>OZ244134.1:0-3111834 GCA_965216055.1 Salinisphaeraceae bacterium
CCAGTTGCTCGATTTCCACGAAACCATACAACCCGCCCTGCGACACGGATTTGGCATAGACCTCGTAGATATGGCCCTGATTGAAGAAGGTCACCCGATAAAGGCGTTGCTTGTCCGCCATGCTGGTCAGCGTCTCCCGGCGATTGCTGCGTTAAGATGCGGCCATGCCCGCATCACAGGAATTCGGCGGTCAGGACACGCCGCTACCACTCGTGCATCCGCACCGGAACCGGGGTGTAAACCGGTCAGCGTCTGGATTGCCGAGCAGTGGGGAATCTGGCGGAGAGGGTGGGATTCGACCGTTCCGTCCGGAACGGAACGGGGCAGCGCGAGTGCGCTGCCCGAAGGGTGGCCGCCACGGATGGCGGCCATCAACCCACGTGAACTCACGTGGAGGCGTGCTCGCTGCAATGGCCCGTTCCGATTGTTATGCGGAGATATCTGGCGGAGAGGGTGGGATTCGAACCCACGTGGGGCGTAAGCCCCCAACCGATTTCGAGTCGGTGCCGTTATGACCACTTCGGTACCTCTCCGGAAAGCTGTCGGGGCGATGCATCAGCCAACCGACAGGCGAAGTTTACAGGGAATGGAACGCGGCCCCAAGCGACAATATGCATTCCATGAGTGACGCCGCCGTCCATCGGCTGCCCGCGCAGCGGTATCGGGTTTCACTGCGCTGGGTAACGATACTGCTGGCACTGGCGCTGCTGGCGACCTGTCAGCCGCCGGTTTCGCCCATGGCGCAAATCCGGACCACGGGCACGCTCCGGGTCGCAACCGTGAACTCCGCCACCACTTACTATCTCGGGCCGGCCGGTCCTACCGGGTTCGAGTACGACCTCGCCCGGGCGTTCGCCGATCAACTCGGGGTGGAACTGGACATCCAGGTGGTCGATAACCGCGCCGCGCTGACCCGCGCCGTGCGCGAGGGCAACAGCCATTTCGCGGTCGGCCTCACCGCGACCGCTGCGCTGCGTCGGGAGTACCGGCTGACGCCGGGATACCTGGACCTGCAACCCACGGTGGTCTATCAGACCGACGATCCGACACCCGACGACCTTGCCTCGCTGGATGGCAAGCTGACCGTCGCCCGGAATGATGCGGTCACGAACTGGTTGCAGCAGGCGCATCCGACGCTGAACTTCCGGGTGGACGAATCGGCCAACGCCGAGGAACTGCTGGCCCGGGTGGCCGAGGGGGATATCCGGGCGACGGTCGCCGACGCCCGGCTGGTGCAGCTCAATCAGCGCTACTACCCGCGCCTGCGAACCGCCTTCACCCTGCCCGTCACGGCATCACGTGCCTGGGTGTTTCCCGCGCGAGAACACAGTGCCCTCTACAACCGGGCAATAGCCTTCCTGGCCGGCATGCGCGACAGCGCGTCCATGACGATAATCCGGGACCGGCATTTCGGCCATGCCAAGCGACTGGGGTTCGTCGGCGGGCAGACCTTCGCCCGCATCGCCGAGGAACGGCTCGACCGATGGCGACCCGCATTCGAGACCGCCGCCAGAAAGAATGGGCTGGACTGGCGCCTGCTGGCCGCGGTGGGCTACCAAGAATCCCACTGGGATCCGGACGCGGTCAGCCCTACCGGCGTACGCGGATTGATGATGCTCACCGAACAGACTGCCGAAGAACTGGGCGTGACCGACCGAACGGACCCGGCGCAAAGCATCGAGGGCGGCGCCCGCTACATACGGGATCTACGTGAACGGCTGGACGAGGACATCCAGGAACCCGACCGGACCTGGACCGCCCTGGCGGCCTACAACCTGGGTCTGGGTCATGTCCTGGACGCGCGCCGGCTATTAAAGGCACGCGACCGGGACCCGGACCCCTGGATCAACCTGCGCGACGCCCTGCCCTGGCTGACCCAGAAGCGCTACCACAGCCAGACCCGTTACGGGTACGCGCGCGGGCATGAGGCGGTGACATACGTCGGCAATATCCGCGCCTACTACGACATCCTGCTCTGGATGACCGGGGATCCCGATACGGAGAAACCCGAGAGCCTGCAGCGCGAACCGGAAACGTCCGATACGGCGGCCGAGAGGGCGCTGGACATGAATGTGCCGGCGCTGTGAACGAAAAACGCCGGCCCGCGGGCCGGCGTGTCGTCAGTTTCTGAAGAGCCGGTTGGTAACTAGAGACCAAGAAGCCCCAGAATCGAACCGAGAAGGGAATCGATGGTGCTACCGATGAAGCCTAGTCCTTCGGTGCCCGCCAAGAATCCCCCATTGGCGTCTGCACCGAAACTGGCGAACAACTCCGGCAGCAAATCATCGAGGATGTTGCTGAATTGGCTAACATCGAACCCGGCCCCGGTGCCACCAGCTGCGTCCAGGATATCGCTGATCACCGGCACGCCACCGCCGTCCAGGCTCAGCAGCGCGGTCAGCAGATCGCCCAGCAGCGGCAGCGAGGCCGGGTCACTGCCACCGAGAGCTGGCACACCCGCCAGCACGTCGCCCAGCAACGGCACATTGCCGGTGCCACCGTTATCGAGCAGATTGCTTACGGTGTCGAGACCGCCGGCCGCCTGACCGTCCATCAGTTCGGCCAGGACATCACCGAGCACCGGCAGTCCGGAAAGCAGATCGGAAAGCAGCGGAATCTGTGTGCCACCGCTTCCGGTGCCGCCGCCGGCCAGGAGATCGCCAAACGCGGTTTCGCCACCGAACCCGCTGAAGTCACCGGCGAATCCGGCGCCAAGCACCGGCGCCAACGGCGAATTTTCGCCTGTCACCGGCGCCAGCACACCGCGCAGGGCCTGGAACAACGGATTGAGCACCACGGCCAGGCCGTTCTCGAAATCAATGCCCGCCTGATCAACCGCACCGCTCAATGCGGTGCCCGCGCCCCCCGGCAGGGAGCCGGACAATGCGGTCAGCACGTTGTCGAACGCGCCGACAAGCGCCGCGCTGGTATCGTCACCATCAAGCCGCCCGGTAGCGTCCAGTATAGTGCTCAGGTCGCCAGCACCAGTACCCAGGGCGGCGAGCAGGTCGCCCACCAGCGGCGCATCGGCTACCTGGGGCGGTACCTGGCCGGACAGGGTGTCCAACTGAGCGGAAATCTGAACCAGCAAGTCCGTAATCGCGGTCAGATCGCCACCGTCGGTCTGGCCGGTGATGCCGTCCTGGACCTGCGTCTGCAGGTCGGTCAGCAACGGCAGCAGATTCTCGGAACCGGGAATCGCCTGCCCTTCTTCAGTCAACTGAATCAGGGTTTCAGACAGCCCGGCGGCAAAGCTGAGCAGCGCGTTGCCGGCCAGATCACCACCGGCGATCAGGTCATCCGGATTCTGGCTGGTGAGGAAATTCTGGAATCCGCTGGACAGACCATCCGGCGCGTCGAGCAGCGCAACCAGCGCGGACAGCAGCGCGGCGGACGTATCGCCGATAACCGGGGCGTCGCCGGTGGTATCGCCGACGTCGGTCAGCGCGTCCTGTACCGGGTCGGCCGGGCCGGCGACCTGATTGCCGCCAACCGGAACCGGCTGATTACCATCACCCGCGGCGGAGCCGCCACCACCACCGCCACAACCAGTTGCCAGCGCCAGCCAGGCGCTGAACAAAGCGCCCAGTAGAAATCTTGAACTCGGACAATTCATGCCTGCACCTCGTGAACGTATCGATTGGGGAAGCCGCGTCGCGAATCATGATCCGCGCACAGGCTCCGGTATCGACCGTCATGCGCTCGGCATGAGGGGTAGATCGAAAATTCCCTACGATAAGTTCCCGTTATTTTCCCACCCGTAGGTACACGCGCGCCATTACGCCGTGAACCGGTTGTGCAGGCCGCACTCGCGATTGTCCAGCACCTTGGTGGGATCGAAGTAGCGGTTCTCGTTGGGCAGGCCATGGGCCAGCAGGTAGGCCTTCATGTCGGTCTCGCGCCAGTCCAGTAGCGGCGACACCTTCAGCACACCGCCCGGCTGGTCCCGCGTGACCGTTTCCAGCCCCTGGCGGAACTCGGTCTGCTCGCGTCGCAGCGCAGTCAGCCAGAGGTCCGGCTTCAGATCGGCGAATGCTCTGCGGAACGGTTCGAGCTTGACCTGCTCGGTGAAGGTCTCGTGACGGGGATCGTCAACCTCGGGAATACCCATCAGCGCGTCACGCCGCGCCGCCGACTGCAGCGGATTGTAGACGTGAATATCCAGATCCAGCATCTCGATCAGGCGCTCTGCATAGAGATAGGTCTGTCGCGTGTTGTAGCCGGAGTCCACCCACAGTACCGGCAGGTCCGGACGCACCTGCGTGGACATGTGCAGCAGGACCGCGGAATAGGGTCCGAAGTTGGTGGTGATCAGCGGACGGCCCGGGCGGGACAGGGCCCAAGCCACGATGTCCTCGGCGGATTGGTTCGCCAGCTGCTGATTCAGAATGGTGGTATCGGTGTCGGTCATAGTCTGCCTCGCGTGTGAAGCAACGCGTTGACGGATTGTTGATGACGCGCAGTATCCCGCTGACGCCGCCCTCATGACATGCGTTTCCGGTTATATTGATACGCCTTGTAATTCTTTTTTGTTTGGACTTGCCGTCGCCGATGGCACATCGGCAGTGGCTCGCGGATAATGGCGCTCCCCACTTTCCACTGTCGCCACCACGATGAGTCAGTACATCTACACCATGAACCGCGTCGGCAAGGTCGTGCCGCCGGGCAAGCACATCCTGCGCGACATCTCCCTGTCCTTCTTCCCCGGTGCCAAGATCGGGGTACTGGGCTACAACGGGGCGGGCAAGTCGACGCTGCTTCGGATCATGGCCGGGGTCGACACCGAAATCGAGGGCGAAGCAAGGCCGATGCCCGGCATCCGCATCGGCTACCTGCCCCAGGAGCCCCCGCTGGACGACAGCAAGGATGTACGCGGCAACATCGAGGAAGGTGTCGCCGAGATCAAGGGGCAGCTGGACCGCTTCAACGAGATCAGCAACGCATTCGCCGATCCCGATGCCGACTTCGACGCCCTGCTGGCGGAACAGGCCAGCCTGCAGGAGGCGATCGAAGCCGCCGACGGCTGGGAACTGGACAGCCGGCTTGACCGGGCCGCCGCGGCCCTGAACCTGCCGCCCTGGGATGCCGATGTCAGCAAGCTGTCCGGCGGAGAACGCCGCCGCGTGGCCCTGTGCAAGCTGTTGCTGGAAAAGCCGGACATGCTGTTGCTGGACGAGCCCACCAACCACCTGGATGCCGAGTCGGTGGCCTGGCTCGAGCGGTTCCTGGCCGACTTCCCGGGCACGGTGGTGGCCGTGACCCATGATCGCTACTTCCTGGACAACGTCGCCGGCTGGATTCTGGAACTCGATCGCGGACACGGCATTCCGTTCGAGGGCAACTACTCGGCCTGGCTGGAAGCCAAGGAAAAGCGCCTGGCCCGCGAACAGAAAAGCGAGGACGCCCACCGGAAGGCCATCAAGGCGGAGCTGGAATGGGTGCGCACCAATCCCAAGGGCCGGCAGGCCAAGAACAAGGCGCGTCTGAAGCAGTTCGAGGAACTCGCCAGCCGCGAGTACCAGAAGCGCTCGGAAACCAACGAGATCTATATTCCGCCGGGGCCGCGTCTGGGCGAGCAGGTATTCGAACTGGCGGGCGTCAGCAAGGCCTATGGCGATCGCACGCTTTACCAGAACTTCGACCTGCGCATCCCGCGCGGCGCCATCGTGGGCATCATCGGACCCAACGGCGTGGGCAAGACCACCCTGTTCCGCCTTCTTACCGGCGAAGAGCAGCCCGATGCCGGTGAGGTAACGGTCGGCGATACCGTGGAGCCGGCCTACGTCAGCCAGTCCCGCGACAGCCTGGACGGCAGCAAGACGGTATGGGAGGAAATCGGCGACGGGCAGGACATTATCCGGGTCGGCCACTACGAAGTGCCATCGCGGGCTTACGTCGGCCGCTTCAACTTCAAGGGTGGCGACCAACAGAAGCGTATCGGCGACCTGTCCGGCGGCGAACGCAACCGCGTACATCTGGCCAAACTACTGCGGGCCGGTGGCAACGTGCTCCTGCTGGACGAACCGACCAACGATCTGGATGTGGAAACCCTCAGAGCCCTGGAGGAGGCATTGCTGGTATTCCCCGGCTGCGTCCTCGTGATATCCCACGACCGCTGGTTTCTCGACCGCATTGCCAGCCACATTCTGGCCTTCGAGGACGACGGACCGGTATTTCTGGAGGGCAACTTCCAGGATTACGAGATTGATCGCAAGCGCCGTCTCGGCGACGCCGCGGACGCGCCCACCAAGTCAAAGCATCGAAAGCTGGCCTGAACAACCGGCCGCAAACCCAGGCTGACGCCGCAAAAGTTTCATTTGCAGGCGTATGTACAACCGCACAGCGCGGGGTTACACTCCGAACGTCAAGTTTTTGGCGCCATGGCGCCGACTTGGGGACAACCGGTTGCATCAATCAAGGGGATCAGGGATGAGCAAGAACCTCCGCATGGCGGCGGCTGCCGCTCTGGCGTTTTCGTTTACCACGGCTGGCGCGGCTGATCCGGGCTGGTACGTGGAAGGCGGACTCGGCTACAGCAAGCTGAACGACAGCGACGCGACGCAGGAAACCTTCGGGCCGGGCCAGCCCGGTCAGCCCGGACAACCGGGTCAGGGAGGTAGTGGCTTTCTGGTCATTCCAGGCCTTATTAACCTGTTCCCCACCGGGCCAAGCGGCGGTGGTCAAGGCGGCGCGGGCGGTGCCGGCGGCTTCGGCGCCTCCCAGAACTTCGAGATCGAGTACGACGACGGCGCCTTCGGCAGCTTGTCACTCGGTTACGGCTGGGAAGGCGGTTTCCGTTCCGAGCTGCAGCTTCGCTACAGCGAAAACGACCTCGACATGATCAATGACGGCATGGGTGGCAGTACAGATGCCGAGGGTGACATTACTTCCACCGCGCTGATGGCCAATGCCTGGTTCGACTTCAATCCGGAAGGCAACTGGCATCCCTACGTGGGCGGTGGTCTTGGCGCCGCCGAAATCGAGCTCGATGCCGGCGGCGGTGCCGCCGACGACACCGTGCTGGCAGCCCAGCTCGGTGCCGGTATCGAATTCGATCTGACCGATACCCTGGCCCTCGGCCTCGGTTACCGGTTCTTCAAGACCGATGATCCCGAGTTCGAGGCCACCGATCCGGCGACCGGCAATACCCAGCGCACGGACGTGGATTACGAACAGCATTCCGCCATGCTCAGCCTGCGCTACGTCTTCGCCCCGGCGGCACTGACCGACAGCGACGGAGACGGCGTGCCGGATGTCGATGACAAGTGCCCCAACACACCCTCGGGCGCCCCGGTCGACGCTGACGGCTGTCCGCTGGATTCCGACGGCGATGGCGTGCCCGATTACGCCGACAAGTGCCCGAACACCCCGGCCGGCGTGCCGGTCGACGACACCGGCTGCCCACTGGATTCCGACGGTGACGGCGTGCCCGACTACAAGGACGACTGCCCGAACACGCCCAAGGGCACCCAGGTCAACGCCTCCGGCTGCCCCCTGGTGATCGACTCCGACGGCGACGGTGTCCCGGATGACCGTGACAAGTGCCCCGACACCCCGCCGGGTCAGCCGGTGACCACCGACGGCTGTGCCGTGGGCCAGAGCGCTATCCTGCAGGGCGTGAAGTTCGAGTTCGACAGCGCGCGGCTCACCCCGAACGCCGAGCAGATCCTGATCGGCGTGGCCGAAACGCTCAAGGATTCGCCCGGATTCGAGGTGGAGGTTGCCGGCCACACCGACTCGATCGGTTCTGAAGCCTATAATCTGGAGTTGTCCCAGGCACGTACTGAATCCGTGGTCGAGTTCCTGGTCAGCCAGGGCATCGACCGCAGCCGGATGGTGGCCCGCGGTTACGGCGAGAGTCAGCCGATTGCGCCCAACGTCAACCCCGACGGCTCGGACAACCCGGAGGGTCGGGCCAAGAACCGCCGGGTGGAACTCAAGGTGATTGGCCAGCGTTAGGCCAGCCGCCAACAACACGGCGACGGAACAAAGGATTGTTCCGTTGAAACTTCAAGGAGGAAGTGATGAAAAAGACGTTGATAGGGGTGGTGATGACCGGGCTGCTCTACGGCAGCCCGGTCATGGCCCAGGACAACCCCGGTGTCCTCAATCTATTGCTGGCTGGCGACGGCGTCGTCCCCAGCCTGCTTGAGACCCTGACCGTCTTCCAGGCCGAACCGCTGATAAGCAGCGTTGCGGGCGCCGACGGCAACAGCGGCCTGATTCGGGGCAATGCCGGTGTAGCGCTCAACGGCACCCTGGCCGGTCTGCTACAGGATCCGTTCCTGGATCTGGGCACCACCCTGGGCGGCGTCGGCCTTCTGGTGATCGGCGATGACGCCCGACCCGGTCTGGTTCCCAATCTGCTGATGGCGCTCACCGGTGACGGCGGCGGCATTGGTGGCGGCCTGCTCGGTGGTGACGGCGGTGGCTTGCCGCTTGTCGGCGGGCTACTGGGTGGTGATGGCGGCCTGCCCCTGATTGGTGGACTGCTGGGTGGCAGTCTGGCCACGGGCGGCGCCGGCGGCCTGGGCCCGGCGGAACTGCCCCTGTCACTGGCCGATCTTGATCCGGCCACAGCGCTGGCACTGGTGAACGGGGCTACATTGGATGGGCTGTGACCGTATCGACGGTCGGTGAATTGTGACGACTCGGAGCCCCGCCATGCGGGGCTCTTTTCTTTTGCGATGCGTTGCCGACATAATAGGCTAAAGTTCTGTAGGAAAATGCCGATATACTGCGTAGGCTGAACATCGTCGCGGCGGCGGGCCAAACGGAACAGCCACCGAATCCTGATCTGATAATTGTCGACACTTCACGAGGAACTGGAAAATGAAACGTTTGATTGCTGCAGGCCTGCTCGGCCTGACCCTGTCGGGGACTGCCTCGGCGCAGAACGAAAGCTTCGTGGGCGTACTGCTGGGACCTGCCGGACCGGTCGACGGCCTGGCAACGACCCTGATGACTCAAGACGCGGAGCCCACGACCGATGGCGTTTCGGGCAGCAATAGCGGTCTGCTGCGCGGCACCGCCGGCGGCGGCCTGAACGACGTAACCGAAGGTCTGCTGGTCAACCAGGATCCGGATCAGGTTCAGCGTGGCCTGGTGGACACCATCATCATGCAGGGCGTGGCCGGCGAACAGGGTGTTCTGGACCAGCTGCTCGGCTTCAACAACCCGGGCGACGGTTTCGCCTTCTTCACCGACGTTTTCGGCAACTTCGCCCCCGGCGGTTTCGATTTCCCGGGCCTTCCGGGCGGCACTGGTGGCGGCATGTCGCCGATTCCGGGCATTGACGGCCTGGGCTTACCGCTCAGCGCTCTTGATCCCGCCATCCTGCAGCAGATCCTGGCTGCCGGCGGCGGCGCCGGTCTGCCGAGCCTGCCTGCCCTGCCGTAACCCTCGACCGAGGGTATGACGAATCAACCCCCGGCATCATGCCGGGGGTTTTTTTGTGCCCAACTTGTCACGAGCCGAATCGGAGCCCATCATCCGGTCCCATGGACGAGCGGCTCATGCAACGGCTCCACGGCCTGATCGACCGTGGCGAAGGGCTGCTCGACCGGCTGGAACGCCGGGCCGACCCCTCCCATGCCGTCGACTGGCAGGCCCCCGCCTTTCGCTGGACCGGTCATCGGCAGCTCCAGCCCGTGTTCCGGGTGAACACCCTGCCGCTGGCCGATCTGCATGGCATTGGCGCACAGAAAGACGCCCTGGTCCGCAACACGCAGCAGTTCCTGTACGGGCAGCCCGCCAACAATGCACTCCTATGGGGGGCGCGCGGTACCGGCAAATCGTCGCTGATCCGGGCGCTGCTGCACGAGTTCGCGGACCGCGGACTGCGTCTGATCCAG
Organism: Salinisphaeraceae bacterium; assembly: GCA_965216055.1. Lineage (GTDB taxonomy): Bacteria > Pseudomonadota > Gammaproteobacteria > Nevskiales > Salinisphaeraceae > Spectribacter. Next base: position 9,855 of record OZ244134.1, read on the forward strand.
GTGGATGCCCGGGATCTGGTCGACCTGCCGGATATCGCGCCGTTGCTCAGCGATCGACCCGAACGGTTCATCATCTTCTGCGACGACCTGTCCTTCGGCGACGATGATCCCGGCTACAAGGCGCTGAAATCGATGCTCGACGGCTCGCTGCTGGCGCCGCCCGACAACCTGCTGATCTACGCCACCTCCAATCGGCGTCATCTGTTGCCGGAATACCTGGACGAGAATCGCCAGGCCCGCAACGTTGACGGCGAGATACATCATGGCGACGCGGTCGAGGAAAAGCTGTCGCTGTCGGAACGTTTCGGGCTGTGGCTGTCGTTCTACCCCTTCGATCAGGAGGCCTATCTGGCAATCGTGCGCAGCCATCTGGAACAGCTGGACCAAGCCGTCGACGACGATGCCTCTTTCCGCCGCGCCGCGTTGCAGTGGGCCCTGGCCCGCGGCGTGCGCAGCGGGCGGGCCGCCCGCCAGTTCGCGCTGCACTGGCTCGGCCAGCAACCCGACGAGCCCGCATGACCGCGCCACTCGACCCGCGGCAGCGTCGCCTGCGCCTGATCGCGTTCTCGCTGCTGGCCAGCGCTTTCATGGTCGCCTTCTTCCATCGCGTGGCCCCGACGGTGATCGTCGATGAGCTGCGAGAGGACCTCAACGCCAGCGCGGTGGCGCTGGGCTGGCTGGGGGCGGTGTACTTCTATGTCTACACCGCCATGCAGATTCCCGCGGGCATCCTGGCCGATCGTTACGGGCCGCGCCTGAGCGTGGCCGGCGGCTGTCTGGTGGCGGCCGGCGGATCATTGCTGTTCGCCGCGGCCGGCGGCCTGCTGGCTGCCGACGCCGGCCGGTTGCTGGTGGGGCTGGGGGTGTCCACCGCGTTTGTCGGGCTGATGAAGTTCAACGCCAACTGGTTCGACGCCCGTCAGTACGCCCGCATGGCCGGGGTGGTGATTCTGATCGGCAACGCCGGGGCCGTACTCGGGGTCAGCCCGCTGGCCCGGCTGCTGAACTGGGTGGAATGGCGCGAAGCCTTCGTCGGTCTGGCGCTGATATCCCTGTTACTGGCGGTGGCAATCTTTCTGGTAGTACGGGATCGGCCGGCGAGCGCCACCCCGGATCACGGCGAGACCGGAGCCGCGCCCCGCGAGCCCTGGTGGTCGAGCCTGGCCGCCGTGGCCAGCAATCGCGCCCTCTGGCCGCATTTCACCGGCCTGTTTGCGGTGGTGGGCAGCTTCTTCGCGTTTTCCGGCCTGTGGGCCGTGCCGATGTTCCACGACGTATTCGCGCTCGACCGCACCAGCGCCTCGGACTACGTCACGCTCTCGCTGGTGGCATTTGCACTGGGTTCATTCGCCGCCGGCTGGGTATCCGACCGGCTGGGTCGTCGCAAACCGGTGATCGTGGCGGCCGCGGTGCTGTCCCTGCTGACCTATCTCTACACCTGGATGGGGCCCTGGGCGCCGGGCGCGTCCGCCTGGTGGCTGTTCCTCGCCCACGGCCTGTGCCCCGCCGGCATGGTGGTCTGCTACACCGCCGCCAAGGAAAGCGTGTCGTTCCGTCATACCGGGATGGCCATCGCGCTGGTGAACACCGGCCTGTTTCTCGGCGCCGCCGTCCTCCAGCCGGCGTTCGGCTGGCTGCTGGAGAGTCAGGCGGTCGGGGACATGCTCCAGCATGCCGATTACCGCCGCGGGCTGGCCCTGCTCTGCCTGATCAACCTGGTCGGCCTCGCCGCCACCCTTCTCGGCCGCGAAACCGGGGGGCTCGGCTACCGCGAGGATGCGGCATGATCTTGCCCGATCATGTCCGCACGCTGGCAGCCTACAACCGCTGGATGAACGAACGCCTGTATGCGGTTTGCGCCACCATTGATGATGACGCGCGCAAGCAGGATCGCGGTGCGTTCTTCGGCTCCATTCACGGCACCCTCAATCACCTGCTCGACGGCGACCTGGCCTGGCTGGCCCGGTTTCGCGGCGACACGGTCGATCAGCGCCTCGGCAAAGAGCGCCATGGCGATTTCGACCAACTGACCGTGGCACGGCGGACAACCGACAGGGCCATTGAGCAATGGGCGGCCGCCGTGTCACCCGACTGGCTCGCCGCACCGATGACTTATACCAGCAATGTCGACGGCCGGACCCGACGGCTTTCGGCCTGGCTCCTGGTAACGCATTTCTTCAACCACCAGACGCATCACCGTGGCCAGATCACCACCCTGCTCAGCCAGATGGGCGTGGACTACGGCGTGACCGACCTGCCCTGGCTGCCGACGCTGGATGCCGTGATCGACAACTGATCGTCAGAGACCGTACTTGTCCAGCCGGTAACGCAGGGAGCCGCGCGACAGACCCAGCCGGCGGGCCGTTTCCGAGATATTGCCGTCGGTCTGCGCCAGGGTGGCTTCGATCAAGGCCCGCTCCTGGGCGGCAAGCGTCGGGTTGTCCCCGGCATCCGCCGGTGCCGGCTCGGCCGTGTTCGGCGTCAGTTGAAGATGCTCGGCCTCCAGCCGCTGGTCCGCGCGGATGAGTACCGCCCGTTCAATCACATGGCGCAGCTCGCGCACGTTGCCGGGCCAGTGATAAGCGCGCAGCGCCGCCTCGGCTCCCGCAGTGATCTCGGGCGCCGCCAGACCATAGCGACCCGCAGTATCCGCGATGAAATGGCGGGCCAGCTCGATGACGTCCTCCCCCCGCTCGCGCAGCGGCGGCATGCGCAGACTCAGCACATGCAGACGGTAATAGAGATCACTGCGAAAGCCGCCCTCGGCGACCAGTTCATCGAGTTCGCGATTGGTAGCGGCCACGAACCAGGCAGCAATCGGCCGGGACCGGGAGCTGCCGACTTCGCGGATGGTTCGGCTTTCCAGCGCGGTCAGCAGCTTGGCCTGCAGCGACAGTGGCAACTCGCCCACCTCGTTGAGGAACGCCGTGCCCTCGCCGGCCGCGGCCAGCAGTCCGTCGCGGGCGCGGTGGGCGTCGGTGAACGCGCCCTTTTCATGGCCGAACAGCTCGGATTCGATCAACTCACCAGGCAGCGCGGTGCAGTCCACCTGCACGAAGGGCTCGGCCGCCCGGGGGCTGGCCTCGTGCAGGGCCCGTGCCGCCAGATCCTTGCCGGTCCCGGTCTCGCCGGTGATCAGCACGTTGGGCGGGGCATCGCCGCGCCCCAGCGGCGCGACCCGCGCCAGCTCGTGGCGGATCTGTTGCATTGCCGGTGACTCACCGATCAGAACCGTGGCGCCGGAGGCGCGATCCGGCGCGCCGGGGCGGCGCGGGGCTTCACCCCGCACCGCCTCGCCAACCGCCCGGCACAGATGATCCAGATCCACCGGTTTACGCAGGAAATCCACCGCCCGCCGACGCAGCGCGACGATCGCGTCATCCAGTTCCCCGTAGGCGGTCATCACCAGCGCCGGGGCCTGGATGCCGCGCTCGTCCTGCATCCAGGCGAGCAGGTCCAGACCCAGACCGTCCGGCAGATTGAGATCGAGCAGCAGCAGATCGGGCGACTGCTTGTCCACCGCGTCGCGCGCCGCCGCCAGGCTGCCGGTGGTGACCACCACGTGGCCGTCGCGCTGTAGCCGCCGGGCCACTGCGCGCGCCAGGGCCCCTTCATCCTCCACCAGCAGGATCCGGGCGCCGCGACTCATGCAGACGTCCCGCCACTGCGCGGCAGGGTCATGGTCACGCGGGTTCCGCCGCCATCGCGGTCCTCGAAGCGCAATTGCCCACCATGGGCATGAACCACCTTGTAGGCGAACGGAATGCCCAATCCGGTTCCCCGCTTCTTGGTAGTCGGCAAGGGGCCGCGGGCATCCGGATCGGGTTCGATGCGCATCCCCGGCCCCTGATCGTCGATATGCACCCGCACGACGTGCTCCTCGGGCGCCAGCGTGATAATCACCGTGCCCCCCGCGGGCGACGCCTCCAGCGCATTCGACATCAGGCCGTGCAATGCCTGCTCCAATAACGCGCCGTCCAGGTTCAGCCGGACATCCTCCCCCTGGCGGCGAATGGTCACACCCTGAATATCCGGCCGCGGGCCGAGGGCGGCTACCGCGGCCTCCAGCACCGCATCCAGGGATTGCGCCGCCGGGTCCAGGCGCAACGGATGCAGGTAGGCCAGCAGCGCCGTAAGCCAGCGCTCGAGCCGATCGGTGGCTTCCATGATGTCGGCGCCGGTTTCCAGCACCTCCGCACTCGTCGCCTCGGCATCCAGCAACTGTGCATTGGCGCGGATGCCGGCCAGGGGATTGCGGATGTTATGCGCGATCACCGGGACCAGGGCGCCCAGCGCGGCCTGACGTTCGCGCTCGACCAGCTCCCGGCGGCTTGCTTCCAGCTCCCGCGCCATGCGGTTGAGGGTGCGGGCCAGATAGCGGATCTCGGTAACCCCCTGCTCCGGCACGCGGTGGTCCAGCTGTCCCTGGCCGAGCGCGTCGGTGCCCTGCACCAGCGACTCCAGCGGCTGGGTGAAACCGCGGCGAAAGCGCCGGCTGACCCGCCAGACCATCAGGCCGGCCAGAAGCAGCGGCACCGCCGACACCCAGGGCGCCAGCGCCAGCCAGCGATCGAGCCGCGCCTGCAGCGTCTGCCGCCGGTCAGCCACCAGTTCGTTCAGGTCATCGTAGGCCATCTCGAAATCGCCGGTCATCCAGCGATCGTAGGCCGGGTTGAGCAACTCGTCGATGCGGCGTTCGTCCGGCGCCTGGTTGGCGGTGTAGGCCAGCCGGTTGAGCACGACCCCGATGAGTTCGTAGGCCTCTTCCATCCGTCCGATGGCCTCCAGCGTCGCCTCGGTATCAGCGTACTGACGCATCAGATAGAAGTGCTCGTCGATGCGGTAGAGCCGCCGCCAGTAGGCGTCGCGGCTGGGCGCTTCCCCCAGCCGCGTGATCTCCTTCATCTGCCGATACAGATCACCGCGCACCGCCTGTGCCTCGACCAGCAGCCCGTTGAGCCGCAACGAGGCCTGCGAGCTCTGCTGCCACACCAGCGCCCAGGCCAGCGACAGGCCGGCGGTCACCAGCACCAGCACCAGCAGGCTGCCGAGGTAGGCCCGGAGCAGGCCCTGGAGTGAAAACGTGAACTGACGAGGCATGGCCGGATGCTATCCGGTTTGCGCGGCGGGCACGACCGGCGCAGCACCATGCTGGCCACTACTGGCCATTACCTGGCCAATGATGGCCGATTCTGTCGCCACAAAGCCATGCTGCAACCACGTCGCACGCGTCGGGCGGGGGACCGCCGACAAAAGGAACCCCCGAAAGCCGCTCGTGCCGGCGTTTAGGACGGATCCGTCACGACATGGCACAACATCTGCTGCATCTGGCACGCACCCTGCATGACTGAGGGTGCACTGAAAGACCATTCATTCAGAACTGGAGGAGTTCAAAATGCGTAACTGGAATGCTCCCAAGGCCAACGACATGCGTTTCGGCTTTGAAATCACGATGTACGTCTGCAACCGGTAACACGGTTGTCGATGATGTTATCGACGGGGGCCCATCGGGCCCCCGTCGTCTTTACGGCGCAGGAAGGTTCCCATGATCGATGTCGAGCGACTCCCGGCAAGGCATGACGGCAACGGCCCCGCCAGGCCCCTCTGGCTGCTGGCCGAACTGACCTACGCCTGCCCCCTGCAGTGTCCCTACTGCAGCAATCCCACGGAAATGGCCAACATCGGTCGCGAGATCGATACCGATGCCTGGATCCGCGTGCTGCGCGAGGCCCGCGACATGGGCGCCACCCAGCTCGGTCTGTCCGGCGGTGAACCGCTGGTGCGCAAGGACCTCGAGGCGATCGTCTCGGAGGCGCGTGGGCTGGGCTACTACACCAACCTGATCACCTCCGGCATCGGCATGGATGACGAGCGGGTGGGCCGTCTGCACGAGGCCGGCCTGGATCACATCCAGATCAGTTTCCAGGCTTCCAACGAACAGCTCAACGACTTCCTGGGCGGCACCTCCAGCTTCGAACAGAAGAAGGAGATGGCCCGACGCATCAAGGCGCACGGCTACCCGATGGTGCTCAACATCGTGCTGCACCGGAAGAACATCGACGATATCGCCGAGATTCTCGACATGGCCGAGACGCTCGAGGCGGATTACGTCGAACTCGCCAACACCCAATACTACGGCTGGGCGCTGGAGAACAAGGACGCCCTGCTACCCACCCGGGAGCAGCTGGTGCATGCCGAGCGCGTGACCAACGAATACCGCGAACGGCTGGGCAACCGCATGAAGCTCTACTACGTGGTACCCGACTATTACGAGGACCGTCCCAAGGCCTGCATGAGCGGCTGGGGCGATATCTTCCTCACCATCACGCCCGACGGCATGGCCCTGCCCTGTCACGCGGCGCGACAGCTCCCGAACATCGACTTTCCGAACGTGAAGGATCACAGCATCGACGAGATCTGGTGCGAGTCGCACGCCTTCAACATGTTCCGCGGGCTCGACTGGATGAAGGAGCCCTGCCGCAGTTGCGACGAACGCTTCAAGGACTACGGCGGCTGCCGCTGCCAGGCCTACATGCTCACCGGCGACATGTACGCCGCCGACCCGGTCTGCAGTAAATCGCCCGACCATCACGTGGTGACGGAGGCGGTGGCCCGGGCCAACGAGCGCGACCCTCAGGAAGCCGCCGCGCAGCCGCTGATCTTTCGCAACCCCAAGAACTCCAAGCGCCTGCACGGCCTGGTCGACGGCGAACCAATCAGCAAGAGCGCGAATTTCTAGCAACGCCTGCTGGCCGACCCTGCGTGCTAATCTCGCGCCATGAGTTGCGCGTACCTGAGCCACCCCGCCTGCGGCGAGCACGAACCGGGCCCCTATCACCCCGAGCGACCGCAAAGACTGGGCGCCGTACGTGACCGGCTGATTGCCGAGGGTCTGCTGGACCTGCTGGACAAGCCGCCGGTCAAACCGGTGGCGCTCGAGCGGATCGACCGCATCCACGACCCGGCCTATGTGCGGGACATCGCCGCGGCCGCCCCCAGCCGGGGACGGGTGTCACTGGACCCGGACACCGCCATGAGCCCCGGCAGCCTGGAAGCGACTTTGGCCGCTTGCGGCGCCGCGGTGGCAGCAGTGGATTACGTGATGGCCGGCAAGGCTCCCACCCGCGCCTTCTGCAACATCCGCCCGCCCGGCCATCATGCTGAGCGCGATCGCGCGATGGGATTCTGCCTGTTCAACGCAGTGGCGCTATCGGCCTTCCATGCGCTGGACGCCTACCAGCTCGATCGTGTTGCGGTGCTGGATTTCGACGTGCACCACGGCAACGGCACCGAGGACATCGTGCGCGGGGAAAAACGGCTCTGTTATGCCTCCAGTTTCCAGCACCCGCTGTTCCCCTACTCCAGCCTGGCGCAGGAACCGGGACATATCGTGAAAACGCCGCTGGATGCCGGTACCGACGGCGACGGCTTCCGTGGCGCCATCACCCGAGACTGGCTGGATCTGCTTGACCGCTGGCAGCCGCAGCTGGTGATCTTCTCCGCCGGGTTCGATGCCCACAGCGCGGATCCGCTAGCCAGCCTCGAACTCACGGCCGAGGATTTCGCCTGGGTCACCGGCGCGGTGATCGACGCGGTGGGCGACAACGTGCCGGTGACTTCGGTGCTGGAAGGCGGCTACGATCTGGACGCCCTGGGCGAAAGCGCTGCCGCCCACGTCCGCGTACTGGCCGGCCTGTAACCGGCGCTCAGGGGTCGAGTTCGATCCACCCCTGCTGGCTGGCCAGCCGGATGAACTCGAACACGTCGTCCTCCAGCGAATTGCCCGGGAAGGCGGCCTGCAGTTCGGCGACGATATCGCTGACGGTCTTCTCGCCATCGCAGCGGCTGAGAATCTCCTGCGCGCTGTGATTGAGCGTGACCATGCCCTCGGGATACAGCAGCACGTAACAGTTCTGGGCTTCCTCCCACTGCATGCGGTGGGTGCGTGCCAGCTTCGGCCGGCTCAGATCGATCGTCTCGGCCATCAGCTAGCCTCGTCGCAGTTGAAATAGGGCGGCGTCTGGTGCACGTAGGCCATGGTCATGGCGTCGAGCATGGTCCACAGCACATCCAGCTTGAACTGCAGGATGTCCAGCGCCCGTTCCTGATCCGCCCGTGTGCGGAAATAGGCCAGGGTGAGATCGAGCCCGTGTTCCACGTCGCGCCGGGCCTCGGACAGCCGCTTGCGGAAGTAGGACAAACCCTCGGCGTCGATCCAGGGGTAGTGGTCCGGCCAGCCGGTCAGGCGCTGCTTGTGGATTTCCGGCGCAAACAGCTCGGTGAGCGACGAACAGGCGGCCTCCTGCCAGGGCACGCGGCGCACGAAGTTGACGTAGGCATCCACGGCGAAACGCACGCCGGGCAGCACCTGTTTCTGCGACCACAGCGTGTCGCGACTCACCCCGACCGCCTCGCCCAGCGCCAGCCAGGCCTCGATACCGCCGACTTCGCCGGGCGCACCGTCATGGTCGATGATGCGTTGCACCCACTCGCGGCGAACATCCGGGTCGGGACAGTTGGCCAGCAGATTGGCATCCTTGATCGGGATGCTGATCTGGTAGTAGAAGCGATTGATTACCCAGCCCTGGATCTGCTCCCGGGTGCATTCACCGGCATGCATCATCTGGTGAAACGGATGGTGGATGTGATAGCGCGCACCCTTGGCGCGCAGCCGGCGTTCGAATTCGTCCTTCGGCCACGGCTGGCTCATAACTCGATATCCATGCCGTCATACGCCACCTCGACCCCGGCCGCTTCCACCTCGGCCCGCTCCGGGGAATCCGGATCGAGGATGGGGTTGGTGTTGTTGATGTGGATCAGCACCCGGCGCTTGTCCGGATAGTTCCCGAGCAGCTCCAGCATGCCGCCGGGGCCCGACTGGCGCAGGTGGCCCATGGCCGATGCCGGCTTGGTGCCCACGCCCATGCGCACCATCTCGTCCTCGTAGAAGAACGACCCATCCACCAGCATGCAATCGGCCGCGGCCATGGCGTCGGCCACACCGGGGCCGGTCTTGCCCAGGCCGGGGGCGTAGAACAGCCTGCCGCCGGTGCGCTCGTCGGTGATCAACAAGCCGATGTTGTCGCCCCGGTTCGGATCCGGGTCGTTGCGATGCGGCGAATACGGCGGCGCGGCCGATTCCAGCTGGATCGCCCGGAAGCTCAGCCCCGGCGCCTGGGGAATCCGGAATTCGGGTTGCTGCAGGGAAATCTCGTGCCAGTTCACCGTGCAGTAGTGATCCAGCAGCTTGAACAGCGGCAACCCGGTGGACAGATCCTCGCGTACCGGCTCGGTGGACCATACATTGAGCGGTGCGCCCTCGCGCAGCACCAGCAGCCCGGCGGTGTGGTCGATCTGGCTGTCGATCAGCACGATGGCGGCAATGCCGGTCTCGCGCGTGCCCGGTGCCGGTCGGAGTCCGGGGAATCCGATCACCTGCTGGCGCACGTCGGGCGAGACGTTGATCAGCACCCAGTTCTCACCATCGGCGCTGACGGTGATGGAAGACTGGTTGCGCGCCTGCGCCCGCATCGCGCCCTCGTGAAACCGCTGATTGTTGCCGCTGTTGCAGTTCCACTGCGGGAAACCACCACCCGCCGCCGAACCCAGAACGTGAACTCGCACCAGATTTATCCTTGTTGTCTCGAATCGATTGCCGCACGTCGCGGCGACTGTACCGTTGCACGGACCATGCCACCGATCGCATCGCACGCAAACCCCCGCATACCGGGCTTCGACCGCCACCAGTCACTGGCTGACGGTGGTACGTCTGCTGGCCACTAGTGGCCAGGCTGCCTGCCGCGGGCTCAGCGACCGGAGGACAGCGCGATATCGTGCTTCTTCATCTTCCGGTACAGGGTGTTGCGGCTCATTTCCAGCTGACGCGCGGTATTGGTGATGTTCCAGCGATTCTGCTGCAACGCGCGCATCACGGCATCCCGTTCGGCGGATTCCAGTGGATTGGCCGGTGCGGCCGGGGTCGGCCCGGCGGTATCCGCCGCATGCTCGGCCGAAGCCGGCAACGTCGGGCCGGACATCTCCCCGATGTCTCCCGGCAGATCGGCCAGCCGGATCACGCCACCATCGCACAATGCCACGGCGGTGCGCAGCACGTTGCGCATCTCGCGGATATTGCCCGGCCAGTGATAGGCCATGAGTGCGCCGACTGCCGACTCATCCATTTCCACCATATCCTCGCCCGCTTCGTCGGCGAGGATCGCCCGCAGCAGCGCATCGCGGTCGGCGCGTTCGCGTACCGGCGGCAGGGTCAGGGTGATGCCGTTGAGGCGATAGTAGAGATCCTCGCGGAAGCGGCCGTCGGCCAGCATGGTCTTGAGCGGCGCGTGGGTGGCCGAAATCAGGTTCAGATCCACCGGCACCGCCACCTCGCTGCCGAGCGGCACCACTTCCCGCTCTTCCAGCACCCGCAGCAGTCGGGTCTGCAATTCGACCGGCATGTCGCCGATCTCGTCGAGGAACAGGGTGCCGCCGGATGACTGCAGAATCTTGCCGCGCATGCCGTCGCGACGGGCACCGGTAAACGCCCCGGCCTTGTAGCCGAACAGCTCGGACTCGATCAGCGATTCGGGAATCGCCGCGCAGTTGACCGCCACGAACGGCTGCTCGGCGCGGGCGCCGGCCTCGTGCACGGCCCGGGCGAAGGCCTCCTTGCCGGTACCGGTCTCGCCGTGAATCATCAGCTGCACGCCCTTGTCCACCACGCGCCGGGCACAGCGCACGTTGAATGCCATGCGCGGGTCCTGCCCCTGCAGGTCATCCAGGGTCGGACGGACGGTCTCGCGGCGGTCACCCCGGGCGCTCAGGCGGGATCCGCGTCCGGTCGAGGCGGCACTGCGCCCGCCCGCGGTCGACCGCCCCGGCGCCCGCACGCAGGCAAAATAGCGTCGCCCGCGCCGCACCTCGCGAATCGGCCAGACGGTGAGATTGCCTTCCGACACCCGCTGGGCCAGCAGGCTGGGGGTGACGTCGAAGAACTGGCCGATTTCCTTGCCGACCAGGGCATCCCGGTCGTCGTGACCGAGCTGCATGGCGGCACTGTCGTCGGCGGCGACCACCCGGCCCTCGCCGTTGACCGCCAGCATGCCGTCGTGAACCAGGTTCACGAATTCGGGCCGGCCGTGGAAGCGCAGCACCGTTTCATCCCGATAGGTGTTGAGAAACACGCACTTCTCGATCAGCCGCGCCGACATCGACACGAGCGCAACCGTATGCATCTGGCTGGCGCGACTGTCCTCGCACTGTACCGACGAGGCGTCAAGCACGCCCAGCAGTTCGCCGGCCGGCGCGTGAATCGGCGCCGCCGAACAGGACAGACTGGTATGGCGGGTGGCGAAATGGTCGTTGCAATGGACCGTCACCGCCCGCCTTTCAATCAGCGCGGTGCCGATGCCGTTGGTGCCCTGGCGGCTCTCGCTCCAGTCGGCCCCATCCCACAGACCGGCCTGGCGAAAGTTCGATTCCAGCGCCGCCTCGGCCTGATGGCAGAGAATCACGCCCTCGGCGTTGGTCAGCAGCAGCGCATAGCCCGATCCGGCAATCTGCGCGGCGAGGTTCTCCATCTCGGCCCGGGCGATGTCGATCACCTCGCCGATGTGGTCGCGGTGCTCGGCCAACTCGCTATGGGTGAGCACATCCACGGCAATCCGGGCCGGATCCAGCCCGTAGTCCTCGAGGCAGCGCCTCCAGGAGCCCCCGATCAGCTGCCCGGGCGGGGCATCGTCGGCAACACGGCCGCCGCGGGCAACCGACATGATGGTGGACTCGTGGCGGTCCATGATTCAGCTCTCCTCCCGGCGCACCCGCCTGCGGGCCGCGGCTCGTGATCATCGCCTGCCTTGCCGGCAGATCTTGCTGTCACTCGTATTACGCACATAAACGATGCATGGCTGCAACCGTCCGCCGTCATTATGCCCTGACTGGTATGCTCCATCGAGGCGAATGTCCCGCCTCGTCCACAGCCGCGCCCGCGATGCCCCAGAAGTGGAACACCAAGGTACGGTTCGTGGTCGCATGAATCGGGCATCACGCGCGTTGTGGCGTGGTCCGGATTTTGCTAAACCTAGCGGACGGTCACACGCCAGCAGCGGCGGACGATCGCTGCAGGCGAACAAAACGGCCGCGAGCCGTACGTCAATGTCGAATAATCAGGAGGAGTAACCCTTATGTGTGCACTAGCAGCTGCGGATGTCGCGCTCGAATCGAGCGTGCAGGATTTCATTTCCAAACCGCGCAACATGCTCATCGGCGGCCAGTGGGTCGCCGCCGAGTCCGGCGAGACCTTCGAGGTCTACAACCCGTCCACCGATGAAGTCATCGCCCATGTCCAGTCCGCCGGCAAGGCCGACGTGGACAAGGCCGTCAAGGCCGCCCGCAAGGCGTTCGAGGACGGCCCCTGGGGCAAGATGGCGCCGGCCGAGCGTCAGCGCATCGTCTGGAAGATCGGCGACCTGATCATGGAACACCAGGAAGAGCTGGCGCAGCTCGAGTCCCTGGACAACGGCAAGCCGATCACCATCGCCCGCGCCGCGGATGTGCCGCTGTCGGCCGAGATGTTCCAGTACATGGCCGGCTGGGCCACCAAGCTCAACGGCGAAACCATCTCCCCGACCATCCCCTACGCCCCGGGCGCCGAGTGGCACAGCTATCTCAAGCGCGAACCGATCGGCGTCTGTGGCCAGATCATCCCGTGGAACTTCCCGCTGCTGATGGCAGCCTGGAAGCTGGCCCCGGCGCTGGCCACCGGCAACACCATCGTGATGAAGCTGGCGGAGGAAACCCCGCTGTCGGTGCTCAAGCTGGCCGAGCTGATGCAGGAAGCCGGGGTGCCGGACGGTGCCGTCAACATCCTCACCGGCTTCGGCGAGACCGCCGGCGCACCGCTGGCCGCACACCCGGATGTGGACAAGATCGCCTTCACCGGCTCCACCGAGGTCGGCCGCCTGATCGTCGAAGCTGCGGCCAACGACCTCAAGAAGGTCTCGCTGGAGCTGGGCGGCAAGAGCCCCAACATCATTCTCAATGACGCCGATATCGACAAGGCCATCGAGGGAGCGGCGCATGCCATCTTCTTCAACCATGGCCAGTGCTGTGCCGCCGGCTCGCGCCTTTTCGTGCAGGAGGGCATCTACGACCAGGTGGTCGAGGGCATCTCCAACATCGCCCGCAACATCAAGCTGGGCCCGGGCATGAGCACCGAGACCCAGATGGGTCCGCTGGTGTCTCGCACCCAGCTGGAGCGCGTCACCGGCTTCCTGGATTCCGGCAAGACCCAGGGCGCCACTGCGGCGGCCGGCGGCGGCCGGGGCGAGGGCGCCGGCTACTTCGTCGAGCCCACCGTGCTCACCGATGTCAAGGACGACATGAAGGTCTATCAGGAAGAGATCTTCGGCCCGGTGGTCACCGCCACCCCGTTCAAGGAGGCGGACGACGACCTCATCCGGCGGGCCAATGACACCGTCTATGGCCTGGCCTCCGGCGTGTGGACGCAGGACATCAGCAAGGCCCACAAGATGGCCTCGCGCCTGCGTGCGGGCACCGTGTGGGTGAACTGCTACAACGTGTTCGACGCGGCACTGCCGTTCGGCGGCTACAAGCAGTCCGGCTGGGGCCGCGAGATGGGCGCCCAGGTGCTCAACAACTACCTGGAGACCAAGACGGTCACCGTCGGCCTCTGAGGCTGATACCGTCCGTCAGGCCCGGCGTCACGCGCCGGGCCACCGGGCCGGTCACCGCGAGGTGGCCGGCCTTTTTGTTGCGCGGCGTTATCTTCAGTCGATGCGGACGTCAGGCGGCGGTGGCCAGAATCAGGCGCACGATCATCACCAGCGCCAGAATGAAGGCCACGGTAGCCACCAGCCCGATCAGGATGAAATGGATCGGCCGGCCACGGGTGAAATCCCGCTCCCGGTTGGCGCTGCTCTGCACGCCGAAGAAGGCCGCAAGCACGCTCACCACGGTCTGGCCCAGGCTGGGCGGGCGGTCCTCCCGCGAGTCGTCCCGATGTCTGTCGTCGCTCACAGCCCCTCCGCAAGCATTTTCCGCGTCTCGTCCAGATCGGTATTGGTACGCGCGATCACATCACCGGCAAGAAACTTCTCGATACGGCCGCCGATCAGCGGCACCGGGGCGTGGATGTCATAGGTCAGATCCAGCCGGCTGCCGTTGTCCGATTCCGCCAGGCCCAGCGCCACGCCTACCTTGACTGGTGCGGCCTGCAACACCACGTCGAGCTGACCCTGACGGGTGGAACGCTGCCAGCGATCGGTCTGGGTAATACCGATGCGAGGCCCCACCAGTTTCTTGAGAAAGCCGGGCAGCGGCGTGTTCTGGGGCACCTTCTGGAACACGGTGATGGTGAAGTGGTCGCCATCGTCCTGACAGTCGAGAACCCGGATATCGGTGGCGCCCAGGCGTTCATACTTCTGCACGAAGTAGTCGCGGGTGGTGAACAGGTCAAGCACCCGCTCGGCGCTCTGATCCAGATATTGGGTCTCTGACGTCTGCATGATTTCTCCCGCCCCGCTTAAAACCCCAGGTTTCAACGATCTAGCGCAAACCTGGCGCTCGTCGAATCGCGATTCATACCGGCCAGGCGGCGCGAAGCCTAGCAGATTACAGTTGCCGGCGGCAGGCTATTCCAGCCGCGATAGATAGTCCTCGAGTAGCGGTCGGCCCTCGATATGGCTGCGCAACACGGCCAGCAGCACGAACACACCGCCCAGCCGGCGGTGCAGGAACACGATCTCGCGCGGCGGGATGCGGAACCAGCGGGAAATCGCCGCCCGGGAGATGGCCGTGGAAGTCCGCCGTGGCAGATCGGAATCACCCCAGCGGTAGGCGCCCGACTCGGTGAGCAGACGCGGTGGCGCATCCTCCGAGAACGGCTCGATCATCAGCATCCCGACCTCGACGAAGGCATCATATACATGCTGGGGGGAATCCGGGCGCAGCAGCCCGATACCCACCGCGCCGCGCACAAGACGTTCCGGGTGGCCATCGAAGGCGCCCCGCACGATGTCGAAGTAGCTCTGCAGGAAGGTAGGCTCGAATTCCCGCACCGCGCCGAAATCCAGCAGCACGATGCGGTCTTCGCCCCCCTCGTCGAGACGGATGCGGTAGTTGCCGAAATGCGGATCGGTCTGCACCCGGCCCCACTCGAAGAACTCGCCGAAGAACAGCGCCAGCGCATTGCGCCCGAGCCGGTCGCGCCGTTCCTGGGCCAGTTCCTGGACCGCCGGCGAGCGCACGTGCTCACCAACCTCGAACGAGGTCACCAGCACAGTGTCGGTGGAGTATTCGTCGAAGACTTCCGGCACCACGTAGCGGTCGTCATCGGCCAGCCGTTGGGCGTATTCCCGGGTCATGCGGGCCTCGTGCATGTAATCCACCTCGCGGTAGATCATCTCCTGCACCTCGTGCATCACGGCCGACAGCTCCACGCCCCGCGGTACCAGTCGTGCCAGCCGCACGATGCGGGTGAGCGTGGCGATATCGCTGCCGATGGCCTCGGCCAGCCCGGGATACTGGATCTTGATGCACAGTTCGCGGCCGTCCGAGCGCCGCGTGGCGCGATGCACCTGACCCAGCGATGCGGCTGCAAGCGGCTCCGGATCGATATCGAGCTCGGCCAGGCGTTTCTCCCCCAGCCTCTGGATCAATACCGGCTCGAGGTCGGACCAGGCGACCGGCGGGCTGTCGTCCTGCAGCGATTGGAGCACGTCGATGGCTTCCGGGGGCATGAAGTACTGGCCGTAGACCGACAGCATCTGACCCACCTTCATCACGCTGCCCTTCAGCCGCCCCAGTTCATCGGCCAGAAACTCCGCCTGCTCGCGGTAGAACTCGCGGTCGGAGGCCTCGCGGCCTTTCTTGTCGCGGAAGAAGTTGCGCACCGTATGCCCGGCCATCTGGGTGCCGGCAATCATGCCCATGCGCGCCAGTGCCAGGTTGCGGTCGAATGCGCCGGTCTTGAGCTTCAGGGGCCGCTTGCGATCGCGGGCCATGCGCCGCTCCAGTCGATCAGGAATAACGCGACTTTATCACCCGGCGGGACCGGACCGGTCGCGGGCCTCGAGCAATGCCACTCGGCGCCGAAGGCGCTGCAGTTCGTCGATCAGCTCCATGGCCAGGCCGGCGCCGGCCCGGTTGACGCCGAGATCACGCTGCAGACGCCGAACGACATGCACCCGACGCACCGCCACCGCGGTGAACAACGGCCCGCGTCGATCATGAGCGACGGGCTCGAGAATGCCCTCGTCCATCAGATCCATGACCAGTTCCGCGGTTACCTCGCAAACCCGGCACAGTTCCCGCAGTTCCAGCGTCTCGATCGGCTCGGCCGCAAACGATGTCGATGCCATGTCAGACCTCCTGCGCCGCGCGCGGATCGAACGGGACCTCATCGGCCAGGCGACGGAACGCCGCGCGAGCAGCCTCCGTGTCGGCGGGCGGATTCACGATCCGCAGCGTGACGTACTGGTCACCCGGTTGTTTGCCGCCAAGGCCCCGCCCCTTGAGCCGCAGGCGCTTGCCCGACTGGGAGCCGGCCGGCACCTTCACGTCCACCCGGCCGTCGAGCGTGGGCACCGATACGGTTGCCCCCAGCGCCGCCTCCCAGGGCGCTATCGGCAGCGTGACGTGGATGTCCCGGCCCTCGAGCGTGAATCGCGGGTCCGGTTCCACCTCGACTTCCAGAATTATGTCACCGCTGGGCCCGCCACCGGCGCCGGCGCTGCCCTGGCCCCGTAGCCGGATGTGCTGGCCGTCGGTAACGCCGGGAGGAATGCGGACATTGATCGTGCGCGAGCGCGAATTACCGACCGCGTCGGGCTCGGTGAGCGTCAGCTTGCGCACGCCGCCCCGATGGGCCGTCTCGAGATCGATGCGAATTGCCGCACGTTGATCGGCGCCACGCATGGAAAAGCCGCGAGCGCCGCCGGCGCGGCCACCGAACAGCGTGTCGAAGAAGTCCGAAAAGCCGGAGGGATCGGCGCCGGTGAACCCGCCGCCTCCGAAGTTGAATTCCTGCTCGAATCCGGGCGGCGGCTGCCAGCTCCCACCACGCTGGCCACCGCGGGGCTGACGCCGCACCTGATCGAAGGCGGCCCGCTTTTCCGGATCCTTGAGCACCTCGTAGGCCTCGCTGATGTCCTTGAAACGGGCTTCGGCGTCGGCCTCCTCACTGACGTCAGGATGAAACTTGCGCGCCAGCTTGCGGTAGGCACGGCGGATTTCGTCGTCGCCGGCCTCCGGGCTAACGCCGAGTATGTCGTAGTAGTTCTTGAATTCCATGCCTGTAATCTTGGCATTACCGGTCGGGATTCAAGCGCTCAGGCGGACGCATGGGCGTCGAACCAGCGCCGGGCCGCCGCCGGATCGTTGCTGATGACAGCCTTGGCGCCGAGACTCCGTGCCCGGCGGAACTGAGCCGGGGTGTCGCAGGTGTAGACGTAGAGCGGCCGTTCCAGCGCGGCAAGCCGCGCGCGCTGCCGCTCGCCGAAGCGATCGATGGCCACACAGATGGCCGCCAACCGTGCCCGCTGCCGCGCCGCCGATGCCAGCAAACGGGGCTGCTGGACGTTACGCACCAGGGCCAGCGTCGGCACCAGGGCATGAACCGCGTCCAGCGCGGTCCCGTGGAAGGACAGGATCGATACTTGCTCGATCAGACCCGCGGCCCGCACCGCCTCAGCGGTGCGCTCGGCCAGTTCGCGATGGCGGTCACGCCCCCGCCACCCCTCGGCGTGCTTGATCTCGAGGTAGAGGTGCGTGCGACCACCCCAGCCGGCCAGCACGTCGGTCAGACGCAGCATCCGATGGGATGTGGCCTGCCCGGCGAACCAGCGGCCCACGTCCAGGCTTCCCAGGTCACGCCAGTCGTGATCGCGAATACGGGCATGGCGCAGGTCCAGGCGCGCCAGGGTGGCGTCGTGGAACACCACCACCTCACCATCGCGCGAGAGCTGCAGGTCCAGCTCGATCCCGTCCGCCCCGTCCGCGAGCGCCGCGTCGAACGCCGCCGCGGTATTTTCCGGTTCGGCTCGGGAAGCGCCGCGGTGGGCGATGATTCGCATCAGCGCATGCGCTGACGCAGCGCCGCGGGCCGGAAGTCGCCGGGCTGGTAGCGGCCGGTGTTGTAGAACACGCCCGGTGCCTCGTTGGTCAGCCGGGTGGCGAAGTAGCGACCGTCCTTGAGATCGAAGATGAACACCGGGCCGGTATAGGTCAGCTGCAGGTCGTAGTACTGTACCGCGTGGCCTTCCTGAAATCGCCAGATATTGCCGGCCTGGTCGTAGTTGTCGACCATCAGGATCGACCAGGAATCCTCGTCGATATAGAAGATGCGAGTACCGAACTCGTGGCTTTCCCCGCCGCGCTCGGTGGCCTCCACCACCCACACCCGGTGACGCTCGTAACGCATCTCGCCGGGGTCGGGATACCCGGGCTGCAGCAGCGATTGATAGTTCAGCCCGGGGTCCTGCAGGCGATATCCGTTGTACGGCACGATCATCTCCTTGCGACCGATCAGCCGCCAGACATAACGGTCGAACGCGCCGTTGTACATGTCGATCTGGTCGAGAAACATCAACCCGTCGGTACTCGGACGCGGGTTGTCGTAACCGATCGGCGGCACCCGGAACAGGCGCATGGCGCCGGGCACCGACGCCCAGATGCGGCGCTCCCCGCGACGCTTGTTCATGGTCTCGTGCACCAGCACCGAGCCTTCGCGCCGGCCGTTGTCCTCCAGCGACATCAGATAGTAGGCGATGATGTTCTCGCCGACGCCGGCGGGCGGCGACAGGTTGCCGTAGCCGAACAGCACCTCTTCCACCCGGCGCTGCACATTGGCAATGCCGTCGTCACGGACCACGGCCTCGTCGGAGCGCACCCAGATATCGTTGCTGCGAAACCGCAGCCGGTGGTTCCAGAGCACCTCGACCCCGGTATCGGGCTTGCGGAAGGGAAAACCCAGCCGGGCACCCACCAGTGAATCCGGGTCCTCGAGCCGCGCCCGGCGCTGGTTGGCCAGCGTGGCCCGGTAGATGGCCTCCGGATAGGCCGCCGTGCGGTGCGTGGGATAAACCGGCATGCGGTAGTCCGGATAGCGTTCGAACAGGGCGCGGTGCCCGGCGGACAGCAGGTCCCGGTACTGGTCCAGATTATCGCGCGTGATCACGAAGGCCGGCTCCTCGTCGGCGAACGGATCCACCACCCGGTCGCCCGACTCGAAGCCGGAAGGCGCACGGTCCGGTGTCAGACCGCCACGCCAGGGCGGGATGCTGCCGTCGGCATTGCCGGCCCGCACGGCACCCACCGGCGTCAGCTCGTCGCCGGTGTCCGGGACGCCGGCCGGCATGGGAACCACCCCGGTATCCCCGGGGCCCGCCGTCGCCACGCCGTCGCCGCCAGCATCTTCGTCCTCACCAGCCGGCTTCGCCGACGATTCGGTACCGCTACCGGCCAGCCCCTGCATGGCCAGGGGCTCCAGACCGGGCGGCCGGGCGTCCAGGAATTCCACCCACTGCCGGGCCAGGTCGGCGACCGCCTGATAACCACGCGCTGACTCGAACGCCTGGCGCGCCAGCTCGGGCTTCGATTGCTGGTAATAGGCCAACCCCTGCGACAACAGCAGCGAACCGGTGTCCTTGCCGATGCCCCCCCGCGCCCGGGCGCGCTCGAAGGCCTCGGCGGCCGCCGACCAGTTGGCCAGGTCCATCTGCAGCTGGCCCAGCTGGGCGTAGAGTTGCGGGTCACCCGTGGCCTCGGCCGCCCGGCGCAGCGGGTCGATGGCGCGGGCGAACTCCTCGGCCCGGGTCCAGGCCGAGGCCAGCAGCCGCCAGTTGCCGGCATTGGTCGGAACCTGGCCGGACTCCATCCACGCTGACAACTGGGTGGCCGCGTCATAGGGCACGCCGCTCTCGAGGTAGGCCCGCACCAGTTGCAGACGTTCCGAAGCTGTATCCAGCATGCCGCGGCGCTGAGCGATTTCCAGCGCCGAGACGGCTTCGGCATCGGCCCCGCGCCGGGTATTCACCGCCGCCAACTGCAGCCAGTAGGCCTTGTTGTTGGGGGCCAGCTTCACCAGTTCGTTCAGCGCCCGGGCCGCAGCGTCGAAACGGCCCGCTTCCATGAACACCGCCAGTTGCAGCCGGTACAGGCCCTCGTCTCGGCTGCCCACCTCGGAGGCCCGCTCCAGCGGCGCCACCGCCCGGTCCCACTGCCCCAGCTGGGCGTGGGCATTGCCCAGCGCCAGCCAGGCCTTGGCGTCCACCGCCCCGGCGGGCACGCCGCGTTCGATCAACGGCTGCATGGTTTCCACCACCTTTCGGTACTCACCGGCCGCCGCCTGCAGTTGCGCCAGATTGGCGCGCATCTCGTGCATCGCCGGCTCGGCCAGAGCATCCAGGGCAATGGCGCGCTCGAGATACGTCCGCGCCTTGGCGAGGTCCCCGTCCTGCGCCGCCAGCCCCGCGAGATGCTGCAGCGTTAGTGCCCGGCCGTAGTCGCTTCCGCCGCCCTGCTCGAGCTGGCGCTCCAGGTCCTCACGAGTCGCGGTTTCGGCTTCCTCGGCCGGCACTTCTTGGACCTGGGAGCGGTACTGCTGGGCCGCCACGGGCACGGCAGTCATCGCCAGAACGGCCAGAAGAAGACCGTTAACCGCAGATTTGCGCAGATTTGCGCAGATGGATGATGTGCCGTAACGCGACCGTAAATCCGAGGGGACCGTCTTGCCACGGTTACCGCGACTCGCATTCCGCCGAGGAGTACGGGTTGACCAGAGCACCAGCCGCCAATCGTCCGCATGAAATCTGCGGCAATCTGCGTAAATCTGCGGTTTAATCCCGCGGATTCCGCCTTTCATTGAATGCGAGAGATTCATCACCGCCAGTTCAGCTTGCAGTCGTCGAGCTTGAACTCGAATTTCCAGGTCACGCGATAGGCCTTGTCCTCGTCGCTGGCCTCATACAACCAGTACTGCAGGCTCTCGACCATTGCCTGCTCGAACACGCCGCGCGGCTGGGCATCCACAATCCGGATGTTGGTGACCTTGCCGCGCGGGGTGACGTTGAATTCCGCGATCGCCCAACCCTCGATGCCCTGGCGGCAGGCGCTCTCGGGAATCTGGGGCCGGGCGGTGGACAACGGCACCAGGTCGCGCCCGCCGCTGCCGGGCCCGGATCCGCGTCCGCTGCCGCTCCCCTCGCCGCCGCCGAACCCCCCGCCGCTACCGCCGGCGGCCATCCCGCCGAAGGATTCGCCCAGGCCGGTCTTGCTGGACAGCTCGGGCTTGAAGTCCATCTGCGGCAGCACGGTGTTGGCGTCGGTCTTCGGCGCCGGAATGGGAATCCCGCTGGGCCGAGACAACCCCGGCACCGGCGGTGGTTCCGGCGGCACACTGGAACCGCCGCCGCCGGCCGCCTGCTTCGACTGCGGCTCGGGGGGCTCCGTCATGCGGGTCACGCGAACCTTGGCCTTGTCCGGGCGGGCCTCCCGGTCACCCTGCGGCGGGGCCACCAGCCACTGCATCACCCAGAACAGGCCGAGGCTGACGAGAAGTGCCGACAACAGGGCCAGCGGGAAGCGCATCGTCCGGTCTACTCGGGATCGGCAGCGATGGCCATGTCGTCCACGCCGGCCAGCCGGACCTGATCCATGACCCGCACCAGCAACCCGCTCGGCGCCTTCTCGTCGGCCTGGATGATTACCGCGGAATCCGGATTCTCGGCGCGCAGCCGCTCGACGCTGGCCCGCACTGCTCGCACGTCGACGGACTGCTTATCGATCCAGATCTCGCCGGCCGGATTGATGCCGATGAGAATGTTGTTCGCGTCACGGCTCTCGGCGGTCTGCGCCGTGGGCTGATCCACCGTGATGCCGGACGGCTTGATGAAGGACGTGGTGACGATGAAGAAGATCAGCATGATGAACACGATGTCCAGCATCGGGGTCATGTTGATCTCGTTGTCGTCTTCCTCGGCGAGATTCAGCCGCCTACGCCTGGCCATGACCGCCTCCCGACCCGTGGATGTCCAGACGGTCGGCCAGCCGTCGGGTTTCGCGCGCCGCGCGCTGCGGGAATCGCGTGCCGAAGTAGAGCCCCGACAGGGCCACCACCATGCCGGCCATGGTGGGAATGGTGGCCTGGGACACCCCCGAAGCCATGGCCCGGGCATCGGACGTACCCTTGAGGGCCATCACGTCGAACACCTGGATCATCCCGGTCACAGTGCCCAGCAGACCCAGCAGCGGGCAAAGCGCGATCAGGTTACGAATCGCCGGCAGCCCGGCGCGAAGTTGCGCGTTGGCCCGCGACACGATCAGCCCGCGGATGGCCCGCGCCCGCCACGAACTGTGATCCGCCCGCGCCCGCCATTCCTCCTGCCAGCGCCGGACCCGCCGCGGGAATACGAAGCGGTAGAACCAGAGCCGTTCCAGGATCAGCGTCCACAGCAGCACCGTGACCAGCAGAATCGCCCACAGGATGTCGCCGCCGGTATCGATGAACCGGTCGAACCAGTCCGGGGCCAGCACGGCGATCATGCCCCAGTCAGGCACGGGGGCTCCGGGCCGTGCGGCTTTCCAGATAACGCGCCAGCAGTCCGGCGCTCTGCTCTTCCAGAATCTGGATCAGCCCGCGGCTGCGGGAGGCTAGCAGGCTGTGGGCGAACAGCAGCGGGATCGCCACCACCAGTCCCAGCACCGTCGTCACCAGTGCCTGGGAAATGCCGCCGGCCATCAGCTTGGGATCGCCGGTACCGAACAGGGTAATCGCCTGGAAGGTGGCGATCATGCCCACCACCGTGCCGAGCAGGCCCATCAGCGGTGCCACCGCAGCCAGCAGCTTGATCAGTGGCTGCGTGCGCTGCAGCCGCGGCGCCTCGCGAATCACTGCCTCGTCGAGGCTCAGTTCCAGCCCCTCCGGATCATCCACATCAGCATCCCGGGCCGCCTGCAGGATACGGCCGAGCGGATTGTTGGAGCTCGGTTCGCCAAGATTCTTCAGTTGCCCGCGCACACGCCGGCCGATCGCCAGCAGGCGCAGGAACTGCCATATCGCCAGCAGCACCCCGAACACGCCCAGACCGATGATCACGTAGCCGACACCGCCACCCTGATGGACCCGCTCCAGCAGGTCCGGCCGCTGCCCCAGCAGCGACAGGATGTTGCCGCGGGTGGGATCGATGGCCATCGGCACCAGGCCGCTGTCCGCGCTTTCCAGCTCCGCCGCCATCGCGCGCGCGCCGCCGCCCGGCTGGCGGGCCAGACGCTTTAGCCCGGTGCCGGGCAGGTATTGCAGGTAGTCGCCGTCGGCCACCGCCACGAATGGCCCCACCCGGGTTACCGCTTCCTCCGCCGTGCTGCCGTCCGGCGCCACCACCGGGGCATCGAAGGTGGTGACTTGGCCACTCGCCGTCATTTCCTGCTGCAGCAGGAACCAGAGCTGCTGCAGCTCGTCGGCGCTGGGCACGCTGTCGCTGGCGGCCAGCGCCGCCAGCTGCGATTCGCGCTCCGGATACTGGGCGGTAATCAGCGAATCCGACGCCACCGCCTGGAGATCCCCGGCGGCCTGGCGTACCACCGCCACCATCTGGTTGAGATCGCCGGCCTTGTCTTCCAGTTCGGTCTGCAGCGCGGTGATCTCCTGCTGCAGGCTGTCGTAGCGGCCGCGCAATTGACTGGTGCGGTTCTCGATCGGCGCCAGCTCGGCCCGCGCCTCGGCCAGAAGCTGTGCCTGTTCCTGCTTGTTCTGCAGGAAACGCTGCTCGCGCTCGCGGTTGATCTGCTGGCTGGCCTGCTGGGCCTGTTTCACTTCGCGCAGCAGCGACTCCAGGCTGGGCGCGGCCGCCACGGTCCCGGCAAACAGCGCGGCAAGCAGTATGGGGAGCAGGCGCATCATGAGGCACTCCCCGACGGCTGCGTCCGGGCCGGGGCGGTATTCCAGTCAGTCGAGTCGCTCGACGCACCCTTTTCCGTATCCGCGCCGGACTCGGACGGAGTAGGCGGCGCTTCCTGCGGGCCGCCCGCCTCGGGCAGCGCCGTGGCTTCGGGGTCGGTCGGCGCAGGCACGGCGATCTCGATCAACTGCGGTGCCGCCACGTCCTTGGCCACGCGAATGCCCTCGCGAACGGGATTGCGGTAGCGGTCCGGCAACGGCTGCCAGCCGCCGCTCTTGCGGTCCCAGTAACCGGCCCGGGCATCATCCGGGGTCAGATAGAACAGCATGGTCCGGCCCACCCGCAGGAATTCCACCAGCCGGGGACTGCCACCCATCTCGATCTCGCCGCGGTAGGTGCCAATGGTGCGGCCGTACTCGGCTTCGGCCTGATAGGCCTCGAGCACGCGCCGGAAGCGCTCCGCCACGTCGAGGTCGGGGTTGGCCGCGGCCTCGCGCAGTCCGGCCACGCGTTCACGCCGTTCGGCCAGCGAAAACGGCAGATCCGCCTCGACGAACCGCTCCAGCCCGTCGATCATCCGCAGCATCAGCGGTTCCACCTGCTCACGCAGGTCACCCACCCGGTCGATGCGGGCCTGCAACGCCTGCTTGCGGCGTTCCTGCTCGGCCACGACTTTCTCGAGCTCGCGGTTGTAGACCTGCAGCTGCTGGGTGCGGGTGACCGCTTCGCGGTAGGCATCCAGCATGCGGCGGGTCTCCGCCGACAGGTTATCGATGCGGTCCTGGGAGGCGGCATCGGCCTTGTTGGTCTCGGCCACCGTGCTGCGTGCCTGCTCCACCGGATCGGCGGCGCCCGCCAGCATCGGCAGACAGCAGACAGCCCACAGCCAGCGCCATCGCTTGTCGATCACGGTAATTGCATTCTCCTTGCCCGCAGGTCGCATCGGGTTGGAACCACACGCCTGGCGCGGGTTCCCCGATTTCCGTTCGGTTTCGCTCGATGATAACAGGACGCTTTCCGGATCACGCATCGAGCGTCGGCGTTTCACGCAATCCGCCGCGTGGCTTCCGCCAGCCGCTGCGCTTGAATCCGATTGAGATTGCGGAACACCAGCGCCGCGGTCCGGGGATAGCGGCGCCGCAGCTGTTCCAGATCATCGGAATCGAATCGCAGCAACCGCACCTCGGTCACGGCGTCGACGTTGGCGGTACGGCGCTTCGCGAAATGCCCCACCTCGCCGAGCACGGCGCCACGCCGCAGCCGCTGCAACTCCACCTGCTGACCCTCGCGCTCGACCCAGACCCGCAGTTCGCCGTCGATCACCACGAATATGTCGCCGGCTTCGTCACCTTCCGCAATGACCCGTTCCCCGGCCGGGCTTTGCTGGATTTCCGACAGCAGCGCGAAGATGCGGGCCTGGCGCAGCTTGAGGTCGGCAAACAGCGGGATCGAATCCTGCGGGGCGCGGCCCAGGTCCAGCCGCAGCACGTCCCACAGGGTCACGATCTTGACCCCCGAGGCCAGCGCCGGGGTGAAGGTCACATCGGTCAGCCAGGCCACGCCGATGGTGAAGGCCGCCAGCGCCCCGAACTGCACCTGATTCTGCAGACCGCTGGTGGTCAGCATCAGGAAGCCCGCGATCAGCGCCAGCGAGGTGTAGGTAACCGGCCGCAGAACCGCCCGCAGCGCGCTCACCGTGGCCCGGGATTCGCTGGCGAAGCGCCGCGCGTCGTTGTTGAAGCGGGCCAGGTAGTAGAGCGTGTCATCCACCGCAATACCCAGCACGATGCAGGCGATCAGGCTGGTGGTGGGGTTGAGCGTGACCCCGGAAAACCCCAACGCCCCGAAATACAGCAATACCGGCAACAGATTGGGCAGCAGCGCCAGGGCCCCGGTGGAAAACGAAGTGAACAACGCCGACAGCAGCAGGAACACCACCAGCAGCGCCGCCCCGATGGTCACGATCTGGCCGCTGGCGATGTCATCCACGGCGTTGCCCAGCAACACCGGCGTGCCGGTCACCCAGCCCGACAACGGCTCGGGCAGGGCCGCGAGGCGGTCCTCGATACGCTCGACCAGCGCCCCGATCGCCGCGCTGTCGCTCACGGTGGCGCGCACCTTCAGGTGGGTGTGCCGCAGCCCGGTGTCGGCCAGGCTCTCCAGCGTATCGCCACCACCGAACAGCAGCAGCTGCTTGACCGCGGTGGCGTTATCCGGAATCGCATAGGCCGCCTGATCGCCCCCATTGAGCGCACGGTTGAGCGTGCGCACATAGTCCACCAGCGAGGTCACCGAGCCGATCTCGGGCTGCGCCTGCAGCCATTGCTGGAATTCGGCCAGCGCTTCAAGCAGATCCGGCCGCGCGAAGCTGCCCTGCGCCGGCGCGGTGAGGACCACCGACAACGGCGTCGCCCCGCCGAAATCCCGGCTGATGCGGTTGAAATCCTGGCGTACCGGGGCGGACTCGCCGAATCCGTTGACATAGTCCGTGCCCACCCGGATGCCGGAGGCCCCCACCAGCGCCACCAGCATCAGTACCCCGCCGGCCGCCAGAATCCGTCGCCGGTGGCGGACGTTGAATGCCGCCAGCCAGCGCGAGCCGAAGCGCACCAGACGCGCGCCCGGCGGCGCCCCGATATTGTGGCAGGCAAACAGCCGCAGCATGGCGGGCAGAAAGGTCAGCGACAGCAGCACGGAGAACCCGATGCCCAGGGCCGACAGCCAGGCGAATTCCCGGATCGGCGCCAGCGGCGACAGCATTAGCGCGAGAAAACCGGCCCCGGTGGTCGCCCCGGTCAGCAGCAGCGGCATGCCGACATCGGCAACGGCAGCCGCCGCGGGGTCGGCCGACCGGCGCACGCGATAGTAGGCCGACAGCAGATGCAGGGTGTAGGCCAGCCCCACCGTGATCACCACCGGCGGCACGATGGCGGTGATCAGATTGAGACTGCGGCCGGTCAGGGACATCACCGCCAGCACCCAGACCAGGGCAATGCCGATGGTCGCCATCGGCAGCAGCACGCCACGGGCACTGCGGAACGCCACCAGCAGGAACAGGGCTACCAGCAACAGGATCCCCGGCACCAGCCGCGTGAGCTCCCGCATCAGCGCTTCCACCGTGGCGGCCTTGATCGCCGGCGGACCGGTGACACGCACGCCGGCCGTGTCTGCGATTGCCGCATCCACGGCGGCGCGGATGCCCGCCATGGCGGCCTGCCCGCCGGGATCGGTCTCGTAGTCGCCGGCCAGTGACACTACCAGGGCGGTGGCCCGGCCCTCCGCGCCCAGCAGGGTCCCGGCAATCAGCGGATTGGCGCGGGCCGCTTGCGCCAGGGCCTCGCCTTCGCCCGCGCTGGCGGCACCCAGATCGAGCGTGTCGCCATCGGCCCGCATCAGCGGCGCCGACGCCAGCGACGTGACGGATTGCACATAGGGCAACGCCCCGAGATTGCGATCCAGCGTTGCCAGCGAGGTCAGGGTGGCCGGCGCGAACACGTCGTCCGGGTAAATCGCCACCACGACGGATTCCGACTGGCCGAAGATGCGTTCGACACGCTTGAGATACGCCCGCGCCTCGCCACCGGCCGGCAACAATGTGCTGATGGCGGGATCGATGTCGATGGCCAGCCGCCGCTGCGGCCAGTCCACCAGGCTCGCCGAGGCCAGCGCGGTAAGGGCCATCACGGCCGCTACCACCCAGCCGGCAAGGCGGGTAACCCGCTCGGAAAGCGTGGCAATCACCGGCGGCCGGGTCCGTGTTCAGCCGGCATCGCGGCGGCGGGCCGCATCCGGATCGTAGACCCCCAGATAGAAGGTGCGGGAATTGAACACCCCGTTGGAGATGCCTTCGTCGTACTCGACCGAGTTTACGGTGAGGTCAGTCTCGGTCCCGTCCTGCAGATCGGTCATGGTCGACCGGGTGGCCAGCCAGCGCTGCCCTACCTGACGCAGGGACGACGGGTCCGCCGTGTAGCGCTTGGTCAGCTCGGCACCGGATTCGAAGAAATCCACCCGCAGGGTCACGCAGGTTTCCCGGTCCACCCGGAACACCAGCCGCTCGTAGGCGCTTTCATCCCCGGCCGGCGGGGTCAGGGCCACGATGTCGACCGTGCGGCCGTCGATTTCCCCGGTGCCTTCGCCGGCCAGGGTGCCACCCTCGGAAATGCTGCGCAGCTGTTTCATGTCCTCGTAGCTGAAATCCGTGCCCAGCAGGCTTTCCGTCGCGGTTTTGCCGCTGACCCGCCGGACCTTCTGGAGCGACGGCAGATACAGGAACAGGCGGTCGGATTCCGGCGTGTCCACCATCAGATAGCTCACGCCGGACAGATCAATCGGTGCACGGACCACCAGGTTGGCCCGGTTTTCCGTCTCGAATCGCTTGACGAAGAAGGTGGCCTCGATCTGCCGGCGATTGCCGGCCCGGTCGGTGCTGTCCAGTGTGAGGTCCTGGACCATGGTCTTTTCCGGCAGATTGGCCCGGCTGCAGGCGCGTATCGCCTCCGGGTCGGGCGCCGCCCGGGCCATGCCGGCGAGCAGGCAGCCCACCCCTACGCTCAGAATCAACACAACTCGCATCATGGCCTCATGCCTCCTGAAGAAGATCGTCGGCGGTGCGCCGCCGAGCCGAAGCCGCCCGCACCGGCGCGCCGCACGCCTGCCAGTGCTGCGCGGCCGTCTGCCAGTATCGTTTGGCGGCCTCGCCGTCGCCGGCACGGGCGGCACAATCGCCCCGCAGCAATGCCAGATCGCCGGCAAAGAATCCCGCGTTGCTCCGCTCGATGTCCGCGGCGGCCTGGTCGAGCAACGCCGGCACGTCGGTATCCTGCCCGGCCGCGCCGCCGAGCTCGGCCAGCACCAGCCGCGCCCGCAGGCCCCACACCGTACTGCCGGCCCGCTCGGCAACGGCCAGCGCCTGCCGGGCCTCGTCCAGCCCGGCGCGGGCATCGCCGGCACGATAGCGCGCCTGACCCAGCAGGCTCAGGTGCAGGCTGAGGAACTGATGCCCTGGCGCGCCGGCCGCGACCAGCCCGCGGCCATTATCCAGCACGCGCACCGCCGCCCGCCATTCGCCCGCCAGCATGTGGGCCATCGCCAGTGCCCGCTGTGCCACTTCGCGGAAGGTGTCGCTGCCGGATTCCTCGGCCAGGGCCACCGCCCGCGCCGCCCGGTCGCGACTGTCTCCGGCCTCGCCGCGCAGAAAGGCGACCTCCACCTGATTGGCCACCAGCCAGCTGATATAGCGCCCCGCGCCTTCCAGCACCCGGGCGCAGTCGTCCAGATCCAGCGCCGCCCGGTCCAGTTGGCCGCGGTAGGCCCGCTGGATTGCCAGTAATGCCCGCGAGGCCGCGTTATCGAGGGTGATTGCGCCCTCGATCCAGTCGCCGTCGCCGGCCTCGCGCAGCAGCGACTCGGCTTCCGCCAGTTCCCCCGCCGCGAAGCAGGCCATCAGCACCGGGATGCGGAAGCGGCCGAGAAGTTCGGTATCGCCGTCGGCCAGGGCCACACCGGACCGGGCGGAGGCCAGGGCCGCGTGGGCATCGCCGTCCGCCAGCAGACGCGAGGCATTGGAAATGGCCACTTCCGCCCGGGCCGGTCCGTTACCCAGACGCAGGCCGCGCTCGTAGGCCGACGCGGCTTCCTCGGCCGGCACCGGCAGCAGTGACGCCACGCGCAGAATCCCGCTACTGGCGGCCACGGCCACCTCGCGTTCGGCCGGGGTATCCGGCTCGGTGCCGACCAGCGCCAGCGCCTTGCGAAACGCCTGCAACGACGCATCGACATCCCGCGTGGCCACCCAGTTGGCCACGCCCAGTTGCCAGCGCGCGGCTTCCAGCGGCACCTCGGCCAGTTCCCAGTGGTGGGCGATCACGCTGGCCACCTCGCCGGCCTCGCGCGGCCGCGGACAGGACTCGGCCAGATGCCTGGCCAGCCGTTCATGCTGGTTCCGCCGGGCCCGCCCCAGCTGCATGCCGTGAGCGACCTCCTGCAACAGCGGATGACAGAACTCGTATTCGGTACCGGCCGGATTAACCGCGGCAATGAAGCCGCCCGCCTCCAGCGCCGCCACCGCGGCGGCCCGTTCGTCGTCGGCAAGATCGTCGAGGGCGGCCAGCCAGGCCAGCGGGAGGCGCTTGCCGATCACGGCGGCGGCCTGCAGTACCCGTTTGTCGCGTTGCGGCAGGCGATCGATGCGGGCCGCGAGCAGGGCCTGCACCGAATCGGGCAGCACCAGACGCGGCCCGTCACGCGCGGGGTGGTAATCCCCGGGCACGCCGCGGATGTCGCCGGCCTCGGCCAGCGCCGCGACCGCTTCCTCGATGAAGAAGGGATTGCCGCCGGCCCGCTCCCGCAACGTCGCGCGCAGCGGCGCCAGCGCCGGGTCGCGTCCGAGTCGATCGTCCAGCAATGCATCGAGATCCGCCCCGCGTAGCGCCGCCAGATCGATCTGGGCGTCCGCCGCATCGCTCAACCAGGTTAGTGGCTGCTCCCGCCGATGGTTGAACAGCGCCAGCACGGGACAGCCCGGCAGCGACGCGACGAAATGCCGGAAGAACGCCTCGCTACCGGCATCCAGCCAGTGGGCATCCTCGACCAGAACCACCGCCGGCGCCTCGGCCTCGGAAAGGGTGCGAGCGCACAGATCGTGCAGATCCTGCATGCGCCGCGCCGGGTCCAGCGCATCGGGGTCGGCGCCTGCGCCGGCCCCGAGGAAATCGCTGATCCAGTCGACCTGGCGGGACGCGCCCGGATTCTCCAGCAGCAGCACCCCGGCCACCTGGCGGCGGATCCGGGCCGGCGGGTCGTCCTCGGCGATATCGAAATAGGTCCGCAGCAGCTGACGCACCGGGAAGTACGGCAGCGCATCGGCATAGGGCAGCGCGAACGTGGTCAGCGTCTTGACCCCGCGGGCCCGGCAGCGGGCGATGAATTCATGGCTCAGCCGGCTCTTGCCGATGCCGGCCTCGCCGGCAACGGTCAGCACGCCGTGGCGGCCGTCGGTGATCAGCGCGTCCAGCGCGTCGGTCAGCCGCCGAAGTTCGCGTTCGCGGCCCACGAAACGCCCACCGGCGCGGGATGACAATCGCTGCCAGTCGGCGGCGGGCGCGGCCCGCAGCAGTTCATGGACGACCATGGGCTGATCCGCGCCGGCCACCGGCATCTCGCCGAGCGGGCGCAGTTCGAAGTGGCCCTGCACCAGATCGGCGGTGTGGCGGGTCAGGTAGATGCGCCCCGGCTCGGCAATGGCCTCCATCCGCGCGGCCAGGTTCACGGTCAGACCCTGCGCGGTATAGTCCAGACGCAGATCGTCGCCGATGCGCCCGACCACCACGTCGCCCGAATTCAGGCCGGTGCGGATCGACAGATTGAGGCCCTCTCGGACGCGCAGGTCGTCGGCGAACGCGCGCACGGCCTGCCCCGCCGCCAGCGCTGCATGGCAGGCGCGCACCGCGTGGTCCTCGTGCGCCAGCGGCGCCCCGAACAGCGCCATCACGCCATCGCCGGTATATTGATTGACGGTACCGCCGAAGCGATGAATGGCCGAGGTCAACAGGGTGAAAAGATGATCCAGGATGCCGTGCCAGGCCTCGGGCCCCGCCTGCGCTGCCAGCCGGGTGGAGCCCTTGACGTCGGCGAACAGGACCGTGACCTGCTTGCGCTCCCCGGCCACCGCATGCGCCGACGTGAGCACCCGTTCCACCAGATGCGCGGGGGTGTAATCGACCGGTGCCGCCACCGGCGCGGTTGCGGCCAGCGCCGCGCCGCACTGGTTGCAGAAGCGGGCGTTGTCGGGGTTGCCGTGGGCGCAGGCCGGGCAGGTTGTCATGGCGCCTCCGGATTGGGCACGTCCACGTTAGCACCGTTGCTGTCAGTGAGCACTGGTAGACTCTGCCTCGTCATGCGACCCGCAGCCCTTTCGTGATCGACGCCGGCATTATTGAGGTCCTCTTCTGGCTGCTGGTCGGCCACGCGGTGGGCGACTTTGCCCTGCAGACCGAATGGATGGTTCGCAGCAAGAACCCCTCCCGCCGCGGTCCGCGGTCCGCCGGTGAACACCGGGAATGGGTGTGGGTGCATGTGCTGTCGGCCCACGCGCTCATCCACGGCGGCGCGGTCGCCGCGGCCACCGGCATGGTCGGACTGGGCATTGCCGAAACCGTCGCCCACTGGCTGATCGATTACGGCAAATCGCGGCGGCTCTACGGGTTCCACGTCGACCAGGGACTGCACCTGCTGTGCAAGCTGGTCTGGGCCGGCATCTGGTTGCTGGCGGCATGAATCCGCTGGAACGCCTGCGGGCCCGG
This sequence comes from Salinisphaeraceae bacterium, assembly GCA_965216055.1. GTDB lineage: Bacteria > Pseudomonadota > Gammaproteobacteria > Nevskiales > Salinisphaeraceae > Spectribacter. The sequence continues at coordinate 42,073 of OZ244134.1, forward strand.
TGGGAAGCCGGGGCCCACATCGGCGTGGGGCCGATGCTCGATCAGACCACCCATCGCCGCGTGGTGCTGGTCAACCAGATGGCGATCCTCGCGCTACCGGTGACGGTGTTCTACGCCATCGTGGCCATCGGCGCGCAACTGCTGGGCATGGCCGACCTTTGGCCGATCGCGGTCAGCACGCCGCCGCTGCTGGCCGGCTATGCCGCCGTGTTGTGGAGCAATCACCGCCGTCGCTTCCTGCTCGCCCGCCTGTGGCTGGCGGGCGTGCCCGCCGTGCAGCTCACCTTCGCCTCCTGGGTGATCGGCAACGGTGCCGGCGTACATCTGTACTTCTTCGTGCTGTGGACCGCGCTGTTCCTGCTGTTCACCCGGGGCGAGCGCTGGCTCTCGATCCTGTTCGCGGGCCTCTGGATCGGGCTGTTCATCTGGATCCAGCTGGCGTTCAACCAGCCGCTGATCGCCATGCGCGACCCGGTCTGGTTCACCGACCTGGCCTTCTTCACCAACGCGCTGGGGGCCTTCGCCCTGCTCGGCGGCCTGGTGGCGCTGTTCTACCAGGAGATCAATCACACCGAGGACATGCTCCAGCGCGAGTACCAGCGTTCCGAGGAACTGCTGCGCAATATCCTCCCTGTGACCGTGGCCCGGCGGCTGAAGGACGGCTCCCGGGTGATTGCCGACAGCTTCCCCGACGCCACCCTGCTGTTTGCCGATATCGTGGGTTTCACCGAACTGTCCGGCCGGCTGCCGCCGGGGGACCTGGTGGCACTGCTCAACAAGGTTTTCTCGCGCTTCGACCGCATTGCGGAGCAGGAGGGGCTGGAAAAGATCAAGACCATCGGCGACGAATACATGCTGGCCGGCGGGCTGCCCCTGCCCCGCGCCGATCACGCCCCGGCGGTCGCCCGCGCGGCCCTGCAGATGATTGCGGCCATCGATGACCTGAACCAGTCGCTCGACCACAAACTGGCCCTGCGTGTCGGCATGCATAGCGGCGAGGTGGTGGCCGGCGTAATCGGCTCGCGCAAGTTCTCGTTCGACGTCTGGGGCGATACCGTGAACATCGCCAGCCGCATGCAGAGCCAGGGGCTGCCGGGCCGCATTCAGGTCACCGAGGCCACCCACGACCTGCTCGCCGACCAGTTCCATCTGGAGCGTCGCGGCACCCTGCGGGTGCGTGGCAAGGGGCGGATGCCGGTGTGGTTTCTCGAGGGTACGTCCTCGCCGGATGGAACGCCCGCGGTCCCGGCCTAGATTTGATCCGGCGAAATCACGGGTTCGCCATCCGTGGCAACCAAACGGCTTCCGCACCGCCGGCAGAGATAAGCGGCACCACGAGCAATCCGCCGATGTCGGATCGTACTGAGGTAACGCGGCTCATCGCAGCGACAGCGATAGGGGAAATAGCGCATCACGCGCGACGCTGGCGCGTTCATTCGATGGCACACGGTCGGCGCTTTGCCGAAGCAACTCATCACCGCCCGCCATTCCGGCCCGTGAGGTTTCACCCGGGAACCGTGACGCCAGGCGGTCACCGCATGCGCCACCTCGTGCGGAACAGTTTCGTTGAGCATCTCGGCGGGATAGCGCGCGCAAAGCGACGCATTGAATCGAATGAGCGCCCGTTGCCGATGTCGTCGAGCATAAACCGTGAGCCCGGCGCTGCGTCCGCGCAGGTCCAAGCGCACCTGCGGCACGGGCACCGCAAGATCGAAACGTGAATTGGCCCGCTCGATCCATTGCGTCACTGCCGCGACAAGGGCGGATTCCGAGGCAATGCCGGCGGGCGCGACCGAATGCAGGGTCATGGTTGGCAAATTGGAGCCAGGCCGTAGTCGATCCGGCATTCTAGCGAATGACGGACACAGCCCATTGTGGCCACGGGTGGATTCGACCGATCGACGTGAGCCGCATTGCGGCGAGTCCGCAGGACGCGGGCCAGGAAGGCCGCCGTCATAAACCCGGCAAGGAAAGCCGGGTTGATGGCGCGCAAGCGCCACCCGTAGGGCGGCAGCCAAGGATGGCTGCCGTCATAAACCTGGTAAGGAAAGCCAGGTTGATGGCGCGCAAGCGCCACCCGTAGGGCGGCAGCCAGGGATGGCTGCCGTCAACCTCCGACACCAGCGATAAACAACACGGGTATCGTCGCTGACGAAACTCGTGCGCTGGCAGATACGCGAGGGAAAAATGGTAGCCACGGGTGGATTTGAACCACCGACACCAGCATTATGAATGCTGTGCTCTAACCCCTGAGCTACGTGGCCACGGCGGCGCGAATCTTACTCAAAAGGCGGGGGAAAAGTCGAGCCCGGCGGGCAATCAGACGTTGAAACGGAAGTGCATCACGTCGCCTTCATTGACCCGATACTCCTTGCCCTCGAGCCGGAGCTTGCCGGCTTCCTTGGCGCCCTGCTCGCCGCCCAGTCCGACGTAATCGTCATAGGCGGTGACCTCGGCGCGGATGAAACCGCGTTCGAAGTCGGTATGGATCACCCCGGCCGCCTGCGGGGCGGTGGCGCCGATGCGCACGGTCCACGCGCGGACTTCCTTGGGGCCCGCCGTGAAGTAGGTCTGCAGACCCAGCAACCGGTAGGCGGCCCGGATGACGCGGTTGAGGCCGGGCTCCTCGAGCCCGAGGTCGGCCAGGAATTCGGCCTTGTCAGCCTCATCCAGCAGGGCCATCTCGCCTTCCAGCGCGGCGCAGACGGCCACGACCTGCGCGCCTTCGTCGTCGGCCCGGGCCTGCAGTTTGTCCAGCAGCGGATTGTTCTCGAACCCGTTCTCGTCGACGTTGGCCACGTACAGCACCGGCTTGGCGGTAATCAGATGCAGCTCATACATGCGCTGACGATCGGCCTCGGACCAGTCACCGGCACGAACCGGCCTGCCCTCATCCAGGTGCGCCACCAGGGCCTCGTACAGTTTCGCTCGCGCGATTTCTTCCTTGCCCCCGGCCTTGGCGGCCTTGAGCGCGCGGTCGCGGGCCCGGATGGCGGTTTCCAGGTCCGCCAGCGCCAGTTCGGTGTCGATGATGTCGACGTCGCGCAGCGGGTCCACGGCACCGGCCACGTGGGTGACGTCGTCATCGACGAAGCAGCGGGCCACGTGCAGCACGGCGTCGGTTTCGCGGATGTGGGCGAGGAACTTGTTGCCCAGGCCCTCACCCTGGGCCGCGCCGGCCACCAGGCCGGCGATATCCACGAATTCCATCGCCGTGGGTACGATCTTGGCCGGGTTGACGATATCGGCCAGCGCCTGCAGGCGCGGATCGGGCACCGGCACCACGCCGACATTCGGGTCGATGGTGCAGAACGGGTAGTTCTCGGCCGGAATGTCGGCAGCCGTCAGGGCATTGAACAGGGTGGACTTGCCGACATTGGGCAAGCCGACGATGCCGGCGCGCAGTGCCACGATCAGGTCTCCGGTTGGGTATGCAGGAACTGGGCGGCGCGGTTCCAGTCGCCGTCCAGCAATCGTTCGAGCCCGGCGTAGGCCCGTTCCAGGCCGCCCAGCAGCGCATCCGTCTCGTCGGCCGGCGGCACGCCCAGCACGTGGCCGAGTACTGCCTCGCGGTGGCCGGGATGGCCGATGCCGATGCGCAGGCGGGCGTAGTCGGGGCCGATCACCCGGTGAATATCACGCAGACCGTTGTGGCCGCCATGCCCGCCACCGCGCTTGATGCGGATGGCGCCGGGCGGCAGGTCCAGATCATCGTGGACCACCAGCAGCTGTTCCGGCTTGAACTTGTGGAACGCGGCGAACGGCTGCACGGACTCACCGCTGCGGTTCATGAACGTCGCCGGCTTGAGCAGCCAGAGCGGCTCGCCGGCGACCGTCACCTGGGCCACCCAGCCCTTGAACTTGCTCTGCTCGCGGAACGAGGTCTGGTGGGTCATGGCCATGGCGTCGGCCAGCCAGAAACCCACGTTGTGGCGCTGCCGCTCGTGCTTGGTGCCCGGGTTTCCGAGCGCCACCAGGGCACGCACCTCGGCCGTCATGACGACAATCGGGCCGCCGGCTTAGCCCTTGTCTTCGTCGTCGCCGGAGGCCTCGGCCTCGCCGTCGCCCTCGTCGGAGTCGCTGTCGTCGCCGCCATCCTCGTCCTCGGCAGCAGCTTCTTCCGCCGCGGCCTCGGCCTCGGCGGCCTCTTCCTCTTCCAGCTCCAGCGCGGCGCGCGGCAGCTGGATGGTGACCACGGTGCGATCGGTCTCGTGCATCAGGTCGACCAGCTCAACGCCTTCCGGCAGCTTGAGGTCGGACAGATGCACGGCATCGTTGACCGCCAGCGCGGAGCAGTCCACCTCGATGTACTCGGGCAGGTTGCGCGGCAGACACTCGACTTCCACGTCGTTCATGCTGTGGGTGGCGATGCCGCCCTCTTCCTTGATGCCCGGGCAGTCGTCCTCGCCGATGAAGTGCAGCGGCACGTTCATGCGCAGGGCCTCGCCGGCAACCACACGCAGCAGGTCCACGTGCTGGATGAACGGGCGTGCGGGATGGCGCTGCAGATCACGCAGCACCACCTCTTCCGGCTTGCCGCCGGGCACGTTGATCTTGATCACGTGCGAGTAGAACGCCTCGTTGGCCAGGTGATGGCTCAGATCGTCATGATCGAACGACAGCATCACCGGCTCGCCTTCACCACCGTAAATGATGGCGGGCACCTTGCCCTGGCGCCGCAGGCGGCGGTTTTCGGCCCGGCCCTGGGCCGTGCGGGTTTCGGCGTTGAGCTCAAAGGGTTTCATGGCAGCGTCGGCTCCGGGTCGTCCTGGGCGCGGGCAAAAGGCCCGTCAGCCTCATTTATGAACGGATTGAAACGGGAAATATCTCGGGGAACGGACGGACCGCCCCGCAAAAGGCCGAGCATTATAGCGGCTATCGCGAAGAAATGTGAGGGGTCAACCGGGCGATTTGTCGCGACCTAATCCACGTACAGCGTGCTCACCGATTCCTCGTTGCTCACGCGGCGGATGGTTTCGGCCAGCAGGGCGGCAATCGGCAGCTGGCGAATGCGATCGCAGGCCACCGCCTCTTCCGACAGCGGAATGGTGTCGGTGACCACCAGTTCATCCAGCGCGGACTCGGAAATATTGCTCACCGCCCGCCCCGACAGCACCGGGTGGGTGATATAGGCGTGCACGCTTTCCGCACCGGCGTCCTTGAGGGCCCCGGCGGCCTGGCACAGTGTGCCGGCGGTATCGACCAGGTCATCCACGATGATGCACTGCTTGCCGGCCACGTCGCCGATGATGTTCATCACCTTGGACTCGTTGGCCCGCGGGCGCCGCTTGTCGATGATCGCCAGATCCGCGTCATCCAGCCGCTTGGCCAGGGCCCGGGCCCGCACCACGCCGCCGACGTCCGGCGATACCACGATCAGCTTGTCATTCTTGCGTCGCCACAGGTCGCCCAGCAGGATCGGCGAGGCATAGATATTGTCCACCGGCATGTCGAAAAAGCCCTGGATCTGGTCGGCGTGCAGATCCACCGTGAGCACGCGGTCGGTACCCACCGAACCGAGCATGCTGGCCACCACCTTGGCCGAGATCGGCACCCGCGCCGAGCGCGGCCGGCGGTCCTGCCGCGCGTAACCGTAATAGGGCACCACCGCCGTGATGCGCCCTGCCGACGCCCGGTGCAGGGCGTCGATGAGCATCAGCAGCTCCATCAGGTTGTCGTTGGTGGGCTGGCAGGTCGGCTGGACCACGAACACGTCGCGACCGCGGACGTTTTCCTCGATCTCGACCATCACTTCGCCGTCGGAGAACTTGCCGACCGAGGCCTTGCCAACGGGCACTTTCAGGTAACCCGCCACATCCCGCGCGAGTACCGGGTTCGCATTGCCGGTAAAGACCATCAACCTGGAGTCCGCCATTCTGTTACCTGTCATTGGTTGAGGGGTCTTTGTGGTTGGGTGGTGGTTTGTTTGGTTGGGGCGGCAGGATGACTCGGGGCATCCCGCCCCTCGCCCTGCGGGCCAGCGGCGCAGGCGCCGCTGTTAAAAATTGCGCCCTGCAATTTTTTATCGAACCTGCAGATTCTCATCATGCCGCCGTGTGTCCGCTTGCGCGGACCATCCATATTGGTTGGGGCGGCAGGATTCGAACCTGCGCATCACGGGATCAAAACCCGTTGCCTTACCGCTTGGCTACGCCCCAGAAATCGTTTTGTCGAATTGTACCCGGTCGATCTCATCCAGCCGGCGGCAGGATTATTCCGGCCATCCTGGCGCTCACCCTTCGGGCCAGTGCCGCTTACACGGCACTGTTAGAAATTGCGTCCCTGCAATTTCTTATGCTCGGGACTTTCCTGTCCCTCGCCCTGCGGGCCAGCGGCGCCGGGCCCCGCTGTCAACAAGCGCGTCCATGCGCTTGTTTATCGAACCTGCGCATCACGGGATCAAAACCCGTTGCCTTACCGCTTGGCTACGCCCCAATTGAAAATCAGCTTACCTTGTCTTTTCCCCCGCTTGCGGGGGAAACCGAATGGGGGCGAAACGCTCCCATCAGCCCGATTGTGTCGACAGTCATGGCGCCAAACCTGCGCATCACGGGATCGATTGTCTATTGAAGAAGCCGTTGCCTTACCGCCTGGCTACGCGCCGGGCATCCATCCGCCAATTGTACCCGCTGGACCTCGTCGGTACGGCATGTTGTGCCGGAGGTCCGGGGCCGGAACGGCGCGAATTCTATGATTCTCCCGACGCCGATTCAATTTCGCCGCCGCTCAGATCGAACCACCGGTCCACCACCAGCTGGATGGTGTGTTCGTCGTCGGTGAGGGTGATGCGCTTGGGCAGGGCCAGCCCGTCATGGGCCTCGTACGCCGGAAAATCCAGCCGCCAGCCGGCCTGTTCCAGCCCAATCAGCAGGCCGTTGTCGTCTACCGTCAGGTTGGCGGGCTTGCCCGGCTCCGGCAGGCCCAGGGCCCAGTAACGCAGCCCGGTCAGCGGAAAGCGCCAGCCCAGGATTTCCGCCACGAGGACTTCCGGCATTTCGGTGTGGAAGGTCTCCTGACTGGTGCGGATGCGCACGCGCTCGAGGGTGCCGTCGGCGCGAAATCCGCCGGCACCCAGCGGTCCGGCCAGACGGATTCGGAATTCCTCCCCGCGCTGGCGCCAGCTGAGATTGCCGGTCCAGCCCAGCAGCTTGCCGGTGGCGGCGCGCCCCTGCAGCGACCAGCCATCCAGTTCGGCCAGCCGGGTCTGCCGGGCTTGCCAGGCGGCCGGATCGGCCACGCCGGGATCACGCTGGGCGGGCGTGCCGATGATGGCACAGCCCTGCAGCCCCGCCAGCATCAGCACCAACAGCCAGCGGGCACGACCGCCGGCATTCATGGCGTCAGCCGTTCGATGGTCTCGTTGAGAACGGGGTGATCCGGGGCCTCGGACAGGGCTTCCTGCCACACCTTGCGCGCCCGGTCCCGTTTGCCCAGCTGCCAGAGCACTTCGCCCAGATGGGCGGCGACTTCCGGATCGGGAAAGCGTTCGTGTGCGCGCTCGAGATAGTCCCGGGCCTTCTCGAGATTGCCGAGGCGATACTGCACCCAGCCCATGCTGTCGATGATGGCGGCGTCATCGGGCTCGGCTTCCAGCGCCCGCTCGATGTAGCCCAGCGCCTCCTGATGCCGATCGGTATGATTGGTCAGCAGATAGCCCAGCGCGTTGAGCGCCCGGGGGTCATCGGGTTCCTGCTCCAGCGACTGCCGCAGGTCCTCGGCCGCGGCCTGGATACGGCCAAGCCGCTCCAGCGCCAGCGACCGCCCGTATAACAGATCGGTATCGCCGGGATGTTTGGCCAGCGCCCGATCGTACAGGGCGACCGCGTCCTGGAAGCGGCCGGCTTCATACAGCAGCTCCCCTTCCGCCAGATACAGACGCTCGGCGAGGTCGGGGTTATTGCCGCGCAGTTCGCGCAATTCCGCGCGGGCGGCGGCGAGATCGCCCGCCAGATAAAGCATCCGGGCCGCACGCAGCTTGGCGTCGAACGCGTGACTGCCGCCGGCCACCCGCTGGTACCAGCGCCGGGCCTCGGTGTAGTTGTCCTGCGATTCAGCGGCGCTGGCGCGGTAATAGGCGGCATCGTCGGCCCGGTTGCCGGCCTCGTAGAGCCGTTCGAACGCCTGCTCGGCGCGCTGCCACTGTTCCAGTGTCAGGGCCAGCACGCCCAGACCGAAGCGGGCATCCACGTCGTCGGCATCCAGTTCCAGTGCCCATTCGAAGGCATCCGCGGCCGCCGCATTCTGATCGCTGTCCACCAGCATGCGGGCGAACGCGATGCGGTATTCGGCACGCTCCCCCGGGGTGCCATCCAGGCTGTCGATCTGCGCGCGCGCGGCCTCCACATCGCCCTGACGCACCAGCACGCCGGCATGGAGCATTACCGCCTCGCTCCAGTCGGGACGCAGCGCGAGCGCCCGCGTGGCGCTTTGCCGGGCGACTTCAAGCCGCTCGTAGCGCAGGGCAAGCAGGGCCATGGCGTAATGCGCCTCGGCCAGATCGTCATGCTCGGCGACCTGCTCTTCCATGGTCGACAGGGCCAGATCGGCCTGCGCCGGCTCGCCGCTGAGCACCTCCACCAGACCACGCAGGGCCGCGCCCGGCTGCTCGGTATCGGCGGCCATCAGACGTTGCACGTAGCGATCGAGCCGTGCCTCGTCGCCCTGTGTCAGGGCCAGCCGGGCGGCGGTCTTGTAGGCGTTATCGTCATCGGGTGAGCGTTGCGCCCAGGCCCGGGCTGCCCGGTAGGCCAGTTCCGGCGCATCGGCGAATACGGCGATGCGGGTGGCGCGCTCGGCCAGCGCGGGGTCATCGGAATAGCGCAGGGCCTCGACATAATTCTCGGCCGCCGCCCGGCGGTCGCCGCGCTGCACTGCCCATTCGCCGGCCAGCACGTGATACTGCAGTTCCACGCTCGCGTCGGGCGCCTGCGCGGCATCGGCATCCACGCTGGGATTGCCCACCGGGGGCGCCTGCATGGCACAGGCGGCAAGCCCCGCGGCCAGACCGGCCGCGAGCAGACTGAAAAGATTGCGCAAGAGATTCGGCCGTCGCGAGTTCGACGCCCGACTATAACGCGATTGTCGAAAATCCGGCCACAACCGCATCAGTAGCCGCCGGTGGCACGATAGAATAGCGGGATGACGCTGATCACGGTCGGACTCAATCACAACACCGCACCGCTGGCGGTGCGGGAGACCCTGGCGTTCCCGATCGACCAGTGCGGGCCCGCCCTGTCGCGCCTTACCGAGCTGCCGGGCGTGGCCGAAGGGGCCATCGTGTCCACCTGCAACCGTACCGAGCTGTACGCCGCCGGCAAGACGCCCGACGACCAGCGCCTGCGCCACTGGCTGTGTGATCAGCGGGGGCTGGATGCCGCCGGCCTGGCGCCGCATTTCTACGTCTACCGCGATCGCGACAGCATCCGCCACGCCCTGCGGGTGGCCGCGGGACTGGATTCCATGATTCTGGGCGAGCCGCAGATTCTGGGCCAGATGAAGGAAGCCTTCCGCCAGGCCCAGGCCGCCACCACTGCCGGGCCGCTGCTCACGCGGCTGTTCGAGCACAGCTTCGCGGTGGCCAAGAGCGTGCGCAGCGAAACCGATATCGGCGCCAATCCGGTGTCGGTCGCCTATGCCGGCGTCAGCCTGGCACGGCAGATATTCGCCGAGTTCAACGAGACCACCGCCATGCTGATCGGCGCGGGCGACACGATCGAACTGACCGCGCGCCACCTGGCCGACGCCGGCGTGCAGCGCATGATCTTCGCCAACCGCAGCCTCGACCGCGCCCAGGCCCTGGCCGAGCGCTTCACCGGCTACGCCATTCCGCTCAGCGACGTGGCCGCCCATCTGGCCGAGGCGGACATGGTGGTAACCTCCACCGCGGCCCCGAATCACGTGGTGTCGCTGGCGAACGTGCGGGATTCGGTGCGCAAGCGCCGCCGGCGGCCGATCTTCATGCTGGATCTGGCGGTGCCCCGCGACATCGATCCCGCCGCCGGCAGCCTCGAGGACGTGTATCTGTATTCGGTCGACGACCTGCAGGGCGTGATCCGCGACAACCTGCAGTCCCGCCACAGCGCCGCCGTGGTGGCCGACGGCATGATCGACGAACGCATCGACGAGTTCGTTGCCTGGATGGATTCCCGCCGCGCCGTCGACACCATCAGCCAGTTGCGCCACCGCGCCGAACAGCAGCGCGAGGCCGTGCTGGCAAGAGCCCGCCGCATGCTGGCCCAGGACCAGAGCCCGGACGAGGTCATGCAGTACCTGGCCAACACGCTCACCAACAAGCTGATGCACGAACCCACGGCGGCCCTGCGCCGGGCCCGGGGCCAGGAACAGCAACAGCTTCTGGAACAGGCCCGCCGTCTGTTCGATCTGCCCGACGAGGAATGATGAAAGCCTCCCTGCAAGCCAAGCTCGAGGAACTGGCCGAACGCCACGAGGACATCGCCCATTCGCTGGCCGACCCGGACGTGATCGGGGATCAGAACCGCTTCCGGCGACTGTCGCAGGAATACGCCCAGCTCGGGGAACTGGCCGAGGACTACCGGGCCTGGCGCGAGCTGCGGGATGAAATCACCGGGCTGGAGGACATGGCCGAGTCCGACGAGGCCGACATGCGCGACATGGCCTACGACGAGCTTGAAGGTTGCCGGGAACGGCTGGCCACGCTGGAAGCTGCCCTGCAACGGCATCTGGTGCCGCGCGATCCGCATGACGACGCCAACATCTATCTGGAAGTGCGCGCCGGCACCGGCGGGGACGAGGCCGCGCTGTTCGCCGGCGACCTGTTCCGCATGTATGTGCAATACGCCGAATCGCGCAACTGGCAGATCGAGATCCTGTCCGAATCGCCCGGCGAACATGGCGGCTACAAGGAAATCATCAGCCGGGTAATCGGCCATGGCGCCTACTCGCGGCTGAAGTTCGAATCCGGCGCCCATCGCGTGCAGCGAGTGCCGGAAACCGAATCCCAGGGCCGTATCCACACGTCGGCCTGCACCGTGGCGGTGCTGCCCGAACTGGACGAGGTGGAAGCCGTGGACATCAACCCGTCCGACCTGCGGGTGGATACCTTCCGCGCCGCCGGCGCCGGCGGCCAGCACGTCAACAAGACCGACTCCGCCGTGCGCATGACCCATCTGCCCACCGGCATCGTGGTGGAATGCCAGCAGGAGCGCTCCCAGCACAAGAACCGGGCCCGGGCCCTGGCGCTGCTCCAGACCAAGCTCCAGACCGCGGAGCAGGACCGGCAGAATGCCGCCCAGGCCGCCAGCCGCAAGCAGATGGTGGGCAGCGGCGACCGCTCGGAGCGCATCCGCACCTACAACTTCCCGCAGGGCCGGATCACCGACCACCGCATCAACCTGACGCTCTACAAGCTGGAACAGGCCATGGGCGGCCAGATCGACGAAATCCTCGACGCCCTGGCCAGCGAATACCAGGCCGAGCAGCTTGCAGCCATGGGCGCCGCCTGACGGCGGCCGCCGACCCGTGATGCCGACTGTTCTCGATCAGACCGACGCGGCGGATCGCATCCGCCAGGTGCTGACCCGCGCCACCGCCCGGCTGCATCGCGTCAGCGATACCCCGGAGCTGGACGCGGGCCTGCTGCTGGCACACGTGCTGGAAAAGCCCCGCAGCTTCCTGTTTGCCCACGGCGGCGATGCGGTCGCGCCCGTCGAGCGCGCCGCCTTCGAGGCGCTGGTGGAACGGCGCCGATCCGGGGAGCCGTTGGCCTACCTCGTCGGCACCTGGGGTTTCTGGTCACTGGACCTGGCGGTGGATGCCCGCGTGCTGGTCCCCCGCCCCGATACCGAAACGCTGGTGGAAACGGCCCTGGCGCTGTTGCCGACGGCGCAGCCGGCGACGGTGGCCGACCTGGGCACCGGCAGTGGCGCCATCGCCCTGGCCATCGCGCGGGAACGGCCGAACTGCCGGGTGCTCGCCACCGACGCCAGTCCCGATGCCCTGGCGGTGGCGACCCACAATGCCGAGCGGCTGGCGCTGGACAACGTCGACTTCGCCGAGGGCGACTGGTTCGCGGCGCTGGGCGACGCGCGGTTCGACATGATCGTGTCCAATCCGCCCTACGTGGCCGAGGACGACCCGCATCTGACGGCGCTCACTCACGAGCCACGCGCAGCCCTGGTGGCCGACGACAACGGCTGCAGCTGCCTGCGCCGACTGGCCGAAGGCGCAGCGGCGCATCTCGTGCCCGGCGGCTGGCTGTTGCTCGAGCACGGGCCGGATCAGGGATTCTTCGCGCGCCATGTTCTCGGCCGTTGCGGCTTTCGCGACGTGCGTACCGACCGGGACCTGGGCGACCGGCCACGGGTCACGCTGGGTATGACCCGACAGGCGCGGTAGCTACAGCCGCTCGACCACCGCGTCGGTAAAGCTGTCGGTGGTGCCCTCGCCGCCGAGATCGGGCGTGACCCGGTCGTGCTCGGCAATCACCGCGCGGATGGCGGTGCGGATGCGCTGGGCGCGCTCGCTGTCGCCGACGTGATCCAGCATCAGCGCGGCGGCCAGAATCACCGAGGTGGGGTTGGCGATGTTCCGCCCGGCGATATCCGGGGCGCTGCCGTGGACCGCCTCGAACATGGCGCAGCGGTCGCCGATGTTGGCGCCCGGCGCCACGCCCAGACCGCCGACCAGCCCGGCGCAGAGGTCGGACAGGATGTCGCCGAACAGATTGGTGGTGACGATCACGTCGAAATCTTCCGGGTTCATCACCAGGCGCATGGCGCAGGCGTCGACGATGCGCTCGTCGTGCTCCAGGTCCGGATATTCGCGCGCGATGTCCCGCCCCACCTCCAGGAACAGACCCGACGTGGACTTCATGATGTTGGCCTTGTGCGCCAGCGTGACCTTGCGCCGGCCGCGCGCGCGGGCCAGGTCGAACGCAAAGCGAAGAATGCGCTCGGATTCGTCGCGGGTGATCACCGACAGGGCTTCGGCGCGGCTGCCATCCTCGCTCACCGTCTGGCCTTCGCCCGAATACATGCCCTCGGTGTTCTCGCGCACGGTGATGATGTCGAGATTCTCGTAGCGGCTGACCACGCCGGGCAGCGATACCACCGGCCGGACGTTGGCATAGAGATCGAACCGCTTGCGCAGCGCCACGTTGACCGAGGTGTAGCCCTTGCCCGAGGGCGTGGTCACCGGCCCCTTCAGCACCAGGCCGGTTTCGGCGATGGAATCCAGCGTGGCATCCGGAATCAGTTCGTCGCCGGCATCCAGCGCGGCGGGGCCGACGTCGTGGAAGCGATAGTCCAGCCCGGCTTCCACCCGATCCAGCACCCGCAGCGTGGCGTCGACGATGTCCGGCCCGATGCCGTCTCCGCGGATGACCGTAACCGGACGGCCTGCGGTGCTGCTGTTCGTTGTCATGACTGTCCGTGCTCTTGCGTGCGTCTGATCGCATCGTATCATTGCGGCATCGCAGCATCCGTAACGATTCCGCGAGGCCAACCGCATGAGCAACGCCACCCATCACCCCCGTTTCGACACCCTGGCCAGCGATGTCGAATACCGCGTTCACCAGCGTTTCGAGTGGTCGCATATCGTCGTGCTGGGGCTCGGGAATCTGCTGTTCCTGGTCGGTTCCTGGCTGTTCTTCTACCCGCCCCGGGAAGACCTGGCGATCTGGCTGTTCGTGATCGGCAGTGGCTTCCACCTGTTCGGTAGTATCCTGCGCGTTCTCAACAAGCAGTATGTGCACCGGCTCAAGAAACAGGCCATTCACTGGTAACCCCATGCCCCGAACGTTGTCCTTCCTACGGCTGCTGCCGGCCCTGCTCGTCCTGATCGCCGGGATCGCCTCGGCCGCGGACGAGCCGGTCGATCTGGTCGTGGTATTCAAGGGCGAACGCACGCTCTATCTCTACCGCGACGGCATGCCGATCCACAGCTACCCGGTGGCGCTGGGTGGCGAGCCGGAGGGCCACAAGCGGCAGGAAGGCGACGAACGCACCCCCGAGGGCGCCTATCTGATCGATTGGCGCAACCCGGAAAGCCTGTTCTACAAGTCGCTGCACATCTCGTATCCGGACAGCGGGGACATGCGCGAGGCCCTGCGTCACGACCGCGACCCCGGCGGCAACATCATGATCCACGGCCAGCCCAGCTACGACGACGAACCGCGTTCCGGCGACTGGACCGACGGCTGCATCGCCGTCTCCAACGAGGCCATGGACCGGATCTGGTCACTGGTGCCCGACGACACCCGCATCCACATCTACCCCTGACCCACCCGTCCGGCGGGTGCCGCAGCGCGAGCGAGGCGGTATCCTTGCGCGCCGTTTTCCCCGGACCCGATGCGCCCATGATCCCGGACGAACTCCTGATGCCGCGCCCGCTGGCCACGAAACTCCTGTTCGAGGCGCAGAAGGCGCCCGACACCGAGGTCTGCGGTCTGGTTGGCGGCATCGAGGGTCGCCCGGTCAGTGTCAATCCCGTTCCCAACGTCGCGGACGACCCGGCCCGCCGCTTCGTGATGGACAGCCAGGCGCAGATCGACGCCATGCGAAACATCCGGGAGCGCGGCGAATCGCTGCTGGCCGTCTACCACTCGCATCCGGCCACCCCGCCCGAGCCCTCCGCCCGCGACCTGGAGGAACTGGGTTACCCGGACGCCCTGCTGCTGATCATCTCGCTCAACATCAAGGGCGTGCTGGAAATGCGCGGCTGGCGGGCCGAAGCCGGCGGTGTGCGCGAGGTCACGCTCAAGGTCATGGATTGACCGTGGTCGGCCGATGCCGCCGTTGATCACGCGCGGCACGTGAGCCGGTAATCCGTGGCGCTACTCGGCCGCGGTACAGCGGCTCGGCTACCCGAACCACGGTTCACACCCCGAAGGCGATCCAACCATTAGACGCCGGGCCAGCATGCGTCAATCGGGATCGACACTGACATCCCGGCGGCTTTTGGTGTATCACGGAACCCGGGCGACGGGCTTACACAAGCAACATCCGGCGAAAGAGGGGAGCAGGAATGATCACCAACAACTATTACACCGCGGACAACCACGGGCCGTTCGAGCTCTACGATCTCGGCGACTTCCCGCTCGAGGAGGGCGGCGCAATCCACGGTTGCCAGCTGGCCTACGCTACCCACGGCACGCTCAACACGGCGAAGGACAACGCCATCCTGGTAACCACCTGGTACTCCGGCACCAGCGGGATCATGGCCGACGTCTACATCGGTCAGGGCCGGGCGCTGGATCCGGACAAGTATTTCATCATCGTGGTCAACCAGATCGGCAACGGCCTGTCGAGTTCACCGCACAACACCCCCGCCCCGGCCGGCATGGCCCGGTTCCCGCGGGTGCGGATCGGTGACGATGTGCGCGCCCAGCACCGGCTGCTCAGCGAGAAGTTCGGCATCGAGGAACTCGCGCTGGTCATGGGCGGTTCCATGGGCGCGCAGCAGACCTATGAATGGGCGGTGCGCTACCCGGACATGGTCCGCCGCGCCGCCCCCATTGCCGGCACGGCCAGGAACACCGATCACGACTTCCTCTACACCGCGACGCTCAATCAGGCGATCACCTCCGACCCGGCGTGGAACGGCGGCTGGTACCAGGCCTCCGGCGAGGTCGGCCAGGGACTCCGGCGTCAGGCGCGGCTCTGGGCGGTAATGGGCTGGAGCACCGAGTTCTACCAGCAGGAATTCTGGCGCAACCTCGGGTTTCATTCGGCCGAGGATTTCGTCACCAACTTCCTGGAAGGCTATTTCCTGCCCATGGATCCCAATAATCTGCTGTGCATGGCCTGGAAGTGGCAGCACGGGAACGTCAGCCGGCACACGGGCGGCGACCTGGCCGCCGCGCTGGGCCGGATCAAGGCGAAGACCTTCGTGATGCCGATCGACGAGGACATGTTCTTCCCCCCGCGGGACTGCGAGGCGGAACAGGCGCTGATCCCCGGTAGCGAACTGCGCGTCATAAACAGCGTGTGCGGCCACCTCGCGCTGTTCGGTCCCGATCCCGGCTTCGGCGAGCAGGTGGACCGGCATCTGGGCGAACTTCTCGCCACGCCCTGACAACGCGCCTCGCCCGTCGCTGACTCTTGGTTTCATGCCCGGGCTGACCCTGGAACCGCTCGCTCGCCCCTTCGTGGCGCTGGTCGAGCGCTGGTATCCGGACCCCTATGTCTTCGCGATCCTGCTGACGCTGGCCACCTTCGGACTGGCCATCGCCCTGACCAACACCGGGCCGGTGGCGGCCGTGGATATCTGGGGCGACGGCCTATCCGGTCTGCTGGCCTTTACCACCCAGATCGCCATGACCCTGGTCCTGGCTCACACCCTGGCGCATACCGACGCGGCTCGGGCCCTGCTACGCGGTGTTGCGTCACTCCCGCGGTCGGCGTTCGGCGCCTATTTCACGGTCGCCATGGCTGCCGGGCTGGCGAGCCTGCTGGCGTGGTCGCTGGGTCTGGCGGCCGGCGCGTTGCTGGCTGCCGCGGTTGCCCGGGCCGGCCACCGGCGGGGGCTGGCGCTGGACTACCCGCTGCTGGTGGCGTCAGCGTACTCGGGATTCGTGGTCTGGCACATGGGCTACTCCGGCTCCTCGCCCCTGTTCGTGGCGACGCCGGGCCATGCGCTTTCCGACACCATCGGTCTGATACCGGTCACCGAAACCGTGTTCGCGCACTGGAACCTGATCATTGCGGCCATCACGCTGCCGACGGTTGCCCTGGTCTGCGCCCTGATGCGGCCATCGCGCATAACGCCGATGCCCGACCATCTGCTGACAGACGACGACGCGGCGGATCCCGATCCAGTCCCCACCACGCCGGGCCAGCGTCTGGAGCAGTGGCGGCCACTGTCGCTGGCCATCGGGATACTGCTGGCGGTCTGGCTGGCCCGCCACTTCGCCGCCAACGGCCCCGCCCTGACGCTGAACGTGGTGAACTGGAGTTTCCTGGCCGCCGGTCTGCTGCTGGCCCGCTCGCCACTGCACTATGTTCGGCTGGTCACACGCGCGGGCGCCACCCTCGGCCCCATCCTGCTCCAGTACCCCTTCTACGCCGGCATCATGGGCCTGATGCGTGACACCGGCCTGGTGGTCATCATTTCCGATTTCTTTGTCAGCTTCTCGAGTGCGGACACCCTGCCCTTCTGGGCGTTCGTGTCGGGGGGAATCGTCAACTTCTTCGTGCCTTCCGGCGGCGGCCAGTGGGTGGTCCAGGGACCGGTATTCATAGAGGCGGCCCGGGCGCTCGACGTGCCCCTGCCCGAGGTGATCATGGGGGTTTCCTATGGCGACCAGTGGACGAACATGATCCAGCCCTTCTGGACCATACCGCTGCTGGCCATCGCCGGCCTGCCGCTGCGCAGCGTGCTCGGCTACTGTTTCGTCACCTTCCTGGTATCCGGTGTCCTGTTGGGCGGCGGACTCCTGTGGGTCGGGGCAGCCTAGATCACGGCGGGAGCGGGCCCGGTCGCCATCGCGGGCAGCCGCGGCGGGCCTCAACGGCGGATAACGACGTTCCGCCTGCGAGCCGCCCTCCCCCCGCGACCGCGCAGGCGGCTGCCATCAAACCTGCGGCGATCCATCCATGCCCGGATCCGGATCGCCGATACCGGCGCGAAACGCCAGATAGGCTTCCAGCACCGCGGCGGGCTGTTCGATCTGGGGATAGTGGCCGCAGTCCAGTGCCACCACGTCGGCGTCGGCAATCAGCTCGCGGTAGCGCGTGACCATGTGGCGGCCCGACACCGGATCCTGCAGTCCGTTGATCAGCCGCATCGGCACATCCGCCGACTGCAACGCCCCCACCCAACGGGCCCGGTGCTCGCGCCGCTCCGGCATGTAGCGAATCAGGCGATGGGCGATGCGCGTGCCGTGATTGTGTCGCACCAGAGCCCACAGGGCCGCCAGCGTCGCTGGCGAGGGCGGGGTCTGTTCGCCGAAGATCGCCCGCATGTTGTGGGCGAATGCCCGTTCGCTCATCAGTCGGGCGATCAGCCACCCGGCGCGGCCGAGCAGCAGCGTCTGCACTACCCGCGGGTGATGGGTCTCGGGAAACAGCCCCCCGTTGAGCAGCCCCAGGCTGGCGATGCGGGTCGCCTGCCCCGCCGCGCGCCGGTCGACATCCCGGGCCAGCAGTTCCTGGGCCACGGTATCGCCGTAGTCATGCGCCAGCACGTGCACGCGGCCGACACCGAGTGAATCCAGCAGGCCCTCGTGCAGGTCGGCCTGCTCGGCGATCCGATACTCATGGCGCCGGGGCTTGGCGGAAAAGCCGAAACCCAGCATGTCCGGCGCGATGCAGCGGTAACGCGCGCTCAGTGCAGGCCACAGGGCGTGCCAGTCCCAGGACGCGGTGGGAAAGCCGTGAATCAGCAGGAGCGGCTCGCCCTGTCCCTCGTCGACATAGAAGATCGGGTGCCGCCCGTGCCGATAGGTTTGTCCGCGGGCGTGCCAAGTGTCCAGATCGATGCTCATCACCCGAGGGTGGCGGCATCGACCCCGGCCTGCAAGCACTCGGGGCCCGGCCCGGTTAGAATCCACGCATCCACTCCCACACAAGCGATTGCCGCGCATGCGCCTGTCCCGTTTTTCGCTGCATACCACCAAGGAAACCCCGGCGGACGCCGAGATCGTCAGCCATCAGCTGATGCTGCGCGCCGGCATGATCCGCCGGCTGGCCGCCGGGCTCTACACCTGGACGCCACTGGGCCTGCGGGTGCTGCGACGGGTGGAGGCCATCGTGCGCGAGGAAATGGACGCCGCCGGGGCCCTGGAGCTGCTGATGCCGGCGGTGCAACCCGCCGAGCTTTGGCAGGAATCGGGCCGCTGGGACGCCATGGGCCCGCTGATGCTGCGCATGTTTGATCGCCACGAACGCGAGTACTGCTTCGGCCCCACTCACGAGGAAGTCATCACCGATCTGGTGCGGCGGGATGTGCGCAGCTATCGCCAGCTGCCGGTCAACCTCTACCAGATCCAGACCAAGTTCCGTGACGAGATCCGCCCGCGCTTCGGGGTTATGCGCGCCCGGGAATTCCTGATGAAGGATGCCTACTCCTTCCACATGGACGCGGACGATCTCCAGCGCGAGTACGACAACATGCGCGCCGCCTACTGCCGCATCTTCGAGCGGCTGGGCCTGGAATACCGCGTGGTGGCCGCGGACCCGGGTGATATCGGCGGCTCCAAGAGCGAGGAATTCCACGTCCTGGCCAGCAGCGGCGAGGATGAACTGGCGGTGTCCGACAGCGGGTCCTTCGCCGCCAACGTCGAGGCCGCCGCCCTGCCGGCGCCGGGCGTCGAGCGGCCGGCACCGCGGGCCGAGCAGGCCACGGTGGACACACCGGGCATCACCACCATCGACGGCCTGTGCCAGGCGCTGTCCGTCCCCGCCGAGCGGACCATGAAATCCGTGGTGGTCGACGGTGCCGACGGCGATCCGGTTCTGCTGTTGCTGCGGGGCGACCACCAGCTCAACCCGATCAAGGCCGAGCGCCTCGACGCCGTGGCCGCGCCGCTGGCCTTCGCCGACGAAGCCGTTATCCGCCGTCACTTCGGTGCCGGCCCGGGGTCACTGGGACCGGTCGGCGCGAAGCTGCGGATCATTGCCGATCATGGCGTCGCCGCCCTGGCCGATTTCGTCACCGGCGCCAACGAGGACGGCAAGCACCTCACCGGCGTCAACTGGGGCCGGGATCTGCCCGAACCCGAATTCGCCGACCTGCGCAACGCCATGGCCGGCGACCCCTCGCCGGACGGCCAGGGCACGCTGACCCTGGTACGCGGCATCGAGGTGGGTCACATCTTCCAGCTCGGCCGCAAGTACAGCGAATCGATGCAGCTCACGGTGCTGGACGAGGACGGCCGCGATATCACGCCGGAGATGGGCTGCTACGGCATCGGCGTGTCCCGCATCGTGGGCGGGGCCATCGAGCAGTGTCACGACGACAACGGCATCATCTGGCCGGAGGCCATCGCCCCGTTCACCCTGCTGATCTGTCCAATCAAGGCGGACAAGTCGCAGCGTGTGCGCGACGCCGCCGAGGCCCTGTACGACGCCTGCCGCGACGCCGGCGTGAACGTCGCGCTGGATGACCGCGGCCTGCGCCCCGGCCCGATGTTCGCCGATGCCGACCTGATCGGCGTGCCGCACCGCATCGTGGTGGGTGAACGGGGCCTGGATGCCGGCACCCTGGAATACAAGGCACGTTCGGCCGATAACTCCAGCGAGATATCTCACGACATCGACGCCGTGCTCGACGCCATCGGCCATCCCCGGTCTTGACCCGACGACTACTGCTCCTGCTGGCGCTCGCTGTCGCCCTGCCCGCCGCCGCCCAGCCGGACGGCGAGGCGGTCGACCCGGGACTGCGCAAGGCCCTGATCGAGGCGGTCAACAGCGCTGACAGCTTCGACAATCGCTTTGACGCCGAAGTCTGGCTGCTGGACATGTCCACCCGGCTGGCGCCGATCCTGCCGGAGGCCGACAAGCGCCTGCCGCTTCTGCGCGCCGTGCACCGCGAGGCCCACCGCGCCGACCTGCAACCCGAACTGGTGCTGGCCCTGATCCAGGTGGAAAGCCGCTTCCAGCGCTTCGCCATCTCCTCGGCGGGCGCCCGCGGCCTGATGCAGATCATGCCCTTCTGGGTGGACGAGATCGGCCGCCCGGACGACAACCTGTTCGACGTCGACACCAATCTGCGTTACGGCTGCACCATCCTGCGCTATTACCTCGACATGGCGGACGGCAACCTCACCGAGGCCCTGGCTCGCTACAACGGCAGTTACGGGCAGTACTGGTATCCAGCGCGGGTGCATACGGCGTTGTCGAAGCGGTGGTATCGGCGTTGAGTTGGTGTTTGGCCAAGGACATGCAAAGCGCTTCCGGCTAACCAGCTTTTCCAGGACTTGCCTAGTAACGAAAAGGATTCCGCCCCGCTGAAGCGGGCCGGGTAACTTTCTTGTGCGACAAGAAAGTCACCAAAGAAGCGCTTCCGGCGGGCGAGTCCTGCCTCGAACGGGGTTCGAGGCAGGATGCCTTGTGCGCTTCGGCCGGCGAGGGGGTTTTCGACGGTACTTCCATGTACCGACGAAAACCGCGCGCCCTTCCTGGGCGCGCCCCTGACGGGCCCGGAACCTCGCCGCCCTGCAGTGCTCAGCTCGTCCCGACGGGAATGAAGAAAAGGTGCCATAGCCGGGTGGGGTTGCCTCTTCCCTCCCGTTAGCGCTTGCCGCCCGACTGCCGGGGCATCGGGTAAACGGGCCATGGATGGCCCGTTTAGTGCCGTTCAGGACACGACGTCCTGTCGGCACGGCCCGCTTCATGCCCCGGCAGTCGGGCGGGAATCCCCCGGTCAGCCTTCGCTGACCGGGGGACAAGCGGTCCGGGCGCCCTTCTTTTCGTTGCTTTTCTTGGGCGCGCAAGAAAAGGACCTCGCCCTGCAGGGCGAAATTCTTCGGCCTTCCGCCTCTGAAACCACGCACCAAAGTCCACCCGTAACCTGCGGAAACGCCCACGATGCATGCCCGCGACCAGTCGGTTACCCTTGCTCGCCGCCCGCAACCACTCACCAACCGTGTACCGCCTCTACCACAACCCCCGCTGCTCCAAATCCCGCACCGCCCTGCGCCTGCTCGAGGACACCGGCACGCCATTCACCGTGGTTCGATATCTCGACGACCCACCTTCGGAATCCGTGCTCCGCGCGCTGCTGGCCAGGCTGGACGTGCCCGCTGCCGAGGTACTCCGCCACAACGAACCGGCGTTTCGCGCGCTGGGGCTGGACCAGCTCGCCGCAATCGATACGGATACCGCGATCCGGGCTCTGCTCGAGGAGCCGGCACTGCTGCAGCGGCCCATTCTCGAAACCCCCGACCGGGCGGTAATCGGCCGCCCGCCTGAACAGATCCGGACCCTGCTGTAATGCCCGACATCCTGATTCTCTACTACAGCCGTGACGGCGCCACTGCCGCCCTGGCCGACGAAATCGCCCGTGGCGTAAGCAGCGTGACGGACATGCAGCCCCGCGTGCGCACCGTGCCGCCGGTATCGACCGACTGCGAAGCGGTCAGCGACAGCCTGCCGGATAGTGGACCCCCCTACGTCGAACACGCGGACCTGGCCGAATGTGCCGGGCTGCTTCTGGGCTCGCCCACCCGCTTTGGCAACATGGCAGCACCGCTGAAGTACTTTCTCGATACTACCGCCGGGCCGTGGCTGTCCGGCGACCTCGCCGGCAAGCCGGCGGGCGTTTTCACCGCGACGGCCAGCCTGCACGGCGGGCAGGAAACCACGTTGCTGTCGATGATGCTGCCGCTACTGCACCACGGCATGCTGCTGGTGGGCCTGCCATACAGCGAAGACGCGCTCAACGAGACCACCAGCGGCGGCACCCCGTACGGCGCCAGCCATGTCAGCGGGGGTTCGCCCCGGCCGCTGACCGACCACGAACGCCGCCTGGCGCGCGCTCTGGGCAAGCGGGTGGCGGACACGGCCCGCCGGCTGAACCCGCCATGCAACTGAGTCGGCTCGCTCGTACGGCGACGCTGGTCGCCATGGCCGGGTTGATCGGCGGCCTGGTGCTGTGGCTGGGGCCGTTCTACGGACCCCTGACCTGCCTGCCGCTGCTACCGGCCCTGCCCGGGCTCTGGCGCGGACGCCGGTATACCTACGGCTGGACCAGCCTGCTGTCGCTGGCCTATCTCACGGTGTTGCTGACCGAGTTCACCGCGCGCGGCGCCAGCGGCTGGATCACCGCACCGGCGCTGCTGGCCACGGTGATCGTGTTTACCGGTTGTCTTTGCTTCGTGCGCTGGCAGGCACGCGAGCAGCCGCCGGCGGCCTGACCCGCTACTCGACCCGTTCGGGCCGGTGCCCGGCGGCCTCCAGCTGTTCGATCAGGCCGCGCTCGCCCACCAGGTGCAGCGTGCCGACCAGCACCATGGCGTCGTCGCTGCCGGCCAGCAGCGCCTCGATATGCGCCATCCAGTCATCGTTGCGGGCAAACAGCAGGCGCTCGTACAGGGCCGGCGTATCGTCGATCTGTTCCTCGACGTAAGCCGCCAGGCCGGCGGCGTCACCCTCGCGCCAGAAATCGAACACCGCGGCCGGGGCGTCGCTCAGCGCCGCGACGTTGTCCACCGTCGCCGCCAGGTAATCCCGGGCCATGTCCGCCGGCATCTCGGTGAGCACTGCCAGGTGCCGGTCCAGGGTTTCCAGCGGCAGGATTGCCTTGTCATCGTCCATCGCCCGCTCGTGGAAATGGGTATCCAGGCCCAGGTCCTGGCGGAAGTCTTCAGCCATGAACGCCTGCACCTCGATCATTCCCGCGATGAACCAGGGACGAAAGCTGCGCATGGCGCTGATCGACTGGCCCATGTCGCTCAGCAGATTGGCCACCCGGGCATACAGCGCATTGTCCAGATGATCCTCCAGCCCGGTCCCGTCCGGATAGCGGGCCGCCCGAAACAGACGGGTCTGGGCCGCCGACGACTGCAGTTCTCCGATATCCGTCTCGAAGGCCACGATGGCCGCATTCTCGTAGGCGCGCTGGAACGCCTCGGGCAGCGGATAGGCCGACGGCGGCAGCAGATGCACCGAACCCGCCAGATACACGGTGTTATCGGCATCGCTTACCTGCCAGACCATGCCGCGCGCCGAGGCGGCGCCGCTGGCCAGCGCCAACAGGGCAATCAGGCCAAGAAGTCGATAGCTCATGACTGGCAGACCTGCTTGACGAAGGGAATGGTCAGGCGCCGCTGGGCGGCCAGCGAGGCCTGATCCAGCCGCGCCAGCAGCGGCATCAGCCGGCGCAGATCACGGCTGGTATGGGTCAGCAGATAACGGGCCACCTCGTCGGGCATCGTCAGGCCGCGGCTGGCCGCGCGCGCCACCAGCACCCGTCGCTTGTCGTCATCCGCCGGTTCCTGCAATGCGTAGACCGCGCCCCAGCCCAGGCGGGACCGCAGGTCCGCCAGCAGACCAGTCAGCTGCGCCGGTGCCGCCGGCCCGGCCGCCAGCACGCTGGCCCCGGCCGCCCGCCAGCCGTCCAGCGCCCCCACCAGCGCCTCTTCCCACACCCGATTGCCGGCCACGGCGTCCACCTCGTCCAGACACACCAGGTCCAGCCCGATCAGGCCGTCGAGAATGGCCGGCGGTTGCCCGCACCAGTCGTCCAGCGGCAGAAAGGTGGCCCGGCGCCCGGCCTCGCCGGCGGCGCGGCAGGCCGCCTGCAGCAGATGGGTCTTGCCGGGACCCCCGCAGAAATAGCCACGTTCGTCCGGGCCGATCGCGGCCTGGCGGGCGGCGGCCAGTGCCGCGGCATTCGGCCCGGGGGCGAAGCCCGCCAGGGTGGCGGTGTCCGGCAGCTGCACGCCCAGCGGCAGCTGCGCGGGCGGCCGGGGCGCAGCGGACTCAGCTTTCATCCCGATACAACCGGCTCTCGCGCCAGACTCGCCCGGCATAACGCACCAGCACAGCAATCGCCGCAGCCGCCGGCAGGGCCAGCAGCACCCCCACGAAACCGAATAACTGCCCCCCGGCCAGCACCGCGAAGATCACCGTCACCGGATGCAGGCCGATCCGGTCGCCCACCAGCAGCGGCTGCAGCACCGCGCCCTCCAGCGTCTGGCCCACGGCGAACACCAGCCCCACCCAGAGCAGCGGCAGCAGGTCACCGCCGGTCTGCACCAGCATGGCCACCGATGATGCCGCCAGTCCCACGATCACGCCCAGATAGGGCACGAAGCTGACCAGTCCGGCGGCAATGCCGATCAGGAACGCCAGATCCAGCCCCGCCAGCCACAGGCCCACCGCATAGGTCAGCCCGAGGAAGGCCATCACCAGCAACTGACCGCGGATGAACTGGCCCAGCACCTCGTCGGTCTCGCGGGCCAGATCCGTGGCGGTGCCGAGCATGCGGCGCGGCAGGAGGTCGCGAATCCAGGCCACCATGTGGTCCCAGTCGCGCAGCAGATAGAAGGTGATCACCGGCACCAGCACCAGATTGGCCACCAGCGTGATCAGCGCGGTCCCCGAGGAAAACGCCTGCTGCCAGACCACACTGGCCACGCCGCCGGCCTTGCCCCAGTGTTCGGCCACCAGGTTGCGCAGGGCCTCCATGCTCAGACCCTCGCTTTCCGGCAGGAAGGTCTGCATCAGCGGCTCGATGCGTTCCTGCAGCCACTGCAGGTAACGCGGCATGTTCTCGATCAGGGTGCGCAGCTGGTGCTCGAGCACCGGGAACAGCAGCAGCACGAGCATCAGTCCCAGGACGGTCAGGGTGCCGAATACCACCAGAACCGAGGCCGTGCGCGACAGCCGGTAGGTCTGCAGCCGGTCGACCAGCGGGTCGCCCAGATAGGCCAGCCCGGCGGCGAATACGAATGGCGTGAGAATCGGCCCGAGCAGCCAGATGAACAGGATGACCGCCAGCAGAGGCAGCAGCCATAGGGCGTAGCGGGACGCGATCATGGCCGGCGTCAGCGGCTCAGCCGGTAACCCAGGGCTGCGCCGCCGCGGGTCAGACCCTCGGCCTGCCGGGTGGCGTCCTGATCCCGGCGCAGCCAGGTGGCCAGATCGATATTGCGGTCCAGCACCCCGCTGCCGCCGGTGACCTCGACCCGGAACAGCACCATGTCCTCGCGCACCAGCGCCGGGGACAGCCATTCCACCACCCCGATGTCGGCCAGATGGCCAGCGACGCGGTTGTAGTCTTCGGCGCCGGCAACATTGCTGATTGCGACCAGCACGCCGTCATCGCCGGTATTGAACGCACCCACCGCCCCGGCGCCGCCCGAGCTGCCACCGGATGCCGCCGCGGTGCCGGCATCGCCGCGCGCGGCGTAGGTTCGGGCGTAAATATCGGCGACCCGATGCAGGGCCTCGGCCAGCAGCGCCGGACGCGAATCCGCCGCCCCCTGCCAGCTGGCCAGCTCGGTGCCCTCGCTGAGCAGCCGCCAGCGGCCGCCCCAGGAATCGCCCTCGCTGCCGATACGGCCGACCAGCAGGTTGGCGGTTCCGTAGCCGCGGGCCACCGACATCAGCCTGGCATCGTTGCCGCTGGCGATATCGGCCGGCGTGACCCGGCCGCGTTCGGCTTCACTCGCGCGGGGCAACTGCAGCGGCAGGCCGCGGGCGCGCGCCGCCTCGCGCATGGCCTCGATGCCGTCGGCCGGCGCGGCTTCGGTGAGCAGTCCGTCGGCAGCCATCGCCACCCAGGGCATGGTTGCCGGCCGCTCGCGGCCCCAGACCGCAATGCCGGCTTGCCGCAGCGCCTCATTGACCGCCGTGGGCTCGAATGACACCCGCAGCGTCACGCCCGAGGCATCGCTGCCCTGATAGCCGTACTGCTGCACCAGATCGTCGGCCCGTTCGAGAATCCCGGCCACACCGCTGCGTTCGGTCACGGCGCGGTCCCCGGTCACCCGGACCAGCACCAGCCCCAGCGCCTGTCGCAGGGCGCCTTCCCGCGTCTGCTCGCTCTGGTCGGCGGCTTCCACCTCCGCGCCGTAGAGGTCGGCCACCTCGACCGCGGCGGCGGGCAGGGCGAACAGAAGGCACAAGACAAGGGGCAGCAGCCGGAATACAGGCATCATCGACGAAGGCATGAATCGCTGCGCTACAATACCATGCGGCCTGCCCCGCTCCGCGCCCATTCACCCCGAATCTGCAGCGAGCCCTGCCTTGAGCGATCGCCCTTCCCTGAGCTACCGCGATGCCGGCGTTGACATCGACGCCGGCAACGCCCTGGTCGATGCCATCAAGCCCGCCGTGGCGGCCACCCAGCGCGCCGAGGTCATCGGCGGGCTGGGCGGCTTCGGCGGCCTGTTCCGCGTCCCCATCGAACGCTACCGCGAGCCGGTGCTGGTCTCCGGCACCGACGGCGTGGGCACCAAGCTGCGCCTGGCGATCGAGGCCGGCCGGTTCGACGGCATCGGCATCGACCTGGTGGCCATGTGCGTGAACGACGTGCTGGTGGCCGGCGCCGAACCCCTATTCTTCCTGGACTACTACGCCACCGCCAGGCTGGACGCCGACGTTGCCGCCGAGGTCATCCGCAGTATCGCCCGCGGCTGCGAGATGTCCGGCATGGCGCTGATCGGCGGGGAAACCGCGGAAATGCCCGGCATGTACGCCCCCGGCGATTTCGACCTGGCCGGCTTCTGCGTGGGCATCGCCGAGCGCGACGCCATCATCGACGGTTCGAACATCGACCGCGGCGACGTGGTGCTGGGCCTGGCCTCCTCCGGCGCCCATTCCAACGGCTATTCGCTGATCCGCAAGGTGCTCGAAGTCGGTGGTCATGAACTGGATCACCCGCTGGGGAAAACGACCCTGGGCGAGGCGCTGCTCACGCCGACCCGCATCTATGTGGCCGCCGTGCGGCAGGTCATGGCGCAACACGCGCTCAGGGGGCTGGCCCACATCACCGGCGGCGGGCTGGCCGAGAATCTCGCGCGGATCCTGCCGGCGCACTGCGGTGCACGGCTGCGCGCCGAAAGCTGGCCGCGGCCGGCGCTGTTCGCCTGGCTGCAGGAAGCCGGCGGCATCAGCGACGCCGAGATGCAGCGCACCTTCAACGGCGGCATCGGCATGGCGGTGGTGGTGGACGCCGGGCAGGCGGCTGCCGTCCGGGCCGCCTTCGAGGCGGCCGGCGAAACGGTATTCGAGATCGGCGAGATCGTCGCACGCGACCAGCAGGACGACGCGGTTCGTCTGACTTGATGGGGGGAACGTCGCGGGCGGTCGTCCTGGTATCCGGCCGGGGCCGCAATCTGCAGGCACTGCTGGCCGCGCGCGTGGCCGGCACCCTGCCGCTGGACATCGCGCGGGTCTTCACCAATCGACCCGCCATTCCGGCGCTCGACATCGCGGCGCAGGCGAACGTCCCTGCTACCGTGCTGCGGCCGCGGGGCTTCGCCTCGCGGGCGGCGTTCGACGCGGCGCTGGCCGAGCGCATCGCCGCCGAGAATCCCGACTGGGTGGTGCTGGCCGGCTATATGCGCATTCTTGATTCAGCTTTCGTTCAGCAGTTCGCCGGCAGGCTCGTCAACATCCATCCCTCGCTGCTACCCAGGCATCGGGGGCTGGACACGCACCGCCGCGCGCTGGCCGCCGGCGATGCCCGACACGGCGCCACCGTGCATTTCGTCACGGCAGACCTCGACGCCGGGCGGGGCATCCTGCAGGGCAGCATCGCGGTGGCCGCACAGGACACGCCGACCACCCTGGCCGACCGGGTGATGCAACGGGTGGAAACCCGCATCTACCCGCAGGCACTGGGCTGGCTGGCAAGCGGTCGGGTGGATTTTGCCGACGGTCGTGTGCGGATGGACAACCGGCCCCTGGAGGCACCGATTCATGTGGACTGCGATTCGACATAGCCTGATTGCCCTCGGCCTGCTGGCCGTGATCCCCGCGCAGGCCGCGGTACTGTCCCCGTTCACCGCCACCTACCGTGCCTCGCACGGCATCATCGGCCTGGGCGAGGCCACCTTCGAACTCAGCCGCGACAACGGTTGCTGGCGCTGGCACGGGGTGGCCAACCCCAGCGGCCTGGCGGCGATGCTAATCGGCACCGTGACCGACGATTCCCGCTTCTGCGTGAGCGACAGCGGCGAGCTGTCGCCGCGCCAGTTCCGTCACCATGAATCCGACGACGCCGAAGACAGCTACCAGCTCGGCTTCAACCCGACCGAAGGCACCGCCAGCTACAACGGCGGCGAGGCCTTCGCCGTCCCGGCCGACGCAGTCGACCCCTTCCTGCTGCAGATCGCCGCCCGCCGCTGGCTGGCGGATGCCGAGGACCCAGCCACGGCCGGCGCCCGCGAGTTCACGGTGGTGGACGAGGACGAGATCAAGACCTATCGCCTGGCGGTATCCGAGGGCCCGCGCGTGAAAACCGCGGCCGGCACCTTCAAGACCATCCGGCTGGCCCGCGTGGACGACAGCGACAAGCAGCTGGTGTTCTGGGCGGCCCCAGCGCTGGACTTCCTGCCGGTGCGGGTGGAACACCGAAAGAATGGCAGTACGCAGATCCGGTTGGACCTGCAGTCGGTGGAGCGGACCGAGAAAAGCGGGGGCAGCATCTAGGATTCCCCGGTGAACTTGCCCGGGGAATCGCGGGTCTGAGGCTTTCCGCCGCGCGAACATCGCGCGGAATCGATACACTCACGCGCCGGCGTCCATCGCGTCGGCGCGTTGTTTTGATACCGCCAAACCGCCAGGACAGACCGTCCCCCGCATGGTTCCGACGTTCCCGACAGTCCCGTTCCGCCGACATGCCCGGACCGCTGCCGCCACCCTGCTGATCGGCCTGCTGGGCCACACAACCGCCGGTGCCGCAGCCGGTGACGGCGCCTATCCCATCGAGGACCCGCTGGCCGCCACCGTGGTCGGCACGCCGCGGGCCTATCGCGCCAGTCTGCCCCGGAATCTGCCGCGCGAAACCCGGACGCTGGCGCCCCTAATCGAGCGCCGGGTACCTCCGCCACTGGCCTACGCCGTGCCGCTGGAATACGGCCTGATTGCACAGGACGAACCGGCGCCGCTGGTGTTCATCCTCGCGGGCACCGGCGCCGGGGCCAAGAGTTCCAAGAGCAACGTGATCGGCCGCGCGCTGTATGCCGAGGGCTATCACGTGGTCACCCTGCCCTCGCCCACCAGCGTGGGGTTCATGCTGGGCGCGGCCACCCACCCGGTGCCCGGCCGCACGAGCCGCGACGTGGCGGATGTGTATCGCCTCATGCAGGCGGTGCGGGACGACCTGCCCGTGCGGGTCCGGGTCACCGGCTTTGCCCTGACCGGCTACAGCCTGGGCGGCCTGCAGGCGGCGTTCATCGACCGGCTCGACCGCGAGCAGCAGGTCTTCGATTTCCAGCGGGTCCTGTTGATCAATCCGGCGGTGGACCTGTACGCCTCGGTCCGGCGCATGGACCGGCTGTTCGAGACCGGGCTGGAACAGGGCATCGCCGGACTGCCGGCATTTCTCGAGCAGGCACTCGGCCGCTTCCGGCAGATCTACGCCGGGGAGGATCCGATCCAGTTCAACGAGGATTTCCTCTACCAGGCCTATCTGGCCACCGACACGCCCGAGCAGGACATCGCCGCCATCATCGGCCTGGCCTTCCGGCTGTGGCTGGCCAACATGAATTTCGCCGCCGACCTGCTCAGCAACAGCGGGGTTATCGTGCCGGCGGCGCGCGAACCCGGCGCCTTCACCAGCCTGGATCCGTATCTGGTGCGCTCCTTCGGCATGTCCTTCGCGGACTACATCGACGAACTGCTGCTGCCCTATTACAACAAGGACGGACGACAGCTCACGCGTGACGCGCTGATCCGCGAGGGCCGGCTGGCGCGCATCCAGCCCTATCTGAAACGCGCCGAACACATGGGCGTGATCACCAGCGCGGACGAGATCATTCTCGACCGGGCGGAAGTCGACTTCCTGCGGCGGACCTTCGGCGAGCGGGCGACGATCTTTGCCAATGGGGGCCACATGGGCAACCTGGCCCATCGCGAGGTGATCGACGCCATTCGGGAGTTCTTCCGGCCATGACCGGGCATCGGCAAGGCGGGAGGAATCCCGCCCTACTCGGCATTTGCCTCGCGGTGCTACTGGCGGGCTGCGCCGGCACGCCGCCACCCCCGCCCAGCGTGGACCCGGAAACGCCGGTTTCACGCGATCCCGATCGGACCACCGCCAACCCCCTGGCCATCTACGATCCGCTGGAGCCGTTCAACCAGCGCGTCTACCGTTTCAACGCCCTGGCCGACCGCTATGTGCTGTTGCCGGCGCTGGACGTCTATCGCACGGTGGCGCCACCCCCGGCGCGCCAGGGCATCTCCAACGTCTTCGACAATCTCGGGGAGATCGTCACCTTCGCCAACACCCTGCTACAGGGCAAGGGCCACGCTGCGGCCGTGACGCTGGGCCGCTTCCTGGTCAATTCCACGCTGGGGCTGGCGGGCCTGATGGACCCGGCCACCGATCTGGGCCTGGCCCGCCGCGACGAGGACTTCGGCCAGACCCTGGGTGCCTGGGGCATGGGGCCGGGCCCCTACCTGGTACTGCCGCTGCTGGGGCCGTCCACCCTGCGCGACACGGCCGGACTGGGCGCCGATTTCGCTATCGAGTTCGGCGTGGACCCGCTGCTGCTGTCCGGCAACCCCGGCCGGCGAGTGGCCTACTGGACGGCGTACGCCCTCGACACCCGCGAACGCCAGGATTTCCGCTACTACCAGACCGGCTCGCCCTTCGAATACACCCTGGTGCGGCTGATCTACGTGAACTTCCGGGCCTTGCAGATCGAGCGCTGACCTCCCGGGGGGCCCACCCGCCTGTGGCATAATCGGCGGTTGATCCGGCCCCGATGTTCCCTGCATGTCCCGCAAGATACTGGTCACCAGCGCCCTGCCCTACGCCAACGGCGCCATCCATCTCGGCCACCTGGTGGAGTACGTCCAAACCGACATCTGGGTGCGCTTCCAGCGGCTGCGCGGCCACGACTGCGTATACGTGTGCGCCGACGACGCCCACGGCACCCCGATCATGCTGGCGGCCCGCAAGGAAGGCATCGAGCCGGAAGCCCTGATCGAGCGTTTCGCCGCCGAACACAAAGGCGACTTCGACGCCTTCCTGGTGTCGTTCGACAACTACCACTCCACCCATTCGCCCGAAAACCGCACGCTGGCCGCGGACATCTACGAACGCCTGAACGCCGCTGGCCATATCGCCCGGCGCACCATCTCGCAGGCCTTCGACCCGGAAAAGCAGATGTTCCTGCCGGACCGTTTCATCCGCGGCGAATGCCCACGCTGCGGCACGGCCGACCAGTACGGCGATTCCTGCGAGTCCTGTGGTGCGACCTACCAGCCCACCGATCTGAAGAACCCGGTGTCGGCGCTGTCCGGGGTCACACCCGTGGAGAAGGATTCCGAGCACTACTTCTTCCAGCTCGGCGACTTCGAATCCTTCCTCCGCGAGTGGACCAATGGCGGCCACCTGCAGGAGGCCACCCAGCGCAAGCTCGGCGAATGGTTCGAGGCCGGCCTGAAGGATTGGGACATCTCCCGCGATGCCCCCTACTTCGGGTTCCGCATTCCCGGCACCGAGGACAAGTACTTCTACGTCTGGCTGGACGCGCCGATCGGCTACATGGCCAGCCTGAAGAACCTGTGCGAGCGCACCGGCCGCGATTTCGACGGTTACTGGACGCCGGACTCCGAGGCCGAGGTGTACCACTTCATCGGCAAGGACATCGTCTATTTCCACGCCCTGTTCTGGCCGGCCATGCTGCACGGGGCCGGCTTTCGCACCCCCGACGGCGTGTTCGCCCACGGCTTTCTCACCGTCAACGGCGAGAAGATGTCCAAGTCGCGCGGCACCTTCATCCGCGCCCGCACCTACCTGGATCACCTGCCGGCGGAATACCTGCGCTACTACTTCGCCGCCAAGCTGGGCGCCGGGGTGGAGGACCTGGACCTCAACCTGGAGGACTTCGTCGCCCGGGTGAATTCCGACCTGGTGGGCAAGTACGTCAACATCGCCAGCCGCTGCGCCGGTTTCATCAACAAGCGCTTCGGCGGGGAACTGGGCGATTCGCTCGACCGGCCGGACCTGTGCCGGCAGTTCGCCGACGCCGCCGACGACATCGCCGAGCTCTACGAAACCCGCCAGTTCGCCCAGGCCATGCGGCGCATCATGGCGCTGGCCGACGACGCCAATGCCTACGTGAACGAACGCCAGCCCTGGATCATCGCCAAGGAAGACGGCCGCGAGGCCGAGTTGCAGGCCATCTGCGCCAGCGCGCTGACCGCCTTCGCCCAGCTCACCGTGTTCCTCAAGCCGGTGCTGCCGGCCACGGCCGCCGCCGCCGAGGCCTTCCTGGGCGTGGACGAGCTGACCTGGGACGACGCTGGCCGCGATCTCGCCGGGCGGCAAATCAACGCCTTCCGCCCCCTGCTCACCCGCGTGGACACCGATGCGGTGGAGGCCATGCTCGCCGCCAGCCGGCAAGACCTGACCGCGACCGACTCGAACAAGGAACAACAAACCGCCATGGACGACAAGACCATCCAGATCGACGACTTCAGCAAGGTGGACCTGCGCGCCGCCCGGGTGGCCCGCGCGGAACACGTGGAAGGCGCCGACAAGCTGCTGCGCCTGACCCTGGACGTCGGCGAGCTGGGCGAACGCCAGGTGTTCGCCGGCATCAAGGCCGCCTACGCCCCGGAAACGCTCGAGAATCGCCTGGTGGTGATGGTGGCCAACCTCGCCCCGCGCAAGATGCGCTTCGGGGTGTCCGAGGGCATGGTGCTGGCCGCCGGCAGTGACGACGGCGGACCCTTCCTGCTGTCGCCGGACAGCGGGGCGACGCCGGGGATGAAGATCAAATAGTTCCGCGTTTCAGGCTTCCCGGATGTGCACCACAACGCGTTACCGATCGCGCCAGGCACGGAACATGAAACCCGAAACCTGAAACAATGGGCTGAAGCGAAACCGACGACCTGTTGCGCAACGCCATGGCCAATTCAACGGCAGCCGACATCGATGCCCTCCTGCCGCAAACCCAGTGCACCCGCTGCGGTTACGACGGCTGTCGTCCGTACGCGGAAGCCATCGCCAGTGGTGAAGCCGACATCAACCGCTGCCCGCCCGGCGGCGAAACCACCATGCAGAAACTGGCCGCCCTCACCGGGAAACGGGAAAAGCCGATCGACCCGGACTGCGGCGAGGTGCCCCAGCCCCTGGTGGCCTTCATCCGCGAGGACGAATGCATCGGCTGCACCAAATGCATCCAGGTCTGTCCGGTGGACGCGATCGTCGGTGCCCCCAAACTCATGCATACCGTGATTGCCGACGAATGCACCGGCTGCGAGCTGTGCGTGCCCGCCTGCCCGGTGGACTGCATCGACATGCTGGCCGCCGCCGACGGCGAGGGCCAGGTCCACTGGCCGCCCGAGACCGCGGACGACGAGGACCGGGCCGCCCGGGCACGGCAACGCTTCGACGCCCGTAACCAGCGCCTGGCCCGCCTGAAGGCGGAACGCGCCGAACGCCGCGCCCGGCGCCGCCGCGTTCGCGGTAACGACCAGACCGCCAGCGACAACCGCCGGTCGGACATCGCCGCCGCCATCGCCCGCGCGAAAGCCAAACGGGCACGCTAAATTTCCTAGACTGCAGGGCGGCATTCATGCCACCTCATGCCCGGAACAAACGACAATGCCCACACCGTTGGCCGGATGAATCCGGCCCTACAATGCAGGGGACGAAACCGTGGCCAATCGGCAGGATTGCCGCCCGCATGATCTGGTGCTACTTTGGTAACACCGACCATCAAGAGAACACAAGCGATGGCAACCACATCCCTGAAGCTTCCCGACGATCTGAAGGCGCGGGTGCGTCACGCCGCGCAGGCGCGCGGAATGAGCCCGCACGCGTTCCTGCTGGAGTCGGTGCGACTGGCCACCATCGCGTCGGAGCAGCGAACCGACTTCATCGGCCAGGCGCAATCGGCACGCGAACAGGCCATCGCCGACAATGAGTCCTACGACGCGAATGACGTACATGCCTACGCGCGTGCCCGGGCAGGCGGCAAGGCCGCACCGGCGCCCAAGGCCGGGACTTGGCGCGGGTAGCCTACGCGCGGGCGGCGCTCGACGATCTGGTTCGGCTTGCCGACTTTCTTCGCGACCACGACCCGGCCACTGCCGCGACAACCGTTGACCTGATCGCCGATGCCGTCACCATGCTCGCGGACCACCCGCTGATCGGCCGCCCCCTGGACAGCGGCGAGCGCGAACTGATGATCTCGCGGGGCCGAACCGGCTACGCGGCTCTGTACAGCTTCGAGGAACCGCAGGATATCGTGCTGATCCTGAGTATTCGGCATCAGCGCGAGGCGGGATACCTGCTGTAGCTCACCAGATCGTAGGGCGGCATTCATGCCGCCTGACGCCAATCAATCGCACATCAAGTACAACCACTGCATGAACCAGACCAAGCGCGAGGAAATCTTCCGCCGGCTGCGGGCCGCCAATCCGGCCCCCACCACCGAACTGAACTACAACAGCCCGTTCGAACTGCTGATCGCGGTGATCCTCTCGGCCCAGGCCACCGACGTCGGCGTCAACAAGGCCACCGCGACACTATTCCCGGTTGCCAACACGCCGGAAGCCATTCTTGCGCTGGGCGAAGAAGGGCTCAAGGGCTACATCAAGACCATCGGCCTCTACAACAGCAAGGCCACCAACATCCTCAAGACCTGCCGGGCCCTGGTCGACCGGCACGGCGGCGAGGTCCCGCGCGACCGCAAGGCCCTGGAGGCCCTGCCCGGGGTTGGCCGCAAGACCGCCAACGTGGTGCTCAATACGGCCTTCGGCGAACCGACGATCGCCGTTGATACCCACATCTATCGGGTATCCAACCGTACGCGCATCGCCCCCGGCAAGACCGTCCGCGCGGTGGAGGACAAGC
This sequence comes from Salinisphaeraceae bacterium, assembly GCA_965216055.1. GTDB lineage: Bacteria > Pseudomonadota > Gammaproteobacteria > Nevskiales > Salinisphaeraceae > Spectribacter. The sequence continues at coordinate 77,539 of OZ244134.1, forward strand.
TGGTCAGGGTGGTGCCGGAGGCCTATAAACGCGACGCCCACCACTGGCTGATCCTGCACGGTCGCTATGTGTGCAAGGCCCGCAAGCCGGCCTGCGGCGCCTGCGTGATCGAGGATTTATGCGAATACCCCGACAAGGTCGAGCAATGAGCCGGGTTCCTCGGCCCGCCATCGAACCGGCACAATCGGCAATCCGTCCCCTGGCCGCCCTCAATGATTCCATAGCTGCAACAGACTGACGAGCTCCACCTGGGAGTGCGTGCGGGTCTTGCAGAAGGCGCGCTTGAGATGGGCGCGAGCGGTTTCGTAGCTGATGCCGCGTCGGGTGGCCAGGTCCTGTAGCGAGACACCGGTCAACAGCCCCCTGGCTATCGCGAGTTCCGCCGGGGTCAGGCGGTAGATGTCGACCAGCCGCTGGCTGACCCGGCGGGAGACCGTCTCCCGGTCCGCGATCACCACCATGGCGACGGCGTCCGGCCATGCGCGCGCGTCGACCACACCCAGTGCCAGCGGCACCACCGAGAGCGCGTAACCCGGCCGATCACCGGTGCGCGGCGCGAGTACCGCACCCCCCGTGGTGTCGGCGTCACGCCGCGAGGCCATCGTGATAAGCCGGTCGAGCGCGCGCTGGCTCTCGCGCCCCGGCAGCCGGATTCGGCCCGCACGCAGGCCCAGGCCATCGTCGGCCGCCAGCATCCGGTCGGCCGCGACGTTGCGGAAAAGGCTACGCCCCCGCCCGTCCACGAGCAGCACACCCGATTGCAGGGCATGTAACGCCGCTTCGCCGCGGGCCGATCTGGCCAGCTGCTCCTGGCGCTGGCGCCGGATGTTCATCGCCCGGCGCAGGTGTGGTAGCAGGGAATCGGCGAGTTTCTCGGCCGGGGGCGCCAGCCGGGCGGTCGTATCCCCGACGCGCCAGGACGCAAGAGGCCGCGGCTTCCCGCCGAACTCGATGCAGCCGCCAATGGCATGCGTCGAGGTACCGACTCGCAACCAGTCCTGGTAGCAGCGGGGCCCGGTGGCCATTGGCGCTTCGCCCCGTATCGCCGACGGCCGGGCCGCCGGGACGACCAGCGAACGGTAGGCCCGGTGCAGCACCGGGTCGAAGCGGGCGGCATACCGTACCCCATCGGACGGTGATACCGGCGCCCCGAGCACCAGCTCGCAACGCGAGCCGTTCAGGCTACGCGACAGGTCCCGGACAAACTCGGGCCAGCGGCCATCGTCGACAACCGCGTCGTAGACCCGGCCGAGCAGGCGACTGTGCAACTGCGCGTCCATGCGACCCCCCTTCCGGCGCATGAATAACGCTTATAACCCATTTGGGCGATGCGGACCACTCGCCATCCGGGTAAAGCTGGCGATCCTGGCACGCGAGGCGAAATCGCCGGCTGACGGAACGAGGGGACCCGGATGACAACGACATGGACAGGCGTCGGTGCGCCCGAACGCCGACGCAACCGCATCGTGGGCGCACTCGCAGGCCTGCTCGCCCTGGCCGGCGTTTCGCCCGCCGCCCTGGCCACCCATTTCCAGAACATCCAGCAGATATGCGGCAGCAACGCTGCCTGGAATTGCGCCGACATTGCGCCGCCGCCGCCGGCGGGGCCCGATCCCCAGATGCTCATCCCCGGTGACGGCCAGTGCGGATTTGCCGAGTGGGTAGACAACAGCACCGGCAATACGCAGCTGAGCACGGTGCCGGGTGAGTGCCCACCGGGCTTTGCCGACCAGACCGACGTCGCCGTCTTCCCGCCCGGGGAGGTCTATCTTTTCGACCAGCCCGGTCCGCCGAGCGCGGATGGGCTGCCCGCCATCGTGCCGGTTGCGCCCGGTTCCGGGCCGTTCAAGATTTTCGGACAGGAATCGACCCTGCGCCTCGACATCGCCGCCAATCCGAGCCTGGACGCCCGGTTTCTCTACAATCCGGTCGACGGGGTCGCCGAATTGTTCAGCCTGTTCGTGGATTCCTTCCGCGTGCCGCCGAACGGGGGAACCATCTTCAATCAGGGCCACCTGCTGGTTTCGGATTCGACTATCGGCAACGGTTTCACCTTCGGCCACGGCGGCGGCATTTTCAGCGACACCGGCAGTTCGCTCGATGTGCACGACAGCCACCTGATCAACAACCAGTGCGCGGGCAGCGGCTGCGGCGTAGCCAGCGGCGGTGACACGCTCATCGAGGGCAGCCTGTTCCAGGGCAACAGCAACTTCGCGCCCGGCGGGGACGAGGGCGGTGGCGGGCTGTGGCTGTTCGGCGATGACACCGCGCTCACGGCGACCATTGCTGAGAGCGAGTTCATCGGTAACGTGCATGCCAAGGGCGCCGGTTTCTGGGTCTTCGCCGCCGGGTTGGCAGACGTCGACTTCCAGATCACGGTTACCGATACCCAGACCGGCCGAACCGGCCAGGCAAACAATGGCATCCGCGGGGGCGGCATCTACGTCGAGGGCGGCACCGTCACCCTTGACGGCAGCAGCATCGTCGGCAACGACGCGGCCCAGTCGGGGGGCGGTATCCAGGTGGATGGCGGCATGCTCACCATCGCCAACAGCACCATTGCCGGCAACGACGGAAACAACCAGGGCGGTGGCCTGTTTCTGGCCGGCCCCGCGCAGGTCAGCCTCAGCAATGTCACCATCGGCGACAACGTCGCCGCCTCCGGCGGTGGCCTGCAGGTGTCGGGCGCCACCATTGCACTGATCAACTCGCTGATCCAGAACGGCCCCGGCGAATGCGCCGGCACTGGTATTTTCAGCGCAATCGGCAACAACCTCGCGTCCGACGACAGTTGCACCACTCTCTTCGGCCCCGACAATCTCGGGATCAACATCAACGACCTCGTAGCCGATCCGGCCGACAATGGCGGCCCCACGCTCACCCAGGGGCTACTAACCGGGGTCGCGGGCGAGCAGGCCATCAACGGCGGCGATCAAACCACCTGCGACGACGACAACATCGAAACCGATCAACGCGGCTTCTTTATCCAGGAACCGCCCTGCGATATCGGTGCATTCGAGTTCAACGCCCTGCCCCCGGCGCTGGATTTCGGCGATGCGCCGGACGCCGGCGACGGCTCCAGCACCGGTCCCAGCTATCCCACCCTGCTGGTGGCCGACGGCGCCCGGCACGTCACCAACAACCCGTTTCGCGCCAATCCGCTGCTCGGCGCGCTGGTCGACAACGAGGCGGACGGCCAGCCCGAGACCCAGGCCCGGGGCGACGACCTCGATACCGGGCCGGACAGCACCCCCGCCGGCGACAACACCGATGACGAGGACGGCGTCACCATCAACGGCCCGCTGGTGCGCGGCCAGACCACCACCAGCGAAATCGAGATCGTCACCAGCAACGGCAGCGGCCTGCTCAACGCCTGGATCGACTTCAACGCCAACGGCGACTGGCAGGAATTGGGCGAACAGGTTGCCGTCGACGAGCCCGTCAGCCCGGGCAGCCCGCTGGCCCTGAGCTTCCCGGTACCGGACGACGCCGTGCCGGGCGAAACCCTTGCCCGGTTCCGGCTGAGCACGGCCGGCGCGCTGGGTGTGACCGGCCCCGCCGACGACGGCGAGGTCGAGGATCACCTGGTCGAGATCGTCGACCCGCCCAACGTGGTGACCATATCGGTGAGCAACACGCCGTTGGCCGAAAACGGCGGCACCGCCACCGTGCGGCTGGACTTCGCCCGACCGCTCGAGGCGGACACCACGGTGTCCCTGCTCTACACCGGCGAAGCCCAGCTCGGCGTGGATTACGACACCACCATTTCGCCGTCCGGCTCGGTCCTGGTGCCGGCGGGGCTGGACAATGCCAGCTTCGACCTCACCGGCCTCGACGACAACATCTTCGAGGAAACGGAATTCTTCACCGTGGTCGTCGCCGGCGCCACGGGCAATGTCATCGTGGGCGCCCAGAACGAAGCCCTGGCCAGCATCACCGACGACGAAGCCCGACCCAGCGTCAGCCTGGCACTGACCGACAATCCCTTCGCCGAAAACGGCGGCAGCGCGACGCTGACCGCCAACCTCTCGGGTCTGACCGACGCCGACGTGGAAGTCAGCCTGACCTACGCCGGCACCGCCCTGCGAAACGACGACTTCAACGCCCCGCCGAGCGTCACCATCCCCGCCGGCCAGACCGCCGCCAGCGCCAGCCTGACCGGCATCGACGACGACGTCTTCGAGGATGACGAGGACTTCACCGTCACCATCGACGCCGTTGCCAGCAACAACGCGGACATCGGCAACCCCGCCAGCGTCACCGCCACCGTCACCGACGACGAAAACCGGCCCACGGTGAGCCTGGCTGCCGCCGCCGGCGCCTTCGGCGAGGATGGCGGCAGCACCACGGTGACGGCCGAACTCTCCGGGCCGAGCGACGAGGATGTCACCGTGACCCTCGGCTTCACCGGGGAAGCCGCGCTGGGCACCGACTACAACGCCTCCGCCCAGATGGTGACCATCCCGGCCGGCCAGCCGGATGCCGGCATCACGCTCACCGGCATCGACGACAACGTCTACGAGGACGACGAGGATCTGGTAGTCACGATCGGGACGATCACCAACGCCGATCGGGGCGCGCCGGATGCGGTCACGGTCACCGTGGCGGAGGACGAGCCGCGGCCCGCGGTCAGCCTGACCCGGGTGGGGTCACCGTTTCCCGAAAACGGCGGCGCCGCCCAGCTCACCGCCACGCTCTCCGGTCCCGCCGACGAACCGGTCACCGTCACGTTGGCCTACGGCGGCACCGCCGGCCTGGGGGTCGACTACGGCGCGCCGGCCAACATCGTGGTCGCGGCCATGACCCTGTCCAACGCGGCCAATATCAATGCCATCAACGACGGGCTCGCCGAGGGAGACGAAACCGTGGTCAGCAGCATTGCCGGCGTGTCGGCCAACGCGGTGATCGGCACCCCGAATACCGCCACCTCCATCATCGTGGACGACGATGCCGGCGGCGGTGGCAATGCCCTGGTCAGCCTGTCGGCATCGCAGCCCCCGAGCCTCGCCGAGGACGGCGGCACCGCCCGCTTCATCGCCACGCTCAACGGCACCGCGACCCAGGACATCACCATCACCCTGGGCCTGGCCGGCACCGCCGACCGGGACAGCGATTACGCCATCCCGGCCGCCAGCATCACCATCCCGGCCGGCACCGGTACGGGGGATGTCACCGTAACCGGCGTCAACGACCTGCTGGATGAACCCGACGAGACCATCATCGCCACGGTCGACAGCGTACCCGATGGTGTCGCGGTGAATGCCAACGCCGCCTCGGCGCAATTGACCGTGACCGACGATGACCAACCCCTGCCCTCGGCCAGCATCTCGGCCGCGGCCGCGGCGGTGGTTGAAAACGGCGGCAGCACCACGGTGACGGTCACCCTGTCGGAACCTGCCGGGCAAACCGTCACCGTCACGCCGGTCCTGGGCGGCGCGGCGACCCGGGACGGCGACTACAGCCTGAGCCAGCCGACACTGTCCATCGCCGCCGGCGCCACCAGCGCCAGCGCGTCCCTGACCGCGCTCGACGACACGGCACACGAAGCCGACGAAGCCATCCTGATCGGTCTGGGCACGCTGGAGAACGCCAGGCCGGGCGCCCCGGCGGCCACCAACGTTATCGTCACGGACAATGACGAACCCATGGGCGACGAGCCGGCGCTGGACACCGCGGCCGCCCTGGCGGACGCCGAGGTCGGCGCCGGGGTGCAACAGCTGGTGATCCTGACGTTCGGCGTGCGCAACGATACCGGCCAGCCCGCCGTCGTGGATCAGGTCACCGCCCCGATCCAGGGAACGGCGCCGGCCCTGGCGCTGATCGATACCGCGCGGCTCTACCGCGACAGCAACGGCGACGGCGCGATCCAGGACGGCGAACCGCTGGTGGCGACCCTCACCGGCATCGACGTGTCCACCGGCCCGCTGGTGTTCACGCTGGCTGGCGGCCTGCCCATCGACAGCGGCCAGACCATCCGGCTGGCGCTGGTCATCAGCGATGAGGTCTCGGAGGAATGAGCATGCCCCGGAACAATCCCGACCCGATGCAAATACGGCGCCTGGCGATCCCGTTACTTCTCGCACTGACCACCAGTGCCTGTGGCGGGGGCGGCGGTGGCAATGCCGCCGCGCCGGCGGATACCTTCACCGCCGGCCAGCCGTCGGCCAGCGGCCGCATTGCCGAGACCGGTAATCCGGCCACGTTCAGCATCGTCGACCCCCAGGCAGCCACGGTCACGCGAACGCCTTAAGGTAACGCGTGGCTATCCGGTCACGGCGAGAACCGGGATCCGGCGCAGCTTGACCATGGCTCACGGACGGGCAGCCTGGGGCAACCCGCCAGCGGCACCGAATGCGCCGGCGGGCTCATGCCGGCCTGGCCCATAGATCGAGGCTTGAGGCCACACCGATGCCCGGGATAAGCGAAGCGTTCCCGGCAAGGCGCATCAACCCACCAACGGCGCCGGGTCTGCCGGCAACGCACTGCGCGCTTATGCCGGCCTACCAGTCGGCCTCGCTGGCGCGCCTTATCTGCCAGTCATCGATGAGTCGACGCAGCTCGGCGTGAATATCGTCAATCGAGATCGCCGCCCCGGTGACCCGTAAACCCTCATCGTCCGGATCAAGCGGAATATCGCCACTCATCACCGCCAGGTAATGCTCCAGGTCATTGTTGTGCCCGAGGTTGCGAACGACCTCAACCACATCGTCGATCCGCCAGCCGTGGTCGCGCATCAGTACCATCAGATCGAACAGATCACGGGAACGCACGCGATCCGCCAGCAGCAGCGTCTTGGATACCTTCAGACCCGCCATACCCATGACCGGGAAGCTTCGAGCCGGACTTTGCAGCCGTTCCGACTGGCGGTAATAATGCCTCTGGACGTCATTGCGGCCCTGCACGAAAAACGTGACCCGAACGCCGGCAACCTCGTAATCGCGGACATATCGCTCCAGCGACAAACCGGTATTGATGCGAAACCGGCTCGCGGCCTCGATGTCGGTCACGTTGTCGGCGGCCGCGCCGGCCCGTCGCACGCGTTCTATCCAGCGATCGATTGCGTGCGCGGGCAGTGAATGGCCATGAACCGCGAAATCAAGATCCAGACTCTGGCGATGGCCGATCTGCAACGACAGTGCACTGCCGCCGACCAGCACGAACGGCGCCAGCTCCTCGCAGCCGGAGGCGTACTCGAACAGTTCGCGCGTGGGCCCCGGCAGCGAATCAAGCCGCATGGGGACAAGCCCGATCGTGACCGGCACGGATGTTCGCCAGCAGACGGGCAAGCCGTGAATGACCGGCAAGCGTCCGATCCATGGCCGCAGCAGCCTCGACCCGCGCCAGACCGACGCCCGTACAAAGCGTCAGGATATCGTCGAAACGCCCGGCTGAAAGCACCTTGCGGATCAGCGCCGTCTCCTCAATATCGTCGGGATTCGACCAGGCGTAGCGCCGGCGCAACCGCTGCATCGGCGTCAGTGGTTCCGGGTCGGGATTTTCGGCGGTTGGAACCGGATGCTCGCCCGCGGGTGCCATGGTGAAGAAATCGTCGATGCGCACACCGAGTGCGTCGGCAAGTGCCTTCAATTGATCCGGTGTCGGCTGGCGGCGACCGGCAAGATAGTGTCCAACGGCCGCGGGCGTGGTCACGCCCAGCGCCGGCATCAGGGCGGCATATGGGATTCCGGCATCCCGGACCATCTTGCGGGCGGTTTGATACCACATCGTGATGAGTACAGATTGTCGTTATCTTTACATATTGTATCATTCATCCGCAGACGAATCCGCCGGCAATGCGCTGTGCGCTTATGCCGGCCTACGTGAACCGCCGGCATCGGCCACACCGTAGGCCAGGATAAGCGAAGCGTTCCCGGCATGGGAGATCAGACCGCCAGCAGCGCCGGCTCGGCTTGTTCCCAATTGGTCGAAACTTTACGTCCCCGAACAGCTTGCGCCACTATAACCCCGTGCGGCTCGACGAACTCAAGCGAAAGAGAACGGAACTACACCGTGCCTGTGAGGCCTATGGCGCCAAGCGCATAAGCGTGTTCGGGTCGGTGGCACGTGGGGAAGAATCCGCTGAGAGTGATATCGATATCCTGGTCGAACTACCCGTTGGTTACAGTTTGTTCAAACAACGCATCCCCCTGACCCGCCGCCTGGCCGAGATCACCGGTGAGAAACTCGACCTGATACCCGAGCACGAGCCAACCCCGCCCTGCGCGACGCTGTTCTGGCCGAAGCCATCGATCTATGACCAAGTCCTGGCGGCCCTACGCGCTGCACATCGTCGCCGCAGTCAACAAGCTGGAAAACGACCTACCGGATCTACATGCCGCGATCCAGCGGATGCTCGACGCCTGAAAACAGGATGGGTCTGCCGGCAACGCGCCGGCGCGCTCATGCCCGCCTACGTCACCATGGCGATGGGCCTTTTGTGGCCCGCATCCGGGGTAGGGTCGGATTCATCCGACCCGCAAGCCACAGCGATAATCACACCAACCCGTCGATGCTGCCCTCGTCCGGCATGGCAAGCGTCGGCAATGCAGTAGCGGCCGATGCCTCGGGGGCCGGCATCGAATCGCCGGCGGGCGCACCGAGGGAAAACACCTCGCCGTCGGCGGTCGTCACGGCCTGGCGGTCCCCCGCGCTCAGCTCGGCGACGGCGGCCGCCATCAGCGCATCGGCCTCATCGGTTGCCGCCACCTGCATCGCCGGGGCGGCCGTGTCGTTGACGGTCACCGTCACGGTGGCGGTATCCGTCGCGCCTTCGCCATCTTCCAGCGTGTATTCGAACGTATCGTCGCCGGTGAATCCGGTGTCGGGGGTGTAGGTGAACGTGCCGTCGTTGTTGTAGGCCACGCTGCCGCTGGCCGGCTGGGTGAAGCTGGCCACGCTGTCCGGGGTCAGCTCGTTGTCGACATCCTCGTCGTTGGCCAGCACGTCGGCCACGGTGATGTCCCCGCCGGTTTGCCCTTCGGCCGTATCGTCCATTGCCACGGGCGCGTCGTTGGCGCCATCGATGGTGACGGTCACGGCGCCGATGGTGCCGTCGCCGGTGAGCACCGGAATCTGGTCTTCCAGCGAGTCGCCCACGTTCAGGGCCGTCACCTCGGCGTTGGCGTTGTCCAGCGTGTAGGTCCAGTTGCCGTCCGCATCGATGCTGAACGTGCCGAAATCGGTGTCGGTACCGTCCTGCGGCCGGAACACGTTGTCCGGATCATCCGGGTCGGTGGCCGTCAGCGTGCCGGTGGCCACGGTCTGGACACCGTCCGTGGCCATATCGGTGTCGTCATCCTCGGTAACGGTGGCCATGAGATCGCCACCGAAGGTGGCCGGCTGATTCTGCGGCTGATCCGGCGGGGCCACATCGTCCTCGTCGTCCTCACCGGCCAGCCAGACGGCGGCGCCAATGCCCACGGGGATGGTCACCCACTTGAACAGGGTGGCGGCATCCACGCCGAACCAGCCCCCGTCATCCTCGACCGATTCGGGCATGACCTCGCCGTTGTCGCCGGTCGATTCGGCCCCGGCATCGGCCTGAGCCAGCAGCCCGGCATCTCCCGCCGGCCAACCACCACCGGAAGCGGCAACCGGCGCCGCGGCACCCGGCCCGGAGGATTCGGGCGCCCCGCTGTCACCGGCTTCCCGTTCGGCGTGTTCGTCCCGCTCGTCTTCCTCGTCCAGCAAGGCGACAGGCGTTTGCTCCGGTTCGGCTGACGACGTCTCGCCCGCCGGACGGTCGGCCGCTAGCGCCTCGCCAATCAATTTCACGGGCGCCGATGAACGGGACCCGCCAGCGCGCGCAGCGCCATCATCGGGCGCGGCCGTCTCATCGGACCGGACATCGGTCTGGCGACGTTCCATCAGCTACTCCTGATTGCGGGCGCGACTGGTTTCGGAAGGGCCGGCGGTTCGAACACCGAGGACACCCGGCATGGCCGCCGGGCAGGCGGCGACCTATTCGCCGGCGGTTTCGGGCAGGTTCGCTTTCAGGGCGTCCGCGAAGGTCTTGCGCGCGGCCTGGGCAATGCCCACCTGTACCCGCAACCGCCGCAGTTCCGCGTCGGTAGCGCTGACATTGGCGGCCGCGTTGCGGGCTTCTTCGGACAGATCGGCAAGATTATATTCCGTGCCGTCGATCGTGATCGTGCGTTCGTCGGTTTCTGCCATGAGACGGTTCCTCAAAGGAAACAAAAGTGCCAAAACAAGGTCGGGCGTCGCCCGGTGGGCGCGCCCGAATCTCCAAGTATACATGCCATGCGGCGGTGCGAGACAGGCGGCAACGTGCTGCCATGTATATGCCCGCCTGCGCAATTCACCAACATTCTTCCCGCCGTCGGGTCGGTTTCATCCGGTATGCAGGCCAGCGCGATGAATCGAAATCCGGGGATTCCGGGTAGGGTCGGATTCATCCGACCTGCAGGCCGCCGCAACGCGGGGATCGGGCCGGCGCCATGACTGGCGCCCTACGTTCGGACCTCAAACGGGTCAGATGCCTTGCCAAAGAGAGAAATACCACCGCACGGTCGCCGCCAGCGCCGCCTCGAAATCGCTTCGCTCCCGCCAGCCCAGATCCGCGCGAACCGCCTCGCTGTTGATGGCGTAACGCCAATCGTGCCCGAGCCGGTCGGTGACGAACTCGATCAGATCGGCATGCGGCGCCCGTTCGGGCCGCAGTTCGTCCATGACCCCGCAAATACGGCGCACCAGCGCGATATTCGACTGCTCGTTGTCGCCGCCCAGGTTGTAGGCGGTACCGCCGGCGGCATATCGCAGCACCCGGTCGATACCGCGGCAGTGGTCATCGACATACAGCCAGTCCCGGATATTGCTGCCATCCCCGTATACCGGGATGGGCAGACCTTCCAGGCAGGCCCGGATCACCGTGGGAATGAGCTTCTCCTGGTGCTGGTAGGGCCCGAAGTTATTGGAACAGTGGGTGGTCACCACCGGCAGGCCGTAGGTGTGGTGGTAGGCGCGCGCTAGGTGATCGGCGCCGGCCTTGCTCGCCGCGTAGGGCGAATTGGGGGCGAAGGGCGTGGATTCGGTGAACGCCGGATCCCCGGGCCCGAGGGTGCCGTACACTTCGTCGGTGGATATCTGGTGAAACCGGCGCCCGGCGAAGCCGCCCGATTCCGACCAGGCCCGGCGACAGGCCTCCAGCAGGCAGAAAGTGCCCTGCACGTTGGTGCGCACGAAAGCCTCGGGGCCGGCGATGGACCGATCGACATGCGATTCCGCCGCGAAGTTCACCACCGTGTCGATGTGGTGTTCGGCGAGCAGGTCCGCCACCAGGCCGCGGTCGCCGATGTCGCCCTCGACCAGCCGGTGGCGGCTTTCGTCCGGCAGGTCGCGCAGGTTTTCCCGCGAACCGGCATAACTGAGTAGATCCAGGTTGACGATGGACACCGACGGATCATCGGCCAGCAACAGGCGGATGAAGTTGCTGCCGATGAAACCGGCGCCGCCGGTCACCAGCATCTGCCGGGGCTGGTGGGCTACCGTGCTCATGCCAGCACCGCCAGCATGCGATCCAGGCCAGCCCGCCAGTCCGGCGGCTCGATGCCCAGCGCAGCGGTGGTCGCGGCCATGTCCAGCCGGCTGTTCGCGGGTCGGGCCGCCCGGGTGGGAAAATCTGCCGAGGCAATCGGCGCTAGGTCCGGGGCGCGTTCCAGCAGGCCCGATGCCACTGCGCGCGCGAAGATAACCTCGGCAAAACTGTACCAGCTTACCCAGGGCTGACCGGCAAAATGCCACAGGCCCGTGGGACGCACCTCACCGGCATCGGCACGCCAGGCAAGCGCCAGCAGAGCCTCGGCCAGGGCATCCGCCGGGGTCGGTCCGCCCCGCTGATCATCCACGATCTGCAACGCGCGACGTTCCCGCGCCAGCCGCAGCATCGTGCTGGCGAAATTGGCCCCGCCGGCGCCGAATACCCAGCTCACCCGCCACACCATGTGGGCCTGGCCGGCTGCCAGCACCGCCCATTCACCGGCCAGCTTGCTGCGGCCGTAGACCGATGCCGGGTTCGGCCGGTCCTCAGGGCGATAGGGCCGGTCCAACCCGCCGTCGAAGACGTAATCGGTCGACAGATGCCACAGCGCAATGTCCCGCGCCGCGCAGGCCCGCGCCAGGCGGGCCGGGGCCTCGGCGTTGATCGCAAGGGCCGCGTCCTCGTCATCCTCGGCGCGGTCCACGGCGGTGTAGGCGGCGGTGTTGATCACGATGCTCGGGCGAGCCGAATCCAGCGCCCGGGCCACGGCGTCGTCGCGGGTGATATCGAGCCCGGAGCGGTCCAGGGCCACGTCCCCCGTATCCAGCCGCTGCGCCAGTTCCCGGCCCACCTGACCGCCGGCCCCGGTCACCAGAATGGTCATGGCGATACCGGCCAGCGGGTCTGCGATGCCAGCCCGGGCAGCGCGGCATCCTTGGCCGAGACCTGCACCGGCCCGTCGATGTCGGGCCATTCTATGCCGATGGCCGGATCGTCGTAGCGCAGCCCGGTTTCCGATTCCGGGTGATAGGTGTCGGTACAGCGGTAGACGAAATCCGCCACCTCGGAGAGCACCAGGAAGCCGTGGGCGAACCCCGGCGGAAGGTAGAGCTGACGGTGGTCCACGTCATCCAGCACGCAGCCAAACCAGTGGCCGAACCGGGCCGAATCACGGCGCACGTCCACGGCCACGTCGAACACCCTGCCCCGCGCCACCCGCACCAGCTTGCCCTGCGGGCGCTGCCACTGATAGTGCAGGCCCCGCAGCACCCCGTGGCGGGACCGCGACTGGTTGTCCTGCACGAAGGTCGGCGGCGCGGCATCCGGCCACTGATCGGCCCGGAAGGTTTCCAGGAAGAAGCCGCGTTCGTCGCCGAATACCCGGGGTTCCAGGCAGAGCACGCCCGGCAGGTCGGTTTCGGTGATCCTCACCCCAGCAACCCCTGCAAGTAGCGCCCGTAGTCGGTCTTGGCCAGGGGCTCGGCCAGCGCCGCGAGCTGCGCGTCGTCGATCCAGCCCTGATGGTGGGCGATCTCCTCCGGGCAGCATATCTGCAGTCCCTGCCGTTGCTGCACCGTGCGCACGAAGTTGGCCGCGTCCAGCAGCGCCTCATGGGTGCCGGTATCCAGCCAGGCCAGACCACGCCCCATCGGCGCCACATGCAGGTCGCCGCGCTCAAGGTAGGCGCGATTGACGTCGGTGATCTCCAGTTCGCCCCGCGGCGAGGGGGTCACCTGCCGGGCGATGTCTACCACGTCCGCATCGTAGAAGTAGAGCCCGGTCACCGCCTGGTTGGACTTCGGGCGGGCGGGTTTTTCCTCGATGCTGCGCGCCCGGCCCTCGGCATCGAATGCCACCACCCCGTAGCGCGAGGCATCGCGCACCGGATAGCTGAACAGGGTGGCGCCGCGCTTGCGCGCCGCGGCCTCGGCCAGCATGGCCGGCAGGCCGTGACCGAAGAACAGGTTGTCGCCCAGCACCAGACAAACCCTCTCCCCGGCAATGAAATCGGCCCCGATCAGGATTGCCTGGGCCAGACCCTCCGGGCGGGGCTGTTCGGCGTAGTGCAGACGCAGCCCCCAGCCGGCCCCGTCGCCCAGCATGCGGCGGAACGCCGGCTGGTCTTCCGGCGTGGTGATGATCAGGATCTCGCGGATGCCCGCCAGCATCAGCACCGCCAGCGGGTAGTAGATCATGGGCTTGTCGTACACCGGCATGAGTTGCTTGCTGGCCCCCAGCGTCACCGGATACAGCCGCGTCCCGGAACCGCCGGCCAGGATGATGCCTTTCATCGTGTAAGCCCGATCATGCCAGACGGCGAAGGATGAACTGCCCATTGCGCAGGTCCTCCAGCGAGACATCGTCGCGGCAACAGAACTCGTCAACCGCCTTTTTCACGCCGCCCTGCCACCATCCGCCGTCGCCGTAGTCATCGCCGGTGACCAGCCCCCCGACGCGGGTCCTTGCCAGAGACAGCCGCAAATCCTCCATCACGTACTCGTAGCGGTGATTACCGTCGATGTAAACCCAGTCCAGCGACTGCGCCGGCAATTCTGCCAGGGCCTCGGCCGAGGTCTTGCGATGCACGACAGCCACGCCACACCGGATGTCGCGCGCGAACCGGCGGCAGACCGCCTGATACCGCGCATCCATTTCCGTCTGTCCATCGGCGGCGCGACCGCCGTACCAGGCATCCCGATATGCCTCATCCGTGTGATGGACCCAGGGGTCGATCAGATGCAGCTTCCACGGTCGCAACGCCGTCAGAAGACGGGCCGAGAAATCGCCGTTGTGCACACCGATCTCCGCACCGACCGAATCGCCCGGCAGCCTCTCGATCAGGAATGCTCTCGCGTCCTGACTCACGGCTGCCCCGGCGAGCTGATGACGTCGGAAATACCCTTGCGCGCCACTCTGTCGACCAACTCAACCTGCCTGGGCAGACAGTGGCCGGCAAGGTCGTAGCGATCGACAATCGTCTGTCGCGCGGCGGTCCGGATCCGTTCGTATCGCCGTGGTTCCGCCAGCACCGACGCCACCCGTTCGGCCAGCGCGTCGGCATCGTGAAACGGCGTCAGCAGGCCATTAACGCCGTCCTCGATAACCTCGCGCACCGGCGGGGTATCGCTTGCGACAACCAGGGCCTCAACCGCCATGGCTTCCAGCATCGACCAGCTCAGGACGAACGGCACGGTCAAGTAGACATGGCAACTCGACGCCTGGAAAAGACGAATCAATGCACTATAGGGAATGCGTCCGAGAAAATGGATGCGGTCCATGTCGACACGATCGCCAAGCTCCGCCAGCATCACATCACGCCAACTCTTGCCGCTGCCGTGGCTTGGCCCGTAGCTGGTCTTGTTGTCACCAATGATCGCGAAATGCGCACGCGGTCGCAGCGCCATCAGGCGCGGCAGACTGCGGGCAAAAACGTGCCAGCCTCGCACGGGCTCGAGGTTGCGGTTGACAAAGGTGACTAGCTCGTCATCCCTCCCCAGACTGAGTTGCTGGCGCTGGAAGGTGATGGTTGCGAATCGATCCGGCTTCAGCTGCGCGGTATTCACACCGTCGTGAATGACCTCCACGCGGTGCCGATCACGCTCGGGCAACTGGTCACGCTGCCAGATCGTCGGCGCGTACCCGGCATCCATTTCCTCGAGCGCGAGCAGATTCGCCGCGTTCTTGGCGCGCACCTGGGAGGGTGAAAACGCGGGGTCCGCGAACTCGTCATCGTAATTCACATCCGAGCCGTACGGCCGGTAATACCACTCCACGAAGTGAAGCTGTCTCGCCGCGGGGAAGACATCCCGAATGCAGAGACTCTCGCCCCAGCCGGGGTGAACCACCACCACATCGGGGACGAAACCATCCTCGCGCAACCGCTCCATGGCCTCGCCGCAAGCCTGGCCGCGCAGCATCTTTGCCTCGAACTCCTGGGCCCAGGGGTGAACCCCCTTGGTATTCGAGCGGCTAACCACGTAATTGCGCAGGCGCACACCCGGCACCTCCCGACCGGTAATGCCCAGCGCCCTCACGTCATCGCCACGACGCGCCAGGGCGGGGGCCAGGTACTTGAACTGGCCGGGGAAATTCTGATGAATGAATAGAACCTTCACGATGACGGCAGCATCACGCAGACGGAACGGGCGAGATCAGGCATAGCCAAGCTCGTGGCGCAGTCCATCGCTTTCCTCGTCGAACACGGCGAGGCTACGTGCATCGAAGTACTGCTGCCAGTCTCCGGCCTCGCCCTTGCGGACAAAGGCGCTCTTGTCCTCCTCCCCGCGGCGGCGGCCGGTCGTCTTTTCGAATGACGCGGCGTCTGCGGCAGCCGCAACAACCGTGGCGTCCGCATTGACTCCCAGAACCTCGCAGACACGGGAGATTTCCGGCACCGCATCCACGAGCATGCGCTCGTACGACACCTCGCAATAAAGTTCCGGGTGATCGGCACCAAAGCTGCGCGCCGCCCGGACGTTGGCCGCCCATCGCCTGGCATGATGGCGCATCTGCCGATAGAACTCGTCGCTGTGCGGCACGATGGCCTGTTCGAGGCCGACTCGATAGGCGTGGTGCAACGCCGAAACCGCAACATCCCGGCCATCGCGCAGTATGTGAACCACGCGGGACTCGGGCAGCACACGATGGACGCTGCCGAGGTTCACCGCGTAATTGGGCGTCTTGTCGCCAAGCGCCATCACCTCGTCAGGCATCCCCTCGCGTCCCATTACCAGCGCCATCACGGTAATCAGGACATCATGGTAATCGCGCTGCCGGACGCCGGGATAATACGGCCGCCCCTCGTACACCTGCTCGGCGACCTTGCCCAGGGTCTTGTTGTAGCTCGTGAAGCTCTGACCCAGCAGGCGGGACAGCTCGGTGAAAAAGTGCCCCTCGCCACGACACTGTACCTGCGGATGCGCATCGAGAATCCGCTGCAGCCAGGTCGTACCCGATTTCTGGGCCCCGCAGACGAAGAACCAGCGGCGCGTCAGGGCAGACTGCAGCGTGGCCAGAAAATCCGGGCTCAGTGGACTATTCATCAGGCCTTCCGGTTGTGGATTGCGGGGCAGCATCATTGGCCGGCGATACCTCGCCGGCATAACCGTAGATATCCAGCAGGTCCGAGAACCGCTCGTTGGCCGCGTCCATCTGCGCTGCGGTGAGTTCCGACCGCCAGCGCCCGGCGGCGCCGGACTGGATATGGCGATCGTTTATCAGACTATCGGCATCCTCCACCAGCACCCGCTTCGGATTGTTCCGCTTGACCAGCCGCTCACCCCGACCCTGCTGCACCGCCTCCATGACGGCACGATGCCGGTCGATGGAAGTCGCTTCATCGATTTCCTCCACCGCCGAAAGCCGCGGTGCCATGCCCAGGCACTGGCCGATACGGAAGATGTGACTCCGCCGATCGGCCACCAGCAATTCGTAGGGGATCAGTACCGGCTCGATATCCCGGCACATCTGCTGGAAGACGGTAAATGCGTTGCGCGTCATTCCGGCGGCGGACTCGAAATCGTGATCATGCAGGCGCATCAGGGACACGCACACGTCGCGCGGGTCGCGAAAGTTGGCGAACGCCACGAGATTCGAGTCACCGCCGAGCTCGGCGCCGGTTGCCGCATCCCAGCTGTGTGTGTGCAGGATGTAGTGATGCCAGCGCGACCGCCAGTGCCGGCGAACGAACGCCACCGTGCTGGCCAGTTCGTCGCCGTGCGGGTTCGCCTGCTGATAACGGATGCCGCGCCGGCGTAGCCACTCCCGCACGATCGCATTCACCAGCACGGTGCCGGAACGCGGAATTCCCGCATTCAAAACGAGCATAAACGCCACTGCCCCAAAGGATGAGCCGGCCACGTGCCGGTCGGCATGCAGCCCGAATGCTAGCAAATGAACGGCCCGGCGTCGTCGCAGCGGGGCGGCCGAAGGCCCGAAGCTGCGGTAGAATCGCGGCTTGCATCGAAACGCCTCAAGACCGGCCGGCGGCACCTAGCCGCCGGGCCGGCAAGCAGACCGGGGATCGCATGGCCAGCCAAGACAACAAGTCCCCGAGCGCGCTGAGCGCCGCGCTCGGCAAGGCAGTCGAACATCACCGCGCCGGCGACCTGGCGAAGGCCCGGACCCTCTACCTGGCCTATCTGTCCCGGAATCCGGTACACGCTGCCGCCTGGACCAATTACGGTGCCCTGCTGCGCCAGGAACAGAAATTCCTGCCCGCCATCGCCGCCCATCGCCGGGCCGTCGAAATCGACCCGGACTACACCGCCGGCCGGAACAACCTCGCCAACACGCTGGCCGATGACGGGCAATTCGAGGAGTCGGCGGCGATTCGTCGGGCGTTGTGCTACCAGTTCCCCCGCGAGCCCATGCGCGAGCGGGATCTGTGCGCGGCACTGCGCGGCATGACCCGGCACGAGGAGGTCATCGACCGGGTAAACCGCGCCATCGAGGAGGGCTGGGCCGACGGCGAATGCCGCCTGCAGCGAGGGCTGAGCAGGCTGATGCTTGGCGACTATGCCGGCGGGTTTGCCGATTTCGAGTATCGCTACGACAGCGCGGAAGTCAGCCTGCCCAAGAACACCCCCTGGCCGCGCTGGCAGGGGGAGCCGCTGACGGGAAAGCGGGTTCTGGTACTGCCCGAGCAGGGCTTCGGCGATGCCATCCTGGCCTCGCGTTTCCTGCCCTGGCTGAAGGCCCTCGGGGCCGAAGTCCACGCCGTGATCAAACCACCGCTCCGGCGGCTGTTATCCGACGTGGCCGGCATCGACCAGCGCCTGGGCGAGCGGCCCGAGGGCGGCGAGTACGATTTCTACACCCCCAACATGAGCCTGCCGCACCTGACCGGGCGGGGCGGGGAAATCCCCCCCCTGCCCCGCCTGAGCGTGCCGACGGACAGCCGGGAGCGCGCCCGCCGCATCATCGAGCCCTTTGATAGCCAGTTCAAGGTCGGCATCGTCTGGACCGGGAACGCGAAATTCAAGTCGAACAATCGACGGTCGACCCAGCCGGAGAGTTTTGCCGGGCTGGCCCAGATACCCGGCGTGCAGCTGTTCAGCCTCTACAAGGGGCCGGCACACCAGGACTTCATCGAATCCGGCATGGCCGGGCTGATCGTCGATGCCTGCGGGCATGATCGCGATTTCGCGGATTCGGCGGCCATCATCGACGAAATGGACCTCATGATCACCACCGACACGGCCGTTGTGCATGTCGCAGGATCACTGGAAAAGCCGATCTGGAATCTGCTTTCGCACGAGAGTTTCTGGCTATACGGTCTTGGCGAGACCACGCCCTGGTACCCGTCCATGCGGCTGTTCCGACAGCGCGCCCAGGGCGACTGGAATGAACTGTTCACCCGGGTCGAGAACACCCTGCGGGAACACCTGTCGCGACAGGCGACGGCCAGCGACGCTGCCGGTTGATGCCCCGACAACGCGCACACCCGAACCCCACCAGGCAGGAGACCATCCCAGCATGACCAACGCCATCCGCATCGACGTCAGCCCCGGCGAACTGATCGACAAGATCACCATCCTGGAAATCAAGGCCGAACGCATTGACGACGCGGCCAAGCTCGTCAACATCCGCCACGAACTCGACACCCTGCAACAGGCCCGGGCGGCGCATATCGACGCCGACGATGCCCAGGTACGTCAGCTGACCGACGAACTGCGACGCATCAACGAAGCCCTCTGGGAGATCGAGGACGCCATCCGGGAATGCGAATCAGCGCAGGATTTCGGCGCGCGGTTCATCGATCTCGCCCGGTCGGTATACCGGCGCAACGACGAACGCGCGGCGGTCAAGCGCCAGTTGAATACCGCCCTGGGGTCGCGTCTGGTCGAGGAGAAGTCCTACCAGGCCTACTGAGCCGGCAATTCCGCTACCAGTCGCGCCGCACGTAGACATCGTCGGCGCCCAGCGCCTCCACCCGGTCGTAGCCGCGCTCGGCCATGAACGCCGGAATCCGCGTGACATCCCCGCGGTTGTTCTCGATGGTCCAGACACGGACCGGATAGCGCTCGAAATCGAAGCCCTCCAGCACCGCCAGCTCGGCACCCTCCACATCCAGCGAGATGTAATCCACCCGGGCATGCCCGGCCTCATCCAGCAATTCCGCCAGCGTCCGCGTGGGCACCCGGATCACCTCGCCCTGGTGGCGCCGGTCCTGTTCCACGCGCTGACGCATGCCGGGATCGTAGTTGGCCACCAGCCCACCCATCTGGGTATAGCCCGCCCGGATCTCCAGGAACTCGGCCTCCCCGGCCGAGGCGGCCAGCGCCGCCTGGTGACAGTCGCAGCGACGCGCCGCCCGGGCCTGCTCGAAAAGCCGCGGCGAGGGTTCCACCAGCAGCCCCCGCCAGCCACGCATCAGCTCGAAGAACAGGCAGTTGGAGCCGGTCACGCCATCGAAACCGCCGATCTCGACGAACACGCCATCCCGCTGTCCGCGGAAGACGTGCCGCTCCAGCCAGGCATCCTGTCCGGCCTGGCCGAAATGCATCCCCTGGCGCCCCAGCGCCCGCAGGCAGTCCCACCGCATCTGCTGGAGCTGGCCGCGCGGCCGCGCCGCCCGCACCGACTGCAGCAGCTCGTCCAGCTCGCGCAGGGCCCGTTCGCCGGCGGCCCGGCTGTCCGCCAGCGCCGCCCGGGCCCGGCCGATCGCGGCATCGACATCATCGGCCGGGCTCATGCCGCCGCCTCTGGCGCGCCCGGCATCACTTCCAGCCAGAACGCCATGCCGTGCACGTAGAGATCCGCAAGCGCCCCGGGACGTAGGGTGTCCGCAATCGCTGCCGCCATGGCGGGTTCCGTCGAGGCATACCAGGCCGGAAAGCGTACCCGCAGGCGGTCACTGCCGTACAGAAGCGCGCAGGCCAGCAGGTACTGCTCGTTCCACAGGCGCGGCACGTGACCGGCCGGATAGTCGTCCGGCAGATAGATATCGTGGACATGCACGATCACGCCCGGCCTCAGCCGGGGCAGGATTTCCAGGAAGAACACGGTCACATCCGACCCGGGGAAACTGCGGTGCGAGCCGTCGAAGAACAGGATGTCGCCCGCCTCGAGCGCGGTGAAGATGGCAGGGTCGGCCTGCTCGAGGGGCTGGCGCACACAGGTGTCGGCGAGCCGGTCGATCTGGTTGCGCGGCTGGGGATCGACCGAGGTGATACGGGTTTCCAGCCCCAGGCGGTTCACCGCGAGGCGCGCGAACTTGGTGGACATGCCCGACCCGATCTCCACATACCGCCGCGGCCGGTGGACGGCGATCATTCCCATCAGCGACATGCCGTCCAGCGGCGCCAGCCAGGTGTTCAGCCAGAATGGCCGGTCGGCGGCATAGTCCCCGCTGGCCGGGATATCCGCAAACAGATCGGCATGCCCGGCCAGGTCCCGGACAAACCGGTGATAATCGGGCTCACCGGCGGCCAGCAGCGACCGCAGCTCCGGATGGCTGCCGCGACCCGGCCCGTGCCGGTTGTGGGCGATGGTTTCGTAGTCCACCAGCTTGTAGCGGTAGAACATGCGCTCGCTGACGAACACCTGCCGCCACCAGTCGGGGCGTTGCGCCAGGGCCGGCTCCACGGTAGCGGCCCTGGCCCAGACCTCGCGCGAGGCGGTCTCGTCGCCGGCCCGCGCATGCGCCGCCGCCAGATCCACCAGCAGGGCGCTGCCGGCCTGCTCGTCCGCTTCCGCCACCAGGCCGGCGAGGTCGGCCCGACCCGTGTCCAGTCGCCCCATGCGGCAGGCGGTCACCGCCCGCAGATGACGGGCCCGGCGGTTGCCCGGGTCCAGCGCCAGCACCTCGGCGGCCGCCATGTCGGCATGATTGAGCCAGTGTTCCAGCAACCGGCCATGGGCCTGTTTCAGCAACGTGTCGGTATCGGGCATCGGGGTGATCATGGCTGGCTCGGAACAGACCGCAAGCGTACACTTTCCCGCCACACGCGGCAGCGGATGCCGCCGCACCACCCCGACCAGCCGCCGTGGCAGCCATGCGACCACTCCTGTGCTTCGGCACGCCCAAATCCGGCACCACCTTCCTGCAGATGGCGCTCAACGCCCATCCCGAGGTCAGCTGTCCCTCGGAGCACCAGTTCCAGTATCTGGCCGACCGGCTGGGCCGCCTGCTTTCCGACTACAACGACGTGCTCGAGGGCATCGATCAGCGCACCGCACGCCAGGGTACCCACGGCTTTCGCCAGGGGGATGCCGACGGGTTGCTGCGGGGCCTGGTCCTGGCCGCGGCGCGGCGCGGCGCGGGCGACCGCCGGCCGGTCTGGCACGGGGTCAACGACAACCTCATCCTCCGGGATCTGCCACGCTATCAGCGCCTGTTCCCGGAAGCGCGCTTCGTGGCCATCGTGCGAGACCCCCGCGCGGTGGCGGTGTCGGCCTGGCATCACAATCAGCGGGTGGAGCCGGGATTCGCCGAGCGCGGCGGCACCGACATTGACGGCTGGGCCGTGCGCATCGCCCGGCGCTGGGCGCTGGATACCCGGGCCGAGCTGGCCCTGCAGGCCGAGATCGGGCCCCGGCGGATGCACATCTGCCGCTACGAGGACCTCGTCACCGATCCCCTGGACGCCTTTGGCGCCCTGTTCGGGTTTCTGGAGGTCGCCCACGACCCGGCCACCTGCGAGCAAGTGATCGCCGCCACCCGCTTCGACCGGTTCCGCGGCAACGCCTTCTTCCGCAAGGCCGATGTGGATGGCTGGCAGCGGGAGCTGCAGGCCGGCACGGTGACCCGGATGGCGGAGATTGCCGGCGACGCCATGCGGCGGATGGGCTACCGGGACGCGGAACCGGCCTGACTCAGGGCTCGAGCCCGATCACGTCCAGCTTGGCCAGCCACACCACGGTCCGCGTCACGCGGCCGGAGTCACCCAGATCCAGGGCCAGCACCGCATCCAGCGGCAGCCGGCGAGCCTCGGCCAGGGTGCGGATCAGGGCCGTCAGGGCCTCGTCGGCCAGCAGGTGGGTCCGGGCGAAACGGTTCATCGCCAGGCCCGCCGCCCAGTTGCAGTAGTCGACGGTGGTGCGCTCGGTGGCCAGCAGCACGCTGGCGGTATCGAGCTGATGGGTCGGGTAGTGTCCGAACAGCGTGAATGGATCCTCGCGCAGCGGGTGGGGCGGGGCGTTCGGCCCGCGCGGGGCCACCTCCGCGTCCGTCGTCCGGCGCTCGGCCAGTTCCGCCCACAGCGCCTCGTACTGCGGCACGATCTGGTGCCAGCCGAATATCGATGCCGCGCGCCGCCGTCCGGCCTCGCCCATGCGCTGGCGCAGGTCCGCATTGGCCAGCAGCGCGGTGAACGCCTCGGTGGCCTCCGGCACGTTCACTGCCGTCACCTGGCTGGCGTAGCCCACGTAATGGTCGTAGTTGTCCAGACCCATGGCGTGGCGCCGGGCCAGCAGGCTGCCGGCGCCGCGCGGCGGCATCACCGTGCTGACCGCGAAGCCCTCCTGCCCGTGACGGACGGTCTCGCGGTAGCCGTTCCACTCGGTGACAACGCAGGGCAGGCCCGCCGCCATCCCCTCGACCGGGGTCAGGCCGAAGGTTTCCTGGATGTTGTCGGACAGCGAACAGAAGATGTCCGCCGCATACCAGACATCCGCGCGGATATCCGGTTTGCGGCCGTCCAGGATGTGGCAGCGCACGTCCGGGCAGGTGGCGGCCAGCATGTCGCGAAAGGAGGTCTCGATGCTGTCGTTGGGAAACCAGCCGGCCAGCAGCAGCGCCGCCCGCACCCCGGTGGCGCGGGCGGCCGCCTGCAGGGCCAGCGCCATGGGAAAGGGATGCGCCTTGGCGTGCCAGTTGAGCCGGCCCATGTAGAGCACCGCCACCTCGTCGGCGTCGAGACCGCAGTCGCGGCGGATGCGCTCGCGGGCGTCAAGCTTTTCCGACCGGGGCGGAAAGCGTGACATCTCCACCCCCAGCGGGATTACCGGGAACTGGCAGCGCGGCGCCGGGGGCTCGCCGCCCAGCCGCGTGGCCAGGTAGTCGCGGTACTGCTCGGTGCTGCGCGCCACCATCCGGCGCACGGCCTGCGAGGTGCAGATCACCGCGTCCCAGCTCTCGTACGGGGCCACCAGGGTGGCGCCCATGGCATCCATGGCGGTGTGGGTGGCGGTGGTGTGGGTCACGCCCGTGAGGCTGTAGCGTCGCGGCCCGCCGTGACGGCGGTGCCAGCTCAGTTCCTGGAAGTTGGGCGAGGGGTAGAACAGGCAGCCGGGCTCGGCCAGGCCATCTTCCTGCCCGTGCGGAATCCAGCGGGCCCGCAGCTCGCGGCCGGCGCCGGCGGCCACGCGGGTCTTGAAATCCTCGTAGTGGACCTTCCGGGCGGCGTAACAGAACAGCCGTTCGGTGGCGCCGTGGCGGGCATAGGCGTGCAGGAAGCTTTCCCCCGCCGCATGCCGGCCCATGAGCTGCTTGCCCCCGGTGTCGAAGCCCTCGGGGTGGTAGAAGATGGCGCTGTTGGCCTGGGACATGTCCCCGTCCTGATCTGATGAAGCCGCCTGCCGCAAAGCAGGGGCGCGGACAAAAAAATCCCCGCCGGAGCGGGGATTGAACAATACGGGGTCGGGCCCCGACCGGCAAGGCCGGCCGGGGTATTACCCGGTTAGGCGTTGTTGACGTCGTTGAGCACGTCGCCCGCCATGATCGCATCTGCACCAACGTCGACCAGCAGCCCTGCGTACTCGATGTCGAACTGGCCGCTTGCCAGATCGCCCGAGTTGGCCGCCAGCGACATCGTGTAGATGCCCGCGTCGGCGTTGCCGGCCAGGGCGGCGTCGTCGTAAACCACCACTGTGAACGTGCCGGCATCCAGCATACCGATCGAGTCCGCGATGAGCGTTTCGATCTCGCCGGCATTGGTGGCATCGGTCAGGTCGACCACACCCCCAGCGGCAATCTCGATGACGTCCGTGGTAGCAGCCACGGCCCCACCTCCGCTATTAGCGATGGATTCGAAATCAGCGCCGGCGCCGGCACCGAACTGCAGCAGGTCGCCTGAGCCAGCCGTAAAGCCGGTGATTTCGATCGAGCTGTCAGTGCCGGACGTTACGGTCGGGTTCTGGATGACAATGTCATCCATGCCGCCGGCCGTAATATCCACCGACTGACCGGCCCGGACCGCATCGGCACCACCGAAGGTGATGGTGTCGTCACCGTTGCTGGCAAGCACGTGGTGCTCGTTGTTGTCCTGGGCGGTCAGGTTGACCGTGTCCTGATAGGTCACGGTATCCACACCCGCCCCGAGGTCAACGAGTTCCACACTCTGGCCCGGCCCGGCGATGGTCACATCGTCAGCCATGCCGCTGCCGTTGACGGTGTCCATGCCGGCACCGCCATCGACGGTGGCACTGGCCGCGGTGAGGAAGGTCACCGTGTCGTCGCCCGTGCCGGTATTCGCCATTTCGATGCCGTCAAGGAAGAACTCATCTTCGCCGCCGCTACCGACGACAGTGTCCATTCCCGCACCGCCAACTATTGTCGCGTTGTCCGAGCCGGTGCCGGCGCCGAGCCCGTTGGAGACATCGAAGACATCGTCGCCACCGCCAAGATCGACCAGGGAGTTGAAGATTCCACCAGCCCCCGCGATACCGGCCTGGACCACGTCATTGCCGCCGTCACCGGTGATGGTTGCACCATTACCAAGCGTGCCGACCTCAATGGTGTCATTCCCGTTGCCACCGCTTACGGCGTTGGCCGAGGTCGTGAACTGGTTGACGCGGATATTGTCGTTTCCGTCTTCGCCGGAAACCGCTCCCGTGCCGTTAACGGCGCCACCGATGTCGATGTCGTCGTCGCCGTCACCGCCGAGCACATCACCGCTGACGGTGCCGTCGATCGAGATCGTGTCGATGTCGGCCCCGACGCCGCCGTCAACCGTGCCGCCGGCCGAGACATTACCGGTGACGGAGATGTTGTCCCCGTCGCCGCCGCCGTCGACCAGCCCGGCCACGTCGCCGGCCACGTCGATGTCGTCGATGCCGGTGCCGCCGAGCAGCTCACCGCCGACGTTGACATTGCCCGAGTCAATGTCATCGGCGCCGTCGAAGCCGTCGACCGTGGAGCCGGTGATCTCACCGACGGCGATCACATCGTCCTGGGTGCTGCCCTGGACGCTGCTGCCGTTGGTGAGGTTGCCGGCGCTGATCGAGTCGGCCCCGTTGCCGCCGTTGAGGGTCGAGTTGTCCAGATCGCCGGTGGTGATGGTGTCGTCACCGTCCTGGGTCTCGATGCTGCTGTCGGTCACCGTGCCGGTCACCGTGACGAGGTCGGCCTCGTCTCCGGTCTGGATACTGGAGTTCGACATGTTGCCGCCGACGCTCACGACATCCTCGTCGTCACCGGCCGTGGCTGCCACACCGGCGTCCACCGAGGAATCGCCGAGGTCGCCGCCGATACTGATCGTATCGTTGCCGTCACCCCCGTCGACCGAGGCGTTGACCACATCGTTGGCCACGGTGATGGCGTCATCACCCAGCCCGGTGGTGACGGTGGAATCGAGCACGTCGTTGCCGACGTTCACGATGTCGCTGCCGTCCCCGGTATCGACCAGGCTCGGATCGACGGTGCCGTCCACGGTGACCGTGTCATTGCCGGTGCCGCCGATGATGTCGGAGTTGGTAACATCGCCCGCGACGCTGATCAGGTCGTTGCCGGCACCGCCATTCACGGTGCTGGCCTCGACGCCGAAGCCGCTATCCACAAGGATGTCATCGTCGCCGTCATCACCCAGCACGGTGGAGCCGCCGATCACCCCGTCGAGGGTGATGGAATCGTCGCCGATTCCGCCGTCAACCGTGCTGCCGTTCTGGACTACATTGGTGTCGATTTCGTCGTCGCCGTCACCGCCAAGAACCGTCGAGCCGTTGTTCACGGTTGAGGTCGTGATGTCGTCATTGCCGGTGCCGCCATCGACAGTACTGGCCTGGTTCACGCCCAGGGTGGTGATGCTGTCCTCACCGTCGCCACCGATGATGGCGCTACCCAGGCCCACAGCCTGCGTGGTGATGGTGTCGTCACCGACCCCGCCATCGACCGAGCTGCTCTGCACGTTGTCGCCCGCGGCCGTGCCGAGGGTGATGGCGTCATCGCCGCCCTGGCCGAGCACCGTCGAATCGATGGTGGCGTTGCTGACGGACAGGGTGTCGTTGTCGGCACCCAGGTCGACCAGGCTGTTGTCCACCGTACCGCCGACGGTCACGTCATCCACACCGCTGCCGGCTTCGAGGGTGGTGTCGACCACGTCGTTGCCGGTGGTGATGGAGTCATCGCCCAGGCCACCGTCAATGGTGGCGTTGGAGACGTTGCCCACCAGGGAGACGTTGTCGTTGCCGGTGCCGCCGTTGACCTCGGAGTCGGCAGTCATGCCGCCGACCGAGATCACGTCGTTGCCGCCGTTGCCGCCGAGCGTGGAGCCCGCCAGCACGTCGTTGCCGACCATGATCATGTCATTGCCGGCATCGCCCAGCAGGGTGGACCCGCTGGTGTTACCGGTGACGCTGATGACGTCTTCACCGTCGTTGCCGTTGATGTCGGTGGTATCAGCACTGCCAACCGCGATGAGGTCGTCGCCCATGCCTCCGTCGATATCCGACGCCAGGGCCTGGCCGACCACCGTGACGGTGTCGTCGCCGTCGCCGCCATCCAGATCGGCGTTGCTGGCATCACCGCCAACTACGACGACGTCATTGTCGGCGCCGCCATCGACGGTGCTGTTGATGACATCGTTGCTGCCTCCAACTGTGTCCTCACCGAGCTCGCCCAGGAGGGTTGAGCCGGTAACGTCACCGTTGGCGCCGACGATGTCATTACCGTCGCCGCCAGTGAGGGTCGAGTTGATGACATCGTTGAGCCCCCCAACCTCGTCGTTCCCATCACCGCCGGACAGGTCACTGCCGGTGATCGTCCCTTCGCCAATGACCGTGTCATCTCCGAGGCCGCCGACCATGGTGCTGTCGGTAACCGTGCCCATGACCACGACGTCATCATTGTCGGCACCGCCGTCCAGGCTGCTATTGCTGGCGTTGCCCGCCACGGTGATGCTGTCATTGCCGGCGCCGCCGGTCAGGTCGGAGTCGGTCAGATCACCGCTGATGCTGACGACATCTTCACCCTGGCCCGCGGCGACATTGCTGCCGTCCACCGTGCCGCTGAGGGTGACCGCGTCGTCATCATCCCCGGCGTCAACCGAACCGTCGGTCAGGTTTCCGGCCTCGATGGTGTCGTCGCCGGTGCCACCCAGCAGGGTGCTGTTGGTGACGCTGCCGCCAACGGTGATGCTGTCATCGCCGGCGTCGCCACCGATGGTGGAGCCGCCATCGATGCTGCTGAGCACGCTGATGGTGTCGTCACCCATGCCGCCGTCGATGGACGAACCGTCGGTGAGACCGCTCTGGATGGCCACGGAATCGTTGCCCATGCCGCCCGCGATGTCGGCATTGCTGAGCATGCCGTCAACGGTCACGACATCGTTGGCACCGCCGGTGCTGACGTCGCTGTCGGTGACGTCGCTGAAGATCTGCACCGTATCCATGCCGGCACCGCTGGTGACCGTGCTGCCGGTGACGCTCTCGGCGATGTCGACCAGATTGTCGCCGTCGCCAACATTGATGTTGCTGTTGGAAACCGCGAGATCGACCAGAGCGGCGTCGTCGCCTTCGATATCGACCGTATCGTTGCCGATGCCGCCGGTGACGCTGGAGTTGGCCAGCACGCCATCGACATTGACGCGGTTGTCCCCGTCATTGCCATTGATGGTGGAGCCGGAGACGTCATCCAGGTTGAAGGTGTCGTCGCCGCCCTCGCCGCTGAAGGTCGCACCCGTGGTGCCGCCGTTCTGGGTGAGGATGTCGTCGTTGGCACCCAGCGTGGCACTGGTCAGGGCGGTGTCCGCCGTGACGGTGTCATTGCCGTTGCCGCCCACGACCGACTCGACTTCCTGCAGCAGCAGGTTCTGGCCGCCGTCGGCACCGTTGACGATGTCGTCACCGCCGTTGCCGTCCACCGTTGCGTTGTTGGTGGTCAGGTAGGTGATGACGTCGTCGGCACTGCTGCCGATGACCTCGTCCACGCCGGCGTTGGCGCCGCCGGTGCCGTCGAGGGTGACGTCATGCGGGGTGCCGTCATCGGCCAGGATCACGGTTTCCGGCGTGGCATCGTTGCCGGGGCCGGTCGCGTCATCGTCAATGGCGTTGCCGCCACCGACGTTCAGCGTGACGTTGCTGTGCACCGTCACCTGCTGGCCGTTGCTGAAGTTGACGGTGTCGTTGCCGCCGTTGCTGAAGAAGTCCACGGCAGCCGCCGGGTTGGGATCGTTGACCAGATCATCAACCAGGGTCACGGAATCGTCGCCGGAGGTGCCGATGACGTTCTCGATGCTGGTGGTTTCCAGCGTGGTGGCGTTGCCGTCGTCCGGGAACAGCTGAACGGTGTCGTCACCGGCCAGGCCGTCCACGGTGCTGCCCGAGGCCACCAGCATGAAGTCGTCACCCGGCGTGAACGTGTAGTTCAGCTCCAGGTTGGCGCTGACCATGTCGTCGGTGGCCACGCCCTGGATGGTGCCCACCAGCTGGAAGTCAGCCGCGGACACCGTGCCGTTGGCATCGTCCTGGTACAGCCAGAGGTAGGTATCCGTGCCGTCGCTGATGGCGAAGATGCCCGACTGGCCGTTGTTGTTCTCGGCCAGGTCCTGGAAGTCCAGGTACTGAGCCACGCCCAGCGCGGTGTCGGCATCCGGGGTGGTGCCGGTCACGATGACCAGTTCCGGGTGGCCTGCATCGTCCCAGGAGTCGCCCTGGGCCTGGATGACGGCCGTGCCGCCCGTGGGGTTGAGCGTCTGCGTCGGATTCATCTGGTCGGTGACCAGCGCCGCGTTGATGCGGATGACGTCATCGCTGACATCGAAGTTGGACACCGTGATCGGGCCGTTGACCTCGACCAGATCACCCATGTTCACACCCGCCGGGTTCACCTGCACCACATCGGCGTCGGAATCCATGCCGACGTCGATCTGATCACCACCGGTACCGGCGATGATGGTGTCGGCGCCCGTGCCGGCATCGACCACATCAGCGGCCGCGTCGGTGTTGGGGTCGGCGTTGCTCAGGCCGGTGAGGATGACATCGTCACCGTCGCCGCCGTTGAGCGTGTCGGCCCCGGCGCCACCGTCGATGACGTCATCACCGCTGCCGCCGTCGACGCTGTCATTGCCATCGCCGGCGCGGACCGTGTCCGCCCCGCCGGCAGCATTGACCACGTCATTGCCGTCGTTGGTGGTGATGCTGTCGACGCCGTCGCCGGCAGTGACGGTATCGTCGCCGCTGCCGGTGGTGATGATGTTATCACCGCCATGGGTGAACACCACCTCGAGATCAGCACCCGCGGCACCGGCCTGCAACGTGAGATTATCCGCCGAGCTGAGCGCGTCCTCGCCGTTGGTGGTGATCAACTGCGAGCCGGCCTGGATTTCACCAGCCTGGGTATCGACGATGAAAGTCGCCACCGCGTTGCCGGAATCCAGGATATCGATGGTTTCGACATTGGTCACGCCGGTGAGGTCGGCCGTGCCGGATCCGCCGCCCTGGGTCTGCACCCGGGCGATATCCATGCTGCCCGTGCCACCCGTGAGCATGTCCAGCGGGCCATAGTCGGCCACATCACCGACGAAGATCAGCGTGGACGCGCTGGCACCACCGTTGATGGTGTCGTTGCCGCCGGCGCTAATGTCGGCCAGCAGATCGTTGTTGAACTCGGTAGCCAGCGTGACGGTGTCATCACCCGTGCCGCCGACCACGATATCCAGCCCGGACAGCGCAGCGAACTCGCCCAGCGTGGCGTTGAGCGCCGTAGCGGGCGCCGCGTCCACCGTTTCACCACCCTGGGCGGTGCGCAGCACCTCCACATTGGTGATGCTGGGATTGACGCTGTTGTTGGTGAAGTCATCGTCGGTGATCAGGCCGCCCGTGATGGCCAGCTGATCGAAGCCCGGCAAGGCGGTCGACACGTCGGCACCGTTAAGCAGATCATCGAAGTTGACCATCTGGGCCATGGCGCCAAGGCCGTCGCCCTCGAAGCTGATGTTCTGGCCGAAGTCACCCGCGTTGGCGACCAGAATGTCGCCGCTCTCACCGCCGGTGAGACTGAGGTTGTTGTCGATGCCGACGTTCTCCTTCACGAAACGGTCGGTCGTGGCCGAGCCGTTGACCGTGAACGAGTAGTTGTCGTTGCCCTGACCCTGACGCAGGCGGAAGGTGAAGGTGTCGTCGGGATCCGTGAGGTTCCCGGCCTCGACCGTGATCGGGGTGACCGACGCATTCTGCCCGCCGGTGAACTCCAGCAGAACCTGATCGGCGTCCGTCACGTTCAGCACGTCGTCGCCGTCGTTCTGGACGGTGTAGGTCTCGACGCTGGTCACGTTATCCAGGTTGGCCTGAGCGGTGACGGAGCTGTTCTGCAGCACGATCTCGTCGGCGCCGGGGCCGCCGGCCACGGTGTCCATGAAGTCGAGGGACTGGTTCATGCCCGTGCCGGAGACGTTGACGATGTCGTCGTCGCTGCCGAGGCTCAGGTTGTCCGTGCCAGTGCCCAGATTGACGGTGTCGTCGCCACCGTTGGTGGTGATGACATCATTGCCGGCGCCGTCGTTGATCACGTCGTTGCCACCGCCGGTGGTGATGGCATCGTTGCCGGCCATCGCATTCACGGTAAGGCCGCTGTTCACGCCGCCGGCATTGAGCACGTCATTACCGCCGGTGAGATTGACGGTGTTGATGCCCGTGTTCTGGGCATTGGTGGCCAGCGTGGTGGTGCCGGCATTGTTGAGGTTGAGCGTCTGGAAGTTGTCAACCTGGCTGTAGTCGGTATCGACCGTACCCGCGTCCACCTGCAGGACATTCATGCCGGCGCCGCCGTCGATATCATCGGCGCTGGTCAGGTTGCCGCCGTTGGTGGTCATGCCGGTGCCGGTCTGGACGGTATCATCGCCCTCGCCGGTGGCAACGGTGTCGATGCCCGCACCGGTGACGACCGAATCATCGCCGCCGTTGGTGGTGACGCTGTCGTTGCCGGCGCCGACCACGACGCTGTCGTCGCCTTCACCGGAAGCCACGTTGTAATTGCGGGTAGCGATCACGCCACCTGCCTGGAAGCTGAAGCTTTCGCCCGCGTCCAGCTCGGTGGCATCGACGTTGAGGTCGAAGCTGCCCAGCAGGTTCTGGGTGAAGTTCGGGTCCAGCGTGAGCAGCACATCGCCGCCACTGGCGTTATCGACAACGTTGACATCCTCGACGCTGTCGTTGGTGCCGAGCAGCAGCGTGAACTGCTCCTCGAAGTCCGGGGTCGGCCCGCCGACGCTCTCGATGCTGTTATTGATCAGCTCGATGCTGTCGGCGCCGTTGCCACCCACCAGGGAATCCTGGGCGGTCAGCTCGCCACCGTCGAAACGGAACAGGTCGTCACCGTTGTTGCCGATGAGGACATCGTTGCCGCCGTTGCCGATGAGCGTGTCGTTGCCGGTGCCGCCGATGAGCGTGTCGTCACCGGCGCCGCCGATCAGCTGGATGGCGCGGTTGATGACCGACGCGTTGAAGGTCAGATCGCTGGTCAGCGCACTGCCGTCGACCGTGACGATGGTGGTGTCGGCATCGAAGGAGTTCGGCGTTGCCAGACCGACCGTCGGAAGAGCGAACTGATCCGTGATCACGTAGTTATACGGATTGCCGTTCTCGGCCAGGCTAATGGTGTCGAAGCCCTGGACGTAGTCGAGATCGGTTGCGGCGGTCTGACCGGTGATGTTGAGAAGGTCGTTGCCGTCGCCACCCTGCAGGCGATCCGCATTAGTGACGTTGGCGCCACCATTGACCACGTCGGCGCCATCGCCGGTGTCGACACTGTCGATGCCGGCACCGAGGTTGACGGTGTCATCGCCGGCATCGCCGGTGATGGTGCTGTTGCCGGCGCCATCATTGACGACGTCGTTGCCTTCACCTCCAGTGATGGTGTTGTTGCCGCCACCCACGGTGACGGTGTCGGCGCCGGTGCCGCCGTCAACGGTATTGTTGCCGGGACCAGCATTGATGCTGTCGTCGCCGGCATTGCCGTCGAGGCTGTCGTTGCCGCCCTGGGACACGATGGTGTCATCGCCTTCGCCACCGCTGATGGTGTCGTTGACGGTGCCACCGGTAAGCAGGTCATCGCCCGCGTTGCCGGCAATGGTGTTCATCACCGAGTTGCCGCCGGTGATGGTGTCATCGCCACTGCCGCCGCTGAGTGTCGTTGCGGCGTTGGCGTTGATGGCGGAGTAGCTCAGATCAAACGTGCTAGCCGATCCGTCCACGGTGGTGACGTTCGCGTCCAGCGGGTCGTTGATGGTCAGGTTGGCGGTGGTGGCGTTGAGCTCAAGGCTCGACGCACCAAGGCCGACACCGAGATTCCCGGTGGGCACGGTGGTTGCACCGCCGTTGGCGTCCGTGTTGAGCGTATCAATGACAACGCTCAGCGGCCCCAGCGTGTTGATGACGACATTCTCGACCGCGGTATCCACGTTGATGTCGTTGATCGACTGACCGGTATTGGTGGCACTGCTGACATCGATGCCGAGCGTGTCTCCACCACCGGCAGCGTCGACGTCACGCAAATCGAACGTCACCGAGGTACCGGGCGCGGTCTGATCCAGGATCTGCACGTTGGTGGTGCCGCCGGGCATGTGCTGGATGTTGGTCAGCGCGACGTTGTCGGAGCTGTTGGTTACCCGCAGCACATCGAACGGATCGTTGCCGGGGATGTTGGCCGTGGTGGAAAGGTCCCACACCGACAGGTTGCCATCACCGACGTCCGAGGTGACCTCGAACTCCTCGATGTTCTCCAGCTCAAAGCCGGCAAACACGCGCGGCATGCCCATGCCCTGCGCGGCGCCGGAATCAAGACGGTGAACGAAGGTGTCGATTTCCGTATCCGTTCCGGTGGCGGCGCCATCGGCACTGTCGCCAGCCTGAAGGGTGAAGTTGGACGCGCGGAACACTTCCGCAACGGCGCCGTCGCCCTGCAGATCGTCAATGGCCGGCGTGAACTCGAAGCTCACCGGCTGCACTTCGATGGTTACGGTGACCGGCGCACTGCTGTTGTTGGACGCACCACTGTCGTCCTGCACCAGGTAGGTGAAGGAATCGGTACCGGTGAAACCCGGATTCGGGGTGTAGCTGAAGCTGCCGTCCGCGTTCAGGGTCAGATTGCCGTTGGACGGATTGCTGTCGATTACCGACGAGAGGACGTCATTGGTGTCGACGTCGGTGTCATTGGCGAGAAGACCCGGGGCGGCGATGTTGAGCGTGCCGTCCTCGAGCACTTCGTAGGACTCGGCCGGACCGGCAACAGGCGCGTCGTTGGTGCCGCGCACCACGATGGTCAGCGTGCCGGTATCGGTGGTCTGGCCGTCGCTGACCTCGTAGTCGAAGGTCACGTTGCGGGACTCACCCACGCCGAGATCCTGGTAGGCAGGATCGGCCGGATTGAACGAGTATGAGCCATCGTTATTCACGGTGAGGCCGGCCACCGGCCCCTGCCCGGGTGCTGCCGTGACGGTGAGCGCGTCGCCGTCGGGATCGACATCATTATCAGTGACGTTGCCCGAGAGAATGGCGCCGTCCTCGTTGACGTCGGGCGGGTTGTCATCCACCGCCACGACCGGATCGTTTGCGCCGGTTACCGTAATGGTGAGGGCGGCATCATCGGACGCGCCGTTTTCGTCGGTAACGGTGTAATTGAAGGTCAGCGTCTGGGTCTCGCCGTCCGCCAGCCCCTGATAGGCCGCGTTCGACGGATCGAAGCTGTAGCTGCCATCGCTGTTGAAGGTCAGCCCGGGCACTGCTGCCTGGCCGGCCGCCGCCGCATAGCTCAGCGTCGCGCCGTTGTCGACGTCGTTGTCGTTGCCGGCAACAGAACCATTGACTACCGGGCCGTCCTCGGTGGCGCTGTCACTATCGTTCACCGCGACCGGCGCATCATTGGTGCCGGTCACCGTAATGGTCAGGGTGGCAGTATCGGTCCCACCATTACCATCCGAGACCTCGTAAGTCTGCGTGACGTTGCGGGTCTGCCCGACGTTCAGATCCTGGTAGGCGGGATCAGCCGGGTTGAAGGTGTAGCTGCCGTCGCCGTTCAGGGTCAGGCCCGCCGGCGTCGCGCCGGTCGGCGTAACGGTCAGCCCGTCACCGTCGACATCGGTGTCGTTGTCGAGAACGTTGCCGGAAATCGCATTGGCGTCCTCGGCAATCGTCACGGTCTCGTTGGCCGCGACCGGCGCATCGTTGGCGCCGGTGACCGTGATGGTCAGCGTCCCGTTGGAGGAGGCGCCGAACTCATCGCTAACGGTGTAGTTGAAGGTGACCTGTTGCGTTTCCCCATCGGCCAGACCCTGATAGGCGGAAACGGACGGGTCGAAACTGTAGCTGCCATCGCTGTTGAAGGTCAGACCGGGCACTGCTGCCTGGCCGGACGCTGCCGCATAGGTCAGCACCGCGCCATCGTCGACGTCATTGTCGTTGTCGCCGACGTTGCCGGTGATGACGGCACCGTCTTCGGTGGCCGCATCACTGTCGGCGGTAGCCACCGGCGCGTCATTGGTGCCGGTGATGGTGATCGTCAGGGTGCTGTCGGCCGACAGCGGATTGCCGTCGTTGGCACCGTCATCGGTGACGGTGTAGTCGAAAGTGATGGTCTCGGTCTCCCCCTGAGCCAGGTTCTGGTAGGCGGAGTTACTGGGATTGAAGCTGTAGCTGCCGTCAGCGTTGACGGTCAGACCGGGAACCGGACCCTGGCCGCTCGCCGGCGCATAGGTCAGGTCTGCCGGCGCCGTTTCGGCATCGTCGTCGTTGGCGCGCAGGCTGCCCGTGATGATGTTGCCATCCTCGGTGGCATTCGCGCTGTCGGGATTCGCTTCCGGCGCCGTGTTGGGCGGCGGCGCGGAACCACCACCACCGCCACCGCCGCCAGCCGCAGCGATACCGATAGCACCAAGCCCACCAAGGGCCCACCAGGCGCCGGTCGGAACACCACCACCGCCCCCGGCGCCGCCATCCGTCGCCGTGCCATCGCCGGCCTGCGCCAGATGGATGTTGCCCGGATCATCGAACGAGAAGTCGGAGGAGAGCAGTCCACCATCTGCAACCTGGATCGCGCCGTCCTCACCCTCGAGGCTCACATCGCTGTCGCGGGCGTCCTGCTCTTCCTTCTCCTCCTCGTCGAGAAGATCGAGAATTTCGTCGGCGCTCAACTCGGCGAGATTGATGACCTCGCCGTCGACGACGACATGCGCATCGGCGGGCACGGCAGGCGCATCAGGCGCGTCCACCACCGTATTCACGTCGATACGGTTGTCGACCTCACTGTTGCCCCCGTTATGACCCTGCTCGATGTTGCCGCTGGTCTCTTTCGCCATGACGATCTTCTCCTAACGAATAAAGTTAACCCGCGCGTGTGCGCGAGAATTCAATAAATTCCTGAAAACGATTCTAGCCAGACCAGCGTCGTCCCCCCGTAGAGAGTCCCCCTGGTCAGCGCCACCCCATGATTCCTGTGCCGGCATCGTAGGCCAAGTATTCACCGAGGTCGATACCCCATGCAAGATTTTCCATCGGTTCTCCGACTTGCGATCGAATCTAGCAGGGGGTTGTGACGGTTGCAATACCACTTTTGGTTTTTTTTGCCCAAGTTGGATTGCCCATCACGGCAGCTCGATCGAAACCGCGTCGGCGATGCCTCACGGCGACGCGCTTCGCCCCCTCGAACGCCCTGCCTCTGCCGACCGACCCGGACCGGAAGAACCGCAGTCGATGCGGTGTCGGATTGATCCGATCCGTTTCTCACGGCGATGACGGCCAATCAGGACGGTGCGATGAATCCCGTCCCGGCGCGGCATGAACCCGCGAGATTGCCGCAACCAGGGCATGACAAGCTCTGAGGATTTTCACGTTATCCGGTACTGCGGATTCCTGCATGCGATTGTGCCGACTCTGCGGTTGTTGATCCGTCACAATGGTATCGGCAGCCTGCGCTGCACCATTACCGCTCATGTAGCGCGGCAGCACTGCCGCGCAGAATTGGTTTAAGCAAGTACTGGGCCACCGTGCGCTTGCCGGTGATGATTTCGATGGTGGCGGTCATGCCGGGAATCACCTCGACGGCCTCGGGGCCGCGCTGTTTCGGCATCTTGGTGATTTCGATGAGCACGCGGTAGTAGGGCTCCTCGTCGCGCTCCAGGTCCTCGTCGATGGTGTCGGGGCTGACGTAGGTGACCTCGCCGCGCATGGAGCCATAGATGGTGAAGTCGTAGGCGTCCAGCTTGACGTTGGCTTCCAGCCCGGGCCGGATGAAGGCGACGTCGCCGGAGGACACGCGGGCCTCGACGATCAGCGGGTCGTCGGAGGGCACGATCTGCATGATCTCGTCGCCGGACTGCAGCACCGCGCCGATGGTATTGACGGCCAGGTCCTTGACCTTGCCTGACATGGGGGCGTGCACCTGAGTGGCTTCGAGGGCCTCTTCCCGCTGGTTGAGCACCTGCGTGGCCTGGTCCAGTTCGGACTGGGCGTTGGCCAGCTGCTCCTGGGCTTCGGACCGGTACTTGTTGAGGACATTGACCAGCTCGCCGCGCAGTTCCGACACGCGCCGGCGGGCATTGAGCACCTCGGATTCGGCGGCGTCACCGGTTTCGGCCAGGGCCTCCAGCGCCTCCAGCTCCTGCAGCGCGATGCTGAGGGTGTCGCGAATGGCGGCCCGCTCTTCGCGCAGCCGCTCGGTGCGCCGGTCGTAGAGGTTCTGCTGGGTCCGGGCCAGATTCTGGAAATCTTTCACTTGCTGGCTGAAGTTTGGCTGGCGCCCGGCGAGCTCGGCTTTCAAGCGCTCCACCGTGGCGCGCAGATTGATGATCTTGGCGCGGGTCTCGGCGGCGCTGGCGGCGAAGCGGGCGCGGTCCAGTTCGGCGATCAGCTCCCCGGCCATGACGGTGTCGCCCTCTTCCACATAGAGGCGGCGCAGCACACCGCCATCCACCGCCTGCACCATCTGGGAGCCACTGGAGGCGACGATTTCCCCGCGCGTGCGCACCTGCTCTTCCAGCTCCGCCCAGTTGGCCCAGGCAGTGAAGCTGACCAGCAGGATCACCAGCAGCCAGATCATGCGGCCCGCCCGCCCGGGATTGAGCGGCTCGGCGCGCGCGAACAGGGTATTGCGATCGACCATCAACCGCTCCCGGTACTGATATTCAGGCCGCCGCCCCCGGCCGTCTTCTGTGCCTGCGCCTGTTTGCGGCCGGCGATCATCTGAACCTTCTCGCGCGGCTCGTCAACCTTGATCTGGCCACCGTCCATGATGAACACGCGCTGCGAGGCATCGAGCCAGCCCTGGCGGTGCGTGGTGAAGATGATGGTGCGATCACCCGGCAGCTTGTTGATGGTATCCAGCAGCTTGGCCTCGGCGTCGCTGTCGAGGCTGGCAGTGGGCTCGTCGAGAAGCCATATCCTGGGATCGTGCAGGACCATGCGGGTCAGCCCGACCAGCTGGCGCTGGCCGCCGGACAGGCCGGCACCGCCCTCGGTGATGGGCAGGTGCAGACCTTCCGGGTGGTTGCGCACGGCATGCACCAGACCGGTCTGCTCCATCGCCTCGTTGATGCGCTCCTCCGACGGCATGCTCATGCCCAGCGTCAGGTTGTCGAGCAGGGTGCCGGAAAACAGGCGCACGTCCTGCGGCAGATAGCCGATGACCTCGTGCAACCAGCTGGGGCGGCATTCCTCGTAATCCAGCCCGGCAATGCGGACCTGTCCCTCGATGGGGGTGGCGATGCCGGCCAGCAGCTTGAGCAGGGTGGATTTGCCGCTGCCGTTCTTGCCCAGAATGGCGATGCGCTCACCCTGCTTGATCTCCAGCGCCGGGACCACCAGTTGCGGCATGGAGGTGGTGCCGTAGCCGTAGGCGATCTTGGTCATGGACAGATCCAGCGAGGAGGCCTTGGTGTTGGCCTGGCGATCCGGTCGATCGTCGCTGGGGCAATCGAGCAGTTCGTTGAGCACCTGCAGGGCGTACTTGGCGTGGTGCCATTGCAGCAGCAGGTTGGTGATATTGGAGATGTTGGCCAGCGTGCGGCTACCCAGGATGGAGCAGGCGATGAGCCCGCCCATGGTGAGGTTGCCGGCATCGATGACGAATACACCCACCACCAGGATGGAAATGAAACCGAGCTGCTGGAAGAACTGGGTGAAGAACCGGGCGGTGGAGGTCACCATATTCAGTTTTTCGTTGCGGTCGGCGGTTTCCCGCGTCGACCGCAGCCAGAGATCGTCGAAGCGGGCCTCACCGCCCTGGGCCTTGACGACATCGGCGCCGGCCACGGCTTCAAAAAGCAGCCCCTGACGGGCCACCACTGCGTCGTTGTGCTCGCGCTGCAGACGCGCCACCGGCCGGTACACGGCCAGCCCGATCAGTAGCGACAGCAGCACGAATGTGGCCGGAACGATGGCCACGGGCCCGCCGATCAGGTAGATGATGGTGATGAAGATGAACACGAACGGCAGGTCGGCGATGGCGTAGAGGGTGGATGAGGTAAAGAACGCCTTGATCGCTTCGTAATCGCGCACCTGGGCCACCAGCGAGCCCACCCGCGAGGGGCGACGGTCGAGCTTGAGCCCCATCAGCCGGTCGAAGAAATGCAGCGACAGCGCTTCGTCCAGCCGGTGGGTGGAGGCCTCCATCAGCCGCAGACGGGCAAACTTGAACAGCATCTCGATGACGTAGGCGATACCCACGCCCGCCGCCAGGAACCCCAGCGTGGCGTAGGAGAAGTTCGGCACCACCCGGTCGTAGACCTGCAGCGCGAACATCGCCGACAGCACCGCGATCATGTTGATGAAGATGGTGGCCACCGCTACCCGGCGGAATACCGGCGCATGGGCCCACATGGCGGTGGCAATTGCCTGCGTTGCGGGGCCGCGCTTTTTCGGTGGCGCGAACGACTCGTCACCGCGGGCCAGTGGCGGTACCGGGACCAGCGCCCGCTTGAGGTTTTCCATGTCCACGGCGGGCGAGCCCGATACCCATTCGATTGCCGGCGCCTCATCGGCGTCGTCCGGCAGCCGCGTGAGAATACCCACGCAACCCTCGCTGACGACCCAGGCAGGCAGCTGGGAGTTGGTCAGCAGATGGATCGGGCTGGGGGCGGCCGTATGCCCCTGGAACAACCACTGCCACGTGGCGGACAGGCGGTCGGCCTCGCGCTCGACGGTGACGTCCTGCCAGGCCTGTTCCACCTCATGGCGGGAGGCGTGCAGGCCGCGGCGGGCGGCCATGTCCAGAATGGCTTCGACGCCGAGGGTGGCATTCAATTCATTGCCGGCAGACTTGGCCATCAACGACCCCTGAGTCGATCGATGTAGATGGGCGGCGCATCCTCGCTAAGGCGCTTCCAGCGCATGCCCTCGAGCGCCAGCCGCATGTTGGCGGACCAGTAGGTACGCTTGACCGTGGTGGCCTGCAGCAGGGCGTTGTTGGCCTCGCGCTGGGCATTCAGCACTTCGATCCAGGTCTTGCGGCCCACCTTGAACTGGCGCAGGAAACTGTCGACCAACCGGATCGCGGACTCGGCCGACTCGCGCTGGGCGCGGAACTGCTCCCGCGCGCTGGCCCGCTCGATGGCGGCGGTGCGGATGCGGTTGGCGATATCCTGCTGGGCAAAGGCCAGCCCCTGACGGGCGGACTCCACCCGCTGCTCCTCGGCCTGCATGCCGCGGATACCGCGCAGGGTGTTGTCGGTCTGGTACTGGAACACCAGCTGGGTGGAGGAATCCGGGGTGAAGTCGCCGGCCGACTGCTCCACCTGCCGCGAGTGCTGCAGGGTGATCTGCGGCCACAGGCCGGCCTTGCTGGAGTCCACCCGGGCCTCGGCGGCGTCGATTTCGGCCAGCGCCTGCTGGCGGGCCGGATGGGCGTCGACAACTCCGTTGACGAGGATGGCGTCGATTTCGGCCGGGGTCAGCGACAGTGACTCGTCCGGCCATACCGCGCCGCCTGCCGGCCGGTTCAGCAGGGATTCGAGCTGTGACCGGTTGGTCCGCAGCGCCGCCCGGCTGGCGTACAGCCCCGCCTGGGCCTCGCGCACGCGGGTGATGGCTGTTTCCACGTCCACGGCCGGGGCCACGCCCTTGTCCACACGGTTCTTGATCACCGCCAGCAGGTACTTCAATGAGTCCAGATAGCGCTGCCACAGCCGGACCTGCTCGCGGGCCAGCGCGACATTCAGATAGGCCTCCGAGGTCTGCAGCCCCAGATCCAGCCGCGACTGATTCAGGCCGGCCAGCGCCAGATCGCGTTCGGCGCGTGCCTGATCGATCTGGGCATCCACGCGGCCGCCCGACCAGATCGGCTGCACCACGCTGACGGTGGTGGCAGAGGCGTTGGAACTCGCCTGGGTGGAACTGACCTGCAGGAACGGGTAGAACCCGGTGCGGGCGCCGGCGATGTCGTAGCCGGCGGCCTCGACTTCGGACAGGGCCTGCTGCACCTGGGGGTTGCGCAACCAGACTTCCTGTAGCACCTCACCAACGGGCTCTGCATCAGGCGGGGGCTGACCGGGCATGTCCGTGAGGGAAAGCTTGTAGTTCAGGGTTTCCACTGCCCCGCGGGCGGCCTCGTCCTCATCGACCGCGGACGGGTCGGCGTCCGTTGGCGGGGGGCCATTCTGGGCCTGGACCGGCAATGCGAAACATGCGCCAGCAAGCAGGCAGACCGCCATTGCCAGCAGACGACGCTGGTCTGAGGCCTGCCAGCCGCCCGGCTGGAACCGTATTAGAGGGTATTTCAACGTTGTTGCAACTGGATGCTCTTGGATGCCCGCCGCTCGCCGCATGCAAGCGGCCACCGTGCAGGCCTCATCGGCCGTGCAGCGTACTGCCCGCGCGTAGCCGCGCAGGATATCAGCATGCCCTGCCGGTTGAAACAGGCGTAAAACCCGCCCAACGCAAGGCATGATGCCCCGTCCCGCCGATATCGCCAGGCGCTAGCGGCCGGAGCGCGCGCGCCGCTGGCGGAAAAAGGCCTGCAGCAATCCGCCGCACTCGCCCGCACTCACGCCACCCGTCCAGTCGGTCCGGTGATTCAGCCAAGCGGCGTCCAGCGCGGCGGCCACCGAGTGAATCGCGCCGGCCCGGGGATCGTCGGCCCCGAATACCAGCCGCTCGATACGCGCGTGGACGATGGCGCCGGCGCACATCTGGCAGGGCTCCAGGGTAACGTAGAGGGTGCAGCCCGGCAGGCGGTAGTTATTGAGTGCCCGGCCGGCGGCCCGGAGGGCGGCGATCTCGGCGTGGGCGGTGGGATCGCAGGTGCCGACCGGGCCGTTGCGGCCGGTGGCGATCAGTTCGTCGTCGCGCACGATGACGGCGCCAACCGGCACTTCGCCCTCGGCCCGGGCCGCGCCGGCCTGTTCCAGGGCGAGGGTCATCCAGTGGTTGTCATCCTTCATGCTCGGCCGCCGGTTGGTGTCTGCGGGAAGATTGTAGTGCCGGACCGTCCGGAGGGGTGGCGGTTGCGTCGGGCGGATTGACCCGACCATCCGCCAGACTGGCCCGGCCCGGGGGCGGTGCGGATTCAATCCCCGGCAAACCATGCCGATACAGCCAGACAATAGTCGTCGCAAGCCCGTCACCGATGGGCCCGCCTCAAGGTCAACCCATGTTCAGAACCGCTTTTCTGCTTCCTGCTACCACGATTGCCCTGCTGGCATGCGGCGGACAGGCCGGAACGCCGGCGCCCGCCGAGCCCGACACCGGTGCTGCCGAGCGCAAGATCTACATCGACCCGGAAACCGGCGAGCGCCTGCCCGGACCGCCACCCTCGGAGCAGCCAAAGCCGGCCAGTCAGACCAGCGAGACACAGCGGCAACCCGAGATCATCCAGCGCGAGGACGGCTCGACCGCCATCATCCACCGGCCGGAGGACTGGCCCGAGCTCAAGGCCGAGAAGCAACCCGACGGCAGTCTGTCCATCGGACACGGCGGGGAAAACAAGCCATGAGCCGACCGCATCGTGACCGGCAGCGTCGTCGCCACGCGGGCAGGAACCTGACTGCCCACGCCGCGTTGGCCGTTGCCGCGCTATGCCTGCCGGGGCTGGCATCGGCGGCAACCATTTCCGTGATCAATGATGATCCGGCGGGCGTGGGCCTCAATGACACCACACCGCGCAGCCCCGTCGGGGGCAACCCCGGCGAAACCCTGGGGGAACAACGCCTGTTCGCCCTGGAATTCGTGAGCAGCCTGCTTGCCGACAAGCTCGGCAGCAACGTCGAGATACTTGTCAGCGCCAGCTTTGCGTCACTGGAATGCACCAGCGGCAGCGCCACGCTGGGCCGTGCCGGACCAAGCATGTCCCTGCGGGACTTCGGCGCCGGCGAACCGGATACCTTCTATCCCATCGCCCTGGCCAATGCGCTGTCCGGCACCGACCAGGCCCCGTCGGCGACCGATATCGGCGCGGAATTCAACGGGGACATCGACAACAACGATAATTGCCTGGGCAACACCGACTGGTACTACGGGGTCGACGGCAACCCGCCGCCGGGTGACGTGGAGTTCATCTCCAATGCCGTCCACGAACTGATCCATGGCCTGGGCTTCATCAGCTTCGTCGATTTCTCCGACGGCAGTTTCTGGGATGATACCCCCGGCATTTTCGACCGCTTCGTCTTCGACCTGGACTTCGGCCGGTTCTGGCCGGCGCTGACGGACTTTGAACGGCGCACTTCCATTACCAATGATGGCGGGGTGGTGTTCGACGGCCCCGCCACCACGGGTAGCGGCGCGTCCGCGCTTACCGACGGGGTGCGTTCGGGCAGGATACTGCTTTATGCACCGTCAACCGTGGAAAGCGGTTCCTCGATCGGCCACTGGGATACCGATTTATCGCCCAACGCCCTGATGGAGCCCATCGAGACCGGCGACATCAACGTCAATAACGGCATCGGCCTTGCCGCCTGCTTGCTCAGCGACATCGGGTGGAATCTGACCGGTGGCGCCGGCTGTCCCGATAACAGTACATTCACGGCAGAACCAATGCTCGCCGTCTCGCCGGATCCGCTGGATTTCGGCACCATCGAGGCCGGCACCAGCGACAACCGCACGGTCACCGTCAGCAACAGTGGCAATGCCGGCCTGACCCTCGACAACATCGTCGCCCCGGGAGCCCCGTTCTCGATCGCGACGCAGAGTTGTGCCGTG
The DNA here is from genome assembly GCA_965216055.1 of Salinisphaeraceae bacterium. GTDB lineage: Bacteria > Pseudomonadota > Gammaproteobacteria > Nevskiales > Salinisphaeraceae > Spectribacter. The sequence continues at coordinate 121,313 of OZ244134.1, forward strand.
GGTGACGTCCTTGCCCCGGATGAATCCTGTGGCATTACCCTCGAATTCGCGCCGGACAGCGACGGCAGTTTCAGCGACAGCCTGGGCATTGCCAGCGACGGCGGCAATGACAGCGTGGCGCTGACTGGCAGCGCCGAGCCGCCGCCGGCCCCGGCGATCGAGGTTCTGCCGACCAGCCTGTCGTTCGGACAGCAGACCGTGGGCAGCACTACGACCCGCAGCTTCACCGTCAGCAACGGTGGCGACGCGAACCTGGACATCGGCAGCCTCGGCGCTCCCGCGGCACCGTTTTCCCTGGCACCCGGCGGCGACGCCTGCAGTGGTCAGACGCTTGCCCCCGGACAGAGTTGTGATGTCGCCGTGGCATTCCAGCCCGATACGGCCGGCAGTTTCGGGGGCAGCGTGAGCATCCCCTCCAACGACACCACTGCCAGCGTCACTATCGACGGCAGCGCGGTGGAAGACAGCGGCGTCGCGCAGCTGTCGGTGTCCCCGGCATCGCTGGATTTCGGCGAGGTTACCGTGGGCACCGGTGGCAGCCAGGCGGTCACGCTGAGCAATGCCGGGGCGGCAGACCTGACCATCAGCAACATCGTCGCCCCGAATCCGCCCTTCTCCGTCGCGTCGGCGACCTGCAGCGAGGGCGCCACGCTGGCGCCCGGGAAAAGCTGCGGCATCACCGTATCCTTCACCCCTGCGCAGACCGGCAGCGCCAGCGACATCCTGCGCGTGGAAACCGACGGCGGCAACGACGACACCGCCCTGACCGGCAACGGCATCGCCGCGCCGGCGCCGGCCATTGCGGTCGATGCCGACACAGTGGATTTCGGCACGGTCACCATCGGCGACAGCGCGCAGCAGACGGTCACCGTGAGCAATGACGGGGATGCCGACCTGATCCTGGACACCATCAGTACGCCGAACACTCCCTTCGCACTGCCGGCCGGCGACGATGGCTGCTCGGGCACCACCCTGCCTCCGAGCGAGCAATGCGAGTTCACCCTGGGCTTTGCCCCGACGACCGGCGGCAGCTTCAGCGGCACTGTTACCGTGCCCTCCAACGACAGCGACACCGTCGTGACGCTGTCGGGAACCGGCCAGGAACCGGCCACGCCGGACATCGAGGTTTCACCCACGACCGTCGATTTCGGTGACACCGGCGTGGGCAGCGCCGCCAGCCGGGTCATCGACGTGCGCAACAACGGCAGCACCGTCCTGCAGATCGGCCACGTCGACCTGCCCGCCGGGCCGTTCTCGATCGCGGCACAGGACTGCGCCAACCGCAGCGTGGCCATGGGCACCGGCTGCCGCATTACGGTGCGGTTCGCCCCCCAGACGACCGGGAGCACGTCACAGTATCTCGGCATTGCCTCCAACGATCCGGACAATCCGGAAATCCTCGTATCACTGACCGGCAACGGCGTCACCGATGGCGATGCCGACGGCATTGCCGACACCGTGGAGAGCAATGCGGCCAACGGGGGCGACGGCAATGGCGATGGCATGGCCGACAGCACCCAGGCCGAGGTCGCCTCGCTGCCCGGCGTGCGGGGCGGTGTCGTCACTCTGGCCACGGATGCGGGGGTTCTGAACGCGGTGCGCGCCGAACAGGCGCCCAGCCGCGTCGAGCTTCCGGAAACCGTGGCCTTCGACAACGGCTTCTTCGGCTTCGAGGTCACCGGGTTGGCCACGGGCGCCCGCGCGACCGTGACGCTGTTCCTGTCCGCAACGCCGGACGCCTACTACAAGTATCCGCCCGGGGGCACCGGTAGCACCCGGGCCGTGCGCTTCGATTTCGACGAGGCTTCCGGCACGGGCGCCCGCATCAATGGCAGCCAGGTCACGCTGCTCCTCCGGGACGGCGGGCGCGGCGATGCCGACATGACCGCCAATGGCGTGATCGCCGACCCGGGTGGTCCGGGCTTCAATCTGCAGACCGGCGGAGGCAACGTGGATTCCGGCGGGGGAAGCGGAGGTGGCGGTGGCGGCGGCTGCGTCCTGGCCCCGTCGGCCGAGCCTCGATTCGACCCGAGCTTCCTGTTCATGCTGATGCTGGCAATCGCCGGGTTACTGCGTCATACGCGACACGGCGCCGGCGTGACGAACAGGATGGACCCGGGCAGCCGGTAATTGCCCGGGAATTCGCCGGCGGGTCAACAGCGGTGCCTTCCCCGTGGGTGGCGGGGTCTCGGGGGCCGATACGCCCGGTGGTGATCAGTTCGTCATCGCGCACGATGACGGCGCCGGCCGGCACGTCGCCCTCGGCCCGGACCGCGCGGGCCTGTTCCAGGGCCAGGGCCATCCAGTGGTTGTCGTTGGTCATGGCGTGGTGCCGCACGTTGCGCGCGGCGACAGGTGAGGCAGAAAACACGACATCACGCCCTGGCTCGTTCATGCATGGGGTTGATCTCAGCGAATGAGTACGATGGGGACGGCCAGCGCGAGATCGCGCCAGGCCTGATCCGCCGTCAGGGCAGGCAAGTCGCGGGCCTCGGCGAGTGACAGGCAGGCGCGATCTGCCAGAGAGAGCCCCAGCCCCCGGCCAACGTCCCATAAACGGGCGTTGGCCTCCGCATGGGCCGCCGTGAACGGCTCGATCGTGACGCCCAGCTCCGCGACATCAGCGAGCATGCCGTCGACATCCGCGCCACGCTGCAACAGCTTCTGCACGACCTCGGACCAGTTGACGGCGGACACCAGCGCCCCATCCAGCGCGGCCCCGACCTGCTCGGCACCCGGCTCATCGTGCAGCCAGGCCAGCAGGGCGGAAGCATCCAGAACCGCGCTCAAGACTGCTCCCGGGATGCCTCGGCTCGTCGGTCGGCGAGTAGTTCGTCCACCAGGCTTACGTCCTTCGGAATTGCCCCGACCCGCGCCTTCAATCGCCGTTCGACCGCCTCGCGGCGTTCGAGAACAATCCGGTCGCCCTCCTGACGAGCAACCAGTCGATCGCCGGGCTCGAGCCCGAGCGCACGACGAAGCCGGGCCGGTATGACCACCCGCCCCTGTTTACCGAGTGCCAGTTCGTTGCCTGTTTTCACTGAAAAGTACCTGATACTAACCAGGGTGGCATCTTACGATCGCGTGCCACATTGGCGCAATTTCTGCCACATGAGTGGCGATACTGGCACGCGCGGCATGGCCGACTTTTCTAGGGGCCGTGACAGAGAATCTGGTGGTGTGATCCGGCCAGGAGACTGCCACGGCAGCTCCGCTGGCGCGGGGCTTTTTCGCGATGACGGCGGGTTGGTAAGGCGGTTGAATCCGACCGGCCAACGGCACCAGACCGTAGGGCGATGGCATGGACCCGCCCCCTTTTTCGGCGTCGTGATGCGCCAGACTGGGGATTCCAGTACAGCAATGGAGGACGGATCCATGCGTAACCAGATTACGAGTCTTGGCATCGACCTGGCAAAGAATGTATTCGAGCTGTGTGGTCTGGATGCGGGCCACGCGGTGGTGTATCGCCGGCGCGTGCGGCGAGGCCAGTTACTGGCCACGCTGGCGCAGCTGAACGTCGAGGTGGTGGGCCTGGAGGCCTGCGCGGGCGCGCATGACTGGGCGCGCCGTTGTCGGGAACTGGGGCATGAGGTGCGGTTGCTGGCACCCCAGCACGTCAAGCCCTTTGTTCAGGGCCAGAAAAACGACCGTCAGGATGCCCAGGCGATTGCGGTGGCCGCCACCCAGGGGCACCTGCCCACGGTGGCGATCAAAAGTCGGGACCAGCAGGACATCCAGAGCCTGCATCGGGTGCGCGAGCTGCACAAGCAACAGCGCACCCAGCTGATCAATCAGGCGCGAGGCTTGCTGCACGAGTACGGCCTGGTCCTGCCGGCGGGGGTGGCCGGCTTTCGCCGCGGCGCGGCTGCTGCGCTCGACGATGCCACGCTCAGCCCGCTGTTGCGGCAACTGCTGGCCGATCTGCTGGCGCGCTACCGGGCCACCGACGACCAGGTCCGGGCCTACGATCGTCAGATCGAGGCGCTGGGCCGACAGCTGCCGGTATGCCGGCGGCTGCAGGCCATCGAAGGCATTGGTCCGCTCACCGCCACCGCCCTCTACGCCCATGTCGGCGACGCCCGGTACTTTGCCCGGGGTCGCCAGTTCAGCGCCTCGCTGGGTCTGGTGCCCCGGCAATACTCCAGCGGCGACAAACGCCGGCTGGGCGGCATCAGCAAGCGCGGGGACCGCTACCTGCGCACGCTGCTCATCCATGGGGCCCGAGCGGTACTCACCCGGGCCCAGCATCTGTCGGGGCGACGCGGGGCCTGGTTACGCCAGCGCCTGGCCCAGCAGGGCGCCAACCGGGCGGCGGTGGCCCTGGCCAACAAGAATGCCCGCATCGCCTGGGCCCTGATGGCCCACGACTGCGACTATCAGCCTGCCTGAGTCACATCAGGCCACCGACCCAATCACAGTCACCCACCCCGGAGGGCACCGTCGCGGTGATGGTCAACAGGTCAAACCGACGCCGACACAACGCTGATGAATCGTTGGGCCGACACAGGTCGATAGGGCGATGAGCGGTACGGCGTGCGCGAATTCCATCAGGGCCCGGGGCCGACAACCTTGCCCCAACCCAAGGCCGGATATACGGATGCCACCTGTCCTTCTGACCCGCACCGCCAACACTTGCACCATTCGGGCGGGTCCATATACGCAATTTATTGCGCCTAACGCCAAAACCGCTCAATGGCGCCAACCCCGGATAGGCCGAATGAATTCGGCCCTACACCATCAATAGCATCGGCCGTAGGGCGCCATTCATGGCGCCTCACATCAAGACCGGCCCTTACACCCGGTTGCCCCGTGTCGATCAACCCCCTCCTCAGCCCCTCTCCCGCGGGAGAGGGGCTGAGAAGACGCGGACGCCGAATCAGTGCGTCAGCAGCGGTGCGATCACTAGGCTGACGATGGCCATGACGTTGATCAGGATGTTCATGGAGGGGCCGGCGGTGTCCTTGAACGGGTCGCCCACCGTGTCGCCCACGACCGCGGCCTTGTGGGTCTCCGACCCCTTGCCGCCGTGATGGCCTTCCTCCACGTACTTCTTGGCGTTGTCCCAGGCGCCGCCGGCGTTGGCCATCATCAGCGCCAGCAACACGCAACTGACCAGCGCGCCGCCTAGCATGCCGCCCAGGGCGGCCGCCCCGAGACCGAAACCGACTACCACCGGCGAGCCCACGGCCAGCACGCCGGGCAGCACCATGCGGCGCAGTGCGGCCTTGGTGGCAATGTCCACGCAGCGGGCGTTGTCGGGCTTGCCGGTGCCTTCCATCAGGCCGGGGATTTCCTTGAACTGGCGCCGGATCTCATTGATCATTTCGTAGGCAGCGTCGCCCACGGCCCGCATGCAGATGCTGCTGACCAGGAACGGGAAGATGCCGCCCAGGAACATGCCCATGAGCACCAGCGGGTCGTTCATGGTGAGGTCGAAGCCTTCCACGTGCCGGGCCACCGACTGGATGTAGGCCGCGATGATGGCCAGAGCGGCCAGCCCGGCCGCACCGATGGCAAACCCCTTGCCGATGGCGGCGGTGGTGTTGCCCACCGCGTCCAGGCCGTCGGTGATCTCGCGCACGTCGTCGCCCAGTTCCGCCATCTCGGCAATGCCGCCGGCGTTGTCGGCCACCGGACCGTAGGCATCGATGGCCATGGTCATGCCCACGGTGGACAGCATGCCCACCGCCGCGATGCCCACGCCGTAGACGCCGGCGCCCTCGGGCATCAGCAGGCTGGCGAAGAAGATCACCGCCACGATCGACAGCACCGGCAGCACCACCGATTCCATGCCCACGGCCAGGCCGCGAATCATCACCGTGGCGGGGCCGGTTTCGCCGCCCTCGGCGATGTCGCGCACCGGTTTGCCGCCGGTGTAGTACTCGGTGACCAGGCCGATGATGATGCCGGCCGAGGCGCCGATGACCACGCACAGCCACACCGCCCAGTTGATACCCAGCGCGGTCACCACCGCGAATGCCGCCAGCATGAAGATCAGCGTGGCGCCGATGGTGCCGGACCGCAGCGCCCGCGCCGGGGCATTGGCCGAGAAGAAGTGCACGATGCCGATGCCGATGATCGAGCAGATCAGCCCGGCCGAGGCCAGGGCCAGCGGCAGGAACATGAGCTGTTCACGCGGGCCCATCACGGCGATGGCCCCGGCGGTCAGCGTGGTGGCGATGGCGATGGTGGCGATCATCGAGCCGCAGTAGGACTCGAAGATGTCCGAGCCCATGCCGGCGACGTCGCCGACGTTGTCGCCCACGTTGTCGGCAATCACGCCGGGGTTGCGGGGGTCATCCTCGGGAATGCCGGCCTCGACCTTGCCGACCAGGTCCGCGCCCACATCCGCGCTCTTGGTGAAGATGCCGCCGCCCACACGCGAGAACAGCGCCACACTGGAGGCCCCCATGCCGAAGCCGTGGATGGCCTCGGCGTGGGCCGGATCGGACCCGAACAACAGGTAAAGGGAGCCGAGCCCCAGCAGGCCCATGGCGGCGATGGTCAGCCCCATGATGGAACCGCCGAAGAAGGCCACCGACAGGGCCGGCGCCGCGCCCAGGGTGCGGGCGGCCTCGGTGGTGCGCACGTTGGCGCGGGTGGCGGTATACATGCCGATGTAGCCGGCGGAGCCCGAGGCCAGCGCGCCGACCACGAACGCCAGTGGCGTGTGCCAGCTCTGGAAGCCGATGATCAGCAGCACCGTGACCACCGTGGCGAAGATGGCGAGGATCGAGTACTCCCGGCGCATGAACACCATCGCGCCGGTGTGAATCTCCTCGGCAATCTCGGCCATCTTCCCTTCGCCCCCCGGGTATCGCAGCACCAGGCGATACATCCAGAAGGCCATTGCCAGACCGGCAATCCCCAAAAGCGGAACCAGAACCGTCGCAGTCATGCTCGACTCCTTTATAAGGTCATTATTTATCGCGATGCCCGAGCGGGCGGTCGCACTCCTCCTCACAAACCAACACGGTCCCCGACCGGCCATACAACCGGCACGCAGACTGGGAAATAACGGTAACTGGGATCGAGTGTAGGCCGGGCGCGCGGCCGGGGCAAACGCCAATCCGTCGCACGTTTTGCGGTATCATCGCGCGCCCTCGAACCCCAATACGGAGCAAGCATGAGCCTGGAAAAAGTCTCGCGCGGGCAGAACCTGCCGGACGACATCAACGTGATCATCGAAATTCCGATGAACAGCGAACCGGTCAAGTACGAAGTGGACAAGGAAACCCGGGCGCTGTTCGTGGATCGCGTGCTGACCACGCCCATGCATTATCCCTGCAACTACGGCTATGTGCCGGACACCCTCTGCGGCGATGGCGATCCGCTGGACGTGCTGGTGGTGATGCCGGTGCCGCTGCAGCCCGGCTGCGTGATCCGTTCACGCCCCGTGGGGGTGCTCAAGATGACCGACGAGTCCGGCGAGGACGCCAAGCTGATCGCCGTGCCGCACCACAAGATCTTCCCCGCATACAACCACATCAAGACGGTCGAGGATCTGAACGCGCTGACGCTGGACCGCATCGCGCACTTCTTCGAGCACTACAAGGATCTCGAGGACGGCAAGTGGGTGCGCATCGACGGCTGGGTCGGCCACGAGGCCGCACGCCAGGAAATCGAGCGATCGGTGGAGATGTACAAGGCCGCCTGATCGCGAATTGAACGTACGGCGCCATTGATGGCGCCGGGCGGGCCGGGCACACCGGCGGAATAAATTCCGCCCTACCCCGAACGAAGCGTAGGGCGATGGCATGGACCCGCCCCCTTTTTCGGCGTCGTGATGCGCCAGACTGGGGATTCCAGTACAGCAATGGAGGACGGATCCATGCGTAACCAGATTACGAGTCTTGGCATCGACCTGGCAAAGAATGTATTCGAGCTGTGTGGTCTGGATGCGGGCCACGCGGTGGTGTATCGCCGGCGCGTGCGGCGAGGCCAGTTACTGGCCACGCTGGCGCAGCTGAACGTCGAGGTGGTGGGCCTGGAGGCCTGCGCGGGCGCGCATGACTGGGCGCGCCGTTGTCGGGAACTGGGGCATGAGGTGCGGTTGCTGGCACCCCAGCACGTCAAGCCCTTTGTTCAGGGCCAGAAAAACGACCGTCAGGATGCCCAGGCGATTGCGGTGGCCGCCACCCAGGGGCACCTGCCCACGGTGGCGATCAAAAGTCGGGACCAGCAGGACATCCAGAGCCTGCATCGGGTGCGCGAGCTGCACAAGCAACAGCGCACCCAGCTGATCAATCAGGCGCGAGGCTTGCTGCACGAGTACGGCCTGGTCCTGCCGGCGGGGGTGGCCGGCTTTCGCCGCGGCGCGGCTGCTGCGCTCGACGATGCCACGCTCAGCCCGCTGTTGCGGCAACTGCTGGCCGATCTGCTGGCGCGCTACCGGGCCACCGACGACCAGGTCCGGGCCTACGATCGTCAGATCGAGGCGCTGGGCCGACAGCTGCCGGTATGCCGGCGGCTGCAGGCCATCGAAGGCATTGGTCCGCTCACCGCCACCGCCCTCTACGCCCATGTCGGCGACGCCCGGTACTTTGCCCGGGGTCGCCAGTTCAGCGCCTCGCTGGGTCTGGTGCCCCGGCAATACTCCAGCGGCGACAAACGCCGGCTGGGCGGCATCAGCAAGCGCGGGGACCGCTACCTGCGCACGCTGCTCATCCATGGGGCCCGAGCGGTACTCACCCGGGCCCAGCATCTGTCGGGGCGACGCGGGGCCTGGTTACGCCAGCGCCTGGCCCAGCAGGGCGCCAACCGGGCGGCGGTGGCCCTGGCCAACAAGAATGCCCGCATCGCCTGGGCCCTGATGGCCCACGACTGCGACTATCAGCCTGCCTGAGTCACATCAGGCCACCGACCCAATCACAGTCACCCACCCCGGAGGGCACCGTCGCGGTGATGGTCAACAGGTCAAACCGACGCCGACACAACGCTGATGAATCGTTGGGCCGACACAGGTCGATAGGGCGATGAGCGGTACGGCGTGCGCGAATTCCATCAGGGCCCGGGGCCGACAACCTTGCCCCAACCCAAGGCCGGATATACGGATGCCACCTGTCCTTCTGACCCGCACCGCCAACACTTGCACCATTCGGGCGGGTCCATATACGGATGCCACCTGTCCTTCTGACCCGCACCGCCAACACTTGCACCATTCGGGCGGGTCCATATACGCCATTCATGGCGCCGGGTGAGCCGGGCACGCTGGCGCAATGAGTTGCGCCCTACGGCAAGGCGCATCGCAGGCCGTAGGGTCGGATCAGGCGGCATGAATGCCGCCCTACTCCCCCAGCCGCGGCATCAGCTCCGCCAGATTGCAGGGTCGCGTGCGGATATCGAGCTGCTTTTCGATCAACTTGTCCCAGGCGTCGCGGCAGGCGCCCGAAGAGCCCGGCAAGCAGAACACATAGGTGCCGTTGGCCACGCCGGCCACCGCCCGTGACTGCAGGGTGGACGTGCCGATGTCCTGGTACGACAGCACCCGGAACATCTCTCCGAAGCCGGGGATGAGCTTGTCCAGCAGCGGCGTGACCGCTTCCGGGGTGCCGTCGCGGCCGGTCAGTCCGGTGCCGCCGGTGGTGATCACCACCTGCGGCCGGTCATCCGCGATCCAGCGGGCCACGCGGGCGCGGATTTCGTAGATGTCATCCGGGCAAATGGCCTTCTCGGCCAGCTCGTGGCCGACCGCCTGCAGGCGCTCCACGAGCAGCCGGCCTGATTTGTCGGTGCTGTCGTCGCGGCTGTCGGATACGGTCAGTACCGCAATCGACAGCGGCTGGAATGATTCGGCCACGAGTTGCGTCCCCGGAATCTGTGCTGGTGATTATGCCGCCATGAGCATATACTCCGTGGCGCAGGTTGTGGCGTCCGCCGGTTCGGCGCCGGAAGCTTCCCGCGGCGCCGCCAGGCGCCCCCGGCCGATGCTTCAGCCATCCCGCCGCGTGAACCCACGCGCATCATTCCCTATCGCGGTCTGAGCCGGACGCCGCGCGCAAGCGCGTTTGCAGGCCCATCCGGAGTTTCTACTCAATGTCGTTTTCCGAACTGGGTCTGAATCAGACCCTGCAGACCGCCGTTGCCAACAGCGGCTACACCACCCCCACCCCGATCCAGGCCCGCGGCATTCCCGCCGTGCTGGCCGGCCGCGACGTGCTGGCCGCCGCCCAGACCGGCACCGGCAAGACCGCCGCCTTCACCCTGCCGATCCTGCAGAAGCTGGGCGACGTCGGCGACAAGCGCGGCCGCAAGCCGCGCGTGCTGGTGCTGACCCCGACCCGTGAACTGGCCGCCCAGGTGGCCGACAGCGTGCGTACCTACGGCCGTGATCTGCCGGTGCGCACCGCCGTGATCTTCGGCGGCGTGGGCTTCGGCCCGCAGGTGGACGCCTTCCGGCGCGGGCTGGACATCATTGTCGCCACCCCCGGCCGGCTGCTCGACCACGTACGTCAGGGCAACGTCGATCTGTCCGCCCTGGAAATGCTGGTGCTCGACGAAGCCGACCGCATGCTGGACATGGGCTTCATCCACGACATCCGCCGGGTGATCGAGCGGCTGCCACCCAAGCGCCAGAACCTGCTGTTCTCGGCCACCTTCTCCGGCGACATCCGCAAGCTGGCCCGCACCCTGCTGAACAACCCGGAAGAGATCGACGTGGCCCCGCGCAACGCCCCCGCCGAACTGGTGGACCAGAAGGTGGTGTTCGTGCCCAAGTCGCGCAAGCGGGCGCTGCTGTCCTGGCTGATCGGTTCCAACAACTGGCGCCAGGTGCTGGTATTCACCCGCACCAAGCACGGCGCCAACCGGCTGTGCAAGCAGCTGGAGAACGACGGCCTCAGCGCCGCGGCCCTGCACGGCAACAAGAGCCAGGGCGCGCGCACCAAGGCGCTGGACGGGTTCAAGTCCGGCTCGGTGCGGGTGCTGGTGGCCACCGACATCGCCGCCCGCGGCATCGACATCGACGCCCTGCCCCACGTGATCAACTTCGAACTGCCCAACGTGCCGGAGGATTACATCCACCGCATCGGCCGCACCGGCCGCGCCGGCAGCGAGGGCGAGGCCCTGGCGCTGGTGGATGGCGAGGAGAAGACCTATCTGCGCGACATCCAGCGCCTGCTCAAGCGCGAGATCCCGGTGATGACCATCGAGGGTTTCGATCTGCAGGCCCAGGTGCCCCAGCGCGAGGACGAAGTCGATCCGCGCCAGTCACAGGGCAACCGCCGTCCGGGCAACAACCCGGGCCGCCCCGGCGCCCCGCCCCGCCGCAAGCGCGGCGGCAACCGCGGGCGTGGTGCGCGGCGTCAGGGATCGAACTAGCCCCCGGCTCGTCGACGCCATCCCCTCTCCCGCAAGCGGGAGCGGGCCAGGGTGAGGGAAACGGAAAAGGGCGCCGCATCGCGGCGCCTTTTCTTTTGCTGAACCCCCAGTTAGCGCAATGGGGTGACCCGGCGCCGACAACTGGCAAGGGACGGTAACTGCTAAAATATATAAGGTTTTATATAGTCGGGCGTGATAACGCTGCACTTTCAGACGTTAATGCAGGAGCGAAAGCCATGACTCAAAAGCAGTTCAGCAGCGTCTGGGACGCCATCGAGGACACGCCGCCCGAGGCAGAGAACATGAAGCTGCGTTCGTCCTTGATGATCGCGCTGACAGCACACATCGAGAATCGGAATCTGAGCCAGACCGCGGCAGCCGAACTATTCGGCGTAACCCAGCCCCGCGTATCCGATCTGATGCGGGGCAAGATCGACCGATTCAGCCTCGATACTCTGGTCAACATGGCCGTTGCCGCCGGCATGCAGGTGGCATTGCAGATCGATAGCCGGGCGGCATAATCCGGACCCATTGGTCCCGACAATCACTCCCGGGACTGATTCCCCGGCAGGTCGTCGATATCGGCATCCGGCTCCACCAGCCCCATGCGGCGGGCGCGCTGCAGCCAGCGGCGCCGGGCCGCGACCCGCATGTCCTCGATGCGGTCGCCCTCGTCCATGATTTCCAGACCCAGCAGGGTTTCCACCACGTCCTCCATGGTGACCACACCCTGGATGCCGCCGTACTCATCCACCACCACGGCCAGGTGTTCGCGTCGCTCCAGCAGCCGCCGGAACAGGCCGTGCAGGGACAGCGTTTCCGGCACGGTGAGCACGTCGCGCCGCAGTTCCCGCAGGCGGGTGTCGTGCTCGTCGCGGGCCACCGCCATCAGGATGTCGTTGAGCAGCACGAAACCGGTGATGTCTTCCGGCTCGTCGGCGTAGACCGGCAGCCGCGAGAACCGGCGCTGGGCCAGCCGCTCGAAGGCTTCGGCCACGGTCAGGGATTCCGGCAGCGCCATGGTCACGACCCGCGGGGTGAGCACGTCGCGGACCTGTAGCGAACCGAACCGGAACAGGTTGCGGAAGATGCGGGATTCCTCGTCGCGGAAGATGCCCTCTTCCGCCCCCAGTTCGGTCATGGCGCGGAATTCCTCGCGGCTGACCGTCGCTTCGTCGTCGTCGCGGGCCAGCATGCGGGTGATCACCATCGACAGCAGCACCAGGGGGTACAGCAGAACAATCATCCATTCCAGCAACCACCCTGCGGGGGGTGCCAGCCGGCGCCAATAGTTCGCCCCCAGCGTCTTGGGGATGATCTCGGAAAACACCAGGATCAGCAGCGTCAGCACCGCCGAGGTAATCGACACGTAGGCGTTGCCGAACACGACCTGCGCCTGGGCCCCGACCCCGGCGGCGCCCACGGTGTGGGCGATGGTGTTCAGGCTGAGCAGCGCCGCCAGCGGCCGGTCGACATCTTCCTTGAGCTTCTTCAGCCGCGTGCCGCTGGCGGTACCCCGCTGTTCCAGCATGGAGATGAAGGAGGGGCTCACCGACAGCAGCACTGCCTCGAGCACGGAACACATGAACGACACCAGGATGGCCAGGGCCAGATAGAGCAGCAACAGGGTCATGGGTGGTCGGGATGCTCCCGGGAATCTATTTGGACGGCCGGCCAGCCTAGCTCGAATCCAGCCGGAACCGAAGCGGGTTGTCGCGTAAAATCCCGCGCAATGATCAATCTCAATAACGTCACCCTGCGTCGCGGACGCGACATCCTGCTCGAGGACCTCAGCCTGACGGTCCACGCCCGCCAGCGCGTGGGTGTGGTGGGGCGCAATGGCACCGGCAAGTCCAGCCTGTTCGCGCTGCTGCTGGGCCAGCTCGGGGCCGACCGCGGCGAGGTGCAGATGCCGGCCGGCCTGACGGTGGCCACGGTCAGCCAGGAAAACCCGGCCGGCACCCGCGCCGCCATCGAATACGTCATTGATGGCGATACCGAGCTGCGCGAACTCGAGGCAAACCTCGCCCGGGCCGAGGCCGACCAGAACGTCACACGGCAGGCCGACATCCACGAGCGGCTGAACACCATCGGCGGCTATGCCGGGCGGGCCCGGGCCGCGCGGCTGCTGCACGGCCTGGGTTTCGCGCCGGATACCTTTGACCGGCCGATCAACAGCTTCTCCGGCGGCTGGCGCATGCGGCTGAACCTGGCCCAGGCGCTGATGTGCCGATCGGACCTGATGCTGCTGGACGAGCCCACCAACCATCTCGATCTGGACGCGGTGCTGTGGCTGCAGGAGTTCCTGTCCCGCTATCCCGGCACCCTGCTGGTCATTTCCCACGACCGCGACTTCCTCGACGCGGTGGCCGGGCAGATCCTGCACCTGGAGGGCAAGCGGGGTGTGCTCTACACCGGCAACTACTCGGCCTTCGAGGTGCGCCGGGCGGAAAAGCTGGAACAGCAGCAGGCGCAGTACGAAAACCAGGCCAAGCGCCGGGCCCACCTGCAGGCGTTCGTCGACCGCTTTCGTTACAAGGCGACCAAGGCCAAGCAGGCGCAGAGCCGGCTCAAGCAGCTGGAGCGCATGGAAACCGTGGCGCCTGCGCACTGGGACAGCCCGTTCACGTTTTCCTTTGCCGAACCCAAGCGCCTGCCCACCTGGCTGCTGCGGCTGGACGGCGCCGCCGCCGGCTACGACAACACGCCGGTGGTGGCCGGCATGAAGCTGACCATCGCCCCCGGCGACCGGCTGGCCCTGCTGGGGCGTAACGGGGCCGGCAAGTCCACCGTGATGCGGCTGCTGGCCGGCGAGCAGCCGTCGCTGGCCGAGCCGGTGGGGCGCGACCGCTATCTCAACATCGGCTATTTCGCCCAGCACCAGCTGGAGCAGCTCGATCACCAGGCCAGCGCGCTGACCCATCTGCAGCGGATGGACCCGGCGGCCACCGAACAGAAGCTGCGCAACTTCCTGGGCGGCTTCGACTTCCATGGCGACAAGGCACTGGCGCCAGTGGCGCCGTTTTCGGGCGGCGAGAAGGCGCGGCTGGCCCTGGCCATGGTGGTGTACACCGAGCCCAATCTGCTGCTGCTGGACGAGCCCACCAACCACCTGGACCTGGACATGCGCCAGGCCCTGGAACGCGCGCTGCAGGATTTCGCCGGGGCGGTGGTGCTGGTGGCCCATGACCGGCATCTGATCGATGCCACCTGCGACCAGCTGTGGCGGGTGGCCGACGGCCGCTGCGAGCCGTTCGACGGCGATCTGGACGACTACGCCCGCTGGCTGCGTGCCCAGCAGGCCAACGCCGAGGGCGGCAACACTCCGGCGCCAACCGAACCTCCGCCCGCCCGGCCCGGCGGCCGTGAGGCACGCCAGGCCGCGGCCGACCAGCGCAACCGGGAAAAGCCGCTGCGCAATGAACTCAAGAAGCTGGAACGCGAACTCGACCGCTTGACCGTGAAGCTCGACGAACTGGAAACGCAGCTGGCCGACCCCGACCTGTACGCCCCGGAAAACCGGGAGCGGGCAGCCCGCCTGACCACCGAGCAGGGCCGGCTGCGCAAGAGCCGCGACGACATCGAGCAACGCTGGCTGGACTGCGCCAGCGAACTGGAAGAGGCCTGAGCGTGGCCGCCACTACCTACTACTGGCACGACTACGAAACCTTCGGGGCCAACCCGCGCTTCGACTGGCCGTCGCAGTTCGCCGGCATCCGGACCGACGCGGACTTCAACGTCATCGGCGATCCGCTGGTGCGCTACTGCCAGCCGCCGACCGACCGCCTGCCCGAGCCAGCGGCCTGCCTGATCACCGGCATCACCCCGCAGACAGCCGAACGCGAGGGCCTGCCCGAACCCGAGTTCATCGCTGCCATCCATGCGGAACTGGCGCGGCCCGGTACCTGCGGCGTCGGCTACAACAGCCTGCGCTTCGACGACGAGGTCACCCGTCACGCCCTGTGGCGCAACTTCTTCGATCCCTACCGGCGGGAATGGGCCGACGGCTGCTCGCGCTGGGACATCATCGACATGGTGCGCCTGACCTACGCGCTGCGCCCGGACGGCATCGAATGGCCGACCCGCGAGGACGGCGCCCCCAGCTTCAAGCTGGAACATCTCGCCGCCGCCAACAACCTGGAGCAGGCCCGGGCCCATGACGCCCTGTCCGACGTGCACGCCACCATCGGCCTGGCCCGGTTGATCCGCGAGCGCCAGCCGCGTATGTACGAGTTCGTCCAGGCCAACCGCGACAAGGCCTCCGCCCGGGCGCTGCTGGACGTGGACAACCACCGTCCGGTGCTGCACGTATCCGAGAAGTTCCCGGCCGAACTGGGCTGCCTCAGCCTGGTGATGCCGATCGTGACCCATCCGGTGAACCGCAACGCGGTGATCGCGTTCGACCTGCGCCACGACCCCGCCGACCTGCTGGCCCTGCCGCCCGAGGACATCCACGAACGGCTGTTCACGCCCGCCGCCGATCTGCCGGAGGGCGTGGCACGCATGCCGCTCAAGGGCATCCACATCAACAAGTGCCCGGTGCTGGCCCCGGCCAGCATGCTCAGACCCGCCGAAGCCGAGCGGCTGCAACTGGACGGCGACACCCTGCGCCGCCACCGCGATGCGCTGATGGCGGATATCGACACCGTCAGCGCCAAGGTCCAGGCAGTATTCGCCCAGGGCGACTTCGACGACCAACGCGATCCCGAACAGGACCTGTACGGCGGCTTCGTGCCGGATGCCGACCGTGCCGCCTGCGAACGGGTACGCCTTGCCGACGGCGCCGAACTGGCCGCCAATCCGCCCGCCTTCGAGGACCCGCGGCTGCGGGAGCTGCTGTTCCGCTACCGCGCCCGCTACTTCCCCGACACCCTGGATGCCGGGGATCGCGAAGAATGGCAGCGCTGGCGGGAGCGGCGTCTGACCCACGCCCCCGACGGCGGCCTCACCCTGGACGATTACGACGAACTGCTGGCGCAACTGCCCGATCACATCGACGGCGATGCCGCCAAACTGCAGATCCTGCTGGACCTCAAGGCCTGGGGTGATCAATTGCGTCGCTTTTGAGTCCGGCATTTGCGACACTGCTCGACGGTCGCCCGCATGCAAGATACGGATTACCGGCGGCCGCACCCATAACGCAAAGGGAGGAGACCTCAACATGTCCCGCAGTATTGGCATTCTTATCGCCGCCGCCGGCACCCTGCTGCTCGGCGCCTGCAGCGCCGGCAACAGCAGCCTAAGCGCCAGCCAGTCCGTCACCGTCAACGCACCCGCCGCCGATGTCTGGGAAACCATCGGCGACTTCGGTGATCTCGACGGCTGGCATCCGGCCGTGGCGAGCACGGAAATCACCACCGGCACCAACAACGAACCCGGCGCCCAGCGCTTGCTGACCCTGGGCGGCGACGGCGGCACCGTCACCGAGGAACTGCAGGCCTATGACGCCGACGGCATGAGCTACACCTACACCATCGTCGAAGGCGTGCTGCCGGTAGCCGACTACCAGGCCACCATCACCGTGATGCCGGCCGGCGACAACAGCAGCAACGTGACCTGGAACGGCACCTTCAACGCTGCGGGTGCGAATGATGCTACCGCCACCGAGACCATCAACGGGGTCTACAAGGCAGGACTGGATAATCTCAAGGGGATGTTTGCCGAATAGGCGGTATTCCGGTTGTGACGACCAAGCCCGCTTCGGCGGGCTTTTTCTTACTTGGTGATACTCGGTTCGCCGATCAAGTGAATCCTGCCGCGCAAGGTCAGAAAGAGCGAAGAATTTCGCCCTGAAGGGCGAGTCTCTTTTCTTTGCGTCGCCAAAGAAAAGACACGAAAAGAAAGGCGACCCGGACCGCTTGTCCCCCGGTCAGCGCCGCAGCGCTGACCGGGGGATTCCCGCCCGACCGCCGGGGCATGAAGCGGGCCGTGCCGACAGGACGTCGTGTCCTGAACGGCACTAAACGGGCCATCCATGGCCCGTTTACCCGATGCCCCGGCGATCGGGCGGCAAGCGCTAACGGGAGGGAAGACGCGACCACACCAAGATGTGCCACCTCTTGATTCCCGCCGGGCCGAGCCGAGCACTGCAGGGCGGCGAGGTTCCTGGCCCGAAGGGGCGCGCCCAGGACGGGCGCGCGGTTTTCGCCGGGTCAGGGATGACCCGTCGAAACACCCCCTCGCCGACCGAAGCGCACAGGGCATCCTGCCTCGAACCCCGTTCGAGGCAGGACTCGCCCGCCGGAAGCGCTTCTTTGGTGACTTTCTTGTCGCACAAGAAAGTTACCCGGCCCGCGTCAGCGGGGCGGAATCTTCCCTTCTAATTCACTTCGAAAACTGGACCGGCGCCATGAATGGCGCCCTGCGGCCCGCGAGAGCCGCAACGGCTCAACCAAAGCCCTCAACACAACACCAGACCAGACACCGGTTATCCGCCGGCATCGCCACGTCCTCCACCAAACGCAGGCCGGCTTCAGCGGCCAGCGGATCCACATCCGCGACATCGCGAATCCCCATGCCGCCGGGCTGCGCCCGCAGCGAGGCATCGAAACGGGCATTGCCCTCGCCGGTGGGTCGACCGTCATAATGAAACGGCCCGTACACGATCAGCCGGCCGCCCGGCGCCAGTACAAGGCCCACGCCCGCAAAGAACGCCCGGACCGCCGGCCAGTCCATGATGTGGAGGGTGTTGGCCGCGAATATGGCGTCGAAATTGTCTGCCGGCCAGTCGCCGGTGACGTCCAGCGCCAGTGGTTCCCGGACGTTGGGCAGGTCCGCCTCGCCCAGCCAGGCGCGGATGCCGGAGTGGTTGTCCGCCACGTCGCTTGTCTGCCACAGCAGATGCGGCATGGCAGCGCCGAAATACACGGCATGCTGGCCGGTGCCGCTGCCGATCTCCAGCACGCGGTGGCTGTCCCCGAGGTATCGTCGCAGCACCGTCAGAATCGGCTCGCGATTGCGCTCACAGGCGGGGGCGAATGGCTTGTCGTCCACGGTCATACGGCATTGTCACACGGGCGCGGCTCGCATTGCCCGCGGCCCGCGGATATCCTTGCGCCCTGAATTCCGACCCACCGGCCAACGCCATGATCATCGTCCATCATCTGGAAAATTCACGCTCCCAGCGGGTGCTCTGGCTGCTGGAGGAGCTGGAACTGAACTACGAGGTCGTCCGGCACGAGCGCGACCGCAAGACCATGCTGGCGCCGCCCGAACTCAAGCAGGTGCACCCGCTGGGACGGTCGCCGGTGATCGTGGACGGCGAGCGGACGGTGGCCGAAACCGGCGCTATCATCGAGTACCTGACCAGCCGCGCGGGCGGCCTGCTGGTGCCGGACGGCGACGAGGAGCGTCTGCGCTACACCTATTGGCTGCATTACGCCGAGGGCACGTTGATGCCGTTGCTGGTGATGAAGCTGATCTTCTCCAAGCTGGGGTCGAAGCCGGTCCCGCTGCCGCTGCGCCCGTTCGGCGGGCTGCTGGCCTACGGCGTGGGACAGCAGTTTCTCGATCCCCGCATCGCCGAGAATCTGGCGTACCTGGAAGGCGAACTCACCGGCCGTGACTGGTTCGCCGGCTCCGATCTGAGTGCCGCCGACATCATGCTCAGCTTCCCGCTCGAGGCCGCCCGGGCCCGCGCCAACCTGGATGACTATCCGAATCTGGCGGCCTTCCTGAAGCGCATTCACGCCCGGCCCGCCTACCAGCGCGCCCTGGAACGCGGCGGACCCTACGCGCTGATGTTCTAGCCCGATGGCGCCGTCGGCAGGGACGCCGCAACCCGCGATTCGCCCCGGCGCCGGATGGCGGTGGCTGATACTGATGCTCGGGATTACCGCCGGGTCGGCAGCGGCACTGGAACCCGGCACCCACACGATCGAGCTCGAGCACGAGGGCCGGCAGCGGCAGGCGCTCGTGCATGTGCCGGATGGCGCCGGCGCACCACCCTGGCCGATGGTGCTCAATTTCCACGGCGGCGGCGGCCATGCCGCCAACCAGCAGGATTACAGCCGGCTGCACGAGTTGGGTGCGCGCGAGGGTTTCGTCACCGTCTATCCCGACGGCACCGGCGGTATGCTCGGGCGCCTGCGCACCTGGAATGCGGGGGACTGTTGTGGCTACGCCGCCCGGGAGAACGTGGACGACGTGGGCTTCACCGCTGCGCTGATCGACCGGCTGATCGACATCCTGCCGGCCGACCCGGCACGCATCTACGCCACCGGTCTGTCCAACGGCGCGATGATGGCCTACCGGCTGGCCGAATCCCCGGGCAACCGGCTGGCGGCGGTGGCACCGGTAGCCGGAATCATCACCCCGACCGCCCCCCGTGGCGACCCGGTGCCGATCCTGCACATCCACAGCCGGGACGATCCGCGGGCGCTCTACGATGGCGGGCTGGGGCCGCCCTTTCCGCTCACGCGAGCGCGCGTCCACCATCCGCCCGTGAATGCCTCGCTTACCGGCTGGGCCGAGCGAAATGGCTGTCGCCCGGCGCGGGTGGCAACCGACGAGGAACGGACCTGGCACGGCCCCGACACCGAGCACCGGGCGGTGCGACTGATCTATGCGGACTGCCCCGCCGGCGCCACCGTCCAGTTGTGGCGGCTGACCGGCGCGGGTCACGTCTGGCCCGGCGCCGACCCCGCACTGACCCGCATCCTGGGGCCCGCCACCGAAGTGATCGACGCGAATGCCGAAATCTGGGCATTCTTCCGGGACCGGCGCCGCCGCGCCGATCCAGCCACCGACTGACCTAGACCCGACCTGCATGTTCGACCGATTCCGCCTGACCTACCGCCTGCGCATCGATGCCGAGGGCGTGCATGTCACCATCGGCAAGCCGCCGGCGCGCTTCCTAAACGCCGTCCAGGACATCGCCGCCCTGCACGGCATCGACCGCGGGACCATCGACTGCAAGGGCGCTGGCCGCCACGCGCGGTTGCGCTTCTCCGACGATTTTCCGGAACGCGGGCGACAGGCCATTCGCAACGTCTGGACGCCGCCCACCGGCCCCGGTTCCGGCGGGGGCATGCGGGCCAGCGGGTAGGTGGTCGTCGGGTCGGCGCAATGAATTGCGCCCTACGGCGTAACCAGATGGCGCCTCTTCGAGCCCAACTGTCGTAGGGTCGGATTCATCCGACCGGACTGATCACCGTGGTTGCGGCCCACGGACGAATCCCAGCACGGCCGGAAGCGAATCGCCATTCACCCGAATGACATCCGCCAACGCCCCACCAAACTCGAATTGCAGCGACGTCGTGGTGCCATCCGATTGTGCCAGGGCAGTCGCGATGGCACCGTCATCGGCGGGGACATCATCCCGGCGCAGCCGCGCCAGCGCCCACTCCAGGTCATGGTCGTCGATCACGCCCGCACCCAACGGCGTGTCCGCCACTAGGCTGCCCTGCTCGTCCAGAAAAATCCGCCGAATCGCCGAAACCGCCTGGCCGGTATGCGTCATCAGCCGGCCGTCGCTGTCCACCCGCAGGATCAACGGGGTGTATTCGAGGCTGACGTAGCCGCGCTGAGGCCCGTTCTGGAAATACCAGCAGCCGCGGTCGTCGGCGGCGTAGTTGCGTTCGATGAAGGCCAGGATGCGAGGATGGGTGATACGTTCGCCGTCGACGTACCAGCGGCCGCGCCGGTCCAGGTGCAGCCAGCCATAGAGGTCCGGCACGTTCGGCAGACGCGCCATCGCGCGCCGGACGCTTTCATCCACGGCTGTCGGCCCAGCGGACGCGATTGCGGCCGTCGCGCTTGGCCCGGTAGAGGGCGCCGTCGGCCTCGCGGTAGAGATCGGTGCCGCCATCGGGGCCCATGGGGACGGCGCCGGCCACACCAATACTGGCGGTCAGCGACAGCGGCTCGAGCTGCCCGGGCACATCGATTACCGCCGCCGCGATTTCACGGCGGATGCGTTCGGCCAGCAAGTCGACAGCGGCAGTGTCGGCATTCTCGATGACGACGGCGAATTCCTCGCCACCGGAGCGCGCCACCAGATCCTCGCCCCGGCCCACGGCTCGTCGAATGGCAGCGGCGCCGCCGACGAGACAGGCATCCCCGGCGACATGGCCATAACGATCATTGACCGCCTTGAAGTTGTCGAAATCGATGATCAGCACATGAATGGCCCGGCGCTGGCGCCAGGCCCTGGCCCAGGCCTTGGCGTAGACGTCATCGAAGTGCCGCCGGTTGGACAGGCCGGTCAAGCCATCGTGACGCGACAACTGGGTCAGCTCGGTGTTTTTCATCACCAGTTCATCGTTGAGCCGCTGCATGGCCGCCGCCATTGCCCGGTGCCGCTGACCGGCGCGGATCAGCAGCCACACCACCCAGGACACCAGTACCGCCAGTATCAGTCCGCCAAGGCGCCACGCCCACACGTAAGCCGGTGGCGGGCGCCACCCATCCGCCGGTATCGCCCGCAACTGCCAGGAGGCGCCCGGCAGACTGATCGGCATCGTCACCGCATCGGCCGGCACCTCGCCGTCGCCGTCGCCGACGAGACGTCCCCGCTGACCCGACGGTTCGGCGTTTCCGAGCAACCAGTAGCGGATTCCATCCACCTCGGGCGCCAGGCCCACGTAGTCGAGCAGCCGTTCGATGTCGACCACGATCGAGATCAGCCCCCAGTAGTCGCCGTTCTCGAGGAATACCGGGGTGCGGTTGATGATCCCGCGGCCGCCCTGCACCAGATTTACCGGCCCCACAACCACCGAACTGCGGCTTTCCATCGCGCGTTGCACGCCGGGCCACTGATCCGGTTGTTGGTCGAAACGCAGCCCGATCGCCTCTTCATTGCCCTGCAACGGATGGATGTAGGTAATCCGGTTACCGGGAGCCAGACCGATGTTGCGCACACGCGGGTCGGCGTCATGCAGGGCGCGCAATGCCCCGCGGAATTGGGCCGGCGTGGGCGCATCCACCCCGCGGATCAGTGCCACCAGCCCGTTGGCGAGGTACAGTGTCGAACTGAGCCCGGTATCCAGCCTCGCGCGCAGCCCGGCGGCGTGCTCGACCACCCGCTCGCGCGCCTGATGCTGCCGTTCCTCTGCCTGCAGCCATGCCAGTGCCTGGAACACGACCAGCGCGAGCACGAAGACACCGGCGGTCGCGGCCGAGGCGTGGAGCCGCGGTCGGCGCCGGGCGCGAATCCTTGCAAACACTAGAACCCCCGGTTGATATCGGCGATCTGGGCGGCAGTATGCGACACCCTGCGGATCGCGGGCACCCGCCGCGATTCAGTGTGCACCAGCAGCTTTCATGCCATCAGCGCAAGTGCGCCGTGTCGGTCACGGGGCGTCGCCACTCGTCTGACCGCCAACCCTTGTGCAATCAGGGCAGGAACTGGATCCGTTCGATCTCCCAGCGCCGCTTCAACCCGTTGGCCGCGGTACAGCCCAGAGCTACCGGGTCGGCGCCCGGCGCCAGTTGCTTGACGCTGCGGCCCTGGCTGCGAGTGTCGCCCAGGTAGCGCCATAGCACGACTTCGATGGTGCGGGTTTCGTGGGTGTTTTCCACCAGCCGCATTTCGGCGCGATGACGGGTGCAGTCGGAGGCGTACTTGTGCCCGAACTTGATGAAGTCGCGCGGGTCTTCCGCCTGCCCGGCCGCGCCCGACAGACCCGGGGCGAGCGCCAGCGCGAGGCCGGTGAGTGTGAGGCGCCAGTCCATGCCACCAATCTGCCACAGAACGGGGCCCGGGCGGAAACCGCCGCTGGCCCCGTCCGGCCTGTCAGCCGCCCCGGCGGGTCAGGTCCTTCGCCTTGGTCAGCACCCTGTCTTCCAGCGTTCCGCGATAGGCCCTGACGCGATCCCGCAGGGCATCGTCGCCGGTGCCGAGAATCTGCGCGGCCAGCAGGCCGGCATTGGTGGCATTGTCGATGGCGACGGTGGCCACCGGTACGCCGGCCGGCATCTGTACGATCGATAGCAGGGAATCCTGGCCGCTGAGCGCGGTGACATTGACCGGCACCCCGATCACCGGCAGCGGTGTCATGGCCGCGGCCATGCCCGGCAGGTGCGCGGCGCCACCGGCGCCGGCGATGATTACCCGCAGGCCACGCGCCTCGGCACCGGTGGCGTAGTCGTAGAGACGTTGTGGCGTGCGGTGGGCGGACACGATGGTCAGCTCGTACGGCACCGTCAGCTCGTCGAGGATATTGGCCGCCTTCTGCATCACCGGCAGATCGGAATCGCTGCCCATAATGATGCCGACCAGAGGCTGCTGTTCCGTTGTCATAGCGGGCGCTCTCCACGAATCTTCAGAACCTGGCGTATCCGCTCGGCCTTGGCGCCGGCGGCTTCGATGCTGCGGTCGACCACGGTCACGTGACCCATCTTCCGGCCCGGCTGTGACTCGGCCTTGCCGTAGATGTGTACCGCCGCGCCCTCGACGGCCAGCGCCTCATCCAGACCCTCGACGATGGTGCGGCCACTGTACCCCGGTTCGCCCAGCAGGTTGATCATCACCGCGGGCTTGACCTGTTCGGTGGAACCAAGCGGCAGGCCGGTGATGGCGCGGATCTGCTGCTCGAACTGGTCCGTCACGCAGGCCTCGATGGTGTAGTGGCCGGAGTTGTGCGTGCGCGGGGCGATCTCGTTGACCAGCAGGCGGCCGTCCTTCGCCAGGAACAGCTCGACGCCGAACACGCCGACGCCGTCGATGGCCTTGATCGTGTCGATGGCCAGCTGGCGGGCCGCCCGGGTCTGTTCTTCACTGATACGGGCCGGGGCCAGGAGTTGGTCCAGTATGTTGGCTTCCGGATCGAACACCATTTCGACCACGGGATAGGCGCGGGTGACCCCGTCCAGCCCGCGGGCGACCATCACCGCCAGTTCCTTGTCGCAGTCGATGTATTCCTCCAGCAGGCTGGGCACCGGCAGGATGCGTTCGGGATCACTATCGTCATGGAAAATCTCGACGCCGCGGCCGTCGTAGCCGCCGCGCTGGGCCTTCTGCACCAGCGGATAGCCGAATTCGGCCAGGGCCGCCGGGGTGGGCTGATCCAGTCCGACGAAGCGGCCGGTGGCGATGCCCTTGTCGGCCAGCATCTGCTTCTGCGTCAGCTTGTTCTGGATGCTGGCCAGCAGCTGCGGGGACGGGAGGATGCTGAAACCATCAGCCACCAGAGTTTCCAGCGCCTTCGAGTCGATGGACTCGATATCGAAGGTGGTGACGTTCGACAGCTCGGCCAGCTCGCGCAGCTTGGCCGGGTCGAAGAAATCGCCCACGATCTGATGGCCCGCGACCTGGCCGGCCGGCGAATTCGGGGTCGGGTCCAGCACGATGGCGGAAAAGCCCAGCTGGGTGGCTTTTCGCACCATCATGCGGCCGAGCTGGCCGCCGCCGATTATGCCGATACGGGCCAGCGGAAACGGCAGCGCCCGATCGGACAGGTCATGGCTCATGTCGCAGGAAAATCACCGGAAAAGCCGGCCATAATAGCCGATTCCGGGTGCACTTGCCGAAACCCGGATCGGCACCACGCGGCTGGTTACGGCCTTACAGCCCTTGCGCGCCCCGGCGCAGCCAGTCGTGCACGAAGCCCAGCTTGCGACGGGCGGCGTCCGACAGCACGAATGGATACAGGTCCGACAAGCCCATGGCGCGGTTGACGTGATTCACCGCCACGGTCAGCGATGCCGCCACCCGGATCAGGCGGTCGGCATCCGGCTAGGCATAGGGATCCCAGCGCGGGCTCGGCAGGTCGGCGGCGGTCAGACCGGCGGCGACGAAGCTGTCGGTGATGTCGGTCAGGTGCAGCAGGTGGGCGGTGGTCTCGGCCCAGTCCTCGTGCGGATGGGCGGAGGCGTAGGTGGTCAGGAAGCGGCGATCCCAGTCGGCGGGCGGGCCGTTCTGATAGTGGCGCTGCAGGGCGGCCGGATAGTCGTCGCGCTCGTCGCCGAACATGGCGCGGAAGGCGGCCAGAAAATCCTCCCGCAGGCTCAGCCGCCACCAGAGCATGTGGGCGATTTCGTGGCGCATGTGGCCGATCATCGTGCGGTAGGGCTCGTGCAGCGCCTGACGGCGGGTGGTGCGCAGCACCGGGTCGGCCTCGTTCACGCTGATGGTGACCACGCCCTGCGCGTGCCCCATGGGTACCGGCGTCGCCCCCTCGGCCAGCATGTGAAATACCGGCCGCGTGCCCGGATCCTCCGGCCGGAACCAGTGCCAGCGACCCAGGTTGTCCAGCGCCCAGCGCTTGGCGGCCTCGGTCAACGCCCAGTTGGGCATGGCGTCGGCAATCGAGGGATCGGGCGCCAGCGCGGTCATCGCGCAGGACCGGCAGAACGCCCCCTGTTCCGGCGCGATCCAGTTGCAGCCGATCACCTCGCGGTTCACGCAGAACGGCGGCGTGGCCAGAAAGGCCCGCGCCTGCGGATCGTAGGCCACCGGTGTGCCCTGCGCGGTGGTCAGATTATCGAACCAGAGGGACCCGGCCCCGACGGGGTTGGCGAAAACACGCATTTGCTGGAACTCGATGGCAGTCAGTGGATGGTCAGTGTGACGGATAAAACGTCAGAGCGAGAGAATCGTCAGACGGAATGGCTAGATGGTGCGCGAGTTGATGCTCAGTGCCGTCACCGTGAGCAGAATCAGCCCCATGCCGACAATCTGCAGGCCGGCCAGGCTTTCCGCCAGTACAACCACGCCGAACAGCGACGCGGTGACCGGCTCCACCATCGCCACGATCGAGGCCACCGCCGGCGCCGTGTGGTTCAGCCCGACAATGTAGAGAATGAACGACAGCCCCGCGCCAAGCACCCCCAGCACGACAAACAGCGGCCAGTCCGGCGTGCTCAGCACCGCGACCACCTGCCCGGTATCCGCAAAGCCGATCAGAATGATGCAAAGCGCCGCGAAGGCAATGACCAGAATCGCCTGCGGGCTGCCGTGCGGCGCTGCGTACTTGAAGCCGAAAATGAACAACGCGTACGACAATCCGGCCAGCAGACCCGCCCCCACGCCGACGGGTGTGACGCCGCCCGCCCCGATGTCGTAAATACCCGTGAGCAGGACGATCCCGACCATTACCATCGCAATCGCCGCCCACTTGAACATCGTGGGACGCTCGAGCTTGAGCGCGAACGACACCAGATAGACGAACACCGGCGCGCAATACATCAGCGTCGCGGCCACCGCGACACTGCCCTCCCCGATGCTCACGAAATAGAACGAGAAGTTGCCCGCCACCCCGAGGCCGGCGACCACCGACCAGAACCACAACCGGCCACTGGCCAGGCCACTGCGGCGCGGCCGCAACGCCAGCCAGCCCAGCACGAAGAGCAGGCCGATCGCGCCCCGGTAGGAGGCCACCACGAACGCACTCCAGCCATCCGCCATCAGGATGCCGCCGATGCCGCCGGATATCCCCCAGCACAGCGCCGCCAGGGCCACGAAGGCGGTGCTGAGGCCGGTTGTTCGGTCGGGGGACGACGGGTTCAGAGTAGGCGGGGGATGCGATGCCATTCAACGGCTGCCTCGTTGACCGGTGACGAATCGCGGTCCGTTATCGGTCGTGAAAGTTGATACCGATTCACCTTACCGGCTCGGAACATAAGTCGTATGCGGGGTAACCGATTCCTGGCCGCACACAGGTGCATCCCGACCAGGATAACCAGCTTACCGACGGCTCCCGTGGACGGACATGATTGACTCGATGCAATCTCCGCCCTAGCATGTACGGAATTCCCGTACTACCCGGTCAGTTCATCATGGACTCCGTCAGCGTAAACCGGTTCAGAGAAAATCTGAAAGCTTTTGTCGAACAGGCGGTTAGCAATCACACCCCACTGAAGGTGACTCGGCGCTCCGGCGAAGCCTTCGTGGTCATGAGCGCCGACGACTGGGAGCGGGAACAGGAAACCCTGTACGTACTCCAGAATAGCGATCTGATGCGCCAATTGGCGGAGTCCGCAGCGACCCATAACGAGGGCACTGGATATAAACCCGGCGACGAGGAGATCAGTGAGATCACTCGTCTTTGAGGGCGATACCCGGGCGGCTTACGAGAAGCTCCGACAACGAGACAAGAAGCTGCACCAATCTCTTTGCGGGCTACTGAAAGAAATGGTCCGCGACGACCCGGCCTCCGGCCGAGGAAAACCGGAACCGCTAAAGCACAGCCTCTCAGGCCTGTGGTCCCGGCGGCTTTCCCAGAAAGATCGACTCCTCTATAAGTTTGATGACCGCCATGTCTATATCTTCGCCATCGGTGGTCACTACGACCAAGAGCCGTGACGCTCGTGCGCATTAGCGGTAGATCTCCCCACCGGTTTCGACGAACTCCTCGGCCTTTTCGGCCAGCCCGGCCTCCAGCGCGTCCTCGGGGGTCTCGATGCCGCGCTCGGCGGCGAACTCGCGGACTTCCTGGGAGATGCGCATGGAGCAGAACTTGGGGCCGCACATGCTGCAGAAGTGGGCGACCTTGGCGCTGTCCTTGGGCAGGGTTTCGTCGTGGTACCCACGGGCACGATCCGGGTCCAGGGCCAGGTTGAACTGGTCCTCCCAGCGGAATTCGAAGCGGGCCTTGGACAGCGCGTTGTCGCGGATCTGGGCCCCGGGATGGCCCTTGGCCAGGTCGGCGGCGTGGGCGGCGATCTTGTAGGTGATGATGCCTTCGCGCACGTCATCCCGATTGGGCAGGCCCAGGTGCTCCTTGGGCGTGACGTAGCAGAGCATGGCGGTGCCGTACCAGCCGATCTGGGCGGCGCCGATGGCACTGGTGATGTGGTCGTAGCCCGGGGCGATATCGGTGGTCAGCGGGCCGAGGGTGTAGAACGGCGCCTCGTTGCAGGCTTCCAGCTCGGCGTCCATGTTTTCCTTGATCAGCTGCATGGGCACGTGGCCGGGGCCCTCGATCATCACCTGGCAATCGTGTTTCCAGGCAATCTCGGTGAGTTCGCCCAACGTTTTCAGCTCGGCCATCTGGGCTTCGTCGTTGGCATCGGCGATCGATCCGGGGCGCAGGCCATCGCCCAGCGAGAAAGCCACGTCGTAGGCGGCCATGATCTCGCAGATATCCTCGAAGTGCTCGTACAGGAAGGACTCGCGGTGATGGGCCAGGCACCACTTGGCCATGATCGAGCCGCCGCGGGAGACGATGCCGGTGATGCGCTTCGCGGTCATGGGCACGAACGGCAGCCGCACCCCGGCGTGGATGGTGAAGTAGTCCACCCCCTGCTCGGCCTGCTCGATCAGGGTGTCGCGGAACAGTTCCCAGGTCAGGGCCTCGGCCTTGCCGTCGACCTTTTCCAGCGCCTGGTAGATGGGCACCGTGCCCACCGGCACCGGCGAGTTGCGGATGATCCACTCGCGGGTTTCGTGGATGTGCTTGCCGGTGGACAGATCCATGATGGTGTCGCCGCCCCAGCGGGCCGACCAGACCATCTTTTCAACCTCCTCGGCGATGGAACTGGAAACCGCCGAGGTGCCCATGTTGGCGTTGATCTTCACCCGGAAGTTGCGGCCGATGATCATCGGCTCGGATTCCGGATGGTTGATGTTGTTGGGGATGATGGCGCGGCCGGCAGCGATCTCGTCGCGCACGAATTCCGGCGTGACCGTGTCCGGCAGGTTGGCGCCGAAGCCCTGGCCCGGATGCCGGCGCAGCAGTCGCGAGTCGCGGATTGCGTCGATGCGGGCGTTTTCCCGGATCGCCACGAACTCCATCTCCGGCGTGACGATGCCCTGCCGGGCGTAGTGCATCTGGCTGACGTTGGCGCCGGCCTTCGCCCGCAGCGGTTTCGGCGGCACCGGGAAGCGCAGATGGTCCAGAGCGTTGTCGGCATGCCGGGCGCGGCCGTATTCGGAAGAGAAATCGGGCAGGCGCTCGGTGTCGCCCCGTTCGGCGATCCAGTTGGCCCGGAGCGGCTTGAGGCCGGCGGTCAGGTCGAT
The DNA here is from genome assembly GCA_965216055.1 of Salinisphaeraceae bacterium. Lineage (GTDB taxonomy): Bacteria > Pseudomonadota > Gammaproteobacteria > Nevskiales > Salinisphaeraceae > Spectribacter. Next base: position 150,531 of record OZ244134.1, read on the forward strand.
CTCAACGTCCGGGTCGGTGTACGGCCCGCTGGTGTCGTACACCGTGATCGGCGGGTTCTTCTCGATGCCGAAGGTGGCCGGGGTGTCAGCCTGGGCGATCTCGCGCATGGGTACCCGGATATCCGGGCGAGAGCCGGCCACGTGGATGCGTTGCGACCCGGGCAGCGGCTGGGTGACCTCGGTGGTCAGGCTGCCGGTGCGGTCCATCAGGTCCTGGGAAATGCGGGAAGCGGGAGCACTCATGAGCGGTCGACCGGTGACGTGGATAACTTCATTAGAACATGCGCGACCGCGCCGGTGCACCGGCGAGGCGGGCTGTTCACGGCATCAGCGGTAAGGCATCGGCGCCGGGCACTCGCCGCGGCTGGGGCGATACCCTATTCCCGCCAGATCACGATGGGATCGGGATAGAAGGCCACGCAGTCGGCAATGGTCGCCAGTTCCGGCCTGGGATCGGGATAGTGCCAGGCGGCGTTGGGCAGGGCCCGGTCGCCCACCATCACATCGTAGTAGCGGGCGTCGCCCTTGAAGGGGCAGTGGCTGGTGGCGGGGTTGTGCCCGAGCACGCCGGGACGGACATCCGCGATCGGCACGTAAATCACCGGCGGATAGCCGGTTTCCCGCAACTCCAGGGCCTGTTCGGAGCGGGCGATGGACTCGCCACCGCACTGTACGTGGATCACCGCCGCAATCGGGCTGAGCGTGATGCGGCCGGTATCCGCAAGCGTCTGGTCAACCTGCAACTCGGCATCGGGCATGACGTTCCACTCCTGTCGGGCTGGGTCGGCGCGGCTGGCTCAGTGGCCGGCAAGCCGCTCGCTGGTGACAATCTCGACCCCGGCGGCGCGCATGCGTTCAAACGCGCGGTCAACGTCGCCGGGCTGCAGGTCCACGCCGCGGGTGCCGTCGGACACCAGCCGGGTGGCGAATCCTTCGTCCACCGCATCCATCGCGGTGAAGTACACGCAGACATCCGCGGCCAGGCCGGCCAGGGTCACCGCGGTCACGTCGCGGGCCCGCAGCCAGTCGGCCAGACCGGTGGCCTTGCGGTGACCGTTGTCGTGAAAGGCGCTGTAGCTATCGATACGGCGGTCCGTGCCCTTGCGAAAGACTGCATCCACGCGGCTCATGTTCAGGTCGGGCGCGAATTCGGCGCCACGGGATCCCTGGATGCAATGATCAGGCCATAGAATCTGGGTCAGACCGTCCACTTCCGTCACGTCGAACGGCGTCAGACCCTCGTGCTGGCTGGCGAAGGACAGATGGTCAGCCGGGTGCCAGTCCTGTGATGCCACCACGATATCGAAACCGGATTGCAGGCAATTGACAACCGGTATCACGGCGTCGCCCTCGGGAACCGCCAGCGCCCCGCCGGGCAGAAAATCGTTCTGGATGTCGACCAGGATCAGCGCCTCTGTTGCCATCAAGTGTCTCCCTGCGCATCGGCCAGCCGCGCCTCCAGCGCAACCTCGTAGCCTGTGACAGCGGCAAACGCCGAGCATTCACTCGCGGCGTGTTCGCGGATGGCCTGCAGATCGGGGGGACCGCCCGCGGGCCGGCCGGCACGGATCAGCGGCTGCAGCAGGTCCCGCGTGGCCGCGGCGGATGGCAACCCGCGGGCCTCGCCATTGGTCAGCAACCGGCCGGCCCGGAAGTCGGCGCCGCTCACGGCGTCGTCGTAGAGCCAGTCGGCCAGCGGCCGGCCGTCGACGTCGAGAAAGCGGCGCACCTGCAGACTGCCGGCCAGGGTCTGTTTTTCGGCGGTGTCCGAGCGCTTGGCGCACTGGCGCCAGCGGCCCGCATCGTCGCGAATCGCTCCCAGCTTGTAGACGCCGTCGAGGGCGCCATCCGGTGCGCCGGTGGTGAGCTTCGTTCCCACGCCCCAGAGCACGATCGGCGCATCACCCTGCTTCAGCTCCGCGATGCGGTACTCGTCCAGGCTGGAACTGGCGGCAATGCGCGCGTCCGGGAATCCGGCTGCATCGAGCTTTTCCCTGGCCTCGCGCGCCAGTTCCCCGAGATCACCGGAGTCCAGGCGGATACCCAGCATCTCGTGCCCGCGTTCGCGCAGCTCCCGGCCGGCGGCAATGGCGTTGTCGATGCCGGTGCGCGTGTCGTAGGTATCCACCAGGAAGATACAGTTGTCAGGCAGGGCCTCGGCGTAGCGCAGGAAGGCTTCCAGCTCGTCGTCGAAGGCCATCACCCAGCTGTGAGCGTGGGTGCCGCGAACCGGGATGTCGTACAGCTTGCCCGCCAGCACGTTGGCCGTACCCGCGCAGCCGCCGATGTAGGCCGACCGTGCGGCGATCACCCCGGCCTGCGGCCCGTGGGCCTTGCGCAGGCCGAAGTCCAGCACCGGGTCACCCCCGGCGGCGCCGGCCATGCGGGCGGCCTTGGTGGCGATCAGGGTGGGAAAGTTCACCAGGTTGAGCAGCGCGGTTTCCAGCAACTGCGCCTGCAGGATGGGCGCGCGTACCCGCAGCATGGGTTCGCGGGGAAACACCGCCGTTCCTTCCGGCACCGCGTCCACATCGCCGGTGAATCGCAGGGTTGCGAGATAGTCCAGAAACGCGGGGTCGAACAGCCGCCCGCCGCGGGCGTCCCTGAGCATGCGCAGATAGTCGATATCATCCGGCGCAAAGTAGAAATCAGCGAGGTAGTCGCGCACGTCCGCCATGCCGCAGGCCAGCGCAAAATCCTGCCCGAACGGGGCCTGGCGGAAGAACAGGTTGAACACGGCCTCGCGCTCGGGATCGGCCGCGCGCCAGTGGGCGTAGGCCATGGTGAGCTGGTAGAGGTCGGTCAGCAGGGCGAGTGACCCGCCGTCGTGCGTTCGAAGCATGCGCGGATGAGTTCCCGGAACCAGAGGCAAATCTGCGATCGCCGGCGCGCGGTTTCAATCCGTGCGGGGCGACCGGTCGATCGGCGATACTACCGGACCGGCATGCATCACGAGCCCTTCCCTCGCCCATGAGCGAACGCGAGCCCTTTATCCGCAACCCGGACGGCAGCCTGCGGGCCAACCTAACGGTCTGGCAGAGTCTGAAGATCAGTCTGCTGGCCCGGGTGGCCTCGGCCTATATCCGGCTGGTGCGCTGGACCTGTCGTATCGAGGTCGTCGCCGGCGGCGGTCATCTCGAAGCCGCCCGCCGTGCGGGGTCGGTCATTGCCTGTGCCTGGCACCAGGCGGAACTGGTAAGCGGCATCTACCTGCTGACCTGGCAGCGCCTGGGCATGCGCGTGGGCTTCCTGATCAGCCCGTCCCGGGAAGGCGAATTCATCGCCCGGGTGGCATTGATGCACGGGGCCGCGGTGATGCGGGGCTCGTCCACCCGGTCCGGCCGCGAGGCGTTGTGGGCGATGGGCAAGGCCCTGGAAGAGGACACGTCACCGGTAGTGTTCGCGGATGGCCCCAGCGGACCGGCCCAGCAGTTCAAGGCCGGGGCGGTAATCCTGTCGCGGCGTACCGGCGCCGCGGTGCTCCCGGTGGGCTGTGCGCTCGACGGCTACTGGCAGTTGCGCACCTGGGACGGCACGCTGATTCCCAAGCCGTTCGCCCGTCTGCGCATCGCGCTGGGGCCGCCGCAGACCATCAGCCCCGAGGCGGATGTCGTCGCGGAGGCGGAACGCCTGGGCCGGCTGCTCAACGAGCTGACCGAGCAGGCCTGGCAGGGCACGTGAGCCGCGAGCCCGGACTGTACCTGCTGGACCGGCGCGACCTGCCGCCCGTATCCGCGGCCTGGCGGGCGGCGCTGTCGGCCCCGCTGCGCGATCGTCTGGACGCCATGCGCAGCGCACACGCCCGCCGACAGAGCGAGGACGGGCTGCGCCTGCTGGCGGCCGCGGCCGTTCACGACGACTGGCCGATCGAGCTTGCCGCGCTGACGCGCCGGGACGGCCGGCTGGCGATGCCGGAAGGCCCCGCCATCAGCCTCAGCCATGCGGGGGACTATGCGGTTTGCGCGGTGAGCGCGGTGGGCGCCATCGGGGTGGATATCGAACGTATCCGGCCGCTGCGGACCCTGCGGGTTCTGCGGCTGCTCTCGCTCGAGGAAAACGCCGCGGCGGAGCACGACCCGGCGATGTTCTTCACCAGCTGGACGGCGCGTGAGGCGGTGATCAAGGCGACCGGGCTGGTCGGGCCACGCCGCCTGGCGGCGGTGCAGATCGAAGCCGACAACGCTCGGCTCGACAACCGCACGTTCCGGCTGTCACGCCCGCCGGCGCCGGCGGGTTACGCGCTGTGCGTGGCCACCGAGGCCGGCGAACCGGCGGCAATTCAGGACCTGAGCGACGTGGTGAGGAAGAACAGCGCGGCGTAGACCTTGTGGTCCACCGTGCGGCCGGCTGCCACCTGTTCCGCCAGCCAGTCGCGCACGCCGCAAAGCGGCACGCGCAGCACGCGGATATCCTCGTCGTCGAGACCGCCGCCGTCGCCCACGCGTTCCAGATCGAATGCGCGCACCACGGTCACCACTTCCGAGGCCATCCCCGGCGAGGACGGTCCCTGATAAAGCCGTTCCACCCGGCCGGGGCGATAGCCGGTTTCCTCGATCAGCTCGCGCACGGCCGCCGTTTCCGGGGTGTCGTCTGCCCCGCCGTCGGCATCGCCGACGATACCGGCCGGCAATTCCAGCACCCGGCCGTCCATGGGCACGCGGTACTGATCCACCATCAGCAGTTCGTCGTCGGGGGTAACCGCGAGGATATGGACGGCGCCGGCGGCGTTCACCCGCGACACGTACTCCCACCGTCCCCGCCGCGAGAGCCGCAGGAAGCGCCCCTCGGCGAGGATTTCCACGTCATCACTCATGCCGGCAGTGTCGGCGGTGGTCCGCCGCACTGCAAGCCGGTCAGGCGACGCGCAGCGGCGTCACGTTTTGGTGGGCGCCTTCGGTGTCCGCCCAGTGCAGGATTTCCATATGACCGTCGTGGTGCTCGACCAGCGCGGTGCAGGATTCGACCCAGTCGCCGGAGTTGTAGTAGGTCACGCCCTCGAGGTTCTTGATCTCGGCATGATGGATGTGACCGCAGACCACACCATCGAAGCCACGGCGGCGGCACTCGTGGGCCACTGCCTTTTCGAACTCGGAAATGAAGTTCACCGCGGTCTTGACCCGCTGCTTGGCGAAAGCCGACAGCGACCAGTACGGATAGCCCAGTCGCGCCCGCGCCCAGTTGACGTAGCGATTGGCCCGCAACAGCGAGGTGTAGGCCACGTCACCGACCAGCGCCACCCACTTGTGGTAGCGGGTGACCACGTCGAACAGGTCGCCGTGGATGACGAAGAGCTGCCGACCGTCGGCGGTTTCGTGCACCACGTCGTTGACCACATGCACATTGCCCAGCCGCAGTTCGTAATCCACGAATTTGCGCAGGAAGTCGTCATGGTTGCCGGTGACGTAGTAAACCTGCGTGCCGCGCTTGGACTTGGTCAGTATCTTGCGGATGACGTTGGTGTGCGTCTGCGGCCAGTAGAAATGGTTGTGCAGACGCCAGCCGTCGATGATGTCGCCCACCAGATACAGCGTGTCGCACTGGTTGTCCTTGAGGAACTGCGTCAACCGCTCGGCCTGGCAACCGGCGGTGCCCAGATGCACGTCGGAAATCCAGATGGTCCGGTAACCGGGGCGGTTGGTATCGCTGGTCTCGGTCATGATCTCGGCCTCGCGGATCGGGTCATGCCCCGAAGGCTAGCCCCGGGGTCTGACGCCGCCATGACAGTAATATGACCATTGCATGACGGCTTGCCGCGGCTGGGGCCGCCGCCCGGTTGCTGCTAATATCCGCGCCGCCCGCTTTCCAAGCCCGGATTCCATGGCAGACAACACGATCCTGATCGTCGGCGGCGGCGGCCGCGAACATGCACTTGCCTGGAAAGCCGCCCAGTCACCACGGGTGAGCCGGGTACTGGTGGCGCCGGGCAACGCCGGAACCGCGCTGGAGCCCGGGGTGGAAAACGTCGCGGTGGCGGACACCGACATCGACGGCCTGCTCGACCTCGCCCGCCGCGAATCCGTTTACCAGACCATCGTTGGCCCGGAAGCGCCGCTGGCCGCAGGCATCGTGGATGCCTTTGCCGCCGCCGGGCTGCGCTGTTTCGGCCCCACGCAGGCTGCCGCCCAGCTGGAATCGAGCAAGGCCTTCACCAAGGATTTTCTCGCCCGCCACCGCATTCCCACCGCCGACTACCGGGTGTTCGACAGTCCGGAAGCCGCGGCCGCCTACATTCGCGAACGAGGCGCGCCGATCGTGGTCAAGGCAGACGGGCTGGCTGCCGGCAAGGGCGTGATCCTGGCCGAGGACGTCGACACCGCCGTGGCCGCGGTCAACGACATGCTCTCCGGCCAGGCCTTCGGGGAGTCCGGCAAACGGGTAGTGGTGGAGGACTTTTTGGTCGGCGAGGAAGCCAGCTTCATCGCGCTGGTGGATGGCGAACACATCCTGCCGCTGGCCAGTTCCCAGGACCACAAGGCGGCGCTCGACGGCGACCTCGGTCCCAATACCGGCGGCATGGGGGCTTACTCCCCGGCCCCGGTGGTCACCGACGCGGTGGCCGACACCATCCTCGAACAGGTGATGTACCCCACCGTGGCCGGCATGGCCGCCGAGGGCCGGCGCTTCACCGGCTTTCTCTACGCCGGGCTGATGGTGGCCCCGGACGGCAGTTGCCGGGTGCTGGAGTTCAATGCCCGCATGGGCGATCCGGAAACCCAGCCGCTGCTGATGCGGCTGCGCAGCGACCTGGTCGACATCGTCGATGCCGCCCTCGACGGCATACTCGACCAGGTCACGGCCGACTGGGACCCCCGCCCCTGTCTGGGCGTGGTCATGGCAGCCGGCGGCTATCCCGGCCGTTACGACAAGGGCGACCGCATCCACGGCCTCGATGCCGACAGCGAACCGGATACCAAGGTCTTTCACGCCGGCACGGCAACCGGCGAGCACGGCGTGGAGACGGCCGGCGGCCGGGTGCTGTGCGTGTGCGCGCTGGATTCGGACGTGGCCGCGGCCCGGGCCCGGGCCTACCGCCGCGTGGCGGGGATCACCTGGCCGGGCGTGCAATACCGCACGGACATCGGCTATCGTGCCCTCCGGCGCAGCGTTACGAGGGGCGGGGAGACGCCAAGACCAGCGGATTCCTGAAGGACGCCGCGCCTTGCACCAAGCACAGGAGACTATTGCATGCGACTGCCCGCCCTGCTGACCGCCGCTCTGGCACTGCCCATCGTCATGGGCGCCGCCCAGGCCCGTGAGTACACCGAGCACGCCCGCATCTTCGGCTGGGTCGAAAAGGCCGAGATCGAGCCCTGGGGGGTGGAAATCAAGGCCAAGCTGGACAGCGGCGCGCTGACGTCATCGATGCACGCGCGGGACATCGAGCGCTTCGAGAAGGACGACGAGGACTGGGTGCGCTTCACCGTCGATGTCGAAGACACGAACAAGGACGAAACGGTCACCCGCACCTACGAACGGCCGCTGTTCCGCAATGTGAAAATTCGCGGCGCCGGCGGCACGGAGCGCCGGCCCGTCGTGCTGATGAAAATCTGCATGGGCCAGCGCATCTACGAGGAACAGTTCTCGCTGGAGAATCGCGGCGACATGAATTACCCCCTGCTGATCGGCCGCCGCACCATTCAGCATCTCGGGTTGCTGGACGTGACGGCAACCTTTCTGCACGAGCCGTCCTGCGATGACGACTCCCCCGTGTCGCGCGAAGAGGGTCGCGAGGACGATGAGGACATCGGCGTCTGATCCCGAACCAGCGGCCCCGACAGCCATGACCTAACCGCGATGAAGGATCTGCACGTCAAGCTGCTGGCGCTGTCGCTTGCCATCATCGGTATCGGCACCTGCCTGTACAAGGTGGAACGGCTGGGGCTGCCGATCAGTCCGTCGGGGCAGACGGAAGTCTGGGTGGTGGAAGCACGACTGCAGTTCCAGGGCCAGGGCCGCTCCGCCAAGATTTCCGCGCGCATACCGCACAAGCCACCGGGCTTCTCCATGCTGGACGAGGATTTCGTGTCCGGCGGGTTCGGCCTGGCCACGGAAATCAGTGGCGTCAATCGCGAGGCCCTGTGGGCCGCTCGCAACGTGCGCGGCAGCCAGACGCTCTACTACCGCGTAGTCCTGGCCGAGGACGCCGAGAATAATCGTGATCGAACCCAACCGAAGCCACGTTACCCGGAGGTGCCGGATTACCCCGAGCCGGAACGTTCCGCGGTGTTCTCGCTGCTGGACGGGGTGCGCAATCAATCGGCGGACATCGTTTCGTTCACCCGCGAGCTGCTGCAGCAGTTCAACGACCCGACGCCCAACGAGAACGTCAGCCTGCTGCGGGAGGAGCTGGGCACACCGGCCGAACGGGTGGCCGAAATCCGGCACGTGCTGGCGGGCGCTCGCATTCCCAGCCGCGTGGTCCACGTGCTGGTACTGCAGGACAGCACCCGGGATACCGAGCTCGAGCCCTGGCTGGAGGTGCATAACGGCGACCGCTGGGTGGCCTTCAACCCGGCTACCGGCGCCACCGGGTTCCCCGACAACGTACTGGCCTGGACCACGGGCGATACCGCGCTGACCCAGGCAGAAAACGCCGGCAAACCCGAACTCAGCTTCGCCATCAGCCGATCGTCACGCGAGGTGATGAGCGTGGCGCAGCAGCGGGCGCGATTACTGGACTCCGGGCTGCTGGAGTTCTCGCTGCTTTCGCTGCCGGTATCCACCCAGAACGTCTACAAGATTCTCCTGACCGTGCCGCTGGGCGTGTTCGTGGTGGTGCTGATGCGCAACTTCATCGGCATCAAGACCTTCGGCACCTTCATGCCCATCCTGATCGCTTTAGCATTCCGGGAAACCAAGCTGATCTGGGGCATCATCCTGTTTTCCACCCTGGTGGCGCTGGGCGTAATGATCCGCTTCTATCTGGAGAAGCTGAAGCTGCTGCTGGTGCCGCGGCTGGCCTCGGTGGTGATCATCGTGATCCTGCTGATGGCCGGGGTGTCGGTGGTCAGCCACAAGCTGGGGCTGGACCGCGGGCTGTCGATCGCCCTGTTCCCGATGGTGATCCTGGCCATGACCATCGAGCGCATGTCGGTTACCTGGGACGAGTCCGGGCCGCAGGAAGCCCTGCTGGCCGGCCTCGGCAGCCTGTTCGTGGCCGCCATCGGCTATCTGGTGATGGCGGACCCGCTGCTGAGTTACCTGACGTTCGTGTTCCCGGAACTGTTGCTGGTGCTGCTGGCCGCCACGCTGTTGATGGGCCGCTACACCGGTTACCGGCTGTCCGAGCTGCGGCGATTCCGCTCGTCGCTGTCCGGCCGCAAGGGCTGACGACCGTGGCGCTGATGAGCCGCCTCCGGTTGATGCGTCGGCTGGCCCGCCGGAATCCGCCGCTTATCATGCCCTGGACGCTGCGCCGCCAGGGGCTGCTGGGCATGAACCAGCGCAACGGCGACTACATCATGCGTTACAACCAGCGGCGCTTCTATCCGCTGGTCGATGACAAGCTGCGCACCAAGCAACTGGCCATGGATGCCGGCATCGCGGTCCCCGAACTGCTGGGCGTGATCGAGATCGAACACCAGGTCCGCGACCTGGCGGACATGCTGGGTGGACGCACCGATTTCGTGATCAAACCCGCCCAGGGCGCCGGCGGCAACGGCATCATGGTCATCGCCGGGCGCCGCGCCGGGCGTTACATCCGGGCATCCGGCGTGGTCGCCACCGGCGACGATATCCAGCACTTCGTGTCCAATATCCTGTCGGGCATGTACAGCCTGGGCGGCCTCCCCGACAAGGCGATGATCGAGTACCGGGTCAAACCGCATCCGGTGTTCGATGCCGTCAGTCATCAGGGGGTGCCCGACATCCGTACCATCGTGTTCCGAGGGGTACCGGTGGCGGCCATGGTGCGCCTGCCCACCCGTCAGTCCGACGGCAAGGCCAATCTTCACCAGGGTGCCGTCGGGGCCGGCGTGGACCTGCTTACCGGCCGCACGCTGGATGGCGTCTGGCTCAACCGGGTAATCAACGAGCACCCGGATTCCGGCCGTTCCATCCGGTCGATCGAAATCCCGGACTGGGATCTGCTGCTGGAACTGTCCGCCCGTTCCTACGACCTCACCAAGCTGGGCTATCTCGGGGTCGACGTGGTGCTGGATCGCGATCATGGTCCGCTGGTGCTGGAGTACAACGCCCGTCCCGGCCTGGCCATCCAGATCGCCAACCAGGCCGGACTGCTTAAGCGCCTGCGGGCGGTGGAGGCGCTGGAAACGATCCCGGATCGGGCGGGCGACCGGGTCGCCCTGGCCAAGCGGCTGTTCGGGGGCGATGGCAGGCCCGCCTGAACCCCGGCGCGCCGCGCGGGCCATCGGCTGGGGCACCTTCATCTTCAGCCTTCTGCTGGCCGCGTTCTGGCTGACCTGGCTGGCCTGGTCGGCCGCCGGGTTCGGCTACGGGTTCTGGCACGAAGCGGTTGGCCTGGATGACAACATCGCCGAATTCGGACCTCAGAACCGCTACCGCCAGGGGTTCGAAAAGACCACCGAGGCCGAGCGGATCCGGCTGTTCGAGGAAATCGTCATTGCAATCAACCGCGACCCCGCGCGTCTGGCCAACCTGACCTACCACGCGCCCGACGGGCACCCCCTCGGCCGCCTGCTGCGACCACCCGAGGTTCAGCATCTGGAAGATGTGGCCTGGCTGGTCGGCCTGTTCCGCATTGCCGGCTGGACCGCGGTGGTGCTGACCCCGCTACTGGGCGGCCTGATCCTCTACCGCCGCTGGCCACTGCCCACCCGGCGATCACTGGCCATCGGCGCCGGCGTGATCGCCGCCGCCGTCACGGCCCTGCTGGTCATCGCCGGCCCCACGACGGTGTTCTACCACCTGCATGTCTGGATATTCCCCGCCGAGCACCAGTGGTTCTTCTATTATCAGGAATCGCTGATGTCGACGATGATGCGGGCACCGGTGCTGTTCGGGGCGATTGCGGTGCAGTGGGCGATTACCGCCTTGCCCCTGGCGGTGCTGGGGTTGCTGGTTCATCGGTGGTTGCACCGCCGGCTCGGGCGATGAGCGAACGCGGGGTTCCGGGGCGCCATTCATGGCGCCGGTCCAGTTTCCGAAGTGAATTAGAAGGGAAAATTCCGCCCCGCTGACGCGGGCCGGGTGTCTTTCTTGTGGCGACAAGAAAGTCACCAAAGAAACGCTCCCGGCGGGCGAGTCCTGCCTCGAACGGGGTTCGAGGCAGGATGCCTTGTGCGCTTCGGTCGGCGAGGGGTTTCCCGCCAGTACATCCTTGTACTGGCGAAAACCGCGCGCCCGTCCTGGGCGCGCCCCTGGCGGGCCGGGAACCTCGCCGCCCTGCAGTGCTCAGCTCGTCCCGACGGGAATGAAGAGGTGCCATAGCCGGGTGGGGTCGCCTCTTCCCGCCCGTTAGCGCTTGCCGCCCGATCGCCGGGGCATCGGGTAAACGGGCCACGGATGGCCCGTTTAGTGCCGTTCAGGACACGACGTCCTGTCGGCACGGCCCGCTTCATGACCCGGCAGTCGGGCGGGAATCCCCCGGTCAGCGCTGCGGCGCTGACCGGGGGACAAGCGGTCCGGGTCGCCTTTCTTTTCGTGTCTTTTCTTTGGCGACGCAAAGAAAAGAGATTCGCCCTTCAGGGCGAAATTCTTCTACGCCATCAATCAGTCGGAGGCACTGATAATTAGGGGCCGCATTCATGCGGCCCGACAAACCCACCGATTGCAGGGCGCCATCGATAGCGTCATTCGGAGAGAACGCCGGCTACTGCCGCTTCATCGACTCGAAGAACTCGGCATTGGTCTTGGTCTGCTTCATCCGATCAATGAGCAGCTCCATACCGGCCAGGTCGTCCATGCCGTGCAGCAGCTTGCGCAGCACCCAGATCTTCTGCAGTTCCACCGGGTCAACCATGAGCTCCTCGCGCCGGGTGCCCGAGCGGCTGAGGTTGATCGCCGGGTAGACGCGCTTCTCCGCGATGCGGCGTTCCAGGTGCACTTCCAGGTTGCCGGTGCCCTTGAACTCCTCGTAGATCACCTCGTCCATCTTGGAGCCGGTCTCCACCAGGGCGGTGGCGATGATGGTGAGGCTGCCGCCCTCTTCCACGTTGCGGGCGGCACCGAAGAAGCGCTTGGGCTTCTGCAGCGCATTGGCATCCACGCCACCGGTAAGCACCTTGCCGGACGACGGGGCCACCGTGTTGTAGGCCCGTGCCAGACGGGTGATGGAGTCCAGCAGGATCACCACGTCCACCTTGTGTTCGACCAGCCGCTTGGCCTTCTCGATCACCATGTCGGCCACCTGGACATGGCGGGCGGCGGGTTCATCGAAGGTGGAGGACACCACCTCGCCGCGCACCGAGCGTTCCATCTCGGTGACTTCCTCGGGCCGTTCGTCGATCAGCAGCACGATCAGGTAACAGTCCGGATTGTTGTGGGCGATGGACTGGGCCACGTTCTGCAGGATCATGGTCTTGCCGGCCTTGGGCGGCGACACGATCAGACCGCGCTGGCCCTTGCCCACCGGCGCGACCAGGTCGATGGTGCGGGCGGTGATGTCCTCGGTGGAGCCGTTGCCGATCTCGAGGGTCAGCCGATCCTGCGGGAACAGTGGCGTGAGGTTCTCGAACAGCACCTTGCCGTGGGATTTCTCCGGCGGCTCGTAGTTGATCTGGTCAACCTTGAGCAACGCGAAGTAGCGCTCGGAATCCTTGGGCGGGCGTACCCGGCCGGTGACGGTATCGCCGGTACGCAGGTTGAAGCGGCGGATCTGCGAGGGCGACACGTAGATGTCGTCCGGGCCGGCCATGTAGGAGGCGTCGGCGCTGCGCAGGAAGCCGAAACCGTCGGACAGGATCTCCAGCACGCCGTCGCCGTGGATGCGCTCACCCAGCTTGGCGCGGGCCTTGAGGATGGTGAAGATCAGGTCCTGCTTGCGGGTGCGAGAGATGTTCTCGATGCCCAGTTCCTGGGCCATGGTCATCAACTCGGCGCCGGTGCTGCGCTTGAGCTCGGTGAGGTTGATCACCGGGCGATCATCGTTGTCGTCCTCTTCCTCGTAGGCGGCCAGCTCTTCCTCGTCGAAATCGAAATCGCCGCCCTGATTGGGATCGCGATTGGGATTGCGATTGCCGTTGTTGTTGTTCCCGTTATTGTTGTTGCCGCCCCGGCGATTGCCGTTGCCGCGGTTGCCACCGCCGCCGCCACCGCCACCGCGCTTGTCGCCGCGGCGGCGCCGTGGCTTGCGCGGGCCATCGCCGCCACCGCCGTTGTTGTTCTTGCCGCGGGCGGGGCCGCCGGAAGCCTCGACGCTATCGTCAAAGCCGGGACGTTCTTCGATCTTCTGGTCGGACACTTGGCAGTTCCGTCTAGTGGTGGAAACGGCCGCGGGGCCGGTTTCGGGATATGTCAGTCGCGGGGGAGAGAGCATGACGGCCGCCGGCTGAGCCGGCGGCCGGAAAGTCGATTCAGCCGATGTGGCCGTCGAGGAACTCGGTCAGCTGGGTCTTGGACAGCGAGCCAACCTTGGTGCCCTCGACCTCACCGCCCTTGAACAGCATCAGCGTGGGAATGCCACGAATGCCGTAGCGCGGCGGGGTGTTCGGATTCTCGTCGATATTGAGCTTGGCAATGCGGAGCTTGCCTTCGTATTCGTCGGCAATCTCGTCGAGCACCGGCGCAATCATCTTGCACGGGCCGCACCATTCTGCCCAGTAATCGACCAGCACGGGCGTGTCAGCGCCGAGCACATCCTGATCGAAACTGTCATCGGTGACCTTGACTATGTTTTCACTCATTCGCTTGCGTCCTCATGGCTTGCAGGACAATGGGAATCGGTATCGCGCCGGGGGTACGGGTAAAGGCGCCACAACCGAATGTGGGGGCACAACCCCGAATGATCAAACTGTTATGATGTCGAACGAATCGGCGGGAACAGTTCCCGTCCAGGGCCGAATACGCGACTTTATGGCGGAAGCGGCCCGCCGGCGCGGCGGGCGTTATTCGTATTGGAGCCCATTATTCGGCGTATTTCAACCCCGAGCGACGACACCCGCCTCGGCATGCGGGCGCGTACCGGTGACGAGAAGCCCCCACATGACTGATTCCCGGCTGCTGACCGACGTTTCCATTGACTCCCTCGGCCTTGATCCCTCGCTGTCCCGAGCGGCCGGGGAACTCGGTTTCACGCATTGTACGCCGATCCAGGCCGATACCATTCCGCGGGCCCTGAAGGGCGAGGACGTGGCCGGTCAGGCCCAGACCGGCACCGGCAAATCGGCGGCGTTCCTGCTCGCCACCATGCATCGGCTGCTGGCCAATGCGCCGGACCCGTCCGATCGCGCGCCGCAGACCGCGAGCCAGCCGCGCGCGCTGATCCTCGCGCCCACCCGCGAACTGGCGATACAGATCCACAAGGATGCCGAAGGCCTGGGCAAGCACAGCGGGCTGAAGCTGGTGGTTTGCTACGGCGGCACCGGCTACGAGACCCAGCGGCAGGCCATCACCGACGGCGTGGACATCCTCATCGGCACGCCGGGCCGGCTGATCGACTACTGGAAACAGAAGATCTACACCCTGAAGGCGATCGAAGTGGCGGTACTCGACGAGGCCGACCGCATGTTCGATCTGGGCTTCATCGACGACATCCGCTTCATGTTCCGGCGCATGCCGCCGCCGGCCAACCGCCTGAACATGCTGTTCTCGGCCACCCTCTCGCATCGGGTGATGGAACTGGCCTACGAGCACATGAACAGCCCGCAACTGATCAAGACCGATACCGATACGGTCAACGTCAAGGCGATTCGCCAGAAGCTCTACCACGTCAGCCGCGAGGACAAGCTGCCGCTGTTCCTGGGCCTGCTGCGGCGCATCGACCCGACCCGCACGCTGGTGTTCATCAACACCAAGCGCGAGGCCGAGAAAGTCGAGGACACCCTCAACGCCAACGGCATCCAGGCCGCCACCCTGTCCGGCGATGTGCCGCAGAAAAAGCGCGAGCGTCTGCTCGACGATTTCAAGGACGGCAAACTGCCGGTGCTGGTGGCCACCGATGTGGCGGCCCGCGGATTGCACATTCCGGCGGTATCGCACGTGTTCAATTACGACCTGCCGCAGGACGCCGAGGATTACGTCCACCGCATCGGCCGTACCGCGCGGGCCGGGGCCGAGGGCGATGCCATCTCGCTGGCCTGCGAGACCTACGTGTACTCGCTGCCCGACATCGAGAAGTACATGGGCCACAAGATCGATTCCGAAGTGGCCCCCTCGGACTACTACGCCCACGATATCGAGCGCCCCGCGCCCCGGCCGCGCAAACCCCGCGGGGGACCGCGGCGGCGCAGCGGCGGCAATGGCGGGCGCGGCGGCGATCGTCGCCGCAGCGGGGGCGGCCGGCGCTGAACGCGGGCCGGTCAGTCGGGCAGGATGTCCGTCAGGCCGTATACCACCGGCCGATGGACGTGTTCCCGGACCGCCGCCTGGGTATCCGGACGAGCGATGGCGACCACCTGGCCGATGCCGTGATTGCGGGCCGCGGCTAACACGGGCGGGCTGTCATCCACGAACAGGCTCCGCGCCGGATCGAAATCCAGGCGCTCGACCAGGCCGTGCCAGAAGGCCGGATGCTCCTTGGCATGGCCGATATCGTGTGACGTGACGATGCCGGCAAACCGCGGTCGCAGGCCGGTCTTGTCCATTTTCAGCGCCACCACATCGGGATGGGCGTTGGTCGCAATCCAGATCGGCCTGCCCGATGCCGCTACGGCGTCGAGAAACCCCAGCGCGCCCGGTAACGGCCGGATCAGATCGAGCAGATCCTGCTTGAGCGCCATGATGTCCAGCGCGGTGGTGCGGCTCCAGAAATCGGTGCAATACCAGTTGATCTGCCCGGCGTGCTGCGCGAACACCGGCATCAGTTCCGCGCGGGCCGCCGCCTCGTCCAGCCCGCGGGCCTGTGCGTAACAGCGCGGCAGGTGCTCGTTCCAGAAACGGTTGTCGAAATGCAGGTCCAGCAGGGTGCCATCCATGTCAAGCAGGACGGTGTCCACCTGCGACCAGTCCACGATGCGATCATTCATGCGCCGCAGGATAACGCCGACCGGGGTCGGTATCATGTCGCGCCCACTTCACCAGCAATACCGACATGTCCCAGGCCGACTCCCTGCTGCCCGACGTCATCGCCATCGCCGAGCGCGCCGGGCGCGCCATTCTCGAGGTTTACCACGGCGACTTCGAGGTGGAACACAAGGCCGACGACAGCCCGCTGACGGCGGCCGATCTCGCCGCCCATCGGGTGATCGCAGCGGGACTGCGCGAACTCACGCCGGACTGGCCGCAGCTATCCGAGGAAGGAGCCGACATCGACGCCGCCACGCGTCATGCCTGGTCGCGCTACTGGCTGATCGACCCGCTCGACGGCACCAAGGAGTTCGTCAAGCGAAACGGCCAGTTCACGGTGAACATTGCGTTGATCGAGGACGGCGTGCCGGTGCTGGGCGTGGTGCACGCGCCGGAACTGGACAGCACCTGGTCGGCCGCCCCGCGGGCCGGCGCCGCCAAGCGCGAGGCCGATGGCTCGCAGCGGGCGCTATCAGTGGCGACGGCGGACCCGGCCCGGCCCCGGGTGCTGGTATCGAGTTCGCACCGCACGCCCGAAGTGGATGCCCTGCTCACCCGGATGCCGGATTTCGAACCGGTGGCGATGGGATCGTCCCTGAAGTTCTGCCTGATCGCCGAAGGCGAAGCGGACTTCTACCCGCGACTGGGCCCGACGTCCGAGTGGGATACCGGCGCTGCCCATGCCGTGCTCGCCGCCGCCGGCGGCGAGGTAGTGGAACTCTCGGGGGCGTCATTGCGCTACAACCAGCGCGACGGCCTGCTGAATCCGCACTTCCTAGCCTTCGGCGACACCGGCCACGACTGGCGCCAGTACCTGGCCTGATACCGCGTCAGACTTCGAACGAACGCCCCGTGCGCTTTTCCACCGCCACGTTCTGCAGCCGGATGTATTGCGGCAGGCCCTGCACGAACGGCGGGTAATCCTCACCGGCAATCAGCGGCGCCAGGTAGCGCCGGCAGGCCTCCGTGATGTGGAAGCCGTCCGCGCTGATGTACTCGGCCGGCATCTTGCGCTCGACGTTGGCCACCTGATCCAGCGGCGCCTCGCCCAGCGACCAGCGGTAGGGATCATCGGACTCCCGCTCGATGGTAACCATGACGCCCGACTTGCCGGCCACGGCGTATTCCACCGCCCCGCGCCCCACGGCATAGGCCTGCTCGATATCGGTGGCCGAGGCGATGTGACGCGCCGCCCGCATCAGGTAGTCGGCGATCGCATAGTGATACTTGTGGCCGAGCCGGTCCCTGATCAGGTTGGCCAGCGTCGGGGCCACACCGCCCAGCTGGGTATGGCCGAAGGCATCGGTGCTGCCGGCGTCGGCCAGGAACTGCCCGTCGGCGTTGCGCACCCCCTCCGAGGCGACGATGGTGCAGTAGCCGTCCCGCTTGACGCACTCGTCGACCCGGGCCAGGAACGCGGCCTCGTCGAAGGTGACTTCCGGAAACAGCAGGATGTGCGGATCCCGTCCGTCCGCGTCCGAGGCCAGCCCGCCGGCAGCGGCGGTCCAGCCCGCGTGACGGCCCATGACTTCCAGAATGAATACCTTGGTGGATGTCTTGCACATGCTGGCCAGATCGAAACTGGCCTCGCGGATGGACACTGCGGTGTACTTGGCCACCGAGCCGAAACCCGGGCAGCAGTCGGTCAGCGGCAGGTCGTTGTCCATGGTCTTGGGCACGTGGATGGCCTGGATGGGATAGCCCATCTGCTCGCCCAGCTGGCTTACCTTCAAGCAGGTGTCGGCCGAATCGCCGCCGCCGTTGTAGAAGAAGTAGCCGATATCGTGAGCCTTGAATACCTCGATCAGCCGCTCGTATTCCGCCTGGTTCTGGTCGAATCCCTTGAGCTTGTAGCGGGCCGACCCGAAGGCCCCGGCCGGCGTGTGCTTGAGGGCACCAATCGCCGCGGGGGATTCGCAACTGGTGTCGATCAGATCCTCGGTCAGCGCGCCGACAATGCCGTCGCGTCCTGCATATACCTTGCCGATGGCATCCGGATGTTCGCGGGCGGCCTCGATCACGCCACAGGCGCTGGCATTGATCGCGGCGGTGACGCCGCCACTCTGGGCATAGAAGGCATTGCGGGCAGTCATCGGGGCTCTCTCGCAGTCAGGTTTCAGGGATTGGCGGTTGCAAGAATACCCGCTGTTTCCAGGCACGGAAAATTGACTTACCCCCGAGCACTGTTTAGCCTGCGCGGCTTCCAGAAGGCGCGCGCAAGACGGCGGAACCATTGTTCCGGCGCCACAAACAGAGCATGCGTCGATTCCGAGGAGAACCAACATGCGAATCGTGTTGTTCGGGGCACCCGGCTCCGGCAAGGGCACCCAGGCACAGAAACTGGTCGAGGATTTCGGCGTTCCGCAGATTTCCACCGGCGACCTGCTGCGCGCCGCCGTGGCCAACGGCACCGAACTCGGCAAGAAAGCCAAGGCCGCCATGGACGCCGGCGAGCTCGTGGCCGACGAAGTGGTGATCGGCATGATCCGCGACCGGCTCAACGAGCCGGACACTGCAAACGGCTTTATCCTGGACGGCTTTCCGCGCAGCCTGGCTCAGGCCGAGGCACTGGACAGCATGCTGGAGAATCTCGGCCGACCGCTGCAGGGCGTCATCCACCTGGAAGTGGACAACGAGGAAATCGTCCAGCGCCTGCTCGAACGCGGCCGCGCGGACGACAACGAGGACACCATCCGCAACCGGCTGGATGTCTTCGATAACCAGACCCAGCCGTTGATCGAGTACTACCAGAACCAGGACAAGTTCGAGGCGGTGGACGGCATGGGCGACCTGGATGCCATCCAGGCCCGCATCCGGGCCGCGCTGCCGAACTGAACCGGCTACCCGGCCGGGACTTCTTCCAGCACCACCGAATTGCCGTCGGCGCGCAACGACGCGCGCCCCTCCAGCAGCGCCAGCAGCCTTTCACCAGCCGCGGCCCGCCGCCATCCCCGCAGGATCGGCAGGTCGCGTTCACCGCTGACCAGTGATTCCAGATCCTTGCGCGTGGCCAGGGCGCCGGCACTGATCTCGGCCTCGGCGGCCCGCGCCTTGAGGCCGCAGGTCAGCAGATCCACCAGCGCCTGACCGCCGGCATCCAGCGGCCGGCCGGGCCCGATCAGGGCCTCCGAGGGCTCGTCCGCAGCGGTGGCTATACAGCCCAGGATTGCTGCCTCGTGCTTGCGACGCGTGGCATCGGCCAATCCGTGAACCCGCGCCAGCTCATCAGCGTTGCGCGGACGGCGACGGGCCAGGTCCACCAGCACGTCATCCTTGATGATCCAGCCGCGCGGCCGGTCGCTGTCGACCGCGGTACGCTCCCGCCAGGCCGCCAGCTGCGCCAGCGCCCGCTGCTGACCGGCGCGCAGCTTGCGCACGCCCTTGACCCGGCGCCAGGCGTTGCCCGGGTCCGGCGTGTAACGCGCCGGATCGGTCATCGCCTCGAACTCGGGCGCCAGCCAGTCAAGCCGTCCGCGCGCCATCAGTTCATCCCGCAGCGCGGTGTAGGCACCGGTCAGGTAGCGCACGTCATCGGCGGCATAATCGATCTCGTCGGCGCTCAACGGCCGCCGGCTCCAGTCGGTGCGGGAATGGGCTTTTTCCAGCCGCACGCCCAGCACATCCTCGACCAGCCGGGCATAGCCGACCTGGTCGGCATGACCGAGCAGCGCCGCCGCCACCTGGGTGTCGAACACCGGCCGCGGCATTTCGCCAACCGCCTGGAGCAGCACTTCCAGGTCCTGGCTGGCGGCGTGAAAGACCTTGATCACCGAGGTATCCGCCAGCAGCGGTGCCAGCGGGGTGAGGTCCTCGCAGGCCAGCGGATCGATACAGGCCAGTTCATCGGTGGTGGCCACCTGGATCAGGCACAGCTGCGGGAAATAGGTGCGCTCGCGCATGAACTCGGTGTCCAGCGCCACCCATGACGCCTGCCGGAGCCGATCGACCAGCGCAGCCAGACCGGCGGTGTCGTTCACCACGGCGACCTTGTCGAATGCCTCCGGTATCATGCGGACCACTTATACGGTTGTTGCATCATGTTCGTCCAAACCTTACGCGTCACGCTGGATATCCTGTTGCTGCGACGGGGCCCGCAGGATCTGCCCGCGGACTGGAACCTGTTGTCGCTGGTGGCGGGCGCCTATCTTACCGTGACCTTCGCCCAGGTCAGTGTGGCCGCGTCGGTGGGACCCGCGCTGGTCCAGGCCCTGCTGGCTACCGGCCTGCTCGCCCTCTATGTTCACGGGGTGCTCAAGTTCCGCGATCTGAGCCCGCGTTTCCTGCAGACGCTGATCGCGTTCTTCGCCACCGGTACTGCACTGACCATTCTCATGCTCGGCCCTACCAGCGCGCTGGCGCCAATGCTCACGGCACTGGCCGAAGGCGCCTCGCCGGACGACGTCCCGCAACCATCGACGCTGGTCCTGCTGGTTTACATGATCGTGGGCATCTGGGGGTTGATTGCCTTCGGCCACATCTACCGGCACGCACTGGACCTCTCGCTGGGGCTCGGGGTACTGGTGGCCCTGGGTTTCGAAATGCTGCTGTTCATGGCATTCGCCCTGATCGGCCCCGCGTTGCGGTGACGATCCCGGCCGGACGTGACCGGACGGGCCGCTGATGCGGGTCCACATCAGCGGTATCGGCGGCACCTTCATGGCCGGCGTGGCACTGCTGGCCCGGGCGGCCGGCCATCGCGTGACCGGCTCCGATCAGGGTCTCTACCCGCCGATGAGCACGCAGCTGGCCGAGGCCGGCATCGACGTCTTCGACGGCTACAGCGCGGACAATATCGCGCACCGGCCGGATCAGGTGGTGCTGGGCAATGCGCTGTCCCGCGGCAACGCCGAGGTCGAGGCGGTGCTGGACAGCGGCCTGCCCTATACCTCGGGGCCGCAGTGGCTGGCCGAAAACGTGCTGACGGGCCGGCACGTCCTGGCCGTGGCCGGCACCCACGGCAAGACCACTACCGCCAGCATGCTGGCCTGGATTCTCGAACATGCCGGGCTGAAACCGGGGTTCCTGATCGGCGGCATTCCGGGCAACTTCGGCGTCTCCGCCCGACTGGGCGAGGGCGAATGCTTCGTGGTCGAGGCCGACGAATACGACACCGCCTTCTTCGACAAGCGCTCGAAGTTCGTCCACTACCGGCCGCGCACCCTGGTGCTGAACAATCTGGAATTCGATCATGCCGACATCTTCGACGACCTGGCCGCCATCCAGCGCCAGTGCCATCACCTGATCCGCACTGTCCCCGGCAGCGGCCGCATCATCCACAACGCCGCCGAGCCGGCCCTCGACGAGGTGCTGGCGATGGGCTGCTGGACACCCTGCGAGCCCTTTGGCAACGATGCCGGCTGGCAGGCCGTGCCGCACCGCGATGCCGCCACCGATTTCCACGTCCACCATGCCGGTCAACCGGTCGGCACGGTCCGCTGGGACCAGACCGGCGCGCACAACCGCATGAACGCGCTGGCGGCGGTGGCGGCGGCCAACCATGCCGGGGTATCGCCCGCCGCGGCCTGCGCGGCGCTGTCCGAGTTCACCGGCGTCAAGCGGCGAATGGAAGAACGCGGCACTGTCGGCGGCGTGACCGTCTACGACGATTTCGCCCACCACCCCACCGCCATTGCCACCACCCTGGATGGTCTGCGCGCCAGCCACCCAGACGGCCGCATCCTGGCGGTGCTGGAACCCCGCTCCAACACCATGCGCCTGGGCATCCACCGCGACCGCCTGGCCGTCTCGCTGGCCGCCGCCGACGCGGTGTTCGTCTACACCGCCGATCTGGCCTGGGACGCTGCCGAAGCACTCGCCGGCCTGGGCGAGCACGCGGCGCTTGCCGACGACATGAACACTCTGGTCGCGGCAATCGTGGCGGCGGCACGGCCCGGGGACCGGGTGGTGGTAATGAGCAACGGCGGCTTCGGCGGCATTCACGAACGGCTGCTGAGCGCCCTGGCCGACCGCTGATCGTCGTGTCCCGACCAGGCGACAGCATTTTCTGACAGCAATCACGGCATTTCGCTGATAGGCAGACCCGCCGGCAGCCCTGATCCTGCCACTGACCACGCCCGGTGCCTTGCGGCATCGGTCAATCTCAGAGGGAGGAAACCACGATGCAACCGAAAAAACACTGGGTGGCCGGCGCCGCCCTACTGGCCCTGTCGAGCGTCAGCCACGCCCAGGATCCGGTAGCCAATCTCACCGGGGGGCTCAACAGCCTGGCCATCAATCTCAACGGCACCGTGAACACGCTGCTGATGGGCGATGCCAGCGCCACGACCCAGAATCTCGGCATGACCGTGTCGACGCTGATCGGCGACCTGTCGGCCGGTACTCCGCTGGCCGGTCTGGCCGAGTCGGGCATCGCCCTGTCCGATTCCCTGACCAATGCCGCGCTGGGCATCACTCCGACCATCGACGGCATCACCATCCCCGTCGCACAGCTCGGCGAGCCCGTGACCCTGCCGCTGATTCAGGTCACCGATGACCTGCTCGGTGAAGGCCTGCCGCTGCTGGGCGGCGGTGAGCTCGGCGGTCTGCCCCTGCTGGGCGGGGATCTGCTCGGTGGGGACGGAGTACCGCTGATCGGCGGCCTGCTGGGCGGCGATAGTGGTATCCCGGTTATCGGCGGATTTCTCGGCGGCGAAGGCGGTATCCCCATTATTGGTGGGCTACTCGAAAGCGAGGACGGCCTGCCCCTGATTGGCGGCCTGCTCGGCGGCCAGGGCGGCCTGCCGGTCATTGGCGGCCTGCTGGGTGGCGGCATGGTGGCCGGCAACGGTCAGGGCATGCTGCTGGCGGAACTGCCGTTGCCGCTCGAGTCACTCGACCCGAACACCGCCGGCGCGCTGGTCAACGGGGTCACCCTGGCCGGCCTCTAGGCAGCGGCATCCGGCACTTTCGTGCAACCGGCCCGGCGATGATGCATCGCCGGGCCTTTTTCATGGCTGGCGAGCATTCAGTCCATCGACGCATGCGTCAATTTTCTGACACCCCCACGCGCAAATTGCCGATGGACCGGCATCCGGTCAGCCGCGATCATCGGCAACGATGACACCAGTACTCGCCGGAAGAATCCGGCGTCATTCGCGTTTCAGGGAGGAAATGCATCGTGACAACCAAGCATTGCTTGAAATCCGCCGGGCTCGGTCTGGCGCTGCTCGCCGCATCCAGCGGCAGCTGGGCCCAGGACGGCGGCAATATCGTGGCCGCGCTGGATCACGCGGTGGCTAATCTGGATTCGACGCTCAAGAACGTCCTGACCGGCAACGCGGTTGCCGCGACCGATGACCTGCAGATCCTGGTCAACACGCTGGCGATGGACCTGACCGACGGCAGTCCGCTGGCCGACCTCGCCGCTGAAGGCGGCACCCTCCAGGGTCTCACCGACCCGTTGTTCGGCATCGCCCGGAGCAACGTGGCCCCACTGCTCGGCCAGCTTTCAGCCCCGGTGGTAGAGATCGCGGCACCGCTGAGCGCGCTCTACGTGAATGGCGGCCTGCTGGCCAACGGCATTCCGCTGGTCAACGGTGAGGAAATCATCCTGCTGAGCGATGCGTCCCTGCCATCGCTGGGTAATCTGGGCCTGCCCACCGGCTTGCTGGTGGTGGTCCGGTATCTGGCCGAAGTGGATCTGGTCGGACCCGGCGACGGGGACATGGGCGGCGTGCTGCTGCCGATTGCCGGCGGTGACGGCAGTCTGCCGCTGCTGGGCGGCACCGACGGCCTGCCGCTGATCGGCGGTCTGCTGGGTAGCGAAGGCGGCATCCCGATCGTGGGCGGCCTGCTTGGTGGCGAGGGCGGCATCCCCATTGTGGGCGCCCTGCTGGGCGGCGACGGTGATCTGTTGCTGATCGGTGACCTGCTCGGGGGCGACGATGGCGGCCTGCCCCTGATCGGCGGCCTGCTGGGTGGGCAGGGCGGCCTGCCCATTGTCGGCGGCCTGCTGGGCGGTGGCATGGTGATGGCTGGCGGGTCCAACGGCCTCCTGCCGGAAGAAGTGCCGCTGCCGCTGGACCAGGTCGACGGCGGCACGCTGACGGCACTGGCCCGGGACGTCACCCTGCAGGGTCTGTAACCCCGTACATCGCCGCCGCGCCTGTTGCGGGCGGCGATGGCGTGACAATGTCCCGTTTTCCGCCCGCCCGGTGTTTTCGCGCCGGGCGGGTTTTCATTGCTGTCGATTTTTCCTGTAGTCTTTCTCCTACGGGGCCGTGGCGGCAGGACGACGAGCCGCTGCCAGGGCACGAAGCTTTTCGTATTCCATAAAAATCGAGCGTAGGAGAGTTCCCATGAAACGCATTGCACTATCGATCGTGCTGTCGGCCGGCTTTGTCGGCACGGCTACCGCACAGGGACCGCAGAACCTGCAGGTTCTGCTCAACAATGTCGATGACACCGTGAACGGCCTGATCGAAGGCCCTGCTGGTAACCGCGGCCTGGATTCCAGCCTGATCGCCAGCTTCAACGGCGAGCTGGTCAACAACGATGGCACCATCATCGCCCCGGACTACGTCGAGAACACCATCACCGACGTACCCGCTAACCTGTTCGATGGCACGCTCGACGGCACCCCGCTCGAGGGCATGGAAGATCAACTCATTGCCCAGGGCCGGGCGCTCGGCGACCAGCTCGTGGAAGGCGGCCGCCCGCTGTTCGAGGCCCTCGACGGTCCCGCCGGCCAGTTCGCCAGCGCGGCCGCGCCGCTGGCCGACCCGGGTGAGGAATTCCTGCGCCAACTGGAATTCAACCTCGTTCTGGATACGGTCCTGCCGGAAGCGCCCAGTGGCGTGGGTGGCGCCGGTCTGCCGGAATTGCCGGGTCTGGGCGACGCCGGGCTACCGGAACTGCCGGGCTTGGGCGGCGCTGGCCTGCCCGAATTGCCGGGCCTGGGCGGCGCTGGCCTGCCCGAATTGCCGGGCCTGGGTAGTCTAACCGACCTGCTGATGCTGCCGAACCTGCCGTCCTAACCCGCCCCGGGTAACGGCATTCGCGCAACAAGCCCCCGGCCCTCGGCCGGGGGCTTTTTCGTTGCGGCTCGGATAATCCTCGGGGCGTTGTACATTGGCTGTTAGCTGTATATATTTACACGCAAACGGCAACCGGATCGCCCCATGCTCGACCTCACCGACCGCCAGGCCGCCATCCTGGGCTTCATTCGCGACACCCTCGCCGAACGCGGCATTCCGCCCACGCGGGCGGAGATCATGGATCACTTCGGCTTCGCGTCCCCCAACGCCGCCCAGGCCCATCTGCGGGCGCTGGCCCGGCGCGGCGCGATCGAACTCAGCGCCGGCCACAGCCGCGGCATCCGGCTGTCGCCCCAGGTGGCCGACCCCGACACCCTGCCACTGGTCGGCCGGGTGGCCGCCGGCGCCCCGATCCTGGCGGTGGAGAACATCGAGACCCATCACCGGATTGCCCCCGCGCTGTTCAGGCCGCGGGCCGACTACCTGCTGCGGGTGCGCGGCGACAGCATGATCGACGCCGGCATCCGCGACGACGATCTGCTGGCCGTGCACGCCACCCGTGACGCCGCCAACGGCCAGGTGGTGGTGGCCCGGGTGGATGACGAGGTCACCGTCAAGCGCTTCCGGCGCCGGGGCAACATCATCGAGCTGCTACCAGCCAACCCCGCCTACGAGCCCATCGTGGTGGACGGCAGCAGCCAGTCGCTGGCGATCGAGGGCCGGGCCGTGGGCGTGATCCGCCGCGACGATTTCAGCGATCGGCCATGACCGGATCGGTTGCCGATCTGCTGCGCCATCCCGACATCTGGCGCGGCGGGGCGGCCGCCGACACCCCGGGCCTGCCCAGCGGCTTCGCCGCCCTCGATCAGCGCCTGCCGGGCGGCGGCTTTCCCGCCAACGGGCTGACCGAAATCACCCCGGATTCGGCCGGTGTGGGGGAACTCGGCCTGCTGCTGCCGGCCCTGATCGCGGCCATCGAACAGGGCCGGCATCTGCTCTGGGTGGCGCCGCCCCACCTGCCCTACGCGCCGGCGCTGGCCGCGGCCGGCCTGGATCTGACGCGGCTGGCGCTGGTCACCACCGGGTCGGCACCGGATAACCTGTGGGCCGCCGAACAGGGTTTGCGGGCCGGAGCGGTCGTGCTGCTGTGGGCCGCCGACTTCACGGCCCCGGCCGCCCGCCGGCTGCAGCTTGCGGCCGAAGCCGGCAACCGGCCCGGTTTTATTCAGCGGCCGCCCGGCATGCCTGCCGATCCGCGCCTGCCCGCCGCGCTGCGACTGCGCCTTGCCCCGGGGCCGGTGGTACACGTGCGCAAGTGCCGTGGCCGCGCCGGTTTCCGGGTCGACCTCTCCCCGTCCGTATCTGCCCGGATGCAGACCGCGGGGAATCGATCGGACACTCGTGATGCTCTGGCTCTGCCTGTGGCTGCCGGCACTGGCACTGGACGCCCGCTGCCGGCACGGTACGCCTGACGTTCCGGTTGCGATCACCGAAAGCGACCGCCGGCGCCACCTGCTCGCGGTCAACCCGGCCGCGCAGCGGGCCGGCGTGCAGGCGGGTCAGCCCGCCGCCACGGCCCGGGCAGTCCTGCCGGACCTGCAGCTGCTGGGGCGGGACACGGCCGCCGAGGGCCGCTGCCTGCGACAGCTGGCCGGCTGGGCGCAGCAGTTCACCGACCGCGTGGTGCTGCAGCCACCGCAGTCACTATTGCTGGAGGTCGCCGGCAGTCTCACCCTATTCGGCGGCGCCGAGCCCCTGCGGCAACGCGCGGCGCGGGAACTCAGCGATCTGGGCTTCGCGGTGACAGCCGCCATCGCCCCCACCCCGGCGGCCGCCACCGCGCTGGCGCGAATCGGGCGCGGTGAATGCCTGACCCGGCGCAGTGATCTGGCCGAGTCCCTGGCGGACCTGCCGCTGTCGGCACTGGCCATCGAGGCTCAGGCACTGGATGACCTCCAGGCCAGCGGCCTGCACCGGCTGGGCGACATCCTGGCGCTGCCCGCGGCGGCCCTGGCCCGACGTTTCGGGCCGGATTTCGTGGCCTATCGGGATCGCCTGCTGGGCCGCCGGCCGGATCCCCGTCAGTCCTACCAGCCACCGCGCCGCTACGAGGGCGAACTGGAACTGCCGGCCCCGGCCGACACCGCTGCCGCCCTGGGCTTTGCCGCCCGGCGCCTGCTGCGGGAACTGTGCGGCCAGCTGCGCGCGGTGGATGCCGGTGTCACCCGCTGCGAACTGATTCTGACCCACCGCGAGGCCGATCCCACCCGCGTGACGTTGGGCCTGCGGACACCGGGACGCGACCCTGAGCATCTCGGCCGCCTACTCGACGACCGCCTGGAGCGTACCCCGCTGCCCGCCCCGGTGGATGGCCTGCGATTGCGGGCCACGGGTTTCATACCGCTGGAGCAGCCCCAGGAGAGCCTGCTGCCCACCCCGGACGACAGCCAGTGGCAGCGTCTGCACGAAACCCTGGCCGCCCGGCTGGGCCCCGGCGCCATCCGCGGGCTGGCCGTGGTGGCCGACCACAGGCCGGAACGGGCCAGCCGGGCCGTCGACCCCGGCACCCCCAGCCAGGCCAGGGACACCCGCCCCCGGCCCCTGTGGCTGCTGCAGGCGCCCGAGGCCCTGCCGGCCGGGCTGGTACCGGATGGGTCGGGCGCCGGCCTGACCCTGCTGGCCGGTCCCGAACGCATCGAAAGCGGCTGGTGGGACAGCCGCGACGTGCGCCGCGACTATTACGTGGCCGCCACCACCGACGGCGCCCGCTGGTGGCTATTCCGGGATCGCGACGGCTGGTTCCTGCACGGGCTGTTCGCATGACCGTCACCACCGAGGACAACGCCCCCGCCTACGCCGAGCTGCATTGTGTGTCCAACTTCAGCTTCCTGCGCGGGGCCTCGCACCCCGAGGAGCTGGTCGAGCGGGCCGCCGAACTCGGCTACACCGCTCTGGCGCTCACCGACGAGACTTCCATGGCCGGCATGGCCCGCGCCCATGCCGCCGCCCGGCAACATGAGCTGCACCTGATCGTGGGCAGCGAGATCGCCCTGACCGACGGCCCGCGGCTGGTCCTGCTGGCCACCGACCATGACGGCTACTCCCGGCTGTGCGGGCTGATCACCCGGGGACGCCGGCGCGCGGCCAAGGGCGAGTACCGGCTCACCCGGGACGACCTGAACGACGGCCTGCCGGGTTGCCTGGCTCTGCTGCTGCCGGATACCGCGACGACGACCGGGGCCGCCGAGTGGCTGGCCGCGCGTTTCGGCGACCGCGCCTGGATCGCCGCCGAGTTGCACCGCGGGCCCGACGACAATGCCCGCCTGCATGACCTCCGGGCACTGTCGCGGGCAACCGGTCTGCCGCTGGTGGCCACCGGCGGCGTTCACATGCACGCGCGTGGCCGGCGGGCCCTGCAGGACACCCTGACCGCCATCCGCCACGGCGTGACCCTGAACGAAGCCGGCCATCGTCTGCTGCCCAACGGCGAACGCCACCTCCGCCCCCGCGCGGCCCTGGCCCGGCACTACCCCACCGACCTGCTGGCGGAGACGTTGAAGGTGGTCAGCCGCTGCCGATTTTCCATGGCGGCACTGCGTTATGAATATCCTGCGGAACTGGTGCCACCCGATCGCACGCCGGCGGCACACCTGCGCGGGCTGGTCGAGGCCGGCGCCGAGCAGCGCTGGCCGGGCGGGATGGCACCCGCCATCGCCACGCGCATTGATGACGAACTCGCCCTGATCGCAGAGATGCGCTACGAGCACTACTTTCTCACCGTGCACGATCTGGTGGCCTTCGCCCGCGGCCGGGGCATTCTCTGCCAGGGCCGCGGTTCGGCGGCCAATTCGGTGGTCTGCTTCTGTCTGGGCATCACCGAGGTTGACCCGGTCAAGCGCCAGATGCTGTTCGCCCGCTTCATCTCGAAGGACCGTAACGAGCCACCCGACATCGACGTGGACTTCGAACACGAGCGCCGCGAAGAAGTGATCCAGTACATCTACCGCAAGTACGGCCGCGACCGCGCCGCCCTGGCCGCCACCCTGATCACCTACCGCCCCCGCAGCGCGGTGCGCGACGTAGGCAGGGTGCTGGGGCTGGGTGCCGATCAGGTGGATAGCCTGGCGAAGAATCTCGCCTGGTGGGACGGTCAGGAGGCGTTCGAAACCCGTATCCGTGAAGTGGGTCTGGACCCGGCCTCGCCCGTGGTCACCCGGCTGCGGCGGCTGGTGGCCGAGCTGATCGGCTTTCCGCGCCATCTGTCGCAGCATGTGGGCGGCTTCGTGATCAGCCACCGGCCGCTGCACGAGCTGGTGCCGGTGGAAAACGCGGCCATGCGTGACCGCACGGTGATCCAGTGGGACAAGGACGACCTGGAATCGCTGGGACTAATGAAGGTCGATGTGCTCGGCCTGGGCATGCTCTCCTGCCTGCGGCGGGCCTTCGACCTGGTGGCCGACGTACGCGGCGTGCGACATACGCTGGCCTCCCTGCCCGCCGGCGACGGCCCCACCTACGCCATGATCCGGCGGGCCGACACCGTGGGTGTGTTCCAGATCGAGTCCCGTGCTCAGATGAGCATGCTGCCGCGGCTGCGGCCGGAAAGATTCTTCGACCTGGTGATCGAGGTAGCCATCGTCCGGCCCGGCCCGATCCAGGGCGGCATGGTGCATCCCTATCTGAAACGCCGGCAGGGGCTGGAGCCGGTCACCTATCCCGACGAGCGCCTGAAGGGCGTGCTGGAACGCACCCTGGGCGTGCCCATCTTCCAGGAGCAGGTCATGCAGATCGCCATGGTCGCCGCCGACTTCTCCCCCGGCGAGGCCGACGCCCTGCGCCGGGCGATGGCGGCCTGGAAGAAGCGCGGCGGGCTGGAGCCGTTCGAACAACGGCTCAAGGCCGGCATGCGCGCCAACGGCTACGACGCCGCGTTTGCCGACCGCATCTTCGAGCAGATCAAAGGCTTCGGGGCCTACGGGTTTCCCGAATCCCACGCCATCAGTTTCGCCTTGCTGGTCTACGCCTCGGCCTACCTGAAATGCCACGAGCCGGCGGCGTTCGCCTGCGCCCTGCTCAACAGCCAGCCCATGGGCTTCTACGCCCCGGCCCAGATCGTGCGCGATGCCCGCGAGCACGGCGTGACGGTGCGCGGGGTGGACGTCAGCGCCTCGCACCGGAACTGCACGCTGGAACCCGCCGGCCACGGCCAACCGGCCCTGCGGCTGGGCCTGCGCCAGGTCAAGGGGCTGTCGCGGGAGGCAGCCCACCGCGTGATGGCCGCGCGCACCCAGGCCGGCTTCATCGACGTCGCCGATCTGGTGCAACGGGCAAACCTGGACCAGCGCGACCGCCGGGCGCTGGCCCGGGCCGGAGCGCTGGCCGGGCTGGCCGGACACCGCCACACCGCCCACTGGGCGGCTCAGGGGGTGGCGCCGCTACCGGGCCTGTTCGCCGACCACCCGGCCAGCGACGACACCCCCGAGCTGCCCACCCCCGCCGAGGGTGAGGATATCGTAGCCGACTACGCCAGCCTCGGCCTCACCCTGGGTCGGCATCCGCTGGCGCTGATCCGCGACCGGCTGGCGCGGCTGCAGGCGGGCACGGCGGCCGATTTCGCGGGGCTTGACCACGACCAGCCCGCGCGGGTGGCCGGTATCGTCACCATGCGCCAGCGCCCAGGTACGGCGAAGGGGGTGATGTTTCTCACTCTGGAGGACGAGACCGGGCAGGTGAATGTCATCGTCTGGCCGCAGCTGGTCACCCGTTTTCGCCGCCAGGCGCTAGCCGCGCGGCTGCTGCTGGTCAGCGGGGTGATGCAGCGCAGCGGCGAAGTCCGCCACCTGCGCGCCGATCGCCTGGAAGATCACAGCCCCCTGCTCGGGGGGCTGACCACCCGGTCCCGCGACTTCCATTGAACGCCGGGAACGGCGCAGCTACAGCAGCTGGAACGCCATCATGCCGATACCGGTCAGCCCACCGAGCCAGGCCACGGTGCGCAGGGTGTGCACGCCGAAGAAATACAGCGGTACGAACACCACCCGGGACCAGAAATACACCCAGGCGCCCAGCGCGGTGGTGGCGTTGGCATCACCGGTAACCTGCACCAGCACCAGCAACGGCAGGGCCCAGATCGCGGTTTCCTTGAAATTGTCGTTGGCTCGCCAGGCCCGGTTGAGAAAGACGTTGTCGGATGTCGGCAGATTGTCCCGCGCGCCCAGAAGCGGCATCAGGCCATGGACCGGGATGTTGCAGCCCGCCATCAGCAGGATATGGAAAAAGCCCAGCCCGAGGGTGAGCACGAATACGGTGGTTTCGACGGTCATGACGGTTTCCTCCCTTGTTGCCGCACTGAGTATAGCCAGCGTTCAGAGACGTTCGAACACGTAGATGCAGGGCCAGACGCCGCTCATCTGAATCAGCCGCCGGCGCCGCAGGCGGAAGCCTCCGGCGGCCCGCTGGCCACGGTTGACCGCCCCGCCACGGTCCGCCAGAAACACCAGCCGGTGTCCCGGCGCCAGCCGGTCGGCCGCCAGCTCGAACAGGCGCCGGTAGAAATCCGGAAATTTCATGCCGCGGCCCAGCTTGCGACCGAAGGGCGGATTGGTGACGACCGCGTCGAAGGCGCCAAGAGCATCCAGCCCGGCCAGACTGTCGCGGCACTCGACTCGCCCCCGGCCGCCCAGACCCGCTTGCGCCAGATTGGCTTCGGCCCCGGCCGCGGCCCGCTCGTTCCAGTCGCAGCCAACCACTTCGATCCCCGGAGCCAGGTCACCGGCTTCCAGGAGGATGGTGCCGGAGCCGCAGAAGGGGTCGAGCACCCGGCCAGTGCTGCCCTCTTCGATGCCGGCCATGCGCAGGGCCGCGTAGGCGATGTTGGCGCGTAAACCCGTGGGATGGATCTCGACACGAGGGTGCCGGTTGGACAGCGCCCGGTGCGGGCGCACGACATCCACGATGCAGCGCGACTCGATCACGTCGACATGCACCGCCACGTCATACCCGGTCAGATCCACCGGCACCTGCCAGACGCGGTTTAGCGTCGCGCCCACGGCGCGCATCACGTCCTCGCTGGTGAACGGCTGGTCGCCGCGGCGGATGCAACTCGCCCGGAAGCTGGCCGCGGTGGCCATCTCGGGCAGGTCCAGTTGCGCGACCCGGGCCGCGATCGCCGCCAGCGGATCGGGCCCATCCGGCAGATCGAACCGGTCAACCGGCCGGCGCACATGATGGATACTGCGCATGCGCGGGGCCACCGCCGCCATCACGCCGCCATCGGTGCCTGCCAGCACCCGACCACGCACGCCGCTCCGGCGGGCATCGAAGCTACCGGCCGGGGCGCCGGCGGCATAACAGCGCTGGCGAAATTCGGCGATCACAACCTTCTCCAGACCCGGATTGGTGGTGAATACGCGTTGGCAATCGGTTACCTTGAGAGCGTCGGTCATGCGGTCAGCTTAACCGCTGGCCAATCGGGCGGGTCCGCGTCAGGATAAGGTCATGGTCGAGCCCGATTGCTGCCAGCTCTGCGAACGCCGGGAGGTGCGGCTGACGCGCCACCACCTGATCCCGCGCCGCACTCATCGGCTCAAGCGAATTCGCCGCCGCTTTTCCCGCGAGGAGCGCCAGCAACGAGTCCTTTTCCTGTGCCACCCCTGCCACAAGCAGATCCACGCCGTGCTCGACGAAAAGACGCTGGCCGAGCGCTATCATGACCGTGACGCCCTGCTCGGCCATCCGGATATCGCCCGCTTCGTGGCCTGGATCGCCGACAAGCCGGGCGGCCTCAAAACCCGGACCCATCGCCCCCGGAGATAACCATGGCTGATGATGCACCTTCCATCGAATCGCAGGGCCTGTTCGTGGGCGACCTGCGCCAGTTGCCCGGCGTCGGCTCGCTGACCGGCATGTTCAAGCAACGCGCCGACGCGCCTGTCGCCCTGGCGGCCGAAGGCCTGGCCGGCGACCACCAGGCCGACCGCACCCACCACGGTGGCCCCGAGCGCGCGCTCAATCACTATCCCGCCGAGCACTATGACCACTGGCGGCAGGAATACCCGGATCTGGCCGACCAGTTCGAACCCGGCCTTCTGGGCGAGAACCTGAGCACCCGCGGCCTGACCGAGGCCGACGTGCATCCGGGCGACGTCTTTGCGCTGGGCAGCGCCCGTATCGCCATCACCCAGCCACGCTATCCCTGCTTCAAGATCGCCCGCCGCACCAGCATCCGCAACTTCGCCCAGGTGGTGGCACAGACCGGGCGGTCGGGCTGGTTGTATCGGGTGGTCGAGCCCGGTGACGTTGCCCCGGATGACGTGCCGAGGCGGATCGAGGCAGCCGGGCACGGATTCACCCTCGCCCGGTTATGGTCGGTGCGAAACGACCCAGCGCCCGATCTCGACGAGATGGCCGCGCTTGCCGAGCTGCCGCCACTGGCGGAAAGCTGGCGGCAGGCCTACCGAAGCCGGCGGGAATACCTGCTTCAGCGGCGCGCGGACTAGATCCGGAAATTCAAAAAGGGGAACTCTGCCTTATTGATCTCGGGCCGGAAGCGGGTCTTCATAGGCCGCAGCATTCAGTATCGCCCCCCACCCTATCCAAGCCCGAAACTCACACCCGCGCGCCGATACCCGCCACTGGCCGGTTCGCGGTCTGAACGGCCTGCTGATCATCACACTGGCCATCACCGGCATCGCCCTCGCCTGCGGGGGCGCCGTCACCGCGATCGGCTGGCAGCAGGCGCAGTTTCTGTTGCGGAGGGGCGGCCATGCCCACGAGCAGCTGGAACTGCTGGCCCGGGTAGCAGGCAGCATCGACCGTTACATGGCCTCGCTGGCTGCCCCCGGTATCGACGCGCAGGCCCAGCGAGACGCGATGGAACTTCTGACAGCCTGGCGTCAGTCCGTTCGCGCCGAACTGGCGCTGCTCGAGCCTGCGGCCCGCGCTGACGAGCGCGGCGAACTCGATCAGATCGCCGCCATCGAGGCGCTGCTCACCCGCGCCGAGGAGGTACTACTGACCCGCCGCGAACCGCTCTGGGTCACCCGTGAACACATCGAGCGACTACTCGACCAGGCAATCCGTGACGAACGCGCTGAAGTCCAGGCCAATGCCCGTCAGATGGCCGACACTGCGCGGGAAGCCACCCTGCTGGCCGTGGGCCTGCCCCTGCTGGTACTGGCGCTGGCGGCCGCGGTGAACCTGGGCCTAGTCGGGGCGATGCGGTCACGGCTGCGACGGCTGATGCGCGGCGCCGCGCTGGTCGGCGGCGGCCGGCTCGACTATCGCCTGCAGGACCGTACCCGCGATGACATCGGCCTGCTCGCCGCCATGTTCGACCGCATGGCCGCCCGCCTGCAGCGCGACCGGCACCGGCTAGACAGCCTCCGCGCGGATCTGGCCAATCAGGTCGCGGCGCGCACAGCCGAACTGGAACAGCGCAATCGCCGGCTGCAGGCCGTCGACAACCGGCGCGAGCAGTTCTTCAGCGAGATTTCCCATGAACTGCGCACGCCGCTGACCGCGCTGCGCGGCGAGGCGGACATGGCGCTGCGCCAACCAACGCCGGATACCGGACAGCTACGGGCCGCGCTGCAGCAGATCCTGGGGCTGGCCGACAGCCTGTCCCATGCCATCGAGGATCTCGTGGCCCTGGCCCGCTCGCGCAGCCGCGAACTGGCCTTCGTGCGCGAAGATCTGCAACTGGGTCAGATCGTCGGCCGTGCCGCGGCCGCAGCCGGCGCGCTCGGCCGGCCACGCGGCATCCGCGTGATCTGCCTGGCGCCCGGTCACGCCGTGACACTGCGCGGTGACGGCCAGCGCCTGCAGCAATTGCTGCTGACCCTGCTCGACAACGCCATCAAGCATTCGCCGGACGATGGCTGCGTCCACATCGAACTGGATCATGACGTGTCGACCGGCTGCGGCGTCATCACCGTCACCGACCAGGGGCCGGGCATGGCACCGGCCGAGCGCGAGCGGGCTTTCGACGGCTTCGCCCGCGGCGAGGACACCGGCGGTCTCGGGCTGGGGCTGACCATCGCCCGGCGCATCACCCAGGACCACGGTGGCAGCATCGAGCTGGGGCCGGGTCCCGGCGATCGCGGTACCCGGGCGGTGCTGATACTCCCCCTGGCCGAAGCTGCGGTGGTCACCTCGTGAACCTGCTGATCGTCGAGGATGACGCAAGGGTAGCCGATATGCTCCGGCGCGGTCTGGCCGCGGAGGGCTTCACCCCGGATACCGCCGAAAGCGGGGCAGCCGCCCTGGCGCGCCTGGGCATGCTGGACTACGACCTGATCATTCTGGACCTGCGCCTGCCCGATCTGGACGGCGTGCGGCTCTGCCAGCAGATTCGCGACGACGACAACGCCACGCCGATTCTCATGCTCACCGCCCGCGACCGGGTGGAGGACCGCGTGGCCGGGCTGCGCGCGGGTGCCGATGACTACCTGATCAAGCCCTTTGCTTTCGAGGAACTGCTGGCCCGCCTGGAGGCGATCAGCCGACGCCGGCACGAGCACCCGACCGAACAATGCCTGCGGGTCGGGAAACTCACGCTGACCCCGGACATGCACGAAGCTCGCTGTGGCGACCAGCCAATCGCGCTGAGTGCCCGCGAGTTCGCGCTGCTGCACTGCCTGATGGCCGGTGCCCCGCGAGTACTGTCACGCACCCGCCTGCTGGAGCGGGTCTGGGGGCCGGACGCCGACGTCACCTTCAATACCGTCGATGTCTACATCGGTTACCTGCGCCGCAAGCTCGGTCAATGTGACGCCCCGCCGCAACTGGAGACCGTGCGCGGCGTGGGGTATCGGCTGGTGGCGTGAGGCGCTGATTCGCTCTCAGCATTTTCCCATCTTTCTCTCAAGTCTTTCTCAGGGTTGCTGCCCCAGTGTGGCCGGCAAGGCGTTCATAAAACCATAGCCACAAGCGCCGCGCGGGAGTCCATCAACGCGTTAACGAGGAGACCGATTCATGCGACAGCAATCCACGACGCCCAGGCGTCGCAACACGGCCCTGGCCCTGGCGGCCTGCATAGCCGTCAGTAGCGCACCGGCCCTGGCCGCCGACGTCAGCTGGGAGGACATCGTCAACGATGCCCGGACCCCGGAAAACATCCTGATGTACGGGTTCGGGCCGGATGCCCAGCGCTACAGCCCGTTGACCGACATCAACGTCAAGAACGTCGAGCGGCTGCGACCGGCCTGGCAGTTTTCCTTCGGCGACGAGAAGCAGCGCGGCCAGGAAACCCAGCCACTAATCCACGACGGCGTGGCCTATATCACTGCTTCCTACTCCCGCATCTTCGCGCTCGATGTGGAAACCGGCGAGAAGATCTGGGAATACGCACACCGCCTGCCCGAAAACATCCGCCCCTGCTGTGACGTGGTCAACCGCGGTGCCGCGATCTACGGCGACAAGGTGTTCTTCGGCACCCTTGATGCGGCGATCGTGGCGCTTAACAAGGACACCGGCGAGGTCGTCTGGCAGGAGAAGTTCGCCGATCACGAAGCTGGCTACACCATGACCGGCGCGCCCACCATCATCAAGGATCAGGAAACCGGCAAGGTGATGCTGATCCACGGCAGTTCGGGTGACGAGTTCGGAGTGCTGGGCAAGCTGTACGCCCGTAATCCGGACACCGGCGAGGAAATCTGGATGCGGCCGCTGGTCGAAGGCCACATGGGCCGGCTCGACGGCGAGGAAAGCACGCCAACCGGCGACCCGGCCGCCCCTTCCTGGCCGGACGGTGACTACAAGGGCACGGGCAAGGCGGAATCCTGGAGTCATGGCGGCGGCGCCCCCTGGCAGAGTGCGTCGTTCGACGTGGCCACCAACACCATCATCATCGGAGCCGGCAATCCGGCACCGTGGAACACCTGGAAGCGCACCGGCAAGACCGGGGACCCGCGGGACTACGACAGCCTGTATACCTCGGGTCAGGCCTACGTGGACCCCAGCAACGGCGAACTGGTGGGCTTCTACCAGCACACACCGAACGATGCCTGGGACTTCTCCGGCAACAACGAAATCATCCTCTTCGACATGAAGAAGGACGGCAAGACCATTCGCGCCGGGGCCCATGCCGATCGCAACGGGTTCTTCTACATTACCGACATCAACGATCTGGCGGACCGGGATGACGGCATCATCAATGACGGCACTGCCGTGATCGCCGGTTATCCGTTCGTCGACAAGATCACCTGGGCCGAGGGCATTGACGAGAAGACCGGCCGCCCGATCGAAGTGGCCGGCCAGCGTCCGCCCAAGCCCGCCGAGGGCAAGGATCGCGGCGAGACCATCCAGGTGACACCGCCGTTCCTGGGCGGCAAGAACTGGAACCCGATGTCCTACAGCCCGGATACCGGCCTGTTCTACATCCCCGCCAACAACTGGACCGAGGATTACTGGACCGAAAACGTCACCTACAAGAAGGGCGCGGCCTATCTCGGCCAAGGCTTCCGCATCAAGAAGCTTTACGACGATCACGTGGGTACCCTGCGGGCGATGGATCCGACCAGCGGCGAGATCGTGTGGGAACACAACGAAAAGCTGCCGCTGTGGGCCGGCACCATGACCACCGCCGGCAACCTGGTATTCACCGGCACCAGCGACGGCTTCTTCAAGGCCTTCAACGCCAAGACGGGTGAGGAGCTGTGGAAGTTCCAGACCGGTTCCGGCGTGGTCGGCTGCCCCGTCACCTGGACGCATGACGGCGACCAGTACGTGGGTATCGCCACCGGTTACGGCGGCGCCGTGCCGCTGTGGGGTGGTGACCTGGCGGACCTGACGCAGCCGGTATCGCAGGGCGGGTCGTTCATCGCCTTCAAGATTCCGGACTTCGCCGCCCAGAACTAGAGATCAACCGAAAACCGCGACTTCAAGAACAACCTGACGCTTTCTTTTTCAGAGTGCCGGGTCGAATCCGTGGTGTCTTAGTCTCCAATTCTCCACTAAGTCGCTCCGCCACGGATTCGGCCCTCTTTTTTGTTTCAGGACCCCGTCATGCGAATGTCCGCAATTCTGTTCATGGCACTACCCCTGGCGACCGCCGGGCAGAGCCTGGCCGCCGGCGACGATGCCGATGACACGGCCAGAATCATTGGCGACTGCCGCATCGAAGCCGGCGCCGATTGCCGGAATGCGGATCTGCGTCACGCCGATCTGGACAATGCCGACCTCGCCGGTGCCAACCTCGCCGGCGCCAACCTGGCCCGGGCCGATCTCGAGCACGCGAACCTGCGCGGCGCCAATCTTCGCGGCGCCAATCTGGAAGCCGCCGTTCTGGTAACCGCCTTCCTGCAGGGGGCCGATCTCACCGATGCCAACCTCCACGGCGCCAACCTGAACTTCGCGCGGCTGTCCGGTGCCACCCTGTCCAACGCCAACCTCACCGCTGCCAATCTCGAGATGGCCTGGCTGCCCAAGGCCCAGCTCGACGGCGCCCGGCTGGTCAACGCCAATCTCCAGGAAGCCAAGCTGTCGCTGGCCAACCTGGCTGGTGCCGACATGACCGGCGCGCGCTATCCCTACGCCATCTTTCAGGGCACCCACATGGAAGGCTGCACCGCCTGCCCGTTCGACTGGTGACCGTGCGCCGGTGCTCCGCCGGCCTGCTTGCCATGGCCGCCGCACTCTCCTCACCGCACGTACTCGCGGTAGATCCGGCCCCCGGCGACAAGGCCGCCGCCGCGCTTCGCGCCTGCCGGGCGCAAACCGCGGACAATCAGCGGCTGGCCTGCTACGACCACGCGGTGGACCGGCACCTGTCGTTCGACTTTGCCGGCCGCGGTCGCGAAACCACCGCTGTCTTTACCAGCCCAGGACCGTTCCGCGTGCGCTACCGCAACGAGGATGTGATCTTCGTGATCTATATCTACCGCACCAGCGGTGAACTCGTTCGGTCCCACGGCACCGGCCCCGGCGAGGGACATCTGGACGTGGCGGCCAGCGGCAAGTTCTACATCGAGGTCAAGGCCACCGGCACCTGGAAACTCTGGGTCATGCCCCTGCCGGACCGCGGCTGAGCCGCGCGGGTCAGCCACCGCCGACCAGCACCCGGCGCAAGTGGGGGTTCAGAAATACGCCATCCGGATCCAGCTGCTCACGAACTGCCGCGAAGTCGAGCCAGGCCGGATAACGAGACACCAGACTGCCGGCATCCTGGTCATGCCACTTGCCCCAGTGCGGGCGGCCGCCGTAATCCCGGAAGATCTCGCCGAGTGCCGTGAAGTACTCGATGAACGGCATGCGGGCATGGACATGGGCGGCGATGTAGGCCGAGTCCCGCCCGAAGGCCGGTGACAACGGGATGTCGTCCGCGGCCGCGTCGCGTATTTCCAGCGGGAAATTGGTGGCGAATCGCGCCCGTTCGATCAGCTTGCGAACGGCCCGGAGCACCTCGGGTAACGCCGCCCGCGGCAAGCTGTATTCGGTTTCGTTGAAGCGCACCAGCCGGGACGTGGCGTAGGCGGCATGGGCCGGCGCGACCTGATCATGGCTGGGTACCGCGGCGGCCGCGATGCGGTTCAGGCGCGGGCAGCTCGACGGCCGGGCGCGGGCGATCCGCGACAGCGCCCAGAGGCCGCCGTTCTCCACCAGCAGGTCCTGCCAGCGTCGCCAACGGCTACCGCCGCGTGCCGGCTCGACCGTTTCGTCCATGGTCTTGATCTGCACCCGGTCGGTATAGGGAAACCAGTAGTACTCGACATTGCGGTTAGCTGCCCGGCGATCCTCGAGACCGGCGAGCATGTCGTCCCAGGCAATCCGGCCGCTGCGGTAATGCAGGCGGTAGGCCGGCACACAGGCCAGTTCCACTTCGGTCACGATGCCCAGCGCGCCGAGATGAATGCGCCCGGCGTGGAAAATGTCCGCATGGCTGTCCGCGCTGCACCAGCGGGCCTGCCCGTCGGCGCCGATCAGGCGCATGCCGGTCACCTGCGTAGCCAAATTGCCGAAAGCCGCGCCGGTGCCATGGGTGCCGGTGGCCAGTGCTCCGGCCAGACACTGCACGTCGATATCGCCGAGATTGGGCATGGCCAGCCCGTGCGCGTGTAGCGCCGCGCCCAGCTCGCCCAAGCGGGTACCGGCCCCGGCTCGAACACGCCAGGTGGCAAGATCCACCGACCGCAAGCCGGTAAAGCGCGACAGCGACACCTGCACCCCGTAGGTTGCGCAAAGCGGGGTGAACGAATGACCGGCCCCGACCGGCCGCACGCACTCGCCGGCCTCGCGGGCCACCAGGATGATGGCACCCAGTTCCGCTTCATCGGCCGGGATCGCCAGCCGGCGCGGATGGCAGATAACGCCGCCGGACCAGTTGCGCCACCGCGGCACGTCAGGAACCCGCCGTCACAGAAAACACTGCCCGGCCCCGCGATAGGTCGGCACGTCGTCCACCACGTCGCCGCCGCGAATCAGCAGCAGGCGATCGAAACGCTCGCACAGTTCGCCGGCCTTGGCGTGGCGGAACAGCACCGGCTCGCCGATCGCCGGCACCGCATCCCGCGGGAACAATACCGGCGTCTGCACCTCGCCGGCGCCCTCCAGCGGCGACAGCCGCGCGCCGGCCGGCCACCAGGGCCGCGGCGCGGGCCGTTCACCGCCGGAGGCCGGGTACCCGCCACCCAGACAGGTGGCCACGCCCGGGACCGGATGACGGACCACCGGCAGCGCAAAACCGGCCGCCGGGCGATGGCGGAATCCCTGATAACCGTCGAACAGCCACGGGCTGAACAGCCCGGAGCCGGCCGTGACTTCCGTGACGCCGTCCGCCACGGACGATGCCTCGAGGCAACCGGTGCCGCCGGCGTTGACCATCGCCGGCAGCAGATTCTCGCGGGCCAGGGCCGCCAGCAGCGCCTCGCGGCGCCGCGTGATGACTCGCTGCGACAGCTGCTTGAGCCGACGGATGACTGCATCCCTGGCCCGGCTCCCGGCGGCCGCATCCGGCACCCCGGCCAGCTGGGCCTCGTAGCCCATCAGGCCGGCCAGGTGCAGATGCGGGTGATCGGCGACGCGCCGGGCCAGCGCCACTAGGTCCGCCGACCGGCGCAGCGGCGAGCGCCACACGCCGAAATTGAGCCCGGGCAGCCGCAGCGAACAATCGAACTCCACGGAAACCGGTAGCACCACGCCGGCCGCTGCCGCGATCGTCCCCAGCCGGTCCAGATGCACGGGGTCGTCCACCGTCAGGCAGAGCCGCCGGCCCGCGGCAATGTGCTCGCAGACGGCCGTGATGGCGTCGTCGTCCGTGGTTGGGTAGGCCACGAGCAGATCGTCGAAGCCCCGCCCGGCCAGCCAGGCCGCTTCGGCGGCGGTGAAGCACATCAGGCCCTGGTAGCGGGAATCACTGTCCAGTACCCGCCGCAGCAGCGCCTCGCAGCGCACGGACTTGCTGGCCACCCGGATCGGGCGATCCCCCGCACGGGTCAGCAGCGCGGCCGCATTGGCGTCGAACGCGTCGAGATCGACAAAGGCCGCCGGCAGGCGCTGTGCGGTCAGCGCCCGACGCAGGTCCTCGGGCTCATTCGCGCTTGCCATCGATCCGGCGCATCAGGTTCTCCTGCGCCACGGAGGCCACCAGATCGCCGTCCCGGCTGAAGATGCGCCCGAAAGTCAGCCCGCGTGCCCCGCTGGCAGCCGGGCTGTCCATGTCGTAGAGCAGCCAGTCGTCAACCCGTGGCGTACGATGGAACCACAGCGCGTGGTCGATACTGGCCACCACCATGTCTGGCTGCAGGAACGACATGCGGTGCGGCAGCAGCGCGGTGGTCAGCAGATTGTAGTCGGAGGCATAGGCCAGCATGCAGCGGTGAAGAACCGGTTCCGCCGGCAGCGGCCCGGCGGCCTTGAACCAGATCTGCTGCTGTGGTTCGCGTGCGTCCGGGTCCAGCCCGTTCCAGGGATTGACCGGCCGGAATTCCAGCGCCAGCGGGCGCGTCAGGGCCCACTGCAGCCGCTCGGGCAATGGGCCGGCGTCCGCCATCCATTGGCGGCGCAGCTCGGACTGGGGCGCCA
The DNA here is from genome assembly GCA_965216055.1 of Salinisphaeraceae bacterium. Lineage (GTDB taxonomy): Bacteria > Pseudomonadota > Gammaproteobacteria > Nevskiales > Salinisphaeraceae > Spectribacter. The sequence continues at coordinate 192,668 of OZ244134.1, forward strand.
GGGATTCCGGCGACGGCACCTCGGGTATGGCGGCCTGGTGCGACGCCCCCTCCTCCGGCCGCTGGAACGAGGCAATCACGGAACAGATCGGCCGGCCGTGCTGGATTGCCTGCACGCGTCGGGCGGCGAAGCTGCGGCCGTCGCGCACCCGATCCACCTCGTAGACAATCGGCGCGTCCATGGCGCCAGGGCGCAGGAAATAGGCGTGCAGGGAGTGGGCGACTGCCTCGTCCACCGTGCGGGTGGCCGCCACCAGCGCCTGGCCCAGCACCTGGCCGCCAAATACGCTCTTGCCGCCCAGGTCCCGGGATTCGCCGCGGAAGAGATTGACTTCGATGTTCTCCAGATCGAGCAGGTCGACCAGATCCTGGAGAACGCGGCTGGGGGTGTCGCTCATGGAATCGGCGGATGGATGACAGGTGCCGCCAATTGTAAGCGCTAGCCCGGATAATTCACGGGGGATCGCGAGCGATTGTGGCCCTGGTCCGTTGAAAGAGGGCAGCAAGCTGGGTGCCGGCCTGGAGCGTAAACCCTAGCCATAGCTAGGGTTCTAGCGATCGATTCGCAAGGAGCGAATCGAGACAGTGGAGCGTAGCGACGCTGGCCCGCAAGGGCGAGGTCCAAGGATGGACCTCGCAGGGGCGGTGAGCAGCGCCGCGAGAAACCGCAAGCGCCGCGATAGACGGGCGCGGTAACAGCTTGCAACGCCGGGAGAGCCGCAATCGCCCATAATTTTCTTGACCATTCGGTAACCTGGTGCGCAGCGCCCGTCGCCCTCGTGATTTATTCGGGCTACCCGTCCTGGAGCAGAAAATCCGCCCGCGCGAAGGCGATCAGCCGCTCGCGCTGGTCCTGCCAGACATCCACCTGCACCTGCGCGATGCGGCTGCCCTGGCGCACCACCCGGCCAACGGCAAAGGTATCCCGGGCCCGGCCGGAACGCAGATAGTCCACGGTCATGTCGACCACGCGCGGCACGCGTTGCTGGGCCTGTGAGATCAACACCTCGAACAGGGCCGCGCTTTCCACGAACCCGGCGATCGCGCCACCGTGCAGGGCCGGCAGCCGGGCGTTGCCGATCAGGTCCTCGCGGTACGGCAGCCGGAAAATGCGGGCGCCGTCGGCATCCTGCTCGATGCGCAGGTCCAGGTAGGCGGCATAAGGCACCGCCGCCACCAGCGCCCGCGGGTCGTCGGGCATGATGGCGGCATCCGGCGGCGGCGCGTTCATTTCTCCGTGGCGACCGCCGACGCCCGGCCGGTGCGCATGAACGTGGCAGTGCAGCGGGCGGTGGGGCGTCTCGGGTCACCCTGATGCAACCGCACGCCGGCAAACACGATCCGGCGGGTGATGTGCTCGCATTCACCGTCGGCGATCAGCGGCTGGTCCGCCAGCGCCGGCCGCAGGTAGTCCATGCGCAGATCCAGGGTGGCGATCGACCCCGGTTCCGGCAATCCCAGGAACACCGCCAGCCCGGCGGTGGCGTCGGCCAGCGAGATCGCCGGGCCGGTGTGCCAGAGCCCGGCGGCCACATCGCCGAGAAATTCGGGGCGGTAGTCCAGGCAGGTCCGGGCCGTGCCCGGGCCGGTGTCGACCACTCGCATCCCCAGCGCGGTGTTGTGGGGAATGGCGCGCATGAAGCCGTCGGCAATGCGCTGGCGCTGCTGCAGTCGGGGATCGGGATCGCTCACGGGCACAGACGGTAGCCGCGGCCCGCGCCGCTGTCCAGCCGTCATTCGGGGCGGCCGGCCGCCGGGATATGGCACCCTAACGCCTTGCGGACGGCCCCTGACGGGCCGCGATCCCAGAAACACCGGAGATAGTGACATGAGCGACCGCGTGACCACCCACGTGGAAAACGGCATCGCGGAGGTCTGCCTGAACCGGCCCGATCGCCACAATGCCCTGGACATGGACATGTTCGAAGGCGTGCTGGCCGCGGGCAAGGCACTGGTGGACCGCCGGGACCTGCGCGCGGTAATCCTGCGCGGCGATGGCAAGAGCTTCTGTTCCGGCATCGACTATCCCAGCTTCATTGCCGCCGGCATCGATATCCAGCAAGCGCTGTTCGGGATCGAGGACGGCGGCGCCAATCGCGCCCAGATGGCCGCGCTGATCTGGCGCCGGATCCCGGTGCCGGTGATCTGCGCGATCCAGGGCGTCGCCTTCGGCGGCGGCCTGCAGATTGCGGCGGGTGCGGACATCCGCATCGCCGCCCCGGATGCACAACTGTCGATCATGGAAGTGAAGTGGGGGCTGGTGCCCGACATGGGCGCCACCCTGACCCTCGCCAATCAGATCGGCATCGATCGGGCCAAGGAACTCACCTTCACCGGCCGCATCGTCAGCGGCAGCGAGGCGGCGGCGCTGGGCCTGGTTACCCGCACCGACGACGACCCGCTGGCCGCCACCCGCGCGCTCGCCGCCGACATCGCCGGCAAGTGTCCGGATGCGGTCCGCGGTGCCAAACAGCTGTTCGAGCAGGCCTGGCAGATCGACCGGAAACGCGCCCTGACCCTGGAAGCCGACCTGCAACGGACCATGCTGGCCAGCCGCAATCAGCAGGAGGCGGTGCGCGCCGCGATGGAAAAGCGCACGCCCGAATTCACCGATCCGCCGGAGTCATCCGCTTCATGAGCGATATCGACCCGCACGACTTTCCCGATTTCCCGCTGTTTCCCCTGTCCAGCGTGGTATTTCCGGGCGGGGTGATGCCCCTGCGCATCTTCGAGCCCCGCTACCTGGACATGGTCAGCCTGTGCATGAAGGGTCCGACGGGTTTTGGCGTCTGCGCCCTGGAACCGGGGTCGGAAGGCAACCGGTCCACCGCGCCGCGCTCGGTGGGTACGCTGGTCGAGATCGTGGATTTCGACCGGCTGGAGGATGGCTATCTGGGCATCACCGTGGAGGGCAACCGGCGCTTCGAGGTGCTCGACCGGCGCCAGGCCGAGAACGGCCTGTGGTGGGGCACCGTGCGCTTCCTGCAGGAGCGCCGGGATGTCCCCTGCCCGCTGGAGTTCGCGGGCCTCAAGCGGGTGGCTGAGGCCCTTTATGACCGTCTGGGCGAGCCCTACGCCAGCCGCCCGCGCGAATACGATTCCGCGGGCTGGCTATCGTCTCGCTTGACCGAACTGCTGCCCTTCGACGCGGCGACCAAGCATGCACTGCTGGCCACGCCGGATCCGGTCGATCGCCTCAAGCATATCCAGCCGCTGGTGCGGCTGGAGGAAGCCGGTTCGACGGATTAGATCACCGGCCAATTACTGGCCGGCGACGGTCATTTCCCCGATCAGAAGGCTGGGGGCGCGAATGGCACCGCGGCAGTCCGGGTCGGCGCCGGCCGCCACGATACCCGCGAACATATCCAGCAGGTTACCGGCGATGGTGACGTTCTGCACCGGGTAGGCCGGCCGGCCCTGCTCGACCCAGAAACCGGCCGCGCCGCGGGAATAGTCGCCGGTCATCAGGTTGACGCCCTGTCCCATCAGCTGGGTGACCAGCAGGCCGGTATCCATGGTATGCAGCAGTCCCGCCTGGTCGCCGCTACCGCCCTCGATGCACAGATTGAACGCGCCGCCGGCGTTGCCCGTGGTCTGCCGGTCCAGCCGCCGCGCGGCGTAACTGCCGAGCAGGTAGTCCGCCAGCACCCCGCGGTCGACGATCGGCCGTTCGGTGGTCGCCACGCCCTCCGCATCGAAACTGGCACTGGCCATCGCCCGGGGCAGATGCGGCCGCTGGATCACCGACAGCCAGTCGGGAAACAGGGTCTCGCCCAGACGGTCCCGGGCAAACGAGGCATCCCGATAGAGCGTGCCACCGCTGATCGCGCCCACCAGATGCGCGAACAGCGACCGGGCCAGTTCCGGCGGAAACAGCACGGGGGCCCGGCGGGTGCTCGGGGTGGTGGCATCCAGACGCGCCGCAGCCCGCTCGCCGGCCCGACGACCGACCTCGGCCACCGGGTCCATATCATCACGGCAGCGGGCGCTGCTGCTCCAGGCGTCGCGCTGCATCTGCCCGTCGGCCCGGGCGATCACGGTGCAGCCCCAGCCGTGGCGGGTGGCCCGTTCGGCGCCGAAGAAGCCGTGGGTATTGGCATAGGCCGAGATGGTGTCGCTGGTTTCCACCGCCGCGCCGTCGGACTGGTGGATGCGCGGATCCGCTGACAGCGCGGCCGATTCACAGGCCAGTGCCAGATCTCGCGCGTCGGCCACTTCCGGCTCCCAGGGGTGGACCAGATCGAGATCGGGGAACTCGCGGGCCAGCGCGTCCGGATCGGCGAGACCGGCCCAGGGGTCCTCGCCGGTATGCACCGCCATTGCCGCGGCCCGGGCGGCCACGGCGCGGATGCCCGCGTCGCTGAGGTCGGTGGTGGTGGCGGTGGCGCTGCGCCGGCCGCGGTAGGCGGTGACGGCCAGATCGCGGTCGGCCTGGAATTCCACCGACTCCAGATCGCCCTGGCGCACCTCAACGCTCAGGGCCCGGCCGGCCGCTACGCGGGCCTCGGCGCTATCGGCACCGGCCGTTCGCAGGGCGTCGAGCACCTGCTCCAGTTGGTGGGCCAGATCGGAGGCGTCGGGCAGGGCCGGTTCGGCCACCGTTTGCGGGGTGTGGCTCAAGCGATTCTCCTGGGTCTCGGGACTGGGGACGTAAACGGTTATGCTGACGGCTTATGCCGCGTCGATCCAGCCCCTTGCGCCCCCGTTCCGTGCCCGGCCTGCTGGTGGCCGGTTTCGGCATCGTGGCCCTGCCGCTGCTGCTGGCCCTGGGCGTGGGTGCCGTTTACGTCGACCGGCTGGCCGATCAGAGCGAGCGTCTGGTCCGTCAGGGCGTGGCGGTTACCCGTCTCAGCCGTCAGGCGCAGAACCGGATCACCGCCATGGAGCGCAGCGCCCGGCAGTTCGCGGTACTCGGGGATCCGGTCCTGGTGGAACGCTTCAACGACCACCACGACGCCTTCTCGGCCGCGCTGGATGAACTGGGCCGGTTACCGCTGGAGACCATGCCCGGCTGGAACCTGACCGATCTGCGTCATGAAGCCGAGCTGATCCGTCGCGCGCTGCTCGACAGTCAGATCGACGGAGATGCGCTGGATTCCGAGATGTCGCGGTTCGAGACCATGCGTGATCTGGCTCAGGGCATCACCGACCAGGGCAATGTATTCATCGACCGGGAAGTGGCGCGTATCGAATCCACCGCCGGCGAGGTGGGCCTGTTCCTGCTGTTGTGCACGGTAGCGCTGGTGCCGGCAACCGTGGCGCTGGTCATCCTGTTCACCGTGGTCATTTCCCGCCCGATCCGCCAGATTCGCGCGGCCATTCAGCGTCTCGGCGGCGGCCGATTCGATCAGCCGGTGGTGATCAGCGCGCCCTCGGCGGAGCTGGACGATCTGGGCGTGCAGCTCGACCGGATGCGCCAGCGCCTGGATGAACTGGAGGGAGAGAAGAACCGCTTCCTGCGCCACATGTCGCACGAACTCAAGACGCCGCTTGCCAGCATCCGCGAGGGCGTTTCGCTACTGGACGACGACAGCCTCGGCGGCCTGGGCCCGCGACAGCGGGAGGTGGTGGCCATTCTTCAACGCAACAGTCTCGAGCTGACCTCGCTGATCGACAACCTGCTCGATTTCGCCGTCTGGCGGGAGCAGCATGCCCAGATCGACGCCAGCGAATTCGACCTGCGCGAACTGGTGGAACAGGTGCTCGACCGGCATCGGCTGACCCTGGACAGCCATCGCCTGGTCACCAGTCTTCCCGAAGCCGGCCTGATACTTAATGCCGACCGCGACCGCTGGCGCCTGATTTTCGATAATCTTCTGACCAATGCGATCAAGTTCTCCCCCGATGGCGGTCATATCGACATCAGCGGACGGCGGACGCGGCGTGGCATGATCATCGAGGTCACTGACGACGGTCCGGGCATCCCGGCAGAGGAGCGCGAGCAGGTGTTTACCCCGTTCTATCAGGCCCACCCCGATCCCGGTCGCCACGTGCGCGGCACGGGCATCGGACTGTCGGTGGTGCGCGAAGCGGTACAGGCCCACGGCGGCGACATCGAGATTCTCGACCAGGCCGGCCGCGGGGCCTGTCTGCGCATCCGCCTGCCGCGCCGGAGCCTGGCCTGATGCGCGCTGGCGGTGGACTGCTTGCCATCATGCTGGCGACCACGCTCACCGGCTGCGCGGCGCTGCAGCCACGCACCACCGATTCGGCGCCGCCGGATCTGGTGACCTATGCCGAACAGCTTGCCGCCGCGAATACGGATCGGCGCGAGGCGGCGCTGAAGTCGGCACGCGAGCAATGGCGTGAACAACCGGGGCCGGTCTCGGTCGCCCGCCTGGGCCTGGCTCTCGGCCAGTGGGGACATCCCGGTGCCGACGCCGCGGCAGCCGCCGACCACATCGAGCGGGCACTCAACGACCCGGCGGCCAACTGGGCGCCGTCCGTGCGCGGCTTCCTGTCGGTACGGGCCGCTACCCTGCGCCACATCGCCGCGTTGGAACGGGCACAGAACGAGGCGCAGGCCGACCGGGAGGAACTGGCGCAAGCGCTGCATGAGGCCAGGCGCAAGCTCGACGCCATCACCAACATCGAGCGCGACCTGGGCGAGGAGCCGTGAGCGGGTCGGCCACCGGGCGCATCCTGCTGGTCGATGACGACCCCGGCCTGCGCCGGCTGCTGTCCCTGCGGCTGGAAAGCGAGGGCCACGAGGTGATCACCGCCGAATCGGCCCGCGAGGCGCTCTCCCGCCTGACCGGTTTTGCCGCGGATCTGGTGATCACGGACCTGCGCATGGCCGGCATGGACGGCATGGCGCTGCTGGGTGAAATCGGCCGCGAACGGCCGGGCCTGCCGGTGATCGTGCTCACCGCCCACGGCACCATTCCGGAGGCGGTCACCGCCACCCAGCAGGGGGCGCTGGATTTCCTCACCAAACCGGTCGACCGGGCGGCGCTGGCCGAACGCATTCAGCACGCCCTCGGGGCCGGCCGCACGAACCATGATCAGAACGATGACTGGGCCGCGCGGGTCATCACCCGCTCACCCCAGATGCATTCGCTGCTGGGCGAGGCCCGGATGGTGGCGGAAAGCGACGCCGCGGTGCTGATCAACGGGGCCTCGGGTACCGGCAAGGAACTGCTGGCCCGGTCCATTCACGACGCCAGCCCGCGGGCCGGCAAGCCGTTCGTGGCGATCAACTGCGGGGCCATGCCGGAGGCCCTGCTGGAGTCCGAGCTGTTCGGGCACGAGAAGGGCGCCTTCACCGACGCGAAGTCGGCCAAGCCCGGGCTGATACGGGATGCCCATGGCGGCAGCCTGCTGCTCGATGAAATCGGCGACATGCCGGCGTCCCTGCAGGTCAAGCTGCTGCGGGCACTGCAGGAGGGCGAGGTGCGGCCGGTCGGTGGCAGCCAGTCGGTGGCGGTCGATATCCGGGTCATCTCGGCCACCCACCGCAACCTGCGCGAAGCGATCGCCGCCGGAGACTTCCGGGAGGACCTCTACTACCGGCTGAACGTTGTCACGCTCACGCTGCCGCCGCTGGCGCAGCGCCGCGAGGACATTCCGCTACTGGTGGACCATTTCCTCAAGCAGTTGACCGAAGACAAGGGCCACCCCCCAAAGGTCTACGCCCCGGATGCCATGGAGTTGCTTACCGGCGCCGACTGGCCGGGCAACATCCGCCAGCTGCGCAACATGGTGGAACACAATGTGGCCCTGACCCGGGCCCGCGTGATCGGGGCCGACCAGGTACGCCAGGCACTGGTTCGCGACGGCGGCACGGTGCCCGGCGAGGTCATGCCGCCACTCAAACAGGCGCGGGATAGCTTCACCCGCCACTACCTGATCCGGCTGTTGCAGATCACCGGCGGCAATGTCTCACGCAGCGCTCGGCTGGCACGACGGAACCGCACCGAGTTCTACAAGCTGCTGGGCCGCCACGGTATCGATCCCGCCGAATTCAAGTGATGCCTGTCGCCGCCCGGCGACAATTTTTTCTCTTTATCATCAGTATTCTGGGATTGCACCCGAAAAAGGCGTCGCCAACAGGCAACAGTTCTGGCGCCGCGACGGCCCCGAACGGCGGCAATGGCGACGAGAAAGCTGCCCAATTGTCTTTATCTTGTTGTTTTTATTTTCTTTATACGACCTGGCACGACTGGTGCTAAGCCTATTACATCGGCGGCAAGCCCGTCGATGAGCCCGCCGGATCGGGTCGGCGTCTCCCGGTCCCCCCTCGTACCTCGGCGTGGTACCGGCTCGATCCGGCGATTTATCAAGGCTCATCCAATCCCGCAAGTCTTACGGGATTCTCGAACAAGCGACCACAAAAAAGCCCCCGCCATGGCGGGGGCTTTTGCGTTTCAACCCCTCAGGTCGAAGTGCTTCAGGCGCCGTTCATGCCCGGCAGGCTGAGGCCGTCCAGCAGCGCGAGCAACGCATCCGGACCCAGCGGGATCATGCCCAGCGGCGAGCCGTCTTCACCCATCGGAATCAGTACCAGCAGGGTGTCGAGACCCGGCAGGCCGCCCTCAGCGCTGGCATTACCGTCGGCACTGGCACTACCACCGGCACCCGGAATCAGGCCCAGGAGGACATCGGCACCAGGCAGACCGCCTTCGGTACCGTCACCGCCGGGAATCGGCAGCAGGGCGAGCAACGCGTCGGGACCCAGTCCGGACGCCATGTCCTCACCGCCAACCGGCAGGAAGCCGAGGAGGATGTCGGCGCCGGGGATGCCCGCGCCCATTTCGCTGTCACCACCCGGGATGGGCAGCAGCGCCAGCAGCGCGTCCGGGCCCAGCGCCGGCGCCATCGCGTCGTCGCCACCCGGCAGGAAGCCGAGAAGAATGTCGGCGCCTGGCAGACCGGCACCATCTTCCATACCCGGAATCGACGGGGCGAAGCCCTCGCCACCCGGGGCGCCGCCGGCCAGGATATCGCCCAGCGCGGTGGACAACTGCCCACCCGGGCCGATCAGGTCGGCGAGCATGCTGGCCGGGAAGCCGAATGCTTCCAGCGACGACGCGCCAGCCGGCTCGAAGAAGATCACGCTACCGTTGGACCGGACGAAGGGGACGCCCTGCGCCAGCGCACCCGAATCCAGGTAGAACTGCGCGAACGGAGCCAGCGGCTCGGCACCCGGCATGGTGAGCTGGTCTAGCAGCGGATACAGGAACTGGTTGCCCGCAGCATTCAGCTGACCACCGACCTCGACGCCCATGGCGGCAAGATCTTCGCCCGCCGTATCCTGGGCCAGCGTGGTGGAGGCATCACTGACCAGCGCCACCACACCGTTGGCGGTACCGGTTGAATTGCCGACCACCAGAGCATCCAGCGTCGTGTCCAGGTTGATGGCGGCGCCGTCGAGCGCGGCCAGAAAGTTGCCGACCGGATCGGCAGCGGTCGCGCCACCAGCGAAAGCCAGCGCCGCGGCACCGGCAAACAATTGCTTCTTCATCATTCGTCTCTCCTCGCAGGGAATCTGATAACCATTGAAATGGCGGTCAATTTTGGGACACGTAAGCTAGCACCACCCTTACCCCAGCGCAATCATCGCACAGAAGGCGTTGGATTTATCCTACAAGCCCTGTAACGGCCGCGGCAGTGCAAACTTTAGGGTGCCTCGAATCAGGGCGATGCCCTGCGACGATTCGCCGCATCCGCGCGCGCGATCGGAGCCGGGTATCCGGGTAACATGACGGCCCCACGCGAGACCCGCATGACCGACGCAGCCGTTCTCACGCCACCCCAGGTCATTGGCCTGCTGCGCCGCCTCCGCTGGCTGGCGGCAATACTGCAGGTGGCCGGCACGCTGCTGGCCGGCGCCCTGCCGGATGTGATGCTGCCGCTCATGCCGATGCTGGCGATACCCGCCGCGCTGGTCGCATTCAATCTGTTGACCGGGCCCGGCGCCGATCGTCGGGCGGTCACCCAGACCACGGTCTTCATTCACCTCGGGGCCGACATTCTCGCGCTGACGCTTCTGCTGGCCCTGTCCGGCGGGCCGGCCAATCCGTTCGTGTCGCTTTACCTGGTACCGGTGGCCATCGCCGCGGCGGCCATGCCGATGGCCAGCGCCTGGGGGGTCTGGGCGGTCTGTGCGGCGGCCTACTCCGGATTATTCGCGGTCTATGCGGCGACGCCGGCCGGCCATCACGGCGGCGGCAATTTCTTCTTCCTGCACGTTGCGGGCATGTGGCTGAACTTCATGATTGCCGCCACGCTCACCACCATCGCCCTGGTCCGGCTGGCCGGGCTCCTGCGCCAGCGCGAGCAGGACCTCGGCGAGGCGCGCGAAAGGGCGCTGCGCGACGAACAGATCGTGGCGACGGCCACGCTCGCGGCCAGTACGGCCCACCAGTTGAACACCCCGCTGGCCACCATGACCCTGCTGGTGGATGAGTTGCGCAACGAACCCACGCTGTCAGCCAATGCCCGGGCCGATCTCGACACCCTGACCGATCAGATCAACCAGTGCCGTCAACGGCTTCGCGCAGTGCTCGCAACCAGTGCCCACACCGCGCCAGTACGGCGGCCGGCCCGCACCGTACTCAACGCAATGCTCGACCAGTGGCGTCTGGGTCATCCCGGCACCGTGATCGAGGCGGACTTCTCCGGACTGCCGAGCCAGCTCTCCATCCATGAGCCGCCCGTGCTGCAGCCGGCGCTGGGCAACATGCTGGACAACGCCGCGCGCTCGGCCCGGGGCCAGCCGGTGCGCATTGGAGCCACTGCGACCGACGACCAGTTGATCGTGATCATCGAGGACGAAGGACCGGGCCTGAGCGCAGCCGACCTGCACCGGGCCGGCCGCCAGGTGTTCACTTCGCGTGCGGACGGCCACGGGCTAGGCCTGGTACTGACCCATTCCAGCATCGAGTACCTGGGCGGTGAAGTCCGCCAGTCCAACCGCCAACCGCGGGGACTGCGCACCGAGGTGCGCCTGCCGCTGAGCCGGTTGCAATCGGCATGAAGGTACTGGTGATCGAGGATGATGCCGTGTTCGCGGCCACGCTTGCCCGCAGCCTGTCGCGGCGGGGGCTGGACTCACAGGTGGCGAACAATTCCGACGATGCCATCGACCTCGCCCGCGCATTCGCTCCGGACGCCGCCATCCTCGACCTGCATCTGGGCGAGGATTCCGGACTGGCCCTGATCGAACCCCTGCTGGCCTGCCGTCCCGGCTTGCGCATCCTGGTACTGACCGGCTTTGCCACGGTTCAGACGGCGGTGGCCGCCATCAAGCTGGGCGCGGCCAACTATCTGCCCAAACCGGCTACTGCCGGCGAGATTCTCGCGGCGCTTTCGGACGTCGCGGCACCCACCCGGATCGAGCCGCCCTCGCTGCAGCGGCTCGAGCGTGACCACATCGAACGGGTCCTCCACGCCCACGGTGGCAATATCTCCGCCACCGCCCGGTCACTGGGGCTGCACCGCCGCACCCTTCAGCGCAAGCTGGCGAAGCGGCCCAACAAGCCACGCTGACGCCCACCCTTCGTTTGCCGCCGCCGGCCGTGCTTTAATGCCGGCGAGGATTTCAGTGGCCGGATGAAACCATGAAGATAAACATCGAAATCGACGTCACCCCCGCGGAGCTGCGCCATTTTCTGGGTCTGCCGGACGTGGCAGGCCTGCAGGAAGACATGATCGATTACGTGCGCACGCGCGTGTCGCGCGGCGCCGACAATTTCGATCCCGCGGAGTTGCTGCGGGAAACCACCGACTGGGGCAACAAGACGCTGCAGCGAATCCTGGGCATGGCCGCCAGCCGCCTGTATGCCGAAGAGGAAGATGAGCCGGACGCCGGAACGCGCCAGAGCAAGACCGGCAAATCGGGCACGCGTCGAACCACTTCACGACGCAAATCCGGGGGTCAGTCCTCCGGCGGCAAGGACTGAAGCCGGGCCTGCCACTGCCGCCGGGCCGCTGCCAGCGCGCCGCGCCAGGCGACGGCGATCCCGGCACTTTCGGCTGAGGGGGTTCGCAGTCGTCGCTGGTCCCGCAACAGCGTGCCGACATCCCCGGCCTGCAGCGCCACGCTGGCGCGGGCCTGAAGACGCTGCCACTGTGCCTGCGCATGCAACTGCTCGACCATGACCAGTTGCTGCAGGGCTGCCAGAATCGCGCCGGCACCGGCGCGTGCATAGCGTGACACTGTCTTCATTCAATCAGCCTCCGTGCTGACGTAAAAAAGCCCGGTCAGATCCGAAGGACCTGCCGGGCCGGGGCCGTCATTGGCCGACAGATCCTACGAAGCGGATGTCGCCGCCGAACCATTGCCGGTGGACTTGGCCTTGCTCGCCGTGGTGGTCTTGCGAGCGGTCGACGCCTTGGTGCCGGTGCTGCTGGCACGCTTGGCCGCGGTCTTGCGGGCCGGCTTCTTGGGCGGCGCCTTCTTCTTGGCCGCAGGCTTGCCGTTGAGCGACTTGAGCACCTTCTTGTACCCGTCGGTCATCACGTCGGTGAGTTCGTTGCTGGTCTTCACGATCAGGTCGAGCGTGTCCTTGTAGGCGCTGACCAGACGGTCACGACCTTCCGGCAGATACGCCTGGGGCTGGTTCGCCACCTGACGCACGCCATCGGTACGGGCCTTGTCGAAGCTCGACCGGGCAGCGGAGAAAACGTCCTTCGCTGCCTGGATCTCGGTGCGGGCCAGCGTGCGTGCGCCGCCGGTAACCACCTTGAACGCCTTCTTCTGCACGTCCACATACGTGTTGAGTGCGTCCTGATACGGTTTGCGCGCGCGATCGACGCGTGCTGCAACGTCCTTGATCATGTCCTGAATCGCCATGGTGTCCGTTCCTCCGGTTGCCGTTTTGCGATAATCCACTATAGCATTGCTGCGTTGCAGCAATGTTGCGGTGCATCATATTGCGGTCGTTACCGGCTGTCAAGCCTCCGGCGGTGGCGGCGTCATTTTTCCACAGGGGGCAGGAAAGCCGGGTCTCTGGCGCGGCGCGGCACTCGGGCCTGCCGGAATCGGGGTGCAACGCGGGTCTCGCGTCACGATTCCCCGTCGGGTGGTATCGGCCTAGCGGTTGACCGCGCGGATCAGCGACCAGTACCCGAAGGCATTTACCGGCTCGATCTCGACTTCCTCGAGCTGCGCCATGGCCAGGAAGTCCTGTAGCGGAAACAGCGGACGAAAGCCCACCAGTTCGGACAGGGGTGCCGCGGCGCGCTCCAGTTTCGCCATCACCCCGCGGTCGCGGCTGAAGTGATTGACGATGTAAAGCTCGCCGCCCGGGCGGCACACTCGCTTCATCTCGCGGATCATCGCGTCCGGATCGGGCACGACCGAGGCCACGTACATGGCCACCACCTTGTCGAAGCTGTCATCCTCGTACGCGAGATCCTGCGCATCCATGACCGCGAGGTCGATGCGATCGGCATGCCCGTTCAACCGGCGGCGGGCGCGCTCGAGCATGGGCTCGGACACGTCGATGCCGGTGACCCGGACGCCATCCGGATACTGCGGCAGGGACAACCCGGTGCCCACGCCGACTTCGAGAATGTGCTGGCCTGCCTGACAGCCCATCTTCCGCAGCGCGCGCTGGCGGCCCTGTTCGAAAACGGGTCCGAAAAACCGGTCATAGGTGCTGGCGAGCCGCTTGTATGCGGTGGTTACGGCCTGCTGTTCCATGCCGACAATCCTCATGTCGTGGGGAGTACGAGCGCCTGCACCGGGCGCCTGTCCAGCCGGCGATGATACCGATTCGTGCGAATACACTCTACTGGCGGGCTGCCGGCACAACATGCCTCTGGTCAAACGCGATGATTTCCGTCATGGTTTGACAAGTATCACCGATTATGGAACCAATACCCCCAGGGGTATAAGGACGGTGTGACGCGATGAGCCCGCTGACCGAGAGCGCCAGTGCAATCTGGCCACTGCTCGCCTACACGGTGGCGGTGCTGGGAATGATCGCCCTGATGCTGGGGCTGTCGCATGTGCTCGGCGGCCGTCATCAGGACCGCGTCACCGGCGAGCCCTACGAATCCGGCGTGAAGCCGGTCGGCAACGCCCGCCTGCGCTATTCCGCCAAGTTCTATCTGGTTGCCATCTTCTTCGTGCTTTTCGATCTCGAAGTGGTATTCCTGTTCGCCTGGGGTGTTGCCGCCACCGAGGTCGGCTGGCCCGGCTACGCTGGCGCCATGGTGTTTCTGTTCATATTGACCGTCGCGCTCGTCTACGAGTGGCGACTGGGCGCGCTCGACTGGGGTGCCAGGCCGGAGCGCAAACGCGCGGCCGGGCGGTTGACGCCATAACGCATATTTAAGACTGTGACCGGGCGGCGGACGTGGGGGTTCGCCCGGCCCGGCGGCAAACAGCCATACGGTGCGGCCGCAGCCAGCTTCAATTGCGGCAAGGAGGTTAGCCAGATGCGCTGGTCGTGGACCAGGCCGGATCAACCCGCCGAACAGCCGGCGGCGGACGGCGGCTTTGATGACGCCGTCCGCAAGAACGTCGTGATGGCGAAACTGGATGACCTGGTTGCCTGGGGGCGCAAGAACTCCATCTGGCCGTTCAATTTCGGGCTGTCCTGCTGTTACGTGGAGATGGCCAGCGCGTTCACCACGCCGCACGACCTGGCCCGGTTCGGGTCCGAAGTGATTCGTGCCACCCCCCGCCAGGCGGACGTGATCGTCATCTCCGGCACCGTGTTCATGAAGATGGCGCCGGTTATCCAGCGGCTCTACGAGCAGATGATGGAGCCACGCTGGGTAATCTCCATGGGTTCCTGCGCCAATTCCGGCGGCATGTACGACATCTACTCGGTGGTCCAGGGCGTGGACAAGTTCCTGCCGGTGGACGTCTACGTATCGGGCTGCCCGCCGCGGCCCGAAGCCTTTCTCGAGGGCCTGATGCTGCTGCAGGAGTCGATCGGTTCGGAAACCCGGCCATTGTCCTGGGCCATCGGCCCGCAGGGCGTGACCAAGGCGCCGAAACTGTCGAACCGCGAACGCAAGCGTAGCGGACGCATGGCCGAATCCGACCTGCGCACGCCAGACGGGGTGTGATCTTGGCGTTTCGAGTTGCAAGTTTCGAGTTTCGGGCGACACCGACATTCGGGGGACCGACCTCGTTATCGCAACTTGAGGCCCGACACCTGAAACGGCGCGTCAGCACGACGCCATGCTGACGCCCACCGACATCCGCGCCGAGCTGATCACGCGCTTCGGTGACGCGGCGTTCATGACGCAGGCCACCGCGGACGGCATGCCGACGCTGTGGACGGGCGCGGACCGATTGCGCGAGGTGCTGGCCTATCTCAAGCGCGAGGCCAGCGTGGCCTATCGCATGCTCTACGACATCACCGTGGTCGACGAGCGAGCACGCGAGCATCGCGAGGGTCTGCCGGCGAGCACCTTCACCGTGGTCTACCACCTGCTGGCGCTGGAACCGGTGCGCGAGATTCGCCTCAAGGTAGCGCTGACCGGCGAGCCCCCCAGTCTGCCGAGCATTGCCGATCTCTGGTCCAACGCCAACTGGTACGAGCGCGAAGCCTGGGACATGTTCGGCGTGCGCTTCGACGGCCATCCCAACCTGCGGCGCATCCTGATGCCGCCCACCTGGGAAGGGCATCCGCTGCGCAAGGATCACTACGCCCGCGCCACCGAGATCGACCCCTTCTCGCTGCCACCGGAACGCATGCGGGTGGAAGAGGACGCCCTGCAGTTCAAGCCCGAGGAATGGGGCATGAAACGCGAGTCCGACGACAGCGAGTTCATGTTCCTGAATCTGGGGCCCAATCATCCCAGCGTGCACGGCGTGTTCCGGGTGGTGGCCCAGCTCGACGGCGAGGAAATCCTGGGGGCAGTGCCCGATATCGGCTACCACCACCGCGGTGCCGAAAAGATGGGTGAGCGCCAGACCTGGCACACCTATATCCCCTACACCGACCGGGTGGATTACCTGGGCGGCGTGATGAACGAGCTGCCCTACGTGATGGCGCTGGAGCGGATGCTGGACATCGAGGTACCGCCGCGGGCGCGGGTCTCCCGCGTGATGCTCAGCGAGCTGTTCCGCATCATGTCCCACCTGCTGTTCCTGGGCACGTTCATCCAGGACATCGGGGGCATGAGCCCGATCTTCTACATGTTCACCGATCGGCAGAAGGTCTACGACATCATCGAGGCCATCTGCGGCTTTCGCATGCACCCGGCCTACTTCCGCATCGGCGGCATGGCCATGGACCTGCCCGAGGGCTGGGACCGCAAGGTGCGCGAGTTCCTTGACTGGTTCCCCGAACGGCTGGATGAGTACGAGCGCATGGCCATGCGCAATGACCTGACCATTCGGCGTACCCGCGGCATCGGCGCCATGACGCCGGAAGAAGCCATCGACTGGGGCGCCACCGGCCCCATGCTGCGGGCCACCGGGTATCAGTGGGACCTGCGCAAGGAACGCCCCTATGCCGGCTACGACGAATTTGAGTTCGACGTCCCGGTGGGCACGCGCGGCGACTGCTACGACCGCGCGATGGTGCGTCTGGAGGAAATGCGCCAGAGCGTTCGCATCGTGCGGCAGTGCCTGGAAAACATGCCCGGTGGCGACTACAAGGCCGATCACCGCATGACCACCCCGCCGCCCAAGGAGCGCACGATGCAGGACATCGAGACGCTCATCGCCCATTTCCTGACCGTGAGCTGGGGCCCGGTGATCCCGCCGGGGGAATGCGAGGGCATGGTCGAGGGCACCAAGGGGCTCAATAGCTACTACATCACCTCCGATGGCGGGACCATGAGCTACCGCACTCGCATCCGCACGCCCAGCTTTGCCCACCTGCAGATGATCCCGTTCATGAGCCGCGGCCACATGGTGCCGGACCTGATCGCGATCATCGCGTCGATCGATTTCGTGATGGCGGACGTGGACCGATGAGCAGCACCGACTACCCGAACCGCAAGGGACGCAACCTGCGCGAAGGGATGGATACAGCGAATTCGTTACAGCGAGTAACGCGTTGCGTGCGTTGCAACCGCCGCGGCATTCGCAGGATGTCGACATGACGCTGAGTGACGAGGAAATCGCCGAAATCCGGCACGAGATGGGGCTGTACGAGAACCCCCAGGCCGCCTCCATCGAGGCACTGAAGGTGGTGCAGCAACATCGCGGCTGGGTATCGGACGAGTCGCTGGCGGCCGCTGCCGAGGTGGTCGGGGTATCGGTGGCGGCGATGGAATCGGTGGCCACGTTCTACAACCTGATCTTCCGCCGGCCGGTGGGCCGGCACGTGATCATGGTCTGCGACTCGGTGTCCTGCTATCTGTGCGGATACGACGGGGTCAAGGCGCATCTGACCGAATCGCTGGGCATCGACTACGGTGAGACTACGCCCGACGACCGCTTCACCCTGCTGCCCATCTGCTGCCTGGGTGATTGCGACAACGCCCCCTCGATGCGGGTGGGGGAGGACTACCACGGCAGGCTGACGCCGGAACGCATCGATCAGATTCTGGAGGCTTACGAATGAACTGGTTGAGCCGCAAAGGAAGACAGATTGTTCGCCAGACCGAATCGCGGACCACACGATAGCGTGATGACTGCGAACCATGAACGAGCACGCTCCTGCAATGCTTTGCGCCTTTCGTGCCCTTGGCGGTTAATTCGGAATGACTGACATGGACAAGCCGCTCACACGCAACATACGCCCGGACCGCACGCCACCGACCCTGGCCGAATACGAAGCCGCCGGCGGCTATCAGGCATTGCGCAAGGCCCTGCGGGACATGACCCCGCAATCGGTCACCGAACTGGTCAAGAAGTCTGGATTGCGCGGGCGCGGCGGCGCCGGATTTGCCACCGGCATGAAGTGGGGCTTCATGCCCCGTTTCGAAAGCGGCGACCCGGAACGGCCGCCGCATATGTACCTGGTGGCCAATGCGGACGAGATGGAACCGGGCACCTTCAAGGACCGGCTGCTCATGGAGGGCGATCCGCACCAGTTCGTGGAAAGCCTGATTATCAGCAGCTACGCGATTGGCGCGGATATCTGCTACGTCTTCATCCGCGGCGAATACGTGGAATCGCAGCGCCGGCTGCAGCGGGCCATCGATGAGGCCACCGAGGCCGGCCTGCTGGGCGACCATATTCTGGACACCGAATTCTCCCTGCGCATCCACCTGCACATGAGTGCCGGCCGCTACATCTGCGGTGAGGAAAGCGCACTGCTGTCGGCCCTGGAAGGCAAGCGCGCCATTCCCCGTTCCAAGCCCCCCTTCCCCGCGGCCAGCGGCCTGTTCGGCCGCCCGACCACGGTCAACAACGTGGAAACCCTGTGCAACGTGCCGCATATCGTGACCAACGGCGCCGACTGGTATCAGGATCTCGGCCTGCACAAGGACGGCGGCACCAAGCTGTTCGGGGCATCGGGGCAGGTCGAGAAGCCCGGTCTGGTCGAACTGCCGATGGGCGTTCCCCTGGGCGAGCTGCTCGACAAGCACTTCGGCGGCGTGCGGGGCGGCAAGGCACTCAAGGGCCTGCTGCCCGGTGGCGGTTCTACCCTGTTTCTGACCGGCGAACATCTCGACGTACCCATGGACTACGAGGGCGTCGGCGCCGCCGGCAGCCGTCTGGGTACAGGCACCATGATCGTCGTGGACGAGGACACGCCGATCGCGGGCGTACTGCGCAATCTCGAGCATTTCTATGCCCAGGAATCCTGCGGCTGGTGCACCCCCTGCCGCGACGGTCTGCCCTGGGTGGAGAAACTGTTGCTCGATCTGGAACAGGGTCGTGGTCAACCCGGCGATATCCAGAACCTGGTCATGCACACCAAGCTGCTGGGGCCGGGCATGACCTTCTGCGCCCACGCCCCGGGGGCGATGGGGCCACTGGAAAGCGCGTTGAAATACTTCCGGGAGGAATTGGAGTCATTGATCCCGGCGGGCAATGGTCAGGCACTGGAGGAATCGGCGTGAACTTTCGTTTCAAGCTTCAAGTTTCAAGTTTCAAGCTCAGGCCACCGGATGCGGGAGCCCTCGCTTTTATCCCGAAACTCGAAACCCGAAACTCGAAACTGTCGTAGCAAACCATGGCCAAGATCCGCATCGACAACCGCGAACACGACGTCGACGAGCGCAAGAACCTGCTCGACGCCGCGCTGTCGCTGGGTTACGACCTGCCCTACTTCTGCTGGCATCCCTGCCTGGATTCGGTGGGTGCATGCCGCCAGTGCGCGGTCAAGCAGTTCCGCGATGCCGACGACGAACAGGGCAGCATCGTCATGGCCTGCATGACACCGGCCGCCGAGGGGACGCGCATCGCGCTCAACGACGCCGACGCGGTGAATTTTCGTGCCCGCATCATCGAATGGCTGATGATCAATCATCCACACGACTGCCCGGTGTGCGAGGAAGGCGGCGAATGCCACCTGCAGGACATGACCCTGATGACCGGCCACACCCGCCGGCGCTACCGTGGCACCAAGCGCACCCACCGCAACCAGGACCTGGGCCCGTTCATCAGCCACGAGATGAACCGCTGCATCGCCTGTTACCGGTGCGTGCGCTATTACCGCGACTACGCCGGCGGCGAAGACCTGGAAGCCTTTGCCGCGCACGACAACGTCTATTTCGGCCGCCACGAGGACGGCGCGCTCGAGAACCCCTTCTCCGGCAATCTGGTGGAGGTGTGCCCCACCGGCGTGTTCACCGACAAGACGCTAGGCGCCAGCTATACCCGCAAATGGGACCTGCAGGCAGCCCCGGGCATCTGCCAGCACTGTTCGCTGGGTTGCAATATCTCGCCCGGCGCCCGCGACGGCGTGCTCAAGCGCGTCCAGAACCGCTACCACGGCGAGATCAACGGCTATTTCCTGTGCGACCGCGGCCGCTTCGGCGCCGGCTTCGTCAATCGCGACGATCGACCGCGGCAGGCGCAGCTGCGCAGCCCCGGCAACGGCCTGCAACCCGCCGAGACCGACGCCGCCCTGCAGGCCATTGCCGAACAGTTGCGCGCCGCCAGCGGCGCTATCGGCATCGGTTCCCCCCGGGCGTCACTGGAGACCAATCACGCCCTGCGGGAACTGATGGGGGCGGATCATTTCAGCACCGGCATGGCTGCCGCCGAGCAGGCGCTGGTGCACCGCGCACGCCAGTTGCTGGCGCGACACCCGGGCGAACGCCCCACCCTGCGGCAAACCGAGCAATGTGATGCGGTGCTGATTCTTGGCGAGGACGTCACCAACACCGCCGCGCGACTGGCCCTGTCGCTGCGCCAGTCGGTGCGCGGGGCGGCCCGGGATCATGCGGTGGCCCACGGCATCCCCCGCTGGCACGACCGCGCGGTGCGCGACATCGCCGGCGACCGTCGCCACCCGCTGTTCATCGCCAGCACATCGGCGACCGCGCTCGATGACGTGGCGGTCGAAACCTGCCACATCCGACCGGCGGACATCGCGGCGCTGGGCCGCGCCGTGGCCCATGCCCTGGACGCCAGCCAACCGGCGCCCGAGGCACTGGACCCGGCGCTGCAGCAGCAGGCGGACGCCATCGCGAACGCCCTGGCCGGCGCCGAACGGCCGCTGGTGGTGGCCGGCACCGGGGCCGGCGACGCCCGCATCCTGGACGCCGCCGCGGCGGTGGCCGGCGCGCTGGGTGACAAGGGCCATTTGTTCCTGACCCTGCCCGAATGCAACAGCCTGGGGGTGGGCCTGCTAGGCGGCATGACCGTCGACCGCGCGCTTGAGCGTCTGGTCGACGGCAGCGCGGACACGCTGGTGGTGGTGGAAAACGACCTCTATCAGCGCGCCTCGAGCGCGCGCGTGGATGCCGCCCTGGAGGCCGCCAGGTACGTCATCGTGATCGATCACAGCCTGCATGCCACCCTCACCCGCGCCCACGCGGCTTTGCCAGCCGGCAGTTTTGCCGAGGCCGACGGCACGCTGGTCAACAACGAAGGACGCGCCCAGCGCTTCTTCCAGGTCTATGCCGCCGAGGAGCCGGTACGCGAAAGCTGGCGCTGGTGCGCGGCACTGCTGCGCCGGCTGGATCGGCCGGTGGCATGGGAAAGCCTCGACGACGTGATCGCCCATATGACCGCCGCCCAGCCAGGTCTGGCGGGCGTGGCCGACGCCGCCCCCGGCGCGGATTTCCGCATTGCCGGCATGCGGCTACCCCGCGGCACCCATCGCTATTCCGGCCGTACCGCCCTGCATGCCAATGTCAGCGTGCACGAGCCCACACCGCCGCGGGATCCGGATTCACCGCTGGCCTTCAGCATGGAGGGCTGGCCCGGCCGCCGGCCCGGGGCGCTGCTGCCCTTCGCCTGGTCCCCGGGCTGGGATTCCAACCAGCAGGCCATCACCAAGTTCCAGGACGAGGTGGGCGGTAAGCTGGGCGGCGGCGATCCGGGAGTTCGCTTGCCGCTCGACGGCGCCGACGAGACCGACCCGATCGAGCACGCGACTTCGGCGGCCGACGAGTGGCTGGCCGTTCCGCTGCACCACCTGTTCGGGGGCGAGGCGCAGTCCGCCCTGGCCCCGGCCATGGCCGGGCGTATACCGACGCCGTATGCCGCACTCAATGCGGCGGCGGCCCGGGAACTGAATCTGGCCAACGGCGACACCCTGACCCTGACCGTCAGCGATGAGCACCTGAGCCTGCCGATCCGGATTCTGGACAGCTTCGCCGACCGCAGCATCGGTCTGCCGGTGGGGCTGCCGGGACTGACCGGGCTGACACTGCCCGCGGTGGTAGCCCCGTGATCGACGATACCGCCATCGCCGTGATCGGCACCGGTGCGCAGATCGGCGCCATTCTCGGGGTGCTGGTCGGGTCGGCGGCCTTCCTGACCTGGATCGAGCGCCGCCTACTGGGTCTCTGGCAGGACCGCTACGGCCCCAACCGCGTCGGCCCCTTCGGCGTGCTGCAGGTGGTGGCGGACATGATCAAGATCTTCTTCAAGGAGGATTGGATCCCGCCGTTCGCCGACAAGTTCGTGTTCATCCTGGCCCCGGCGCTGGCCATGTTTACCGGGCTGATGGCCTTCGCGGTGGTGCCGTTCGCGCCGGGTATCGGCATCATCGACATGAACATCGGCCTGCTGTTCTTCCTGGCCATGACCTCGCTGGGGGTCTACGCCGTGGTGTTCGCGGCATGGGCTTCGAACAACAAGTACGCGTTGCTAGGCGGCATGCGAACCGCCGCCCAGATGGTGTCCTACGAGGTATTCATGGGGCTGGCACTTCTGGGCGTGGTGATGCAGGCCGGCAGCTTCAACCTGCGCACCATCGTCGAGGCCCAGGCCGGGTTGTGGTACGTGGTGCCGCAGTTCCTGGGCTTCGTGATCTTCTTCATCGCCGGGGTGGCCGAAACCCACCGCATGCCATTCGATCTGCCCGAGGCCGAGCACGAGCTGACGGCCGGCTTCCATACCGAGTATTCGGGCATGAAGTTCGGCATGTTCTTCGTGGGCGAATACGTCGGCGTGATCCTGGTATCGGCCATGACCGTGGTGCTGTTCCTCGGCGGCTGGCTGGGACCCTGGCTGCCGCCGCTGGTGTGGTTCGCGCTGAAGACCAGCGCGGTGGTGGTGTTCTTCATCCTGCTGCGAGCCTCACTGCCGCGACCACGCTACGACCAGTTGATGAGCTTCGGCTGGAAGGTAATGCTGCCGCTGGCACTGCTGAATGTGGCGGTGACCGGCGCCATGGTTCTGGCACTGGGGACATCATGAGCGACCTGCATATGGAAACCGCCCGTTTCAAGTTTCGAGCTTCGGGTTCCAAGGTCGACACATCAGGCCTAGCAGCTATCGCTGCTCACTCGAAACTTGAAACACGAAACACGAAACTGCTTCGCGGAGCGAAGCCATGCTGAGCCACCTGCGCACAATCTGGATGGTCTTTCTGCACGGTTTCCGCAAGCGCGACACGGTGCAGTACCCAGAGGAGCGGCCCTACCTGCCGCCACGCTACCGCGGTCGCATCGTGCTGACCCGGGATCCGGACGGCGAGGAACGCTGCGTGGCCTGCAACCTGTGCGCGGTGGCCTGCCCGGTGGACTGCATCGCCCTGACCAAGACCGAGGACGATACCGGACGCTGGAAGCCGGACACCTTCCGGATCAACTTCTCGCGCTGCATCTACTGCGGGTTCTGCGAGGAAGCCTGCCCCACCTATGCCATCCAGCTCACGCCCGATTTCGAGATGGGCGAGTTCGACCGCCAGCAGATGGTCTACGAAAAGGAGGATCTGCTGATCTCGGGCGTGGGCAAGCAGCCAGGGTACAACTTCTATCGCGTCGCCGGCATGGCCGTCGGCGGCAAGGACAAGGGCGAGGCACAGAACGAGGAAAAGCCGATTGACGTGAAATCGCTGATGCCGTGAGCAACGTCAACCGCAAAGAACGCCAAGGGGCGCAAAGGGTGAAAGGCGCGCAAATGAAACCTTTGCGGTCTTTGCGCCCTTCGCGGTTCAGGACAACGGATATGAAACAGTGGAACTGACTTTCTACATCGCCGCCACGATTGCCGTGCTGACCACGCTTCGAGTGGTCACCCACAGCAATCCGGTGCATGCGCTGCTGTATCTGATCGCGTCGCTGCTGTCGATTGCGGTGGTGTTCTTCATCCTGGGCGCGCCCTTCGCGGCGGCGCTGGAAGTGATCGTTTACGCCGGGGCGATCGTGGTGCTGTTCGTGTTCGTGGTGATGATGCTCAATGTCGACCAGGCCAGTATCGAGCAGGAGCAACAGTGGCTGGCGCCCGGCCTCTGGGTCGGACCCGGGATTGCGGCGGCCGTACTGCTGGCGGTGATGGCCAGGCTGCTGTGGGCCGGAGCCTCGGTGGGCGCGGTCAGCGGTACCGAACTGGCACCGAAAGCGATCGGCGCCGCGATGTTCGGCCCCTATCTGCTGCTGGTGGAACTGGCGGCGTTTCTGCTGCTGGCGGCCCTGGTAATTGCCGCCCATGTGGGACGGGACGCCGATGGCCGCTGACCGGATCGTGAGGGAGAGGGGTTAACGCGATGGACATGGCATTGCCGGTGGAACACGGCATGGCACTGGCGGGCATCCTGTTCGCGCTGGGGCTGGTCGGGCTGGTGGTCCGGCGCAACCTGCTGTTCATCCTGATCAGCCTGGAAATCATGATGAATGCCGCCGGGCTGGCGTTTGTCGTGGCCGGCCAGGCCTGGCAACAGCCGGACGGCCAGATCATGTACATCTTCGTGCTGACGCTGGCGGCCGCCGAAGTCAGCATCGGGCTGGGGCTATTGCTGCAGATGCGACGCACCTACCGCACGCTGGACATCGACGCCGTGGCGGGGATGAAGGGATGACCAGCCTGGCGCTGATTCCGCTGTTCCCGCTGCTCGGCGCGGTACTGCTGTCATTCGGTTACCGCCTGGGCGACCGCTCGGCGGTAACCATCGGGGTCGGCTCGATGGCCCTGGCCCTGGCAGCCACCGGGCAAACACTGCTGGGATTCGCCAACGGCGACGGCGGTCCGGTCAGCCAGCCACTGTGGACCTGGTTCACGGTGGGCGACTTGGCCCCGGGCGTGACCCTGTATCTGGACGGGCTGACCGCCACCATGGTCGGCGTGATCGTGGGCGTGGGCTTTCTCATCCAAGTGTTCGCCGGCTGGTACATGCGCCACGATCTCGAGGGCGGGCCGGGCATGACGCGCTTCTTCGCGTACATGAACCTGTTCGTTTTCAGTATGCTGGTGCTGGTGCTGGCCGACAACCTGCTGCTGCTGTTCCTGGGCTGGGAAGGGGTCGGCCTGTGCAGCTATCTGCTGATCGGGTTCTATTACAAGGAGCCGGCCAACGCCTGGGCGGCATTCAAGGCCTTCATCGTCACCCGGGTGGGCGACGTATTCTTGGCCCTGGGCCTGTTCGTGCTGTTCGCCGCATTCGGCACGCTGCACATCCCGACCCTGCTGGCGCAGGCGCCGGAAGTCTGGGCCGAAGGCGACGGGATGGCGACGCTGGCGGCCTTCCTGCTGCTCGGCGGGGCGGTGGGCAAGTCCGCCCAGCTACCGCTGCAGACCTGGCTGGCGGACGCGATGGCCGGCCCGACGCCGGTGTCCGCACTGATCCACGCCGCCACCATGGTGACCGCCGGCGTCTACCTGATCGCCCGGATGCACGGCCTGTTCGAACTAGCGCCGACGGCACTCTATACGGTGGGTATCGTGGGGGCGCTTACCCTGCTGATGGCCGGCTTTGCGGCCCTGGCCCAGACCGATATCAAGCGGGTGCTGGCCTACTCCACCATGAGTCAGATCGGTTACATGTTCCTGGCACTGGGCGCCGGGGCCTGGGAGGCGGCCATTTTCCACCTGATGACGCACGCCTTCTTCAAGGCGCTACTGTTCCTGGCCTCGGGCTCGGTGATCATCGCCTGTCATCACGAGCAGAACATCTTCCGCATGGGCGGACTGGCCCGCACGCTGAAATTCGACTACGCACTGTTCCTGATCGGCGGCGCGGCGCTGGCCGCCCTGCCACTGGTCACCGCCGGGTTCTATTCCAAGGACGAGATCCTGTGGCTGGCGTTTGCCAATGGCTATCCGGTGCTGTGGCTGGCCGGTCTGGCGGGGGCGCTGCTGACCTCGATCTACACCTTCCGCATGATCTTCATCGTGTTCCACGGTCCGGCACACACCGAGGTCCATCCCGGCCATGGCCTGGCCCATCATCTGCCGCTGATCGTGCTGGCGCTGCTGTCCACGTTCCTGGGCGCCTGGATTCATCCGCCGGTGACCGATCTGTTTGGCACCGGACATGGTGGCGACCACGGCCACGCCCTGAAAATCACCATCGAGATCCTGTCCAGCGTGGTGGCCATCGTGGGCGTGGGCATCGCCGCCGGTCTGTTCCTGGGTTCGCGCGAGCGAGTGGCAAGGCTGGTGGCCGACGGCCACGGCGCGAGGTTGTGGCAGTTCTGGCATCACGCCTGGGGCTTCGACGCGTTGTACGACCGGATTTTCGTACGGCCCTATCTGACCCTGGTTCGCCTGCACCGCAGCGACTGGATCAACGACACGGTGAATCTGATCCCGGCCCTGGCGCTGAAACTGAACGCCCGGCTGACCGCCACCCAGACCGGCCAGTTGCGCTGGTATGCGCTGGTGCTGTTCGCGGCCGCGACCGCTTTCCTGCTGCTGTTGCTGGTGCCCTGAGGAGAATGCCCGCGTCATGATCCTGGTCTGGTTGCTACTGATCCCCTTCATCGGCGGCGCGTTGTGCTGGCTGCTGGAGCGCGCCCACGCGGGCTCCGACATGCCGCGGTGGATCGCCACCGCCACCATGCTGGCGGTGCTGGGACTGACCGCCTGGCTGTGGCTGACCGGCAACTATCACCTGGCCGGCGTGATCGGCGATCAGCCTGACTGGGGCACCGAATTCCGGGTCGACTGGATCGAGCGTTTCGGCATCAGCTTCCATCTGGCGGTGGACGGCCTGTCGCTGATCATGCTGATGCTGACCTGCTTTCTCGGCCTGCTGGCGGTGCTCTGCTCCTGGCAGGAAATCGACCGGCGCATCGGTTTCTTCCATCTCAACCTGCTCTGGATCATCGGCGGCGTGGTCGGAGTATTCCTGGCCATCGATCTTTTCCTGTTCTTCTTCTTCTGGGAAATGATGCTGGTGCCGATGTACTTCCTGATCGCCCTGTGGGGCCACAGCGGCTCCCGGGGCGCCACCCGCATCACCGCCGCCACCAAGTTCTTCATCTACACCCAGGCCAGCGGCCTGCTGATGCTGGTGTCGATCCTCGGGCTGGTGTTCATTCACTACAGCCACACCGGCGAATTCACCTTCGACTACAACGTGCTGCGCGATACGCCCATCGGCGGGGTCCTGGGCTATGTGCTGATGCTCGGCTTCTTCATTGCCTTCGCGGTGAAGCTGCCCACGGTGCCGCTGCACGGCTGGCTGCCCGACGCCCACGCCCAGGCCCCCACCGCGGGCAGTGTGGACCTGGCCGGCATCCTGCTGAAGACCGCGGCCTACGGCATGCTGCGCTTCGCCATTCCCCTGTTCCCCGACGCCTCGGCGCACTTCGCGCCGGTGGCCATGGCGCTGGGCCTGGTGGGCATCTACTACGGCGCGGTGCTGGCGATGGCCCAGCACGACGTCAAGCGGCTGATTGCCTGCAGCAGCATCTCCCACATGGGCTTCGTACTGATCGGCATCTACGCCGGCACCCTGCTGGCCCTGCAGGGGGTGATCATCCAGATGGTGGCGCACGCCTTTTCCGCGGCCGGGCTGTTCATTCTCAGCGGCCAGATCTACGAGCGCATCCACACCCGCGACATGCGCCGCATGGGCGGGCTGTTCCCGCGCCTGGGCTCGCTGCCCGGCTTCGCGCTGGTCTTCGTGCTGGCGTCGCTGGGCCTGCCTGGGACGGCCAATTTCATCGGCGAATTCCTGATCCTGGTGGGCACCTTCGGCGTGGCCCCGGTGGTGGTGGTACTGGCCGGCGGCGGCTTGGTGCTGGCCGCGGTCTATTCCCTGGTGCTCATGCACCGGGTGTACTGGGGCCCCGCCCAGGGCCGGGCCGAACTCGCCGGCCTCAACGGCCGCGAATACCTGACGCTGTTGATGCTGCTGGCCTTGATCATCGGCATCGGCATCTACCCGCAGCCGGTTCTGGACGTATCGCAGACGGCGATGACCGAAGTACAGCACTGGTTCACCGACGTCCGGCCGCGGCCGGGCAGGCCCTGAGGTCCCGGCCATGACCCTCACCGGCACCGATCTGTTCGCGCTGCTGCCCGTCCTGCTGGTGCTCGGCACCGCCCTGGCTGTGCTCGTCAGCGTGGCTGTAAGCCGGCAGCACTTCGTCAACGCCACCATTACGGTGGTGGGCCTCAACGCCGCGCTGGTGTCCCTGTTGCTGGTGGTGGGTGTCACCCCGGTCTCGGTCACGGACCTGGTCGTCATCGACGATTACACGGTGCTCTACACCGCCCTCATTCTGATGGCGTCGCTGGCCTGCTCGACCCTGGCCCATGCGTATCTCGACGGTTACCCGGGGCGGCGGGAAGAGTTCTACATGCTGCTGCTCACGGCGGTGGCCGGGGGTATCATCCTGGCGGCCAGTCAGCATCTGGCGGCGCTGTTCATCGGGCTGGAGCTACTGTCGGTGCCGCTCTACGGCATGGCGGCCTATACCTACCGCGACCACCGCTCGCTGGAGGCGGGGCTGAAGTACATGGTGCTGTCGGCCGCGGCGTCGGCGTTCCTGCTGTTCGGCATGGCGCTGCTGTACGCGGCCACCGGCACGCTGCAGATCAACGAGCTGGGCGCCGCGATCGACGGTGGCGTGACCCACCGCAGCTGGCTGGTGATCGGCACCGGCATGATGGTCATCGCCATCGCCTTCAAGCTGTCGCTGGTGCCGTTCCATCTGTGGACGCCGGACGTCTACGAAGGTGCGCCGGCGCCGTCGGCCGCTTTCCTGGCCACGGTGGGCAAGGTCGCGGTATTCGCGGTTCTGGTGCGGCTGTTCCAGTCGGCTCCCGCTACCGCGGACGCAACACTGCATCAGATGATTGCGGCGCTGGCGCTGATCTCGATGATCGCCGGCAATCTGCTGGCCCTGCGCCAGAACAATCTGAAGCGGCTGCTGGGCTATTCCTCCATCGCGCACATGGGCTACATCACGGTGGTGATCGTGGCCACCGGCAGCCTGGCGGTGGAAGCCGCCGGGATGTACCTGATCACCTACGTGCTGGCCACGCTCGGTGCCTTCGGCGTGCTCACGCTGGTATCCAGCCCCTATGACGGCACCGACGCCGGAGCGGTGCACAACTACCGCGGCCTGTTCTGGCGCCGCCCCTATCTGGCGGCGGTGATGACGGTGATGATGCTATCGCTGGCAGGTATCCCCACCACCGCCGGCTTCATCGGCAAGTTCTACGTGATCGCCTTGGGCGTGCAGTCGGGACTGTGGTGGCTGGTAGGCGGCATCGTGCTGGGCAGTGCGATCGGCCTGTACTACTACCTGCGAGTGATGGTGGTGATGTACCTGTTCGAGCCCGGCGAACGGCGACGCGACGCGGCCCACGACTGGGGTCAGCGTTCCGGCGGCATCATGGTGCTGCTGATCGCCCTAGCGGTGATGGGTATCGGGCTGTTTCCGCAGCCGCTGATCCACCTGGTGGAGGCGGCCGGACTGGGTAGCGGGTAGATCATCCGGAACTTCAGCTGTATCACCGGTATCGCCGCGTCAGGATTCCGGCACCAGCAATTCACGCAACTGGTCGCCCAGACCGCTGCAGGCCGCCGCTTCGGTGCGGGCCAGCAGCGGCACCGGCACGATCACCGCCGGCATGTAGGACGTACCGCTGGCGTCGACGCTAACCCGGCCCACTTCCGAGGCCCGGGTGACGTCCCAGACCGAGGCCTCGAAGGCTGCGTTCTTTTCCCACCAGGCGAACCCCAGGCAGCCACCACCGCCCGGCCCCACGGCACAGCCCATGCTGCCGCCGCTGTCGGTATCGCGGGTGGTGCCGTCGATCCATACCAGATACCGCACCGGGTTCTGCTGCAGGCGCTGCGCGATCAGCGGATCGTCGAGCAAACGCCGCAGATCGTCCACGTTCTGCGGCGCGGTGCGCGGTTCGAACCAGGGAAACAGCCGGTCGCTGAAGGTCTGCGCCGGCGTTACCGGCAGATCGGGTCCGTCCATGCGATCGGCGACGCACTGGGTGAAACCGCCCTCGGTGCGGTACTCGCCCTGCTGACTGCGACCCAGCACCACCACCGACTCGTCGCCGGTCAACGCCGGCCCCGAGGGCGCCTGACGCAGCCGCTCGATCGAGGTGTTCACGCACCCCCCCAGACCCAGCGCGGCAATCAGCACCAGCAACCGACCCCGGCCGTTCATGGCGAAGCCTCGGGATTGGCCGGGGCCGGCCTGTCGGCCAGGGTCTGCCCGCGCAGCTTCAGGATCAGGGCCGTGGCCGCGTCACGCAGCGCCTGATCCACCGCCTCGGCCACGGCCTCGTCATCGCCCAACAGACGATCATGGCTGCGACCGTAGGCGCGGATCGGCCAGCGATCAACCCGCTCGCCATGTGGATCAAGCAGCAGTACATCGAAATGCAGCCAGGCCTCGTGAAACTCGGTGTGGCTGCGGCCGGGGCCGCTTATCTGGGCGTCCTCCCAGGTCGGCACCACGATCAGATCGACGGCGGACGCATCCCGCGTTTGCGTGACCCGCACGTCACGATAAAGCGCGTCGAGTGTCCGTTGGAAGGTGGCTTTCACCGGCTCGCCCAGGTCGATCTCCCAGTCGTCGTCGGTGTGCCGGCGCTCACGGAATTCGGGCGTGATCACCAGCGCGATGCTGCCCGCCTGCTCGGCCACGACCGGCGTCGGCAGAGCCGCCTCGGGTGCCACCGGGGTGGTGCCGCAGCCGGAAGCCAGCAGCCCGGCCACCATAACGATAATCAGCCGACCAGTACCGGAACGCCGGCGTCCGGTGTCCGTCGTCCGGTACGCGCCAGGGCAGGCATCGATGCCGTTCATCGGGTGTCCCGCAATCCCACGAAGGTGCCGCCGTTTTCCTCAGTAAGCTTACGCATCAGGGTGGCAAACCGGATGCCGGTGGAGCCTGCCCGACCCTGGCGGTCGAACTGGGTGGGAAACCCCACCGCGTGAATGCGAACGCGCGGCCGCCCCCGGGCATCGCGCGGGTTGAGCCGGGCTACGGTATCCAGCACCGACTGCATGGAATTGCCGCTGAACTCGTCGCCGAATACATAGATGCTGATGCGCTTGTCCGGCGCGGCAAAGGCCCGGATGGCGCGGGTAATGCCCTCCACCGGGCTGCTGTTGGAAAACGGTTGCCAGCCGGCCAGCGTATCCAGGATTATCTTGCGTCGACCGGGGGTGTCCGGAATCCATTGCCCGGCGTACTGGGAGAACATGTAGTCCCCCATGTCGTTCATCACCTGCAGCCCCTTGACCCGCGGGTAGACCGCCAGAGTTTCCCGGAGCTTGGCCAGCACCGCGGGCCAGGCGAAGCTCTGCATGCTGCCCGAGGTGTCGATAATGAAGATGATGTATTCGCTGTCCACCGGAATGCCGGCCACCGCGTTGTCCGTCGACCGGAGTCCCTGGGCGTAGAGTCGCTGCATTTCCTCGGTCAGGGATTGCCGGGCCTCGGCCAGCCGCTGTTCGATCGCCGCGGCGGCCCGCGACTCCAGCTTCTGTTCGGCCCGCTTGTTCTCCACCCGCGCGGCCTTTGGCGCCAGCGCCGCCACCCGCTGCTCGGCCGCGGCCAGCGACGATTTCGCATCGGCGAGTTCCGATTCCAGCGACGACGCCTGAGCGGCCAGCGCCGGCAGCCGTTCGGACAGCTCCGCCGCCAGTGCTTGCAGCCCCTGGCCACGCTCCTTCTGGATGGTGGGTTCGGCGGTCTTGGTGATCACCAGCAGCAGCACGATCGCCCCGAACCCGCAGGAAATCGCGTCCAGGAATGACAGCCCGAAGGCTTCGCCGTCACGGCGGCGGCGCCGGCGGCTCACGGCCAAGCCTCCGAGGGCGTGATGAAGGCCCCGCCGCGGGCCTGGGCCAGCTGCCAGAAGGCGCTGGCGGCCAGCGGATCACCTTCCATGGGCAACAGCAGGATGTTTACCGGCACCCCGGGCGGCAGGGCATTCACGCCCTCGCGGAAGAAATCCAGCCGCTGGCTGCCGGATACCGTGCCGCGGCGTGGTTCCCGGCCCTGGGTGGGCAGGCCGTCGGTGATCAGGTAGATGTTGTCCGGTTTGGGCGACAATTCGGCAGCCGCGGCCGCGACATTGCGCAGGCTGGTGCCGCCGGCCGGCACCACCCCGTCCAGCGCGCGCACCGCGGCGGTCAGCCGGGCTCCGCTGTCGGTGCCCAGCCACCGGCCATCGGTGCCGGGCAGCACCGCCCGCGGCTGCTCGGCAAAGGTGTAGAGCTGGAACCGGGACTGCGCCGGTACCTGGGCGGTCAGCCAGTCCACCGCGGCGCGGGCACGCCGCCACTTGGGCGCCGACCGGCGGGCGGCCTCGTCCATGTTGCGGCGGCGGATCACGTTGACGATGTCGTCATCGAGCATGCTCGCCGAGGCATCCAGCAGAATCAGCACGTGCTTGCCGCCGACCTTCAGGCCGGTCAGGTACTGGCGGTCGCCCTCGCCGGCCCGGGCCCGGGTGGCGTCGCCGGAATCGGCCTGTTCGCGCATCTGCTCGACCCGGGACTCCAGCGACTGCAGCTCCTGCTTGAGCGCGGCGATGCGCTCGCCCGAATCGGTATCGGCTTCCGGCGCCGGCTGCTGGGCCGCGGCTGCCAGCCGCTCGGCCCGTTCGCGGGCGGCCTGCGCCTGCTCCCGGGTGGCCTCGAGGGTATCCCGCAACGACGCCACCCGCTGCTGACGCTCGATTACCTCGGCTTCCAGCGCGCTGACCTGGTCGGCCACATCCCGGTTGGCGTCGACCGCGCGCACTTCGCTGGCGTGATTGATGATCATGAACAGCAGGATCACGGCCCCGAGGCCGCAGGACATCGCGTCGATGAACGACAGGCTGAAGGTGGTGGGGCGTCGGCTAGCCCTGGCCATGATCGGACGCCACCGCGATCAGCCACATCCGCCTGCCAGCCACCGCCAGTTGGTCCCCGGCAACCAGACGGGTATCTGGCGCTGCCGGCCGGCCGTTGAGGCGCAGCCCGTCGAGATCGCCCCGCAGACACCAGCCGTCGTCGCCGGGCTCGAGCCGGGCCGCCGTCCCGGCCAGCGCCTGGCCATCCGGTGGCAGCGGCGTCGCCACGCCGTCGCTCAGAAGATGGGTCGGCTCAGGCCGGTCGCTCGACCCGGCGGTCATCCTCGCGTCGCGTTGACCACGGGGCAGCCGCGTCACGAAGGGCGGTGCCTGCGGATCATCCGCGCGGATCGCCTCCCCGGCGGCATCGACACCCGACGCCAGCGCCTCGGGCGGACAGATCACGGGCGCATCCGGCAGCTGGTCGCGCAAGCCGGGTAACGCTGCCAGACGGGCGTCCAGCACCACCCCGGCACGGTCGGTGAACTCGGCGGCGACCGCCCGGTAGACCTCCTCGGCCCCGGCGGCCAGAAAGGCCGCATCCAGCGGCACATGATATTCCCGGTCCCCGACCCGCATGGCCGCACGTACGGCCGACGCATCCGCCAGGGCCGTCAGCCACTCGTCCAGCGAATCGTGAAGGCGCTGCTCGGTATCGGCATCGTGCAGCGGATCGAAGCGGGTGTCACGGACGAAGCGTTCGGCGATCCGGCCGGCCCAGCGGTTCTCCAGATCCACCAGGCCGCGCCGCAGCAGCGTCCGGCAACCGGTCAGCGCGACCGAATCCGGACCGACCTCGATGTCGGCGGCGATCAGATCGTGCAGGCGCAGGCCGAGCAGCCGCCAGTGACCCGGCGCCAGACCCATGCCGACGGCGGCGGCCACCGGCGCGCAGACCAGCCCGGCCACTTCCAGCCCGCAGGCCTGCACCACGCCCAGGACCAGTGCCAGCCGCGACTTGTCGTATTCCGCGGGTACCGCTAGGGTGACGGATTCGACCGGTTCGCCCGCCGCATCGAGCACCGCCCGCAGATGGTAGTAGGCCAGGTCGGCATGGCTGCGGGCCGGGCCGGCCGACTCGGCCAGCGGCTGCTGATCCAGGTGTTCCCAGAAGCGGTCGAAGGTGCGGCGGGGGTTGCGCCGCGCCCGGGCCCGGGCGTCGGCACCGAAATGCAGACCGTCCCGGTCCGCCACCGCCACGCCGGCGCTGGCCACCAGCCGGCCGTGCCGAACGGAAAGGCTGACCGCGAGATCGTTGATCTCCAGCAGATGCACGGTCAGCCGGCCTGCAGGTTCTGGATCAGTCCCCGGTCGCAGGCGGTCTGGGTATCCAGCACCAGCCGTTCCTGTACCAGCTGCAGCTGATGCAGGAAGAACATCAGGATGATCGACAGTACCAGCGCCACGAAGGTGGAATTGAAGGCCAGCCCCAGGGCCGCGGTGACGCCGCTGATGTCCCCCTCCACCGCCTTGTGGGCCAGACCCAGGGCCTCACCGATGCCACGCACGGTGCCGATGAAGCCGATCGAGGGAATCGCCCAGGCGATGTAGCGCACCATGGACAACTCCGAATCCAGCCGGTCGGTTTCGGCCTCGCAGACCTGGCCGATGGCATCGGATACATCCTGCACGTTGCGGGTGGCGCGGAAGCGGTGCAGGGCGGTGAGCAGCGCCCGCGGATAGAGAAACTCCCGCTCCATCGGCGGCAGTGCCTCGATTGCCCGGGTGTGTTCGCGGGCGTCCTCCGGCAGGATGCTCTCGCCCGGCCCCACCGCGATCAGGCCCCGCTGCAGCAGCCGCCGTTCGCGCTGCACGGCGGCGGCCTTGTAGCCCAGCAGGGCCAGCGCCCAAAGCATCAGAATGAAGCAGACTTCCTGTTCGTAATCCCGCACGATCACCCACAGCGACCGCTCGGGCGTGGCATCCGGATTGTCCGCCAGCACCGCGGCCCGCTCGGCCTCGGCGGCCTGTGCCTGCGGCCGCACCATGCCGACGTAGATGCCGTGCACGATGATCACGGCCAGCAGCAGCGCGAACAGCTGGTAGACGAATTCGATCGACAGCCGGCCGCGCATCAGATATCCGCCGGAAAGGCGACCGCCTCGCCCGCCCGGATGCGTTCCGAGGGCTTGAACTCCTTCGCGGACGCCGAGGGGGCCCGCTCTGCGGACTTGCCGTTGTCGGTCTCGACCGCCGGCTGGCTGTCAGCCGCGTCGCGCCGGGCCGACTCGGACGCGTCATCCGGCTGCGCACCCGCCAGGGGCGCGAGCAGCACGAGTGTGAGCGCGGTGATGAGTGTCGTTCGCATCATTCCAGCTTACTCCGCGTAGCGGGCCACCCGGAAGCCCAGATCATCCCGCGGGCTGCTGCCCGCCTCCCGATACGACAGACGCAGCGGCGTGATGCGCCCGTGCCGCCAGCTCGAACCCCGCACCACCCGCGCGCTGCCGCTGGCCGGCCCGAACGGGTCGGCCTCCACGCCCCCGCTGCCCGGGTTGGCGCTGTAGCGGTCGTGGGTCCATTCGGCCACGTTGCCGCCCAGATCGAACAGACCCAGGGCATTGGCGGCGAACCGGCCCACCGGGGCCGCCGCGGCATAGCCGTCGTCATAGTCCTGCAGCCGCTCGTCCAGCAACTCGGCCGCGGAAACGTCCGCGTAATTGCCGGCCCGCCCGGTGGGTGGCATGGCATCACCCCAGGGGTATTTCAGCGAGCGCCCGCCGGCGAAACGCGCCGCCCAGGCCCATTCGGCTTCCGTGGGCAGGCGGTAGCCGGTGGTCACCGGCGTGACCAGTTCGCCGCCCGAATAGGCCTTGGGCAGGCCAGCCTGGTCGCTCAGCCAGTTGCAGTAGGCCACCGCGTCCTCCCACGACACGCGGGCCACCGGCTGGTCGTCGTTGTCCAGCGTCTTGCGCGCCACGATGCCGGAGGAATGCCCGGGCCGGAAGCGGCGGAAGCGTTCATTGGTGACCTCGTGCACACCGATGTAGAAGGGCCGGGTCAGTTTGATCTCGCGGCGGACTTCGTTGCTGCGGGCCCCCTGCTCGCGGCGCGGAGCGCCCATGGTGAAGCGACCGGTGGGCATCAGCCGCATGCTGCCGCCGGCAGGGGTACGTTCGGTATCGGGAAACTTCGCCAGCGCAGCGGCTTCCTCGGTGAGCAGGCGCGCCTCGATGCGCTGGGTCTCGCCCGGCTTAGGCGTGACCTCGGTCTCGAACGGGGCGTAGCCGGGTTTGCTCACGCGTACCGCATGGGCCACGGCGGTCAGCGACAGGGTCTGGCTGCCGGTGCCGTGGGGCTGGCCGTCCACGTGCACCTCGGCATCCTCGGGCGTCACCGAGATCCGCACCTCGCCGACAATCGGCGTCAGCGTCACCGCCAGGCTGTCCCGTTCGTCCGCGGCCAGGCGCACCTCGCGGGTGACCGTCCGATGCCCCGCCCGGGCGACACGCACCGTGCTGCGGGTATCCGGCGCCAGTGCCACCTCGACCGGGGTGCGGCCGCGGTACTCGCCGTCCACGCTCACGCTGGCCCCGGCGGGCTGGCTGGATACGGCCAGGCGTGCGGCGGCGGGCTGCAGTTCAATCGGCCCCAGCGACCGGGGCTCATCCGCCACCACCTCGATGCGGTGGCTCCAGGTCCGAAAGCCGGATTGCACCAGTTGCAACTCGTGCTCGCCGGCGCCCAGTTCCACCGTCTGCGGCGTCGGGCCGCGGTCCTCGCCGTCGACCATCAGTGTGGCGCCGGCCGGTTCCGAGGTGATTTCCACCGGCGCCCAGGCCGGCGTGAGGCTGACGCTCAGTGTCTGCAGCTTGTCCATGCCCTCGATCGACACGGTATGTTCGGCGGCTTGATGCCGCGGCGCTCGCACGGTCAGCCGGTGTTCGCCGGGTTCCAGCTCGATAGGCGTCAGCGGCGTCTTTCCCACCATCTCGCCGTCGATCAGCACGGTGGCTTCCGCGGGGTCGGTTTCCAGCTGGAGCCGTCCGGGCTTCTTGCGCATCTCGAAGCGGAAGGTATCGTCGCCGTCCCGCGCCACGGTGAAAGTTTCCGTGAGTTGCCGGTAGCCGGCCTTGTCTGCCACCACGCGGTACTCCCCGGGCCGCAGCAAATACCGCTCGCCCACCGGCAGCGACCAGCCACCCTCGATCGCCAGCCGCTCCGGGGCGGGCGACACATCGACGGTCACCGCCACCGCGGTGAACACGAACCAGGCCCCCAGCGCCAGCGCCGCCAGTCCTGCGCCGGTGGCCAGCAGCCAGGCCCGGGGGCGGCGTGACCGTGGCAGCCGGCCGCCGCTGTCGGGCGGCTGGTAGGAGGCGGGCTGCACACGGGTCGGCTCGGTCACAGACGTTCCTCGCAGCGAATCTCGATCGGGCCGATGGGCGCCTGTTCGGGGGTGACGGTGAATTCGCGCTGCACATCACGATAGCCCTCGCAGTAGCCGACGGCCGTGTAGCGGCCGGGCGTGAGTCGCAGCTCCCGCGATTCGAAGCTGCCCAGCTCGCCCACATGATAGACCGCCACCCGCGTGCGGTTGTCCGATTGCAGTCGTACGGTCACCGGCTGGCTGGCCCGCTCCAGTGCCGTCTGCAGCCGCGCGATGCGTGCCTGTAGCCGCGGGCCCGGCGCCGACACGGCCCGGGCGCTGGCTAGCAGTTCGCGGACGGCATTCCGCACACCGGCATCGGCCAGTCTGTCCGGCTGTTCCAGATGCGCGATCAGCCGCGCGTTCAACTCCGCCATTTCCCGCGCCCGCGCCAGTCGTTCGCGCGGCCGGGTCAGGCTGGCGTCGCGCTCCAGCATGGCCTCGTAGGCGGAAACTGCGTCCTGCCATTGCTCGGCCTGCTCTGCTTCACGCGCCTGCCGGCGCAACCGCTCGATGGCGGCGCGTTCCAGCCCGGCCTCGGCCTCGGCCAGCCCGTCGGCGGCCTCGGCGGCACCGGGGCGAATCCGCGCCGCCTCGGCAAATGCCGACCGGGCTGCCGAGAAATCACCCCGATCCAGGGCCGCCAGACCCGCGGACATGCGCGAGCGAAACCGCCGATCCGCCAGGGCGGTCTCGACCCGTTGCAGGGCCTCGGCCGCCGGCTGGTACGCCTCATCCAGCGAGCGGGCCTCCCGATAGGCGTCCCTTGCCGCATCCAGCTCACCGGCCTGCTCGCTGGCCCGTCCCCGGCGCATGGCGGCCAGAACCTCATCACGGCGGGCGGCCCGATCCGCGCCCCGGCGGGCATCGGCATTGTCCGCGTCAATGGCCAGGGCCAGATCGAACGCGGCCACCGCCTCGTCGACCCGATTCTCGCTCAGGG
The DNA here is from genome assembly GCA_965216055.1 of Salinisphaeraceae bacterium. GTDB lineage: Bacteria > Pseudomonadota > Gammaproteobacteria > Nevskiales > Salinisphaeraceae > Spectribacter. The sequence goes on from OZ244134.1 coordinate 230,518, forward strand.
CTTGGTTACCCCGCTCCAGCGTGGTCGCCAGCTCGGTGTCGATGCGCGCCTCGAGGTCCTGCGCGATGGCCAGGCCGGCGCGGAAGGTGTCGATGGCGGCAGCGTACTCGCGCTGCTCGAATTGCGATTGCCCCCGTTCGGCCAGCTCGGTCATGCGACGCTGCTCATCCGGCGCCCAGCGATCCACGCCCTGCCCGGCCAACGCCTCGCGCGCGGCGGCCAGCTCCTCGCCCAGCGACTGGGCCGACTGGCGGCGGGCCAGCAACGCGTCCGCGTCGGGCGGCGGGGTCGACACGGATCCGGTCTGGTCGGAAGAGCCGGGCGTCTCGGTAGACTCGGCCACCGCGGATTCGGCCGGCGTCGCGGTTGTTCCCTCGTCATCCCCGACCAGGCCGGGAAGCAGCCACCACCCGCCGGCCGCGACCAGCAGCACCAGAACCGCCAGTACCACCGCGCCCACGGGCACGCCACGGCCGCCGGCCGGGGGCGGTTCGGGCTCGTGCCCCGGCTGCCAGGTCGCCGGGGCAATACGCTCGAACTCGTCGGATTGCCCGCGGTTATCCGCCATCGTCGGTCCGGTTCACGGCCGGGTGGGGTCAGCGATCGTCATCACCACCGGCCGGTTTCTGCCCACTGTCGGGGATCAGACCGGTTTCGGCGGCGTAGATATCGCGCATCAACTGCTGCCATTCCTCGAACTGGGCTTCCGCGGACCCGCTGAGGGTCACCGTCTGGTTGGCCAGCTGGACATTGCGGGGTTCGACATCGCTTTCCAGCGACCGGCCCAGCTCCTTGAGGGCCTCGGCATGGATTTTCGATTCGCGCCCCTTCTCGAGCCCGCTGGCAAACACGCCGATACCCCCGATGATCGCCACCTGCGAGGCCGCACCTTCCACCCCGGTATTGGCGTTGGCTGCCCCCACGACGCCGGCAATCACCGCCGCCGCGCCCAGCAGCTTGCGCGTCAGCGACTGGCTTTCCAGTTCCCGGAGGTTCTCGGTTTCGCGATAGCTGGCCGCGCGCCAGTCCGCATAGGCCAGATCGATCTGGTCGTGGAACACGCGGTAGTGCTGATCCAGGGCATCGATCAGGGCATAGTCGCGTTCACGGATGCGCTCGACCCGGGCCATCAGGGGATCGCCCTCGGCGGGCAGGCCGTTCAGGCGATACCGGCCGTCCTCGGACTCGACGTAGCGGCCGAAGGCATCGGGCGCCAGCTGCTGGGCAAAGCGCATGTCGGACAAGTGACGCACCGTCTGCAGTTCCTCGGCGGAGCGCGCCCGGCGTGCGGCCAGCAGGTCATCGGCAATGCGGTTGTACACCGCCTGGAACGGGTCGGCCGGGGCGTCCCCCTGGCTATAGCTGAGTTCGGCGGCCTCGGCGTCGTAGGTCCGGTCCAGCCAAACCCGACCGCTGGCATCCACGGCGCGCACCGCCAGCGCCATTTCGTAGCCGCTGGATTCGATGATCTCGCCGGTGACCAGCAGCTCGGAATACGCGACTCTGTCGGGCACCACCCGCACCGCACCCCAGTAGCCGGTGTTCTCCAGGGTCTGGCGCAGGGCCACGGCCATGTAGCGGCTTTCGGCTTCCCGCACCTCGGGGAAGATGCCGGCTTCTTCGGCCTCGGCCGGGTCTTCCGGGATGCCGGGGTCGAACACCGCGATGTTGACATTGACCAGTTCCTCGCCGGGCAATTCCTTCTGCGCGTGGGCCGCCGGCGCCGCGTTGACCGTCTTTACCGTCTTGTTCACGCAGCCGCTGAATAACAGCACCGCGCCCAGCAGAGCCACCGCGGTGGCAGGCATTGGCCGGCGGCGATTCATTGGCTTTCCTTGTAGGCGCGGTATTCGTCCCACAGCTTCTCGCGCAGTTCGGGGTCGGTCTCGTTCTCGGCGGCTTCCCGCAACTGCCGGGCCACCACGTCGTCGTTGGCGCCACTGCCGACATCCTCCGGCGTGTTGCTGGCAATGTCGGGCTGGTTGCCGCCGATTCGATCACGCCCAGTTGCGGTTTCACGATCAGGCTGCTCACCCCCACCGGCAATCGGAGGTGGCGGGTTCGAACCCCGGCTTCCGCCGGTCTGGCGGCCAGACGACCCGCTGCCACCCGACCCCTGCATGGCCTGACGCTGCTCGCGCGCCTGCCGAGCCTGGTCGTCCAGGGATTCCAGCTCAGCCTGCTCACGGCGCAGCCTTTGGTCAAACTCGCCCAGCGAGCGGTTGAGCGCAGCATTCAGCTCCGTCTTGCGCTCTTCGCTGGTCTGACTATCGGCCGGGAATCCGGCGCCACGCCTGTCCGCGCCCAGCGTCGGCGGTCGGGCGGTTGCCTTGTCGGCTTCTTGGCCCGGTGTGCCCGATGGCCCTTCCTTTTCAACCGTTCCCGCTTGGGTAACCGCACCAGCATCCTCGCTGCTGGGCGATTGCGCGCCACCGGCTTCTGCCGAACGTGCCGTCTTGTCACGCGCCGGCGCTGCTCCCGCATTTGTGGCGGCCGATTCAGCGGCGGCGTCTGCGTCACTTTCAGACGACGATTTTTCGGCCGATCTAGCCTGCTCGGCTGATTCCGACTGTTGCGACTGCTCTTCCGGCGAAGACTGCGTTGTGCTTGGCGGCGGCTGGCTCGGCGGCGTCGGCGGGGAGGGATTACTGGCGCAGGCTGCCACCAGCGCAAGCAAGAGCAGTTGTACCCATTGTCGAATCCAGCACGGCATGGTCATTTCGACATCCTCGCACTCGCGCAAGTTTCCTACCCGGAAGGACCGGGAAGATAATGGAACTCGTGCACCAGCGACACGTTTTCGGCGCTGACGGCACCGTCGGCGGTTAATCGAGGGCGCATTCGCGCGCGCGCATGGGCGCGCCGCACGCTTTCCCCGAGTTCGGCTAACCGGGGCGGATCAACCGAAACTACCTCGACATCGCCCGGTTTGCCCCGAACATCGACATCCAGCTTCAGCCTGACCGACACCCGGATGCCCAGACCCGCGTCGGGCACAGCCTGTAGTCTCCGGATCGGAGGTAGATAGGCCACCGTCGGTGCACGCAGACGTTCCAGCGCCTCGGCATCGCCCGCCTCACCATAAAGGGCACGGGCCTTCCGGTACTCGTTGACGGCATTGCGCGGCCGGTCGAATCGCATGTAGAAATCCCCGAGTGCCAGGCGGATACCAGCCAAGGCCCCGGGATCGCGCGGCGACGCGTCCTGCTGGATGGCCAGTGCTTGATGCAACGCGTCCAGCCCGGCGAATGCCGGCTCCTGAAGGGTGGGCTGGTAAGTGTCGGCCACTCCGATCAGGGCCGGCACCAGCGCCGGGTGCTCATCGCCGCGAGCCTCGCGCAGGACCTCAAGGCGTTCGCGCTGCAACTCTCGGGCGTCGGCATGGCGTCCAATAGTGTTGAACCACGCAGCTGTACGGCCAAGTGCTGCAGCCATCTCGCCGGGCCGCCCATCTGCGCCGCTTTCGATCACTGCCAGACGCGACCGCTGCAACCGCGCCGCCTCATCTTCCCGACCCACCGCCAGCTGGGCGGCAACCAAGCCGTCATAGGGCGCCAGCTGGGCGGGGTCATGCAAGCCGTAGGCAACCCGGCCAATGAAGGCGGCCCGGGACAGGGCCCGGATCGCGGCCGGGTAGTCACCAGCGCTCAGTGCCGCCCTGCCCAGGCCGCGGAGGGGCCGGATCAGATCCGGGTGCCGATTGTCGCCCTGGCTGGTGAGAATATCCACGGCTCGCTGGAAATCGCCCATGGCTGCCGCCGGTTGGCCGGCCTGGTGCCTGGCGGTGCCGAGGTTGACCAGCGCCGGCACCAGCGCCGGATGCTCCGGCCCGTAACCGGTTTCCATGGCACGCAGTATCCCGCGCATCTCGCCGATTGCCTGATCCCAACGAGCATCCGCCAGCGCGGCCGCAAACTCGGGATATGCCTCGGCCTCCATGAACACCGGATTCAGGGACGCCTCGGGCGACCGCGCCGTGGCTACCGTGGCGCATAACACGCTACCGAGCAGCAACCAGCGGCAATGTCGGCTGACCTTTGAAACCATATTGGACCGCCTCATCCGACCCGATTACGCTGGTTTGGTTACCCAGCCATTATTACGTCAGAAAGCCGCAATTCGATGACCGACGCCCAGCTCGAACACTTTCGAACCATGTTGCTGGATATGCAGGCAACCCTGCAGGCAGGTGCTGAAAGCCGCGACAACATGGGTCAGACGGTAGAACTCGATCAGACCCGGACCGGGCGGCTGTCGCGTATGGACGCCCTGCAGGCCCAGGCCATGGCCAAGGCCGGTGCCCAGCGGGCGGCCAACCAGGCACGCCGCATTACGGCGGCCCTGGCCCGGATCGACGCCGGCACCTTCGGCGACTGCGCCGCCTGCCAAGAGCCGATTGCTGCGGCCCGGTTGGAGGCCGATCCTGCCAATCCCTTCTGCCTGGAGTGCGCGACGGCGCGACAGGGCTGATCACTGACGGCGAACCCGGAAAACAACCACGTCGCCACCGTATCGCTGCCAATACCAGCCGAAACGATCGGCCAGTCAGGCAATGGAGGCGGGGGTATAGAAGCTCACGTGGGTGGGATCGCGATGGTAGTGCCAGGCGGCAAAATCGGTGCCGGCGTCGAACAGCCGGGTCATCAGACCCAGGCAGCCACCCGGTTGCAGCAATCCGGCGATCTGAGCGAAGGCCGCCCCGGGATGGTGGAAGTGCTCGGCGGTCTCGGTGCAGACGACGAACTCGTAACGGCGGGACAGCACGGCCGTGTCGGGGGCGAAGAAGGGATCGTAGATGGCGGTGGGGAAACCCGCTTCCGCAAGCATCGCGGCCAGGGCCGGGCCGGGTCCGGCTCCGTAATCCAGGCCGCAGGCGCCGGGCGGCAGGGCGGGAATCAGACGGTCGGTGAGCCGCTGCAGGAAGGCGCGATAGCCGGGGTCATCGGTGCGATTGTCATGGGCACTGTAGAGACGGTGTTCCGTAAGCGCGTCCGGCCGTTCATCCGGATGCTGGAAGATCAGGTCGCAGACGGGGCAGCGGCCATACCGGCCACTGGCCACGCGCGCGAATTCGCGGGTGTCGGGGTGACCGCATAGCCCGCAGGCAATACCGGCCGGCCAGTCACCGTCACACCGGTCGCGGGTCATGGCTCGCCGTCGAACACAGCCCCCGGATTCATCCGGTTATCCGGATCCAGTGCGGTCTTGACCGCGCGCATCAGGTCCAGCGCCACCGCGGAACCATGCCGTTGCAGCAGTGCCGGCTTGAGCCGCCCGATGCCGTGCTCAGCAGCCACCGAGCCATCCATGCCGGCGACGATGTCGTGGATGAGGCGACCGGCGTCATCGGCGCCGGCCAGAAACGCATCGACCTCCACGCCGTCCGGCTGCGAGAGATTGAAATGCAGGTTGCCGTCGCCGACATGGCCGAAGGCGCATACCCGGACACCCGGAATGGCGCGGGTCACCGCCGCCCCCGCCTCGGCAACGAATTCGGGTATGCGGGATACCGGCACCGACACATCGTGCTTGAGCGAGGCCCCCTCACGGGTCTGCGCCTCGGGGATGGATTCGCGCAGCCGCCACAGCGCGGCCGCCTGGTCCAGATTGCCGGCTATCACGGCATCGCTGACGCTGCCCTCGTCCAGACCGTTGGCCAGCACCGCCTGCAGGGCACTTGCCAGCCAGTCGCCGGCGGCCGGGCTGGCCAGTTCCACCAGCAGATACCAGGGGGCCGGTTGCGCCAGCGGATCGCGGCAGCCGGGGATATGCCGGCAGACCAGCTCCAGTGCCAGCCGCGGCAGGAGTTCGCAGGCGATGCAGTTGTCGCCGGCGGCCCGCCTCAGCTCGCCGAGCAGCCGCAACGCTGCGGCCGGATCCGGGATGGCGATGAACGCGGTCTCGCGCTGGGCCAGGGCCGGAAACAGCCGCAGCGTGGCGGCGGTGATGACACCCAGGGTGCCTTCGCTGCCGATGAACCACTGCTTGAGGTCGTAACCGCTGTTGTTCTTGCGCAGACCGCTCAGGCCGTCCCAGACGCGGCCATCCGACAGCACCACTTCCAGGCCCAGGGTCAGCTCGCGGGCGTTGCCATAACGCAGCACGTTGATGCCGCCGGCATTGGTGGCCAGGTTGCCGCCGATACGGCAGCTTCCCTCGGCGGCCAGCGACAGCGGAAACAGGCGCCCGGCATCCGCCGCCGCGCGCTGTACGCCGGCGAGGATGCAGCCGGCCTCGACGGTAATCGTGTCGTTGTCTAAATCCAGCGACCGCACGGCGGTCATCCGGTCGAGGCTGAGAAGCACCTCGCCGGGCCGCGCCACGGATCCACCGACCAGGCCGGTATTACCCCCCTGGGGCACGATCGCCACCCCCGCCCGCGTGCATAGCGACACGGCATCCGCGACCTGCGCGGTAGTCCCGGGCCGCATGACCGCTTCGGCGCGGGAGTGGAACTGGCCGCGCCAGTCGCGTTCATAGGGAACCAGCGCGTCCCGGTCTGTGACTACCGCGTTGCGGCCCAGCCGATCGACGAGCGCATCCAGCAGGCCCTCGGGCAGCATCACCAGCGGACCAGGATCTCGCGCAGGGCTGGTTCCAGGTCGGGATAGCGGAACGTAAAGCCGGCGTCCTGCAACCGTGATGGCAATACCTTCTGGCCGGTGAGCACCAGATGCGCCATCTCCCCGGCGATCAGCCGCAGCATGGGTCCCGGCAACGGCAGCAGCGCCGGGCGCCGCATCGCCCGGCCCAGCGCGCGGGCGAATTCGCGGTTGCGCACCGGGTGCGGGGCGGTGCCGTTGTAGACGCCTTCGCACTGCGGGTTGTCAACCAGAAACAAAATGGCCCGTGCCAGGTCCTGCCGGTGAATCCAAGATAACCACTGGCGACCGGTGCCCTGCGGCCCTCCGAGCCCGAAACGGAATGGCGGCACCAGTTCGCTCAGCGCTCCCTGACGAACACCAAGCACGGCGCCGATGCGAACCACCGCCACCCGCACACCCAGATCCGAGGCACGCCGGGCCTCGGCCTCCCAGGCCTGACACAGACGCGACTGGTACTCGTCGCCGGGCGGGCTCTGTTCGTCGATGACCTCATCACCGCAGGCACCGTAGTAACCCACGGCCGACCCGTTAACCAGTACGTCGGGCCGCTGCTCGGCGCCAGCCATGGCATCAACCAGTGACCGGGTCATCCCGACACGACTATCCACGAATGCCTGCTTGCGGGCGGCGTTCCAGCGCTTGGCGCCCAGGTTCTCCCCGGCGAGGTTGATCACCGCCGCGGTTAGTGGGCAGTCGTCCAGTGACTCGTGACAGGTCACCGGCTCGGGCAGCGTCTGCCGGGCGGCCGAGCTGTCCCGGGTCAGCACCGCCACCTGCCAGCCATCGGCGAGGAGTTCGTCCACCACGGCACGGCCGACAAACCCGGTGCCGCCGGTGACCAGCGCTGTCTTCTGATCCGATTGGCTCATGCGGGAAAGGATAGCAGCGCGCGACCGCGTCATCCGGGAATTGACCCTCGACGCCACCAACCGTACAACGGCACCATGAAATTGGCGGTCATCGGCGACATTCACGGCTTCTGGGACGACCGGGACACGGCGTACTTCAATCGCTCGGATTACGATGGGCTGTTGTTCGTCGGTGACCTGCCCCGGATTACCGGCGGGGATACGGTCGCGCGGATGCTGTCAGAGCTGAACAAGCCCGCCTGGCTGATTCCCGGCAATCACGACGGCGTAACCGCCCCCCAGCTGCTGGCCGAACTCAAGGGCTGGCAATGGCTGGCCCGGCTGGGCGCCCTGGGCATGCGCCGTCGGATGCGGCGCCTGCGTCGAAACCTCGGCACGGTGCGGCTATGCGGCCTCGAGATGATCACGCTGGCCGAGGACCTGGGCCTGCTGGTCGCCCGGCCGCATGCCATGGGCCCCGACAGGTTCTACTACCGCGCCTTTCTGCGGAAACGTTACGGGATCAACGATTTCCGGGGCAGTGCGGACACGCTGAAATCCCTGGTGGATATGGCGCCGCGCCGCCTGATCGTACTGGCACACAACGGCCCGGCCGGGCTCGGCGACCAGCCGGATGCGCCGTGGGGCTGCGATTTCTCCCCGGCCCACGGGGACTTCGGGGATCCCGACCTGCGTGAGGCGATCGACCACGCGAGCGCCAGCGGCCGGCAGGTGCTGGCGGTAGCAGCCGGGCACATGCATCTGACCCACAAGACCACGGGCGCGCGGCGACAGGCCTGGGCAAGACAGGACGGCATTCTGTACGTGAATGCGGCAGCCGTGCCGCGGATTCGGGACAACGGTGCACAGCGCCGTCATGTCGCCCTCGACATTGGCGATGGTTCGGCGGAAGCCACCGTCGTCGACGTGGATGAGTCAGGCAATCGCGTGGCTGAAACGCCCCTGCGATAACCCCTTGCATTGTCCGCCAGTCTGGCCAATCCTATGGTCAGCGCGGCGGTAGCTCAGTTGGTAGAGCGCAACCCTCCCAAGGTTGAGGTCGCCGGTTCGAACCCGGTTCGCCGCTCCAGTTTCCATTTGACGCCGGAATCCCGGCCCAAGGTTGAGGTCGCCGGTTGTCAGGTCCCTCCGTGGACCTGACCCTGACGGGCCCGCCTTCGGCGGTCCCGATTTGTTCCCGACAAATCGCTGCTGGGTCCATCCATGGACCCAGCCCTTCGGGCCCACCTCCGGTGGTCCCGATTTGTTCCAGACAAATCGGTCGAACCCGGTTCGCCGCTCCAGTTTCCCTTTGACGCCGGGGATCCCGGCCCAAGGTTGAGGTCGCCGGTTGTCAGGTCCCTCCGTGGGCCTGACCCTGACGGGCCCGCCTTCGGCGGTCCCGATTTGTTCCAGCCAAATCGCTGCTGGGTCCATCCATGGACCCAGCCCTTCGGGCCCACCTCCGGTGGTCCCGATTTGTTCCAGACAAATCGGTCGAACCCGGTTCGCCGCTCCACGTCCCGTCCGTCGCCGGCACACGTCGATGTATCAGTTGCACTGTTCCCTGCTTGCAGCCGGGCCATGGAACGCCTGCCGTGTATCCTCGATGACGTCACGCGGCTAACATGCCCGCATAAACATCAGGTTCGGATTTACGGTGGACCCCCAACAACTGCGTACGTCCCAGACTCCGGCACATGCCAAGGCGGCAATTGTCGTGTTGCTGATGCTCCTTACAAGCATCGGGATTGCAGCCGCGGCCGCCGCTTACTGGTTCTTTCCGGAGAATTACGACGCGCTGCTGCAAGCAGCCGCCTATTCACTCGGGATATCCATACCGCTGCTTTGTCTGGCCATCCTGCTTTCCTACACCCGTTTTGGGGGACGCACAACGCGGGAAAAGCTGGCTCGGTTTCTGACCGTCGAGTTGCCGAACGTACTGGCGGAAACGCCACTTTCATACGATGTGTCGCGGGAGGACTTCCGCCACTTCGACGGGGAACGACGCCCCATTACCCCTTTGCCCGTGCCGCCCAATGACATCCGGCTGGTGCTGGAGCCACTCACGCACAAGGCCTACTATCTGATCAGCTCGCCCGCGCTCGCCGGCATCGAGCTGCTGTTCAGTGTCGAGCTGGCGCTGCCGAGTATCACCGTCTGCGTTTTCGTGAGCCGGACACAGGGTGCAGCCGAAACCGATGAGGTACTGCGCCAGCGCTTTGCCTCGTCCATTGGCGGTGCGGAAAGTTCGGGCGGCTACCGGGTTGACGGGGCAATGCCCTGGCGCGACGTGGCAGGGGCCGAGCACAGAACGCTGATTTTCCGCAAGCAGACAGCATCGGACGATTTCCTGGTCGACGAGCAGGAGAAGTTGTTCTTCTCCATCGACCTCGGTCTGATGGTGGCCTCCCTGGTCAGCGACATTGCCGGAACCCAGCGCGCCAGTGCCGGTTGAGACCTCATGCGGACCAGTCCGAAACGATTTCCACGGTTCGGTCGTCCCCGATACTTCGATAGATCGTGACCCGGAGCGCCGACACCTCCAGACCCGTGGCGGCATCAGCCATTAGCCGAGCCTGCTGCAAAAGGCTATCCGCGAGGAACTCGAGCGGAGCACGCAGCGGAGCGCGAACCAGATCATCGATGGCGTGATCCCACGCCGCGTAACTGAAGACATCCTCGAAACGAGCAGGTACATTGTCGCGCAATGCCTTCGCGCTGTAATTCACTGTCAAGCCGAAAGCAAGTCGCTCGCTACCCGACATCGAGTCATCAACGCGCTGGTCAGCTGCCAGATGGGAATGATCGATCCGGACGGGTACCTGGCATCGCTGATAAATAAGTTTCTTCACGTCGGACATCGCATCTTTGGCAGCGATGAGTATTTCAGCACATCATGCGGCGCGGCACAGGCCATGCGTTCGCGTGCATGAACATGACTGTCGTTGCCTCACTCAATAATCTCTGCCGTTGCCATGAAAAAGACACTAGCCGCCGCGTATGAAAACATCACCATCAGTCAGCCGTGGATCGCCGCGCTGCTGGTGCTTGCGCTGGCAGTGGCCGCGGGTTACTTCGCCCAGGATTTCCGTCTGGATGCGTCGGCGGACTCCCTGGTGCTGGAAAACGACAAGGACCTGGCGTTCTACCAGAAGATGACGGAACGCTACGGCTCGCAGGATTTCCTGATCGTGACCTACAACCCGGCCGACGGGTTGTTCAACCGGCCGGCGCTGGACCGCCTGGCGTCGCTGCAGAAAGAGCTGGCCGACGTCGGGATGATTGCGGAGGTCACCAGCATCCTGAATGTGCCGCTGATCGACAGTCCGCCGGTGTCGTTTTCGGATATCCAGAAGGACATCCGCACCCTGTCCGACGAGGATACCGACCCGAAGCTGGCGCGCGAGGAGTTCCTGACCAGCCCGCTCTACGAGGATCTGCTGCTCAGCGACGACGCACAGACCACGGCCATGCTGCTCAGTCTGGAACGCGATGAGAAGTATCACGAACTGCGCAACAGCCGGAACGAGCTGCGGCGCAAGCGGGAAGCCGAGGGCCTGAGCGAGGCCGAGGCGGCTCGGCTGGAGAAACTGGAAGCCGAGTTCGACAAGGTCAGCGGCCAACAGCAGTCCGACCAGGCGGCGATGATCGCCGAAGTGCGCGAAATTCTCGATCGATACCGCGACGGCGCCACCATCCACATGGGCGGCCTGCCGATGATCGCGGTGGACATGATCGAGTTCGTGCGCAGCGACATCCAGGTATTCGGCGCGGGTGTCGGCGTGCTGCTGATTCTGCTGCTGGCGGTGATCTTCCGCCGCGTGCGCTGGGTGCTGGTACCGGCGGCGATCTGCGCCACGGTGGCGCTGAGTGTGTTCGGTTTTCTGGGCGCGATGGGCTGGCACGTGACCGTGGTGTCGTCCAACTTCATCTCGCTGGTGCTGATCCTCACGCTGTCGCTGATCGTGCACCTGATCGTGCGCCAGCTCGAGCTGCACGCGGAAAACCCGGACGCCAGGCACGCGGCGCTGATCAGCGAGACCCTGCGCAGCAAGTTCTCGCCGTCGCTGTTCACGGTGCTGACGACGATGGTGTCGTTCGCCTCGCTGATCGTCAGCGGCATCCGCCCGGTGATCGACTTCGGCTACATGATGGTCTGCGGCATGGCCATTGCTTTCGTGGTGGTGTTCGCGCTGTATCCCGCGTTGCTGGCAAGACTGGGCTCCGGCGCGCCGGTATTCGGCGATCGCGACGTCACCACCACCATTACCGGCGGCTTCGCGCGGGTGGTGGCGCGTTTCCCGGGGCTGACCTGGCTGGGCTATGCGGCAATCGTGGTGATGGCTGCGGTGGGCATCAGCCGGCTGGGGGTGGAAAACCGCTTCATCGATTACTTCAAGGAATCCACCGAGATCTATCAGGGCATGGTCCTGATCGACAAGAAGCTGGGCGGCACCACGCCGCTGGACATCATCATTGATGCCCCGGACGGCTTCCCGATCGGCGAGGAGGCGGCCGAGGAAAGCGGCGACGGGGGCATGAGCGCCAATAGCTACTGGTTCAACAGCTTCACGCTGGAGGAACTCGACCCCATCCATAACTATCTGGAAGAGCTGCCGGAAACGGGCAAGGTGCTGTCGCTGGACACCACTATGGACATGCTGACCCAGATCAACGGCGGTCCGCTGGACAACTTCGCGCTGGCGCTGATCTATGACCGGCTGCCGGCGGAAATCAAGGAAACACTGTTCGACCCCTATCTGGGCCCGAACGGAAACCAAGTCCGGCTGAGCGTGCGGGTGATTGATTCCGACGAGAATCTGAACCGGTCCGCGCTGCTGAAGAAGATCCGGACCGATCTACAGGACAAGTTCGGCCTGGCCGCCGAGCAGATTCACCTGACCGGTCCGCTGGTGCTCTACAACAATGTGCTGCAGAGCCTGTTCCGGTCGCAGATTCTCACCCTAGGCGTGGTATTCGCCGCCATTGCCCTGATGCTGCTGCTGCTGTTCCGGTCATTCAAGGTGGCACTGATCGGGGTCGCGCCGACCATGGTGGCCGCCAGCGCCGTACTGGGGCTGATGGGATGGATCGGGATTCCGCTCGACATCATGACCATCACCATTGCGGCCATCACCGTGGGCATCGGCGTACACGACACCATTCACTACGCACACCGTTTCCGTGAGGAAATTCAGCAGGACGGCGATTACGCTGCTGCGGTACAGCGCTCCCACGCGACCGTGGGCCGGGCGGTGTACTACACCACCGTAACCATCACGCTTGGCTTTTCCATTCTGGTGCTGTCTAACTTCGTGCCGACCATCTACTTCGGTCTGCTCACCGGTGCGGCCATGGTGCTGGCGCTGATTGCCAACCTGACCCTGCTGCCGCTATTGCTGGTGCGGTTCCGGGCTTTTTCACATCTGGCGCCGCAGCGGGCCTGACAGTCTGAACCGATTACTGCGGCGAATCGGGGCGGCCGGATGAATCCGGCCCTACGTGGGTCATCGAGAACCAGGCGCCGAGCCGGACCGTAGGGCGGCATTCATGCCGCCTTCGGATAGAAAATCCGTCACCATCCCGGCGAATGCTTCCGGCTGTTCACGGTGCATGAAATGCCCCGCGGCCAGACCAGCAACGCGACAATCGGAACCGGTCACGCCACGCCACATCTCCGGCCCGATGCAGCCGTCACGCTCGCCATAGATGCAGAGTGTTGACTGCCGGGGCGGCGTAATCAGCCAGCCTCGCCGGCTGGCACGGCGCAGACTCAATAACGCGCCCGGCAGGCCACGGTAGTAGCCGAGCGCGGCCCGTCGCGCGGCCCGCGTGGCCAGCGCCGCCCGTACCGGGGCGATATCGGCCTCGGTGAATTCCCAGTCCGGGGCCCAGCGCCGCCAGAGCCATTCGATGAAGCGGCCATCCGACAGCCCGAGATGGGTTTCCGGCCAGCCCGGCAGCTGGAAATAGCCGATATACCAGGAACGCAGAATCTGCGCCGGCCGCATGTTGGCCAGAAACCAGCGCAGCGGCGGTACCGCCGCGGCCACCACCCGCTCGACCCGGCGCGGCGCCATGGCCGCCGTGGTCAGCGCAATCACCGAGCCCCAGTCGTGTCCGACCAGCGAAAAGCGCCGCGCGCCCAGGGCATCGGCCAGACCCAGCACGTCACGCGCAAGTGTAGGCACCCGGCAATCGCCGTCCGCCGGCGCCGCTGTCGGGGCATAGCCGCGCAGGAACGGCGCCACCGCCCGGTACCCCTCGGCTGCCAGACAAGGCAACAACTCGTCGAAGCTATGGGCCGTGTCGGGGAAACCGTGCAGGCAGAGCACCAGCGGGCCCTCGCCGGCGGCCCGCACTGCGAATCGCAGGCCGTTGGCGTGAATATCGAAGGATTCAACGCCAGTGGTCATGCTCACTCGTCCCCGTCCTCGGCGTCATCGTCATCCTCGCCGGCGCCGATGGCCCCGGCCCGACGCCACTCGGCCGGCAGCCGCTTGCTGGCGGACGCCCCCAGGCTCTTGAGCTTCTCCGCCCGCGTAATCAGGTTGCCGCGGCCATCCACCAGTTTGCCGCGCGCCTCGTCATAGGCGCTGACCGCGCTCTTCAGCCCGCGGTCGAGCTTGTCCATGTCGTCGATAAAGCCCTTGAACTTGTCGTAGAGGGCACCGGCCCGGCGTGCGATCTCCGCGGCATTCTCCTCCTGACTCTGCAATCGCCAGAGGTTGGCCACGGCCCGCAGCATGGGCATCAGCGTGGTCGGGGAGACGATGGCGATGTTCGCTTCCAGCGCCTGCCGCTGCAGGGAGAAGTCGCCGCGCAGCGCCTCCACGTAGGCGGCCTCCGAGGGAATGAACATGAACACGTAATCCAGCGTCGCCTGGTTGGGCACCTCGTGATAATCCTTGTCCGAGAGCTGCCGCAGGTGGCGGCGGACCGACTCGAGGTGTTCGCGCAGGGCAACCGTCCGGCCATTCTCGTCCTCGGCCTCGTGCAGGCGCAGATAGGCGGTCAACGACACCTTGGAGTCCACCACGATCGCTCGCTCGCCCGGCAGATGGATCACCGCATCCGGAATCCGACGCCCGCCCTCGCCGCTGGTCTGCGAGAACTGGGTCTCGTAATGCTGACCCGGCAGCAGACCGGAGCGCTCAAGAACCGTTTCCAGGATCATCTCGCCCCAGTTGCCCTGGGTCTTGGACTCGCCTTTCAGTGCATTGGTCAAATTGACCGCATCCTCGGCGATCTGCTGGTTGAGTTCCCGCAGCTGCCGCAATTGCTCCGTCAGTTGGCCACGCTGGCGGTTCTCCTCGTTGTAGGTCTCGCGCACCTGCTTTTCGAAGCCGGCGATCCGCTCGCTCAATGGCTTCAGCAGGGATTCCAGTCCCGCCTTGTTCTGTTCCGTGAAACGTTTGGATTTCTCTTCGAGGATTTCCTGCGACAAGGTCTTGAACTGGTGAGTCAGGCTGTCGCGAGCCTCGGTGAGCAGGTTGAGCTTTTCCTCGGCCTGGTGGCGCTCGGATTCCAGGCGGGATTCCAGCCGGGCGTTGCGGTCTCGCAAGTCCGCCAGTTCGCGTTCACAATCCGAAAGCTGGCCTGCTATCTCCGAGCGTGCGCGTTCGGCGCTGGCCAGACGCTCCAGCAGCCGCGCGCTACGGGTTCGCGCCACCAGCCAGGCCACAAGCGCGCCGATAATCGCCGCAAGCAAACTCACGGCAACGTCCTGGAGCAGATCCGGCGTCAGTACAAGCATGGGCATTATCGTGACCGGTCAGCTAGCTTTCATGGCTCTGGATGTGTGCACCCTGCCCGGCCAGGTTGGTCGGGCAGGGATCCAAAACAAAGCCCGGTACCGTGCAAACGGTACCGGGCTTGTTGATCCGCTTGCGGTGGGGCTGCCCCAACCGCTCCGCTACTACTGCGGCTGCGGGTTGGTTTCACCAACGCAGGCCGAGAACACGTCAAGGCTGCTCAGCGCATCCACCGTGCTGCCGAACGAGATCCGCAACGTATCGAACGTCGCGTCCGTGGTGAAGGCCACCACTTCGCGGGTATCGTCACCGGCCAGGCCCAGCAGGTCCAGATTTGCCGCCTGATCGCGGCCGCCGCCGGCCACGACAGTGC
This sequence comes from Salinisphaeraceae bacterium, assembly GCA_965216055.1. Taxonomy (GTDB): domain Bacteria; phylum Pseudomonadota; class Gammaproteobacteria; order Nevskiales; family Salinisphaeraceae; genus Spectribacter. Next base: position 246,101 of record OZ244134.1, read on the forward strand.
CGTTGTCGAGCAGCTCTACCGCGATGCCGCCGATCAGATCCGCACTGAGCAGGTCCTCCGGATCTGACACCGTGAAGCCCACCACTCGATTACCGCTAAAGTCGGCATTGTTGGCCACGGTGATGCGACCGGTGCCGGCAACATTGAGCGCCACGTTGATGCGGGCCGCGTTGTCGAGGTTTTCATCGACCACATTGCCTTCGTTGGTCACCGAGCAGGCCAGACACAGCCCGGTGGTATCACTGCTGACCATGGCATCCGGCGCCAATACCGGGGTTAGCTGGTCGTCGGGGCCGAAGCCGCAGCCGATCTCCTCGTCCACGTCGCAGGCGTCGCCAATGCCGTCCCCGTCGCTGTCGGTCTGTCCGGCATTGGGGGTTATCGGGCAGTTATCGTCACAGTTCTCGGTTTCTCCGGCGATGCAGGGATTGTCGCCTTCGACACCGGAGTTGTCGCCGTCCTGCGGGATGCCATCGCCGTCCTTGTCCGGATCACAGGCGTCGCCAACACCGTCGTTATCCTGATCACGCTGCTCGGGATTCGGCGTGTTCGGGCAGTTATCGGCGTCGTTGTCGATGCCGTCGCCATCCGGGTCGACGTTCGCGTCGCAGACATCGCCGATGCCATCCATGTCGACATCTTCTTGGTCCGCGTTCTGCGTGAACCGGCAGTTGTCGTCACATTCCATGGTGTTGCCGTCGACGCAGGTGTTGTCGCCGATCAAGCCGCTACCGTCGCCATCGTCGAAGATGCCGTCGTTGTCGGTGTCAGGATCGCAGGCATCGCCGAGCCCGTCACTGTCGGTATCGGTCTGCTCGGCATTGGCGGTTAACGGACAGTTGTCGTCGCCGTCGAGCACGCCGTCGTTATCGTCATCCGGGTCACAGGCATTCCCGACGCCATCCTCGTCGGTATCTGTCTGATCCGCATTCGCCGTCATCGGGCAGTTGTCCTGCGCATCCTGGATGCCGTCGCCGTCGCTGTCGGTGTTGTCATCACATGCGTCACCGATGCCGTCCCCGTCCGTGTCCATCTGGTCCGGGTTGGGCGTCATCGGGCAGTTGTCGTCATTATTGGATACGTCATCACCGTCGATGTCGTCATCACAAGCGTCGCCAACACCATCACCGTCCAGGTCGTCCTGGTCGGGGTTTGGCGTGGCCGGGCAGTTGTCCTGATCGTCCGGCACGCCATCGCCATCGCCATCATTGATGTTGTCGCAGGCGTCGCCGATACCGTCACCGTCGGTATCCATCTGGTTCGGGTTGGGCGTCATCGGACAATTGTCAACATTATTGGCAATATCATCGCCGTCGACGTCGTTGTCGCATGCATCGCCAATGCCGTCGCCGTCCTGATCGGCCTGGTCCGGATTCGGTGTGTTCGGGCAGTTGTCCCCGGCATTGCCGACGCCGTCGCCATCACGGTCAGCGGTGTCCCCGGGGCCACTGAACTGTCCACCGCCCCCGTCGGCGCCACCGCATCCATGGAGTCCCCCCAGCGTCACCAGGGACACTGCAAGGATGAACATCCTCAAAGCAGACATCGTCATCGCTACCACTCCTGCCGATCACCGTGCACAGCCGGTGGGTCGTAATCAGTTACTGGATGGTTCTGAATTCAACGCGCCGGTTGCGCGCACGTCCATACTCGGTTTCGTTGCTGGCAACCGGCTGGGTTTCCCCGTAACCGCGTGCCACCAGACGGAAAGATTCAATCCCGGCACTCACGAGGTAACTGCGCACGGAAACAGCGCGTTCCTGGGAAAGCTGCTGGTTGTAGGCGGCGCTGCCGGTACTGTCAGTATGTCCGGCAATTTCCACCCGTAGCGTGGGCTGCCCCTGGAGGGTTCGCACGACACGATCGAGTACCTCCCGGGCATTGAGCGTCAGCCGGGCCGAATCCAGTTCGAAATTGACGCCTTCGAGCCGTAGCGTCTGATTCTTCTCGGCACAGCCCCGGTTATCCACACGCAAGCCCTTCATTGTGTTCGGGCACTGATCGCTCTGGTCCGGTACCCCGTCGCCGTCACTGTCGTTGATCTTGGCCGGCACCTCGACCACCTTTTCCCGAACCACTTCCCGGACTACTTCCCGCTCGACCACTTTCTTGCCCAGGGGAATCTCGATACCAAGGCTCACGCGGACGTCGTCCATGCCGCTGTTGGGGCCGAAGCCGAATGCTTCGTAGGAGAAATCGTCGTAGATGTATCGCGCCTCGCCGCGAATGCGCAGGCCGAGGTCGGCGATATCGCGAGTCACGAAGCCGAGGCCGACGTTGGCAAAGAATGTCGTGTCGTCCTGCGAGTCCGGAATGACATCGTTGTCCACAACACCAATGCCACCGAGGACAAAGGGAGATACCTGGCGGTCAGGGAGGAAGCGGTAGCGCAGATCCACGCCACCGCCAAGCTGGTAGAAATCGGTAAACGCCCCGGCATCGGTTTCGATCACCGTGCCGAAAAGTTGCAGTTCGATGTCGAGACCGTGATTCAGATGCCAGCCCAAGCCCACGGCTCCACCGATACTCTCATGGTCCGTGCCACGGTCTTCATCAGGGATGAAGAGGTACGGCAATACATTCAGGTACGGCCGGTTGTCCCGCCGTTCGGCATCGTTGGCCGCCACCTGTCGTTCTGCCTGCTCATCCGTCTGTGCAATCACCCCAGGCGACGCTACTCCAAGCAGCAACCCCAGCGCGGTCATCAAGAAACGGTTCATTACATAGCCCCCTGAGCGCCACTTCGGCTTATCGATCCGCCGGCGGGCGGGAACCCGCCACGGGAAGACATCCCATGCTACTCCAGTCGAGAAACTAAAGTCACCCGAGCCGCGGATCAGCTACCGCTTGGGGCCTGCCCGGTCAGCACAGCTGCCGGATTCCGGATCTGGCCCCCGTCGGCGCCGCCGAGCAGGTTGGCTAACGGTGTCTGCAGATCGTCCAGCACCGACGCGGCTGCGCCCAGACCACCGGCCAGTCCGGGTAGTTCCCCGGCCGCCAAATCGCTTGACTGTCCCATATCACCCGGCACACTCGGGGGAGTGGCGACCAACTCTCCGAGCATCGTGGTCAGGCCTTCCACCTCGCCGGCATCCCCCTCACCCAACAGATCAGCGAGCATCATTTGCAGATCTTCGAGCTGACCGACAGCATCTTCCAGTCCATCCAGCGGGTCGGAATCCGGCGTCCCCGGCAAATCACCTTCCCCCGGGAGACCCTCCCCCGGCAAACCTGGCAGCCCCATGGTATTGATATCGATGAGCAACTCCCCCACATCGCCCAGGGTCGCCAGTAGCGCACCATCGGAGCCGGCATTGATCGGATCGATCAGCTGCTGACGCAGCGTATCGCTGAGCCCCTGGAGCAGGCCAACGCCATCCTGAAACATTGGGTTGCTGCCAACATTATCGCCGAACCCCTCGTTGAAGGCGCCCAGACCTTCCTGCAACGCCTGGCCCGGCGCCGCCAACCCGTTCGCCCCACCGGCATCGGCGGGGATCAACGGGACCTGGGCACCAACTGGCGGGGCCAAGGTACATCCGAGCAGTGTGACGACCGCGAATCGTTTCATGACTCCATTCTCCAGCTGCATTTTGACGCTGACTCTATGGTAGTCACTGTAGCACCTGTCGAGCGGGATGTAAGCGATTTCCGGGGTCGCACGGCGATCGGCCGCACCGGTGGATTGCTCAGTCGATGCCTGAGGTACCGGCGTGATCCTGAAGGATCATGGCCGCCCCTTTCTCCGCGATGGCCGTGGTCGGCGCGTTGGTATTACTACCAACCAGCGTGGGCATGATCGAAGCATCGACCACGCGCAGGCCGCTCAGGCCGTGGACGCGCAGCCGGTCATCGACGACCGCCTCGGCCGGGTCCGGCCCCATGCGGCAGGTGCCCACCGGGTGGTAGATGGTTTCGGCTTCGGCCCGGATGAACTCGCGGATGTCGTTGTCCGACTGCACCGCCTTACCGGGCTTGAACTCGTCGCGCCGGTGGGGCGCGAAGGCGTCACTGTCGAGCAGACGGCGACCAAGCCTGACCGCGGCCACCAGATGATCCAGATCCGGTTCCTGATCGAGGTAGTTGGGCTGGATCAGCGGATCGTCGGACGGCGCAGCGCTGCGCAGCCCGATATGGCCGCGCGAGCGCGGCCGCAGGTCGCAGATGCGTAGTGAATAGCCGTAGTAGCGAAAGGTGTTCCACAGATTGTGGCCGTGATCCTGCTCGATCGCGGGCAGGAAATGGCATTGCAGGCTGCAGACGGGATCGTCGTCGCGCAGCTTCACGAAGCCGCCGGCTTCGGCCACGTTACTGGCAAGTACCCCGCGCCGGCCGCCGAAGAAATACCGAAACAGCCCCGGAATGCCTCGGGTTAGCAGCCAGCGCGGATGCAGGCTGACACCCAGCCGCGTGCGTTCGCGGTGGATCAGGGTGATGTCCAGGTGATCCTGCAGATTGCGGCCGACGCCTGGCAGTTCATGGACCAGCTCGATGCCGTGGGGCTCGATTTCGTCGCGCGGTCCGATCCCCGACAGCAGCAGCAGCTGCGGCGAGTTGATCGCGCCGCCGGCGAGAATGACTTCCCGGTCGGCGCGTATCTCGTTCGGCCGGAGCCGGCCCTTGCGCTTGACCGTCACGCCCACCGCCCGCTTGCCCTCGACCAGCACTTTCAAGCCCCGGGTGCGGGTCAGGATGGTCAGATTGGGCCGGCGGGCCACCGGATGCAGGAAGGCGTGGGCGTTCGAGCAGCGCTGCCCGTTCTTCTGGGCCACGTGGTAGTAGCCGAAGCCTTCGTCCGTGGCGCCGGAAAAATCGTTGTTGGCGGGGAAGCCACATTCCGCGGCGGCTTTGAGAAAAACATCGCTGAGCGGGTTGGTCTCGCGCAGTTGCGCGACGTTATAGCCGCCGCCCTCGCCATGATATTCGTTTTCTCCGGCCTCGAAATTTTCCGACATGCGGAAGTACGGCAACAAATCACGATAGCCCCAGCCCCGGTTGCCCAGGTCGGCCCAGTGGTCGTAGTCGCTGGGATCGCCGCGGGTGTAGCACATGGCGTTGACGGCGCTGGAACCGCCCAGCGTCTTGCCCCGCGGCCAGAACAGCTCGCGGTCGTTCAGGTTCTTCTGCGGCTCGGTGCGGAAGGCCCAGTTGTAGGTGCGCCCCCACATCATCGCGATCACGCCGACCGGGATGCGGATGAACGGATTCCAGCGATCGGAAGGCCCGGCTTCGAGCAGGCAGACGGAAACGTCGGGATCGGCCGATAGCCGGTTGGCCAGCACGCAGCCGGCCGAGCCGCCGCCGACAATGACGTAATCGAAATGCTGTTGACGGCTCACGGCGGCAATCCCCGGGAACGAAAGCCTGACGGCGTCAGTTCCGCGCCTGCTGTTCGGGCAGCGTGATGTTCAGCTCAAGTACTTCAAGATCCCCGTCGCGCTCGATGTCCATCTGCACGGCATCGTCGCTGACCTCCACGTACTTGCGCAGCACCCGCAGCAAATCCTTCTGCAGCTTGGGGAAATACGCCGGGTGATCACCACGGTTGGAGCGGCGGTGGGCCACCACCACCTGCAGACGCTCCTTGGCCAGCGATGCCGAGCCCTTGCGATCGGCCTTGAAAAGGTTCAACCAGCTCATGCCCGCCTCCCGAACATCCGTCCGAACAGCCCCTTCTTGTCTTCGAGGAAACGCATCGGGCGATCCTCGCCCAGAAACCGCGCCACCATGTCGTCATAGGCCAGACCGGCACTGCTGTCCTGCTCCAGGATAACCGGACTGCCGGCATTGGACGCGTTGAGCACCGCCTCGGATTCCGGGATCACCCCGAGCAGCGGAATGGCGAGGATGTCGGTGACGTCTTCCACCGACAGCATTTCGCCCTTGCCCACGCGCGACGAGGCGTAGCGGGTGAGCACCAGATGCTGCTTGACCGGGTCTTCGCCGTTGGCGGCCCGCTTGGTGCGGGCCTCCAGCATGCCGAGCACGCGGTCGGAATCCCGCACCGACGAGACTTCCGGGTTGGTCACGATCAGTGCCTCGTCGGCGAAATGCATCGCCATCATCGCGCCGCGCTCAATGCCGGCCGGCGAGTCGCACACGATGTAGTCGAAGTCGGCGCTAAGATCCTCCAGCACCCGGGCCACGCCGTCATCAGTCAGAGCGTCCTTGTCGCGGGTCTGCGAGGCGGCGAGGATGTAGAGATTCTCCACCCGCTTGTCGCGGATCAGCGCCTGTTTGAGGTTGGCCTCCTTGCTGATCACGTTGACGAAGTCGTAGACCACGCGCCGTTCGCAACCCATGATCAGGTCGAGATTGCGAAGCCCCACGTCGAAGTCGATCACTACGGTCTTGTGCCCCGCCCTGGCGAGGCCGGCGGCAAAGGAGGCTGCGGTGGTGGTCTTGCCCACGCCGCCCTTGCCGGAAGTCACAACGATTATTCGCGCCACGCCCTACTCCTGTTGTTCGATGATCAGGCTTTCGCCGTCCAGCCGTACCTGCACGGCCTGCCCCCGCCAGCTGTCCGGCATATCATCCGCTACCTTGTAGTTGCCTGCCACGGCCACCAGCTCGGGTTCGAAACGGCGGCAGAAAATGCGGGCCGAGGTGTCGCCCTGCGCGCCGGCCAGCGCCCGGCCACGCAGCGTGCCGTATATGTGAATATGGCCGTCGGCGATCACTTCCGCGCCTTCGCCTACTGCGGCCATCACGACCAGATCGGTATCCCGCGCATAAATCTGCTGTCCCGAACGAACCGGCCGGGTGATGGTTCTTGCGGCCCGCGCTGGCACGGGCCGGGGTTCGGCTTTGGGCTCCGTTGGCACCCGGCCGGCACCGATAACGCCCAGTCCGGCGGCGGCCGCCTGCGCCGGATCGCCATCCAGCAACGCCACCGGCACCATGCCATGGCCGCGCAGCAGATCGGCCAGCACGGAAACATCGGCCGAGGTATCCCCCAGCGAGATCACCACCGGCATGCCGCGGAAGAAATCCCCCGCCTTGGCCATGTGCGCCTGCGTGTCCTGCGCCAAACGTTCCGGATCGGGATCACGGATTTCAACCACGGTCAGGGCCATCATGCGGCCCTTGAACGCAATGGCGGCGCCGGCCTGAGCGGTTATCGCCATCGGGTTGAAACAAGCTGCGGCATGGTCATCAGTCTAACATGTGACCTTTCCGGATTGGTTGTGGCGGCCGGGCCCCGGTGCCAGAATCCGGCACTCACTATTGCGGAGATCGGCGTGCCTCACCCCTCGAGTCTGGAATTCTTCTGGGACCCGGCCAGCCCCTACACGTATCTGGCCGCCACGCGCATCGAGACCCTAGCCAGGGAAGCGGGAATAGCACTCGAGTGGCGCCCCTTCCTGCTGGGCGGCGTATTCAAGGCCACCGGCAACCGGGCGCCGGCGGAAGTGGCGGCCAAGGGTCGGTACCTGTTCGAGGATCTGCAACGCTGGGCAAGCCTCTACGGCGTGCCCCTGCGGTTTCCGGAAAGCTTTCCCGCCAACAGCATCCAGGCCCTGCGCGCCGCCCTGGTGGCGGAGGAAAACGACCGGGGGCCGCACTTCGCCCGCGCCATCATGGCCGCGCACTGGGGCGACGGACGAGACATCAACGACCCCGCGGTGCTTGCCGAGGTCGCGCAGGACGCCGGCCTGGCGGCCGATGCGGTGGCCCAGCGGATGCAGTCGCAGGAGATCAAGGACCGGCTGCGGGCCAACACCGACGAGGCTGTCGCCCGGGGTGCCTTCGGCGCCCCGACATTCTTCGTTGGCGACGTCATGTTCTGGGGCAATGACCGCCTGCCGCTGTTGAAGGCCTATCTGCAGGAGTCCTAGCGACGTCTCAGAAGTCGTAGTAGCGCTCGTTCAGATACTCGACCACCGCCTGCATCTCATCGCCACTCCACTCCGCGCCGGCCACGGCGGTGCAGTTGCGCACGCGCGCCTTCAGCCCCGGCATTGAACTGACCGTGCGGTCCTGACGGCTGAACACCTCGTTGCCATGACAGCCAGTGCAGTCATCGGTTATCAGACGACGGGCGTTGATGTCCGCGGCGACCGCCGGCAGGGCAACCGTAGCGATCACAGCGGCAAGCAGGAACTGGCGAAATGGCATGGGCGGAACTTCCATCGAAACCACGTCCGGACTCTAACACTCGCGAGCGATTCGCCATGGCCGGTTTCTTGCTACTTTGAGCCACCGCCGCACCCCGCCACCGACACTCAATGGTCAATCCGTCGCCGCCGATCAGCACCACGCCCTATCAAAGCCCGGGCTGCTACGACGAATTGTTCGATGACAATGGTGTGCCGCGGCCGGCCGCGGCCGAGCTGCTGAGTTTCCTGCAGGGATGGCCGGGCGAGGAACGCGAGGCCCGACGGCTGGCGGCCGACCTCGCGATTCAGGCCATGGGCATCACCTTCACGGTGTATTCGGAAGGCGCGGCGATCGACCGCGCCTGGCCGTTCGACATCGTGCCGCGGGTCATTGATGCCCGCGAATGGCAGCGCACCCGCACCGGTCTGGTGCAACGGCTGACGGCTCTCAATGCCTTCATTGCCGATATCTACGACCGGCAACTGGTGGTGCGTAATGGCGTCCTGCCGCGCGAGGTGCTGGCCCAGTCGATGAATTTCCGGCCTCAGTGCATCGGCATGCGGCCGCCGGGCGACATCTGGGCGCACATCTGCGGGTCGGACCTGGTGCGTGATGCCGACGGCAGTCTTTTCGTGCTGGAGGACAATCTGCGCGTGCCTTCCGGGGTGGCCTACATGGTGGAAAATCGCCTGATCTGCAAGCGGGTGTTTCCGGAAATCTTCGAACGCATGTCGATCCTGCCGGTGGACGAATACCCCAGCGAACTGCTCGACACGCTGGCGCAGCTCTCGCCCCGCCCCGGGGAAACGCCCAATGTGGCGCTGCTGACGCCGGGCATCTATAACTCGGCCTACTTCGAACATGCCTGGCTGGCCGGGCAGATGGGCGCGGAACTGGTCCAGGGCAGTGACCTGGTGGTCACCGACGATGACTGCGTCTACACCCGAACGGTGTTCGGCCTGCAGCGGGTCGACGTGATCTACCGCCGCGTTGACGACCTGTTTCTCGATCCCGAGGCATTCAACCCGGACTCCATGCTGGGCACCCCCGGCCTGATGCGTGCCTGGCTCAAGGGCAACGTGGCCCTGGCCAACGCGCCAGGGGCCGGAGTGGCGGACGACAAAGTGGTATATGCCTATGTGCCGCAGTTGATCCGCTATTACCTCGGCGAAGAGCCCATACTGCCGAATGTGCCGACCTTCCTCTGCATGGACCCGAAACAGCGCGATCACGTGCTGGCCAACCTCGATCAGCTGGTGGTCAAGCCGGCTAATGAATCGGGTGGTTACGGCATGCTGGTGGGGCCGCGATCCAGCGCTGAGGAGCGGGCGGTGTTCGCGGACCTGATCCGGGCACGGCCGGGAAACTACATCGCCCAGCCGACGCTGGCGCTGTCCACCACCCCGACCCTGGTGGACGGCGAACTCGCACCCCGCCACGTGGATCTGCGGCCGTTCATCCTCGCCCGCGAGGACCCTTACGTGACCATGGGCGGACTGACCCGGGTCGCCCTGCGGGAAGGCTCACTGGTCGTCAACAGCTCCCAGGGTGGTGGCAGCAAGGACACCTGGGTGGTCGAATAATGCTGTCCCGCGTCGCCAACAATCTGTACTGGGCCGGTCGTTACATCGAGCGCGCGGAGAACACCGCCCGCCTGATCAACGTAACCACCTACCTCCTGCTCGACCTGCCCCGCCAGACCGACTTCGACTGGCGACCGCTGGTGGAAATCAACGGTGCGGAAGCGTTCTTCGACGAACGTTATCCCGCCGGTGGCGAACTCGACGTGATGCGTTTCCTGATCCTGGACCCGCTCAACCCGACCTCGATTCGCCAGTCGCTGGCTCTGGCCCGCGACAACCTGCGCACCACCCGCGATATCGTGCCGCGCGAAGCCTGGGAAGAGATCAACGAGCTATATAACTTTCTTTCCGGCCACGGTAACGAAGCACTGGCGCGACGACGGCGCCAGGGGCTGCTGGATCGGGTGCTGCGCTGCGGCCGCATGGTGGCAGGACTGCTCGACAGCGGCATGAGCCGCGATGCCGCCTACGAATTCCTGCAACTCGGCGTCAACATCGAGCGGGCCGACATGACCACCCGGATCGTGGACGTACGCACCGAGGACCTGCTGGAGCAGGCGCGTGACGGGTTGCCGCCGTTCCAGAGCCTACAATGGCTGAGCATGCTGCGCTCGCTGTCGGGCTACCAGATGTATCGCCGGCATGTTCGCAGCCGTGTATCCGGCCCGCGGGTTCTGGGTTTTCTGCTGCAAAATCAGGCGTTCCCGCGGTCGGTTCGCTTCTGCATCGAGGCTGCTGAAAAGCGGCTGGCGCGGCTGCCGGATGGCGCCGCCGGGATCGAACTCTGCCGTCGCGCCGAAGCGATGCTGGGTGAAGCCAGCATGGCCAGCCTGATCGATCACGGGCTCAGCGATTTTCTCGATCAGGTTCAGCGTCAGCTCATCAGCCTGCAGGCCTGCATCGATGCCACTTATTTCGGCATGCGTGTAGAGGCGGAGGCTTGAAGACCTTCCAGTGCCAGTGCGGTAACAGCGTCTTCTTCCGCAACAGCCGCTGCGCCTCCTGTGGTCGCCTGCTCGGCTACGCACCGGGCCTGCACACCATGACGGCACTGGAACCCGGCGCCGACGGCTGCTGGCAGGTACCCGATTCCGGCCGGGTGCGTGGGGCGGCGTTTCGCCTGTGTGCAAATTATGCCGACCACGACGTCTGCAACTGGCTGATTCCCGCGGATCAGCCCGGGCATTTCTGCTTCGCCTGCCGGCTGAATCGGGTCACGCCCAACCTGTCGCACCCACGTCACCCGGCCCTGTGGTACCGCCTGGAAACCGCCAAACGCCACATGCTCTACACCCTGCTGGACCTCGGTCTGCCGGTGATCGGCCGCGACCAGGATCCGCAACAGGGGCTGGCCTTCGATTTCCTGTCCGATCGCGATACCGATTCCGAATTCACCGAACCATTGATCGGTGCCGACCCGGTCTCCACTGGCCACCTCAACGGCATCATCACCATCAATCTGGCCGAGGCCGATGAGGTTGCACGCGCCCGCATGCAGGCCCAGATGGGCGAAAACTACCGCACGCTGCTGGGCCATTTCCGGCACGAGATCGGCCACTACTACTGGAGCCTGCTGATCGAGCGGGGCGGCCGTATCGCCGAATTCCGGGAGCTGTTCGGTGACGAGCGGGCCGACTATGCCCAGTCCCTGCAGCGGCATTACCATGAGGGGGCGCCGGCTGACTGGTCCGGGCATGCCATCACCGCCTACGCCACCGCCCATCCCTGGGAGGACTGGGCCGAGTCCTGGGCCCACTACATGCACATGACCGACACCCTGGACACGGCGTTGCAATTCCAGTTCGTTCCGCCCCGGCCCTGGCGCGAACGGCTTGAGGAATTCGACACGATGATGCACGCCTGGACCCGACTGGCCACCGGCATGAACGCGATCAACCGCAGCATGGGGCTGGCCGACGCCTATCCCTTCGTGCTGCAGGAAGGGCCGGCACGCGACAAGCTTGCGTTCATACACGAAGTCATTCGTGCAGCCACGGGAGACGGGGCAACCATGCAGGCACCACGCCATCGATTCGCATGACGGGCGGGCGCTGCCAGCGGTCGTTCACGGCGGTGCGCGGCCTTCGCTATTGTGTGCGTCACTGGCCGCGGAACGACGGGCCATCCGTATTCCTGCTGCATGGACTGCTGGATTCCGGCGCCAGCTTCGCTCCCATGGCCGAGCATCTGTCGCCGAAGGCCAGTCTGCTGGCGCCGGACTGGCGCGGCCACGGGGACAGTGACCGGGCACCCAACGGTTACTGGTTTCCCGATTACGTGGCCGATCTCGAAGCTCTGATCGACGCGCTGGCGCGCAGCCGGACGGTCGCGCTGGTCGGTCACAGCATGGGCGGGCAGATTGCCAGCCTCTATGCCGGTCTGCGACCGGAGCGCGTCACCCATCTGATCTGCCTGGACAGCCTGAACGTACCGGCGACGGCGGCCGAAACCATGCCCCGCCGCTACCGGGACTGGCTGGCCGCGCAGTCCCGGCCACCGGCACCGCGCCGCTATTCGGACCTCGATGACCTCGCCCGCCGGGTTCACGCCCGGTACCCGGAGCTCACCGCCGAACAGGTCCACCAACTTGCCCGGGACTGGTCGCGTCCCGACGACGACGGCGGCATTTGTCTGGCCAGCGACCCGCTGCATCGCGTGCCGTTCCCGGTCGCTTTCCATCCCGAGGATTACATGGCGGTGTGGCGGCAGGTGACCGCCCCGGTCCTGTGCCTGGACGGCGGCCGGTCACCGGCGAGCCGCTGGATCGACGCCACCGAAATGCAGCGACGCCGTGACTGCTTCAGGGACGTCACGCACGACCTGCTACCCGACTGCGGCCATATGCTGCACCTGGAAAAGCCAGCCACGGTTGCCGCGCGCATCGCGCAATTCCTCGCTATCTGACCGGATTTCTCGCGCCTCGGAAGAGCCGCTCCAACACGGCGCAACACATCTGTCTATTGCACCCCGGTGCGACCAGGCATGGTCGTCGTTCGTAAGGATGATTGTCGATTGCGTTTCTGCTGCACGGTGTGCTTACTAGTCAAACCGACGGCATTACAGCCGGCAACAAAACCAAAGCCGGTGCGATGGAGAGGAGACTGGACATGATAAGGAATGATTCAGTGCGCAAGATGCGCACGACCGGGCTGGCTCTGGTCTTCAGCATGACGATGCTTGCGGGTTGCGGCGGCGACAACAACGGCGCCCCGCCCATCGCCGGTGACCCTGGCGGCCCCGACCCCGTCCCGGCCGATCGCATCTTCGACGGCGACGACAATCTGCAGGCCGAAATCCGCCGCACCACGAATGGCGCCGCCCACATCCGGGCCGACAACCTCGAGTCCGCCGGCTTCGGCCAGGGCTACGCGCAGGCGCAGGACAACATCTGCCTGATCGCCGAACAGATGGTCAAGGCGCGCAGCGAGCGGGCCCGCTTCTTCGGCCCCGGCCCCAACAGCATCAACATCATCAAGGATTTCAGCTACAAGGCGCTCGAAGTCTACGCCAGGGCCGAAGCCGAATTCGACCAGCTCTCGGACGCCAGCCGCGCGATCATGCAGGGCTTCGTGGCCGGCTACAACGACTACCTTGCCGAACAGGGTGGTGGCGCCGGCATCATCGATCCGCGCTGTAGCGGCCAACCCTGGGTGCAGCCGATCACCGCCATCGATCTGTTTGCCTACTACCGGATCATCGCCCTGTTTGCCAGCGGTGATCTGTTTACCACCGGCGTGCTTTTCGCCGCGGCACCGCCCGGAGTGGACCCGCAGCCGCGGCCGGTGATGACGCCGGCCATGGACGCGTCGCAGCGCAAGGCGGCGAAAGAGCTGGTCGCGGGCATGAGCCTGGATTCCCTGCCGAAGACGGACCTGCGCGAGCAGCTCGATGCACTGCCGATGGCCATGGGCAGCAACGGCTGGGGCATTGGCAGCGAGCTGTCAGACACGGACGGCGGCGCGCTGCTGGCCAATCCCCACTTCCCCTACGAGGGCCCGCGCCGCTTCTGGCAGAGCCACATGACCGTGCCGGGCGTGATCGACGTGGTTGGCGCCGCCCTCATCGGTTACCCGTTGCCGCAGATCGGCTTCAACGAGAACCTCGGCTGGACCCACACCGTGACCACCTCCAGCCGGTTCACCGCCTACGTGCTGGCGCTGACGGCGGGCGACGGCACCACATACATCAAGGACGATCAGGCGCGGCCCATCACCAAGCGCACCTTCACCATCGACGTGGCCACCGGCGGCCCGCAGCCGGTCACGCTGGAGAAGGACTTCTACTACTCCGAATTCGGGCCGATGATCGCCGCCAACCTGATCAGCCCGGACTTTCCAGCCTGGGGCGAAGTGCTCAACGGGGTAACCGCCGCCATCACCTACCGCGACGCCAATGCCCGCGCCGACGACATCATCGACCAGTGGCTGGGCATGGGCCGGGCCAGCAATCTCGAGGAGTTCCAGGGCGTGTTCGCCAACAACCGCGGCACGCTGTGGGTGAACACCATGTATGCCGACGACCAGGGCAACGCCTTCTACATCGACGGCAGTTCGGTGCCTAACCTGTCGGATCGGGCAATCGCGGCCTTTCGCCAGGATCTGCAGAACGATCCGAACGTGGCCGCGGCCTTCGCCCAGGGACTGGTGGTCCTGCCCGGCACCACCTCGCTATTCGACTGGCAGCCCAGCAGCCGAGACTTCCTGACACCCTTCGAGGCGATGCCAAAGCTCACCCGGCAGGATTTCGTCCAGAATTCCAACGACAGCTACTGGGCCACTAACCCGGAGACATTTCTTACGGGCTTCTCGCCGCTTTACGGTCCGGTCGAAACACAACAGGGGCCGCGCACTCGACTAGGCCTGCACATGCTGCAAAACCCGACCGACAGCGGGCCCAGTTCGGTCGCGCCGGCCGGCAATGACGGGCTGTTTAACGGCACCGAGCTTATGGACATGCTGTATTCCAACCGTGCTCTGTACAGCGAACCCGGCATCACCGGCGTGCTGGAAGCCCTGCTCGCCCGCTGCACGGCGGTGGGCACGGACCCGGTGAACACCGCCGGCGGCAGTCGACCGGTCGATCAGGGCTGCGCAGTGCTGGCCAGCTGGGACCGGCTGTTCAACCTCGACAGTGTCGGCGCCCACGTCTTCCGCGTTTTCATCGCCAATTACGACGACCAGCTCCCCGGCGACCTGGCGGTACCGTTCGATCCTGCCGACCCGGTCAACACGCCCCGCACGCCCGCCGACCCGCCCACCGACCTGGCCGACGATCCGATGTTGCAGGCCCTGGCAGCCGGCCTGAACGCGCTGGACGGCGCCGGCATCCCCTACGCGGCGCCGCTCGGGCAGGTGCAGTTCGTGGTGCCGTCGAACAACGCCCCGCCGCTGGCCTTCGGCTCGATCGCCCCCACACGGCCGCCGATCCCCTGGCCGGGTGGCGACGGCGAGGTCAGCGGCGTTTTCAACGACAACTCGTTGTCCGGTTCCGCCTTTACCACCAACCCGCTGGAACCGGTACCGCTGGCGCCGGACACGCTCTACCCGGTGGCCATACCCAACGCCGTGGTCGCCAACACCGGCGGCCTCTCCGCGGTGCCGGAAATTCCGGGCTGGATTCGCAACAACGGCACCAGCTGGCATTTCGGGCTGTCGTTCGGTGAAAGCGGCCCGGAGGCCATGGGACTGCTGAGTTATTCGCAATCCAGCGACTCGACGTCGCCGTTCTTCGCCGATCAGCAGTCGCGGTTCTCGGCGGGCAACTACCGTCCGATCCGGTTTACCGAGGCGCAGATCAGCAACGACCCGACGGTGACAACGATAACGGTAAATGACAGTGACTGATCCCGGAGGGCGGGATCGCCACATCCGGGGTTCGGAACATTGCCCGATTGCCGATAACCGAGAAGCTCAATGCAGAGGCGTCATCCAGGGCCCGTAACGAGGTACCGAACGCCAATGCCAGGACCGCGAACTGGAGGATGGAGATGAGACATATCTGCCAAGTCGGCGTAGCCGGCTTCTACCTGGCCGTAGCCAGCACCACTGCGCTGGCGGGCGTTTCGCCGGAACAAGCCGCCAAGCTCGGCGGCGAGCTCACCCCGACAGGTGCTGAGCGCGCCGGCAATGCCGCCGGGACAATCCCGGCATGGGACGGCGGCCTTACCAAGGCTCCGGCGGAATTCGGCGGGCCAGAGGGGCGCTACCCGAATCCCTACCCCGACGACGAACCAAAGTTAGTGATCACGGCCGACAACCTCGACGAGCATCGCGAGCACCTCACCGACGGTCAGATCGCGCTGCTCAAACGCTGGCCGGATAGCTACAGGATGCCGGTGTACGAGACCCGACGCAGTTATGCCGACCCGCAATGGGTCTACGACGCCGTAGCAGACAACGCCGTGAACGGCGAACTGATCGAGAACGGCGAGGGTATTGCCGGTGCCACTGGTGGAATCCCGTTTCCGTTCATCAAGTCGACCAGCAACCCGGCCAAGGCCGCTGTATGGAACCATAAGCTCCGCTATCGCGGCGGTGACGTCAAATATATCAGCGCGCAGATCGTCACCCAGCCGGGCGACGAGTATCGCCTGAGCAAGCTGCTGATCGAGACGAAGTTCCCGTACAACCGCCAGGGCATCGAGCCCAGCGACCTGGAAAATATCTCGATCTACTTCCTGCAGACGGTGCTGGCCCCACCGCGCAGTGCCGGACAGATCCTGCTGGTGCACGAGACCATCAACCAGGTGGAAGAGCCGCGTCGCGCCTGGCTCTACAACCCCGGACAACGTCGCATCCGCCGCGCCCCGAATGTTGCCTACGACAACCCGGGGACCGACTCCGACGGCATGCGCACGAACGATCAGTTCGACATGTTCAATGGCGCCACTGATCGCTATAACTGGGAGCTGGTCGGCAAGCGGGAAATCTACGTCCCCTACAACAGCTATGACCTTCAGCTGGCACCAACCTACGAAAGCGTTTTCAACGAGGACCACACCAATCAGGACCTGATGCGCTACGAACTGCATCGGGTCTGGGTGGTCGAGGCGACAGTCAAGGACAGCACCTCGCACATCTACGCCAAGCGCCGCTTCTATATCGACGAGGACAGCTGGAATATTGTTGCCGCCGACCAGTGGGATCAGCGTGGTGAACTCTGGCGGGTCATGGAGGGCCACACCGTGCAGCTGTACGACCGCCCGTTCATGGCGCCGGTCATGCTCTCATCCTATGACCTGGATTCCGGCCGCTACCTGCTTCTGGGCCTCAACAACGAGGAAGAGGCTTTCTGGGATTCCACCGTCGAATACGACAAGAACTACTTCAATCCGCGCAACATCCAGCGCCGCGCGACCCGATAGCCGAAACGCATAAATGACAACGACAAGCACCGGGAGGGGATAGCTCATGAATCGCCATCAACTGTTAACCGCACTGGCGGGCGGCGTATTGCTGGCCGTGTCGGGCGCGGGTCACGCCCTGACCTACGAGGTCGACGGAATCGACATCCAATGGATCAACTCCGTCACCGCTGGCCTGGCCATGCGAACGCAGGATCCGAACCGCGAATTGATCGGCAAGGCCAACAACGTGCCCGGCAACAGCGCGCCGAACGGCGCGCTTGGCTCATACTCGGTCAACAGCGATGACGCCAATCAGGCGTTCGACGATTCCGGCGACGTGTTCTTTTCGCAGATCAAACTCTCCAGCGAACTCAAGATCCAGCGGGGCGACTGGGGACTATTCGCGCGTGGCAACTACCGTTACGACCCTCGGCTGGAAGATGACGACTTCTTCCCTGCCGAAGACTTCGGGCCCGGTCGCAGCCGCTCGAACGCGTTCCTTGCGGCCAAGAACAGCGCGGTGCAGGACGCGATTGCCAATGACGCCGAGTTGTTCGATCTCTACCTATTCGGCGGCTTCGACGTGGCGGACCGCTACGTCTCTGTCCGCCTCGGGCGTCAGGTGATCAATTGGGGCGAGTCGACCTTCATCCAGAACGGCATCAACAGCATCGTCCCTATTGACGCCCGCCAGGCCCGCGGACCGGGCGCCGAGGTCAAGGAAATCTTCCGTCCGTTCAACGCGGCCTGGATTTCAGCGGCGCTGACCGACACCGTCTCGTTCGAAGCCTTTTATCAGTTCGAATGGGAAGAAACGATCCCCGATCCGGCCGGCACCTACTTCTCTACCACCGATTTCGTGGGCGCCGGCGGCACTGACGCCATGATCGGCTTCGGCCGCTGCAACGAAAATACCCCGTCGATTACCGCGGGCGGCACCTGTCCGCCCGGTATGGGCGAAGCACCGGGCGGCACGAACATTCCCGGCCTGGCCCCGAATGAGCCCTCCGACAGCGGCCAGTACGGGGGGCGATTGAGTTTCTATCTGGAATGGCTCAACAGCACCGACCTGTCACTGTATGCGATGAATTATCACAGCCGTCTGCCATTGATTAGCGGCCGCACGGTCGACACGTTCGTGCCACTTGACGTGGATCAGAACGGTGTATTCGAGCCGAACAACCCCGCCAGCCCGGATCGCAACCTGCCCATTACCGGCAGCGGGCGTTTCTTTCTCGACTACCCCGAGGACATCAAGCTCTACGGTCTGAGCTTCAATAGCTACCTGGGCTTTGCCAACATCGCTGTCCAGGGCGAAGTCAGCGTAAAACAGGATCAGCCACTCCAGGTTGACGACGTCGACATCCTCTTGTTCGCGCTGGGCGCCGATAACTCGGAGCCGCCGGGGGTCCAGTTCACCACCTACAGCGAGTTCACCAACACGCCATTCGCCCCCGGCCGACGCTTCGACGGATACATCCGCCGCGACGTCTACCAGTGGGACATCTCGTTTACCAAGATTCTGGGACCCAACTGGACCGGTGCCAACCAGACCATCATGCTGGCGGAATTCGCGGGCATGCACGTCTCGGGTATGCCCGATACCAGCGAATTACCGCTGGATGCACCGGCGACTTACGTGCCGAATCAGCCGGTAGCGGCCGCCGCGGTGACCAGCACACCCGCGCAGGATCCTGAGGGCTATGCCGATGCCGATTCCTGGGGCTATCGGCTGGCCCTGGCGTTGCGCTACCAGAACGTACTCAACCGTTTTAATCTCACCCCGAGCCTGCGGTTCTTCCATGATGTGGACGGGAACAGCCCGACGCCTATCCGTAATCACATGGAAGGCACCAAGCAGGCATCGCTGGGATTGACCGCCGAGTACCTAGACGCTTGGGAGGCGGGCCTGTCCTACACGGCATTCTGGGGTGGGCTGGACACCAATGCCGGCCCTAACGTGCCCAACGGGGTGCGCGGCGGCGGCTATACCAACAATCTGCTGGAAGATCGGGACTTCGTGAACATCTTCATGCGTTATACGTTCTGACGCGCCAGCCGATCTGGCTCAATCGGGCGCCGGCTTCAGGGTCGGCGCCTTTTCTTTGTCATCAGCGGAATCAGGGTCCGGCGGCAGTTGGCGCAACTCGCCTAGAAACTTCGGCCCGGTACCCAGCACGTAAAGATCGAACAGGGCCGCTACACGCGCGAGATATTCCCGCGCCTCGACCCGCAGCGACTGACGCGCATCCTGTTCGGGATGCGCGTAGGCGATGGCCGCCAATCCTCGGTGACGGCCGAGGAACACGGCGCGATAGCAGTGGTACCGCTGCGAGATCACAGTCACGTTATGCAGGCCGAACACCTCCCGTGCCCGGATCATGGAATCCAGTGTGCGGAAGCCGGCAAAGTCGAACGTCATCGCATCCCCGGGCACCCCTGCCTCGATGAGCGCCTGGTACATCTTGCGCGGCTCGTTGTAGGTGTCGTCGGGATTGGCGCCGGAAAGCAGCAGATGCTCAACCTTGCCACCATGGAACAGTGCCGACGCCGCCTCGATCCGGTGTCGGAACAGCTGGTTGCGTTCTCCGGAACGGGTATACGGGCTGGTGCCCAGCACCAGGCCGACCTCGTTTGCCGGGATGGTACCGGCGTCGGCGTATACGTGCGGCCTCGCCGCGGTCACCATCCAGGCGTTTCCGGCCAGCAGCGCGACTGCCGCCATGCCCACGATGGTGGGCATGGCGGCGAGAACGCCGAGCCGGCGCGGGCGCGGCATCACGGCTTACGACGTCGCCCCGCCTGCGGCTCGGAAGTCGGCACCACTAACCCAGCAGCAGCCCGTGCAACCAGATCACGAGAATGCCCACCTGCACCAGGAACAGCGGGAAACGCACGAAGAAGATCACCAGGTGATGCACCGAGACAATATGCGATACCGACTGACCGATCCGTGCGGCCAGGAAGATCATCGCCAGACCATCGGTCATCGCGGACTGCCCTGCGACGGCGGCGGCCAGGATCACCGCGGCAAAGATCGGCAGCATCTCCAGGCAGTTGGCGAAGGCGTCGTTGAGACGCTTGATTACCGGCGGATCCTCCACCGCGCGGCCGCGCGTCCAGGCATCCGCCTTCAATTGGCCCGTCAGGACGCGCACGCCGCGGTAACCGATAGTGACGATGGTGAATGCAAGCGTCCAGGCAGCAAACCCTGCCAGCGCCATCATGGATGTACTCATGCTCCCCTCCTTGTTGTTGACAGGCCGCCCGATATGGCGGGCGGCCACCAGAGCTTAGCAGCCTCCACGAACGTTCGACGCTACCGGGTCAGGTAGGAGGTGGCGCGATCCAGACCTTCGAGAGACATGGGAAACATGTGGTCCCCCATGAGCTCCCGTGTCATCTGAATCGACGGGGTATAGGACCAGTGTTTTTCCGGCTCGGGATTAAGCCAGACGGTCTTCGGATAGACCTCGAGCAGCCGTTGCAGCCACACCGCCCCGGCTTCCTCGTTCCAGTGCTCGACGCTGCCACCAGGGTAGGCAATCTCGTAGGGGCTCATGGTGGCATCGCCGACCAGGATCACCTTGTAGTCGGACGGGTACTTGTGCAGCACGTCGAAGGTGGAAATCTTCTCGCTGCGGCGCCGGCGGTTGTCCTTCCATACCCCTTCGTAAAGGAAGTTGTGGAAGTAGAAGTATTCAAGATGCTTGAACTCCATGCGCGCCGCGGAAAACAGTTCCTCGCACACCCGTACGTGCGGGTCCATCGACCCGCCCACGTCGAAGAACAGCAGGATCTTGACCGCGTTGTGGCGTTCGGGCCGCCACTGGATGTCCAGCAGCCCCGCGTTTCGGGCGGTGGAATCGATGGTGTGATCCAGGTCCAGCTCGTCGGCCGCGCCTTCCCGCGCGAACCGGCGCAGCCGCCGCAGGGCCATCTTGACGTTGCGGGTGCCGATCTCGCGGGAATCGTCCAGATTGGCGAACTCGCGCTTGTCCCAAACCTTCACCGCGCTGCGGTTGCGCGATCCGTCCTGCCCGATGCGGATGCCTTCGGGATTGTAGCCGTAGGCGCCGAACGGCGAGGTGCCGGCGGTTCCTATCCACTTGTTGCCACCCTCGTGGCGCTCGGTCTGTTCTTCGAGCCGCTTCCTGAGGGTTTCCATCAGGGCTTCCCAGCCGCCCATGGCCTCGATCTGTGCCTTCTGCTCCTCGCTGAGCTCGAGCTCGGCCATGCGCTTGAGCCAGTCTTCCGGAATATCCTCGAAAAGCTCGCCGGCGGCGTTCTCAATGCCCTTGAAGTACTCGCCGAATATCCGGTCGAAACGGTCGAACTGGGTTTCGTCCTTGACCAGCGTGGCGCGCGACAGATAGTAGAACTGGTCCAGGCTGCCGTAGGCCACGCGGGCGTCCAGCGCCTCCAGCAGGGTGAGGTACTCGGTGACCGAGCACTTCAGCCCGCCGCGGCGCAGTTCGTAGAAGAATTCCGTCAGCATGGGGAGTCACGATAACCCGCGAAGCCGGATATCGGCTTTCGGGTTTCAGTCAAAACTCATTGGATCAGTTTCAGGTTTCGGGTTTCGAGTTTCAAGACAGCTACGTTGGCCGTGGGTGCCGCTCGAAACTTGAAACGTGAAACTCGAAACCGCAGTGCCGCGCGTCACTGCCTCCTCGACATGAATGCGAGGCGCTCGAACATGTGCACATCCTGCTCGTTCTTGAGCAGCGCGCCATAGAGCGGCGGCAGGGATTGCTTGACGTCCGCGGCGCGCAGGGTCTCGGCAGGAATGTCCTCGGCCAGCAGCAGCTTGAGCCAATCAAGCAGTTCCGAGGTCGAAGGCTTCTTCTTCAGGCCCGGAATCTCGCGCAAATCGAAGAACAGGTCCATCGCCTCGGCCAGCAGCTTCTTCTTGATACCCGGGAAATGCACGTCGACGATGGCCTGCATCGTTTCCTTGTCCGGGAAGGTGATGTAGTGGAAGAAGCAGCGACGCAGGAACGCGTCCGGCAGCTCCTTCTCGTTGTTCGAGGTGATCACGATGATCGGCCGCTGCTTGGCCTTGACGGTCTTGCGTGTCTCGTAGACATAGAACTCCATCCGGTCGATCTCGCGCAGCAGATCGTTGGGGAATTCGATGTCGGCCTTGTCGATCTCGTCGATCAGCAGTACCGGCTGCTCGTCGCACTCGAAACATTCCCACAGCGGTCCCTGGAGAATGTAGTTGGAAATATCGTGCACCTTGTCGTCGCCGAGCTGCGAATCGCGCAGCCGCGACACGGCGTCGTATTCGTAAAGGCCTTGCTGTGCCTTGGTGGTGGACTTGATGTGCCACTCGAACAGCGGCTTGCCCAGCGACGCGGCCACCTCCTGCGCCAGCATGGTCTTGCCGGTGCCGGGCTCACCCTTGACCAGCAGCGGTCGCTGGAGGGTGGCAGCGGCATTTACCGCCATCTTCAGATCGTCAGTGGCGACGTAGGCGTCGGAGCCGTCGAATCGGGTGGTCATGTCAGGGGTCACTCGGTTGCAAACCAGCGGCTATCTCGCGTGAAGCCGGCAAGGATACAGCAACCCCGCTGCCGTTCGGCAACCCGGTCAGTTCACCCGGGCCACCGCCGCTAGCCGGCGCTGCGCGCCTCCAGGGCCGCGATGGCAGGCAGGGTCTTGCCCTCGAGAAACTCGAGGAAGGCTCCGCCACCGGTGGAGATATAGGAGATGTCGGCCTCGATGTCGTACTTCTCGATCGCGGCCAGGGTGTCGCCACCGCCGGCAATCGAGAAGGCCGGGCTGTTGGCCACGGCTTCGGCCAGCGAGCGGGTGCCGCCACCAAACTGGTCGAACTCGAACACGCCCACCGGGCCGTTCCAGACGATGGTGCCGGCGCTTTCCAGAATCGCCGCGAAGCGGGACCGGGTCTGCTGCCCCACGTCGAGAATCATCTCGTCGCTTTCCACGTCGCCGGCTGCCCGCGCCTGAGCGTGGGCTTCGACCGAGAACTCGGTCGCACAGACGACATCCGTGGGCAGCGGAATATTGCCGCCGCCGGCCTCCACCTTCTGCTGAATGCGGCGGGCGGTATCCACCAGATCCGCCTCGTGCAGCGACGCACCGACGTCGACGCCCGCAGCGGCGAGGAAGGTATTGGCGATGCCGCCACCGAGAATCAGCTGATCGGCCACGTCGGACAGGTTCTCCAGCAGTTCCAGCTTGGTCGATACCTTGGACCCGCCGATGATGGCCACCAGCGGCCGCTTCGGGTTGTCCAGCGCGGCGGACAGGGCATCGATTTCCCGCGCCAGCAACGGCCCGGCACAGGCGGTCGGCGCAAACCGGGCCACCCCTTCCGTGGAAGCCTGGGCGCGATGGGCGGTGCCGAAGGCATCCATCACGTAAACATCGCACAAGGCGGCCATGCGCCGTGACAGCCCTTCATCGTTGGCCTTCTCGCCAGTGTTGAACCGCACGTTCTCGCACAGGGCAATGCCACCAGCCGGCAGGTCGACACCGTCGAGCCAGTGGGTGACCAGCGGGACATCAACACCCAGCGCCTGCGACAGCCATGCCGCCACGGGGGCCAGGCTGTTGGCGGCGTCCGGCTTGCCCTCCTTCGGCCGCCCCAGATGCGACATCACCAGCACGCTGGCGCCGGCATCCAATGCGGTGCGCAGGGTCGGCAGCGAAGCCCGCAGACGGGCCTCGGACGTGATCCGGCCCTGTTCGTCCACGGGTACGTTGAGGTCCTGACGAATCAGGACCCGCTTGCCGGCCAGATCGACGTCGCTCATCCGCAGCATGGTTTATCCCCCGCGTGCGTTCAGGCGCGCATCAGCGCCAGCGTGGTGTCCAGCATGCGGTTGGAGAAACCCCACTCGTTGTCATACCAGGCCAGTACCTTGACCAGCCGGCCGTCGATCACCTTGGTCAGCGGGGCATCGACCGTCGAGGAAGCCGGGTCATGGTTGAAATCCTGGGACACCAGCGGCGCCTCACTGTAGTTGAGAATGCCCTTGAGCGCGCCTTCCGACGCCGACTTGAGTACCTGATTCACCTCGTCGACGCTGGTGTCGCGGGCAGCGGTAAAGGTCAGGTCCACCATCGACACGTTGATGGTCGGCACCCGCACGGCAAAGCCGTCCAGCTTGCCGTTGAGTTCCGGCATCACCAGGCCCACCGCGGCGGCCGCACCGGTCTTGGTCGGAATCATGCTCTGGGTGGCCGAGCGGGCCCGGCGCAGGTCCGAGTGATAGACGTCGGTAAGCACCTGGTCATTGGTGTACGAGTGAATGGTATTCATCAGCCCGTGCACGATGCCGATGCTGTCCTGCAGCGGCTTGACCAGCGGGGCCAGGCAGTTGGTGGTGCAGGAGGCGTTGGAAATGATGTCGTCATCGGCGGTGAGGCTGTCGTGATTCACCCCGTAGACGATGGTCGGCAGATCGTTGCCGGCGGGGGCGGAAATCACCACCTTCTTCGCACCCGCATCCAGATGCGGCTGGCACTTGTCTCGCTTGGCAAAAAGGCCGGTGCATTCCAGCACCACATCCACACCGAGATCCCCCCAGGGCAGCTTGGACGGATCGCGTTCGGCCAGCACCTTGATGCGGTCGCCGTTGACCACGAGGTTGTCACCTTCAACCGATACGGTCCCCGGGAACGGGCCGTGGGCAGTGTCGTACTTGGTTAAATGGGCATTGGTTTCCGCATCGCCCAGATCGTTGATCGCCACGATCTCGATTTCGTCGGTGCGGCCCGCTTCATAGAGCGCGCGCAACACGTTGCGGCCGATTCGTCCGTAGCCGTTGATACCAACTTTCACTGCCATGCCGTTGTCTCTCCTTGAGTCCTGTACCGGCGCGGGACCACCCGCGCCTGTTGTTTTAGAAAAGGTCGCGCAACGCGTTCGCCACGCCGGCCTCGGTCAGGCCGAAGTGTTCGTAGACCATCGGGCCGGGCGCGGATTCGCCATAAGTATCCACCCCCATGACCCGGCCGGCGTCGCCCACGAAGCGGTGCCAGCTTTCGGTTACCCCGGCTTCGACCGCCAGCCGACGGGTCACGCCCGGGGGCAGCACGGACTCGCGATAGGCCTGATCCTGGGCGTCGAAACGCTCCACGCAGGGCATGGATACCACACGCACGGCGCGGCCTTCGTCGGCCAGCGCCCGGGCGCCGGCCATGGCCAGCCCGACTTCCGAGCCGGTGGCGATGACAATGGCTTCCGGCTCCCCATCCGGCTCGAGCAGCACATAGCCGCCGCGAGCAATCGCCGCCACCTGCGCATCGCTGCGGGTTTCATGGGGCACGCCCTGCCGCGTCAGCGCCATCGCCACCGGCCCGTCGCGGCGCTCCAGCCCGCGCCGCCAGGCCACTGCGGTTTCGACGTCGTCACAGGGCCGCCACATCTCCAGGTTCGGGATCAACCGCAGGCTGGCCACGTGCTCCACCGATTGGTGGGTGGGGCCGTCTTCCCCCAGGCCGATGGAGTCGTGGGTGTAGACCAGCACGTTGCGGATGCCCATCAGCGCGGCCAGGCGCACCGCATTTCTGGCGTAATCGGAAAAGGTCAGGAAGGTGGCGCAGAACGGGATGATGCCGCCGTGCAGCGACAGGCCGTTGGCCATGGCGGTCATGCCGAATTCGCGCACGCCGTAGTAAAGGTAATTGCCGCTGAAGTCGCCGACCTTGATCGGCTGGTGGCCGCTCCAGTCGGTGCCGTTCGAGCCGGACAGGTCGGCCGAGCCGCCCAGCAGTTCCGGCAGGTGGGCCGCGAAGGCGCCGATGGTCGCCTTGGAGGCCTTGCGGGTGGCGTCGTCCTTGCCGCCGGCCTGGGTCGCGGCGACAAACTCGTCAGCCACATTCGCCCAGTCGGCCGGCAGTTCCCCGGCCATGCGGCGATCGAATTCGGCGGCGGCCTGAACATTGGCGGCCTTGTACTGCTCGTGCAGCGCGCGCCAGGCCCGCTCCAGTTCCGCGCCCTTGCTGCGCTTGTCCCAGGCCTCGTAGATCGAATCCGGGATGGCGAAACGGGTTTCGTCCGACCAGCCCAGCTTCTCGCGCACCCGGGCCACTTCCTCATCACCCAATGCCGCACCATGGACGCCAGCGGTGCCCTGCATGTTGGGCGAGCCCCAGCCGATCACGGTCTTGCAGCAGATCAGCGTGGGCTGATCGGTGTTCTTGCGGGCGGTTTCGATTGCGGTCTTGATTTCCTCGGCGTCGTGACCATCGACATTGCGCACCACCTGCCAGCCGTAGGACTCGAAGCGTTTGGGGGTATCGTCGGTGAACCAGCCGGCGGTTTCGCCGTCGATCGAGATGCCGTTGTCGTCGTAGAATACCACCAGCTTGCCCAGGCCCAGATGGCCAGCCAACGAACAGGCCTCGTGCGAAATGCCCTCCATGAGACAACCGTCACCCGCGAAGCAGTAGGTCCAGTGGTCCACGAGATTCAGGCCGTCGCGGTTGAACTCGGCGGCCAGCCGTGCCTCGGCCAGCGCCATGCCCACGGCCGTGGCCAGCCCCTGCCCCAGCGGCCCGGTGGTGGTTTCCACCCCGGGGGTAATGCCGTATTCCGGGTGACCCGGTGTTTTCGAATGCAGCTGACGGAAATTCTTGATTTCCTGCAACGGCAGGTCGTAACCGCTGAGATGCAGCAGCGCGTACTGCAACATGCAGCCGTGCCCATTGGATACGACAAAGCGGTCCCGGTCGGGCCAGTGGGGATTGGCCGGGTTGAACCGCATGAAGTCGTTCCAGAGAACTTCGGCGATGTCGGCCATGCCCATGGGCATGCCGGGGTGACCGGAGTTGGCAGCCTGGACCGCGTCCATCGCCAGAATCCGGATGGCGTCCGCGAGTTCTCGTCGTTTGGTCATGGTTACCCTGTGCCCGCTGGCGGAAAGGCCGGCCATTTTCTACGAATCCGCACCCCCCGGCAACATTAGCTCTATTAATACTTGATATCTTCTTGATAAGTTTTCTTATATTAAATCGCGGCGTTTGATAAGGGCGATAGCGCATTTTCGGTGCCGCCCCGGGCGCAGCTGTCATGCCAATGTCAGCAAACCTCAACGTGATGGTCATGTCGGTTGGCTAACTTGAGCCGGAACCCAAGCCAGCCAATGCAAGCCAGAGGTGCCAATCATGACCCGCAATCGCCCAACCATTACCGATCCGGACGCCATCAAGGAGATGGAAGGTTCGCTGTCGAATAGCAGCAGCCCGCACTTCAACCAGATTCTGGAAGCCCGAGTCTCACGCCGCGATACGCTGCGCGGCGGGCTCGGTCTGGCTGCCACCACCATCTTCGCCGGCGCCGGCCTGTCCGCCTGTGGCGGCGACTCGAACGGCGGCGGCAACGCCGCCTCGCCCGGCCTTTCGTTCAACTCCGTTGCCGGCTCCAGCGCCGACGCCGTGTCCATCCCGGACGGCTATCGGATGCAGGTTCTGATCCCCTGGGGCACACCGATCACCGGCAGCTTCCCGGCCTACGCCGGCGACGGCACCAACACGGCCGCCGAACAGGCGCAGCAGATCGGCGCGAACCACGACGGCATGACCTTCTTCCCGCTGCCGGAACGCTCGGAAAGCTCGACCCGCGGCCTGCTGGTGATCAACCACGAATACTCCAATTCCACGCTGTTCGCCGGCGATGGTCGCGCCACGGACATGAACGGCGCCCCCACCGACGCCGACGAGGTGCGCAAGGACATCAACGCACACGGTGTGAGCGTGGTGGAAATCGCCCAGGGCACCGACCGCAACTGGGGCGTGATCCAGGGCGGCTTCAACCGCCGCATCACCGCGGCCACGCCGATGTTGCTGTCCGGCCCGGCCGCCGGCAGCGAGTTCATGGTCACCGCCTTCGACAATTCGGGCATGACCACCCGCGGCACCGTCAACAACTGCGGCCGCGGCTTCACGCCGTGGGGCACCTACCTGGCCTGCGAAGAGAACATCCAGGGCTATTTCATCACTACCGAGGCCAACCCGCCGCGTGAAAAGGCTCGTTATGGCCTGACCGACACCGGGTTCGGCTATCTCTGGAGCAATGTTGCCGGTGATCCCACGGAAGTGAACGGCGAGTTCGCCCGCTTCGACACGACGCCGAGCGGCCCGGACGCCGCCAGCGATTACCGCAACGAAGCCAACACCTTCGGCTGGCTGGTGGAGATTGATCCGTTCAATCCTGCGGCCACCCCCGTCAAGCGCACCGCCATGGGCCGCTTCCGTCACGAGGGCGCGGAACCGGGCCGCATCGTGGACGGCCGCCCCATTGCCTTCTACATGGGCGACGACGCCCGTGGCGAGTACATGTACAAGTTCGTCACCGCCGAAGCCTGGGACCCCACCCAGCCCAACCCCAACATGCTGGATAACGGCACGCTCTATGTTGCCCGACTCAATGCGGACGGCAGCGGCGAATGGCTACCGCTCGATTACGACAGCAACCCGGCACTGGCCAACGACTTCGTCAGCCAGGCGGACGTCCTGGTCAATACCCGCACGGCGGCCGACGTGCTTGGCGCCACACCGATGGACCGCCCGGAGTGGTCGACCACCGATCCCAGCACTGGCGAGATCTATTTCACGCTGACCAACAATACCAACCGCGGCCCTGACCAGACCGATGCCGCCAACCCGCGCGGTCCCAACACCCACGGTCACGTCATCCGGCTTGCCGAGAATGGCGACAACCCGGCCGCCACCGGTTTCGTGTGGGACATCTTCGTGTTCGGCTCCAACGCCAACGCGGATCCGAGCTTCAACATCTCCGGCCTGACGCTGGACAACGAATTCGGCAGCCCCGACGGCCTTTGGTTCGACAAGCGGGGCGTGCTCTGGATCCAGACCGACAACGGCGCACCGCTGGACTCGGACACCAACGATCAGATGCTGGCGGTGATCCCCGCCCAGTTGAATGGCGACCGCACGGTCAACCCCGACACCCAGGCCAGCCTGAAGCGATTCTTCGTCGGTCCGGTGGGCTGCGAAGTCACCGGCGTGGAGATGACGCCCGACTACCGCACCATGTTCGTGAACATCCAGCACCCGGGCGGCAACTGGCCGGACGGCGGCAGCGCCCGCCCCCGGTCGGCCACCGTCGTCATCTCGCGTGAAGACGACGGCGAAATCGCTCTCTGATCCCCCTCGCGACAACCTCGCGAAACTTGCTTGCCCGGCCCCTGCGGCCGGGCATTTTTTTTGGTCGATTCGGCAACTACTTGAATCCACCGCCAACCGGCAGGCGTAACGTTGGTATCGCCGACATTCCAATGGCGAGTCAGAAGGGCGGGCCAAGCCTGGCCAGGCACGACAGGAAGGGAGCACATCTTCATGCTGAACCGAACACACCCCATCATCGGGACCGCAGCCACGCTGGCTGTGACCCTGGCCGCGGGATCGGCGGCCTTCGCCTCCAGTCACCGCGAGGCACCGTTCATCACGGAAAAGCCCAAAGTCGACGGCACCGACTTCTACATGTTCCGGAGCTATGAAAGCGGGCGTGACGGATACGTCACTCTGATTGCCAACTATCAACCGTTGCAGGATGCTTACGGTGGGCCGAACTACTTCGTCATGGACGAGGAAGCTCGCTACGAGATCCATGTCGACAATGACGGCGACACGGTCGAGGATCTGACCTTCCGCTTCGAGTTCGATAACGAGTACCGAAATGCCTCACTGCCGGTCGGGCCGGGCGGTAGCGATATTACCATTCCGCTGGCCAATGTCGGACCGGCCGGGAACGCCGCTCCCGTAGGCCCGGGCGTTGACGACAATGACGGCCTCAACGTCATCGAGAATTACACCGTCACGCTCATCGAAGGCGATCGCAAGACTGGTACTTCCAACGCTATAACGGAAACGATGTCGGGCGATTCCACCTTCCGCAAGCCGGTCGACAACATCGGCGAGAAGACAATCCCGGACTACCCGGCGTACGCGGGAAATCACATCTTTGAAGTCAACATCCCCAATTGCAATATGCCGGGCAGGGTTTTTGTCGGGCAGCGCCAGGAGGGATTTGTCGTCAATCTCGGGCAGGTTTTTGACCGCATTAACACGGCCAATCCGCTTGGCCCTCGGGATGGCGGCGAGAACATCATCGCGGACAAGAACATCACCTCGCTGGCACTCGAGGTCCATAGCAGTTGTCTGACCAACGGCAGTGAGCCCGTGATCGGGGCGTGGACCACCGCCAGTATTCCGCAGGCCGAGGTACAGAGACCGAACCCCACCGTGGATACGCCATCGGTATCGGGCGGCGCCTTCACGCAGGTGTCTCGCCTGGGAAGCCCGCTGGTCAACGAAGTGGTCATCGGGCTTGACCAGAAAGATGCATTCAATAACAGCGAGCCCAAGGACGATCTGGCCAACTTCGCCAACTTCGTCCTCTACCCGACGCTGCCGGCGCTGATTAACGCGCTGTTCGAAGTGCCGCCACCAGCCACACCGCGCCTTGACTTGGTTGCGGCTTTTGTGACGGGTATTCGTACCGACGTCAACGGTACGCCGACCAACTTCACCCAGCCGCAGGCCATTACGGACGCGAACGCGGAGGAGATCACGCTGGGCGGCGAAATGCTGCGTCTGAACACGGCATTTCCGGGTGGACCGGCACCGCAGCTCGCGCAGCAGAACAGTCTCGGCTTCCTCGCCTGCGACCTGTTCGGCTTCCCCAACGGTCGCCGGCCCTATGACGACGTCGTCGACATCGAGTTGACAGTCGCCGAGGGCGCCCTGACCGGCGACAACGGCTTGCAGAGCTGCGACGTCAGTGGTCCAGAGCCCACAGTAGTCGACGGCGGCATCGTCAACGACGGAGCCCTGCCGAACCGTGACGATTACCTGAATGAGTTCCCCTATCTCGATACCCCCATTCCCGGCGCGACAAACCCGGGCATGGCCATGATGCAGTAAGGGGGAGTTGATAATGCAACGAGCAATTCTTGGTATCGCTGCTGCCGCCTCGCTGGCCATCGCTGCCGGCTGCGGCGGAGACGACAACAATTTCTTCAACGACGACCCTGACATGATGCAGCCGATGGGCAACAGCTTCTCGGCGATCGTCAATCAGGATCCGGATGATGAATCCCTGCCGGTGACCGACCCGGACGCGCTGCGTGCCGATCTCGCACGGGTCTTCGGTGGGCCGGACGACGAGCCGGTAGCAATCGGTAACGGCGACACGCCGCTGCGGGATATCGTCAACTAGCGACGCGACAACAAGCGTGTATTCAAGCCCACTGTGTGCGGCACACAGTGGGCTTTTTCATGCCCGCCGCCGCGCCAGCAGGAGGGACAGCAACCCGGCATTGACCGCCAGGCTGCCGATCAGCGCGTACAGCAACACACGGGGGGAGACGGCGACGGGCGTGGCGCTCGATTCGCCCTCGGCAACACCACCAACTTCCACCTCGGCCCGGACCTCGTGGCCGAGCCCGTCATCGGCGACCACCATCCAGTCTCCCGGTCGATCCGGCACGAAGGCGAATTGCCCGTCGCGGTCAGTCTGGCCGCGCTGGTGATCCTGACCGGCCGGGGTGGTCACGACAACGCGGGCTCCGGCCATGGGCTCACCCACGGCGTAGGCAAAACGAAGCGCCACCGTGTCGATATCCGGCAATCGCTCGAACCCGGCGCCGTGGGCCCCGGCCACGATCGGGACAATCACGCAGACGGCTCCCAGCAGTCGTTTCACCACAATCCCTCCAGACGCAGGTTGAACAGCCGCTGCACCAACCACAGGCCGCCCAGCAGCGCGATGATGACCGACCCGGGCACCACGATACCGTGGCGATACCAGCCCTGACGGCGGGCGGCAAAGGCCAACGGCATCACCAGCGCCGCAACCAGAATCTGGCCACCCTCCACACCCAGATTGAAGCCCAGCAACGCCACGGTCATGGCCCCGGCCGGCAGTCCAAGGCTGCCGAGAACGCTGGCATAGCCGGCGCCGTGGATCAGGCCGAAGCCGAAGGCCACCCACCACAGCCGTTCCAGCCGCACCAGCGGCCGAAGATTGTTGATGGCCGCGAACACGATGGTGGCCGCCACCCCCGCCTCCACCCAGCGCGTGGGCGGGCGTAGCCAGTCCAGGGTGGCGGCGGTCAGGCTCAGGGCGTGGGCCAGGGTAAACGCGGTGACGATCTTGAGGATGTCGATAAAGGCCCGGCGACCGGACGCCACCGGCACCCACGCCCCGTCGATGCGCGTGAGCATGGCCGGCAAAAGCAGACAGACCAGGAACAGCATGTGATCGATACCGGCCCAGATATGCCAGGCGCCCTCGCGCAGATACCGCCAGAAAAGACGGATGGCGCCGGCGTTGTCGGGCTCGAACACCGCGCGCGGCTGCGCCGGCGAAAGAATGGCACTGCGGGTGCCGGCGAATGTCAGGTTCACCAGGCCCCGATGGGTCGGGTCGAGCTCGAACAGGAAATCGTAATCCAGCGTCAGTTCCCGGACCGGCGCCGGACAGGTTCCCGCCAGGGAGAGCGCGGCATAGGTGCCGTCGGCGTGGTCGACCACCGCCAGGTCTGTCACCCGCAAACCGCAACCGGCTTCCCCGGCGCGAATCGACAGGCCGGCCATGGCCGCCTCGGTCACCGCCGGCCGGCGGGTCTGCAACTCCCGCCAGGTGATGGCGCCGTTGCCGTCGCCATCCAGCCCGATCAGGGCATGCAGGTCGCGCAGGCCGATGTCCCAGCGGCCCTCGATTGCAGCCCCGTCAACCTGCAGCCGCAGATAGCTGTCACTGGGCTTGTGGGCGAGCGCGGCCCCGGCGACCAGAGCCAGCGCCGTGACGATCAGCCCCCGGATCATGCCGGATCCGCCATCGCTTCGAGTTGGCCGGCAAGGTCTTGCAACCGCGGTGCTTCCACCGAGTGTGCTTCCAGCCACCGGAGCACCGGTCGGGCCTCAGCGGGCGCCTTCGCCGCCAGCGCCGCTTCCAGCAGAATGCGCGCGTCCAGCGGTTCCTTCTGGTCCCGCCAGTTGGCCCGGGCAAGCCACAACGCCCGTTCCGGCCGCTCGCGCAGATACAGTTCGAACATGGCCTGCTCGCGGCGATGCACGGTATCGCCGCGGCGTTGGGCGGCCTCGAAGCGGGCGGCAAGCGTGTCGCGCTGACTCTGGAGCCGGCTTGCGGCTTGCGCATTGCCGCTTTCCGCCAGACGCTTGTTGGCCATCGCCAGACGCAGCAGCGCGGCATCGATGGCCTGATGATCCGCCAGCAACCGGACGACCGCCGCCGGTTCACCGCGTTCCAGCAGAAAGTCCGCATAGGCGTTCAGCAGATAGGGATCCTCGCCGTCGGCAAGCGCGATCGCCTGCTCGAACCGGTCGGCAGCCAGATCGACGCGGCCGAGTCGATCCGCGATCTCCGCGGCGATGGTCAGGGCCCAGACGCGAGTGGCGGCATGCACCGAGGTGTCGGCCGCCAGCGCGCTCTCCAGCGCATTCAGTGCCGCCGGGGCCGACCCCGACAGACTGGCCGGCGGCGCCGCGCAGGCGGCCACGATCAGGGTCCGCACCTGCCCGGTCAGGGCGGCGCAATCCAGCAGCGCCGGCTCGTAGCGTGCCTGCACGGTGTGCAGACTGGCCCGGGTCAGCCGCGCCTGGGCGTGCTGGGGCTGGGCTGCAAGCACGGCGTCCAGATCGGCGATGGCGCGGCCGAACTCATGCCGCCGCTGGGCGATGGTCGCGCGGAGCAGGCGGACCGGGTCCGGTGGATCTGCCCGGTCCCACCAGGGTGCCAGCGCCGACTGGGCATAGCCGAGGTAGCGCGGATCCGCCGTCGCGCGCGCCTGCTCGATCGCGGCACGGGCGTATTCCACCGCCAGGCCCACGCGTTCGGGCGACTGATCCAGCGCCTTGCGCAGCTGCGACAGGCGGGCCGCTCCCGGGTCGGATGCCGGCGTGACTCGGGCGAGGACGGCATTCGGGTCCGTTGGGCGGTAGGGTTCGCCGCCGAGTACCGGCGTCGCCAGCAGCAGGAACAGGCCGGCAAGAAAAATTCGCTTCATGGGCGGCTTACGTGTCGGCGACCGCGAACGGACGCGCATCTTTCGGTTGCCCGGCAGCGTAGCGGTTTACAGGGAACAAACAGAAAAAATAACTCGATGCGATTCATGCCAGCCTTGCTACTGGCGATGGCGCCGTTGTCGGCCATCGCCCACGAACCGCTGAGCCTGCCCGAAATCGGCGTCACGGGCGAGGCGGCGGGACCGACATCGCTCGGCGACGCTGTCGACCAGCAACCGGTGGACAGCAGCATCATCGACCGGGAGGCCATCGAACGTCAGGCCGCCAATAACGTGGTTGATCTGTTCCGCACCACGCCGGGCGTGACAGTGCGCAGCCTCGGCCAAGGGGCGATCGGGGATGATCTTGGCATCCGCGGCTTCACGGGGGCGCACAGTACCGACGTGGCGATCCAGATCGATGGTGTGCCAGTCAATCAGCCGAATGGCCGGGCGCACGGGCTGGGCGACATCGGCTGGCTGGTGCCCGCAATGATCGAGCGCATCGAAGTCATCAAGGGGCCTTTCTCCGCCGCCTACGGCAACTTCGCACAGGCCGGGGTGATCAACATCATCACGCGTACAGACGCCGAGCATGACCGGGTGCGGCTGGCCGGCGGCCGCTTCTCGCGCCTCGAGGGTACACTGACGCTGGGCGGCGACGGGCCGTTTGGCGTGCTCCATGCGGGAGACTCGGACGGATTCCGGAATAACCAGTTCGAGGAGCATTTCTCCGCCTTCGGCAACCACGTTACCCACCTTGGTGAAGGTCATCTGCGGATTCAGGCCCATGCCAGCCGGCGCGACTTCGGCGCGCCCGGCTATCTGCCGCTCGCGGATCTGCAGGCCGGTCGGGTTGATCGGGAAGCCGCCTTCAATCCGACCGACGGCGGGCGCAGCGACGTCTACGGCGCATCGCTTCATTTCGATAGCGAGCGCTGGCAGTCATTGCTCTACGTCGGCGGCGACGACCGCAGCCGCTTCGCCAGTTTCAGCCCGACCCAGAACGTGGATTTCACGGATGCCACTTATGCCGGCTGGCGCATCATTCGCCGTTTCCAGGCGGATCCGGCCTGGTTCTGGCGAGTCGGCACCGACGGCCGCTTCGATGACGGCGAGCGCACGCGCTTCGCCACCGATGGACAGCGAGGCCTGATGAATCTTGTGCGCAGCCGCGACAGCGAAAGCCTGAATGCCGGCGTTTTCGCGGAAGCACAGTGGCAGGCACTGCCAAGCGTCAAGCTGACCGCCGGCCTGCGGGCCGACTCCGCGTACACGTCGGTCGATAACCGCTTCAATCCGGCCGCCGACGGCAGCGGCGACACTACCATCGTCACCCCCCGGTTCGGCGCGGCCTGGCAACCACGCGACGGCGTCGAGCTGTTCGCCAATCACGGCACCGGCTTTCGCAGTCCCTCGGCCGCGGAACTGTCCCCGGACACCGGCGTCTACCGCCAGCTCGAGCACGTGGAGCTGGAGAGCACCGACATCGGCCTGCGCTGGTTTCGCGGACCATGGCGGGCATCCGCCAGCGCCTTCACCACGGACGCTGCCGGCGAAATCCGGGAAGCCGTGCCGGGGGAATTCGTCAACATCGGCGCCACCGAACGCGAGGGCTTCGAGGTGGAACTGCGCTACGACGGCGGCGCCTGGCAGGCCTATCTCACCACCACTCACCTGGATGCGCGACAGCAGGACGGTGGTGGCGACGTCACCGGCGTTCCGGAGAATCAGCAGACCGCCGGCGTCAGCTGGCGTCAGAAGCGCTGGACGACCGACATCTACGCCCAGCGCTACGGCGAAACGCCGCTGACCGCGGATGCGGCCATTACGCGGGATGCCATCATCACGGTGGGCAGCCGCATCACCTACGGCCCGCCGCGCTGGCGGGTCTTCGCCCAGGCCCTGTGGCGGCCGGATCCGCTATTGTCGGAATCGGCGTTCGGCTTCGGCGGCGGCGTGGTCGATCCCAAGCCGCGTATCGATGCCCTGGCGGGAATCGAGTTCCGCCTTTGAGCCGTCTCCGGCTCGATGCGGCAGCCGTGACGAACGCGACCATCAACACAAGGATCTCAACGATGCGCCGACTGCGGATGCTGACTGCAACCCTGGCCCTGTGCCTGCCGCTAATGGCCTCGGCCCACGACATCTGGGTCACGCCGGATTACCGGATCGAGTTCGGGCATCCGGCCGAGGGGCCCGAAGCCTATCCCCTGGCTCGGCTGATGTCGGTGCGGCTGCTCGATGCGCAGGGCCGGGAGCTGCTTTACGCCCATGACCGGAAAGACGGCATGACCCATCTCATGCCGGCCGGTGAGCCGGTCATGGCGCTGTTGCATTACGACAACGGCTACTACACCGAGAACCTGGCCGCGGGCGGCTACGAACGGGGGCGTCAGGCAGACATCGCCGAACCCGGCAAAACCCGTCGCTTCGTCAAGTTCGGCAAGACGTTGTTCAGCTGGAGCCCGATTGCCGACCGGCCACAGGGCCTGCCGCTGGAAATCGTGCCACTTGCCGATCCCGCGGGTCTGACCGACGGAGCGCCACTGTCGGTGCAGGTGTTGCAGGCGGGTCAGCCGCTGTCGGGGGTCACCGTGTTGCGGGATGTGCCGGGTCACGAGGCTCTGGCGGAAACCGATGCCGCCGGCAAGGCGACCATTGCTTACGATCCCGCCATGGCGCAGCTCTATACCGTTCGCCATGAGGCCGCCGGCATCGAAACCGAGGTGGCTGGAATCGGACTGGCTTCGGCGCTATACCTGCACGCCCGCCCCTGACATCGGACCTTATCCTGTCGATCGGGCAGTCACGTATAATCCGGCATTCGGTTCGATCCAGCCCGAGTGGGATGGCCAGCAAACAGGGCAAATCCGCGAAGCCTTCCGGCGAATTCAGCATCGACGAGCTGGCGCGCACGTCCGGCATGACGGTGCGCAATATCCGCGCCTACCAGGATCGCGGTCTGCTGCCGCCACCGATGCGCCGCGGCCGTCGCGGGGTCTACAACGACGATCATCTGTCGCGGCTGCGCATCATCGCCCGGCTGCTGGATCGCGGTTATACCCTGGCCAACATCGACGAGCTGATTGCCAGCTGGGAACAGGGCCGCGACATTGCCGAAATCCTGGGTCTGGAAACTGCCGTGGCCAGTCCCTGGTCGGACGAGGTGCCGGATTACCTGACCATGCCCCAGCTGGTGCAGCGCTTCGGCAAGGCATTCTCCGGCCGCGGCCTCAAGAAGGCGGTGGAACTGGGCATCCTGCAGCCCGAGGGCATGTACTACCGGGTACCCAGCCCGCGCATGCTGCATGCCGGCAAGGAGCTGGTGGATATCGGGATCCCGCTGACCGACATGCTGGACGTGGTGGCCTACCTGCGCCGCAACGTCGAGGAAGCGGCCGAGGAAATGGTCAAGCTGATTGCTCACCACGTGTTCGATCGCTACGGCGAGGACCTGCCCCCCACCAAGGACCTGCCCGAACTCTCCGACATGATCTGGCGCCTGCGCCCGCTGGTAGAGATGGCCGTGCTGCCGGAAGTGGCCCGGGCCATGGAGAAGGCGGCCGACCGCTTCCTGGGCGACCGGCTGGCCCAGGTGCTGGATCACCTCCAGGAAATCGATACCGCCCGGCGTTAGCGACGGACCGGCCGAAGCCGGTCCCGCGTCCCTCCACCGCTGCCCCTGCGCCTTGCTACAACGCCCCTGCCGGCAGGATCGAGACCGTTTTATCACTCTGCAATGCGGCATCGCACAATTATTATTCTTCTATTAAACAATGATTTATCAGGAAATTTGACATGTAGAATATTTCTGTGACATCGTCCAATGGTACGTTTAATGGTGTCACGCATATGACCACCGGCAACACGAACAGCAACGGCGACACACAGCGTGTGCCCACCCGCGACGGGGGCTGGCTGACGGTGGACGTGCGCGGTCCGGCAACGGCCGCCACTGTGGTGTTGGTGCATGGCTATCCCGACAGCCGCCGGGTATGGCGGCATACCGCGGCCAACCTGACACCGCGCATGCGGGTGGTGACCCTCGATGTGCGCGGGGCCGGCGACTCGTTCCGCCCGACGCGGGACAGCGATTACCGTCTCGACCGCCTGGCGGCCGATCTGGTCGACGTTATCGACCAGGTATCGCCGGGACAGCCAGTCCATCTGGTGGGCCATGACTGGGGCGCCATCCAGGCCTGGGAGCTGGCCACCGATCCGGCCATGGCGGACCGGCTGCTCTCTTTCACCAGCGTTTCCGGCCCCTGCCTCGATCATATCGGTCACTGGGTGCGCCGGCAGGGCCTTCAGCCACGTACCTTCGGCCAGTTGCTCAAGTCCTGGTATGTGGGCGCATTCCATCTGCCGCTGCTGCCCGGACTGGTCTGGCGCGCAGGCATGGGTCGCGCGTGGCCGCAGCTGCTGGCCCGCTCGGAAGGCATTCATCCCGAAAGCGACCCGAACCAGACCGCCAACGGCGTCCGGGGCACGGCCCTGTATCGCGCCAACGTGCTGGCCCGCCTTGCCGTGCCCCGCGAGCGCCGGGCACAAGTGCCGGTGCAGCTGATCATCCCGACCGCCGACCCCTTCGTCACCCCGGCGATGGCCGCCAGCGCCACGCCCTGGTGCGAGCGCCTGCGGCGGGTGGAGATCAATGCCGGCCACTGGCTGCCGCTGTCGCAACCCATGTGGCTGGCCCGCCAGATCCATGAATTTTCGGCGCAGTGCGAGGCGGGCATCGTCCCGACCCGCGCGGCGCGCATCGACCACTGCCGCACCGCGGCGTAAGCCTCAACCGGCTGACAACTCAGGAGAAAGACCATGAGTGAAGCAACCCGCAAGTCAACCAACGGCAAGGCCAAGCCGGCCCCGACGGTGTCGGATTCCGGCCGCCCCGAGGACGGCACCAGCGTGATGCCGGAACGGCGCGACCTGCATTTCCTGCCGCCCGCCGAGCACATCGACAACTGGCACGGACGGGGCGCCCATCTCACCCAGTTCATGAACACGCTGTCGCTGTTCTTCCCGGCCGGCGAGCGCATGTTCATCGACGCGGTGCGCGACTATCGCGACCAGATTCCGGATCCGGACCTGAAGAAGGCGGCCACCGCCTTCATCGGCCAGGAGGCCATGCACTCGCGCGAACATATCGAGTACAACAAGCTGATGGAAGACGCCGGCCTGCCGGCCGAGAAGCTGGACGCCTTCGTCTGGTCGCTACTGGACTGGATCAAGGACAACACGCCGAAGGCCGTGCCGCTGACCGCTACCGTGGCGCTGGAGCACTTCACCGCCCTGATGGGCAGCGCCATCCTCGACGACGAATCGGTGATGGACGGCTCCCAGGACGACTACAGGCGCATGTGGCTGTGGCACGCCCTGGAGGAGGTCGAGCACAAGGCTGTGGCCTACGACGTCTACGAAAAGACCATCGGCCGCGGTCCCGGTGCCTACCTCAACCGTGCTGGCGGCATGGTGCTGGCAACCGCCATCTTCTGGCCGCTGGTCGCCGCCTTCTACTGGCAGATGACACAGGCCAGCCCGGCCTGCAAGAAGGAAGGCTGGCGCGGGCATCTCACCGTGCTCAACACCCTGTTCGGCAAGCCCGGCGTGCTGCGCCGCCAGGTGCCTGAGTGGCTGGCCTACTTCAAGTACAGCTTCCATCCCTGGCAGCAGAACAACAGCCATCATCTGGCCCGCATCGATCAGCTGACCGAGGAAGCCGACGCCGCCTACGCCGCGGCCACCCACCACTAGGCCGACTCAGGCCGATCCCCATCGGCGGCCCGGTAGATGCCGGGCCGCCGGTTCCGGGCCTGCCCGGACCAGACAGGAGACCATTCCCATGGCCTCGACACCCCTGACTACCCGCGCCACCGATGTGGATGTGGCCGTGATCGGTGCCGGATTCTCCGGGCTGGGCATGGCCATCAATCTGAAACAGTCGGGGCGCGATGATTTCGTGGTACTGGAAGCCGCCGACGATCTGGGCGGCACCTGGCGCGACAACCACTACCCCGGCTGCGGTTGCGACGTGCAGTCGCATCTGTACTCGTTCTCGTTCGAGCCCAACCCGAACTGGTCACGCATGTTCGCGCCCCAGGCCGAAATCTGGGCCTATCTGCGTCATTGCGCGGAGAAGTACGAGATCACCGGCCACATACGCTACAACAACCGGGTGGAGTCGGCCGAGTGGGACGAGGCCGGCGGTTTCTGGCACGTGCGTACCAACCGCGGCTACTGGCGGGCGAAATCGCTGGTGTCCGGCATCGGCGGCCTGTCCCGGCCGAGCTATCCGACAATTCCGGGCATCGAGAACTTCCGGGGCAAGACTTTCCACTCCCAGCAATGGGACCATGATTACGACCTTACCGGCAAGCGGGTGGCGGTGATCGGCACCGGCGCAAGCGCCATCCAGTTCGTGCCGCAGATCGCGCCCGAAGTCGGCGAACTGCACCTGTTCCAGCGCACCCCGCCCTGGGTGGTGCCCAAACCGGATCGGGCAGTAACCCGTCTGGAACAGGCCCTGTTCAAGCGTCTGCCGTCGGCACAGCTGGCAGTGCGTAACGCGTTGTACTGGCAGCTTGAATCCCGGGCCCTGGCGTTCGTGGTTCAGCCCCGGCTGATGAAACTGATGGAACGCCAGGCCCGAAGTCATCTGCGCAAACAGGTGCCGGACCGCGACCTGCGCAAGCGCCTGACGCCCGATTACACCCTGGGCTGCAAGCGGGTGCTGATCTCCGACGACTACTACCCCGCGCTGACGCGCGGCAACGTCAATCTGGTGACCGACGGCATCCGCGAGGTGCGTGAGCACAGCATCATCACCGCCGACGGCGTGGAACGCGAGGTGGACGCCATCATCTACGGCACCGGCTTCGCCGCCACCGACCCGATCGGCCCGCTGAAGATTACCGGCCGGGCCGGTGCCGACCTGCGCGAAACCTTCGCCGAAACCGGCACCGAAGCGTTCCTGGGTACCACGGTGTCGGGCTTTCCCAACCTGTTCCTGCTGATGGGACCGAATACCGGGCTGGGGCATAATTCGATGGTCTACATGATCGAATCCCAGATCGCGCTGGTGATGGACACGCTCAAGGCCATCGACTACGAAGGCCTGGCCGCGGTCGACGTCAAGCGGGCGTCACAGGACGCTTATAATCGCTGGGTTCACGACCACACCAAGGACGCGGTCTGGAACACCGGCGGCTGCAAGAGCTGGTACCTGGACGCCAACGGCAAGAACGTCACCCTCTGGCCCGGCTTTACCTGGGACTTCCGGCGCCGCACGCGGCGCTTTCCGGCCCGGCATTTCGAGTTGCTACGAGCCGAGGACCTGGCGCCCGCGGTCGTCGAAACGCAATCCGCAGACGCGGCGTGAACAGGGAAGAATCTATACGCAGATTACCCAGATGGCGCAGATTTGAAGACCCGTCATTGCGAGCCGCCGATGGCGGCGCGGCAATCAGGAACAACGAGATCGCCACGTCGCTTCGCGCCTCGCGATGACAGACGCCACTCATCACGGATAATCAGGCCAGTGAGAGCTCTGCCCAAACCCATTCGCCTCATCAGTCTTTAATCGGCGAAATCTGCGGATAACCCTATTAAACCAACACCACCAGCACCTCATCAAAACGAGAAAGACATGAAGGACTTCAAGAACAAGGTTGCCGCCATTACCGGTGCGGGCTCGGGCATCGGCCGCGCACTGGCGATGGAACTGGCCGCCCGCGGCTGCCACCTGGCGCTGTCAGACGTCAACCGCGTCAGCCTCACCGAGACCGCGCAACTGGTCGACGAGAGCAGCGCCGTCAAGGTCACCACGCAGGTGGTGGATGTAGCCAAGCGCCAGGCCGTGCACACCTGGGCCGGCAAGGCGGCAGCCGAGCATGGCGCCGTGCACCTGGTGTTCAACAACGCCGGGGTGGCGCTGGGCAGCACCATCGAGGGTGCCGATTACGACGATCTGGAATGGATCATGAACATCAACTTCTGGGGCGTGGTCCACGGCACCAAGGCGTTCCTGCCCCATCTGCGCGCGGCCGGCGAAGGCCACATCGTCAACATTTCCAGCGTGTTCGGCATCATCGGCGTACCCAGCCAGGGCGCCTACAACGCCACCAAGTTCGCGGTCCGCGGCTTCACCGAGGCCCTGCGGCAGGAACTGGACATGGACGGCGGCGGCATCTCGGCCACCAGCGTGCATCCCGGCGGGATCAAGACCAATATCGCCCAGGCGGCACGCTTCGCCGACAACATGGACGGCGTGCTCGGGGGCAAGAACGAGGCGGACGGCAAGGCCGCGTTCGAGAAGCTGTTCATCACGACGCCGGAATCAGCCGCCCGGACCATCCTGAAGGGCGTCCGGCGCGATTCGCGGCGCGTGCTCATCGGCCCGGATGCTCATGCGATCGATGCCATGGCCCGCCTGCTGCCCAGTCATTACCAGTGGCTGGTCGGCATGGGCACGAAGTGGGCGATGCGCTGACGGTCGGCGGCGTCCGGAATCAGCGCTCCAGCAACCAGTCATTGTCGTCACCCAGCCCCGGTGCCGGGGCGAGCGGGTCGCGGCGCGTTCCCTCGAAGTGAAGTGGGCAGCCGAAGGCCGGTCCGCCATCGGCCCGCTCGAGCATGCCGCGCGCCAGGACCTGTGGATCGGCCAGGGCCTCTTCCAGGGTCAGGACCGGGGCAATGCAGGCATCGGCCTCGGCCAGGGCCTGCATCCAGGCATCGCGCGAACGCAGCCGGAACACGCCCGCCAGGCTCCAGCGTACCGGTGTCAGCCAGCGCCGGGCCCGGGCCGGATCTTCCAGAATCTCGTTGAGGCGGTCGCGCAGGCCGGGCTTTTTCGTACCGTCTCCGCCCGCCGCGTTTCCGGCGGGCGCCGTGCCCTCGCGCCGGCCGGATGATTTTCCGGCCATCAGATTGCGGAGCGTTGTCGGCAACGGGACCTGCTCACCGAGCGCGGTCAACAGGCGGGCGAAGAACTTGGGCTCCAGCGCCCCCACCGCCAGATAGCGACCGTCGCGACACTTGTAGACCTGGTAGTTGGGCAGCGCGCCGGTGAGCATGTCCGCCCCACGCTTCTGGGTATGGCCACGGGAACGCAACCCGGCCAGGGCGATTGGCTGCAGCGCCAGCGAGCCATCCAGCATGCTCGAGTCCACGAACGTCCCCTCGCCGCTGATTCTTGCGCCCAGCAACGCCGCGAGAATGCCGGTGGCGGCGGTCAGCGCCCCGCCGGCGAGATCGGCGATCTGTACATTGGACATCGTCGGTGCGCCGCCGGCTGCGCCGGTCTGGTCCAGAACGCCGGCGTAGGCGAGATAGTTCAGATCATGCCCGGCCGCATCCCGGTAGGGCCCGTCCTGGCCGTAGCCGGTAATCGCGGCATAAACCAGCTTCGGGTTGACGGCCTCGAGCGTGTCGTAACCACAGCCGAGACGGTCCATCACCCCCGGACGGAAAGACTCCACCACCACGTCGGCCGTTTTCACGAGCGCCTTGAAGGCCTCGACATCCTCGGCCTCGCGCAGATCCAGCGTCACCGAGTGCTTGCCGCGATTAACCACCGCGAACAGCGCCGGCATCAATTCACGGGCATAGTCACCGCCGGCCGGGTCCTCGATCTTGATCACCTCGGCGCCGAGCTGGGCCAGATACTGGGTGCAGAACGGCCCCGGCAGCAGCCGGGTCAGATCGAGGATGCGGACGCCGTCGAGTAGCGGATTCGACATAAGAAACTTTGGTGGCTTTGCCGTAAGAGGTTTAACCGCAGATTACGCAGGTGTGCGCAGATTAGAAGAAGAAAGAGTTAGTGGAGTATGGGCGGCTTTCTGCGGTGCATTGCTTGGCTACGCAGCCGAGGCCTTGGCGCCAAACATCGGCACGGCGTCCAGGCTCACTCCAGAAAAAATCTGCGTAATCTGCGTAATCTGCGGTTCCTGTCTTCTTTCCTATGCAGCCGCCTGGCGCGAAGTCTCTGGCGCACTAGCGGCGTTGGCGAAGAATTCCTCTGCTGAAAACACGTCCACCTCGATCGCCGCCAGGCGGGCCTCGCGGGCGGCGGTGACGCGCGCGGCCTCAGCGTTGCTGAGCACGCCTGCGGCCCGGGCCTCGGCGACCAGCGAGTCGGGTTCACCAGCGGGCAGTGTGCCGGCCTTCTGGGCCGCCTTGAGCTTGGCGATCAGCGGCTCGGCATCACAGACCAGCCGGAACGCATGCATGAGACGGCCCTGGCCCGGACTCTCCGAACCCGGCTGGTGAATGTCGGCGAGCAGGCGCTCGGTCTGCTCGTCCCACTTCTGGGCGATGAG
Organism: Salinisphaeraceae bacterium; assembly: GCA_965216055.1. GTDB lineage: Bacteria > Pseudomonadota > Gammaproteobacteria > Nevskiales > Salinisphaeraceae > Spectribacter. The sequence continues at coordinate 290,478 of OZ244134.1, forward strand.
CGCTGCCTGGTTACCGAGATCATCCGATGGCAGACGCCCGAGGCTGTTCAGGCGCAACAGCGGCAGGCCGATTACGCGCAGGGCCGCGCCCAGCGGGCCCGGGAAGTTGGCGTAAATGCCCTCGAAGCCGGCCTGCATCTTTGCCAGCGCCAGTTGCAGCGAGTAATGCACCAGCGGCAGGTCCTCGGCGCGGCGGCCTTCGGCCTCGAACCGGCGCAGGGCCGAGAAGCCGAGCAGCATCCAGGCCAGCACGTCGGCGTAGCGGCCGGTCAGGTTGCCCTTCACCTTGAGCTTGCCGCCGACGAAGAACATGGCCAGGTCCGTGAACAGGCCGAAGCGGGCGGCCGCCCAGCCGAGCTTGCGGTAATAGCGACGGGTGGGCTTGGCCGCGCCCTTCGCGCGCACCGTCCAGCCCCGGGTCAGACCACGCCACCAGGTGCGCCCGATGCCGGCGAAGAAATGCCCCATCCAGCCCAGCAGATTCTTGCGGAACGATGCGGCGTCGCTGCTCTCCACCGCCTTGACCACGTTCAGGGCGTAGGGATGGCAGCGGGTCGCCCCCTGCCCGAACACCATCAGGGTGCGGGTCATGATGTTGGCGCCTTCCACCGTGATCGCCACCGGGGTGGAGCAGTAGCCGCGGCCGATGACGTTGTTCGGCCCCTGCATGACGCCGGCCCCGGAAAGCACGTCCATGGCGTCGGTAGCGGCCTCGCGGGCAAGCTCGGTGGTGTAGGCCTTCATCACGCCGGAGACCACCGGCGGGTGGATACCATCATCGATGGCCGAGCAGCCCAACACCCGCGCACCCTCGGTCATGTAGGCCAGCGAGGCCAGCTTGCCGATCGGCGCGGCCACGCCCTCCATGCGGCCGATCTGCAGGCCGAACTGCTGGCGCACCATGGAATAGGCACCGGCCGCCGCGGCCGCGCCGCGGATGCCGCCGACCGCGGTGGCCGGCAGCGACACCATGCGCCCGCCGGCGAGCTGCTCCATGAGCATGCGCCAGCCATCGCCGGCGCGCGCGACCCCGCCGATGATCTGGCTGGCCGGGACTTCCACGTCGGTGCCCTCCAGCGGGCCGTTGGGGAAGGCCTCGCCGATGGGCTCGTGGCGATCGCCGGTTTTCAGCCCCGGCGTGCCGGTGTGCAGCAGCACCACGCTGATGCCGGCGTCCTCGCCCTTGCCCAGCAGGTTGTCCGGGTCGTGGATGGTGCAGGCCAGCGAGATCAGGTTGGCCACGGGCGCCAGCGTGATGTAGCGCTTGCGGAAATTCAGCCGCAGTTTCAATTCGCCGTCGTCGCCCTTGAAGGCCACGGCTTCGGCCCTGATGGAGGCGGCGTCGGAGCCGGCGGTGGGCTCGGTCAGCCCGAAGCAGGGCAGGTACTCGCCCTTCGCCAGCCGTGGCAGGTAGTGCGCCTTCTGCGCGTCGGTGCCGTAGTCGATCAGCAGCTCGGCCGCGCCCAGGGTGTTGGGAATCACGACATAGGACGACAGGATGCCGGAGACCGGCGTGACCTTGGCCATCACCGCCGAGCGCGCCAGGGTCGAGAAACCCTTTCCGCCGAATTCCTTCGGAATCAGCAGGCTGAAGAACCCCTGATCGGCCATGAAGTCCATGATGGCCTTCGGAACCTCGCGGCGCTGGGCGATGGCGTAGCTGTCGGCACGCGCCAGCAGTTCCTCCACGGGTCCGTCCAGGAACGCCTGCTCTTCCGCCGACAGACGGTGGTAGCTGGCGGCCAGCATGCGGTCGAAGTCTGGCTTGCCGCCAAAGAATTCGCCGTCGATCCAGACGTCGCCGGCCTCCAGGGCCTGGCGCTCGGTATCGGAGATGGCCGGCAGAACCTGGTTGGTCAGCATCCAGTACATGAGCTTGGCGAACATGTTGATCCTCGTTGCAAAAAACGGAAACCGCAGATTTCGCAGATTGCCGCAGACGGTTTTTCAGATTGAAACTTTCTTGCTCTTAATCCGTGAAAATCTGCGCAATCTGCGGTTACTTCCTTCTCTTCAGTTATAAAACCGCTGCTTGCGCCTGGCCCGGGCCCTGGCCATGTCGCGCAGGATGGGCGCGGGTTCGAAGCGGGCGCCGTGCTGATCGGCGAACGCGTCCAGCTTGGCCACCACGTCCTTCACCCCCAGCTTGTCCGCGAACCGGAACGGCCCACCGGTGAACGGCGGGAAGCCCAGCCCGAACACCGCACCGATGTCGCCGTGCATGGGCTCGGACAGGATCCCGTCGCCCAGGCAATGGGCGGCCTCGTTGAGAAACAGGAAGGTGCAGCGCTCGGCAATCTCGGTGGCATCCATCTCGACGTCGCCGGACACGCCCATCAGATCATAGAGATCGGCATTGACCGGGCGCTTGCCGCCCTGCTTCTTCGCTTCGTAGTCGTAGAAGCCCTTGCCGGCCTTGCGGCCCAGCCAGCCGGCCTCGATCATCCTGGCTGACTGGCCCGGCACCGCCATGCGCTCGCCGAAGGCCTTTTCCAGTATCGGGCCGACCTTGGTGCCGATGTCGATGCCGACCTCGTCGAGCAGCGTCATGGGCCCGACCGGGAAGCCGTAGTTGGTGAGTGCGGCGTCGACAGCCTCCACGCTAACGCCCTCGGCGAGGATGCGCGTGGCCTCGTTCAGGAACGGCGCCAGGATGCGGGTGGTGTAGAAACCGGGCCCATCGCCCACCACGATCACCGTCTTGCCCTGCGCCTTGCCGAACGCCGCACTGGCGGCAATCACCTCGGGCGCGGTCTGGTTGGTGGCGATGATTTCCAGCAGCGGCATCTTCTCCACCGGGGAGAAGTAGTGCAGACCGATGACGTTTTCCGGCCGCTTTGCCCGGGCCGCGATATCGCCGATGGGAATCGACGAGGTATTGGAGGCGAAGATGGTGTCCTCGCGGCCATGGGTCTCGACATCCGCCAGCATCCGGTGCTTGAGGTCCAGGTCCTCGAAAACCGCCTCCACCACCAGATCGCAGCCGGCGAAACCACGGTAGTCGGTGGTGCCGGTCACACGGTTCAGGGCCACGTCGGCCTCGAAGCGGGACAGCTGCTTGCGCTTGACCTTCTTATTGTAGTGGGCGCGCAGATGCCCGATGCCCGCGGCGAGCCCGGCGTCGTCCTTGTCCTTCAGCCGCACCGGCAGGCCGGCCTTGTCGATGGTCACGGTGGCGATGCCGGCCCCCATCAGGCCGGCGCCGAGCACGCCGACATTGTCGATGGTCCGGGCCGTGGTGCCTGCCGGGGCGAAGGTTTCCTTCTTGAGGTCCTCGGTGGCGCGGTAGATGTGGCGCAGCGCGCGCGACTCGTCGGTGAACACCAGTTCGCCGAAGAAGCGGGCCTCGGCGGCGAAGCCGGCGTCGGGCCCCTTCTCCGCCCCGGCCTCGACCGCGTCGACAATGCGCTCGGGCGCCGGGTAGTTACCCCTGGTCTGGCTCTGCAATTTCTTGCGCGCCTGGGAGAACAGCACGCGGCGGCCGAGACGGTTGTCCTCCAGTGCGAGCTTGGTAGCTCGAGCCTGCAGCCCGGCCACACCGCCCGTCAGCAAACCGGCCTTGGGCGTCTTGCCGGCGGCCAGAACCAGCGCACGAGCCGAGGCAGCGTCGATCAGCGCTTCGGGCGCCACCACCTGGTCCAGGACGCCGGCTTTTTTCGCCCGGCCGGGACGCAACTGCCTGCCGGTGAGCAACAGATCCAGCGCCGCGGCAATGCCGATCAGCGCCGGCAGGCGCTGGGTGCCGCCACCGGCGGGCAGCAGGCCGAGCATGACCTCCGGCAGACCGAGCACGGTTTTCGGTGTATCCGCGGCGATGCGGGCGTCACAGGCCAGCGCCAGTTCCAGACCGCCGCCGAGGCAGGCGCCGTCGATCGCAGCTACCACCGGCACCTTCAGGTCGGCAATCTGCTGGAAAGCGCCCTGGCACTGTTCGGCGAGCGCCACCACCTCGTCGGGCGTCTTTACATTCTTGAAAAGCTTGATGTCCGCCCCGGCCAGGAACGAGCCGGGCTTGTTCGAGGCGAATACCACCGCCTTGATCGCCGTGTCCGTGCGCAGGCGCTCGAACAGCGTCTCGAACTCGTCGGCAAATTCGGCCTTGAGTACGTTGTGCGCCTCACCGGGCACGTCCATGCGCACCACGGCCACGCCGTCGTTACGCTGCTCGATGTCGAAGGTCGATCGCTTGGAAGTCATTTCGAAAAACCTATTCAATTTTGGGGCGGCAACCGGAAACGGTTAACCGCGAAGTGCGCAAAGGACGCAAAGGAAATCTTCTTGGCGCCCTTTGCGTCCTTTGCGGTTCGCGTTCTAGGCCGATTCGATGACCATCGCCGCCCCGATACCGCCGGCGGCACAGGCCGTGGTCAGGGCCAGCCCGCCGCCGCGGCGCTTGAGCTCGTGGGCGGTCTGGCCGACCACGCGGGCGCCGGTGGCACCGAACGGGTGGCCGTAGGCGATGGAACCGCCGTTGACGTTGAGCTTGCTGGTGTCCACCTCGCCCACCGCCTTGCTGCGGCCGGTCCATTTCTCGATGTAATCCCTGGACGCCAGGCCGCGCAGGTTGCAGGCGATCTGGGCAGCAAAGGCCTCGTGCATGTCCACCAGATCCAGGTCCTTCAGCGTCACGCCGGCCTGTTCCAGCGCGACCGGGGTGGCCAGCACCGGGCCCATCAGCAGGTCGGACTCGGGGGTCTTGGCCGCGAACGAATAGCCGCGAATGAACGCCAGCGGCTCGTAGCCCAGCGCCTTCGCCTTTTCCTCGCTCATCAGCACCATGGCTGCGGCGCCGTCGGTCAGCGGGCTGGCGTTGGCGGCGGTGACCGTGCCCAGCTTCTTGTCGAACACCGGCTTCAACTTGTCGTAGCCCTCGCGCTTCGAGTTGGTGCGCACGAGGTTGTCCTCGCGCAGCGGCCGGGTGGCGCCCTTGCCGTCGTCCAGGAACGCGGTACTCACGAAATCGTCCATGCGCCCTTCCGCCCAGGCGTTCGCCGCGTTACTGTGCGAGGCATGGGCGATGTCGTCCTGCTCGGCCCGGGTCACGCCCCAGCTCTTGGCCATCTGCTCGGCGGACTCGCCCATGAGCAGGCCGGTGGAGTATTCGGTGATCGCCGGCGCGGTGGGCAGCAGATCCTTCGGCCGCAGCCGGGACAGAATCTTCACGCGCTGGCTCATGGTCTTGGCGAAATTGGCGTCCCGGAGCGCGGCGGCCAGCTTCTTTGAGACCGGAATCGGCGCGTCCGACGTGGAATCGGCGCCGCCGGCCACGACGACGTCGGCCCGGCCCAGCAAGATCGACTCGGCCGCATTGGCCGTGGTCTGGAAGCTGGTGGCACAGGCCCGCGTCACCGAATAGGCATCGACATCGGGCATGCCACAGGCCAGCGCCACCTCGCGGCCGATGAACTGGGTACCGCTTGCCATGATCGTCTGACCGAAAATGATCTGGTCGATATCCGTCGCTGACAGGTTGTTGCGAGCGGTCAGTTCGGCGACCGCCATGGCACCCAGATCCACCACGTTGTGATCGCGAAAGTGGGTGGCGATGCGGGCAAACGGTGTACGCAGCGCATCGACGATGGCCACGCGCCCCCCGACGCCGGTCAGGGCAGGAGTGGCGGAAGACTTGGATTGAGCCATGGAATGACGCTCCGGAGCGGTGAGGCCTGCATCAGCCGCCAAGGTGCTTGGCGGCGCAGGTGTAATCATATTTACGAATCAGTTATCGGGAACGATATCTTTTCCAACCTTACCGGTAGTCAGTGTGCAACGCAACACATCCAGGCAGGCTTTGCCTCCTGTCCAACACGAAAATAATCCCGTAAACTTTTTTACACATGCCATCACTCCCTAGCCATACCACCCCGCCCACTGCCGCCCTGGTCCGCGACCGGAGCAACCTGGCGCCGGCCACGCGCGACCGTATCGAGGCCGCGGCACTACGGGTCTTTGCCTCGCGGGAATTTCATCAGGTGCGGCTGGACACCGTGGCTGCCGAGGCCCGTTGCTCGCTGCAGACCATCTACCGCTACTACGCCAACAAGCAGGGGCTGCTCGACGCCTGTCTTGACGACTGGCTGGGCCAGCTGGCGCGGCGCATGCTCGATCACCTGCAGGGCATCGAAACCTACAAGGACCGGCTGCGGAAGGTCTTCTGGGTGGTACTGGATTTCTTCGAGCATCACCCCGCCGTGGTGGCCATGATGGCCAATTCGATCACCCCGGCCAGCTGGCGCGACGACGCCACCTTCCGGCAGCGGGTGCTCACGCGCCAGCTCATGGAGGTACTCGCGGAGGGGCGCCGGCAGGGCCTGCTGACCGACGAGGTCAGCGAGGCGCTCCTGCTCGACTACTTCTACGGCGTGCTGTTCCGGCTGATCCCGATGAACCTGGCCCGGGGGCGGCCGGAGTCGCTCACCGACCAGGCCAATACGCTGTTCGAGATGCTGTGGCGGGCGATCGCCCGGCCGGAGCAGGATTAGGGCCTGTTAACCCTCCCCGCGTGCGCCGCGCCGGCGTTACGCGCCCTGTCTGACGCGAATTCGGGCAGCAAGGCGGGCCGCGGAGGACGTGTTAACAGGCTCTAACCGATCGTCAGGCCGCCTTCCACTTGATATTGCAGCCCTGGCTGGGCACCTGGACGTCGTCGGGGATGATCTCGCCGGCGATGACGGCATCCAGCGCGGCACGCATGTCGGCACCGGTCACGGGCTCACCGTTCTTCGGCCGCGAATTGTCCAGCTGACCGCGGTAGGCGCACTTCAGGTCGCCGTCGAACAGGAAGAAGTCGGGCGTGCACACGGCATCGTATGCCCTGGCCACTTCCTGGGTCTCGTCATAGAGATAGGGAAACGGATAGCCGAGCTCCCTGGCCACTTCGGTCATCCTGTCGGGCGCGTCCTCCGGATAGTTGTCGACGTCGTTCGACGAAATGGCGACGAATCCCACCCCCTGCGGCTGATAGTCGTGCGCCAGGCGTATCAGCTCGTCATTTACATGGATGACGTACGGGCAGTGATTGCAGATGAACATCACCAGCGTCGCCTTGTCGCCGGCCACATCGGACAGGCTCAGGGAGCGGCCGGAAACGGTGTCCGGCAGGGTGAAATCGGGCGCCGGGGTGCCCAGCGGCATCATCATGGAATCGGTACGCGCCATGGTCGGCTCTCCTCGGGTCGAAACATGCAAATGGGTATCGGGATGATGCACGGGGCAGACAGTGCTGTCACTGCAACGTCGCATTGGATTCGTTATACTCATCCGCTTATCCGGATGGGAGGATCATTCTAGCTATGAGCCGAAGCACACTATTTACCTCGGAGTCGGTATCTGCCGGCCACCCCGACAAACTCTGCGACCAGGTATCCGACGCGATGCTTGACGCCTACCTCGCGCAGGACCCGAACGCCAAGGTCGCCTGCGAGACCGCCACCAAGACCGGCATGGTCATGGTGTTCGGCGAGATCAAGGCTGCCGAAGGCACGCATGTGCCGGTCGAGAACATCGTCCGCGACACCGTGCGCGAGATCGGCTACACCAGTTCCGACATGGGCTTCGACGCCGATACCTGCGCGGTGATGGACATGCTCGGCCAGCAGTCCTCCAACATCAATCAGGGCGTCGAGCGCCAGGCACCGGAGGAACAGGGCGCCGGCGACCAGGGCCTGATGTTCGGCTACGCGTGTGACGAAACCGACGTACTCATGCCGGCCCCGATCACCTACGCCCACCGCTTGGTCCGCAAGCAGGCGGAACTGATGAAGAGCGGCAAGCTCGACTGGCTGCGGCCGGACGCCAAGTCCCAGGTCACTTTCGAGTACGAGGACGGCAAGCCCAAGCACATCAACGCGGTGGTGCTGTCCACGCAGCACGATCCGGCCATCTCCCAGGCGGACCTCAAGGAAGCCGTCCACGAGGAGATCATCAAGCCGGTGATCGGCAGCATGCTGACCGACAACCCGACCGTGCACATCAACCCGACCGGCCTGTTCGAGGTGGGCGGCCCGCTGGGCGACGCCGGCCTGACCGGACGCAAGATCATCGTCGACACCTACGGCGGCATGGCCCGCCACGGCGGCGGCGCCTTCTCGGGCAAGGACCCGTCCAAGGTCGACCGCTCGGCCGCCTATGCCGCGCGCTACGTGGCCAAGAACGTGGTTGCGGCGGGTCTGGCGACCAAGTGCGAGGTGGCCCTGTCCTACGCCATCGGCGTGGCCGAGCCTACCTCGATCTGGGTCGAGACCTTCGGCACCGGCAAGATTGACGACGACAAGATGACCAAGCTCATCCGTCAGCATTTCGATCTGCGCCCGTACGGCATTCTGACCATGCTGGACCTGCGACAGGCGATGTATCAGCCCACCGCGGCCTATGGCCATTTCGGCCGCGAGGACCTGGACCTGCCGTGGGAGCGCACCGACAAGGCTCAGGCACTGGCCGACGACGCCGGCCTGCAGGCTGCCTGAGGGCGGGTCGCGTGACCGGAACGGCGTGATCGGACGGGCCTGTGGCCCGCCGGTCGCGCCAACCTCGACGCCCAGACGGTCGCGCGCCAACAATTATTAACCAGTGAGCGTCATCACCGACTTCACCGAACCCGAATCACGGAGACACCTATGAGCGCACCTGCCGAACAGTTAGGACAGGATTACGCGATTGCCGACATCAACCTTGCCGCCTGGGGGCGCAAGGAAATCGAGATCGCCGAAACCGAAATGCCGGGACTGATGGCCCTGCGCGAGGAATTCGGCACCGCCAAGCCGCTGCAAGGCGCCAAGATCGCCGGTTCACTGCACATGACCATCCAGACCGCCGTGCTGATCGAAACGCTGGTGGAACTGGGTGCCGAAGTGCGCTGGGCCTCGTGCAACGTCTTTTCCACCCAGGATCACGCTGCGGCCGCCATGGTCGACCGGGGCGTGCCGATCTTCGCCTACAAGGGCGAGACCCAGGACGAGTACTGGGAGTACTGCCACAAGATCATGGAATGGTCCGACGGCAGCGTGCCCAACCGCATTCTCGACGACGGCGGCGACGCCACCACGCTGGTGACCCTGGGTGCCGCCGCCGAGGACGATCCCTCGCTGCTGGACAACCCGACCTCGGGTGAGGAAAAGGCGCTGTTCGCCTCCATCCGCAAACGGCTGGAAAGCGAGCCGGGCTACTACAAGAAGCGCTCGGAAGCGCTGGGCGGCGTGTCCGAGGAAACCACCACGGGCGTGCTGCGCCTGTACCAGATGGAAAAGCAGGGTCAGCTGACCTTCCCCGCCATCAACGTCAACGACTCGGTCACCAAGTCCAAGTTCGACAACCTCTACGGCTGCCGCGAGTCGCTGGTGGACGGCATCAAGCGCGCCACCGACGTGATGATCGCGGGCAAGGTCGCGATCGTGGCCGGCTACGGCGACGTCGGCAAGGGCAGCGTACAATCCCTCAAGGGCCTGGGCGCCACCATCTGGGTCAGCGAGATCGACCCGATCAACGCCCTGCAGGCGGCGATGGAAGGCTACCGGGTAGTCAATCTGAATGATCCGGGCGTGATCGAGGCCGCCGACATCTTCGTCACCGCCACCGGCAACTACCAGGTGATCACCCACGATCACATGAAGCGCATGCGCAACGAAGCCATCGTCTGCAACATCGGTCACTTCGACAACGAGATCGACGTGGCCGGCCTGCGTGACTACGAGTGGGAAGAGATCAAGCCGCAGGTGGATCACATCACCTTCCCCGACGGCAAGAAGATCATCCTGCTGGCCGAAGGCCGCCTGGTGAATCTGGGCTGCGCCACCGGTCATCCCAGCTTCGTGATGTCCAGCTCCTTCACCAACCAGGTGCTGGCCCAGATCGAGCTGTGGAAGAACCGGGACAAGTACGAGAACAAGGTGTACGTGCTGCCCAAGCATCTCGACGAGAAGGTCGCTCGGCTCCATCTGGAGCGCATCGGCGCCCGGCTCACAGAGTTGACCCCGGAGCAGGCCGAGTACATCGGCGTGCCCCAGGACGGTCCGTACAAGCCGGACCACTACCGCTACTAAGCGGCGCGGACCGACGGGCGCCAGCCAGACCCGGCTGCGCCCCGTCGATCCGGGTTGTTCGCGCCCGGCAACCGTCGGGGCGCGGGCAACGCCAAAGCGCAGCGGTGCGGCTGCTGCGCTTTGGCGTTACCCGTTTTCCAGTTTCACGCGGTCGATATCGGATATATGCGAAAGCAACAGGACCTGCCCAGGCACTACAGCTTCGAATTCTTTCCGCCCAAGGGGCCCAAGGGCGAACAGCGCCTGGATGACGCACGGGCGGAACTCGCTGCGCTCGGCCCGGCCTTCTTCTCGGTGACCTTCGGCGCCGGCGGCACCACCCGCTCCGGCACGCTGAAGACCGTCAAGGCCACCATGGAGGCCACCGGCATATCTGCCGCGCCGCACCTGTCCTGCATCGAAGGCACCCGCGAGTCCATCCGCGAACTGCTGCAGACCTATGCGGACAACGGTGTGGACCGCATCGTGGCCCTGCGCGGCGATATTCCGGAGGGCATGACCTCTCCGGGTGAATTCTCCTATGCCAACGAGCTTGTGGGCTTCATCCGCGAGGAGTTCGGCGACCGCTTCCATCTGGAAGTGGGTGCCTATCCCGAGGTGCACCCGGAAACGCCCGATCCCGCGGCCGATCTCGACAACTTCGTGCGCAAGGTCGAGGCCGGCGCCGACTCGGCGATGACCCAGTACTTCTTCAACGCGGATGCCTATTTCGACTTCGTCGACCGCGCCGAGGCCAGGGGCGTGGATATCCCGATCGTGCCCGGCGTCATGCCGATTCCCAACTGGTCGCAGATCAAGCGGTTCTCGGCCATGTGCGGCGCCGATATCCCGCGCTGGATGGAGCGCCGGCTGGAAACCTACGAGCAGGCCGGTGACGAGGCGTCGGTGCAGGCTTTCGCCACCGACGCGGTCACCCGGATGTGCGAACGACTGATCGAGGGCGGCGCCCCGGGCATCCACTTCTACGCGCTCAACCGCAGTGAACCCACCCGCACCATCTGGCGGAATCTGGGACTGCCGGCCGCGGATCACGCCGACGCCATGGCCGGCTGACTGCCGGCCAGCCGGCGGCCGGCGCCGGCACCCTCACTTTGCGTGCCCATGGATTCCATATAGCATCGGAACCACAACGGTATCGGCCTGGTTCATGGCACAAACCCACAGCTCGAACACACGTCTCGGCCCGCTGACCGGTCTCGCCCGGCGACTGGTCGCCGACGAGCTGCTCTCCGAAGCCAAGGCGCTGGAAGCGCAGGACGCGGCCCAGCGCCAGCGCGAGCCCTTCGTGGCCTACGTGGTGGCGCAGAAGCTGGTCTCCGCGCGGGCGGTGGCGGAAGCCGCGTCACGCGAGTTCGGTGTGCCCTGGGTGGATCTGCGGGCGATGAACCTGTCGCTGGCGCCGATCTCCGATGTCGCCGAGAAGCTCATCCGCAAACACCGGGCGCTGCCGCTGTACAAGCGCGGTAATCGGCTGTATCTGGCGCTGTCCGACCCCACCAACCTGCAGGCGCTGGACGAGATCAAGTTCAACACCGGGATGGCGGTGGAATGCATCCTGGTGGAAGAGGACCGGCTGGCCAAGAGCATCGACGATGCCCTGTCGGCGGTGGACTCCTCCAACATGGCGGGGCTGGACGACGCCGACCTGGACGGCCTGGAAGTCACCGGCGGCGACGACGACAACGATGTCGACGTCACCCAGATGGATGCCGACGAGGCCCCGGTGGTGCGCTTCATCAACAAGGTGATGCTCGATGCGATCCATCGTGGTGCCTCGGACATCCACTTCGAGCCCTATGAGAAGAAATATCGCGTGCGTCTGCGCCAGGATGGCATCCTGCGCGAGCTGGTGGCCCCGCCCGCCGGCCTGGGTATGCGCCTGTCCGCGCGGTTGAAAGTCCTGGCGCGTCTGGATCTGGCCGAGCGCCGGATTCCCCAGGACGGACGCATCAAGCTGAACCTGTCGAAGAGCCGGTCCATCGACTTTCGCGTGTCCACCTGCCCGACCCTGCACGGCGAAAAGATCGTGCTGCGCATCCTGGATCCCACCAGTGCGCAGATGGGCATCGAGGCACTCGGCTACGAGCCGGATCAGAAGCAGATCTACCTGGACACCATCCATCGGCCCTACGGCATGGTCCTGGTCACCGGCCCCACCGGCAGCGGCAAGACGGTGTCGCTTTACACCGCGCTCAACATCCTCAACACCGAGGATCGCAACATCTCCACCGCGGAGGACCCGGCGGAAATCAACCTCCCCGGCATCAACCAGGTGAATGTCCATCCGCGAGTGGGGCTGACCTTCGCCTCGGCCCTGCGCGCTTTCCTGCGCCAGGATCCGGACGTGATCATGGTGGGCGAGATCCGCGACCTGGAAACCGCGGAAATCGCCATCAAGGCGGCGCAGACCGGCCACATGGTGCTGTCGACGCTGCATACCAACGACGCCCCGCAGACCCTGACCCGCCTGCTCAACATGGGCGTACCGGCCTACAACATCGCCGCCTCGGTCAGCCTGATCATCGCCCAGCGCCTGGCACGACGACTCTGCGTCCACTGCAAGCGGCGGGTCGAGATTCCGGCCGAGGAGCTGATCAAGGAAGGGTTCGTCGAGGAAGAACTCAAGCAACTCAAGATATTCGAGGCCAATCCGGAAGGCTGTGACAGCTGCACTGCCGGCTTCAAGGGGCGGGTCGGCATCTATCAGGTGATGCCGGTGACCGACGCGATCGGCCAGATCATCATGGAGGGGGGCAATTCCACCGACATCGAGGCCCAGGCGGCGGCCGAGGGCGTGCTCAACCTGCGCCAGTCGGGCCTGATCAAGGTCCGGGCGGGCATCTTGAGCCTGGCCGAGGTCAACCGGGTGACGGTGGAATAACCGCGGATGCCCGGCAGTGGCTGGGTTAGTATCGGTACCACGGCGTCGGTGAATTACAACGCAGCAGCAGCCGGCCGATAACGCCTGGGTACCGGCCAGACAGTTTCAGTGGGGACCGAGCGCGACCGACATGGCGCAGACACTCAGCGAGAAGCACACCTTCCTGTGGGAAGGCACGGATGCCAAAGGCACCCGCATCAAGGGCAAGACCGAAGCCCCGAGCGAGGCGCTCATGCGCGCGATGCTGCGCAAGCAGGGCATCAACCCGGTACGCATCCGCAAGCAGTCCAACCTGTTCGGCCTGAAAACCAAGCGCAAGAAGAAAATCAAGGCGGCCGACATCGCCATCTTCTCGCGTCAGCTGGCCACCATGATGAGTGCCGGCGTGCCGCTGGTGCAGGCGCTGGATATCATCTCCAAGGGCGCCGACAACCCCTCGCTGGCGGAGCTGGTGGCCACCATCCGCAATGATATCGAGGGCGGTTCCACGCTGGCCGAGGCCATCAGCAAGCATCCCGACCATTTCGACGACCTGTTCGTGAACCTGGTCGAGGCAGGCGAGAAATCCGGCGCGCTGGAAACCCTGCTCGACAAGATCGCCACGTACAAGGAAAAGACCGAGGCGATCAAGGCCAAGGTCCGCAAGGCGATGTTCTACCCCTCCGCGGTAATCGCGGTGGCGATCATCGTCATGGGCATCCTGCTGTATTTCGTGGTGCCGCAGTTCCAGTCGCTGTTCCAGGGGTTCGGGGCCGACCTGCCGGCCTTCACCCTGCTGGTGATCGCCCTGTCCAAGTTCGTGCAGGCCTGGTGGTGGGCGATTCTCGGCGCCATTGGCGCCGCGGCGTTCGTGTTCGCACGCGCCCGCAAGCGATCCCGACGCTTCCGCCGCCTGCTGGACCGGCTGATCCTGCGCGTACCCGTGGTGGGCGACATCCTGTACAAGGCGGCCGTGGCCCGCTTCGCCCGCACGCTGTCAACCATGTTCGCCGCCGGCGTGCCGCTGGTGGAGGCGATGGAATCGGTGGCCAAGGCATCCGGCAATATCGTGTTCGAGGAAGCCATCTTCCAGATGCGCGAGCAGGTGTCGGCCGGTCAGCAGTTGCAGCTGGCCATGTCCAACACCGGCCTGTTTCCGAGCATGGCCATCCAGATGGTCGCCATCGGCGAGGAATCGGGCTCACTCGACGCCATGTGCGCCAAGGTCGCCGATTTCTACGAAGCCGAGGTCGACAACCAGGTGGATTCCCTGTCCAGCCTGCTGGAACCGCTGATCATGGCGGTGATCGGCGTACTGGTGGGCGGGCTGGTGGTGGCCATGTACCTGCCGATCTTCAAGCTGGGTTCGGTGATCTGATCGCCGGCGTGGCCCGCCACGCCGACTCCTTTCTCGCCTTCAACATGATGCCGACATGCTCGATCTGCTAGCGGCCCAGCCCGGGCTCTATATCGCCGTGATCTTCATCCTGGGCCTGCTGGTGGGCAGTTTCCTGAACGTGGTGATCCTGCGCCTGCCGGTCATGCTCGACCACGCCTGGCGTACCGATGCGGCGATGATCCTCGAGCAGCCCGGTCCGACCGAACAACCCCCGGGTATCGCCGGTCCCGCCTCGGCCTGCCCGGCCTGTGGGCAGCGCATTCGAGCCTGGCAGAACGTGCCGCTACTCAGTTATCTGCTGCTGCGCGGACGATGCGCGAGCTGTCGGGCGTCCATCTCACTGCAATATCCGCTGGTCGAACTGGCCTCCGGACTGCTGGCCGCCATCGTGGCCTGGCAGTTCGGCGTCACGTTCCCGGCGCTGCTGGCGCTGATCTACACCTGGATGCTGCTGGCGCTCACCGGCATCGACTGGCGCACCCAGTTCCTGCCCGACCTGCTCACCCTGCCGCTGATGTGGCTCGGCCTGCTGGCCAGCCTCGGGGGCGCATTCGCCCAACCGGCCGACGCGATTGCGGGTGCCGCGGCCGGATACGGGGCCCTGTGGCTGGTGTTCCAGGGGTTCCGGGTGACCACCGGCAAGGAGGGCATGGGCTACGGCGATTTCAAGCTACTGGCGGCCATCGGCGCGTGGCTGGGCTGGCAGGCCTTGCCGCTGGTGGTCATTCTGGCCTCGGTGGCGGGCGCGGTGGTCGGTCTGGCAA
Organism: Salinisphaeraceae bacterium; assembly: GCA_965216055.1. Classification (GTDB taxonomy): domain Bacteria; phylum Pseudomonadota; class Gammaproteobacteria; order Nevskiales; family Salinisphaeraceae; genus Spectribacter. The sequence goes on from OZ244134.1 coordinate 305,538, forward strand.
TGATGGCCGGCGGGCGCCTGCAGCGTGGCAACCCCATGCCGTTCGGGCCATTTCTGGCGATTGCCGGGTGGTTGGCCCTGGTGGCAGGCGATACAATCACCGGCGCTTACTTCCAGCTGGCGGGGCTGGGTTGATGCAGATCCTGTTCACGACTCGGGGGCGCCGACACCATCCGTGGTGACACGGATGCACAGCAACGGGACTATCGGGGGATAACCGGATGAAGCACGGCAACAAGGCAGGCCGCTGATGACACGGCAATTGGCAGTAGGGTTGACCGGCGGCATTGCCAGCGGCAAGTCCGTGGTGTCCAGCGCATTCGAACGGCTGGGAATCGAGGTGGTCGACGCGGATCAGGTGGCCCGGGATATCGTCGAGCCCGGCCAGCCCGCGCTCGAGGAAATTCGCGAACGCTTCGGCGATGCCATCATCGACGGCGACGGCCGGCTGGACCGGCGAAGGATGCGGGGCATCGTATTCGACGACCCGGATGCCCGCGTGGCACTGGAAAAGATCACCCACCCGCGCATCCGCGAAGCCCTGGCGGCGCGGCGTGACTCGGTTCGCAGCGAGTACAGCCTGCTCGCGGTACCGCTACTGGTCAAAAGCGGCATGAGCGATCTGGTCGACCGGATTCTGGTGGTGGATGCCCCCGAATCGGTGCAGATGGCACGTCTGATCGACCGCGACGGCATCGACGAGGAACTGGCACGCAAGATGATCGCCGCGCAGGACACCCGTACCCTGAGGCTGGCCGCGGCCGATGACGTGCTGGTCAACACGGGCCCACGCAAGGACATTGCCGACCTTGCCGCGGCGCTACACGCGGGTTACTCGCGGCTGGCCCGGGGCGACATCGACAACCTGCCGCCAATGCACCTGCCCGGCTGACCCGGGTTCCGCAGCCGCGATTCGGATGCCGGTTTGCCGCACTGCGGCGAGGCGGTTGTACAATCGGGGTTCTGGACTTGCCGCGGAAGGACTCCTTGACCGATAACGGGCTTACCTGCTTCGAGCAGCCGCTGAACGAACGTGTGCGCACCTTCCTGCGGCTGGAGCACCTGTTCGAGCAGACCCGCCACTACTGGCAGGACCCGTGCCCCTGGGGCCGCCGTGCCACCCTGTCCACGCTGCTGGACATCCTGGCAATCCTGTCGCGGCACGACCTGCGTACCGAAGTGGGCAAGGAGCTGGCCGACCAGTACACCAAGCTGAACCGGCTGCGTAATCATTCGGGAATCGACCATGCGCGTCTGGACGATATCCTGCGTGACATCGACAGCCTCGGCCGCGAGATGCAGCGGATTCCGCCGCAGTTCGCCGCCTATCTGATCCGCGACAACGAAATGCTCAACAGCATCAACAACCGCAGCGCCATCCCCGGCGGCACCTGCGGCTTCGACCTGCCCGGCTTCCAGCACTGGCTCAGCCGCGACGCCGATGCCCAGGAGGAGAACCTGCGCCAGTGGTGGCGGCCGCTGGAGCCCTTCTGCACCGCCATCGACCTGATCCTGCGCCTGATCCGTGACAGCGCCGATCCCCAGCCCCTGACCGCGGCGGGCGGCGTACTGGTCCACAACACCGAGGGCGGCACCCAGCTGCTACGGGTGCTGGTACCGCGGCGCGAACAGGTCTACCCGGAAATCAGCGCCGGCCGGCACCGCTCCACCATCCGCTTCATGGAACAGACGGGCGGCGACCTGCGGGTGAGCCAGACCGGGCGGGACATCGCGTTCGACATGGCCTGCTGCCGCCTCTAGATCATCATGGTGTCGGAGCTGCCCTGCCCCAACTGCGGTCAGCCGACCGATCTGTCGCCGGACAACCGCTGGCGGCCGTTCTGCTGCCAGCGCTGCAAGCTCATCGATCTGGGGGAATGGTTTGCCGAGGAGCACCGCATTCCGGCGGATGAGCAGGACGATGATCTGTCCGATCCGTCAATCGGCGACGACGACACGCCGCCGCACTGACGGCCACGGCCGCCGTTCAGATCGGCACCGGCCAGAAGGCGCGGATCCCCGCCACGCCCTGGGCCCCATGGCGCCAGGCGGTGTCCAGATCGGCCGGGCCCACCCCGCCCAGCGCATAGACCGGTAGCGGCACATCCTCGCGCGCCTGGGCAAATCCCGGCCAATCCAGCGGCCTGGCGCGGGGGTGACTGGGGGTAGCGCGAACAGGCGACAGCACAGCAGCGTCGGCGCCACCGCGATGGGCCTGCAACAGATCGGCCCGGTCATGGCAGGAAACGATCAGCCAAAGATCCGACGGCACCGGCCGGCTGTCGGCGGCGATCAACCGATCTGCGGGCCAGTGTAGCCCGGCCGCGCCGACGCGCCGGCATAGTGCCACGTCCCGGTCCACGATCAGATCGACGCCGGCCGGCCCGGTCGCCCCGGCAACCTCAGTAGCCAGCGCCTCGTAGGCCGGGTCCGCAAGTTCGTTGGCCCGCAGGCGCAGCAGCCGCACGCCTGACGCGAACAACGCGGGAAACCGAGCCAGAAACGCGGCCCGGTCCGATCCGGGATCGGGCGTGATGGCGTAGGCCGCCGGCAGGCAAAGCGCGTCCACGATCGGCTTGTTCGCCGACAGCAGGTCGTAGTCCGTCAGGCGCTCGGGCTCACACCAGACCACGGGCTGGCCCTCACGGCCGTGCGGTTCGCCGGTCCAGGCCGTCACGCAGTGAATGTCGAGCAGCACGGTCCGGTCACGATAGGCGTGGTGAAAGCACAGCAACGGGCGGGTGTCCCGCAGGGACACGCCCAGCTCCTCATCGAGTTCACGCGCCAGCGTCTGTTCGATGCTTTCACCGGACTCGCGCTTGCCCCCGGGGAACTCCCACTTGCCGCCCCCGGGCTTGTCGGCCGGGCGGCGGGCGATCAGCACGCGGCCGTCGGCATCAACCAGACAGCCCACGGCGATGTGCAGAACGTCCCCGTGCATCGGCGGCCGCTCAGCTGCGATATTCGGCGTTGATGCGAACGTAGTCGTAGCTGAGGTCGCAGGTCCACACTTCCGTGCCGGCGCTGCCACGGCCCAGATCGATGCCGATCACGAACTCCGGCGCCGCCATGACCGCCGCAGCGTCGGCCTCGCGGTAGTCCGCGGCGGGCTGGCCGTCACGCACGATCACCACCTGATCGAGACGAACCGACACGCGCCCGATGTCGAAATCGCGCAGGCCCGCGCGACCAACCGCCGCCAGAATGCGGCCCCAGTTGGGGTCGCCGGCAAAGCAGGCGGTCTTGACCAGCGGCGACTCGGCCACCGTGAAGGCGGTGCGGCGGGCCTCCTCGTCGTCGCGGGCGCCGCTGACGGCGACCGTGACGAACCTGGTCGCGCCTTCGCCGTCGCGCACGATGGCCTGGGCCAGGGTCCGGCAGACATCGGTAACAGCCCCGGCAAATGCCGGCCAGTCCGGATCGCCCGGCGCCAGTGCCTCGCCGCGACCCGTGGCGAACAGCACGCAGGCATCGTTGGTCGAGGTATCCCCGTCCACGCTGATGCGGTTGAACGAGCCTGCCGCGGCGACGTCCAGCAGGTCGCGGAGATCCTCCGGTCGCACCGTTGCGTCCGTTCCCACGAAGGCCAGCATGGTGGCCATGTCGGGCCGGATCATGCCGGAGCCCTTCGCAATCCCGGTAATACTGACGGTGGCGCCGCTGGTCAGCCGGATCTGACGGCTGGCGCCCTTGGGCACGGTGTCCGTGGTCATGATCGCCTGCGCTGCGGTCAGCCATCCGTCCTCACGCAGGGCATTGACAGCCCGCGGGATGGCATCGGTCAGCCGGTCAACCGGCAGGCGCTCGCCAATGACGCCGGTGGAGAACGGCAGCACCCCGCTTTCCTCGACCTCGAGGGCACGAGCCGCGCATCCGCAGAGCTCGGTGGCATCGGCCAGACCGGCGGCCCCGGTCCCGGCATTGGCATTGCCACTGTTGATCAAGAGTGCACGGGCCGTGCCACCGGCGCTGCGCGTCCGGGCCAGCTGGACCGGGGCGGCGGCGAAGGCGTTGCGCGTATAGACGACGGCCAGCGTCGTGCCCGGGTCGAACGCCAGCAGCGCCACATCCGGCCGGCCGGGTTTCTTGATCGCGGCCTCGGCCGTACCCAGCCGGACGCCGGGGATTGCCGTCAGCGCCTCGGGCGCAACCAGATTCACCGCCATGACGTGTTCAGCGCATCCAACTCAGGTGCGGCCGTGGCAATGCTTGTACTTCTTGCCGGAGCCACAGGGGCAGGGCTCGTTGCGGCCGACCTTGCGGTCATCACGGACGAAGGTTTCCGTACGGGGCGCCGATTCGGTTTCCGGCGATGGCGGCCGCTGGCGCCGCCGCGGATTCTGCGGCAGACCGGGCAGCCCACCGGCGCCGGCAGGGGCCCGGGCCGGCGCGGGCCCGCCAGTGGCCCCGGGCCCCGGGGCGGCAGCCGCCTGGGCAGAGGTCTGCTCGGCCGCGCTGGCAGCCTCGTCGTGCTGCAGGTTGAGCTGTCGATCACGTTCCTGGCTGGCGGCACGCGCCTCTTCGCCGATGTCGGCGCGAACCTGGCCGCGGGCGAGCACCGATACCACTTCATGCTTGAGGCGGTTCAGCATGTCGTTGAACAGGGTGAAGGCTTCGCGCTTGTATTCGTTCTTCGGGTCCTTCTGCGCGTAACCCCGCAGGTGGATGCCCTTACGCAGGTAGTCCATTGCCGCGAGGTGCTCGCGCCACAGTGAATCCAGCACCTGCAGCATCACCGCCTTCTCGATCTGGGTCATTACCGATTCGCCGGCGTCGGCCCGCTTCTGCTGGTAGATCTCCCAGAGGCGGGTGCGGATGCGATCGCGCAGACTCTCCTCGTCCAGGCTCGTGTCTTCGTCCAGCCATCGCTGAACGGGCAGTTCCTGGCCGAACTCACGCTGCAGCGCCTCGGTCAGCCCCGGCACGTCCCACTGTTCCTCGAGACTCTGCGGCGGGACATGCTGGCTGACGACGTCGTCGACCACATCGTTCCAGATATTCTCGACCACATCGGAGACATCATCCGCCTCCATCAGTTCGTTACGCTGCTCGTAGACCACCTGGCGCTGGTCGTTGGCGACGTTGTCGTACTCGAGCAGTTGCTTGCGGATGTCGAAATGATGCGATTCGACCTTGCGCTGGGCGTTCTCGATCGCCCGCGTGACCCAGCGGTGCTCGATCGCCTCGCCCTTCTCCAGACCCAGCCCCTGCAGCATCGAGCGCAGCCGCGGCGGGGTGAAGATGCGCATCAGGCTGTCTTCCAGCGACAGATAGAAGCGGCTGGCGCCGGGGTCACCCTGGCGGCCGGAGCGGCCGCGCAGCTGGTTGTCCACACGACGTGATTCGTGGCGTTCCGAGCCGATCACGTAGAGCCCGCCCGCCTCCTTGACCTGCTCGTGGCGCTGGCGCCATTCGGCCATGATGCGCTCGCGACCCGCCGTGTCATCCTCATCGAGCTCAGCCAGCTCGCCTTCCGGGTTGCCCCCCAGCACGATATCGGTCCCGCGCCCTGCCATGTTGGTGGCGATGGTCACGGCCCCGGCGCGGCCGGCCTGGGCAATGATTTCGGCCTCGCGCTCGTGCTGCTTGGCGTTGAGCACCTCGTGCGGCACCTGCCGTTCATGCAGCAGCCGGGACAGGTACTCGGACGATTCGATCGAGGCGGTACCGATGAGCACCGGTTGACCGCGCTCACGGGCTTCGTTGGTCTCGTCCGCAATCGCCTCGAATTTTTCGGCCACGGTCATGAAGACCTGATCGGCCCGATCGTCGCGGACCATCGGCTTGTTGGTCGGAATAACCACCACTTCCAGCCCGTAGATGGACTGGAACTCGTAGGCTTCGGTATCGGCCGTACCGGTCATGCCGGCCAGCTTGTCGTACAGACGGAAGAAGTTCTGGAAGGTGATCGAGGCCAGGGTCTGGTTCTCGCGCTGGATCTTGACCCCTTCCTTGGCCTCGATCGCCTGATGCAGGCCATCCGACCACCGCCGGCCCGGCATCGTCCGGCCAGTGAATTCGTCGACGATCACCACCTGTCCGTTGGCAATGATGTACTCGACGTCCTTCTGGTAGAGGCTGTGCGCGCGCAGTGCGGCATTGAGGTGGTGCATCAGGATGACGTTGTTGGCGTCGTAGAGGCTTTCGCCCTCCGGCAACAGGCCCTCACCCCGCATCAAATCCTCGACCCGCTCGTGGCCGGCCTCGGTCAGATGTATCTGCTTGGACTTCTCGTCGGTTCGGTAGTCGCCAGGGGGGTCCTCGCCGCCTTCCTGCGCGGCCTTGAGCTCTTCTTCGCTGGCCGTTTGGCGGGTGAGCCTCGGAATCAGCTTGTTGATGCGCCGGTACAGTTCCGGGTCGTCATCCGTGGGGCCGGAAATGATCAGCGGCGTGCGGGCCTCATCGATCAGGATCGAATCGACTTCGTCGATGATCGCGAAATTCAGCGGCCGCTGAACCCGATCGGCCGCGGCAAATGCCATGTTGTCGCGAAGATAATCGAAGCCGAACTCGTTGTTGGTGCCGTAGGTGATGTCGGCGGCGTAGGCCTCGCGCTTTTCCTCGTTGGACTGGCCGCTGTAGATCACCCCTACGGTCAACCCGAGAAAGCGGTAGATGCGACCCATCCAGTCCGCGTCACGGCGTGCCAGGTAGTCATTCACGGTGATGATATGCACGCCCTGGCCGGGCAGGGCATTGAGGTAGGTGGCCAGTGTGGCGACAAGCGTCTTGCCCTCGCCTGTCTTCATTTCGGCGATCTTGCCCTGGTGCAGCACCATGCCACCGACCAGCTGGACGTCGAAATGACGCAATCCCAGGATTCGTCGCCCGGCCTCGCGAACCACCGCGAACGCTTCCGGCAGCAGATCATCCAGCTTGGCGCCGGCGTCCAGGCGCTCCCGAAACTCGGTGGTCTTGGCGGCGAGCGCTTCGTCCGACAGCGCGCTGATGGACTCCTCCAGCGGATTGACCTGAGCGATCTGCCGATGCAGCCGCTTGACGACACGCTGATTGCGGCTGCCGAAGACCTTGGACAAGAGTTTGCTCATGGACGCTCAAACCGTCGATGGTGGTGAAGCCAGGCGCTCGCCGGCACATGCCTGTTGCGCGGCTCGGGACAGCACCCGATACCGCGCGTCGCGGCCGGGTTGCCCGTCAGGAAGGTTAGTACTTGAGGCCACCGATGGCCTCTTTCAACGCCGCGGGACCGCGATGATAACGCAAGGCTGTGTCGGGCTTAACCGATCCGCGTCCGACAAACGCCGGTCTTGTTAGCGGGCCGCTTCCATGTAGGCCGCCGGATCCACCACTTTGCCGTTGCGCAGCACTTCGAAATGCAGGTGCGGGCCGGTCGAGCGGCCGGACGAACCCAGTTTCGCGATCACGTTGCCACGATCCACGCGTTCCCCGACCTCGACGGTAATCTTGCTGTTGTGGCCATAACGCGTGACATAGCCATTGCCGTGGTTGACCTCCACGAGCTTGCCGTATCCCGCCTTGCGGCCGGCGTGGGACACCACCCCCGGCGCCACCGACACCACGTCGGTGCCGATACCGGCCGCGAAGTCGATGCCCTCGTGCATGGACCGGCGACCCGAGAAGGGGTCGGTACGCCAGCCGAACGCGGAGGAAATCCAGCCCTCGTTGACGGGCCGGCCCGAGGGGGTCATTTCCTCACGCAGTTCGCTGGCCAGCATCAGGTCGCGCAGGACGCGCATCTGGCGTTCGCGGGAATCGAGCTCCTGCTCGAATCGATCCAGTGCGGCCTCGAACTGGTCCGCGGTCGGGGCCTGTTCATTGGTTTCGGCGATCGGGCCACCCAGGGGCGGGGGGCTGGCGAAATCGAATTCCTTGGGATCGATGTTGGCCAGCTTGGTCATGCGCGAACCGGCCGCGTTAAGCCGGGTGACATGGGCCTGCAGCTGACCCAGCCGCTGGGCAAGCGCATGGATGTTGTCATCCATGCGCTGGCGCAGTGACTGGATTTCCTGACGCTGCACCGCCACCTGTTCATCCCAGACAGCCGTCGCGCTGGCCACGCGGGTTACGCCGCTGGCATCGGGTGCCATCCGGTAGCCAAACACCATGGCCGCGCAGATGGCGACCACCGGTAGCGTGACCAGCGGCGCCCAGAACCAGGGCGAGCGCGGCTGACATCGCAAACGCCAGGTGCGGCCACGCGAGTGGCTTATCAGTATGATATCCATAAGCTAACTTTCACCTGAGACGCCAGGAGCAAAAACTCACCGTGCGCAAAGCGCCTCGTCCCCTCGTTGATGTTCTGAGATCGGATCAGAACAAACTCAAGAGTTTACGCAGGCATGCGTCATTCCTGCAACAAACCCAGGCGGCGGTCGACGCCGGCCTGCCGGCCGCGGCGCGAGGCCATGTGCGGGTGGCGGACTGCAATGACCAGCGCCTGTTGCTGCTGGTCGACAATGGCGCCTGGGCGACTCGCCTGCGCTTCGAGCAGGATGCCATTCGTCGGTCCGTGGCCGCCCGGCTCAAGCGCGGCGTCCCCGATCTGGAAATCCGGATACGGCCATCGGCCGCTGACGAAGTGTCCGGCAACCGCCGGCCGCGTCACATGAGCGAGTCGGCGCGACAACTGCTGGTGGCCTGCGCGGACTACGTCGACAATCCGGCGCTGGCCCGCGCCCTGCAGCGGCTGGCCGTTGCCGGGCGGAGAAAATGAGGCGTCAGGCGGCCGCCACCGGGCGCGCATTCACGTAGGAAATCGGCGCTTCCTCCATATCCGGGAAGGTCACTTCCTCCCAGGCGCCGTGGTCTGCCATGAGCGCCCGCAGCAGCTTGTTGTTCAGGCCGTGGCCCGACTTGAAGCCGGTGAAGCTGCCGATCAGGCCGCAGCCCAACAGATAAAGGTCGCCGATCGCATCGAGAATCTTGTGGCGCACGAATTCGTTGTCGTAGCGCAGGCCGTCGGCGTTGAGCACCCGATAGTCATCCAGCACCACGGCATTGTCCATGCTGCCGCCGCGCGCCAGGTTATTGGCCCGCAGGAACTCGATGTCGCGCATGAAGCCGAAAGTCCTGGCACGCGAAACCTCTTTCACGAATGAGGTGGTGGAGAAGTCCACGCTGGCCGATTGCGTGTCGGCATCGAAGGCGGGATGGTCGAATTCGATCCCGAAGCTGACCTTGAAGCCCTCGAACGGATCGAAACGGGCCCACTTGTCGTCTTCGGCGACCTGCACCGGCCGCTTGATGCGAATGAAGCGCTTGGCGGCATCCAGCTCCTGGATGCCGGCGGACTGGATCAGGAACACGAAGGGCCCAGCGCTGCCGTCCATGATCGGCACTTCGTCGGCCGACAGTTCGACCACTGCGTTGTCGATACCGAGTCCGGCCATCGCGGACAGCAGATGTTCCACGGTGGACACCCGCATGCCATTATCGGTAAGCGTCGTGGCGAGCGTGGTTTCGCCCACCTTGAGCGCGTCGGCACGCAGTTCGCGGACCGGCGTCAGATCGGTACGGCGGAACACGATGCCGTGATCGGCAGGTGCCGGACGCAGCGTCATATACACCTTGTGACCGGTGTGAAGCCCCACGCCGGTGGCGCGGATCGGGTTCTTGAGTGTCCGTTGTCTCAGCATCGACGCTGTTCCTCTTTTCCTTGCGGCATTCAGGCTGTCAACCGCTTGTCATATACCGCGCCGATAATGGACGCTGGAGAATGAACGCTTGCTGAACGCCGGCGCCACGCTGAAAATGCTGCAGTGAACAATACGCGGCGCCCAATAGGGTAACACAGTGAACCAAATACGGGCGGATGCGGGGCACGGCCGCCCGCACCCGCCCGCCGGGAACATCAGTCTGCCTGGTTGCGCAGGAACGCCGGCACATCCAGGTAATCCATATCCACGGCCGCATTCTGATCGTGGCGCTGACGCGGCGCCTGGCGGATGACCGTCGGGGTATCCAGCTCCTCGTAACGGACCTGACCGCCGGTATCTCGCTTCAGGGCCCGGATGGAATCGCGGCCGGTCAGCTGGGCCTGCTTGCCGAGTCCGGTGGCCACCACCGTCACGCAAAGCTCGTCGCCCATGCTGGCATCGACCGCGGTGCCCACGATCACTTCCGCGTTCTCCGAAGTCATCTCCATGACCACTTCGTTGACCAGCTGGAACTCGTTGATACTCAGGTTATCGTCACCAGTGACGTTCACCAGCAACCCCTCGGCGCCGTGCAGGTTGAGATCATCCAGCAACGGCGAAGCCAGCGCCGCTTCCGCGGCCTGACGGGCACGGTCATCACCCACCGCCGTGGCCCGGCCCATCATCGCCATGCCCTGGACCGACATCACCTTGCGCACGTCGGCAAAGTCGACGTTGATCAGGCCCGGTCGGGTGATCAGGTCGGAAATGCCCTGGACCGCGTTATGCAGCACATCGTTGGCGGCCTTGAACGCCGAGCGCAGCGTGGTGCCCTTGCCCAGCACCGTGAGGAGCTTCTCGTTGGGAATGACGATCAGCGAATCGACGTATTCCTGCAGCTGCTCGATCCCCTGCCGGGCGATTTCCATGCGCTTGCCCCGCTCGAAGGGAAACGGCTTGGTAACCACCGCCAGCGTGAGGATATCCAGTTCGCGGGCGATTTCCGCCACCACCGGCGCCGCGCCGGTGCCGGTACCACCGCCCATGCCACAGGTAATGAACAGCATGTCGGCACCCTCGATCGCCTCGCGAATGCGGTCACGATCCTCCTCGGCCGCCTGTCGGCCGATTACCGGGTCCGCACCAGCACCCAGGCCGCGGGTCACGTTGACCCCGAGCTGCACCAGGGTATCCGCCTGGCAGGATTCCAGATGCTGGGCATCGGTATTGGCGCAGATGAAATCCACCCCTTCGATACCGCCGTTGACCATCTGATTGACGGTATTGGAACCGCCGCCTCCGACGCCGATCACCTTGATGATGGCCTTGTCGGTCCTTTCGTCAGCGAATTCGAACACTTCACTCATGATCCATCCTCCAGTTGCCGTGCCGTCCCGTCGCCGGGACGCTTGATCCGGTTGCCCGGACTCAAACCGTTGCGTTGCCTAGAAATTTCCCTGGAACCACGCCTTCATGCGTGACCAGGCCTGTTGAAAGCCCTGATTGCCGAAATGACCGCCACTCAGGGGCTGATACCCCGTGACGGGCTTCGTACCGAACTGCAGCAGCCCCACGCCGGTGGCGTGGATGGGGTTCCTGACCACGTCGGTCAGCCCCTTGACCCGCTGCGGCACCCCCAATCGAACCGGCATATGGAAGACCTCCTCGGCCAGGTCCACCAGGCCCTCCATCTTTGCGGAGCCGCCGGTTATCACCACCCCGCCGGCGATCACGTCGTCGTAACCGCTGCGGGTGAGTTCCTTGTGAATGAGCATGAACAGCTCTTCGTAACGAGGCTTGATTACCTCGGCCAGCGTGTAGCGCGACAGCCGCCGCGGCGGGCGTTCGCCCACGCTGGGTACTTCGATGGCGTCGTCTTCCTCGATCAGTTCGGGTAGCGCACAGCCGTAGCGGATCTTGATCCCCTCGGCGTGCTGCGTCGGGGTGCGCAGGGCCACCGCGATGTCGTTGGTGACCTGGTCGCCAGCGATCGGAATCACTGCCGTGTGGCGAATCGCCCCGTTGACGAACACGGCGATGTCGGAGGTGCCGCCGCCGATGTCCACCATGCAGACGCCCAGATCCTTTTCATCGTCGTTGAGCACCGCCTCGGCCGAGGCAAGCTGTTCCAGTGACAGCTTCGAGACTTCCAGCCCGCAGCGGGCCACGCATTTCTGGATGTTCTGCGCCGAGGTCACCGCCCCGGTGACCATGTGGACCTTGACCTCCAGGCGCACGCCGGACATGCCCACCGGCTCCTGGATGCCCTCGTTGTCATCCACCGCGAATTCCTGGGGCAGCATGTGCAGGATCTTCTGGTCGGCCGGAATGGCCACCGCGCAGGCGGCGTCGATGACGCGCTCGATGTCGGCCTCGGTGACCTCCTTGCTGCGTACCGCCACGATGCCGTGGGAGTTGATCGACTTCACGTGGGCGCCGGAGATACCGCAGTGCACCGACTGGATCCGGCAGCCGGCCATCAGTTCGGCTTCTTCCACCGCGCGGCGGATCGACTGGGTGGTGGCCTCGATGTTGACCACCATGCCTTTCTTCATGCCCTTGGACGGCTGGCTGCCCATGCCGATCAATTCGAGTTCACCGTGCTCGTCGTACTCCGCGACGATGCAGGCAACCTTCGAGGTGCCGATGTCCAGCCCGACGACGAGATTCTTCTCAGGCCGCTTGCTCATTATCTGTCTCGCTGTCATTGGCCGGGGCGGCGCGATTGCCGCCCACGGCAAAACCATCCGCGTAACGCAGATCCACATAACCGGCGGTTTCCAGCGCGGCGCCCAGGGCGCTCGGCGCATGCCGGGCAAAACGGGTCAGCCGGGCCTGGACCGAATCCCGGCCCAGGCGCAGCTCCAGACCGTTTGCCAGCCAGGCGGTCCAGCCACCGCGGCGATCCAGTGCCAGCCGACCGATACGCATGTCCGTGCCGGCCAGAATCGATTGCAGGGCAGGCAGTTCAGCCAGCAGCTCACGGGCGCTGCCGTCCGGTCCGTGCACGACTGGCAGATCGGCCGGCATCTGTTCCGCCGGCAACTCGAACCGCTGCCCCTCGGCGTCGACCAGTTGGTCCTCGCCCCAGCGGGCGACGGGCCGGTACTCGGCCACCCGGACCACCACACTGTCCGGCCAGCGGCGGTGCACCGTCACCTCGGCGATCCAGGGCAACGCCCGGATCGCGTCGCCCAGGGCCGCGGCGTCCAGTTCGTAGAAACCGCGGGTCATGTAGGGCGCCGCGGCATCCACCAGCGCGGCATCCGTGGTGTGCACCAGGTCACCCACCACGATCATGCGGTGCGCCTGGCGGTGATCGGGCGTCAGGCCCTGCCAGGTACAGGCCGCGATCGCGGCGCTCGTCACCAGAATCAGCAGGGGCGTGAGCAGGCGCTTGCGTTCAGTTCGCATCGTCATGCTCCTCCAGGCTCAGGGCCAGAATGCGTTCAACCAGACTTTCGAAATCGATGCCGGCCGCCGCCGCACTCATGGGCACCAGACTGTGCGAGGTCATGCCGGGCACCGTGTTGATTTCCAGGAACCAGGGCTGGCCGTCGTCATCCAGCATGAAATCGACGCGGCCCCAGCCACGGGCGCCGGTGGCGCGGAAGGCGTCCAGGCACAGGGCGGCCAGACGCTGTTCCTCATCCGGGGCCAGGCCGCAGGGACAGTGGTAATGGGTGGTGTCGGCCTCGTACTTGGCATGGAAGTCATAGAACGACCCGGCGGATTCGATCCGCAGCAGCGGCAACACCCGGTCGCCAAGCACGGCGGCGGTGTATTCGCCACCATCCACGAAGCGTTCCGCCAGCACCGATTCGCCATAGCGGGACGCCGCCTGCCAGGCGGCATGCAGCTGGTCCGGCGCGTCCACCCGGGACATGCCGATGCTCGATCCCTCGGTGGCGGGTTTGACGAAGATCGGCAGGCCGATATCGGCAACCAGCGTGTCGGCATCAGTATCGGCCCGCAGCAGACGGTGGGCGGGCGTCGGGATACCACTTGCCGCCCACAACGCCTTGCAACGGGCCTTGTCCATGGCCAGGGCGGAGGCCAGCACGCCACTGCCCGTATAGGGCAGCCCCTGCACCTCGAGCACCGCCTGGGCGATGCCGTCTTCCCCGCCCGTGCCGTGGAGGGCAATCCAGGCGCAGTCGAAACCGTCATCGGCCAGATGCAGCAGCCGGGCCCGGTCCACGTCCACCCCGTGGGCATCGATGCCACGCGCCTGTAGCGCGGCCAGCACCGCCCGGCCGGACTGCAGGGAAATCTCCCGCTCGGCGGACCAGCCGCCCATCAGCACTGCCACCTTGCCGAACCGGCCGCTCATGGTGCGTCTCCGATTCGGTGGCTGGCCGCCATCCCGGCGGCTACGGCGCCGATGTCGCCGGCCCCCAGGGTCAGAATCACGTCGTTATCCGCGACCACGCCGGCCAGCACGTCGGGCAGGTCGTGCACATCGGCCACGAACACCGGATTGACCCGCCCGCGGGCGCGCACGCCGCGCGCCAGGGCCCGGCCATCGGCGTCGGCAATCCGCACCTCACCGGCGGCATAGACATCGCACAGGACCAGCACATCCAGACCGGCCAGCACCTCGCAGAAATCCTCGAACAGATCCCGTGTACGGGTGAACCGATGCGGCTGGAACACCACCACCAGCCGGCGCTCCGGCCAGGCCGCGCGCACCGCCTGCAGAATGCTGCTCAGCTCACGGGGGTGGTGGCCATAGTCGTCGACCAGCAGGCAGTGACGGCCGGCCAGCGCGATCTCGCCAAGTACCTCGCAGCGACGCCCGATGCCGGCGAAACCGGACAGCGCGCGCTGGATCGCGGTCATGTCCACGCCCAGCTCACGGGCCACCGCGGCCGCCGCCAGGGCGTTGAGCACGTTGTGGCGACCGGGCAGATTCAGATGCACCGGCCAGACCTGGTCGTGGTCGCGGATGCGAAGCTCGAACCGGATGCCCGGCCCCTCGGTAATCAGATTCTCGGCCCGCAGATCGGCGTCGTGATCAATGCCATAGGTCAGCACCGGCCGACCCACCCGCGGCAGCATCTCGCGAACCACCGGATCGTCGACGCAGACCACCGCCAGCCCGTAGAACGGCAGGTGGTGGATGAACTCGACGAAGGTATCGATCAGCCTGGCGAAATCGCCCTCATAGGCTTCCAGGTGATCGGCGTCGATATTGGTCACCACCGCCAGCATCGGGGTCAGGAACAGGAACGAGGCGTCCGATTCATCCGCCTCGGCCACGATGTAGGGGCTTTCCCCGAGTCGGGCATTGGTTCCGGCGCCCAGCACCTTGCCGCCCACGATGAACGTCGGATCGAGCCCGCCCTCGGCCAGCACCGACGCCACCAGACTGGTGGTGGTGGTCTTGCCGTGGGTCCCGGCCACCGCGATGCCGTAGCGGAACCGCATCAGCTCGGCGAGCATCTCGGCCCGGGGCACCACCGGAATCAACCGTTCGCGGGCCGCGACAACCTCCGGATTGTCCGCCGACACCGCGGACGAGGTCACCACCACATCGGCGCCGGTCGCGTTGGCAGCGTCATGACCAATGCGGATGGCGGCCCCCCGCTCGGTCAGGCGTCGGGTGGCGGCGCCGTCGCGAATGTCGCTGCCCGACACCGTGTAACCGAGATTGAGCAGCACCTCGGCGATGCCGGCCATGCCCACGCCACCGATGCCCACGAAGTGCACCGTCTGAACCCGGCGCATGGGCCGTTGGCTCAGCGGCTGGAAATTGGTCGGGGCCGCATTCATCGCCGCACCTCCGCCAGGGACAGGCAGGCGGACGCGATGTCGCGGGTGGCATCGGGCCAGGCCGCGGCATGCGCTGCCTCGGCCATCGCCAGCAGGCGGGATCGGTCGCCGATCAGATCCTCCAGCATATGCGCCAGCCGGGCGGGATCGAGGTCCCGCTGCTGCACCAGCACCGCGGCGTCACGCCGGGTCAGATAGGTGCCGTTCACGGTCTGGTGATCGTCGACCGCATGCGGATAGGGAATCAGGATGGCGCCCAGACCCGCCGCCGCCAGCTCGGCCACCGTCAGCGCGCCGGCGCGGCAGATCACCAGGTCCGCCCACGCATAGGCCTCGGCCATGTCCTCGATGAACGGGCTGACCTCCGCCGCGACGGCGTGCTCGGCATAGGCCGCCTGCGCCTGGTCGACGGTACGGCCGGCCTGATGCCGCACTACCGGGCGCTGGTCGACCGGCAGACGGGCCAACGCCGCCGGCAGCATTTCATTGATTGCCAGCGCCCCGCCGCTGCCGCCGAGCGCCAGCAGCCGAATCGCGCCACTGCGCTGACCGAAACGCTGCGCCGGGGCCGGCAGCGCGAGGATGTCAGCACGCACCGGATTGCCCACGACGCGGGCACCCGGCAGCGCGTCGGGGAAGGCCTGCAGACGGGTCCGCGCCAGTCGCGCAAGCACGCGGTTGGTCAAGCCGGCCGCGGCATTCTGCTCATGCACCAGTAGCGGCCGACGCAGTAGCCAGGCCGCCAGCCCGCCGGGGCCGGACACGAACCCTCCCATGCCCACCACCAGTGCCGGCGCCACCCGGCGCACCACCTGCAGGGCCTGCCAGACGGCCCGCATCAACTGCCACGGCGCACCCAGCCAGGTTCGCCATCCCTTGCCGCGCAACCCGGACACGCCGATCCACTCCATCCGGTAACCGGCGGCCGGCACCACCCGCGACTCAAGACCGGCCCGGGTGCCCATCCAGACCACCTCGGCACCACGCTCGCGCAGGGCATCGGCCACCGCCAGGGCGGGGAATACATGCCCCCCGGTGCCTCCGGCCATCATCAGAACCCGCGGCCCGTTCATCGCGCCGCCGCCCGGCCGGCGGCGCCGGCCTCCATATCCACTCGCACCAGCAGGGCTACCAGCACGCACATCACGACCAGACTGGACCCGCCATAGCTCATCAACGGCAGCGTCAGCCCCTTGGTGGGCAGCATGCCCATGTTCACCGCAATGTTGATGAACGCCTGCAACACCATCCAGCTGGACAGCGCAAAGGCCAGGAAGGCCCCGAACAGCATGCCCGCATCCATTGCCCGCCGGCCGATCAGGAATGCCCGCCAGACGAACAGCGTGAACAGCGCGATCACCGCCAGCGACCCGATCAACCCGAACTCCTCGGCGAGGATGGCGAACAGGAAATCGGTGTGGGTCTCAGGCAGGTACAGCAGCTTCTGGACGCTGTTGCCAAGCCCCACGCCGGCAATCTCGCCCCGGCCGATGGCGATCAGCGACTGGGTCAGCTGGAAGCCACTGGCATAGGGATGAGCCCAGGGGTCGGTAAAACTGATCAGCCGCGCCACCCGGTAGGGTGACGACAACGCCGCCATCACCAGCAGGCCACCAGCGGTTCCGGCCAGCACCAGCAGATGCGACAGCCGGGCGCCGGCCAGGAACATCAGGATGCCGGTCACTGCGAACAGGACCGCGCAGGCCCCGTAATCGGGTTCGATCAACAGCAGCAGGCAGGCCAGTCCGATGGGCAGTACCGGCCGCAGCAGACCGGCGAAACTGGTTCGCAGTTCCACCTGCTGACGCACCGCATAACCGGCCAGATACAGCAGCAGGCCCAACCTTGCTGGCTCGGACACCTGCACCGACACCAGGCCAAGGTCGATCCAGCGGCGGGCGCCATTGACCTCGTGCCCGATCCCCGGAATCAGCACCAACAGCAGCATCACCAGGGACACCGCCAGCAGATTGAAACTGTTGGCCTGCCAGATGCGCAGCGGTACATGCAGCACCACGAATCCCAGGCCCAGGCCGATCAGCGCGTACACCGCCTGCCGGTAGAAGAAATGCAGTGGTTCATCCGCCAGCCGGTCGGCCACCGCCACCGAGGCCGAGCCCACCATCACCAGGCCCAGACCCAGCAGCAACGCGACCGTGGCGGCGAACCAGGCATCCACCGGACCGGCCGGCAGCCGCCATACGACATTCGGGCGCAGATTCATGCCGCCAGCCTCCGCACGCCGGCCATGAAGCGCTCGCCGCGGTCCTCGTAGCTCCGGAACTGATCGAAGCTGGCGCAACCGGGCGACAGCAGGACGGTGTCTCCCGGCTCGGCCGCGCCGGCGGCACGGTCGATTGCCTCGTCCAGACTTGGTACCTGCTCGACCATCACGTGGTCGCGCAGCGCGTCCGCAATAGCGGCGGCATCGGTGCCGAACAGGATCGCCAGCCGGCCCTTGCGCGCCATCACCGGCCCCACCGGCGTGAAGTCACCCCCCTTTGCCTGGCCGCCGGCCAGCAGCAGAATCGGGCCCGGCAGGCCGTCCAGCGAGGCCAGCATGGCGCCCACGTTGGTGCCCTTGGAGTCGTTGACCCAGTCCACCCCATTGATCGAGGCCACGAACTGGCAGCGGTGCGGCAGCCCGGGGAATCGTTGCAGCGCCTCGCGCATGGCAGCGTCGGGCAACCCGACCGCCTCGCCCAGCGCCAGCGCAGCCAGGGCATTGCACAGGTTGTGGCGGCCGCGCAGCGGCAGGTCTGCCGCGGCGAGAAACCTCTGCTCCCCGCGACAGACGATCGGCGCGTCGGCCGGACCATCCAGATGCCAGTCACCGGCCCGGTCGCCGATCACCACGCGTCGCCCCGATGTGGCCATGGCGGCAACCCGGGCATCGTCCCCGTTGACCACCGACACCGCCGCCCGCTGGAAGATGCGGGCCTTGGTCCCGGCGTAGTCTTCAATGTCGGCATGCCGATCCATGTGATCGGCGCTGACGTTGAGTACCGTCGCCGCGGCGGGCGCGAGGTTTGCAACCAGCGCGAGCTGGAAACTGGACAACTCCAGCACGAACAACTCGGCGTCGTCGCCGAGCAGATCCAGAGCGGGCCGGCCGAAATTGCCGCCCACCGCCACCCGCCGACCGGCCGCTTCAGCCATTTCCGCCACCAGCGCGGTGACGGTCGACTTTCCGTTTGAGCCGGTGATGGCGATCACAGCCGGGACCCGGGACTCGGCACTCGCCGCCTGAAGAGCCCGGGCAAATAGCTCAATGTCGCCGACGATGGGAATGCCGGCGGCGCGGACGTCGCGCAGGAAGGGCTCGTCAAGGGACACGCCGGGGCTGACCACGACTTCGGCAATCTGATCCAGGGGCAGCGGCGAAGAAAAGGCGCCGAAGCTGCAGGGGACGTCGGCGAGGCGCCGCAATTCCGGCGCCCCGGGCGGCTGCGTCCGGCTGTCGGTCACCGCGAACGGCACCCCCTCACGCAGGAAATGGCGGGCCACGGACAGCCCGGTGGCCCCCATGCCCACGATCAGACTCGACCCCTGGCGAGCCCCCAGTCCGGATTCCCGAATCGCGCTGTTCATCGGATCTTCAACGTGGACAAACCGATCAGGACCAGCACCAGGGTGATGATCCAGAAGCGCACGATGATCTTGGGCTCGGCCCAGCCCTTGAGTTCGAAGTGATGATGCAGCGGCGCCATGCGGAACATGCGCCGGCCGGTCAGCTTGAAACTGGCCACCTGCAGAATCACCGAGACGGTTTCGGCGACGAAGATGCCGCCCATCACCACCAGCACGATTTCCTGGCGCACGATCACCGCCACGATGCCCAGCGCGGCTCCCAGGGCCAGTGCCCCGACATCGCCCATGAACACCTGCGCCGGATAGGTGTTGAACCACAGGAATCCCAGGCCCGCGCCACCGATGGCCGTGCAGAAGATGGCCAGCTCCCCGACGCCCTCGATGTAGTGAAAGCCCAGGTAATTCGAGAATTCGGTATGCCCGGTGACGTAGGCGAAGACACCCAGGGCCGAGGCCACCATCACGCAAGGCATGATCGCCAGGCCGTCCAGGCCGTCGGTAAGGTTCACCGCGTTGCTCGAACCGACCACCACCAGATAGGTCCACAGGATGTAGCCGGCTCCCAGCGGAATCGCCACATCCTTGAGCATGGGGATCAACACACTGGTCTCGGCCCCGGTTTCCGCGCCGGCATATACCCACAGCGCCGCCGACAGCCCGATCACGCTCTGCCAGCCGTACTTGGCCACCGCCGACAGCCCGCGGCTGTTTCCCACCTTGAGCTTGAGATAATCGTCGACGAAACCGACCGCCCCGAAGGCCGCGGTCACGAATATCGCCACCCACACCCACTGATTCGACAGGTCGGCCCACAGCAGCGTGGCAACCAGCACCGCGAACAGGATCAGCGCGCCCCCCATGGTCGGGGTGCCGGCCTTGATCAGGTGCGACTCGGGTCCGTCCTCGCGAATCTGCTGGCCGATCTGGCGCACGGTCAGGTGGCGGATCATCCACGGGCCCGCGACAAAGCTGAACACCATCGCCGTCAGCACGCCGAGAATGCCGCGGAAGGTCAGGAACTGGAACACGCGGAAACCGCTGTAGTACTGTTCCAGATACTCGGCCAGGTGCATCAGCATCCGACACCTGCCCCGGCCGGCTCGGCCTTGTCGTTGCAGACCAGGGCTTCGACCACCTGCTCCATGCCGGCGGAGCGTGACCCCTTCACCAGAACGGTCACGTCTGACGACAGGCCATCGGCAATATCCCGTATCAGCGCCTCACGCTCTTCGTAATGACGGGCGTCACCGCCGAACGCCCTGGCTGCCAGGACGCTATGGCGGCCGATGGTGAACAGACGCCGAACCCCGGCCTTGCGGGCCAGGCGTCCGGCTTCGGTGTGCCGCATCTCGGTTGCATCGCCCAGCTCGGCCATGTCGCCGAGCACTAGCCAGGCCTGCCCGGTGCCGGCGGTCAGCACCTCGATGGCAGCAGCCAGCGAATCCGGGTTGGCGTTGTAGCTATCGTCGATCAGGGTGGCGCCGCCGACGGCGGGACGAGCACGGAGTCGTCCCGCCACCGGCGGCACCGCGGCCAGACCGGCCGCAATCGCTGCCACAGGCGTACCCACCGCGGCGGCGGCCGCGGCGGCTGCCAGCGCGTTGGCAACGTTGTGCCGGCCGGCCAGCGGCAGGGTCACCGCCGCCTCCCCATCGGGCGCGGTCAGCACGAAGCGCATGCCGTTGGCCTCGGTGACCACGTCATGCGCGCGCACCTCGGTCTTCCCCCGAAGACCGAAGCGCAGCTGCCGGCGATCGCCGGCCAGCTCCCCCCACAAATCGGCATAAGCATCATCGGCATTGATTACCGCGATGCCGTCGGCTGCCAGGTCGGCGAACAGTTCGCCCTTGGCGCGGGCCACCCCCTCGCGCGAGCCGAATCCCTCCAGGTGCGCATCCCCGGCGTTGGTGATCAGGCCCACGTTCGGGCGGGCCAGTCGGGTCAGCAATGCGATCTCGCCGGGGTGGTTGGCCCCCATCTCGACCACCGCGAAGTCGTGTTCGGCGCCCAGTTCGAGCAGCGTCAGCGGCACGCCAATGTGATTGTTCAGATTGCCCCGGGTCGCCAGCACCCGACCGGCCTGGCCCAGGATGGCCGCCAGCATGGTCTTGGTGGTGGTCTTGCCATTACTGCCGGTCACGGCCAGCACCGGCGCGTTGCTGCGCAGCCGCCAGGCCGCGGCAAGGCGCTGCAGCGCCGCCAGGGTGTCCCCGACCACGATCTGGGCGGGGCCGCCGTCGATTTCGCGCGCCACCAGCGCCGCGCCGGCGGCCAGGGTAGCGGCACGGCGCACGAACTCGTGCCCGTCGTAACGCTCGCCCCGGAGGGCGATGAACAGACACCCGGGTGTCAGCCGCCGGGTGTCGGTGGAAACCCCCTCGACCCAGGCGTCTTCCCCGACCAGGCGGCCGTTGACCAGGGTGGCCACTTCGCTGAGCCGGAGCTTCATGCCGCCTCCAGCACGCGACGGGCGGCCAGCCGGTCATCGAAGGGCCGCCGCTCGTCGCCGATCTGCTGATCGGTTTCATGGCCCTTGCCAGCGATCAGCACGGCATCATTCGGCCCGGCCGCGGCAATCGCTTCGGCAATGGCGGCGGCGCGGTCGCGCTGCACCGTGACCGCCGCGCCGCCGGGCATGCCGGCGACGATGGCCCGCACGATGGCGTCGCCATCCTCATGGCGGGGATTGTCGTCGGTGACCCAGACCCAGTCCGCAAGCCTGGCAGCCGCCGCTCCCATCAGCGGGCGCTTGCCCGCATCACGATTCCCGCCGCAGCCGAACACGCAATGCAGCCGCCCGTCGACGTGCTCGCCCAGGGCGCGAAGCGCATGCTCCAGCGCCGCCGCGGTATGGGCATAGTCCACCACCACCAGCGGGCCCCGCCCCTGGGCGTCGACCACCTCCATGCGGCCGGGCACGGTCCGCAGCGATGCCAACGCGGCCGCTGCGCGGTCCGGCGCCACGCCGTCAACCAGCAGTACCGACAGGACCGCCAGCAGGTTGTAGGCATTGAAACGGCCCAGCAGCCCGCTTTCCACCCGCAGGCGCCCCCAGCTGCTGTCCACTTCGACCACCAGCCCATCCGGCCGGGTCAGCACGTCGGTCGCAAAGACGTGCAGCCCGGCGATCGGCGGGGTATGCGGCATCAGTCCGTATGCCACCGAAGCGCCGCGTTCTGCCATGTCGGGGAACCAGGCGGCGCCGGTGGGATCGTCGATATTCAGGATGACGTGATCGAGCCCGGCAAATTCGAACAGCCGCCGCTTGGCGGCGACGTAGGCCTCCACGCTGCCGTGATAGTCGAGGTGATCGCGGCCCAGGTTGGTGAGCACGGCGATGTCGATGTCGGTACCGTCGACCCGGAACTGGTCCAGCGCGTGCGACGACACTTCCAGCGCCACGGCCTCGGCACCCGCGGCCGCCAGCCGGGCCAGCCAGCCCTGCAGGGATACCGCGTCCGGCGTGGTGTGCGTGGGCGCCGCCAGCGCATCCAGCCAGCCGTAACCCAGCGTGCCCAGATAGCCGCTGTTGCGGCCGAGATGGGTCAACGCCTGCGTGAGCAGATGGGTGCCCGAGGTCTTGCCGTCGGTACCGGTGACGCCGACCACCAGCATGCTGGCCGAGGGATTGCCGTGGAACCGCGACGCGATCTCGCCCACGTGCCGATGCAGATCGGCCACCCGGATCGCCGGCACGGTCACGGCCGGTGGCTGCTCCCCCTCCCAGAGTACGGCAACCGCACCGCGGGCCAGCGCATCATCGATGTATGCCATCCCGTGCCGCTCGCCCCCGCCACAGGCCAGGAACAGGTCACCGGGCGCCACTTTCCGGCTGTCCGTAGCCAGACCGGTCACCGCCAGCTCGCCGGCCCGCGCCTCACCCAGCCCGGCCAGCAGCCGGTCCAGCCGCATCGGCGCCGGTTGCAGCGCAGCCGGGCTCACGTGCGGGACTCCGATTCGGCCGCGGCCTCGGCGGTCAGGGTGGCCGGGTTGTCCGGCGGCACGCGCAGAATGCGCAGCGCCTCTCGCATGATGTTGGAAAAGGCTGGCGCGGCGACCAGTCCGCCGTAGTAGTCCCGGCCGCCGGGCTCATCCACCATCACCAGGGTCACCAGCGCCGGGTCATCGGCCGGCGCCATACCCACGAACAGGGACTGATGGCTGGCGGCGTCGTAGCCCGCGCCTTCGACCTTGCGCACCGTACCGGTCTTGCCGACCACGCGATAGCCGGGCACCGCGGCCCGCCCGGCCGTACCTTCGTCGGACACTACATCGCCGAGCAGATCGCGCACCTTCGCAGCGGCGTCAGCCGAAATCACCTGCCTGGGCGCGGCCTGCCAACCGCCCTGATCCGCCAGGGTCAGCCGCAGATCCCGAAGCTTGCCGTCATCCGCCAGCGCCGAGTAGGCGCGGATCAGCTGCAGCGCCGTCACCGACACCCCGTAGCCATAGGCCGCGGTGGCGGTGGTGACATCATCCCAGCGCGCGAAATTGCGCAACACACCGTAGCGCTCTCCCGGGAAGCGAACCCCGCTGATGGTGCCGAAACCGTAGTCGTTGTAGACCTGCCAGAGCCGTTCCGGACCGAGCTTCAGCCCGACCTTGGCCGCGCCCACGTTGCTGGACTTGGTCAGCAGCCGACGCAGGTCGACATCGCCGTAGTCGCGGAAATCGCGGACCGTCAGCCGGCCGACGCGAAAGCGCCCGCCCTCGGTATCGATCACGCTGTCACGCGTGAATACGCCGGCATCCAGCGCTCGCGAGATCATCAGCGGCTTGAAGGTGGAACCGGGTTCGAAGGTGTCGGTGACGGCCCGGTGCCGCAACGTTCCGGTCGGAATGGAGTCGCGGCTGTTCGGATTGAAACTGGGGAATGACACCATGGCCAGGATTTCGCCCGTTTCCGGATCGGCCATTACCGCGACACCGGCACGGGCCTGGTGCTCCAGCACCGCCGCCTTGAGTTCCCGATAGGCCAGCGCCTGCAGACGCAGATCCACGGTCAGCCGTACATCACCGCCGGGATCCGGCGGGGTGAACTCGGCCAGATCCTCCACCACCCGGCCGACACGATCCTTGATCACACGGCGGCTGCCGGGCGTGCCGTCGAGTTCATCGTCCAGCGCCAGCTCGATCCCCTCCTGGCCGCGACCGTCGATGTCGGTCAGCCCCACCAGCTGGGCGGTCGATTCACCACCGGGGTAGTACCGCCGGTACTCGCGCTGCAGGAACACGCCCGGGGCGCCCACCGCCATCACCCGCTGGGCGTGGGCAGGACTGAGCTGGCGCTGCAGATACAGGAACTGACGGTCGCGATAATTTTCCAGGCGGTCGCGCAGTTCCGCCGTGCTGTAGTCCAGTTCGGCAGCCAGTGCGGACAGCCGCCCGGGATCATCCAGCAGCGCCCTTGGTACCGCCCAGACGGATTCGGTGGGCGCCGACAGCGCCAGCGGCGCACCACGGCGGTCGCGGATCGCACCACGGACCGCGGGCACCTCGATCGTGCGCAGATGCCGCTTGGCGCCCTCTTCGTTGAGGAATTCCTGGTCCAGAACCTGCAACTCGAACGCCCGGGCGCCCAGCATCACGGCAAACACGCTGAACAGCCCGAGCATCGCGCGGGCCCGCCAGGCCGGCGGCGGCTCAAGCTTGAGATTGCGACGCCGCGACCGATTCACGGTTGCGCCTCGATCAGTTCGAAGTGACGCGGCACCTGCATATTCAGCTGCTCACGCGCCATCCGGGCAACGCGGTCCGGATTGGCCCAGGCGCTTTCCTCCAGCTGCAGTTGCGACCATTCGGTGCGCAGACGATCACGCTCGACCCGCAGCACCTGCAACTCCGACTGCAGCTCCCGTGACCGATGCTTGGCCTCGATCACGGCCACCGCGCTGGCCAGCGCAACGCCGCCCAGCACGGTCAGCAGCACCGCTCGCTGCCGGGTCATGCGCGCCGCCGTTCCGCAACTCGCAGCACGGCGCTGCGGGCACGGGGGTTGGCCGCCACTTCCGCGGCGTCCGGTCGCCGGGGCTTGCCCACCAGGACGAAGCCGGGTTCGGGCTCGGCGACCATGGGCACCGGCGGTGGCGGCGGATGCGCCTCAGCCCGCATGAATCTCTTGACGATGCGGTCCTCCAGCGAATGAAAGCTGATCACGGCCAGCCGACCACCATCGGCAAGCGCGGCCGGGCAGGCGTCCAGGGCCTCCTGCAGCGCGCCCAGTTCGTCATTGACCTGAATGCGCAGCGCCTGGAACGTGCGCGTGGCGGGATGAATCCGGCTGCCGGCGGCAATCCGGGCCGGCGTGGCGTCGGCCACGATCGCGGCCAGCCGGTCGGTCGTATCGATGGGCGCCTGCTCGCGGGCGGTCACGATGGCCCGGGCAATACGGCCGGCCAGCTTCTCCTCGCCGTAGCGGCGCAGAACAGCGGCGATTTCACCCATTTCCGCCCGCGCCAGCCAGTCGGCCGCGCTTTCACCCGTGTTGGGGTCCATGCGCATATCCAGCGGACCGCCATGGCGAAAGGAAAATCCGCGGCGAGCATCGTCCACTTGCGGCGACGACAGCCCCAGATCGAACAGAATGCCGTCAACACGGCCGGTCAGGCCGGCGTCCGCGATCACCGTTGCCAGGTGGTCGAATCCGGTGCGGCGAAACTGAAAAAGGGGCTCGCGCCCCCAGCTGCGTTCGGCATGATCCGCGGCATCCGGGTCGCGATCCACCGCCAGCAACCGTCCCCGGCCACCCAGACGATGGAGAATCTCGCCGCTGTGACCGCCGCGCCCGTAAGTGGCGTCCACATAGACGCCGCCCGGCCGCACACACAACGCGTCGACCGCGGCATCCAGCAATACCGAGGCGTGAGGCCGGTCATTCATCGCCCATGCTCGCGCCATCTCCCTGTTCCCAGCGGCATCGTGGCCGCACCCGGTCAAAGCGGTAGATCCTGCAGCGCATCGGGCAGCGCACCCGCCGCCGCCTGCGCGGCCAGTTCGTCGCAACTGGCGTCGTTTCGCGCCTGCCAATCGTCTTCTGCCCAGAGCTCGAAAAGATTGCCCACGCCCATCAGAACGGCGCGGGAGTCGATGCCGGCGAACCCGCGCAGCGGGCTCGGCAGCAGGAGTCGTCCCTGCTTGTCCATTTCCAGGTCACGCGCATTGCCCAGCAGGAACCGCTGGATGTCACGCACCTTGGGATTGAGTCCACCGCGGCTCAGCAGCTCGCTTTCGAAGGCCTGGAACTGCGGCTGCGGATAGATCAGGAGACACCGGTCCCAGTGCTGGGTAACCACAATCCGTCCACCGCAAGCATCCCGAATCGGCTGACGGTAAGCCGATGGAATGGCGAAGCGTCCCTTCGCGTCGACGGTGACTGGACTGGAACCCCTGAACACGGTGCTGGCTCCCTGAAGCGGCGTTCCACTTCAAACCACTTTTTGCCCTTAAACGCCACTATAGGCACTTCCGAATTCCCGTGTCAAGGAAAAGTGACACCCGCTTCAGGGGAAAAACGTCGGTGAAACAGGCGCTTAGCGGGCAAGCCGGGACGTGGTGTGATGTGGGGTAAAAAATCGTCACATGGACAGCCGCTTAAGGCCGATTGATGGCTGACGACATCAACCATTGTCACCGCGAACGTATAGGGCGCCGAGGTGGCGTTCGGGAGCTGTTAACGGGCTGGCGGGAGCATCAGGCGGCAGACTCGCGCCCTGCCATGCCGCTAGTCCCGGCCGGGGACGGTAACGAGTGCAGCGTGGTCCCACCGCCCGAAACGGCGGGCCGGTGAGATCCCGGTGACCGGCTTTCGCTTTCTCCCGCTCGCGGGAGAAAGGACGGGGTGCGGTGCGAGACGAATTCCGGCGTCGGCGGGTTGCTCTCTTCCCGGCTACCCTCTTTCGGTTTCTCCCGCTCGCGGGAGAAAGGACGGGGTGCGGTGCGAGACGAATTCCGGCGTCGGCGGGTTGCTCTCTTCCCGGCTACCCTCTTTCGGTTTCTCCCGCTCGCGGGAGAAAGGACGGGGTGCGGTGCCGCTTGCGCGGCACCGCTATTCGTCATGGGAGTCGGCCTGTAAGCCGGGTTCTGTCTGGGACAGTCATTCGTCTGGGACGGATGTCGCCATCCGCCTCTAGCGACCTACCCGGGAGCCGTACGGGCCGCACGATGCTCCCCTATTCGGTCTTGCTCCGGGTGGGGTTTACCCTGCCACGGACCGTTGCCGGCCGCGCGGTGCGCTCTTACCGCACCTTTTCACCCTTGCCTGATCCCGCTTGCGCGGGCCATCGGCGGTATGTTTTCTGTGGCACTTTCCGTAGGCTCGCGCCCCCCAGGCGTTACCTGGCACCCTGCCCTGCGGAGCCCGGACTTTCCTCCGCCGCCATTGCTGGCGGCCGCGACTGTCCGGCCGACTCCCCCGGCATGGTAACTGATCGCGCCATCACCCGGGGGCGTCACGCAGCGCCAGCGCCAGTTGGTAGAGCTGATTCCTGGGCATGCCGGTCAGACGGGCCGTACTGCGGGCCGCCTGCGCCACCGGCATCGATCGCAGCAGTTCACGCAGGATGCGCTCCGGGGTCAGCCCGGCAGCCTCGGCCGGCGGCGGCGCGTCCGACCCACCGATGACCAGCACGAACTCGCCGCGCCGACGCTGATCATCCGCCTGCAGCCAGGCCACCAGCTCGCCGGCCGGCAGGGTCACGGTCTGTTCATGCAGCTTGGTGAGCTCGCGGGCAAGTGTGACCGGGCGCTCACTCCCCAGTTCGCTGACAATATCGGCCACGGTGGCGGCTACCCGATGACTGGACTCGTAGCAGATCAGCGTGCGCGCCTCAGCCGCCAGTTCCCCGAGCCTGCGGCGCCGGGCGGTGGCCCGCGACGGCAGGAAGCCCTCGAACACGAAGCGATCGGTAGGCAGGCCGCTTACCGATAGCGCGGCGATGGCCGCACAGGGTCCCGGCAGGGCTTCCACCCGATGGCCGGCGTCGCGCACCGCCCGAACCAGCACGAAACCGGGATCGCTGATCAACGGCGTGCCGGCATCGCAGATCAGGGCGATACGCGCCCCACCGGCAAGGCGTTCCAGTAACTGCGCCACCCGCTGCGACTCGTTGTGCTCGTGCAGCGAGAGCATGGGCACATCGGCCGAAATCGCATCCATCAGGCGGCGGCTGTGGCGGGTATCTTCGGCCGCCACCAGATCCGCCGTTCGCAGCACCTCGGCCGCCCGCGTCGACAGGTCCCCGAGATTGCCGATGGGGGTGGCGACGATGTAGAGGCAGGCGGTCTGGGTCACGGAACGGTCAGCCGGTGGCATGGATTCTTGCGGAAAACGCTACTATGGTAGCGCCCGGCATCGACCACTGCCCGCTTGCGGGCCGACCTGGCGTCGATGTGATTCGCCGCCATCGCAGGAACAGGCCCCAGATGATTGCAATCCCGACTCTTTTCACGCGCTGGCTGCCGCTGCTATCGGCCGTATTCATCCTGGCCGGCTGCGCCGCCCTGCCGAATGGCGGTGGTCGCGGCGGCCCGGTGGATCGTGCCGCGGCAGCGGCTTCCCGGGGCGAGCCCTCGCAGGCCTCGGTTCTCTATGAACAGGCGGCGCAGGCGGCCAGTGAGCCCCGACGGAGCCCACTGTACCTGCGGGCCGCCGAGGCCGCGGTGGAAGCGGGCGACGGCGCGCGGGCGCAGCAGATGCTGAATCAGGTCGACGCCAACACCCTCGGGGCCGACGATGAGGCCCGTCTGGTATCGGTGAAACTACGCGCCGAAGTGGCCGGCCTGTCGCCGGCCGAAGCACTGGAACGCATTGCCCCGCCGTCCGCCGGGGCGTCACCGCTGGTGGCCGCACGCACCTGGTCACTGCGCGCGGAACTACTGTTCGAAGCCGGGCGGACCATCGACGGGGTCCATGCCCTGGTCCAGCGCAGCGTGTGGCTGCTGGAGCCGCGCGCGATACGCCGCAACAATGAACGCATCTGGGAGCGGCTCCGGGCTGCGCAATCACCGGAACGGGATCGGGCCGCCCTGGCGTCGGCTGACAGCATCACTCGCGGCTGGGTGGAACTGGCCGGCATCGCCGGTCAGGTCACGCCTGATCGCGATACGCTTACCCGCGACCTGCAGGCCTGGGAACAGCGTCACCCCGGGCACCCGGCCACCCGCCACATCCTGCCCGAGCGGCTAGGCTATCAGCCGATGTCGCCGGATATCCCCGGCGCCGGCGGACGCGGCGCCCGGGTAGTGGGCCTGGCGCTGCCGCTTTCCGGACAGTTCGCGGCCGCCGCCGGCGCCGTGCGGGACGGTTTTCTGGCCGGTTATTACGAAGAATCCACCCCGCGGGCGGATGTCCGTATCTATGACACCAACCGGCAGCGCAATGTGGCTGCGACGATTGACCAGGCCCGCGCCGACGGGGTCGGCATTCTGGTCGGGCCGCTGGGCAAGGCCCAGGTGGCCGACCTCACCGGCATACCACAGCTGCCGATGCCCGTGCTGGCCCTGAACTACCAGGACAATGCCGATCAGTTCCCGGGCTTCTACCAGTTCGGGCTCGCGCCGGAGGATGAAGCCCGTGCGGTCGCCCATCGCGCCACCGCCGAAGGCTGGCGCCGCGCCATTGCGCTGGTGCCGGACGGCGAATGGGGTCAACGGGTACTGGGCGCCTTCGAACAGGCGCTCCATTACGCTGGCGGTGAGCTGGTGGATTACGCCACGTATGACACCTCGCAGAACGACCATGCCGAGCCGATCAAACGGGTGCTGAGGTACACCGGTGTGCGCGAGGAACAGGCCCGCGAGGTCGCCACCAATGCCGATGGCGAGCCGATCGAGCGGGGCCGCCGCCAGGACGTGGACTTCGTCTTCCTGGCCGCCCAGCCCAACCACGCCCGGCTGATCCGCACCCAGTTGCGTTTCTACCGGGCCGCCCGCCTGCCGGTGCTGGCGACCTCCCACGCCTACACCGGTCAGGTCGATCCGGACCGTGACATAGACCTGAACGGCCTGCTGTTTGCCGACATGCCCTGGGTGCTGTCACGCGAGGATGTGCCCCGGCTGGCGCAGATCGCCGCACGCTGGCCGGAAGACGCGGACCGCTATCCGCGCCTGTTCGGGATGGGCCTGGATGCCTGGCGCCTCGCCGCCCGCATCCGGGCGGGCGAGATGCGGGCGGGGGACTTATTCGAGGGAGCGACCGGCGAGCTGTATCTGGAACCGGACGGGCAGATTCGCCGCCGCCTGGACTGGGGCAAATTCAGCGGTGGCAAACCGACCCCGATCGAGCCGGCCCAGCCGGACCACGGGTTCATTCCGGTGGACGCCCGGCAGAGCGGCACCTGATTCGCCGATGCCGGCGACCACCCGGCAGGCCCGCGGCGCGGCCGCCGAGTCGGCGGTGCTGGAACGCGCCCGTCGGCAGGGGCTGCGCTGTCTGGCCCGCAATTTCCGCCGCCCTGGCGGCGAACTCGATCTCGTGCTGGACGATGGCGAGACGGTGATCGTGGTGGAAGTGCGCCAGCGCAGCCGATCGGATTACGGACGGGCGGTGGAAACGGTTACCCCCCGCAAGCAGCAACGCATCGTCCATGCGGCCCGCTGCCTGCTGCAGGCCCGGCCGGCACTGGCGGCGCGGCCGCTGCGCTTCGACGTGGTGGGTGTAGGCCCCGATGGCGGCCTCGAATGGATCGAGGACGCCTTTCAACTGGACTGAGGATCATGAGCACGACCGACCGGATCACCCGATTCTTCGAGGACAGCATCACCGCCAAGCGCGATACGCTGACACGCACCCTGCCGCAGATCAGCGCCGCCGGTGCCATGCTGGCGCATCAGCTTGCCGCCGGGCGCAAGATTCTATCCTGCGGCAACGGCGGATCGTCGGGCGACGCCCAGCATTTTTCCTCGGAACTGATCAACCGTTTCGAGCGGGAAAGACGGGCCCTGCCGGCGGTGGCACTGACCACGGAAAGCTCGACCCTGACCGCCATCGCCAATGACTACAGTTACGAACGCATCTTTGCCCGTCAGGTCGAGGCGCTCGGACAGCCCGGCGATGTCCTGCTGGCAATCAGCACCAGCGGCAACTCGCCCAATGTGGTGGCGGCCATCGACAGCGCCCACGCAGCGTCGATGCGGGTGCTGGCGCTGACCGGCCGGGACGGCGGCGCGATGGCCGGCCGGCTGAGCGCCGAGGACATGGAGTTGCGCGCCGCCTCCGATGTGACTGCCCGCATCCAGGAGGTACACCTGCTGTTCATCCACTGCCTGTGCGACGCCATCGACGAATCCCTGTTCGGGACGCCCTGACTCTCGCAGCTACTTCACGACCTTGAGGTGGCTGCCGCGCGGCTTGCCGCCGCTGTCGCTGTCGTTGTCACCGCCGGTGTCGGTCGGCGGCGGGTCGGGCGGGTCCTCGGCTTCGCCGAAGAGCATGCCCTCCCCGTTCTCGCGGGCATAGAGTGCCAGCACCGCCCCGGGCGGCACGTTCACCTGGAACGGTCGGCCGGAAAAACGAGCGGAAAAGTGGATCCAGTCGTTGCCCAGCTCGAGGTTGCGCACCGCGGTGGGACTGACATTGATGGTGATCCGGCTGTCCTCGGTGACGAACTCGCCCGGCACCTCGACACCGGCGGCGTCGGCCGCCACCAGCAGGTGCGGCGTCAGGCCGTTGTCCAGCACCCAGTCGTAGATGGCCCGGATCAGATAAGGGCGGCGGGAAGTCACGTCGGCCATGGTAACGCGTGTCGTCGGGGGCCCGTCATCCCGCCCGCATGGCGGCTTCCTGCTCGGTCAGGCTGGCCCGGAAGGCAGCGCGCCCGAACAGGCGGCGGGCGTATTCGCCGAGCCGCTTGCCCTGCTTGGGCGGCAGCTCCACGCCGTAATGGTCCAGCCGCCAGAGGATCGGCGCAAAGGTGCAGTCCACCAGCGAGAACTCCTCGCCCATGAAGGGGCGGGCGGAGAAATCGGCAGCCAGGGTGGTGAGGATCTCGCGCAGCCGGGTGCGGGCCTTGCGGACCTGCGTGGGGGTGCCGTGCAGATCGTCGATTAGACCGTAAAGGTCCTGCTCCATGCGGAAGATGGCCAGACGGTAGCGGGCACGCATCACCGGATCCACCGGCATCAGCGGCGGATGGGGAAAACGTTCGTCGAGGTATTCCATGATGATGCGCGGGTCGTACATCACCAGATCACGATCCACCAGAGTGGGCACCGTATTGTAGGGATTGAGGTCGACCAGATCTTCACTGGTCTCGCCCGGCCGGATTTCGACCGTATCCAGACTATCGATGCCCTTTTCGGCGATCACCATCCGGATGCGGTGACTGTGCGGACAGTCGGCGCCCGCAAACAGCGTCATCAGGGACCGCCGGCTGGCCGTACTTACCATGAGCGGACCGCCTCAGATTTCATTGCCGATACCCGGCGATGGCGGATCAATGCACGTCACGCCAGAATTCACGCTTGAGCAACCATGCCAGAAGCGTGAAAACCGCCAGGAAGAGAATCACCTTGACGCCCATGCCGTAACGCACCATTTTCGCGGGCTCGCCAGCGTACACCAGGAAATTGGTGATGTCGGCAACCGCCTGCTCGTACTGGTCCTCGCTCATGCTGCCTGCCTGAACCAGCTCGAATTCGGGCGCCGCGCCATGGCCGCCGCCGTCATCGTCATGTGCCGGCTTGGCCTGGTAGCCCTGGAGGGGGGCCAGCACGTGCGGCATCGCGGTGTTCGAAAACACCACGTTGTTGACGCCGGTCGGCCGGCTGTCATCGATGTAATAGGTACGCAGGAAGCTGTACAACCAGTCCGCGCCGCGTGACCGGGCCACCAGCGTCAGGTCCGGCGGTGCCTTGCCGAACCATTTAGAGGACTTCTCGGGCAGACCGGTGTGGATGCGCTCGTGATTCGGCACATTCGAGAAGATCAGGTTTTCCTGCACCATCTCCGCGGGAATGCCGAGATCATCGGTCATTCGCTGATAGCGCAGGTACTGCAACGAGTGACAGCCCGAGCAGTAGTTCATGAACAGGCTGGCGCCGCGCTGCAGCGAGGCTTCGTTGCCCAGATCCGGGCTGAAATCGTAGGGCACGGCATGACCGCCGGCTGCCCACACACCCGGCGCCATCAGCGCTGCCGACAATATGAGTACCGCCCGCCGCATCATTGGGTCACCCTTTCCGGAACCGGCTTGGTCTTGTCGAGCCTGCTGTAGATGGGCATCAGCAGGAAGAATGCGAAGTACACAATGGTGCCGATCAGCGCCGCCGGACCACGCCAGCCGCCGGGCGGCTGGGTACCGAGATAGCCGAGCAGCAGGAACGACGCCACGAACACCGCCAGGATCACCTTGAACAGCAGGCCCTTGTAGCGGATCGACTTGACCGGGCTGCGATCCAGCCACGGCAGGAAGAACAGGATGGCCACCGCGCCGAACATCAGGATCACGCCCCACAGCTTGGCCGGCACCCACAGCATGTCGAAGGTGATCGCCCGCAGGATCGAGTAGAACGGCGTGAAGTACCACACCGGTGCGATGTGATCCGGGGTGGCCAGCGGGTCGGCCGGTGTGAAGTTGGGCGGCTCCAGGAACAGGCCACCGAACGTGGGCACGAAGAAGACCACGCCGGCGAACAGTATCAGGAACACGCCGACCCCGAACAGATCCTTCACCGTGTAGTACGGGTGGAAGGGAATACCGTCCTTCGGAATGCCGTTGGCATCCTTGTTCTTCTTGATGTCCACGCCGTCGGGATTGTTCGAACCCACGTGGTGCAACGCCATGATGTGGGCCACCACCAGCCCCAGCAGCACGATCGGCAACGCGACCACATGCAGGGCGAAGAAGCGGTTGAGGGTGGCGTCACCCAGCACGAAATCACCCTTCACCCAGGTCACCAGGGCATCACCGATCACCGGAATGGCGCCGAACAGGGAAATGATCACCTGCGCGCCCCAGTAGGACATGTTGCCCCAGGGCAGCACATAGCCCATGAAGGCTTCGGCCATCAGCACCAGGAAGATCAGGCAGCCGAAAATCCAGATCAGCTCGCGCGGCTTCTGGTAGGAACCGTAGAGAAGCGCCCGCATCATGTGCAGGTACACCACGATGAAGAAGAACGAGGCGCCGGTGGAGTGCATGTAGCGGATCAGCCAGCCCCACTCCACGTCGCGCATGATGTACTCAACCGACGCGAAGGCTTCCGCCGCCGACGGGGTATAGAACATCGTCAGCCAGATGCCGGTGAGCAGCTGGTTGACCAGCACCAGCATCGCCAGCGAGCCGAAGTAGTACCAGAAGTTGAAGTTCTTGGGCGCGTAGTACTCGGAGATGTGCTCGCGCCACAGTTGCGAGGCCGGGAAGCGCTCGTCGATCCAGGTCATGAGACTCATTAAGCCGCCTCCGTCTCGCTATCGGGATCCTCACCCACCACGATCACGCTGTCGTCCGCATAGCGATGAGGTGGCACCTGCATGTTCAGCGGCGCCGGAACGCCCCGGTACACGCGTCCGGCAATGTCATACGCCGACCCGTGGCAGGCACAGAAGAAACCCGGGTAGTCGAGTTGCCCCTGGGCGTTGTCCGGACGGTAGTCCGGCAGACAGCCCAGATGCGTGCACAGCCCGACCATTACCAGATACTCCGGCTTGATCGAGCGCTGCGCGTTCTGGCAATACGCCGGCTGCTGCGGCTTGCTGCTGTCCGGGTCGCGGAGTTCGCTGGCCACCGGCTCCAGTGAGGCAAGCATCTCGTCGGTGCGGCGGATGATCCACACCGGCTTGCCGCGCCACACGACGGTCAGCCGTGCACCCGGTTCGAGTTCGCCGACATTGACTTCCACCGGCGCCCCCGCCGCCCGCGCTCGCGCGCTGGGCTGCCAGGAACTGATAAACGGAACGGCCACGAATGCGGCGCCCACACCACCAACGGCCGAGGTGGCAGTGGTCAAGAATCGGCGCTTGCCGACATCGACCCCCTCGTTGCTCATGAGACCTGTCCTCTGACGATACGCTCAAGGGATGCGGCTGCGAGGCGTAATACCGCGCGCCGATGACGGCACGAAACGGTCGGGATCGCCCACTGCTGCGGTGGCTCAGTATACCACAGCGGTCAGTCACGATCGGCGGCGGCAACCACCTCCAGTGCTCGGATCAGGGCGTCGTTTTCGGTCGGCGTGCCCACCGTTGCCCGCAGACAATCGGCCACCCGCGAATGGCTGCCGTGAAGATTCTTGATCAGCACGCCGTGCTCGCGCAGCGCCGCGTGCCATGCCGGCGCCCGCCCCGCCGGCACCCGCATCAGCAGAAAGTTGGCCTGACTGGGAAATACCTCGACGCCCGGCACCGCCGCCAACGCCGACGCCAGGCGCGGCCGCTCCCTGCGGATCGCCTCGGTCTGCGCCTGAAACGCGGGATAGTGCGCGAGTGCCAGGGCCGCAGCGGCCTGGGTCAGGCTGTTCACGTTGTAGGGCAGTCGCAGAGGTTCCAGCGCCTCGATCCAGGCCGGAGCGCCAGCCAGCAATCCCAGCCGCAGACCGGCCAGCCCCAGCTTGGACACGGTGCGCATGATCAGCAGCTGCGGATAATCGTTCAGCCAGTCGAGGCAATGATCATCCGCGAACGGGAAATAGGCCTCGTCGATCACCATGGCGCCGGGCGCCGCTTCGACGATGCGGCGCAGCGCCGCGGCATCAAAGGCATTGCCGGTCGGGTTGTTGGGCTGGGCCACGATCACCAGCGCCGGCTGCTCGCGCTCGATGGCCGCAACCATGGCATCGGCGTCCAGCGAAAAATCATCGGCCAGCGGCACCGACACGCAGCGCAGCCCCACGGTGCGCGCAATCAGGCCGAACATCGCGAAACCCGGCGCGGGCGTCACCAGACAGGCGCCGGGCGCGGCCACCGCCAGCATCAGGATCTGCAGGATTTCGTCGGAGCCGTTGCCCAGCATCAGCGACGCCGACGCCGGAATGCCCATCGCCTGCCGCAGCGCCTGCTTGATCTCGCGGGCCGCGGCATCGGGATAGCGATTGACCGGCAGGCCACTCAGCGCCGCCCCCCACTGCCCGGCCACCTCGGCCGGCAGATCGAAGGGGTTCTCCATCGCGTCGAGCTTGATCAGGCCGTCGGCCTCGGCCACCTGGTAGGGCTGCAGCCCGCGCAGTTCCGGGCGCAGCCAGTCGTCGGGCCGGCTCATCGCGCGTCGCTAGCGGGCAAACAGCCGCAACCCGGGCCGCGCGCTTCAGGCATCGCTGCCGCCCACCCGGGCCTCGGCCGACTGCGCGTGTGCCTCCAGCCCTTCACCGCGGGCCAGCGTCGCGGCCACCGGGGCCAGCCGGGACGCGCCGGCGGGTGACGCCTGGATCACGGACAACCGCTTCTGGAAGTCATATACCCCCAGCGGGGAGGAAAAGCGGGCCGTGCGGCCGGTCGGCAGCACGTGGTTGGGCCCGGCGCAGTAGTCGCCGAACGCTTCCGGTGAATAGTGACCCATGAACACCGCGCCGGCATGGCGGATGTCGTCGATGATCACGTCCGGCCGGTCCAGCGCCAGCTCCAGATGCTCGGGCGCGATGCGATTGCTCAGATCAACGGCTTCGTCCAGGTCGCGGGTATGAACCAGTGCCCCGTGGGCGGCCAGCGCGGCGCGAATGATCGCCGCCCGCGGCTGCTCGTCCAGCCGTCGTTCCACCGCGGCGGCCACGGCATCCAGGTAATCGGCATCCGGGCTGATCACGATCGCCCGGGCCTCCTCGTCATGCTCGGCCTGGGCAAACATGTCGAGTGCCGCCCATTCGGGATTGCCGCTGCCATCGGCGAGGATGAGCACCTCCGAGGGCCCGGCAATCATGTCGATGCCCACCTGCCCGAACACTTCCCGCTTGGCTGCGGCCACATAGGCGTTGCCGGGGCCCACGATCTTGTCCACCGCCGGCACCGTCTCGGTACCGTAGGCAAGCGCGGCCACCGCCTGGGCGCCGCCGATGGTGAACATGCGATCCACCCCGGCCAGCGCCGCCGCGGCCAGCACCAGCGGATTGGTTTCGCCCGCCCGCTGGGGCGATACCAGAATGATTTCCCCCACGCCTGCCACCTGCGCCGGGATCGCGTTCATCAGCACGGTCGAGGGGTAGGCCGCCTTGCCGCCCGGGGCATAGACGCCCACCCGTTCCAGCGGACGCACCAGCTGACCCAGGGTGTTGCCGTCATCGTCCTCGAACTGCCAGGCGTCGATGCGCTGGCACTCGGCGTAATCGCGCAGGCGGTCGGCGGCGTGGCGCAATGCATCGCGCTCCCGCCCGGGGATGTCCAGCAGTGCCTGCTCGAGTTGCTCGCGGCTGATTTCCAGCCCGGCCACCGAGTCGGCCTGCACACCGTCGAACTCGCGGCTGTACGCCAGCAGCGCGGCATCGCCGCGGATGCGGACTTCATGGATGATCCGACCCACCCGCTCGGCAACCTCGGTCTCGCGTTCGTCCTCGCGCCGGATAAACGCGGCGAACTCGGCGTCGAAACCGGGCTGCGAACTAGCCAGCCGCCGCATCACCGCCTCCGGTTGCCACCGCGAACGTCGCCAGCAGGCGCTGGATCGCCGCGTGCTTCATCTTCATGGACGCCTTGTTCACCACCAGTCGCGAGCTGATGGTGTCGATCTCGGTAAAGGCCTCCAGCCCGTTGGCCCGCAGCGTGTTGCCGGTGTCCACCAGATCCACGATGACATCGGCCAGACCCACGATCGGCGCCAGCTCCATCGAGCCGTAGAGCTTGATGATCTCCACCTGACGCCCCACCCGGGCGAAGTGTG
Organism: Salinisphaeraceae bacterium; assembly: GCA_965216055.1. Taxonomy (GTDB): domain Bacteria; phylum Pseudomonadota; class Gammaproteobacteria; order Nevskiales; family Salinisphaeraceae; genus Spectribacter. The sequence continues at coordinate 343,320 of OZ244134.1, forward strand.
CGCGGGCGGTTTCCACGTACTTGGTCGCCACCCGCAGCGGGCGCGAAGCCGGCCCATCCAGGGCCCCTGGCAGGCCGGCCACCATCATTCTGCAGCGGGCGATGCCCAGATCGAGCGGCTCGTACAGGTCACGACCGCCGTGCTCGACCAGCACGTCCTTGCCGGCCACACCGACGTCCGCGGCGCCGTAGGCGACGAAAGTCGGCACATCCGAGGCCCGGATTACCAACAGTCGCAGCCCCGGATCGTTGGTGGCGAATACCAGCTTGCGACTGGTCAGCGGATCCTCCTCCGGCGTCACCCCGGCGGCGGACAGCATAGGCAGCGTGTCCTCCAGAATCCGCCCCTTGGACAGCGCCAGAGTCAGGCCGCTCACGAGACCGCCTCCATGGGCGCGCGGTCCGGCAGCCGCTGGATGCGGGCGCCGAGCTGGGCCAGCTTCTCCTCGATGCATTCGTACCCACGATCGATGTGATAGATGCGCCGGACCTCGGTGGCGCCATCCGCCACCAGCCCGGCCAGCACCAGCGAGGCCGAGGCCCGCAGGTCGGTGGCCATCACCGGCGCGCCGGTCAGTTCCGCCTGACCGCGCACGATCACGGTGTTGCCTTCCTGGCGAATGTCGGCCCCCATGCGCTGGAGTTCGGACACGTGCATGAAGCGGTTCTCGAACACCGTCTCGGTAATCGTGCCCACGCCTTCGGCCACCGCGTTGAGGGTGCAGAACTGAGCCTGCATGTCGGTCGGGAAGCCCGGGTACGGCGACGTCCGCAGGTTCACGGACCGGGGCCGCCGGCCCTCCATGTCCACCGCCACCCAGTCGGGCCCGGTGGTAATGCGACCGCCGGCCTCTTCCAGTTTCAGCGTAACCGCTTCGACCAGCGCCGGATCGGTGTTGTTGACCCGCACCCGGCCGCGCGTGGCCGCGCCAGCCACCAGGAAGGTGCCGGTCTCGATGCGGTCCGGCAGCACCCGGTAGCGGGCGCCGTGCAGCGCGCGCACGCCTTCGATGGTGATGACCGGCGAACCGGCCCCGGATACGCGCGCACCCATGGCGTTGAGGCAGTCGGCCAGATCCACTACCTCCGGCTCGCGGGCGGCGTTTTCCAGCACCGTGGTGCCCTCGGCGAGGGTGGCCGCCATCATCAGATTCTCGGTGCCGGTCACGGTCACCGTGTCCATGGCAATTCGGGCCCCTTTGAGCCGACCCGCCCGGGCGCGGATGTAGCCGGCCTCGACCGTGATCTCGGCCCCCATCGCGGTCAGCCCGCGCAGGTGGATGTCCACCGGCCGGGCGCCGATGGCACAGCCGCCCGGCAGGGAGACCTCCGCTTCGCCGTGGCGGGCCAGCAGCGGGCCGAGCACCAGGATCGACGCGCGCATGGTCTTGACCAGCTCGTAGGGCGCGACCTTCGAGGTAATGGTGGAGGCATCGGCTTCCACGACCATGTGGTCGCCGATGGTCACGCTCACCCCCATCTGCGCCAGCAGCATGTTGGTGGTGGTGACGTCCTCCAGATGCGGGACGTTTTCCACGATCAGCGGCTCGTCGATCAGCAGCGCGGCCGACATGATGGGAAGGGTGGCGTTCTTGGCGCCGGAGGCACGGACCTCGCCCTCGAGCGGCCGCCCGCCCGCTATGCGCAGCAGGTCCATCAGTGGCCGCCGGCCTGATCGGGGGTCAGGGTGCTCAGCGACAGGGCGTGGATTTCCCCACCCATGCGCTCGCCGAGGGTGGCGTAGACCATCCGGTGCTGCGCCAGCTTGCCCTGACCGGCAAAGCTCGGCGATACCACTCGGGCGGCGAAGTGGGTGCCATCGTCGCCGACCACCTCCACCGTGGCGTCGGGCAGACCGGCTTCGATCAGCGACTTGATTTGCTCGGGTGTGACCATGCGCGAAAGGCCTGATTACGGGGCTGGGACATCGATAATTGCGGGCCGCGCAGTTTATCATGCCCGCCAGGGGCCCTCCGGCCCATCCCCGCAATCAGCTGCGGATACGCGTCCCCCGTGCCAGCATGCCGATGGCCAGCGCGGACACCGCCACGAAGAACACCGCCACCACCGCCAGCGCGTGCCACGGTCCGACGTCGCCGACGCCGAAAAAGCCGTAGCGAAAGCCATCGATCATGTAGAAGAACGGGTTGTAATGGGATGCCGCCCGCCAGAATTCCGGCAGCGAGTGGATCGAATAGAACACGCCGGACAGGAACGACAGCGGCATGATGAAGAAATTCTGGAAGGCGGCCAGATGTTCGAACTTGTCCGCGAGAATACCCGCAATCAGGCCCAGCACCGCCAGCGTCCCGCCGGCAAGAAACAGCATCGCCAGCACCATCAGCGGATGGGCCAGCGGTGTTCGCACGAATAGTTGCGCCATCAGGAACAGCCCGGTCGCCACCAGTGCAGCACGCACCAGCGCGGCGCCGATATAGGCCACGTACAGCTCGAAGGCCGACAGCGGGGTCATCAGCACGAACACCAGATTGCCCATCACCTTGGATTGGGTCAGCGACGACGAGGTGTTGGCGAACGCGTTCTGGATGATGCTCATCATGATCAGCCCGGGAATCAGGAACGCGGTATACGCCACGCCGTCGTAAACCTGCACCCGATCCTCGAGCACCTGCCGGAATACCAGCAGGTAGAGCATGGCGGTAATCACCGGCGCGGCCACGGTCTGACCAATCACGCTCTGGAAGCGACGGATTTCCTTCTTGAACAGCGTATAGCAGCCGTACCAGTTCATGCCGAAACCTCCAGAAAGCTGCTGCGCTCGCGACGCTTTCTGGCGGCTTCGGTGCCAGGCATCCATTCGAGGCAACCGCTCATGCCGGCACCTCCTGGTCTGCCGTGAGCTCGACGAAGATATCCTCCAGCGAGGGTTCGCGGGTACGCACGTCCTGTACCCGGAAGCCCGCGGCGCGGATCGATTCGATCACGTCGGAGATGTTGTGGCGCCCCTGCTCCAGCCGCAGCTCGATTTCCTTGCCGTTGATGTTCTCGGCCAGCGCGCGGACGTCGTCGGGCAATCGCCCCCGGCCCTCCAGCCGCAGCTTGAGAAAGCGGAACGGATGCCGGTCCAGCAGCGCGCGTTTTTCCTCCAGCACCCGTAGCTCCCCGTGGTTCAGGATGGCGATGCGGTCGCACAGTTCCTCGGCTTCCTCGAGGTAGTGAGTGGTCAGCACGATGGTGTGACCGTCCTCGTACAGCCGGCGGGTAAACCGCCACAGGGTGCGCCGCAGCTCGACGTCCACGCCCGCCGTGGGTTCGTCGAGGATTACCACGTTGGGTTTGTGCACCAGCGCCTGGGCAATCAGCACCCGGCGCTTCATGCCGCCGGACAGCTGGCGCATGCTGGCATCGCGCTTGTCGTCCAGCTCCAGCGCCTCGAGCAGTTCATCGATCCACGGCCAGTAGTCCCGTCCGCAGCCGTAGTAACCGGCCTGCAGACGCAGCAGATCCTCGACCGGGAAGAACGGATCGTACACCAGTTCCTGCGGCACCACGCCGAGGTTGCGCCGCGCAGCGCGGTAATCTGCGACCACGTCGTGACCCAGCACCGCGATGTTGCCGCTGGTGGCCCGGCACAACCCGGCTATGATGCTGATCAGGGTGGACTTGCCGGCGCCGTTGGGGCCCAGAAGGCCGAAAAATTCGCCCTGCTGGATGTCGAACGACACCCCCTTCAGGGCCTCGAAATCGCCGAATCGCTTGTGGATATCGCGGATGGAAACGGCCGGTCGGGTCATGCGATTGGTGTCGGGCAGGCGGGCGCGACAGTATACGCCCCGGGGTCAAGCGCCCGCAGTCGGCCAGGCAGCCGGGGACCCTGCGTTATCATCCGCTTTTTCGCGCCGAGCCCCTAATCATGATGCTGGTCGATTTCCTGGCCGTTGCCGGCGGCCTGGCCGTTCTCGCCCTGTCCGCCGATCGCTTCATCAATGCGGCCGCCGTTACTGCGCGCCTGCTTGGCGTTCCCCCGCTGCTGGTCGGCCTGACGGTGGTGGGCTTCGGCACCTCGGCACCGGAAATGGTGGTGTCAATAATCGCCTCGATCCAGGGACGCGAAGGCATCGCCATCGGCAATGTGATCGGCTCCAACGTGGCTAACATGACGCTGGTCCTGGGCAGCGCCGCAGTGATCACGCCGCTGGTGGTACAGCCGGTGCTGGTACGGCGCGAAATGCCGCTGGTGATCGGCATCAGTGTGCTCACGGTGGGACTGGCGCTGGACAACCAGCTCTCGGCCATCGACGGCGTCATCCTGCTGGTCGGGCTGGCCGGCTTCCTCGGCTTTCTGGTGATGCTGGGCCGGCGCGGCGAATCCGACCCCCTGGCCCCGGACCTGGCATCCGACCCCGCGGAAAGCATGTCCCCACGCGCTGCCGTACTGTGGCTGCTGCTGGGGCTGGCGCTGCTGCCGGCCAGTTCCCAGGCGCTGGTATGGGGCGCGGGCAATATCGCCGCCGCCATCGGGGTAAGCGAACTGGTGATCGGATTGACCATCGTGGCAGTGGGCACGTCACTGCCGGAACTGGCTACCGCAATATCGGCCGTGCGGCAGAAACAGCCGGACCTGGTGATCGGCAACGTGCTGGGTTCCAACCTGTTCAACATTCTCGCAGTCCTGCCCTTCCCCGCGCTGCTGGCCCCCGGGCTCATACCGGCCGGCGCGCTGGTGCGGGACATGCCCGCCATGCTGGCGGCGATTCTGGCCGTTTATCTGCTGTCCCGCTTCGGCGCGAACCGCATTGGCCGCGGCGGCGGGCTGCTGTTGCTGGCCGGCTTCGTGGGCTACGGCGTGCTGCTGTTCATGCAGCGTTTCCCATGAGCGCGGTGGCGCTGGATAATGAGGCCATGAGGAACAGCGACCAGCTGATTGCCATGGGGCGCCGGGTGATCGACATCGAAGCCGATGCAGTCACCGCCCTGCGCGAGCGCATCGACGAGCACTTCGCCGCCGCCTGCCGGCTGTTCTACGAATGCCGCGGCCGCGTGATCGTCACCGGCATGGGCAAGTCCGGCCACATCGGGGGCAAGATCGCCGCCACCCTGGCCTCCACCGGCACCCCCGCCTTCTTCGTGCATCCCGGCGAGGCCAGCCACGGCGACCTGGGCATGGTCACCGGCACCGACGTGGTGCTGGCCCTGTCGAACTCCGGGGAAACCGCCGAGATCCTGACCATCCTGCCGCTGATCAAACGACTGGGCGTGCCGCTGGTGGCGATGACCGGCAAGCCCGGCTCCACGCTGGCGGTGCGGGCGGACGTGCACATCGACGTGGCGGTGGCGCTGGAGGCCTGCCCGCTGGATCTGGCCCCGAGTTCGTCCACCACCGCGGCGCTGGCCATGGGCGACGCGCTGGCCATCGCGCTGCTCGAGGCACGCGAGTTCACCGCGGAGGACTTCGCCCGTTCGCATCCCGGCGGTTCGCTGGGCAAGCGGCTGCTGGTGCGGCTGGCGGATGTGATGCACCAAGGCGCCGACGTGCCGGCCGTTGCCGACGCCACGCCCCTGCGCGAGGCCCTGCTGGAAATGACCCGCAAGCGCTTGGGCATGACCGCGGTGACCGACGCCGATGGCCGGCTGGTCGGCCTGTTCACCGACGGCGATCTGCGCCGCGCGCTGGACGCCGATGTCGACGTGCGCACCACCCCCATTCGCACGGTGATGACGCCGGACCCGCGCACCGCCCCAGCGGACATGCTGGCGGCCGAAGCCCTGCGGATGATGGAAACCGAACAGATCAACGGCCTGCTGGTGGTGGATGACGAACAGCGCCCGATCGGGGCACTGAACATGCGCGACCTGCTGCTGGCGAGGGTGTTATGAGCGATTGGCAGACCCGGGCGGCCGCGGTGGAACTGGCTGTATTCGACGTCGACGGCGTGCTGACCGACGGTCGCCTCTGGCTCGGGCCCGACGGCATGGAGCTGAAGACCATGCACGTTCGCGACGGGCTGGGCCTGAAACGCCTGCAGGCGGCCGGCATTACTCCGGCAGTGATCAGCGGTCGGCCTTCGCGGGCGGTGGAAGACCGCCTGCTGGAGCTGGGCCTGCAGTACATCACCCTCGATTGCGACGACAAGCTCGCCGCGTTCGAAGGCCTGCTCGAGGAACGGGGCATCGACGCCGCCCGGGCCGCGGTGATGGGCGACGACCTGCCCGACCTGCCGCTGATGGAGCAGGCCGGCGTGGCGCTGGCGGTGGCCGACGCCGTGCCCGAGGTGCGCGCCGCAGCCGACTGGATCAGTCGCGCGGCCGGCGGCCATGGCGCTGTCCGCGAAGCCTGCGACCTACTGGTCGCGGCCCGAGAAGGCTAGCCCGTGCGGCCGCTGGTACTGATCGCGGCACTGGCCGCCGCCGTGGTGATCCTGCTGCTCACGCGGGGCGGTTCACAGGCCCCGGATACACCGATGGCCACCACCCCCGAGGGCAGCAACTACTATCTGCTCGAGGCCCAGGTCCGTCAATTCAATAGCGCGGGCGAGCCCGCCTATCGAATCCGGGCGGCCTCGTCTCTACACTTCCCGGACGAATCCGCCCGACTGACCGACATCCGGGTCGACTACCCACTCGATGTGGACCGGGCCTGGACACTGTTGGCCGACGAGGGTCGCATCCCGGCGGGCAGCCGCGACGTGCGCTTGAGCGGCGATGTCACCGCGAATCACAACGGCGCGGGCCGCCAGGACTGGACCATCACCACACCCTGGCTGTGGATTCGCGCCGACCAGGAACAGGCCGAGACGGATGCCGAAATCGTGGGGACCGCGCCCGGCCGGCGGGTCAGTGCGCGGGGCATGCGCTTGCGCTTCAACGCGGAAAGTCTGACATTGCGAAACGATGTGGAAGTTCGCTATCAACCCTGATCCCCCCCGCACGGCGCGCTGGCTGGTGCCCCTGCTACTGGCGCTGGCCGGTCCGACCGTGTGCGCCCAGGGATTCCCGATCGATATCGAGGCCGATCGCGCCGAGGTTTCGCAGAAAACCGGCGTGAGCACCTATACCGGCAACGTGGTGCTGACCCGCGGCCCGCTGCGACTGTCCGGCAGCCGGCTGACCGTCAGTCGCAGCGACGACGGCGAAATCCGGGCCGAACTGGAAGGCGATCCGGTACAGATCCGGCGCGAACCCGAGGATGACGAGGAGGGCGCCGCGATCACCGGCCGCGCCAATCGTCTGACCTATCGCGCCGCCGAGGCGGTACTCGAACTCGACGGCAATGCGGTACTTAACCGGGACGGTGATGCGGTGCGCGGTGACCGCATCCGTCACTTCCTGGATGGCGGTCGCACCGAGGCCATGCGCGGCGATGACGAGCGCGTGCGCATCACCATCCAGCCGGAAACGGCCGCTGGCGCCGGTGTCGAAGGCGAAGACACGGACGAGCCGCCCGCCGACGACGCCAGTGGCACTGACACCCCCGATGGTGGCTGAGGCCCGCCGGCTCGAAGCCGAGCGGCTGAGCAAGCGCTTCCGCGGCCGGCCGGTGGTCCGGGACGTTTCGCTGCAGGTCACCAGCGGCGAAGTCGTGGGGCTGCTCGGCCCCAACGGCGCCGGCAAGACCACCTCGTTCTACATGATCGTGGGACTGATCAACGCCGACGCCGGGCGCATCCGGCTGGGCGACGAGGACCTCACCCGGGCCCCGATGCATATCCGCGCCCGCGCCGGCGTCGGCTACCTGCCCCAGGAGGCCTCCATATTCCGCAAGCTGTCGGTGGCCGATAACATCATGGCCATCCTGGAGACACGCCGGGATCTGGGCCGGACCGGCCGCCGGGCGCGGCTGGACAACCTGCTGGAGGAGCTCAGCATCGGTCACATCCGCGACGCCATCGGCCTGTCCCTGTCCGGGGGCGAACGCCGCCGGGTGGAAATCGCCCGGGCGCTGGCCGCCGAACCGGCCTTCATGCTGCTGGACGAACCGTTTGCCGGCATCGATCCGATCTCCATCGGCGACATCCGGGCAATCGTGCGCCACCTGCAGGCGCGAGGAATCGGTATCCTGATCACCGATCACAACGTGCGCGAGACGCTGGGCATCTGCGACCGCGCCTACATCATGAGCGACGGCGAAGTCATCGCCGCCGGCGACGCCGATACGGTACTGGCCAACGAGCAGGTGCGGCGCGTCTATCTGGGGGACGAATTCCGGTTATGAGCCTCAAGCAGTCGGTTTCACTCAAGCTCGGGCAGTCGCTGACCATGACCCCGGCGCTGCAGCAGGCCATCCGCATGCTGCAGCTGTCCACGCTCGATCTGAGCATGGAAATCCAGCAGGCGCTGGACTCCAACGTCATGCTGGAGACCGAGGAACCGGAGGAAACGCCAGCCGAGCCCGCCGATCAGGCCGAGGAAAACCGCCCCGCCTCGGAGGACATTCCCGAGAATCTGCCGGTGGACGCCGACTGGGATGACATCTACCAGTCCGCCCCCGCCCGTCAGGCCAGCGCCGAGGACGAGGCCCTGTGGGAATACCGTCAGGCCAACCTGCATACCCCGCCGGACCTGCACGAACATCTGACCTGGCAGGCGGAACTGGCCGGCTTCGGGGACAGCGACGCCCTTGCCGCGGCATACATCATCGATGCCGTCGACAACCACGGCTATCTGCAGGACTGGCCCGAACTGGCCGAACGGTTGAGCGCCGATACCGGCGCCGACGAGACCCAGCTCACTGCCGTGCTGACCACCATCCAGGCCTTCGATCCGCCCGGCGTGGCCGCGCGCTCGCTGCAGGAATGCCTGCTAATCCAGCTCGACCAGGTGGAACCGGATGCCCCGGGGCTGGCCGCGGCGCGGGCGATCATCGAAAACGGCGGTCTGGAGGCCCTGGGCGCCCGGGATCACGGCGCCCTGGCACGCCTGAGCGGCATCGATGATTCCGATGAACTGGCCACCGGCATGGCGCTGATCCAGACCCTGCAGCCGCATCCGGGCGAGGCCTACGGCGGTCAGGAAGCCCAGTACATCGTGCCGGAGGTGTTCGTGGTCCGGCGCGAAGGGCGCTGGCAAGTGCAGCTCAACCCCGATATCGCGCCGCGCCTGCGTATCAATCCGCAGTACATGGCCATGGTCAAGCGCGCCGACAAGAGCGCCGACCAGACCACGCTGAAGGAACACCTGCAGGAAGCCCGCTTCTTTCTCAACAGTTTGCGCAGCCGCAACGAGACCCTGCTGCGGGTGGCCCAGTGCATAGTTGAAGCCCAGCGCGCTTTTCTGGAATATGGAGAGGAAGCGATGAAGCCGCTGGTACTGCGCGACGTCGCGGACGCGCTGGACATCCACGAATCCACGGTCTCCCGTGCCACGGCGCACAAGTACATGCAGACACCGCGCGGACTATTCGAGCTGAAGTATTTCTTCTCCAGCCATGTCGCCACCACCGATGGCGGCACCTGCTCGGCTACCGCCATCCAGGCCATGATCCGCCGGCTGGTGGCCGGGGAAACACCGGGCAAGCCGCTGTCCGACAGCCGGCTGGCCGATCTGCTGCTCGACGAGGGCATCCAGGTAGCCCGGCGGACCGTGGCCAAGTACCGTGAAGCGATGTCCATTCCGCCTTCCCATCAGCGCCGGCGCCAGCATGCCTGAAGCGCGCGCCACGCCAATCCCCGCCGGCCCCGGCCGGCCCATGCCGTCTGCCTGCGTATCCCGGTTGAGAACAGCCACGGAGCGGCGACCGGGAACGGTTTTTCGCGGCCTCGCAAGCCGCAAGTCACCAAGGAGTGCACCATGAACCTGAATATCTCTGGGCATCACATGGACCTGACCGACGCGCTGCGCGATTATGTCAATGCCAAGCTGGCGCGCGTGGAACGACATTTCGATCACGTGATCGAGGCGGAAGTCGTTCTGGAAGTGGAAAAGGAACGCCACAAGGCCGAGGCCACGCTGAAGCTGTCCGGCACCACGCTGCACGCCGAAGCCACGGAAAACGACATGTATGCGGCGATCGACCTGATGGCCGACAAGCTCGACCGCCAGACCCGGAAGTTCAAGGAAAAGATCACCGATCACCACAATCGAGAAGCACAGCGCCTGCAGACTGGCGCGGTCTGACATGACCCCGGCCCGCGGCGATGCCGGCGACGGCGCGCCGCGGGCTTTCCATTTGCCACCACGGGTTGCGACATGAACCTAGCCGACATCATTGCCGCCGAACGAATCCGCGTGATCGACGACGCGCAGAGCAAGAAACGTTCGCTGGAACGTCTTTCCGAGATTCTGGCGGAGGGCACACCCTACCTTTCGGCAACCGAAATCTTCACCGCCCTGGTGGCCCGGGAAAAGCTGGGCAGCACCGCGCTGGGCGACGGGGTGGCCATCCCCCACGGTCGCCTCAAGGGCCTGGACGAATGCGTCGGCGCCATGATCCGCCTGCCCGAGGGCGTGGACTTCGAGGCGCCCGACGGCAAGCCGGTGGATATCCTGTTCGGCCTGCTGGTCCCGCAGGATTCCACCGATGTGCATCTCAACATTCTGCGTGGTCTGGCAGAGCTGTTCACCGAGGAAGACACCCTGCGCGCCATGCGGTCCGCCGACACCGACAAGGCGCTGCACGAGATCCTGATCGAACGCGACCCGATGGCCCAGGCCGGCTGACGCCACCGGTGATGGACAGCCACGCCGTCACCGTCCGGACCGTGGTCGATGCGCTGGCCCCCGCCCTGGCATTGCGCTGGTACGGGGCGCCGACCGGCGGCGACAACCGCCTGGATCAGCCTGCCGGCGGCGAGACCGTGCCCAAGGTCGGTTACCTGAACTTCATTCATCCGCCGCGGGTACAGATCATCGGCGCGGCGGAAGCCGGCTATCTGCGCCAGGCCTCGCCGGCACTGCGCGACCACATCATCGACCGCGTGCGCGCCGGTGACACCGCGATGATCGTGATCGCCGACGGCATGAACCTGGAAGACCCCCACGCCCGGGCGCTGCAGAGCGCCGGCATCGCCCTGCTGGCCACGGACACCCCGGCGCACAAGGTCAGCTACCGGATGCGCCATTACCTGAGTTCGGCGCTGGCCCGACGCACCACGGTGCACGGCGTGTTCCTGGAGATTCTCAGCATCGGCCTGCTGCTCACCGGGCGGCCGGCCGTGGGCAAGAGCGAACTCGCGCTGGAACTGATCACCCGCGGGCACCGGCTGGTGGCCGACGACGCCCCCGAATTCGCCCTGCTGGGCCCGGACGATCTCAACGGCGGCTGCCCGCCGGTGCTGCAGGACTTTCTCGAAGTCCGCGGCCTGGGCGTGCTCAACATTCGGGCCATGTTCGGCGAAGCCGCGATCAAGCGCCGCAAGCAACTGGGCCTGATCATCAACCTGCTGCGGCCGGACGACCCCGACCTGCCCGTCACCGACCGGCTCTCGGGCAGCCGCCGGGAACGCGACATCCTGGAAGTGGCGATTCCCGAGATCACCCTGCCGGTGGCCCCCGGCCACAATCTGGCGGTGCTGGTGGAAGCTGCCTGCCGCGATCATCTGCTGCGCCAGCAGGGCCATCGCAGCGACGAAATCTTCGCCGCGCGTCAGGCCGCGCACATGCAGGACGGCGCGGCCTGATGCGGCTGGTCATCGTCAGCGGACTGGCCGGATCGGGCAAATCGGTGGCCCTGGGCATGCTCGAGGACCTGGGCTATTACTGCATCGACAACCTGCCCATCACGCTGCTGCGCGACGTCACCGCCGACAGCCTGCGGCGCGAGGAACTCGATATCGAGCGGCTGGCCGTGGGCGTTGATGCCCGGGCCCGCTCCCGCCAGATTGCGGCCTTCCCCGAGGGCGTGGCCGCCCTGCGCGCCGGCGGACTCGACGTGCAGGTGCTGTACCTGGAAGCCGACGACGAGGTGATCCTGCGCCGCTACGGCGAAACCCGCCGCAAGCATCCCCTTACCGACGCCGAGTCCCCGCTGGTGGAGGCAGTCAGGGCCGACCGCGAGCTGATGCGTCCGATCGCCGATCAGGCCGATCTGACCATCGATACCAGCCGCACCAACATCCACCAGCTGCGCGAACTCATCCGCACCCGTGTGGAAGCCGCCAGCGACGGCGGGTTGTCGATCCTGCTGCAGTCGTTCGGTTTCAAGTATGGCGTGCCGGACGCGGTGGACTTCGTGTTCGATGTGCGCTGCCTGCCCAACCCCCACTGGCAGGACGGGCTGCGCGAAGCCACCGGACGCGATCCGGCGGTGGCAGAGTTTCTGGAACAGTCGCACGAGACCGTGAAGATGCGCGACGATATCGCCGGCTTCATCGAAGCCTGGCTGCCGGCGTTCGAGCGCGAGAACCGCGCCTACATCACGGTTGCCATCGGCTGCACCGGAGGGCGGCACCGGTCCGTCTACCTGGTCGAACGGATTCACGAACGGTTGCGCGAGCGTTACCCGCGCACCCAGATCAAACACACGGAGCTGCCATGACGCCTGTCGGTATCCCGGTACGGGACAACCTCTCATGATCGGTGTCGTGCTCATCACCCACGGTCAACTGGGCCAGCAGCTGGTCGATACCGTGACCGGCATGCTGGGCGGCCTGAGTCTGGCCACCGAAGTGGTGGCCGTACACCGCCATGATGACCCGGATGAACGGGCCGAACAGGCCGCCGCCGCCATGGCCCGGCTGGGCGACTGCAGCGAACTGCTGCTGCTCACCGACGCCTTCGGCTCCACCCCGAGCAATATCGCCAACCGTCTGGCCGGACCGGGTCGGCAGGTGGTGGCCGGCGTCAACCTGCCGATGCTGGTACGCATCTACAACTATCCCGATCTCGAGCTGGGCCGGATGGTCGAAAGCGCGGTGGAAGCCGGGCGAAACGGCATCATGCCCTGCGGGGATACCAGCGGAGACAACGCCCGTGGTTGAACGCGAGCTGTCCATCGTCAATCGTCTCGGGCTGCATGCCCGGGCGGCATCCAAGTTCGTGCAGACCGCGGCCGGCTTCGACGCCGATCTCAAGGTCAGCAAGGACGGCCGCGAGGTCTCGGGCAAGTCGATCATGGGCATCATGATGCTGGCGGCCGCCCGCGGCAGCCGCATTCTGGTGCGCGCCGACGGCCCCGACGCCGAGGCGGCCGTGGATGCGCTGGAAGAACTGGTGCGCGACCGCTTCGGCGAGGGCGAATAGCCATGCTGGCGGCGTCATTCCTCGCGGCCATGCAGGCCACGCCATGAGCCTGTGGCTATCCGGCATCGGCGTTTCGCGCGGTATCGCCATCGGGCGCGTGCACCGCATCCACGCCACCGATCTCGACATTCCCGAGTACGAGATCGCCCCGGACGCGCTGGACGCGGAAGTCCAGCGTTTCGAGGAAGGCCTGGCCCGGACCCGGGAACAACTCGAGACCATCCGCGACCAGATTCCGGCCAACGCACCGCCGGAGATCGCGGCGTTCATCGAAACCCATCTGCTGATGCTCGAGGACAGCGCCCTGTCCGACACCGTGGCCAAGCTGATCCGCGAACACCACTGCAATGCGGAATGGGCCCTGAAGCTGCAGCAGGACCACCTGGTCGAGGTATTCGACCAGATGGACGACGCCTACCTGCGCACCCGGCGCGACGACGTGGTGCACGTCACCGCCCGCCTGCAGCGGGTGCTGCTCAAGGAGGAACGCCATATCGAGGCGAGGCGCGAGGCCAATCGCGAACCCCCGGTAATCGTGGCCGACGACCTCACTCCCGCCGACATCATCATTCTGCATCAGCAGGGAGTGGGCGCCTTCATTTCCGAGCACGGAGGCCCCCTGTCGCACAGCGCGATTCTCGCCCGCAGCCTGCGCATTCCCGCTGTGGTGGGTATGCATGCGGCGAGGCGGCTGTTGCTGGACGACGAGACCGTGGTGGTGGACGGCGAGGCCGGTCACGTCCTGGCCGCGCCGGATGCCGAGGCCATCGAGTTCTACCGCCACCGCCAGAAACGGGATCAGCGCTACCGGCGCATGCTCGGCAAGCTCAAGGGCGAGCCGGCGGTTACCGCCGACGGCGTGCCCATCCGCCTGCTGGCCAACGTGGAGCTGCCCGACGACAGCGCCGACGCCGCCGATGTGGGCGCCGACGGTATCGGCCTGTACCGCACGGAATTCCTGTACATGAACCGCGAGGACATGCCCACCGAGGAGGAGCAACTGGCCGCCTATCGGCGGGTGCTGCGCTCGGTGGACGGCCCGGTGACCATCCGCACGCTGGATCTCGGCGCCGACAAGACCCTCGGTCAGGGACGCGATCCGGCCCAGTCCACCAACCCGGCCCTGGGCCTGCGTGCAATCCGGCTATGCCTCAAGGAAACGGATATGTTCCGGGTCCAGCTGCGCGCCCTGCTTCGCGCCTCGGCCGAGGGCGACGTGCGGGTCATGCTGCCGATGATCTCCAACACCCAGGAACTCAAGCAGACACGCCATCTGATCGGCGAGACCATGAACCAGCTGCGCGCGGAGGGGCACGCCTTCAACAGCGCCCTGCCGGTGGGGGCAATGATCGAGGTGCCGGCGGCAGCCCTGTCCGCGCCCTTGCTGGCCCGGCATGCGGATTTCTTCTCCCTGGGCACCAACGACCTGATCCAGTACACCCTGGCCATGGACCGGGTGGATGACGAGATCAACTATCTGTACGACCCGCTGCACCCGGCCGTCCTGCGCCTGATCAAGCTGACCATCGAGGCAGGGGAACAGGCCCCGATCCCGGTATCCATGTGCGGCGAGATGGCCTCCGACCGGCGCTACACGCGCCTGCTGCTGGGTCTGGGATTAACCGAATTCTCCATGCACCCCGCCAGCATTCTCGAGGTCAAGCAGCTGATCATGCAGTCGAACGTGGCCGCCCTGCGCGAGCAGGTGGACGCGATGCTCGCCTGCAGCGATGCCGATGAATTCCGCGAGCATCTGGACGCGCTCGACGAACCGGCGCCCGCCTGACCGCACGCGGGTTTCATGTTCGGTGTCGCCGGTGGCCGCGACTGGATGTGGTCGCGCCTTTCTTCTTCTCGAAACCTGAAACGGGCGGCAGGCGGCAATAGACGCCTGCCGTCATTACCGGTACCTTCACGCAGTTCCCACGCGTCCCGCGACCGAGCCCGACAGGCATGACCGAAGCCGCGCAACTCGACGAGTCCACGGCCTCCGAGGCCCGCCTGCAATACCTGCATGAGGTGCTGGAATCCGGCCGCATGCGCCGGCTCAAGCCCCTGCTGCATTCGCTGCATCCCGCCGAGACCGCACTGCTACTCGAGGGCGTGCCGCGCACCAAGCGCATGCTGGTCTGGGGCCTGGTGCCCGACGACGATCACGGCGAGGTGCTGCTGCACGTCAACGACGAGGTCCGCAGCCAGCTGATCGAGGGTCTGGACGACGACGTCCTGCTGGCCGCCGCCGACGGCCTGGAAATGGACGACCTCGCGGACCTGCTCGAGGATCTGCCGGAAACCGTCACCCAGCAGGTTCTGCGGTCCATGGACCAGCAGAACCGCGAGCGGCTGGAATCGGTGCTGTCCTACCCGGCCGACTCCGCCGGCGGCCTGATGAATACCGACACGGTCACGGTGCGCCCGGACGTGTCGCTGGACGTGGTGGCCCGCTACCTGCGTCAGCGCGCCCAGCTACCGGATCAGACCGACACTCTGTTCGTAGTCAGCCGCTACGGCCGTTACCTGGGCATGCTGTCGCTGGCCCGCCTGGTCACGCTCGACCCGGAACGCGAC
Organism: Salinisphaeraceae bacterium; assembly: GCA_965216055.1. Classification (GTDB taxonomy): domain Bacteria; phylum Pseudomonadota; class Gammaproteobacteria; order Nevskiales; family Salinisphaeraceae; genus Spectribacter. The sequence goes on from OZ244134.1 coordinate 359,024, forward strand.
GTCTCCGAAGTCATGGACACCTCGGTGGAAGGTCTGCTGGTCGACATGCCGGCCAGCCAGGTGGCCAAGCGCTTCCAGGATCTCGACCTGATCTCCGCCCCGGTCGTAGACGAGAACGAACGCCTGCTCGGCCGCATCACCATCGACGACGTGGTCGACGTGATCCGCGACGAGGCCGAACACAGCATCATGAGCATGGCCGGCCTCGACGAGGAGGAGGACGTGTTTGCCCCCATCGCCCGCAGCGCCCGTCGGCGCGCGGTATGGCTTGGCATCAACCTGTTCACCGCCTTTCTCGCTGCACAGGTCGTGGGCCTGTTCGAGGCCACCCTGTCGGAAGTGGTAGCGCTGGCGGTGCTCATGCCCATCGTCGCCTCCATGGGCGGCATCGGTGGTAGCCAGACGCTGACCATCATGATCCGCGGCCTCGCCATGGGTCAGATCGCGTTCTCCAATGCCCGCACGCTGTTCTTCAAGGAACTGGCGGTGGCGTTGATCAACGGCGTCACCTGGGGCCTGGTCGTGGGCCTGGTGGCCTATATCTGGTTCGGCAATATCACCCTGGGCGTGGTGATTGGAACCGCCCTGATATTCAATCAGATCGGCGCAGCCGTGGCCGGTGTGGGCCTGCCGCTGCTGATGCGCAAGATGGGCATCGATCCGGCACTGGCCGGCACCGTGGTGTTGACCACGATTACCGATATTGTGGGTTTCGGGTTGTTTCTGGGGATGGGGACGTTGTTGCTGCTTTGATTCGGGCGAAGCGTTCAAACCACAAATTACTTCAGGCTCTCGCGATAGTTACCTAGGCGAAAACATAAGCATTTCGCCCTGAAGGGCGAGTCTCTTTTCTTTGCGTCGCCAAAGAAAAGACACGAAAAGAAAGGCGACCCGGACCGCTTGTCCCCCGGTCAGCGAAGGCTGACCGGGGGATTCCCGCCCGACCGCCGGGGCATGAAACGGGCCGTGCCGACAGGACGTCGTGTCCTGAACGGCACTAAACGGGCCATCCGTGGCCCGTTTACCCGATGCCCCGGCGGTCGGGCGGCAAGCGCTAACGGGAGGGAAGAGGCGACCACACCTATATGTGGCTGCTCTTGATTCCCGTCGGGACGAGCCGAGCACTGCAGGGCGGCGAGGTTCCCGGCCCGTAGGGGCGCGCCCAGGACGGGCGCGCGGTTTTCGACGGTACATTGAAGTACCGTCGAAAACCCCCTCGCCGGCCGAAGCGCACAGGGCATCCTGCCTCGAACCCCGTTCGAGGCAGGACTCGCCCGCCGGAAGCGTTTCTCTGGTCACTTTCTTGTCGCACAAGAAAGTTACCCGGCCCGCGTTAGCGGGGCGGTACTCTTCGTAGCTCTCGAGAGATCGTTAACTAACTAAAAATCGAGTCAACTTCCCAGACGACGCCCTCGCTCCGCCCGACAAGCCTCCTCAACAGAAGGCGGCCGCCCGAGCCGGCGAAAACGGCCATCCGCCTGACGCTTCTCGACCGTGATCCGACAACGCCCGGCTTCCAGATCCACATTGTTGATCAAGCGGTACTCGGCCCCCGGATCCGCCAGGAATGCCAGATCGTCGATCAGGCACTTGCGGTCTTCGGCTCCCTGCCAGAACAGTTCCACGGCAAGCGGCTGGTTGGCCGGCAGCGTTACCCTGCTCTCCGGCTGCTCATAATCCACCTGGCGGATATCGCCGAGCGGTCGACGCTGCTGACTGCAGAAACTCGGTTTGGCGAACAGGTACAACCCGCTCACGCCCACCGCCCGCCCCATGAAACCCTCACCCAATCGGTTGCTGGTATATGTCAGCGTTGCCTGCGGCCCGACAATCGGTTCGTCATAGGTCGGTGCACGCTGCAGACAACCGGCGACGGTCAGCGCGGTGACCCCCGCCAGCGCGAGTCTCGCCACGTGGTTCAGGCGTAGGTTTCCTTCCACCGCTGTACCCGTACCTGCTCCTTGAGCAGCTCCACCACCTCGACAATCGCCTCGTTGATATCGGGGCTGACGCTGGCCTGCGTTTCCAGCAGCTGGGCCAGGACGCTGTCGGCGATGTGCTGAACCATGTCGTCGAATTCGTCCGACTCCAGGCCGGTGACGGCTTCGTCGAGCACGCTGTTGACGGCATCGCGGATGGCCCATTCCAGGCTGCGTGTCACCGCCGCGCCCAGCATCGGCACGCGCTCCACGCCGGCGATGGCGACGTTGTCCGACACCGCGCGATTGACCAGCTTGCTGACGTAGCCCTGGATCTCGTCGCGATTGTCGCCGTAGGCCTTTGTCACGGCCGCCTCGATGCGCTGGCTGATCACGTTGACCAGCTGCTGCTGGCGGGGCTGGATGATTTCCCTCAGCACGCGGGTGGTCAGATCCTTGCCGCCGCTGCGCACCTCCTCCTGAATACCGTCGAGCACGTTGACCACTACCCGGTCGGACACCTCTTCCACCAGGATGTCGTAGTACTTCTTGGCGAACGCATAGGCGCGCCACTGACGAACATCGATCAGCCCGAGCCGCTGCAAACGGATGCCCAGGGCCAGCACGCGCAGCACCCGCAACCAGCGGAAACCGGCCAGCGGAATGCAGCCGAGCACGTCATACCAGTGCACGAACGGGTAGAAGAACCAGCGGTGATAACGCTGATACCAGATGGCCAAGCCCCAGCCAATCAGCACGTCGGCAATGAAGATGGCCACGAAGTAGAGATCGATGGTGGCGAAATGCTCGTGCACGGTGGCGGCATACCAGTCATGCACCCCCGGCGACAGCCAGGCGATACCGGCGGCGAAGGTCTCGATCACGAACAGGCTGTCGAAGAGGATCAGCCCGAGATTGATCGCCACCAGGGCGAGCACGGTCAGGTCCCAGGCCAGCCCGGCCCAGGCGAGCGTGCCCCGGCCGCTGGACCGAATGACCGGTGTCGGGCTCACGAGGCCGCCTCGGCGGCCATGGCGGGCCGGCCCGCCGCTTCCCAGGTCGCCGGCTGGAGCATGGCGGTTACCTCGGGCAGCCGGGCGTCCATCTGGTCCCAGCCCCACTGGAAGGCCTGGTCCAGCGAGGCGGCCGCCGGCACCAGGTTGATCGGCGACAGGGTGGGAGAAAAGCGCACCATCGAGTCAGCGTAAACCCGATTGGACCGCATCTGCATCTGCACCGCCTGGGAGATCGGCCATAGCCACAGGTGCTTGGGTTCCCATTTCGGCTGAAAGCAGTCGAAGGCCAGATAGTAGGCGTTGCGGGTGCCGATGCGGCCGGATTCCACACCTTCCCAGGCGGCCCGGGCCGGCACGTTGTCCGCCACCCCGCCATCGACCAGCGCGCTGAGATCGTGGCGATTCATCAGCTCCGCGAATATCTCGCGGCTGGTGCCCGCGCGACCGCGCAGCTCGTACTGCAGGATCGTTGGCACCGCGGCGGAAAAACCCACCACGTCCACCGCGTGCAGCGAGCGGGTGTCCTGGTCGCGGCCGAATACCAGCGGCTTGACCAGCGTCGGGCTGAAGAAACTGGCCAGCCGCCACAGCCGCGAGGCCAGCTTCATGGAAAAGGGCAGCAGTCGCGAGGCCCCGGACTCCGGCTCGCGCACGTCATCGGGCATGCGTTCTAGCGAGCGCCGGCGGACCCCGGCCACAATCAGGTCCAGCGGGATTTCCATCTCATCCAGCCGCAGGGGCCGGCGGTGATCGCCGGTCACGAAACGCGAATGCAGCACCTTGAGATGCAGTTGCAGCAGCCCCGGCAGGCACAGATCCGCCCGGCGGCGGCCGGCGGTGAACACGTCGGCACGGCTCAGCGACTTGGCGAATGCCAGATACTCATCCACCTCGATGCGGCGCCGGGCGGCCCGGAACAACCCCATCACCGCGCCGATGGAATTGCCCACCATGTAATCGGGCGTCAGGTCGGCCGCCATTAGCCGGGCGTAGGCGCCCAGATAGACGTAACCCGCACCGCCCCCGCCGCCGGCCACGCTCACGAACGCCCGGTGGCCAGCCTCCCGGTCGAGCGCGGCGGCGTCGAAATCATCCGGATGGCTGGCCAGCAGCGCCTCGCGGGCCCGGGCGGTGAGTTCGCGCACCCGGGGCATGGCCTGCACGCAGGTGGCCAGTCGCTCGCTATCGCTGGCGGCACTGCGCAGCGGCGCATACAGATGCGCCAGCAGCCAGTCCGCCAGCGTGGCGTTGGCGCCGAGATTGATGCGCACGTCGCGCTTGCTGCCCCGGGGCGTGAATCGGTGAATTCGCGCCAGCCCCATGGCGTAGCGCAGGCACTGGTAGTCGGTTTCCGACAGGTCCTGCGGTCGGGCCAGACGCGCTCGGACCAGGGCGCGTTCCATGCGCTGCAGCTGCAGTCGCTGGCTATCCCGGTCGGTGGATAACTCGGCGGCGGACAACGTCTTCCCCCCAGACAAAAGTCGTGCGAAAGCACGCATAGCAGGCGAATCCGGCCCCGAAGTCAACCCCGGCGGGTGGTCAACGCCACCCAACTGCGGTAAAAACGCCGCCGTTATCACGCGCCATTCAGGAGAACCCATCATGCAGATTGCCGACCGCTGTTTCATCGTCACCGGGGGCGGCTCCGGCCTCGGCGAGGCCACGGTACGCGCCATCGTCGAACAGGGCGGCCGGGCCGTGATTGCGGACGTGAACGCCGAGGCGGGTCAGGCCCTGGCCGACGCCCTGGGAGACGCCGTTCGGTTCTCGCGCTGCGATGTCACGCAGGAGGATGACGGCCGCGCGGCGGTCGAGCTGGCCGTCAGCGAGTTCGGCGGCCTGCACGGCCTGGTCAACTGCGCCGGCATCGGCATCCCGGCCAAGGTGCTGGGCAAGGACGGCCCGATGGACCTGAAAAAGTTTTCCAAGGTGATCGAGATCAACCTGATCGGCAGTTTCAACATGATCCGGCTGGCCGCGGAAGCCATGGCCCGGGGCGAGCCGGATGCCGGCGGTGAAAAGGGCGTGATCATCAACACCGCGTCGGTTGCCGCGTTCGAGGGCCAGATCGGCCAGGCTTCCTATTCCGCCTCCAAGGGCGGCGTGGTGGGCATGACCCTGCCCATCGCCCGGGAACTGGCACGCGACGGCATCCGCGTGATGACCATCGCCCCGGGCCTGTTCGACACGCCCATGATGGCCGGCCTGCCAGAGGACGTGCGCGAGTCGCTGGGCAAGCAGGTACCGTTCCCGCCGCGGCTGGGCCTGCCTTCCGAGTACGCCCGCATGGCGCGCGACATCATCGAGAACCCGGTGCTGAACGGCACCACCATCCGTCTGGATGGCGCCATCCGGATGCAGCCCAAGTAGGATTGCGCGCCTACCCGACTCAACCCGATCCAACCCGACAGGACGACCATGACCCAACCCGCAACCAACGATCCGGTCGTCATCGCCGGCATGGCCCGCACCCCCATGGGCGGCCTCATGGGCAGCCTGAGCGCGCTGTCGGCCGGTGAACTCGGTGCCGCCGCCATTCGCGCCGCGGTCGAGCGCGCGGGCCTGGACGCCGCGCAGGTACAGGAAGTGATCATGGGCAACGTCCTGTCGGCCGGACAGGGCCAGGCCCCGGCGCGCCAGGCTAGCCTGGGCGCCGGACTGCCGAAGGGTGCGGGCTGCACCACCGTCAACAAGATGTGCGGCTCCGGCATGAAGGCGATGATGCTGGCCCACGACCTGCTGCTGGCCGGCAGCGCCGACGTGATGGTGGCCGGGGGCATGGAAAGCATGTCCAACGCCCCCTATCTGCTGGCGAAGGCCCGCGGCGGCTACCGCCTGGGCCACGGCGAGATCAAGGACCACATGTTCCTGGACGGGTTGGAGGACGCCTACGACCGGGGCCGGCTGATGGGCAGCTTCGCCGAGAACTGTGCCGACAAGTACGCGTTTTCCCGCGAGGCGCAGGACGCCTTCGCGGTGTCGTCACTCGAGCGGGCTCGTCGGGCCAGCGAAAGCGGCGATTTCGACGCCGAGCTGGTACCGGTGGAAATCACCACCCGCAAGGGCAGCCACACCGTCGAACGTGACGAGCAGCCCTTCACCACCAACACCGATAAGATTCCCGGCCTCAAGCCCGCCTTCAAGCCGGACGGCACCATCACCGCCGCCAACGCCAGCTCCATTTCCGATGGCGCCGCGGCGGTGGTCATGGTCCGCGAGAGCCGGGCCCGGGCGCTGGGTCTGACGCCGCTGGCGCGCATCGTCGGCCACACCAGCCATGCCCATGAGCCCGGCTGGTTCACCACCGCGCCGGTGGGTGCCATGCGCAAGCTGTTCGACGCCACCGGCTGGTCGGCCGGTGACGTGGGGCTCTATGAGATCAACGAGGCGTTCGCGGTGGTCACCATGGCGGCGATGCAGGAATTCGGCCTGCCCGAGGACCGGGTCAACGTCAACGGCGGGGCGTGCGCGCTAGGCCATCCGATCGGCGCCTCGGGCACCCGCATCGTGGTGACACTGCTGGCGGCGATGGCGGCGCGCGGCGTGGATCGCGGCATGGCGTCGCTGTGCATCGGCGGCGGCGAGGCCACCGCGCTGGCGCTGGAGCGCCTGTAACCCGCACCGGCGGTCTCAGGGCAGCCGGAAGCCGCCCCAGAACAGGTCGTCGGGCAGGCGATCGAGATCACCGGCCAGATCCTCGCCTGCCTCCGCCGAGAGAATGTCGAATACCTGCTCCGCGGCCTCGATCTGGGCGGCGCCATATTCCCGCGGGATTCCCTCGCGATAACCCTGGCGGATGGCGGCGAACACCGCCCGGGTTTCCGGTTTGACCAGATGGCGCACGCCGTCCCAGGGCGTGTCCGAGGCGGCAAGAATCGACTTGGCCTCGAAGCTGGCCGCGAGGAAGTCGCGCAGCAGTTTGCCGTTGGCATCCGCCCAGTCCTGCTCGAACACCCAGCCGAGCACCGGTGGCGAGGTGGCCACGCCGAGTTCGGAGAACAGCTCGCCAAGCGTGATCAGCGGCGTCATGCCCAGGGCCTGCAGCCGGGCGTTGTAGTGCCAGTAGTTGATCGCCGCGGGCAGCTCGCCGTCGAGCATCAATTGATTGACCGCCGGCGGCGAATCGAAGCGCGGTCGTACCAGCGACTCCAGGTCCATGGACGCGCGCCGGTCGGCGTAGGCCCGCAGCAGCAGCCACGTCTTGTCCAGCCGGCCGCCGGCGATACCGATATCCCGGCCCACCAGATCCGCCAGTTCGTCGATGTCGGCGCCGGGGTTGACCATGACCGCGCCCACCGCCAGTGAATAGGGTGCAAACTGATAGCGCTGGCCGCGGGCTCGCTGGCGCGCGGCCCACAGCCAGTCGGACACGATCAGGTCTACCCGGTCATCGGCCAGCGCCTCGGTCATGGCGGATTCCGAGGCCATGGGAAGCAATTCCAGATGGATGCCCCGCTCGCGGGCCAGCCCCCGCTCGCGGATCACCGTCAGTTCCCAGTTGACGGTGCCGTATTCGAGCACACCCACGCGCAGGGTCTGAAGGGAAGGATTATCTCCGCAGGCAGCCAGCAGCAGCAGCAGGCTGCAGGCTGCAAGCAACGGCAGCCTGCGACGCCATCGCGCAAGCGCGGCCAAGAGACCGGCCGGCCGACGGGGGTACTGCATCGCCGGGCCGGCCAGAACGCCGCGATTTGGCGGGAGAGGAGTGAAGTGCACGGGGGCGCCGGTCCCGACGAGACCGAAGACCCGATACTCACTCCGCCAACGATTGAGCAAACTCCCTGCCAAACCGGAAATGCCTCGATGATTGCGGAAAACGAACCCGGCGTGGGGCTGCCTGCGCCAATGCCATGACAGGTCGACGGCGCACTGATGCATCGCCGCAACAGACAGCGCCGGCGCTAGTCGGAATCTTCGTCCCGCGAGCTGCGGCCGGTGCGGTCCTGCCAAGGCGACCACCATGCCATATTCCGCCTGCCGAGTTCGGCCATGGCGGCCCAGGGGCCGCGCTCGATCATGTCGCCAACGCGGCTGTGCACGTCGTCGATCTGATCGATGAACAGCGCCACACTCTGCTCCAGATAGGCAGTCATGTAGTCCTGCAGGGCATGACCGCGAAAGCGGATCAGATTCTGCAGCAGGGTCTGGCTGAGAATGGGGCGACCCTGATCCTCGGCGTCGACGATGATCTGCAGCATCAGCGCGCGCGTGATGTCGTTACCGGTGGTCTTGTCGCGGACCTCCAGCGCCACCCCCTGTTCCACCATCTCGCGCAACTGGCCGAGGTTGATGAAGCGGCCGGTCTCGGTGTCGTAGAGGCGGCGGTTGGGGTATTTGCGGATCACACGCATAGCCGGATTATCCGCCCCGCCCGACGGGGGTGCAAAACCACCCCGGCGACGGTGTCGGCGGCAGTCCTGTAGCACTGCCCCCGCATCGCCGGTCAGTGGATGAAGTGACCGCCGTTGACCGTGAAGTCGGCCCCGGTGATCCAGGCCGCGTGTTCCGAGGCGGCGAACGTCACCATGCTGGCGATGTCCTCGGGCTGGCCAAAGCGGCCGACGGGTATCTCCGCCTCGATGCCGGCGCGGATGTCATCCGGCACCGCCCGGATCATGGGACTATCGATGTAGCCCGGCGAGATGGTGTTCACGGTCACCCCCTTGCGCGCCACCTCCCGGGCCACGGCCATGGTGAAGCCGTGCACGCCGGCCTTGGCGGCCGAGTAGTTGGCCTGGCCGAACTGCCCCTTCTGGCCGTTGATCGAACTGATATTGATCACCCGGCCCCAGCCGCGGTCGCTCATCCCCTCGATCACGTTGCGGGTGCAGTTGTAGATGCCGCCGAGATTGATGTCGATGACCTTCTGCCAGGTCTCGGGGTCCATCTTCTTGAGCGGCTTGTCCTTGGTGATGCCGGCCACGTTGACCAGGATATCCACCGGCCCGAACTCCGCCTCGCCCTCGGCGATGGCGGCCTTCGTGGCCTCGAAATCGGACACGTCGAACTCCAGCAGCTTGATCTGGCAGCCCTCCTTCTTCTCGTCGGCCACCAGCTGCTCGGCCACGTCCTTGTGGAACCCGGCGTGCCCCGCCAGCAGCTTGCAGCCGGCGTTGCCCAGGTAGTGGCAGATCATGCGGCCGATGGCCCCGTTGGCGCCGGTGACCAGCGCCACCCTGTCCTTGAGATTGATCTTCATGTCTCGCCCCTCTCCTCCTTTTTGATAGCTCGGTTGCTAGCGCTCCAGCGCCACCGCCACACCCTGGCCGCCGCCGATGCACAGCGTGGCCAGGCCCTTGTGCACATCGCGCTTGATCATCTCGTGGATCAGTGTCACCAGAATGCGGCAGCCCGAGGCGCCGATCGGGTGCCCCAGGGCAATGGCCCCGCCATTGACGTTGACCCGGCCCAGGTCCCACTCCAGTTCGCGGGTGACCGCCAGCGCCTGAGCGGCGAATGCCTCGTTGGCCTCGACCAGTTCCAGATCCTGCACCTGCCAGCCGGCCCGTGACAGACAGCGTTTGGTGGCCGGAACCGGCCCGATGCCCATGATCGCCGGATCCACCCCGGCGTTGCCGTAGGCGGCGATGCGCGCCAGCGGGGTCAGGCCCAATGCATTGGCGCGGGTCTCGCTCATCACCATCACCACCGCGGCACCGTCATTCAGGCCCGAGGCATTGGCGGCGGTGACCGTGCCGTCCTTCTGGAAGGCCGGCTTCACCCCGGCCAGGCCCTCAGCGGTCACGCCCGCGCGCGGGAATTCATCGCGGTCGAAGGGCACCGGGTCGCCCTTGCGCTGGGGCACATCCACCGGGATCACCTCATCCTCAAAGCGACCGTGCTTGAGCGCCTCCTCGGCCCGCTGCTGGGAGGTGGCGGCAAAGGCGTCCTGCTCCTCGCGGGAAATGTTGTATTTCTTCGCCAGATTTTCGGCGGTCACGCCCATGTGGAAGCTGTTGAAGGCATCCCACAGGCCATCCGAGATCATCGAATCCACCAGCTTGGCGTCGCCCATCTTGGTGCCGTTGCGCGAGCCGGGCAGCACGTGCGGGGCTGCGCTCATGTTTTCCTGCCCGCCGGCGATCACGATGTCGGCATCGCCCAGCGCAATGGACTGGGCCGCCAGCATCACCGAGCGCAGGCCGCTTCCGCAGACCTTGTTGATGGTCATGGCCGGCACGCTGTCGGGCAGACCGGCGTTGATCGAGGCCTGACGTGCCGGGTTCTGGCCGACGCCGGCGGTGAGTACCTGGCCGAGCACCACCTCGTCCACCTGCTTGCCTGCCACGCCGGTGCCGGCCAGCAGGCCGCGAATGACATGGCTGCCCAGCTCGGTCGCGGGGATGCCGGCCAGGGTGCCGCCGAAGCTGCCGATGGCGGTGCGCTTTGCGGCCACGATGACTGCCTGTTGGGTCATGGTTTCACTCTCCTTGCAAATCGGTTAACGCTGGTGAACGTAGGTGCCGGGGGCGTCCGCCAGGGAATCGCCCATCGCCGGCGGGGCCACCTTGTTGCCGGAATGCCCCGCCAGCCAGGCCTGCCAGGCCGGCCACCAGGAGCCCTGCTCCGGCTCGGCCCGTTCGCAGAATTCGTCGGGGGACAGATAACGGTCATCCGGGCCCCAGCGATACTGGCGATAGCGCCGGCGCGGGTGGCCCGGCGGAGTAATGATGCCGGCGTTGTGGCCGCCACTGGTCAGCAGGAAGGTCAGGTCGTCGGTCTGCGACAGCAGACAGATCTTGTAGGCCGAGTGCCAGGGGGCGATGTGGTCGGTTTCGGTGCCCACGGCGAAGATCGGCACGCGGATGTCCTTGATCGCGATCGGACGGCCGTCCACCAGATACCGCCCCTCGGCCAGCTCGTTGTGCAGATAAAGCCGGCGCAGGTATTCGGTGTGCATGCGGTAGGGCATGCGGGTGGCGTCGGCATTCCAGGCCATCAGGGGAATGCCGCGGCCGTCGGCACCGAGCAGGTAGTTGTCCACGAACGGCTGCCAGACCATGTCGCTGGCCCGCAGCAGCTTGAAGGCGCCGGCCATCTGATCCTTCTCGAGCACGCCCTTGCGGTTCATCAGATGATCCAGCCAGGTCAGCTGCGCCTCGTTGATGAACAGCTTGAGCTCGCCGGCCAGGGTGAAGTCGGATTGCGCGGCCAGCAGGGTGAGCGATGCCAGGCGATCGTCGCCGTCGCGGGCCATGGTGGCGGCGGTTATCGACATCAGCGTGCCGCCCACGCAGTAGCCCATGGCGTGCACCGGCCGTTCGGGCAGCAGGTCGCCGATGGCATCCAGCGCCGCCATCGGTCCCAGGGTGCGGTAGTCGTCCATGCCCAGGTCGCGATCGCCGGCATCCGGATTCTTCCAGGACACGATGAACACCGTGTGGCCCTGATCGAGCAGGTAGCGGACCATCGACTGGCCCTCGGCCAGGTCCAGGATGTAGAACTTCATGATCCAGGCCGGCACGATCAGCACCGGCTCCGGGTGCACCCGCTTGGTGGTCGGTTCGTACTGAATCAACTCGATCAGCCGGTTGCGATACACCACCCGGCCCGGGGTGGTGGCCAGATTCTCGCCCACCCTGAAATCCGCCAGCGCGGCCGGGGGCTGGCCGGTCTTGCCACGGTAGACGTCGCGCACCAGATTGCGCGCCCCCCGCAGCAGGTTGGCGCCCTTCTCCTGCCAGGTGGTACGCAACACCTGCGGGTTGGTCAGCGGGAAGTTGCCGGGCGCGATGCTGTCCAGCAGACGGTCGGTGAAGAAACGCACCAGCGCCGCGTCCTGGTCGGAGACGCCGCGCACGCCGGTGGTGGCCTCGCGCCACCACTCCTGGCGCAGCAGGAAGGCCTGCTCCAGCAGCGCGAACGGCGGATTGCGCCAGCCCTCGTCGGCAAAGCGACGGTCGCCGGCCTCCGGCTCCACTTCGCGGGGAGCCGACGGGCCCCGAATCATGGTGTTGAGGGTGAATCGGCCCATGCGGCGATACTGGCGCGCCCAGGCCTCGATCAGTTGCCCGACCTTGCCGGGCGACAGGCCCAGATGCATCGCCCAGTCGGCATAGGCCAGCAGGATTCGCGGCAGCGGCAGACCGGCACTGGCCTGCGCCACCGCCGCGCCGGCGGCGCGATCGATGCGCTCGGCGATGCGGTCACTCAGCCAGCGGCTGCTGACCAGATCGGTCATGGCACCGGCCCTGGCCATGTCGGCAGGTTGGTCGGTCATCCTCGCACCCTGATCGTTTGCCGCCTGACGGCGGTCTGCCTCTATTGATTGTCACCGGCACCATCGGCGCCGGCCGGCCCTCTCCGGGGCCGCGGGTCGCGAAGACCGGCGGCGTCAACCGCCGGCCTCCGGGGCCCGTTCAACCGGTCAGACGCTGGCTCGAGCGTCCGCCTCGAAATCGTCGAACTGCCGCCACCAGCCCGCCATCGTTTCCCGACCCAGCGCCTGCAGCGCATTGCCGGTATCGGTCGCGGTGGTATGCAGAGTTTCGACATAGCCGGTGCCGGCCTCGCGCAGCGCGGTCATGGCGCTGTCGTCCTGCCAGTCGCCGTCGGCCACTGCCTTGCATTGCGCAGCGCCGGCGCTGACCCAGGCATCCGCCAGGCGCAGCTGGGCTTCCACCAGCGTGCCCATGGCATCCACGCCGATATCAGCGGCCCGGGCAGCAGGCTCGAACAGTTGCTTGCCGGCATTCATCACGTCATCGAATCCATTAATCATGGCATCACCCGTATGGTTGAAACATGCTCGTATTTTGCGACGCAAAATACTCACCTTTCCTTTATAGGTATTTCTGAATACAATTTCAACCCATCAGGAGAATATTTTTTGCATTGCAGAATTCATGCGAGTTGATGGCCGGCATCCCGCCAGGCCTCGAACCCGCCGGCGATATGCGCGGCATCGTCGCGACCCATCCGATACGCGGTGTGCGCCGCCAGCGCCGAACGCCAGCCGCTGCGGCAGAAGAACAGTAACTGTGGCGCCGCCGCGAGATCGGGCTTGTGATACGGGGAGGCCGGATCCAGCCAGAATTCCAGCATGCCGCGCGGACAGTGGAAGGCATCGGGAATGCGGCCATCGCGGTCCAGTTCCCGGATATCGCGTACATCGACGAACAGCACATCCTCGCGCCCGAGCCAGTCCGCGGCCTCGTCCGCACTCAACGTCCGGATATCACGCTCGGCGGCTTCCACCATCGCGGCGGCGGTGACGGGCTGGCTCATGCGGCATCTCCCACGTGGTGCTGCAGAAAGGCGTCGAGTTGCTGCCGGCGCTGAAACCCGTTCTTGATGCCGAGCCGCTGCCCGGCACTGAACAGCATCAGCGTTGGCGCGCCGCGCAGTTCATGGGTCTGGACCAGCGAGGGATCATCCGCCAGATCCACCAGCGCAATATCCACTCGATCGCCCCACTGCGCCGCCAGTTCGTCCAGTTGCGGGAGCTGGCGTTCACACCAGGGACAATCCGGCTGGACGAAGGTCACCAGCAACGGCCGGCCGCCATCGGCCAGCCGCTGCTCGAGCTCCCGGGGCGTCAATCGCGTCGTCCCCGTCATGGCCTACCCCCGCAACTGATCCAGGATCGCCGGGTTTTCGAGCGTGGAGGTATCCTGGGTGATGTCCTCGCCCTTGGCGATGGACTTGAGCAGACGCCGCATGATCTTGCCCGAGCGGGTCTTGGGTAGACCTTCGGCGATGCGCACCTCCTCGGGCCGGGCCAGAGCGCCCAGCTGCTCGGTGACATGCTTGCGCAGTTCCTGATCCAGGCCTTCCTCGTCGGCGTAGCCGGACTTGAGAACCACGAAGGCCATGATCGCCTCGCCCTTGACCTCGTGGGGGAAACCCACCACCGCAGCTTCCGCCACCGCCTTGTGGGCCACCAGCGCGGATTCGACCTCCATGGTGCCCAGGCGATGGCCGGACACGTTCACCACATCGTCGATGCGGCCGAGAATCCAGAAGTAGTGATCCTCATCGCGCTGGGCGGAGTCGCCGGCGATGTAGACCCGGTCACCGAACTTGAAGAAGTAGGTGTCCCTGAACCGCTGGTCGTCGCCCCAGACCGTGCGCAGCATCGACGGCCAAGGCTTGGTGACCACCAGATAGCCACCCACGTTGGGCTGGGTGACCTCGTTGCCCTCCTCGTCGTAGATGGTGGCGGCGATGCCCGGCAGCGGCCGGGTGCAGGAACCGGGCTTGAGCGTGGTCTGGCCGGGTAGCGGCGAGATCATGATGCTGCCGGTCTCGGTCTGCCACCAGGTGTCCACGATCGGGCAGTTGTTCTTGCCGATGGTCTCGCGGTACCACATCCAGGCTTCCGGGTTGATCGGCTCGCCCACCGTACCCAGCAGCCGCAGCGAGGACAGATCGTAATCCTTCGGGATCTCGTCACCGGCCTTCATCAGGGCACGGATGGCGGTGGGAGCGGTGTAGAAGATGGTGACGTTGTGATCCTGCACCATGCGCCAGAAGCGTCCGGCATCCGGATAGGTGGGCACGCCCTCGAACATGATCTGGGTGACACCCACCGCGGTGGGGCCGTAGCAGATGTAGGTGTGACCGGTGATCCAGCCGACGTCGGCGGTGCACCAGTAGACATCGTCCGCGTGCAGGTCGAACACCCACTTGTTGGTCATGATCGCGCCCAGCAGATAGCCGCCGGTGGAATGCTGGACACCCTTCGGCTTGCCGGTGGAACCCGAGGTATAGAGGATGAACAGCGGATGCTCGGCATCCACCCATTCGGGTTCGCACTCGGTGGACTGACCGGCCACCACGTCGGCCCAGCTGATGTCGCGATCCGGGTTCATGCCGACGTCGAGCCCGCCGTGCAGCAGCACCACGGACTTCTCGATCGACGGGCAGCCGGCGTCCAGGGCCTTGTCGGTCATCGACTTGAGCGGCACTTCCTTGCCGCCGCGCAGGTTGCCGTCGGCGGTGATCAGCACCTTGGCCTCGGCGTCATTGATGCGGTCGCGCAGGGCCTCGGAAGAAAACCCGCCGAACACCACCGAGTGGATGGCGCCGATGCGGGCGCAGGCCTGCATGGCATACACCGCTTCCGGCACCATCGGCATGTAGATGACCACCCGGTCGCCCTTGCCCACGCCGAGCGCCTTGAGCCCATTGGCAAAGCGGCAGACCTCGTCGTGGAATTCCTGGAAGGTGATGCGGCGGACTTCGTCGCCGGCATCGTTCTCCCAGATGAAGGCCAGCTTGTCGGCCTTGTCGGCCAGATGGCGGTCGATGCAGTTGTACGACACGTTGAGCCTGCCGCCCACGAACCACTTGAAGAACGGCGCGTCGCTGTCATCCAGCGCCTGACTGAAATCCTGCTGCCAGTCGATCTCGGCGCGGGCGAGTTCACCCCAGAAGCCGGCGTGGTCTTCCTCCGCCCGGGCGTTCAGCGCATCGAAATCCGCCTGGCTGAGCACACTGTTGTCAATGAACTTCTGCGGCGGGGCAAAGGTGCGGTTTTCCTTGAGGACCGATTCAATCTGATTGCTCGCCATGTCTGTCTACTGCCTCCGATTCCGTTTGCGTCTCGCGTAAGTCTTGTTTGATCCGGG
The DNA here is from genome assembly GCA_965216055.1 of Salinisphaeraceae bacterium. Lineage (GTDB taxonomy): Bacteria > Pseudomonadota > Gammaproteobacteria > Nevskiales > Salinisphaeraceae > Spectribacter. The sequence goes on from OZ244134.1 coordinate 374,531, forward strand.
CGGTTGTCTGCGTCGTGCCGCCGGTTGACGTGCATTTTGCACGTTGCGTGCCATGAACCGCCCGGTACCGGGGCACGCCTGCGCGCGGCAACTGTCAAACCCGTTCGAGTGTGACACAGTGTCACGCCGGGCTCACGGCCGTTCGCGCGCTGCAACATCAGACTTTGGTCGCAACGGCCAGCCGGGCCGCCGGTGGCTTCAAGGGGATCGGAAACCGACCATGCATACGCCCACCCATCTGCTACGCGTGATGCTGCTGGCGGCGGCCGCGACCGGCTGCAGCGAGAGGCCGAACGCCGTGCCGCCGGCGCCGCCTAAGGCACTGGCCTGTTTCGGCTGCCACGGCCCAGCCGGCCGCTCCGATGGTGATATCCCCGATCTGGCCGGCATGCCACGTGATCGTTTTCTGGCCCGCATGGCGGCATTCTCGGGGGACACCGAAACCGGCGGCGTCATGAACCGGATCGCCCCGGCCTATAGCGAGCGCGAGCTGGCCCGCCTGGCCGATTACTTCGCCGACCTGGAACCGGCACCCTGATGGCTCTGTCCCGACGCGAACTCCTGCGTGCCGCGGCCGGATTGACCGGCCTGGCGCTTGTCGGGCCGGGCTGGGCAGCGAATCGCGCCGAGGGCCGGGTGGTCATCGTGGGCGGCGGTTTCGGTGGCGCCACCTGTGCCCGCTACCTGCGGGCGATCGCCCCGGGCGTGTCGGTCACGCTGATCGAGCGGCGGGTGAAACTGGCCACCGGCCCCTTCTGCAACACGGTTGTGGCCGGCATCAACCCGATCGACGCCATAACCGTCGATCACCGGGCACTGGCGGCGGCCGGGGTGAACGTCGTCCACGCCGAAGTCCGCGAACTCGACCCGGTCGCCCGTCGCGTGCGCCTGCCCGATGGCGACACACTGGACGCCGATCATCTGGTGGTCGCGCCGGGCATCGATTTCGACTGGTTCCCGATCGAGGGCTATGGGCCCAAGGTCACCGAGGCCCTGCCCCATGCCTGGACCGCGGATCGCGACCAGATCGTGAACCTGCACCACCAGCTGCGAGCGATGCCGGACGACGGCGTGGTTGCCATCGCCATCCCGCCCAACCCCTATCGCTGCCCACCCGGGCCTTACGAGCGGGCCAGCCTGATCGGACACTTTCTGACACAGCACAAACCCCGGGCCAAGCTGCTGCTGCTCGACGCCAAGGATCATTTTTCCAAGGAGGCCCTGTTCCGGGCCGGCTGGGCCGAGCACTACGGCGAGCGCATCGAATGGATCGGCCGCCCGCAGGGCGGCGCGGTGGTAGCGGTGGACGCCGGCAAACGCATGCTGATTACCGCCGGCGGCGAGCGAGTTCATGCCGACGTGATCAACGTGATCCCGCCTCAGGTCGCCGGGGCGCTGGCCCGGGATGCAGACCTCACCGACGTCAGCAACTGGGCGCCGGTGGACCACCGCAGTTTCGAGTCCACCCGCCACGCGCAGATCCACGTGCTCGGCGACGCCTGTCAGGGCGGGCCGATGCCCAAGTCCGGCTATGCCGCCAATGTGCAGGGCAAGATCTGCGCGCATGCCATCGCCGCGCAGCTGGCCGGCGACACCTTCCCGGGCACCCGTCTGATCAACGCCTGCTACAGCCTGGTCACGCCGGATCACGGCATCAGTGTGTCGCAGGTCTACGATCTCAACGGCGCGCATTTCGCGGCGATCCCGGATACCGGCGGCACCTCGCCGCTGGCCGCGTCGCCGCAGGATCGGGCCCGGGTGGCCGGGTACGCTCGCAGCTGGTACCGCAACATCGTGCACGATACCTTCGGCAATCCGACGACGCCGTAACCGTCGCGCCGGCGGGTCACTGCGTGACGCCACGCACCAGTTCCGGTGCATCCCGGCAGCCGCCTCGGCGCTCAGCCGGCTCTCATGCCGCGGCACGGACATTGCTGTAATGTTGCGAACGATCATGACCACCACACCAGCCATCAATCGCGCCTCCGCATCACCTCCCGCCTACGGCCTGCTGCAGGCCTGGCTGATCGTGATGGGTGCCGTCGGCTTTGCCGCCTATCTCGGCCGGGAGTTCGGCATCATCGGCGAACTGCTCAGCCAGGACGCCACCCGGCTCTGTCTGCTGATCATGCTGGCGTTCATCGCGGCCAGCCTGCACTGCGGTGCCCGCAGCCTGCGGCTGTCACGCGAGATCCGGCGTTTCGACGAGATCGAAACCGCGCAGCGCGACGGGCCGGGGCTGCGGCTGGACGGCGACGGGGAACTGGTCAGCGGCAACCGGCGGCTGCCCGACTCGCTGTGCGCCGACTACCTCGCCGGTCTGCTGGCACGCCGGCAGCGCGACGGCCTGTCGTCACCCGAGTACAGCCAGCTCACCGATGTACTCAATGAACGCATCCGCGGCTCGCACGAATTCGGCTGGTTCGTCACCGGCATGCTGATCAAGCTCGGGCTGCTGGGCACGGTAATCGGGTTCATCATCATGCTGGGGGCGGTAGACAGCGCCGGCTCCTTCGACGTGGCGGCGGTGCAGCAGCTTCTGGGCAGCATGAGCGAGGGCATGAGCGTGGCCCTCTACACCACTCTGACCGGCCTCAGCGCCAGCATGGTGCTGGGTTTCCAGTATCTGATGCTCGACCGCGCTGCCGACAGCCTGCTTGCCCGCGTGGTGCATTTCGCCGAACGCCGGCTGGCGGTCTGACCGGCCCGGCGCGCGACGCATCATGGCGTTCCGACGCAAGCACCGGGACTTCGACCAGGACCCGTTCACCGACCTGCTGTTCAACGCGCTGCTGGGTTTCACGTTCATGTTCCTGGTGGCGATCATGTTCCTGAACCCGCCCACCAAGACCGGCATCGTTGACCCCAAGGCCGAATACATCATCACCGCCACCTGGGAGGAAGGCCGCCCGGATGACCTGGACCTGTGGGTTCAGGGTCCCGGCAACGAGGTGGTGTGGTTCCGCAATCAGGAAGCCGACCTGATGCACCTGGATCGCGACGACCGGGGCACGGTGAACGATCAGCTGGTGGTCGACGGCAAAGAGGTGAGAAACCCGCTGAATCAGGAAGTGGTGACCATCCGCGGGCAGGCCCCGGGCGAGTACATCGTCAACCTGCACTACTACAATACCCAGACCAAGCGACCGCTGGACGCCGAGGTGGAAATCGTCAAGGTCAACCCGCGGCTTGAGGTGGTGTACCACGGAACGGTGCGGCTGGAACGCCTGGGTCAGGAGAAGACCGCCGCCCGCTTTACCGTGGCGCGCGACGGCCGCGTCACCGACGTGAATACCCTGCCCGCCTCGCTGGTCAGCGTGGACCGCTGACCGATGGCCGGGCCGGTGCGGCCCGCAAAACGACAAACGGCCCCGGCGCCGACGCGACCGGCCGACAGGAGGACAACGAATGACCGAAGCGGTACTTTACCTGGCCCTGGCCTATGCGGCCCTGGGCGTGGTGGTGCTGGGGCTCAATGTCTACAGCGGCTGGCCGCTGTGGGTAAAGCTGGGCAGCATTGCCGTGGTAACCGGTTTCTATTTCGTCACCTGGCATTCGCTGCAGGGCGTGCTGGGCTGGCCGGCCCGGGCGGACCTGCCCGAGCGCTTCATCCTGCTGTCGACTTCGATTCACGAGCCCAACAAGTCCACCGGAGAGCCCGGCGTGGTGCACCTCTGGGTGACCCCGGTGGGGGCCGACGACCGGCCCATGGACGAGCCCCGGGCCTTCGAGCTGCCCTACGACGACACGCTGCACGCCCGTCTCGAGGAGGCCAAGAAGGAGATGCGCAACGGCGTGATGCAGATCGGCAAGGCCGAGCCCAGCACCGGCGAGCCGGAAGACGCCACCGACACCACGCGCTTTTCGCGTCGCGAGCAGGACGTCAGTTTCGAGAAGATGCCCGACCCGGCGCTGCCCGAGAAATGAGCGGCCGCAAGCTCTTTATCGCGCTGGGTCTGGCGCCCGTTGCAATGCTGGCCGGCTGCGGGCAGGACATCGAACATACCTGGTTTCCGCTGGCCGACGGGCTGCACTGGGAGTATCGCATCACCCGCACCGACGCCCGGGGGCAGCGCGAGGTGGAATCCTTTTCCCAGACCAACCTCGGCCCCACGACGCTGCAGGGCACGGCGGTGTTCGAACGCCGCAACAGCCACGGCACGCACTACTTCATCGAGGCGCGCGAAGATGGCCTCTACCGGCTGGCGTCACAGAACATCGGCGATTTCTATCCCCAGATGGATCGCCCGCCGCGACTGATCCTGCCCGAGCCGCCGGACGGGATTGCCGAGTGGCGCGTGCCCACCGTGACCTATCTGCTCAAACGCATCTTCCCGTTCGAGAGGCACTACCGCCACCGCGCCGCCATCAAGCTGGAGTACGGACTGGCGGCCACCGGCGTATCGGTCACGGTGCCGGCCGGTCGCTTCGAGAACTGCCTGCGTGTGGATGCCGAGGCCGAAATCCAGGTGTCGTCGGATCCGCGCTACGGGCTGTCGCCCGTGCCGGTCACGCAGAGCGAATGGTACTGCCCGGACACCGGGCTGGTGAAGCTGACGCGCCGCGAGGAACTGGACTCCGATCAGGCCGCCATCATCGGCGGCGACCTGCAGATGGAGTTGACCCGGTTCGACGACTGAGTGCCTACTCCTGACTGGCGACCGGTTCCAGGACATCGGCCTCGATGTCCGGATACAGGTGGGACACCGAGCGGCGGAACTCCGGCACGATCACGGCCAGGCCACGCCAACGATAGGGCAGCGCCTGCATCATGACCTCCGGCATGTCCAGGCCGTGGCCGGCCGCCGCGTTGAGGTTGCGCCACAGCCAGCTCAGATAGGCCTGCGTCTGGGCGATGGCCTCGGCGTCGTCACGCACCGGCCCGTGGCCGGGCACCAGGGTGGTGAACTCGCGCCGGCTCAGCGTGTTGAGCGTCTCCACCCAGGTGGTCACATCGGCGTTGGGGGTGGTCGGGGTGCGGTCAAGGAAAGCCAGATCCCCGGCAAACAGGACCCCGGTTGTATGGTCCAGGATCGCCAGGTCCGCCCCGGTATGCCCCTGCATGCCGATCAGTTCCAGTTCGTGCCCGCCGACCGTGACCCGGCTGCCGGCCGTGACTTCCTGCGTGGGGGGGAGGGACTCGGTGCCGCGCATGGCCCCGCCCACCAGGTTGTACATGTTGGTGGTCAGGTCCGCCCCGATGGCGCGAATCTGCTCGATGGTGCCGGGCAGCGCGCCGATGTCGACATCGGCGAATGCCTGATTGCCCAGGTAGTGGTCCGGGTGATGGTGGGTGATGTAGACCTGCACCACGGGCTTATCGGTGACCCCCGCGATCGCCTCGCGCATGGCTTCGCCGTATAGCCGCGAGGGGCCGGTGTCGATTACCACCACGCCGTCGTCGGTGACGATGAATCCGGTGTTGACGACGTTCCCGAGGTTATCGTAGCTGAAATGCTCGAGCGCCCCCACGAACACGTAGGTGTCCTCGGCGACCTGTTGCGGCATCAGGTCGTAGGGGTTGGCGGCCACCACCGTCTGTGACGACACCAGCGCCGCCAGCAGCAGAAACCAGCGCGTCATGGTGAGTCCGGCGCCGGCAGGGTGGCCGCGAAACGGTTGCCGTTGTTGTCACGGCCGGACAAAGCCACCGGCCCGCGGTAACGCAGATCCACGCTGATCACGGGATTCTCGGATACCGGCTCGAACGGCTTGAGCCGCGCCAGCGTCTCGCCGTCCGGCGTGGCCAGCGTGACATCGGTGATATGAAATACCGGAATCCCGGCCGCCAGGCCGGTATCCATGGGATGTATCACCCGGAACCGCAGCCGCTCGCGGTCGGGGCCGCGCGCCCAGGCGTTGCCGGAAATCTCGCCCAGTCGAGATTCCCAGATCGGCGAACCGGCCGCCACGCTGGGGGCCGTGCAGCCCCCGCCGGCCGCCTCGATCCACATGCCGCCCACGTGCCATACGCCATCGGCCGTGCGCATGGCCGCGCGTACCGGCGTGGCCTGCTGGATCTTGAAACGGAAGGCCAGGGTCGGGGCCGCCCGCTCGGGGTAGTACTCCAGTATCTTGGTGATCGGGTTGAGGTCGGCGAACACCACCACCGATTGCACATCCGGCAGATTCGGGGCCTCGACCATCACCGGGGTTTCCATCGCATCCTCGGCATACCCGGCCGCCAGCACCCGGACACGGTCGTCGAACACGATCTCGGCATCCTCGCCGAAGTGCTTGGCTACCATGCTGTCCCACTGCGGGGACTCCAGCGGGTCGTCGGGGATCGCGGCGGCGGCGGTGGCGCCGGCCAGCCACAGGGCGGCAGCAGCAAGGCGGGTGACATATTCCATGGTCAGCCTCCGGCGGCGGGACGGATCTCGATGCAGGGAAACGGTGTAGCGGAAGGCTCGATTGCCTGCAGGTCGGCATCGGCAATCGGCCGGTAGACCCCTTCGTCGGGCTTCGACGCCAGGATGTGCATGTCCGCAGCCGCCGCATCACCGACGATCCGATTGCCATCCCACATCAGTCGGTAGTAACGACCGTTCCAGAAATTGATGCCGAACTCGTCGGCCTGTTTCACCAGGAACAGCAGATCGTATTCCAGATCACCGAGGTCATCGCGACTGATCCGCTGGCGCTTCTCGTAGGGGTAAGGCAGGTGGCACTGCAGCTTGGGCGGAGCCGAGATGCACTGGAAGGGGCGCATGGACAGGAAGTGGTTGCTGAACGGCGCCTCGCGGAAGGTCAGATCATAGCGCCAGCCTTCGGCGGCCGGCTCCAGCGCAAGGGAAGCCACCCGCAGCGGCTCACCCGCCTCCGGGTGCAGCAGGACGTCCCAGTCGGTCGGCAGGCGATCGGCAGCCGCAACAGGCCCGACCCCGATCAGCAGGGCCAACCCCAGTACCGCTGCGTGCCAGCGCCGCATCAGCGCCCGGCCGTGCTCTGCGCCGAATCCGGACCGGTGGGCGATCGGTAAGGCACGCCGTAGTCGTTGAAGATGTCCTCCAGACGACCGGACTCACGCAGCTCGGTCATGGCTTCGCGGAGCGCTTGCGCCAGTCCCGGATTGCCGGCCTTGATGGCAATGCCCACATCCCAGTCGTTCTGATACAGCCCGGTGAGCTGCACCTGGCGGATGTCGATATTCTCCTGCTCCAGCATGTTCACCGCGCCACGCAGCTCACCCAGCGGCGCCATCACCCCGGCGAGTTCGCCGTTGTTGAATGCCCGCATGGCTTCGGGAACGCTCTTGAAGTGCTCGACGTCGTCCCGCAGCTGTCCCTGAAAGGCCGAAGTCAGGTAGAAGTCGCCCAGCGTATCCAGCTGCACGCCAATCTTGTTCCCGGCCAGCGCCAGCGGGCTGTCCACGTCGGCCCCGAAACGCTCGACGTCATACACGAAACCCATGGTCTCGTTGTAGTAGGCGCCGAGGAAGGTGGCCTGATCGTTCTCCGCCTGGAATGACGGGGCCATACCCACATGCAGCATGGCATCGGCCGGCTTGCGGCCGATGTAGTGGCCCTTCCAGACCATGTTGCGAATGTCGTCGCCCATGGACTCGTCGGCGGGAAACGCATTGATGGTGGTGGAAACGCCGAGCTTGTCGCCCAGTGCCTTCGCGATTTCCACGTCGATACCGGCATAACCGCCGCTCTCGGCCTTGTAGGACCAGGGCGGGAAACTGTCGTAGACCGCGATCTCGATGCGGCCTCGTTCCTTGATTTCGTCGAGCTTGTCGGCCCGATCGTCCTGCGCGCTCGCGCTGCCGGTAACGGCAGCCAGGGCAAGCGCCAGCAATGCTGTTTTCACAGCCATGGCATGCCTCAACTTGTTGAATGAAGGACGCCGATCTGACACCGGCGTCGGCAGGCGGTTCTATTGCGCCTTTTCGTAAAGTTCGGCGAGGTCCTTGTCCTTGTATTCATAATGGCGCTTGTCGATGTACGACAAGATAGCCCACATCGCCTCCTGACTGAAAACGTCCTCGAAGGCAGGCATGTAGGTAACGCCGTTCCGCTGTACGCCGTTCCGGACCTTGTTGATGAAGTACTCATCGTAATGCAGGCCCAGCTCGCGCAGGTCCGGGGCAATGCCGCCGGATTGCGCTTGCAGACCGTGGCAACGGGCACAATTCTGATTGTAGGCCGATGCACCGATCTTGATCGCTTCCTTGTTCCCGCGGTAAGGGTTTTCGGATAGCCACTTGCCGTCCGGCAGGTCCTTGAGACCCTCGGTGTCCACCGCCTGCGGTGCCACATCACCGTGGGCATAGATCGCGGAGGCCGAAGCCACCAGCGCCAGTGCGGTCACGAAGCGAATCTTGCTGTTGATCATCTGGCTTTTTCCGTTCTCGAGAAATGTTCGTCATTCGTCCCGCAAGGCGGGGGCTGGCGGCACATGGCCGCACAGCCCCCTGTTCGCACGGGACCTGATTTACTGCAACTCGTCCGGGATCTTGAACACCCAGACACTGCCGCCCTGGTTCAGGAACTTGACCCGCTTGGCGACTTCGCCGCCCCACAGCGGGACCGCACCACCCCAGCCGGAGGTCACGGCCACGTACTGGTCGCCGCCCTGTTCCCAGGTAATGGGTTGCCCGACCACGCCCGAGCCGGTCTGGAACTTCCACAGCTCCTTGCCGCTACGGGCGTCCACCGCCTTCAGGTAGCCTTCCGGCGTACCGAAGAACACGAGGTTGCCCGCGGTGGTCATGGTGCCGCTCCACAGCGGCGCGTTGTTCTTGACTTCCCACTTGATCTCGCCGGTCTTCGGATCCACCGCACGCACGGCGCCGATGTAATCCTCGTACAACGGCTGGATGTTGAAGCCCGCGCCCAGGAAGGCCGCACCGGCCTTGTAGGTGATCGGCTCGTTCCAGATATCCATGCCCCACTCGTTGGCCGGCACATAGAACAGGCCGGTCTTGGGGTTGTAGGACATCGGCATCCAGTTCTTGCCGCCCAGGAAGGACGGCGCCACGAACACCGACTCGCCCTTCTTGCCCTCGGTCTTCGAGGGGTCCCCCGGACGGTTGCCGGTTTCCACCGGACGGCCGGTCTTCTCGTCAATCTTCTCGGCCCACGTGATCTTGGACACGAACGGCGACGCACTGCGCATCTCGCCGTTGGTGCGATCGAGCACGTAGAAGAAGCCGTTGCGGTCGGCCGAGGCGCAGTACTTGCCGCTGTCCATGTTGAACGGCACGCACATGTTCACGCCGTCATAGTCCCAGGCATCGTTCGGGGTCTTCTGGAAGGCCCAGTCGATCTTGCCGGTCTTGGGATCAAGCGCAACGATGGACGTCGAGTACAGGTTGTCACCCGGACGCAGGTGTGAATTCCAGGGTGCCGGGTTGCCGGTGCCGAAGTAGGCCAGGCCGGTTTCGTCGTCGTAGGTGCCGCCGAGCCAGGTCGCGGCGCCGCCATGCTTCCACATGTCACCCGGCCACGTCTTGCCACGCTCGCCGGTGATGCCGTTGTCGACCATCTTGTCGCCCTTGCGGATCTTGCCCATGTGGCCTTCGACCACCGGGCGCACCCACTGCAGCTTGCCCGACTGGGCATCACGAGCTTCCACCCGACCGATGACGCCGAACTCGCCCCCGGACACACCGGTCAGAATCATGTCACCAACCACCAGCGGGGCAGCGGTGTAGGAGTAACCGTCCTTGAAGTTGTCGATGGTTTCCTGCCACACGACGTCGCCGGTTTCCTGATCCAGGGCGACCAGCTTCGCGTCCAGGGTGCCAAAGATGAACAGGTCGCCATGCAGCGCGCCGCCACGGTTGACCACGTCACAGCAGGGCAGGATGCCTTCCGGCAGACGGTGCTCGTACTGCCAGATTTCCTCGCCGGTCTCGGCATCGATCGCCCAGGCCCGCGAGTAGGAGCCGGTGACGTACATCACCCCGTCCTTGACCAGCGGCTGGGATTCCTGGCCGCGCTGCTTCTCGCCGCCGAAGGAAAACGACCACGCCGGATACAGGTGCTCGACGTTGTCGGCGTTGATCTTGTCCAGCGGGCTGTAGCGCTGGGTCTGGGTGCCCATGCCGTTGTGCAGGACATCACCGGTAGACTGCTGGTCGTTGTTGATCTCTTCCCAGCTCACGGCCGCCGATGCGGCGGTGGAAACGGCCAGTGCCGCGGCCCCCGCCGTCAACAGGCTTCCGCGCACCCATTTCTTGGTTGCAGAACTCATTGATTCAATCTCCTCGTCAGTCGCTCTTGACTTGTCGTATTGGGTCTCCACTGCCGCGTGCCAACGGCAGTCTCCCGGTGCCATGAGGCAAGTCCGATGCCATTTTTGTCAGCGCATCGCCAGACGGCCTCATCGTCCCGCTTGCGGGCCGATCGTTGCCGGCTTCGAAGCGCCTCAGGAGCTTATCACTACGGGGAAGACCGATCATGAGATGCCGTCCGGGCCTCATGGCGCACAACACGCGGCCGAACTGTCCCGCAGCCATTACAGACTGTAACGGCACAAACGGGACCGGGATTAGCCCGGCTCTTGCTGCAACGCCGCAAGCCGCTGGTCGGGCGGCGGATGGGACGCATGAAAGGCCGCATAGAGTGGATCGGCGGCCAGCGCGGCAGCGTTCCGCGTCAGCAGCTTGTGCAGCGCGGATACCAGGGCGCCGGCATCGGCGTGACGCACGGCGAACGCATCGGCCTCGAACTCGTACCGCCGCAGACTGGCAGCCAGCCAGGGCTGCAGCGGCCAGGCCATCAGCGGCAGCAAGAGATACCCGGCCGCCAGCCAGGCTCCTGCCGCGGCAGGTACGCCCAGCGCATTCAGCCAGCCCCATTCCCCGGCAGCGCCGAGACCCACGATCCCGACCATCAGAAGCCCCCCAAGGCGGGCATAGTGACGACGGATATGGCCTTCGCGATCGTGGCCGAGTTCGTGTGCGAGCACCGCCTCGATCTCGTCATCATCGAGTTCCCGGATCAGGGTGTCGAACAACACCACCCGCTTGGCCCGGCCGAAGCCGGCGAAATAGGCATTGGCCAGCGCCGAGCGTCGGGAACCGTCCATCACGAACATGCTCTCGGCACGCGCACCGCAACGTTCGATCATGGCCTCCAGGCGCTCGCGCAGCGGACCTTGCTCCAGCGGCTCGAAACGGTTGAACAGCGGCGCAATCAGGCGCGGTTGCGCCCATAACAGGACCCCGCCGGCCAGCACCGCCGCCAGCGCACTCAACCCCCAGCCCGGCGGGCCGATGAGCATCACCGGCAGCAGCAACGCGAGGCCGCCGCCACCGAGCAGCGCGGCCGCCAGCGCCGCCTTGATCAGGACATCCCTGGCAAAAAGCAACGGTGGCATCCGATTGAAGCCGAAGCGGGCATCCACCACGAACACCTGGATCAGCCGCGGCGGTACCCGCAGGCATTCATGGATACCGCCAAAGGCTGCCAGCAGCAGCATCTGCCCCACCCAGCCGGCCGGCATCTGGGCAGCGAGGGCCGCGAGCCCGCCGCCCACCGTCCAGACAACCGCCAGCATCACGGTCCAGCCGGAATCCGCCAGACGCACTAACAAACGGGCGCGGCCGTAAGCGCAGGCACGGGTGTGCTGGTCCGGCACCACCGAGTCGGCGAACATCGCCGGCACCCGGGCCGTTTCCAGGAAACGCGCCTGACGCCGGGCCAGGTAGACCTGCACCACCCAGCCAAGCAACACCCAGGTCATCACGAACAGGGAAATCATGCTTGCCATAGGCGGTCGAAGGTATCAGATTTACGGGTTGACCCCGACAGTAAGAAGCGCGACCGACAACAATGCACGCCGCGATCGAAGCCATCGCCTACATTCTCCCCGCCCGCACCGAGACCAGCGAGGAGCTTGCCCGCGCCCACCCGGACTGGCCACTGGAAAAACTGGTGGAGCGGACCGGCGTACGCATCCGCCATGTGGCCGGCGACGACGAATGCGCCTCGGATCTGGCCGTGGATGCCGCCCGGCGCCTGTTCGCCGACCACGACTTCGAACCCGGCGACTTCGATTTCCTGCTGTTCTGCACCCAGACCCCCGACTACCTGGTGCCCACCACCGCCTGCCTGCTACAGGAACGGCTGGGCATGCCCACCTCGGTGGGCGCCATGGACATGAATCTGGGCTGTTCCGGCTACATCTACGGACTGGGCATGGCCAAGGGCCTGATCGAAACCGGCCAGGCCCGGCGCGTGCTGCTGGTCACCGCGGACACCTACAGCAAGTTCGTGCATCCGCGGGACAAGAGCGTGCGCGCCCTGTTCGGCGACGCCGCGGCGGTGACCTCGGTCGTCGCCACCGACACCGGCCCGGCGATCGGCCCCTTCGTCTACGGCACCGACGGGTCCGGCGCGGAAGACCTGATCGTGCCCATGAGCGGCATGCGCCAGCGCTTCGGCAACGCCCCGCCCCCGGACGTGCCCGACCGCTTCGGCAACGTGCGCAGCGCCCAGCACATCCACATGAACGGCAAGGGCGTGGTGGATTTCACCCTGCGCGAGGTTCCCGGCGCGGTGCGCGCCATCTGCGAACGCAGCGGTTTGTCACTGGATGACTTCGATGCCGTGGTGCCGCACCAGGCCAGCGCCAAGGTGCTGGAAGGGCTGCGACGCAAGATCGGGCTGACCGAGGACCGTTTTCTGGTCTACATGCAGGAGATCGGCAACACCGTGTCCTGCAGCATTCCGATCGCCCTGGCCCGCGCCCATGAGGACGGCAAGCTACGCCCCGGCGCCCGGCTGCTATTGGTCGGCTTTGGTGTCGGCCTATCCTGGGGGGCGACCGTGATTCGCTGGCCGGACAACGCCTGACCGCGGCGGCCGTCTATTCGTCCGGGAACGGCTCGTAGTCGCGCATCGCGCGGCAGTAAAGCGACCTCCGATTCTCGTTGTACTGCGAGCCACCCACCGCGCTCGTATCCACCTTCTCGGTGTAATGCTCGCAGCGATCCCGGAACACCTCCACCGCGTGCTCGCGACAGGCGCGATAAATATCCGTGCCGCGCTGATAGTTGGTACAGACCGTGTCCAGGTCGATGCGCCCCCACCAGCCCTTTTCCCAGGAGACCGGCGGTTTGGGCGCTGCCAGGGCCGTGCCGGCGGCTACAGCCGGCAACAACGACATCAGGATGATCCTGCGCGACCAGGATTCGAACACGCCATGCTTCACGGGTGGCTCCGGCAGTTCTCGGGACATTCGGCAACTGGGCCTGCAAACAGTTTGCCAGCAACGCCGACGGCGAGCGAACTATCGGAAGGCGACGGCCGGGACCGGCGGCGCGGTCAGGTACTTCGTCACAGCATCGATGCAGCGTCCTCAGGGTTGGGCAGGCGGGCCAGTACTGCGAGCCAGAACCGACGGGGCATCACCAGCCTGTTGAAAGTGATGGCCCTGAAAGTACTCGACGCCCAGATCCTGCAGACGATCCAGGGCGCCTTCGTCCTCCACACCCTCGGCCACCACACCGAGCTTCATTGCCCCGGCGACCTCCATGACGGCACGGATCAGGCTATGTCCGACGGGATCGTTGTCGATATCACAGGAGAAATCGCGGTCGATCTTGACCCCGTCGACGCGCAGGGACTTGAGCAGGTCGAACGAGTTGTAGCCGGTGCCGAAATCGTCAAGCCAGACTTCGTGCCCGGAGCGACGCAACGTCCGGATCAGATCAAGTGCCGCATTGCCGTCGATCCGATCGGTCTCGGTAACCTCGAAGCGCAGGGAGCCGACCGGCAGACGGGCATCTGCCAGCATCCGGCCGAGCCGTTTCGCAAACCCCGGATCGCCCAGGCTTGTCGCGCTCACATTCACCGAGATATAGCGCCCGGCAATCCAGGTGCCGGATTCAACGCCCTCGCGGATCAGCCTGACGGCGCTGGCGGCAACGGATTCATCGACCCGTGCGAGCAGGCCAAGTCGTTTCGCGGCCGGAAGAAAGGTGGCCGGTGCATGCAGCCGTCCCCGTTCATCGCGCAGCCGCACCAGTGCCTCATACCCGGCAACCTCGCCTTCACCATTGACGATGGCCTGCAAGTGCAGTGCAAGATTTCCACTGTCCAGTGCCCGCCGGAGGCGCTGGGCCATGTCCAGCGTCGACGTATTGCGCCCGATGTCCGCGTCACCGGGCGTAAAGCGGTGCCAGCGATGCCGCCCCGTTTCCTTGGCCACATAGAGCGCCTGATCCGCCCGGGCAAGGATTTCGGCAGGATCGCCCACAGTGATATCGATCGAGGCAAGCCCGATGCTCAAGCCGACGGTAAACCGCCTGCCGTCGGCGACGAGCCCATAACTCTCGACTGCCTTGATCATGCGATCCGCAAGCACCTCGGCTTCTTCCGGCGTTGCCGATTCGACGATAGCCGCGAACTCGTCTCCGCCCAATCGCGCCAGTATGTCGTCGCCGCGCAGAGAACCCGCCATGACCTCGGCGATTTCGCGCAGGACACGGTCGCCGACCGCATGGCCGCCGGTATCGTTGACTGCCTTGAAGTGATCCAGGTCTAGATACATCACGAAACCGGACCACCGCCCCCGCCGGGCTCGTCGCCAGGCATCACCCAACAGGCTGCCGAAACGCCGTCGGTTGGGTAGCCCGGTCAACGTGTCGTGATCCGCCTGATGCGTCAGCTGGGCGGTGATCCGCTGGGTTTCGCTCATGTCCTGGAACACGAAAACAGCCCCGATCACCCGACCCACGCGATCACGCATGGGCGATACCGAATCCGCAACCGGAATCATCCGGCCATCCGGCCGCCGCAGCCGCGTGAATACCGGCACCCGCATGGGACGGCCATCGGCGAGCACCCGGGCCATCGGATCCTCGACCCGACGAGTCTCGCTGGGATGAAACAGTTCCACGACGTCGCCAAATGCCTTGCCCTCGACCGCCCTGGGTTCAACCCCCAGGAGCGCGGCGGCAGCCGGATTACAGAGGGTGATCACCGCACCCGCATCACAGCGGAGCATGCCTTCACCGATGGCGGCCAGGGTGACCTGCGCAAGTTCGTTGGCTTCGAAGAGGGCATCCTCGGCACGCTTTCGCTGCGTGATGTCCTGAATTTGCGAGATGAAATGGATCGGTTCGCCCCGATCATCGCGCAACAGCGACACATCCAGTTGCGCGTAGACCACATGGCCTTTCTTGTGGCGGTACCGCTTTTCAATACGGTAGGCGTTCTTGGTACCGTCCAGCAGCGCCCGGACCTGCGCCAGATCCTTGTCCAGGTCGTCGGGGTGCGTCAGCGCCTGGAAGTCGCTGCACAGCAATTCCTCCCGACAATACCCGAGCATTCGGCAAATGCTGGTATTGACCGCCAGGAAACGACCGTCCGGCGACACTAGCGCCTTGCCGATCGGCGCATAGTCGAACGACTGATGAAAACGCCGCTCGCTTTCCTGTAGCGCGGACTGCGCAGTCAGCATCTCGCTTATATCGCGGCCCTCGGGCACCAGGAGCTCGATCTCGCCACGGGCATTCCGATAGGGCGTGAGCGAAAAGTCGATGGTGGTCCGTCCTTCAGCAACACTGATCTCGACATTGAAGCGCACGAACTCACCCTGCGCGCCCCGTGCCACGGCGTCCCGCATGGCCTGGCTCACGGCGTCGCTGTGGGCGAACCAGGGACAATCCCAGAGTTTCTGACCAATCACCGCCCCGCGCCCGACCCCGGCAAAATCCAGCGCGCGGGTATTGGCCTCCAGGAGTGTGCCGTCGGGTGCCAGCAATCCGGTGAACTGGTAGAGATTCTCGAACAGGCCACGAAAGCGATCTTCGCTTTCCGCCAGCCTGGCCTCCGCCTGTTTGCGGTCATCGATATCCGCGTGGGTACCGATGACCCGTGCCGGCTTGCCCTCCTCCTGCCAGGCGATCACGCGCCCCCGGGCGTGTATCCACTTGTAGCTGCCATCCCGGCAGCGCATACGATGCTCATTATCGTACACCGGGGACTGCCCGCTGAAATGGGCATCCAGATCCGTCAGACAGCCGGGCAGGTCATCCGGATGAACCCGGCTCGACCACTCATCGAAATTGTCGCCAACCTCCTCGGCTGCAAACCCCAGTATCGCCTTCCACTGGTCGGAGAAATAGACCCGATCAGTAGTCGAGTCCCAGTCCCAGAGGCCGAGTCCCGATCCATCGATCGCGAATTGCCAGCGTGCCTCCGAGTCCGCGATTAGACGGTTGAGCGATTCCCGCTCGCAGCGTGCGCGGTACTGATCCTCGACATCAAGGAAGGCACCCTTCAGCCCGACAACCCTGCCATCGCGGCGAAAAGGCTCGGCCACGCTCTGCACATGGCGCAGCGAACCGTCGCGATGCACAAGCTCCAGTTCCAGATTGAAGCCACTGCCTTGTGTTTCGCAGTCCGCGAGCGTGTGCCGCAGAAGCACCTGTGAGTCGGCGCTGAAAAAACCGATGGCGGTGTCCAGATCCGGGGTCGGGCCGGCCGGATCGAGCCCGAGAATTCGGTAAATACCGGGCGACCAGGTCAGAGACCGAGTCGAATACTCCAGCGCCCAGGTGCCCACGCGTGCAGCGGACTCCAGGACGGAAAAGGCATTGTTTCGGGACACGACAACCTCTCGGACATGTCCCGGCAAATATCGGCCGCATCTTGTAATAATGTAGATCGACCTTGGACAGGCGCATGCGAGGACGTTGGTTTCGAAAGCCTCGCGGCCGAAGATAAGACGCCCGCGAGGCGCTGAGCCCGCGTTCGAAATATGGCGCGCCCGGGAAGATCACTCGGGACCTCCGCGCCCGCGTGCCTCTAGGCGCGCGGCTAATCCGGCCATCCCTGGCCGGATTGATCGAACTCCCGGATTTCTTACTGGGTCGGGAGTTCGAATATGTCGTCGCCAACGAAAAAAGGCCCACCGACTGGTGAGCCTTCGTTCGAAATATGGCGCGCCCGGGAAGATTCGAACTCCCGACCTTGCGGTTCGTAGCAGGAAATTCGCTTTTTAATTAGTTAATTATCAATAACCTACTGGCCCGCCCTCAGCTCTCTTGCTCGCCGAGGGTCGTGGGGATAAATATACGACAACTAAGTTTCTACGTTTGCGAAAGCGTTAAACCGCGGACAACCCTCCCAGCCAGATACATGCCAAGCCCCGCAGCCCGAGCGTACTTCGCATCACTACCATGATGGTGTCATTAACGGTCTGCGAAAGCTCCGGCGAGAGCCGCTCAGCGGCAATACGATAAGGCAAGAGTCGCCCCGAGTCGGGTGCTAGAATCCAGGCGTAGGCCCCCATTCTTGCGGATTCAACAGCCCTACAACGAATGGGTATTACGTTAACAACTTGAGCACCTTAAACAGGCTTGGTCATGCTTGGCCAAATCATTCGCATGCCGAGCAGGCATTGCAGCGCATATTACACATGTGATCTGCTCACCTTAACTGGCAAATAAAGCAAAGGGGGGGGGCAATGTCTGGGGTTGAGCGAGCGGGGTACTCGAATGCTTCGATTTACTATGGAAGCAGCGGTAATCCACTGGGCTATCAAGTAGAAGTTTGGCATGACGGGCTGAGCGAGCATCGCGTCCTGAAAGATAAGGACGTTGATATCCTAGAATCTAAGGTCAAGTCACAGCTACTGAAATGGGATGACAAGTGGCAGCGACTGAAGGCCAGACAGGAAGCAGCGGATCGCCGCGAGCGCGGTAAAGAAAGTGCTGAGCAGCTAACACATGAGGCCCGAGAAGCACTTGCTGCGGCAAATAATATACTGAGCTGGACCCTTTCGGTCGATGACGCCGTTAGCTGGTCATCACTTAAACGGCACGACCCCTTCTGGTTTGAACCTAGTGATCGAACAGAGGGCATCAGACTAGATGCGGCTGATAACCGACCACTTGAAATAATCCCAGTTGATAGAAAACGTAAGCCTAGCCGGTCTGATCCCAACCTCGCAGCTAGAAAATCTTTACTAGACAAAGTGATCGCACCGCTCGGAAGGCGGCGCGAGGCCGAGGCGGACCAACGTTTCGCGGTCGCGCTAGCAGAATGGCAGGCAGAGGAGGATAGAGCGGATCGGGTTGAAGCCGAGCGGCGAGGGACTCTTGATCGCTTGAAAGCCCAATACGAATATGATCTAAAGGAGTACAAACGTCGGTGTGCGGAGCAAGACGCGCGTGTGGACAGCCTCAGGACGCGTTGGCTTGATGGTGAGCAAGACGCGGTCGTGGAGCATGCCGAGCTCGTGCTGAACGCATCGGAATACCCTGACTGGATCAAGGCGGACTTTTCAGTAGCTTATGATGCAAGCAATGGCATCTTGGTAACGGATTATGAGCTGCCAAGTCTCGATGCCCTTCCGACGCTCAGTGACGTCACATACATTGCTTCTCGCGACCAATATAAGGAAAAGCACATAACCGAAGCACAACAAAAAAAATTATACGACTCCGTTTTGTATCAGATCTCGCTACGTACATTGCATGAATTATTCGAAGCTGACCATGTCAGCGCTATTTCGATGATTACTTTTAACGGCTGGGTGACCAGTGTTAACCCAGGTACGGGTAAAGAAGCGCGTAAGTGCATCCTTTCTTTGCAAACCAGTAAGGCGGCTTTCGATGAACTGGACCTGTCGCTGGTGGAACCCAAAGCATGCTTCAAGGCGTTGAAAGGAGTTGCTGCCTCGTCTTTAGCCGAATTGGCGCCGGTGACTCCGATTCTTCAGTTCCAGTCCGACGATAGCCGCTTCGTGGAGTCACGCGACATTGTCGATGGACTTGGCGGTGAAGAAAATCTGGCCGCAATGGGTTGGGAGGACTTCGAGCATCTCGTTCGAGAGCTGTTCTCGAAGCATTTTGAACAGGACGGTGGCGAAGTCCGGGTAACACAAGCGTCCAGGGACGGTGGTGTCGACGCCGTCGCGTTTGATCCCGATCCGATCCGTGGCGGAAAAATGGTGATCCAGGCGAAACGGTATACGAACACGGTAGGCGTAAGTGCCGTACGTGATCTTTATGGAACAGTCGTTAACGAAGGTGCTGTCAAGGGGATTCTGATAACTACTTCAGACTACGGGCCCGACGCGTACGAGTTCGCCAAAGAAAAACCAATTACGCTGTTATCAGGAGCTAATCTGCTTCACCTCTTAGCACAACATGGCTACAGAGCCACAATCAACATAGAGGAAGCGAAGCGATTGGCGCGGGAAATTTAGTTGGCGACTTGATGGGCACCCATCAATATTCCCATTTGGAATCTTCAAGAGGTACTAGCGGAGTAGGCCAAGACCACTTGACTCGCTACGCCGTTAGGCCTGTCGATGAACGGGAGGTTCGCGGCGCCAGGGGCCTCGCCCATAGCTTCCCTAGTTTCCAGCCATCCAGCCTTCCCCTAGCTATTGGTCGGAATGCGAGACAGCACTAGATGTGCGGTGAAGGGGGACTAAAAACACACTATATTGTGTCTGTAACTTGTTCAAGGGATCTGGGCATGTTAGGCTTGAGCTACGCAAGAGCGTGGACGTCATATCAAACGGCATGTTTTTCCGCTTGAGCAATCCACGTTGGCTGGCTCGCCTAATTTGGGCGGTTCGCCGACAATCGGCGTCGAGTCATCACGATCCGGCAGCGCGAGAACGCGTTTCCGACAAGACTCTCGGCGTCGTAGCCAACGTCTGGCCTCGCCCCTCCAGGATAGCGAGCGGGGCTGGCAATGATTTGCAGGAGACGGAGGACGATATGCCGGACGCTGGGTTCATGCGTTGGATTTGTCAGCAAGTTGGTGTGGCGGTACGAGTACTGATATCCGCCACAATAGCCATCGAATCAGGCAACCTTAGAGCTAGAATACGACGCATTCGCATTTCAAGCAAGGTGGCCGTTGAATGCCATATACTTGTGGCGTTGGCTGTTCAAAGTCCACGTTGGCTGGCTCGCCTAATTTGGGCGGTTCGCCGACAATCGGCGTCGAGTCATCACGATCCGGCAGCGCGAGAACGCGTTTCCGACAAGACTCTCGGCGTCGTAGCCTGCTGTTAGGACCGCTGTCTGGAGGGCTCGTCGCGCATGCGGTCAAACCACGAGTGATATAAGGCCGTCTAATGGCCAATGCTTTGCAGCAGGCCCTTTCTCAAACCGCGCTTGATAGTGCGTGGCAGCGCCTTCTTAGAAACACCCCGCGTAGGCGCCGGCTTTACGGAGCTGGCTTAGACGGCATTACCGTTACCGAATTTCAGCGATCAGCCACCCCAATTCTGGCTCGAGTCGCGAAACAGCTTCGGGACGGCACCTATTCCTTTTCGAAACTTCGCCCCGTTCCAATTGATAAAAAGAGCGGAGGGGTCCGGCTGATATGCGTTCCGACGATAAAAGATCGCATCGTCCAGCGCGCATTATTAAATTACCTAGTCGCCAACAATCGTTGCAAGATAAGAAACGACCTCAGTTACGGATTTGTTAAAGAACGTGGCGTCCAATCCGCGCTAAGTAAGGCTAAAGAGCTCAGGCGCGAAAACGGCTATGTTCTAAAAACAGACATCTCGCACTTTTTTGATAATATCCAACGAGATACGCTAGCCGGACAGATTCGTAGCGTTGTCCGCGCATCCTCGCTGTACCCACTACTCGAAGGGGTTATTAACTGCGAAATAAGCCATACCGAGCAATTCAATGGCGAAGATTTCAAACAACTAGGGTTAAAGAAGGGGCTCGGCCTTCGGCAAGGCATGCCGCTCTCCCCCCTATATGCGAATATTGTGCTCCGGGATTTTGACCAGGCAATCGCCGACAGGCGCTATGCAATGGTGCGCTACGCGGATGACCTGATTTTCTTCGCGAAAAGCAAAAGTCAGTGTTATCAAATATTCAAGTACGCTCAAGAGCAACTCGCAGCCCTAGGCCTGAGAATTCCAGTTCCTGGAACTTCCCACAAATCGCAAATTCTCGTCCCTAATCAAGCAGTAGAGTTTCTCGGCTTGGCTCTTACGCCAGTTAAGCGCTGCAAAAATGAGTATGCGATTACACTTACCAAACCTCAAAAAGAAAGGCTTAAGAAGCGCGTACAGCGCTTTTCGGATCTCGAATGGCTGGATAGGGAAGGTATAACAATCTCGCGCTATTTTCAGAAGCTTGATGGCGTAGTCCAGTCTTATCTGGGGGCGTATTCCGTGCTCGATGATTTTGAGGACTTCAGGGGTGTCATGGATGATTATCGAAAATCAGCAATAGAAAAGCTTTTTAAACATGACCTTGGCTTAGACCTTAGCGCCTTTGGCCCTACGCAACAGAAATTCCTGTTAGCAGATTAGCAAGGCGGCCTAATTAAGGAGCGGTAATGGGAAAGCCTTTTGGATCGCTCGGGTTCGGTCCCGTTAGCACGGACACTTACGAAAGGAGTCACAATGGCCCAAAGGAGTGTCCATGTCCAAGCGAAGAAGATTCAGTACCGAGTTCAAGCGCGAAGCGGTTGAATTGACCCGCCATCCGGATGTCAGCGTGACCCAGGTCGCCCGCGACATTGGCATTGCCGCCAACCTGCTCAGCCGCTGGCGCCGCGAGATCGACGAGCAAGGCCGGACCGCCTTCGGCGGCACTGGTACGCCCCGCGACGAGGAGGTGGCCCGGCTCAAGCGGAAGAACGCGCGCCTGAAAAAGGAACGCGATTTTTTGCGAGACGCGGCCACATTCTTCGCCAGGGAATCGAGTTGAAGTACCAGGCGATCGATGCTGGCCGCGGCGACTATCCGGTGCGGCTGATGTGCCGCTGTTTGCGGGTCTCGCACAGCGGTTTCTACGACTGGCAGAAGCGCCACCCGAGTCCGCGTGCACGTGACAATGGCCGACTACTGAGCCGCATTCGGGCGATCCATGCCGATCATCTCGGCGTGATGGGACGCCGGCGCATGCACGAAGAACTCGGCTTTGAAGGCGAACAGGCCAGTCTCAATCGGGTCGCACGCCTGATGCGCCGCCACAGCATCTACGGCATCCCCGTGGCCCGGGCCTGGCGCTACAAGCCATCGGGGCTGCGACCCATCGGCATCGCCAATCATCTCGAGCGCGACTTCGTCGCGCTTGAGCCCAACACCAAATGGGTGACCGATATCACCCAGATCCGCACCGCCGAAGGCTGGCTGTTTCTGTGCGTGGTAATCGACCTTTACAGCAAGCTCGTGATCGGCTGGTCGATGGGGGCGACGCAGCAGCGTCAGCTGGTGCTGGATGCGATCACCGCCGCGCTGGGCC
Organism: Salinisphaeraceae bacterium; assembly: GCA_965216055.1. Taxonomy (GTDB): domain Bacteria; phylum Pseudomonadota; class Gammaproteobacteria; order Nevskiales; family Salinisphaeraceae; genus Spectribacter. The sequence goes on from OZ244134.1 coordinate 396,735, forward strand.
GTCGTGAGGACCCCGGCCAGCCGGTGATCCTGCATTCGGATCGCGGCACGCAATTCACCAGTCACGAGGTGCAGGGCTTTCTCAAAGACCAGAATCTCGTCAGCAGCATGAGTGCGGTCGGCCACTGCGGTGATAACGCCGCCTGCGAGGGCTTTTTCGGCGTGCTCAAGCGCGAGCGGGTCCGCCGACGGAAATACCTGACCCGAGCCCAGGCTCGCTCAGACGTTTTCGACTACATCGAGCGATTTCACAACCCGAGGATGCAACGTAGACTCGATAAACTCGATCAGCAGTTTCACGCCCTTTCCAAACCGTCCGTGTGAGCGGGGCCGAACCCGGCGGCGCGTATGCCGAAGCACTCGGCTTCGGGGACGACAGGAGGCGGAAGAGTACCTAATCCGACTCAAGGCAGAAGCCTATGAGGCGGCGAGATCAGGCATTCAGGTGGACCGGGCGTGGCAGGAGGCCGTGATTCGGTATGTGGCGGAGTCAGGCGACAAGGCCACGCTGGAACGCGACCAAATGTGCTTGCGGACACTGGATGCCTACCTGGGGGATAAGCGGCTGCGGCAAGTCAATATGGATGCGCTGTGGCCGTTCATCCACCAGCGGTCTCAGGTTGATGGCGTGGCGAACGCGACCATTAACCGCGCCCTGGAAGTCGTGCGGCGGATTCTGCACTTGGCGCGGGATGAGTGGGGCTGGCTGGACCGGTTTCCGCGCATCCGGATGCTCAAGGAGCCGAAACGCCGCATCCGGTTTTTAACCCGGGAGGAGGCCGACAAGCTCCTTGCCGAGTTGCCGGAGCATTTGGTGCCGGTGGTGCGTTTTGCGCTATCGACCGGCTGCCGGATGGGCGAAATCCTGGGCTTGGAGTGGCGGCGCGTGGACTTCGGTCGGCGGGTCGCCTGGCTGGACCCCGGCACTACGAAGAACGGTGAGGGTCGGGGAATTCCGTTAAATCGGGAGGCGGTGTTGGCGTTACGAGCTGTCCAGGACAACGATCCGCGGTGGTGCTTCACCTACAAGGGAAAGCGCATGACCGCCGTGGGAGCTGCCTGGGATCGCGCTCGGGTACGCGCCGGGGTGAAAGACTTTCGTTTCCACGATCTGCGCCATACCTGGGCCAGCTGGCACGTCATGCACGGCACCAGCCTGCAGGAGTTGATGGAGTTAGGCGGCTGGAAGTCGTATGAGATGGTTTTGCGCTATGCCCATCTGGCGCCGGAGCATCTGGCCAACGCCGCGGCACGAATCGATCGAGCCTGGGAGGTCGTCGGGTCTGACTCTACGATTTCCCTACGCCAGGAACAAAAAAGGCTTGCGCGCTAACGCAAGCCCTTGAGTTATATGGCGCGCCCGGGAAGATTCGAACTCCCGACCTTGCGGTTCGTAGCCGCACGCTCTATCCAACTGAGCTACGGGCGCGTGATACCGTATTGTACTGCAATGTAATGGCGGAGAGGGAGGGATTCGAACCCTCGAAGAGGCTATGAACCCCTTACTCCCTTAGCAGGGGAGCGCCTTCAGCCACTCGGCCACCTCTCCTAATTCTATCCAGCGCCTGCCGGCGTATCACTGCCAGCCGGAGCGCCTTGCTCGGCTCGTCCTGAGCCTCGCCCCTTCGGGGCCCGCCTGCGGCGGTCTCGATTTGCTCCCGGCAAATCGATCAGCCACTCGGCCACCTCTCCTAATTCTATCCAGCGCCTGCCGGCGTATCACTGCCAGCCGGAGCGCCTTGCTCGGCTCGTCCTGAGCCTCGCCCCTTCGGGGCCCGCCTGCGGCGGTCTCGATTTGCTCCCGGCAAATCGGTCAGCACTCGGCCACCTCTCCTAATTCTATCCAGCGCCTGCCGGCGTATCACTGCCAGCCGGAGCGCCTTGTTCGGCTCGTAAAGGCCTAGACCTTCGGATCCTGCCCGAAGGGCCGCGTAGGATAGCGATGCTGACCGGTCAGGTAAAGGCTGCGGTCAGTCGCTGCCTTCGGCTGGCGGGTCCTCGTTCGCCGTCTGCTTGCCCAGTCGCTGGCGCACTTCCTCGCGGTGCACCGACACATCCTTGGGCGCCTCCACGCCCAGCCGGACCTGGTTGCCCTTCACGCCCAGGATGGTGACTGAGATGTCGTCGCCGATGACCACGGCCTCCCCCACTCGGCGTGTCAGGATCAGCATATCCGGGTCCTCCCCCACTGGAATGTCGCACGGCCTGCCCGGCTTGCCGCCGGGTCTCTTATCGTTGTTGCCCGGTCAGTCCTGTTCGCTGAGCGGGGTGAGTTCACTGTCCACTTTTTCCGGCTCCGCGTCCAGATCGAAGGTCTCGTGCAGGGCGCGGACCGCCAGTTCGAGGTACTTGGCCTCGATGACGATGGAAATCTTGATCTCGGTGGTCGAGATCATCCGGATGTTGATGTTCTCCTCGGATAGCGTCTTGAACATGCGCGCTGCGACGTTGGCGTGCGAACGCATGCCCACGCCCACCAGCGAGACCTTGGCAATGCTGGTGTTGCCGGCCACCTCGCGGGCGCCGAGTTCGCTGGCAGCCTGCTCCAGCAGCCCCTTCGCGCGATCGAAGTCACGCCGGTGCACGGTGAAGGTGAAGTCGGTGGCGGAATAATCGCTGGACGGGTCTCCCGACACGTTCTGCAGGATCATGTCCACTTCGATATTCGCCTCGCCGATCGGGCCCAGCAGCGAATAGGCGATGCCGGGGCGATCGGGGACGCCGAGCACGGTGAGCTGGGCTTCGTCCTTGGTAAAGGCGATGCCGGAAATAATCGGTTCTTCCACGTCTTCCTCCAAGCTGATCAGGGTGCCGGGGCCATCATCGAAGGTGGACAGCACGCGCAGCGGCACGCCGTACTTGCCCGCGAATTCCACCGCGCGGATCTGCAGGACCTTCGAACCCAGGCTGGCCATTTCCAGCATTTCCTCGAAGGTTATCTTTTCCAGCCGGCGGGCACCCGGCACGACGCGGGGATCGGTAGTGTAGACACCGTCCACGTCGGTGAAAATCTGGCATTCATCGGCCTTGAGCGATGCGGCCAGCGCCACGGCCGTGGTGTCGGAGCCACCGCGGCCCAGCGTGGTGATGTCGCTGGCTTCATTGACGCCCTGGAAGCCGGCCACCACCACCACCCGGCCGCGGCCGAGTTCGGTTTTCAGATGCTCGGCGTCGATGGAGTCGATCCGGGCCTTGCCATGAGCATCGTCGGTGCGGATGGGCACCTGCCAGCCGGTGAACGAGCAGGCATCGACGCCCGCGGCGGACAGCCCCATGGTCAGCAACGCGATGGTGACCTGCTCGCCGGTGGACAGCAGCATGTCCATTTCCCGCGGCAGGGGGGCGCCGATCTCGTCGGCCAGGCCCTGCAGGCGATCGGTTTCGCCGCCCATGGCGGACACCACCACGACGACGTCATCGCCGCGATCGCGGTAGCCCTTGATCTTGTTGGCGATCGCAAGAATCTTTTCCGTCGTGCCGACGGAACTGCCGCCGTACTTCTGAACGATGAGGGCCATGGGTTCCCCGTGGTTGAATGGTGGCGCCGGGTCTCAGCCCGCCGGCGCGGTGGAGGCGGCCAGGCGCTCACGCACGTGAGGCACGACGCTGGCCAGGGCCGAATCCAGATTGTCGGGCTGGGTGCCACCGGCCTGGGCCATGTCGGCACGACCACCGCCCTTGCCGCCGACCTGTTCGGCCACGAAATTGACCAGATCGCCGGCCGGCAGCCGGTCGGCCAGATCCTTGCTGGCGCCCGCAATCAGCGCAACCTTGCCGTCCTCGACCGCCGCCAGCACGATCAGCGCACTGCCCAGCTTGTTCTTGAGGGCATCCAGGGTGTCACGCAGGGTCTTGCGGTCGGCGCCGTCGAGCCGCTCGGCCAGCACCTGCACCCCGTCGACATCCACCGCCTTGCCGGCCAGATCACCGCCCTTGGCGGAGGCCACCTGCGCCCCCAGCTGTTCGACCTGCTTTTCCAGCTTCGCCAGCCGGTCCAGCGTCTTGTCCAGCCGGTCCTCGACCTCGGCAGGCTGGGTCTTGAGCGCCGCGGCGATTCGCTCCAGGCGTGAGTCCTGATCGCGGATGCGCTGTATCGCGCTGCCACCGGTCTGGGCCTCGATGCGGCGGACCCCGGCGGCCACGCCGCGTTCCTCGCTGAAGCGGAACAGGCCGATCTCGCCGCTGCGGTTGACGTGGGTGCCGCCGCAAAGCTCCATGGAGTCGTCGCTGAAGCGCACCACCCGCACGCGGTCGCCGTACTTCTCGCCGAAGAAGGCCAGCGCCCCGCGGGCGATGGCGTCGTCATAGGTGGTCTCGAAGAACTCGCCCTCGATGTCGGCGCGGATCTGCTGATTCACGCGGGATTCGATATCCGCCAGCAGGTCGGGGGTCACCGGCTCGTAGTGGGCGAAGTCGAAACGCAGCCGGTCGGGCGCCACCAGCGAGCCCTTCTGCCGGACATGGGTACCCAGAATCTCGCGCAGGGCGGCATGCACCAGGTGGGTACTGGTGTGATTCAGCTCGATGGCGGCGCGGCGGTCGGCGTCGACACGCGCATGCACGGTCTCGCCCATGGCCAGTTCCCCGCCGCTCACCCGGCCGACGTGCAGATGCTTGCCGTCGGCCTTCTGAGTGTCGACCACCTCGAACAGGGCGCCGGCCGATTCCAGCAGGCCGGCATCGCCGACCTGGCCGCCGGACTCGCCATAGAACGGGGTGACGTCGAGAATCACCACGCCCTCCTCGCCCTCGGCCAGGCGATCCACCGGCTGGCCGTCGCGCAGCAGGCCGATCACCTGACCGGCGTCCTCCACCGCGCCGTAGCCGGTGAACCGGGTGGTGCCGGTCACGTCCACGGCCTGGGTGTAGTCCACGCTGAAACGGCTGGCTGCCCGCGCGCGTTCCCGCTGCGCGGCCATTTCGCGATCGAAGCCTTCCTGATCGACTCGCAGGCCCCGCTCGCGGGCCACGTCGGCGGTCAGGTCCACCGGGAACCCATAGGTATCGTAAAGCTTGAACACCGTCTCGCCGTCCAGTGTCTTGCCGGACATATCGGCGATGGCGTTGTCCAGAATGGTCATGCCCTGGGCCAGGGTCTCGGCGAAGCGGCTTTCCTCCTGCGCCACCACCTTCTCGACATGGGCCCTGGCCGCAGCCAGTTCCGGGAAGGCCTCACCCATCTCGTTGGTCAGCGGCGCCACCAGCTTGTGGAAGAAGGCGTCAGTCGCGCCCAGCTTGTGGCCATGCCGGATGGCCCGCCGCATGATCCGGCGCAGCACGTAGCCGCGACCCTCGTTGGCGGGTAGCACGCCGTCGGCGATCAGGAATGCGGTGGCGCGGATGTGGTCCGCCACGACCTTGAGCGACGCCTGGCGTTCCGGATCGTCCAGCTCGCAGCCCACGGCCTCGGCGGTGGCCGCCATCAGCGTGCGGAAAAGGTCGATGCCGTAGTTGTCGTGGGTGCCCTGCAGCACCGCCGCAATCCGCTCCAGGCCCATGCCGGTATCCACCGAGGGCTTGGGCAGGTCTTCCATGCTGCCGTCGGCCTGGCGGTTGTACTGCATGAACACCAGGTTCCAGATTTCCACGTACCGGTCGCCGTCTTCCTCGGGCGTGCCGGGCGGGCCGCCGGGAATGTGCGCCCCGTGGTCGTAGAAGATCTCGGAGCAGGGCCCGCAGGGGCCGGTGTCGCCCATGGACCAGAAGTTGTCGGCGGCGCCGATGCGCGAAAAGCGATCCGGGCTGACGCCGATCTCGTCGAGCCAGATGGCCGCGGCATCCTCGTCATCCTCGTAGACCGTGATCCAGAGCTTTTCCGGCGGCAGGCCGAGTTCGACGGTCAGGAACTCCCAGGCGTAGCCGATGGCCTCACGCTTGAAGTAGTCGCCGAAACTAAAGTTGCCCAGCATCTCGAAGAAGGTGTGATGCCGGGCGGTATAGCCGACGTTCTCCAGATCGTTGTGCTTGCCGCCGGCGCGCACGCAGCGCTGCGAACTGGCCGCGCGGGTGTAGTCACGCGCCTCGCGCCCCAGGAACACATCCTTGAAGGGCACCATGCCGGCGTTGGTGAACAGCAGGGTGGGGTCGGTGCCGGGGATCAGCGGGGAGGACGGCACCACTTGGTGCTGCTTGTCCGCAAAGTAATCCAGAAATGCCGCGCGCAGCGCGTTCGTGCCCATCATGGCGGCTTGCTTGAGCTCCGGTCCCGAAATAGTGCGTCATGGTACCGAAGCACGCGCCGGCCGCGCCACTGCCGGGTGCGGCCGGCGCCACCGGAACAGGCTAGTAAACCAGGGATCGATCACCCACTTCGTCGCGGCGGCGCTGGTATTCGTCACGGTCGATGCGCCCGGCGCGGTAATCATCCTCGATGTCGTCGAGCTTTTCCTTGTTGTACACCTCGTAGGCCACGCCCGCAGTGCCCGCGCCCACGGCCGCGCCGCCCACGAACGAGCGGCTGCAGCCGGCCACTGCCAGCGCCGCCACCAGTGCCAGACCCAGATTTCGATAAGTCATGATCCACTCCATCTCCTTCATGTCGCGCTGACAGACTGGATGCGAGTGGCTGAATCGATGATGAACGAGACGAGCCCGCTATTCGCCGCGCAGGGCGGCGCGGATGTCGTCGCCGTCGAAGCCCCGCTGCTGCAGAAAACGGGTCTGGCGCGCCCGCTCACGCCAGGTCTCGGGCAGATCGGGGCCGAAACGCTTCGCCCGCTGGGCCCGGGCGGAGGCCGCCCAGTCCACCTCCAGCTCAGCCAGGGCCTGTTCGATATGGCCGTCGCCGACTCCGCGCTGGGTGAGTTCCGCACGGATGCGCACCCGGCCCTGGCCCCGTTCGGCGCGCTGCCGGGCGAAGGATTCCGCGTAGCGGGATTCGCTGAGCAGATCGTCGCGGATCAGGCCGGCCAGCGCCTCGGCGACCGTCGCCGCGGCATAGCCGCGATCGCACAGCTTGCGCTCGAGCTCGCGCGGGGCATGCTCGCGCCGGGCGAGCAGCTTGATGCCGTGCTCGCGCACGGTCGACACATCGGCGTCGGCAGGATCGTCGGCCAAGACCGGCGTGATCAGCGGGCCGCGGTGTCTTCCTCGGCAGCCTCGGACGCTCTGGCCTCCTCAGCCGCCTTCTCGGCCTTGGTCGGCTTCGGCGGCATCAGGCGCTCGCGCAACGCCGCTTCAATGGTATTGGCGATCTCCGGATTGCTGCGCAGGAATTCACGCACGTTGTCCTTGCCCTGGCCGATCCGCTCTCCGTTGTACGAATACCAGGAGCCGGCCTTCTCGATCAGGTTGTTGGCCACCCCCAGCTCGATCAGTTCGCCTTCGCGGGAAATGCCCTGGCCGTAGAGAATCTCGAATTCGGTCTGCCGGAACGGTGGCGCCATCTTGTTCTTGACCACCTTGACCCGGGTTTCATTGCCGATTGCCTCGTCGCCCTTCTTGATCGAACCGATGCGGCGGATGTCCAGCCGGACCGAGGCGTAGAACTTGAGCGCGTTGCCGCCGGTGGTGGTTTCCGGGCTGCCGAACATCACGCCGATCTTCATGCGGATCTGGTTGATGAACATCACCAGCGTGCCGGAGCGCTTGATGTTGGCGGTGAGCTTGCGCAGCGCCTGACTCATCAGGCGCGCCTGCAGACCGACGTGGGAGTCGCCCATCTCGCCCTCGATTTCGGCCTTGGGCGTCAGCGCCGCCACGGAATCGATCACCACGATGTCGACCGCACCCGAGCGCACCAGCATGTCGGCGATCTCGAGCGCCTGCTCACCAGTGTCGGGCTGCGAGATCAGCAGGTTCTCGATATCCACGCCCAGGGCCTCGGCATACTGCGGATCCAGCGCGTGCTCGGCGTCCACGAATGCGGCGGTACCACCGGCCTTCTGGGCCTCGGCGATCGCCTGCAGGGTCAGGGTGGTCTTGCCCGAGGATTCCGGGCCGTAGATTTCCACCACCCGACCGCGCGGATAGCCGCCGATCCCCAGGGCCACATCCAGCCCCAGCGATCCGCTGGAGATCGCGGCCACGTTCTTGACCGCCTCGGCATCGCCCATGCGCATGACCGAGCCCTTGCCGAACTGGCGTTCGATCTGGGTCAGGGCGGCGGCCAGTGCTTTCTTGCGATCATCATCCATGGCTTGCGCCTCCAACTGTCAGTATGTACAGGTCTGCATTATTCCACAGTTGCGGGCGAGCCTACACCGGGATATCACCCACCCACGACCCGTCACGCTACCCGGCCGCCGGAACGCGTGCCAGCAGGCCGTCCAGCGCCGCCGCCACCGAGGCCGCGCGCACCGCGTCGCGATCGCCGCCGAACACCGAACACACCGCGTCAACGCCGCCCGCCGGCATGCCCCAGGCAATCCAGACCGTGCCCACCGGCTTGTCCGGCGTGCCGCCGCCCGGCCCGGCGATGCCGGTCAGCGCCACGCTCCACTGGGCGCCGGTCGCGGCCAGCGCGCCGCGTGCCATGGACTGGGCCACGGCACGGCTGACCGCGCCGTGTTCGACGATCAGGTCACCCGGCACGCCCAGCAGCGACTGCTTGGCGGCGTTGGAATAGGCCACCACGCCGGCCTCGAACCAGTCCGAACTGCCGGCTCGGTCGGTACAAACCTTGGCCACCCAGCCACCGGTACAGGATTCCGCCGTGGCCAGCCGCTGGGAGGCCGCATCCAGACGCGCCGCCAGCGTCGCCACGCGGGGCTCGAAGGCCGTGTCGCTCATGCTATTCTGCGCTGCGTGTTGCGGCCCGAAAATAGCACGACACCGGCCCCGACCCGCCCGCCAGAGTCGCCCATGCCCCGCCTGTCCAGCACCACCGGTCCGATTCCGCATCCGCCGGCAGGCGGCGGGCGACGCCTCGACTGATCATGGCCGACAACACCGCCACACCCCGCGACCACACGCCGATGATTCGCCAGTACCTCGGGATCAAGGCGGATTACCCCGACATGCTGGTGTTCTACCGCATGGGGGATTTCTACGAGCTGTTCTTCGAGGATGCCCGGCGCGCCGCGGAACTGCTCGACATCACGCTGACGCAGCGCGGCGAATCCGGCGGCCAGGCCATCCCCATGGCCGGCGTGCCCTATCACGCCGCCGACCAGTACCTGGCCCGGCTGATCCGGCGCGGCGAGTCGGTGGCCATCTGCGAGCAGCTCGAGGCCCCCGGCAAGAACAAGGGCCCGGTCCGGCGCGAAGTGGTGCGGGTGGTCACGCCCGGGACCGTCACCGACGAGGCCCTGCTGGATGCCCGCGAAGCCAACCGGCTGGTCGCGGTGGCTGCGGACCGCGCCGGCGGCTATGGCCTGGCCGCGCTGGAAATGGGCCGCGGGGATTTCTCGGTCATGCGGCTGGCCGACGACGAGGCGCTGAGCGCCGAACTCGCCCGGCTGGAACCGGCCGAAGTGCTGGTGCCGGAGGATGCCGACAACGCCGCCAGCCGCCATCCACTGGCACGCACCCGCTCGCCCTGGCTGTTCGACGCGGTCAGCGCCCGCCGGCGCCTGCTCGACCATTTCCGGGTGGCCAACCTGCGCGGCTTCGGCTGCGACGATGCCGAGGCGGCCGTGGCCGCCGCCGGCGCCCTGCTGGAGTATCTGCAGGCCACCCAGCGCAGCGCCCTGCCCCACATCACCGGCCTGCGCACCGAGATCCGCGACGACGCCCTGCTGCTGGACGCCGCCACCCGGCGCAATCTGGAAATCGAACGCAGCGTGTCCGGCCGCGACGAGCACACGCTGGTCGGGGTGCTGGACCGCTGCGCGACCGCCATGGGCAGCCGCTGCCTGCGGCGCTGGGCCGGCCGCCCCCCGCGCGATCACGACATACTTCGCGGCCGCTATCAGGCCATCCGGGCCCTGAACAGCGACGGCGGCAGCCGCAGCCTGCGCGAGTCGCTGACCGGCATCGCGGACGTGGAGCGCATTCTCACCCGCCTGGCGCTGCGCACCGCCCGGCCGCGCGATCTGCACGGCCTGCGCACCGCGCTGGCGCGCCTGCCCGGGCTCTGCGATCAACTGGCCGACACCCCATCGGATCTGCTGGCCGAGCAGGCCGGCCGGCTGGGCCCGTTCCCGGCCATGCAGGCTCAGCTCGACGGCGCACTGGTGGACGAGCCGCCGATCTGGCTGCGCGACGGGGGTGTGCTGCGCGCCGGCTACGATGAAGAGCTGGACCGGCTGCGCGGCATTGCCGACAACGCCGACGGCTTCCTGCGCGAACTGGAAGTCAACGAACGGGCGCGCACCGGTGTGGACACCCTCAAGGTGGGCTACAACCGGGTCCACGGCTATTTCATAGAACTGGGCAAGACCCACGCCGAGCGCGTACCGGACGACTACACCCGGCGCCAGACGCTCAAGGCCGTGGAACGCTACATCACACCGGAACTCAAGCGCTTCGAGGACGAGGTGCTATCCGCCCGCGAGCGGGCGCTGACCCGGGAAAAGTCCCTGTACGCGGCACTGCTGGATGAGCTGGCCGGCCATCTGGAACCGCTGCGGGCCCTGGCCGATGCGCTGGCCGAACTGGACGTGCTGGCCAATCTGGCCGAGCGCTCGGTTGCCCTGGGACTGACAGAGCCAACGTTGATGCAGGAACCGGGCCTGACCCTGCGCGGCGGCCGCCACCCGGTGGTGGAGCAGGTGCTCGCCGAACCGTTCGTGGCCAATGATCTGGCGTTGTCGGACGCCACCCGCATGCTGCTGATCACCGGCCCCAACATGGGCGGCAAGTCCACGTTCATGCGGCAGAACGCGCTGATCGTGCTGATGGCGCATATGGGAAGTTTTGTGCCGGCGGACCACGCCGAGATCGGGCCGATGGACCGCATCTTCACCCGCATCGGCGCCGGCGACGACCTGGCCAGCGGCCAGTCCACCTTCATGGTGGAGATGGCCGAAACCGCCCACATTCTTCACCACGCCACCGCCAACAGCCTGGTCCTGCTCGACGAGATCGGCCGCGGCACCAGCACCTATGACGGGCTGGCGCTGGCCCGGGCAACCGCGGAGCGGCTGGCCCGCCACAACCGCGCATTCACCCTGTTCGCCACCCACTATTTCGAGCTCACCGCCCTGGCCCAGGCCCTGCCCGGCGCGGAGAACATCCATTTCGACGCCAGCGAGTACGCCACCGAGCAGGGGGAATCGCTGGTGTTCCTGCACACCGCCCGGCCGGGCCCGGCGTCGCGCAGTTTCGGCCTGCAGGTGGCCGCGCTGGCCGGCGTGCCCCAGCCGGTACTGGCCGCCGCCCGCACCTATCTGGCCGAACTGGAGAGTGGACCGGCTCCATCGCCGGCACCCGCCGCCACGCCGCAGATACCGCTGTTCAACGAGGACCGTCTGGGGGATCGCCTGCGCCAGCAGCTGGCCGATCTCGACCCCGACGAACTCACGCCCCGCGAGGCCCTGGCCCTGATCTATCGGCTGCGCGGCATGCTCGAGTCCGACTGAAGAATCTCCCAGCCGGCGTCCCGCGCCCTGGCCAGAAGTCCACGATCGGGCATCACCGCCACCGCCCGCCCGACCGCGTGCATCAGCGGCGCGTCGCTGCCGGTATCGGCGTAGGCCACGGCCGTGGCCAGATCCAGCCCGGCCGCGGCGGCCTGCGCGCGGGCGGCTTCAACCTTGGTTTGGCCATAGGGGTGGCGTACGGGCGGCCCGCTGCAAAAGCGGCCCGCCACCACCTCGCAGAGCGAACCGACCGCGTCGGCTGCCCCCAGATGATCGGCCAGGGGCCGCGCCAGGAACTGCGGCGTACCAGTCAGCAGGACAACATGGTCGCCGGCGGCGACGTGCTCGCGCAGACGGGCGACCGCCGGCGCGAACAGCACCTTCACCAGTTCCTCGGCGATGAAGTCGCGCGCCAGCGCCGCCACCTCGCCGCGCGCCAGGCCGGTCAGCCAGGCCTTGTTCTTGAGCGGCACCTGGCGCCCGAACCGGGGCCAGTAACGCAGGAAGAACCAGCCGGTGGCCAGCAACTGCCGCCAGCCCAAGCGGCCGCGGCGAGCCAGGTACCAGGCAAAGCGCGGTTCCGTACCGGGAGCCGGCACCAGCGTGCCGTCCACGTCGAAAAGCACCAGGGACACGAATTCAGCCCCGGTTGGCCAGGAATTCGATCACCACCGGCAGACCGCGCAGCACGCACAGGGAGGCCGAGGCCACCACCAGCGCCAGGCTGATCGCATCCATGCCCGGCCCCCAGACGTCCCAGAATACCGGGAACAGATCCGGAAACGGCTGCCACAGCAGCACCCAGGCAAAGGTCACCGCCTTGACCGCGGCATAGGTGAAACGCATGAAGCGGCCAGCCACCAGAAATCGGCCAACCGGGCTCTGCATCATGTCGAAGGCGGCGGTGCCGGAGGCCGCGCCGGTGCTGCGGATCGCATCCACCAGGGTGCCGCGCACGATGAACAGCAGCGGCACCCATACACCGATCAGACCGAGGTGGGCCAGCACCACCCACAGTACGTTTTCCACCATGCGGTCGGCGGCAATATCGAATGTAGCCCCGAACAGCGATTCCTCGCCGCGCCTGCGCGCCACCCAGCCATCGACGCCATCCAGGGCGATGATCAGGATCACCAGCGGAGCATTGAGCAGTTGCAGGGTCGGCATACCGCTGTACACCACCGCCAGTAGCAGCAGCAGAATCAGACAGCGGCCGAAGGTGATCCAGTTGGCCATGCGAGAAGTCCGGGGTTGGCTGGTCAGTCCAATTCGTTGCGAAACGGTCGCTCGGTGAGCACGCGCACCGCCTCCGGCGGCGCGACATCGGCGTGCAGCACCGAGTAGACCTGTTCGCAGATCGGCAGTTCGACCCCCTCACGCTCGGCGATACGGTGCACCTCGCGGGCCACACGCACCCCTTCGACTACCTGCTGGATATCGGCTTCGGCCTCGGCGACCGTGCGGCCGGCGGCCAGCGCCAGCCCCATGCGGCGATTGCGGGACTGATCGTCGGTGCAGGTCAGCAACAGATCTCCCAGCCCGGCCATGCCCATGAAGGTCTCGCGGCGGCCGCCCAGCGGCTCCCCCAGCCGCACCATCTCGGACAGCCCGCGGGTGATCAGCAGCGCCCGCGCGTTGGCGCCGTAGCCCAGGCCGTCGGAAATGCCCACCGCGATGGCCAGCACGTTCTTGACCGCGCCACCCACGGCGACGCCGGCCATGTCCGCGCCGACGTAAACCCGGAACACGCCATCGTGAAACGCCTGCGCCATGTCGGCCGCCAGCGAGGCATCGTTCGACGCGATGGTGACCGCGGTAGGTAGCCCGCGCCCGACTTCGCCGGCAAAGCTCGGTCCGGACAGCAGCGACACCGGCCGATCATCACCGAGCACCTCGGCGGCCACCTCGAACGGCAACCGGGCAGATTCCGGCTCCAGCCCCTTGGTGGCCAGAATCAGGCGCTGCCCCGGGCGCAGATGCGGTTGCAGGCCGTTGAGCGTTTCGCGCAGGGCGTGGCTGGGCACCGTTACCAGCACGTCCTCGGCAAAGGCCACCGCGGCGGCCAGATCCGGTTCGCCGATCAGGGCCGGCGGCAGGGCGGCACCGGGCAGATAGCGCTGATTCTCGCGCGCCGCCTGCAGGCCGTTGATGGCCTCGGCATCGCGGCCCCACAGGCGCACCTCGACGCCATTGCGGGCAAGCTGGATTGCCAGGGCGGTACCCCAGGATCCGGCGCCGAGCGCGGCCATGCGCTGAATGGTCATCGGCAACGCCTAGTGCGTCGCGGGCTGCGCCGCGTCCGCATCCTGCGATCGCCGGTGCTGTTCGAACAGGGCATCGAAGTTCATCGGCTGCAGCAGGAAATGGGGAAAACCGGACCGCTGCACCAGGTCGCCCACGGTCTCCCGCACGTAGGGAAAGAGCACGCTGGGACAATAGGCTCCAAGCACCCGCTGGTGCTCGTCGGTGTCATCGAAGCCGGCCACCAGAAATACCCCCGCCTGATCCACCTCGACAATATACGCGGTCGTGTCGTCACGCTTGGCAGTGACTGTGACCGATACGCTGACCTCGTGGCGCTGCTCGCCCAGGTCGCTTACCCGGAAATTCAGATCCACGTCGATCTGCGGCCGCCACTCGCCCTCGAAAATGCCCGGGCCGCCCGGCACTTCCACCGACGCGTCGCGCAGATAGATCTTCTGAACCAGCACCCGCCGGCCAGTGTTCGCATCGGTATCCGCCATCAACCTGCCCCGTCCTTGTCGTGCCGACTACTTGCGCGTGATGGGCAGTCCCGCCGCCTGCCAGCCGTTGATGCCACCCTTGAGCGAATGCACGTGGCTGTAGCCCAGCTTCTGCAGCCGCTGACAGGCCTGCTGCGAGGTGGAACCCATGGCGCAGTAGCACAGTATGGTGCATTCCTTGTTCTTGGAAATCTCGTTGGCCCGTTCGGTGATGCCGGCCAGCGGAATGTTGATCGCGTTGAGCAGATGCCCCTTCTTGAAGTCGGCGGCCGAGCGCACATCCACCACCACCGCGTCGCGGCTGTTGATCAGCCGGACCGCGTCGCTGGGGGGCAGCGGCCGGTCACCGCGCAGCGAACGCCACACCTCGTTGGCCACCAGCGCCACGATGACCGCAGCCACCGCGGACCAGAGAAACGGGTGATTGGCAATGAACTCGAACAACTGCTGCATGACTTGGGAACATGGACCTGATGCGGGCGGCGGATTATCACACAAGCGCCACACCCGCCGGAACCGGCGGCACACCGGGGCTTTGATTACAATGACGCTATGGCACGCGGACTCGCGATACTTCTCCTGACGCTGATTCCGGCGGGCCTGGCAACCGCCCAGGACCTGACCGATCGCGAGCAGCGACTGGAGGCGCTGCGCAGCGAGATCGCCACGCTCAGGAACCGTATTGACCAGGACCAGGCGCGCCACCGTGATCTCAGCGCGGACCTGGCAGCGGTGGAAAGTCGTATTGCCGAGGCCAGCGACGAGCTGCGCGCCATCCGGGAGGACATCCACAAGCACGAGGCCGAAATCCAGCGGCTTGAGGCCGAGGCCGCCGCCCTGCGGGAAAGCCTCGGCGGCCGGGTGGATACCCTCGCTCAGCGCATGAATGCCGCCTATCGGGTCGGCCGCCAGGGCCGCCTACGGCTGATCCTGTCGCAGGACGACCCGGCCGCCATCGGCCGTCTGCTGGGCTACTACGAGTATTACAGCCGGGCCCAGGCCGGTGCGATCCGCGAGCTGCGCACCGACCTCTCGGCCCTGGCCGAACAGCGCCGGCAGATCGAGAGCGAGCGCCAGGCCCTGGCTGCCGCCGAATCCCGGCGCGCCAACGCCCTGGCCGAGCTGGACGACACCCGCCGCGAGCGCGCCGAAACCCTTGACCGCATCAAGACCCGGCTGGCCGCGCGCGGCGACAACCTCGACTCGCTGCAGGCTGAGGCGCAGGCGCTGGAGTCGCTGATCGGCGAGGTTCGCGAACGTACCGCCAGGGCGCCGCCGCCGGCGACCGACGGCAAACCCTTCGGCAACCTGCGCGGGCAACTGGCGGCGCCGGTAAGCGGGCAGGTCATCGCCGGCTTCGGCGATGCCAAGGCGGGCGGCAAACTGACTTGGCAGGGAATCTGGCTGGCGGCCGGCGCCGGGACGCCGGTCAGTGCCGCTGCGGCCGGGCGGGTGGTTTATGTCGGCCGGATGCACCGCTACGGGCTGATCGTGGTACTCGACCACGGGGATGACTACTACACCGTATACGGCCACAACCAGGCGGCGCAGGTCGCGGTGGGCGATCAGGTGCGTGCCGGACAGACCATTGCCGCGGCCGGCAACAGCGGTGGCCACGACCGCCACGGCGTCTATTTCGAGATCCGCCGGGGCCGTACGCCGGTCGATCCGGCACGCTGGCTGGGCGGCTGAGCCGACATGCCTGTGATATCGTCACGCGTCCGCGGATGGGCCGGCGCCGCCGGGCCGCATCCGCCCCGTTTCGGAGTTTCTAGCCCCATGCCCCGCACATCCCACAGCCTGTTCCTGCTTGCCACTGGCGTCGTCGTCGGCGTACTGCTCGCCCTGGGCCAGGGCGTGTTCGCCACCAGCGAAAGCTCGAATGCCGACAACGCGGTACCGCTCGACGACCTGCGCAGTTTCGTGGAAATCCTCAACCGCGTGAAGCAGGGTTACGTCGAGGAGGTCAGCGACGAGGAACTGCTCAATAACGCGATCCGCGGCATGCTCGACGGGCTGGATCCGCATTCCGCCTACCTGTCGCCCGAAGAGTTCAAGGAGATCAACATCTCGACCTCGGGCGAGTTCGGCGGGCTGGGCATCGAAGTCACCATGGAAAACGGTTTCGTCCGCGTGGTCTCGCCGATCGACGACACCCCGGCCAAGAAAGCCGGGATCGAGGCGGGCGACCTGATCATCCGCATCGATGACACCGCCGTGAAGGGCATGAAGCTCAACGACGCGGTCAAGCTGATGCGCGGCGAACCGGGCACCGACATCACGCTGACGGTGCTGCGCGAAAACGATGCCGAACCGTTCCAGGTGACCATCACCCGGGACGTGATCGAGGTAAAGAGCGTGCGTTCCCGCATGCTCACGCCCGGTTACGGTTACGTCCGGATCAGTCAGTTCTCCAGCCAGACCGGCGATGCCCTCGACGACGCGATGGACAAGCTGATGGACGAAGCCGAGGGCGACCTGCGCGGCCTGGTGCTGGACCTGCGCAACAATCCGGGTGGTCTGCTCAACGCCGCGGTGGACGTGTCCGACGCCTTCCTCACCGAGGGGGAAATCGTATCCATCGACGGCCGCGTCAAGAACGCCGACCAGTCCTTCAGCGCCAGCAATGGCGACAAGCTGCGCGGCCGGCCGCTGGTGGTGCTGGTCAATCAGGGGTCGGCGTCGGCCTCCGAAATTGTGGCCGGTGCGCTGCAGGACTCGGGCCGCGGCATCATCATGGGCCGCAAGACCTTCGGCAAGGGCTCGGTACAGACCATCGTGCCGCTGCAGAACGACGCCGCGCTGAAGCTGACCACCGCCCGCTACTACACGCCCGACGGCCGCTCGATCCAGGCCGAGGGCATCGTCCCGGACGTGGAAATCCAGTCGGTCAAGGTGAGTGCGACAGCGGACTCCAATCTGGGCCGTTTCTCCGAAGCCGACCTGGCCGGCGCGCTGAGTAATGGCAAGGCCGCCACCGAAGCTGACGAACCGGAGGCCGACGCCGACGACGCCGAAAACAACGGCGGTGTGCTGGCCGAAGAGGATTACGCACTCTACGAGGCGCTGAACCTGCTCAAGGGCCTGCACATCCAGAGCCGGCGCTAATCGCGGATCGAATCAGAGTTTCTGAGCGGCGGGAAATCAGTCCGGTCGGCGAACGGCCCGCCACGCCGCCAGCGCCGACAACAACCCGAGCGACGGCGTGATCCAGGCCGGACCTGCCGGCAGGCCCGCGGCCAGCACGGCGCCAACCGCCAGGCCCGCGCCCAGGACCGACCAGGCCACGCGGATCGCGCCGGCCATGCTCGGGGCGGGCGCGAGGGAGACTGCGGCCGGGGGTGCCGGGTCTTCCATCCTGGCCAGCACCGCCTCGGTCAGGTCGGGCAGCGATTCCAGTAGCTGCGGGAGCTGTTTCTGCATCCGGGCCAGGGTACGGCGCGGATCGTAGCGGTCACGCATCCATTCCTCCAGCACCGGCTTCGCCGTCTGCCACAGGTCGAGCTGCGGGTAGAGGTCGCGGCCCAGTCCCTCCACGTTGAGAATCGTCTTCTGTAGCAGCACCAACTGGGGTTGCACCCGATAGTCGAACTGCCGGGCGATCTGGAACAGCCGGATCAGGAACAGGCCGAACGATATCTCCGCCAGCGGCTTGTTGAAGATCGGCTCGCTCACCGTGCGAATGGCCGCCTCGAACGCCTCGATGCGAGTATCCGCCGGCATCCAGCCTGAGGCCACGTGCAGCTCGGCGATGCGCCGGTAATCGCGGTTGAAGAAGGCGAGGAAGTTCTCCGCCAGATAGCGCTGGTCCGACGCCGTCAGCGAACCCACGATGCCGAAATCCACCCCGATGTAGCGGGGCCGGTCGGGATTGCTGGCGTCGACAAAGATATTGCCGGGATGCATGTCCGCGTGGAAGAAATTGTCGCGGAACACCTGCTTGAAGAAGATTTCCACCCCGCGCTCGGCGAGTACGCGGAAATCCGCCCCGGCGGCGGTGAGCGCCTCGACGTCGTCGATGGGAATGCCGTGGATGCGCTCCATCACCAGCACGTTGTCGCGGGTGTGGTCGAACAGCACCACCGGGTGGTAGATCAGGTCCGAGCCCTGCCAGTTGCGCCGCAGCTCGCTGGCATTGGCCCCCTCGCGCACCAGATCCAGTTCGTCGTGGATGATGCGGTCGTACTCCGCCACCACCTCGCGCGGACGCAGGCGCGCCAGTTCCGGAATGCGCATGGCCAGGTCGGCCATCAGGTACATCAGGGCCACGTCGCGGTCGATTGCCGCCTCCACCCCCGGCCGCAGGACCTTGACAACCACCGACATGCCCTCGTCGTCGCCGGCGGCCGGATGCAGGCGGGCGGCGTGAACCTGGGCGATGGAGGCCGCCGCCAGCGGCTCGCGATCGAACTCGGCGAACACCTCGCCGAGCTCGCAGCCGTAGGCCCGTTCCACGATGGCCGCGGCCTCGTCGCCGTCGAATGGCGGTACCTGGTCCTGCAGCTTGACCAGTTCCTCGGCCAACTCGGGGGGCAGCAGATCACGCCGGGTGGAAACCGCCTGGCCGAATTTCACGAAGACCGGACCGAGTTCCTCCAGCGCCAGACGCAGCCGCACACCGATCGGACGGTCGTGTTTCCCACCCCCGCCCAGTAGCCAGCGGGCGCGGCGGTCCGGCACCAGTTCGCCCAGGCCGTGGCGTCGGGCGATGCGGCGGATCTGCCACAGACGACGGGTACGTTCGAGCATGGGTCAGCCGGTGGAAAGACGTTTGACGCGCTGCGCCAGGCGGTCCGTATCGGCCCGCAGACGATCGACCTCGGCCAGCCACTCGTCGACCTCGGCGCGCCCCACCAGATCACCGGTTTCCTCGCGGAGGTATTCGGCCAGATCGCGGGGCAGTATGTCGGCCGCGCGGCGGGCCAGATCCCGGCCGGCGCGCAGCGCACGGCCAGCCAGTTCCGCCGGAACGTCGCCCAGGTGTCGGGCCAGCCAGTCCTCGAAATCGATATCCGCGTCCTGCAGCAGCCGCGCGAAGGACTGGGCCAGCCCCACGTCACCTTCCACGCGAATGCCACCGCCCAGCGACTCGCCATCACCGAACAGGTTGCGGGCGAAATCCCCCACCCCGCCCGTCAGGCGTACATCGGGATCATCCGCCGGGCCCTGCTCCACGCGCATGCTGGTGTCGCCCGGGCGAAACACCAGCTCCACATCCGGTTCCCGCAACCGGATGGCCAGACAACGCCCGTTCAGCCGGGCCGCGCGGTCGGCAGCGACGTCGTCGACGGCCAACCAGCGCGACAGGGCGATTTCCAGCGCCCCGGTGAATTCACCGGGCAACTGCATCAGGCGTAACCCCGGTGCACCGCCACGATGCCGCCGGTGAGGTTGTGAAAACCACAGCGCTCGAAGCCGGCGTCTTCCATCATCGATCGCAGCGTGCCCTGGTCGGGATGCATGCGGATGGATTCGGCCAGGTAGCGGTAGGAATCCGTCGTCGGCCACCAGCCGGCCCAGACGCGGTAACACGGAAAAGGAATAGATGTCGTAGAGCTTGTCCAGGCCGGGCACCGCCGGCTTGGAGAACTCCAGCACCAGCGCCCGGCCGCCGGGCGCCAGCACCCGCTTCATCTCCGCCAGCGCCGCCGGCTTGTCGGTGACGTTGCGCAACCCGAAACCGATGGTCACCAGATCGAAGCTGGCATCGGCGAACGGCAGGGCCTCGGCATCGGCCTGGACCACCTCGAGATTGCCCGCCACACCGGCGTCTGCCAGCCGGTCGCGGCCGCGGGCCAGCATCCGGCCGTTGATATCGGACAGCACCACCGACCCCGACCGCCCGGTGCGCCGGGCCATGCCGGCCGCCAGGTCGCCGGTGCCGCCGGCCAGGTCGAGAATGCGTTCGCCGGGCCGAATGGCCGCCAGTTCGAGGGTGAAGTGTTTCCACAGCCGATGAATGCCCATCGACATGAGGTCATTCATCAGGTCGTAGTTGTCCGCCACGGAGTCGAACACCGCGCCGACCCGACGCGATTTCTCGCCGCGGGGCACGCGCTGGTAGCCGAAGTCGGTGGTGTCGTCAGCGGGATCGGTCATCGGTCGGACAAGGGGTTTGCGCAGCCGGCAAGGGTACCCTGAAGCCGGTGTCAGGGACAGCCGAAACGCACGGCGAGCATCCCCGCAAGGCGCCTTGACAGGCCCCTACAGGATATAGCGCGACAGGTCCTCGTCCTCGGCCAGATCGGCGAGACGGCTGTCCACGTAGGCCGCGTCTATGGTCAGCGACTGGCCCGCCCGCTCGGCGGCATCGAAGGAGATGTCCTCCATCAGCCGCTCCATCACCGTATGCAGGCGGCGGGCGCCGATGTTCTCGGTGCCCTCGTTGACCTTGAATGCCACCTCCGCGATGCGGCGAACCCCGTCCTCGGCAAATGCCAGCGAGACATCCTCGACGCCCATCAGCGCCGCGTACTGCTCGGTCAGCGAATGGTTGGGCTCGGTGAGAATGCGCACGAAATCCTCGGCAGCCAGGGCCTGCAGTTCCACCCGGATGGGCAGCCGCCCCTGCAGCTCAGGGATCAGGTCCGACGGCTTGGCCACATGGAATGCGCCCGAGGCGATGAACAGGATGTGGTCGGTGCGCACCATGCCGTACTTGGTGGACACGGTGGAGCCCTCCACCAAGGGCAGCAGATCCCGCTGCACGCCTTCGCGGGACACGTCGCCGCCGCCGGCGTGCTCGGCCCGCTTGGCCACCTTGTCGATCTCGTCGACGAATACGATGCCGTTGTTTTCCACCGCCTCGATGGCGTCGGCCTTGATCCGCTCCTCGTCCACCAGCTTGGCGGCTTCCTCGTCCACCAGTAGCCGGAAGGCATCGCCGATCTTCACCTTCTTGCGCTGGCTCTTCTGGCCGCCCATGTTCTTGAACATGCTCTGGAGCTGGCTGGTCATCTCCTCCATGCCGGGCGGCGCCATGATCTCCACGTTGGCGCCCTGCTGGCTGAGGTCCAACTCGATTTCCTTGTCGTCGAGCTTGCCCTCGCGCAGGCGCTTGCGGAACACCTGCCGGGTGGCAGATGACTCGTTGGCCGCCGATTCGCTGTCCTGCGCCGACTGCGGCCGCGGCAGCAGCGCATCGAGAATGCGCTCCTCGGCGGCGATCTCGGCCTCGTGGCGCACCCGGTGCATGGCCGCCTCGCGGGCCAGCTTTACCGCCACGTCGGCCAGGTCGCGGATGATCGAATCTACCTCGCGGCCGACGTAGCCGACCTCGGTGAACTTGGTGGCCTCCACCTTGATGAACGGGGCATCGGCCAGCTTGGCCAGGCGCCGGGCGATCTCGGTCTTGCCCACACCGGTCGGCCCGATCATCAGGATGTTCTTGGGCGTGATCTCGGCGCGGATGTCCTCGCCCAGCTGCATGCGCCGCCAGCGGTTACGCAGGGCCACCGCCACCGCCCGCTTGGCCTCGGCCTGGCCGATGATGTGGCGATCCAGTTCGGCCACGATCTGGGCCGGGGTCAGCTGGCCGGCCGAACGCCGGGCCAGGGGGGTATCGGTGGCGGCATCATTCATCGCCGAGTACCTCGAGCGTAATGTGGTCATTGGTGTAGATGCAGATGTCGGCGGCAATACGCATCGCCTTGTCCGCGATTTCCGGAGCCGACAGATCGGTATTGTCGATCAGCGCCCGGGCCGCGGCCTGCGCGAAGCTGCCGCCGGACCCGATGGCCATCACGTCGTGCTCCGGCTCCATCACGTCGCCGGTGCCGGACAGCATCAGTGTGGTCGAAGCGTCGGCCACCAGTAGCAGCGCTTCCAGCCGGCGCAGCATGCGGTCGGTACGCCAGTCCTTGGCCATGTCCACGGCAGCGCGGGTGAGATTGCCGCTGTGCTGCTCCAGCTTGGACTCGAAGCGCTCGAACAGGGTGAAGGCATCGGCGGTGCCCCCGGCAAACCCGGCCAGCACCTGATCCTTGTAGAGCCGCCGCACCTTGCGCGCATTGCCCTTGAACAGGGTCGATCCCATCGATACCTGGCCGTCACCGGCCACCGCCACTACCCCGTTGCGGCGCGCGCACAGGATGGTGGTTCCGCGAAACTGTTCCAAGAGATTCTCCGTTGGGGCGCCGCTGCCTGGCGGACCCGAATGGCTGTCGGGAAAAGCTTGGGGCATCAGCGTGGCATTCAACCGGTGAGCGCGATTCCCCGCGGGCGCCGCCGGTTCACGCTGCGTGCGCACCGGTCCGGCTGCTCGTGTTCGTCGCGACTACCATCACGTTGCATCCCCATCACCGCCACGCCGCGCCCGCGGATGCGCCGCGTCGTACACCGACGCCAGCCGCTGGAAGTCCAGATGAGTGTAGATCTGGGTGGTGGCGATGTCAGCGTGGCCGAGCAGTTCCTGCACCGCGCGCAGGTCGCCGCTTGACTCCAGCAGGTGGGTGGCGAACGAGTGGCGCAGCTTGTGCGGATGCAGATGCGCATCCAGCCCCTGGCGGCGTCCCCAGATGGCCAGCCGCCGGGCCACGCTGGTCCGGGCCAGACGCCCGCCACGACGAGAAACGAACAGCGCGGTCTCGTCGGCCGTGGCCCAGTCGGTGCGAATCGGCAACCAGCGGCGCAGCGCGTCGATCGCCTTGCGGCCCAGCGGCACACGCCGCTGCTTGCGGCCCTTGCCGAGCGCCGTGAGTTCGCCGGCGGCCAGATCCACGTCGTGCAGGTCCAACCCCACCAGTTCCGCAAGACGCAGGCCGCTGGCGTAGAAGACTTCCATGATCGCCCGGTCGCGCACGGCAATCGGGTCGTCGCTGTCGATTTCCAGGAGCTGGTGCGTCTGATCGACATCCAGCGTCTTCGGCAACGGACGCGCCCGCTTGGGCGCGCGCACCGACCGGGCCGGATTGCTGGCCGCCGCCCCCTCGCGGATCAGCCAGTTGTAGAAGCTGCGAAGGCTGGACAGGAATCGCGCCAGGCTGGCGGGCGACGCACCCCGGCGATGGCGGGCCGCCACCAGCGCGCGCACGTGGTGCAGGTCCGCCTGTGCCCAGTCGGGAACACCCTGATCCTGCAGCGCGACGTGGGCGGCTGTCAGATCACGCCGGTAGGCGCTAACCGTGTGGGGCGAGGCGTGACGTTCGCGCGTCAGGCTGGCGCAGAACCGGTCGACGAGGTCCTCGTCTTCCGAGCTCATGGCATCGACTCAGAGATGCCGCCGGCAGGCCGCGGTGACGAGATTGCCCATCAGTTCCAGGAACAGCGTGCCCATGTCCGGCACGAAACGACGCGAATCGCGACTGCCGAGCACCAGCGCACCATGCACCTTGTCCTCGCCCAGCGGGATGAGCGCGGCGGATTGCGGCGGGGTATCCCCGGCTTCGGCGAACAGCGCCGCGACCTGGTCCTCGGTCAGCGGGCCGCAGATCGGCTTGCCGCGCCGGAACAGATTGGTCAGCGCCTGCATCGCCGCACCATCGCGCGGCAGCGCATGGATGCCACCGACATTCTCGTCGATGCCGGTGAACCCGATGAACATCGCGTCCACCTTGAGTTCGCGCTTGAGAAACTCGCGCAGACGGGTCGCCAGCTGGTCGGCGTCGTCGGCGCCCAGCAGCACCCGGGCCAGGCCATTGAGATGCTGTACCCGCGTCTCGTTGTCGCGCGCGGTGTCGATGAGTTCACGCAGCCGGGCATGGGTATCGTGATTATCCCGGCGCAGGGACGCCACCTGACGCTCGATCAGCGACACCGCGCTGCCGGTGTCATGGCGCACGTCCAGCGCCTCGAGTACCGCCGGATGACGCTGCAGGAAGTCCGGGTTGGCCTGGAGATAGGCCGCCACCTCGGCTTCGTCCAGTGTTGGGACGGGATCCTGATCGGCCTTGGGTTCGCTCATCGACATCACCTTGAAACAGACTGCGCTTGCGCCCGGATGTTTACGATTCAGCGGCCAGCACGGTTGCCGGCCATTTCATCTATATCGGCCACCGGCCGTCGAAGACATGCGTGGCGGGCCCGGCCAGATACACCGGCTCGCCTTCCCCCGCCCAGCTTACCGCGAGTTGCCCGCCGGGCAAGTCCACCCGCACCGTTTCCTCCAGCCCGTGGAACAGCCGGCCGGCAATCATCGCCGCACAGGCCCCGCTACCACAGGCCCGGGTTTCACCCACGCCGCGTTCGAATACCCGCAGCGCCACATGGTCCGGTCCGGAAATCGCCATGAACCCGACGTTGACCCGCGCCGGGAAACGGGGGTGGCGCTCGACGGCCGGCCCCTGCACCGACACCGGTGCGCTGTCCACGTCATCCACCACCATCACCGCATGCGGATTGCCGATGGCCAGCGCATGCACCGTCAGTTCGCGGCCACCGTCCATGGCCAGGTGGTACGCCGGTTCGCGGCGCGGGGCGTCAAACGGGATATCGGCCGGTTCGAATACCGGCACACCCAAGTCGGCGCGAACCTGGCCGTCAGCGGCAATCGCCAGCGTCATGCGGCCGGCGATGGTGGCCACCACGAGCGGATTGCGGTCGCTCAGGCCGCGATCCCGCACGAAGCGGGCGAAACAGCGGGCGCCGTTGCCGCACTGGCCGGACTCCGAGCCATCGGCGTTGTAGATGCGATAACCGAAATCCACGTCGGGTGTGGGCGGCGGCTCCACCACCAGAATCTGGTCGCAGCCGACGCCCAGGCGACGGTCGGCCACGGCCCTGGCCAGTTCCGGGGTCATGGTCAGGGGCTCGCGGGTGGCGTCGAACACGACGAAATCGTTGCCCAGCCCGTGCATCTTGGCGAACTCGCGGGTCATGAGGCGGACGGCGGGCTGCGGCGGTAACTCGCCTCGAAGCGGCGCGTGGCCTCGCCGGCCGTGCCGCACTGCAGTTCGAATGTCACCGTGTCGCCGGCCGCCGGGGCCTCGGGCGGGGCGGACAGCATCAGATGCGCGCCACCCGGTCGCAGGGCCACCCGCTCGCCGGGACCAATCGGGAGCGCATCGAGATGCACCATGGTGGCCTGGCCATCGCGGTCGACCGTTTCGTGCATCATCACGCGCTCGAAATCCGGGCTGGTGACACCGGTGACGATCACCCGGCGATTGCCTGGATTGTGCAGTTCGAAGTACGCCGCCCGCATCGGCGCGCCGGGCGGCGGCAGCCTTACCCAGGGGGCTACCACGCGCAGGTCGCCGCAATCCGGCGCGGGCGCGCCGGGAGCGCAGCCCGCCGCGATGGCGAGGCAACCCAGCCCGATCAGGGCGGCACGGCGGTGGAAATTCGGCATTCAACCTGTCCTGCGTGCGGTCACATTTCGTTATACTATCGCATCAACACTCGCGCGAACGGCCTGCCATGCGGCTTGGAACAGCAAAACTCGACGGCTTGGCGGTGGCATTTTCCGCCATCTGCCTGGTGCATTGCCTGATGCTGCCGGTGGCCATGACCTTGATGCCGGTCCTGGGGGCCACGCTCAGCCACGGCGCGTTCCATGACCTGATGCTGATCGTGGTACTGCCCACCAGTCTGATCGCCTTCGGCATCGGCTGTCACCGTCACCGCAGCCGTGGCGTTGCCGCGCTGGGCGGACTGGGCCTGGCCATGCTGATCGTGGCCGCGCTGGCCGTGGACAGCGTCTGGGGCGAACACGCCGAGCGCTCGATCACCATGGTCGGGGGTCTGGTGCTGGCGGCCGCGCATATCCTGAATTTCCGCCTCTGCCGGCAGGCCGACTGCCCCGACCACTGCCACTGATCGCCTTGGACCGGCACCTGCTCGACGTTCTGGTCTGCCCGGTTACCGGCGCGGCTGTTCACCGTCTGGACGCGGACGAGCGCGATCGCGTCAATGCCCGCATCCGGGCCGGCGAGGCCCGCTACACCGACGGCACGGTGGTCGAGGAGGCTCTCGACGAGGCGCTGATCACCGACGACCGGCACACCATCTATCGGATTGATGACGGCATTCCCGTGATGCTGCCCGACCGCGGCATCCCCTGCGAGTAGAATCGACCGCCCCTGAATCCGCGGCCATCGCGGCCGGCATGCGCCATGCAACTGTTCGTCGATCAAATCACCGTCATCGACTGCGGCGTTCTCGACCGCCTGCGCGGCCTGGTGGGCGTCAGCTGGATCGTGGACCTGAGCCTGACCGGCGAGATCGACACCCGCACCGGCATGATCGTCGACTTCGGCCCGGTCAAGACGCTGGTGAAGCAACGCCTGGACGCCCTGGTGGATCATCGCCTGCTGGTGCCCGGCCAGGCCGCCGGCCTGGACCAGGCCGACACCGATGACGGCCTGTCCCTGCATTTTCACGACGACGCCGGTTATCGGGTGGATTACCTGGCCCCGGCCGACGCCGTCTGCATCCTGCCCACCGATACCGTCGAGCCGGCCGCGGTCGCGGCGCTGCTGGAGGCCGATCTGAGGCCGCGGCTGCCCGACCGGGTCAGCGGGTTGTCGCTGACCCTGCGCGAGGAAGTCATCCCCGGCGCCGAATACCAGTACTGCCACGGCCTGGCCGCTCATGACGGCAACTGCCAGCGGCTGGCGCACGGCCATCGTTGCCGGCTCGAGGTCGAGGTGGATGGCCGGCCCAGTCCCGCCCACGCGCAGCGCTGGTCACGGCAGTGGCGCCAGGTATTCCTGGGCAGCCGGGAACATCTGATCGGGGACGCCGACGGTGCCCGTCACCGGTTCGGCTACACCGCCGACCAGGGCCGGTTCGAACTGGAACTGGATGCCCGCCGTTGCGCGTTGCTGGAGGGCCCCAGCACTGTGGAGAACATTGCCCGACACATCGCCGACCAACTCAAGCGGGAACAGCCCGACCGCCGGTTCCGGGTGCGCGCCTTCGAGGGCGTCCACAAGGGTGCGATCGCGGAAAGCTAGCCTGCGGCCTGCAACGCCGGCATCACCTCCCCGTCCTCGGGCAGGCCCCGATCCAGGAAATAGTCCTGCGGATCGGTGCCGTCGTATCGCCGCTCCTGCACGAAACGCCGGATGATCGCGGCACATTCGTTGGCACGCACCACCAGGAACAGGTGGCCACCACCGCGGATCACGTGCAGATAGGACTTCGGGATCAGCCAGTACAGCAGCCGCACATTGCCCAGCGGAATCAGCGGATCGTCGTCGCCGCCCATTACCAGGGTGGGGCAGCGCAAACGGTGCAGTTTGTGGGCGCTGGTCCAGTAGGCGCCGGCCAGCAACTGATAAATGTAGCCGCGCATCGACGGCGGCCGGGTGAGCGATCCGTGGCGCTCGATCAGCTCCGGGCGCCGCCGCATCAGCCCGCCGTAGATTTCCGGCGCCACTTCGGCGAGATAGTTGCGAGACACATACCGCTTGGGGGTGATCATGCGCATCAGCACCCCCGGCCGCGCGGGCAGCGCGATCATGCCGGCCGACGTGGCCGCCAGTACCAGGCGATTGGTGCGTTCCGGAAACTGCAGCGCGAACTGCTGGGCCATGGCCCCGCCCCAGGACACCCCGGCCACGTTGACCGCGCCGGGATAACCCAGGGTATCCAGCAGCTTGACCGTCATCCGGGCCAGGCCGGAAAACCGCTTGGGCCAGCGGGTGGGGGGCGACTCACCGGTTCCCGGCATATCGAAGATGATCAGCTCCATGTCATCCAGCGCGTCCATCAGCGGCTGGACGATGTCGAGGTTGGCACCGATGCCATTGAAAAGCAGCAGCGGCCGCCCCCTTCCGCTGCGGGTGGCCACCCGCAGGCGAATGCCGTCCACCTCCACGAACTCCACCTGCATGGCGCGGTTCCGGGTCAGGGCCCCGGCCGGCGTGGTCGCCGACTTTCTGGCACCGGTGGGCTTGACCATGGCTACCATCCCGCAAACCTCCTGGGTCGAAATCCGATCGTCGTGACGCTATCGGCGGGCATCGCGCTGGCTGCACAGGTACCGGCCGGATCGGCCATGATCCGGCCCATCTGCTGATGGAACGCCTTCCCCCGACGTGCGCTTCGAGCCTACGCAAACCCCGGGAACTCGGCAAGCCGACGGAAACCCTTGTTACCGAGCCTATTTCTGAAAGACGTAGCGACCCGGTGCGGGATCGGCCGGCGGATAGGCCGGACTGCCCAGTGTAGTCGGGGCGGTGACGGTGGCACCGCCATGGCGTCGCACCCAGTCCAGCCAGGGCATCCACCAGGAGCCGTTGTGTGCTTGCGCGCCGTCCAGCCAGTTGCCGGCGTCCTGGTCGTAGTCGTCGTTGGTGAAATAGCGGGCCCGCGTATTGGTGGGCGGGTTCACGATCGACTGGATGTGCCCGGACGAGGACAGCACGAAGCGGACATCGCCGCCGAACAACTGCGTCGAGCGGTAGCAGGCCTGCCACGGGGTGATGTGATCGGTCTCACCGGCAATGATGAATACGTCACAGGTGACCTGCGAGAGATCGATCGGCGTGCCCAGCAGCTTGAGACTGCCCGGCCGCAGCAACGGATTGTCGCGGAACAGGTTGAGCAAATCGGCGTGGAACCGGGCCGGCAGCCGGGTGGTGTCGTTGTTCCAGTAGAGCACGTCGAATGCCGGGGGATCGTTGCCCATCACGTAGTTGTTGGCCACGAAATTCCACACCAGATCCTCGGGCCGCAGCCAGGCGAAGGCGCGGGCCATCTCGGCGCCGTCCAGCACCCCGCGTGCGCGGCTGCGCAGGATCGCCGCGTTGATGGCAGTGTCGCTGGAAAAAAGCCCCAGCAGGGTGCGGGCGCGCGTGTCCAGCACCGTGACCAGCAACGTCAGACAGGCGATCTTGTCGCCCTCGCCTGCCGCAACCATGTGCGCCAGGAGTACCGCCGCGGTAAATCCCCCGGCGCAGGCGGCCATGACCTTGGCCGAGGGTGCGCCGGTAATTTCCAGTACCGCGTCGATGGCTTCCTTGGCGGCGGACACGTAGGTATCCATCCCCCAGTCGCGCTGGGCCGCGGTCGGGTTGCGCCAGGACAGCACGAACATCGGCTGGCCGTGGTCCACGGCGAAGCGTACGAAGCTCTTGTCCTCGTTGAGATCGACGATGTAATACTTGTTGATCTGCGGCGGAATCAGCACCACCGGGGTGGCATCCACCTCGGCGGTGGTCGGCACGTACTGGATCACCTCGCAGACGGGATTGCGGAACACCACCGCGCCGCGGGTATTGGCCAGATTGCGGCCCACCTGGAACGGGCGCGGGTCCACCTGGCTGGGCATGCCACCATTGCTCGCCAGATCGCGGGCGAGATTGCGCAGGCCGCGCACCACCGACAGCCCGCGGGTCCGACGGGCGTTGTCCAGGAAGCCGGGATTGCCGAAGGGGTTGTTCACCGGTGCAGCCGCGGCCAGGACCTGGTTGAGCACGAAGCGGGCGCGCTCCATGTCCTCGTCGTCGGCGTCGATGCTTTCGAGAATGTCGACCAGGCTCCGCGACCAGGCCAGATAGGTCTGCATCAGGCGACGGTAGTAGCCGCTGCGCTGCCAGATGGCGTGCTGGAAACGCCGGTCGCCGGCCGCCGGCTCGATCCGCGAGCGACCGGCCAGGATCGCCCCCAGTTCGCGGACGAAGCGCCACTCGTGACGGGCCACGGTGAGGGGATTCAGGGACAGCAGCCGCAGCAGCCGCGATACCGCATCGAGCAGGTCTTCGCGGGTCATGCCCACCACCGGGTTGGCCCCGAGCGCGTTCTCGGCCGCCGGACGTGCCGGGTCCGCCGGCGCCGCCCCGTTGGAACGCGAGCTGTTCGAAGCCTTGCTGGTTGACGCTGCCATGCCTGTCCGTGTCGATGAAACCGCGCGCCGCGACGCGGAGGTCGGGCGTCGACAGGCTAGCACCGGCGACCGACCCCCACCAGCAGCCCGGGCAGCCCGCGGTTGAGGTGTTTACAATGACGCAATGCCGGCGTCGACCCAATCACACGCATGATCCGCAACCTGATACAGCAGGCCGAAGACTGGGTATGGGGTACTCCCCCTGCCGACCTGGCCGTGCCGCGCCGCTGGGCCGTGATCGCGGCCCGCCTGGTTCATGTGCTGATCCGCGATATCTTCGACGGCCAGATCACCATGCGGGCGATGGGGCTGGTCTACACCACCCTGCTGTCGCTGGTACCGCTACTGGCGCTGAGCTTCTCCCTGCTCAAGGCCTTCGGCATCCACAACGCGCTGCAGCCGGTGCTGCTGCGTTTCCTGGCCCCCATCGGCGAGGGTGCCGCCGAAATCGCCGAAACCATCATCGGCTTCGTCGAGAATATCAAGGTAGGCGTGCTGGGCGCGGTGGGCCTCGGCCTGCTGCTTTACGGCGTGATCTCGCTGATCCAGAAGGTCGAGGGCGGCTGCAACTACATCTGGCAGGTGCGCCAGGCCCGCAGCCTGGGCCGGCGTTTCTCCGAATATCTGAGCGTGCTGATTGTCGGCCCGCTGGTGATACTAAGCGCCACCAGCATGACTGCCTCGGTCAGCAGCAATGCGATGGTGCAGCAGATTGCGGCAATCGAGCCGTTCGGCACCACCCTGCTGCTGGTGGGCAAGCTGCTGCCGTTCTTCCTGTACAGCGCGGGCTTTACCTTCCTGTTCCTGTTCATGCCCAACACCCGGGTGCGGCTGCTGCCGGCCGCCGCCGGCGGCTTGTTCTCCGGCGTGCTGTGGCAGACCGCGAGTCTGGCGTTTGCCGGCTTCGCCAGCGGCGCCAGCAATGTCAACGCCATCTATTCCAGCTTCGCCCTGCTTATCTTCCTGCTGATCTGGCTGTACGTGTCGTGGCTGATCATGCTGCTGGGCTGCCGCGTGGCCTTCCTGCTGCAGCATCCGGAACAGCTCAACCGTGGCGACTATCCGCCGCGCCTGGGCGCCGCCCGGGAGGAATCGCTGGCGCTGCAGATCATGGCCCAGATCGGTCATCGCTACATCGGCGCCCGGCCACCCTGGCAGCAGGACGAACTGGCCCATCACCTGCACGCGGTGCCGGCCCACGTCTATGACATCGTCGACCGTCTCACCCGGGCCGGTCTCCTGGCAGAGACCGGCGCTGGCGACAGCGGCGTGCTGCCGCGCCGCGATATCGACACCCTCACCGTGGAGACGGTGCTGGATGCCGTTCGCACCAGCAAGGAAGCCCTGATTGTCGCCCCGCGCGAGGACCGCGTGCAGCAGCGCGTGGCCGAAACGCTGCGGCAACTGCAGGATGCCCGGGCCAGGGCCCTGGCCGGCATGACCATCCGGCAACTGTCTGCCGACGGTGCGGAAACCAACCCGTCACCGGTACCCATTGCCCCGCATCAACAAGCCGAGGAATCCGTATGAACCGCGTCTGGCTCGACCATTATCCGGCTGGCATCGGCTTCGACGTCGATACCGACCGCTACCCCTCCCTGGCCGCCGCGCTGGAGGACAGCTGCGACCGTTTCGCCGACCGCACCGCCTTCTCCAGCATGGACACCACACTCGGCTACGCCGACGTGCAGCGGCTGTCACGCGACTTCGCGGCCTACCTGCAGAGCGAACTGGGCATGGGCAAGGGCGATCGCATCGCCATCATGATGCCGAACTGCCTGCAATACGTGGTGGCGCTGTTCGGGGCTATCCGTGCCGGGCTGGTAGTGGTCAACGTCAACCCGCTGTACACCGCCCGCGAACTGGAACATCAGCTAGCCGACTCCGGCGCCCAGGCCATCGTGGTGATGGAGAATTTCGCCTCCACCCTGGAAAAGGTGATCGACACGGTGCCCACGAAGACCGTGATCACCACGCAGCTGGGAGACATGCTCGGCTTTCCCAAGGGCCTGATCACCAATGCGGTGGTCAAGCACGTCAAGAAGATGGTGCCCAAGTGGAACCTGCCCGGCGCAACCGATTTCAATCAGGCCCTCAAGCGCGGCGCGGCCGCGGACTTCGATCCGCCCGAAATCACGCAGGAGGATCTGGTGTTCCTGCAGTACACCGGCGGCACCACCGGGCCGGCCAAGGGCGCGATGCTGTCCCACGGCAATCTGGTGGCCAATCTGCAGCAGTGCCACGCCTGGTTCCAGCATTACGTCAACACCGATACCGAAGAAGTCATCATCACCGCCCTGCCCATGTATCACGTGTTCGCGCTGACGGTGAACACGCTGATCTTCTTCACGCTGGGCGGCAAGAATGTGCTGATCACCAACCCCCGTGACATGCCCGGTTTCGTCAAGGAACTGGGCAAGCAGCCGTTCACCGCCATTACCGGCGTGAACACGCTGTTCAACGGCCTGCTCAACACGCCGGGATTCGAGGCACTCGACTTTTCCACCCTCAAGTTCGCCATGGGCGGCGGCATGGCCGTGCAGAAACCCGTGGCGGAGCGCTGGAAGCAGGTCACCGGCGTGCCCATCGTGGAAGGCTACGGGCTGTCCGAAACGTCACCGGTTGCCACCTGCAACCGCCTGGATCTGGAGGAATTCAACCATTCCATCGGCCTGCCCATCCCGGGCACTGACGTGGTCATCCGCGACGACGACAACAACGACGTGCCCATGGGTGAATCCGGCGAGCTCTGCATCAAGGGCCCGCAGGTAATGCAGGGCTACTGGAACAAGCCCGAGGCCAACGAAGAGGCGTTCTCGCCGGACGGCTACTTCCGCACCGGCGACATCGCGCGGATGGACGAGAAGGGCTATTTCTACATCGTTGACCGCAAGAAGGACATGATCCTGGTCTCGGGTTTCAACGTGTTCCCCAACGAGATCGAGGACGTGGTGGCCGGGCATCCCGGTGTGCTCGAGGGCGCAGCCATCGGCGTACCCGACGACAAGTCCGGCGAAGCGGTGAAGCTGTTCATCGTCAGAAAGGACCCCGGCCTGACCGAACAGAGCGTGCGGGACTTCTGCAAGGAGAACCTCACCGGCTACAAGCAGCCGAAGTACATCGACTTCATCGATGAAGTGCCCAAATCGCCGGTGGGCAAGATTCTCCGCCGGCAGCTGCGCTGAGACGACACCCGTGAGGCTGGCGTCGCTGATCACCGCGGGCGCCTGTCTGCTCGGCGGGGCTTGCACCTCCGCACCAACCGGTTATCAGCCGGCCGTGGGGCCCGACGATGCGGGCTACCGCACCACCGACCTGGGTGACGACCGGTGGCGAATCCGCGTCCGCGGCAATGCCTGGACCCGCGACGGGCGACTGCTGGACCTGTGGCGGCTAAGTGCCGCCACCCTCGCGCTGGAACAGGGTGCCGAAGGCTTTACGGCCGACCGGGAACCGCGACCAAGGCCGGCCTTCCTGATGCCGCAATTCGGCGCCGCCAGCAGCGGCTACCGCCCGGATTTTCAGATCGAGGGACAGTCGCCCGGTGTGGAACCTTCACGCCAACGGGTGGCCGAGGGGGTCATCCAGTTGTCGGATAAAACCGAAGCCGAATCCGCGGCCGTCGTCTGCGAAAGGCTGGTGCCGCGGTATCCGCCGGCCGATTGCCATCCACGGATGCCATAGCGTCGGATTCATCCGATACGCCAGGAGACCCTGGACCATGACCCGGCAGGCGCCACGTCCGGCACCCTGCGCCGTGAAGACTTCGAGTCGGCAACAGACGACGCCGGATCGCGCCATCCAGCCCACAATCACCCCAGCAGGAAGTACGCCCCGTAGCCGACGATCAACGCCGGCACGCCGGTATAGAGCGTGGCGACCACGGCCGCCCGCGGCGCCAGGGCCAGCGCCGGGAACAACGCGTCGCCGTCGTTACTG
The DNA here is from genome assembly GCA_965216055.1 of Salinisphaeraceae bacterium. Taxonomy (GTDB): domain Bacteria; phylum Pseudomonadota; class Gammaproteobacteria; order Nevskiales; family Salinisphaeraceae; genus Spectribacter. The sequence continues at coordinate 430,648 of OZ244134.1, forward strand.
ATGGCATTACCCAGCAGCGCCGCCATGGGAATGGCGCCGGTCAGGTAGAGCGTGGTCACGATGATCTGCGGTCCGCAGCCCGGCAGGAAACCCACCAGCACGGCGAGCAGCGGCGTCAACGGCGCCCACACCGCAAACCACGCACCCAGGTCAGCCCCGCTGAAATGCACCCCCAGCTCGAACATCAGGAAGGCAGCAATCACCCAGACGGTGACGAAGTTGGTGTCATTGACCACCCGCGATACCAGGCTCGGCCGGTCTTCACGTCGATCATTGGGGTTGGCCGCCGCGTAGGTGTGGCCGGGATCGGACGACAAATACATCGACCACATCAGCAGACAGGCCATGCCGCCAATGAAGCCGAGCATGGTGACCGGCCGGAACGCGGCCAGGGGGCCGAACCAGGTGTCCGGCTCCAGCTGCATGGCGATGGGCACCGCCATCACCACGCCGGGCACCATCAGCATCATCCAGACTGCGCGCAGCCCGCGGACATCGCGCGATCGTGCAGGCAGCCGCTTGGCGGCATCGACCTGCAGGTCGCCTTCGTCGCCCCGCCGACGCATGAAATCCCGGCCGTGAATGGCCTCGAGAATGTAGCCGCTGATCGTGCCCACTCCCATGCCCAGGCCGAATACCGCCATGCCGGTCAGCGGTTCCTGCGCCAGCAGCAGAAAGGCCGCATCGCCCATGGTGGCGGTCAGCACGGCAACCAGGGCACCAAAGCCCACCTGGCCGTTCACGTACTGGGTAACCACGACAATTGCCCCGCCGCAGCCCGGCAGGGCCCCGAGGAATGCGGCAACCGGCACCTGCGCCTTCGGGTGGCGTGCGAGCAGATCGGCGCTGTCCACCCGGAACAGACGCTCCAGCCCGTAGATGATGATGAGCGTGCCGGCCACGAACACGCTGACCTGCAGATAGGCCTCGCTGATCGTGTTGACGATGATGCTGCCCACCTCGGGGAAGCGCCAACTGAGCAGCAGTAAACCGACCGGCACGAGGACGCGCCAGGACAGCACTTGTCGGCCCCATTGCTGGAGGTCCAGCAGGCCCTGTTTGGCGGCGAGAATGGCAGCGGTCATGGAGCCAAGTGTAACAAATTAAGCTTGGGCATAATTTCAAACCCAATGCTAGGCGACGCGGCGCGCAAATGCAACGATTTCGTCAGCCCTGAGGCGAGTCCGCCGGTGGATAGGCGGCGGCGAGACGCTCGGCCGCGGCCGCTAGCGTATCCGCCAGCACCGCCGGCAGCGCCCGGTTGACCCAGCGCATGCCCGGCTGGTCATGCATGGCCAGATAGGCGTAGACGTCCGCGTCGCTGACCTCGCGATGGGCATACAGCAGCATCAACGGTAACTGCGATGGCAACCGCTCGCGCAGCGACTCGCGGGTCTGATCCAGCATGCGGGCGCGATTCTCGTCCGAGACACGGTACTCGGCGGGCACCACCTCGTTGCGGGCCGCGACCATGCCCCGCAACATGCCGGCATTGAATTCGATCTGCAGGTCCACCAGTTGCATCTCCGAGATCAACTCGCGCATGCGATCCAGGCGCGGCTCGCGAGCCGGATCGCGCGGCTGCTGGAGAAACTCCTGGAACCCGGTGGCGAACGCCTCGGTTTCGGCGGCCTGCTCGTTGGCCACCATGCGGCCCACCAGTGGATCCTGCACGGCCTCGGCCGCCACCGCCAGCTTGCCGGTCTGTTCCCGCTCGACCGCCCGCTGCTGCAGCCGCTGCGCCATGTCCTGCGCCAGTCGCTCGGGGGCGTAGACCTTGCCGATCACCGAATCCAGTTGCCGGCGTTTGTCGGCCGGCACCGTTGCCGGCAGATTCGAGTCGAGTGAATCACGGATAATGGCGCCCACCTGGGCCAGCATGCCGTCCAGATCATATGCCCGGATAATGCGCTCGGCCTGGCCGTTATCGGCCGGCGCGCCGCCGCCGAATGGCCAGCCCGCACAACCGGCGAGACCGGCAACCAGACACAGTGCGACGGCACCCGGAACAAACCGTTGAAACATGGAAAACCCTTGCCGCAGAGGATGAAAGAATCGCATGACAGCCGCGGACCCGATGATGTCAGAAACCGATGTGCTGCGCTGGCGGGATGTTGATCAGGATTCCCTGGCCAGCCTGTGGCAACAGTACGGCCTGACGGTGCATTCGGTTGCCCCGGCCGACACCATCCCGGGCAGTTTCTGGGGCGACGAGGAAGCCGGCCTGGTCGGCGACCGTCTATACCTGCGCGCCGACACCCCGGTACATTCCGCCCTCCACGAGGGTGGGCACTTCGTCTGCATGGACGGCCGCCGCCGGGCCGGGCTCGACACCGACGCCGGCGGCGACTACGACGAGGAAAACGGCGTCTGCTACCTGCAACTGCTGCTCGCCGACCACCTGCCCGACGTGGGCCGCAATCGGCTCTGCCGCGACATGGATCGCTGGGGCTACAGCTTCCGTCTCGGCTCGACCGCGGCCTGGTTCGAGCAGGATGCCGAGGATGCGCTTGCCTGGCTGCAGCAACATGGAATCCTGGACGCCACCGGGCGCATCACCTGGCAATGCCGCGGCTGAATCGGGTTGGTGCCAAGAATGGCGCCTTCCCGAGTCCCGAGTCCCGAGTCCCGACCGTTGCTATACTCCGCGCCCATTTCACGGCGGATCCGGCTTGTGAGCTTCCGACCCAGCGGCCGCGCGGCTGACCAGCTGCGCAACATCGAATTCCAGCGCCACTTCACCATGCATGCCGAAGGCTCGGTCCTGGTCAGCTTCGGGGACACCCGGGTTATCTGCACCGCCAGCATCGAGGACCGGGTACCGCCCTGGCTGCGCAACAGCGATCAGGGCTGGGTGACGGCCGAGTACGGCATGCTCCCGCGCGCCACCAATACCCGCGGCGGGCGCGAGGCCGCCCGTGGCAAGCAGGGCGGCCGCACGGTGGAAATCCAGCGACTGATCGGCCGTAGCCTGCGGGCAGTGCTGGACCTCAAGGCCCTGGGTCAGCGCACCGTCACCCTGGACTGCGACGTGATCCAGGCCGACGGCGGCACCCGCACCGCCGCCATTACCGGCAGCTACGTGGCGCTGGTGGACGCGGTCACCAAGCTGCGCAAGCAGGGCAAGCTCAAGAGCAACCCTGTCCACGGTCAGATTGCCGCCGTCTCGGTGGGGGTGTTCGACGGCCAGCCGGTGCTCGATCTCGACTATGCCGAAGATTCGCGCGCCGAAACCGACATGAACGTGGTGATGAACGAAGCCGGCGCCTTCGTGGAAATCCAGGGCACCGCCGAGGGCCACGCCTTCCGACGCGATGAACTCAATGCGATGCTCGGTCTGGCTGAGAAGGGCGTCGGCGAGTTGACGGCGCTGCAGCAGCAGGCGCTATCGGAATAAGTGCGCGAGACCGCGCCAGGCCATTTCGGGTTGCAGGTTTCATGCTGAATCTGTCGACGGCAACGGAGTCCGGCAATGACTGACGCGAAACTCGTCCTGGCATCGGGCAACGCGGGCAAACTTGCCGAACTGCGGGAAATGCTCGGCGCACGCGGTTTCGAGGTATTCCCGCAATCGGATTTCAAGCTGCCGGATGTGGCCGAAACCTCCGCCACGTTCGTGGGCAACGCCCTGATCAAGGCGCGCCATGCCGCCGGCGCCACCGGCCTGCCGGCGCTGGCGGACGACTCCGGGCTGTGCGTGGATGCCCTGGGCGGAGCCCCGGGCGTGCGTTCCGCCCGTTATGCCGGAGAACACGGCGATGACGCGGCCAACAACGCGCGGCTGCTGTCCGAGTTGTCCGGGCTGCCCCCGGAACAGCGCGGGGCGCACTTCCACTGCTCCATCGTGATGATCCGGTACGCCGGCGACCCGGACCCCATCATCGCCCAGGGGCGCTGGCACGGGCAGATTCTTGAGCGGCCTCGCGGCGCGGGCGGCTTCGGCTACGACCCGCTGTTCTGGTTACCCGACGAAAACGCCACCGCCGCCGAGCTGGCGCCGGAACGCAAGAACCGCATCAGCCATCGGGGCCAGGCCATGCGCGCCCTGCTGGCGCTGCTGGGGCCGGCCTGAGGTCCGCGCCCGCCATGCCCGCCGACCGGGATCGCATCCCGCTTGCCCTGTACGTGCACCTGCCCTGGTGCGTGCGCAAGTGCCCCTATTGCGACTTCAATTCCCACCGCGCCCCGGCGCAGCTGCCGGAAACCGATTACGTCGATGCTCTGATCCGGGACCTCGACCACGACCGGCCCCTGGCCGGTGGACGCCCCCTGGTCTCCATCTTCTTCGGCGGCGGCACGCCCAGCCTGTTTTCGGCCGAGGCGATCCAGCGCATTCTGGATGCGGTGCGGGCGCGGCTGCCGCTGGCCGCGGACTGCGAGATCACCCTGGAGGCCAATCCCGGCGCGGTGGAACAGCAGCGCTTCGCGGGCTTCCGTCAGGCCGGGGTGAACCGGTTGTCGATCGGCATCCAGAGCCTGGATGACGGGGCCCTGCAGCGCCTCGGCCGGATTCACGACGCCGCCGCCGGCCGCGCCGCGGTGACCGCCGCCCGCGGCGCCGGCTTCACCAATTTCAATCTCGACCTGATGTACGCCCTGCCCGAGCAGTCCCCGGCGCAGGCCGACGCGGATCTGGCCGCGCTGCTCGCGCTGGCGCCGCCGCATGTCTCCCGTTATCAACTCACGCTGGAGCCGGGCACGCCGTTTCACGCGCGGCCGCCGGCCCTGCCCGACGGCGATGCCGCCTGGGCCATGCATGAAAGCGGCGCCCGACAGCTGTCCGAGGCCGGTTTCCACGGCTACGAGGTATCCGCCTGGGCGCAACCGGGCCGCGAGAGCCGCCATAACCGCAACTACTGGCTGTTCGGCGATTATCTCGGCATCGGCGCCGGCGCCCACGGCAAGCTCACCGGCGCGGACGGCAGGATTCAGCGCCGGGCGAAGCAACCGCTGCCGAATCTCTATCGCCGCGACCCGGTCACACCGGCAGCCGAGCATCGGGTGATGCCCGACGACGCCCGCTTCGAGTTCCTGATGAACGGCCTGCGCCTGACCGACGGGTTCGACCGCGAGTGCTTCGAGACCCGTACCGGCGGCGACTGGCGCCAGTTGCTCCGCGAACTCGCGCCAGCGATCGACCGCGGGCTAGTGGAAAACCACGACAACCGCCTGCGCTGCACGGCGCTGGGTAGCCGGCATCTCGACACCCTGCTGACCGACCTGCTGCCCAGCGTCGCCTGACGCCGGCGACGATGCTGGACGAAACAATCATCGACTGCCCCTACTGCGGCGAGGCCCAGACGCTGCTGGTGGACGCCTCCGCGGGCGATGCCCGCTACATCGAGGATTGTCAGGTCTGCTGCCAGCCGATGCGGGTCAGCGTGAGCCTGTTTCACCCCGACGAGCCGGCCGTCGTGCAGGTCGCGCGCGAGGACGACTGACCGGGCCGATTTCCCCCACTACCCGGCCGAGTGGTCGCGGGCCACTGCGACCGTTATAATTCGATGTTGCGGCGCAGCGCGCCGCGTTTTCATTAATGTCAACCGGGACGCACCGTCCCTCCGACCGATCACGGGTTCATGGCCGAGTATTCACGCAAACAGGAAGCGCTGGATTACCACGCGTTCCCCCAGCCGGGGAAGCTGGCGATCTCGGTCACCAAACCGTTCACCACCTACGAGGAGCTGTCGCTGGCCTACAGCCCCGGGGTGGCGGAGCCGGTCAAGGCGATCGCGGCCAATCCCGAGGACGCGTTCCGCTATACCTCCAAGGGCAACCTGATCGCGGTGATCACCAACGGCACCGCGGTGCTGGGCCTGGGTAACACCGGGGCGCTGGCCAGCAAGCCGGTGATGGAAGGCAAGGCGGTACTGTTCAAGAAATTCGCCGACGTCAATGTGTTCGACATCGAGGTGGACGCCGACAACCCGGATGACTTCGTCGATACCGTGGCGCGCATCGCGCCCACCTTCGGCGGTATCAATCTGGAAGACATCGCCGCTCCGCACTGCTTCGAGATCGAGACCCGGCTGATCGAAAGGCTGGACATCCCGGTGTTCCACGACGACCAGCACGGCACCGCGATCATCGTGGCGGCCGGCCTGAAGAACGCGCTGGACCTGCAGGGCAAGCGCCTGGAAGACGCCGTGATCGTGTGCATGGGCGCGGGCGCGGCCGGGGTGGCCTCGATGAAGCTGCTGCTGGAGATGGGCGCGAAGCTGGACAACGTGTTCATGCTCGACCGCAAGGGCGTGATCCACAGCGACCGCGAAGACCTCACGCCGCAGAAGGCCGAATTCGCCACCAAAACGAGCCTGCGCACGGTCGACGACGCCATGCGCAACGCCGACGTGTTCATCGGCCTGTCCGGCCCGGACACCGTTACCCAGGACATGATCCGCGCAATGCCGCCGCGCCCGGTGGTGTTCGCGCTGTCCAACCCCAATCCGGAGATTTCCCCGGAGCTGGCCATGGGCGTGCGCGACGACCTGATCATGGCCACCGGCCGCAGCGACTATCCGAACCAGATCAACAACGTGCTCGGATTCCCGTATATTTTCCGGGGTGCACTCGACGTGCGCGCCCGTCGCATCAATACCCAGATGCACATCGCCGCCGCCAACGCGCTGCAGGCCCTGGCTCGCGAGCCGGTGCCCGCCAGCGTGCTGGAGGCACACGACCAGACCTCGATGGCTTTCGGGCCGGAATACATCATTCCGAGCCCGTTCGATCCGCGCCTGATCGACTTCATTCCGGCAGCCGTTGCGGCCGCCGCCGTGGAGACGGGGGTGGCGCGGACCGGTTATCCCAAGCACTATCCGCAGCCCGTCACGGCAACGGCGGGTACGGACTAGGCCATCGCCAAGCGTTCAATCGGGAGACTTTCAGGTATGTCGAACAAGGCCTTTACGCTGACCAATCCGGAATCGGGCGTCACGTCCGAGCTGCCCGTGGTGGAGGGCACTGTCGGCACGCCTGCGGTGGATGTCAGCCGGATCAATGCCGAGCACGGCGTGTTCACCTACGATCCGGCATTCACCGCCACCTGCAGCACGCAGTCGGACATTACCTATATCGACGGCGCCGAGGGCATCCTGCTGTACCGGGGCTACCCGGTGGATCAGCTGGCGGAGAACTCCAGCTTCCTCGAGGTGGCCTATCTGGTGCTCTACGGCGAGCTGCCGACCACCCCGCAGCTGGACGAGTTCGTGGGTGCGATCACCCAGCACACGATGCTCAACGAATCGCTTTCCAAGTTCTTCGACGGCTTCCACTACGACGCCCACCCGATGGCCATGATGACCGGCATCGTGGGCTCGCTGTCGGCGTTCTATCACGACACCACCGACATCCGGGATGACGGCCACCGGGAAATCTTTGCCCGGCGCATGATCGCCAAGATGCCGACCATCGCCGCGGCGGCCTACAAGCATTCCGTGGGTCAGCCCAAGATGTACCCGCGCAACGACCTCGACTACACCTCAAACTTCCTGCACATGCTGTTCGCGGTGCCGGCGGAAACCTACGAGGTGGACCCGATTGCAGCCAAGGCGCTGGACGTGCTGTTCATCCTGCACGCCGACCATGAGCAGAACGCCTCCACGTCGACGGTACGCATGGCCGGCTCCACCGGCACCAATCCCTATGCGGCGATCGCCTCCGGCATTGCGGCCCTGTGGGGCCCGGCCCACGGCGGCGCCAACGAGGCGGTGCTGAACATGCTCGGCGAGATCGGCGACATCTCCCAGGTGCCGAAGTACCTGGAGAAGGCCAAGGACAAGGATGACCCGTTCCGCCTGATGGGCTTCGGCCATCGCGTGTACAAGAACTTCGACCCCCGCGCCACCATCATCCGCGGCTACTGCCACGAAGTGCTGCAGCACCTGGGCATCGAGAACCATCCGTTGTTCGAGCTGGCGATGGAACTGGAGCGCATCGCCCTGGAAGACGACTACTTCAAGGAACGCAAGCTCTACCCGAACGTCGACTTCTACTCCGGCATCATCTACCAGGCGCTGGGCATTCCCATCAACATGTTCACGTCAATGTTCGCCATCGCGCGGACGGTCGGCTGGGCTGCCCACTGGTGCGAGATGCAGAACGATCCGGCCATGCGCATCGCCCGGCCGCGGCAGATCTATACCGGCAGCCCCAAGCGCAGCTACACGCCCATCGATCAGCGGTAGTCACCCCCCTTACTCGGCCGATCGGGGCGACTCCGGATTGGGCTGACAGTAGACCGCCGGTTCCGCGCTGCCGTCCTCGATCGGCGTTTCCCTGCCCTCGCCGCTTTCCCGGCACAGGGCCTGGCGACGCCGACGCTCCGCGGCCTCGAAATCTCGCTCGGCCTGGTACTTGCGTTTGGCGTCCTGCAGCCGCTCGATATCCTGCGACAGCGCATCTGGTTGATCGCTGAAGCCGTCGGCGCCGCGCAGCGGCTGGTCCACTTCCTCGAAAGCATCCACCGGCTGAATCGGCGCCTGCCGGGGTTCATCGTGGCCCGGCTCGGGGCCGACGGCGCAGGCGCCCAGCAGTAGTGCCAGGGCCGCGATCGCCACCGTGTTGTGTCGCTTCATACTCATTGTCACGAGTATACCGGTCGCCGGGGCGTCACGGTTCTGTCACCCGCAGGCCATACAAACGTTGCCAGCACCCACCCTGCAACAAACCCCATGTGGAATGCCGACAGCCGCCTGCTGGTAAAACTCTGGTTGAAAACCCCGCTGCGAATCGCCACCGCCGCGCCCAGCGGCCAGGACGTGTGCGCCGCGATGGTGGAACCCGTCGATCCCGACGCCCCCGGCTGGATGGTGGAACTGGGCGGCGGCACCGGGCCGGTCACCCGCGCCCTGATCGACCACGGCATCCCGCCCGAGCGGCTGCTGGTAGTGGAGAACAACGCCGAGCTGCACCGCTTGCTGCAGGAACGCTTCCCCCGGGTGACCGCCGTCAACGGCGACGCCGGCTCGCTGGACGCCATCCTGTCCGCCCACGGCGCCACGCCGGTGCACACGGTGATTTCCACCCTGCCCATCCTGACCATGCCGGCTGCGCTGCAGCGGCGCATTCTCGACAGCGCGTTCGCGGCCATGGACCCGGCCGGCCGCTTCCTGCAGATCACCTACATGCCGGGCTCGCCCGTCCCCAGGCGCCGCCTGCGCCAATGGGGCTATCAGGCCGAGGTGGCACGATTCATCGCCCGCAACTTCCCGCCGGCCACCATCTGGTGCTATCAGCGGCAGGCAATCCGGGCCGACTGACAAGCCCCATCACGAACACCCCCTCTTGCCGCCGGCGGGAGAGAACCGGGGTGAGGGTGGTGGACATTCACCCGATCCATAAACCCGCTCCGGCAGGCGGAGGGGAAGAACAGCAGCCCCGCGCGTTTCCGCAAGACCCTGCCGGTCCGAGTAGTGGACGCCACGGCCGTTGGCGTGTGAACCTTCCGGCGATAACCGCAGAAAACACTCCGGAGGAGACACAATGCAATCGACCATGATGACTCGCCCGCTGTTGCTGGACGACATCCTGGAGCACGCCGCGCGCCAGTATCCGGACACCGAAATCGTGTCCAACATGCCGGACAAGTCGCGTCATCGCTACACCTACCGCGACTTCTACAAACGCGCCCGACAGCTGTCGCAGGCGCTGATGAACGCCGGCCTGAAGCGCGAGGAACGGGTTGCCACGCTGATGTGGAACCACTACGCGCACCTGGAGGCCTATTTTGGCATTCCCGGCGCCGGCGGCGTGCTGCACACGCTGAACCTGCGGCTGGCGCCGGATGACATCGCCTGGATCGCCAACCACGCCTCCGACCGTTTCCTGATCGTGGACGACGTGCTGCTGCCGCTGCTGGAGAAGTTCGCCGACAAGGTCAACTTCGAGCGCATCTTCGTGGTGTCGCTGACCGATCAGGCCATCCCGGAGGGCATGGAGTCCTACGAGGACTTCATCAGCGAGCCCGCGGACGACTTCGTCTACCCGGACAAGGACGAAAACGACGGCTGCGGCATGTGCTACACCTCGGGCACCACCGGCAACCCCAAGGGCGTGCTCTATTCGCACCGCTCCACCTGTCTGCACAGCATCGTCTCCGCCCTGCCGGACGGCATGGCGCTGTCGGCCCGGGACTGCGTGCTGCCGGTGGTGCCGATGTTCCACGCCAACGCCTGGGGCCTGCCCTACTCGGCCACCCTGTGCGGCCTGAAACAGGTCTTCCCCGGTCCGCACATGGACGCGCCGAGCCTGCTGCAGCTGTTCGAGGAAGAAAAGGTCACTCTGGCTGGCGGCGTGCCCACCATCTGGATGGCCATCATCGAGGCGCTGGAGGCCGAACCCCAGCGCTGGAAGCTGCCGAAGATGCGCATGCTGGTCGGCGGCTCGGCGGTGCCCGAGTCCATGATCCGCCGCTTTGACAAGTTCGACCTGACCATCATCCAGGCCTGGGGCATGACCGAAACCTCGCCCCTGGCCTCCATGGCCCGTCTCAAGCCGGCCTTCGACGACGCCGACGAGGACGCCCGCTACAAGCAGCGGGCCACCGCGGGTTTCGCGGCCCCGTTCGTGGATGTCCGCATCCAGGACGACGACGGCAACATCCTGCCCTGGAACGGCGAGGATGTTGGAGAAATCCAGTGCAGCGGCCCGTGGATCACGGCCAAGTATTTCAACCTCGACAAGAGCGAGGACAAGTTCACCGATGACGGCTGGCTGCGCACCGGCGACATCGCCGCCATCGACAAGCACGGCTACATCCGTATCACCGACCGCACCAAGGACGTGATCAAGTCCGGCGGCGAATGGATCTCCTCGGTGCAACTTGAAAACGAGATCATGGCGCACGACAAGGTGGCCGAAGCCGCCGTCATCGCCCGCCCGCATCCCAAGTGGGGCGAGCGTCCCCTGGCCTGCGTGGTGAAGAAATCCGGGGTTGAGCTGACCGCCGACGAGATCATGGACTTCCTGCGTGGCCGCATCGAGAAGTGGATGCTGCCCGAGGCCGTGACCTTCATCGACGAAGTCCCTCGCACCTCCACCGGCAAGTTCAACAAGCTGGGCCTGCGCCAGCAGTTCGACGACTGGGACTGGGACGCGGCCTGATCGACAGCGGCTGCGCCGGGCCACCGGCGCAGCCGCCACCGTCCGGTTGATGGCGACCCCGCGGACACACTACCGTCGCGAGACTGATATCGCGTCCGGATAGCCCCATGAGCCAGACCATCGTCGTCACCGGCGCCAACCGCGGCATCGGCCTCGACATGGCGCGCCTCTGGCACGCACGCGGTGACCACGTCATTGCCGTCTGCCGCCAGCCCTCGGCGGACCTGCAGTCGCTGAACATCACGATCATCGATGGCATCGACGTCGGCCGCGATGCCGACATGCCCCGGCTGAGCGAGGCCCTGGCCGACACCCGGATCGACGTGCTCTACAACAACGCCGGCATCATGCACAGCGAAACGCTGGACGACATGGACTTCGGTCGCCTTCGCGAGCAGTTCGAGGTCAACACCCTGGGCCCGCTGCGCGTCACCATGACCCTGATCGACCGCATCCCCTCCGGCGGCAAAATCGGCCTGATGACCTCAAGAATGGGCTCCATGGCCGACAACGACTCGGGGCGCAAGTACGGCTACCGCATCAGCAAGGCCGGCCTCAACGCCGCCGGCAAATCCCTGGCCGTGGACCTCGCCAACCGCGGCATCGCGGTCGCCATCCTCCATCCCGGCTGGGTGCGTACCGACATGACCGGGCACAGCGGCCACCTGGAACCCGCCGAATCCGCCGCCCTGCTGATTCAGCGAATGGATGAGCTGGATGTGTCCAGCAGCGGGACCTTCTGGCATGCCGAGGGGCGGATTCTGCCCTGGTAGAACATTTGCACACGGAGGAATGAAAACAACGCCCGACCAGTCTCTGTCGGACCCGACACGCCATTCCCATACACCTTGTTCAATCGCGACAATCCGGGCGCCGTCGTTGTAGAGTCGTATCAAAGGGCCCGACAACATCGGCCCGATAATCAACAAGAACCGGGGGAGACAGGGGCATGCGCAAGGCTCTGAAGCTCAATGACATCAGCTTTCTGATCGGGGAGAAGGCCAGGGCGCCCACGCATGTGGCGGCGATGGCCACGTTTTACTACCCACCCGATGCTGGCGAGGACTACCTGCAGAATCTGGTACGCCGCTGGCGCGAGTGCACGCGATTCGCCCCGCCGTTCAATTACCGTTACCGCCCGTGGCCGTTTCCCAGCTGGGATGTACTGGATGACGACGAGGTGGACCTGGACTACCACTTCCGCCACTCGGCGTTGCCGCGCCCCGGGGGCGAACGGGAACTGGGCGTGCTGGTGTCACGGCTGCATTCGCACGCGCTGGACCGCAACCGGCCATTGTGGGAATGCCATGTGATCGAGGGGCTGGAAGACGGCCGCTTCGCGCTCTACATCAAGGTGCACCATTCGCAGATCGACGGCGTGGGCGGCATCCGCGTGTTGCAGTCGATGCTGGCGGAAACGCCGGATGCCCCGCCGGTGGAACCGATATGGGCGGTGGGCATGGGCCGGCCGCGGCGCGATCCGGACGAGCCGCGGCCGCCGAAGATGCGCCCGAAGCTATGGCCGGCGCTGACGGCCTACACCCGGCTGCGCGGGGCGATGCTGCGCCGCCGCTTCCGGCCGCGGCATGATCCGGACAACGCGCTGCCCTTCGCCACCCCGCGCACCAGCCTGAACGGGCGCATCGGGGCGCCGCGCCGGTTCGCCACGCAGCAGTACGATCAGGACCGGATTCGCGCCATCGCCTCGGCCTCCGGAACAACCACCAACGACGTGTTCCTGGCGATCTGCGCCGGGGCACTGCGGCGCTATCTGACCGAAACCGGCGCGATGCCGACGAGCAGCATGACCGCGGCGGTGCCGGTATCCGTGCGGCCGGCCGATGAAACCGAGGTGGGCAACGCCATCACCTTCGTCATGGCGAAGATGCGCACCGACATCGCCGATCCGGCCGAGCGGCTGGCGGCCATCCACCGTTCCACCACCACCGCCAAGGGTCACCTCAACCGCCTGCCCAAGGCCGCGATGGACCCGTACACGGCGATGCTCATGGGGCCGTACCTGATCCGCATCGTGCTGGGCCTGGGCGCCGCGACCCGCCCGATGTTCAACCTGGCGGTATCCAATGTGCCGGGGCCGAAGCAGACGCTGTATCTCGACGGTGCGACGCTGGACGCGATTTACCCGGTGTCGCTGCTGTTCAACGGGCAGGCGCTGAACATCACGCTGGTCAGCTACGACGGCAAGTCGAATCTGGGTTTTACCGGCTGCCGCGACAGCCTGCCGCACATGCAGCGGATTGCGGTGTATACCGGCGAGGCGCTGGATGAGCTGGATGCGGCGGTGCGTGGGGCGGAGGCGGAGGTAGGAGCGGCGTGATGGGTGACGCGGTTCGGCTTCGATAACAGCCTCACGTCAGGCTGGATGAATCCAGCTCCACGGTCGGGTGCATGCTCTTGTAGGGCGGGCTTCAGCCCGCCGCGCATGGCGCCGGGGACACAGAGATTGCCCCGTTTGCGCGAATCGCCCGCCCCCTCTCCCGCTTGCGGGAGAGGGCGACTGGTGAATCCCCCTCTCTCTAACTCTCTCCCCAAGGGGCGAGAGGATTTCACTGCAAACGCCCTAGCCGCGACCGACTCCCGGTTGCCTGTTCAAGTTGTGCGCTAGAACCAGTCCGGCCGCATGCCCAGACAGGTATCGTCCACCGCCGCCAGCAGGTGGGCGCGGTGGTCGATGGTGGGCAGTTCCCAGCGGAAGAAGTAGCGGGTGGCCTGCAGCTTGCCGTCGTAGAAGGCGCGATCCGCGTCGCCGGAAGGTTCGGCCCGGACGGCAACCAGGGCCTGGCGCAGCCAGATCCAGGCGATCACCACGTGGCCCAGCATCTCCAGGTATTCGTTGGCATTGGCGAGATAACTTTCGGCGTCCGTCGCCTGCTGGCGCAGGGCCTGGGTGGTGTCGGCCACGGTGTCGATGGCTTCGGCCAGGGCCCGGGCATATTCATGCAGTTCGTCGAACTCGGCCGCATCCTCGGCGGTCGCGCCGATCTCGCGCAACAGCAGCGACAGGGCCGCCCCGTCGCGCATGGTGACCTTGCGGCCGAGCAGGTCCAGCGCCTGAATGCCGTTGGTGCCCTCGTGGATGGGGTTGAGGCGATTGTCGCGATACAGCCGCTCCACCGGGTATTCGCGGGTATAGCCGTAGCCACCCAGCACCTGAATGGCCAGCTTGTTGGCTTCCAGCCCGTACTCGGAAGGCCAGGCCTTGGCGATGGGGGTGAGAATGTCGAGCAGCAGCCCCAGCCGGTTGCGCTCGGTTTCGTCCTCGGTGGTCTCCTGCTGGTCCACCAGCGTCGCGCAGTACAGGCACAGGGCCAGGCCGCCCTCCACATAGGCCTTCTGGGCCAGCAGCATGCGGCGGACGTCGGCGTGTTCGATGATCGGCACCGGCGCGTCGGTCGGCTTGCTTCCGGGATGGCGGCCCTGCGGGCGTTCGCACGCGTAATCCAGGGCGTGCAGATAGCCGGAGTAACCCAGCACCGACGCCCCCATGCCCACGCTGATGCGGGCCTCGTTCATCATGTGGAACATGCCGGCCAGGCCGGTGTTGGGTTCGCCGACGATGTCGCCGATGCAGTTGTCGTCATCGCCGAAATTCAGCACCGTGTTGACCGTGCCCCGGTAGCCCATCTTGTGATTGAGTCCCGCCAGATGCACGCCGTTCCGTTCGCCGAGGCTGCCGTCGTCGTTCACCCGGTATTTCGGCACGATGAACAGGGAAATGCCCCGGGTGCCGGCCGGCGCCCCTTCGATGCGGGCCAGCACCAGATGCACGATGTTCTCGGACAGGTCGTGCTCGCCGCCGGAAATCCACATCTTGTTGCCGCGCAGACGATAGGTGCCATCCTCGTTGGGAATCGCCCGGGTGCGGATGTCACCCAGCGAAGACCCGGCCTGCGGTTCGGACAGGCACATGGTGCCGAAGAAGCGGCCGGCAATCATCGGCTGCATGTAACGCCGCTGCTGTTCGGGCGACCCCACCACCCGCAGCAGATTCGCCGCCGCGCCGGTCAGAAACGGATAGCCGGCGGTACCGATATTCGCGGCGGTGAAAAGTGCGGCCACCGACTGGCTGATGGTATAGGGCAGCTGCAGGCCGCCGTCGGCCTCGTCGAACGCCGCGCCCATGAAGCCGCCCTCCACGTAGGCATCCAGCGCCGTCTTAACTTCCGGAATGATGTGCACCCGTTCGCCGTCGAAGGTGGGTTCGTTGGCGTCCAGTTTCGCGGCGTGGGCGGCGAACTGATCCGCGGCCAGCGTATGCGCGGCCTCCACCACGGCATCGAAGGTTTCCCGGTCGTGGCCGGCGAAACGCGGGCGTTTGCACAGGGCGGCCACGTCCAGCCATTCGTGCAGCAGGAAATCCAGGTCGCGGCGGTTGATCAGATGACTCATGGCGGCAGTTACCTCGAAACGGGGTGCCGAGTGTAGCCAACCCGGGGCCCGTGATGCTCGTATTGGTCCGGGTTTTCGAGGCACACTTACGGGATGGAAACGCCCCACCCCGACCCCGCCGATGAGTGATCATTCGCCCGGCTTCCTGGCCCTGGTGGCACAGGCGCGCGGCCGCATCCGAGAAATCGACGCCGCCGACCTGGCCGACGCCCTGGCTCGCGAACCCGACGCCGCGCTGATCGATGTTCGCGAGGAATCCGAATACGCAGCCGGGCATGTGGCCGGGGCCGAACACCTGGCCAAGGGCGTGATCGAGCGCGACATCGAGGCCCGCCATCCCGATCGGCAACAGCCGCTGTATCTGTATTGCGGCGGCGGATATCGCTCGGCGCTGGCAGCGGACGCGCTGCGGGTGATGGGCTATGCCAGCGTCGTCTCAGTGGATGGCGGCTGGCGAGCGTTGCGCGAGTTGCTGCCGACCGACGGAACCTAGCCCCTAATGCCCTTTCGCGTCATCCGCGTCCGGCGGCAGATCGCCGCTCCCGTGCAGGCCGTGTTCGATCACGTGGCGAATCTGGACAATTACGCCCGGCTGCCCGGCGTGCGCCGGGCCCGCCTGCTGCGTGAAGGAACTACCGATCGCCAGGGAACCGGCGCCGAACGCGAGATCGCGCTGACCGTCGGCACCCTGGTGGAGCGCATCACCGAATTCAATCCGCCGCACCGGCTGGCCTGGCGCATGATCCGCGTGCCCTTCCCCATCCACCACCTGGGTGCGGAGCTGCGGCTGCGGGAAGTGGCCGGCGGCACCGAAATCCAGTGGGTGTCGCGTTTCCGCGCCCGGTCCCCGATCGGCGCCGGGCTGATCGAACGCAGTGCCAGCGTGGCGCTGACCGCGGTTTACGGCACCGCGCTGTTGTTGTGGAAACGCTCGCTGGAAGCCGGTCATCCGCGCTGGCGCCACTCCCTGCCCGCATCAGCCAGTACCGGCGCGCCGCCCGCCTCGGCACCGCCCGTGCAGCGCCCCTCGGATAGCCCGCAACCACGGCCCCGCCGACTTCTCCCCTATGCCGGAGCGCGCCTGATCGGCGCGGTTCGCAGTGCGTTGGGACTGCCGGGGAGGCTGTTCCGCCGGCGCCGGTGACCCGCCTGCTTGCCAATCACGGCAGCGGGGGTAAAGTGGGGATAACACCCGATTAGGTCCCCGCCATGCCCGTCAAGTACACGCTGCTTACCGCCGCCATCCTGCTCCCGACCCTGGGAACGGCCCACGCCCAGAACCAGTCCCCGCTGGTGGACATCCAGCTGGCCAACACCGATACACCGTTGCGCGTGGCACTGGCCGGTCAGCCACTGATCGGTAGCGGCATGATGTCGGCGCCGCTCGCCGGCTCAGCCGCTCGCGGTAGTTGGGGCATCGGTAATCTGCTGGGCGGCATCCCACTGGTGGGCGCCCTGCTGGCGCCCGCACCGCCGTCGGCCATGCCCGTGACCCCGCCGGATACGGCCTTCGCCGTGGGCGATCTCGATGGCGACGGGCGCCGCGAGGACGAGGGCAAGCGATTCGGCGACTTCCTGGTGCAGGTGGACCCGGACGAGGTCAACGAACAGGCGCTATCGTTCAGTGACTACGTGGACGAACCACAACCGCTGGACGATCTGGGACAGCCACGCTGACTTTCTCGCAGCCCGGAACGGCTGACGCATCACCACCGATGGCAGTGGCCGGACACGCCATCGAATGACGGCGCATCCGGCCCGGTCCGATCAGAACTGGTAGGTCGCGCGCACGGCCAGCTCGTCCGCGTAATCCACCGTGGAAAGGGCGTTGTAGTTCGGGTTCTTGCTGCCCAGCTCGCCCTCGAGATGGTTGTAGAAAAGCTCCAGCGCGAACGTCTGGCTCACCGACCAGCGTATCGCCGGCTGCAGCAGCAGACCGCCCTCGACGTCATACAGGGCGGCAAAATCCACCCGCCAGATCAGATTGGGAAACGGTTGCTGAAAGGCGAACGCCACATAGTTGGCACTGCTCGGCACGCTGGCATCGCGGGCCGATCGCTCGGCGCTACCACCCATGCCTTCCAGCAGGCGGCCGAAGATGTCGCTTTCACTCTTGTGCAACCACTGCAGGACGAAATACGTGGCCGGAAACCGATGGCTGAATTTCTGGTACTTCTCGAACACCAGCGCAGCCGTCCACTCATCCTCGACCGTGTAATTCCGACTCAGTGAAACATTGGTGAACGTCCGGTCCTGGGCGTACTGCACCTCGATGTTGGTGATCAGCTGGTCGAACAACGAACCCGGCTCACCCCGGAACACATAGCTCAGACCGGCCCCGTAGACGTTTTCGCGGTGGTACTCCCGCGCGATGTGACCGCGCAGACCACCCGATGCCTGAAAGAACGTATCCAGCGTCAGACGCGCGCCCATTTCGTCCTGGACCGGCGCCGCGCCGAGCATCTGCGCGGCCGGGAACTCGTTGATCGAGGCATTCAGGCCGTCGATGGCATCGAGTCGTGACAGGCCCGCGTAATGGAACCACTCCTGGGCCGACACGACCCCGGTCGGATCCCGCTCGAATGCGGTCTGCGCCATGAGCGGCCCGGTCATGTCACCCGGCGCCCCGGTCAACGAGCGATTCACCCCGGACTGGGTCCACCGGAAGGTGCCTTCGGGGGCATAGCGCCGGGCTGCCATCAGTTGCAGGTTGAACGGGCCCAGCGGGCCGCGCACCCGCAGACCGTAATTGGCCTCGTTATCCACGTCGCCATACAGGTCATGCACCGTGAACTGGGATGCGATGACGTTGTACGGCGTGTTCGGATTGCTGAAGATCGTCGGCCGGAAGTGCTGGACGAAGCTATCCAGTTCCCAGGCGCCCAGCATGTACGAGGCCCGGATGGCCGGCGACGGCACCCGCTTGTCGGAGAACTCCTCCGGCACGTAATCGAGCAGGCTGTGGCGGCGCAGATCGAGCCCGTTGGGCACATCGAGCACGCGGAAGAACAGGGACTGCCCCCAGGCTATCTGCTGGTTGCCCACACGCAGGTTGAGCGAGCCCAGGTTGTAATCGAGGTAGAACTTGGGCAGGTCCAGCATGTAATCCCGACCCGTCAGCTCCAGCGCCATTGGCGCTTCCCGCGTCTGCAGGCCACCGCTGTCCGAACTGACCCGATACTCGAACAGGTTCGGCCGGCGCTGCAGGGTTCCCGCCGGATTGGTGCCGGGCGCGTCGTCGAGAGTGTAATTGTCGTACTCGTCGATGTCGTAGATGCCGCGCAGCTGCGCGATGAATCGAAGGTTATCCGTCAGGCGCGCGTTGAATTCCACATTGCTGCGCAGGATCGTGAGATTGAACTCGTTGTCTGCTTGGGGCAGCGTCCGCGTGACGGTGTCCGTCGTCGTAAAGCTGGTGCGCTCGACCGGGCGCCCGTTGAATACGTTGCCGCGCTGGTTATAGGGATTCTCGTCCGAGGTGGTGCGGGCCGCGAGTTCGGCTCTGAGAAAGCCGTCCATGCTGATATCGATGTCGTCCCACCAGCTCGCCTGAGCCACCATCGGCAGCCCGGCACCCACCACGAACAGCAGTTTGATCGCCATTTTCATAGATCTCTCCTCCATGGGTCGCGTCGTAGGCACCGCGCGCAGCGGTACCCGATTTTTTGATAATTGAAAGGGGACGCTGCTGCGGCCGACCTGACGGACGAGTCCGTCGTCTGACGCCGGCCATGGAGGGACGCGAAACACCGATTGCTGCGGCGTGTTCACAATGGGCGCGATCACACGCGAGACCGCGCATGATCAAGTCGACGCCCGGCAGATGTCTGTCCATTGGCCACCCCTCCCTCTCCTCGGCGAACCGGATTGCAGCAATTCCGGTTTCCGTCGGCCCTGTTCCAGGGCCCTGCGACTGTTTCTTTGGACCGGCGCGGTATCCGCATTGGGCCCATTATCGTTATCGGCCGGAACTGTCCTACAATTTAGTCCTACCCGATCTAGGCACGAATTTGTGCACGGTGCAACATACGGGCACGTGAAGTCCTAGGCGCGGGTAAAGGCGCAGGCAAGCGAGAGGAAAAACCGAACGGTCGGTAGTGCAGCGGGCACTCATCGATGCCCTGCCGGGGCCGCCGGCGGCGACTGTTATCCCGGGTCAGCGCCAGCCGATGGGATCGTAACCGCGGTCACGCAAACAACGATTGACGAAATTGCGATACACCGGATCGGGCGTGCCGCGGGCGAACAGGCCGCTGAACAGCCCGGTGGCGGCCCCGTGCGCCGCCCCAGCACCGGCGCCACGGCCGACATCGCCGAACACCGCACCAACTGCCGCACCACCAGCGCCGCCTATCACGCCACCCCGGACCGTGCGGCCGGCCACGTCGCCGTCGCTGTAATCCAGGCCGTTGGCCTCGGCCATGGCCATGCACTGGTCCACGGCCCGCTGCGAACCGGCCGAGGTGCTGCGGCCGCCCTCGGGATAGATCACCGGCCGCTGATTGGCGCAGGCGGACATCGCAAGGAGCGCCAGCATCAGCATAGAAAGGGGAATCAGGGAGTGAGGCTGTCCGTGCATATCTGCTTCGACCTCGGTATCACGGCTGAATTCATCCACGGAAGTCGCCGTCCACCGGCGGGACAGCCCCGGTGCAGGTCAGGACGCAGCCGACGATACATCCCGGTGGCCACGTGATCCCCAAATAAGCAACAGCAATGTCAACACAGCGGCCATCGACAAGGACAAGAGCATGGCTGCAATCACGGCCTCCTGCGTTTCCGTACCGGTCTCAGTGCCGGCTGCAATCGGCATCGTAGACGCACCAGCGCCCCAGATGGCGGCCAGCAGGGTCGTTGCCCAATTCATTACACCGGCGTAAAGCGCTAGCCAGAAAGTCACTGTCAATGCCCAGCCAGGCAGCACAAGCCTGGGCCAGATCAGTCCGATCAGCACCAGGAACATGCCGTTCAGGAGGCCTTCCAGATGACTGCTTAATCCCATCCGCGGTATCGGCAGCACAGGTATTACGAAACCGGTCAGCAGTCCTACGAGAAACAGGGCAAGGCCGAGCTGAATCAACCTTCCTCCAAGCAACTGGTGACGATTATCCATGATGCTTACCCCGCAGGAATTCCGATGCCACGAATCGTGGATAGCATAACCTGCGGCTACCGGGCGCACTATGACGCGTAAGCAAGCAGATCAGGCGGCGTAAGTCGCCTTTAGATATGACGCGATTGACCCGGATTCGTACAGTGCTTCGCCGGTGTTCGGGTCAACGAGATAAGGAACCTGCAACCGGCCAGTCTGTTCATGCATGGCCCGGCGGTTGCGGCCGCGAACCGGGATGTCAGGGAAAAAGCGTGTACGCACCCAGGGCGGGCCGATTTCCTGCGGCACCGCCTTGCCGAAACTACGCAGGATGTAGGGAATTTCCATTTCACACAGCAGTTCGCGCACCGGCCGCGAGAACGGGCTGGACTCGAAGCTGTACAACTCCAGCGGCTGATCCGGCACTCGTGCCGGCCGGCGCCGCATACCGCGCAGACCCCGCAGCAGGGTGGCCGCATTCGACCCCATCACCGCGACTGCACCGCCCAGTGGCCGTGCCGGCGCCGGTCGGCCGCCGTACTCGGCATACAGATAGTCGATGATATCGCCGGATTCGTAGAGCTGACGGCCGGTGTTCGGGTCCACCAGGTACGGGAACTGCGCCTTGCCGCCGAGCCGCTCCGCCTCCGGGCGGAACCGGGTACCGCCCTTCGGGCAGGGCTTGATCAACACGTCCAGGTCCAGCTCGGTAATGGTTTCGCGCACCAGCCGACAGAACGGGCAGCCCTCGAATTCATAGAGTTCAATAAGCTTCGCTGGCTGGCGCGAGGCCGGCTTGAAGGCAAGCGAGCCACGCCAGGCACGAGCCGTGCTGGCAAGGGTGGAAGAAAGCGTGTTGAGCATCGCGGCAATCGCTCCGTTGAAAAACGACGGCTATTCTACTGCCTGGCCGGTTGATTGGCGCTACCATGCGCCGCCATGCGCCGTTCCGACTTTCATTACGACCTGCCCGACACCTGCATCGCCCAGCGTCCGCCGGCGCGGCGAGGCGACAGCCGCCTGCTGCATCTCGAGCGGGGCACGGGTCGCTGCAACGACCGGCACATTACCGATCTGCCGGCGCTGCTGTCGCCGGGCGATCTGCTGGTTCTCAACGACACACGGGTGATTCCGGCCCGGCTGCATGGCCGCAAGGCCAGCGGCGGGGTGGTGGAGATATTCGTGGAGCGGGTGCTGGGCAATCAGCGCTTTTCGGCCAAGATCCGGGCCAGCAAGACGCCAAAGCCCGGGACCGAACTGATCGTGGGCGAGTTCCGGCTCACGGTAGGTGGTCGCGACGACGAACTGTTCCTGCTTCAGCTGACAACCGGCGACCTGGATGCCCTGCTGGCCGAGCACGGCCATATCCCGCTGCCGCCCTACATCCGGCGGCCGGACGAGCATACCGATCGCGAGCGCTATCAGACCGTCTGGGCACGCGAGCCCGGCGCGGTGGCCGCGCCCACCGCCGGGCTGCATTTCGACGACGCCCTGCTCGACGCCATGCGGGCCCGCGGCGTCGGTATCGACTACCTCACCCTGCACGTCGGCGCCGGCACCTATCAGCGAGTGCGCACCGAAGACCTGTCACGGCATCAGCTGCATGCGGAACGGGTCATCGTCGGCACCGATCTGGTCGAGCGCATCAAGACGACGCGCCTCGCCGGCGGCCGGATCGTGGCGGTGGGCACCACCGTGGTCCGCAGCCTGGAGGCCGCGGCAGCAAACGGCGAACTGGCGCCGTTCGCCGACGAAACCCGGCTGTTCATCAGGCCGGGTTACCGGTTTCAGGTGGTGGACGCCCTGCTCACCAACTTCCACGAGCCGGAATCCACCCTGCTGATGCTGGTGTGCGCGTTTGCCGGGCGCGAGCCGGTGCTCGAGGCCTACCGTCACGCCGTGGATTCCGGTTACCGTTTCCTCTCCTACGGCGATGCCATGTGGATCGCCTGAGCCGCACGCATGAGCATCGATCCGCTGTCCCCGTGGCTACTGCTACCGAGCCTGGCAGGCGCGCTGCTCGCTGGTCGGCTGCTGGCAGGGATCTCGTGGCGGCGGGCCGCAGATCGGGGTGGAGACCGCTGGCGCACTGGGACAGTCGGGCCCACCGCGCTTGCTCTGCTGGGCCTGGCCGGGGGGCTGCTTGCGTCCGTGCTGACGCGACGAGGGCCCGTCCGGCTGGATGAACCGGCCAATCGGTGGCTTGAACGGCTGCGCGATGAACGCGTGGTGCATCTTTTTGACTGGCTCACCGGGCTGGGCGATATCAGCACACTGGCCATCGTTGCCGTTGTCGCCCTACTGCTGTTCTGGCTCAAGGGTGATCGGCCCGCCCTGGCCGGCCTGACTGTCTCCGCCACCAGTGGCCTGGCGATCACCTGGATGGTCAAGTACATCGTCGATCGTGAACGCCAGGCGGCGCTCACCTTTGCCGAAGCGGTTTCACCCTCATTCCCCAGCGGTCACGCCACCGGCGCCATGGCCGTTTACGGGTTCATCGCCCTGGCCATCGCACACCACCTGCCGGACGATCGCGACCGACTCGAGGTGATCTACTGGATGCAGTGCCTCGTGCTGCTGGTCGCGGCCAGCCGGATGATCCTGGGGCTTCACTACCTTACCGACGTAGTGGCCGGGCTGTTGATCGGCGGCTTTGGCGTGATGGTCGGCATCTTGGTGGCGGCGGCCGTTTCCGACCGCCGCCACCCCTGATTCAGGCCTGGTCGCGCAGCTTCGCCTCCTCCGCGGCCACGCGGGCTTCCATGGCCTCGGCGTCACTGCCGCCGATCAGCACCAGCGTGGCCACCAGCCCCAGCAGCAGGGCGATCCAGGCCGGGAACACGGCAATGGCCACGGCGGTCAGCAGTACCACCCCGCGTTCGGTCGGATGCGAGCACATGGCCATGGCCACGTAGGCACAGGCGAAGCCGGTGAGCAGCAGCGTCAGGCACAGGGCAATGCCCAGCAGCGGTTGCAGGCCGGTCAACAGCGGCAGCAGGAAGAAGATGAACGGCAACCCCATGAAGTAGTACGACGCGGTGCCGCTGTACAGCGAGTTCATGCCCGCCCGGCCCTCGCGCCAGCGCTGGACGATGATCACCTGCACACCGGTCCAGAGGCTGCCCTGGGTGGGGAAGAACGGCGCGAGAACGCCCATCAGCCCGTTGCGGATGCCCAGCGACAGATGGGTACGGCTGGTGTCGATGCGGATGGGGTCGTCGCGGCGGTCATCCTCCGCCTGGTGGATGATCTCGTTGCCGGTCACCAGATCACCGAACAGCAGGATATAGGTGATCAGCGACAGCGGGGCGGCAGCCACGAACATGTCCCAGCTGGGCCAGCCGATAACGAACGGCGAGGCCTTGGCGAACGCTTCGTTGATCGGCGGCAGCAGAATCCCCCACTGGATGTCGTAGCTGACCTCGCCCACCAGCGGCCCGACCGCAGCAGCCACCAGGAAGCCCGGCAACAGACCGAGACTGGCCAGCCGGGTGAGCAGCGGTGAACGCAGTTTCAGTGACCGGAACGGGATGGAGAACATGAAGATCAGGCACACCGCACAGGCCAGGGTGATGCTGATCGGCTGGGCCAGCAGGTAGTCGTCGACATCATCCACGAACACCCGCTTGAAAGCGGCAATGGCAGCACCAAGGATGATGGCCGCCTTCAAGGGAGTGGGCAGCCAGGCCATGAAGCGTTTTCCCAGCCCGGTAAAACCCAGAAAGGCCAGCATGGCGGTGAGCACCAGCGTGAGAGCAGTCATCGCCTGGAAGCGCTCCACCGGGGTGTCGTAACCGCCGAGCACGAAGGTCAGGACCAGCGGCAGCGCCGGCGTTACCCAGCCGGGGGCGTAGGGCTCGCCGAAGGCGATGGGCGCGATGGCGATCAGAAACATGTGCACCAGCGACATCGCCACGGCCTGCTCGAAGCTCAGGCCGAAGTGCCCGGTCATGATCGGCACCAGCGCCAGCCCGGTGGCCGAGGCCAGGGCCACGCCCTGGAGAAACTCCGGCCAGTACAGCCTGGTGTGGTAGAAGGGCAGCCGGAAGGTAAACGGGCCCCAGCGCCAGCCGGGCAGTTCCGCCGCTCGTTCGTTGTCCATCATCTCCCCCTTGTGGTTATCTGGTGCCGGCGGCGGACCGCCGGGGTCAACGTCGCTGATACTGCGTGTCGCCGAACAGCTGCTCCTTCGCCTCGTCGCTGAGCGGCGTCGCATTCTTGTATTCCGCCAGTACGGCGAGGCCACGTGCCACCGCGGGACGCGCCCGGATTGCCTGGTACCAACGGTTCAGATTCGGATAATCGCACAGCTCGGCGCCAAAGCGGCGGGCCGAGCGCACCCAGGGAAACGTGGCCATGTCGGCCAGCCCGTAGTCCCCGGCCAGATAGTCCACCTCGCCCAGGCGGCGATCCATTACACCGAGCAGCCGATGCATTTCGCGGGTGTAGCGATCCACGGCGTAATCAATCCGGCGGGGCGCGTACTGGGTGAAGTGACCGACCTGGCCGAACATCGGGCCCACGTTGCCCATCTGGAACATCAGCCATTCCTGCATCGCCACCCGGTCCCGCGGATCGGCGGGCAGGAAGCGGCCGGTCTTCTCGGCCAGATACAGCATGATCGCGCCGGACTCGAACACCGAGACCGGGCTGCCGTCCGGCCCGTCATGATCCACGATGGCGGGTATGCGGTTGTTCGGCGAGATGCGCAGGAAATCGGGCTCGAACTGTTCGCCCTGCTGGATGTTCACCGCATGCGCCACGTAATCCAGCGCCAGCTCCTCCAGCAGGATGTGCACCTTGTAGCCGTTGGGTGTCACCCAGGAGTAGAGGTCGATCATCGCGGTCAGCGCCCCGGATCATGCCGCAGCTGGGCCACCCCGCCGGTCTTGATGTAGACCAGACAGCCCTGCGGGCTGATCGGCCGATGCCCGGCCCCGGGCGGCAGACGCAGCCAGGTGTGCAAACCATAGTTGCCCTGCTCGTCGCCGAACCCGCCTTCCAGCACGAACAGCTCCGCCCCGTCCGGGAACACCCGCGCCGGCAGCTCGGCGCCCGCGGCCCAGCGCTCCAGCCGGGTTTCATCCGGGAAGCGAGCATCGGCATACAGCGGTTTCACCAATACCCCGGGTGTGTCGCTATCGGCCCAGTCCATGGCCTCGGTATCCCGGGTGACATAGGTGCGCCCCTCACCGCCGTACTGGCGCAGCTTGACCAGCAGCAGGCAGCCGTCCTCGGACCAGGGCGCATGCTCGAATCCTTCCGGGTGCAGCAGAAAGGTGCCCGGCCCGGACACCGCCTGCTGGTCGCAGAAGTGGCCCTCGATCACGAAAATCTCCTCGCCATCCGGATGCGGATGGGGATGAAACGAGGCCCCCGGCACGTACCGCACCAGCGACGTCACCTCGCCGGCCTCGGCCGGACCCACGCGGTGCAGCCGCTTGCGCCAGACCTGCCCGCCGGGGGCTTCGGTCCATTCCATGTCCCGGGTGTCCACGACCTCCCGGCGGCTCATGTCGCCGCGCAGCGGCGCGGCAGTGGCGTTCGCATTCGTCATCATTCATTCCGTGACGATTGTGATTGGCCCGATTCCGAACCGGTCCCCTCGGCGGAACCGGCATCCCGCTCGAACAGTTCTTCCAGTTCGGCCATCGCCTCCTCCCGCATCTGAACGAGCTTGGCCGTATCCTCGGATGCGGCCGCCTGCTCGTCGAGCAGCTCCTCGTCATACTGCCGGAACAGGCTGGTGGCGCGCACCGCCTCGCTGCGGCTTGCGCCCAGCGCCTGCAGCGTCTCGCCGCCCATTTCCAGCGAGGAGAGAAACTTCTCCCGCAGGATGACGGATACACCCAGCTTCTTCAGCGCAAATACATGCTGGCGATTGCGCGCGGCGGCGATGATCTTCAGATGCGGGAAGTGCTGGCGTACCACGCCGGCCGTGCGCACCGAAGCCTCCGGGTCCCCGATGGCCAGCACGAATACGCGGGCCTCCTCGGCGCCGGCATGGCGCAGCAGATCGATACGGGAGGCATCGCCGTAGTAGATCTTGTCGCCGAAGCGGCGCACGAAATCGACCGTGTCCGGATTGATTTCCAGGGCGGTGAAGGCCACGCCCTTGGCCGTGAGCAGGCGGGCGACGATCTGCGCCACACGCCCGAAGCCGGCGATGATCACCGGATGCTCGTATTCGTCCGGCGTGTCGAACGAGCGTGAGTCGCCGCCGGCCGGTTTCAGACGCCGGTTCAGCCAGCCCGCGCCACCGGCGAGCAGCGGCGTTGCCGCCATCGACAGCGTGACCACGGCAACCACGACATCGCTGTCGGCCTGCTCGAACACACCGGCGGCCACCGCAGCGGCCAGGATCACGAACGCGAATTCACCACCCTGCGGCAGGACCGCGGCCAGATTCCGGGCGGCCGGCGGATCGAGCCCGTGACGCCGGCCCAGGATGTAGAGCACCAGACCCTTGATAGCCAGCAACGCCAACGTCAGCAGCACCAGCCGCAGGGGCTCGGACAGCAGCAGGCCGAGATTCAGCGACATCCCCACCGCGATGAAAAACAGCCCCAGGAGCAGGTCCTTGAACGGATCGATGTTGGTTTCCAGCTCCGGGCGGTATTCCGAATCCGCCAGCAGCACCCCCGCCACGAACGCGCCAAGCGCGACCGACACATCCATCTGCTCCATGATCACCGCGGTGCCGATTACCACCAGCAGCGCCCAGGCAGTAAATATTTCCGGCATGCGGGTGGCCGCCACGATGCGGAAGATCGGCCGCAGCAGATAGTGGCCACCGATCACCATGGCGGTGAGCACCGCCGCCACTTTCGCCGTATCCAGCAGCGCCCCACCGAGAGTCATTGCCTCGCCGCCGACGGCCAGCAGCGGCAGCAGCGCCAGGATGGGAATCACCGCGAGGTCCTGGAACAGGAGGATGCCGAAGGCCGACCGCCCGTGGCGGGCCGTGAGTTCGCCGCGCTCGGCCAGCAGTTGCAACCCGAACGCGGTAGACGACAACGCCAGCGCCGCCCCGACCACCACCGCCGCCGACGGCGGCAGACCCAGCAGCAGCGCGGACACGCCCAGCAGCAAGCCGCTGACCAGCACCTGCATGCCGCCCAGCCCGACAATCGTCTTGCGCAGCGCCCATAGCCGGCGCGGCTGCATTTCCAGGCCGATCACGAACAGCAGCAGCACCACGCCGAACTCGGCGATGTGCAGCACGTCCTCGACTTCCGCGATCGCCCCCAGCCCCCAGGGCCCGATCACCGCCCCGGCGATCAGATAGCCGAGGATCGATCCCAGCTTCAGCCGCTGCGCCAACGGCACCGCCACCACCGCGGCGGTCAGGAAAATCGCTATCGGCTGCAGCCATTCACTCATGTCGACATTCCACCA
The DNA here is from genome assembly GCA_965216055.1 of Salinisphaeraceae bacterium. GTDB lineage: Bacteria > Pseudomonadota > Gammaproteobacteria > Nevskiales > Salinisphaeraceae > Spectribacter. The sequence continues at coordinate 458,651 of OZ244134.1, forward strand.
CGCACCTCGCCACCAAGTCGCGTCCGCGCATCGCGCTTGCCAGCCGATTGCGCCGCCACGGGCATATTACGTCAACCGTGATACCACGCTTGCGCAAAGCCGTTGCGATGACGATGATGCCGTCATGAAGATTCATCACCTGAATTGCGGCTCCATGCAGCCGCCGCTCGGCGGCCTGTTCCGCAGCCCCGGCGCACCGGCGGCCATGGCACCACTGGTGTGCCACGTCCTGCTGTTGGAGACCGAGGCCGGCCTGGTGCTGGTGGAAAGCGGCTTCGGGCTGGCCGACATCGACCAGCCGGGCAAGCGGCTGGGCCGGGCCTTCATGGCCATGACCGGCCCTGCCCTGGCACCGGCGGAAACCGCCCGCGAGCAGATCCGCGAACTCGGGCTTGACCCCGACGACGTGCGCCACATTCTGCTGACCCATCTGGATATCGACCACGCTGGCGGTATTGCGGATTTCCCCGGGGCCCGCGTGCACGTACTGGCCGACGAGTACGAAGCCACGCTGGCCAGCCGCAGCCTGCTGGAGAAAACCCGCTACCGGGATGCGCAGTGGGCGCACGCACCGGATTGGGCGCTGCATCAGCCCGACGGCGAACCATGGCAGGGATTTGCGGCCGTGCGGGATCTGCCGGGTCTACCACCCGAGATCCTGATGATCCCCCTAACCGGGCACACCCGCGGGCACGCCGGCATCGCGGTCCAGGGCGACGACGGCTGGCTGCTGCATGCCGGCGACGCCTTCTTCAATCACGGCCAGATGGCCGATCACGCCAGCTGCCCCGTGGCATTGCGTGCCTTTCAGCGGATGGTCTGCGAAGACCGTCCCCGCTGCCGCGACAACATCGAGCGCCTGCGTGGTTTGGCCCTGGACGACAATGCCGGGGTGCGCGTGTTCTGCGCGCACGATCCGCTGGACCTGGCGCAGCTTTCGGGCTGAGCATCGGTAGCCCCGCCACGAAAAACCCGGCGACGGTCAGACGACCGGCGCCGGGTAATTATTCCGCCGGAGGAATCGATCAGGGCGCGCTGGCGCCCAGATTCTCGATGCGCGTGTCGGCGGCCGGATCGGTCTCGGCCTGATCGAAGGCCATGGCCGCATCCGGATGGAAGTTGAACAGATACTCGGCGAACGCGTCCTGCTCGGTGCCGATCCCGGCGAAATCGGCATTGCCGGGGTCGAAGGCCGGATCGAAGTCGGCCGCCAGCGGCAGATCGGCCCGGTCGGGGCCAACCAAGCCCTTGAACGGATAGCCGTCGCCGCAGGCACCGGAGGCCATGTTGTCGGTACCGGCCACACAGCTGACGGTGAAGTTCAGGGTCACCATGCGGAAGCTGCGGTTGGGATCCACCTGGAGAATGCCGTTGGATACCACCGTCTCCAGCACCGCACCGTTTTCGTCGATGATCTCAAGCGTGCGGATCCGCTCGCCGGACACCGATGCGTTGCCGTTGACGTCATCACCCTGCCGGGCAGTGGCATTCGGATCGAACGCGATGCGCATGCCGCCGATCTGCGGGAACTGCCCCGGCGTGGCCCCGGGCGCCGTCGCCGATACGCCGTGTTCCATGATGTCCACCAGCTCGGCGGCGGTCACGGTGAGCAGGGTCAGGCTGTTGTTGAATCGCAGCGAGCCTTCGACATCGAACTGGGAGACACCGCCGGCGGGCTTGCCCACGGCCTCGTTGGGCGCCGGGGGCAACAGCTGCGGGGGCTCGTTGCTGCCGGGCTCGACCAGTACCTGACCGATGGCCGAACGGATGCCCCCGCCGTTTTTCAACGAGATATCGACCCCTGGTTCGGCCTGCCGGGCGTACCAGAGGTTGGCGTCCGCGGTAAGGTTGCCGAGGTTGGTTTCCTCGGTGCGGACCTCGCTGCGTCGGCCGTCGAGGAACACAGCGGTGTTGCCCAGGACATTACCGTCACGGGCGACCAGCACCTCAGCCAGCGCGTTGGATACCTCGACCACCCGCGGAATGGGGGTGCCGCCAACCATGTCCACGACCACCTGCGTCGACGCCCAGGCGCCGTTCAGCGCCGGATCAAGACTGTCCAGATCGAGCACACCGTTGCCGTCGAATTCGACCACCAGGCGACCCAGATAGCGATAATCGCCATCGACGTTGACCAGGAGCACCGGCTCGTTTGCCGGCGAGGTGTACAGCAGCGGATAGGTATCGGCTGCGGTATCGCCGTCGCGCAGGATGTCGTCGCCATCCGCCAGCAGGGTGTTGGAGCCGCCGGCCACGATGATATCGACGCCCTCGAGGCGCACGGCCAGCGCCTTTTCGATGGCAATCTGCTGCATGTGACCCAGCAGGACGATCTTATCGATGCCGCTGGCGCGCAGGGCATTGATAGTCGGCTGGATGGCCGCGGCCAGATCGTCGAACAGCTGCTCGTCGTTGTCGACCAGCGGCGGGTTGATGGTCAGGGCGCCGGTGCTGGTGATGCTGGCCAGGGCGGGCGTGCTCGCCCCCACGATGCCGATGCGCTCGCCGTTGACCAGGACCACGGCCGATCCGGCCACCGCACCAGCGCCGTCTTCGGCCAGCAAGCCGTCGTCGACCACCCGGCCCGACAGATTCGAATCGGTCGAAAAGTCCACGTTGGCCGACAGATAGGGGAAGGCCGCGCCGGGGTAATCGCCATCCGGCGCGATAATCCCGGCGAAGGCTTCGGTTCCCTCGTCCAGGTCGTGATTGCCGAGTGCGGCGGCACGTACGCCCAGGGCATTCACGAAGGCGATATCGCCGCGACCGTTACCGGGCGCCCCGAGCTCCTCGACCAGCGTGTCGTCATTGGCGGCGAAGTAACGCGGTCCCGGAATGTAATTGTCGCCCGAAGACAGCACCAGCGTGCTGGCCGGCATGTCATCGCGGAAGGCGTCGACCAGGGCCGAGAAGCCGTTGACGTTCTGTAGCGCCTCGGGGGCGCCGTCCATGTCCGCAAGGTGCAGCAACTGCAGCGCGAAGCGGCCCGATTCCCCGTTGCAGACGGTATCGGTGCTGTCGACTTCGCTGTCGCCGAGCATTCCGTCCCCGTCGTCATCCTGGCCGGCGCGCACCAGCACGCCGCCATCCGGGCAAGTATCGCCCGCCGGGACCGTTTCGGTTTCCACCAGCGCGTCAGTACCCGCCGTGCCGTCACACACCAGCTGCGTGTCATCGACTTCGCCGTCGTCAAGCGTGCCGTTGCCGTTCTCGTCGATGCCGCTATCGACCTCGATACCGCTGCCACTCGGGCAATCATCGGTGGTAACCACCGATGTGCGCACGGCCGCCGACAGCTGGCCACCGGCGTTGCCACTACCCGGCGTAACGCCGTCATCGCCGCCGCAGCCGGCAAGTACCGCGGCCAGAATCACGCATAGGCCTGCCGTGGCCCGGCTCCCCGAATTGAACATGCTGCTTCCCCGGATTCGATGTTTTGGGACGAATTGTCGAAACGGGAAACTAACCTGCCGTCGGTTACCGGAAGTTGGCAGCCCCGTGACCCGGGCATGACAGCCCCTGCCCCTGGCGGCCGATGTGCCGGCAGGCATAATGTCGGCACCATTCCCGCGCCCGAGGGGCCAGCCAATGTCCGATGATCCGCGAAGCACACGCCTTACCGGCCCGGTGGAACGCCAGCGCGCCATCTACATGGGCGGCCTGGCCGGACGTCGGCCGACGGTGCCGGTGGGCATGGCCGATCTGGAAGCCGCAGCGGCCCGCTGCATGAGCGCCGAAGGCTACGCCTACATCGCCGGCGGCGCGGGCCGCGAAGACACCATGGCTCGCAACCTGTCGGCCTTCGGCCACTGGCAGATCAAGCCGCGCATGCTCTTTGACGTGGCGGAGCAGGACACCTCGGTAGAGCTGTTCGGGCGACGGCTACCCACCCCGTTCCTGCTGTGCCCGATCGGGGTACTGGAAATGGCGCATCCGGAGGCCGACGTCGCGGTGGCCCGTGCCGCCGCGGCCACCGGCATGCCCTACATCTTCTCCAGCCAAGCCAGCCGCAAGATGGAGGACTGCGCCGCCGCCATGGGTGACGCACCGCGCTGGTTCCAGCTCTACTGGAACAAGTCGGACGAGATGGTGGAGAGCTTCGTGTCGCGCGCCGAGGCCTGCGGCTGCGAAGCGATCGTGGTTACGCTGGATACCACGCTTCTGGGCTGGCGCACCCGCGATCTCGAACTGGCCCACCTGCCGTTCCTGCACGGCAAGGGTATCGCCCAGTACACATCGGACCCGGTGTTCCGGCGCCAGCTCTCGGAACCGCTACCGGGCCCCGATGCCAGACAGCCGCTCAACCGGCACACGCTGCGGGTGTTGATGCAGGTGCTGCGAAAGTGGCCCGACGGCATGCTCGACGGCCTGCGCTCCGGCCAGGCCCTGGCCGCGGTGCGGCGCTTCATCGCCACCTACTCGCGGCCGACGCTGACCTGGGGCGATCTCGCGTTCCTGCGCGAGCGCACCAAGCTGCCGATTCTGCTGAAGGGCATTCTCGATCCGGAAGATGCTCGCAAGTCGCTGGACTACGGCGTCGACGGTCTGCTGGTCTCCAACCACGGGGGCCGTCAGGTGGACGGCTCGGTAGCCACCATCGAGCAACTGCCCGGCATCATCGCCGCGGTGAACGGCCGCATGCCGGTGATCATGGATTCCGGCATCCGCGGCGGCGCGGACGCGTTCAAGGCCCTGGCGCTGGGCGCGACGGCCGTGGGCATCGGCCGACCCTACTGTTATGGTCTGGCGCTCGCGGGCGAAGCCGGCGTACGGGAAGTGCTGACCAACTTCCACGCCGACTTCCAGCTCACCATGGCCCTGGCCGGTTGCCGCAGCGTCGCCGAGATCGATCGCCGCCGCATCGCCGGCCCCGACACAGGAGACGCATGATGGCCGAGACCGACGGCTTCACCTTCAACCACACCATGCTGCGCATCAAGGACCCGGCGAAGTCGCTGAACTTCTACCGCGACGTGCTGGGCATGACCCTGCTGCACCAGGCCGACTTCGAGGGCGCCGAATTCAGCCTCTACTTCCTGGCCAAACTGCAGCCCGGGGAAACACCGCCGGAAGACGCTGCCGAGCGGGCTCGCTGGACCTTCGCCCAGCGCGGGGTGCTGGAACTGACCCACAACTGGGGCAGTGAGAGCGATCCGGACGTGGCCTATCACGACGGCAACAGCGAACCCCAGGGTTACGGCCATATCGCCTTCGACGTGCCCGACCTGGACGCCGCCGTGGCCTGGTTCGACGCCAACAACGTCACCTTCCAGAAGCGGCCCGAGGACGGGCGGATGAACCACATCGCCTTCATCCGCGACCCGGACGGCTACTGGATCGAGATTCTGTCGTCCTCCCGCATGGCCTAGGCGCCTGCGGAGGGTCCCTCCCCGGCTGTCACGACAGTGACCGCCGGTAATGGTAATCTCGGACATCTCGGCCAACTGACCCAGAGCCCGTCAACCAGGCATTGACGAAAGGTCGGGCCTGCAACCCGGTGTGACTGGAAGGAGACCGCCATCGCCACGTCCGCAGCCAACATGAATTCGATTAACGCCAAGTCCGAGGCGCTGGCCGCCATCGAGCCGCTGGTGGGTGAGCTCATGGAACGCCACATCAGCGAACGCCGCTTATGGTGGCCCAGCGATTTCCTGCCCGCCAGCGAACAGATGACCGACGAGCAGGCCCGCGACATGGCCGCCCTGCCCGATCGCGCCCGCGGGATTCCCGACGAGGTGCGCGTGGCGCTGGCCCTGAACCTGCTCACCGAGGAGGGTCTGCCGCATTTCCATCGGCTGGTGGCGGTGTACCTGGGCGAGGACAACGCCTGGTCGCGCTGGAACTACCTGTGGACGGCGGAGGAAGACCGCCACGGCTGCGTGCTGCACGACTACGTGCGCGACGCCCGCATCCTGGACATGCGAGCTTTCGAGAAGCTGCAGTACCAGTACATCGAGGCCGGCTTCGATCCGGAATGGAACGGCGATCCGTACCAGTTGCTGGCCTACACCAGCCTGCAGGAACGTGCCACCCAGGCCGCCCACGCCAATACCGCCCGCATCGCCGGGCAGTACGAACCGGTAATCCAGCGTCTCCTGGCCCATGTGGCCAGCGACGAGGCGCGTCACTTCCGCTTCTACCGCGACGTGTTTCGCGGCCTGCTGGAAATCGACTCTACCCGAGCGCTGGAAGCCGCCCTCAAGGTACTGCCAAGGCTGTCCATGCCCGGCCATACCATCGACGGCTATGCCGAAATGGCGGATGTGGTGCGGCGCGCGGGCATCTACGGCCCCGGCGACTACCGCAAGCTGGTGGAGGAATGTCTCGAAGCCTGGGGCATTGCCGAGCTCGAGCCCGACGACGGCGCCGGGCGCGAAGCCCAGGACAAGCTGATGGCCCTGCCGGCCCGGCTGGACAAGCTGGCGGCACTGCTGGAAAAGCGCACAAAGTCCAAGACCTTCAACTTCCAGGTGGTCTACCACCGGGCGATGGAGCTGGGCTGACCCGGGGGCCTCAGACCACTCTGAAGCGGATCACGCCAATCAGTTGACCGTCATCCGTGCGCACGACTACCCGCCAGTCCCCGCGCGGATTCGGCGGGAACTCGGTCTTGTGACTCCAGGCGCGATAGCCCTGTTCACGGCCGCCGACGATCTCGATCTCGATGCGGTCGACCACCCGGCCCTCGTGCCGCCATTCGTGGATGATCGGCTGATGCAGTCCGCGCGGCGCCCGGATGGCGGTGAACGCGTAGAGCCCCTCGGCAAGGCGGTCCGCAGCGACCAGCGGTCGATGTTCCCCGTGAACCCGCCGCTGCTCGGTCACCCGGAAGGTGATGGCCGCGTCCGTCACCCGCAGCGTCGCCGGCGGAATCCAGCCGCGGGTGCTCCAGGCGAATCCGCCCAGCGCCAGGGTGAGTAATCCCATCGTGACCCACCGCCGGGTGCGGCGCACGTCCAGCACCCCGGCCACGCCCGGCAGGGCGAAGATCATCATCGCCAGCGTGGCCAGCCCCAGGCTCTCGCCGGTAGTCAGGTGCAGCATGATGGGTAGCGCCGTGAGCAGCGCCACGAACAGGGTGAAGGCATGAAAGCCGAGGAACAGCCAGCGCCGGGAGGCGATCACGCCCAGATAGATCGGGTCCACGATCGACGCCACTGCCGCGAGCATCAGCGTGCCGGTGAACAACACCTGGCCGCTGGCCCAGGTGGTGGTCGCCAGGAAGAACGGCAGCGTGAAGAACAGGGTTTCCTGATGCAGCGACTGGGCCGCCAGCCGGGTGGCGGCCTCGGACCACTGCGGCCGCAGCCAGCGTGAGAGAAGCCGGCCGAACAGGCCCTCGCCGATCAGCCAGATCCAGCCCAGCAACAGAAAGCCCGTCAGCCACTGCGCCAGCTGGGCCTGGCGCTCCACCAGGAAGAAGCTGGCCAGACCGGCGGCGAAACTCGCCGCCGGCAACAGGCGCCGGTAGCGAACGCCGTGTCGCCAGATGATGCGCGCCGCACGCAGCAGGGATTGATAACGATGAACTTGCAACAACAGGAACCGCAGAAGCACGTCGACGCGACGCGGGCGCACACTCTACGCCAGCCGGGCGCGCCCGGCACCAGTGTCGGCAATCGGGGCGCCTGCCATGGCATTTGAGCAGCTGCCCGACAATGCCCGGGTCATGGTGCAGGGCGCCGCACGCGGGCTGGGCCGGGCCCTGGCCGAGCAACTGCTGGGTGAGCCACGCGTCGCGACGCTGATCGCCACCAGCCGGGATGCCGACAGCCCCGGGCTCGCCGCGCTGGCCCGCGCCGGGGCCGAGCGCGTGCTCCCGCTGTCACTGGACATAACTGACGAGGGCAGTATCGAGCGCGCGATGACACGAGTGGGCGAACACACGCCCGCGCTGGATCTGGTCATCATCTGCGCCGGTCTGCTGCATGACCGGGATACCGGCATACGGCCGGAGAAGCGGCTGGCCGACATCACGCCCGATCGGCTGGCTGCCGGATTCGCGGTCAACGCCTTCGGCCCCATCCTGCTGCTCAAGCACGCCGAGCCGCTGCTCACCCACGGCCGCCGGGCGGTGTTCGCCAGCCTGTCCGCTCGCGTCGGCTCGATCGCCGACAATCACCTGGGCGGCTGGTACAGCTATCGCGCGGCCAAGGCCGCCCAGAACCAGTTCACCCGCACCGCGGCGATCGAGATGCGCCGTCGTAACGAGCAGTCGATCGTGGTCGGCCTGCATCCGGGTACGACCGACACCGACCTGTCGCGGCCATTCCGGCGCAACGTGCCGGCCGGCAAGCTGTTCACGCCCGCGTTCGCCGCCGCGCGGCTGCTGGCCGTGATAGACGGACTCACGCCGGAAGATTCGGGCGGCCTGTTCGCCTGGGACGGCGAGCGGATACCGTATTGAGCTCGCTCGGATGCCGGCGTAGCATCAAGCCATGCTGACCTATCCAAAGAAACCGACCCGCCGCTTTCGGGCCGAAGCCGACACCCTGACCCCCGGCACCCTCGAGCGGCAGTTCGCCGATCTCGACATGGGCCGGGTGGCCTATCTGCACCACGGGCCGGACGACAAAGCGCCGCCGCTGCTACTGGTGCACGGCATTCCCACTTCCTGCCGGTTGTGGGAACCACTGCTCGGGGCGCTGGGTGAGCATTACGACTGCATCGTCCCGGACCTGCTCGGTCTGGGCGAGTCGACGCCATCGGCCGATGCCGACCTTGCCAGCCCCGGCCAGGCCGACATGCTGGCCGCCCTGCTCGACCACCTGGGCATCGACACCTGCCGCGCCGTCTTCCACGACCAGGGCGGTTCCCATGGTGGTCAGATGCTCAAGCGTCACGGCGAGCGTATCGACGCCGTGGTGCTCACCGATGTGGTCTGCTTCGACAACTGGCCGGTGCCGATCATCGACGGACTGATGGCGATGGGCCGGGCAATCAAGCCACTGGCTGCCGCCCGCATTCCGCAGGTGCTGATGCGGCTGTTCCCCTGGCCCCAGACCACCTTCCGGCGGCGAATCCCGGAGGCATTCCTGCAGGACTGGCACGCGGCCCTGAACGAGGGCGGCGAGCGGCTCGACCACTGGATTGCCTACACCACCGCCCAGACCAACCACTGGACCCAGGACGCCGTGGCCACACTGAAAGCCTGGGACAAGCCCGCCCACGTGATCTGGGCCGCCGAGGACCGTTTCCTGCTGGCCTCCTGGGCGGTGGAACTGGCGCAGGCCATTCCCGGCGCCGACAACAATCCGGAAATGCTGCCCTTCGCCGGCCACTTCTGGCAGACCGAGATCCCGCAGACCGGCGCCGCCGCCATCCTGCGCTTTTTCGACCAGCACTAGGCCGCCCGGCACACCTCGATAACGGTGGCGCCGATAACTGTATTAATTTACAGTTATCGGCATGGCAGCACGCCACCAACCGAATGCGGCCAAGGGCCGCGGGGCCACCGGCAACCGCGCCGGCCGCTTCGCGCGCGACGAACGCGAGGCGTTCGACGACGGCTGGCCGGGTGACGACGAGGAATCCGGGTCATCGGCTCCCACCACGATCGTCCGAGCCGACCCCGCTCGAAGGCTTATCAGCCGCAACCAGTCACCGGACATTCCCTTTGACGCTTCCATCAATCCCTATCGTGGCTGCGAGCATGGGTGCCCATTCTGTTTCGCCCGCCCCAGCCACAGCTATCTCGATCTATCGCCGGGCCTGGATTTCGAAACCCGGATTTTCTACAAGGGCAATGCTGCGGCCATTCTAGAAGCCGAGTTGCGCAAGCCGGGTTACCGGCCCACGCCGATTTCGCTGGGCATCAACACCGACGCCTACCAGCCGGTGGAACGCCGGCTGCGGGTGACCCGGGACATCCTGGCAGTGCTGCAGGCCTATCGGCATCCGGTGAGCCTGATCACCAAAAGCCGGCTCATTCTGCGGGATCTGGACATTCTCGAGGCAATGGCGGCCGAGAACCTGGTATCCGTGGCCATCACGCTGACCACGCTCGACTCCGGGCTCAAGCGCATTCTCGAGCCACGCACGGCCTCCCCGGCAGCGCGACTGGATACGATCCGGCAGCTCAGTACCGCTCGAGTGCCCACCGCGGTGATGGCCGCCCCGGTGATCCCGGCCATCACCGACCACGAGCTGGAGGCGGTGCTGTGCGCCGCCGCCGAGCATGGTGCCCATGGCGCCGGCTACGTGCTGTTGCGGCTACCCTGGGAGGTCAAGCAGATATTCCGCGACTGGCTGGTCGCGCATTTTCCCGACCGTGCGGCCCACGTCATGAGCCTGATCCAGCAGTCGCGCGGCGGCCGGGACTACGACGCTGCCTGGGGGCAGCGGTTGACCGGCACCGGCAAGTTCGCCGAACTGATCGCCCAGCGTTTCGCCCTCGCCTGCCGGCAGCACGGCCTCAACCACAGCGCGCGCCCGGCCCTGTCGATCGAGCACTTTCGCCCGCCGCCACGCACGGGGGATCAACTGCCTCTGCTGTAATCCCGGCAGGCATGGTAGATTTCGCGGGCCCGCCGCGGCGCCCCGACCCCATCAACTCCGGCCATAATGACCTTTCGATTCGATGACGACCTTGCGCTCGAACGCCTCGACGCGCATACCTTTCGCGCCGGCATCAGCCGCCACTGGAACATCGGCGACATCCCCAACGGGGGTTACCTGATGGCCGTGGCCGCGCGGGCGCTGAGTCAGGCCCTGCCCCACCCCGACCCGTTCTCGATCACCGCGCATTTCTTCCGGCCGGTGGCCTGCCGCGACGTAGACATACGCGTCACCCCGCTGAAGTCGGGCAAGAAACTGACCTACGCCGACGCCACCCTGTGTCAGGACGGCGAGGACTGCCTGCGGGTGACCGCCGCCTTCGGCGATCTGGACCGCCGCGACGGCCTCGATCACATTGCCGGGGGTCCGCCGCGCGTGCCCCGGCTGGAGGACTGCGTGCACGCCGATATCGGTTTCCGCATCTTCAAGAATCTGGATATCCGGCTGGCGCCCGAGACGGCGGCCTGGCTGCATGGCCAGTACGACGACACCTGCGAACTGACCGGCTGGGTCTCGTTCGCCGATTACCGCGAACCCGACGTGCTGTCGCTGGCGCTGTTCGCCGACGCCTTCCCGCCGCCGGTGCTCCGCCACATCGGGCCGGTCGGCTGGGTGCCGACCATCGAGATGACCACCCACATCCGGCAACGGCCGGCCCCGGGGCCGCTGCGCTGCCGCTTCGTCACCCGCTTCATTTCCGGCGGCTATGCCGAGGAAGACGGGGAAATCTGGGATGCCGAGGACCGGCTGGTCGCCCGCTCGCGCCAGCTGGCACTGGTGCGGCTGCCCGAGGGACGAGACAAGCCGGCCTGAACCGGCCTCACCACATCAGATCATCCGGCACCGGGTAATCGGCATAGGGATCGTCGGGATCGGGCGCCTCGTCAGCCGCCGTGACCAGCCAGACCTGCTCGGGGATTTTTTCCATCAACCGCCGGCCCACGGCGGCGGGCACGATGGCAGCCTGCTCCCGATGGCGGACGATCGCCAGCCTGCCCGCCGCCAGATCGCGCTGCTGTGACTGACTCACCGCCAGACGCCGAATGCGATTGCCCAGATTGTAGTTATAGGCAACGTCTCCGTCGGCTTTGATTCGATTGCGCTCGATGATCTGCCCGATGGCATGGTCCTGCTCCTGCGCCTCGCGGCGCGCCTTCCGTTCGGCGTTGAGCTGGCGGTCGCGCTCGCGTTTGGCTGCCTCGGCCGCGGCAATCTCGGTCTGCAGCGAGGCACTGCCCGCCGACGGATCGCCCTTGCGGGCCGCCGCCTGTTCCTGCGCCTTCTCGCGCCGCGCCTTCTTCGCCTGCTTGGGCTTGACCGCGCCGGCCTTAAGAAGCTGATCCTGTAGTGACTGACCCATGGCTGCTATCTCCGGATTGTGGTCATGACGCCGGCGCCGCCTCGAGCAGCGCATCCGCGGCCCGCAGACGGTCGATCTCGGCGTCATCGAAACCGGCCGCGCGCAGCACCGCGACGCCGTCCGCACCCGGCCGGTGCTGCCCGTGGCGAACCTCGCCCGGGGTCCGCGACAAGCGCGGCGCGGGCGCTGGCTGGGTCCATCCATCCACCTCGATGAAGGTCCCGCGGGCGGCGTTGTGCGGATGCCGGGCCGCCTCGTCCATGGCCAGCACCGGCGCGAAGCAGGCGTCGCTACCCTCCAGGATGGCACACCACTCATCGCGCGTGCGGGTCAGGAAGACCTCCGCCAGGGCGGTCCGCATGTCTCGCCAGGCGGCGGTGTCCATCTGTTGGCCGAAACGCTCGGGATCAAGCCCGGCGCGCTCGACCAGCTCCGCGTAGAACTGTGGCTCGAGCGCGCCCAGCGCTACGTAACCCCCGTCGGCCGTCTCGTAGACCTGGTAGAAGGGCGCGCCGCCGTCCAGCAGGTTGGCGCCACGCCGGCGCGGGTTCCACAGCCCGGCGGCCATCATGCCCATCTGCATCCATAACTGCTGCGCGGTGCCGTCGACCATGGCGGCGTCCACCACCTGGCCTTCCCCGGAACGGGCTGCCTCGAACAGGGCGCAGACCACGCCGAATGCCAGCAGCATGCCGCCGCCGCCCATGTCGCCCACCAGATTCAGCGGGATCACCGGTTTGCCCCCGGGCTCGCCGATCGCATGCAGGGCGCCGGACAGGGCGATGTAGTTGATGTCGTGGCCGGCGGCCTGGGCCAGCGGGCCGTTCTGGCCCCAGCCGGTCATGCGGCCGTAGACCAGCCGCGGATTGCGGTCACGACAAACCTCCGGCCCCACGCCCAGGCGTTCCGCCACCCCGGGCCGGAAGCCCTCGATCAGCGCGTCGGCGTCATCAATCAGCCGCAGCAGGGCGGCCAGTCCGGCGTCGGTCTTGAGATTCAGCGCGATCGACTGCTTGCCGCGCAGGCTGGCGTCGTGACTCTGCCCGGGTGCCTGCCGGGTGCCGCGCTCCACCCGGATTACCCGGGCACCCATGTCCGCCAGCATCATGCCGGCCATCGGTGCCGGTCCCAGACCGGCAAGTTCGATTACCGTGGTCCCCGCGAGTGGGCCCATGTTGTTCTCCTTTCCGACGCGCCACAAAGGCCCGGGAGCATTCCCGCCGGCCGCCGGGCTGTCAAGGCCGGCGGACTCGGGCAGGATGACGCTCTCGATCCGCCACCCGACTACGCCGATGATGGACCTCGACTGGCTGCAACAGGAACTGACCGGCTTCATCCGGCACCAACTGGGCGAGCACGCGCAGGTACGCGACCTGCGCGCCGCGGACGGTCATGCCGGCCTGACCTTCCTGTTCGACGTCGAGCAGGACAGCGACCGGCAGGGCTATGTGCTGCGCCTGCCGCCGCCGGGAGTGAAACGCCGCGGCAATACCGACGTCTATCGCCAGGCGCCGTTGCTGCGGGCCCTGCATGCCGAGGGCCTGCCGGTACCGGCGGTGCCCTGGGCGCAGGCCGACGAGGGCTGGTTCGGCCTACCCTTCCTGATCATGGAAAGACTGCCGGGGCACAACCTGCTGGTCTGGGATCCCGATCCGGTGTTCCCGCGCACGGTGGCGGCAATGCGGCCGCTATACCGCGAGGCCGCCGCGGCCCTCGCCCGGCTGCATGCCTTCGACTGCCAGCGTCATCTGCCGAACTGGGACACGCCGCGCGCGCTGGCCACCGAAATCGCCTTCTGGGAACCGATCTATCAGAAGGCGCCGGAACCGGCCTGGGCGCAGGCGGCGGCCCGGGTGCAGCGTCTGCTTGCCGACCGCATTCCGGAGTCGTCGCCGATCGGACTGGTGCACGGGGACTACCAGCCCGGCAACATTCTGTTCGACCGGGGGCGTGTCACCGGGGTGATCGACTGGGAACTGGCCCATATCGGCGCCCAGGCACTGGACCTGGGCTGGATGCTGATGATTGCCGACCCGGCCATGTGGCATCCGGATTTCGGCGCGGTCTGCCCGCCCCCGGCCGGAGACATCCGCGAGGCCTACGAAACCGCTCGCGGCGAGCCGGTGCCCGACGCCCCCTGGTTCGAGGCGCTGGCGGCCTACCGCTTCGCCTCCATCGCCTGTCTGAACGTGCGGCTGCATCGCAAGGGCCAGCGGGTGGATCCGCTGTGGGAGCAAATGGCGCTTTGCGTACCCCGGATGTTCGAGCGGGCCGAACAGATCCTCGCAACCGACGTCTGAGCCGGTCGTCAGGTTGGCTTGTCGGCCTCGAGCGCCGCCCAGGCATGCCCGGCCAGCCCCACCCCGGCCTCGGCCATGGTCTGATAGGCTTGATCGGCTCCGGCCGCGCGGATCGCCTCCGCCTCGTCGGGATAGAAGGCGTGGGCGATGATCAGACCGTCGAACCCAGCCAGCCGCAACTGCCGGGTGGCAAACAGGCTGGCCTCGCGCGAGCCGGTGGCCAGGATCACGGCCCGGATGTGCGACAGGTCCGCCCCGTGCCAGAAGGTGGAATCCTCGACATCGGCATACACCACGCGGCGGCCGGTACCCCGGTGGGCGGCAACCTTGCCGGGGTCGGCGTCGATCCCGATGACCCGGGCGCCGCGTTCGGTCAGCGCGTCATAGGCCGAGGTTCCCGTCCGTCCCATGCCCAGCACCATGGCGCTGGCATGGCCCAGGGTGGTGGGCTGTTCGTCGGGATGGTGCCGGATACCGCCTTCCAGCCGATTGAGCCGGGTTTCCAGCCGTTCGAACAACGGATGCGCCAGGCGGTTGAACGGCGCCGCCACCACGAAGGACAGGGCCACGGCCAGGGCCAGCGGCACCAGCCATTCGGGAATCAGCCCGGCGGCGACTATCAGGCCGAACTCGCTATAGCAGGTCAGCGTCGCCCCGGCGAGAAACGCGTTGCGCGCCCGCAGCCGGAACAGCAGCAGCACGGCGAAGAACAGCCCCGCCTTTACCGGTAGCAGCAGCACCAGCGAGGTGGCGAAAATCACCGCCGACCAGTCCGGCAGACCGGACATGCCGATCTGCAGGAAGAACCCCACCAGAAAGACCTCCTTCAGGCTCCACAACGCCTTGGACAGCTCCTGCGCCCGGGGATGGCCCGCCAGCAGCATACCCATGACCAGCGCCCCCAGCTCCGGGCTCAGGCCCAGCTGCTCGAACCCTACGCCCCCGACCACCAGCGCCAGCAGCAGACCCATCAGCACCAGCAGCTCGTCGTGGCCCATCCAGTCCAGCAGACGCATCAGCACCGGCCGCAGCAGCGGGGCCAGCAGCACCACCGGCGCCCAGACCGACGGCGTGTGGTCGCCGAACACGCTGAGCACGCCCAGGGCAATCAGGTCCTGGACGATCAGAATGCCGATGGCCACCCGCCCGTGGAATGCACGCAGTTCGTGCTTGGCCTCCAGGAATTTGGCCGCCAGGACGGTACTGGAGAAGGCCAGCGCCATGCCCAGCAGCATCGCCGTGCGGGCATCCAGATCCATCACCAGATAAAGCCCCGGGGCAAACAGCAGACAGGACACCGCGAAATGCAGCAGCGCGCCGCCCACCACCGGCGGCTGGATCAGACTGCGTACATGCAGCTTCAGCCCGAGGGTAAACAACAGCAGTAGGACGCCGAGATGACTGAGGTGCGACAGCACCGCGCCCGCCTCCGCGGGCAGATTCAGGCTGCTCCCCAGCGCATTGATGGCAAAGCCGGCGCCCAGGAAACCCACCAGGGGCGGGAGCCCGATCAAGCGCACCAGTAGCCCTAGCAGGAAGGCAAAGCTGATGCAGACGACCTCGAACAGCATGGCAGGCAATCAGGCGGCGGCGCGGCCGCTACCGGCGGCGTGCTCGGCAATAGCCGCCGCCAGTCCATCATGTAGCGGTGGTGGCAGATCATGCCCCATCCCGGGCACCATCCACAGACGGGCATCCGGAATGCAGGCAGCCGTGTGCCGGCCGTGGGCCAGCGGCACCAGCGGATCGGCGTCGCCGTGAATCACCAGACTGGGCACGCGGATGCGGCGCAGCAGAGTTTCACGACTGCCCGAGGCCAGAATCGCCAGTAGCTGGCGCGCGGTGCCGGCCGGATGATAGCTGCGGTCCAGCCCCCGCCCGATCAGCTCGGCCCACTGCTCGCGACTGTTCTGGATGCCGGGGCTGCCGATCATGCGCATGGTGGTGGTCAGATGCTCGATGATCGCCGCAAGGTCACTGGAAGCCGGCCGGGAGCCCATGCGCATCAGCACCCTGAGCTTGCCCCGCGGCAGACTGCGCGCCCCCGACGTGGACATGATCGAGGTCAGGCTGCGCACCCGGTCCGGATGATCGGCGGCCACCATCTGGGCAATCATGCCCCCCATCGAAGCCCCCACCAGATGCACCGGGCCCAGCGCCAGGCCATCGATCAGGCCGACGGTGTCGGCGGCCATGTCCGCCAGCGTGTAGGGCGCCCGCACCGGCAGGCCGAAGCTTGAGCGCAGGAATGCGGTGCGCACGCTGGTATAATCGCCCCGCCGCGTCCACTTGTCGGACAGGCCGATATCGCGGTTGTCGAAGCGGATGACCCGATAGCCGGCCCCCGCCAGCGCGTCGCAGAACGGCTCCGGCCAGCCCAGCAGCTGAGTACCCAGGCCCATGATCAGCAGCACCGGCTCGCCGGACCGCGGGCCGCGCTCTTCCCAGGCCAGCTGCCAGCCATTGGCTTCAACACGGCCGCTGCGGACACCGCTCGCGGCCGGGCTCGACGCCTTATCACTCATCGGGCAATGTTCCCCCATCGGTTTTGTCTCAGGATACCGTGACCGGGCATGGATGTACTCGACCGCCTCGCCGAGGAACGCATCAACCAGGCCGAACGCGACGGGGTGTTCGATGATCTGCCCGGCGCCGGCCAGCCGCTGGTCCTGGATGACGACCGGGACGTGCCGCCGGCCCTGCGGGCCGGTTACCGCCTGCTGAAGAACAGCGGCTTCCTGCCGCCGGAACTGGAAATCCGTCGCGAACTGCACAGCGTGGAAAGTCTGCTGGCCCAGGCCGACCTGGCAAATGCCGAACGCGATCGGGCCCGCAAGCGGCTGGTCCTGTTGCAGACCCGGCTGGGCGAATCCCGCCTGGGCCGCGGCCTGCGCGGGGCCGGCGCGGCCTACGAGAGCGAGCTGCATCGCCGCCTGGGGCGCCGTGACTGACGCTATCACCCTGCGTATCGCCAAAACCGATGCGGACCTGGACCACATCACCGCCCTGGCCCATCGCATCTGGCATGAGCACTATCCCGGCATCATCACCCGCGAGCAGATCGACTACATGCTGGCGCACGGCTATAGCCGCGACCGGCTGCGGGCCGACATCGCGGCGGGCGTGCGCTACGTGCTGGCGCAAACGCACCCGGCGGGGCCGGCGGTGGCATTCGCGGCCCACGGGCCGGACCAAACCGACGCCAGCCGCTTCTGGCTGCACAAGCTGTACGTCGACCGGGCGCAGCGTGGCCGGGGGCTGGCCCGGCAGCTGGTGAATGCGGCGCTGCTCGACGCCCGACAACAGGACTGCGAACAGCTCTGGCTGCGGGTGAACCGCGACAACCACCTGGCGGTAGCCAGTTATCGCCGGATGGGCTTTACCGTGGCCGCCGAACACGTGCAGGACATCGGCGGCGGTTTCGTCATGGACGATTACCTGATGGCTCAGCCGGTCAGCGCAAAGGGGTAGCTCACCCGACCATCGTCCACCCGGGCGAACGACGTGGGCCGGTGTGGTTCGGCGCGTCCCGGCTCGAGGATATGTCGGACGGCACAGCCACGGGCATCCACCGCATCCGCAATCAACCAGCGATGACACTGCCGCGGGTCGGCTTCGGCGCACATCATGACCGTGGTGGTATCCGCGGCATCGGCCAGCAGGGTCTGTAGCGCGGTGTCGAAGTCGGCGGTCTGCATGTGGTCGGCGTAGGCGGCAAAGCCCGGCGCCGACCAGCCCTGATTGATCGAATCCGGCGCGCGTTCCCGCATGCCGCCCAGGGCGGGCGCGTGCCGATAGCCGATGCCGGCATCGGCAAGGCTGTCGGCGAAGTCCTCCCGATTCACATGCGGATGCCGCCGGGAGCGCGGGATACGGCGCACATCCACCAGCCGCCGGATGCCGTGTGCACGCAGCAGATCCAGCAGGGTGGCCATGCCCCGGTCGGAATGACCTATGGAGTACAGCGTCACCACGCACGCGCCCCGGCGGTCGATTACTTGCCGACCAGCGACCGGGCGATTAACTCCTTCATGATCTCGGACGTGCCGCCGTAGATGCGCTGCACGCGGGCATCCACGAACGCCCGGGCGATGGGGTACTCGCGCATGTAGCCATAGCCACCAAACAGCTGCAGGCAGCCGTCCGCCACCCGGCACTGCATTTCGGTGGCGGCGTACTTGACCATGGCGGCGTCGGTGACATCCATGGTGCCGGCTTGGAATTTCGCCAGGCACTTTTCCATGAACGCCCGGTTGAGCTGGATATCGGTCTGCATCTCCGCCAAGGAAAAGCGGGTGTTCTGGAAGCCGCCGATGGGCTGGCCGAAGGCCTTGCGTTCGTTGACATAGTCGATCGTGATGGCCAGCGCCCCCTCGGCAGCGCCGATGGCGCCGATGGCCAGGGCCAGCCGCTCGCGCGGCAGCTCGTCGATCAGATGGCCGAAACCACCATTGCGGGCACCCAGCAGCGCATTGCCCGGCAGGCGCATATCGTCGAAGAACAGCTCGGCGGTATCGCCGGCATGCTGGCCGATCTTTTCCAGATTGCGGCCGCGCCGGAAGCCGTCGAGCGAGGTGTCCACCAGGAACAGACTGGTGCCGCGGGCGCCACCGCCCGGCTCGGTGCGGGCCGCCACGATCACCAGATCGGCCTGCCCGCCGTTGGTGATGAAGGTCTTGGCCCCGTTCAGGGTCCAGTCGTCGCCGTCCGCCACCGCCTGCGAGCGCATGCCCTGCAGGTCGGAACCGGCGCCGGGTTCGGTCATGGCGATCGCCCCGATGGCGTCGCCGCTGGCCAGCCGCGGCAGCCAGGCCTGTTTCTGCTCTTCCGTGCCCATGTGCAGCACGTAGGGCGCCACGATGTCGGAGTGAACCGTGACCCCGGTCGCCAGACCGGTCAGCCCCTGACGCGACAGCTCTTCGACAATAACCGCCGACATGGCGAAATCACCGCCGCCACCGCCGTATTCCTCGGGCATGTCCACGCACAGCAGGCCGGACTCGCCGAGCTGGTTCCAGATCTCGCGCGGGATCTGCTCCGCCTCTTCCCAGGCCGCGTACTGCGGCGCGAGTTCATTCTCGGCGTAGCGGCGGACGGTATCCCGGAACAGGTCGAGTTCTGGGTTGGCGCTTTCGGCGGTGGCGTGCATGGCGATCTCCGGCAGAAGTTATCTGCCGGAAGCATAGCAGGGGCACCTGGCGGGACGCCCACCCGGAAGTCGGGGTCGTTGCGCGGCGGTTACCCTCGAGCGGCTTGCGATACCGACTCGTCTACCCCCGTCGCGCCGCCGTCGGCCAGCAGCACGTGGGCGCGCGCGAGCAACGCATCCGCCTGGTCAGGGGGTAGCGTGGCCGCATCATAGAGACTGGCCACTTCGCCCATGCGCGCATGCACCTCTTGCATCACGCCGGCAACCGCACCCAGGGACAGACCGAACAATCTCTGGCAATCCGCGATCACCTGTTGCAGCGTCGCCGCCTCCATGCCGCCTAGCCATACATCGGCGATGCCGCCGGACAGGGCCACGCAGCGATTGAACACGGCAGCCGGCTCGTCACTGCGACCCACCGGTACGTGATGGCTAAGGGCAACCGCCTGGGTCCACGGGCCGGGCATGCGCCAGCGGCCAAGCAGCCAGGCACCCACCGCCGCATGGTCGCAGCCGAGATCATCCAGTTCGTAGACGCAAACCAGATCGTGGTCGGCCAGCGACGGCAGGTCGCCATAGAATGCCGGGGTGCTGCGGGCCAGGGCCAGCATGCCGATGTCCTGGATCAGGCCAACCAGGAACAATGACTCGCCCTGGGGCTGCCCGGCGGCCTCTCCCAGCGTCCGCGCGGCGGTGGCCGCCAGAAACGCCCGCCGCCAGAAACGTTCATAATCGAAGGCATCGGTGGTAAGTCGCCGCAGCTGATCGACCAGCGTGAACGACAGCGCCAGACTGACCGCAGCATCCGTACCCAGCAACACCAGGGCCTGCCGCAGGCCGGTAACGGGCTCACGTCGACGGTACAGTGCCGAATTGGCGGTGCGGAACAACCGGGCCGTGAGTACCGGGTCTCGCGAGACCAGCTCGGCCAGCCGGGCCAGGTCGATATCCGGATCCGCGGCCTGCTCGATGAGGCGGGCCGCCACCGCACTGGGCGATGGCAGATTCCCCAGTGCGCCCAACCGTGACGCCAGTTGCGCCGATACCGTCATCCGCAGTGCCCTCGCCGATCCCCACGATCAAGGGGCCGGCGTCCATCGCCGGCCCCTTGCCAGTTATCGCCCGACGCGGGCTTTCATTGAGGCATCGAGCGCTTCAGACTTGATCGACAGCCATCTGCCTTGCGACAGCCTGGTCGTCAGGAGCCGGCCGCAGCAGCAGGTAGAGCAGCGGACCGAGCATGCCGCCCGCCAGGGTCAGCGCTACATACGGCCAGGGGTTGGCACCCCGCGCCCGCGCATCGGCAACCATCCAGACACAGATCAGACCGGCGGCAATCACCAGATCGGCCAGGATCTGCATGCTGCCCCAGTCCGAGAACCCGGCCTGCCAGATACCGAGATAGCCGACCTGCATCACGGCGTAGCCGGTGATGGCCAGAAAATCCACCAGCACCAGCAACAGAAGCCACTTCTTCCAGTCCATGTCGTTCTCCATCAGTGAATGGGCGATAACGAGCATCGGCCGGCGGCATCATCGCCGCAATTACCCGGGAGGTAGTTGTTTCATGCCCGCGGCCGGCGCAATCTTGGCCGAAATCAATACCACGGACTGTCGCGCGACCATGCCGAGTCTCAGCGCCAATCTTCCTCACGGCCCCGACCGCGACAGCGGCTTCGGCCCGGCGCTACGGCGCTGGCGCAATGAACGGCGGCTGTCGCAACTGGATCTGGCCCTGTCCGCCGGGGTGTCGCAACGACACGTGAGTTTCGTCGAATCCGGGCGGTCACGCCCCAGCCGCGAGATGGTGCTTCAACTGGCCGAGGCCATGGACCTGCCCCTGCGACAGCGCAACCAGTTGCTGGTAACCGCCGGATTCGCCCCGACCTACGCCCAGCGCGATCTCGGCGACCCGGACATGGCGGCCGTCAACCAGGCCCTGGACCTGATCCTGACCCACCATGAACCCAATCCCGCGCTGGTGCTGGACCGCACCTGGAACATGCTCCGGAGCAATCGCGCGATGACCCGAATGCTGGGGCTGCTGGGAGATCCGGACAAGCGGTGGCAGCGGGTCTGCGACGAAGGACCGCGCAACCTTCTCAAGCTGACCTTTCATCCGGACGGCGCCCGGCCGTTCATTCGAAACTGGGAAGAGGTAGCCAGTCTGCTGCTGTGGCGCAGCCGGCGCGAAGCCGACGCCACCGCCAATGCCGAGCTGCACGCGGTGGTCGACGAGATTCTGGAATACGACGGCATCCCCGGCGAATGGCGGGCGCTGGATCACCCGGATGGTTTGCCACCGCCGATCCTGCCGCTCGAATACGGCATCGGCGACGCCCGCCTGAGCCTGTTCTCGATGCTGTCGAGTTTCGGCACGCCGCTGGATGTCACGGCGGAGGAAGTGCGGGTGGAGACGTTCTTCCCGGCAGATAAGCCCAGCCGGCAATTGCTCGAGAGCCTGGAAGCCACCTGATCTCCGCCTAGCTCACCCGGCCGGCTTGCGAAACTTCAGCGTCATCCGGTCGGATTCGCCGATTTCCAGGTATTTCTCGCGGTTCTTGTCGCCCAGGCGCAGGGTGGGCGGCAGGGTCCAGACACCTTCGGGATGGTCCTTCGTGTCCTTCGGGTTGGCGTTGATCTCGCTGGACTCGACGAATTCGAAGCCGCTGCGGGCGGCCAGCAGCTTGACGTGCCGCTCGGTGACGTAGCCGCTGGACTTCATGGCATCCAGCGAAGTGCCGGGGTCGGCCCGGTGTTCCACCACGCCGAGAATGCCGCCGGGCTTGAGGGCCTCGTACATGCCGTCGAACACCAGCGACACGTAGCCGTCCTTCATCCAGTTGTGCACGTTGCGGAAGGTCAGCACCCGGTCGGCGCTGTTTTCCGGCGCGACCCACCAGTCCTCCGGCGGCCCCATCGCGGTGAGCTTTACCCGGTCGTAGAGCTCGGGTTTCGACCGCAGCTTGGCCACGTACTCCCGCTGGATGCGTTCCCGGTATTCGGGGACGGTCACCGAACGCAGCGAGAAGCCGGCGGCATAGAAGGTGCCGTTGTCGCGCAGATACGGGGCGAGGATTTCCGTGTACCAGCCGGTGCCGGGCCAGATCTCGACCACGGTCATGTCCGGGTCGACGCCGAAGAACTGCAGCGTCTGCACCGGATGCCGGTACTGATTACGGGCAACGTTGGCGTCGGACCGGTGATCGCCCACGGCGATCCGGGCCAGCTGTTTTCCTGTCGCGGTGGTTGGCTGATAGCCGTCGCCGGCCGTCGGCGCGCCCGCGCAGCCGGTTACGCACCACCCGGTAGCCATTGCGGCTGCCACTATCCCAGCTCTCATTCCTGCCCCATCGTGTTGTGCCGATCGCATGACGCTTGGACCGGCCGGCCCGGTTTCAGTTTCCCGCCGGATACCCCACCTGCGCCAGCGCCTGGCCGATCTCGTCGAGGATGGTCGGATCATCGATGGTAGCGGGAATCTTCACCTCGTCGCCGTCGGCGATCTGGCGCATGGTGGCGCGCACCACCTTGCCGGAGCGGGTCTTGGGCAGGCGGTCCACGATCACGCACTGGCGGAATGCTGCGACGGGGCCGATCTCGTCGCGGATCTTGGCGACCAGTTCGGCCACTAGTTCCTCCTTGCCACGATCGACGCCGCTCTTGAGCACCACCAGGCCCAGCGGCAGCTGCCCCTTCATGGCGTCGGCCACGCCGATCACCGCGCACTCCGCGACATCCGGATGGCCGGCCAGGACTTCTTCCATGGCACCGGTGGAAAGACGATGGCCGGCCACGTTGATCACGTCGTCGGTGCGGGCCATCACCCAGACGCGGCCCTCGGCGTCGAAATAGCCGGCGTCCCCGGTGCGGTAGTAGCCGGGGAAGCGTTCCAGATAGGCGGATTTGAAGCGTTCGTCGTTACCCCAGAGGGTGGGTAGACAACCCGGCGGCAGCGGCAGCTTGACGGTGATATCACCCATGGACTCGCGCGGCTGTTCATTGCCCTGCGGGTCCAGCACCTGGATGTCGTAACCCGGTACCGGCACGCCCGCGGAGCCGGCCGGGATGTCCAGCGGCTCGATCCCCATGCAGTTGGCAGCCACCGGCCAGGCGGTTTCGGTCTGCCACCAGTGGTCGATCACCGGCACGCCGAGCATGTCGCGAGCCCAGTAGAGCGTGTCCGGATCGCAGCGCTCGCCGGCCAGGAACAGATGCCGGAAACCGGACAGGTCGTAGCGGCTGACATGCTCGCCCTTCGGGTCTTCCTTCTTGATCGCGCGGAACGCCGTCGGGGCGGTAAACAGCACCTTCACGTCATGCTCGGCAATCACCCGCCAGAACGCCCCGGCATCCGGCGTGCCCACCGGCTTGCCTTCGTAAAGAATCGTGGTATTGCCGGCCAGCAGGGGCGCATAGACGATGTAGCTGTGGCCGACCACCCAGCCCACGTCGGACGCCGCCCAGAACACCTCGCCCGGCTGCACGTTGTAGATGTTGGCCATCGACCAGTGCAGGGCCACGGCATGGCCGCCGTTGTCGCGCACCACGCCCTTGGGCTGACCGGTAGTACCGGAGGTGTAGAGGATATAGAGCGGATCGGTCGCCGCAACAGACACGCAGTCGGCCGGCTGCGCCTGGCCCAGGCTGGCAGCCCAGTCATGGTCCCGCCCGTCCATCAGGTCGGCCTCGGCCTGCGGCCGCTGGTACACCACGCAGGCATCGGGCTTGTGGGTGGACAGCTCGATCGCCTTGTCCAGCAGCGGCTTGTATTCCACCACCCGGCCCGGCTCGATGCCACAGGAAGCCGCCAGCACCGCCCTGGGCTTGGCGTCGTCGATGCGGGTGGCCAGCTCGTTGGCGGCGAAACCGCCGAACACCACCGAATGCACCGCCCCCAGCCGGGCGCAGGCGAGCATGCCGATCACCGTCTGCGGGATCATCGGCATGTAGATGATCACGCGATCGCCGGCGGTCACGCCCAGCCCGGCGAGCACGCCGGCAAACCGGGCCACCTCGTCGCGCAACTGGGTGAAGGTCAGCGTCTGCTGGTTGCCGGTGGCCGGGCTGTCGTAGATCAGCGCGGCCTGGTCACCGCGGCCGGCATCCACGTGACGATCCACGCAGTTGTAGCAGGTATTGAGCCGGCCGCCGGCGAACCAGCGATAGAACGGCGGATTGCTGTCGTCAAGCACCCGGTCCCACGGCTGGTCCCAGTGCAGCGCCTGCGCCGCCTCGGCCCAGAAACCTTCCGGGTCGGTCCGGGCATGGTCATAGGTTCTGCGGTAGTCGCCTGCCGCCATGGTCGTCTCCTCCTGCTGTTTTTGTGCCGGGCGATCGGACCGCCCATGCGAACAGAGTGTGACGAAGCGCGGCGACCCGCAAGTGCCCGAACGGGTAGTGGCGGATGAGACCCCGTCCATCGAACGCCCCCCCCCCGGCGTTCGCCGATCCGCCATGACTGTGACTGCGACTTGCCAGGAGCCAGCCCGATCAGACATAAAGAATCAAACTAATGAGCCCGCCGCATCAGCATGGCTCCAAGAATCGAAGCGACCCGGCAATGCATCTGACGCTACGTCAACTCCAGGTCTTCAAGGCCGTGGCCGAACACTCGAGTTTCAGCAAGGCTGCGGCGGAGTTGCATCTGACCCAGCCGGCCGTGTCCATTCAGGTAAAACACCTGGAGGAGGCAATCGGCCTGCCGCTATTCGAACGCATCGGCCGCAAGCTCTTTCTCACCGAAGCGGGATGCGAACTTCGCTATTACAGCCTCAGCATCGCGCGACAACTCGAAGACGCCCGTGAGGTATTCGCGCAGCTCAAGTCCACCCGGCGCGGGCAGCTCCGGGTCGCGGTCGCGACAACCGCAAACTCGTTTGCCAGCCACCTTCTGGCCGCCTTCAGTCGCCTGTATCCGGAAGCGGGCCTGACCCTGGACGTCACCAACCGGAGCAGCCTGATCCGCCAACTACGCGATAACGAAACCGACATAGTGATCATGGGCAAGCCGCCGAGTGACATGGACCTGGTCAGCGAGCCGTTCATGGACAATCCGCTGGTGGTGATCGCCGCCTCCGGGCACCCGATGTCCGGTCGGCGCCGCATCCGCCTCAGCGACATTACCGACGAGCGATTCGTGGTTCGCGAGACGGGTTCCGGCACTCGCGCCGCGATGCAGCGCTTCATGGCCGATCACGGCCTGGATATCGCCATCGGGATGGAAATGACCAGCAACGAAGCCCTCAAGCAAGCGGTAGCCGCGGGTCTCGGATTGGGCGTGACCTCCCGCCACACCCTGGAACCCGAGATTCGCGCCGGCCAACTGGTGGAGTTGAACGTGGCGCATTTTCCCATCATGCGCGAGTGGTTCGTCGTACACCGACAGGGCAAACGCCTATCGCCGATTGCCAAGGCCTTCCGCCAGTTCGTGATTGACGAGGCCAGCAACGTCTGGCCGGCTGTCGCGGCCGGCGGCTGACACCGATGCGCGTCAGTGCAGAGCGCGCCTCATGGCCGGAGGATCAGGCTGCCTGATCCTGGTCGGCGCGGTACTCGCCCCGGGCGGCCGCGCTGTTCATGGCCGCGCGGTGCACCAGCAGGCGCTGGGCCTCGGCCACGTTCTCGGGCTTGCCCGCCCAGTGCTTGAGCGCCGGACCCTGCAGGGCGCGGGCATAGGAAAAGGTGATTGGCCAGGGCGTGTGATCATCGGCCTGCCGATTGATCTCATTGAGATGTTCCGTAGCCAGCACGTCCGACTGACCCCCGGAGAGGAACGCAATCCCACTGACCGTCGCGGGCACCGTGTTCTTGAGACAGCGCAGGGTGTACTCGGCCACTGTGGGCACGTCGGAGGTCTGGGGGCAGTCCTTGGCATCCAGCACCATGCTGGCCTTGAGGATCAGCCCCGGCAGATGCACCCGCTGGCTGCGCAGGTGCGCGAACAGCCGGGTCAGGGTTTCGCAGGTCACCTCGTAGCAGCGCTCGATGTCGTGCTCACCGTCGTAGAGCACTTCCGGCTCCACGATCGGCACGATGCCGGCTTCCTGGCACAACGCCGCGTAGCGGGCCAGCGCGTGCGCGTTGCCCTCGTAGCAGCCGTCGCTGGGAATGCCGTCGCCGATGGTGATCACGGCCCGCCACTTGGCGAAGCGCGCGCCCATCCCGTAATACTCGGCCAGCCGATCCCGCAGGCCGTCCAGGCCCTCGGTGATCTTTTCGCCGGGATGGCCGGCCAGGTCCTTGGCCCCGGTATCCACCTTGATGCCCGGGATCATGCCGTTGTCGGTCATGATCTGCGGGAACGGCGTGCCGCCGGCATCCGCCGTGCGAATGGTCTCGTCATAGAGGATCGCGCCGCTGACGGAATCGGACAGCCCCTCGGCGCTCAGCAGCAGCGAACGATAGTCGCGGCGATTCTCGTCGGTGTTGTCAACCCCCACATCCGCCAGGCGCTTGCCGCAGGTGGGCGTGCTCTCGTCAATGGCGAGGATGCCCCGGCCACCGCCGACCAGGTCCTGTGCAATCGTTTCCAGTGCTGCTCGATTCATGAGCGTCCTCCAGCGCTGTGGAATCCGGGAGGTGTGCCTCCACTAGTGGACAATGAAGTTAACGTAGCACCTGTATAAACAAAAATTAAAGTTAATTAGTTATTGCATATGTATTATTTATTGTTTGACCGGACTGCACTGCCTCTCAGGTCAGCTCGCGCCAGGTCGAGATCACGTCGAATCCCATGCCGGCGCGCTGCAACCGTTGTCGCAGCGGCGGTCCGAGCACGGTTGCCGGCGTGCCGATGCCGGCACGTGCCGCCGCCTCGCCATGAGCCAGGCAGAGCAGCGACTCGCCCAGCATGCGGGCGGTTTCATCGTAGCCGGGGTCGCCGCCGCTGACCCGGGTGTGCACGGATTGACCATCCGCCGCGCGGCCCAGGAAATGCACCTCGAACCAGCCCCGGGCGCGCTCGGCCTCGTCCGGCCCCTCGCCGGGCGCCCGCATTGCCAGCAGGGCCTTGCGCACCGGCGGCACCTGGGCGCCGACGAACAGGGCGCCGACGCCGGCCACCCCGGCCGCCAGCATCGGCAGCCGCCGCACCGCCACGTAGTGGCCGTAGCGGAAATCCGGGCCGTACGCCGTCAGCACCCGGGCCGAGCGCTTGACGATCTGCGGGTCGATGCTGGGAAAGGGGCAGACCCAGGCCTCGAGGCGCGGCTCCCAGCGCACGCCCGGCGGGGTGCCGCGCACGCGCCGGGCGCCGTTGCCATCCGGTGATGAATCCCGCTGCTGACGCCGACGCTGGGCGGCATAACTCCGTGCCCGGCTGAAGGCGTGGATGGCCGAATGCCAGGTCCCGCCGGACGGCCGGCCGCCAGCCCGCACGAAACCCTCCACGGTCAGCGGCTGATCGGCGGGCAGTTGCTCGACGGTGAATTGCGCCCCGAGGTCATGCGGAATGGAATCGAAACCGCAGCAGTGCACGATGCGGGCGCCGCTCTCACGGGCCGGCTGGTCGTAGGTCGCCCGCATGCGGTCGACGAATTCGGGTTCGCCGGTCAGGTCCAGATAATCGGTGCCGGCCGCGGCGGCAGCGGCCACCAGCGGCTCCCCGTAATGGATATAGGGCCCGACGGTCGTGGCCAGGGCCCGGGCCTCGGTCACCACTGCCTGCAGCCGATCGGCATCGGCCAGATCGATCTCGATCAGTGGCAGTCCGGCGAGATCCGGGTTCAGCGCCGCCAGCCGGGCGCGAACCGCTTCCAGTCTGGCGACATTGCGCCCGGCCAGCGCCCAGCTAAGCCCGGCGCATTCCGGCTGGGTAGCCAGGTATTCGGCGGTGAGGCCGCCGGCGAATCCGGTAGCCCCGAACAGGATGAAATCGAACCGGCGCGACCCGCGCTCGGCGACGGTCACGAGGCCGACGCCGGCCGCAGGAATATCTCGTTCACATCCACCCGGCGCGGCCGGGTCAGCGCCCAGACCACGGCGTCGGCCACATCCTCGGCCTGCAGAACGCCCGGCTTGGGCTCGTCGAAGAACGGGGTGTCGACCATGCCGGGCTCGATCAGCGTGGTGCGGATGCCCTCGTCCTTGACCTCCTCGCGCACGTTATAGCCCATGCCGGTCACCGCCCACTTGGTGGCGGAGTACATGGACCCCGGAATCGTGGCCCGGCCGGCCGCGGAACTGGTCAGCAGGATATGGCCCTTCGTCTTCTTCAGTTCGGCCATCGCGGCGCGCAGCGTGTAGGCCACGCCGAGCACGTTGATCAGCGTCATGTCCCGCCAAACGTCGGGGTCGGCGCCGGAGAACCCACCCGGCTCGCCACCGCGACCGGCGTTGGCGAATACCGCATCCAGCCGGCCGAAGTGGGCCACGGTCTCGGCTACCATCGCCTCCTGGGCGGGGTAATCGGTCACGTCGCAGTCGATGGCCAGGGCATGCTCGTCGCCACCCAGTTCCGCGGCCAGATCAACCAGCTTGTCCCGGCGGCGGGCGGCCAGTGCCACCCGGAATCCGGCCGCCACCGCAGCCCGGGCGGTGGCCGCGCCGATGCCGCTGGAGGCGCCAGTGATCAGTAGAACTTTATCGGTCATGTTCAGTCTCGCGTCGATGTTTGTCGACCCGCCATGCCCTCGACCAGCAGCGGGCGTATGTCGGTGCGATCACTGGCGTCCTCGACGGTCAATGCACAAACGTTGCCGGTAACGTCGTAATCAATGACGGCATTGCCGCCGAGATCGCCGGACTCCGCAATTCCCCGTGCGCTCAGCTCAACATAGAGCGTATCGGTGTCGCGGAAATACTCGATCCTCATCTGCGACTCACTCTGCCTCGAATCGTTCGACGACATCGCGGAAGCCATCCGGCAATGCCAGCGTCGCGCGTGCTTCCGGATCGGCGAATACGTAGACGATCTGCCCCGTCGCCAGCGCCTCGCCGACACGCGCCACGCGGAATTCGAACACGATGGAGGAACGCCCGAGCCGGGCGATTCGGGTGTCGATATCGATGACTTCATCGAAGCGAGCGGAGCCGTGGTGCTCGCATTCGCTGTGCTTGATGAACAGATCGCCGCCGGCGGCCAGGAAGTCCCCCGGGTAGGCCACGCCCAGGGCCCGCAGGTACTCGGTCATGCCGATATCGAAGTACTCGTAGTAGCGGCCGAAGAACACGATCCCCTGCAGATCGCATTCCGCCCAGCGCACGCGCAGGGGGTGGGAGAAGCGGAATGTCGCATCGGCGTCTGCCATGCCGGCAGTCTACCGATCGTGATCGGTCTCGTCCGCGTCCCGATCGGCCTCCGCCCGGTCGGCGGCATCCATCATCTCGAAGATGTCAGTGAACCAGCCGCCCACCTCGCCGGTGATCTCGCCGACCGTGCGGGTCACCGCGCCGGCAATGCGCCCGGCGCGCTCGGCGCCGGACTGCACGGCAACCTCGACGACGTCCTTGGCAATCTCGATTTTTCCGGGCATGGCATCAGGCGGCAGCGGGCTGTTTGGCGAAGGGTAGCGCCGACCGCGGCGGCAGCGCCAGCTTGGCGATGCGCTTGACCGTGGTGCCGAACTGCCGGGCGAGGCTGGCGCTGTTGTAGGCGATGCCGTAGCGCCCGCAGATTTCCTGCACCTCTTCGCTGATCTCGGCGTAGCGATGGGCCGGCAGATCGGGGAACAGGTGATGCTCGATCTGATGGCTGAGATTGCCGGACATCACGTGGAACAGCTTGCTGCCGCGGATGTTGGCCGATCCGAGCAGCTGGCGCAGATACCACTGGCCACGGGTCTCTTCCCGCGTGCCCTCTTCGGTGAACTGCTCCACCCCGTCCGGGAAATGGCCACAGAAAATGATCATGAACGACCAGAGATTGCGGCTCAGATTCGCACTCAGATTGCCGGCAAACACCAGCGGCGCGAACGGCCCCGCCAGCAGCGGAAACAGGGCGTAATCCTTGGCCAGCTGGCCGCGGGACTTGCGCCAGATCTGGCCGGCCCGCTTGAGACGCTCGGCCCGGCCCATGTCGTCCTCCTGGCCAATGCGGTCCACTTCCAGATCGTGCAGCGCCACGCCCCACTGGAACAGCACCGCTAGAAAGAACGCGTAGACCGGATTGCCCAGGTAATAGGGGTTCCAGCGCTGTTCGTCGGACATGCGCAGGATGCCGTAACCCACGTCGCGATCCTTTCCCACGATATTGGTGAAGGTGTGGTGCAGGTAGTTGTGGGAATGCTTCCACTGCGACGCCGGCGAAGCGGTGTCCCACTCGAAATTGGCCGAGTGGATGGCCGGGTCATTCATCCAGTCGTACTGGCCGTGCATGACGTTGTGGCCGATCTCCATGTTATCCAGGATCTTGGACGCGGCCAGTGCGGCGGTGCCCGCCAGCCAGGCCGGGGGGAAGATCGAGGCGAACAGCAGTGCCCGTCCGGAGACTTCCAGTCCCCGTTGGGTGCGGATCATGCCGCGGATGTAATCGGCGTCGCGCTCGCCCAGGTCGTCGAGCACGCGTTCGCGGATGGCGTCCAGTTCGGCGCCGAAGGCGTCGAGCTGTTCGTGGGTCAGGTTCGGGATTTCGTCGGTCATTGTCAGACTCCCAGGTTCCGGTTCGAAGCCCCTCTCCCCGCGGGAGAGGGGTTGGGGAGAGGGGAAACGACTTGGCCTCACCCTCGCCCGGACCCTCCCCCATCGAAGGAGAGGACTTAAATTCGTAATCAGAGGTTCAGCGTCACGTCGCCCACGGGCACGGACACGCAGGGCTGAATCTCCTCGTCCCCGTCGCCGGACTCGCGGCCGGAGATCATGTTCTTCACCCGGCCGGCCGTCTTGCGGCAGGTGCAGCTGTGGCAGATGCCCATGCGGCAGCCGTATTCCGGTGTCAGTCCGGCGGCTTCGGCCTGTTCCAGCAGCGAGGCCCCGTTGTCGGTGACAGCGAGATCGCTGCCGGCGAACGCCACCCGACCGCCGCTGACCGGGCCCGTGGACCGGGGCGGCTGGAAAAACTCGACCTTCAGTGTGTTGTTCGGTGCCTGCTCGCGCCAGTGCGTCTGCACCGCGTCGATCAGCGGCGCCGGCCCGCAGGCGTAGGCGGCGTAGTCGCGCCAGTCCGGCAGCACGTCGGCGAGCTGTTCGGCCGAGAAACGGTCGCCCAGGTCGTCGCCCCGCGGCGCCTCGCCGGTGATCCCGCGAACCAGGCGCAGCCACGGATACCGGGCGGCGGCCCCGGCGAGTTCCTCGCCGAAGATCAGATCGTCGTAGCGCCGCGCGTAGTGGATGAAAACCACCTCGCCGTCGTGGTCCTCGTCGATCAGCGTGCGCAGTATCGCCATGGCCGGCGTGATGCCGCTGCCGCCGGTAATCAGTAGCAGCCGGCGCGGGCGCTCGGCGGGCAGCACGAACTCCCCGGCCGGCGCCGACAGCGTGACAACACTTCCCGGCTGTGCCATTTCGACCAGGTGACGCGATACCCGGCCATCCGGCTGCGCCTTCACCGTCAGCGTGATGCAGCCATCCGCCCGGTGGGCGGAACTGGATACCGTGAAGCAGCGGGTATGCCGCAGGCCGTCGATCTCGACGCCGACCTGCACGTGCTGCCCGGCCGCGATGCCCGGCCAGCGGCCGTTGGGCGCCAGCGTCAGCGTGACGCAGTCGTCGGTCTCGGCGTCGCGCGCCAGCAGACGGGCACGGATTTCGCCATACGCCCAGAGTGGATCAACCAGTTCCAGGTAGCGATCCACGTCATGTGGAAAAGCCAGCGCCCGGGTCAGACGGGAACGCAGCAGCGTGGTCGCGGTGGCACGGGCCAGACGGGTTGTGGTGGTCAGCATCGAGGGTCACGATGGTTTGTGAACGTGTGTACACAATGCATCTCGAAATGCATAATGTCAACACCTGTTCACTTTGCCAAACATGGCGGGTAACGATAGCTTTATGCCGACAGTCACCGCACTCGCGAAGACACCACCCAGTCGTGTCAACAGTCATTCACAGGAAAAGGTCGCCGCGATGACCGCGCGCCGGGCCGGCCGTGGCGAGACCACCCGCAAGGCGCTGATGGACGCGGCGCTGCGCCAGGTTGCCCGCGGGCGCAGCTTCGACGCCCTGTCGCTGCGCAAGCTCACGCAGTCGGTGGGCATCGTGCCGACCGCGTTCTATCGGCATTTCGAGAGCATGGAGGCGCTGGGGCTGTCTCTGGTGGACGAGAGTCTTCGCACCCTGCGCCGGATGATGCGGGAGGCCCGGGAACAGCCGGTACCCCATGAACAGGTGATCCGCAGCTCGGTCACCACCTACGTTCACTACGTCCAGGCCAATCGCCTGCACTTCCACTTCATCATGCGCGAGCGATTCGGCGGCGTGGCCACCCTGCGCCACGGCATCCACAACGGCATCCAGCTGTTCGTGAGCGAACTGGCCACCGACCTGGGCCGTTTCCCGGTACTCGACCGCTGGTCGGCGGCGGATCTGCGGATGATTGCCGGGCTGATCGTGGCCGCGGTCACCGAAGCCACCGATCTGGTGCTAAATGCACCGGAGGACGATGCCGACGCCGAAGCCGAGATCATCAACACCACAACCCGGCAGCTACGACTGATCGTGCTGGCGGTACCGCACTGGCGCAGCAGCTAAGGCGCTACGGGATGGAACAGGCCGGACGCGCGTTAACCGGTCAGGCTTGCCAGAACCTCGGCATACACGTCGTAGTCGCCCTCGCTGAACAGGCAGAAGCGGACATGCCGGACGCAGTGCAATCGCGGTGCCGCATCCAGCACGGTGGTAACGGCAATCTCGGTGGCGGGGCGCAGCGGATAGCCGAACGCCCCGGTTGAAATCGCCGGAAACACCAGGGATTTCAGCTCGTTCTCCTCGGCTAGTTGCAAGGCGTTGCGATAGCAGTCGGCCAGCAGACGATCAGCCGGTTCGTCCCGGCCGTAGACGGGACCCAGGCAATGGATCACATGGGGGTTGGGCAGGTTGTGGCCGCCGGTGATAACCGCCTGACCCGGTGAAATCGGGGCCAGCGGGGCGCACTCTTCCGCCAGCCCCTTGCCGGCTGCACGGTGAATGGCCCCGGCCACGCCGCCGCCGATCATGAGCTGCGCATTGGCCGCGTTAACCACTGCGTCCACGCCTGGCTGCGCGGCGATGTCGCCCACTTCGCATTCAATCGCCAGGTTGCCCACGCTAGTACGCATGACGACCTCCCTTTCAGGTGTCGAACCACAAGCCCGGATTCATCACGCCACGCGGATCCAGTTCCTGGCGGGCGGCCCGCACCGCGCCGCGGAAGGCGGCGGGAATCTCCTCGCGGGCCCAGCGCTGGTGGTCGCGGCCCATGGCGTGATGATGGCTCTGGGTGCCGCCACCGGCGTTCACGGCCGCGGCGCCCGCATCGCGGATTTCGCGCCATTGCGGGATCAGCGAGTCGTGGCGGCCGGGCGCGTAGAAGGAGAAGTAGAGACAGACCCCGTCCGGATAGGCGTGGGTGACCCGGCAGGTCACGCCGCCGGTGCCGCCCACCTCGTTGACCGCGTCCAGCGTGGCCTGGCGCACCTCGTGATAGAAGGTCGGCAGCGCCGACCACGGCACGGCGGTTTCGAAGGTATCCATGATCAGGGCGTAATCCAGCAGCGCGTCGCGCAGATAGGGCTGCCGGAAGAAGGTATCGCGCCAGGCGCCACTGCCGCTGCTATCCGCGGGTGGATTGGGTCTGCCGCCGTGTTCCTGCGCAATGGCCAGGGCATCGTCCAGATCGCGCGAGCGGTCGCGTTCCCCCTCGAAGCCCAGGATCATCAGCGCCCCCTTTCCGGGGTTGCCGGAAAGCGCACCGGAAACCAGATTCTCGTAGGGGTCTAGTACTCGCATCTGCGATGGCCAAAGGTCAGCCTGGACAATGGCCCGGGTGGCTTCCAGCGCCGCCGGGAAATCGTCGAACGCCACGGATCGCGACAGCTTGTGCTCGGGGTCTGCCACCACTCGAAGGCGGGCATCGACAATCACCCCCAGCGCCCCTTCGCTGCCACACCACAGGCGATTGGGGTCCGGGCCGATGCTGGAGGCCGGCAGCGGACGGGTTTCCACCATGCGGCCATCCGGCAGCATGACTGACAACGCCTGGACGCGATCCTCGATCTTGGCCCGCAGGGTGGAGAAATGCCCGGCCCCGCGGGTGGCCACCCAGCCACCCAGCGTGGAATGGAAATAGGACTGGGGATAATGCCGAACGGCCAGCCCGTGGGGCTTGAGCGCGGCGTCCAGATCGGGACCGAGAATGCCGGCCTGGGCATGCACCACGCGGTCGCGCTCACTGACCTCGATCACCTGGTTCAACTGCTGCAGATCCAGGCTGACCACGCCGTTGCGGTCCTCCAGCCCCTCCGGGTTCACGCCACCGACGACACTGGAACCACCGCCGAACGGAATCACCGCGATGCTCTGATCCGAGGCCCAGGCCAGCACCTCCGCCAGTTCATTCTCGTCGCGCGGCGTCGCCACCAGATCGGGTGCCGGCACCGGGTTCCCGGCCCGCAGCGTGGCCAGGTCACGAAAGCTGCGCCCGGCGGCATGCAGCAGTGCCGAGGCGTGGTCGGTGGCAATCACCTCCCGCAACGAGTCGGGCGGCGTCAGCTTCGCGCGGAGAATGGCCACATCCGCATCTTCCGGCGGCGGGCGGTGTTCGGCCAGTTCCCCGCCGAGAAACATCTGGATCGCCGGCAGGATTCGCTCTCGCTGCTTGTCCTCAAGCCGATCCTCGAGATAGCCCCAGCCGATGGGATTACGGGTTTTTGTCATTGCCTGATTGATCGCATGATGCCGTGCCGCCGAGACTATCGCGGCATACGTCGCTGCGCTATGCACCGATACCGGTGAAATCATCTCGCTCGGCCAGAAACGCGGGGCGGGGCAACTGGCCGCAGAAAGGCGCCAGCGGTTGATTGTTCACGCTGTTGTAGACAAAGAATAGGTTGGAGCGGGGATAGGGAGACAGATTGTCGTTGGACGCGTGCAGCGCGTTGCAATCGAAAACCGTCAGACTGCCAGCGCCGCCCTTCGGCGCGACAATACCGCTGGCATCAACCAGCTGCCGAATGCTGTCATTGTCCGGGACGCCAATATCCTGCTCGCGAAGCGAACTGCGGTAGTAGTTGTCGGGCGTGCGCCCCACCGTGGGGATAAAGAATTTATGCGAACCGGGCACCAGCATCAGAGGGCCATTGAATTCGTGGTTCTCCGTCAACGCCACGGAGCAGGAAATGCTGCGCATCCGGGGCATTCCGTCCTCGGCATGCCAGGTCTCGAAATCGGAATGCCAGGCAAAGCCCTTGCCGTTAAACGCCGGCTTGAGATTGATCCGGGACTGGTGGATATAGGCATCCGACCCCAGCAGCTGCCGCACAATGCCCAGCAACTTGGCTTCTCGGGTAAGTCTGTCAAATCCGGGAGATAGGCGGTGAATGGCAAATACCGAACGCAATTCGTCGCCGTTAGGCTCACACACAACCTGCGGTAACCGTTTCAATGACGGATCCGCTTCCAGCGCCCGCCACTCCTCCGTGAAGGCATCCATGTCTTCTGCGGAAAAAAAGCCCGGCAGGTTGAGAAACCCGTCGCGCTCGAATCGATCGAGTTGCGCCCCGCTCAAGGGTCCGTGTTGCTGGTCAGTTTCACTCCCGTGGATCACCGGATCCAGCCGCTCGAACATCGGCGCCCATTGATCCAACCGGGAGGGGTACAAATCACGATGATTCGTCGTCATCTGTTCCTCCGTTGGTCAATTTATTCCGGAATGGTTAGGGGCGCCGCGGGGCGCTTTCAAGCATCCGGCTGTGCCGGCCGCTTTGACCTCTTTCCGCGATTGGGCAAGACTGCCGGCCGCCTCGCTTTCCGCCCCAGGTTTCCATGAGTCTCGACAGCAACCACCGCCCGGCAGCCCCTATCGCCGACCGACGGGCACAAACCCGAACGGTGCACGGCGTGACCCTGGATGACCCTTACGCCTGGTTACGTGACGACAACTGGCGTGAGGCCATGCGCGATCCCGCCAAGCTGGCACCCGAAATCCGTGCCTACCTGGAGGCCGAGAACGCCTATACCGAGGCTGCCACCGCGCATCTGCAGGGCCTGCAGACAGCACTGGTGGCAGAAATGCGCGGCCGCATCCTCGAAAACGACGCCAGCGTGCCGGTGCCGGATGGCGACTGGGCCTATTACAGCCGTTTCCGCGAGGGCGGCGAGCACGCGGTGTTCTGCCGCCGGCCGCGCGGCGCCGACAACGGCGAACAGGTACTGCTGGACGGCGACGCCGAGGCCGCCGGCCGCGACTACTTCAACATCGGCACGGTGGCCCACAGCAACGACCACACGAAGCTGGCGTTTACCGTGGACGAGTCCGGCGCCGAGGTGTTCAACCTGCACGTACGCGACCTGGCGACCGGCGAGGAGATCCAGCCGCCGGTGCCGGAAACCGCCGGCAACGTGCTGTGGTCGGCGGACTCGAACTGGCTGTTCTACACCACCCTGGACGACAACCACCGGCCCTGCCGCATCTGGCGGCTGGCGCTGGGCGAGCCGCCCGAATCGGCCACGCTGGTCTACGAGGAGGCCGACGCCGGTTTCTTCGTCGGCCTGGGCGAAACCCAGAGCGGGGACTTCCTGCTCATCGACGCCCACGATCACGAGACCAGCGAGGTCCGGCTGATCGACGCCCGCGATCCGACCGCCGCGCCGCGGGTGGTCGCCCCGCGCGATCCGGGGGTGGAATACGATGTCGACCACGACCGCGAGGCCGGCCGGCTGGTGATCGTCACCAACGCCGACGACGCCGAGGACTTCAAGCTGGTCACCGCCCCGCTGACCGATCCGGGCCGGGCCAACTGGACCAACCTGGTCGCGCACCAGCCGGGTCGACTGATCCTCGACAACGTGGAGTTCGCCCGCCACCGGGTGCGGCTGGAACGGGTGGACGCGCTGCCCAGAGTCGTAATCACCGCCAAGACCAGCGGCGACGAACACGCCATCGCCTTCGACGAGGCCGCCTACGCCCTGGGCATGGCTCCGGGACTGGAGTACGAAACCGACGACCTGCGCTTCGTCTACACCTCTCCGGCCCGGCCGCCGGAGACCTGGGACTACGACATGGCCAGCCGCCAGCGCGTACTGCGCAAGCGCCGCGAGATCCCCAGCGGCCACGATCCGGAAGCCTACGTGGTGCGCCGCCTGGCCGCGCCCACCACCGACGGCGAGACGGTGCCGGTGACCATCCTGCATCACCGCGACACCCCCATCGACGGCAGCGCCCCCTGCCTGCTCTACGGCTATGGCGCCTACGGCGTGTCGGAATCGGCGGCGTTCTCCGGCAACCGGCTGTCGCTGGTCGACCGCGGCTTCGTCTACGCCACCGCCCACGTCCGCGGCGGCATGGAAAAGGGCTATGCCTGGTACCGCCAGGGCAAGGCGGCTAACAAGACCAACACCTTCGACGACTACGCCGCGGCCGCCGAGCACTTGATCTCCCAGAACTACACCCGCGCCGGGCGCATCGCCGCGCTGGGCGGCTCCGCCGGCGGCATGCTGGTGGGCGCGGTGCTCAACCGCCGGCCCGACCTGCTGGGCGCGGCGGTGGCCGACGTGCCGTTCGTGGACGTACTCAACACCATGCTCGACCCGAGCCTGCCACTGACCCCGCCGGAGTGGCCGGAATGGGGTAATCCGATCGAGGATCCCGAGGCCTTCGCCACCATTCGCGGCTACTGCCCCTACCAGAACGTCACCGCCCAGGCCTATCCGCCGATCCTGGTCATCGCCGGGGTCTCCGACCCGCGGGTGACCTACTGGGAGCCGGCCAAGTGGGTGGCCAAGCTGCGCGCCACCAAGACCGACGACAACACCCTGCTGCTAAAGACCCACATGGCCGCCGGCCACGGCGGCCGGCCGGGCCGCTTCGAGGCTCTGGACGAAACCGGGCTGATCTACGCCTTCCTGCTGGAAACCCTGGCGGCCAACCGGCAGCGCGCGGGAGAGCCGGCCACCGCCCGGCGCTGACGCCAGAGTTACCGCCATGCCGGCGTCACCTCCGGACCGACCCGAACCCGCCGCCACGCGCCGCCCGGGCCTTGCCGGCCTGATCGGCGGTCTGGCCGGCGCCGCGGTACTGCTGGCGCTGCCGGCTCCCACCGGACTGTCGATCGCCGGCTGGCACTGCGCCGTGGTCGGCCTGCTGATGGCCACCTGGTGGATCACCGAGGCGATTCCGATTCCGGCCACCGCGCTGGTGCCGCTGGCCGCCTTCCCGCTGCTGGGGATCGCGGACATCGACGCCGCCGCCCGGCCCTACGCCAACCCCATCATCTTCCTATTCCTGGGCGGTTTCCTGCTGGCGCTGGCCATGCAGCGCCACGGCCTGCACCGGCGGCTGGCGCTGGCGATCGTGGCGGCGGTGGGCAGCGGGCCGCAGCGCATCGTGCTGGGGTTCGTGCTGGCGACCGGCTTTCTGTCCATGTGGGTCAGCAACACTGCCACCGCCATGATGATGCTGCCCATCGCGGTCAGCGTGGCCGGGTTGGCAGCCACCGGCGAGGCCGGCGGGCGGGCCTTCGCCACCGCGCTGGTACTAGCAATCGCCTACGGCGCCAACGTCGGCGGCCTGGGCACCTTGATCGGCACCCCGCCCAACGCCCTGCTCGCCGGCTTCTTCCGCGAGACCTACGGGGTCGAGATCGGCTTCGCGCAGTGGCTGGCCTTCGGCCTACCGCTGGTGGGCCTGGGGCTGCCGCTGGTGTTTGCGGTGCTGATGCGCTGCTACCCGCTG
Source organism: Salinisphaeraceae bacterium (assembly GCA_965216055.1). Classification (GTDB taxonomy): domain Bacteria; phylum Pseudomonadota; class Gammaproteobacteria; order Nevskiales; family Salinisphaeraceae; genus Spectribacter. The sequence continues at coordinate 497,818 of OZ244134.1, forward strand.
CGCGGCGTCACGCTGGCCGGCGGCGCCGACGCCATCGCCGCCCGGCGGCGCCAACTGGGCCCGGTCAGCGGCCCGGAAATTACCGTGGCCATGGTATTCGGTGGGGTAGCGGCGACCTGGATTGCGGCGCCGCTGCTGACGGCCCACGTGCCGGGCCTGTCCGATGCCGGCATCGCCATGGCCGGGGCGCTGCTGCTGTTCGTGCTGCCGGCGCATTGGCGACCCTGGCGGCCGGTGCTGGATTGGGAAGCCGCCGCCGACCTGCCCTGGGGCGTGCTGCTGCTGTTCGGCGGCGGGCTGTCGCTGGCCGCCGGGGTGCAGGAAACCGGGCTGGCGGACTACATCGGCAACCTGCTGGGCGGGCTGGATCAACTGCCACTGGTGCTGGTGCTGCTGGCCGCGGCCGCCACCATCCTGTTGCTCACCGAACTGACCAGTAACACCGCCACCACCGCGGCCTTCCTGCCGGTGCTGGCGGCACTGGCCATCGGCCTGGGCGAGAACCCCCTGACCCTGGCGGTGCCGGCGGCGCTGGCGGCCTCCTGCGCCTTCATGCTGCCGGTGGCCACACCGCCCAATGCCATCGCCTTCGGCAGCGGGTACGTGACGCTGCCGCAGATGGCCCGCACCGGACTATGGCTGAACGTCGGGTTCCTGGTGCTGATCACGGCGCTGGTCTACAGCCTGCTGCCGCTGCTTTTCGGGGCGGTATTCGGAGAGGTCCCGGCGTGGGCGAACGGGCCGTGAGCAACGACGGCGACGCGTCATCCGCGCTGACGCGCCGAATCTGGCGGGGCGTGGCGATGCTGTTCGTGGCCCTGGGTGCGATCGGTGCGGTACTGCCGGTGCTGCCCACCACCCCGTTCCTGATCGTGGCTGCCTGGGCCGCGGGCAAGAGCTCGCCGGAACTGCGCCGGCGCCTGCGCGAACACCCCACTTATGGGCCGGCGCTGGTGGCGTGGCAGGATCACCGGGTGATTTCCCGCCGCGCCAAGCTGATGTCGCTGTCCCTGATGGCGCTGAGCTGGGTCATCGTCTGGCTGACCGCGCCAGTCTGGTGGGTATCACCGTTGGTGGCCGTCACGCTAACCGGCGTCGGCCTGTATCTGGCCACCCGCCCCGAGCAACCGCGCGCAACCGTACAGGACCGCTCATGACTGCAACCGTCACCCTGCCGGATGGCACCGCCGTCCCGGCACTCGGCCAGGGCACCTGGCATATGGGCGAGGACGCTGCCGCCCGGGACGCCGAGGTCTACGCCCTGCAGGCCGGCATCGATCATGGCATGACCCTGATCGACACCGCCGAGATGTACGGCAACGGCGGCGCCGAGCGTGTCACCGGCCAGGCCATCGCCGGCCGCCGTGACGAGGTGTTCCTGGTCTCCAAGGTATTCCCGCACCACGCCGACCCGAAACGCATGCGCGCGGCCTGCGAGGCCAACCTGCGGCGCCTGGGCACGGACCGCATCGACCTGTACCTACTGCACTGGCCGGGCGGCGTAACGCTGGCCGACACCCTGGCCGGTTTCGAGCGGTTGCGGGACGACGGGCTGATCCGCCGCTGGGGCGTGTCCAACGTCGACGTGGGCGGCATGCAGGACTGGTTCGACCTGCCGGGTGGTACCGCCTGCGCCACCGACCAGGTGCTCTACCACCTCGGCTCGCGCGGCATCGAATACGACCTGCTGCCCTGGTGCCGCGAACGGGCGCTGCCGGTGATGGCCTACTGCCCGCTGGGCCAGGGCCGCGGCCCGCTACAGGATGCGCGCCTGCACCGGCTGGCCGCCGAAGCCGGCATGAGTCCCGCGCAGCTGATGCTGGCCTGGGTGATGCGCAACGATGACGTGATGGCTATTCCCAAGGCCGGCGTTGTCGACCATGTGGCCGACAATGCCGGCGCCGCCGGTGTGCGACTGGACGCCGAGACGCTGGCCGCGCTGGAAACCTGCTTCCCGGCACCCACAAGCAAGCTGCAGCTGGATATTGTCTAGAGTCGTCACCTGCTTCAACAGGCGGTTATATCGCCGACAAACCCGGCTCAATCCGGCCCGCATCTTGTAAGGCGAACTTCATTCCGCCGCTTTCACCGGCTTTCCGGCATGTCGGGTTCGTTATCGATATACCGCCCCTTTAAAACGCCGGCATCGTCCGCAGGGTTTGTTGTATACGAGGGCAAACCGACATTCGCTTCTGAAGAGAGGTTCGCCAACATGTTCAAGCAAACGCACGCAATCACGACCACCATCGCCACCCTGCTGTTCGGCAGCGCCCTGACCCTGAGTCCCGCCTGGGCCGGTGACCGGGACAAGACAACCGAAATGCCGGCCAGCGAGCATCAGGCTCGGGTAACCGAAGGCGTCGCCACCGATGCCGAAGGGGCCGAACGCGTGGAAGGAGAGCGCTCGACGGACGGGCGCGCCACGTCGCCACATCAGGAAGAGGTGATTGAAGACGTCGGCGAGTTGACATCCAAGCGTTACTATCCGCGTTGATCCTGCCCGGGCGACGGGATCGCGCTGCTCATTCCGGCCGCAGACGTCGCGTGTGCCAGTAGTGACCCGCCCAGTAGGGATTGCGCAGGTCGCTGAGAATGACACCCTGGCTGGTCGAGGCGTGGACGAACCGGTATTCCTCCACGTAGATGCCCACGTGCCACTGCTTCCAGCCGGTCTTGAAGAACACCAGATCCCCGGCGGTGTGATCCTCCACCGGTTGGCCAACGAATGCCTGCAACTCGGTGGTGCGAGGCAGCCGGATGCCGAAGGCGTCCCGGAACACTCGCAGCACGAAGGCGGAGCAGTCCACCCCGTCGCGAGTCATGCCGCCCAGCCGGTAGGGCGTGCCACGCCAGTCATCCAGTTGCGCATACAGGGTTTCGCGCACCGCGGCGGTGTCGTCCAGCGCCACCCCGGCGTCGGACACCCGCACCACCGGCACCCGGCGATCCGGCGTGCTGCTGCAGGCGGCGAGCAGCAGTATCAGCCCCGCGGCGGCGAGCCGGCGCATCAGGGTGGCGTGTAACCGGGACGAACGCGCAGGAAGCGGGCGAATCGTGGCAGTCCGTTGGTGGTGAAGCCGTTGAAGCGATAGGTTACCCAACTTCCCACCGGCGGCGGGTCCGCCCGCTGCTCGTCGGTGAATCCGGTGCCCAGCCGGAAGCGTCGGCCATCCGGGGTTTCCACCAGCAGCGACCCCATCATGCCCGCGTACTTGCCCTCGCCCGGCAGGTGCCGGATCACGCGGGCCTCGGCATCCTGATGCATCTTCACCTTGAGCAGATCGTCGCTGCGACCGCTTTCATGCAGCGAATCGGCCCGGCGCAGCATCAGCCCTTCGCCGCCGCGATCCACCACCGCCTCCAGCCGGCGCTGCAGGGCGGCATGATCCGCCACCCGGAACTGTTCAACCGGGCGTAGCCAGGCGATGTCCAGTGCTGCCAGCCGCTGCCGCAGTGCCTCCAGCCGCGCACTGAACGGCCCACCATGCGCCGGCAGATCGAACACCATGAAACGCATCCGCCGCCACTCGGCATCCACGGGTTCCTCCGTGCGCACGATGGCCGAGGTCTCGGTGAAACGGCCGCGGCCGAGCCAGAGTTCGCCGTCCAGGGGCACGTCCGGGAAACCGGCCACAAACCAGTCGGGCGGATTGACCGGATGCCCACCGCGGGTGATCAGCCGCTCGCCGGTCCAGTAGCCGCGCACGCCGTCGAGTTTCTCGCTGACCCAGTAGTCGGCGACGTCGACACCCTGGGAATAGTCCTCGGCCAGCGTCAGGGCCGGCGACCCGGCGGCACCAGCCAGGCACCAGAACGCTAGCCCGAGCAGCCCGGCCAACCGCATCACGGCCGGCGGGACAACTGACGGGCGTCGACCCGCCAGCCCTGCGCGTCGGCGTCGAGAACAATGTAACCCGGGCCACCGTAGGTCCGGGTGCGGCCGGCGGCGCCCGGGTTGAGAATCCAGGGGGACTCGTCCTGATCCACCACCTGCCGATGGCTGTGCCCGCAGACCACCACGCGGGCGTCGGCGTATGCGGCGCGCAGCCGCTGATAACGTCGGGCCGCCGGCCATTGATGGCCGTGGATGACCACCAGCCGGCCGCCGGGCAGATCGAGCTCGGCCGAGACCGGCCACCCGGCGTCTGCCGGATCGTTGTTGCCCGTCACCACCGTCACCGGCAGATCCAGGGCAGCAAGAATGTCAGCCACTCCGGCGCCCACATCGCCGGCGTGCACGATCCGGTCGCAATCGTTGAGAACGGCCGCGATCCGGTCATCGAGATGGCCATGGGTATCGCTGATCAGTGCCACGCGCATGGCGGCATGATTGAGTAGCCACGCAGCGCTTGCAAATCCGGGGCACGGCGTCATCCTTGCGCGTCATGGCCTGGCTCATTCTGATCATTGCGGCGGCGTTCGAGATTGCCTGGGCGATCGGGCTGAAATACACCGACGGTTTCACCCGCCCCCTGCCCAGCCTGCTCACCGGCCTGGCGATGGTGGCGAGCCTGTACGGGCTGGCGCTGGCGGTGCGCACCCTGCCGCTGGGCACCGCCTATGCCGTGTGGGTGGGTATCGGCACGACGGGCACCACCATCCTGGGCATGCTGCTGTTCGACGAGCCGCGCGAAACCGCGCGACTGCTCTGCCTGGCGTTACTGATCATTGCGGTGATCGGGCTGAAGCTGACCGCCAGCGAGTGAACACCGCCCGGTGCGGTGGCTGCTGAAACGGGACTGTCATCTCTTTGTCACATTCCGGCGCGAGGCTGCCGTCATGCGAATCTGGGCCCTGCACAGCGCCAAGGGCGGCGTCGGCAAGACCGCCGCCGCAGTCAATCTGGCCTGGGAGGCGGCCCGGGCCGGCGAGCACGTGCTGCTCTGGGACCTGGACCCGCAGTCAGCCGCCAGCTGGTACCTGCAGGTGGACACGGACCGCAAACTGGCCGCCCGCAAGGTGGTGGACGGCGACCGCCCGCTGGGGCGCTTCGTACAGCGAACCGCCCATCATGAACGGCTGCACGCGATCCCCGGCGATACCAGTTTCCGCCACATGGATGCCCTGCTACGAGCCGCCTCCGGCAGCAAGAAGCGGCTGGCCGACCTGATCGAACCCTTCTCCGAGACCTACACGCTGGTGGTACTCGACTGCCCACCGGGTCTCGGCAGCCTCGCCACCGCCGTCCTGCGGGCGGCGGATACCCTGGTGGTGCCCGCCGTACCCAGCCCCCTGTCGCTCCGGGCGCTGGATCAGATCGAGACGCTGGCCCACAAGGAGGGCCGCAAGGCCGCCCGGGTGCAGCCGTTCTTCTCCATGGTCGACTGCCGCAAGCGGCTGCACCGGGACATGCTCAGCGACCCACCCGCCGTCATGCGCGACGCGCCGGCTGCGTGGATCGGCTATTCGGCGGACGTGGAACGCATGGGCGAATACCAGGCGCCGGTCGCCTGTTTCGCGCCAAGATCGCGCGCGGCGACGCAGCTCAGGACGCTCTGGAAGGCGCTCGCGTAGACCGGGACTCGGAAACCATTCCAGCCGAGAGACCGCTGCTCAACAACCCATCTGCCGCCGCATGAAGGCGGCGATTTCGCGTCCCTTGTCCTCCTGCAGGAAGTGGCCGGCCCCCTCGATGGTCGTGTGTTCCACACCTTCCGCGCCCGGCACCCGGCGGCGCAGGCCACGGTCCATACCGCGGGTGATGGGATCGCCATCGGAAAAGCAGGTGTGGAACGGCTTGTCGAATTGCCCGAGCACCGCCCAGGCATCGCGGTTGGGCTCGCTGGCCGGGTCGTCCGGCGTGATCGGTACCAGCGCGGGGAAGGCGCGGGCGCCGGCCAGATAGCGTTTGTCGGGAAACGGTGCCGCGTAGCCGCGCGCCGTGGCCTTGTCCATGGGGGCGCGGGTGGCCACGCGCATGATCCCGGCGACCGGGAAGATCGGGCTGTACAACGCGAACGCCCGCCAGAGCTTGAACGCGGCCGGCACTCTTTCATCGCCGGTGGGCAGCCCGCCGTTGCCCACGAACACCCGGGCGAACCGGTCCGGCTCGGCGGCCACCAGCCGCAGGCCGATCAGCGAGCCCCAGTCCTGGCAGAACAGCGTCACCCGGTCCGGATCGAGCTGCCGCAGCCACTCCAGTATCCAGTCGACATGGCGCTGATAGCTGTAGTCGGCCACGGCCGCCGGCTTGTCCGAGCGCCCGAAACCGATCAGATCGGGCGCCAGGACCCGGCAGCCGGCGTCGACCAGCGGTGGAATCATGGTGCGGTAGAGGTACGACCAGCTCGGCTCGCCGTGCATCAGCAACACGACCGGGCCATCCGGATCCCCTTCGTCGAGGTAGTGCAGCCGCAGATCGCCAACGGTGGCGTAGCGGGGCTCGAAGGGGTAACCGGACAGGCCGGCAAAGCATTCGTCGGGGGTTCGCAGAACGTCCATGGTAGATCGCTAGTGAAATCCTGCCCCGAAAATCGGGCATCCTTCCCGTCCGGTCAAATTCCTTCGACGCGGACGGCTCAACAGGGCTAGACTCGGGGTCTACCCAACGCGAGGACAACCCGATGCAACGCGTACTTCTTTCCCTGCTGTTCACGCTGCCAGTCGTGGCCGGCTGCAGCGCCGTCACCAGTACCACCAATACCGCCGCCAAGGCGCTGGAACAGGTCACCGACACCACATCCCAGAGCTCGGACGCCACCACGGAAGGCCCGAATACCGAGTACGCCCGGGCGCGTGAATTCGTGGATTCCCAGTTCCATATCGTTCGCCGCGAGGCCGCCGCCGGTGGCGGCGAACACACCGCGGCGCTGGCCCGCCTGATGGGGGAAAACGACCCGCAGGCCTTCGGTAACTGGCTGCAGGACAACTACGGAGTGTTATTCTCCGGCCTCGAAAATCACGGGGACCTGGTGACGCGCATCAGCGCGCACCGTGCCAAGCTCGAACCAATCGGGAGCCAGGACAATGCGTAATTTCTGGATGATCGCCGCCCTCTGCGCGGGCGCCTTCACCATCACCGCTTGCAGCGAGGGTGATCAGCAACAGGCCGAAGAGGCCATGGAGGACGCCCAGGCAACCGCCGAACAGATGGCTGACGATGCCGCCGAGGCAACGGAAGAGGCCATGGATGACGCCGGCGAAGCCATGGACGACATGGACGATGCCGCCGACCAGGCAATGGCCGAAGAGCCGACCGCCAGCGACAACCAGGTGACCGCCACGCTCGAGGAAGTGGATGGCAGCGGCGTGACCGGCCAGGTCGAGTTCACGGCGATGGGTGAAGACATCCAGGTGTACGCCGAGGCCAGCGGCATGAGTGCGGGCATGCATGCCTTCCATGTGCACGCCAATGGCGACTGCGGCGACAACGCCCAGGCCGCCGGCCCGCATCTCAAGTTTCCCACCGACGGTGACGACGATATCCACGGCAATCTGGGCGAGTTCAACGTGGCCGACACCGGCAGCGACAATGAACTGATCACCCTGGAAGGCCTGTCACTGGACGTGGTCCGCGGCAAGGCCGTGGTCGTACACGCCAAGGGCAACGATCCCACGGAACCCCCGGCCGGCGCCGCCGGCGGCCGGATTGCCTGCGGCGTGATCAACTAGCCACACCGCCTTTGCCATTACCGGCAATGAGAAGGGCCCGCGCTGCGGGCCCTTTTTCGTGGTGCGGGTGAATCGGCGCGATGAATCGCCCTACCTCGAGGTCACGGCTGGCGAAATAACCCGATTCCTGCGTAGGGCCGCTTTCAAGCGGCCAGCCGGCACACCAACCTGCGTCAGATCGAGCGCACCTTGTAATTGCCGCGGTCGGCGTCGTACTCCAGCGCCAGCAGCTTCTGCTTCTCCGCGTCCTGCAGCAGTTCGGAAAAGCCCTTGTAGCCGTAGTGGGTCTCGTTGAAGCTGGGGTACACGCGCTTGATCGTCTGCTTGATCTGCGAACCCCATACCGGGTCGTAGTCCGACTCCAGCGACTGCACGATCTCGAGAATCTTCTCCCGCGCCTCGGCGCTCTTGTCAGTCGGCTTGTTGCCGCGCTTGGCTCGGCGTGAGCCGCTCTTGCGGGCGGTCTGAACCAGATCGTCGTAGTAGATGAACTCGTCGCAGTTGGCCACCAGCAGATCCGAGGTGGACGACTTCACCCCACAGCCGATCACCCGCTTGTCGTTCTCCTTGAGCTTGGATACCAGCGGCGAGAAATCGGAATCGCCCGACACCAGCGCGAAGATGTCGATGTGACTCTTGGCGTAGCACATGTCGATGGCATCCACGACCATGCGGATATCCGCGCTGTTCTTGCCGGAGACCCGTGACTGGGGGATGTCGATCATCTCCACCCCCATCGCGTGGAACGCGTGCATGGTGTTCTTGTAGCGGGTCCAGTCGCAGTAGGCCCGCTTGAACACGATGCGGCCCTTTTCCAGCAGACGCTTGGTGACCAGCTCCATCTGGAAATCGCCGCCGGGCACGTCCTTGACGCCCAGCGCCAGGTTCTCGAAATCGACGAAGACGGCGATCAGCGGTTCGTCGGCCATTGGGGTTCCTTATTGACGAGGCGGGCAGCGACTGCCATCCCACCGGAATGCCTTGGCGGCAGTCTATCAGCGCCCCCTGAAGACCGCCTCGCGCCGCTCCACGAACGACTGCACGCCCTCCCGAGCGTCCTCGCTGTTCATGATCGGGATCAGGTCCGGCAGCAGCTTTTCGATGGCGGCACGCTCGCCGGCATCCAGCGACAGCCGCGAACTCCTGAGCGTGGCCTGCACCCCCAGCGGCGCCTGGGCCGCCACCCGACGGGCTATCTCGAAGGCGCGATCGAACTGCTGGCCCACCGGCGTGAGTTCCTGGATCAGCCCCATGCGGTGCGCCTCGTTAGCACTGATCTCGTCGCCGGTCAGCAGATAGCGCATGGCGTTGCCCCAGCCGATGCTCTGGATGAAACGGATGGTGCCGCCGCCCACCGGGTAGATGCCGCGCTTGATCTCGATCTGGCCGAAGCGGGTGTTGTCGGCGGCCACCCGGATGTCGCCGGCCAGCATGAACTCGATGCCGGCGGTGAAGCAGATGCCCTGGGTGGCCACCACCAGCGGCTTGCTCAGCCGGTTGTCGGGATCCAGACCGAAGGGCTCGATGGCGTCGTCATCGATCGGCGGAAACCGCCCGGCGGCGAACTCCGACGCCCACTCGGACAGATCCAGCCCGGCAGTGAAGTGGTCGCCGTGGGCGAACAGCAGGCCGCAGCGCAGTTCCGGATCGCGGTCGAGCCGGCCGTAGGCGGCCGCCATGTCCCGGTACATATCCAGACTGAACGCGTTGCGCTTGTCCGGCCGGTTGATGCCGATGCACAGCACGTGCCCCCGGGTTTCGACGCTGATGTTGGACATGGCCACTCCTGCTGACGGGCGTTTGATGATGGGTGATGCTGACGGAAGGCTAGAATATTGGCATCGACATTGAAACCGCCGCCCCCCGACATGACCGCATTGATCACCCGACAGCCGATGCCTCTCGTCGCCGCCCTGCTGGTTGCGCTGGCCACCGCCGCCAGCGCCCAGCCCGAGGCGGACGCCATTACCGGCGTCTGGCTGACCGCCGCCGAGGACGGTTACATCCAGATCTTCGAGGAAAACGGGGCGTACTTCGGCAAGACCGTGGGCGAGCCACCCGGTAGCGGCGACAGCGACGGCCCCGAGAAGGATGTGAACAACCCGGACCCGGCGAAGCGCGACCGTAGCCTGCTGGGCATCCGCATCCTCAAGGGCTTCGAATACAACGGCGAGGGCCGCTGGGAAGATGGCGAGGCCTACGACCCCAACAATGGCAAGACCTATTCCGCCTGGATGGAAACGCCGGAACCGGACAAGCTCAAGCTGCGCGGTTACATCGGCATTTCGCTGCTGGGCCGCACCGAAATCTGGACCCGGGCCGGTCGCGATGCCGAAGGCGTGGACCAGAGCGTACTGGTCGAAACCGAATAGACGGCCCGGCCGGTAGAGCGGCTTTCAAGCCGCCTACAGGATCACCTACCGCCAGGGCAACGCCGGCGATTCCAGCGGCGTCCCAGCATAACCGGGCACATCACCGAACCGGGCATCATGACGCTTCCAGGCCGCGTCCGCCTCGGCGATCTCGGCTTTCGTGCGCGCCACGTAATTCCACCACAGCAGAATCTCCTCGCCGAAGGGTTCGCCGCCGATCAGCAGCACGCGGACGGCGCCATCGGCCCGAACCGGCAGGGATTCGCGGCCGCGGCCGAGATACAGCAACTGCCCCGGTACCACCGCCTGCCCGGCCACCGTCAGTTCGCCCTGCAGCACCAGCAGGCCGTACTCGAAATCGGCGCGCAACGGCAGGTCGGTGGTGGCATCGCCGTCCGTGGTGAAGTCCACGCTGACCAGCGGCGAATAGATGCGCGCCGGCGCCTGTTCGCCGAAGGCCTCGCCGGCCAGCACGGTGATGCGGAAACCGTCGCGGTCGAGCTGCGGCTGCTTAGGATAATTCTCGAACGCCGGCTCGATGTGGCGATGGGCATCCGGCAGCGCAATCCACAACTGCGCCCCCTCGAAACAGGCCGGGCCGCCCTCGGGGGATTCCTCGGAATGCGTGATTCCGCGCCCGGCGGTCATCAGGTTGACCTGCCCCGGATCGATCACCTGATTGCTGCCCAATGAATCCTTGTGCAGCAACTGGCCCGACACCGGCCAGGTGAAGGTCTGCAACCCGATGTGCGGATGCGAGCCCACGTCGACCGGATTGGCCGACACATCCGCCGGGCCCGCGTGGTCGAGAAAACACCAGGCCCCGATCATGCGCCGGTGCCGGCTGGGCAGCGCCCGCCGGATGACCATGTCCTTACCCAGCACCGCCTCGCGCGCCGGAATGATTTCGCTGACCGGCGCATCGGCCGCCGCGGGGCAGTCCCGCGAGTCGCACAGCCGGCATTGGGGTTCGATGTTGCTCATGGAAAGTGCCCCGCCTGACCGGGTGAGGAAAACCCTTCTCCCCCGTAGCCGGGGGAGAAGTAGCTGATCGACTCTAGAACCGTCCGGCCTGGAAATCCAGCGCGGCCTGGCGGATTTCGTGGGCATGGTTCATCACGAAGGGCCCGTACCGTGCTACCGGCTCGTTGAGCGGCGCCCCGGCAATCAGCAGCGCCCGGCCACCGTCGTCGCCGGCGGTAAACGCCACGCCATCCTCGCTGCCGGCGGCCTGGCCGAGTTGCGCCAACTGGCCGCGGGTCAGCGATTGCCCGGCCACATCCACCGCACCGTCATAGACATACAGCATAGCGTTGTGGCCGGCCGGTACAGCGGTCGTGAACGTTTTGCCCGCATTCAGCCGGACGTCCAGATACACCGGCGCGGTCGCCGCCGCGGCCACCGGGCCCACGGCATCGCGGTAATGCCCGGCGATCACCCGCACCTGCCCGCCATCCGGCAGATCGACCTGCGGAATGGCGTCCGCGGCGTACTCCTGATAGCCGGGCTCGCCCAGCTTGTCGGCCGCCGGCAGGTTCACCCAGAGCTGGAAGCCCCACATCAGGCCCTCGTCCTGCTCCGGCATTTCCGAATGCACGATGCCGCGGCCGGCGGTCATCCACTGCACCCCGCCGGGGCCGATCACCCCGCTGTGGCCGTGGTTGTCGCCGTGGCGCATGCGCCCGGCCAGCATGTAGGTCACCGTCTCGAAACCGCGGTGCGGGTGCTCCGGAAAACCGGCCAGATAGTCGGCCGAATCGTCCGAGCGGAATTCGTCGAGCAACAGGAACGGATCCAGCTCGGACAAGGCCGGCTGGCCGAGCACGCGGGTCAGATTGACCCCGCCACCCTCGGTGGTGGGCTGGCCGGTGATCACCCGGGTCACCGGGCGCGGCGTGGTCACGTTGCTGGTCTCGGCAATAGTGGTCATAACGCTCTCCTGCGTTCGCTAATCACCCGATTATCGGGGCAATCCCGCGCTGACCAAGACCCACCGTCACGAACGCGGTGTTCGCATTCATGCAACGACTGCATGTGACCGAGTTACAACCTCTCCGGCTTTGTAGCATCATCGGACTCATTGCAGACTAGGCATCGTGCTTCCGTCTGGACGACAGGCTTCATCGGCGTGCATCCACGGGTTGCCCCCCCCCCGAGACAGGACGCAGGGACATGGACAGACCGACCACCCACAATCAGACCCTGACGCTGCTCCGGCAGCACAAGGCCCGTCTGATGCGCGAATTCGGCGTTACCGAACTGGCCTGCTTCGGCTCGACCGTCCGCGACGATGCGACGGCTGACAGCGACGTCGATATTCTGGTCGCGTTCGACGGTCCGGCAACCTCCCAACGTTACTTCGGCGTGCAGTTCTATCTGGAAGACCTGCTCGGACGGCCGGTGGACCTGGTCACGCAGAAAGCTCTTCGGCCCGAACTGCGCCCCGGTATCGAAGCGGAAGCCGTGCGTGTCTGAGCAGGGCGGGTCCCCGCGGACGTGGGCTTTCTATATCGAGGACATGCAGGCATTCGCCGGCAAGGTCCTCGCCTACACGGAAGGGATGGACCAGCAACAGTTCGAGGCCGACCAGCGAACCTACGACGCCACGCTTCGCAATCTCGAACTGATCGGCGAAGCCGCCACGCATGTGCCCGAGGAAGTGCGTGCATCACGTCCCGATATTCCGTGGCGCCTCATCATCGCTACCCGCAACCGCCTCATTCACGCCTACCTGGGCATAGACAACGACACCGTGTGGAGCATTATCCGGACTGACGTGCCAGATCTGCGCCGGGCCCTCGACGCACTCATCACCGATCTCAAATGATGCCCCCTGGCCGGTGCCGATGAGCTACGCCCTAGACGACATCGAAGCCTTCCTGCGGGTGGTGGAAACCGGCAGCATCTCCGCCGCCGCCCGGCGCCTGCAGCGCACCAAGTCGGTGGTCAGCAAGCGGGTGAGTGCGCTGGAAGCCGCCTTCGGCGTGCGCCTGCTGCACCGCTCCGCCCGCGGGGTGACCGCCACCGACGCCGGCCGCGACTTCTACCGGCGGGCCCGCGCGGCCCTGGCGGAACTGGACGCCGCGGGCGAGGCCCTGGCCACCGACGAACAGGCCCTGCGCGGCAGCCTGCGTATCACCGCGCCGATGAGCTTCGCCACCCTGATTCTGGGCCCCGCCCTGTTCGCTTTCCTGCGCGATCACCCCGGCCTGCAACTCGACCTGGACCTGGACGACCGCGCTGCCGATATCGCCGTGGGCGGTTTCGACCTGGCCATCCGCATCGGCCATCTGCGCGACTCCAACATGGTGGCGCGGAAGCTCGGCACCGCCGAGCGGGTGATCGTCGCCAGCCGCGACTACGCCGACGCCCACGGCCTGCCCGCCAGCCTGGACGAACTGCCGCAGCATCCGGCCATCGGCTACACCCATGTCGCCGCCACCGAACTGTGGCGATTCCATCGCGACGACGGCCACGTCCGGCACGTGCCCATGACCTGCCGGCTGGTGGTCAATAACGGCGAGGCCATGCGCGACGCCGTGCTCGCGGGACTGGGTCTGGCGCTGCTGCCCCGCTTCATCGCCGCCGATGCCCTGGCCGACGGCCGCCTGGTAGCGGTGCTTCCGGACGCGAAACCGGAGCCTTACGGCATCCACGCCCTCTATCCCTACCAGCGCCAGCCGGCACGCAAGGTGCGCGCACTGGTCGAGTACCTGCAGCGAACGCTGCAGACGAACTGACACCGGCGTTCGCCCGCCGCGAACACGGCGTTGCGGTAACCCGTCTTCCCGCGGCAACACATTTGCGGCAAAGTCATTCTTGCCATCCATGAATGACAAGGAGCCGCCATGGCTGCCGACTACCAATATCGCCGTCTGGACAAGAACGACGCCGCCATGCTGCTGGTGGATCACCAGTCCGGGCTGATCTCGCTGGTGCAGGATTTTTCGCCCGGCGAGTTCAAAAACAACGTGCTGGCCACCGCTGCCTGCGGCAAGTACTTCGGCCTGCCCACCATCCTGACCACCAGCTTCGAGGAAGGCCCCAACGGCCCGCTGGTGCCGGAACTGATCGAGACCTTCCCGGACGCCCCCTACATCGCCCGCCCCGGCAACATCAACGCCTGGGACAACGAAGACTTCGTCGACGCGGTCAAGGCCACCGGCAAGAAGCAGCTCATCATCGCCGGCGTGGTCACCGAAGTGTGCGTGGCCTTTCCGGCGCTATCGGCGATCGAGGAAGGCTACGAAGTATTCGTGATCACCGACGCTTCCGGCACCTTCAACGAAGTCACCCGCCATTCCGCCTGGCTGCGCATGCAGCAGGCCGGGGTACAACTGATGAACTGGTTCGCCATGGCCGGCGAACTGCACCGCGACTGGCGCAACGACATCGAGGGGCTGGGCGCGCTGTTCTCCCAGCACATCCCTAACTACCGCAATCTGATGACCAGTTATGCGGCCAGGCAGTGAGCGTCACGCTGGATAGCCGTGAGACGACTCATGCGAGAACGGTGCACACAGCCTGGGTGGCAGCAAGGCAATAGATCGTACGATCGGGGGAATTAAAAGTACTGCCCGCGTTACTCGGAACCAGAACGCGCGAACGCCCATCAGGCACCAGCATGTTTGACTTCTCCCGGGCGGACATCTTTGACGGCAGCCTCGATGCTGCGAACGTGCTTCCTTAATTCGGCGACCCGGTTTGAAACAGAGCGAACCACCACAACGCCGAACGACAGCGCTGAAACGTTCTGCTGGAATTCCAGGTTTCGGTCGAGCGTGAGGAAAACGTCGCAAACTGCCGCGGCTCTGCGTAGCAACTCGCCATTCTTGATTCCGGACCACCCGAGCCCGTGAACGGTATGAATTTCGCCGCTCAGCAATTCCGCGAAGTCCGCAGGAAAATTCTCGTCAATGAGTATCCGCATCGGCGGCCACGGATTCGTAGGCGGCATCCAGGACCGCTATTGCCTGTTGCTTATGTACCGACGGGAATTGATGCAGGAATTCCTCCAACGAATCTCCGGCCTCCAGGTAATCAAACAGCGCCCGCACTGGTACCCGGGTTCCCGGAAATACGGGCGTGCCGCTCAGAATTTCCTGGTCTCTCGTGGTGATGCCTGCAAGCATGCTCATATCGCTGCTCCTGAATCAGGTTCTCAGTATAAAGCGCACCATCCGCCCGTGCCGGCGGAAATGGAATCGGAGCGCTTTCGCTCGCGGCATGGCGCGCCGCTTGCCCACTACTCAGCCGATTTCATCCGATTACGGCCGGCGGCCTTGATTGCCGACATATCAACAGGCCGAGGTTCCCCGCTGGACTTCCCCTCCAGGAGGGCTAGCCTCAGCACGGCCAGACGCTTCTTGGTCATCTGATCCCGCCGAATGAGGTGGCGGATGTACTCGCTACCACTGCGAAGTCACCGGATTTAATCATAGCCTTACAGCATGAAAGTCAGCGCACACCTCTGGTCGATCCAACGCTTGAGTTGAGGGGCCTTTGTGGAGTGGCGCATGAAACGCGCAACGGAATCGGGAAAAGGACTCAGAGCCCTTTGCTTATAGGTCAGTCCGAATCACCCTAATCGTCGGCGCGCACTTTCCCAGGATATTGTCTGTGAATGGCCTTTTCGAGCTGGGCTATCGCTTGCCGACGACCTATTTCCTTGGGCGTACCGTAGTTATTCATCTCGACGTGAAGATCATCGGGCACGGCCTCGAGCTTCTTGGCGATGACGAAGATGGCGTCGCGCGTATGCTGGTCCGGAAGGCCGGTTGCGATGATCAGTGCAATAGGACCGTAGAGTGTCCCAATGCCAATGCCTGGCATCCAATGGTAACCCTTCCTTTGGAAAAGCATCGCGGTCGGAACTCCGAACAGAATAAGGCTGATCAAAGCCCAGAACATTAATGTTGCAGCAGAAAATTCCATCTTCCCCTCTTACTGGCTCTGGTAGGTAAAGGCTGCCACGCGCGACAATTGATAGCGAGCCCCGTGAGTGGTTGGCGTTCACCCAGGCCATGGGGGCAAGAGTCAGGACAAAGAACCGCGTAGGAAAGCGGTCGGCGGTCTTTTACACGACAGTACTTTCCCAAATGGGCTCACGCCGGCATTATTAAAAGGGTCAGAGCCCCATTTTTTCTCGCGCCGGCACCGCTTGATTTGTCGGAATCACAACGCGCGAAGCATGGCACCCGGGAAGAATCAAGTTTGATGTGTGGCATTTGTTTGCCCCGCCCGGCGTCTGACCGGTTTTGTCCCCTGGTGCCGTTGTTAGCAGGTCGGGGATTACCGGGGCAAATATACGAACAACATGGGCAAGCGCACCCGCGGCAATCAGCCACGCAACCACATCTGCATCCGCAGATTTTCCGGGCGCATGGTGAAGGCGAAGCGTTCCTCCACCGGGCGGGCGTCGGGTGGTGGCTGGAAGTCGAAGTGGCGCACGAGCATGGCGATTACCGAGCGGATTTCGAGCAGCGCGAGGTTCATGCCGGGGCAGGTGCGCTTGCCGCCGCCGAAGGGGTGCGGGGGCTTCTGGGTGAAGTGGGCGTCGCGGTCTCCCAGCCAGCGTTCGGGGCGGAATGTCTGAGCTTGGGGGTAGATCTCTTCGTTCAAGGACAGCGCCCGCATCGCCATCATGAAGTTGATCTTTGCCGGGAAGTGCCGGCCGCCAAGTTCCACGTTCTGATTCGAGGTCATGCCCTGGATAGGAGCCACCGGGCGCAGCCGCATGGTTTCCTGCATGACGGCGTCCAGGTATGGGAAGGCGTCGCGCTGGTCCGGGTCGTTCCAGAGCGGAGCGTCGCCGAGTACAGCGTCGACCTCGGCGCGGAGCCGTTCCAGTTGCTCGGGCCTGCCGGCCAGTTCGTGGATCATCCAGCCCACGCTCAGCGCGGTGGTGTCCTCGCCGGCCAGCAGCGCGGCCAGGGTGTTGCCGAGGATGTCGTGATCGGTGAACGGGTCCTCGTCCGCCTGCCCCGCCGCGATCAGGGCGGCCAAGAGATTGTCCGGGGCATCGCGCAGGGACGGGTCGGCGACCATGCGGTCGCGCACTTCCGTGATGCGTTTCATGCCGAATTCGTTGAGCCCGCGGAGGGCACGGCGCAGGCGCCAGTCCGCGGGCAGCGGCAGGTAGCGCCAGTAGGCCCAGGGGCTGTTGATGCGCCGGTTGATGGCGGGAAACACATGCTGCAGATGCTGCTGCACGATGTCGTCGCCCTGCTGCAGGGTGTTGGCGTCGTGGCCGTAGGCGAACAGCGTGACCACGTCGACGGTGTAGCGCATCAGGTCGTCGACCACGTCCACGGTGCGGCCGTCGGTCGCGGCCTGCACCCAGCGTTGCCGCAGACGCTCGGTGATGCCCACCATGCGTTCGAAGAAGGGCTTTACCCGGTGGGCATTCATGGCGGCCAGCCAGACCCGGCGGTAGCGCTGCCACTGTTCGCCCTCGGCGGAAAACAGGTTGGCAATGCCCATCTCCCGCATGGTGGATTCGATGCGCCGGGTGCGGGAGAACTGCACGGGGCGCTGCATCAGCAGCGTGCGGACGGCGTCCGGGTCGGCCACGCCGACGAAGCGCTCGGGCCCGATCCGGAAGGTGAACCAGGGGCCGTATTCCCGGGCCCAGCGCTCGACTACCTGGTGGGCCACCGACGGGCGGAACTCGAGCGCGTTGCCGATCAGGGGCAGGCCGCGGGGGCCGGGCAGCCCGGCGGCCGAGGTGGTCGGCAGCTTGTCGGTCGCCGAGCTCATAGCACTACCCTCCGGCGCCCGGGCGATTCGCTAGCGGCGCCTGTTCCGGATAGTGCCACAGGCGGCGGGGCCGCCGGCAAAGCGGAGAGTTGCTCCGCCAGACGCGGCCGGCGCCGCGGGTGACCGGATCAGCCGCGCACGAAATCCACGAAGCCGGCCATGAATTCGGCAAGCTGCTTGGCGGTGGCGTCGTCGGTGAGCGCGCCGTCGTCGAACAGGTTGCCGGCACCGCCGACCTGCACGCGCCCGCCGAACCAGGGGCGCATCTGCAGCCCCCGCAGTACCGGCAGCCAGGCCGCCTGGGCCAGGCCGGTGCCGCTGCCGCCGGGGGTGGCGCCCATCAGGGCAACCGGACGGCCGTGGAAAACGCGGGGTTGATCCTCGGGCGGGCGGGACAGCCAGTCGATGGCGTTCTTGAACACGCCGGGCATGGCGCTGTTGTACTCGGGCGTGGCCAGCAGCAGCGCGTCGGCGGCCGCGATGCGGTCCTTCAGCGCGGCGACCGCATCCGGAATGCCGTGGGCGGCTTCCTCGTCGCCGTGGTAGAGCGGAATGCCCTCCAGCGTGGCCACATCCAGGGTGGCGTGCGAGGGCATGCACTCGGCGGCGGCGTAGAGCAGCGCCGTATTGAAGGAATCACGGCGAAGGCTGCCGGACAGCCCGACGATGGTCAGCATGGGTTCGACCGAATGGGTTGGATGGCCGGCTCATGCTCGCCCATCTGTTGCGCCGCCGCAATCGCGGGCCGGCCGGGTCAGGCCGGTTCGAACTTCAGGGCCACGCCGTTGTTGCAATAGCGCTTGCCGGTGGGTTCCGGACCGTCGTCGAACACGTGCCCCTGATGGCCGCCGCAGCGCGCGCAGTGATACTCGGTGCGCGGCAGAATCAGCTTGAAGTCGCGCTTGAAATCGAGATGGCCATCTATATAGGACCAGAAGCTCGGCCAGCCGGTGCCGGATTCATACTTCCATTTCGACTCGAACAGCGGGAACTCGCAGCCGGCACAGACGAACGTGCCCTCGCGCTTCTCCGCGTTCAGCGGGCTGCTGCCGGGGGATTCCGTGCCTTCCTTGCGCAACACGTAGAACTCTTCCTCGGTGAGGATTTCCTTCCACTCCGCGGCGCTCTTCTCGATGGTGTCGATGTCGGTCATGGACTCGCTCTTGTCGTCGGCACTGCCCGTCCCGGTTTCCGCGATCGCCAGCCGCATGGCCGCCGCCGATGCGCCCAGTCCGACCAGACCCAGAACCAGATTTCGTCGCCGCATGATTGTACTCCGTGAATGCGTACCGATAGTGCCAGTACGGACCGGCGATGTCCGGAGATGCTTGCAAAAAACATGACATGGGTGTCAACTATTGCGATTATTCGCCGCCCTTCGACACCCGGCAAACCCCGTCATGACCGGAAAACGCGAGCAGAACAAGCAGGCCAACCGCGCCACCATCCTGGCCGCGGCGCGGGACTGCTTCATCGAACAATCCTTCGATGCCATCAGCGTGCGCGATATCATCCGCCGCACGCCGCTGGCCGCCGGCACCTTCTACAACTACTTTCCGGACAAGGACAGCGTCTACCGCGCCCTGCTCGACGACCGCATGCGCAGCCTCACCGAGCGCCTGACCGGCATCCGCCGCAACGCCCGTACGCTGCGGGAATTCGTGCACGGCGCCTACAGTGCCGCGTTCGAGACCATTGCCACTGATCCGCTGTTCTACGAGGGCATCCTGCGCAACATCGCGATGGTGCGGGATACCTTCGAGCAGAGCGTGCTGGGACTGTCGGTGCAGGCGCTGGAAAACGACATTCGCGACGCCATCGACCGCGGCCTGATTCCCGATACCGACGTGGAATACCTGGCCGCCGCGTTCTTCGGCGTGGGCTTCGAGATGGGCCGCAGCCTCGCCCGCCGCCAGGATCGCGACCCGGCCCGGGCCGCCGACATGGCCACCGCCATGTTCCTGGACGGTTTCAGCGCGCCGTCCCGGCCGCAGCACGCGGTGGCGTGAATCCGGGGACCGGCGTGGTGCGTTAAAATGACGCCATGAGCGCACTGATCGCCGACACCCGATCGATCGACCAACACCGGGCCGAGTTCGCCCGCGACGGCTACACCATCGTGCGCGGCATGGCCGGGCCGGCGCGGCTGCAGGCGATCCGCGACGTCGTGCTCGACCATCTCGAGCGCGCCGTCGATCCGCTGGAATACGAAGCCGACGTGGCCTACCCCGGCGCGCCGGCCGACCGTGACGCGCCCGGCGGGCAGACGGTGCGCCGCCTGTTGCAGGCCCATGATCGTCATCCTCGGCTTGCCGACTGGGCGCTTGATCCGGCCGTCACCGCCATGGTCGGTGCCCTGCTGGACAGCCGTAATCTGGCACTGACGCGTTGCCATCACAACTGCGTGATGACCAAGCAGCCGGCCTACTCCAGCGCCACCGGCTGGCATCAGGACCTGCGTTACTGGTCATTCGAACAGCCGAAACTGGTCAACGCCTGGTTGGCGCTGGGCCACGAACACCCGGCCAATGGCGGCATGCAGTTGCTGCCCGGCACGCACCGGATGGCGTTTTCCGCCGATCAGGTCGACGACGCCCGCTTCCTGCGCGAGGACCGGGCCGACAATCTGGCGCTGCTGGCCTCCGCCCGTACCGCCGAACTGGCGCCGGGCGACGTGCTGTTCTTCCACGCGGGGGTGTTCCACGCCGCCGGGCGCAACACTACCGACGAACGCAAGCTCTCCGCGGTGTTCACCTATCACGACGCCGCCAACCACCCGCTGCCGGGCTCGCGCTCGGCCCGGCTGCCGGGCATCAGCATCCGCGCCGATCGTGCCTGACGGCAGCCGCAACGTCCTGGGCCAGCCGCTGGAAGGCTGCTGCCTGCGGCCGGTCACCGGTTTCTACCGCAATGGTTACTGCGAGACCGGTCCGGAAGACGTCGGCCGCCACGTGGTGTGCGCGGAAATGACCCGCAAATTTCTCGACTACACCGCCAGCCGCGGCAACGACCTGGCCAGCCCCGGTCCCGGCTTTCCGGGATTGAAACCCGGCGACCGCTGGTGCCTGTGCGCCGCCCGCTGGGAGGAAGCCCGGGCCGCGGGTGCGGCGCCGCCGGTGGTGCTCGCCGCCACCCACGAGGCCGCGCTGGAGATCGTCGACCTGGACGCCCTCAAGGCCGTGGCGCTGGACCTGCAGTAGCCGCGTGAGCCAGCGCGCCATCCCCGCCGTCTGGATGCGCGGCGGCACCAGCAAGGGCCTGTTCTTCCACGCCCGGGACCTGCCGTCCGACCCCGCCGAACGCGACGCCCTGCTGCTGCGCGCCATCGGCAGCCCCGACCCCTTCGGCACCCAGATCGACGGCCTCGGCGGGGCGACCTCGTCCACCAGCAAGGTGGTTGTCGTCGACCGCAGCGAGCGTGACGGCTGCGACGTGGACTACCGCTTCGGCCACGTCGCCGTCGGCGAACCGGTGATCGACTGGTCCGGCAACTGCGGCAACCTCACCGCCGCGGTCGGGCCCTTCGCCATCGATAGCGGGCTGGTCCCGGCCACCGAACCGATGAGCCGCGTGGCCATCTGGCAAGCCAATCTGGGCAAGCGCATCGAGGCCGACGTGCCGGTGACCGACGGGCTCGCCCGCGTGGACGGCGACTTCTCCATGGACGGCGTCGCCTTTCCCGGCGCGGCCATCGACCTGCGCTTTGCCGACGCCGGGGGCGAGGCCGGCGGCGGCGTGCTGCCCACCGGTCGGCCGGTGGACGTGCTGGAGGTCCCCGGCCTCGGCGTGATCGAGGTCACGCTGATTCACGCCGGAAACGTCGCGGTGTTCGTGCACGCGGCGGGTCTCGGACTTACCGCCACCGAAACCCCGGCCGAACTGGCCGCCGATGCCGACCGTCTGGCGCGCCTGAATCAACTGCGCGATCACGCCACCTTGGCTCTGGGCCTGGCCGACTCGCCCGAGGACGCCGCCCGCCGGCGGCCCGCCACGCCGAAACTGCATCTGATCGGCCCGCCGGCCGGCCACCGTCTGCACACCGGCCGCGAACTGGCCGCCGGCGACATCGACCTGTGCGCCCGCGCCCTGTCCATGGGCCGCCCGCACCACGCCTATCCCGGCACCAGCGCGGTGGCCACGGCGGTGGCCGCGGCCCTGCCCGGCAGCGTCGTCCACGATCTGGCCGGAGGCTCTGCGGCGGACCGACGCATCGGCCATGCCGCCGGGATGCTGCGGGTGGGGGCCGAAGTCGTCTACCGCGACGGCGCCTGGACCGCACCCGCGATCAGCCTGCAGCGCAGTGCCCGATGCCTGATGGCCGGCGAAGTGTTCATCCCCGCCGGCTGAACCGCACCGACTTGTACTGACCCGGGCGGGCGGGCAGGCTCGACCGACAATCAGAAAAGGGGACAGCATGGACACCAATCCGACTATCGCCACCCTCAGCCAGCCGCTCGCCCGCGGCCGGGGCTGGCTGACTTTCCTGGGCATTCTGTCGCTGCTCTACGGCCTGCTGATGGCGCTGAGCATCATCGGCCTGCTGGTGGCCTGGATTCCGATCTGGCTCGGCATTCTGCTGATCCAGGCGGCCGGCGCCATCGGCCAGGCCGAAACCAGCTCGGACCCGGTGGCGCTGCAGCGCGCACTGGCCAAGCTCAAGACCTACTTCACCATCTGGGGCGTACTGGCCATCATCATGATGGTGCTCACGCTGCTGCCGCTGATCCTGATGATTGCCACCGGCGGCGGCATGCTCGGCGGCGAGATGTTCCGGGAGTTCCAGGAGATGTTCGGGGAGATGCAGCGGCGGGCGGTTTAGATTCCCCCTCTCCCGGCCCCTCTCCCGGTGGCAGACAGGTTTTCAGGAAGCCGACTACAGCAGCGCCTGATAGGCCGCCACCCGGAAATCCGGGGCCAGCAGGTGAATGCCGGGCGGCTGGAACTGGGCCATCTGGATGCCGATGAAATCCTCGGCCGGGTCGATCCAGAAATAGGTGCTGGCCGCGCCGCTCCAGCCGTATTCGCCGGCGGTGCCCGGCAGCATCGCCGCCGCCGGGTCCATCATCACCCGGAAACCCAGGCCGTAGCCGTAACCGGGCGTGGTGATGCCGCCGATCTCGTAGGGCAGCAGCTCGCCGGGGATGTGATTGGCGGTCATCAGGGACAGCGTCTTGCGGCCGAGGTAGCGCCGGCCATCCAGGCTGCCGCCACCCGCGAGCATGCGGCAGAACTGCAGGTAATCGCGCACCGTGGACACCAGCCCGTGGCCGCCCCGCGCGGGCGGGTCAGCCGCCAGTTCCCGGCTGTCATCGGACCCGGCCAGGCGCCGGATCCTGCCGGCCAGCGCATCGCCGAACCAGGCGGAGACGCTGACCTCCGGTTCCAGCACGTCGTGCGAGCCGTACATCGCGGCGAAGCGCTCCCGCTTATCCGCCGGCACCCCGAAGCCGGTGTCGACCATGCCCAGCGGCTGGAACAGTTCATCGCGCAGGAAATCGCCGAAGGCCTGCCCGCTCATCACCTCCACCAGCCGCGCGACCACATCTTGCGAAAAGCCGTAGCGCCAGCGGGTGCCCGGATGAAAGGCCAGCGGCTGGCGGGCGATGTCGTCGACGAATTCCGCCAGCGGCTTGTCGCTGGCCACGCGCTGCTCGCGGTACCGTGCCTCCACCGGGCCGTTTTCGAGAAAATGATAGGTAATGCCCGAGGTGTGCGTCAGCAGATCGCGAATGGTCATCGGGCGGGCTGGCGGGACGGGCCCCTCGTCGCTGTGTACCAGGACGTCGGCGAAGGCCGGCAGAAACTTCGCGACCGGCTCGGCCAGCTGAAAATGCCCGCGCTCGTAGAGCATCATCAGCGCCACGCAGGTCACCGGCTTGGTCATGGAATAGATGCGGAACAGCGCATCCTCGCGCATCGGCAGACCTGCCTCGCGATCCAGATAACCGATGCACTGGGTGTCCACCACGTCGCCATGACGGGCCAGCAGGGTCACCGCGCCCGCCATGCCTTGCTCGTGCACGTGCTTTTCCAGCGCGGGGCGGATGCGGGCCAGACGCTGCGGGCAAAGGCCGAGGCGTTCGGAATCGGTCATGGGGCGGTTCCTTGTATGAATCAGCCTGGATTGTAAGCCCCGGGGCTGTCCGTCGGCCGGCACTGGCGTATCCTGCGCGCCGGACTCACGCTCGCGGCCGCCCCCGGCCGGCCACGCCATGCCCCGCTCATGCTGATCAAGCTTCGCGACATCCAGTTGCGCTACGGCACCACCGTCCTGCTCGACGGGGTGGAATTCCAGATCGCCGCCGGCGAGCGGGTGGCCTTCGTGGGCCGCAACGGCTCCGGCAAGTCCACCCTGATGCGCATCATCGACGGCGAGATCCAGGCCGACGACGGCCAGATCGAGGCCCGCAGCGACCTGCGCATCGCGCGACTGGAACAGGAAGTACCCGCCGGCGTCGGCGGCAGCGTGTTCGAGGTGGTGGCCGGCGGGCTGGGTGACGTCGGCCGCCTGCTCGGCCGGTATCACGAACTGATCCACCGCATGGGCCAGGGCGAGGATGTGGGCGACGCGCTCGGCGAGGCCCAGGCGAAGCTCGATGCCGCCGATGCCTGGACCATGGACCAGCGGGTCGAAGCCACCCTCACGCGCCTGCGGCTGACCGGGGAGGTGGATTTCGCCACCCTGTCCGGCGGCGCCAAGCGCCGCGTGCTGCTGGCCCGGGCGCTGGTGCGCGATCCCGAACTGCTTCTGCTCGACGAGCCCACCAACCATCTGGATATCGAGGCCATCGACCAGCTCGAGCAGATGCTGCTGGACTGGCCCGGCGCGCTGCTGTTCATCACTCATGACCGCGCCTTCCTGCGGCGGCTGGCCACCCGCATCGTGGAACTCGACCGCGGCCGGCTGACCTCCTGGCCGGGCGACTACGACAAATACCTGGCCGGCAAGGCCAAGGCCCTGGAAGACGAGGCCAAGGCCAATGCGCTGTTCGACAAGCGCCTGGCTCAGGAAGAAGTCTGGATCCGCCAGGGCATCAAGGCGCGGCGCACCCGCAACGAAGGCCGCGTGCGCGCGCTCAAGGCGATGCGCGAGGAACGCCGGGAGCGCCGCGAACGCACCGGCAGCGCGAGGATCGCCATGCAGGACCCCAGCCGTGCCGGCAAGCGGGTGCTGCTGGCGGAGGATCTGGCGTTCGCCCACGAGGGCAAGCCGATCATCCGCGACTTCTCCACCCTGATCCAGCGCGGCGACAAGGTCGGCATCGTCGGCCCCAACGGCAGCGGCAAGACCACCCTGATCCGCCTACTGCTCGGCGAGCTCGCCCCGCAGGCAGGTACGGTGACGCCCGGCACCAATCTGGAAATCGCGCATTTCGACCAGCACCGGGCCGCGCTGGACGACAACGCCACGGTGGCCGAGAACATCGGCCAGGGCCGCAACGAGATCACCGTCAACGGCCAGCGCAAGCACGTGATGAGCTATCTCCAGGACTTCCTGTTCGCCCCGGACCGCGCCCGCTCGCCGGTGCGGGTGCTGTCCGGCGGCGAACGCAACCGCGCGCTGCTGGCCAAGCTGTTCACCCGTTCGGCCAACCTGCTGGTGATGGACGAGCCCACCAACGATCTGGATATCGAAACCCTGGAACTGCTCGAGGAACTGCTGGTGCAGTTCACCGGCACCCTGCTGCTGGTCTCGCATGACCGGGCGTTTCTCGACAACGTCGTCACCAGCACCCTGGTATTCGAGGGCAACGGCCACGTCGGCGAGTATGTCGGCGGTTACAGCGACTGGCTGCGCCAGCGCCCGGCCCCGGCAACCACGCGGGCACCGGCGCGCAAGCCGACGGCTTCGACCAGGCCCGCGGCGCCGAAACCGGCGCTGTCCAGCCCGGAACGCAAGGAACTGCGCGACCTGCCCGCCCGTATCGAGAAACTCGAACAGCGCATCGACGAACTGCAGGCCCTGTTCGCCCGTCCCGATTACTACGACGGCGACCCGGCGGAAATCCGCGCGGCCGGCGAAAAGCTGGCCGCCGCCGAGCGCGACCTGGAATCCGCCCTGGCCCGCTGGGAGGAACTGGAGCAACGCGCCGGCTGAGGTGACTGGCACCGGCCACACAATCGTTGCACCATGCCCGCCGGGGGACAACCGCGCCGGACCAACGATTACAGGGTCACGCACATGAACGAGCGCGACGATCTCACCGGGCTGCTCTCCCGCATGCGGGACAACTTCGACGGTGACCACTTCACCATCCAGGAAATGATCGAGGCGATCGAGGATCGCGGCTTCGGACCGCTGCTGCTGGCCCCCGCCCTGTTCGTGATGCCGCCAATTGGTGTGATTCCCGGCGTACCCACCCTGATGGCGCTGGTCATCGTGCTGCTGGCCGGGCAACTCGCCCTGGGCAAGCGTCACCCCTGGCTGCCGCGTCGACTGCGCGAGATCACCATCGAGCGGGACAAGTTCGACCTGGCCTACGACAGGATCGTGCCGGTCACCCGGCGCATCGACCGCTTCCTGCATCCCCGGCTGCGATGGCTGACCCGGCCACCGGCACCGCGGCTGATTGCGGTCGCCTGCCTGCTGCTGGCGCTGTGCATGATTCCGCTGGAACTGGTGCCCTTCGCCGCGGTCGTCCCGGCCGCAGCCATCGCCCTGCTGGCGCTGGCCCTGTCGGTGCGGGACGGCTGGCTGATCCTGCTGGCCGCGGCCATCGTCGCCGCCGGATTCCTGACCGGCTTTGTGCTGAACGGCGCCTGATTCAACCCCCTCTCCCGCTGGCGGGAGAGGACCGGGGAAAGGGTGGGAATGTTCTACAACAATCGCCGCATCGCCAGCAGCCCGATCACCGGCCCCGGTATCAGCACCCACATCATGTAGTCCGGCTGCACCACGTGGCGCAGCAGTTCCACCAGCTGCAGGCTGACGATGGTGATGGCGAAACCCATCGAATTGACGAAGGTCAGCGCGGTGCCCACCGAGCGCCGCGGCGCACTGCCGGCCACCAGGGTGGAGAACTGCGGCGAATCCCCGGAAACCGTCATCCCCCAGAACAGCAGGAACGCCAGAAACACCGGCGTGGGCGCCTGCAGCAGCCAGGGCGAGGCTACGCAGGCCGCGCCCGAACAGGCCAGTTGCACGAAGGCCACGCGGGCGCTGCCCAGCCGCCGCGAGAGCATCCCCCCGCCGATGCAGCCCACCGTCCCGGCGGCAATGGCGAAGAACGACCACAGCGATACACCGACGTCCGGTGCTCCGACCAGATCGATGTGCAGCGCCAGCAGTACCGGGAAGAAGGCCAGTACCGGGTACAGCTCCCACATGTGGCCGAAATAACCGAAGGCCGCGGCGCGCAGGTTGCGGTCGGAGAATGCGTCGGGGATGGCGCGCGGATCGAATGGCGACGGCCCCGGCAGATGGGGCCCGGCCGGCACGAACAGATAAACCGCCAGCCCACCGGCCACTGCCAGCCCGGACACCGCCGCCATCACCCCGCGCCAGGGCAGGTCGCCGCCCAGGGCCTCGATCAGATGCGGAAACGCCGTGCCCAGCACCAGTGCCCCCACCAGATAGCCGAGGGCCCCGCCCAGCCCCTCCGCATACCAGGAGGCCGCGATCTTCATCCCCACCGGATAGATGCCGGCCAGGAAGAAGCCGGTGGCGAAGCGCAGCACCAGCAGCGGCCACAGGCCCTCCGGCACCACGAACACCCCGGCGTTGCAGGCAGCCCCGAGCAGCGCGCAGACCAGGAACACCGTGGACGGCGAAAAGCGGTCGGACAACGTCAGGAGCGCGAATACCAGCGTGCCGGCGACGAAGCCGAACTGCACGGCGGAGGTCACCAGACCCACCGCGTTGGCCGGCAGATCGAACACCACCTGCAGATCGGGCAGCACCGCGTTGGCGGCAAACCACAACGAGGTGGCCGCGAACTGCGACAGGACGATTACCGGCAGGATCCAGGCCGGGCGCTGGCTGGCGGAGGCGGTCATGCGGCGACTCTAGCAGGCCTACACGACCTGGCCCGCGGCATGTCCCGAGGCCCAGGCCCACTGGAAGTTGTAGCCGCCCAGATGGCCGGTCACGTCCAGCACTTCGCCAATGAAGAACAGTCCCGGCACCCGCTTCGACTCGAAGCGGCTGGACGACACCTCGTCCACGTCCACCCCACCGAGTGTCACCTCCGCGGTGCGATATCCCTCGGTACCGGCGGGCAAGAATGGCCAGGCATGCAGGCGTGCGGCCGTCGCCCGGATATCCGCCGGCTGCAATTGCCGCAACGGTCGGTCGGGCAGCGCCAGTTCGACCAGTTGCTGAGCAAGCCGGCGGGGCAACACTTGTCCCAGCACGCTGCGCAGCCCGGCATCCGGACGCGCGGCACGGCGTTCGGTCAGCCAGGCCTCGGCGTCGCGGTCGGGCAGCAGGTCCACCGTGGCCGTATCGCCCGGCTGCCAGTAGGACGACAACTGCAGAATCGCCGGCCCGCTGATGCCGCGGTGGGTAAACAGCAGGCCGGCGTCGAAGCGATGGCCGCCGGCCTCGGTGGCGGCGGGTAACGCCACGCCGGCGAGATCGGCGTAGCGGTCGCGTTCCGGCGGTTCGAAGGTCAGCGGCACCAGCCCGGCCCGCGTGGGCTGCAGGCGATGACCGAATTGGCGGGCCAGCTCGTAGCCGAAACCGCTGGCGCCCATCTTCGGAATCGACAAACCGCCGGTGGCGACCACCAGGGATTCCGCCGTGAACGGCCCCAGCGCCGTGGGCACGCGGAATCCGCCATCCTCCAGCCGGGTGACCGAACCCACGTCGGCACGCACTTCGATGCGCACCCCGGCCGACTCGCACTCTGCAAGCAGCATCGAAACGATCTGCTTGGCCGACTCGTCGCAGAACAGCTGGCCCAGTTCCTTTTCGTGCCAGGCGATGCTGTGGCGCTCGACCAGCGCAATGAAATCCCACTGGGTGTAGCGGGCCAGCGCCGACTTGCAGAAATGCGGGTTGGCGGAGAGGAAGTTCTCCGGCGTGACATCCAGGTTGGTGAAATTGCAGCGCCCGCCGCCGGACATCAGGATCTTCTTGCCGACCCGGTTGCTGCCCTCCAGTACCAGCACCCGGCGCCCGCGCCTGCCGGCCTCGATGGCACACATCAGCCCGGCGGCCCCGCCGCCGAGCACGATCACGTCCGGGTCCGTCACTGGCCGGGCTAGGACTCCGCGGCGGCCTGCCGCAAACGCTCCAGCAGGGCGAAGGTGGCAAAGCCGTCCGGGATCAGACCGATCGACGCCTGGAACTGGCGCAGGGCGCCGCGGGTGTTGGGCCCCATGATGCCGTCCGGCGTGCCGGCATCGAAGCCGGCATCGTTGAGCAGGCCCTGCATTTCCTCGATCTGATCGCGTGACATCGCCGCCAGCCCGCGCGGCCACTCGGCGACCAGCGGACCGGCGCCGGCAATGCGATCGGCCAGCCGACCCACGGCCAGCGCATAGCTGGTGGCGTTGTTGTAGCGCAGGATGGTGCGAAAGTTCGGCCCCACCAGAAATGCGGGACCACGGGCACCGCCCGGGGTGATGATGGCGGCGTCATCAAGCCGGGGCAGCGAGCCGCCGGACGCCGGACGCACGCCGGCGGCGGCCCAGCCCGAGGCGGACCGCCGGGTGCGCCCGTCGGCGCTGGCGTAGTCGAAGCCTTCCGGCAGACGCACTTCCAGCCCCCAGGGATCGCCGGTATCCCAGCCGGCTTCGGCCAGGTAGTGAGCGGTGGAGGCCATCACGTCGGGGATGCTGCCCCAGATGTCGCGCTTGCCATCGCCGTCGCCGTCCATCGCGTAGGCCTGGAAGCTGGTGGGGATGAACTGGGTATGACCCATGGCCCCCGCCCAGGACCCGCGCATGCGGTCGGCGCTGATGTCGCCGCTGTCAAGGATCTCCAGCGCCGCAAACAACTGCTTGCGGGCGAAGTCGCGGCGGCGGCCGTCGTAGGCCAGGGTGGCCAGGGCATCCACCGTGCGGGTGTCGCCGAAATTGCCGCCGTAGTTGCTTTCCAGCCCCCAGATGGCGACCAGAATTTCGGGCCGCAAACCGTAACGCGTGGCCGCCGCCTCGATGGCGTCACGATGCTCGGCCAGACGGTTGCGGCCGGTTTCCACCCGGGTATCCGACACCGCGGTATCCAGGTAATCCCATATCTGCCGGGTGAACTCCGGCTGGGACCGGTCCAGTTCAATCACTCGCGGCAGGTACTCGGCGCCATCCAGCGCGGTGGTCAGGGTTGCGTCCGCAATGCCGCGGTCGAGCGCCTCGCGGCGGAAGCCGGCCAGCCAGTCCCGGAACGACTCGCGCGGCGGTTCCGCCGCTTGCGCAGCCGGTGCGGTGGCCCCGGCGGATGCATCCGAGCGGGCTGCCTCCGCGGGCGCATTCGACGACGGCGTGGCCGCGCAGCCGGCGACCAGCAGGGCGGCGACGACAGTGCCGGGTTTTTTCATGGGATGTGACTCGGGCTTTCGGTGATCCCGAATCCTACAACGAAACGACCGGCCGACCGGTTACCGGAAGTGCCAGTTCAGGCCGATGGTGGCTTCCAGGAAATAGAACTCGCCCTGGATATCCTGATCCCGCGGGTCGATCCCGAAATTGTCGCCGCCGGCGACGATCGACGCCACGCCACCCTCGATATGGCTTAACGGGTTCTTGCCCACCAGCCGGTTCACCGGGGAATAGGCCAGGGCCACGTCCAGGCCCCAGGATCGGCCGAAGCGCCAGCTCAGGCCGGCGGTGTAGTGATACTCGTTGACCGCGAACGCCAGCGTGCTGAGCAGAATGTCGGAACTGCGCACCGGTTGGGTGTTGTTGCTGAAGCCCAGGCGCCAGGTGGTGCTACCGCGCCGGTACTCGTAGCCGAACTTGTAGACGGTCACGTCGCGCCAGCCGAAGCCGGGGGCGTTGTCGCCGCCCAGACAGGTGTCGAAATCCACCGGCCCGCCCAGCAGCACCGGCCGCACGCAGCCGTTGACGAACCGGTTCGGCCGCAGCCGGTTGCCCAGGGCGGCGACGTTGCTGAAGTTGATGCGTTGGTAGTCGATCAGCAGGCGATGGCGCGGTGCCGGGGTCAGCGCGATGCCGACGTTGAAACTGGAGGGCACGTCGAACGCGCCATCGCGGGCGAACAGACCGCGGTACTTGTCGAATTCGGTGGCATGCGTGCGCGTCTGGTACGACGCCCCGAGCCGCACCCAGGCCGTGGGCTCGTAGGCAACGCCCACCCGCACGCCGAGACCGAACGAATAGTCCTTGCCGTTCTCGGTGACGCGGTCCGGATTCTGGGAAAACCGCGCGAAGGCCCCCAGCCCGGAGGCATCGAAGCGCTGCACCATGAACAGCGGCGCGACGCCGACCCGCAGCCGACCGAACCGTCGGGCGTAGGTGGTGGCCACGAATAGCTGGGTCAGGTTGACCAGCGTGGTGGACGAGCCGTTGCCGCACAGCCCCAACACGCCGGGCTGGCCGATGTTGCCGCCGCCACCGAAGATGCCCTCGCAGCGTTCGGCCACCGGCAGCAGATTGGTGGCGTCGCCCTGGGCGAAGCCGCCGCTGCCGCGGGTGAATTTCGGATTCAGGCCACCGTTGCCGTAGATGGCCACGCCCCAGGCGGCGTGCTCGTCGATGCGGCGGGCAAACGCGACGCCGGGAATCGGGAAATACTTGTTCGCACCCTGGTTACCGCCGAACCGGCGCCCCGCCTGGTCCGTCGGATTCATCTGGAACAGCCCGGCCCCGGTAACCGGCTCCAGGTCCGGCTCGTTGACGACGTTGAGCGTGCCGATGGGAACCAACAGGCTCAGGTCCAGATCGAGCCGGTCGTCGCTGTCCGCGAGCAGCGCGGGATTGATGGACCCGGCGAACGCGTCGTCCGCGCCGGCAGTCCCGGCGCCGGCCAGCGCCCGCTGCTGCGCGCTGTAGCCGTGCAGAAAATAGCCGTTGGCGGCATGCGCCGCACCGCCGGCCAGCACCAGCAATGCCAGCAGCCCCGCGACAAGACAGCGGCCCGGCGTCTGCCTGTCCATGGTTCCCCCTTGGCGCCGCGCAGCAGGCCGTACCGGCTGCCGACCTCATGATCCCTCGGTCGTCCCGGCTACCCTACCGGTGGAAAACACCGGGCGCGACCCGGATGCGCTGGCCGACCCGGCTTCCGCACCCGCATACTCGTACCCCTGTCTGTAAGCGAGGCCGGCCCGCCATGCGAATCCTGCTGTCCGCCGTGCTGATGATCATCTGCACCATCGCCACTGCCGACGATAACGACGCGCTCGAACGCGAAGTCGAACAGGTCGTCGCCACGCTGCTCACGGAGTTCAAGACGGCGCTGACTACCGCGATGAAGGAAGACGGCCCGCCCGCCGCCGTGGGCGTGTGCCGCGACGTGGCGCCGGGCATTTATCGCGATATCGCGCTGGCCCGGGGCTGGCGCGTGACCCGCGTGGGTACACGCGTTCGCAATCCGCTGTTCGGCACCCCGGACGCCTGGGAGCAGGCGGGGCTGGCCGAATTCCGCCAGCGTCAGGCCGACGGCGAAACGCTGGAAAGCATGACGCGCAGCGAGACGGTGCGCGAACCCGGCGGCCGCTACTACCGCCATCTGAGCGCACTGGGCACCCAACCCGTGTGCACGACCTGTCACGGCCCGCGCGACGAAATCGCCCCGGACATCCGCGCCATGCTGGACGAGCAGTATCCCCACGACCGCGCTGTTGGTTATGCGGCCGGCGATCTGCGGGGTGCGGTCAGCGTGAAGGTGCCGCTGGCGGATTGAGCCGGATTCATCGTCGGCGCAGAACCCTCAGCCATTCTTCCGCCCCGCCGAGACCGGCTTCGTATTAAACTATGCAACGCAGGCCGCCTTTCGTCGCGGCCATTCTCCGGGCGCCGATCGCGCGCCCCGCCGCTACAGGCCCGTCATGACTTCGCCCCCGAACAACCCCGATACCCCGGTCGCCTTCCGGGACCTTGGCCTGTCCGACGCCGTGATGCGCGCGCTGGATTCGGTCGGCTATGAAACGCCCACGCCGATCCAGGCTGCCACCATCCCGCCGCTGCTGGCCGGCCAGGACATCCTGGGCCAGGCCCAGACCGGTACCGGCAAGACCGCGGCCTTCGCGCTGCCGATCCTGTCGCGCCTGCCGGCCGGCGGCCGGGCACCGGGCGCGCTGGTGCTGGCGCCGACCCGGGAGCTGGCCATCCAGGTGGCCGAGGCCTTCCAGCGCTATGCCGCCGCCATTCCCGGCTTCCACGTGCTGCCGATCTACGGCGGTCAGAGCTACCAGCCGCAGCTGGCGGCCCTGAAACGCGGCGTGGACGTGGTGGTGGGCACCCCGGGCCGGGTGGTGGACCACATCAAGCGCGGCACCCTCAAGCTGGACAACCTGAGCTGGGCGGTGCTGGACGAAGCCGACGAAATGCTGCGCATGGGTTTCATCGACGACGTGGAATGGATTCTGGGCAAGACCCCGCCGCAGCGTCAGGTGGCCCTGTTCTCCGCCACCATGCCGCCGGCGATCCGGCGCATCGCCCGCACCCATCTCAAGGACGCGCAGGAAGTCACCATCGCGTCGAAAACCAGTACCGCCACCAACATCCGGCAGCGCTACTGGATCGCGGTGGGGGCCAGCAAGCTGGAAGCCCTGACCCGGCTGCTGGATGCCGAACCCTTCGACGCCATGCTGGTGTTCGCCCGCACCAGGAAGGCCACGGATGATCTGGCCGAACGCCTGGCCGCCCGCGGCCACGCCTGTGCGGCCCTGAACGGCGACATCGCCCAGGCCCAGCGCGAGCGCACCGTCGCCCGGCTCAAGAACAAGCAGCTGGACATCATCGTGGCAACGGACGTGGCCGCCCGCGGGCTCGACGTGGACCGCATCAGCCACGTGATCAACTTCGACATCCCGCACGACACCGAAGCCTACGTCCACCGCATCGGCCGCACCGGCCGGGCCGGACGCATGGGCGACGCGATCCTGTTCGTCACCCCGCGGGAAAAGCATCTGTTCAAGGCCATCGAACGCGCCACGCGTCAGCCCATCGAGCCGATGGACCTGCCCGGCGTCGAGGAAGTCAACGAACAGCGCAAACAAAGATTTACCAGCCGCATCACCGACTCCCTGGCCGGCGGCGGGCTGGACAACTACCGCGCCCTGATCGAGGACTACCTCGCCAGCGAGAACGCCGACCCGATCGACGTGGCCGCGGCGCTGGCCCGCATGGCCCAGGGCAGCGAGCCGTTGTTCATCAAGCCCGGCAAGGTCGACCGGCCGAGTGAAGCACGCGCACCCTCACCGGCCGCCAGCCCCAGACCGAAAGCCCGCAAGGACGGCAAGCCCCGACCGGTGGCCGAAGGCGTGGAAGTCTTCCGCATCGAAGTGGGCCGCGAGCACGGCGTGGAACCCCGCAACATCGTCGGCGCCATCGCCAGCGAAGCCGGGGTGGAGGCCCAGCACATCGGCCGCATCGACATCCGCGAAGATCACAGCCTGGTGGAACTG
Organism: Salinisphaeraceae bacterium; assembly: GCA_965216055.1. Lineage (GTDB taxonomy): Bacteria > Pseudomonadota > Gammaproteobacteria > Nevskiales > Salinisphaeraceae > Spectribacter. The sequence goes on from OZ244134.1 coordinate 532,091, forward strand.
CCCCCCGGCATGCCGCGCGAGATCTTCCGCCATCTCAAGACGGTGTGGGTAGCCAACCGGCAGCTGGCCATCTCCCGCGCCGACAGCCCCGCCCTGCAACCCTCCGACAAGCCGAGGCGCAAGCCCAAGGCCGCGGCCGGCAAGCCCAGGAAGGCAAAAAAGGCGAAGAAGCCCAAGCCGCGCGGCCCGGCTGAATAGCACGGCCGGGGCCATGATCACCAGGGCATGACGGCCGGCCTGGCCGGGTAGGGTCAATCGCCCGTCGCTGTGTCAGCATCCGGGATCATGGACACCGCCGCCAGCCAGGCGGTACAACCCCGGAGCCCACATGGTCTACGCCCTGCTGCAACTCAACGTCACGGACGCCGACGCCCTGGCCGCCTACCGCGAAAAGGCGGCCGAAGCCCTCGCCCGCCACGGCGGCAAGGTGGAAGCCGCCGCCCCGCAACCCACCGTACTGGAGGGCGAACGGGCCGCACCCGACATTGCCGGCGTCCTGAGCTTCCCGGACCGCGACTCCGCCCTCGCCTGGATCGACGACCCGGACCTGCAGGAACTGCATGCGCTGCGGCGGAAAGGGGCAGAGAGCAGTATCGTCCTGGTGGGATAGCCACCACCCATGCCGCAGGCAAAACAGACGCCTCGATAAGCCGGCAAGTAGCAAGGGATGGCGGCCGGATACGGACTCGGCAGTTCTGTGTGACGCTAAGCGGTCCGCGGAATCGACATTAGCCGTGTGCGCATTTAGCCGTGGGCAGGAGAGTCAAGCCCGGATAAATCACGAGGGACGCACATCCTCGTCCTGTTTGTGGCGTCACCACCAAATCTATGGTGAATCGCACTCTCCACGTTTACCGAAGGCAGAGGAAACCATGTCCGTGACGCCGACTCCCTGTCTGGCAGCGTGTCCGTGTGTTACCAATTGACCAACTGAAACGCGAAAGCCAATCCAATGCTGCGGCAGGTGATGGCAATTAGGGCATAGCCACGTGCCGAATTACGCGACCCCATGCAATCGGTGTTACCGGAGAACTGGCCGCGAGGCCTCCCTATGCAGCTCCGCCGCCTATCACAGCTGAGCATCACCGCCGCCACGGCCGGCCTGGTCTTGCTTGCAGCGGGCAGTGTGTACCTGGTGGTGGCCTTTCAGGATCACGTAGCGGCAGTCGCGACCCTCAATCAGCTCCAATTCGCGGTCGCCGAACTGGGCGTGAAGGTCGGCCAACTGGACGTAGATGCGCAGACAACGCTCAACGTTGCCGCTACCAGGAAGAATCTCGACCAGGCACGAGCGGCCCTGCGCAACATCGACCACCCGCTGACCGCCGCAGCCCGGCGGCACGCCGAGGAGATTGAGGCCGCACTGCCTGGCTTCATATCCGCTCCCGGTACGGCCGAGGATCGTGCGACTATCGTGCGACGCCTCGACCATCTGCGCCGGCTGGAGTCCCGGTTGACCCTGGCCGAGTCCGCCATTCTCCAGGACCGGCACCGGCTGCTCGACCACCTAATGATGGTCGCCGTCGCGATATTCGGCGGGTTTGCCCTGACCTTCGGCCTACTGTCGATCGCTGGCTTTCGTATTATTCATCGGCGAATCCTGCGCCCGGTGCAGACACTGACCGACGCCGCCCGCGCGGTGGAACGGGGCGACCTGGAACATCCCGTCACGGATACCACCAACGACGAGTTCGCAGGCTTGGCCCGGGCATTCAATTCGATGCTGGAGCACCTGCGGCGCCGCGATCGGGAGGTCCACGATTACCAGCGCGAACTCACCCGTACCCTGACCGAGCGCACGGCCGTGCTCGACGCCTTACCCGCCCATATCGCCCTGCTCGATAACGAAGGCGTCATCCAGGACGTCAACAATCGCTGGCGTCACTTTGCCCGGGCCAACAACTACACCGACTCCGAGTCCGGCGTGGGCCGCAACTACCTGACGATCTGCGAACAGGCCACCGGCGAGTGGTCCGACGAGGCAAAGGAGGTTGCAAGCGGCATCCGCGCCGTGCTCGCGGGCGACCGCAGCGAGTTCGTGCTGGAGTACCCCTGCCACTCACCGGACCTCAAGCGCTGGTTCCGCGTGATGGCGACCCGGATCGAGCCGGTCGCGGATACAGGCGACGAGCCTGTAATGGCCGGCGCCGTGGTTGCTCATATCGATATCACCGAGCGCCGTCTCGCCGAGGAGCACGTACAAGAGCAGGCCTATTTGCTGCAAACCGCAGGCCGCCTGGCCGGCTTCGGCGGCTGGTCCACCAATCTCGCGACCGAGGAGGTGACCATGTCGGACGAGATTGCGGCCATCGTCGACCTGCCACCCGGGCCGAGCATCACCGTGGCCGAGGCGATCATGGACTTCTATGCCGAGGGCTCGCGCGAACGCCTCCGCGCCTGCTGGGAGGCCTGCGTCGCGCACGGCACCCCCTGGGACGAGGAACTGGAAATCATCACTGCCCACGGTCGCCGCATCTGGGTGCGCCTGACCGGCGAAGCGGTGCGTGACGAGGCGGACCGGATTACCCACGTTCACGGCGCGCTGCAGGACATCACCGCCTACAAGCACATCGAGAGTGAGCTGCGTCGCCTGGCCTACGAGGATGCTCTCACTGGGCTGGCATCGCGGCTGGGCTTCCAGAGCCGGCTTAGTGGACTGCTTACAGATACCGCCAATGCTGGCGGCCATCTTGCGATCATTGACCTGAAAGGGTTGAACGACGTCAACCAGGCCTATGGATATGCTTTCGGCGACCAGCTTCTAGTCGCAGTCGCCCGCCGGCTGAAGGCAGCAACCCGAGAACCCGGACTCGTGGGCCGGGTCGGCGGCGACCAGTTCGCCCTGCTTGACTACCGGACCGCGTGCGCCGCGGCCTCGGCGCACAATCTGGTTGACTGGCTGGAAGGCCTGTTCCGGGATGCGTTCGAGATTGACGACACACAGCTGCGCATGCGGGCGACCTTCGGCGTCGCCGCACTGGAAGCGGCAGATGTCGATGGCGAGGAGGTCATGCGCCGCGCGCACCTCGCCTTCCACACGGCGCGCGAGCGCGAGGACCGCCACTGGGAGGTGTACCAACCGACGTTGGACGAGGCCGCGATCGAGCGCATCCGCCTGACGGAGGATCTGGACCTGGCTCTTTCCCGCAACCAGTTCGAGCTGCATTTCCAGCCCAAGGTCCGGTTACAGGACGGCCAGATAGTGTCTGCCGAGGCGCTAATTCGCTGGCGGCATCCCACGCACGGGCTGGTGCCCCCGGATCGCTTCATTCCACTGGCCGAGCGCTCGAGGGCGATCCTGCCGATAGGCGAGTGGGTAATCCGCGAGGCCTGCCTGCACCTACGCGAGTGGCAGCGCGAGGCGTTCGCGGCAGCTAATTTGGCGGTTAACTTGTCCATGTTGCAGCTGACCGAATCCGACCTCGCGGAAACCGTCGCCCGTATCGTCCGCGAAACCGGAGTCGAGCCCGGCGGGCTATCGCTGGAGATCACGGAGAGCCTGCTCGAGCGCGAGCCGGCCGCCGTTGGCGGGCAGCTCGCACGACTACACGACATTGGCGTGCGACTGTCCCTGGACGACTTCGGTACCGGCTACGCCTCCCTGGGCCATCTCAACCGCTATCCCTTCGACGAAATCAAGATCGACCGCGTGTTCATCGCCGACTGCGCCACACAACACTATAGCCGCGAGATCATCCGCATGATCATCCGGATCGGCAAGGTCCTAGAATGCGACGTGGTGGCCGAAGGTATCGAGACCTTGGCCCAAAGTGACCTGCTGCAGCAACTAGGCTGTAATGTGGGACAGGGCTATTACTACAGCCTTCCACTAAAGCCCGAGGACCTGCGCTGGCTGTTGGCTAGCCGCCTGCAGCTGCCAATTGCGATGAACGGCTTCCCGACCCGCTGAGCCGGCTTCCGGGGCAAACTCGAGGCTACGGGACTATATTTGAGCCGGGCAACGCCCGTTCAGTTCTCTCCTGGCAGCCCCATAGAAGTCGCTGCGGCGAATCAGGCAGGGCTTTGCCTTACCTAGGGCCACCAAAGCAGACCCCGCATGCCAGGAATCAGCCTGCAAACGACTTTGCCCTAAAAACATCGGACGCGCGGGAAGCAAAGCCCTGCTCCGATACACAAGTCTCGGCAGTAAGAAGCCTTAAATCGGCGCCAAAGCGCCCTTGGCCGATTACTGACGACGCGGGATAAATGGTGGCCGGGGGCGGAATCGAACCACCGACACTGCGATTTTCAGTCGCATGCTCTACCAACTGAGCTACCCGGCCAGGGTATCCGGCGATGACCATCGCCGTTCGGAGCGCGGTATTAAACCGATCGGGCCCTGCCCCGTCAAGCAGACGGGCCGCTATTCGCTGTTGGCGCTGCCCTCTTCCGGCGGCACCCAGTGGGTCTCGGCGGTTTCGCCGCTGCCGAAGAAATACTCTTCCATCTGCTCGGTGAGGAATTCGCGCGCCTTGGGGTCGGCCAGGTGCAGGCCGTATTCGTTGATCAGGCGGGTCTGCTCCGTCAGCCACTGCTGCCAGGCCTGGGCGGAGACGTTGTCGTAGATGCGCTGACCGATGTCGCCGGGCAGCGGCGGGCGGGGCAGGCCCTCGGCTTCCTGGCCGAGCTTGACGCATTGCACGGTGCGGCTCATGTCGATTCGTCTCCCGGGAGTTGGCGGATGAGTCTGGCCAGGGGCGCCGGCAGCGCCGGTGGGCGCGTGCGCGAGTGCCAGGCCAGTTGCTGGTCGTCGTCCATGATACCGGCGCCGTCGCGTACTCGCAGGGCCAGCGGTGCGATCCGCAGCTGGAAGTGGGTGAAGCCGTGATCCACTTCGGACAGTGCCTCGGCGCCGCTCAGGGGTTCGACACCCAGGCGGCGGCGACAGTAGTCAACGGGTTCGGCATCGTCCGGCAGCTCCGGCAACGCCCACAGACCGCCCCAGATGCCGGCGGGCGGACGCCGATGCAGCAGCAACTGATCATCCGCGCGGCGCAGAACCAGCATGCGGGTACGGCGGATCGGCCGCTGGCGGCGCTTGCGCGGCGCGGGGATCTCGGCCTCGATCCCGGCGCGCCGGGCGGCGCACAGATCGGCTACCGGACAGCGGTCGCAGGCGGGCTGACCACGCCCGCAGACGGTGGCGCCCAGGTCCATGATGGCCTGGGTGTAGTCGGCCAGGCGTTCATGGGGGGTGTGGTGTTCGGCATGGTCCCACAGCCGCTTTTCCCAGGCGGATTCGCCCGGGGCGCCGCGTTCCGCGTGCAGCCGCGCGAGCACCCGCTTGGCGTTACCGTCGAGCATGGCGGCACGCCGGCCGAAGGCCTGGGCGGCGATGGCCCCCGCCGTGGAGCGCCCAATGCCGGGCAGTGCCTGCAGGGCGGCCGGATCGTCGGGCAGTTCGCCACCGTGTTCCGCCACGATCTGCCGGGCGGCGGCATGCAGATTGCGCGCGCGGGCATAGTAGCCCAGCCCGGCCCAGTGCTGCATCACAGCGTCGCTGTCGGCGGCTGCCAGGTCCGCCACGGTGGGGAATCGGGCCATGAAGGCCTGGAAATAGGGAATGACCGTGGCCACCTGCGTCTGCTGCAGCATGATCTCGGACACCCACACGCGATAGCCGCTGCGGGGGTTCTGCCAGGGAAGATCATGGCGGCCGTGGCGGTCAAACCAGGCCAGCAGCCGGCGGGCGAACTCCGTGGGCGGGGACGATTGCCCGTCCCCGCCCGCGCCGGCAGGTCGCGCCCGCGTCACTGCGCGGCTTCGGCGTCCTCGGCCGGCTGCTCGTCGGCGGGCTGCTCCTCAGCCTTTTGCTCTTCGGCCTTCTTCTTGCCGCCCCCGAACAGACCGCCGAGCCCTTCCTGAAGCTCCTTCTGCAGCTTGTCGCCGAGCTTCTTCTTTTCTTCCTCGACTTCCTTGTTCACCTTCTCGCGCAGTTCGGCCTTTTCCTCTTCTAGTTCCTGCTTGAGCTCGGCCTTTTCCTGATCCAGTTTCTGGCGCGCGACGCCCTTGAGCGCACTTTGCACGTCAATGGAGTAGCTCGGCGAGAACAGGTTGCCGGATAACTTGATGGGAATGTCGAAGCCGGCTAACTCCTTGAGTACCTTGTTGTCGACGTCTTCGGCGACGTTGGCGATCACGGTGTAGTCCAGGTTGTTGGTGACCAGATTGAAACTGCCGTCGCCGCCGAGTCTGGCTACCGGGGTATTCAGGTTGAGATCACCGCCCTTGAGCAGACCGTCGGTCACCGAGAACGAGGCCGCGAAGCGCGAGAATGCGGTGGTGCCATCAGCTCCAGTTGCGCTGGCATCCCCGCCCAGAATCTTGTTGCGGGCCAGAGTCAGGATGCGGGACAGGTCGAACCCCGCGAACTGCCCGTTACGGAATTCAAACGCGATCGACCCGTCCAGCGAGCGCTTGATCTGCTCAAGCGTATTCCCGGTGGTGGTGAGATCGATATCCAGATTGGCCAGCGCGGCAATCTTTTCGTTGCCGATCAGGTCCTTGACCAGCGGCCCCAGTTGCAGGCCGTTGAGCTTGCCCTTAATGGCGTAGCTGGGCTGCTCGCTCGCGGCGTTGACGGTGCTCTGCATGCGCAGCGTGCCGTTGTAGAGGTTGGCCCCCAGCGGCTGGACTTCAAGCACGCCGTCGCGGGCGGTCACTGCCAGCTCGGCGTCCTGGATCTTGAGTTTGGAGACGGTCAGGTCGCCGGCCGTGATCTTGCCGTCCAGCCGCAGATTCTTTATCGGATCGAGCTCGATCCGGGTACTGACCGCCTCGGCCGGCTCTTCCGGTTCGGCAGCTCGCTCGTTATCACCCTCGGCAGCCGGCGGCAGATAGCGGTCCACATTCATCTTGTCCAGCGCCAGCTGGAAGCCGATATCGGGGTTGGCGAAGTCGGCCACGTTGGCGCCGCCCTTGAGGCTGCTGTCGTCGATCTCGATCAGCAACTGGTCGAGCGTGGCGCTGTTCAGCCCGGCTTCGAAATGCGTATCCAGCCCGGCGCTGGTCAGCACGCTGTCGTCGCTGGTGGCGGGCGGGTCCATGCCCAGATTCTTCATCACGGTGCGCGGATTGAATGACTGCACCGTTAGCTGCCCGGTGAAGGCCGGCTTGCCCATGATATCGCTGCCATTCACGTTGGCGGCCACGCTCAGGCCGGCGCCTTCCAGGGCGAGATCGCTGACCTTGAGGCGGCCGGTTGACAGGTCGGCTTCGCCGTTGCCGGTCAGGGACAGCGTCTGCTTGCCGCCCGGCACCGCGTTGCCCTCGGCCTCGACGTCCACCGCCAGGTCACTCAAGCGGTAGAACTGGTTTTCCACGTCCGGCAGCACGTCCGCGGACAGGCTGGTGCGGCTGTCGATGCCCAGTTCGTCGGAGGTGAAGCGAAAGCCCAGGTCCACCGGGAACGATTCACCCAGAACCACCGTGCCGGTGGAAAGGTTCACGTCCACCAGCTGGTAGGTCTTGTCGCCGTCGCGGAACGTCACCGCGGCGTCCGACACTTCCACCGCGCCGATTTCCAGCGAATCGATGGCGAATCCGCCCTGTTCCTCCGGTGCCGGCTCGGGTGCCGGTTCTTCCTCGGTATCCTCACTGGCGAAGGCCTCGACCAGATCATCCCAGTTGGTGGTGCCGTTGGCGTTGCGGGCCAGCCGCAGACGCAGGCCGTTGAGGCCGACCGTGCCCACTTCGATGCGCTTGCTCAGCAGCGGCAGCAGTCGCACGCTGACTTCCGCCGTGCCGATTTCCGCAAAGGGTTCCTCGCCGAAGCCTTCGGCGTTGGCCAGCCGTGATTCGCCGATCTCCACCCCCAGCCAGGGAAACACCGACAGCGAGATATCCCCGCTCATGGAGAATTCGCGCCCGGTCTGCTCCTCGACCACCGCGGCGATCTGGTCGCGATAGTCGTTGGGGTCGATCAGCAGAGGCAGCGCAATGGCCGCCGCCACAATCAGCGCGACCAGCACACCGATCACGATAAGCACAATTTTGATCACACGCTTCATGAGAGTCCGTTTCCCTGGAACAAGCGACTGAACCGGTGCGAGCCACACCTGCGGCCAAGCCTGCCGCGTGGCCGGACTGTCCGCAAGCCGGGGAATGTTCACGCCGGCGCTGTTGAAGCGTTATTCTACGCGGCTGACTCGCTGCCGATGCCGGGCGACCCGATGCAGATTCAGCTCAATGGTGAACCCAGGACCGTGGAAGACGATGCGGATCTGGATCGGCTGATCGCCGACCTGGGCCTGGACGGGCGCCGCCTGGCGGTGGAAGTCAACGGCGATATCGTCACCCGGACCGCCCGCGCCGGTCATGCGCTGAAAGATGGTGACCGGATCGAGATCGTTCACGCTATTGGTGGTGGGTGAGCCGGAAACAGCGCGAGCACTGCTCGCGCCCGGCGAACGCCCGCCAGGATGGCGGGCCGGATGGCGTTAGAATCCAGGGCGAGGACAGGAAGTCCGAGCGTGCCAGCGTTCCATAAGGCAACAAACTCACTCTACCCGGTATTCGTGATGCCCGAGCTTGGTGCCAAGATTTACCCACAACACACATGACCGACATGTCCGAACCCGCCCTGCAACACAATATCGGCACCGATCCGCTGATGATCGCCGGCCGCGCCTATCAGTCGCGGCTGCTGGTGGGTACCGGCAAGTATCGCGATCTGACCCAGACCGGCGAGGCCATCGCCGCCTCGGGCGCGGAGATCGTCACGGTGGCAATCCGGCGCACCAACATCGGCCAGAACCCGAACGAGCCCAACCTGCTGGACGTGATCTCGCCGGACCGCTACACCCTGCTGCCCAACACCGCCGGCTGTTTCACCGCGGATGACGCGGTGCGCACCTGTCGCCTGGCGCGCGAACTGCTCGACGGCCACAAGCTGGTGAAGCTGGAAGTGCTGGGCGACCCCACAACGCTGTACCCGGACATGGCCGCCACCTTCGACGCCGCCGAAACGCTGATCGCCGACGGCTTCGACGTGATGGTCTACTGCATCGACGACCCCATCGCCTGCCGCCGGCTGGAGGACATGGGCTGCGTGGCGGTGATGCCGCTGGCGGCACCCATCGGCTCCGGCCTGGGCATCCAGAACCGATACAACATCCTGACCATCGTGGAAAACGCGAGCGTGCCGATTCTGGTGGACGCAGGCGTGGGCACCGCCTCCGACGCGGCCATCGCCATGGAGCTGGGCTGCGACGGCGTGCTCATGAACACCGCGATCGCCGAGGCGAGGGATCCGGTACTCATGGCCAGCGCCATGCGTCACGCCATCATCGGCGGCCGCCAGGCGCTCAAGGCCGGGCGCATGCCGCGGCGGCGCAACGCCTCTGCATCATCGCCTTCGGACGGGCTGCTGGATGCCTGACTCACCGGCGCGCATCTGATACACGAAACTTGAAACCCGAAACCCGCAACGACGATCCGGCCACGCCGGATCGCCGCATCCGCAGCTTCGTCAAGCGTGAGGGCCGTCTCACTCCGGGCCAGCAACGCAACCTCGAGGACCTGTGGCCCCGCTTCGGCCTCGACCCCGCCGACGGCGCCTTCGACTGGGCGGCCATTTTCGGCCGCGATGTCCCCCGCACCCTGGAAATCGGCTTCGGCGCCGGCGAGGTCCTGGCGACGCTGGCGGCGGCCCAACCGGACGAGGATTTCATCGGCATCGAGGTCTATCGCAGCGGCGTGGGCCGGCTGCTGGGCGAAGCCGCGCAGGGCCAGATGACCAATCTGCGGGCAATCTGCGCCGACGCCATCGAGGTCATCGATCACGCCATCCCCACGGCATCGCTGGATACCGTACTGCTCTACTTCCCCGACCCCTGGCCGAAGAAGCGCCACCACAAGCGGCGGCTGGTGCAGACCGCCTTCGCCGATCGCGTTCACCGCATCCTCAAACCCGGCGGCGTGTGGCGCCTGGCCACCGACTGGGCCAACTACGCCGAGTGGATGCGCGAGGTGCTCGACGTGCATCCGGGGTTCGAGAACATCGGCGACGACAACGGCTGCGTCAGCCAGCCGCCCCGCCCGGCCACCCGCTTCGAGCAGCGGGGCCTGCGGCGCGGTCACGCCGTGGTGGACCTTGCCTATCGCCGCCGCTGACGCCACTGTAGGCGCCGATTTCACGCGCCACTAGGAGTTGTCTCATGGAAATGCGCCGCCTCGGTCGCACCGATCTCGACGTCAGCCTGATCTGCCTGGGCACCATGACCTGGGGCGAGCAGAACACCGAGGCCGACGCCCACGAACAGCTTGATTACGCGCTGGAACGGGGCATCAACTTCATCGACGCCGCCGAGATGTATCCGGTGCCGCCGAAGGCCGACACCGCCGGGCGCACCGAGCAGTACATCGGCACCTGGCTGGCCCGGCGCGGCAAACGCGATGACGTGGTGCTGGCCAGCAAGGTCACCGGCCGCAGCGAGATGAGCTGGCTGCGCGACGGCGACAACCCAGCGCTGAGCCCGGCGCAGGTCCGCCGCGCGCTGGAAGCCAGCCTCAAGCGCCTACAGACGGATTATCTCGATCTGTATCAGGTGCACTGGCCGGATCGGCGCACCAACACCTTCGGCCGGCTGGGCTACGTCCACAAGCCGCTGCCCGACGAAGTCGCCATCGAGGACACCCTGGGTGAACTGGGCCGCATGGTGGACGAGGGCAAGATCCGGCACGTGGGCATTTCCAACGAAACCCCCTGGGGCCTGATGCGCTACGTGGAGATCGCCGAGCGCACCGGCCTGCCGCGGGTGGTGTCGGTGCAGAATCCCTATTCCCTGCTCAACCGCACCTTCGAGATCGGCCTGGCGGAATGCGCCGAGCGCGAGGACGTGCGCCTGCTGGCCTATTCGCCGCTGGCCTTCGGCGTGCTTGCCGGCAAGTATCTCGACGGCGCGCGCCCGGACGGGGCGCGGCTGACCCTGTTCGAGCGGTTTTCCCGCTATAGCAATCCGGCCGGCGAGGCCGCAACGGCCGAGTACGTGAAACTGGCGCGTGATCACGGGCTGGATCCCGCCCAGATGGCGCTGGCCTGGTGCAACTCGCGCAGCTTTCTGACCAGCACCATCATCGGCGCCACCAGCATGGAGCAGCTTAGGACCGACATCGACAGCGCGGATCTGCAGCTGTCCGACGAGGTCTGCGCGGAAATCGAGACCATTCACACCCGTCACCCCAATCCCTGCCCCTGATCCGGGCACAACTTCCCGGCGGATCAGTCGCTTCCGGCGCCCTCGCCCGGACGGGGTTTGCAAGCGCGGCCGAGCGGCGTATAGGTAGACATCGGGCACAGGCAACGTCACTCAAGACGAGGAGGTGCACGATGCCCCGTCGGCTATACGAGATCGAGATCGGCGACTGGTACCACAGCCCGTGGACAAGCGCCCGCTTCGAGGTAGTGGCCATGGACGAGGCCAGCCGCGCGGTGGAAATCCAGTACGAGGACGGCACGGTCGAGGAAATCGACTACGAGAGCTGGCCACAGCTGGAAGCCGAGGATGCCGGGCCGCCCGACGACGTGACCGGCGCGCTGGACACCGAGCCCGAGGACGACGACCGGACGGGCCTGAACCTCGACGGGCTGGACGATCCGTTCGAAGAACTGGACTACCTGCTTCACTGAGCGATTTCTTACGCCCAGGCGTAGTGGGGGATGCCGGTATCGACGTGCCCGGGCTCGTCGCGATTACCGATACGATCGATGACGAATGCTCCGGACGCGGCCGGCACATCAGCCCGACCGTCATGCAGCGCCTCGTAACCTGCCCGATCAAGATCGACGGCCCCGTCCAGGGCGGCGCGGAAATTGATGCGTCCGGCCGCTGCCTGCCAACCCGACACCAACGTCAACGGCAACACCTCGGCGGCGTCGCCGCTGCCGTAACCAATCGCGAGCCAACGCGGCCCGGGTGCCGCAGTCTGCTCCACCGCTTCTGACAGCCCCGCCGCCAACCAGGCCGGCAGGGAAGCCGTGTAAAGATTGCCGCAGGCCCGCATCGTGGTCCGACCGGGCCCCAGACGTCCCAGCACGACCTCGCGATAATCCTCGCGCCGGCGCCAGGCTCGTATCAGTGCCATGGTGGCAGGGTAACGCTCGGCATCCATCGGAATATCAGCATCGGGCCCGCCAATCTCCCGCCCGGGCGCCAGCTCGGCCGCGAGCCCTGGCAGGTCCACACCAGCCTCGTCGCAGAGCGCACGCAACGCCTGCGGGGCACCCGCCAGCCAGGCCTTCAGGCACAGCATGGCCCAGGCAGTCTCCGGCATGCGGGCGTAGGGTCGATGCAGAAACACTGCGTCCCAGTCCGTCGCGCCCGCCGCGTCGGGTCGCGGCGGCATGTCATCAAAGGCCGTCGCAACCGTATCGAGATAGCAGGCGGTGGAGTAGCGGCCGTTGAATACCGGAAAATCTCGCGGTCGAACCTGGTCCGTAGGCTGGCCCGTAAACCGGGCGAATGGCTTGCGAAAGTCCGCGCCTCGATACCGTGAAGCCCGGCCGGCCGCGCCCATGTCCACCGAGACCAGGCGGGGCTCGGCCTCTAGCAACATGGCCACGGCCCCGGCTCCCTGGGTGGCTTCGCCGCTGCTACCGCGCGCATACTCGGCGATATCGGCGCTGACCACGATTGCCTGTCGGCCCATGCCGTCAGTCGCCAGATAGCGCAACGCCTGCTTCACTCCATATATACCGCCCAGACAGGCATGCTTGATCTCGGGCACCTCACAGTCCGTCGCCAGGGGCGCCCGGCCGCGCCGCTCGAGGTAGCCATCGAGCATCCCGCGGAGTATCACCGCACCTGCAGCATTATCGCTGGCTGACTCGGTGCCCAGCACCAGCATGCCTACGGCGCGCGGATCCACATCATAGGCCTCGATAAGCCGCACCGCAGCAGTGGCTGCCAACGCGTAGACATCCTGTTCCGGGCCCGCCATGCGGAAGCTGTCGCCAATCACTCCCGCAATCTTTTCGGCAGACTGGCCGGTCCAGCGGGACCAGTCAGCAAGATTGACGCGATGTGGCGGGAGATAGACGGAAAATCCGCTGATACCCGGCATGGGCCGGTGCCTTCGCTGAAGTGAATGGGTACGAAATATTACCAGTTGTGTCCGGAACTGACGTCACCTCGGCTACACTGCGCGGCATGCAAGCTGCCGCCCGCGCCCACGCCAACATCGCGCTGATCAAGTACTGGGGCAAGCGCAACCATGCGCTCAATCTGCCGGCCACCGGGTCCATCTCGGTGACGCTGGATGCCCTGTATTCGGAAACCCGGGTCCGCTTCGACCCGGCCCTGCGCGCCGACGCGATCACACTGGAAAGCGGCGGCGATGCCGAACGGGTCAGTCGTTTCCTCGACCTGGTCCGGGCGCTGGCGGGCATGGATGTGCGCGCCGATGTGCGCTCCCGCAACAACTTCCCCACCGGGGCCGGGCTGGCGTCGTCGGCTTCCGGCTTCGCCGCGCTGGCGCTGGCCGCCTGTCGGGCGGCCGGTATCGAGGCCTCGCCGTCCGAACTGTCGGCGCTGGCACGCCAGGGCTCCGGCTCGGCGGCCCGGTCCCTGTACGGCGGTTTCGTGGAGATGCAGCGCGGTCGCGACGACCGGAGCGGCGCAGATGCCCACGCCGTGCCGTTGCTGGCCGCGTCCGAGTGGCCGCTGGCGGTGGTGGTGGCAATCATCGACACCGGCAGCAAGGCGGTTGGTTCCACCGACGGCATGACGCGGACCGCCGCGACATCGCCCTTCCATGACGCCTGGGTAGCCGGCGCCGGCGCGGACCTGGCCGCCATGCGGACCGCAATCCGTGACCGGAACCTCGAACGCGTGGGCGAACTCACCGAACACAGCTGTCTGAAGATGCATGCCACCATGCTCGGCGCGCGACCGGGGCTGATCTACTGGCAGCCGGCCACCCTGGCGGCTTGGCAGACACTGGCGGACTTGCGCGCCGACGGGCTGCCCGCCTACGGCACCATCGATGCCGGCCCGCAGGTCAAGGCCCTGTGCCGAATCTCGGACACCGAAACCGTGGCTGCCGCCCTGGGACAGGTACCCGGCGTGCGTGACGTGCGCATCAGCCGCCTCGGCCCGGACGCCGGCCTGATCTCGGACCCGTGGGCGTAACCGCCACCGCCCCGGGCAAGCTGTTCCTGCTGGGCGAATACGCCGTGCTCCACGGCGCGCCGGCCCTGCTGGCCGCCATGGACGCCCGCTGCCGGGTTTGGCTGGAACCCGCCGATTCCTGGCGGCTGACGGCCCGACCGCTGGGTCTGGCCGATCTGGCGCTGGCCGATGACGGCGGCCCGCCGAAGAGCGCGACCGAGGATCTTCGGCGTGCGCTGGCGGTGTTCGACGCCGTGCGGCGCACGGTGACGCATGATCACGAGCTTCCGCCGCTTAGCGTCACCATCGACACCCGCGCCTTCTTCCGCGGTGATCACAAGCTGGGACTGGGCGCCAGCGCCGCCGTTGCGGTGACGCTGACCGCCGCCATGCACCGCCTGCTGGGTTATCCCGAGGATCATGCCGCGATTGCCGATGCGGCCACCCGGGCGCACCGCATGGCCCAGGGCGGCGAAGGCAGCGGCGCCGATGTCGCCACGTCGGTGTACGGCGGCATTGTCGAGTTCGTGGCCGGACAACCGGTACGACCACGGGACTGGCCGCCCGGCCTGCACGCGCGGCCGGTGATAACCGGCGACGGCGCCGACACCCGCGAACTGGTGGCGGCGGTGCGTCACCTGGCAGTGATCGACCCTGCCGGCCACGACACGGCGATGTCGCGCCTGGCCGATATCGCCGACCGGGGACGGACGGCGACCGTGCGGTCGGATATCCCCGCGCTGCTCGACGCCTGCCGGGCCGGCCTGGACGCCCTGACCGCCCTCGGCACGGCCGCCGGGGCCGGGATCGTCACCGTGCGGCATCGGGCGCTGGCCGACGCCATGGCCGGCACCGGCGCGGTGTTCAAGACCACCGGGGCGGGCGGCGGCGACCTGGGCCTGATCCTGGCGCCCTCGCAGGCCGCGCTCGACGCGGCAACCCGCGCCGCGGAAAGCCTCGGTCATGGCTGTCCGGCACTGGAATTCGGGGCAGGCGGGGTGGTTGCCACCGACGTGTCGGGAGCGGTCAGGTAAAATACCGTTGAGCCGGCCAGCCGGCCGCAACGCCGCCTTCGGTGAAATCCAACCACCGCACCCAGCGATGAGCCGTTCCCGCATCCCCGAGTTCTACAAATTCTCCGTGGCCAACCGGCTGCGGGTGCTTTACGAGCGTGAGGTCCTCAGCGAGGCCGAGTACCACATGCTCATGGACGGCAAGCACCTGCTGGACGCCGCCAAGGCGGACCGGCTGGTGGAGAACGTGATCGGCGCGTTCTCGCTGCCCATGGGGCTGGGGCTGAATTTCCTGGTCAACGGCAAGGATTACCTGGTGCCGATGGTGGTGGAGGAACCCTCCATCATTGCCGCGGTATCGTCGGCGGCTAAGGTGATGCGCAGCGCCGGGGGCATCCGCGTGGACGCCGACGAGCCCATGCTGATCGGCCAGATCCAGGTCATGGATGTCGGCCATCCGGCCCGTGCGCGCCAGGCCCTGCTGGCCCGCAGCGAGGAGATCCTGAATCTGGCCAACAGCCTGCACCCCAAGATGGTCAGCCGCGGCGGCGGGGCCCGCGACGTGGAGATTCACCTGCACAGCGCCCAGGGCGCGCGCGGCGACATGCTGGTGGTGCACCTGATCGTGGATACCCGCGACGCCATGGGCGCCAACCTGGTCAACACCATGTGCGAGGGCGTAGCCCCGCTGGTGGAGAAGATCACCAACGGCAAGGTGTTCCTGCGCATCCTGTCCAACCTGACCGACCGGGCAATGGTACGGGCGCGGGTGGAAGTGCCGGTGGCGCAGCTCGGCAACGGTACGTTCTCCGGCGAGCAGGTGCGCGACGGCATCGCGCTGGCCACGGATTTCGCCGCCGCCGACCCTTACCGGGCGGCCACCCACAACAAGGGCATCATGAACGGCATCGATGCCGTGGCCATCGCCACCGGCAACGACTGGCGGGCGATCGAGGCCGCCGCCCACGCCTACGCCGCCCGCGACGGGCACTACACCTCGCTGACCAAGTGGTACGCCAACGAGGCCGGCAATCTGGTGGGCGAGCTGGACCTGCCGCTGAAGGTGGGCACGGTGGGCGGTCAGGTGCAGTCCAACCAGGCAGTGATGATCGCCCACCGGCTGCTGGGCGTGGACAGCGCGCGCGAGCTGGCCGGGGTGATGGCCGCGGTGGGCCTGGCCCAGAACTATGCCGCGCTGAGGGCGCTGTCCACCGACGGCATCCAGCGCGGTCACATGACCCTGCATGCCCGCAGCGTGGCGATCGCCGCCGGCGCGGAGGAAAGCCAGTTCGACGCGGTGGTGGAAGAGCTGATCGCCTCCGGAGACATCAAGGTCTGGAAGGCGCGGGAAATTCTCGACGGCATGGGCGAGACCACAACCGCCGGAGATGGCAGTCCGGCCACCGCCGCGTTCACCGCCGACAACGTGGAAGCCGGCGCCGGCTATGCCAAGATCATCCTGCTGGGCGAGCATTCCGTGGTCTACGGCAAGCACGCCATCGCCGCCCCCATCCCGCTGACCATCCGCGCCGATGTCCAGCGCCAGGAATCCGGCACCACCCTGTTCATCCCGCGCTGGGGGGTGGAAACCGAACTGCACCCGCCGACCACCGCGGACAACGCCCTGCACAAGTCGATGGACCTGATCCTGCAGCGGCTGGGGGTGCGCGACGAACCCATGCGGGTGGAGGTCTATCCCCATGTGCCGCGGGCGGTCGGCCTGGGCGCCTCGGCTGCACTGGCGGTGGCGGTGATCCGCGGCGTAACCGAAGCCTTCGACATCGACCTGGACGACGCCCGGATCAACGAACTGGCCTACGAGTGCGAACAGATTGCCCATGGCACCCCCAGCGGCATCGACAACACCCTGGCCACCTACGGCCGGCCGATCCTGTTCCGCAAGGGCGAATTGCCCGGCAGCGCCCCTGCCATCCGCGAGGTGCACCCGGCCCGGCCGATCCCGGTGGTCATCGGCCTGTCCGGCGTACGCACCCTGACCGCCCAGACCGTGGGCCGCGTGCGCGCCGCCTGGCAGGCGCACCCGGAACGCTACGAGCCGATCTTCGACCAGATCGACCAGCTGGCCCTGGCCGGTGTCGACGCGCTGGAACAGGGCGATATCGCCACGCTCGGCGAACTGATGAATATCGACCAGGGGCTGCTCAACGCCCTGCAGGTTTCCTGCTGGGAGGTGGAGGAACTGGTGCAGATCGCCCGCGAGAACGGCGCCCTGGGGGCCAAGCTCACCGGCGGCGGCGGCGGCGGCGCGGTGATTGCCGTGGCCGAGGCCGACCGCACCGAGGGCATCGCCATCGCCATGCGGCGGGCCGGCTATGACACCTTCATCACCGAGATCCGGTAGCGGGCCTTGGCTTTCTTTAACCGCAAAGGGCGCAAAGGCAACGCAGTGTTTATTGTGCGTCGCAGCTGGGCAAGGGACACGACGATGCGTTTCGTGCTGCCGGCGTCCCCGGCCGAGATAATGCCGACCAGAACGAACACCTCTTCGCGGAACTTTGCGCCCTTTGCGGTTAGCGCTTCGGTGAGCTGAGCCCATGCAGACCACCACGCCAGCCAACCACGCGGTTGTCTCCTTCGACGACGAGCCGCTGATCCGGGTCGACAGCCAGGACAATCTGCTCGGCTTCGAGTCCAAGGAGGCCTGCCACGACGGCGACGGCCTGCTGCACCGGGCCTTCTCCATCTTCCTGTTCGACCGGTCGGGCCGGCTTCTGCTGCAGCAGCGCAGCGACCAGAAGCGCCTGTGGCCGGGCTACTGGGCCAACAGCTGCTGCAGCCACCCGCGCCGGGGCGAATCCGACGGCGAGGCCGCGGCGCGTCGCATCCGCGAGGAACTGGACGTGAGCCCGCCGCTGACGTTTCTCTACCGGTTCGAGTACCACGCCCGCTATGGCGAGCTGGGCTCGGAACACGAGCTGTGCTCGGTCTACGCCGCGGTGGACGACAACCCGGTGCGGATCAATGTCAACGAGATCGCCGACATCCGGTGGATCGAACCGGATGTGCTGGACCTCGAACTGGCGAAGCATCCCGAGCGCTACGCGCCCTGGCTGAAGCTGGAGTGGCCGCGACTCCGGGAGCAACACTGGGACCGCGTCCTGACTGGACAGGCGCCATGAATGGCGCGCTACGCAAGATCAGTCAACCTATGCGTCGTAGGGCCGCATTCATGCGGCCGGGTGGTGTGAACTGCGGGATCCGGAAAAGCCGGGAATTGATCGCGTCCGGCTTGCAGTCAGCAGGTAGGGCCGGCGCCGCGAATGATTCGTTCAGCCCGGCAGCCCGAGAATCCGCCTGGCAGTTTCACCAACCCGCCCGTTGCTCGCGAACACGCTGGTGGTCTCCAGCCCGATCGGGCCACCGTCGAGCTGGCTGATGTCACCGCCGGCTTCGCGCAGGATCACGGTCAGGGCGCCGATGTCGAGGATATTGAGGTCGGACTCGACAATCAGGTCGATGCGACCGGCCGCCAGCAGATGGTAATGATAGAAGTCGCCGTAGCCCCGGTGCCGGTGGACGGCTCGCAGCAGCTCCCCCACGTTGGACCAGCGATCGGAACCGGCCAGTGTGCCGATGTTGCCCAGTGACAGGGTGGCCCGGTCCAGCCGGTCGATCTCGCTGACATTGATCGGCTCGCCATTGAGCGTGGCGCCCTCGCCGCGGGCGGCGGCTGCCATTTCGCCGCCGTTGAACATCGGCGCGTTGGACACCCCGACCACCAGTTCGCCGCGATGCATCAGCGCGATCTGGGTGGAAAAGAAGGGATAGCCGCGCACAAAACTCTTGGTGCCGTCGATGGGGTCGATCAGCCAGACGTATTCCGCATCGGCGGATTCGCGGCCCAGCTCCTCGCCGTAGAAACCATGGTCCGGGAAGGCCTCGGCCAGCACCGCCTTGATCGCCCGCTCGCTTTCCACGTCCGCCACGGTGACCGGGCTGTCGTCGGCCTTGTCCGACACCTCGAACTCGCCGTGATAGTAGTGGCGGATAACGTCCTCGGCGGCGCGCGCCGCGTCGACGGCCCGGGCCAGAAACTGCTGTGTCGAGGCCAATGGTCCCTCCCGTGGTCGATTGAGTGTCAGGTGATCCAGCCGCCGATGGTAAACGCGGACAGCACCGCCAGCAGGATGATCAGACTGCGCGAGACGATACCGATGGCCTGGCGCAGGCGTTCGTCGATATCCGGCGGCGGAGCCTGTTCCTCGTCGATCAGCAGCGCCCCGCAACCGATTGCGACCAGCCGTTGCCAGCCCTGCTCGACCCAGTTGTCACCGCCATTCGCATCGCGCTGCCGCCAGGCAGTCAAGGCCCCGTCGGTGCTGCCGGCAAGGCCGTAGAGCAGCATGGCCAGATGCTGCGGCACCCAGGCCAGAATGCCATGCAGGCGCAGTGCGGCGTCCTGTAGCGGTTCGCCGGCATCCATACGGCGGAAATGACCGGGCGAATCCGCGACCAGCCGGTAGGCTGCCGCGCCCAGCGGTCCGAGTATGAAAAACCACAGCAACACGCCGAACACCCGCTCGTGTCCCTGCAGGAAGATGGCGCGGATCACCGTCCGCGGATCCGCATGTTCTCCGGCCTGTTCGGTGTCGCCCGCCAGGTCCGCCGCAATCGCATCGGCGGCTTCGCGACGGTCCTCCTGCAGGGCGGCGCGGTAGGCGCGAACTTCTTCCCACAAATCCCGCGGGCCCAGGGCAAATACCAGCACCAGCACCGAAAACAGCAAGCCCAGCAGGCTGAAAATGCCACCCTCGAGCAGCGCCTGAACCGCCCCGATCAGCAGCAGCGGCGGCGCGATCAGCAGCAGGCCCCAGGCCGAGCGCCACAGCCCGTCGAACAGGGTCGACGCCTGGATCTGGCCCAGGTAGCGCCCATACCAGTCGTACTCGCGCCAGCGGCGCAGGTGGCTCAGCAGCCTTTCGGCGATCAGCGCGGCGAAGATCACGATGAGGGTCATGTCGGTCGCCTGTCAGTTGCCTTCGGGGTAGTCCAGCAGGGACCGGAAGCGCGGCCAGTCGAACGCCGGACCGGGGTCGGTCTTTCGCTGCGGTGCAATATCACTGTGGCCCACTATACGGTCCGTGGAGATTCCCGGAAAGCGGGCCATGAGCAGCCGCGCGGTGGCGGCTAGCCGCCGGTACTGGATCGCCTCGTAAGGGCAGTCGTCGGTACCTTCCAGTTCTATGCCCACGGCAAAATCATTGCAGCGGGTGCGGCCGCGAAAGGCCGATTCGCCCGCGTGCCAGGCCCGATCCTCGAAGCGCACGAACTGCTGCAGGGCGCCGTCGCGCCGGATCAGCAGATGGGCGGATACCCGCAGGCCCGCGACGACGGCGAAATAGGGATGGGCCTCCGGGTCGAGCCGGTTGCAGAACAGCGCCTCGATGGCGTCGCCACCAAACTCGCCCGGCGGCAGGCTGATGCCGTGCACCACGAGCAGGTCCACCGCCATGCCCGCGGGCCGGGCATCGAAATTGGGCGACGGGCAGCGGGTGGCTGCCGATAGCCAGCCATCGGTGATTTGCCAGTCGATCATCGCCTAGGGCCTGTTGACGCTACCGAAATCGCCGCGACGCAGGCCATTTTTCCGCAAGACAAGGCGGAGCGAGTGCGGTGTAGTGGTACTACATAAGCGAGCGACACAGAATTGTCCGGAACCATTCTGGACAGCCGGAGGCTGGCCCAAAGGGCAAAGCCCACGGACGGGCTTTGCAGCGCCGGATTGCGGAAAAATGGCCCGCGTCCCTTTCCGTTCGAGGCGAGGAGCAGGGTTCCCGGCGATAGCCGGGATGCGACCGCCGGCGGACGGAAGGAGCCCCGCGACAGCGAACTCGTTCGCCCCGCCGAGGGTCGCACCCCACCGCTGCGCGGCGGGGCCCCGCTCCGCCTCTCGGGGCAAGGGTTGCGCCCAAAATGCGCCGATGCGGCGTTGCTCGTCGTTCATTTGGTTCACCAAACTTCTCTCCTCGCGCCTTGCCTCGCCGCATTTTGGGACAGCAACGCGACGATCGGCGGTAGCGTTAACAGGCCCTAGAAGTATGCCAGCAGGGTCAGACGGGCGCGGACCAGATCCTGCCGGGCCGTGTCCTCCGCGGTTACCCGGGCCCGCAGTCCGAGGCCGTCGGCCAGCGACCACTGCTGGGTCAGCGACGCCCAGTGCCGGTGGCCCGAATTACCGGCCACATGGTCGAGCACGCCGACTTCCGCGCGCAGCCGCCAGCCGTGGCGCAGCGTCGCCAGCACCCCGGCACTGGCGCCGGCGCCCAGGGCATAGTCGGCCGCGTAGCCATGGTTGCCATCCAGGCTGCCCAGGCCGAAGACGTAGCCGGTAACGCGATCGGCCAGCGACCAGGCCAGGCCCGGCCCGCCTTCCATGAATGCCCCGAGATGGCCATCCGGATCGGCCGGCGCGCTGACCGGGCGCTGCCGCAGGCCAGCCGCAAGCTGCCAGGACCAGGGGTCGAACAGTGCATCGCGCGGACGCAGCGAAACAATATCCAGCAGCCCGAGACGGTCGATCTCGATCCGGTCGCGGCGGGTATCCAGCCGCAGGTCCAGCGACAGGAACGCCAGCTGGGTCCCCTCGCTGTAGCCGCCGGGCGGATCCAGCAGGTCGTGATAGGCCACCCGACCCTGCAGACCGAGCGACCAGTCCCCGTCCTCATTGACCACCGATACGCCGGCCCGGCGGCTCGCGTGGCCGGCGTGTGGCGCCACGGCGGGCGTCGCAGGCTCGGCCCGCCCGCTGTCGGCCTGCACCCGGCTGCGGGCGAGCAGGATGGCCTGCAGGCGGGCATCACCCGCGCCGGGCGGCAGCCGCCCGACCTGAATCCGGTAGTAGACATGATCGTGGGCCAGTTCCAGTACCCGCGCACGGACGGACGGCGAAAGTGCGGCGATGGCCGCGGCATCCGGGTCGCGTTCCCCGCGAGACACCGCCAGCGCCAGCCGCCGGTTCGCCCGGGTCATTTGTCCGGCGGCCACCTGCAGCCGGTGGCCTAGCGCCGGGCGGAACGACGGCCTGCCCAGCAGGCCGGGCACCGAATCCACGGCACGGATGGTGTCGGCGGGGATGGCGTACCAGCCGAAGTCGCGGCTCAGATCGAGCGATGGCCGCACCGCCTCCAGCAGGGTCAGCAGTTGATAGGCGCAGTTGCGGTTGAGAAAGAAGTACTCGAATTTGGCGCCGCGCAGCTCCCAAAGATGCGCCACCAGGCGGCGACGCTCGGCAGCGGTCAGGTCGAGCGAATACGACCAGATGTCGCGGTTCTCGATCCAGGCGTAGTCCCGCACCTTCTCGTAGTAGGGAAACACCCCGAACTGCCCCGTATAGCCGCCCGTCAGGCCGCGCCAGGCAAAGCCCAGACCGGCATCCTCGCCGGTAATGGCGGCGAAATTCACGGCATGGGCCAGCAATTCCCCGTCCCGCTCGACATCCAGGCGCAGCAGGGTGTGCCCGAACAGCGACGCCGCGCTGCCGGTATACGCGGTGGGGAACACCAGGCTCACACCATCCGGGTCGAGCCGCGCCTGCCAGCGCTGAAGCTCGGCGCAGGCCGAGGCATCCGGCGGTGGCAGATCGAGCTGCTCGACCAGCCATGCCGTGCGCGCGGGGAACAGGCAGTGCGCCGGACGATCACGACCGGACAGGCGACCGCCACCCGCCAGCGCGCGGCGCAAGGCGTCGAGTTCGGCCGCGGGATCGGTGCGACCCTCGGACGTCAGGAAGAAATCGTCACTGACCACGGCGCTGACCGCCTCACCAAAGGCGGTCGGGCGATAGTGCAACAGTGCCCGCCAGCCGCGGGACTCGGCCAGATCGCCGGTGGCAACATTCTCTGCCGCCGGCACCGGTCCGGACAATGCGGTCAGCAGCAACGCCAGCGGGCCGGCCAGCAGACGGCCGCGCATCCGGGCGTCAGTCAAAGAAATGGCGCATCGCCACACGGCAACCCACCTCGTCGCCGCCGGACCAGTCGCGATAGTCGCAGCCCAGCCGGATGGCGTCCTGGGCCGTGACCGGCAGGTTCAGCGTGAGTTCGCTGCGATGGCGTGCGAACCCGGCCTGGTACCACCGGCTGTTCTGCATCAGCCCCAGCTGCCAGCCGGGGCGCTGGTAGAGCGCGCCGAATTCGGGCCCGGCACCCAGCCGCACGGCGGGTTCGGCCCCGGACACCTGCTCGGCCCGGGCGGTGGCCAGCCCGTAGACCAGCCAGTTGCCCAACCGCCAGGTGGCGCCGGGCCCGCCCTGCAGGAACAGCGCCTGCCGCCGGTCGTTGGTGTCCCCGTCCGCGTCGGCGCGTACCCGCTCGAGCCCCCCGTGCACGAACCAGGACGTGGGCTTGACGAAGGCCCCGCGCGGGGCCAGCGAGCGGATATTGACCAGGTCCAGGCTTTCCAGCACCAGGCCCTCGGCCTCGTCCAGGCGCAGATTGATATCCAGCCCCTCGATGCCCGCACCACGCAGGAAGCCGGTCACCGGGTCGAGCACGTCGTGATAGGTCAGCCGGTAACCCGCTTCGACGAAATCGCTGCCGCCGCGCGAGCCCAGCCCGAATTGCGCCAGTTCGGTGCCGTGGCCGGTCTCCGGGGCCGCGGGTTCCGGCGGCTCGGGCGCCGGCGGTGCGGCATTGCGCTGTACCACCCGCAACAGGGCCAGGCTGTGGCGGGCCACGTCGTCGGTGCGGGCCTGATCGCGCGATTCCAGCCGCAGCGCCTGGTAGGCCACCCGGGCGATACGGTGACGGCGATCCGGCGGATGGCTCTGAAAGGCCGGCGTCTCGGCGGCGGCCGGATCGTCGACCAGCTGCCGGGCCAGCGCCAGTTCCGGGTTGCTCAGGCTGGCGGCGGCGAATTCCAGCTCGTTGGCCTTGGACGGCCGGTAGCGGCGTTCGGTGACCAGACCGGCGCGGTAGAGCGTCCGCACGGTGTTGACCGGCAGTTCGGCGAACCGGAAATCCTCGATCAGCGGCGCCCGCGGCCGGGCCACCTTGATCAGCTCCAGCAGGCGGAAGGAGCAGTTCTCGTCGAAGAAGAAATAGTCGAAATTGATGTTGCGCAGTTCCCACAGATGCCGCACCAGCCAGTCCAGCTCGTCGGCGTCGAGATTCAGCGCGTATTCCCAGATGTCCCGGTTTTCCAGATGGGCATAGTCGCGAATCTTCTCCACGTAGGCGGTGAGCGAGAAATGGCCCGGATAGCCGCCGCCCAGCCCGCGCCAGATATAGAACAGCGAGTTCTCGTTCGGGTTCACCCGCGCGCCGAAATTGATCGCGCGTGACAGCCAGGTGGAGTCGGGGTCGGGTTCCGGGTCCAGCCGCAGCAGCGTATGCCCGAACATGGAGGACGGGCTGTTCAGATAGGCGGCGGGAAATGCCAGCACCAGCTGGCCGGTGGGCATCTTCTCGCGCCACTCGGGGTATTCCTCGCAGTGGTCGAATACGCCGTCGCGCGGCCAGTCGAGGCGTTCGGCGAGGAAGCGGTAGCGGGCCGGAAAGCGGCAGATGGTAGCGGCATCGGGCTGGCTCAGGGCGGCGTGGCTGGCTACCAGTTCCGCTCGTGGGTCGCGCTTGCCGGATGCGGCCAGGAAGAAATCCGGATCGTCGACATAGCTGGCGCCCACGTCCCGCAGGGTGGCGCCGGGATTCAGGTGCACCAGCGCCTGCCAGCGGTCCGACGCCGCCCAGGCCGTGAAATCGGCATCGGTCGGGGCCGCCGCATGCGCGATGGCAGCCGCGGCGGACAGGCAGAGAATCAGGGCGGCGCGAATCAAACCGTGGGGTCAAGTCCGGGCCGCGAGGCGGCAGATGGTGCGCCCGCAGGCGCGAAGCTCAGAAGGGTGCCCCGCCACCCGGGCGGGGCACCTCGAATGACGTCTCGATCAGGACACGTAGCCCGACAGACGCGCGTCGGTGCGCATGACATCGACGATGTTGGCCATCACGTCGCGCGCGGTGACATCCTCGGCCGGGAACACGGCGGTGAAGTTGTCGTGCATCACGGCATTGAAGTGGTCGCGGTCGGCGACGTCGATGCCCATGGACACCGACAGCGCGGTCAGGGCTTCGCCCTGGCCGGTGGCCATGTCCTGCGCCACTTCCTCGAGCACGCCGTTCTGGGACAGCAGGCTTTCGCCGCCGTAGGTCAGCGCCCCGTTGGTGCTACAGCCGTTGGTACCACTGGTCATGCCGAAGGTGGCATTACCCGAGGTGCCATTGACGATGGTCGCCAGAAGGTGAACGGGCAGGCCACTCTTGCCTTCGAAGACCAGGTTGCCCCAGCCACAACCCGGGCCGCCCGGCGCCACCGCACTCGCGGCCATGCTCGAGCCCAGCAGCGCGCTTGCCAGCAGAATCTTTTTCATCGTGAATCTCCCAGAATCCGGTTTGGATTAGCTTGTTGTTCCACTTCCGGCCCGAACGGGCCGGAGACCCACTATAGGGCAGCGAGCGGATAACGCACTACCCCTTGTCGGGGGACACGCCCGGCCGGATCCGCGCCAGCCAGATGCAAAGCCCCAGCATGATCACCAGCCCGGGCCAGGGCCCCAGCGACACACCGGCAAGGGCGAGCACATCCCGGTCGCCGCTGACCACGATGGGCACCGCCAGGCCGATGCCCATCAGCGCCTCACCCGTGATCAGGCCGGCCGCGGCCAGCAGCCCGGCCCCGCTGACCGGCCGCTGCCCCGCCAGCAGCGCCATCAGACCGCCCAGGGCGATGGGCACGGACAGCGACAGCGGCAGGTAGATGCCCACCGCCACGGCCAGTACCGGCAGACGGAATTCCGCACCGGCGCGGCGCAGCATCTCGTCCGCAACGATCAGTGCCACCGCCACCAGCGCCCCAAGGCCCACCATCGGCCAGGGCAGATCCCCGCCGAACACGCCGCCGGCGACCGCAGCCATCAGGCTGGCCTGGGGGGCGGGGAGCGGATCGGGGTGCGCCTCGGTCGGGACTCCGATGCCGTAGGCGTTGAGCAGCAACGACAGCACCGGCGCCAGCACGCACACGCTGCTGACCACGCCCAGCATCTGCGCCAATTGCTGCTGCCAGGGGGCCGCGCCCAGGATTGCGCCCGCCTTGAGGTCCTGCATGTTGTCGCCGCCGATGGCCGCGGCGCAGCACACCACCGCCCCCACCAGGATGGCGGCCACCGGCCCCAGGGTGGCGTCGCCGAACAGCACCAGCAGAAGCAGCGCGGTGATCAGGATGGTGGCGATGGTCACGCCCGATACCGGGTTGTTGGACGAGCCCACCAGCCCGGCCATGTACGCCGCCACCGCCGAGAACAGCCCCGCGGCCACCAGCATCATGGCGGTCAGCGGCACCGCGGCCACCGCGGAATCCAGCAGGCCCGCGTAGAACACGAACATGGGCACGATCAGCACCAGCCCCAGCCCGCCGAGCAGCCAGCGCGGAAGGTCACCTTCGCCGCCTACCACGCTCGTCCCGCCGATGCGCTGCATCCCGGCGAACAGCGAGCTCCGCATGGACCACAGCGCCCACAGGCCGCCGACCAGCATCGCGCCGACGCCCATGTAGCGAATCTGCTCGCTCCACAGCGACCAGGCGGCGTCGAGCGGCGTATCCGCCGGCGGCAGACCGTGCACCAGCGCGTACAGCGGCACCACCACGCCCCAGGCGAACAGGCCGCCCGCGAATACCAGGACCGCGATGTTGAAGCCCACGATGTAGCCCACCGCCAGCAGTGCCGGCGACAGGTTGGCCCCGACATAGAACACGGTCTGCCCCACCTGGGTCGCCAGCTCGCCAGTGGCCTGCCACAGCCGCAGCCCGCTTTCCGCGAGCTTGGTGGCCCCGCCAACCGCCACGCCAATCAGAAGCATGCCCATGCCGGTGCCGGCCTGACCGTGGCCGGCCCGTAATACCTCGGCGGTGGCGCGGCCCTCGGGAAAGGGCAGGTCCATGCCGTGAATCAGCGCGTGGCGCAGCGGCACCGTGATCAGCACGCCCAGCAGACCGCCGATGCCGGCAATGAATACCACCCACCAGTAGGGGAAGCTGTCCCAGTAACCCAGCAGCACCAGCGCCGGCAACGTGAAGATCACCCCGGCAGCAATCGACTCCCCGGCGCTGGCCGCCGTCTGGACGATGTTGTTTTCCAGGATGCTGCCGCGGGCCAGCGCCCGCAGAATCGCCATCGACACGACTGCCGCGGGGATCGAGGCCGACACCGTAAGACCGGCAAAAAGGGCCAGATAGGCATTCGCCCCCGCCAGGATCATGGCGAGGATGATGCCGAGAAGAGCGGCGCGCAGGGTTAGCTGGGACATGACGAAAAAGGTCGGCAATCCGGTGTTGGCAGTCTACCGCGTCATGCGTCGCCCGGAACGCTTGCGGCCGCGGGCGGTCCACAGCAGCGGTAGTCGCCTGATAAGCTCCGGGCGATCCGCGATCGAGGAGACAGACCATGCCCAGCCGCCACGCCGGCTCGCACGCCGCCTATGCCCTGTTGATCGGCCTTGCCACCGCCGGCTGCCAGCCAGCCGAACAGGCCCAGGCCGCCGAAACCCCGACCCCCGAGCCGGCTCAGACCGCCGAGGACGCCGCAGGCGATGCGGGTGGCGGCGGGGACATCCCCGATGTGGATATCGAGTTCACCCGCTTCACCCTCGATAACGGGCTGGACGTAGTGGTGCACGAGGATCACAAGACGCCGATCGTGTCCGTCAACATCTGGTACCACGTTGGCTCCAAGGACGAGGGGCCGACCCAGACCGGCTTCGCCCATCTGTTCGAGCACCTGATGTTCCAGGGCAGCGAGAACTGGGATGGCGAGTACTTCGAGCCCTTCGAACGGGCCGGTGCCACCTCGATGAATGGCACCACCAATACCGACCGCACCAACTACTTCGCCAACGTGCCAGTACCGGCACTGGACATGGCCCTGTGGATGGAATCCGACCGCATGGGGCATTTCCTGGGCGCGGTGGACCAGGCCCGCCTGGACGAACAGCGCGGCGTGGTGATCAACGAAAAGAAGCAGCGGGCCAGCCAGCCCTACGGTGAGGTCTGGGAAAAGCTGCCGCCCAACACCTATCCCGAGGGCCACCCCTATTCCTGGTCCACCATCGGGTCGATCGAAGATCTGAATGCCGCCTCGCTGGAAGACGTCAAGGCCTGGTTCAAGCGCTATTACGGCCCTTCCAACGCCACGCTGGTAATCGCCGGCGACATCGACCCCGATACGGTGCGTGACAAGGTCGAGCACTACTTCGGCAGCATCCCGGCCGGACCACCGCTGGAGCATCAGAAGACGTGGGTCGCGCCGATGACCGGCGAACACCGCCAGGTGATGCAGGACCGCGTACCCCAGGCCCGCATCTACAAGACCTGGAACGTGCCGGCCGACGGCACCCCGGACGAAACGCGGCTGCAGATCGTCGCCGACCTGCTGGCCGGCGCCAAGACCAGCCGGCTGTACAAGCGGCTGGTATACGACGAGCAGATCGCCACCGACGTGTCAGCCGACTTGTGGAGCAAGGAAATCGGCTCGCAGTTCATCATCACCGCCACCGCGCGACCGGGCGTGCCGCTTGCCAAGGTGGAGGCTGCGCTGGACGAGGAACTGGCCCGCTTCCTCGAGGAAGGCGTCAGCGCCGAGGAACTCGACCGCAGCCGCACCAGCCTGGCCGCCTCGTTCCTGCGCGGGGCCGAGCGCATTGGCGGGTTCGGCGGCAAAGCCGACATCCTGGCCCGGGGCGTGGTGTACCACGACGATCCCGGGCATTTCCGCCAGTATCTCGATATTCTGCGCAATGCCCAGCCGGACGCCGTGCAAGCCACCGCCGAGCGCTGGCTGTCCGACGGCGTCTATGTTCTGTCCGTGCTGCCCTTTGGCGGCCACAGTCAGACCGACAGCGAGGTCGACCGCTCGCAGCTGCCGGACATCGGCGCGGCGCCGGACCTCACCCTGCCCGACCTGCAGCATGCCGAACTGGATAACGGCCTGAAGATCTGGCTGGCCGAACGTGACGCCGCCCCGGTGGTGCAGATGCGCATGATGCTGGACGCCGGCTACGCCGCCGATCCCAGCGGCGCGCCGGGTACTGCCAGTCTGGCCCTGGGCATGCTCGACGAGGGCACGGAAACACGCGACGGCCTGGAAATCAGCGCCGAACTCGACCGCCTGGGTGCTACCCTTTCGACCAGCTCCTCGCTGGACGCGTCCAGCATCAGCATGTCGGCGATCAGCAGCCAGCTGGATGCCTCGATGGATCTGTACGCCGACGTGATCCGCCGGCCGTCGTTCCCGGAAGATCAGTTCCAGCGGTTGTCGAAACAGCGCCTGGCCGGTATCGCCCAGGAGAAATCCAATCCCACCAGCCTGGCCCTGCGCACCATCGGCCCGTTGCTCTACGGTGATGAACACGCCTACGGCGTGCCCCTGACCGGCAGCGGCACCACCGAAGCAATCCGCGATCTGACGGTCGCCGACATGCAGGCCTTCCACCGGCGCTGGGTGCGCCCGGACAACGCCACCCTGATCGTGGTGGGCGACACCGACATGGCCACCCTCAAGCCGCTGCTGGAGAAGGCTTTCGGCGACTGGCAGGCGGGCGACGACGCGCCGCCGCTCAAGAATCTGCCCGATCAGCCGATGCCGGAACAACAGCGCATCTACCTGATCGACAAGCCCGGCAGCAGCCAGGCCACCGTCATTGCCGGCAGTCTGGCACCGCCCAAGTCGCATCCGCAGGACATCGCCATGAACACCGTCAACGCCATCCTGGGCGGCATGTTCAACTCGCGCATCAATCTCAATCTGCGCGAGGAAAAGAACTGGTCCTACGGCGCCCGCAGTCTGTTGATGGACGCCCGCGCCCAGCAGCCGTTCTTCACCTACGCCTCGGTGCAGATCGACAAGACCGCACCGGCGATGAAGGAAATGCGAAGCGAGATCGCCGGCATCCTCGGCGACGAACCACCAACCAGGGAAGAACTGACCGCGGCCCAGGCCAATCTCACCCGCACGCTGCCGGGCGAGAATGAAACCAGCAGCGAGCTCGCCGGCACGTTCGCGAACCTGGCCGTGTTCGGGCTGCCCGAGGATTACTACGAGACCTATGTCACCCGGGTGCAGGCGCTGGACATCCCGGCCCTCAACGAGGCCGCCGACACGCTGCTCGACCCCAACCACCTGACCTGGGTGATCGTCGGGGACCTCGACAAGATCGAACAACCGATACGGGATCTCGAATGGGCCGAGGTGGAAGTCCTGCCGATGGACGATGTCGCGGCGCCCTGACCGGCGCGCAGCCGTCGCCGCGGCGCTGGCGCTGATAGCCGCCAGCGCCACGGCGGACGTCTCGCGCGAGGAAATATTCGTGCTCAACGCCGACGGCGAGAGCTATACGGTGTACAAGACCCTGCGCTCGGACCTGCCCGGCCGGGCCCTGTTCCTGGCTGAAGGCGAGAGCGTGGACGACTACGTCTACATCCACCCCGCCGATTTCCGGCAGGAAACCACGGATGACGGCACCCGGCTGGTGTTCGACAGCGGCGACTATGCCCTGATGCGCGCCGACCGTTTCCGCGACTGGCAGCTCAGCGACAATCCCGACGGCAGCACCACATTCCACAGCTGGGACGGCCGCGAGCTGGATAACGGCCACTACGGCAAGTGGAACAGTCCCGATCCCTTCGCGCACTTCTCGTACGTGTGGATCCTGCCCGAGAACATCGAGGTGCTGGACGCCCAGAGCAATCGCGACGGCAACTGGCGACAGAAAGGGCGCACGCTGGCCTGGCGAGGCGAACAGGTCAATGACCTGACCTTTCGTATCCGCTTTCAGCGGCGGGCGCCGAAAACCCCCACGTTCCGCACCGTGGCAGGCGACGCCGGGCTACCCGATGCCGAACGCATCACGCTCGACTCCGCGGTGCTGTTCGACTCCGGCCGGCACCGGCTGACCAGCGCCGGCGAGCAACTCCTGGTCGAGCTTGCCGATCGGCTCAGAGCCCGCGGCCCGACCCGGGTGATCGTGGCCGGCCATACCGACAACCAGCCGCTCAAGCCCTACCTGCGCGAGCGCTATCCCAGCAACTGGGAGCTGTCCGCCGCGCGCGCCACTGGCGTGGTCCGCTTCCTGGCCCAACAGGGCGTGGATGCCGGGGTGCTCGAGGCCCGTGCGTTCGGGGCCGAACAACCCGTAGCCGACAATGACACCGCCGATGGACGCGCCCGCAACCGGCGCATCGAAATCACCATCGCCGGGGCAACGACTTCCGATCAGGCTGGCCCGGCGGCCACCGGCGACGACGAACGCCGGTAACTGCCGGTCAGCCGACGCCGCGCTATGCCCGGGCGGCCGCTTTGGCGCTCTTTTCCTCGAAGCGCAGCAACTGCAGCTCGTGATTGAGCCCCTTGAGCAGCGCCACGCACATCAGCAGCAGAACCAGCGTGAACGGCAGGCCGGTGGTGACAGCGGCCGCCTGCAGCGCGGACAGCGCCTCGGCCCCGCCGACCACCAGCAGCGCCGCGGCAATCATGCCCTCGGCAATACACCAGAACGCCCGCTGGGGCACCGGCGCCTCGGTCTTGCCGCCGGCGGTGATGGTGTCGATCACCAGTGAGCCGGAGTCCGACGAGGTAATGAAGAACACCAGCACCAGCGTAATGGCCAGGAACGACGTGACGCCGGCCAGGGGCAGGTTCTCGAGCATGTGGAACAGAGACAGCGACGAGTCGGTGATGCCGTTGGCCAACGACCCCACGCCGTTGACGGCCTGATCAAGCCCGTTGCCGCCGAACGCGCTCATCCAGACGGCGGTGACCACCATCGGCACGATCAGCACGGCGGTAAGGAATTCGCGCACTGTGCGCCCGCGCGACACCCGGGCGATGAACATGCCCACGAACGGCGACCAGGAAATCCACCAGGCCCAGTAGAAGATGGTCCACGAGTGGTAGAAGGTATCGTCCTCGCGCCCGATCGGGTTGCTCAGCGGCAGCAGATACTCGGCATAACCGGCCGCGGTGGTGCCCAGACTGGCGAAAAAGCCCGTTACCGACCCGGTCACGATGACGAACAGCAGCAACAGCCCGGCCAGCATGATGTTGAGATTGCTCAGCAATTTCACGCCGCCGTCGATGCCCCGCACCACCGAAACCAGCGCCACCGCGGTGACGCCGGCGATGATCAGGATTTCCACCATCAGGCTGTCGGCGATGCCGAACAGGAACTGCATGCCGCCCGCGGCCTGCTGGGCACCGAACCCCAGCGACGTGGCCAGGCCGAAGATGGTCGCCACCACCGCCAGGGTATCGATCACGTTACCCAGCGTGCCCCAGACGCGATCACCGAACAGCGGATAGAACACCGAGCGAATCGCCAGCGGCAGTCCCTTGTTATAGGCAAAAAAGGCCAGCGACAGCGCCACCACGCCGTAGATCGCCCACGGATGCAACGCCCAGTGATACATCACCGCGCCCATGGCGGCGGTGCGGGCGGCATCGGTCCCGCCGGCGACATTCAGCGGCGAACCCGCCCATTCGGTGAAGTAACCGACCGGTTCGGCCACCGACCAGAACATCAGCCCGATACCCATGCCGGCCGCGAACAGCATCGCGAACCAGGACATGCGGGAGAACTCCGGCTCGGCATCCTGGCCACCCAGGCGGATACGGCCGAACGGAAGCACGATCAGGGCCAGACAGAACAGCACGAAAAGGTTGCCGGCGCTCAGGAAGAGCCAGTCGAAGGTGTTGATCACCCAGTCGCGCGCGCTGGTCAGACTGGTCTTGGAAACGTTGGGGAACAGCATGGACCCGATCACAAAGACCGCGATCAGGATGGCGCTCCAGAGGAAGACCGGATTGTGCAGATCCAGCCCGAACGGGTGGATGTTGTCCTCACCGACCTCGTAATCGGTGTCGTAGCGTTCCTCAAGTTCGGCGATTTCAGCGTCCTGGCTCATGACTCCCCATCTCCCGATGTTCCCGTGAAACAGCGGAAGACCCTAGCACAGCCTCGGGAAAGCGAGTCGCAAGCAGGCGCGGCGGCCGACCGGCAGATCAGACGCCGGACAGTGGTCGGCCAGGAAAGGCCGGGGAAGCGACGTCAGCGCAGGGCGGCGGGGCCGCCGAATTCACCGAGCGGACGCAGGAACGTGTACTTTGCGGGCGCGCCGACCAGTTGCCCGGCGGCCTCGTCGGTATTCCGCCCCAGGGCGGAAAACGGCAGCGATAGGACAAACAGCCCCGTGCCGGCCACCGTCGCCACCAGGCTCAGCGGCCGGATAACCAGCACATCCACGCCCATGGCCGCAGCGGACGGCGCATGCCCCGCATTCAGATCGGCCGCGTGGGCCGGCTGGAATCCGATCACCGCAACCGCCAGCAGCACCGTGGCCAGTGCCGCCCTGATTCGCGTGAATGTCGACTGGTACATGAACTTGTCCGGAGCGGGGCGTATCGCCGAACATTAGGCAGCCGCCCGGCCACTGTCAATCATGACCGTCACCTCCTCCGCCATCGCATGAGCCAGCACCAGATCTACACCGCCTCCGACCCCGCCAATGCCCACATCGTGCGCGACTATCTCGCCGGGCACGGCATCAAGGCCCACATCCGCGGCCAGTTCCTGTGGGGTGGCATGGGTGAATTGCCTGCCAACGCCTACCCGACCCTGTGGGTGAACGACCCGGACCAGGTCGACCCGGCACGGGCACTGATTCGGCGCTTCGAGGCCGACGACACCGCCACTCGCCAGGCCTGGCGCTGCCGCAGTTGCGGTGAGGAGCTGGCCGGGCAGTTCGATGCCTGCTGGCGATGCGGGCGGGGGCGGCCGGGTGATTAGTCGATGGCCCGATACATCACGAGGTGAAATCAGGCTGTAGGGCGCCATTCATGGCGCCTGCTCAATTGGGCTTTAGGCCGGCATAAGCAAAGTGTTGCCTGCAATTCGGCATAACGGTGACCCCGAGAAAGAATAAGATTCCGTCCCGCTAAAGCGGGCCGGTTGTCTTTCTTGTGCGACATGAAAGTCACCAAAGAAACGCTTCCGGCGGGCGAGTCCTGCCTCGAACGGGGTTCGAGGCAGGATGCCTTGTGCGCTTCGGCCGGCGAGGGGGTTTTCGACGGTACTTCCATGTACCGACGAAAACCGCGCGCCTGTCCTGGGCGCGCCCCTGACGGGCCGGGAACCTCGTCGCCCTTCAGGGCGAAATTCTTCGAATACATATCCGGCAACAAGAATCTGCGCAAACCACTATCTCACCCAGAACAAGTGCGACCATATCTCCATGCACATAGCCCTCTACCAACCCGAAATCCCGCCCAACACCGGCAATGTCATCCGCCTCTGCGCCAATCTCGGCGCTACCCTGCACCTGATCGAACCACTCGGGTTCGAACTGGATGACGCCCGCCTGCGCCGGGCCGGCCTGGACTATCGGGAGCTTGCGTGCCTGCAGACCTGGCCGGATCTGGACAGTCTTCGCCTCGCCCTGCCCGGCAACCGGCTGCTGGCCTGCTCCACCCGCGGCCGGCAGCGCTACGATCAGGTTCGGTATGGGCCGGAGGATCTCCTCCTGTTCGGGCCCGAAACCCGGGGGCTGCCGGATACGCTGCTGTCGACCCTGCCACCGGCGCAGGTGCTGCGCATTCCGATGCGGCCCGGCAATCGCAGTCTGAATCTGTCGAACGCGGTGTCGGTGATCGCCTTCGAGGCCTGGCGGCAGGCCGATTTCGACGGTGCGGGTCTGACCCCGGATTGATTGCATTATCATCCTTCCATGAGCGCAACACCGCAGACAAGTATCCGGGTATTGCTGGTCGACGACCACGCAGTGGTGCGGGCCGGCTACGGCCGGTTGCTCAAGAGCGCGCCGGACATCCTGGTCGCCGGCGAGACCGATACCGGCGAATCGGCCTACCAGCTGGTCAGTCAGAGCCACTTCGACGTGGTGGTGATGGACCTGTCGCTGCCGGGCATGAGCGGCATCGAGGCCTGTTCGCGCATCCGCAAGCGCCGCCCCGACAGCCGGGTGCTGGTGTTTTCGGTGCACGAGGAAGAGATCTTCGTGAAGCGGGCACTACAGGCCGGGGCGGATGGTTACCTCACCAAACGCGCAGTGGCCGAGGTGCTGGTGGACGCGGTGCGCGAGGTTGCGGCCGGCCGGCGCTATCTCGACCCCAACCTCGCCATGGCCGGCGCAGGCGTCGATCCGCTGGCCTGCCTGTCGCGGCGGGAGTTCGAGATATTCCGGCTGCTGGCCGAGGGCCATGCGGTGCCGGACATCGCCAACGCCCTGTTTCTGAGCCCGAAGACCGTGTCCAACCACGCCAGCCGCATCCGCACCAAACTGGATGCTGCCTCGGCGGCGGATCTGACCCGGCTGGCGATCCGCCGCGGCGTGATCGCCGCCTGACCGGTGGCTGCCGGCCGCCACGGACCGCGCCGATCACCCCGGCTGGGTCTGCGGGCACGGTTGATGCTGTTCATCACCCTGCTGCTGGCAATGATCCTGCTGGCCGCCACGGCCCTGGTGATCCAGAACGCGCGCATCGCCGTCAGCGAGGAAACCGAAGCCACCGTGTCGCTGGCGGCGGCCCTGCTGGGCCGCACCCTGCCCCGGCATACCAACAGCAATGATCTGCTGCGCCAGTTCACGCCCGGGGATCAGCTGCGCCACCTGTGTCTGCGGCTGATCCTGCCGCGCACCCCGGCCCCGACCTGCGCCGATACCATCCCGCCCGGCACACCGGCCTGGTTCGCCGCACTGACCCGCCCGGAACAGGCCGGCGAAACCGTGCTCGATATCGAGGGCCAGCCCGGGCGCATCCTGATTCATGCCGACCCGGCCGACGAGATCGCCGAAGCCTGGCGGGATGTGCGCGGCCTGCTGGCGCTGATCCTGTTGTTCTACGCGGTTTCGCTGGCCGCGGTGTTCCGGTCGCTGGGCCACATCACCCGGCCGGTACACAGCATCAGCGCCGCGCTGGCCGGGGTCGAACACGGCGAGTTCGAGCGCCGCCTGCCGGCCTTCGACATGCCGGAGTTCGACCGTCTCGCCGCCCGTTTCAACCTGATGGTGGCCACGCTGGAACGCACGCGCGACGAGAACCAGCGGCTGCACCGCCACTCCCTGCGCATCCAGGAAACCGAGCGCCAGCGCCTGGCCCGCGAGCTGCATGACGAACTCGGCCAGAGCCTGACCGCCATCCGCGCGGATGTGGGCGGCATTCTCGCCCGCGAGGACAGCCTCCCGGCCGATGTGGCGGAATCGGCCCGGGCGATCAGCGAGGTAGCCGGCCGCATCTATGATCAGGCCCGCAGCATGATGCGCCGGTTGCGCCCGCCCGGGCTCGACGAACTGGGTCTGGCGCCAGCGCTGGAGGAAACCGTGGCCGGCTGGCAGCGACAGAATCCGGATGTCGCGTATCACCTCACGCCGGCCAGCGACCTGTCCGCCCTGGATCCGGAGATCGCCATCCACGTATTCCGCATCGTGCAGGAGGCCCTGACCAATGCCCACCGGCACGCCTCACCCCGAACCATTCGTATCCGGCTGGCGGGCGAGGAAGACCAGGTAACCGCCACCATCGAGGACGACGGTAACGGCTTCGACCCGGCGCGCATGTCCACCGGGGTGGGCATTTCCGGCATGCGCGAGCGTGCCCAGCTGCTGGGCGGGCAGGTGCAGATCACCAGCCGCCCGGGGCGCGGTACCCGGGTTCACGCCAGCCTGCCACGGACCCCGCCGAAAAATCGGGAAGTATTCCCATTGAGCGATTAGCGGCCCCGATCGAGTATGACGTTTCACGCCATACTCATAAATCATGAAGGGGAGACATCGGGATGCCAAACGCCACACGGAGGCTGGCACTCGCATCGGCAATGATTGCCGTGAGTGTCGGGGCGCAAGCGCAGAACGACGAGCAACGCCTGGAACCGGTCGACGTCATCAGCACCACGCCGTTCG
Source organism: Salinisphaeraceae bacterium (assembly GCA_965216055.1). Classification (GTDB taxonomy): domain Bacteria; phylum Pseudomonadota; class Gammaproteobacteria; order Nevskiales; family Salinisphaeraceae; genus Spectribacter. Next base: position 569,184 of record OZ244134.1, read on the forward strand.
AGGGCAGCGAAGTCGACGCCAACCGTTACCCGGCCAACGTGCAGTCCAGCACAGCCGAGGACATCGAACGCACCGACCCGGTCAACATGGTCGAGTTCCTGAACACCGAACTGGGCAGCGTCCACATCAATGACGCCGTGAACAACCCGTTCCAGCCCGACCTCAAGTACCGGGGCTACGTCGCCTCGCCACTGCTGGGTCTGCCCCAGGGCATTTCCGTCTACCAGGATGGCGTTCGCGTGAACGAACCCTTCGGCGACACCGTCAATTTCGATCTGATTCCCCAGGCGGCGATCGCCGACATCGACCTGCTGCCCGGCTCCAATCCGCTGTTCGGGCTGAATACCCTGGGCGGGGCACTCAACATCAAGACCAAGACCGGCTTTTCCCACCCGGGTCTGCAGGCCGAGGCCTACGGCGGCGACTTCGGGCGCTACGGCGGTCACGTCTCGCTCGGCGGCAACAGTGGCGACCTGGGCTGGCTGTTCCTCGTCCAGGGCATGGAAGAGGACGGCTGGCGTGACTTCTCCAGTTCGGAAGTCCTGCAGCTGTTCTCCAAGTTCAGCCACATAGGCGCGAACGGGGAGACCCATTTTTCGGTAACCGCCGCGGACAACACGCTGCGCGGTAACGGCGCGGTACCCCGGCGGCTGGCCGAGGAACGCGGCCGCGACCAGATATTCACCTTCCCGGACGAAACGTCACCAGAAATGGTAATGCTCAACCTGCGCGGCGTGCGCGACCTCGGCGAGCGGTTATCGCTGGCCTGGGGCGGCTATTATCGGAAAAGCGACGTCGACACGTTCAACGGCGACGGCAGCGAATTCGAGGAATGCTCCGAATTTTTCGGCCCGAACGACCCCAACGCCGACAATCTCTGCGAAGAACCGGAGGAACCCGGCGAGATGGCCGAAGTGGTCGAGCAGCCCAATGGCGATCCGATCCCCGCCAATGACACCACCGAGGGGGGCACCCAGAACACGTCCAGCACCGAACAGGATGGCTGGGGCGTCAACCTGCAATTGCAGTCGCCGGGCCTGATCAGCGGTGAACTGACTACCGGCCTGACCTACGACGCCGGTGACAGCGACTTCGCTTCGCAGCAGGAAGTTGCCCGGCTGACCGCCCAGCGCGGCACCGTGGGCAGCGGTTTCTTCGTGGGCGAGTCCTTCACCCGGGTCAACGTGGACAACAGCAATATCGGCGCCTTCTTCCTGCACCGCGCCCCGCTGACGCCGGACCTCGAATGGACCCTGGGCGGACGCTTCAACCGCACCGAGATCACGCTCAACGACCAGACGCCGGCGTTTGCCACCGAACCCGGCAACAGCCTGGACGGCGACCATCATTTCTCCCGCCTGAACATGACCACCGGGCTGGCCTGGGAAATGTCGCGCCAGCTGACCTTCTTCGGCAGCGTGGGTCAGTCCTCGCGGGCACCCTCTCCGCTGGAGCTGACCTGCGCCAATCCCGATGCCCCGTGCCGGCTGCCCAACGGATTCGTGGATGATCCCCCGCTGGCGCAGGTGGTGGCCACCACCATCGAGGTCGGCGCCCGCGGCGGCACCCGCAACCTGGCCTGGCGTACCGCGGCATTCCACGCCGTCAACGAGGACGACATCATCTTCATCTCGGCCGGCAACCGCTTCGAGGGCTTCTTCGACAACGTCGGTGACACCCGCCGGCAGGGCGTGGAACTGGGCATGGAATGGCGGGTGATGCCCACAGTGCGGCTGAGTGCGGACTACACCTACCTCAACGCGGAATTCCGCGACAGCTTCCGCGTGAACTCGCCCAACCACCCCAACCGCGAACCCGATCCGGCGAATCCGGGCGAGACCCGCGCCGCCGACAGTGCCCAGCAGGTCAATTCGGGCGACCGGCTGCCGCTGGTGCCCGAGCATATCTTCAAGCTGGGTGCCGACTGGGAGGCAAGCGATCTCGTGCGTCTCGGCGTCGACGTGATCGGCAACAGCGACCAGATCTTCCGCGGCGACGAATCCAATACCGACAGCGAAACCATCGACGGCTTCGCCATCGTCAACCTGCGCGGGGAGATTTCGGTGACCAGCGCGGTGTCCCTGTTCGCCCGGGTGAACAACGTGTTCGACACCGACTACGAGACCTTCGGGGTTTACGGCGAATCGGACGAGGTCCTGGCCGGGCCGCAGTTCGAGGACGCGTTCCGCTTCATCGGTCCCGGTGCGCCGCGCGGCATCTGGGGCGGTATCCGGGTGGCGTTGTAATCACGTTTGGTATCTACATGTCCTGTATAGAAGCGCCCGGGCTCCGGTCCGGGCGCCCGTTAACTCACCACGACAGGGATCGACCGATGCGCAAGGCATTCACGACGACCGGCCTGTTGGCACTGTCACTGACAGCACCGGCGGCGATCGCCGGACACGGCAATCACGGCAGGGTTTCGCTGGAGGATTGCCTGACCGCCGCCAGCGCCGTCAAACAGGGCGACTTCATCAAGGCGGAGTATCTCAACGTCACCACGGGCGGCGACCCCACCTACGAGATCGAGGTACGCGATGATCAGGGCACCGAGTGGGAGCTGATGTGCAGCGCCCGCACCGGTGATATCTACGAGCTGGAAACCGAGGCCGATGGCGCCGACGATCCGGCGTTTGCCGACGCGGCCAAGATCAGCGAGAAAGAGGCCCGCAAGATCGCCACCGATCGCTTTCCCGGCACCATCGAGGAAGTGGAGTACGAGATCGAGGCCAGTGGCGATCCCAGTTACGAAATCGACGTGGTCGACGAAGGCGGCACCGAGTTCAAACTGGAAGTCGATGCGGTCAGCGGCGATATCATCGAGGTGTCCGTGGAACACTGGGAGATCGGCGAGGAGCCGGCCGAAAAGCCCTGACCCATCCCGTTACGTCGATGACGAAAAGAACCCCGCTCCGGCGGGGTTTTTCATGTCCGGCGCTATTCGGCCGGCGACTGACTGGTCAGGTGCAGGATGGTCTGGCGGATATCCGGTCCCAGTAGCTGCAGGGCGTGTTCGGCCAGTACCCGCATGTGCGGGTCGATGCGCAGGGAGCCACCGTTACCGGTGAGCAGTCCGTCGCGCTGCAGGGTCTGCAGATGGTTGCGGAACAGCCGCAGATCGAAGAACTCGGGACTGTTACGGCCGGTAAGAATGGCCATGCGTTCGGCCATGAGCTGGCACTGGCGCTCGAATGCGCCGCGCTCGATATGACCGCTGTCGAGACTGTTGGCCAGCAGCACTGCGGTCATGCCGTAACGCTCCAGGGTTTCGCGCATGATGCGCGCCAGACTGATCAGGGCCGCGAATTCGCGGGTGCCGACTGCCGGGCGCCGCAGGTCGGCGGTGTGCTCATCCCTGGCCAGCAGTCCCACGGTGAGCATGCCGTCCAGCGCCGCATCCAGCGCCGGCGCCACGCCGTCCGCCGGCCAGCGCAGGAACAGTTCCGAGGCCAGCAGCGGATAGAGCGCCTCGGCGTCGCGCAACACCCCGGCCCGCGAGCAGGTCTCCGAATGGGCAAAGAAATTGGCCAGTAACGACGGCAGCGCAAACAGGTGCATCACGTTGTTGCGGGTATAGGTCAGCAGCACCGCGTCGCGATCGGCCAGCGTGAGCACATCGCCCCAGGCATGGGGGTGACGCTGCAGCCGCACCAGCGGCTCGGCCTCGGCCAGCAGTGCCGTACCGTCACCCGACGGCAGGCGGACATCCGGGCTGTAGGGACAGGCCCGCGCCAGCGCCAGCAGCGCTTCCACGCCATGGATGAGTTCGTGCTCGGCCACGGCCTTCTGCGGGCTGCCCAGCAGGATCAGCGATACCAGCCCGGCCGCGTTGAGCGACGCCGTTGCATTGATGCGCACCATCACCGTTTCGGCCACGTCGTCGACGAAACCGGTCAGCCAGTCGGGGCGCGAGGGCCCGGGCACCGCCGGCAGCTGGTCGCGCCAGCCGGGCCGGTGGCGGTCGGCCCACTGATCCAGGCGCAGCGGTTCGCCGAACGAGATATGCGCCCGTCCGTACTTGCGGGACAGCACCTTGCGGCTGCTGCGCAACAGCCCGCGCACGGACTCCCCCTTCTTGGGGCGGGTGCCGCTGAGCTCCTCGAAGTAACTGTTGACCTCCATCACCCGGTCGTAGCCGATGTAGACCGGCACCAGCGCCACCGGACGCTCCGGATGATGCAGCAGCCCGCCGGCCACCATCGCCAGCATGCCGGTCTTGGGCGGCAGCAGCCGGCCGGTGCGGCTGCGCCCGCCCTCGGGGTAGAATTTCATCGGCTGCCCCCGGCCGATGAGCACGTCCACGTAACTGCGGAAAACCGCGGTGTAGAGCTTGTCCCCCCGGAAACTGCGCCGGAGATAGAACGCTCCGCAGCGTCGCAACAGCCCGCCGACCGGCCAGAAGTCCAGATTGATGCCGGCGGCAATCTGCGGCAGGGCGAACCCCTCCTGGTAGAGGATGTAGGACACCAGCAGGTAATCCATGTGGCTGCGGTGCGAGGGCAGATACACCAGCGAGGCATCGTGGGCGGTATCGCGCAGCCGTTGCAGATGGGCCACTTCGACGCCGTCGTAGATGCGATGCCACAACCAGGACAGCACCCGCAACATGAAGCCGATGGCGATGTTGGAGTAGTCGGCGGCGATCTCGTCGGCGCAGGATCGTGCCCGGGCCCGGATCGCGGCGACGCTGACGTTCTCGGCCCGGGCGGTCCGCTCGATCACCGCCCGCACTTCCGGGTCGGCCAGCACGGAATTGATCACCTGGCCGCGATGCGACAGCGCGGGCCCCAGCGTGGCCGCGCGCTGACGCCGGAAATGCACCCGCAGTACCCGGGAGAGCTTGCGTACCGCCACCTCGGGTGCCACGTCCCGGCCGGCGAATGCGCGGTAATCCAGCGGCTGCCCGAAGTGCAGCAACGTATTGCGGCCCTGCGCCAGGATGATCAGCAGTTTGCGCAGCCGTCCGGGGCGTTCCGTATCCGCGAACAGGATGCGAAACAGCGACGTCTCCTTGACCGGGTTCTGACCCCAGAAAATGGATACCGGCACGATCTGCACGCCGGATGCCGGGGCCTCCATACCCTGCTGGATCATCCGCTGCCAGACCGCCCGGCCGCGCCCCGCGGCTTCGGGCAGGGCCAGCACCACCGCCCGGTCGTCCGCGGGTAGCCGGTGGCGGACCGGATGCGGCCGCGGCAGGCCATGGGCGGCCACCGCCATTTCCAGCGCCAGCCAGTCGCTCACGCCGGTGCCGGCCAGCACGTAACAGATGCGCCGCTGATCATCCAGGGCCAGCTCCTTCAGATCGGTCGGCGTCACGCGGGGGCGGACCCACGCCCGCAACGGCCAGCGCACCAGACCCACGAACAGCAGCAGCACACGGCTGAGAAACGCACGCATGACTAGCGCTCCGGCTGGCGCACGAGCAGCCGCACCAGGCGGCGGACACCCACGCCAATCGCCCGGGCAAAGCGGGCGGGCCAGCCGCGATGCTCGGCGCGACGGCACTCCTCGGCGGTAGCCAGTTCCGGCGCCCAGCGCAGCTTCAGCTTGGCCAGAGCATTGCGATCGGCCTCGCAGAAGGCGCGAAAGATGGCGTTCCACGGCCGGTTCCATGGTCGGCCGCGATGCACCCGGGCCACGAAATCCACCAGGCAGGGCTGGCCATCGGCACGCAGCAGGATGTTCCCCGAACCACGCAGATCGCCGTGCGCTACCCCCCGCGCATGCACCTCCGCCAGTAGCCTTTCCAACCGCTCGTGCGCCGCGGGAGTGGGTTGTGACCGTGACCACTTGGGCGCCGGCAGGTATTCGATCAGAATGCCGCGCCCATCGACCCGCCGGTACACCCGCGGAATCCCCTCGACCCCGGCCAGCCGCTGCAACGCACTGGCCTCCCGATAGACGAACAGCGGCGCGAACCATCGCATCAGCCAGGCACTATCGGCGTAGTCCTTGAACACCGCCTCGGCCTCGCCGGTGCCCACCCGGGTCACGCTGGGCTGGGTGCCGCCGCCAGCGCGGAAGCGCTCTCGCGCATGGGCCTGCAGCTGTTCACGATTGAACGCGACGAGCCGGTCGAAATCCGATGCCGCGCGGTCGCTGCCCGCCACCGGATTCAGTTGCCCGGAACCTCGCGCGGCGGCTCACCGTCCGCCACCTTGGCTTCCCGATTCTGCAGATAGGCGGTACGCACGAAGGCGTAGGGATCGAACGCATTGCGTACGGTCTGGTCGAAGCCCAGCAGGCTGGCGCGCAGATCCAGCAGATACAGCACCTGCAGTGTCAGCTGGGTGGCGGTCTCGTCGACGTGATTGGTGGGGTCGAGAAACCAGTCGACCGCGTTGCCGGACAGATCACGCCCGGTACTCGGTCCGAGTAACGGCAGCATCAGGTAGGCGCCCTGCCCCACACCCCAGACGCCCAGGGTCTGACCGAAATCCTCGTCGCGCTCGGGCAGCCCCAGGTCCGTGGCCACATCGAACAGCCCGCCGATACCCATGGTGCTGTTGATCAGGAAACGGGCACCGCCCGACAGCGCGTGATGCACCTTGCCCTGGAAGCCTTCATTGGCGGCGGTAACCGGCACCTTGAGATTGCCCAGCGCATTGCCGATGCCGCGGCGTACCGGTCGCGGGGTGACGTCCCGATAGGTTCGGGCCACGGGGCTCAGGGCGTAGTAGTCGAGCGTGTCGTTAAAGGCATAGACCTGCCGGTTGACCGGCTCCAACGGATCCCAGGGATCCTCGGGCGGCGAATGGACGCAACCGGCAGCCAGGCCCGCGGCCAGCATCAGAAGTACGCATCGTGTCCGGGCAGTCATAAGAATCTCTCGTTATGGCATCGGCGCCACCAGCCAGCGCTGCGCCTATCTGTTACCGCGGTAGAAGGTGAAAAGCTCGTCGAAGTCGCGAGCGGGCACGAAGTCGAACGTACGCGCGAACCGGCTGCCGTCGAGCACCACCGCATACTTGAAGAAATCAGTGAGATACGCCGGGAATGAGAACCGGCCCAGCAGGCCCGCCAGGGTGCGCGGCAGTACCGGCGGCAGCGAGGGCAGGAACAGCCGGCGGCAACCCGCCAGTTCCAGCGCATCCTGATAGGCAACGTAATCATCGGGAGCCACGTTGTACACACCCGGCCGATTGCCCTTGAGGGCAGCGACCACCGCGTCGGCCAGGTCCTCCACGTGGATGAACTGCATCAGCGGCGAGAACCCGCTCAGGCAGGGCGCCACGGACTGGGCCAGCAGCCGGCTGATGGCGTTGGACACGCCCGGCCCGGCCACGTTGCAGGGCCGTAGCAGCGTCATGTGCAGCTCCGGGTGCTTGTAGAGATAGATGTTGGCGAGGTTCTCCAGCTCCACCGCGTCGATCAGCTCGCGATGCAGGTTGGCCGCCTGCAGCGGGAAATCCTCGTCGATCAGCGACGGATTGTTCGGCTCGGCCCCGTACACATGGTAAGTCGACAGCACCGTCACCTGCTCCACCCCGTACTTGAGCGCGAAGCGGAACAGTCGCTCGGTGCCCACCACGTTGGCGGAAAAACGCCGGCCGGCGTTGAGCTGACTCGACTGGATACGCCCCAGATGCAGGATGGCGTCGAACTGGTGTTCGCGGAACACGTCCTCGAAGGTGCGCTTGTTGAAGTCGACCTCGTAGTCCACCGACTCCGGGTGCATGGCGTGCAGGCCGCGGAAATCCACCCCGATCACGTCGTAGTCTCCGCGCAGGCGGTCCATCACCTGCTTGGCCAGGGCACCCGCCGCGCCGGTGACCATCACCTTGCCGCGCCGGCCCGCGGCCGGAGCCGGCCGGCTGGCGGCGGCCGGCTGGCGCCGGGCCGGAGCCTTGCGCCGGGCCCGGGTACGGGTCGCTTTCTGCTTGTTGTCTGCCATGACGGTTACCGCTGCTGACGGCGGGCGGCCAGCCCCTGCTCGAGCAGATCGCGGATGGCATCCTTGACCTGTTCGACCCGGCGTTCGACCTCGCCCTCGTTGCGGGCATCGTTGGGGAATTCCATCGGCGCCCCGAAACTCAGCGTGATCTTGGCCGGCAGCGGCAGAAGTGGCGCCAGCGGAAAATAAGGCACGTTGAGCATCTTCGCCAGGGGCTTGATGTTGGTCAGCGACGGCATGGTCTCCTCGGCCCCGACCACTGCCACCGGCACGATCGGCGTCTGGTGTTCCATCGCCAGGTGCATGAAACCGTGACCGAAACGCTGCAGTTGGTAACGCAGCCGGTAGGGCTTGCCCGAACCGCGGATGCCCTCGGGAAACACGATGATGGCCTCCTCGCGTTCCAGCATCTTGGCGCAGTTGATGGGGTCGCCGACCACGCCGCCGAGCTGATTGATCAGGTTGCCGAGAAACGGCACCGTCGGAAACCAGCGCTCGACCATGGTTCGCGGCAGCCGGGCCCCGTGTTCGTTGGTGGCGATGGCGTAGGCCATCATCACTCCGTCCAGGGGTAGCTGTCCGCTGTGATTGCCGATCAGCAGGAGACGGCCGTCGGCGGGGATGTTTTCCAGCCCGCGCGCCTCGACCCGGAAGTAATCCTCGTAGAGCCAGCGGATGGCCGAAAAGGCGATCTTCGCGGTATCCAGGTTCAGGCCCCAGGGGTCGTAGCCGCAGGAGCCCACGTTCTGGCGCGGCAGCGCGTCGATCATGGCGTCGATCTCCGGCGACACCGCGCGCGGCTTGAGATAGTTGCGGAATCGCATCCGGGTTTCGTCCCCTGCTACTGATCACCCGGCCCGGCCGGGCGCAACTGCTATGATCGCCAACCGATCTGGCACTCGAGCTTAGCACGGCATGGCGCAGCCCCCGGAATCCCAGACGGTCCGACGACTGGCCGTCGACATGATCCACCCGGGCACCTTCCAGGCCCGCCGCCGCTTCTCGGAAACGGCGTTAGCGGAACTGGCCCACTCCATTGGCGAATCCGGCGTGGTGCAGCCGGTGGTGGTGCGCACGCGCGGCGACGACAGCTACGAACTGCTGGCCGGCGAGCGCCGCTGGCGGGCCGCGCAACTGGCCGGCCTGCACGACCTCCCGGCGGTGGTGCGCGACGACCTCACCGATGCCGAAGCCGCCATCCTGGGGCTGATCGAGAACCTGCAGCGCGAGTCGCTGGGGCCGATGGAAACCGCCCGAGGTCTGGAGAGCCTGTGCCGGGAACACGGCCTCACCCATGACGGCGCGGCCGACCGCATCGGCAAGTCCCGCGCCTACGTCACCAACTATCTACGCCTGCTCAAGCTGGAAACCAGCGTTCAGACAGCCATCGACGACGGCGAACTGACGTTGGGTCACGCCAAGATCCTGGCCGGCATCCCCCCGGCGGAACAGCCGGTGTTCGCCCGCCATGCGGTCCGCCGGCGGCTGTCGGTACGGGCACTGGAAACCGCTTGGCGCCGCTCGCAGGCCCGCGACGACCAGCAGGTGGCCGGGGATGCCGGGGCCAGCCGCGAGATGGCCGAGCTGGAGCGGGCCCTGTCCGAGCATCTGGGCAACGCCGTGCACATCCGCTACGACCCCGACCGCCGCAAGGGCGAGGTGCGGGTGACGTTTCACGATCTGGATGAATTCGACGGCCTGCTGCAGCGCTGGGGGTTCAGCAAGAACTGACCCGGACACCGTAAGCACTCATTCACAGTACAGATTACCGTAGGTCATTTTTTGACGCTATTATCATCCATCCATAAGGCATTGCTTATGATCTGCAGTGGCATAAAAATAGATGCGCAAAGCCAAGTATTATTCCGTTACAGTCAAGCTCCCTTCTGGAAAGCATGCGGCTGTGTTTGGCCACCTCGGCGAGCCCTGTCCCACGCTGACAGAATTCGCCCGAATCAGTCAGCGCCACGTCACTCTAAGCTCCAGCAAGGTCTATCTCGCACACCTTCTCCGCTTCGCTAACTGGCTAGTAGAGTCAGAGAACCTCGACGTCGGCGCCTTAAGACCCTTACCAAAACAGCGTCTTCGACAATTAGTTGAAAATTTCTTGCGGGAAAGCTTTAGCTGCCGCATCCGGGATGGCCTTGGTGGCCGCAAGCTCGTGGTTTCGAGGGCATCCAACCAATCTGGCGTATCCACCGCTCTCGCCGCATTAAAACTGTTTTTCCGCTTGGGCTATAAGCAGGCGTGGGTTAGGTCAGACAACCCCCTCGGCCTAGTCACCATCGGGAACGATCAAAAAACAGCGATCTCCGACTACGAATGCATCCCTTCTTCAAAGGGAAGCATGCCCCAAAAGAGTGGCGTGGTGCCGCCACCGGTGAAACGACACACACTCACTGCCTCGTACTTGGTAGTTCAGGGCAAAGACTGGGTTCCGCAGATACTCGATGATGATGACTTTCCGTCTCGGATTTACTCTGCGGGCGAATCCTATGGGTGGAACTTGCGGGACCGACTGGTTACCCGTTTGCTGTTCGAAAGCGGCGCCCGAGTATCGGAAATTTGCTCACTCACGATAAGTGACTGGTCAATATCCGAATATCGGACTGAAGCCAGTTGCAAGAACAAAGGCTCTGGCAATGTTCGGGATAAGTGGATCCGCTTTAGCCATCAGACAGAGCGACTAATGACTAAATACATAAAGCAGGAACGCGCCTCGCTCTGCAATCAGGATGGCAGCCACCACTATAAGTTTTTAAAAACACTACCCTCTGAAGTTGCAAGAACAACACCGATATTTATAACTCGGCAAAAATCCGGATTAACGGCGGATACATATCGATCAACAACATGGTATCCCCTATGCCGCCATGCCGGCATCAAAGCACGAGTGCATCAAATCCGACATTGGTACGTTACTCGAGCAATCAATTTAATCTATCGAAGCAAGCTGAGCGAAACCGAAAGAGAAAGAAGGATTCAGCATTTAATTAGCTATATGGGCTGGCGTTCCGGCAAGAAAACCATGGAAGCGTATGAGCATTTTTTCAATGCAAGAGAGCATCATGAGTTGCAGGATGAATTGCATCGTGTGTTGAACGCCGTCCACTCAAGACCTGTTGAAGCACAAATTGGGAAGCCATCAAATACGACTGCGGGACTTCATTCCGACACTGAATGGGATTATCTAATGAAGCTAGCGGGTGAATAGACCCATGACAACACCCTTCACCCTTAGCGCGAAAAGAAATAATTACGACCTTGCCGACATGAACGGGCTATCTCCTTATATCTTTGAAGCGCCACAAACCGCTTTCGATTTAAGTCGCAGTAAGAAGTTACCGGGCCTTCACGCGAAGTCGATCACTTACTTGATCAAGCACATCAACGAGCAGCCCTGGGCGGACGCCTTGACGCTATGGGCACTGATTGTTTCCGCTCAGAACGTAGCACCCAGTAGTACCTACTCCACCCTTGGGCTGCTCAGCAAGCGTTTCCGGCTTTTTTTTGGTCACTCCCGATACTTGCCGCGACGGCTGACGTCTATGACAGATTTTCAGCCGGACGAGGTGCTTCCCGCATACGCGAGCGGATTGATCGGGCGGGACTCCGCCCGAACACGAACCGACTTTCTTTGGCGTTATCAAGCCGCCGCAACGAAAATGCACCGCTGGCATCAAGCTTTACCCTTCCACCTGAAACCCAATTACAGGCCGCTTTTACTACCTCTCGCCAACCTAACCTCTACCAAAATTTATTTAACTCAAAATAATCTAGACGCACATACAAGGCAGAAGCGCCGAGAGCACGTCGACGTTGTAATGCCTACATACTCAGAATTGAGGGCAGCAGCGTACCAGCGAACCAATGAGTTACAGCGCCTGCTGGGCATCTATCGCGACAACATTCATCTAGCAGAGAAATCTTTTTATAATTTCCCACCTTCTGTCGCATACGAAGAGCATGGCCGAACTATTCAATTACGCTTTTGGACGTGGCCGGCTTTCGTAATAAGACATAGCAATAAGTTCTCGGAAAAGATTCTTGATTTAGCTTGGGCGGCAGCTGCGGACAACGAATATGGGCAGCCGTTCGTCGAGGTATTACGTGACGAAGATCAGGCCGAGCCACCATTCTGGTTTTACGAACTCGCCGAAGCGGGATTGATCGGAGCTTCCAGAAACCCCAATTCAAATGCGGCCCGCAACCTTCTAAGAGATTGGGGCTATCCGGAGACGGCATTCACCACCACTCATAAGGGCCTCCTTTGCTTGAACAAGCCGACGCTACCCCAAGGAATAGCTGCCTCACGGCTAGCCAAGGCTGCCGACGGAGTATTGCTTGACCCGGAGAGTATGTATTTGAGCGCGCTCTTTGGGTTGTTAGCGCTAAATGTTGTCACGACCACAGGCGCGCGAATGTCGGAAGTTTTACAGGTAGCATTGGATCGAGACAGTCTTGTTCGGCTCAACTTTCGGGCGCCTACTGGCAAAAAAGGCACTACGAAAAAAGAGCGGTACATTCTACGTGTAACGCCCAAAGGCGCTAAGTCAGACGAGAAAGCCGATTACTTCATAGGGGACGATACAAAAAAATTGCTATACCGCGTTGCGAGAGCTTTAGCAGAAAATTATGAACTCCCAGCAGGGCAACCGTTGCCCGTAGTCCCTTTCTCAACATATTCCAGTCGATTTTCAGATTTTCTTCCAAGGCGCTATGTTTTCCAGCTACACGGCAGGCACTTGTCGCCGAGCACACTTCAATCTTGCTTGCGATTTATAACTCATGGATGCAGCGGCCGAGCCGTAGACGGCAGCGCAGTCAACATAACCGCCCACCTGCTTCGCCACGTTTTCGCGACTCATGCTGTACAGGTAGCTAAAATGCCTGTAGATGTCGTCGCGGAGCTACTCCACCAAAAAAATGTGGATGTGACCAAGTACTATTCAGGGCCCACGCGCTCGATGGTCGCGCAATCTGCCGACGAGTACTTGTCCAGTGTCGCCCTTGATCTGGATGTCGAAGAGAAGCTAACTCGCTCACCCGCTGAGCTTCAGGAATTGTATCAAGAAGCCCAGGGTAAAGCAGGCACCCTCAGCGAGGTCATCGGGGGAGTCTGTGTGAGCCACGGCTACTGCCAAACAAAGTTCGAGTGCATTGGTTGCGCAGGCAAAGTCCCCGACCCCACGAAGCGCTCGCAAGTCATTAGAAAACTGGACTGGGCAAAGGGTGAGGTCGGCTATGCTACCAACGAAGGCCTATTGCCGGAGGCAGCACGGATGCGACGCCTAGTAGAAGACTGCAAGCTAGAATTACGAGAGATGGATCTGATGGAGGAATGCGAATCGGATGAGAAAAATGAGCAACCTTCCATTAGCATCGATTATCGAACATGAAAGCCAGCAATACACAACAAAAGCCCTGGCTCACACCGATTTACCAGGCAAAGCGCGAGCGGACGGTTAGATTGGTCCGGCTCGCCATAGAGGAATTACAAAAGAAAAAACAACGCGTCACCCTGGCTGCGATCTGCTCGACATCAAAACATTTAGACAGTGAGCATAAAGGGATTAGTCAGTCAGCGATCATTACCAATGAAGATGCGCGACGTCTATTCGATCAAGCGAAGCACATTGGCCGCGTAAACAATCGTCGAGCGCGTAAAAGTGTATCTCGATCGAATCTGGCTCGCTTAGCAGTTGGACGAGATACCCCTGCCGCAAGGAGGCGGCTATTACGTCTGACGAAGAATGAGCTTGTGGATCGTTTAACGTTTATCGAATTAGAATATGCCGATTTACATGATCGCTACGCTCGACTAAGCCTAGGCTTGGTTGGAGAGCCAACACTTAGCGAAGACGGGTAGATAACGCCCTCCACAGGATCGGGGGACAAATTATGGGACAGGCTGTGGATAAATCCCGTCAGGCACAGCCGAGACGCCCCTCCGAGCCTAATTGGTCAGAAAATACACAGCATACTCCTGCCGTTCCTTGTGGATACGGAAGCCCGCAAGTGCAATCTGCTTATTTGTGAACGCAAATGGATTTGCGTAGTCTACCTTCGCAATGACTAGGGCCGTACGCCACTCTCGAAGCTATTTAAACGCTGTTCACTGGCTGGCAGCGTTCATGCTTGGCGTAAGCGCAATTGCTTGGGCTTGGCATGTGGACATACCGATTGCCACCGATGAAGCCGCGCAGGTTGCCAACGGCCATGCGCACGAAGATAACGGTGACGTGGTGGATCGCTGCGACCATTGCTGTCACGCCGGGGCCCATCTGGTGGCCTTGGCCCCCTCATTATTTGACGCCGATTTCGAGTCGACGACAGATCATCGTAGAACGAGCAATCCGGCGCTGACTACGCTCCAGACCGACCCGCCCTTCATACCTCCCATAGCCTGAGTCCCTTCGCGTCAATCGCGCGGGCTGATGCCTGCGCGCCTTTCCAAGCGATGAGGACTCGCAATGCGATTTTTCCTGTTGATCGGCGTGGCCGGACTCTGTCTGCCAGCCGGCGGCCATGCGGCTGAACGCGAACAACTGCCGCAGCCGTTAACCTTGAATCAGGCCCTGTCCTGGGCCGGCCAATACAACCCCACTTTGCGCGGTGCTCGCATCGAGCTTCGTCGCAGCGAGGGCGTGCTCGAGCACGCCGACGTGGCGGTGCCTTCCAATCCGCAACTGCAACTTGGCACAGCCGAGCGCGAAGGGCCCAGCGGCGCCACGTCGACGGACATCGATATCCGCCTATCCCAGACTTTCTGGATTGCAGGCCAGGGCGGTTTACGCGAGGACGCTGCGAAATCCCGCCTGTCGGGCGCGCAGTCGCGGCTGGATTTTCTCGGCAGCGCGACGTTCGCGCGGGTGCGCGCGGCTTTTTTACAGGCCTTGGTGGCCGAACGGGCGGTGGCTACCGCCGAGGACGTGCTGCAGGTCAACCGCGATCTGGAAAACTACGCTAAGCGTCGCCTGGAGGCCGGCAAGGCCACACGGCTGGAAGCCAACACCGCCCGCATCGGGCTGGGCCGCAGCCAAGCCCTGCTCGCGCAGGCCGAGAACCGACAGGCCCAGGCACGTCTGCAGTTGGCTGAGTTGCTCGCCGTCGACCCCGCAAAGTCGATTTCCCTGCAGGGCCGGCTAAACCCGGCGCCTCTAGAGCTGCCGAGTCAGGCGCAATTGCTGCAACGCGCGATTGCCAGACGTGGCGATCTGGCCGCTGCGGCAAGGGAAGTCAGCGCCTCGCAGGAGGAACTCAAGCTCGCGCATCGTCAGATCGTGCCCAACCTCACGGTGTTCGGCTTTTACGGTGAGGAGGAGACGAACGAGATAACCGGCGGCGGTGTGTCCTTCGAGCTGCCGCTACTGCACCGCTTTGGCGGCGAGCGCAAGCAGGCCCAGGCGGAGCTGGACGCCGCGCGTCTGGAGCGCGACGTCCTTCAACTGACCGTACGCAGCCAGGTGCTTTCCGCCGTAGCCGACTACGAGGCCGCGCGCCAGCGGGTCGCTGCACTGTCCGACGAAGTGGTCGATGCCGCCCGGCAGAACTTCGAACTGACTCAGCGTGCCTTCGAAGCCGGCGAACTCGGCGCCCCGGCCCTGACCGCCGCGCAGGACACACTGATCAACACCCGCCGCGACTATCTCGATGCACTGGAAGCGTTGGTTAACGCCGGCACCGATCTGGAACGTGCCACCGGAGGTCTGGTGGTGATGAGCAATACGAGCGCGGCCAATTCCGGCCCGCGGAAATAGACATCTCCCGGAGACTCAGATGCCAAACGTTCATTGGTTGAGAATTTTCTGCCTGCTCGCGGTAGCGACACCGCTTGCCGCCTGCAATCCGCTATCCGGTGACTCGGCAAATGCCGCCGACACCGGCAAGCAGCCGACATCCGATCATCAAGATGAAGGCCAGAATCACGGCAACTCGGAACACGAGGGCGAGCATGAAGGCGAACACACCGGGCAGACATCCGGCGATTCGCATGAGGAAGAGGGCGGTGGACACGACGAGCATGCCGGCGACAAGCGCCGCATCCATCTGACGTCGGATCAGCGCCAGCAGCTCGATCTGAAAATCAGTGCAGCCGGGGCCGGTTCGGCCACCGCCGTGGTGCAGGCGCCGGCTACCGCGCGCTTCGACGCCGACCGGGTCGCCCGGGTCGGTCCCCGCCTTGAGGCCAAGGTGGTCGAGGTCACGAAGGATCTCGGCGACACCGTTGCCGCCGGCGACACCGTCGCGATACTCGATTCGGTGGAACTCGGGCGAGCCAAGGCAAGCTACCTGACGGCACAAGCCCGTTTCGGCGCGGCACTCTCGGAATATCAGCGCGACAAGAAGCTGGCCGAGGACCAGATCACCAGCGAGGCCGAGCTGCTCGAATCGCGCGCCGACTACCAGCAGGCCAAGGCGGAACGCGATGCCGCCCGCGCCGAGCTGCGCCTGTACGGGCTCGACGACGGGGACATCGGCGCGATTTCAGTGGGCGGCGAACAGCCGCTGTCGCGTTATCAGCTGACCGCGCCCCTTGCCGGCACCATCCAGCGTCGGGACCTGGTGCCGGGGCAGACCGTATCCGCTCAGCAGACGCCTATCCACATCGTCAACAACGAAACCATGTGGGTAATGATCGAGGCGTTCGAGAAAGACCTGCCGCGGCTGGGCCTGGGCCAACAGGTGACACTGAGCGTGCGGGCGCTGCCCAACCAGACGTTTGAGGGCAAGACTGACTGGGTCTCACGCGAGCTGGACGAGCAATCACGCACGGTACGGGTACGCGCCGTGGTGCCCAACGACGACGGCAACCTGCGCGCCGGCATGTTCGGCACCGCCCGCATTCAGACCGATGCCGAGCAGCGCTTTGCGCTGGTGCCGGTCGACGCGGTCCAGACCGTCGAGGATGACTCGGTGGTATTCGTGCCCGGTGACGAGGATGGCGCTTTCAGGGCCGTCACGGTGACAACCGGTGACGAGGGCGGTGGTCAGGTGGAAATCCGCAGCGGACTCGCCGCGGGCGACCGGGTCGTTACCACCGGTGCCTTCGACCTCAAGTCCGCATTGACCGCCTCCGGCCGTAGCGCCGCGCACAGCCACTAATCTGGCAGGGAGCACATCATGATCGACGGACTCGTCCGTTACGCACTCAACAACCGCCTGCTGGTACTGGTCGCCGTCGCCGGCCTTGCCCTGGGCGGCTATCTGTCGCTCAAGCAACTGCCGGTGGATGCCTTCCCGGACGCTACGCCGACGCTGGTGCAGATCTATACCGCCAGCGAAGGCCTGTCGCCGGTGGATGTGGAGACGCTGATCTCCTATCCCATCGAGATCAGCATGTACGGCCTGCCGCAACTCGAGAAGGTGCAATCCACCTCGATATTCGGGCTGTCCCGGGTGGACGTTTATTTCGAGGACGGCACCGACATCTACTTTGCCCGGCGACTGGTGCTGGAGCGCCTGGCCGAGGCCCGCCGCGGTATTCCGCCGGGGTTGGGCGAGCCGCAACTCGGCCCGATCACCACCGGACTGGGCCGCATCATGCAGTACACCCTGGAAGGCGAGAACTACTCGCTGATGGAAAAGCGCACCTTTCAGGACTGGATAGTCAAGCCTCAGTTGCGCACGGTGCCGGGCGTGACCGGGGTGCTGTCCATCGGCGGATACGAGAAGCAATACCAGGTAAAGCTTGATCAGAATGCCCTGCTGGCGCGTGACCTGAGCGTGGCCGACGTGCGCGAGGCCCTGGCCGCCAACAACCGCAATGTGGGCGCATCGTTCATCAACCGCGGCGGCGAGGAGTACATCATCCGCGGCTACGGCTGGGTCGATTCCGGTGAGGCGGGGCTGGACGACCTGCGCGGCATCATCGTGGCCGAGCGCAACGGCAATCCGGTCTATGTTGGCGATATCGCGGAAGTGGGTTTCGGCGCCGCCATTCGGCGCGGCGCGCAGGTGGCCAACGGTGAAGAATCCGCCGGCGGCTATGTGTTCAAGTTGATCGACACCAATACGCAAAAAGTTCTCGCAGACGTCGAGGCGAAGGTCGCCGAAATCAATAAGTCTCTACCGGAAGGCTTACAAATATCGCCTTTCTATTCGCAGGGCAGTCTGGTTGAGCAAGCCATCGGCACGGTGCAGGGCGCTTTGTTAACAGGCTCACTGCTGGTGCTGGTGGTGTTGTACTTGTTCATGGGAAATCTGCGCTCGACCCTGATCGTGGTCGCGAGCCTGCCGCTCTCCGTTCTGGTCGCGTTCATTGCGATGAATATCGTCGGCCTATCCGCCAACCTGATGAGCCTCGGTGGCCTAGCCATTGCCATCGGCATGGTGGTAGACGGCTCGGTGGTCATTACCGAGAACATCTTTCGCCACCTAGAAACGCGATCCGCTCAAAACGTTTCCATGCTGCGCCTGGTCAGCGAGGCCTCGCGAGAGGTCGCACGGCCGATTGTGTTCGCGGTAAGCATCATCATCATCGTATTCCTGCCGCTGTTCACACTCCAGGGCGTGGAGGGAAAGCTCTTCTCGCCCATGGCCTACACCATCAGTTTTGCGTTGTTCGGCGCCTTGATTGTGGCGCTGACGCTGGCGCCGGTCATGGTCTCACTGTTGTTCAAAAAGGGGAGCGCGCACGGCGAGCCTAGGCTCGTGGGCTGGATCAAGGCAGGCTACCGGCCGATTCGCGATGCCGCGCTGCAATTTCCGGCGTTGGTGCTCGGCGTCACGGTGGTCCTGTTCAGCGCCAGCGTGCTGACCTTTCCAAGTTTGGGTACGGAATTCGTACCCACCCTGCGCGAGGGCACCATGATGGTTAGGTCCACCCTGCCAGCGGGTGCCAGTCTCGAGTCGGCCATTGAATACGGTAAGCGCATTCAGTCCGTAATCAAAGGCTTTCCCGAAGTAACCGGCACATACTCCCGGATCGGGCGCGCCGAGGTTGGCGGTGACCCCGAACCAGTCAACGTGGTCGCCACGGTCATTACTCTGAAACCCCTGGGCAAATGGAAATCAGGCCGAGATTACGAAGAACTGCAGTCGGCCATGGCCGAGCGGGTTTCGGCACAGATTCCGGGCTTAGCAAATAACTTCTCCCAGCCGATTCAGCTGCGCACCGACGAGCTTCTGTCCGGCGTACAAGCCCAGCTTGTCGCATCCATCTTTGGTGAAGACCTGGACAAGCTCTCCGAGGTGGGCGATCAGGTCGAAGCGCTGGCAAAGAACGTACCCGGTGCCACCGATGTGCGCAAGCAGCAGCAGGGTGGCAAGCGCCAGATAGTGGTCAAGCCGGACCGCGACGCTCTGTCACGCTACGGCATTTCCGTGGATAAGGTGATGGATACGCTTTCGGTAGGCGTCGGCGGCGATTCAGTCGGGCTGGTATTCGACGGCATTCGCCGCTTCGACATCTTCCTGCGGCTGCAGGAGGACCAGCGGGAGCGCCTGGATGTAATCCGGCAACTACCGTTGCAAACCACCGACGGTGCCACGATTCCGCTGTCGCGCGTGGCCGACGTGTCGATCTACACCGGGCCCAAGAAGATATCGCGCTCGAATGCCAGCCGCCGCATTTACGTGCAAATGAATGTGCGGGGACGTGACATGGGCGGCGTTGTCCAAGACTTACGTCAGCGCATTGCTGAAGAAATCGACATGCCGCCGGGCTATTTTGTTGAGTTCGGCGGCCAGTTCGAGAATCAGGAACGCGCGATGAAAAGGCTCACCCTGGTAGTGCCCACCACGCTGGGACTGATCTTTCTGCTGTTGTTTAGTGCTTTTAATAGTCTGCGCTACGCGACTCTAATTTTTCTCAACGTGCCTTTTGCAATAACCGGCGGCATCTTTGCACTCTGGATATCCGGACTCTATGTCTCGGTACCTGCAGCCGTTGGCTTCATCGCAGTATTCGGCGTAGCGGTGCTCAACGGCGTGGTTCTCGTCGAATACATCAACCAGCTTCGCAATGAGGGTATGGAGATGGAGGAGGCAGTTCGCACGGGCGCTGAACATCGCTTGCGGCCGGTATTGATGACTGCATTAACCAGCATTCTGGGCTTGCTGCCACTGCTCCTGGCCAATGGCATCGGCGCCAACGTGCAACGGCCGCTCGCCGCGGTGGTGGTTGGCGGACTCATTACATCCACTTTGCTGACATTGCTCGTGCTGCCGGCGGTTTATAAGTGGTTCGCCGAGCCGCGGCGTGAAGTCGAAATTTAAGGAGGGCAGGATCATGCAGGAAATTAAAGCTTATGTCCGGAAGAACATGCTTGATGCGGTACTTGACAGCCTCAACACGATCGAAGGTCTGCCGGGTATCGCGATCGTCGATGTCCAAGGCTTCGGGCACCACGCCGCAAAAGATGCCCCCCTGACCAAAACAGACATGGCCAAGCTGGAAATCGACGTGCCGGATGAGTTGGTCGCGCCCGTGGTAGAAACCATTCTTGCACAGGCCCGCACCGGGGAGGGCCATCCCGGCGACGGCAAGGTGTTCGTTACCGAGCTGCGCGAAGCCATCCGCATAGCTGACGGCGCGCGTGGCGATATGGCGGTACTGCGATGAGTGGAATCAATTACCGGTGGCACCTTCCGGCGTCGTTACTCAGCGCCATCTTCCGGCTGGCGGCGTGCTCGGTGGGGCAGGCGGCGCACATCTCCTTTCTGCCCATCCGGAAAGCAACTCTCTGCGGGCGATCCCAACGCCGCAAGAATGGAAGCAGCGGGGGAGTGGCGTGACGATACTGCCCCGCATTTCGGCAATGACCGCCAACATCACCTGTCACGTTATCGGCAAGTGTCGGTTTGGCCGCGACATAGATCAGTACAACGACGAACGCCTTGCTTTTCTTTGCAAAAATGATTGCGTCGTCGTAACCAGCTAATGCAGTTATCACCGAATACAAGGCAAAGCCTGGCTGGTCGTTTGGCGTATCCACTGCGCCAATTTGCTGCCTACGAGCCCTCCAGCGGTATCTTGTTGGTGGCGACCGCCATGGCAGCGCTTGCCTGGGCCAATGTCGAAGCCTTGCCCAGTTACGCCGGCTTCTGGAATACGGAACTGGCGATTCGTCTCGGCGACTGGTCCTTATCGTTGTCGGTGCATGATTGGATCGACGATGCGGTGATGACGGTCTTTTTCTTGCAGATCAGCCTGGAAGTTAAGCACGAGTTCGCCCGGGGGTCCCTGTCTTCTTGGCATACCGCGGTGCTGCCGCTGGCCGCGGCTGTGGGCGGCATGTTGGTGCCGGTAGCGATCTACTTGGCGTTCAACGCGAAGGGCGACGCGGCGACAGGCTGGGCGGTGCCTATGGCGACGGATGTGGCCTTCGCCATTGCGTTATTGAGTTTGTTGGGGCGGCGGGTGCCCGTCGGGCTGCGGGCACTTCTATTGGCATTGGCCGTGATCGACGATATCGGCACCATCCTCGTGATCGCGTTGTTCTACAGCAGCAAGATTGCTGCCGGCCCGTTGCTTGCCGCGGGCGGAGGTCTACTGCTGGTTTGGGGGATGCGATCGGCGGGGGTTCGGAGCTTCCTCCCGTACTGGCTAGCGGGCGCGGCAATCTGGCTGGCGATGGAAAAATCCGGCGTTCATCCCACGGTTGCGGGTGTACTGCTGGGTTTGATGACGCCGTTGTCGGTGCCTCGGCACAGGAAGGGACGAAGCCGAGAAGCGGCTGCGCGTATTCCGCACCTACTCCGCAGCCAGGATACGCCGAATTGGCGCCTGAAACGTGAGCTGGCAACCGCTGAGCGCGGGGCGTTGGCACCGTTGGATATCTTGCGTTACCAACTCGAGCCCTGGGTGCTCTACCTGATCATGCCGCTGTTCGCGCTGGCCAATGCCGGTGTTGAACTGGGAGCTGCCGATTTATCTGCTGATGGCAATTTCAGGATATTCGCCGGCGTCGCGCTCGGGTTGCTGGTGGGCAAACCGCTGGGAATCTTGGCCTTCGCCTGGCTGGCCAAGCAACTGGTTAATGCCAGCTTGCCGGCTGGCGTTTCCTGGCCGGCGATGGTTGGCCTGGGCTTGCTAGCAGGTGTCGGCTTCACGGTAGCCTTGTTCCTGACCAGCCTCGCATTTCCCGGGCAGTCGGCTGCTGTCGTGGCACGGCTTGGAATCCTGGCCGGCTCCCTTGCAGCAGCCGTTATCGGATTAGCTATTCTGTGGTGGACACTCCGCGTGCAAAGCCAGCCAGGTTCTGTCAGGGGCGATCGCACATCGACAACAGACTCCAATAACCATCGGAACGAGGAATTGGAGGCTTGAATTGGCATGGTCCAAAGTCGAATTTCGCACCCAGTACACCTGACTGTTCGTCGACAGGGCACGGTTTAGCGTGACCCGCCCGCCAACAGGATTCAGACGCCCGTATTTGCCGCAGCCCTGGAGTTGAACATGCGTAGTCGTATTCTTTCGCTGTTCGTTTGATACGTCGCAAGAAAGCTCGGCGGCAAGACCGTGATGGGCTCGTCCTCACGGGGCGGGGCCAGGGGTTTAAAAGGGTATCCGGAATACAGTGTGGGTTCGATGACAACTCCGCGTGTGACATGTAATCTGTAAAATAGAATGGTATGTGGGCAATCCCTGTGTGAGTGTCGGGTCGTAAACTGGAACACAGCGTGACGTTCAATTCTCCGTCACGGACACTTAAGAAACAGACCACAGTGTCTGAAAAGGACACCCATATCCCTAGCGAACAAGATACAGTCCCGACTTTATGCAAGAAGTCGTTGAGTTGTCCCGTCACGCAGATAGTAATGTGGCCCAGGCCGGATGGGATATCGGCATGCACCTCGATTTACTCAGCCGATGCCGTCGAGAGAGCGATGCACAGGACAAGCTCCGCCTTGAATAGAAGGTAATACCCGACTCTCCGCTGCCATGCCGCGGGAGGGCTCCAGGTTCACGGACGGCAGTCTCGGCATGCGTCAGACCAAAGACTTCAATTCGATATCGGGATCACTCAATGCCTCGGCATCGACGTCTCTGTGCTGGTAGACGAGCTTCTTCCCCACCATAAAAGCGATGGGCAGGTTTACCGCATCCACAGCGACAAGATGGCCTTCGCGCATATAGAACACCGCAAACGCCCCGTCCCTGGGGTTGCCCCGCACCACCCGCTCATCATGATCTTTGGACAGACCCACCATCTGCAGGCGTACGTCGTACTGGTTTGACCAGAACCATGGGACGGCATCGTAGGGCTTGTCGTCCCCCATCAGGGTGGCCGCCGCGGTACGGGCTTGATCGACCGCGTTGGCGACTGACTCCATCCGCTGGGGCTGCTCGAAGAAAACATTCCTGTGGCGGGTGCAGTCGCCAATCGCCAGGATGGCGGGATCGCCGCTGCGCACATACTCGTCGACGAGAATGCCGTCATCACAGGGCAGACCGGCGGATTCAGCCAGGGCGGTTTCCGGCGTGATGCCGACCGCGACGAGCACCACGTCGACCGGCACGGTGCTGCCGTCCGCCACCGCCACGCCGGCCACATGGCCGTCGTCGTCGGCTTCGAAGCCGATTACCGAGGTGTCCAGGCGCACTTCCTCGCCGGCATCACGGTGCTTGGCGAGAAAGAATGCCGAGATTTCAGGGCCTGTGACACGTTGCATGACGCGCCCGGCGGCTTCCAGCACCGTGACCTTGAGGCCACCCTTGACGGCGATGGCGGCCACCTCCAGGCCGATGTAGCCGCCGCCTACGATGACCAAGCGTTGCCCCGGGCTCAATTGACTACGCAGGGCATCCGTGTCTGCTATGTCGCGCAGATAATGAATGCCCTCCAAGTCGGCGCCGGGTGCGTTTAGGCGTCGAACGCGTGCGCCAGTGGCCAAGACAAGTCGATCGTACCCCAGGGTGCTCTGGTCCGACAGCTCAACGGTCTTGTTGACCCGGTCTATGCGCTCGACGCGCTCGCCGAGCCGCAGTCGGTGGCCTGCGTTCTCGTACATCGAGTGCGGCCTCAGGTACAGTGACTCACGTGCCGTTTTGCCCGCCAGGTAGTCCTTGGACAGGGGCGGACGCTGGTACGGCGGAAGGGGCTCGTCGCTTATGAGGACCGCCTCATGCGGCCATTGCTTCTGAATGAGGGTCGTCAGAAGCGTGCCTGCCGCCAACGATGACCGTCGCATCCTTCCCTTTGTTCGCCATGGCCTCTCTCTATTAACCGTGCCTGCGGTTGGCGGACGATCGCGCAGACACTTTCGCCGTGCTGGCGACGACCTCGCATTTACCCCGAAGGGTCATGCAGTAGCCACAATGGCCGCGAAACCCCGTTCGGATGGATCGATCAAGCAACTCTGCAAAACTACTGCGCTCGGCGATGTGCCGGCGGTTTGACGCTTACCCGGCCTACTGCGGATTCGCCGTTAGTTTCACCATCAACCTCGAATAGCCCCGCACGAAGTTGGACTGCACCCGCTCGGGCTCGTCGACGACCTCGATGTTCTCGAAGCGCTTGAGCAGCTCCTCCCAGAGGATGCGCAGTTGCAATTCGGCCAGGCGGTTGCCCATGCAGCGGTGGATGCCGTAGCCGAAGGAGAGATGGTTGCGTGCCCCCTTGCGATCGATGATCAATCGATCGGGATCCTCGAACTTGCGTTCGTCGCGATTGCCGGATGCGAACCACATCGCGACCTTGTCGCCCTTCCTGATGGTCTGGCCGCCCAGTTCCACATCCTGCGTGGCGACCCGTCGCATGTGTGCCAGCGGGGTCTGCCAGCGAATGATTTCCGAGACCATGCTCGGAATCAGCGCCGGGTTCGCCTTCAGCTTGGCGAATTCCTCCGGGAACTCGTTCAGGGCCAGCACTCCGCCACTCATGGAGTTGCGCGTGGTGTCATTGCCACCGACGATGAGCAGCGCCAGATTGCCGATGAATTCCATCGGACGATTGATCATGTCCTTCGTGTCGTCGCTGCTCTGCAGCAGGCTGATCAGATCGAAGCTGGCCGGCTCCCCCGCCGCGCGACGGGCCTCCTTGTCGCGCCACAGCCGGGAGAAAGCCCAGGCCATCTCGGCGGCGGCTTCGAACATGTTCTCTTCATCATCGAATTCACCGCCGGTCGCCGCTGTCGTGCCGGCCATTCGATCGGACCAGTCGATCAGCTTGTGCCGTTCCTCATACGGGAAATCCAGCAGTGTTGCCAGCATGCGGCCCGTCAGCTCCTTCGATACCACCGGCACCCAGTTGAAGGGCTCATCCAGGGGCAGGTTGTCGAGCACATCCCCGGTGCGCCTGCGGATCAGCCCTTCCATTTCCTTGAGGTTCTGCGGCGCCACCACGCCCTGGACCGAGCGGCGCTGCACGTCATGCTTGGGCGGATCCATCGCGATGAACATCTCCACGGGCATCCCTTCCGGGAAGTCCCCCAGCACGATGATCGGCTCGGAGGAAAACAGCTCGTGATGCTTGTCCACGAACAGGATGTCCTCATAGCGCGTCACCGACCAGAACGGCCCGAAGGGGCTGTTCTTCTGGTAGTGCACAGGCGCCTCGTCACGCAGCCGCTTGAAATAGGCGCGCCACTGGTCTTGTCGGTACAGGAAGGGGTTGCTGAGGTCGATGTCCTCGAGCGCCAGCGTGCCGACATCGGGAACGGGCGCTTCAACGAAGTGGACCGGGGGCCTGCGCGGGCCGAAGATCCTCTTCTTCGCCCTCACCAGCAACTTCAGTGCCTGGATCTGCAAATGCATCGGCACCACTCTGGATGTGGCGTTGACCAGCCGGGTCTGGGCTACATCGATTGCTTGCAATTGTGTTGACATGGCGTTCTCCACGCTTACATCTGGAACTCGGGCAGCCGAACGGTCATGCCGTCCATCGCCTCGGTGGTTTGAACCTGGCAGCCCAGCCGCGAGCTTTCTGCACGCTCCGGTGTCATGGACAGCATCTGCTCTTCGTCCGGACCGGGCGTGCCGGTCTTTGCGAACCACTCCTGCGCGAGGATGACGTGGCAGGTGCCACAGGCACACTCGCCCCCACAGTCCGCGTCGATGCCGGGAACGGCGTTATTCACGGCGACTTGCATCAGCGAGGCGCCCGCCTCGAATTCAACAACGTGTTCGGTGCCGTCGTGCTCGATAAAGGTGATCTTGCCCAATGCCCTTCTCCTGCAGTCCTGTCTACTTTGGATGATGGTTGCGTCACGGCATCCCGGCGAGGTCATTTTTTGACAATGCAGGGTCATTTGAAGACACTTGCCGCCAACGTGGAGGAACGCCCATGGCAACGACGCAGCCCGCGGCGGATTCGCAAACCGCCGAACCCGATATTCCGTCGAATTACTCTCGGCTGATCGCTCGTGAACTTGGCCTGTCGGCGCGCCAACTCCCCGAACTGTTGCGCGGCACCGGACTCGACGTTGCACAGTTGCTGAGCCAAGACAGCCTACTAACCGCGACCCAGCAGATCCGGATTCTGCGCAACGCGCTGGAACTGTCGGGCGAGCCGGAGTTCGGATTACGGCTGGGCGCGCGCCTGACGCCGGCAACCCATGGTGCGATGGGCTTTGTCGCCTATAGCAGCCCCGACCTGCTTACCGCGCTACAAGCGTTTCACGAATTCATGCCCACGCGCGCCAGCTTCATCCAGTTGCACCTGCAACAGGTTGAGGATCGCCTGGAATGCCTGGCGAATTTCCAGGTCCCGCTCGATGAGGCTATTGCGCGTTGCCTGGCGGATACAGTGGTGAAGGCATTTCTTGAAATTGGCGAATTCATCGTCGGTCGGCCGATGCATGAGGCCGAGGTCTGTTTCCCTCATTCGGCCCCTATCTACGAGGCTATCTACCCGGATTATTTACCGGGGCCATTTTACTTCTCCTGCGAGCAGTTGAAGGTCACATTCCCGGTGGCGTTGTGTCGGAAACCAAACGCCTCCGCCAACCACGAAAACTATCGCCTGGCCATGCAGCAATGCGAAGCCATGCTCGCGCGCCTCCGGACCAGTAACCCGGACTACCGAACCCGGCTCAAGCAGATGATGCTGTCCCACCCGCCCGGAACGCTCAGTGAAGACGAAGCAGCCGCCGCTTTGTTCATCAGCAAACGTAGCCTGGCTCGCAAGCTCAAACAGGAGTGCAGCGGCTATCGCCAGATCCGCGACGAGATCCTGTCCCAGCAGGCTACCCACTATTTGAGTGACAGCCGATTGTCCGTTGAGGCCATCGCAGCGCTGTTGAATTATCACGACACCGCGAATTTCAGGCGCGCGTTCAAGCGCTGGTTCGGGCAGCCGCCCGAGCAGTACAGGCAAGATGCCGGATTTCGAGGGGTGCATTCACCGGGCTCGTCACCCTAGCCAGACATACTGCCGACTCCCGTTGTCTTCAAATGACCCTTCGTTGTCAAAAAATGACCTTGCGGGTAATCCGCAATCTACCCGAGGCTCCATCGTCGACACGAATCACGCTGCGGTGATCCTGGACTCGGCCGCAGGCGCCACAGCCCTAGAGTGAATCACTGTTTTCATGAATGCAGACACCCACGATTATCTTGCGCCCGGCGAATTTATCGATAGCGATCACGACGACATCCAGGCCTTTGCCCGCAATCGCGCCGGGGATGGCAATGACAGACAGCGCGCCGTCCGGCTCTACTACGCGGTGCGCGATGAAATCCGCTACGACCCCTACAGATTCTCGCTCGACCCCGTCCACCTGCGCGCCAGCACCACCCTGGCCGCCGGCAGCGGCTATTGCGTGCCCAAGGCCGCGCTCCTGGCGGCCTGCGCCCGGGCCGCCGGCATTCCCGCGCGCATCGGTCTGGCGGATGTGAAAAACCACCTGGCCAGCCAACGCCTGCTGGCGCTGATGCAAACCGACATCTTCTATTACCACGGCTATACCGAGTTGTGGTTCGACGGGCGCTGGGTCAAGGCCACTCCGGCGTTCAACATCGAGCTATGCGAACGTTTCGGCGTCAAGGCGCTGGACTTCGACGGTCGCGAGAATGCGCTGATGCACGAGTTCGACACCGTGGGGCGGCGCCACATGGAGTATCTGGTCGATCACGGCCCCCGCGCCGACCTGCCTTTAGCCGAGCTGGAAGCCGTTTATCGCAAGCATTATCCGCGTCTGCTGGCGGCGCACGATGCGCTGAGCGGCGACATGGGGGCGGAGATGGAACAGGAACGGACGCGCAACTGATGGCCGGGGCAAGCGGCTCGCCAGACAATGCCCCCGTCGCTGTGGCGCGCCAATTCGGTGAGCAAGTCCCTCACAGCCGGGACCTGGGCATGCGGGTGGTTGCGGTGGAAGCCGACCAGGTCCGCATGCGTCTGGCCCCGCAGCTATGGCTGCTCGCCGATGACGATGCGGAGGAAATCTGCACCAGCGTGCTGTATTCGCTGGCGGATTCGGCCGCCGGGCTTGCGGTATTCGCCGCGTCTGGGGAGCTGACGCCCATCGCCACCCTGGATCTGCGCATGGATTATCTGCGGCCGGCCGCCAGCGACCGAGCCTTGCTGGCGCAGGCCCGCTGTCTGCATCTCACCGACGATGTCGCCTTCGTCCACTGTGACGTCCTCTCCGAAGGCCAGGAGCAGCCGGTGGCCACGGGCAAGGCGACCTTCATGCGCAATACCCGTGGCAAGCGCTTCCAGGCGGCCGGTGAAGGGGACAACGGCGCATGAGCGGCACCACCCCAGGGCAATCGATGCCACTCGAATATGGCACTGACACCAACACACGGGCCGCCTGGAGGACCCTGCTGGCGCGCATCCCCTATGCCCGCCATCTCGGGCTCGAAATCGGACAGCACCGCACCGGTATCGAACTGCACTTACCGTATCGCGAGGCCCTGATCGGCAATATCATGCTGCCCGCCCTGCACGGCGGCGTGCTGGGGGCGCTGATCGAGATCACCGCGCGTGTTGCCGCGCAAAGCCAGGACGCGGCAGGTCGTCGCCCGCGCATCCTGGACTGCGACATCGACTACCTGCGCTCCGCACGGGCGCAGTCCACCTTTGCCAGCGCCGAGATCGTTCGCCAGGGCCGCCGTACCAGTCTGGTGCAGGTGACCTGCCGGCAGGACGGTACCCGCGCGCCGATCGCCCGCGGCCGAGTGCAGTTACTGTTCGGTGCGCCGGTCGACAATCAAGAGATCGATAATGACGCATGAGCAGACAACCCCGGTGCTGGTCGGCGCCGGCCAGATCACCGCGCGCGAGCCGAATGCCGAGCGCACGCCCATCGGCTTGATCGCCGAGGCCGCTCGGGCCGCGGCCGCGGACTGCGGCGTGGCCGGCGTGCTGGGGCAGATCCAGTCATTGACCTGTCTCAACATACTGGCACCGGCCTATCCCGACGCCCCGGCCAGCCTGGCGCGGCGCCTGGGCATCGATGCCGGCGAGCGCTTCTACACCCCCATCGGCGGCAACATGGGTCAGTGGCTGGTGGGGTATTACGCCGACCGCATCGCCGCCGGCGAGCTCGATTGTGCCTTGATCGCGGGGGGGTGAGGCCCTTGCCACGCAGATGCGCGGCAAGGGCGCCGGCCTGTCCGGGGTGATCGACACCGATACCGGTGAGGGCCCGCGGCTGCTCGGTGACGACCGCGAGCCGACCAATGCGACGGAACAACGCCACGGGCTGGATCTGCCCATCCAGATCTATCCATTGTTCGAGCAGGCCCTGCGCGGCCGCTACGGCCATCGCCCGATCGAGCACCGGCAGATGCTGGGCGAATTGTATGCCCGGCTCAATGCCGTCGCGGTGAGCAATCCGCAGGCCTGGCGCCGCGAGCCGCTATCGGCGGCCGATATCGCCGAGCGCACACCGAAAAACCGCATGGTCGGTGCGCCCTACACCAAGCAGATGAACGCCATCATCGCGGTGGATCAGGCCGCCGCGCTGGTGATGATGTCGGCGGCAAAGGCCCGGCAGCTGGGTATCGACCCCGAGCGCTGGGTGTACCCCCTGGCCGCGGCCAACGCCCACGAGCGCTGGTTCGTGTCCGAGCGGGCGGATCTGTCCCGCTCGCCGGCGATCGCCGCCTGCGGCGAGCGGCTGGTCGCGGCCAGCGGACTCGCCATCGACGAGATCGATCACCTCGACCTGTACAGCTGTTTCCCCAGCGCGGTGCAGATGGCGCGCGACGCGCTGGGCATCGCCGCGCATGACCCCCGGCCGCTAACCGTCACGGGCGGACTGGCTTACCACGGCGGGCCCGGCAACAACTATTGCACCCACGCCATCGCCGAGACCATGAACCACATCCGCGCCGACCGAAGCGCCACCGGGCTGGTCAGCGGCGTGGGCTGGTATATGAGCAAGCATTCGCTGGGGCTCTACGGCGGACGGCCGCCCACCGGCGGTTGGCGGCCGATCGATGCGGCCGGTCTGCAAGCGGAGATCGACGCCGGCCCCGTCGTGGATACGCTGGAGCAGGCCGACGGCCAGGGCCGCATCGAGACCTACACCGTCATGCACGACCGTGCCGACCGGCCGGTTCAGGGCATCGTCCTAGGGCGGCTGGACGATGGCCGGCGCTTTGTCGCCAACACGCCCACCGATATCGACCTGCTCGATGCCATGACTAACGAGGAATTTCTCGATCGGGCGGGCCGTGTGCACAACGACGGCAAACGCAACCTGTTCGCCCCGAACGGCTGACTGCGAGGAGAAGATCATAATGAGCACTGCAACCGACATCGATTTCGACCAGGCCAGCGTCGCCGAGCGCATGCGCGATGTCCGCGAGGCCGCCCGCATCGTGAGCGAAGGCTTTTCCCGGGAATACATGCGCGAATGCATCGATAACCACCGCTTCCCGCAGGAGGCCTGGGAGGCGCTGGGCGAATACGGACTGCTTGGCATTACCATCCCCGAAGATCTGGGCGGCACGGGCGGCGGCCAGGTGGAACTGGTGGCGCTCATGGAAGCGCTGGCCGAGGCCGGATTGGTGCTGCCCATGCTGCTGCTCACCGGCTTTGCGCGGGTGCCGATCATCCGCCACGGCACGCCTGAGCAGTTCGAGCGTTTCGTCGAACCGACGATCAGCGGGGCCGAGAAATTGTGCTTCGCCATCACCGAGCCGGATGCCGGCACCAACAGCTTCGCGATGGCCTCACTGGCGACACGGGATGGCGACGGCTACCGACTGACCGGGCGCAAGGTATTCATTTCCGGCGCAGCGGACGCCGACCGTATGCTGGTCGTGGCCCGCACCCAGAAGGCCGGCGAGGTCGAGCGCCGCACCGAGGGTATGTCACTGTTCGTGGTGGATACCGATGCGCCCGGCGTGGAACTGCAGCCCCTGAATATCGACGTCGGTTGGCCGGAGCGGCAGTACCTGGTTTTCTTCGACGAGGTCGAGCTCGCCGCGGACCGCTTGATCGGCAAGCCGGGAGAGGGCCTGGCCGCCATGTTCGAGGCGCTGAACTCGGAACGCCTGCTCGTGACCGCCATGTCCGTGGGCCTGGGCAACTATGCGCTGAAAAAGGCCGTCGCCTACGCCAACGAACGCAAACCCTTCGGCGTCCCCATCGGCAGCTACCAAGCCCTGCAGCACCGGCTGGCCGAGGCCAAGGCCGAACTGGAGGCCGCACGGCTGATGATGATCCAGGCTGCCGCGACCTTCGACGCCGGCGGCAACGCCGGCGCCCACGCCAACATGGCGAAATTGCTGGGCTCGCGTGCCGCGGTCAAAGCCGTCGAGGCCGCGCTGCAGACCCACGGCGGCTACGGCTTCGACAGGGACTACGACATCATCACGCTATGGCCCTCGGCCCGGCTGATGGAGGTCGCACCCATCAACAACGAAATGCTGCTCAACTACATCGGTGAACATGTCCTCGGCCTGCCCAAGTCCTACTGAGACGCGCGACGTGATCGAGCGCGACGGCTTCACCGCCCCGGACGGCCGGGACATCGTGCAGTGGCGGTGGCCGCAATCGGACGGACGCCCTACTCTGCACTGGGCGCACGCGACAGGTTTCCATGGTCGACTGTACCGGCCGCTGCTCGACGAGCTGGCGGGCGATTGCAACGTGCTGGCCTGGGACATGCGCGGCCACGGGGCCAGCGCCGAGGCCGCGGATATCGCGAAGTTCCGTGGCTGGGAAACCTACTACCAGGATCTTACCGCCTGGTTGGAGGGCCTGGATGCGCCGGTCTGGCTGGCCGGCCATTCCATCGGTGCCACCACCAGCATCATGGCCGCGGCCCGACAGCCGGACAAGGTCCACGGGCTGCTACTGGCGGAGCCCGCGATCATGGATCGCTGGCAGGGCTGGCAGTTGTGGCTGGCCAAGCTGCTTCGCCGGTCGCACCGGTTCTCACTGGCCGCCGGCGCGGCACGCCGGCGCAGGGTATTCGACTCGCATGCCGCGGCGCTTGCCAACTTTCGTGGCCGCGGTGGCTTCAAGACCTGGCCCGAGGCATGGCTTGAAGCCTATGTCCAGCACGGCCTCGTGCAGCGTGGCGATCACGTTCGCTTGGCCTGTGCGCCCGAGTGGGAGAGCACCACCTTCGCCCATACCGAACACAACCCCTGGCCCGGCATCCGTCGGTTGCAGTGTCCGGTGATCGCGTTGGCCGCGGAACGCGCTTCAACGTTCTCGCCAAGGGCACGCCAGCGCCTGCACGCCTTACTGCCCTGCGCCGAAGTGAACGCCCTCCCCGGAACCACCCATTTCCTGCCTATGGAGCGACCCGACACGGTCCGCGAGGCCCTACGTCAGGCTATGGTACCCACGTACCACCCGAAGTGATGACCACCTGGGGGCTATGCACGCCGCGAGCTCGGTTGGAGAACCCAAGTTGGCGGCCACATAAGCCGCCACACCTGGGTCAGGTGTCTCGATAGCGCATTGCAATCAGGCAGCCGAGCGGCAAGAGAGGCGGAATGATGCTCCGAATTAGCGCCCCCATATCGGCTTAGCCTGCAGTTTCAGGTTGTCACCCGTCGCCCCTTGATACGTTCTGGTGGCAGTGAGCCAAGCACTATGCCGGTGAGCGTAGTCTGATCGACGTTATAGATGTGTGCGAACGAGCTGAGATACGGTCCTAAGGAGCCAGAATGATTCAGGACTTCTTGAACCTGCGGCCGCTCCGGGCCTTGGAAATCGATGACTTGGGCGATCATTACCGAGTGCTAGCAGATGGGCAGGCCGAGCCGCCCTGCTGCCCACAATGTCAACATGACGGCATGCAAGGGCACGGGCGCCAAACACAAAAATTCATCGACACACCGATGCATGGCAAGCGTGTCCTGATCGAGATCCAGCGGCGCCGCTATCGGTGCAAGCGCTGCGGGAAAACCACATTCAGTGGATTGCTCAATGTGGATTCGAAGCGTCAAGCGACCTCCCGCCTGATCGCTTACATCGAGCAACATTGCTTGCGCCGCACCTTCGCTGAGATTGCCCGCGATGTCGGCGTGGACGAGCGCACGATCCGGCACATCTTCGACGATTATGTCGAACGGCTCTCACGGGAAGTGAAATTCGAAACGCCCGATGTGCTTGGAATAGACGAACTAAAGATCATCGGCCAGTACCGGGCGATGATCACTAACGTCACCGAACTCGCCCTGTTCGATATGCTGCCGACGCGCAAGAAGGCGGATCTGCTCGCGTATTTTCAGCAGCTCCCGGATAAACATCGGGTGCGGGTCGTCACGATGGATCTGTGGAATGTATATAGACAGGTGATTGATGCGCAGCTACCGGGTCGATTGATCGTTGCTGATCGCTGGCATGTCGTTCGGATGGCAAACGATGCCGTGGAGAAGGTTCGCAAGCTCATCCGCAAGGGCTTGGATACGCGGACTCGCCTCAAGCTAAAGGATGACCGTTTTCTGCTGTTGGCGCGTAAGCGGGATCTTGACGAAGCTCAATGTGAGCTTCTCGATCGCTGGTTTGCACAGTTCCCAGCATTGGGGGCGGCCTATGAGGCGAAAGAGACGTTCCATCGCCTATACGAGCATGATTGTCGCCGGGAAGCTGAAAGAGCGGCCCAGGCGTGGTTAAACGGCATACCTGAGTTGGTGGCGCCTCAGTTCAAAGAGACTGCTACCGCCCTTCGCAATTGGTGGGAACCGGTATTCAATTACTACGAGCATCCCATCTCGAATGGCTATACTGAGTCCATCAACCGCCTCGCGAAGGACATGAATCGAATGGGCCGAGGTTATAGCTTCGATGTGATCCGTGCCCGGTTGGTATACGACGAGAAGGCCCGCCGCCCGAACCGCAAGCCCCTACGACAACGCGCCCGGTCGACCCCTGCGCTACCGGATACCTCCGCGACCGATTACCTGACATTCACTCGTGCTGCTGCTTCCACGACGACAGAGAGCCGGACAATCGAGTACGGCCCCCATATTCCTACCCTCTGTGGGCTTCTGGAAGCAGGTTACTTCGAATAGACGTTCCGAGAACCCACATCCTCGGGACCTGCCGTGACTTGGCACAAACCACGGAAATCCACAAACGTGAGAACGAACGAGTTACAGCGCGGCTTACCCCAGTCCACAGTAGATTCCGGATACCCGTTTAAAAGGCCTAATCCGCCTGTGCCGTGGCGGCCATAATGTATCCATAGCGGTCGATGGTCCCCGCGGTCCGCGCCATCAGGTCAAGCCGGGCGTGTTCCCAATTGCCCGTTTGAGCGGCGGCGTAATCGTGCCGGTTGGGATCGCCTGCAGCCATCGTCATGTCTTCAAGAATTCCTAGAACCGGGCCGTGTTGCCTTGGCCGTTTGCCAAGGTGGTCATATGTTTCGGCTAAGCGCAATGGGCGGATGCTGAGCGTGATCGGGACGCTGACAAGCTTGTTGCCGATAAATTGAAACGACAAAAGGATCTCGCAGCCGATAGTGCTGAAGCCGCATGTTTCGGGGCTTGGCAGCGCGATGAATGAAATCGGCGCGATCCTTCATAGACGTGATTCGCCGCGGTGCAGCTTGATTACACATGAAACTGCACCTGTACAACTGGTATCGAGCACGCCCTGGCGATCTCTGGTCCTCGCCGCGCTCATAGCCGGGCATCGAGGACGTCGTCGATATCTGCCTTGAACGTATCGGGGTCAAGCGCTGGTAGCCGCTGCCAGCGGGCCAGCAGCGTCGTAGCCGGCAATGGGGCGCGCGCCAGGGGGCTGAGTTGGGTGATCGGCTCGCCGTTGCGAGTGACGGTCAATACTTCGCCTTGACTGACTCGCGCCAACACCTGTCCGCCCTGGTTGCGCAACTCTCGAATGGTGACATCGCGGTTCATGCCTTGAATGCATCACTCGTGAGACGCACCGACAATACCGAGTCTTCGGGCGCGGCTCGAGCGCAGCACGCTTGATGCACTAAGGGATTGTCGAGCCGGCCACCAATTCGTGACCCATGCCGCGGGCACCGCTGGATTTCCAACGTGACGTGGATCAAGCTGGGTAGTGTCTCCTGCAAGCGGGCTCGGTAGTGCTCCGGGGTCTTCGGGTCATCCGCCACCAGGGCAACGATGGCGGCGTGGATACCAGGTCCGATGGACCAAACGTGCAGGTCGCTGATGCGTTCGTCGGCGCGGACGCGGTCCTGGCCGAAGGCATGGCCATGTTGCCAGGCTTCGATGTTTTGCCTATGCATGATTGCCCGCCCCGTTTTGTGTTGTCGGCCCGCCCTGCACAATGGCGCCGAAGCGCGAATACAGCGCCGGCACCACCAGCATGTTCAGTGCGGTGGAGGACAGCAGGCCGAACAGGATCACCAGAGCCATGGGCGCCTGGATTTCGCTGCCGGGCTTGCCTAGGCTCAGCGCCAGCGGCACCAGCGCCAAGCCCGTGGCCAGAGCGGTCATCAGGATCGGGGCTAGCCGCTCGTGGGCGCCGCGACGGATGGCGTCCAGCGGCGTGGTTTCCGCGCCGGAGGCATATAGCCGCTGGATATGATCGACCATGATCACACCGTTGCGGGTGGCGATACCGAACAGGGTAATAAAGCCGATGATGGCGGCGATGGAAACCACCCCGCCAGCTAGGTAAACGCCAACCACACCACCGATCAGCGCCAGCGGCAGGTTGAGCATGACCAGCAGCGCATCGCGCGCGGAGGCCAGCGCCACCATGAGCAGAAGGAAGATGCCCAGGATGACCACGATGCTCAGAACCAGCAGCGTGCGGGTAGCCTCCTCGGCGCTTTCGAACTGACCACCGTATTCGATGTGGTAACCGGTGGGCAGATTCAGTTCGGTCTCAAGCTTGGTGCGGATGTCACCCACCACGCTGACCAGGTCGCGGCCGGCCACGTTGGCCGCCACCACCCGCTGGCGTTGCACGTTTTCGCGACTGATGTTGTTGGCGCCACGCTCTTTGCGTATATCCGCCAACGCGTGTAGTGGCACCCGCGCGCCTGATTCGGTGGTAATCAGCGTGGCGCGGATGGCGTCCAGGTCCTGCTTGAAGCGTGGCGGGTAGCGCACCACCAGGTCGAACGCGGCCTGGCCTTCCAGGATTTGCGAGACCTCATTGCCATTGAAGGCAGTCTCCAGAAATTCACCCGCCTCACCGACAGTCAGGCCGTAGCGCGCCAGCGCCTGGCGATCCCAGGTCACGTTCAGGAACGGCACTTCGGCGCGGCTGGCCAGCGACACATCCACCGCGCCGGGCACCTGTTTGGTCAGGCTTTCTGCCTGCTTGGCCAGGCGGTCCAGCTCGGTCAGGTCGTCGCCGAATATCTTGATCGCGATATTCGCACGGGTACCCGAGAGCATGTGATCGATACGATGCGAGATCGGCTGGCCGATAATGATATTGGCCCCGGCGATGGCGCCGAGTTCGTCGCGTAACGCGGCCAGCATGGCCTCTTTGCCGCGTTCGGAGAGTTCAAGACTGACATCGATTTCCGACGCGTACACCGCTTGCGCATGCGGGTCGAGTTCGGCGCGCCCGGTGCGCCGCGCGGTGGCGACCACTTCCGGGGTGTCGAGCAATACCTGTTCGACCCGCTGCGCTACGGCATCGGACTTTTCCAGCGAGGTGCCGGGCAGGGTGACCACGCTCAGGGTTAGGCTGCCCTCGTTGAACTCCGGCAGAAAAGAGCGTCCGGACAGGCCGAGCGCAATGCCCGCGACGACCAGCAGCGCCAGTGCCGCGGCCGCGACCAGCCACCAGAAACGCAGCGCCGCTTCCAGCAAGGGATGATAGCCGCGCTTCAAGGCGGCGATGAGCCGGGTATCGTGGGCCCCGTCAACTGTTTTTGATCCCGGCAGCAGGCTCAGGCTGAGCACCGGTGTTACGGTCAGCGCCACCAGCAAAGAGGCGCCCAGCGCCAGCACATAGGCTAGCCCCAGCGGCGCCAGCAGCCGCCCTTCAACACCGGTCAGGAAAAACAGCGGCACGAACACCAGGATGATGATGAGCGTGGCGAACACGATGGAAGATTCAATCTCGCGCGTGGCTTCGAACACTACGCGGTGGTTGGGCTGGCGCTCGCCCGTATCCAAGGCTTGGTTCTCGCGCAGGCGGCGCACGATGTTTTCCACCACGATGATGGCGTCATCCACCAGCGCGCCCAGGGCGATGGCGATGCCGCCCAGGGTCATGGTGTTGATGGTCGAGCCGCTCGCGCGCAGGATCAGCAGGGTGGCGATGATCGACAGCGGCAGTGCCAGCAGCGTTATCGCGGTCGCGCGCCCGCTGAGCAAAAAGATAAATACGATGGCGACCACCAAGAGGGCGCCGTCGCGGATGGCCGCGGACAGGTTATCGATGGCCAGGCCGATGAAATCCGCCTGGCGGAAAGCGTCGGTTTCGATACGCATGCCGTCGGGCAACGAGGCTTCGATCTCGGCGATGGTCTCGTCCAAGCGTTTGGTCAGTTCCAGGGTATTGGCATTAGGCTGTTTTTGGATACCCAGAATCACCGCGTCCTGGCCGCGGTAGCTGCCGGTACCGCGCCGCGGCGCCGGGCCGATTTTCACCGAGCCCAGATCACTGACCTTGACCGGCACGCCGTCGCGCTGGGCCACCATGGTTTGCTCGATGTCCTCGACGCTGCCCACCCGGCCACGGCCGTGAATCAGGAATTCCTGGTCGTTTTCGGCGTAAAAGCCGCCGCCGGCGCTCTGGTTGGTGGCACCCACGGCGTCGATCACTTTTTGAACGGGGATCCGGTAGGCGGATAAACGTTCGGGCCGGAGCTGCACCTGGTATTGCTTGGTCAACCCGCCGGTGGGTATAACCTGCGCCACGCCCGGCACCGCCAGCAGGCGCCGACGCACTACCCAGTCGGCGGCGGTCTTGAGCGCCATCGGGTCGTGCTGGTCCGAGAGCAGTGCAATGAACATGATCTCGCCCATGATCGAGGTAATGGGCGCAAGCACCGGCGGCGGCACGTCCGGCGGCAATAGGCTGCGCGCGGTTTGCAGCTTTTCGGTGACGATCTGACGCGCCTTGTAGATATCGGTGTCCCAGCCGAACTCCACCGTGATCACGGCCAAACCTACAGTGGTGTTGGAACGCACCCGGCGTACCCCGGCGGCGCCGTTCATGGCGGTCTCTATGGGGAAGGTCACGAGCTTCTCGACTTCCTGCGGTGCCATGCCGTGGACTTCGGCGACGAGGGTGACCGCCGGTGCGGTCAGGTCGGGGAAGACGTCCACCGGCGTGCGCAACGCCCGCCAGCCGCCCCAGGCCAGCAGCAGGGCCGCGGCGGCCAGCACCAGCACGCGGTTGCCCAGCGAGGCGCCGATAATGCGGTCGATCACCAGCGACTCCCGGCGTTAATGGGCATGACCGTGCCCGGCCTCGGCCGGCGAGGCCGCGGCCAAACGCAGGTCGTAGGCGCCCGTGGTCACGACGCGTTCACCGGCCTGCAAGCCGCTCTCCACGGCTACATATTCGGCGCCCCGCAGGCCAAGCCGCACCGCGCGCCGGGTGAAGGTTTCACCGCCGGTCTGTACGTACACTACCGGCTGGCCGCCGTCGTCGATGATCGCCGAGCGCGGCACCGCCAGTGCCTCGATGGTTTCACCGGTATACACGCGCGCGTCCAGGCCCTGGTTGAGCAGCGGGATGGTATCGGCGTCGGTGAACTCGAAGATCACCGGCACCGTGCGGCTGACCGGGTCGATCACCCCGCCCGCGGTAATTAGCCGGGCGTTGTCGCCCACGCGCAGCACTCGGCGCTGGCCGCCGAGTTCGAACCACGCGCCGGTGGGCTGGCGTAGCCGGTCGGCGTCGGCTTCCGGAATGCGCGCTTCCAGCCAGCGCTGATCGCCGCTGGCAATTTGCATCAGTACCTGGTCGGGGGAGACGAATTCGCCCGGCGCCACCGCAACCGCGACGATACGTCCGGCGATCGGCGCGATCACGGGTACGCCGGCATCCTCGGCGCCGCCCTGGTACTGGTGCAGGCGCGCTCGCGCGGCGTCGTGTTCGGCGCGGGCCACGGCCGCGGCATTTTCCGCCTCGCGCACGCGATAGGCGGCTACCGCGCCGTCGTCCAGCAAGCCGCGCAGCCGCTCGAGGTTCTCCCGCGCCAGGTGGTATTCGGCCCGCGTGCGTTCCACCGCCAGCCGCAGGCTGGACAGGTCCACCCCACCGGCCAGGCGGGCGCGCAGCGTACCCAGGCGCTGGCCTTTAGCGACCTCGGCGCCCACCACCGGGAATTGTTCGCCGAAGGCCGCGAACAGGCCCTCCGCCGGGGCGCGCACCCGTGCGCTGCGGTCGCCCGGCGGGCGCAGCTCGGCGGTGGCGTAGACCGAGGCGCGTAGCCGGCGTTGGGTCACCGCCTCGGTACCGAATTCGGCCTGCCACTGCTGTTCTTTCAAATAGCTGATTTCGCCGCCGGCTTCTTCCGGGGCCGGCTCCACCGACTGGGCGTTGGCGTACACGATAACTTCGCCCAACTCGTGCGTTGCTTGAAGGTTGGGCGCATCGACCCGCAAGCTCAGCCGATAAACGCCCGGCTCGCGCGGGCGGATTACAGGGGTAAAAATGCCCGGCCGCGCCGGGGCCTCGACCACAAAGCGGGCGCGGATTTTGCCGTCCTGGGTCAATAGCACGCCGAGCCTGCCTTCGCGCACCGGGCTGTAATCGGCCAGCCGGGTGACGTGCGCCGCGAAACGCGAATCCCGGCCGGCCACCAGCGCGGGGAACTCCACGAACAATTCGCTTTGCTCGGTGTAGTGGGTAAATACCCGGGCGGGCCGCTCGTCGCCATGGTCGGCGTGCTCGCCACCGTCTTGCGACGCGGGGCCGCAAGCCGTCAGCGCCAGCAGCAAGGTCAAGCTGATGGCCGCAGACTTAATGGCTATGGCCATGGTCGCCGTCGTGCTGGTGGTCGGACGGGCTTTCGGCGGGCGCGTTGGCGGCGGCCGGTTTTTCTTCGTCTCCGTAATAGGCCTTCGTTTCGGGTACCTGCTGCTGCTCGCCGTGCGGCTCGTGCGACGAGCCCTCCGCGTGGTCGTGGCCGTGGTCTTCGCCCCGCGGGCTTTGGGCGTCGCTCCCGCAGGCGGATAGCGCCAACAGGGCAGTGACCAGGGCGATCGGTACTAGCTTGTGAGCATGTTTCATGGTTGCGGTACTCCGTGGGTGAGTGCTTGCAAATCGATATGGGCATCGCGCGCCTGCTTTTGCAGTTCCAGCACGCGCAGTTCCGCCTCCAGCGCACT
This sequence comes from Salinisphaeraceae bacterium, assembly GCA_965216055.1. GTDB lineage: Bacteria > Pseudomonadota > Gammaproteobacteria > Nevskiales > Salinisphaeraceae > Spectribacter. The sequence goes on from OZ244134.1 coordinate 609,689, forward strand.
TTCGTAGGCGTCGACCACTTCCAGCACGCCGATCTCGGCGCCGCGGTAGCCGGACTCAGCGGCGCGCAGCAGTTTCCGGGTGGAGGCGGCGTTGCTTTTCCGGTAGGCCTTGGCACTTTCCAGCAACGCCCGCTGTTGCAGCCAGCGGCCGCGGATGTCGCCGCGCAGCTCGGCCAGGGCCAGCCGGTACTCGGCCTCGCTGGCCCGGGCCGCGGCCCGGGCGCTGGCGCGCTTGCCCTGATTGCGGTCGAACAGCGGAATGCTCACGCCCAGGCTGATCAGGTTGCCGTCGAAGCTGCGCCCGAATTCCTCTTGTTCCTTGTAGCCCACGCCGAGGGTGAGGTCCGGGACCGCGGCGCGTCCCTCGGCCTTTGCCGTTAAGGCGCTGGCGCGGGCCTGGGCTTGCAGTTGCTGTATGCGGGGCAAGGTGTCAATGGAGTCGAGCAGGCTGTCCAGCGGCGCTGGCGGGGGCGGTACCAGTTCGCCCGCCAGCCGCTGGGACGGCAAATCGTCCGACGGGTCTCCAAGCAACGCGGCCAGGCGGGCCAGCGACCGCTCGCGCTCGGCCTTCAGAGCGGCCTCGCGGGCGCCGAGCGCGTCGGCGGCGCGTTCCAGCCGCGCCACGTCGTATTGCGCCGCCTGTCCGGCTTGTTCCTGCCGGCGGACCCGGTCGACTAGCTCGGCCAGGCGCTCGCGGCGGGCAGCGACGGCCTCGATTTGCCGCTGGCGGTACAGTTTATCGAAGAACAGCCGGCGCACGCGGGTGCGGATGTCCATGCGGGTGGCGCCGACGGCAAAACCGGTAGCCTCCAGCCGGGCCTGGGCCGCCTCGCGCCGCAGGCCTTGTTCGCCGGAGACGTCGAACTCCTGATACAGCCAGTAAAAACGCTCGCGCGAGGTGGTTTCGGCCAGATCAGTGCTTTCCTGGGACAGCTCGATCGTTGGGTTGGACCAGAGCCCTGCGGTGGTCAGCTCGCCTTGCGCTTGCTGCCGGCGGCTGTCGAGCAACCGGGCAACGTTGTCGCGCTCCAGCGCGCGTTTTTCGGCTTGTTCGAGGCTCAGCGTCCCGGCCGCGACGACCGGCGCCGCCATACTCAGCGCGAAAGCGGCTATCGCCAGCCGCTGTGCGCTGACGTGAATGGGTCTGGTAAAAATCATAAACCGGTGGCGGGGAGCAGATGCTCCATCCAGTGATGTACGGCCGGGCCGGCCAAGGCCAACGCGCCCAAAGCAACGCCGAATACACCCATCAGGGAAAGCGCCGGCGCGGGACCTGAACCGGCGGGCGGGTTGAGCAAGGCACGCACCCGCGCATCCAGTTGACCGACCACCAGATGACAGGCGGGGATCATCAAACGACGCTGGTGCTCTTTTTGCAGGCGCGCGACTCGAATCAGGCAGTCCGCTACGGCCAGCCCGTCTCCGATCTGCCGCGCGACGGACGCGTCGCAGCGCTGTTCCGCCGCAAGCTGCCAGGCCCGCCGGAGGGCGCCGCCGATCATTGGAACATGCAACCTGGACAGGCTGTTGATCAGCGCCGTGGCTAGCATATCGTGACGCCGCACATGGACTTCTTCATGGGCCAGGACGATAGCCAGACTGGATTCGTCCAGTTGCTGTTTGAGTCCCTTGCTGATGTACGTGTGCCCGCGGAATAGACCTGCCGCAAAAGCCAACGGCTCGTTTATGGGCAGGAGAAAATAACGGCCGTCGGCCTGCCCGTCGGCCAAGTGCTGCATCAAGCGCAATCGGTGCTGCGCAGCAATCAGGCGAGCGATCTTGTAGCTGCCGGCGAGCAGCACTGAACCGAGCAACAGCAAAACTGTCAACGTCAACCAGGCTGGTAACGCAATCTGCGGTGCGTGCCACTGACATAGCGCGCCGTGGGTCTCGGGGTGGGCGCTGCAATGGGCCAGCAGCTCGTTACCCGAAAACAGCGAAATAGGCGCTGACATGGATAGCATCAGTGCCAGCGTGGCAATGACGGGACAAAGCAGTAACGCGGTCAACCAGCGCTGCCGCGCCGCGGGCGGGCAGGCACCAATCCAACGCCGGCTGCCGAAATAAAGCAACGCAGCCAGCACAGCCCCGATAGCTATGCCGGCGCAAGCAAGCGCCGCATAGATCGCGATGCTCTCGACGCTGCCCGGTATCGCCAGATCATTCATCCTGGCCAGCCTCCGAGTCACGCTGGCGACGCTGAGCGTCTATCAGCTGTTGAAGGCGCTCCAGGTTGGCCGGGTCATCGCGTTCGGCCAACTCCACAAAAGAAGCCATCAATGCACCGCTATCGCGGGCGCCCAACGTGTCCGCGATCTGTCCCATGGTCTGCACCAGTAGCGCTTCGCGCCCGACGATTGGGCTGTAGATATAGGCACGGCTGCGTTTTTCGCGGCTGAGCAATTGTTTGCGGTAGAGTCGCTCTAGCGTGGACTGAACGGTATTCAAACTCCGCCGGCTGTCTTTACCCACCACCTCGTAAACGGCCTTCACTTCGGCCGGACCCGCGTCCCAGAGGCATTCCATGACCTCAAGTTCCAACTCGCCCAAAGGCAGATGAATTTCTTTGCTGCGCATCACGTTACCGATTTACATTGCGGCTCGCAGTGTGCTCATGCGAAAACCGACTGTCAATCGGATTTAGGGCTTGAGTCCATCCATTGCTTTGACGCGAAGCCGTGGTCTTGCGGTTGACCCGCCTGGGGATGATGGTTCATATGTGAACATATCTTCATATATTTATTGAGTCATGCCCGGCATTCATCTGGAACCCGATCAAGCCACCGAACTCGCTGAGGTGTTCCACCTGCTCGGCGAGCCCAACCGTCTGCGGCTGGTATGCAGCTGCCTCGATGAACCGGTCAGCGTGCATGACTTGGCCGAGCAACTGGGAATTTCATCGTCGCTGGTCAGCCACCACCTGCGGTTACTGAAAGCAGCGCGGTTGATGCGCGCGGAGAAACGGGGCCGGCAGGTGTTCTACCAGGCGGCCGATGAGCACGTGCGCCGCATGCTGCGCGATATGACAGATCACCTGGACGAAGAGTAGTCATGGCCTGGAGCAAAGCCGAATTCCGCGAGCAGTACAGCAAGCTGGCAAGCATCTACGACCCCGGCATGTGGCTGTATCGGGCCGTCGGCCTGCGCATCTCCGCCTACCGGCAGGCGGCGGTCGAGGCGTTGCGCTTGCAGCCGGGCGACACCGTGGTCGATCTGGGCTGCGGCACCGGCCTGAATTTACCGTACCTGCATGCGGCAGTGGGCGACTCCGGCCGCATCATCGGTGTCGATCTCACACCCGAGATGCTGGAACGGGCCGAGCACCGCGCACGCAAGGCCGGCTGGACAAACGTGGAATTGGTGGAAGCGGACATGTCCGCATACCGGTATCCGGCAGATGCGCAGGGCCTGCTGGCCACCCTCGCGCTGGCGACCGTGCCGGACTACGACGACATCCTGGCCCGGGCGGCATTGGAGCTGCCCGCCGGCGCGCGCATCGCCAACTTCGAGCTGCAATGGCCCGAACGCTGGCCGACCTGGCTGGCGCGATTCGCCGCATGGCTTAACCGGCCGGCCGGAGTCACCCCGGATATCGTGGATCGCCGGCCCGCCGACGCCATCGCGCGGCACTTCGTTGAGGTCGAGGCCCGAGAAGTCTATTTCGGCGCTGGGATCATTTGTTCGGGTACCGTGCCAAGGAGTTAAACATGTCTGAGCACAATCATAGCCACGGCAGCGGCAAGACGCTGGCGTTCGCACTGGTATTCACCACCGGCTTCGCCATTGTCGAACTGGTGGGCGGCCTGTGGTCGGGCTCCCTGGCGCTGCTCTCCGACGCCGGACACATGCTCACGGACTCCCTGTCCCTGGGCGTGGGCGCTTTCGCCGCCTGGCTGGCGACCAAGCCGGCCTCGCGCAAGCACTCCTTCGGCTTGCAGCGGGCCGAGGTGCTCGGGGCCTTGTTCAACGTCATCTTCATGTTCGCGGTAGTCGCGTATATCGTCTACGAGGCCATCCGCCGCATGGCCGATCCGCCCGAAGTGATCGGCGGCGCGGTATTGCTGATCGGCGGCCTCGGTCTGCTGGTGAACATCACCGTGGCCTGGCTGCTGATGCGCGGCGAGCAGACCATGAACGTGCGCGGTGCGCTGTTGCACGTGATGGGTGATTTGCTCGGTTCGGTCGCGGCGCTGGCCGCCGGTGCAATCATTTATTTGGGCGGACCGCTGATCGTCGACCCGTTGCTGTCGCTGTTCGTCAGCCTGCTGATTCTGGCCTCGGCCGGGCGTTTGCTGCGCGAAGTCACGCGCGTATTGATGGAGGGGGTGCCGCGGGATGTCGATGCCAGCGAGGTCGCCAGCGTACTGATCGAGGTGACGGGCGTGCGTGCCGTGCACGACATGCACATCTGGACCTTGTCATCCAAAACTTATGCGCTGGCCGCGCATGTCGATCTGGACGCCATGGCCGAGTGGCAACAGGCCCTGCCACAGTTGCAAATGTTGCTGCGGGAACGCTTCGATATTACGCATAGCACCTTGCAACCGGAGGACGAGTCGATTCGAAAGACCTGCGACGCAGCGATTAATTGCGGTGCTCCAAACTCAAAGTCGTCATGAATCAAGTTCGATCTGCGCAATATATCAGCGAATTCTCCGTCCCCAAGATGGATTGCCCCTCCGAGGAGGCCATGATCCGAATGGCACTGGATCGAATGACCGGCTTACGTGGCCTCGCATTCGATCTGGGCGAGCATCAGATCCAGGTGCTGCACGACGCGGGCTTGGGCGAAATTGCACCCAAACTCGAACCCTTGGGCCTGGGGGCGCGCCTGCTGCATACGCGAGATGCGGACGACGACGATCTACAAGCGATGCAACAGAGCGGCGAGGCGGATGCGCAGGAGTCCAGCACGCTGAAATTACTGTTAGCCATCAACGGCTTAATGTTCCTCGCCGAATTCGCACTCGGGTGGCTAGCTAAATCCGCCGGCCTGCTCGCCGATTCGCTGGACATGTTCGCCGATGCCTCAGTCTACGGCGTAGCCCTATATGCCGTGGGTCGGCGCATGCAACTGAAAAACCGCGCAGTGCACTTGGCCGGCTGCCTACAACTGCTAATGGCCTTGGGCGTGATCTTTGAGGTTGGCCGCCGATTTATATTCGGCAGCAATCCTGAATCCTTGTTGATGATCACGGTCGGTGCGGCCGCGCTGGCTGCCAACGTAACCTGCCTACTTCTGATTTACCGCCACCGCCACGGCGGCTCGCACATGAAGGCTAGTTGGATATTCTCGGCCAACGATGTGATCGCGAATCTTGGTCTGATGGTCGCCGCAGTGCTGGTGGCCTGGACCGGATCGCGTTATCCGGACTTATTTATCGGCACCATCATTGGTATCGTGGTGTTACATGGCGCCTGGCGGATACTGAAATTACGAAACTGATAACTATGGTCAAGAATAATCTTTACCCAGGCAATTCACGGACGCTTTTTCCTAAAGTGGATGAGTACAACGATAGCCGGCGTAGTCCTGCCGGCGGCGGTCTTCGCTGCCTGATTTGGTGGTGGCTTGCGCCGCGTGGGGCCTCAGCGTGTTTATCCTTTTATCAGCCCATCGGGTTCCGCGCTGAACTCAGTGCTTCAGCGTCTGCGTTGCGGCATAGGACGTAAGTACGGCTCCCTCACTAAACACGCCCGAAGCGGGCACGTAGCTGGTCCCTCTCAGCGTGCAATCCATGCTCTCTGTTTGCGCAAAAATTCACGGCCTTTGGGCCGAGTCTAACAAAAAGTGTGCAATACAAAACATCAATAAAATTATTTTGTTATAGTTCTTTTTCTGCTCTCGCTAAAAAATTCGACTGGATAAGCCTGTGGATAACCGGGTGGCATCCGCCGCCAGCCGCCACCGGACCGGCCATGGGAACGGGTTGGCCAGTCTTTAACCAGCGGCCGGAGGACGGCAGCCCAGCAGGATATCGCGGTGACGCAGATCAGCCAGGGTGGCAGCGCCGCCCTCGATCACCGCCTCGGGCTGCGGATGCTGCATTTCTCCGGCGATGGCACTCAGGTGCTCGCGCCCCGACCGCCCGGGATCGGACTCGATCAGCTGCAGCAGGCGGGCGGTCACCGGATTGATCTTGAGAAAGTGCACCCGCTCCTCGCGGGTCCGGTCGCGGTAGACCACCAGGCAGGTGGGCTGGGCCGGCGGTTCGGTGGGCGGATCGTCCGGGTCGATGTCGTGAACCGGATACTGGTAGGCCAGGTTGTACACCAGCGGTGAAATCACCGGAGCGCTTTCCAGCAGGTCGCCGTTGGGATCAACCCCGGCCATGTCCGGCTCGACGTCGAGCACGTAGAGCATCATCTCCACCCACTCGTAGTGGGCCAGCTCCAGCATGAATGGCGGGTCGACCGGCCGCGGCTGATGCTCGTTCTGCAAAAACCCCAGGAACTCCTCGGCGGCCTGGAAGAACTGCGGCTTGTGGCAGTGATGGTTGACGAAGAACTCGCGCACCATCGCGTGCCAGTCGGCATCCGAATAACAGGCGCGCAGCACCGGAAAGGCCTTGCTGAAATAGCCCTCCAGGTTGTTGTAGACCAGCCGCCTGTAGACCGCCATGCGTTCGGCGGCGACATCATCCGGCGCCGGCACCTCGGCCGGATTGCGGATGTGGGCGGTAAAGTCGTACTGCAGCCGCTGAAATTGCGGCAGTGCGTCGGACTCGCGAACAGCGCCGCTCATGCGCGTCAGGCCCCGACGGCGGTAGCAGCCCGCGGCTGGTGCCGTGCCTGGATGGCCTTGATGTGGTCCACCTCCCCGAGCAGTTCGGGCAGCGGCGGCAGGTTGAAGTCCCGCTCCAGCAGGGTCGGGAACACGCCGAACCGGGCATAGGCCTTGTCCAGCAGATCCCACACCGGGTCGATCACGTCGGCCCCGTGGGTGTCCACGCACAGTCCCGGCCCCTCTTCATGGTGGCCGGCGATGTGGCAGTAGGCGATCCGGTGTCCCGGAATGGCATCCAGGAACTCGACCGGATCATAGCCGAAATTCACGCTGTTGACGTAGATGTTGTTCACGTCCAGCAGCAATTCGCAGTCGGCGCGTTCGAGCACCGCACACACGAAATCGATCTCGCTCATCTGCGCGCCCGGGGTGGCGTAGCAGGACACGTTCTCTACCGCGATGCGCCGTCCCAGAATGTCCTGGGCGCGGGCGATGCGGGTAGACACGTAGTCCACGGCCTCCTCGGTGAACGGAATCGGCAGCAGATCGTAGAGCGTGCCGTCGTCGCCGCAATAGGACAGATGCTCGGAGTAATAACTCACGCCGTGGGTATCGAGAAAATCCCGCACCTGGTGCAGGAAGGTCTCGTCCAGCGGCGCCGGCCCGCCCAGCGACAGGGATAGCCCGTGCGAGACGAACGGATAGCGTTCGGTAAACGCACGGAACTTCTTCGCCCGCGCGCCGCCGATGCCGATCCAGTTTTCCGGAGCGACTTCGAGAAAGTCCAGTTGCGCCGGCGGCTGGTCCGCGAGCGGGCCCATCAGGGCCCGCCGCAGACCCAGACCGGCGCCATGAACGACGTAGTCTTGAGTCGTGGTCATGACGTCAGTCCTTTGGGCTATCAGCCCTTGGCGCCACCGCAGCTACCTTCGCCGCAGTTGCCTTCACCGTCTTTTTCACCGCAATTGCCTTCGCCGTCCTTTTCGCCGCAATTGCCTTCGCCGCAGTTGCCTTCACCACAATTGCCCTCGGCAAGCTGGGTGTAGCTGCTCGGCGCCTTCAACTCTTCCACCTGGAAGGGGTTGCTGTCAGCACTGGCAATGCCGGCGAACGAGGACGCCGCGAATGCGGTGCCAAGCGCGATGGCCAACGGTTTGCTATCAGTCTTCTTCGCCATGATGAGTTACCTCCTATGGGTTGGGGCCTTGCCCCGAGTGGTTCGACACCCGACAGGGGTGCCGTTATCGACATCGTCAAACCATACGACCGCCAAGCGATCGTTTCCATTACAGCGGCACCGCATCGGTTCAAACATTTGCGGATGCCACAGTACTACCGCCCCAGCCGTTCGGCCAACAGCGATTCGAACCCGGCCACGCTGAATTGCGGCAGCGAGCAGCGCTCGTCGGCGCAGAAGAATGCGGCGGGTTGTTCGAGATCGGGATAGGTCACGTCCGGGTTGGGCAATGCGCCGCGCTCGCGGTTCCACCATTCCACCCGGCGATACCAGCCCGGCACTTCCAGCGCGCGGCGGAACAGGCCGCGGGCCTCGGCATTGTCCGTCCGCGATACCACCGTGACATGAACCGGATCGGTACCCAGCTCGCGGTCGGCCAGCAGGATGCCGGGATCGCTTATGCGACGCGTCACCACCTCGGAGGCGGCGAGGTAGCGCATGCCGTGCTCGGCCGCCTCGCGATAACGCGAATCGCCGGTGTAATGGCTCAGCAGATTGAAGAAGCGCACCGTGGCGATGTTTTCGTCGATATCCGGTACCGGGCGCAGCGGGCCGGTGCCCTCGGCGCCGCCGGCAACCCCCCCGGCCTCGTGCCGGAATGTAGCCGCGATGAAATCGGCGGTGGTGGCCGCCCGCCGCAGCCAGACCGGTTCGCCGGTCACCCGGTGCAGTTCCAGCATTGCCCGGGCCATGAACAGATTGTCGGCCAGGTAGGGGCCGTCATCAGCCGCCGCATGACCGAATCCGCCCGCGTCGTTGCGGCGTTCGCCCAGCGCCCAGTCGGCCGCCCGCCGGGCCATGGCAAGCGCCTGCTCGTCGCCGGTGGCGGCAAACATCATCGCCAGCCCCTCGATCGCCTGACCATTGGTGGACGCATAACGATGCCGGTCGATCGCCGGCATGCCGCGGGCGCGACGCGCTGCGTCTCCGAGCGCGAAATAGTCGTGGGCCTTTTGCCCCTTGATCAGGTCGGCGTCCTGGCTGACGAAGAACACGCCCTCATCCGAAGAGAGAAACCGCGCCAGATAGTCCCGGATGTCTTTCAGCGCCTGCCGGTAGGCCGGATCAGGGGACTGCTGCTGCGCCAGCGAGAAGATTCGCAGGTAGCGCGCCTGGGTGCGCATGAGTTTCTCGTAGTGGGGGTTGTCCCAGTTGCCGTGAACCGAATACTGGTAGGCCCCGCCCCAGACCGGATCGATCAGCTTGATCGCCCCCGCCAGGGTCTGTGCCACCCGGTCGGCCGCACTGGAATCACCCTGGCGCGCCAGCCACAGATCGTAGGCCACGCTGTCGGCATCGAGAAACTTCTTCTTGAGATCGAGACCACCATGCTCGGGGTCGTAGGCATCAAGGTGGCGGGTTGTCAGCGCCTCGCGCTGGGCCGCATCGAGACCGCCATCACCCGCGATTCGGGGCACCGCATTGGCCGGTTCGGCGTCGACACTGTCGGGATTGTCGACGATGCGCTGCACCAGCGAGCGGAAACGATCAGGCGGCATGTACCCGGAGCGCTTGGCCAGTTCCCGGCCGTCGGCGCTCAGCCAGATCTGCGCCGGCCAGCCCCAGGCCCGGTAGCGGTTGGCCAGATCGGGCATGGCGTCGTGGTCGACCCGCACCGGCACCACCTGTTCATTGAGCAGTTCCGCCACCGCAGGATCGCCGAACGTCTCGCGCTGCATGACATGGCACCAGTGGCACCACACCGCTTCCAGGTACAGGTAGACCGGCTTGTTCTGCGCCCGCGCCTGCTGGAAAGCAGCGTCGGACCAGACCTGCCAGTCGATTGCATCATCCGTGTGCGGTGCCGCCCAGGCCGTTGCGCCCAGCAGCAGTATCACGCCGCCTGTTGCCCGCCCGATCGCCATTGCGGCTCCGTGGCATGTGGTTGGGTGATCTACGCGGAATCTGCGGTAGCGGATGCGGCAACCGCAGAGCCGGGGCGGGCGTTGTCAGTGACCGAAGCCGAAACGCAGGCCGGCGCCGAATACGGTCTGCTCCACTTCGGTGGTGGTACCGCCGCCTTCGATTTCGGCATCGGTGTAGCGGCTGTGCAGCAGCAGCGCCACGGCCGGCGACAGTCGATATAGCAGGTCGAGCGACCAGGACTGACCGTCGAAGTCGGCCCCGTTGCCATCGGTGGCAAACGCCTTCACCGCCGGGGCGATTTCGAAACCGGCCACGCGGTAGCGGGCCCCGAGCGTGGCGCCGGGGCCGTTGAAGACACTGCCGAGCGTGACGCGTTCATAGCTGGCCCGGCCGAACAGATCGAGTTCGGCGGCCCCCTGCGACAACTGCCCGCGCAGACCCGGGCCGACGCTGTACCAGTCACCGGCCGCATCTTCGGCCTGGCCGGCATTGTCCACGTGCAGGGTGTCCACCCCGGCCTCGACGAAGGCGAACTCGCCCAGCGCGGCGGACCCGCGCACCCGCAGGCCGCGATCGATATCCGCCCGAGTCGGCACGCCGCCCTGACGGGTCTCGATCTCGTCGCCGAACAGGTAGACGAACTCGACGAAATCGAACGGGTCGGCATCGGCCGGCTGCACGTCGTCGTCACCATGCGCGATCAGGCCGCGGGGATCGGCGCCGTAGTTCCAGCGCACGCCCAGCAGCCAGCGGCGATACTCGATATCCGAACCGCCGGCGGTCAGCACCGCATCCTCATCCTCGATTTCGCCGGCCCGGTAGCCGGCGGTGAGCATCCACTCGGGGGTCAGCGCCAGCCGCGCCGCGACCTCGATCGAGCGATCCTCGAGGTGGGCTTCACCGGAGCCGGGATTGGCCAGGCCACCGACCCTGCCCGCCTCGCCGGTGACCGCCAGTTCCAGACGATCGGCGAGCAGCCAGCGCAGGCCCGCCGCCGCGCCGTAGCCGTCGAAGGTGAGCCCGGCGATACTGTCACGCCGCAGGTTCAGACGGGCCCAGGGGGCGACCACCGTATCGCCTACCGCCCAGTCGGCCGTCAGCCCAGGGCCGATGGCCAGCCGGTCGTAGGCGGCGTCGGCCGCGCCGAGCTCGACGTCGGCGGCCTCGAATCCGGCCTGGAAGAAGATATTGTCGCCCAGCCCCAGCGACGCGTTGATGCCCAGGCCATCAGCGTCGGCATCGGGCCCGAAATCGGGCTCCAACTCGCCGCCAACTAGGGCCTGCGTTTCCAGATAACTCCAGACGGGGCCGTCAGCCGCCACCGGGGCGGCCGCGAACAGGGCAACAAGCAATGCCGGCAGGCGAACCATGGGCGGGGACTCCACGCTGAAAACGGTCGCCCGGCGGCAGGCCGCCGCCGGACTCAGGGGTTGAGTTCGGGGACGTGCAGCGACGATTCCTGCTTCGCGTAGAACCGCGCCAGGGCCTTCAGCTGCGCATCGGTCATGCCCTGCACCTGCCCGGCCATGATCGCGTTGTTGCGGTCACCGTCACGGTAGGCCTTCAGCGCATGCATGAGATAGCTCTCGTACTGCCCGGCGATGGTGGGGTACATCGGCGTCTGCGACACCCCGTTCTTGCCGTGGCAGCTGGCGCACACCTGGGTCTTTTCCTTGACCCACTCGGCGCCGTGCGGGGCGGATTTGACCGCCTCCTTCTCGTCGGCGGCCAGGGCGGGCATTGCCGGTGCCAGCGTCGCGGCAACAAAAAACGTCATCAAGTACTTGCGCATCACCGCTACCACCTTGTTCATTCGCCGGACGATTCGGACAGGTAGGCGGCGATGTCCGCCATGTCCTGCTCGGAGAGACTGGAGGCCTGGGCATTCATGGTCGGGTGATTCCGCTGACCATCACGGTAGGCCTTGAGGGCCGACTCGATGTAGGCGGCATGCTGGCCACCCAGGCGGGGCACCGCGAAGGTCGGATAGACATTGCTGTAATCCTCGATACCGTGGCAGCCCATGCAGGTGCTGGCCTTGATCCGCCCGGCCTCGGGATCCCCCTCCTGCGCCGCAGCCGATCCCGCGAACCCGACGGCCGCAAGAATGCCAGCGGCGCCGATGCGCCAGATCTTCTTCATTCAGCCTCTCCGATTTAAGCTGCGCCCGGTCGCGACGCGGGCCTAATGCTGTTCAAAAACGCCGCCGGAGTCAATTCACCGGCTCGCCGGCAGGCCCCGGCCGGGGACGCGGCGTGACGATGATTCAGGGGGTACGGCCGTCGTTCGGGTCCCGGCGGATTGGATCGGTCACCGTGGCGACACTGGCCGAGAAGTTGAACGGCCCGCTGACCGTCCCGGTCGGCAGGTCGCGATCATCGAACTGCAGAAGCGCAAGCTGAGCGCTGCCGCCATCGGCCCCGGCGCCCCGATCCATCCAGATACCCACCCGGGGCTCACCCGGCGCGGCCGCCCGCAGCGGCCCGCACAACTGCAGGACCCGCTCCGGCAACAGGGAGGCAGCGCCGCCGGCGAGGGGTTCGGTCGAAGCCCGCACATCGACCCAGGTGCGCAGGCGACGTTCGCCCGCCGGCAATGGCAATCGCGTGATGCCGTGACGCAGCAGCGCGCCGGCCGCCTTTCGACCATAGCCGACCAGCCCAGTGGCGCCGCTACCGGTTGCCGCCAGGGCCGTGTGCGACGGCGCATCGCCGCCACGGCGCCACCAGCCGTCGAACTGCGCCTGGACCCGCAGGCTTTCACCACGGGCATGGCGGCTGGTGGTGACCGCCACGCTGGCACGGCACAGCGGCGCACCGCCCCAGGGATTGGGCAGCGCGAAGTCCAGCTGCGTCCGGCGCGGCGCGCTGGCCAGCGCCGGCGGCGCGGCCCGCACGCGGCGGGACAGGTTTCGGAATTGACCCCAGAGCGACATGGCGTTCGAATCGGTCACGGTATTCGCCATGCATTATAAACGGGCATCGCCATGAGCACCCACATCTGTCGACAATTCCGCGTCACCGGCCGGGTTCAGGGCGTGTTCTTCCGCGCCAGCGCGCAACAGGAAGCCCGCCGTCTCGGCCTGACCGGCCATGCTGCCAATCAGCCCGACGGGTCGGTCACGGGCCTGATCTGCGGCGACCGCGACGCCGTGGCCGCGTTCGAAGCCTGGCTTTGGCAGGGACCATCGGAGGCGCGCGTGGCGCAGGTCGAACTTGCCGACAGCGATGCCCGGCCGCCGTCGAGCTTCGACATCAGCTGACACGGACGGCGAGGACTGTCTGATTCATTTCCCGCGGCCTGCGCCGGAGTCTTTGCGCGTGGCTGGCAAGGAATGAGGAGTGCGGTTTGCTGGATGCAAATAAGCGACGAATGACGCCGTCCAGACGCGCGCAAAGGCCCGGCCCGAAGGGTTTGGCCCAAGCCTTCAGATAAATGATATCGCGAACTATCTGTCAACCCATCCCGCAAAGCAGCGCCTCGCGTCCGGTCTCGCTCGGCTTGGGACTCAAACGCAGGTCGCGGGGATTGAATCAGAGAGTCCATAAAAAAAGCCCGGTTTCCGGAGGGGGGCCAGAGACCGGGCAGCAGGGCAGGCTAGGAGGATTGGTGCCGGCCGATTTTTCTTGGCCGGTGAGTCGCGGCTGCCGCTGTGAAACATGATGCCGCCGGTACGCGATTTTTCAAATGAATTGTTAATAACAAGTTCATAGCCCATAACTATAGTTCTCTGTACAGAGTGTGCTGCAGCCGTTAAGCTCGCGCGGCTTTTCCCCAGCAGGTTCCCATGTCTACTGCCGACCAGGTCGCCAAGCGCCGGACCTTCGCCATCATCTCCCATCCGGACGCCGGCAAGACCACACTCACGGAAAAGCTGCTGCTGTTCGGCGGCGCGATCCAGCTGGCCGGCACCGTCAAGGGCCGCAAGGCCGCCCGCCACGCCACCTCGGACTGGATGGCGATGGAGCAGCAGCGCGGCATTTCGGTAACCACCTCGGTGATGCAGTTCCCCTATCAGGGGCGCATCATGAATCTGCTGGATACCCCGGGCCACGAGGACTTCTCCGAGGACACCTACCGCACCCTCACGGCGGTCGATTCGGCCCTGATGGTGATCGACGCCGCCCGCGGCGTGGAGCCGCGCACAATCAAGCTGATGGAGGTCACGCGGCTGCGCACCACCCCCATCTGCACCTTCATCAACAAGCTGGACCGCGACGGCCGGCCGCCGCTGGAACTGCTCGACGAGATCGAGGACATTCTCAAGATCCGCTGCGCGCCGATTACCTGGCCGATCGGGATGGGGCGGCAGTTCCGCGGCGTGTATCACCTGCTGGAAGACAAGGTTCATCTCTACCACGGCGAGGACAACGAGGCCGGCGGCCAGGAAGAGACCATCGCCGGACTCGACGATCCGCGGCTGGCCGAGATCGCGGGTCAGGATCTCGACACCCTGCGCGAGGAAGTGGAACTGGTGCAGGCCGCCGGTCACGGCTTCGATCTGGAGGAGTACCGGGCCGGGCGGCTGACGCCGGTGTTCTTCGGCTCGGCGATCAACAACTTCGGCCTGCAGTCGCTGCTGGACGCCTTCGTGGAATGGGCGCCGCCGCCCCAGCCCCGCGAGGCCCGGTCGCGCGCGGTGGAACCGTCCGAGGACAAGCTCTCCGGCTTCGTGTTCAAGATCCAGGCGAACATGGACCCACAGCACCGTGACCGCATCGCCTTCCTGCGCCTGTGTTCCGGGCGCTATACCAAGGGCATGAAGATGCGTCACCTGCGGGCCGGCAAGGAAATCCGCGTGAACGACGCCATCACCTTCATGGCCAACCGGCGCGGTGCGGCCGAGGACGCCTGGGCCGGCGACATCATCGGTATTCACAACCACGGCACCATCGCCATCGGCGACTGCTTTTCCGAGGGCGAGGATCTGCGCTTTTCCGGCATTCCCAACTTCGCGCCCGAGCTGTTCCAGCGCGTGGTGCTGCGCGATCCGCTCAAGGCCAAGGCCCTGAATAAGGGGGTGGATCAGCTGTGCGAGGAAGGCGCCACCCAGGTATTCCGGCCACTGCACAACAACGACGTGATCCTGGGCGCGGTGGGCGTGCTGCAGTTCGACGTGGTGGCCGAGCGGCTGCGCACGGAGTACGGGGTGTCGGCGACGTTCGAGGCAATCGACGTCTACACCGCTCGCTGGATCTATGCCGATGACGATCGTGAACTCAAACGGTTTGCCGACCGCAACACCCCCGGGGTGGCCCGCGATCACGCCGGCGCGCTGGTGTATCTGGCCGCCTCGCGCGTCAAGCTGGACCTGACGCAGGAACGCTGGCCGGATATCCGCTTCGAGAGCGTGCGCGAGCAGTACGCGGAATAGGGCTCGCTGGGTGTCGCCTTTCGGCGTCATGGGCAGGCCCCCGCCACTGGCCTAGAATCGGGACCACGAACCAAACCCGCGGCGCGCCGTCCAAGCCGTGACACGACGCGAGAGGTCTCATCATGAACAAGTTCTGCACCGCCGCCCTGGCCGGCACCCTGATGCTTTTCCACGCCGCCGCCGGCGCCGGCATCAGCGAAAACGAAGAGGTCAACGAGGCCACGGCGGTCCTGACCGATTTCGTCAACATCCCGGAAAACGCGATCCCGCCGGTATTGCTCAACCAGGCCTACGGCGTGGCCGTCATTCCCAGCGTGCTCAAGGTGGGTCTGATCATCGCCGGCCGGCGCGGCAGCGGCGTGGTCTCGATTCGCGGGGAGAACGGCAAGTGGAGCAATCCCGCCTTCATCAACCTGACCGGCGGGTCGCTGGGCTGGCAGATAGGTGCTTCCAGCACCGACGTGATCCTGATCTTCAAGTCCCGCCGCAGCATCGACCGCATCGCCCGCGGTGACTTCACCCTGGGGGGCGACGCCTCGGTGGCGGCCGGCCCGGTCGGGCGCAGCGCCAGCGCCGCCACCAACATCAGCTTCGATGCCGAGGTCTATTCCTATTCCCGCTCGCGCGGGCTGTTCGCCGGCATCTCGTTGGAAGGCGCGGCGCTGTCCATGGATCACGCCGCCAACCAGGACTTCTACGACGAGGCCGGCATCACCCCCTACGAAATCCTCGACAGCACCGACGACTCGGCCATGCCGGAGCCCGGTCGGCAGTTCGTGCGCACGCTCAGCCAGTACCTCCCGCGTCCGCAGGAGTAGGCAGCAACCCTAAGGCTGATCCGCAGGCATGGTTCGCGGGCTCTGGCGCCGCCTGCGGCGCTGGCTGCTGACCGCGCTGCTGCTCGCCCTAGCCGCCCCGGCGCTGGCCGTGCTCGCGCTACGGTGGGCCGACCCGCCCACATCGGCCTTCATGCTGCAGAACCAGTGGCAACAGCCGGCCGGCGGGCCGGGCATCGATCATCACTGGGTGGACCTGGACGACATTGCCACCACGCTGCCGCTGGCCGTGGTGGCGGCAGAGGATCAGACCTTCCCGGATCATCACGGCTTCGTATGGGATGCCATCGGCGACGCACTGGAAAACAACTTGGCCGGCGGCAGCATGCGCGGTGCCAGCTCCATCACCCAGCAGGTGGCCAAGAACCTGTTCCTGACGCCGTCCCGCAGCTACCTGCGCAAGGCGGTGGAGGCCTATATCACGGTGTGGATCGAGTGGCTCTGGTCCAAACAGCGCATTCTCGAGGTATACCTGAATATCGCCCAGTTCGGCGACCAAGTATTCGGCGCCGACGCCGCGGCCCGGCAATTCTTCAACGTTGACGCCGCCGCCCTGACCGCCGGCCAGGCCGCCCTGCTGGCCGGCGTGCTGCCCGACCCGCGGGACCTGGATGCGGGCGCGCCCGGCCCCTACCTGCGGGAACGCCAGCGCTGGATCCTGAGCCAGATGCGCCAGCTCCGACCGGGCCATATTGCCGGGGTACTCCCGCCCCCCTGACCCGCGGCAGACATATCCTGCAACACGGGCCGGTTCGGTGGTAACTTGAAGCGCGAATAACAAGACACACGGCCCAGCAGGGCCGGGCGAGGGTAGCGATGACGGGGCGGAACTGGCTGATCGCGGCACTGGCCGCGACACTGGCAGCCTGTGGCGGCGGGGGCGGCGATGGCGCCCCCACGCTCGGCGCGCCGGACGGCGGCAACGACGGGGGTAGCGGCGGCACGCCGAATCCATCCGGTCGGGAATTCATGATCGAGCCGGGCGATGACGCCACGCGGGATGCACTATCGGCCTTCATCCAGGCCGGTCCCGGCGATGTGATCCGTTTCGACTGCGGCTTCTTCGCGATGGACACCGGCCTGGTGCTGCAGAACAGCGAAAACATCACCATCACCGGCTGCGGTCGCAACCGCACTGTGCTGTCGTTCGAGAACAGCGACACCGCGGAAGGCATCCTCGCCCTCAACATCCGCGGCCTGACCATCCAGGACCTCACCGTCACTGATACCCCGGGGGACGGCGTCAAGGTGATCGGCTCGGATTTCGTCACCTACCGCAACATGCGGGCGATGTGGTCCTCCGCCAACAATCCGGTCACGGCAACCAATTTCGAGTCGGCGGTACAGATAGCCTGCCCGTCGGCGCCGCTGACCGCGATCAACCGGGCGGATTACCGCACCAGCCCCGAAAACGGCCGCTACGCCATCTACCCGGTGCTGTCGAACAACGTGCTGATCGAGAATTCGGAAGCCATCGGCGCGTCCGATGCCGGCCTCTATGTCGGCCAGAGCAACGACGTGATCATCCGCAACTCGCGGGCCGCCTTCAACGTGGCCGGCTACGAGATCGAGAACACCGACCGGGCCGACATGCACGGCAATCTGGCCGAGTGCAACACCGGCGGATTCCTGATCTTCGACCTGCCCGGCCTGTCCCAGTACGGCGACGGCACCCGCATGTTCGATAATGTCGCCCGCAACAACAATACCGACAACTTCGCCGCCGGCGGCATCGTGCGCGCGGTACCGCGGGGCACCGGCGCCCTGATCCTGGCCTACGACCGGGTGGAAATCTTCGACAACGAGTTCCGCGACCACGACACCGCCAGCGTGATCATCGCCAGCCACGAACTCATCGGCGCGCCGGGCGACCGCCGGCTGGACATGTACGCCGAGGGCGTGCACATCCACGACAACCTGATGATCAATGCCGGCGGCAATCCGCCACTGCCCGATCAGACCGCCCTGGAAGGCAGTCAGGACAGCCTTCTGCCCACCCTGGTTCGGCTCAAGAATGGCGGCTTCGGGGCCCACATTGTCTGGGACGGCCTGTACGACGAGACCGACCAGGACGACGCCGAACACCAGGCTCGTGGCGGCAGCGGCGACTGCCCCTATCCCACCGCCGCGAACGGTGATCCGGTACCGGCCGACGCGCGCGGCGAACCGCAGTACGCCGGCGCCGATCCCAACCCGACCTGCCGCTACAACGACTACAAGTTCGACGACAGCCCGGACGGATCACGGGAACGCCCGGGCATGTTCCTCTGCATCGAGGAGGGCAGCAACGACCGGCAGGCCAATCCGCTGGTCCCGTTCTTCGCCAATTTCGGCGGTCTCGAGGGGCTGGAGGCGCTGGACCTGCTGGACGATCCCAGCCGTCTGGCCGACCCCGCGTTCCTGGCATCGCTTACCGGCACCGTGCCGGCGCTGATTCCGGACCGCGATATCGCCCCGCATCGCTGTCTGACGGCCTACGGTGAAACCCTGTCACCGCTGCCCCCCGCCGAGGTGGCGGGCTTCACCCCCAGTGGCAATGCCCAGACGCCCCCGGATGAAGACGAGGTGCGGGCCGCCTGCGAAGCCACCCCCGTGCCGGGGCAGATCAACCGCGATGCGGTGAATGTCGACTGCCCCCGGCTGGACCAGTACCACCTGTTCGCCGATCCAGAAGATCCACTGTCCGACCCCAACGGCCGCGGCACACCGTTCGATCTCAACACCCGGCTGTTTGCCGACTATTCGCGCAAGCGCCGGGTGGTATTCATGCCCGAAGGCACGTCGGCCCGGTACCGGAGCGGCGCGGACGGCGCCAACGCCACCTACGTGTTTCCGGTGGGCACCATCATCGCCAAGACCTTCTTCTTCCCCGACGAATCGAACGGCACCCGGCAGGTGGTGGAGACCCGCCTGCTTATCAAGCGGGCCAACGACAGTGGCCAGCCACGCTGGGCCGGCCTGCCCTACATCTGGGAAACCACCGCCACCGGCGAGCGCGTGGCCCGGCTGCGCCTGGGCGGCGGCGAGGCCGCCGTGTCCTGGCATTACACCAACACCCGGTCGGGCGAACTGCACAGCGGCAGTTCCGAGCGCTACCAGATTCCGCACGCCAACCAGTGCGTCACCTGTCACGGCAACGACGACCGCACCGCCGGGTCACCGCCGATCGGGCCCAAGCCGCGCAACCTCAACAAGCCGTTCGACTACCCCGACGTCGGCCGGATGAACCAGATCGCCTACTGGATCGATAACGGCCTGCTCGCCGGCGCGCCCAACCCGCAGACCGACACCGCCGGCATTGCCACCAACCTCCCGCGCCTGCCGGCTTTCGACGATGCCGCCGACGGCGGCCTGGAGTCACGCGTGCGCGCCTATCTGGAGGTCAACTGTGCGCACTGCCACAACCCGGCGGGCATTGCCTCGAATACGGGGCTGTTCCTGGATGCGCTGCGCGAGGTGGATGCCAGTTACGGCATCTGCAAGACGCCGACCGCCGCGGGCGGCGGGGCCGGCGGCCGCGAGTTCGACATCGTGCCGGGCGACGCCGACAGCTCGATCCTTCCGTTTCGCATGAACATTGCCGGCAACCCGGAAATCCAGATGCCGCCGATTTCCCGCAGCGTCATCCACGCCCAGGGGGTGAGCGGGGTGCGCGACTGGATCGACAACGTCGTGGATGACAGCTACGCCAATGCCGAATCCTGCGGCGGTGGCGGTGGCGGCCTGCTCGACGGCCTGCTGCGCCGGGCCCACTGATCACGTGGAGCCGGCCGAACGCCTCAGAAGCGGTTGAGCGGAATCTTCAGATAAGCCGTCCCGTTGGCCTCGGCATCGGGCAGGCGGCCGCCGCGGATGTTGACCTGCAGTGAGGCCAGCATCAGCTTCGGCAGGGGCAGTTCCGCGTCGCGGGCGTCGCGCATGGCCACGTATTCGGCCTCGCCGGGGTCATCCGCGAAATGCTTGTTGTGGGCCTTCTGCTCGGCCACGGTGGACTCCCATTCCGGGGCCCGGCCGCCGGGCAGGTAGTCATGGCCGGTGAACAGCCGGGTGTCGTCCGGCAACGCCAGAATGTCCTGGATTGAGCGGTAGAGCTGCGCCGCGCTGCCGCCGGGGAAATCCGCCCGTGCCGAACCGAAGTCGGGCTGGAACAGAGTGTCGTGTACGAAGGCGGCATCGCCGATCACGTAGGTGATCGAAGCCAGGGTGTGTCCGGGCGAGAACATCACCCGCGCGGGCAGCTCGCCGATGCCGAACTCGTCACCGTCGGCGAACAGGCGGTCCCACTGCGAGCCGTCCACCGGAAAATCGGGCAAGTGGTAGATGTCGCGCCAGAGCTTCTGAACCTCGACCACCTTCTCGCCGATGGCCGTGGGGGCGCCGAAGATTTCTGCCAGATAGGGCGCGGCCGAGAAGTGATCCGCATGCGGATGCGTATCCAGCACCCAGGTGACGGTCAGCCCGGCATCGCGCACGTAGCGCACGATCTCGTCGGCACTTTCGGTGCCGGTGGCACCGCTGTTGAGATCGAAATCCATTACCGGATCGATGACTGCAGCCTCCCCGGTGACCGGGTCACTGACCACGTACTGGACACTGAAGGTGGGATGGTGGAAAAAGGCCTGCACTCGGGCTCGGGGCTGGGTCATGGGTCACGCCTCCGGATGCGCGCTGCTCGAAGTTCACCGGTAAACTTGGGTACGAAACATGCCATATCAACCATACCCCGTAGTGTATTTTACGGCTTTCGGTGATTGCGCCTGAAAATCCCTCGGCCGCGGTCGCCCCACGCCTCAGCGCCATGATTGTTACCAGCCAATTCCGCCCCGCGTTCTGGTTGCGCGGCCCCCACCGGCAGACGCTGTTCGCCGCCCGCTGTCGGCCAACTCCGGCGCTGACCATCGATCACGAGTCCTGGCACCTGCCGGACGGCGATGTCATCGACCTGGCCTGGCTGCCCGATCGGGCCCAACCACCCGATACGCCGGTGGTCGTGGTCCTGCACGGGCTGACCGGCTCGATTGACTCCAGCTATGCCCGGGGCCTGCTCCGGCAGGTGCGTGCGCGCGGCTGGCGCGGCTTGCTGATGCATTTCCGCGGCGCCGGGCCACGTCCCAACCGTCTGCCGCAGGGCTACCATTCGGGCGATACCGCGGATATCGGCCGACTGCTGCGCCGGCTGCGGGAAGATTACCCCTCGGCCCCACTATTCGCGGCGGGCTACTCGCTGGGCGGCAACGTGCTGCTGAAATATCTGGGTGAGCAGGGCGATGCCGCACCGCTGAACGCAGCGGTGGCCGTATCCGTGCCATTCGATCTGGACCGCTGCGCCACCGCCATGAATCGCGGGCTGTCGCGTGTGTATCAGGCACATCTTCTCACCCACATGCGGGCAGAAATCCGCCGCAAGGCCGACATCGTGGCCAGGGCGTTGACGCTGCCGGACCTGGATACCCTGCGAGACTTTCGCGCCTTCGACGATGCCGTCACCGCGCCGCTCAACGGCTTTGCCGATGCCGCGGACTACTACGCCCGCTGCAGCAGCCGGCCCTTTCTCCGTTACATCCGGGTGCCCACGCTGATCCTGCATGCCGCGGACGACCCGTTCATGCATCCCGACGTGGTGCCGCGGGCCGGTGAACTTGCGCCCTGCGTGCGGCTCGAACTGTCGGCGCACGGCGGGCACGTGGGATTCGTGGCCGGGGACCGTTTCGGCCGTCCGCGCTACTGGCTGGAAGCGCGTATTCCGCAGTATCTCGAATCGGTAAGGGCCGGAGACCGCAGGCGGGCGACCAGCCATGCGAGTGCCCCGGCATGAAGCGTCTTTCCGTGATCGTGCCGGTCCTCGACGAGGCCGACCAACTGCCGGCCTTGTTCGACGCGCTGGCGGGCCAGCGAGGGGTGGATCTGGAAGTCATCGTGGCCGACGGAGGCTCGCATGACGCCAGTCGCGTGATCGCCGCCAAACGCGGCGCCGAAGTGATTGCGGCCGAAACCGGACGGGCCCGACAGATGAACGCCGGGGCCGCGCGGGCGCATCACGACTGGCTGCTTTTCCTGCATGCGGACAGCCACCCCACCGGGGCCGATCAGTTGGCCGAGGCACTGGTCATCCTCGAGGGCGAGCCGCCCCGCACCGCCGGCCATTTCGCCCTGCGCTTCCGACGGGAGACGCGCGGACACGGTTTTCTGTACCGGTACATGGAAGCCAAGAGCGCGAGCAACCGCCGCTACACCATCAACGGTGACCAGGGCCTGTTGATCCGCCGCGACTGGTTCCGGGAGCTGGACGGGTTCGATCCCGCGCTGCCGTTCCTCGAGGACCAGCGCATGGCCGCCACCATCCGCGCGCAGGGACGCTGGCTGCGGCTGCCGGGGCGACTGACCACCTCGGCACGCCGGTTCGAGCGCGAAGGACCTTGCCAGCGCTACCTGCTGATGGCCATGATCATGGTGGCGCACGTCACCGAGCTGACGGGCTTTTTTTCAGCGGCACCGGCGGTCTATCGACGGCAGGGTGACACCGAGCGGTTGCTGATCACACCCTATTTCCGGTTACTGCGAAACCAGGTGGGACAACTCGATGCCGATGGCCGGAAGGCGTTTCGACGACGGCTGGGACGATTCGCGGCGGATCAGGCCTGGCAGATATTCTTCGCGCTGGATGTCCTGGCGGACCCATTGCTGCGCGGCCGGCGGCCCGCCACCACACTGCATGACCGGCTGCTCGCACCGCTGCTGGCACACCCGATTGCCGCGGCCCTGGCGGCGCGGCTGGTCATCATGACCAGTCTGACCGTGATTGCCCCCTGGTTTCGGTGGCGCGAGCGGCGGGCCCTGCGCGGGGCCGGGTCCGCCTAGCCCGAAGACACGTCAGCCCCGCGGGTCGAAAAGTCGACGCCTCGATCAGTCGCTATCCGGACAGAGCTCGGCCACCTGCTCCTCGGCCCGGACGATGACATCCACGCGCTCGTCGGCGTCGAGTTCGCGGGTTTCGCCATCGGGCCCGGTCGTGGTCAGACGAGCCGCATCGCGATAGGCCTGCAAGCGGGTGCGAGCCTTTTTGCATTCCTGTTGACGGACTTCGGCCGCCCGTTCGGATCGCTCCTCGGCTTCATCCGCCGGGTCGGCCCTGTAGCCGGATGTGTCCCGGCCCGCGGTACGCGCGGGGCCGGCCGGCGTTGACTGGAGTTTCTCGGCCGACCGGCCCGCGGCCGGCCGGTCGCCATAATGCACCCGGCCCTGGTCGTCTACCCAGCGGTAGATTTCGGCCACGGCCGAGCCGGCGGCAACCGCCAGTGCGGCACCGGTGAGCAATGTCATGGCGCGCAGCGTCCGCATGATCAGTAACCGGTGATCAGCCGCATGCTCAGCCGCTTCATGGCGAACGGCAGCCACTGCCCCGACACGAAGAGGAGCTTGTACAGCAGCCCCACCGGCAGATGCAGCCGGCGCCGACCGGTGGCGGCGCGCCAGGCCACCTTTGCGACACTGTCCGGCGTCAGGCTGATACCCAGACGCTGCATGCTGGTGGTCTCACCGACATCATCGAGCATGGGGCTGCGAACGAACGAGGGCCAGATGGCGCATACGTGGATATCGGCCGCAGCCCATTCCAGGTTGAGCGCCTCGGTCAGCCCGCGCACGGCAAACTTGCTGGCCGAGTAGCTGGCGAACTCCGGCACACCGTAATCCGCGGATGCGGAGGCCAGGTTGATCAGGCGCGCGCCCGGGGTTTTCGCCAGATAGGGATGGGCGGCATGCGCCACACGCATCACCCCAGTGACGTTGACATCCACAATCGCGGCATGCCGATCAGCCGCGATCTCGGCGAACTGGCCGATCGACAGGATGCCGGCGTTGTTTAGGACCGCGTCGAGCCGGCCCGCGGATTCGGCAAATGACGACACAGCGGCGCGAACCGAGGCATCGTCGGTCACGTCCATAACCCCGGCTGTGATGTTGTCGTGCTCGTCGGCCAGCGCCTTGATGCCGCTATCCGGCAGGTCGAAGGCACCCACCCGCCAGCCGCCGGCGGCAAACCGCAATGCGGTGGCGCGGCCGATGCCCGAGGCCGCACCGGTAATCAGAATGCTCCTGTCTGCCATCTCCCGACTCCCAGCGTCGTTATTCAATCTGACCGCCCGCAGTGTAGCGGTTTGCGCCGCCCCCGCCGAAGCACCGGCTCATCGCAATCGATCCAGCCGCAGACGATCGCGGTCGTCGAACAGGCGTCGGATTCCCAGCCATACTGCCGTCAGCGTGCCGAAACCGGTACCGGCGGCAATCAGGAACATGATCAGAATCTGGTATTTCACCGCCTCCCAGGGGGGTGCGCCGGCCAGGATCTGACCGGTCATCATGCCCGGCAGGCTGACGATGCCGGCCGCAGCCATGGCGTTGAGCATGGGGATCATGCCGGCCCGGACCGCTTCCCGGCGCACACCCTCGACGGCGTCGAGCGCGCGATGGCCCAGCGCCAGCCGGGCTTCGATCCCCGTGCGCTGCTGGCCGACCCCGGTGGTCAGACGGTCCATGCCCAGAGCCACCCCGGTCATGGTGTTGCCCAGCAGCATGCCCAGCAGCGGAATGGCGTACTGCGGCGCGTGCCAGGGCTCGGGCTGGATCACGACGGTCAATGCCAGCACCGCGGTCACGAACGACGACAGGAACATCGCCAGCGTGCCCCCGGCAAAGCTCCAGCCACCGACGAAACGCCGGGCCTGGCGGGCCGAGGCCTCGCGGCCGGCCAGCAGCAACATGGCCAGGGCGATTCCCGCGACCCAGACAATGCTGCCGCGGGCGAACACGGTTTCCAGCACCAGACCGACCAGCGCCAGCTGCACCACGGTGCGCGCTGCCGCCACCAGCAGCGGCCGTGCCAGCGCCAGGCGCATCGGCCAGGCGGTTGCGGCCAGGGCCAGCACCAGCAGCCCGGCCAGGGCCAGATCCCACGGCGTCAGGGCGATCAGCTGCACGAGAATCGACCCCTGCTGTCCAGCCGGGCGATCCGATCGGCCACCCGGCCCAGCCGGTCGCCGTCATGATCCACCCAAATAACCGCCATGCCGTCCTGCCGGCAGGCCGCCAGTCGCGCGATGACCACCTCGATCAGATCGGCGTCCAGATGGCTGACCGGCTCGTCCAGCAGCAGCACCAGCGGGCCGGCTGCCAGATGTCTGAGCAGTGCCAGACGCTGACGCTCCCCGGCCGACAGCCGTTCCACCGACCAGTCGCGAACTGCCCGGGGGAACCCGAACTCGGCAAGATCGGCGTCGCCCACCATCTCGACATGGGCCCCGACGCGGGCCTCCCACCAGCCGGACTCAGCGGCCACGAAACCGACGCTACGCCGCCAGTCCGGCCCGGCCATGGCACTCGCCGGGCAGCCGTCCAGTCGACATTCGCCGTTATGGGGATCGAGATCGGCGATGGCCCGCAGCAGCCGGGTCTTGCCGGCGCCCGAGGGGCCGGTCAGGCCGAGGCAGGCGCCGGCCGCGATGTCGAAGTCGGCGGGGCCGATGCCGCCGACCGACAGGCCGGTCACGGCGAGTCTCGGCCCTACCACGGACGATTACAGCGCTTCGGTGTCGGTTTCGCCGGTCCGGATACGAATGACCTGCTCCAGCGGTGATACGAAGATCTTGCCATCGCCGATCTGGCCGGTCTTGGCGGCTTCGATAATGGCCTCGACCACCCGATCCACCTGGTCGTCGCCGATCGCCACCTCCAGCTTGACCTTGGGCAGGAAATCCACCGCGTACTCGGCGCCGCGGTAGAGCTCGGTATGCCCCTTCTGGCGCCCGAAACCCTTGACCTCGGTCATCGTGGTGCCATGAACGCCAACCTCGGCCAGCGCCTCGCGCACGTCATCAAGCCGGAACGGCTTGATCACTGCCGTGACCATTTTCATCGTGTCGTCTCCCCTGAGTTGGTGAAATGCAGTGTACTACCGGCCGCACCCCGCGGTGAAAGCCGCCGGGTGCGGCGTTCGCATCCGGCAACGGTGCCGGGCGACGCCCGCCACCGTTACGCATTACAGGTCGTAGCCGCGCTCTTCGTGCTCGGCGATATCCAGACCCATGGTTTCCTGCTCTTCGGTCACGCGCAGACCGGTGGTCACCTCGAGTAGCTTGAGAATCCCGAATGTCAGCACCGCGGTGTATACCAGCGTGGCCATCACGCCGACGAACTGCACCCAGAGCTGGCCGCCCATCGAGTCGATGCCGTCGGCAAAACCCTGGCCGGAAAACACGCCCAGCTGAGTGGAGGCGAACACCCCGACCAGCATGGTGCCGAGCATGCCGCCAATGCCGTGAACCGGGAACACGTCCAGGCTGTCATCGACCTTGAGCACCCGCTCCAGGAAGTTGGTGGCGGTGAAACACACCAGACCGGCCGACAGGCCGATCACCAGCGCACCGGCCGGGCCCACGAAGCCAGACGCGGGCGTGATGGTGCCCAGCCCCGCCACCATGCCGGTGACAATGCCCAGCACGCTGGGTTTGCCGTAGCGCAGCCATTCCGCAATCATCCAGGCCAGCGAACCGGCGGCCGCCGAGATGTGGGTCACCAGGATCGCCATGCCGGCACTGCCATCGGCGGCCAGCGCCGAGCCGCCGTTGAAGCCGAACCAGCCCACCCACAGCATGCCGGCACCGGTCACGGTCATGGTCAGGTTGTGCGGGGGCATGGCCACCTTCTGGAAGCCGCGGCGCGGCCCCAGCACGATCGCCGCCACCAGCGCCGCCACACCGGCGGTGATGTGCACCACGGTGCCGCCGGCGAAATCCAGCAGGCCCATGTCGCCGAGCCAGCCGCCGCCCCACACCCAGTGGGTGACCGGTAGGTAGACCAGGGTCAGCCACAGTACGGTAAAGCCCAGCAGGGCGGAAAAGCGGAACCGCTCGGCAAAGCCGCCCACCACCAGCGCGGGGGTGATCACCGCGAAGGTAAGCTGGAACATGGCGAACACGCTTTCCGGAATGGTGCCGGACGTGCTGTCCACGCTGACTCCGTTCAGGAACACGTTGGACAGATCACCGATCCAGTTGTTGCCCTCGGAAAACGCCAGGCTGTAACCGTAGGCAAACCAGATAATGGTGGCCACACAGCAGATGGTGAAACACTGCATGAGCACCGACAGCACGTTGCGCACCCGCACCAGACCGGCATAGAACAGGCTCAGGCCGGGCAGGGTCATGAACAGCACCAGGGCGGTGGCGGTCATGATCCAGGCGGTGTCGGCACCGCTGATGGTCTGCGCGAACGCACTCAGGGGGGCCAGCGCCAGCAGAGCGCCAGCCATCATCGGCATGGTCTTCATCGGGCTTCCTCTCTCTTTCGATTATTGGTTATCAACGGCGCACGTCGAGGTGCGCTCGTCTGCTTGTTCGGAGATGACCGTCAGGTCACTCCTTTATAACGACAAAACGCGCCCCGGGGAAAACCCCGGGGCGCGCTGCCGTCGTCTTCAGTGACGGCGGGCGGTTCAGGCGCTGCTGCGCTGACTGCCGCCTGACGTGAATTCCGGATAGGCTTCCATGCCGCACTCGGAATAATCCAGACCTTCGTCCTCTTCCTCTTCGGTGACGCGAATACCCATCACGGCCTTGAGGATGCCCCAGACGATCATGCTGGCGATGAACGTCCAGGCGAAGATCGACACGATGCCCACGATCTGGGAGACGAAATCCGCGTCTCCGTTGGTCAGGGGCACCACGAGCACGCCGAAGATACCGGCGACACCGTGCACCGAGATCGCACCCACCGGGTCATCGATCTTGGCCTTGTCCAGACCCACGATCGAGAAGACCACGATGATGCCGCCCACGACACCGATGATGGTGGCGATCAGCGGCGTCGGCGACAGCGGCGAGGCGGTGATGGACACGAGGCCGGCCAGGGCGCCGTTCAGGGCCATGGACAGATCAGCCTTGCCGAACATCGCCTTGGCGGTGAGCAGCGCGGCAACCACGCCACCCGCAGCGGCCATGTTGGTGTTCACGAACACCCGGGCGGTGTTGTTGGCTGATTCCACGTTGGAAACTGCCAGCTCCGAGCCGCCGTTGAAGCCGAACCAGCCCAGCCAGAGGATGAACGTACCCAGCGTGGCCAGCGGCAGGTTGGCACCGGGAATGGCGCGGATCGAACCGTCGGGCCGGTACTTGCCCTTGCGCGGACCCAGGATCAGCACACCTGCCAACGCAGCCACCGCACCACACAGGTGCACGGTGCCGGAACCGGCGTAGTCGAAATAGCTGAAGCTGCTGGTCAGGAAGCCGCCGCCCCAGTTCCAGTAGCCCTGCACCGGGTAGATGATGCTGGTCATCACCACCGCGAAGGCGAGGAACGAGAACAGCTTCATGCGTTCGGCCACCGCACCCGACACGATGGACATGGCCGTGGCCACGAACACCACCTGGAACATGAAGTCCGACAGGTTCGAGTAGTAGGGCGCGCCCTCCTCACCGGAGGTCACCGCCTCGACCGAGTTGTCCGCGGCGCTGAGGATGAAGTCCAGGCCCGGAATGAAGCTGCTGATGGTGGTACCCGGATACATCAGGTTATAGCCGACGATCAGGTACATGATGCAGGCCACCGCGTAGAGCCCGACGTTCTTGGTCAGGATCTCGGTGGTATTCTTGGCGCGGACCAGACCCGCTTCCAGCATGGTGAAACCGGCCGCCATCCACATCACGAAGGCGCCCATCACCAGGAAGTAGAAGGTATCCAGTGCGTATCTGACTTCGATATCCACTTGTTGTCTCCCTCGAAACGGATTTGGTTAAAGTGCTTCGCCGCCGGTCTCGCCGGTGCGAATGCGGACGGCCTGCTCGAGGTCGGACACGAAGATCTTGCCGTCGCCGATCTTGCCGGTGTGCGCGGCCTTGGAAATGGCTTCCAGGGCGGCGTCCAGGCCGGAATCGTCGATGGCGACCTCGATCTTGACCTTGGGCAGGAAATCCACCACATACTCGGCACCGCGGTAGAGTTCCGTGTGGCCCTTCTGGCGACCAAAGCCCTTGACCTCGGTCACAGTGATGCCCTGCACGCCGACTTCGGATAGCGCTTCGCGTACCTCGTCGAGCTTGAAGGGCTTGATCACAGCTGCAATAAGTTTCATCTGATTAGACTCCTGTAACGCTGATTGCGGCGGCCGCGCCCGAATCCCCATTGATTGACGGCACGCCTGCGGCTGCGTCGTCGGTTAAAGCATTGCGCGTGCCAACTTGAGAAACTTACGATTTGTCAGATACTTGGAGCTGAGTGGACAATCTCGACGCAGACCACGGCGGCGACCTTGCACCATGACGGTGCGTCGGTTCGCTTTGCCGCACGCCCGGGTTGCGGCACTCTCGACATTCACGTCCGCCATGCAGGAAACCGCTCCGTGATCGACGCCCGCCGCCTGGAAGAACTCGCCCAACGCCTGGCCGGCGTGATGCCGCCGGCGCTCGGCCCCATTCGCACCGAAATCGAACAGAATCTGCGCGCGGTGCTGCAAAGCCAGCTACCCCGACTGGAACTGGTCGGCCGCGAAGAGTTCGAGGCTGCCCGCAGCCAGCTGAACCGGGCGCGCGAACGCATTACCGAGCTGGAAACGCGGGTCGCCGAACTCGAGGCCCAACGCCGCGGCTGATCCGGCATGGCGCTGGCGACGGTCTTCAGCCGGGCCCGCACCGGCATCCACGCCCCGCTGGTGCGGGTGGAAGTCGACATCGCCGGCGGCCTGCCCGGCATCTCGCTGGTGGGCCTGCCCGAGACCGAAGTCAAGGAAAGCCGCGACCGGGTACGGGCGGCCATCGTCAACAGCGGCTATCAGTTCCCGCCGCGCCGCACGACCGTGAATCTGGCCCCGGCCGACCTGCCCAAGGAAGGCGGCCGCTTCGACCTGGCCATCGCACTGGGCATCCTCGCGGCCTCGGGCCAGATGCCGGCTGACGCGCTGGCGGACCGGGAGTTTCTTGGTGAGCTGTCGCTGTCCGGGGCCCTGCGGCCCATTCGGGGTGCGCTACCCGCGGCCATTGCCGCCGCCGAATCGGAACGGACGCTGGTTCTGCCCGGCGACAACGCCGCCGAGGCGGGGCTGGCCCGCGCGGCCACCACCCGCGTGGCGGACCATCTGGCGGATGTCGTCGCGGCTCTGGCCGGCGACACGCCGTTGACGGCGCCCCCGTCGACCCGACCGACGGAAGGCTCATCGGACATCCCGGATCTGGCCGATGTCCAGGGCCAGCACCAGGCCCGGCGAGCGCTGGAAATCGCTGCCGTGGGCGGCCATTCGCTGCTGATGAGCGGCCCCCCGGGCAGCGGCAAGACCATGCTGGCCGCGCGGCTGCCGGGCATCCTGCCGCCCATGACCGAGGCCGAGGCCCTGGCGGCCGCGGCCATTACCTCGATCGCCTCGCCCGACGCCGACCCGGCCGCGCACTGGAGGCGTCGGCCATTCCGGGCACCGCATCACACGGCATCGGCGGTGGCGCTGGTCGGCGGCGGGTCCAATCCGCGGCCCGGCGAAATAAGCCTCGCCCATCAGGGCGTGCTGTTTCTCGACGAACTGCCGGAGTTCGACCGGCGGGTACTGGAAGTCCTGCGCGAACCGCTGGAATCCGGCCGCATCACCATTTCCCGCGCCGCGCGCCAGGCCGACTTTCCAGCCCGCTTTCAGCTGGTGGCGGCGATGAATCCCTGCCCCTGCGGCTATTTGGGCGACCCGTCCGGCCGCTGCCACTGCAGCGCCGACCGGGTGGCTCGCTACCGACAGCGGCTATCCGGGCCGTTGCTGGATCGCATCGACATGCAGTTGTCGGTGGCACGGGTAGAAGCCGAGCTGCTCGACAAGCCGGGCGATGAACCGGACAGCAGCGCGGTCGTGCGGGAGCGGGTACTGGCTGCACGAGACTTCGCCCGCCATCAGGGGCGGGACCAGCCCAACGCCACGCTCGACGAAGCCGGCCTGCGGGATCTCGCCCGCCTAACGGATGCCGGCCGACAGTTGCTCGGCCAGGCCATGAATCAGCTGGGGCTATCGGCCCGGGCCCGCGGCCGCATCATCAAGGTGGCCCGCTCGATTGCCGACCTCGCCGGTCAGGCGGATATCGAACCGGCCGCCGTGGCGGAAGCCGTGGGCCTGCGGCAGCTCGATCGCCAGCATTAAACCACCGGACCGACCACGAAAAAGGGCCGCCCGAAGGCGGCCCTTTCCCGGTCACCCGAATGGCTCAGGGTCTAGAGGTCGAAGCCGTAGCTTCCATCAACCACAAGCTTGGGATCGTCATCCATGCCCGGGCCTTCGATATCGGTCATGACCAGACCGAAGCTCATGCCAAAGCCGTTGTCGAGCGCAGCCGAGACACCCAGGTTGTATTCCATGTAGCTATCGTCGTTGGGGCCAGCAAACGCGTCGTTACCACCGCCGCCGTTATAGCCAACGGCCGCATCGAACGAGAGCTTGTCGGTCATCGGTGTGCTGAAGGACGCGTAAACACCATAGGCGCCACCCGCATCGTCAGTCGGGTCCGCGGTGTCAGGGTCACTGGCCGCGAAATAGTCACTCGGCGCATAGTAGGCCGACAGACCAACCGGACCGAATCCGAGCGAGCCGTAAATCTCGAACGTATTGTTGGTCGGCGTGGCGCTACCGGCTTCATCTTCCTCGGGATACCAGTAGTACAGCACGCCCAAGTCGTAACCCATTCCGCCGGCGGTTTCGCCAGCGTAACCGGCATAGACGTCGACTTCCGCACTGGTGCCACTGGCGCTCGCGAAGTTCACGGTCGCTGCCCAGGTTCCGACGTAGAAACCGGAATCGAAACCGTAATCTAGGCCGCCATAGACGGCTGCACCGTTGGTCTGCTCGATGCCACGGAACAGATACTGACTCATCACGCCAACGTTACCCGTCAGCGATCCGGCCATTGCCGGCGCGCTCACCAGCGCCGAACTCCCCACCAGACCGGCTACCGCCAAATACTTGAAACTCTTCATTGCGCTCGTACTCCCGTAGTTAGAAATCATTCCACGCCGACCGGCAGCTCCGACTGCCGTCCGGTCCCCCGACATCAGGTTCGGGTGTTCCGTATGCTTGCCGGCAGTGCCGAGCCAGATCGCCCTCGTATCGACGGCCTGGCCGGCCGGGCAGTCTCGAGCCGATCGCCAGGCGGCCGGTTCGAGTCCGGAATGGTTCCTGCAACGCTCATGCCAAGGCGACTGCCGAGCCTCGGCATTCGCGCTGGAAATATAATTTACGATTTTCTAACAAGGAGTTACACATGCTGCGCTGCGCCATCTCACTGTTCGCCCTGGGCTTTCTACTGCCTCTCACCGGGGTCGCCGCCAGTACCTGCAAGGAAAGTCTGGCGGCCATCGAGTCCGCCAGCCGGGCTGCCCAGAACACGCTGCTGGTCGCCCGTGCCCGGGACGAAAACCCTGTAATGACGGGCGATATTGCCGCCCTGGATCAGGCCATGACCAATGCCCGCGCCGCCTGCACCGGCACCGCCGCCAGCATTGCGCCCGCTAACGGCGACGTCGCCGCCAGCGCGCCCCGCGATGATGCGGCGGCACCGGAAAGTGCACCAAAAGGGAGCAAGCGTCTGAATCGCGCCCAGCGGGGGTACTGAGCGCACCCCGAATGCGGGTAGACTCCGCGCCGCCATGAGCCGCGTTCAACTCAATCCACCTCAGCGCGCCGCCGTCGAGCATCTCGACGGCCCGCTATTGGTGCTGGCCGGCGCGGGGTCCGGCAAGACGGGCGTAATCACCCACAAGATCGCCTATCTGATCGCCAGCGGCTACCAGGCCGAGCGCATCGCCGCGGTCACCTTCACCAACAAGGCCGCGCGGGAAATGGCCGCGCGTGTCGGCCAACTGGTGGGCCGTCAGCGATCCGGGGGCCTGCAGATCAGCACCTTCCACAGCCTGGGTCTGCGGCTACTGCGCGAGGAACGGGAGGCTGCGGGACTGAAGCGCGGCTTTTCCATCTTCGACGCCGATGACGCGGACAAGCTGCTGGCCGACCTGCTCGGCCGCGACGCGGAACTGCGCAAGCTGGCGCGCATCACCGTCAGCCGCTGGAAATCGGCGCTGATCTCGCCGGCCCGCGCACTGACCGATGCCGAGGATGACCGCGAGGCCAGCCTGGCCCGCGCCTATTCGGAGTACCAGCGACACCTCGGCGCCTACAATGCGGTGGACTTCGACGACCTGCTCTACCGTCCGGTCGAGCTGCTCCGCGAGGACCCGGGGCTGGCGGAACGCTGGCAGAACCGCTTCGGCTACCTGCTCGTGGACGAATACCAGGACACCAACGGCGCCCAGTACGAGCTGTTTCGGCGGCTGACCGGCCCGCGGGCGGCGTTCACCGTGGTGGGGGACGACGACCAGTCGATCTACGCCTGGCGCGGCGCGCGGCCCGGCAACATCGCCGACCTGTCACGCGACTTCCCGCACCTGACGGTGATCAAGCTCGAGCAGAACTACCGCTCCTGCGGCCATATCCTCACCGCGGCCAACCACCTGATCCAGGGCAACGAGCGGGTCTACGACAAGAACCTCTGGAGTGCCCTGGGCGCGGGCGATCGCGTGCGCATCCTGGCCTGCGACGACGAGGCCGACGAAGCCGACCGCGTGGTCAGCGAGATGGTCTCCCACCGCCTGCGCACGGGCGGTCAACCGGGCGATTACGCGGTGCTCTACCGCAGCAACCAGCAGGCCCGGGCCTTCGAGCGCGTGCTGCGCGAACGCAACGTGGCCTATCGCGTGTCCGGCGGGCGATCGTTCTTCGACCGCGGCGAAATCCGTGACGTCATCGCCTATCTGCGGCTGCTGACCAATCCCGACGACGACGCCGCATTCCTGCGCATCGTCAACCTGCCGCGGCGGGAAATCGGGCCGGCCACGCTGGAACAGCTCGGCCGCTACGCCGGGGAGCGCGGGCTGCCCCTGTTCGCCGCCGCTCGCGGCATCGGCCTGAGCGGCCGGCTGGGCGAGCGCAGCGCACGCCGGCTGGGGGATTTCGTCGAATGGACCGCCGATCTGATGATGCGCAGCGAGTCGGAAGCACCGGACAGCCTGGTGCGGCAGATGCTCGCCGACATCGACTACCGGACCTGGCTGCGGGATACCGCCGCCAACCGCCAGCAGGGCGAGCGGCGAGCCGAAAACGTGGACGAATTCGTCGCCTGGCTGGGCCGCCACAGCGAGAACGACCGCGGCCAGCCGGCCAGTCTGGAAACGCTGGTCGGCAAACTCGGGCTGATGGACCTGATGGAACGCGAGGACCGCCAGGACGCCACCCAGGTACAGCTGTCCACCCTGCACGCTGCCAAGGGTCTGGAATTTCCGCACGTGTTTCTGGTCGGCATCGAGGAGGGTCTGCTGCCGCACCAGAACAGTCTGGACGAAGACAACGTGGAAGAGGAACGCCGGCTTATGTATGTCGGCATAACCCGGGCGCGGCGTTCGCTGATGCTCAGCTACTGCCGCCAGCGCCGCCGCGGCCGCGACCTGGTGGACTGCCAGCCCAGCCGGTTCCTCGAGGAACTACCCGTCGAGGAACTGGACTGGCCTGGCAAACGCCGTGAAAACGATGACCCGGCGGCGCGTCAGGCGCGAGGCCGCGCCCACCTGGCCGGCTTGAGAGCACTGCTCGACAGCGAGTGACGGCGCAAAAGGCCGATCCGGCGGTGCTATACGCCGGATTCCTCGAGCATGTAGTCGACCAGTTTCTTCACGCGATCATCCGACAGGCTCGGATTGCCACCTTTCGCCGGCATGCCCTTGAAACCGTTGATGGCGTGGTCATAGAGCGTCTCCCGACCCTTGTCATCCAGCCGCGCCTGCCAGGGACCGGATTCGCCGGTCTTGGGGGCACCCGCCATGCCGGTGCCGTGACAGGCCGCGCAGACCTGCTTGTAGGTATCCTCGAGCGACGCACTGTCGCCCCCGCCGTCACCGCCGCTCCCGGAGGCCGGGCTGGCTGCAACCTGTTGCAGGTTGTCCGCATCGGTCACTACCTGGAAATCGGGCTGGGTGCGCTCGGCGATGCGCTCCTTGCGGGCATCGCTGAGTTCACCATCCCCGCCGGTGATCATAACCGCGGCGATAATGATCAGAAACGTGATGCCCACCAGCGCGCCGAGCACGCCGAGGAATGTCCGCACGAACGTGCGATCGTGGTCTGCGCTCATGAGGTCGGCCTCTGGAGATTCCTGTCGACTGGATGGCAGCAATTATACCGCGCCCGACTTCGGCCCGCCGACGAAAATTGGCGCCGGACGCGTCTAACGCACTACAATGTGCACCGCGCGCCCGTAGCTCAGCTGGATAGAGCGCAGGCCTCCGAAGCCTGAGGTCGCAGGTTCGAATCCTGCCGGGCGCACCAACTTCGAATACCGGCTCGTGGCAGAGCAAACGCCAGTGCCTTTAGCAGGGAACCTGCGAGCTTTAAGTCATTGGTCGCAGGTTGACTCGGCGCATCCCTGCGCCTCGCCCTTCGGGCGATGGCCCTCGGCCATCGTCAATCCGGCCTTCCTGGCCGGATTAATCGAATCCTGCCGGGCGCACCAACTTCGAATAAAGGCTCGTGGCAAAGTAAACGCCAGCGCCTTTAGCAGGGAATCTGCGAGCTTGAAGTGATTGGTCGCAGGTGGACTCGGCACTTCCTGTGCCTCGCCCTGCGGGCGATGGCCTTCGGCCATCGTCAATCCGGCCCTCCTGGCCGGATTTATCGAATCCTGCCGGGCGCACCAATTCTCAAAAGGCTCGCAGGCCAGCCACTGCACGAGTCGAATTCAAGGAACCTGCGATCTTGAATTGATCGGTCGCAGGTTGCCTGACCCATCCCTGGGTCAGGCCCTCCGGGCTCACTACGTTCGCGTCGATTCGTTCCCGACGAATCGGTGACTCGGCACTTCCTGTGCCTCGCCCTGCGGGCGATGGCCTTGCGGCCATCGTCAATCCGGCCTTCCTGGCCGGGTTTGTCGAATCCTGCCGGGCGCACGATGAAATGCGATCCCCTCTCCCCGCCGGGGAGAGGCAAGAAAGGATCGCGCCGCGACGCGGCGCACCACCGCCGTCAGTCGGCAAACATCTTCAGGATGCTGGAGAAATCGCGATCGGCGAAGCCGGCGTCGCCGTGCTTGTCGTAGAGCTGACGGGCCAGGTCGCCCATCGGGGTGGCTGCACCCAGCTTGCCGGCGGCATCGGCGGCCAGGCCGAGGTCCTTGTTCATCAGCTTGACCAGGAAACCGCCCTGATAGTCGTTCGAGGCCGGCACCCCCTCCATCACGCCCGGAAAGGGGTTGTAGGTGTCCAGCGACCAGTTGCGACCGCTGGAGGCGGCCATGATTTCGGTGAGGGCCTTGGGGTCGAGACCAGCGGCGGCGCCCATGTTCAGGGCTTCGGCGGTGCCGATCATGTGTACGGCCAGCAGCATGTTGTTGCAGATCTTGGCGATCTGGCCGGCCCCGGCCGGTCCGGCACGGAAGGCCGCCTTGCCCATCACTTCGAGGATCGGCCGGGCCTTGTCGACGGCCGCCTCGTCGCCGCCGCAGATGAAGGCCAGCTTGCCGGACTTGGCGGCGCCGACCCCGCCGGAAACCGGGGCATCGATCATGGCAATGCCGCGGCTCTTGGCGGTCTTGTGGACTTCCACGGCATCCTCGCTGGCGATGGTTGAGGAGTCGATCACGACCGTCGCCGGGTCGATCACGTCCAGCAGCTTGTCCTGATGGATGTAGAGGTTCTTGACGATCTCGCCGGAGGGCAGCATGGAGACCACGAATTCGACCCCGGCAACCGCCTCGGCCGCGCTAGCAGCCTTGCTGGCGCCCTGCTCGACGAGGGCGTCTGCCAGCGCGTCGGCGACGTCGAACACGGTCACGTCATGCCCGGCCTTGATCAGGTTCGCGGCCATCGGGCCGCCCATGTTGCCGAGGCCGATGAATGCAATCTTGGCCATGTCGTGTCTCCTCCTGTGTTCGCGGTGGCCGCGCCGGTGGCGCGGCAGGGGAATTGTTATCGGAACGCGACCGCGGGCGGCGCGGTCAGATCAGCCAGCGGGTGATCCCCGTCCCAGGACGGGGCGAAATGCGCCTTGACGGTGCTCGCGGGCACTTCGGCCACGCTCTTGAACGACCAGTCGGGCTGGCCGTCCTTGTCGATGAGCAGGGCCCGGACGCCCTCGCGGAAGTCCGGATGGCGGATGCACTGGCGCGCCATCGCCAGTTCCCGCAGGAACACGTCGCGCAGGGAAAGCTGGGAGCCGTGGCGAATCTGCTCGTGCACCAGATGGGCGGTGACCGGGCAGCCGCCGTCCAGGGTGGCGGCAGCCTTGGCCAGCCACTTGTCATCGGCCGACGCCAGACCCCGGATCGCGCCTACCAGCTCGGACAGCGTATCCGCGTCGGTCACGTCATTGATGCGGTCGAGGTGGCGGCGCACGTTCGAGGCCGGCGGTGTGCGGTCCTGCTCGTGGGCCAGCCGGCGCAGCAGGCGGTCCACGGTATGGGCGGGATCGCCCCAGTCCTCGGCCGACGCCAGTACCGACAGCACGTCATCCTTGGCCGCATGCGGCAGATAGCGGTCGGCCAGGCCCACGAACAGGGCATCGCCGGCGTTCATGTGGGCCCCGGTCAGTCCCAGAAACAGACCCGAACGACCGGGCATGCGATTGAGAAACCAGGTGCCGCCCACATCCGGGAACAGGCCGATGGTGATCTCGGGCATGGCCAGACGGGCATTTTCGGTGACCACCCGGAAGTGACAGCCAGCCAGGATGCCGAGCCCGCCACCCATGGCAACGCCATTGCCCCAGCCGATGACCGGGGTAGTCAGGCTGTGCAGGGTGTAGTCGAGCCGGTATTCCGCCTCGAAGAAGTTGTCCGGATAGTCGGCGTCGCCCTCGCCTTCGCCGTGCAGGGCCTTCATGCCGTGGTAGATCTGCACGATGTCGCCGCCGGCGCAGAAGGCCCGGTCACCAGCGCCCTCGATGAAGATCGCCACGACCGAATTGTCGGCATCCCACTCGATCAGCTTCGGCTGCAACTCGCGGGCCATGGCCAGGCTCAGCGAGTTCAGCGCCTTGGGGGCGTTCAGGGTGACCCGCTTGATGGTCCGGCCGCCGGCGGCGGCGATATCCTGAATCAGAAGCGGTTCGTCGGAAGCCATCTCAATACCCCACGCGGCCGCGCCGGCGGCCATTTTTCTGCAAGACAAGGCGTCGTGAGCGCAGCGTAGCTTGGCCTACGTAAGCGAGCGACAACACAGGATTGCGGGAAAATGGCCGCCGTCCCGAAGGGTTGCGCCCAAAATCGCGCCATACAGTGTTGCGCGGCTTGGCCCTAGCACCTACTAGGGCCGGCGCCACGCGCCTTGCCTGGCACGATTTTGGACCGCACCGCGGCTCGCTTGGGGTATTGAGATGGCTTCCTTTCATGCGTTCTTCCACTCCGCCTGACGCTTTTCCAGGAAGGCCTTGACGCCCTCGGTCTGATCGGCGGTGTCGAACAGGTCGACGAAGGCCTCGCGCTCTTTCACCAGATTGAGCGCTGGCGGCTGGGTGCGCGCGCCCTGGATCAAGTGCTTGCAGGCGCGCACCGAGGACGGCGACTGGTTGGATACCTTCTCGGCCAGGGCCACGGCCGTATCCAGCGCCTCGCCCTGGTTCACCACCTGTTCGGCCAGGCCGATCTTCTCGGCAGTGGCCGCGTCCACCCGCTCACCACAGAGAATCATGCGCTTGGCCCAGCCTTCGCCTACCAGCCAGGGCAGATTCTGGGTGCCGCCGGCGCAGGGCAGCAGGCCGACGCCTGCCTCGGGCAGGGCCATCTGGGCATTCTCGGCCACGATCCGGATGTCGCAGGCCAGCGCACATTCCAGTCCGCCGCCCATGGCATAGCCGTTGACCGCGGCGATGGACACACCGTCGTAGGCCGAAAGCCGCTCGAACGCCCGGCCGAAGGCCTTGGCCATGGTGGCGGCCACGCCCTTGTCACCATCGGCGAACAACTTGAGATCGGCGCCGGCGGAAAAGAACTTCTGGCCGCTGCCGGTGATTACCAGGGCATAGTTGTCGCTGTCGGCGTCCAGCGCCTCGACCGCGTCATACAACTGGTTCAGCGAATCCTGGGTCCAGGTGTTTGCCGGCGGATTGTCGATGGTGAGCACGGCCACGTGGCCGCGTTTTTCGACGTTGATGTTGCTCATGATCGTCCGTTTCCCCTGTCGTATTGCCAGTCCCGAGTCCCGAGTCCCGAGTCCCGAGTCCCGAGTTCCGAGTCCCGAGTCCCGAGTCCCGAGTCCCGCAGCTATTGCATCTGTTCGAGTACGCCGTCGGCGAACATGCGCCGGGAAATCACCAGACGCATGATCTCGTTGGTGCCTTCCAGGATCTGGTGCACCCGCAGGTCGCGGATCATG
This sequence comes from Salinisphaeraceae bacterium, assembly GCA_965216055.1. Taxonomy (GTDB): domain Bacteria; phylum Pseudomonadota; class Gammaproteobacteria; order Nevskiales; family Salinisphaeraceae; genus Spectribacter. The sequence continues at coordinate 649,150 of OZ244134.1, forward strand.
CGCTCGAGCGGGTATTCGCGGATGTAGCCGTAGCCGCCGTGCAGCTGCAGGGCATCGTTGCAGATGTTGAAGCCGGCGTCGGTGGCGAAGCGCTTGGCCATCGCGCAGTAGGCGGTGGCCTCGGGTTCGCCGCGGTCGAGCTTGCTGGCAGCCAGCCGAATCATCTGCCGGGCGGCGACCAGATCGGTGGCCATGTCCGCAAACTTGAACTGCAGGGCCTGGAACTGGTTGAGCCGGTTGCCGAACTGGCTGCGCTCGGCCATATAGTTGCGGGTGGTCTCCATCGCCGCCTGGGCGGTGCCGACCGAGCAGGTGGCGATGTTGATGCGGCCACCATCCAGTCCCTTCATGGCAAACTTGAAGCCCTCGCCCTCCTCGCCCACGCGGTAGCGGGCCGGGATGCGGGCGTCGTCGAAGTTGATGGCCCGGGTCGGCTGGCAGTTCCAGCCCAGCTTCTCTTCCTTCTTGCCGTAGGACACGCCGTCGGCATCGCCCGGCACCAGAAAGCAGCTGATGCCGCCCGCCCCGTCACCACCGGTGCGGGCCATCACCACCAGCGCCTCGGTATCGCCGGCCCCGGACGAGAACACCTTGCCGCCGTTGAGCACATAGTCGTCGCCGTCGCGCCTGGCGCTGGTCTTGAGCTGGGCGGCATCCGACCCGGCGCCCGCTTCGGTCAGACAGTAGGAGGCCAGCTTGCGGCCCGAGGTGAGTTCCTCGCCCCACTCGCCCACCAGCTCCTCGTTGCCGAAGGCCGTGACCATCCAGGTGGCCATGTTGTGAATGGTCATGAACGCCGTGGTGGAGGTGCAGCCGCCGGCCAGGGCCTCGAACACGATGGACGAATCCAGCCGTGACAGACCCAGGCCCCCGGCTTCTTCAGGCGCGTACAGCCCGCAGAAGCCGAGCTCGCCGGCCGCAGAAATCACATCCTTGGGAAAGTGCGACTCGGCATCCCATTCGGCCGCGTGCGGGGCCAGCTCGCTGGCAGCGAAGGTGGCCGCCGCCTCGCGGTAGGCCCGCTGGTCTTCGGTGAGTTCGAAATCCATGCTGTCCTAAAGGTCGTTTTCGTCGATGCCGGCCAGCTTCATCAGATGCCGCTGGAGGCCTCGCCTGAGGTCACGGTTGCCATGCACGGGCACGGAGATACGAATGTCACTGCCCGGACGCGTGTAGATGTAATGACTGCCCGCGATCCGACGCAACTCCCAGCCATGACGCTCGAGAATCGCGGCGAAATCCTTGCCGGAAACCGCTTTCAAACCGCAATTTCGAGGACCCGGGCGCCGGCTTCCATGGCCGCACCGTCGACGTCCACCGCGAGACAGCCTTCCACCGCCTCGTAAAGGTTCGTCAACAGCTCCTCGAAACTGTCACCTTGCGTCGCGCAGCCGGGAATGCCGGGCACCTCGGCCCAGTAACCGCCTTCCTCGGCATCGTGGATGATCGCCTTGATCTTCATTGGCTGGTCCGGTTTTCGGTGTCGCGATGATTGTAAACCGCTCTACTTCGTCCTACTTCATGTTGATGGTGAGGTTCGGGCCACCCGCGGGGATGCCCGAATCGAACCAGCGCGAGATCACGGTCTTGGTTTCGGTGAAGAACCGGATCGACTGCTTGCCATAGGCGTGCAGGTCGCCGTAGAAGCTGCCCTTGGCGCCGGTGAACGAGAAGAAGGGCACCGGCACCGGAATGGGCACGTTCACGCCCACCTGGCCGACCTCGATCTCGTGGGTGTACTTGCGGGCCGCCGCACCGCTGGCGGTGAAAATCGAGGTGCCGTTGCCGTAGGGGTTGGCGTTGATCAATGCGATCGCCTCGTCCAGCGAGCCGGCCTCCACCGTGCACAGCACCGGGCCGAAGATTTCCTCGTCGTAGACGGTCATGCCGGGCTTGACGCCGGAGAACAGCGTGGGACCAACCCAGTTGCCGTCCGGATAGCCCTCGACGGTGCACTCGCGACCGTCCAGTTCCAGTTTCGCGCCTTCGGCCTCACCCTGGCCGATCAGATCACGGATGCGCTGGGCCGCGCCGGCGTTGATCACCGCCCCGTAGCCGGCGCCCTCGTCATCCCAGCGGCCGGGACGCACGGTTTCCATCGCCGCCTTGATCTCGGGCAGCCACTCGCGGGTCTCGCCCACCAGCACCGCCACCGAGTTGGCCATGCAGCGCTGGCCTGCGGCGCCCACCGCCGAGCCCACCAGGTTGTTGATGGTCTGCTGCTTGTCCGCATCGGGAAGAATCACCATGTGATTCTTGGCCCCGGCAAACGCCTGGCAGCGCTTGAGGTGGTCGGTGGAGGTCCGGTAGACGTGCTGGGCCACCGGCACCGAACCCACGAATGACACCGCCCGGATGGTCGGGTGGGTGAGCAGCGTATCCACCTGTTCGCGACCGCCGTGGACCACCTGCAGCACGTCCGGCGGGAAGCCAGCCTCCAGAAACAGCTCGGCCAGCCGGTTGGGGGTCATCGGATCCTGTTCCGAGGGCTTCAACACGAAGGTATTGCCGGTCACGATCGCCAGCGGGAAGAACCACAGCGGGATCATTGCCGGGAAGTTGAACGGGGTAATGCCCGCGCACACACCGATCGGATGGGTGATGGTGCGGGTGTCGATGCCGCCGGCAATATTCTCGGCCGAATCGGCCAGCATCAGCGCCGGGGCGTGGCAGGCCTGCTCCGCCACCTCGATGCCGCGCCAGACGTCACCCTTGGCATCGGCAAAGGTCTTGCCCGTTTCCCGGGCAAGAATTTCGCCCAGCTCGTCGTGGTGCTCCTTGAGCAGCGCCTGGTAGCGGAACATCATCCGCGCGCGCTCGGACACCGGCACTTCCTTCCAGGTCTTGAACGCCTCGGCGGCGGATGAAATCGCCTGCTCCATCTCGTCCGGCGTGGTGTTCGGCGCCCGGCCGATCACGTCCTGGGTGGCCGGGTCGGTCACGTCGATCCAGTCGGCACAGGCCGAGGTCCGCCACTCACCGGCGATCAGATTGAGGACGTCGGGGGCGTTTTGCATCGCTTGGGGATTGGTAGCCATCGCGGATTTCCTGTTGTTCGTTTCTGTGGGGCGGCCGCGGTACGGCCGGCCTTCTCGGGGCGCAACTCTAAAGTGTACCCGCTGACCGGTCCCACCTCGAACGGGTAGGGCCCCGGGGCCTAGCGGTATCGATCAGACGGGCCTTATCGCAACACCACGGTCCGGTTGCCGTTGACCATCACCCGGTCCTCCAGGTGATAGCGCAGGCCGCGGGCCAGCACGGTCTTCTCGATGTCCTTGCCACAGCGGGCAAGGTCGGTCACCGAATCCGCATGCGAGACCCGATTGACGTCCTGCTCGATGATCGGCCCCTGATCCAGTTCCTCGGTGACGTAGTGACAGGTGGCGCCGATCAGCTTTACGCCCCGCTGGTAGGCCTGGTCATACGGACGTGCCCCCACGAAGCTGGGCAGGAAGCTGTGATGGATGTTCAGCACCCGGCCGAGATAGCGGCGGCACAGCTCGGGCGGCAGAATCTGCATGAAGCGGGCCAGCACCATGGTGTCGCCCCGGTAATGGTTGAACAGGCGTTCGATCTCGGCGAACCCGGCGGCCTTGTCGTCGCGGCCGATGGGTACGTGATGGAAATCGATGCCGTGCCATTCCACCAGCCCGCGGGCATCCTCGTGATTGGCGATCACGCAGGGAATGTCGATATCCAGCTCCCGGCACTGCCAGCGCTCGAGCAGATCGTATAGGCAATGCAGCTGGCGGGACGCCAGGATCACCACCCGATTTCTGACGATGCTGTCGCTCACGCGCCAGTCCATGTCGAGTTCATCGGCGATCGGGGCAAATCGCTCGCGCAACACCGCCGGCTCGATGCCCAGCGATTCGGCCCGCACCTCCACCCGCATGAAGAAGCGGTTGGTCTGTTCGTCGGCATGCTGGCTCGAGCGCAGGATCCAGCCGCCCTGCTCGGCCAGGAAGCCGGCCACACGGGCCACTATGCCCACCCGATCCGGGCAGGAAAAACGCAGGGTGTAGAAACGGGTTCGTTGCATCGCTGGCATCGGCCGGTGAAAGGGAAACAGCGCTGGCTGCCAATACTAAGCCAGACCCGGTGTCTCGTGGCGATGCGGGCAGCGGCCCGCACTAGGTATTACACTCCCGCGGTCCGACGCGAACAGGAGTGAGAACCGATGACCGAACAAAACCGCCAGTGGATTCTGCGCCAGCGCCCGGTGGGTGACGTCAGCGATGACGATCTGGTCCTGGAGACCGGCGAGATGCCCCACGCCGACGACGGCGAGATCGTGGTGCGCACCCGCCTGCTGTCCATGGACCCGGCCAACCGCGCCTGGATGAACGAAACCCCCAGCTACATGGACCCGGTACCGCTCAACGGCCCGATGCTGGGCATGGCCCTGGGCGAGGTCACCGAAAGCCGCAGCGACCAATTCAGCGTCGGCGACACGGTGATGGGTCTCGGCAGCTGGAGTGAATACTGCAAGCGCCCGGCCGCTGCCTTCCAGCCGGTGCCCACGCTGCCCGGCCTGTCGGAACAGGAAGTGTTCGGCATGCTGCTGGTGGTAGGTCCCACCGCCTACTTCGGCACCTACGACATCTGCGAGCCGAAGCCCGGCGAAACCATGGTGGTCTCCGGCGCGGCCGGCGCCGTGGGGTCCATTGCCGGCCAGCTCGGCAAGGCCCGCGGCGCCCGCGTGGTGGGCATTGCCGGCGGCGCCGACAAGTGCCGCCGCGTCACGGAGGACTACGGCATGGACGCGGCCATCGACTACAAGGCCGAGAACGTCAACGCCCGGCTGGGCGAACTGTGTCCGGACGGCATCGACTGCTATTTCGACAATGTCGGCGGCGACATCCTCGATGCGGTGCTCGGCCGCATGAACGACTTCGCCCGCGTGGCCCAGTGCGGGGCCATTTCCATGTACAACGCCGACAAGCCGGTGCCGGGGCCCTACAACTACATCAACATCGTCATGCGGCGGATCAAGATCCAGGGCTTCATCGTGCTCGATCACATGGACCGCTACCCCGAGGCCTTCGAAGTGCTGGCCGGCCTGCGCAACGAAGGCAAGCTGCACTGGGACTTCGACCTCGACGAAGGTCTGGACAACGCGCTCACCGCTTTCCGCAAGCTCTACAGTGGCGACAACACCGGCAAGATGCTGCTCAAGGTCGCCGATTAACGTCGAAAAACAAGGAGTCACCTCATGAGTCTGCCGGCCGCCATCGCCGACCGCCTGCGCCTGCCCGTGTTCGGGGCGCCCATGTTCATCGTGTCGAACCCCGATCTGGTCATCGCCCAGTGCAAGGCCGGGGTGGTCGGCAGTTTCCCCTCGCTCAACGCCCGTCCGGCGGATCAGCTCGAGGTGTGGCTCGAGCGCATCAAGAGCGAACTGGCCGACTGGGATGCCGCCAATCCGGATGCGCCCGCGGCGCCGTTCGGCGTCAACCTGATCGTGCACAAGTCGAACGATCGCCTCGAGCACGACCTCGAAATGTGCGTGAAACACGAAGTGCCCATCGTGATCACCTCGCTGGGCGCGCAGAACGCGGTCAACGACGCCATCCACAGCTACGGCGGCATGGTGATGCACGACGTGATCAACCAGCGCTTCGCCCACAAGGCGATCGAGAAGGGGGCCGACGGCCTGATCGCCGTGTGCGCCGGGGCCGGCGGGCATGCCGGCACGCAATCCCCGTTCGCCTTCGTGCAGGAGCTGCGCGAATGGTTCGACGGCCCGCTGGCGCTGTCCGGCTGCATCGCCAACGGCCGGTCGGTGGCCGCCGCCCGGGCCATGGGTGCCGATGTGGCCTATATGGGCTCGCCCTTCATCGCCACCACCGAGGCCAACGCCCACGACAATTACAAGCAGATGGTGGTCGACAGCACCGCCGAGGATATCGTCTACACCAACTACTTCTCCGGGGTGCACGGCAACTACCTGAAGTTCAGCGTGGAAAAGGCCGGCTATGACACCGCCGACCTGCCGGAGGCCGATCCGTCAAAGATGGACTTCGGTTCCAAGGACGGCGACAACGAAGGCCCCAAGGCCTGGAAGGACATCTGGAGCGCCGGCCAGGGCGTTGGCGGCGTCCATAGCGTCCAGCCCACGGCCGATTTCGTCGCCGGGCTGCGTCAGGAATACGAGGCCGCCAAGGGCGCGCTCTGACGCCCTGAAAGAACCCGGGGCGCAGGGCTAAAGTTCAGCCGCGCGCCGCCGTTAGCTTCACTACCACTGACCCCAAGGTGGCACCCGGCCCGCGCTCCCCCTTCGCGGGCCGACAACCGGACCGGCGATTGACGCGAGTGTCGCCGGACCAACCGAGCGGGACGGCTTCCTCCCCCTGGCCGTCCCGCTCTTTTATTGGGTCCTCTGATTCATTCCCCGCGTGGGTCCTCATCCGATTTGCATCGCGCAGGCAGCAGCGGCGCCAGCTCGGGCCAGACGTTATCCAGCATGCGTGGCTGGGCCGCGGCGGTGGGATGAATGCCGTCGGCCTGCATCAGATCATCCTCCAGCGCCACCCCCTCGAGCAGGAACGGCACGAAGGCCACGTCGGTGGCGGCCACCGCCTGCTCGAAGGCGGCATCGAACGCGCGGGTATAGGCCGCTCCGTAGTTGGGCGGAATGCGAATGCCCACCAGCAGCACCTGCGCCCCGGTGTCGCGCGACGCCGCAATCATGGCTTCCAGATTGGCCTGCAGCCGCATCGGCGGCAGGCCCCGCAGGCCGTCGTTGCCGCCCAGTTCCAGGATCACCAGCTCGGGCTCGTGACGTGTCAGCAACGGCGCCAGCCGGGCCCGGCCGCCGGCTGTCGTCTCGCCGCTGACCGAGGCATTATGAACGGGCAGCGCGTCGCAAACCCGCGCCACACGCGTATCCAGCAGCGACACCCAGCCCTGTTCCGCTTCCAGGCCGTAACCGGCGCCCAGGCTGTCGCCCAGCACCAGGATGCCGTCGGCGGCGGCAAGCCCGGGCAGCCAACCGCACAGCAACAAGATCCACACACGCATGAAAAAAACTCCGATGGTCGAGGCGCGCGGCGTTTCGCGCACCGTTCCCGGCCCCGACGGGCCCCTGATGTTACTCGACGCCATCGACCTGACCGTGGCCCGTGGCGAAACCGTGGCGGTGGGCGGTCCCTCGGGCAGCGGCAAGTCCACCCTTCTGGGACTGCTGGCGGGGCTGGATGTGCCCAGCGCCGGCGACATCCGGCTGGCCGGCGAGGCTTTCAGCGACCTCGACGAAGACGCCCGGGCCGCCCGCCGCGGCGCCCTGTGCGGCTTCGTGTTCCAGTCGTTCCATCTGGTCGGCGACCTCACCGCCCGGGAAAACGTGATGCTGCCGCTGGAACTGGCGGGCGCCGACCGGCCCGGTGACGTGGCCGACCGCTGGCTGGAACGCGTGGGTCTGACCCACCGCCGCCAGCATTTTCCGCCTACCCTGTCGGGCGGCGAGCAGCAGCGGGTCGGGCTGGCCCGGGCGTTCGCCACCCGCCCGCAACTGCTGTTCGCCGACGAACCCACCGGCAGCCTCGACCACGCCAATCGTGACCGGGTGGCCGAACTGCTGTTCGACCTCAACCGTGAGGCCGGCACCGCCCTGCTGCTGGTCACCCACGATGATGACCTCGCCCGCCGCTGCCAGCGGGTGCTGCGGCTGGAGGCCGGGCGGCTGCAACATGGGTAGTCTGCGGCGCAGCTGGCGGGACGGCGCATTCCGCATCCTGGCCCTGTCCGTGGGTCTGGCCGCGCTAGCGCTGGCCAGCGTGATCCTGCTGCGCGCGGAACTCGACCAGCGGGTGGACCAGCGCACCGCCGCCAGCCTGGGCGGCGCGCTGGTACTGGAAGGCAGCCACGCCCCCGATGACAGCCAGCGGCCGGACGGTAGTGCGCTAGCCACCTCGCTGGTGCTGGAATTTCCCACCGTGGTGGTGGCCGGCGACGAAACCCTGCTGGTGTCAGCCAAGGCGGTGGATGCCGATTACCCGCTGCGCGGCGAACTGCAGGTGGCGCCCGACCGCTTCGGCACGGCCGACCCGCGCGATCACGGCCCGCGGCCGGGTCACGTCTGGGTCGCCGACGGCGTGATCGACCGCCTGGACAAGACCGTGGGCGACACACTGACGCTGGGCGAGACCGAGCTGACCATCACCGGGGTGATCCGCAGCGAGCCCGATCAGGGTGCGGCCTTCTACAGTGTCAGTCCGCGGGTGCTGATGCATGCCGACAACGTAGAAGCCAGCGGCGTGATCGGCCCCGGCAGCCGGCTGGATTACCGCCTGCTGATGGACGGCCCTGACGCGGCCGTGGCCAGTCATCGCCGGCAACTGCAATCCGCCGGCCTGCGTCCGGACCAGTCGCTCGAGGGCGTGGCCGATGCCCGCGTGCGCTCGTTCGGCCCGCTGCAGCAGCTGACCCTCTACGTCAGCGTGGGCGTGCTGCTGGTGGTGGTGCTGTGCGCCGCCGCGCTGACCATGGCCAGCGCTCAGCGGGCCGCTCGCCAGGCCCGTCTGGCCGCGCTGCTGCGCACCTTCGGCGCCCCGCGCCGGCAGGTGCTGCAACGACTGCTGACCGGCGAGGCCGTCGCGCTGTTGCCGGCGGTGGCCGCGGGTCTGCTGCTGGGATGCCTGCTGGTCATGGTCGCCCGCCAGGCCCTGGGCTGGCAGGGACCGCTGGCCGCGCGGCCGGTCGACTGGCTGCTGATCGCCGCGCTCCCGCCCGGCCTGTGGCTGGTGTTCGGCGTCACCCAGGGCCTGGCACTGGCCCGGGCACCGATTACCCGCCTGCTGCAGCGCAGTGGCGGCGTCCAGCCGGTGGGCGCGAGCGGCCTGATCGCCGCCGTTACGCTTCTGGCGCTGGCCGCCGCCTGGCTGAGCGGCTCGCCCCGCGAACTGGCCTGGCTGATCGGCCTGCTGCTGGTGCTGGCCATCGGGCTGCCCGCCGCACTGTGGCCGCTGCTCAAGGGGCTGGACTGGCTCAGCCCACGACTGCCGGTGGCCAGCCGGCTGGCGCTGCGCCGGCTCACCCGCCGGCCGGCCCTGGCCCTGCCGCTGCTGGCCGCGCTGATGGCGGCCATGGCGGTGCTGGCCCTGTCCGGCCATGTCGGCACCCGGCTGCTGGCCGACTGGCGGGCCAGCCTGCCCGAGCGGGCTCCCAACTACTTTCTGCTGAACGTATTCGACGCCGACCTGCCGGCCCTGGACGCCTGGCTGGCCGACCATGACGCGCTGGCCAAGCCGCGCTATCCGGTCACCCGCGCCCGGCTCACCGAAATCAATGACCAGCCGGTGCGGCAGGCAGTGACCAAGGAATCGCGTCAGGCCGGCAATGCCCTCAACCGTGATCTGGTGCTCACCGAAACCGAACACCTGCCGCCCAGCAACGAGATCAGCGCCGGTCGCTGGCACGGCGAAGGCGAGACGACCGGCGTGTCGGTGGAAACCGAGTTGGCGCAAGGACTGGGGATTTCGCTGGGCGACGACGTCACCTTCGTTGGCCCGTCCGGCGAACTCTCCGCGAGAGTGACCAGCCTGCGCGAAGTGAACTGGGAAAGTTTCGAGCCCAATTTCTACTTCATCTTCACCCCGGGCACGCTGCCCGCCGCCGATCTGTCCTGGCTTACGAGTTTCTGGCTGCCCCCGGGGGACGGCGGCCGGCTGGCCGAACTGCTCGGACAGATGCCCCAGGCCACGCTGCTGGACGTCAACACTCTGCTGGACCGGGCTCAGGCCATCATCAACCAGGCCAGCCGCGCCAGCGCCCTGCTGGCCGCGCTGCTGATGGCCGCCGCCCTGCTGGTGCTGGCCGCTGCGCTGATGAGCCTGCGTACCGTGCGCGACCGGGATAACGCCATGCTACGGGTGCTGGGCGCGGACGCGACCCTGCTGCGCCGTATCGCCTGGCGCGAGGCCCTGGCCTGGGGCGGACTGGCCGCGGCCGGGGCCACCCTGCTGATCACCGCCGCGTTGTGGCCGCTGGGTCAGCTGCTGTTCGACGGGCGTCTGCCCTGGTCGCTCTGGCAGCTGCTGCCGGCCGCCGCCGCACTGAGCATTGCCCTGGGCGGGCTGCGGCTGGGCCACGGCGGGGACGATGGCCCGATGCGCCTGCTGGCCTCCTAGCGAGGTCATCCGCGCCGGTTTTTGCTAACCTTGCGCCCGCGAGAACGGTTCGGGGGAGTCATGGCCCGTTATCAATGCGACGATTGCGGCTTCATCTATGATGAGGCCGAAGGCTGCGAGCGCGAGGGTTTCAAGCCGGGCACGCCCTGGTCGGAAATCCCCGACGACTGGCCCTGCCCCGATTGCGCCGTCCGGGAAAAACCGGACTTCATCCCACTCGACGACCAGGAATCATGATGAAGAAGTGGCAGTGCATTGTCTGCGGCTGGATCTACGACGAGGCCGAAGGGCTGCCCGACGAGGGCATCGAACCCGGCACCAAGTGGGAGGACATCCCCGACGACTGGACCTGCCCCGATTGCGGCGCACCCAAGGACGACTTCGAGATGATGGAGGTCGACTGACGCCACCCCACGCGCAGGGATGCCGGCGCGGGCCGCGAGGGATTGATCGGAGCGTCCCCGAATGAGCGGCGTCCGCCTGGACAAGTGGTTATGGGCAGCCCGGTTCTTCAAGACGCGCACCCAGGCCACGAATGCCGCCAATGGCGGCAAGGTGTCGGTGAACGGCGGGGGCGGCAAGGCCGGCCAGACCGTGCGGATCGGGGACAAGCTGGATATCCGCAAGGCCGGTCAGCAATTCCGTATCCAGATCACCGACTTGGCTGACCGGCGCGGCAGCGCCGCGGCGGCCGAAGCGCTCTATCACGAGGACGCCGCCGACCGAACCGCGCGGCTGGAAGCCATGGCCATGCGCCGCGCCGAGGCCCGCAGCCAGCCCCGGCCGGAGGGGCGGCCCGACCGCAAGGGGCGGCGGCAGTTGCGGGATATCAAGCACCGGGGAGGCTGAGTCGCGGCCTCCCATTCCGGGATTCCGGCCCGGTATCGATCACGACCGGCCGGGCATTCCCGCCAGTCGTCACGTCGACTGAGACGACGAAAACGAGCCGACCCGCGCGGCGCTCAGGCCGCGGCCCCCTCCAGCGCCGGGGCAAGCTGTTCCCACACGCCGCGGTCGCGGGCGGCAGCCTGGAAGGCAGCCTGATCGTCGGCGCTCTGGCGGCGGTACACCTCGCCTGCCTGGCCGAGATCGTCGGCTTCCACTGACGACAGGGCCACGGCCACTGCCGCCCAGCCGCCGGTATCGCGGGCGGCGTCCAGAATCGATTCCAGCAAGTCGCCGTCGTTGGCCAGGCTGACCTGTGCCGCCGACCGCTGGCCGGCGGGTTCCATACGTTCGACGAAATCCAGCAGCAATCCCAGCCGGCCGGTGCGGGCCGCGGTGGTGATCAGGCTTTCCAGCACATGCCTGTTGGCAGCGATGGGCAGCCGGGCGATCATGTCGCGCTCGGCGTCGTCGGTGTATTCGAACAGGTCGATGGCCACATCCCACTGGTCGGCGTTGTGAGCGGCCCACATCGCGGCTTCGGCCACTTCCGGTCCCTGGGCGAGCGCGGCGTGGGCGACCACCCGCTGCCACTCCCGCCGCATCGGCCGGGCCAGCGGCAGGGCCGCTTCCAGCAGCCCCTCGCGGTAGGCGGTATTGACCAGATCGCCCAGCACCGTTTCATCGCGCACGGCGGGCAGGTTGACGATCTTGCGGTGGTATTTCGGGTTCATGCGGGCCATCCCGCGCAGCACCGGCCCCCACAGGTTCTGCGCGTGCGCCACGCCAACCAGGCCATTCAGGGTGGCCTCGTCCTGCTCGGCCATGATGTTGGCCAGGCGACCGCGCAGGTCGTCGTCGACGTTGTCGATCACCGACAGCGCCTCCGGCCACAGGTCCTGTTCGGTACCGGCGCGCATGATGCGGGCCACACGGTCGTTGTCGATCATCCGAAGGATGCGCGAGAGCTGCGTCTTTTCCTCCATGTAGAAGGCGATGTGCAGCAGCACCGCGTCGTCGTCTACCGCGGCCACCACCGACCGGATGGCCGGCGCGGACAGGGCGTCGGCAAAACGGCCGAGGGTGATGTAGTCCCGGCGCTCGACCAGGATCAGCGCGGCATCGCGGATCAATTCGGCCGGCAGGCGCTGGATGATGGGCCGCACCTTGTCCGGATCGACGTGCATGGCGGTATCGGCGAGAAAACCCGGCGGCAGCCGCTTGGCGATCTTGAACGCGCGAATGGGGTTCATTTCGCCGACCAGCCGCCCGGACAGCAGCGGCCCGAAGGCGGATTCGGCCAGGCGCGCAAGCATGGCCTTGGGCAGCAGCCGGGTTAGCCGTTCGAGCCGGGCGAAGCGCTCGCGGCGGTCCTCGAACGCTGACTGCAGGATATGCCGGCGCAGGCGACGGATGTTGGCGGCACCGCTGCCACGCAACCCCGTCAGCCGGTCCTCGGGCAGATCCAGCAGGACGGACAGCTTGGCCAGCTCGGCGCGGGTTTCCAGATCGGGCAGGGCTTGATCGGTCATCGCCGGGCCCTCAGGTGAGAACGCGGCGGGCGAGACCGCCGAGCACGCCCGGCAGTGCCGCAACGCCGTCGGTGATCGCAGCGGTCAGTGCGTCGTGGCGGGCATCCAGTTGGCGGCCGGCGGCGTCGCTGATCGCGGTCAGCGTGTCGTCATCGACGAACTCCAGAAAGACCAGTTCGTCGGCATTGGCCCCCAGCCGCTGTTGCAGCGCCCGCATTGCGTTCTGACTCATGTTTTCCCCTCCCGCTACTAGCTTGTCTGCCGCTGCGTCATCGCAGGGTCAGGCCCGTTCACCGCCAATCACCGCCAGCCTGCAGCCGCCGTGATTTGGCTTACAGCTTTCTCTGACATACTGTTACAGTCATTACTGACTTTTACAACACTAAGCCGGCACGATCGCAACGTCGTGACCAGGTGCAGGGAGGAGCGGCCCCCGGCCCGCTCGACGACGGGAGCGAAACTCATCATGGAAGGCTTTGCCGATTTCCTGGCCAATCCCTTGGTCTATCTGTCGATGCCGGTGATCAGCGCGATCGTGGGCTATGGCACCAACGTGGTGGCCATCTACATGATGTTCCATCCGCTGGAATTCATCGGTGTGTACAAGCCGATTCTCGGCTGGCAGGGCATCATCCCGCGCCGGGCGGCCAAGATGGCGGGCATCTCGGTGGATACCATCACCGAGAAGCTGATCGATCAGAAGGAGATTTTCGAGCGGCTGGATCCCGAGCGTATTGCCGAGGAACTGGAAGGCCCGCTCAACAACATGGTGGAGGACATCACCAATCAGGTGATGCTGGAGCACCAGCCCACGCTGTGGGAATCCCTGCCGAATGTGGTCAAGAACCAGATCTACAAGCGCATCAACCGGGAGATGCCGGAGATCGTGGCCGAGATCATGGCCGAGCTGAAGACCAACATCGAGCAGATGTATGACCTCAAGGACATGGTCATCACCAACCTGACCCGTGACAAGGCCCTGCTCAACACCATCTTCCAGGAAGTGGGCTACGCGGAGTTCAAGTTCATCGCCCGGTCGGGCATCTACTTCGGCGGCCTGTTCGGCATCGTGCAGATGATCGTCTGGCTCTTCTTCCAGGAATGGTGGCTGCTGCCGGCCTTCGGCCTGGCAGTGGGCTACGCCACCAACTGGCTGGCCTTGCAGATGATCTTCAACCCCAAGGAGGTCTTCCGCATCGGCCCGTTCAACATCCAGGGTCTGTTCATGAAACGCCAGGAGGAGGTTGCCGCCGACTACGGCCGACTGGTTTCGCAGGAGATCATCACCCCGGCCAACATCATCGAGGCCGTGCTCAAGGGGCCGTACTCGGACAAGGTGTTCGCGATGATCGGCCGGCACGTGCAGAAGGCCATCGACGATCAGACAAGCATCGCCAAGCCCTTCGTCACCTTCACCGTGGGCACCCAGAACTACATCCGCATGAAGAACAGCGCGGTGGCCAGAATCATCGAGAACATGCCGGATGCCCTCAAGCACGTGGAAGCCTACGCCGACGACGCGCTCGACCTGCAGAACACGCTGATGACACGCCTGCAGGCGCTGTCGCCGGAGGAGTTCGAGGGTATGCTGCGCCCCGCCTTCGAGCAGGACGAGTGGATCCTGATCGCGGTGGGTGCCGCACTCGGCTTCATGGTCGGCGTATTCCAGCTGATCGTGCTGTTCGGCGACGAGATGGGTATTACCGGGGATGGCGGCCAGGCCGCGGTGATGCTGCTGCAGAGCACCGGGCTGGCCTGACGCCGCACCCGTGAACGGGGCACTGATCTTCATCGCCGCCGGGGCCGGCATCGCCGCCCTGGGGGTGGCGCTGTTCTTCGCCCCGGTGCTGGTCGCCCGCCGCCGGCACGCACCCGGTGTCGATAACGAACGACTCGCGGCCACGGTCCCCGCATTTGCCAGCCTACCGGCGGGGGCGCAGAAGCGGCTGGCAATCCAGGTTCGCCTGTTCCTAAAGCGCAAGCGGTTCACCGCCGGCGGCCAGACCGTGCCCGACATCATCCGCCTGGCGGTGGCCGGCAACGCCTGCCTGCTGCGGCTGGGCCGGGACGCGGACTGCTTCCCCGACGTACGCGAGGTGGCGCTGGACGGGGAGGACGATCCCCCGGCCCGCATCGGCCTGGCCTGGATTGAGGTGGAAGACGCCATGAGCGGAAGCCCGCGCAACCCGGTGATCCGGGCTTTCGCCGCGCGGCTGGCGGATCAGCGGACGTCGCAGATGCGCAATCGCTGCGCGGCGGAGTATCCGGAAAAATGGTGGCGCCAGTTCAACGCCCTGGCCACCGACCGCGCAACCCGCGAAGCCCTGCCGGCACTGGCCGAGGCGGAGACGCCGGATGCGCTGTTTCTGGACGCATCGGAAATGTTCTTCCAGTCACCGGACGTGCTCGCGAATGCCCACGCTACCCTGTACCGCATGATGACCGAGTTCTACGGCGTCACCCTGAACCGGACTGGCTAGAGCGATATTTGGCCCTGTTCGATGGCCCGGCGGGTATCGGTGGTCAGCGGCTCGTAGGCGTCACCGCCCGGCGGCAGCCAGTAGACCGTCTCGTCATTCGGCGGGGCGAAGCCTTCCTTCTTGAGGTCCACCTTGCGGTGCTTGAACGTGCCGGTGACTTCCTGCTCGCCCTTGAGCCGGATGAACACCGGCACCGCATAGGCCGGCAGTTCCGCCTGCAGGTGGGCAGCCAGATCCGCCCAGTCCATGTCGTCGGTTTCGGGGGTGATGGCGGCCATGCCCGCGCGGCCGTCGGCATGCGGCACCTCGACCCCGTAGACCACGCTTTCGGCAACCCGGGGGTGGCTGTTGAGAGCCTTTTCCACTTCCGTGGTGGCCACGTTCTCGCCCTTCCAGCGGAAGGTATCGCCCAGGCGGTCGACGAAGGCAATGTGGCGCATGCCCTGATCGCGCACCAGATCGCCGGTATTGAACCAGCAGTCACCTTTTTTGAAAGCGTCCCGGAACAGCTTCTTCTCGCTGGCCTCGGCGTCGGTATAGCCCTCGAAGGGTGCCATGTTGGTGATCTTGGTCAGCAGCAGGCCGACGTCGCCAGTGGCCACTTCCTGCAGACGGCCGCGCTCGTCGGTGACCGGCGTTTCGGTGTCCGGGTCGAACGCCACCACCGCGAACGACAGCGGGCAGAACCCGGCGGTGCGGTCCATGTTGAAGCCGTTGACGAACACCAGGTTGCCCTCGCTGGCGCCGTAGAACTCGCAAACCCGCTCGATGCCGAAGCGCTGCTTGAACTCGTCCCAGATATCCGGCCGCAGGCCGTTGCCGATGATCACCCGCACCAGGTGATCACGGTCGCCGGGGCCGGCCGGGGCCCGCAGCAGATAGCGGCACAGTTCGCCGATGTAGCAGAAGGCGGTGGCCTCGTAGCGACGGGCCTCGTCCCAGAACGCCGAGACGCTGAACTTGCGGCCCAGTGCCATGGTGGCGCCGGCGCAGAGCACCGCGCCCCATGACACCGTCAGGGCGTTGTTGTGATACAGCGGCAGACAGCAGTAGAGCGCGTCATCGGCGCACAGCCCCATGCCGGCCAGCCCCAGGCCGGCACCGCCGCGCAGCCAGCGGGTATGGCTCATCACCGAGGCCTTGGGCATGCCGGTGGTGCCGGAGGTGAAGATGAAGAACGCGGGCTGCGACTTGTCCACCCGCCGGGTGTCGGGGGGATTGGCGGCGGACTGCGAGCGGGCCTCCGCGTTCAGATCCCGGTAGGCGGCAGAATCCGGAGGCCGACCGTCCTCGCCCAGATGCCAGACACGATCGCCCTCATCGAACCCGAGCCCGCCACGCACCTCGTCGAAGGCCTCGTGCAGATCGTCGCCGACCAGCACCGCTGCGGGTTCGACCAGCCCCAGGCTATGGGCGAGCACCTCGCCCCGCTGCTTGGTATTGCACATGGCCGCCGCCGCGCCGAGCTTGACGATAGCGGTTATCGCCATGAGCGTGTGCGAGCGATTGCCGACCAGCACCGCGACCCGGTCGCCCGACCGGATGCCGGATTTCTTGAGCACGTGGGCGTAGCGATTCGCCGCGGCATTGAATTCCGCGTAATTGTATTCCTCGTCCTCGAAACGCAGGGCGGTCCGGTACGGGTGGCGGCGGGCGTGGTGCTCGACCAGGCGACCAATGGACAGATGCTTGAGCAATCGCGAGGCACCGATCAGGCCCACGCCGCGCGCCAGCGCCGGAGTGCGGCCGATATCGCGAATGCCGGCACGGGCCAGATCGCCCAGGGAAATGCGGTCAGCGTTTGTCTGCGTCATGGCCTGCGTCTTGTCGTTGCTGCGTTGTTTCGTCCGGGCGGCAGCCGCCCAGTTCGTCGAGAACCCGCTGCTGAATGCGTCTGGCCACCTCCTCGGCTACCACTTCGTTGACCCGGGTCTGCAGCCGGCGGCGCATCTGCCACCAGGACAGCATGAAGCCGAGCACGAAGGTCAGCACGCCCAGCGCCAACCAGAGCCAGGGACCGTCAATCACGCGCCCGGCCCGGCAAACGCCCACAGCGCCCGGCCGAAATGCGACAACGACACGGTATGACGCTGCATCCGCGGCCACAGGCGCAGGGTGTTCTTGATATAGACACTGGCGTCGCGCACCCCGGTGTCGGCGGCCAGCATTTCGTAGGCGGTCTTGAGGCCGGCATCCTCCGGCCCGACGTGCAGCAGACCCAGCGAACGCATGTGCCCGACCAGCCGCGGTACCTCGTCGCGCAGGGTCACGCCCGCCTCGCGCCCCAGGCTGGTGGCATTCTCCAGAACCCACTCGCGGATGGCGCCGGCGGGCAATCCGGCGCCCACATGCACCAGCGGCAGGTGCCGACCATCGCCGAGCACGGCCAGCATCTTGGCCTGATCGGGGCATAACTGACCGAGCACGCCGATGAATTCGCGCTCCCGGGCCTCCTCGAGGGAGAGGCGATCGGCATCCGTGAGCAGCCCGGCCAGCATCGCCCGGGCATCGCCCGCCTGGCTGTGCCGCGGGCGGCGTGGCTCGCTGTCGGACAATTCGTCCAGCCTGTGCTTGAGTTCGCTAACGGCCCATTCCTCGGCCGCCTGCAGCCGTTTCACTGCGGTGCCGGCCATGGGCCATTCCTGGGCCCGCTCGGCCGCGCGGCGCAGCAGGCGCACCGGCATCGGCGTGGGCAGGCGCAGGCTCTTGCCGGGTTTGTCTGCCATGACTTCGCTCTCCTGACGATCAGCCGAACGCGGCCGCAAACTCGCTACCGAACAACACGATCAACTGGAACCAGCCCACCGCGAAGCCCAGCGCCGCGCCCACCGCAATCAGAATCCATTCATCCTCCTCGAAAGCGGGGCGCAGCATGCCTTCGAAGTCGGCGGAATTCAGTGCCTGCAGCCGGGTGACCAGAGTCTCGCGGATCTGCATCGCGTCCTCGGCATAGTCGGTGACGTGCTGCAGGGCCACCGGCATGCGGGCCAGCACCTCGCTGATGGCGGATTCCTTCATCAGCCGGTAGTTTCGCGTGCCCACGGTCCAGGCGACAAACGGGCGGGCCACGCTGGTGGAATCGTCGATCGCCTCCTGCACGTGCCGCCCCACCAGCGCGAACAGCTTGTCCGCGTAGGGGCCCTTGAGAATGGCCTCGAGAATGTTGCCGGGGGTGAGGATTTCCTGCGACACCAGCTCGCCGTAATCCCGCGCCACTTCCATCTGCCGCTTGTGAAACAGGCCCTGGACGGAGAACGGGCCCACCCGCCACAACTCCTTGGGGTTGAAGATCATCTTCAGCGCCACCCAGTTGGTGGCATAACCCACCATCAATCCGAACGCCGGCAGCAACCACCATTCCTGGTAGAACACCCAGACGCCCATCTGCAGGCAACCGAACAGGAAGCCGAAATAAAGACCGGAGCGGCCGATGAAGCGGAACTCGGCCCGCCCGGTTTCTTTGAAGATACGATTGAGCAGCGGCTTGTCGCGTACCAGGCTCGACACCACCATGTCCTTGAGATCGAACATCTGGCGGATGTTGGTACGCACCTCGCCCATCACCTCGGCGATCACCTCCGGGGCCTCGCCCTGGACACGGCGGATGATCTGGCGCTTGATCGCGCCGGGCAGCGACTCCCAGAGCAGCGGCTGATGCCGTCGCATCACTGCCTCGGTGATCTCGTCGACCATCGCCAGCGTGGGCTGCTCCAGTTCGTCGGCGATGCGCTGGGGGTCCAGCCGGGAGAATATCTCCTCCTCGTCGAGCAGCTTGGACGTAATGGTGTCCACCGCGATGCCAGCCATCTTTGCGCACTTGCGCGGCACGATGCCCTGCCAGCCCAGGATCGGCTCCTTGATGCCGATGAACTCCAGGGGGTGGAACATCATGCGAATGGCGATCACATTAGTGACATAGCCCACCACTGCGCTGATTACGGGCATGGAGATGTACTTCCATGTTTCCAGCCCCAGGCCGAGAAACCCGGCTTCCTCCATCTGCCCTCCCCCGAATCCGCTGAATCCAGCTAGCTATCGTCGTTATCGAGTGCCGACGTCTCGCAGGCCCGCCAAAGAGCCTGCCCCAGTTCCGACAACACCAGCGTGCCGCGCTGCAGGCGCGGTCGCATCTTCAGTTCATTGTCCACCATTGCCACGGCGTCACGCACCCGGGCGTCGGTTTCTAGGATTTCGTACCGGGTCTGCAGGGCCTCGCTGGGACCGCCGAGGTTCACCAGGCCGAGCAGGCGCAAGTGAGCAATGTAGGTCGGCACCTGGTCGAGCAGCATGACCCCGGCGTCCTTGCCCACTGTGGACGCGTTCTCCAGTACCCAGCGCGACACCGGCCCCACCCGCATGCCGGCGCCGACGTGGCACACGGCCACCGGCTCGCCATCGGACAGCGCCGCGATGATGCGGGCCTCGTCGGGCACCAGTTGCGCCACGATCCGGTCGAATAGATACCGGTGGGCGTCTTCCGGACGCTGGTTCAGCGACATCGCCAGCAGAGTCTGGAAACGGGCAACGGCATCGGCTTCAGGCGACAGGTCACTCGCCACGCCCGTGTCGCCGGCCGGTCCCGGCTCCTCACGGAGGCCGTCCAGGCGCTGCGCCAGCTCCCCCAGCAGCCAGGCCTCGGTTTCGCGTGCCCCGCGGGCGGCCAGGTCGCTACCCGGAAGGCTGCCGGCGGCCCGGACGGCACTCCCCAGCAGGCGGAACGGCAGCGGGGCCCGTCGCAGGGGAAAACGGCGATCGCTCATCGGGGACTCCTGTCGCACGGCATTGGCGGTTGTTGCGGCCCGTCTCGCCCCATGCTGCAGCTTGGTTGGCAGGCCGTCACACTTAAGTTACATTCGTTACTGTAAACGAGTAAAGCGGCTTTCCTCTTTCTCGCAGGGGGCGTCATGGGCAATCAAGAACCACCGTCGCAGACCGAACCGGCTGGCGACGTCCGGCCGACCTCCCTGCGGCGGTCCGTGGCGGAACTCGGCCGGCTGTTCGCGCGGCAGCTGTTCGACCTGCAGATGCGCGAACTGCTGACCACCCGCATGCTGCCCATCATCTACGGGCTGGCAATCGGGTTTGCCGCGCTGCTGACAGTGTATTGGATTGTCTGGGGCTTCGGGCAGTCCTGGGGCATGGGCATTGCCTGGCTGCTGGTCATCGGCCCGGCGCTGTTCGTGGCCGTGGTCACCGCCATCCGGGTGTTCCTGGAGTTCGTGATGACGGTGTTCCGCATCGCCCTGTTCCTGGAGTCCCTCGGCGGACAGATCGAGAGCATTGCCGGGCAGACCGAGGAGATTGCCGAGGATCTGCCGCGTATCCAGTTCTGGCGCAGCCGCAAGCGCGACTAAAACAACAGGCCACTGGTCGACGAGCCGGGCCGACGCGAGAGGAGACACCGCATGTCGATGCGGCAAGGGGGATTGCTGATTGCACTGGCGGCGCTGGCCACGGCCCTGCCGGCGCAGGCGCTGCGCTGGGATGTCGATGCCCTGGGCGGCATCGACATCGACTGGGAAAACAAGCTGTCCACCGGCATCCAGCTCCGCACGGAAAGCCCGGATCGGGCACTGATCGGCAAGGCATCGCTGCCGGAGAACCGCGACCTGTGTGCCGCCGACGACTGCATCAGCGTCGATCCGGATGACACCGAGCCCAACGAACGC
Source organism: Salinisphaeraceae bacterium (assembly GCA_965216055.1). Classification (GTDB taxonomy): domain Bacteria; phylum Pseudomonadota; class Gammaproteobacteria; order Nevskiales; family Salinisphaeraceae; genus Spectribacter. The sequence continues at coordinate 669,846 of OZ244134.1, forward strand.
TTCCTGGCCGCGCCCGGGGCCACGGCCATGTTCACCGACGACGGCAATCTCAACTACGACAAGTACGACGTCACCGCCACCACCACCAAGTGGCTATCAAAGGCCACGCTGCGCTTTGGCGACCGCAGCTGGTTCGACAACGTGGGAATGGAGATCGGCTGGCTGGCGCTGGTCGACCCGATCAACATCGACTTCCAGGAAACCCGGCCCAACCAGATCGTCACGCCGGGCCCGCAACCGGGCATCCAGGTAACCGAGGAGCGCAACGAAGAGACCGAGGAAGAACTCGGCCACCTGTTCGACCTGCGCGAGCTCAACGTCTTCTTCCGGCTGCCGTTCATCGACGGCCGCGAGCTGGACGTCAAGATCGGCCGCCAGCTGCTGCCCTGGGGCGAGGGCACCATCGCCCTGCGCGGCTCGCTCAACTTCATCAATCCCCCGGCCTACACCAACCTGCTGCGTCCGGGGTTCGAGCTGACCGAGCTCTACCGGCCGGTGGGGCTGGCCTCGTTCGGCACCCAGTTGACACCGACCCTGTCCGCCGAGGCGTTCTACCAGTTCGAATGGCGGCCCTATCTGCTGCCGCCCAAGGGCGGACTGGTGTCGTTCTTCGACGCCAACAACGAGGTGTCTTCCGACGACGCCATTCCGCTGCCCTTCGGCAAGACGCCGGATGACCCGAACCAGCTGGGCACCCCGGCCAACGACACCGCCGCCCTGGTCACCGACACCAGCTTTGCCGGCGCCCGGTCGGCCAACCGGGAACCCGAGGACGGCGGCCAGTACGGTTTCCGCGTCAACTGGTTCACCGACGCCATCGGCGACAGCGGCCTGGACATCGGCTTCTACGCCGCCAACTACCACAGCCGCATCCCGCTGGTGGGGGCCACCGCCACCGATGCTACCTGCGCCCGGCGCGAGGGCAATCCGCTGGGGCTGGACGCCACCAATGTCGCCGACTTCTTCGCTGCCTGCGGGCTCAATCCCACCGGGCCCAGCACCGGCGGTCTGCTCACCGAGCGCAACGCCCTGCCCCTGGACACCGCCACCTATTTCCTCGAGTACCCGGAAGACATCCACATCTTCGGACTCACCTACAACACGCTGATCGGTGGCTGGGCGATGCAGGGGGAATTCGCCTTCCGCCCCAACCTGCCGGTACAGGTGGACATCGAGGACGTGCTGTTCGCCGCCTTCCAGCCGGCGTTCCCGCGCAACGACGTGCCGCTGATCCCCAATGCGGTGGATTCGCTGGACCCGGGCAACGCCTGCAACAGCCTGGATGCCCTGGGCATTCTCGGGCCGGTCTGCGACACCATCGCCGGCACCCAGGAAAGCCTGACCGAGGCTCTCGGCTTCCCCAGCCTGGAGGGCCTGGGCGGCGCCACGCTGGCGGGCTCGCAGCGGGCCCTGCCGGATTTCGTCACCGCCTACCGCGGCGGCACCCCCGGCGAGATCCGCCCGGGCCAGTCCATCCACGGCTACGAGCGCCTCAAGAACCTGACCACCAGTTTCAACTTCACCCGGCTGCGCGGCGGCGCCAGCGCGCCACTCGGGGCGGACCAGTTCATCTTGCTGTTCGACGTGGCCACCTCCTGGTTGCCTGATCTGCCGGACAAGCGCGATCTGCAGTTCGAGGCCCAGGGCACGCTCACCCATGCCTCGCCCGGCATTGCCGAAACCGGCGACGCGCTCAAGATCAACCCGGCCCAGACCACCGACGGATTCGTCACCGAGTTCGCCTGGGGTTATCGGGTAGCGTCGCTGCTCAGCTACCAGAACGTGCCCTGGTCGGGCGCCTCGCTGGTGCCCACCATCGCCCTGTTCCACGATGTGGACGGGGTATCGCCCGGGCTGGCGGCCAACTTCATCGAGGGCCGCAAGATCCTGTTCCTGGACCTGGAACTCAACGCCGGCCGCTGGTCCGCCAACATCACCCAGACCATTTTCGCGGGCGGCGGCAACAACAATATCCTGACCGACCGCGACAACCTCACGGTCTCCATTGGTTATGAATTCTGACGAGGTCGCGCAATATGCAAGCTAATGCTTCGTCGTCCCGCCGACAGCGGGGCGCGATCGGTTTCTGGCTGTTCCTGCTGGTGGTGCTGGCAGGGGCCGCCGCCGGTGGCGCGCTGATCGGCTACTGGGTGTTCAAGAACGTGGATGCCCGGCTGCTGCTGACCAACCAGCCGGCGATGGTGACCATTCCGGAACCGCTCAACGCCACCGCGGACGTTCTCAACAACCTGGACATCACGCTGGACGACGTCATCTCCACCAGCGTGCCCATCGACCAGACCGTGTCGATTCCGGTGGACGAAACCCTCAACCTGCTGGCCAAGTTCGATGCCGAGGTCCCGATCAAGATGAACGTGCCGGTCAACGAGACCATCACCATCGATCAGACCCTGAGCGTGGACGCGGTGATTACCGCCGAGGTCCTGGGCGACACACTGGAACTGCCCATCCGTGGCGACATCCCCATCAAGGCGGACGTGCCCATCAACCTGAACATCCCGGTGGACAAGAACGTCCAGCTCAAATTCACCGCGCCAGTGGCCGCCAAGCTCAAGCAGAACCTGGAAGTCCCGCTCAAGACCACCATCGACGCCGACATTCCCATCCAGGCGGATCTCAGCGTGCCCGTGAAATCCCAGCTCAAGGCCCGGGTGTTCATGCCCGAGGACCCCACCGAAGTGATCATCGACTACGCTGACCTGAAGCTGCCGCTGCGCACGCTGGACGTCGGTCTGAAGGATGAGGCCGGCGCGGAGGACGCCCCGTGATCCCCCTGCCGCTGCAACAACGCGGCGGCATCCTGCCCTGGCTGCTGGGCGGCGGGCTGGTCGTGGGCGCCGTGGTGGTGGGCGGTGCGGCCGGCTTCTGGCTCCTGCTCAACCTGCGGCTGGGCCTGACCATTTCGGAGCAGCCGCTGGCCCTTGGCCTGCCGGACGAACTGGAAGTGCAGACCGAAGTGACCAACGTGCTGGACATCGGCATGAAGGGGTTGATCAACGCCCAGGTGCCGTTCGACCGCGACGTGGTGGTCCCGATGCGCGGCGAGTATGAGCTGGACGTGTCGCTCGACGCCCAGGTTCCGCTGGACTTCGACATCACCTACAACGGGCTGCTGCCGGTGGACACCTACGCCGACATCACCGCCCGCACCGATCTCGACTTCCGCACCATCAAGCAGTACCGCAACATCGAGATCAAGGCGCGCCTGCCGCTCAAGCTCAACATCCCGGTCAACCTCAAGGTGCCGGTGCGCGAGACCATCCGCTTCAAGTACGACGGCCCGCTCACCGTGGTAGCCAACCAGAACCTCAACACCCGGCTCGAGACGGTGCTATCCACCACGCTGGCAGTCGACCAGGTGGTGTCCACGCCGGTCACGCGCAGCTTCGGGCTGAAGCTGCAACTGCCCGAGGATCAGGTCAAGGCCATCATCAATCACTCGGACCTGAAACTGGATCCCAGCACCCTGCGGCTGGAAATCGCCGACGACAACGACGGGCCCGAGCGCATGGCCTCGCCGTTCGGGCCGGCGGCCGACTGAAACCGGCCGATCAGTCGGTCGGCGCCGCGCCGAGCGCTTCGAGCAGCGCGGCGTGGAAGCGGTCCGGCGCCTCGATATGCGGCAGGTGGCCGATATCGTCGAACGTGACCAGTTCGGCGTCGGGGATGGCGTCGCGGGCGGCCCGGCCCAGGACCGGGTAGTCGCCCAGGCGGTCGGCGAGTTCGTCGTCCACCAGATCCCTGCCCAGGGCGGTGCGGTCGCGCTGGCCGATGAACAGGGTCGTGGGCACGTCGATATTGCCGAATTCGTGCACCACCGGCTGGGTGTAGACCATGTCGTAGGTCAGGGCCTGGGCCCAGGCCACGCGGGAGACGTCGTCACCCACATACATGCCGGCCAGCATCCTCGCCCAGCGCTCATATTCGGGCTTCCACTCGCCGTCGTAGTAGTAGTTCTGCTGATAGCGACGGATGGCGGTGAAATCCTTGCCCGCCTCGCGCCGGTACCAGGCGTCGACCCCGCGATACGGCACGCCCTCCGCCTTCCAGTCCTCCAGTCCGATCGGGTTGACCAGCATCAGGCGTACCGTGCGCTCGGGAAACATCAGCGCGAACCGGGTCGCCAGCATGCCGCCCATGGAGTGTCCTAGCACGGTCGCTCGCTCGACCTCGAGTTGGTCAAGCAGCGCCGCCGTGTTGGCCGCCAGCTGATGAAAGCTGTAGCCGTAGGCCGCCGGTTTGCCGGATTTGCAGAAGCCCACCTGATCGGGTGCGACCACCCGGTAGCCGGCATCCACCAGCGTGGTGATGGTGGCCTCCCAGTAGGCGGTGCAGAAGTTCTTGCCGTGCAGCAGCAGGACCGTTTCGCCGTTGCCCCCGCCTTCCGGCGCGACATCCATGTAGGCCATGGGCACCGGGCCGCGCAGGGTTTCCAGTTCGAAGACCTCGACCGGATGCGGGTACTCGAAGTTCTGCAGATCGGCGCCCAGATCCTGGACGGTCTGGGCCCGGGCGAAGCCGGCGGCGAGAAGGCAGCACAGGGCAATCAGCGTCACACGCATGACAGTCACGGGATTCGGTGATGTTCGGAACCCGTCACGGTGCCACGGATGTGGCGTGCAGGCGAGCTCAGGAGGCCGGCGGGGCCGCGAAGCCGCCGATCGCATCGGCCAGCAGCCGGGCGAAGGCGATACCGGTGCGGTCCTCCAGATACGGCGCCACGATCTGCACCCCAACCGGCAGCCCGGCGGCGGTGCGGCCGATCGGCGCCACGGTCACCGGCAAATACGCCGAGGTCGGCGGGGCAATCCACTTGAACATCTCGTGATACGGCAGGGCCCGGCCGTCGACGTCGATGCGGCGGGCGAACAGGTTGCCTTCCTGGTTGTGCGGGATGGCCGGGGTGGCGGTCACCGGCATCAGTAGTACGTCGCAGCGTTCGAAGAACGCCGCCCAGTCGCGCCGCTGGCGCTCACGCCGTTCATGGGCGCCGGCCCAGGCCTTGTGGCTCTGGGTGGCTTCGGCGACGAATCCGCCCAGGGTACCGGCACGCGTTCGTCGCATCAGCCGGAAGAAAGCGGCCGCGCGCCGGGCCCGCCGGTAGAGCTTCGGCGGAATGCCGGCCCCGACCACCGCGTTGAGCAACTGCTGGTACAGCAGGAAGCTGTCGGGAAAGCGAACCGGCAGATCCGGCGATGCTTCGACCTCGGCCCCCGCCCCCTCGAGCGCCGTCGCCAGCGTGCCCAGCAGGCAGCGGGTCTCGGTGTCGATCGGCGCGAACTCGTCGTCGAACCAGCAGGCGATCCGGAAATCGGCCAGCGACGCATGTCGGGCGGCCGGCAGCGACAGCCGCCAGGCCCGCCCGGCCAGTTCGTCGGGGCCCGCCAGCACGTCCAGCGCCAGTTCCAGATCGGCCGCATTGCGGGCCAACGGCCCGCCCACGGCCAGATCCGGCTGCGATCGGGTGCCCGGCGGTCCGGGAATATGGCCGGTCATCGGGATCAGGCCGTAACTGGGCTTGTGGCCGTAGACCCCGCACCAGTGGGCCGGGGTGCGGATCGACCCGCCGATATCGCTGCCCAGTTCCAGGGCGGTGAACCCGGCAGCCACCGCGGCCGCCGCGCCCCCGGAGGACCCGCCCGGCGTGCGGCTGACATCCCAGGGATTGTTGGTGGTGCCGTAGACCTTGTTGTAGGTCTGCAGGTCCTGGGCCATGCGCGGGGTGTTGGTCTTGCCGAACACGACGGCGCCGGCGTCGATCAGCCGCTGTACTGCCACGGCCGTATTCGCGGGCCGGTAGTCGGCCAGACCGGGATCGCCGCAGGCGGTGACCATGCCGGCGACCTCCCAGGTATCCTTCACCGTCATGGGCACGCCGTGCAGGGGCCCCCAGGACTGCCCGGCCGCCCGCGCCGCGTCGGCCGCATCGGCCCGGGCGCGCGCCGCCTCAATATCCTGAACCACGACGGCGTTGATGGCCGGATTCAACCGGTCGATACGCTCGACAAACACGTCCAGCGCCTCGCGGCTGCCGATCTCGCCGGCGGCGATGGCGCGGGCGAGATCGGCCGCACCGACGGGAAAAGCCTGTTGCATTATCGGGAAAGATTTATTGTCGATAATGCAGGATAGCACGGCCCCGCGCGTCCGGCGGGGCCGCGCCGACCCCGTCAGTAGCGATAGCGGACATTGGCGGTAATGTTGCGCCGGCTGCCGTAACCGCAGGCCAGCCCCGGCCCGCGACACCTCGAGACGCAGGTCTTGATCGCCGGACTCGGTCAGTGATCCGGTCAGATCCATGGCGAACTGCAGGCACGAGAACGACCCGGCCTGGGCCCAGCGTTCGCCCTGTTGCTCGGCACGTGGCAGCTTGGAAACGGCGTTGATGATACCGACTGGCCGTAGAGCACCGACGACGGCCCGTTCAGCACCTCGATGCGTTCCAGCGCATAGGGATTGGTGCGCGCACTGTTGTAGAATCCGTGGATCGAGCGCAGGCCGTCGAGATTGCGGGAGGCATCGAGCCCGCGCACCGACACGGTGTCCACGCGGGCATCGAAGCCGAACTGTTCGGCGAACACACCCGAGGAATAGCCCAGCGCGTCCTCGATGGTCTGGGCGCCGATATCCTGGATGAAGTCCTGCTCCACCACCTCGATCGACTGCGGCGTGTCCTTCACCGGCACCCGGTTCTTGCCCACCTGGCTGGGCTGGTCCAGATTGATTCAGGCATCGCTTTCCCGGTCGCTGTCACCGGACACTTCGATCGGATCCAGCCGGAATTCACCGGCGGACAGGCCGGAAACCGGGGCGCGGTGCCGTGCCGCGCCCCGGGAACCGCCGGCTATTGCCAGCGGTAGGTCAGGCTGCCGACAACCTGACGGGGGATGCCGTAGTCACAGGTCGACGTCGGCGCTGTACCCGAACAGTAAATGGGCTGCTCGTCGAACAGATTGTTGGCGGCCAACTGCAGGCCCACGTTGCCGGCGAGGTCATAGCGGACGGTCGCGTCCACCAGCGTGGCCGAGGGGAACCTGACGGTATTGGCGCCGTCGGCGAACGATGACCCGGTGTAACGCACCCCGGCACCCAGCCCGAGACCGGCCAGCGGCCCGGTATAGAGCGTGTAGTCCAGCCAGAGGTTGGCCAGATGCTCGGGCTTGTTGGCCAGGCGATTGCCGTTGGTGGCCTGCGCACCGCCGGCCTCGCCCACTTCCACCTGCTGCCAGGTATAGCCGGCGATGACCTGCAGGTTGGCGGTGAGATCGGCGATCACCTCCAGTTCGGCCCCGGTGGACTCGGTTTCGCCGATCTGCACCTGGTCCATCGGGTTGCCCGGGTTGGCGGGATTCTGCACCACCTCGTTCTCGCGGATGATGTCGAATACGGCCACGGTGGCGGACAGGCCGCTGCCGGGCGGGCGGTAGCGCAGCCCGGCCTCGAGCTGCTCGCCCAACTGCGGGTCATAGTCCTCGCCGGTGAACTGGTTCTCGCCGTAATTGGGGGTGAACGATTCCGAGTAGCTGGCGTAGGGCGCCCAGCCACCGCCGGCCAGGTAGACCACCCCCGCGCGCAGCGACAGTTCGTCCTGATCCTCTTTCGGCTGGCCGGTGCTTTCTTCCTCCACCCAGTCCTGCCGACCGCCCAGCGACACCACCCAGCGCTCGTTGAACTTGATGTGGTCCTGCAGGTACAACCCGATCTGGTCCGCATCGGTGGTGGTGGCCGGATTCAGGCTGGGCCGCACGAAGTCGCGACCGTACACGGGGTTGAACAGGTCGAGGTCGCTGGCAGGCCCGTTGATGGGGACGAAACCGCTGGTCTGGGTATCCAGCGTCAAGGTCTTGTAATCAATGCCGGCCAGCAGGGTGTGCTGAACGCCTCCGAAGCCCAGCTTGCGGATCAGGCGGTTGTCCACCGTCAGGGTGTCGCCCTTGTCGAAACGGATGCGCTGACCGCGGTCGATCAGCGTGCGCAGATTGTTGTCGATATAAGGCCCGAAGTAGTTGCGAAAGGTGTCGAGCACGTCGTACTCGATCTCCCGATAACGCAGGTTCTGGCGAAAGGTCAGCACGTCGCTGAACTCGTGCTCGAACAGGTAGCCGGCGGCCCACTCCTCGGAGTCGTAGCGGTCGAACTCGGGTTCGCCGATGTAGCGGTTCTCGGGCACCTGACCATGCGGGCCGGGATCGGCCGTACCCGCCCGCGGAAACGCCGACCAGGGATACCGGGTCTCGTGGGACTGGTAATGCGTCAGCAGCGTCAGCGACGTCGCATCCGTGGGCTGCCAGGTCAGGCTGGGCGCCACGTAGGTGCTGTCGTCGTTGACGAAATCGATGAAGGTATCGGCCCGCTGCGCCAGGCCGGTCAGGCGGTAGCGCCACTCGCCGTTTTCGTCGATGCGGTCGCTGATGTCCACGGTGGCCTGCTGGTGGTTTTCAGTGCCGATTTCCAGGCCGATCTCGCGCAGTGGCTGATCCGTCGGCTTCTTGGTCACCAGGTTGATGATGCCGCCCGGCTGGGCCTGGCCGTAGAGAATCGACGCCGGGCCGCGCAGGATCTCGATGCGATCGAAGGCATAGGTTTCCAGCGGCGAATCGTAGACCAGACCCGCCTGGATCTGGGTGCCGTCACGGTAGGTGGCGTCCTGGGCGGAGAAGCCGCGGATGTCGATGGCAAACGAGTCGATCACCCGCTGGAACGCCCGGTTTTGTACATAGATGCCCGGGGTATAGGCCACGGCCTCCGCCAGATTGTCGGCCTGGCGATCCTCCAGCTGTTCGCGCGAAATCACCGACACCGACTGCGGCGACTCAATCAGCGGAATGTCGGTTTTGGTCGCGGTGGTGGACCGCTCGGCCTTGTAGCCGTCCACCGGCCCGGTGGCCGATTCCCCCTGCGCCTCGACACTGATCGGCCCCAGTTCAGTAGCCTCATCGTCCTGATCATCCTGTGCCGCGACCAGGCCCGGCGCGAGCAGCGTCAGGCCAACTGCCAGCCGGGCAACAGTCGCAATTCCCCGATGTCGACGTGTCATGGGCTCTCCCTTTACGTTTATTGGTTAGTAATGCAAGTCATTCGCATTCATTCTACGTAACGCACTCGGGAGAATCCAGTGGTGCCCTGCAACAAGTCGAATCGAGAACGTCGAACCGGAATCCGGGAACGGCACGGCCAGCGGCCGGGCGTCAGGCTGCCGGCCGGCATCAGACGAGGAAGGGGATCGTCGTGGTTGCGACCCGCGCTGGCCTTACGGCCGCGGGGGAATCGTGCTGCTTGCGGGTCCGTCGTGTCGGACGCGCTCGAGCCGACGACTCAGTCCGTTACGCCAATCACCCCGGCAAACCACTCGAGCGAGCCGCGCAGGAACAGCCAGTAGACCAGTCCGCCGTACAGCAGGTATTTGAGCGTGTAGTAGACCGGCCGGTTCCAGGCCTTCACCTGCTTGGCCAGGGTGCGCAGCTGGTAGAGGTAGTAGAACCCCTTGTTGATGAAGCCCACCTTGTCCGCGTCGGTGTTCTTGCTGGCGGTGCCGGAGACGACCAGGCGCGAGAACAACGCGTTGAACCAGTCCACCAGGAACAGGCGGACCGGCCGGCGCACGTCCAGAAACAGGATGATGCGGTTCTCGTCGCTTTCGTTGGCGGCGTAGTGGATGAAGGTTTCGTCGAACATCACCGCCTCGCCGTCCCGCCAGTGGTATTTCTGGCCGTCAACGCAGATGTAGCAGTCGGGCGAGTTGGGGGTGACCAGCCCCAGGTGATAGCGCAGCGAGCCCGCGTAGGGGTCGCGATGCTTCACCAGCCGGCCACCCGGCGGCAGCATGGCGAACATCGCCCCCTTGACCGACTTGCACTGGTTGACCAGCGCCACGGTCCGCGGACACAGCTGCTCGGCCGATTTCAGACTGGCCCCGTACCACTTGAGATAGAAGCGCTTCCAACCGGAACGGAAGAAGGAATTGAAGCCGATATCGTCGAGCTGGTCGGAGGCGGCGATGCGGGCACTGTCATTGAGCGCCAGGGCCTCGTCGCGGATGATTTCCCAGTTGTCCTGCAGCTTTTGCAACTCGGGAAACTGGTCCACCGCCGCATAAGGGTCGCTGCGCACTGCCGAGGTCCAGTAGAACAGGCAGTTGATCGGCGCGAACAGATTGGCGTGATCGGAAATCTTCCGCCCAATCCCCGCGTGCCGGACCCGACCGCGCATCTGCACATAGATCGCGCATAGTACAAAGGCGGTGAGCACCCAGATACCCATGTCGGCGTCCTCTTCGTCTTGTTCCGGATCCACCTGACCCGTTAGCGACCAATTCTATCGCAGCGGCCGGGTATCCGGAACGACACCAGCGCTGGACAACGGCCGAGCGAAGGACAACTCGTGTCCGTCCGGGTCCCGGATGTGGAAATAGCGCTCGCCCCAGTGCGCGTCGCGCGGCGGGAACGCGGGCTCTAGCCCGGCCGCCAGGGCCGCCGCATGCACGGCATCCACATCGTCCACATGGAATATCGCCCGGCCCCAGCCGGTCTCCGGGGCCGGGGCGACGGCCAAGTTCAGAAAGCTGTCGCCGGCGTGAAAACTGGTAAACCGCGCGTCCGGGCCTCCGAATTTCAATACGAAGCCCAGTGCCTCGTAGAACCGACAGGCCGCTCCCATCTCCGCCGTGAACAGCGTCACGGCATTCACCGATTCGATGCGCAAATCGCATCTCCGCTTGAAAAACGCCGTACCGACCCTATCTCGCGGGAACCGAATCGGCGAACGGCGAGGACACCAGAACCATGAGCGACAACGCACCCAACCGGGAAACGCACGGCTTCCAGGCCGAGGTCAAGCAGCTGCTGCAGCTGATGATCCACTCCATGTACTCCAACAAGGAGGTGTTCCTGCGCGAGCTGGTATCCAACGCCTCCGACGCACTGGATACGCTGCGCTTCCAGGCGGTGGCCGACGACTCGCTGTTCGAAAAGGACCCGGACCTGGCGATCTGGATCGAAGTGGATGCGGACAACCGCACGGTCTCCATCACGGACAACGGCATCGGCATGAACCGGGACGAGGTGATCGACCGCATCGGCACAATCGCCAAGTCCGGCACCCGTGCGTTCCTGGATTCGCTGTCCGGCGACCAGAAGAAGGACGCGCATCTGATCGGCCAGTTCGGCGTGGGCTTCTACTCCTCGTTCATCGTCGCCGATCGCGTCACCGTCACTACCAGCAAGGCCGGCGAGCAAACCGGCATCCGCTGGGAATCCGACGGCGGCGGCGAATACACCCTGGAGGAAGTCGCCAGACCCGGTCGTGGCACCGAGGTGACGCTGCACCTGCGCGAGGGCGAGGACGAGTTCCTAGAGCCCATGCGGCTGCGCCACCTGATCGAACGCTACTCCGACCACATCGCCTTCCCGATCAAGATGCGGGGCGACGCAAGCGACGAAGAGACCGACAAGCCCGGCGAGTGGGAACAAGTCAATCGAGGCGCTCCGCTGTGGGCCCGGCCGAAGTCCGACATCAGCGAGGATGAATACAAGGCCTTCTACAAGCACGTGGGCCACGACTTCGACGACCCGCTGACCTGGACCCACAACAAGGTGGAGGGCAGCCAGGAATACACGTCACTGCTGTACATCCCGAAGCGCGCGCCGTTCGACCTGTTCGACCCGCAGCGCCAGAGCCATGGCGTGAAGCTGTACGTGCAGCGGGTGTTCATCATGGACGACGCCGAGCAGCTCATGCCCCGCTACCTGCGCTTCGTGCGCGGCATCATCGACTCCAACGACCTGCCGCTGAACGTCTCCCGCGAGCTGCTGCAATCCAACCGGGTGATCGACCGCATCCGCGCCGGCTCGGTGAAGAAGCTGCTGGGCCTGCTCGAGGACATGGCCGAAAAGCGCCCCGAGGACTACGCCGCGTTCTGGTCCGAATTCGGCCCGGTGCTCAAGGAAGGCGTGGTCGAGGACGGTGACAACCGCGACACTATCGCGAAACTGATCCGGGCCAGCTCCACCCACGATGACGATCCGGCCCAGAAGGTATCGCTGTCCGACTACGTGGCCCGCATGCAGTCGGGGCAGGAGAAGATCTACTATCACACCGCGGAATCGCTGGCCGCGGCGAAGAACAGCCCGCACCTGGAAGTGTTCCGCAAGAAGGGGATCGAGGTGCTGCTGCTCACCGACCGCGTGGACGAGTGGGTCATGGCCCACCTCACCGAATTCGAGGGCAAGGCATTCCAGTCCGTGGCCAAGGGTGCGCTGGACCTGGGCGAGGCCGAAACCGACGAGGAAAAGGCCGAACAGGAAAAGCTGGAGAACGAGTCCAGGGATCTACTCGAGCGACTCAAGACCGCCCTGGGCGACAGCGTCGGTGAAGTCCGCGTCACCCACCGCCTGACCGATTCCCCGGCCTGTCTGGTGGCCGACGAAGCCGGGCTGTCCGCGCATCTGGAGCGCATCCTCAAGGAGGCCGGCCAGTCCATACCCATGGGCAGCAAGGCCCACCTCGAGGTCAACCCCACTCACCCGCTGGTCAAGCGCATGGGAGGCGAAACCGACGATGACCGTTTCGGCGAGTGGGCCCACCTGCTGCACGAGCAGGCCGTACTGGCGGAGGGCGGTGAGCTGGACGACCCCGCCACCTTCGTACGGCGCATGAACCAGATGCTGCTGAGTCTGTCCGGCGACGGTAGCCGCGACGACGCCGCGGCTTGAGTTGTAAGCCGCGGCCCCGGACGGGTGGCGCGCGGGCGGCGGCCGATTGCTAAGGTTTCCGGCCTAACAGCCATCGGGAGCCACGCATGACCGTTCGCACAGAAAAGCAGGGCCACGTCTGGACCATCATCCACAGCCGTTACGACGAGGCCCGCAACGCCATGGACCCGGCCAGCGCCGACGCGCTGGTTGCGGCGTTCAACGAGTTTGACACCGATCCGGAGGCCCGGGTGGCAGTGCTCTGGGGCGAGGGCGGGGCCTTCTGCTCCGGCTGGGATCTCAAGTACGTCAGCAGCCTGGGCGAAAGCAACCGCCCGCTGCCGGAGCTGGACTACCCGTTCGACGACAACGCCCCGGTGCCACGCGGGCCCCTGGGCCCCACCCGGCTGGACCTGTCCAAGCCGGTAATCGCGGCGGTCGAGGGCCCGGCGGTGGCCGGAGGCTTCGAACTGGCCATCTGGTGCGACATCCGCGTGATGGCCGAAGACGCCTATTTCGGCGTCTACTGCCGGCGCTGGGGCATTCCGCTGATCGACGGCGGCACCGTGCGTCTGCCCCGGCTGGTGGGCCAGGGCCGGGCGATGGAGATCATCCTGACCGGCCGCAAGGTGGGCGCCGAGGAGGCCCTGCGCATAGGCGCCTGCGAATCGGTCGTGCCGACAGGCAGCGCCCGCGAGAACGCGGAGGCCATGGCCACCGACATCGCCCGCTTCCCCCAGGCCTGCATGAATGCCGACCGGCGGTCGGTGTACATGCAGCACGGCCTGAGCGTACGGGAGGCCCAGCGACGCGAGTGGTACAACGGCCAGGCCTGCCTGTCCGGGGAAGGTGTCACCGGCGCCGGGCGCTTCGCCGACGGCAGGGGCCGTAGCGGCGACTTCACCGATATCTGAGCACTGGCGGACGGCGCGGCCCGCCGGGGCGGCTCAGCTTGCCGTATGCCCGCCGTCGACGCAGAGATCGGCGCCGGTAATGAAACTGGCCTCGTCGCTGGCCAGGAACGCCACCGCGTTGGCCACTTCCGCGGGCTCGCCCAGGCGGCCCATCGGTACCCGCTGCATCAGGGCGGTCTCGAAATCGGCCGCCTGATCGGGCGGCAGGGCGGCCATTGCGCCGGACACCATCTCGGTGCCCACGAACCCCGGGCAGACGCAGTTGATGCGGATGTTGTAGCCGGACCGGGCGCAGTGGTTGGCCGCCGATTTCGAAAAGATCCGCACCCCGCCCTTGCTGGCGTTGTAGGCCGGCACGATCGGCTCGCCGATGAAACCCTCGATCGACGCGATGTTCACGATCGACCCGCCACCGCCGGCCTTCATTGCCGCAATGCCCTGCTGGGTGCCGTGGAAGACCCCGTCCAGGTTCACCGCCAGCGTCCGCCGCCATGACGCCGGGCTGACGTCCTCGATATTGGCCACTTCGGCGATGCCGGCGTTGTTGACTACCACATCGACCCGCTCCCAGCGCTCCCGCATGGTAGCGAAGACCTCGCGCCAGGCATCGGTGTCAGTGACGTCCTGCACCATGAACGCCGCCCGGTCCCCCAGTTCCTCGGCCGCGGCCCGGCCGGCCGCCTCGTCCAGATCGGTGAACAGGACCGTGGCGCCTTCGGCAAGAAACTTCTCCACGCAGGCCCGGCCGATGCCGCCCAGACCGCCGGTCACCAGACAGATCTTGCCCTGCAAATCCCCCATGTCCGCTCTCCTCCGTTGTTGTGGCCGCGACGTGCGTCGTCACGATTTCCCGGCAATGTAACCGCTACCGGACACTCGGGAAAGTCCGCCCCATACGGGGCGCCGGGCATCGCAACCGAAAACAGAAATTTCCGTTACCTGTTGAGCCTCTTGCTGCCGCCGTGCTACTAAGAACGCCTGCATTCCGGGATTCTTCCCGGTAATACCGATTTCATTATTTGCCTCGGCGAGGATCAGCCATGCAGTTCACCAGCGAACACGAAGAGTTGCGCCGCACGGTCGCGCGCTTTGTCGACAACGAGATCAATCCCTTCGTCGACGAATGGGAAGAAGCCCGACAATTCCCCTCCCACGAGCTGTTCCGCAAGATGGGCGAGCTCGGGCTGCTGGGCATCACCAAGCCGGAGTCCGTCGGCGGTCTGGGCCTGGACTGGAGCTACGGACTGGTCCTGGCCGAAGAGATCGGCCGCGTGTCCTGCGGCGCAGTACCGATGGCCATCGGTGTGCAGACCGACATGGCCACGCCGGCACTGGCCCGCTTCGGCTCGGATGAACTCAAGGCCGAGTTCCTGGCCCCGGCGGTATCGGGCGAACAGGTGGCCTGCATCGGCGTGTCGGAACCCCAGGCCGGCTCGGACGTGGCCGGGATCAAGACCACCGCCCGCAAGGATGGTGACGATTACGTCATCAACGGCTCCAAGATGTGGATCACCAACGGCATGAAAGGGGACTGGATCTGCCTGCTGGCCAACACCTCCGAGGGCAAGGTCCACGAGAACAAGTCGCTGATCATGGTGCCGCTGGATACCCCCGGCGTGGAACGGGCCCGCAAGCTGCACAAGCTGGGCATGTGGTCCTCGGACACCGCACAGCTGTTCTTTGACGACGTGCGGGTGCCGCAGCGCTACCTGATCGGCCAGGAAGGCGCCGGCTTCATGTACCAGATGCTGCAGTTCCAGGAAGAGCGCCTGTTCGGCGCCGCCAGCGTGCTCAAGGGCATGGAGCGTCTGATCGATGCCACCATCGACTACACCCGCGACCGCCAGACCTTCGGCCAGCCGCTGATCGACAACCAGACCATCCATTTCCGCATGGCCGAGCTCAAGACCGAGGTGGAAATGCTGCGCTCGGCGGTCTACCGCGCCACCGAGGCCATGATCCGCGGCGAGAACGCCACCATGCTCTGTTCCATGGCCAAGCTCAAGGCCGGCCGGCTGGCCCGCGAAGTGGCCGACAGCTGCCTGCAGTACTGGGGTGGCCAGGGCTACATGTGGGAATCGGAAACTGCCCGCGCCCTGCGCGACACCCGCCTGATATCCATCGGCGGCGGCGCTGACGAGATCATGCTGGGCATCATCTGCAAGCTGATGGGCATTCTGCCAAGCAAGAAGAAGAAAGGGGCGGCCCAAAGCGACCCAGACAGCGACGCTGCCTGACCGTCAACCGACGCCGGGGCGCATTGCAGGCAACGCGGTCAGGCCCTAAGCTTGCGCGCCGCCAACCTGTCCTGCTCGCGCCGATGCCCCCGGGTTCTGCTGCCCTTGTTGTTGCCCTGATCCTCGCCACTGCCGGGCTCGGCGCTCTCAGCGTCGTGCTCTGGATGCGCCTTCGCCAGGTGCAGGCCCGGCTCGATCCGGCGGAACGCGGCGCCGCCATCGAGATCACGATCGACAATCCGATCGAACTGGCACGCGAGCATACCCGCTGGGGCGGGCAACTCGGCCGCGTGGCGCCGCGGCTGGTGAGCCGTCGGGTTTACGATCAGGTGGCCACCGAGGTTCGCGACAAGCTCGTCGAGCGTGGCGTGGTGGCCGAGGTACGCGTTCGCCGCGGCTGAGCGATCCCGGGATTACCGCCCGGCCACGATTCAGCCGCGACGGATCAACTGCAGCGGCAGACCGTCACGCGGCTTGCTGATAGGGCTGACCTGGCAGGGCATGGTGTAGCCCGGCTCGACTGCAAGCTCACGCTGCCGCAGCAGCGCCTGCATCACCGCCTTCACCTGGAGTTCCGCGAAATGCAGCCCGATGCAGGTGTGCGCCCCGGCGCCGAACGGAATGAACTGGAACGGGTGGCGCCGGTGTTCCTGGCGCTGGAAGCGGGTGGGATCGAAACGCTCGGGCCCGTCCCAGTACTCCGGCATGTGGTGGGTGAAGTGATTGAAGATATTGACGGGCGTGTCCGCCGGCAGATGGAAGCCCTCGAATTCGCAGTCGCGCAGGGTCCGGCGCCGCATCGCCGGCAGTGGCGGATACAACCGCAGGGCCTCGCGCATGACCGCCGCGGTCTGCTCGAGCCGGTCCAGGTCCTCATGGGCCAGCGGCGCCGGCACGCTGCTCACTTCGTCGTACAGGCTGGCCTGCCAGTCGGGATGCCGTGCCAGCAGATAGGCCATGGACGACAACGCACTGGTGGTGGTGTCGTGGGCCGCCATCATCACGAACACCAGGTGGTCCACGACCTCCGCGTCGGAGAAGCGTTCGTCGTCCTCCGATCGCGCGTGGCACAGCCGGCTGAACAGGTCCGGCGTCTCAGCAGCGCGCTTGGCCGGCAGATGTTCGCGGAAGAAGCGCTCCAGCCGGCGGCGGCCGATCAGGCCCCGCCGCAACAGGGTGCCGGGCAGCGGCGCCTTGACGATCGCCATGGAGGCTTCCACCACGTCCACGAACGCCGCGTTGATCTCGCGCGCTTCCCGCCCCAGCGGCAGGCCGAGAAAGATGGCGGCGGCAATCTCCAGCGTCAGTGACTTGATCGCCGGGTAGAACGCCAGCGCCTCCGGCCAGGCCTCCACGTGCTGCCGGATCACCGGCTGCATCAACGCCAGGTCCTCGGCCAGCGTCTCCTTGCGGAACACGGTCTGCATGATGCGCCGGTGGGCGCGGTGGTCCTCGCCGTCGCGCAGCATCAGCCCGCGCGGAAACAGCCGCCCGATGATCGGCTCCCAGCCGCCGTAGGCGGAGAAATTGCCCGCCCGGTCGGCCAGCACGAACTGGTTGGCGTCCGGCCCCAGCATGTTCACCACCGGCTCGAACAGCACATGCCCCCGCGATACCGGCCCGTAGCGTTCCCACAATCGCCGGGGCATCTCGTCCATGCGGAACACGAACGACAACGTCTGACCCAGCACTGGCAGCCCGTGCTCGCCGGGCAGATGGCGCAGATCCGACTTCGAGCGGGGAACCGGGGGATAGAGGCTTTCGACCATGACGAACCGGCGGCGAATAACGTGGGCGGAGTGCACCACAACGCGTCGACACCGACAACCGGCGCGTACAATGCGGCCATGCTGGATTTCCTGATAATCGCCGGCGCCGCCATCGTGCTGGGCCTGGCTGGTTATGCCGCCTGGCTGTGGCGGCGCGTGCTGGCCCGCCGGCGGGCGCTGGCCGCACAGCACCGCGCGGCCCGGGCCGACCAATCGCAAAGCATCCGGCTGATCACCAGCGCCCTGCTGCAGGACGACCTCAATCTCACCGAAGCGGCGATCCGCCTGAAGGTGCTGATCGACAACCGCCTGCCGCCGGGCGAGGGCCAGCACCACTACCCCGCCATCTACGGGCTGCATGACGCCACCGAACACATGCCCCGGCGGCTGGCCCGCCGCCAGCGCCCCCGGGCGGAGATCGAGCGGCTGGACGCAGAGCGCCAGCTGCTGGAGGCTCAGTATCGGGAGCGGGTCATCACCGAGGCCAATGCGCTCGCCGAGCGTTTTGGCGAGGCATCACCGGGCGCATAACGGCGTCGTCGGCAATTACGCGGCACGACCCCAGCGCGTTGCCTGATGTTGGGCGGCAAGCGCTAACGGGAAGGAAGAAGCGACCACGCCCGACCATGGCAACTCTTGATTCCCGTCGGGACGAGCTGAGCACTGCAGGGCGGCGGGGTTCCCGGCCCGATTCAGCGATGTGGAATCTGCCGCATTCTTCTAACGGAGCTGGCAAAGCAGTGCCGGCAACGCTTCGCTTATGCCGGCCTATTGGGCTGGCCGGCGATCAGCTGCCAAGGTTCGAGATTGCCGCGGCCCCTGAAGGGGCCTCGCAATGACGTTTCCGTGGCGCTGCGCGGCCCGTTGATTCGGGCAGGCGCCATGAATGGCGCCCTACACGTCGTGTCGCGCTGCGCGGTTTAATCGTCTTCTCCGGCCACCAGAACCTTTCCAGCCCCGATACCCCGCGGATCACTCCCGGTCTCCAGCCGATTACCGGCACGGTCGTGAATCACCACCTGCATGTCCCCGTAATCCCGATCGGACAGCTCCAGCGCGTGCCCCATGGCCTTCAGCGCGTCACGGTCGGCGTCGGACAGGGCATCCGGCTCGAAGTAGATATGATCCGGTCGGAACTGATGGTGGTATCGGGGCAGTGCGGCAATCGCCCGGGCGTCCGCGCCTTCGGCGAACTCGAGAATGCCCAGCAGCACCATGGAGATGATGCGGCTGCCACCGGGCGTGCCGATCACCAGCGTGCGGTCGGGCGCCTCCACGAAGCTGGGGCTCATGCTCGACAGCGGTCGCTTGCCCGGCGCGATGGCATTGGCGCCGGTGCCGATCAGGCCATAGCCGTTGGGCGTCAGCGGCTTGGCGGAGAAATCGTCCATCTCGTTGTTGAGCACTACGCCGGTGCCGGCCGGCATGAAGCCGCTACCGAAAGGGTAGTTCACCGACAGGGTGGCCGCCACGCGATTGCCCCGGCTGTCCATGATCGAGAAATGCGTGGTATCGGTGCCGGGCGCCACGTCCGCGGTGGCCGGGGCCAGCATGTCGCTGGGCGTGGCCCGTTCCAGTGAGATACCGATGCGCAGGCCGGCCGCATAGTCGCCGCTGATCAGCCGGTCGATGGGCATGTCCACGAAATCCGGGTCGCCCAGGTAGGCCGCGCGGTCCCGATAGGCGCGGCGCATGGCCTCGACCACCAGGTGCTTGCGTTTGACCTCGGACAGGCCCGACCAGGGCAGGCGGTCGAGAATATTGAGCGCCTCCGCCAGCACCACGCCGCCCGAGGACGGCGGCGGGGCGCCGATCAGCGTCATGTCCCGGAAGCGCGAGACGATGGGTTCGCGCTCGACCACCTCGTAGTCGGCCAGATCCGACAGCTGCCAGATGCCCCCGGCCGCGCGCACGCCCTCCACCAGCGACCGGGCCACCGGCCCGGTGTAGAACCCGTCGCGCCCCTGCTCGGCCAGGCGGGTCAGCGTGTCGGCCAGCGCGGGCTGCTTCAGCACGGAACCGGCGTCGGGCACCACGCCGCCGGGCAGGTAGACCTCGCCGGCCACGCCACCCACGGTCTTCATGGTGGTAGCCCGCCAGTGCAGCAGGGTCACGAACTCGTCGCCGATGGCGAAGCCGTCCCGGGCCAGTCGGATGGCCGGCGCCAGCGACTCGGCCAGCGGCAACTCGCCGTATTTCTCGGCAATGTGCGCCAGGGCGGCCGGCTCGCCGGGAATACCGGCCGCCAGCGGCCCGTTCTTGGAGCGCGACGACACGTAGCCGCCGTCCTCGTCCAGGTACATGTCCTCGGTAGCCGCCGCCGGGGCCTCCTCCCGGCCGTCCACCATGACGTTGCGACCTGAGCCCGCCTGATGCAGCAGCCAGAAACCGCCGCCGCCGAGGCCCGAGCCCTGCGGCTCCACGACCGCGAGCGCGGCGGATACCGCCACCGCCGCATCGAATGCGTTGCCGCCGGCTTCCAGAATCTCGATGCCGGCCTCGGTGGCCGCGGGATGGGCACTGGCCACGGCCGCACCCGGCGGTGGTTCCGCCGCTGCGGCCATGCCTGCGGCGCCGGCCAGGGTCAGCCACAGGACAAGGGATCGAATCATTCGACCGGGAACGATACGCACGGTAACGGTCTCCTCACTGAATCTGTGTCGAGCCGGGACAAGCCGGCGGGGGTCAGTCGCGGGACTTGGCCGCCAGCGCCTCGGCCACCGGGGCCGGTACCAGCCCGCCGATGTCACCACCCAGGATCGCGATCTCCCGAACCAGCGTCGAGGAGATATGCGCGTACTGGGGCGAGGGGGCCAGCAACACGGTTTCCACGTCGCGGTTGAGATGCTGGTTCATCACCGCCATCTGGCGCTCGTACTCGTAATCCCCCACCCCGCGCACGCCGCGCACCAGCACGGTCACGCCCTGCTCGCGCGCCCAGTCCACGATCAGGCCGGAAGTGCCCATCACGGTGACGTTGTCCAGGTCCGCCAGCGTCCGGCGGGCCAACTCGATGCGCTCATCGGGCTCGAAGATGGATTTCTTCGAGGTGTTGTTGGCCACTGCCACGACCAGCTCGGGAAACAGCCGGGCCGCGCGGCGGATGACATCCGCGTGCCCGTTGGTAATGGGGTCGAACGTGCCGGTATAGGCCGCCCGCACAGGTTTGTGCTCAGTCATGCTCTGCATCCTCGCCCGCACCCGACCACGTTGCAAGGCCGTAGCCCACTTCCCCGGCCCGCTTGCGCCGGTGCCAGGCCCAGCCGGGGGGCAGTTCCGGCTCACGGCGGGCCGTGAATTCCAGATAGACCCGATGGCCGGGCCGCAGCCGGGGCGGCAGCGCGGCCAGGGCCGGGATCAGCAGGTCGGCGTCGAACGGCGGGTCGAGAAACACCAGATCGAAATCCGATTCCGCCAGGCCGGGCCAGCCCTCCGGCGACCGGCCCGGGTCGATCACCGCGCCGGTCGCGCCCAGGGTGTCAACCGCCGCGGCCAGTCGCTCGCGGCAGCGCCGGTCCGGCTCCATGAACACGCACCCGGCGGCCCCGCGAGACAGCGCCTCCAGCCCCAGCACGCCGCTGCCGGCAAAGGCATCCAGGCAACAGGCGCCAGGCAGCTGCGGCGCCAGCCAGTTGAACAGGGTTTCACGGACGCGGTCCGGGGTTGGCCGCAGGCCGGGGGCGTCGGCGATCGGGATACGCCGCCCGCGCCAAGCGCCGCCGACGATGCGCAGGTCGCCGCGCTGGGCCAAGCGGGGCAGCCTAGCCCTGGGTGCCGCCGACGGTGAGCCCGTCCACCCGCAGGGTGGGCTGACCGACCCCGACGGGCACGCTCTGGCCGTTCTTGCCGCAGACGCCGATGCCGGTATCCAGGGCCAGGTCGTTGCCGACCATGGAGACCTTCTCGAGCACATCGGGACCATTGCCGATCAGGGTGACTCCCTTGATCGGGGCGCCCAGCCGACCGCCTTCGATGCGATAGGCCTCGGACGCGGAAAACACGAAGTTGCCCGAGGTGATGTCCACCGAGCCGCCGTCGAAATTGGCGGCGAAGATGCCCTCGTCGACCGAGCCGAGAATGGCGGCGGGATCGTCGTTACCCGGCAGCATGTAGGTGTTGGTCATGCGCGGCATGGGCAGATGGGCGAAGGATTCCCGACGGCCGTTGCCGGTGGGCGCCACCCCCATCAGGCCGGCGTTGTGCTTGTCCTGCATGTAGCCGACCAGCACGCCGTCCCGGATCAGGGTATTGAAGCCACCCGGCACGCCTTCGTCATCCATGCTCAGGGAACCGCGGCGGCCGGCGATGGTGCCGTCGTCGACGATGGTGCACAGCTCGGAGGCGACCTTCTCGCCCACGCGGCCGCTGTAGGTGGAACTGCCCTTGCGGTTGAAATCGCCTTCCAGCCCGTGGCCGACCGCCTCGTGCAGCAGCACGCCGGGCCAGCCCGGCCCCAGCACCACGCTCATGGTGCCGGCCGGCGCATCCTCGGCCGACAGCCGCACCAGCGCACGGCGCACGGCCTCCAGGGCGTAGCCCTCGACCCGCGCGCGGCCGTCCTCGTCGTCGGCGACGAAGAAATCGTAGCCGCAGCGGCCACCGCCCCCGGCGCTGGCCCGTTCGCGCCGGCCGGCCGCGGCCACCTGCACGGTAACCGTCAGACGCACCAGCGGACGCACGTCCCCGGCCAGCGTGCCGTCGGAGGCCGCCACCATCACGACGTCCTGCACCCCGGCCAGACTGACCTGCACCTGGGTCACCCGGTCGTCGGCATTGCGGGCCGCGGCGTCGGCGCGATGCAGCAGCGCCACCTTGGCCCCCTCGTCCCAGCCATCGGCGGGATCGAGGGCCGCGTACAGCGACGGCGCGGACGTCGACTGCCAGGCCGCCACCCGGCCGGTGCCGCCGGCCTGCACGATGGCCGAAGCGGCGTCGCCGGCCCGGGTGAGTGCGGGCAGGGTCAGGTCCTCGGAATAGGCGAAACCGGTCTTCTCGCCGCTGATGGCGCGGGCGCCCACGCCCTGCTCCACGCCGGCGCTGGCGGTGCGCACGATACCGTCCTCCAGCGCCCAGCCCTCGCGGCGGCGACGCTGGAAATAGAGATCGGCAGCGTCCACGTTCGGCCGCATCAGCGTGCCCAGCACGTGAGCGATCTGGCTCGATTCCAGCGCGGTCGGGCCCAGCAGGGCATCCTGCGCCTGGGCGAGAGTATCGGTGGTGGTTGCCTGCGTCGCTGCTGCCATGTCTGCCTCGTGATCGAAACCGATCAGCCCTGTTCGGTGGCGGATTCGCCGCCCATGTCCCAGAGCTTTTCCAGCTGGTAATAGGCCCGCGTGGTGGGCTGCATGATGTGCACGATCACCCCGTTGAGATCGATCAGCACCCATTCGGACTGGGCCAGACCCTCCACCCCGGGTTTCAGCCCGGCCTGCTTGGCTTGCTGGACCACGGTCTCGCCCAGCCGCTTGACGTGGCGACCGGAGCGGCCGGTGCACACGATCATGTGGTCGGCGATGGTGGTCAGTTCGCGGACATCGAGCACCTGGACGTGCTCGGCCTTGAGTTCCTCAAGGGCATCGAGCGCCAGGATCCGCAGTTGGTCATCGTTCATGCGCAATCCGCAGGTTGTTGTTGCCGATAGACACCGGCGTCGAGAATGTCGGCCAGGACCACGTCCGGCAACAGGAAACGCGGCGAACGGCCCGCCGCCAGCAGTGACCGGATGCGGCTGGCGGAGATGGCCAGCGGCGGCGGTTCGCAGCGCACGATGGCACCCGCCAGTGACCGCCCCAGCGCCGCGGCATCCGGCTGCAGGCGCGCATCGAGCACCGCCCGGGCCGCGGCCGGCAGGGCCTCGTCGGTGCCCGGCCGGGCCACCAGGAGGATGTGAGCGTAGTCGAACAGCCGCTGCCATTCATGCCAGTCCGGCAGACCGGCGAACACGTCCATGCCCATGACCAGACACAGGGGCGTGTCGGGCAGTTCCGCGCGCAGACCGACCAGGGTGTCCACCGAGTAGGAGGGCCCGTCACGCAGCAGCTCGCGGTCGTCCAGCCGCAGTCCCGGCTGTTCAGCGATGGCCACCCGCAGCCATTTGGCGCGCTGCCCGGGCGAGGCCGCGGGATCACCCCGGTGCGGGGGGCGCGCCGAGGGAATCAGGCGCATTTCCGCCAGCTCCAACTGGTCCACCAGCTCGATGGCCAACCGCAGATGGCCGTTGTGCACCGGATCGAACGTACCCCCGAGGATACCGACCGGGCGAGTCAGCGACATCAGGAGCGGACGTCCCGCATCGGCCGGGTATCAACGGACATGGCCGTCCCCGAACACCACGTACTTCAGCGTGGTCAGGCCTTCCAGCCCCACCGGCCCGCGCGCGTGCAGCTTGTCGGTGGAAATGCCGATCTCCGCGCCCAGGCCGTACTCGAAACCGTCGGCGAAACGGGTGGAGGCGTTGACCATCACCGACGAGGAATCCACTTCCCGCATGAAGCGGCGGGCATTCGCCATGTTCTCGGTGACGATGGCGTCGGTGTGATGCGAGCCGTAGGCGTCGATGTGCGCCATGGCCGCATCCACCCCGGCCACCACCCGCACTGCCAGCACCGGACCGAGGTATTCCTCGCCCCAGTCCGTGTCGCTGGCGGGCACCGCATCGCTAAGCAGCCCGCGGGTGATGTCGCAACCACGGATTTCCACTCCTGCCTGGGCCAGGATTTCGCCGATGCGCGGCAGCACGCGATCGACCACGGCTTCGGATACCAGCAGCGTTTCCATGGTG
Organism: Salinisphaeraceae bacterium; assembly: GCA_965216055.1. Classification (GTDB taxonomy): domain Bacteria; phylum Pseudomonadota; class Gammaproteobacteria; order Nevskiales; family Salinisphaeraceae; genus Spectribacter. Next base: position 694,257 of record OZ244134.1, read on the forward strand.
TTGCAGGTGCCGTAGCGCTGGGTCTTGGCATTCACCGCAATGGCCACCGCCTTGTCGATGTCCGCGTCGTCGTCGATGTAGACATGGCAGACGCCGTCCAGATGCTTGATCACCGGTACCCGGGCATTCTCGGCCACGAACGCCACCAGCGACTTGCCGCCCCGTGGCACCACCACGTCGACGTATTCCTCCATGCGCAGCAGTTCACCGACCGCGGCCCGGTCGGTGGTGGCCACCACCTGGACCGCGGCGGCCGGCAGGCCCGCATCGGCCAGCGCCCGCTCGATGCAGGCGGCGATGGCCAGATTGGATTCACGCGCTTCCGAACCGCCGCGCAGGATCGCCGCATTGCCCGATTTCAGACACAGGGCAGCGGCGTCGGCGGTGACGTTGGGCCGCGACTCGTAGATGATGCCGATCACCCCCAGCGGCACGCGCATGCGTCCCACCTGGATGCCGGACGGGCGGTAGGCGAGGTCGCTGATCGCACCGACCGGGTCGGGCAGTGCAGCGATCTGGCGCACGCCCTCGGCCATCGCCGCGATGCGGGCGGGGGTGAGTTCCAGCCGCTCCATCAGGGCGTCGTCCAGCCGCCCCTTCCCGGCCTTCAGGTCCCGGGCATTGGCAGCCAGCAGATCGGCCTGGGCGGCCTCGATCGCATCGGCAATGGCGAACAGGGCGCCATTCTTGCTGCCCGGATCGGCGGCGGCCATGGTCCGGGCGGCCTCGCGGGCCTGCCGGCCCATCGCCTGCATGGTTTCGGCCACGCCGTTGGCGGCGTCGGCGGTCGCAGTCTGAGTTGCGCTCATGGCGCTCCGTTTGTCCTCGATTCAGGGGCCGAGACAGCCATGGGCCGGCCGGCCAGTCCCAGTGCCAATGTTAACAGTTCCTCCCACGGCCGCCCGCGGGCCGCGCCCTTGCACACGCGGTCGACATGGGCGGCCCGGCGCAGCAACGCCAGCAGATCGCGCGGGCGGCGCTGGCGGGCAGCCGTGCCGATCTGTGCCCGGCGGGCCGGCGGCATGCGCACGCGGCGATCGTTGACCACCCGATCGACCCCGCCGTGGCGGGCGGCGAGGCTGGCGGTGAACAGCAGCCGCAGGTCCTGCACCAGGGCCCACAGCACCGGCACCGGGTCGATGCCGGCCTCGCGCAGCCGGTCCAGGCTACGGACCACCCCGGCGGTGTCGGCATCCAGGGCCTTGGTGGACAGATCGAACACATCGAAGCGGGCGGAATCGCCGGTGGCCGCGCGCATGCCGTCGGCGTCCACCCGGCCTTCCGGAAACAGCAGGGTCAGGCGCTCGATTTCCTGGGACGCGGCCAGCAGGTTGCCCTCGGTGCGCGCCACCAGCACCGCCAGCGCCTCCTCGTCCAGGGTCAGACCGCGGGCGGTGGCCCGCCGTTCGATCCATTGCGGCAGACGTGCTACCGGAAACGGCCAGGCGTAGATCACGTGGCCGCCAGACTGGATTGCCTTGTACCAGGCCGACCGGCGCTGATCCGCGTCCAGGCGCCCGGCGTGTACCAGCAGCATGCAGTCCGCCGGCGCCCGGGCGGCGAAGTCCTTGATCGCGGCGCTGCCGGGCTGGCCGGGTCCCTTCGACGACAGCCGCAGTTCGATCAGCTGCCGGCTGGAAAACAGGGACGGTTCGCTCACCGCCGCGGTCAGCTCCGACCAGTCGAAGCCGGGTTCGGCGTGCAGCACCCGGCGCTCGTCGAACCCCTGGGCGGCGGCGGCGGCGCGGATGGCGGACGTGGCTTCATCCAGCAGCAGCGGCTCATCGCCGGCCAGCAGGTAGATCGGCGCCAGCGCGCCCCGGGCCAGGTGATCGGAAACCTGTTCCGGCTTGATATCCATTGCCGGTCAGCCGTCGCCGTCCACGACGATATTGCGCCCGTAGAAGATTTCGTTGACCTCGTGCTCGATGCGCTCGCGGATGCCGTCGGCCTCCTCGGTGCTCAGATCATTGGGACTGTCGCCGAACAGGTAGTCATCGATATCGAAGTCCAGCAGCCGCATCTTGGTGTGAAAGATGCGCTCGGCCGGCACGTTCACGTCCACCATCTGGTAACGGTTCTTGATGTCATCGGCGATGTAATCCTGGATCGAGTGGATCTGGTGGTCGATGAAGTGCTTGGCGCCCTCCACGTCACGGGTGAACCCGCGCACCCGGTAATCCAGCGCCACCACGTCCGACTCGAAACTGTGAATCAGCAGATTCAGCGCCTTGAGCGGCGAGATCAACCCGCAGGTGGACACGTCGATATCCGCCCGGAAGGTGGAAATGCCGTGGTCCGGATGAAACTCCGGATAGGTGTGGACGGTAATGTGGCTCTTGTCCAGATGCCCCACCACGGATTCGGGCAGCGGGCCGTCGTAGGCGGTTTCCTCGGCAATCAGGATGGTCACCGACGCGCCTTCGGGCTCGTAGTCCTGGCGGGCGATGTTGAGCACGTTGGCCCCGATCATGTCGGTGACCTCGGTGAGAATCTGGGTCAGCCGCTCGGCGTTGAACACCTCGTCCAGATAGGCCACATAGGCCTTCTTCTGCTCGCCGGTCCGGGCGTAGCAGATGTCGTAGATGTTGAACGACAGCGACTTGGTGAGGTTGTTGAAACCGTGGAGTCTCAGCTTGTCCATGGCACCTCCAGCGGTTGTCCTGGCTGTGACGAAAGGGCGCGAATTATGCCCGCGTCAGCCGTCCGCGGAAACAATCTCGTAATCGTGGGTGATGGTCACGCTTTTCTGCAGCATGATCGAGGCCGAACAGTACTTCTCCGCCGACAGCTGCACGGCGCGCGCCACCTGGCGGTCCGACAGACCGTCACCGGTGACGACGAACTTGAGGTGAATCGCCGTGAACACCTTGGGGTCGGTGTCGGCGCGGGTGCCGTCCACCTCGACGTCGCAACCGGTCACCGGCTGGCGCGCCTTCTTCAGGATGTGCATCACGTCCATGGCGCTGCAGGAGCCCACGCCCAGCAGCATCAGCTCCATCGGCCGGAAGCCGACATTCTCGCCCCCCAGATCGGGGGGCCCGTCGATGTCGATGTGATGGCCGCTGTCGGCGCTGCCGGTGAAGTGCAGGTTGTCCTGCCAGTTGATAGTGGCTTTCATGGAGTTCCGTCGATTCGAGTTTCAGGTGTGGGAGGAGTCCGTGCTTCTGTCTCTTGCTTGAAACTTGAAACGCGAAACTCGAAACGGCGTAGCCAAGCTACGCCAGTAGCCCCGCCAAGGCATGCCCCGGATCCGGCTGGCGCATCAGGGATTCCCCGATCAGCACGGCGCGAATGTCCGCGCCGCGCAGGCGGGCCAGATCGCGGCGGGTGTGGATGCCGCTTTCGCTGATCAGCAGACGATCGGCAGGTACCGTGTCGCGCAGGGCGATGCTTACATCCAGGCTGGTGTGGAACGTGCGCAGATCGCGATTGTTGATGCCCAACAGGCAACGCTCGTCCAGCCTCAGGGCGCGGGCCAGTTCCTCACCGTCGTGGGCTTCCACCAGCACGTCCATGCCCAGATCCAGGGCCTGCGCGGACAGTGCGCGCAGGTCCGCGTCATCGAGCGCCGCCACGATCAGCAGCACGGCATCGGCGCCCATCGCCCGGGCCTCCAGCACCTGCCGCGAGTCGATCACGAAATCCTTGCGCAGCACCGGCAGGTCGCAGGCCGCGCGGGCGGCGGCAAGATATTCCGGCGCGCCCTGGAAATACTCCCGGTCGGTCAGCACCGACAGACAGGCGGCGCCGCCATCGGCATAGCAGCCGGCCAGCCAGGCCGGGTCGAAGTCCTCGCGGATCACGCCCTTGCTGGGCGAGGCTTTCTTGATCTCCGCGATCACTGCCATGCCCCGCGCATCCGCGGCCTGATGCAGCTGCCGGGCGAAACCACGCGGGGCCGGCGCGGCCGCCGCCTGCTCGGCCAGCACGTCGGCCGCCGGCAGCGCGGCGATCTCGGCCCGCTTGGTGGCCAGAATGCGGGTCAGCACGTCGCTCATGGCCTCATGCCCGCCGTGAGTTCGGCCAGGGCGGCGAGCTTGCCGGCCGCCGCGCCGCTGTCTATCGCGTCACCGGCACGGGCAACACCCTCGGCAATATCGCGGGCGTGACCCGAGACGTACAGCGCCGCCCCGGCATTGAGGCAGATCATGTCGCGCGCCACGCCGGGTTCACCATCCAGCACCCGGCGAATCAGCGCCAGGCTCTGCGCGGCATCCTCCACCCGTAGTGCATCCAGCGATCCCCGTTCGAGGCCGACGTCCTCGGGCGCCAGCAGATAGCCTTCCACCCGGCCGTCACGAAGTTCGGCCACCCGGGTCGGGGCGTTGATCGACAGCTCGTCCAGACCGTCCTCCCCGTGCACCACCAGCACGTGGCGGCTACCCAGGCGACCCAGCACCTCGGCAATCGGCGTAGTGAGATGGCCATTGAACACGCCCACCACCTGATTGCGGGCCCCGGCGGGATTGGTCAGCGGGCCCAGCATGTTGAAGATGGTGCGAACCCCCAGCTCGCGGCGCGGGCCGATGGCGTGCTTCATCGCGCCATGAAAGCCGGGCGCGAACATGAAGCCTACACCCAGCTCGTGCACACAACGGGCAACCTGCTCGGGGCTGGTGTTCAGATTCACCCCGGCCGCTTCCAGCACGTCCGCGCTGCCGCTCTTGCCGGACACCGACCGGTTGCCGTGCTTGGCTACGCGACCGCCGGCAGCGGCCACCACCAGCGCCGCCGCGGTAGACACGTTGAACAGCCCCGCCGCGTCGCCGCCGGTGCCGCAGGTATCCACCAGCTCCTCGGTGTAGGCCGCGTCCACCGGCACCGCGGTGGCCAGCTCGCGCATGACCTCGGCGGCGGCGGTGATCTCGGCCACCGTCTCACCCTTCATGCGCAGCGCAACCAGGAAGCCGCCGATCTGCGCCGGAGTGGCTTCGCCCGTCATGATCGTGCGCATGGCCTGAACCATGGTGTCTCGATCAAGGTCCCGCCCGGCGACGAGGAGATTCATCAGTTGCGCGTCAATCATGGCTTGGTGTTGCTTGAAAGTTCGAGGAAGAGAAACCGCAGATTACGCAGATTGGCGCAGATTTTTAACGGGCTACTCAACTTGAGTGGCCTGCGCGCACAGCTTTGCCGCCACCTGTTCGATACTCGTCGCGTAATCCGCCGGAATGCACTATTCACCCCCTCGTCCCATCTGCGAAATCTGCGTAATCTGCGGTTACAAAATAAATCTGATCCGCCGATTGGGTCGTTCAGGCCGCCGGCACCGGCGTTGCCGTGCGGTCTAGGAAGGTCCGCAGCATGGCATGGCCGTGCTCGGACAGGATGGATTCGGGATGGAACTGCACCCCCTCGGCGCCGGTGGGCCGGTGGATCAGCCCCATGATCTCCTCAACCTCGCCGGCTTCGGTTTCGGTCCAGGCCGTTACCGCGAAATCCGCCGGCAGGGTGTCGCGGGCCACCACCAGCGAGTGGTAGCGGGTAGCGGTCAGCGGATTGGGCAGACCGGCGAACACGCCTTCCCCGGTGTGATGGATCACCGAGGTCTTGCCGTGCATGACGTCGTGGGCCCGCACCACCTCGCCGCCAAACGCCTGGCCGATGGCCTGGTGCCCGAGACAGACCCCAAGCATCGGCACCCGCCCGGCCAGTTCACGGGCCACCTCCAGCGACACCCCGGCCTCGTTCGGGGTGCAGGGGCCGGGCGAAATCACGATGCCCGCCGGCTGCATGGCGCGGATCGCCGCCAGATCGCCGGCGTCGTTGCGTAGCACCTCGACATCCGCCTCCAGCTCGCCCAGATACTGGACCAGGTTGTAGGTAAAGCTGTCGTAGTTATCGATGACGAGAATCATGTTCCGGCTTACCAGCCTTGCAGTAGAAAAGAATTTTATCCGCAGATTACGCAGATTTCACAGATTGTAAGGGTTGCCGCTGACGCGGTTGGGATCGCACAGATCGGTTGTTCCTAGCAGTAGCTGGCGCAATAACATGCGGGCCGTTGAATAGGCTTTGAATGACTTCGGCGCGTCGCCAGTCCGCATAAAAAAATCTGTGCAATCTGCGTAATCTGCGGATCAATTCTTAAAGCCCCCGCGCTGCCATCGCCGCCGCGCGCATCACCGCGCGGGCCTTGTTCATGGTCTCTTCCCATTCACTCGTCGGCTGCGAGTCCGCCACGATGCCACCGCCGGCCTGGACGTGGATTTCGCCATCCTTGAGCACGGCGGTGCGGATGGCAATGGCCAGGTCCATGTCGCCGTTGTCGGCCAGGTAGCCCACCGCCCCGCCGTAGACCCCGCGCTTGACCGGCTCCAGCTCGTCGATGATTTCCATCGCCCGGATCTTGGGCGCACCCGACAGGGTGCCGGCCGGGAACGTGGCCTTGAGCGCGTCCAGCGGCCGCAGGCCCGCACGCAGCCGACCGGTGACGTTGGACACGATGTGCATGACATGCGAGTAGCGCTCGATCACCATGCGGTCGGTGACCTCGACGCTGCCGATCTCGGCCACGCGCCCGACATCGTTGCGCCCCAGGTCGATCAGCATCAGGTGCTCGGCCAGTTCCTTGGGGTCGGCCAGCAATTCAGCCTCGAGGGCGGAATCCGCCTCGGGCGTAGCCCCGCGCGGCCGGGTACCGGCAATGGGCCGGACCATGACCTCGTCGTCGCTGACCCGCACCAGGATTTCCGGTGAGGACCCCACCACGTGGTGGTCGCCGAAATTCATGAAGTACATGTAGGGCGAAGGGTTCAGACAGCGCAGCGCCCGATAGAGCGACAGCGGCTCCGCCGTGAACGGGGCCGACAGGCGCTGGCTGGGCACCACCTGCATCACGTCGCCAGCATGGGTGTAGTCGACGATGCGCCGCACCGCGTCCTCGTAACCGGCCTGGGTCAGCCCGGACACGAAACTGGCCTCGTCCAGGGTATCGTCGCCCAGCGCGGCCTCGGGCAGGGCCAGGGGTTGGGCAAGCTTTGCCACCAGCCCGTCCAGCCGGGCGGCCACGCGGCCGGCATCGGCGGTATCGTCCGCGACGTGATGGCCGATGCAGTAGAGCTTGCCCGACAGGTTGTCGAACACCACCAGTTCCTCGGCCACCAGCAGCAGGATGTCCGGCAGATCCAGCGGGTCCGGCTTGCTCACGCCGGCCAGTTTCGGCTCGATATAGCGGATGGTGTCGTAACCGAAATAGCCCACCAGCCCGCCGGTCAGGCGCGGCAGTTCCGGCAGGCGCGGCAGCGGCCGGCTGTCGGCAAAGGCCTGGATCCAGGCCAGCGGATCATCGGTTTCGACCTCGGCCAGCAGGTCGTCGCCCCGCTCATGGCGCAGGCGTGATCCGGAAACCCGGATGCGCTCGTCACAGGGCAGACCGATGATGGAATAACGGCCCCAGCGTTCACCGCCCTGCACGGACTCCAGCAGGAAGGAGTACGGCGCGTCGGCCAGCTTGAGATAGACCGACAGCGGGGTGTCGAGGTCGGCCAGGACCTCGCGCACCACGGGAACGCGTTTGACGGGCTGAAAAGAGGCGAACTGGGACATGACAACGACACTTCAGGCTAACGAATGGGCATCGACGACGGCACCTGGCCGTCAGGCCCGGCTAGACCGGGCAGCGGCGCTTCACCATCGCCATGCCGCCCGCAGGGCGGCGTTGCCTTTCGAATATCGTTGCCGCATGAAACTGTCGCGTTGCGCGGATACGCCCAGCTTAACGCGTTCCCGCCGTCCACGGCGAGACGTCGACTGTTTCATCAACCGCCAAGGACGCAAAAGACGCGTAAGTGTCTCGTGGTCATCAATACCGCTTCGCGCCCTTTGCGGTTGACATCCGCGAGCCACGGACACTAAACCGAACGCAGGCGATCCAGTTCGCGCCGCATGTCGGCGATGGTGGCGGCGTAGTCATCCTTGCTAAAGATCGCCGAACCTGCCACGAACGTGTCGGCCCCGGCTTTCGCCACCTCGGCGATGTTCTCGGTCTTGACCCCGCCATCGACTTCCAGCCGGATGTCCTGGCCGGAGGCGTCGATCAACTCGCGTGCTTCCCGCAGCTTGTTGAGCGCCTCGGGAATGAAGCTCTGGCCACCGAAACCCGGATTCACCGACATGATCAGCACGATGTCGATCTTGTCCAGCACGTGCTTGAGGTAGTACAGCGGGGTGGCCGGGTTGAACACCAGCCCGCACTTCGCGCCGCCGTCGCGGATCAGCTGCAAGCTGCGATCGATATGCTCGCTGGCCTCCGGGTGGAAGGTGATGCTGGCGGCACCGGCCTCCAGGAAATCGCCGATCAGGCGGTCCACCGGCTTGACCATCAGGTGCACATCCAGCGGCGCGGTGATGCCGTAGTCCTTCAGCGCCTTACACACCGGCGGCCCGAAGGTGAGATTAGGCACGTAATGGTTGTCCATCACGTCGAAATGCACCCAGTCGGCCCCGGCCTCGAGCACGTCGTGCACCTCGTCACCGAGGCGGGCGAGGTCGGCGGCCAGGATGGACGGGGCAATGAGGAAATCACGATCCGCCAGCGCCATGATTGTCTCCAGTCGTTGGTGTCATCCGCGCCGGCCGAATCGGCCCGGCACGACATGTTTCACGGCCGGCGTACTGTAACCTACCGGGCATTGCCTTACAGCAGGGGATTGTCATGAGCGTCAACGGCCTTGCCATCGCACTCCACGTACTCGCCGCCGTCGTCTGGGTGGGGGGCATGTTCTTCGCCTACATGGCGCTGCGTCCGGCCGCCGGGCAGCTGGCACTGGCCGACCGGCTGGCCCTGTGGGCCGGGGTGTTCGCCCGCTTCTTCCCGTTCGTCTGGCTGTCGGTAATCGCACTGCTGGCCACCGGTTACTGGCTGATCTTCGCGGTGCTCGGCGGCATGGGCGGCGCCGGGACCCATGTGCACATCATGCATGGCCTGGGCTGGCTGATGTTCGCGCTGTTCGGACATGTGTACTTCGCCCCCTGGCGGCGGCTGCATCTGGCCCTGGAGGCCGGCACCCTCAACGAGGGCGCCCGCTACCTCAATCAGATTCGCGTGCTGATCGGGGTCAACCTGCTGCTGGGCCTGATCGTGGTGGCAGTGGCCGCCGGCGGGCGCTACGGCCTGCTGCCGGGCTGAGCCGGAGCCCCGGCTTGCGTGTGAATCTGGTGGCCTGCGGCACCCGCATGCCCGACTGGGTCAATCGCGGCTACCAGGAATACGCCAAACGCCTGGGGCCGGACTGCCCGCTGACACTGGTGGAGATTCCGCTGGGCCGCCGCCGCAAACAGGAGCCCCCGGATGCGGCAGTGGCCGACGAGGGACGCCGCATGCTGGCCGCGGTGCCGGCCGACCACGCCGTGGTGACCCTGGAGGTGGGCGGCAAGCCCTGGCGAACCCGCGATCTGGCGGATCAGATCGAAGCCTGGCGCATGGATGGTCGCGACCGCAGCCTGCTGATCGGCGGTCCCGATGGCCTGTCACCGGACTGCCGGGCCCGGGCCGATCAGAGCTGGTCACTGTCCCCGCTGACCCTGCCGCACGGCCTGGTGCGGGTGGTGGTGGCGGAAGCCCTCTATCGGGCGACTTCGCTGCTGGCTGGACACCCCTATCACCGCTGAAATCGCCGTTGGTGGCACCGAAACTTGCAGCAATCCGGGCGCCGTTCGACAATCGGCGTCATGAACCATTGTCATCACAAATCCAGCCGCCGAACTGACGATCCGGATTCCGACTGAGGCCACCAGCCGTGAGCCTCGAAATCCTGGTCAATGTGGCACCGGGGGAGACCCGCGTTGCCCAGGTGGAAAACGCTTCTCTCCAGGAAGTCTTTCTGCAGCGTGATTCACGCCGCGGCGTGGCGGGCAACATCTACATGGGCCGGGTGCAGCGCGTGCTGCCCGGCATGCAGGCGGCCTTCATTGAAATCGGGCTGGCCCGCACCGCCTTTCTTCACGCCAGCGACATCGTCCGGCATCACGGCGAGGACGCCATCGAGGCACCCGGCATCCAGCAACTGCTTGCCGATGGCGATAACGTGCTGGTGCAGGTGGTCAAGGAGCCGATCGGCAGCAAGGGCGCACGGCTGACCACCGAACTGTCGATCCCTTCCCGGTTTCTCGTGCTGATGCCGCACAACGAGCAGGTGGCGGTGTCCGCCCGCATCGAGGATACGGACGAGCGCGAGCGGCTGATCGAAGTGGTCACCCGCCTGAAGAGCCAGATGGAGATGCCCGGCGGGTTCATCGTGCGCACCGTCGGCGAAGGTGCCGAACCCCATGCCCTGGCCGCGGATATGCGCTTTCTCGCACGGCTGTGGGAATCGATCGGCGAGCAGGCACGGACCGCCCAGCCCGCGACCCTGGTGCATGGCGACCTGCCGCTGGTCACGCGGATGATCCGGGACCTGCTGTCGCCGGCGGTCGAGCGCATCCGCATCGACGACGCCCGGGCCTGGCAGGAAACGGTGGCCTTCGCCCGCCGCTTCGTGCCGGAAATGGTCGAGCGCATCGAGCGCTATACCGGCGCTGCGCCCATCTTCGACCTGTTCGGGGTGGAGGACGAGATCGAACGGGCCCTGCAGTCGACCGTATCGCTGAAGTCCGGCGGCAGTCTGGTGATCGAGCAGACCGAGGCGATGACCACGGTGGACGTCAACACCGCCGGCTTCGTGGGCAGCCGCAATCTCGACGAAACCATCCTGCGCACCAATCTGGAGGCTGCGCAGACACTGGCCCGACAACTGCGCCTGCGCAACCTGGGCGGCATCATCATCGTCGATTTCATCGACATGACCCTCGAGACGGACCGCCAGCAGGTCCTGCGGATGCTGGAGAAGGCGCTGGCGCAGGACTCGGCCCGCAGCACCATCTATCCGATCTCGCCGCTCGGCCTGGTGGAGATGACCCGCAAGCGCACCCGCGACAGCCTGGAACACCAGCTGTGCGAGACCTGCCCCAGCTGCGGGGGCCGCGGGTCGGTGAAGACGCCGGAAACCGTCTGCCACGAGATTTTCCGCGACATCCTGCGCAGCGCCCGCCAGTTCGAGGCCCGCGAAATCTTGCTGCTGGCCAGCCCGGACGTGGTGGCGGTGCTACTCGACGAACAGGCCGAGGCACTGGCGGAACTGTCCGCTACCATTGATCGGCCGATACGCTTACAGGCGGAATCGCTGTATCAACAGGCCAATTTCGATGTCGTACTGATGTAGCGGGGCTGCCACGAAAACAGCTTCCGGCCGCAGGCACCCACCGATACAGCCCTACAAACCAGTGACACCCACGAACACCATGCCGCCAATCACCAATCGAATGCGCCCGCGGGCCTACCGCGGCTGAGCCGCCGCCATGCGGCGACGCAACCTGCGACTCAAGACCCTGGTGCTGGTCACCCTGGCCAGTCTGGTCATCGTGGCCGGGCTGGCGGTGGGCGCCGTACGCCTGATCGACCGCACCCTGCCCGGCTACCGCGCCGAACTCACCGAGCGCATTGGCGAGGAACTCCAGCAGCCGCTGACCATCGGCCGCCTCGGCCTGACCTGGGGCTGGACCGGCCCGGTGCTGCAGCTAAGCGATGTGGCGCTGCTAGAATCCGCCGGCGGTGCCACCGTGGTACGCCTCGACCAACTGGCAGTGCGCTTCAGCTTCGTGGATCTGCTGCGCGGCGGGCGCATTCCGCGCGACCTCACCCTGGTGGGGCCGCAGCTGGCGATCTACCGCGGCGATGACGGTGGGCTGCGCCTGCGGGGGCTGGCCAGCGGCGGCGGCCCGGCCTTCAGCCTGGATGATGCCGCCACCTGGCTGGATCGGGTGGACCGCATCCGCGTTCGCGACGGCCAGCTGGGCCTCGCCGCCGGCGCCGACACCCGGATTCTGGGCACCCTGGATGATGTCGAAATGACCCTGCAATCGCAGGGCACCCGCCACCGGGTAATCGGGGATGCCACCCTGCCGCCGGCCTGGGGCGACCACGTGCACGCGGATATTTTTGCCTACGGCGAACTCGCCCGCTGGCGAGACCTGGCTGCCAATGCCTACGTCCGCCTCGGCGGCCTGAACGCACCGGAGCTGCTGTCCGAAGCCGGGCTGGAGACCGCCGACCTCGAGGGCGGACGCAGCGATGTTGAGTTATGGGTGGACTGGGCCGACCGGGCGCTGGACGGCGCACGGGCCACCGCCGTCAGCAAGGCGATTCAGGACGGGGATGCCAGCCCCGTCACCCCGCCCCTGCGGATGGACGTCAATGTCGAGCCCGACGCCCAGGGCTACGCCATCAACCTCGAATCGCTGCGCGCGGATGATCGCCGCGTTGAGGCCACCGGCCGGGCCCGGGTGAATCCCGCACTGACCCGCCTGCGCGGCAAGATCACGGATCTTCCGGCCAGCCTGGCAGCGGCCGCGGCGCGGGTGGGCCTGCCCGGGGCCCGGCAGCTGACGGGCGAGGGCCGGGTATCGCGCCTGTCATTCCGGATGCCGCTGCGAGCGCCGGGTCAGACACGAGGCCTGGTGGCCTTCGAGGACCTGGGCCTCGACCATGCGGGACTGGGTCTGAGGCTGGCGCGTATCAGCGGCCAGGCCACGCTCGGCCCCGAAGGCGCCACGCTGACGGTCGAACGACTGGACGGCGGCCTGAGCTGGCAGCGCTACGTGCGCGGCGAACTGCCGCTGGCCAATGGTCGCGGCAAGCTGAGCTGGTCACCGGATAGCGGGGGCGGCGGCACGCTGCATCTGGCGGATGCCCGGCTGACCTCGGGGCAAACCACTTTTGCCGGCGGCGGCGAACTTACCTGGGACGGGAACGGCGGTGCCCCGCGCGCCGATCTGACGTTCACCGGCGAGTCGGCCGATCTCCCGCCGCTGTTCGCGCACCTGCCCCAGGCCGACGACATGCCCAACAAGCGGCTGCGGGACTGGCTGCCGCGCGCGATCACCGCGGCCCGCGTCACCAGCGCCGAGGTACGCCTGGCGGGCCCGCTGTCGCAGTTTCCGTTCGCCGCGGGCAATGGCGAGTTCCGCGTCTCGGTGGTCGGCGAAGACGTGGACATGGCCTACAAGCCGGGCTGGCCCGCGATGCAGGACATCGAGGGCCGACTCACGCTGGTGGGCGACACGCTCGACATCCAGGCCTCGCGGGGACGCATCCTGGGTGTCGAGCTCGGACCCGCCAGCGCCCATGTCTCCAACGTGCGCGAACCCGTCCTCGCGGTCGACGGGCGGCTCGACGAAGCGGGCGCCGATGCCATGATGCGCTTCATTCCCGCGTCGCCACTGGCCGACAAGTTCGGGCGGATTGCGGAGGTTCTCGAGGTCAGCGGCCCGGCGGGGCTGACGCTGGCCCTGTCGCTGCCGCTGAAACCGGATCTCGATGCCGAAGTGGCCGTGGACGGCACCATCGACCTGCGCGGCATCACCCTCACGCACCCGGCGCTGCCACGGCCCCTGCAGGGCCTGAACGGCGATCTGCGCTTCGACCTCAAGGGGCTGTACGCGCAGGGCATCGAAGGCCGATTCATGGGCATGCCGGTGCAGGCGGACCTGACGCCGGCCGGTGCCGACGGCCTGGCCATCGATGCCCGGGCCGAGCTGAGCCTGCCGGCCCAGGCGGCATGGTGGGAACCGCTGCTGCCGGCCGATCTGGTCGCTCACGCCGAAGGCAGCGCCGTCTGGCAGGCAGGGCTGCGGGTGTCCGCCGGCGGCCGGATATCGGACCTCCGGCTGCACAGTGACCTGACCGACCTGGCCCTGGAGCTGCCGGCCCCGCTGGGCAAGCCGGCCGGCACCAGCGCACCGCTATCGGTAACGGTCAGCGCCGACAGCAGTCGCATCACCCTGGACTACGCCGACCGCTTGCGCGCCGAACTCCGCCGTACCGACAACCGCCTGCAGGCGGCAGACGTGGTATTCGGCACCAATCCGGTGAACCCGCCGGCCGGCGACGGGCTGTGGGTGGGCGGGCATCTGGCCGAGCTGGACCTGCCGGCCTGGCTGGCGCTGCTGCCAACCGGCGGCGACCGCGCGGGCCCGGACCTGGCGCTGCGGGGCGCCGAGCTGACCGTGGACCGGCTCCGACTGCAGGGCCAGGCAGTCCCGACAACGCGTTTGCGCGTGACCCCGCTGCCCGCCGGCCGCGGCTGGCAGGCCGATCTCAGCGGCGACGGCGCCGCCGGCAACGTCCGCTGGGAGACCGGCAACAGCCGACCCACCGTGCATGCCCGGCTGGATCATCTGTCGTTGTTGCCGGCTGCGCGTACCGAATCCACCGAGGATCAAGCAGCCGCCGATGCCCCCATGGACCCCGGCCAGCTACCCGGCGTTGATCTTGCCGTCAGTAAACTCTGGGTCGATGGCGCCGCACTGGGGCGGTTGAACGCAACTGTCCGGGCGGTCGACAACGGCATTGCCCTGGAAGTACTTTCGCTAACCGGCAACGATACGCACCTGACCGGCCAGGGTCGGTGGACGCGGACCGGCGGGCAATCGCAGGCGACGTTCGACAGCACCCTGGATGGCAGCGGCCTGGCACGGCTGATCCAGGCCCTGGGCTTCAGCCCCAGTGTGCGGGCCGACAAGGCCCGGGTGGTCACTGCGCTGCGCTTCGAACCGGCCGCCGCGGGTCTGGTGCCGGAAAGGCTCAATGGACACCTCAGCTTCAAGCTCGAGGACGGCACGCTGGTGCCGATCGAACCCGGCGCCGGCCGGGTGCTGGGGCTGGTCAATTTCTACGCCCTGCCACGTCGCCTGCTGCTGGATTTCCGCGACGTGCTTAACGAGGGTATGGCCTTCGACCGGCTGCAGGGTGATTTCAACGTGACCGCGGGCGATGCCCGCACCGACAATCTGCGGATCAACACCCCCTCGGCCATCATCCGCATTCGCGGCCGGGTGGGCCTGGCGGCCCGCGACTACGATCAGCGGGTGACCATCGTGCCCAAGATGTCATCGGCCGCGGCCATTGCCGGTACCGTGCTCGGCGGGCCCGCGGTCGGGGCCGCCCTGTTCGTGGCCCAGCGGCTGCTGCGCAAGCCGATCGCGGAAATTTCCAGCGTGACCTATGATCTGACCGGCCAATGGAGCGATCCGCAGATCGACCCCGTGGAAGAGGCCACCCAGGAGTAGACCCGAACCATGCCCAATGCCGCCGCCATCCAGATGGTTTCCGGACCGGAGCGCGACCAGAACCTGGCCGCGGCCGGTGAACTGATCCGTCGCGCCGCCGACGCCGGCGCCCGGCTGATCGTGCTGCCGGAGAATTTCGGGTTCATGGGCAAGCGCGAGTCGGACAAGCTGCGTATCGCGGAGCCCGACGGCAGCGGGCCGATCCAGGATTTCCTCGCCGACGCCGCCGCGGCCAGCAAGGTCTGGCTGGTCGGGGGCACGGTGCCGATCCGGGGCAACGAACGTGGTGATCGCGCGTTTGCCGCCTGCCCGGTCTACGCCGAGGACGGCGCACGGGTGGCACGCTTCGACAAGATCCACCTGTTCGACGTATCGGTGCCGGATACCGGGGAACAGTACAAGGAATCCGGCAGCACCATCCCCGGCACGGAACCGGTGGTCATCGACACGCCGCTGGGCCGCCTCGGCCTGTCGGTCTGCTACGACCTGCGCTTCCCCGAGCTCTACCGGCAACTGTCGGCAGCCGGCGCCGAACTGCTCGCGGTGCCTGCCGCCTTCACCGCCGCCACCGGCCGCGCCCACTGGGAAGTACTGGTGCGGGCGCGGGCGATCGAGAACCTGTGCTACGTGATCGCGCCGGATCAGGGCGGGCGCCACGCCAGCGGCCGGGAGACCCACGGCGACAGCATGATCGTCGACCCCTGGGGCCGGGTGCTCGACCGCGTTGCCGCCGGCCCGGGCCTGGCCATGGCCGATGTCGACGTTCCCGGACTGCTGCGCACCCGGGAACGCTTTCCGGCACTGACGCACCGCCGGCTGTAATCAACCGCCGCGTATTGGCCTGCCGCGTTCGCGCGGTTACGCTTGCCGGCTTTTCACGGTGCGGGACCTACCCGATGCAAGAAACGCTGTACGAATCCGACCTCACCAGCCTGACGCTGCTCAACCGCGGCAAGGTGCGCGACATCTATGCCGCCGATGCGGATCATCTGGTGATCGTGGCCACCGACCGTATCTCCGCATTCGACGTGGTCCTGCCCGACCCCATCCCCGGCAAGGGCGCCGTACTGACCTCGGTATCGCGCTTCTGGTTCGACCACTTCGGCGACCGCGTGGCCAGCCACGTCGCCGACCGGGCGCTGACCGACTTCCTGTCGCCGGCCGAACTCGCACAGGTATCGGGCCGCGCCATGCTGGTGAAGAAACTCACCCCGCTGCCCATCGAGGCCATCGTGCGCGGCTATCTCATCGGTTCCGGTTGGAAGGATTATCAGCAGACCGGCCGGGTCTGCGGCATCGAACTGCCGGCCGGCCTGGCACAGGCCCAGCAGCTACCCGAGCCGATCTACACCCCCTCGAGCAAGGCCGAGGCCGGTGAACACGACGAGAACATCGATTTTGAAACCACCGTCAATCTGGTCGGCCGCGACCTGGCCGAACAGGTGCGCGACATCTCGCTGTCGATCTACCGGCAGGCGGCCACCTACGCCGCGGAACGCGGCATCATCATAGCCGACACCAAACTGGAATTCGGCACCGACGCCGACGGCCGGGTCGTACTCATCGACGAGGTCCTGACCCCCGATTCGTCACGCTTCTGGCCAGCCAGCGAGTACCGCACCGGCATCAGCCCTCCCTCCTTCGACAAGCAGTACGTCCGCGACTACCTCGAAACCCTGGACTGGAACAAGACTGCACCGGGACCGCGGCTGCCGGACGAGGTGCTGCGCAATACCGCAGCCAAGTATCGGGAGGCGCAGAGGCGGTTGACCGAGTAGGTGCCGGTTGTCGGTTGGTCATGGGCCGGCAATTCAGGAATCCCTAGACTCGAATAAAGAAAAAGATTCCGCCCCGCTGACGCGGGCCGGGTGACTTTCTCATGCGATAAGAAAGTCACCAAAGAAACGCTTCCGGCGGGCGAGTCCTGCCTCGAACGGGGTTCGAGGCAGGATGCCCTGTGCGCTTCGGTCGGCGAGGGGTTTTCCGACAGTACATCCTTGTACTGGCGAAAACCGCGCGCCCGTCCTGGGCGCGCCCCTTCGGGCCGGGAACCTCGCCACCCTGCAGTGCTCAGCTCGTCCCGACGGGGAATCCGGAGGTGCCACAGCCGGATGCGGTCGCCTCTTCCCTCCCGTTAGCCGTTGCCTTAGACACCATCCCGAACGATATCCCCCGAACCCAGCAACGGCAGCTCCACACGACCCTCGATGGTCACCGCCGGCACCAGCAGATCGCGGGACAGCGTCACCGGGTACTGCGGGTGGAATCCGAACACCTGCAGCCCCAGTTCCGTGCCGGCCGGCAACCGCTCGGCAATCGCCACCATGTCCAGCTCATGGGTGTCGAAGCCGCGCACAGGCGTGAGTTGGTCGTCCACCATGTCCCAGCGCTCCTGACCGGGCGGGCGTTGTACCACTGCGAAAAACAGGATGGGATCACAGCCAGGGGGTAGCAGACCCGGCAGAACCTCCAGGGCGCAATCCAGGCCCAGATCACTGAGCAGGGAGACCACCGGTTCCACCGTCACCGAAAGACGGGGCACGCCCGCGAGGATGCGCGGCTGATCCACCGTGGTGAGCGGTGTGGTACCCAGTTCAAGGGGTTCGAGCACCTCACCGCCCGCCAGCGACGCAAGCACTCCGGTCACGCCATTGGTTTCCGTGGTCATGGCCAACTCGACCGAGGTGCCGCCGGTGGCAACCTCGTCGACGGTTATGGCATCGCCCTCGGCCAGACTCAGACAGATCTCGTCGCCGATCGGCAGCGCCGAATCCAGCGCCGCGGAATCACGCTTGAGCTTGGCTTCGAACCAGCCGAAGCGTACGTCGTCCAGATCGAGACTGCCACAGCTGAAGCTGCCGCCGCTGTCCTGGAATGCCGGCGGGTTGATCGCCGCGTAGAAGGGGTCGAGCGGCGCCTCCAGACCCAGGGTTTCCAGACTTGCCGGCAGCACATGCCCGGTCTGGTGCGTCAGCAGGCGCACGTCGCCACCGGCCTGGCGCAGACAGGAGTAGTTTTCCAGTGCCTCGTTGACGTTGAACAGAGTGTCCTTGAAGCCCTGGGTGATCAGGGCGTCGACGGCCGGCGGCGGGGTGCCGGGACTGAATGCCCGGGGGTCGGGCGTGCCCACGACGAAACCATCCTGCGGCCCGGCGACCTGCGCGTCACAGAAATGCCGGAAACTGTGGTAGGCGAGCAGATTCCGGCCCGATTCGGGCAGCCGGTTGGTCAACGCGCCGTCCGCGAGAATCTCGACAATCAGCGGGTCCTGGCGCAGATTCTGGCGTTCCAGCGCCAGCGTGACGATCTCGTCCACCAGCGCTTCCGGCCCGGCGCCACCGGTCGCCAGCCCCAGTAGCGGCAGTTCGCCCCCGGCTACCAGCGCCAGCGCCCAGCCCGACTTGATGGCCCCGCCCGGACTCAGTGAATAAGTCAGATCATGCGGGGTAATATCCGGCGCGATCACGCGCAGGCGCTGCTCCGGGTCCACCGCCGCGAGCAGGACCTGATACATGCCCCCGTAGGAGCCACCGTAACTGCCCACCACCATGCGCCCGTCGCGGTAGGCCAGTTGATCGAGGTTGGCTTCGGTCCAGTCCAGCAGGGCAATCAGGTCGCGACCCTCGAAATCCGGGGACTGGATGCGCACGGTGCCGGAGGATTCCCCGAACCCGCGCTGATCGAACGAGACCACGTAATAGCCGGCGTCGCGCAGGCGCTGCTGGAAGTCACTGGGCGTGACATTGCGGCTGCCGCCATAGCCGTGACTGTGCAGCACGAGTGGATAGGTTTCGCCCTCGGTGACGGTGGTCGGCTCGAATACCTGGGCAATCAGGGTATCGCCGGTGCTGGGCACCTGGATGGCCTGGCGGTAGCTTTCGCCGGCGCGGCTGGCCGGATCGGGATTGCCCGGATCACCGGGGTCATCGCCGTTGTCGCCGGGGCCGAGACTCAGCCCGTCCCCACCGGAACCGCCACCACAGGCGGCGAGCAGAAACAGGGCGGCAAGGGCCGTTATCAGCGGCCGCACCGACAATTTGCGCATGGGAATCTCCTCCGACCGGCGTCGAGGCCGGCTCGATTATTGGTCGCTCAATCCCATTATTACGCAGAAATGACGGTGATGGATCAGGTAACGGTGATTTTCAACAGATCGCTTTCCGGATTGTCGGGTGAGGCCAGGGCGGCCAGCGCCGGAAAGAATACTGCCGGCACGAACACGGATTCGGGGGTGAAGATGCCCGGTTCCGGCAGACGACGATCGACAATCGCCTGGACGCCAAGCGCGAGAACACTGCCTGCCAGTCCGGCGTAGGTGCCGGCCGGCACTGTCGTCAGTTCGGCCAGGGCCACAGCGTTTCGGCCGGCCCGCTGCCCCTCGGCCAGGGCAAACAGCTCGGGTACCGCCGTTGGCGGCGCCATTCCCCCGGTGAATCGCCGCAGGCGCCGACCCAGACCGGGCCCGGGAAAGGCGCCGGCGGCCAGCAGTCCGGCCAGGCGGTCGACCTCGTCCTCGGCACCGGTATTGCTGCGCATCAGCGCCTGCCAGCCGTGGTGCTGGCTGGCGGTCAGGGCCACCAGGCTCGGCGCATCGGCCAGCGCCGGATACCGGCGGCCCAGCGTCACCGCTTCCGGGTGACCGAACTGGTAGAACACGCGGCTGCCGTAGCCGGGCAGCGAGAGCTTCACCGGGGCCAGCGCCTCGGCGAGTTCCCGGGCCCCGTGGCGGTAGACCGAGACCTGCCCGCTGGCCTGCTGCACCCGGTGCAGGTCCAGCGCGGTGGCCGTGTCCCGCGGCCCGCGGTTGTCCGCATCGCTCAGCCGGCCGTCGGCGCGCCAGGCGGTGGCCAGCCGTCGGGTGTCGTCGAGAGCTTCGAGAGCCGCCACCGCCAGCAGGTTGGTCACGCCGGGGCTGGCGCCCAGGCCGATCAGCGCGGGCACGCCGGCGGCGCGGGCCTGCCGGTCCAGCACCAGCATACCGAGGGTGGCTTCCGGGTCGTCGCAGGCATCCAGGTACGGGCGACCGGCAGCCAGGGCCGCCTTCAGCACGATCAGCCCGTAACGGAAATAGGGCCCGCTGGTGTTGAGCACCACATCGGCCGAGGCCACCGCGGCTTCAAGCGCCGCCGCATCGCAGATATCCAGCGTCAGCGGCGCGGCCCGCGCCCCCAAGTCGGCCGCAACCGCAGCGGCTGCGGCGCCGTCGTAGTCGGCCACGGTGATGCGAGCCACCGCGGGCAGCTGACGAATCCGGTCCAGAGCGGCACGGCCAAGCGCGCCGCCACCGCCCACGGCGAGCAGATGCATGGTGCGTCGGGCGGCGGGTCAGTCCGACTGACCGAACAGTGCGTTCAGCTTCTGCTCGTACTCGTGGTAGCCGAGGTGCTCGTACAGGTCGTTGCGGGTCTGCATGCCATCGAGCACGTTCTTCTGCGTGCCGTCCGCGCGGATCGCGCCGTAGACGTCGAGCGCGGCCTGGCTCATGGCGCGGAATGCGGACAGCGGATACAGCACCATGCGCACGCCCTGGGCGGCGAGCTCTTCCGTGGTGTAGAGATCGGTGGCCCCGAACTCGGTGATGTTGGCCAGCACCGGCGCACCGATGTCGACGAAGCGCTGGTACATGGCGATATCGGTCATTGCCTCGGCAAACACGAAATCCGCGCCGGCTTCCACGCAGGCGGCGGCACGTTCCACGGCGGCGTCCAGGCCTTCGACGGCCAGCGCGTCGGTACGGGCCATCACCAGCATCTCGTCGCGGGCATCCACGGCCGCCTTCACCCGGTCGACCATTTCCTGCCGGGAGACGATGGCCTTGCCCGGTCGGTGCCCGCAGCGCTTGGCCGCAACCTGGTCCTCGATGTGCACGCAGGCGGCGCCGCCGCGTTCCATCTCGCGGATGGTGCGGGCGATGTTGAAGGCACTGCCCCAGCCGGTATCGATATCCACCAGCAACGGCACGTCGGTGGCGGCGGTGATGCGGCGCACGTCTTCGAGGACGTCGTTCATGCTGGTGATGCCCAGATCCGGCAGACCATAGGACGCGTTGGCCACACCGCCGCCGGACAGATAGATGGCGCGGAAACCGCTGTGTTCGGCCAGCATCGCGCTGTAGGCGTTGACCGCCCCGACGATCTGCAGGGGGTTCTCTTCGCTGAGCGCGTGATTGAAGCGTTGCGCGGCACTCGCCATTAGGTTGTCTCCGTTGTGCTGTTTCGAGCCCGTCATTTTACGCCAGGCCACGAGAAACGGCCCCACCTGATGGTGGGGCCGTGCCGGTCAACGCCCGCCGTGGCGGGTCGCGATACCCCGAAGCCTAGACGAAATACTTGATCGTCCAGTTGATCAGCTTGCGCGTGAACGGGGTGTAGGGCGGATGCATCAGGTGGGTCGACGAGAACCGGTCGCGCACGATGCCCCGCTCGTGCGAGAAGCTCTTGAAGCCCCAGTGACCGTGGGCCATGCCGATGCCGCTGTTATTGACCCCGCCGAACGGCAGATTGCCGTGCAGGTACTGCATCATCACGGTGTTGATGGCGGTACCGCCGGCGGACGTGCCGCCGATGACACGATCGACAAACGCGTTGTCCTTGCCGAAGACATACAATGCCAGCGGCTTGGGACGACTGTTGATGTCATCGATCACTTCGCGGGTGTCCTTGAAGGTCATGATCGGCATCAGCGGCCCGAAGATTTCTTCCTGCATGATCTCGGCATCGGGCTCGATGTCGGTCAGCAGGGTCGGGGCCAGGAAGTCCTGGGCGTCGTCGTGCTGGCCGCCCGCCAGCACCTTGGCGCCACGTGACTGCGCGTCGTCCAGCAGGTGCTTGATCCGCTTGTAGTGCTTGTTGTTGACGATGCGGGCGTAATCCGGGTTCGACTCGATGCTCTCGAGCGAGCCGTACATGGTCTCCAGCCTCTGCTTGATCGCCTCGACGAACTCGTCCTTCACCTCCGCGTGAACATAGGTCAGATCCGGCGCGATGCAGGTCTGACCGTTGTTGAAGAACTTGCCCCAGGCAACCGCGCGGGCCGCCTTGTCCACGTCAGCACTCTTGTCGACGATCACCGGCGACTTGCCGCCCAGCTCCAGCGTGACCGAGGTCAGATGCTTGGCCGCGGCGCCCATGATGACCTTGCCCACCGCCGGGGAGCCGGTGAAGAAGATGTGGTCGAACGGCTTGTCCAGCAGGTTCTGCGAGGTTTCCACCGCGCCCTGGAAGACGGCGACCTCGGATTCGTCGAACACCTCGCGCACCATGTCCTCCATCAACTGGGAACAGTGCGGGGTCATTTCCGAGGGCTTGAGAATCGCGGTGTTACCGGCGGCCAGCGCCGACACTAGCGGCGAGAAGGTGAGATTGACCGGGTAGTTCCACGGCGACACGATCAGGCTCACGCCCTTGGGCTCGTAGCGGACATGGGCCTTGGTGCCCAGCATCGCCAGGGTGGTGGGCACCTTCATCGGCTTCATCCACCGTTTGGTATGGCGGATGGCGTCGTTGGCCTCCATCACCACCGGCATGATCTCGGTCATGTCGACCTCGGCCGGGGGCTTGCGGAAGTCCTTGTAGCAGGCTTCGTGGATTTCCTCGGTACGATCGAGCAGCGCCTGCTTGAGTCGCTTGATCTTGGCGATCCGCTCGGCAGCAGTGCTCGTGCGCAGCGTCAGGGCCCGTTTCTGCTGCAGCGCGAACACGCGCTCGATCTCGGTGGCCTGATTGTCCGGTGCCTGGGCAAACCGGTCGCGAATATCCTGTACGGCAGTACTCATGATCACTCCTCCTGTCGTGCGCCCCCGATGCGCTACACGTTCGATACTTTACTATGACAGCGGCTTCGGCGCGCGAACCAAACCTAGGTCGTGGCCACGCCGCTTTCCCCCATCGCCATCCGCGCCAGCTCTGGCCGCGCCGCGTGGGCGCGAAAGAACGTATGCGCCAGGGCGGCAATCAGGCGGCGACTGCGTTCGGGGTTGCTGCGCCGCAGGGGCAGCACGATCGCCTCCATCGTGGCCATCACCGCCTGGGCCATGTCCGCGACGGGGATATCCAGCGTCAGGTCACCGTCGTCCACCGCGGCCTGGATGGCCTGGCCGATGACCCGGGCCGAGGCCTCCTCGAACTGGGCCTGTACCGCGCGCGCCTCCGCGACATCCGCAGTGGACGGCATCAACCAGTAGCCGGCAACCCCCTCGTCAACCGCCGGGTCCGCCAGCAGCGTCCCCATGCCGCGGAAGATCGCCATCAGGCGCTCGATCGGGGTGTCCTCGCCCGCCATGCGGGTGAACACGTGGCGGCGGAACAGTGCGTTCAGCTGGCGCACGCAATCGGTGTATAGGGCTTCCTTGCCGTCGTAGTGCCAGTACAGCGCGGCCTTGGTCAGCCCGGCGGCCCGGGCCACCGCCAGCATCGATACACCGTCGTAACCGTAACGGCCGAACAGCGAGAACGCGGCCTCGCGGACCTGCTTGAGGGTATCGCCCTGTTCACTGGCGGGGCGGCGGGGCATGGAGGTGCCAACACGGGAATTTGGCAGGATGATAGCACGCTATTGACTTACCGGTCGGTTAATTCTATCGTCCGGCTTATCGCCGCACTAGATAGCGCAGCCGGAATTGACCACTCGGTCAATTCGATCAACGAGGAGACTGGTCAACATGAGTGTCACCACCGCCGAACTCGCCCGCGCCCACGACAGCAAACGCTATCTCTGGCTGTGGGGCGCCGTGGTCGCCTTCCTGCCGATGATCGGCGGGGCACTTGCCTGGCTTACCGGCAGCAGCTGGGCCTGGTTTTTCGCCCCGGTGTTTCTGTACGGCCTGGTGCCGCTGGCCGACTGGCTGGTGGGCGACGACGACAGTAACGCCGACGAAAGCGTGCTGCGCCAGCTCGAGGACGACCCCTATTACCGCTGGTGCACCTACCTGTTCATCCCGGTCCAGTACGTGGTGGTGGTCTGGGCCGCGTGGCTGGTGGGCAGTGGTTCGCTCGACTGGGTGGCACTGACCGGCCTGACCTGGTCGATCGCGATCCTCTCCGGCGTGGGCATCAACACCGCGCACGAACTCGGGCACAAGAAGCCCGCCGGCGAGAAATGGCTGGCCAAGATCGCGCTCGCCCCGGTGGCCTACGGGCACTTCTTCGTGGAACACAACAAGGGCCACCATCGGCGCGTGGCCACCCCCGAGGACCCGGCCAGCGCGCGCATGGGCGAATCCTTCTACCGGTTCCTGCCGCGCACCGTGATCGGCAGCCTGACGTCGGCGTGGGACATCGAGAAGCAGCGCCTGGCCCGCTGCGGCAAGAGCGTGTGGTCAATCGAGAACGAGAATCTGCAGGCCTGGTCCATGACCGTGGCGCTGTTCGGCGGCCTCGCGCTGCTGTTCGGCTGGGTCGTCCTGCCGTTCCTGCTGATTCAGGCCGCCATCGGGGCCTCGCTGCTGGAGGCGGTCAACTATCTCGAGCACTACGGCCTCAAGCGCCAGCAGGGCGATGACGGTCGCTACGAGCGCTGCAAGCCGGAACACTCCTGGAACAACAACCACATCGTGACCAATGTGCTGCTCTACCACCTGCAGCGTCACTCCGACCATCACGCCAATCCCACCCGCCGATTCCAGGCCCTGCGCCATTTCGACGATGCGCCGCAGCTGCCCACCGGCTACGCGGGCATGATCGTGCTCGCCTACGTGCCCTGGCTCTGGTACCGGGTGATGGACCCGAAGGTGGTCGCCCATTACGACGGTGATCTGGACCGGGCCAATCTGCAGCCCGGCCGGGAAGCCGCGCTCAAGGCACGCTACGCCAGCGCGGCGGCCTGACGGACCCCGCACCCCTGCCCGGCCACCGCATGCGGCGGCCGGGCTTGACCCCGTAGTCAACTCCGGGGTGACAATGGCGGCATGAACACGCCATCCGCCAACCCGGGTATCACCATCGGTCAGCTCGCCCGCCGCGCCGGCTCGGATGTGGAAACCATCCGCTACTACGAACGGCGCGGCCTGCTGCCGCCACCGCCGCGGGCCGGCAATGGTTATCGCCGCTACCCGCCGGACGCCGTCGGGCAGCTGCGATTCATCCGGCGAGCCAAGACACTGGGCTTCACCCTGGCCGAGATCCAGGAACTGCTCAGCCTGCGCCGGACCGGCGAGGACCGGGCCGCGGTCAAGCAACTGGCCCGGGACCGGCTCGCCGACCTCGATGCCCGACTGGCCGATCTGCAACGCATGCGCAATGCCCTCGCGGACCTCGACCGTCGCTGCTCGGGCGAGGGCCCCGTGACCGGCTGTCCCATCATCGACGCCCTCAACGAAGACGATTCCTCATGAACGACACCACCAATCAAGCCTGCCACCAAAGCGGTCCCGACAGCGGGCTGCTCAAATCCTCCGCCCACGTCACCCTGCACTGCCTGACCGGTTGCGGGATCGGCGAACTGCTGGGGCTGGTCATCGGCACACTGGCGGGCTGGGGCGCCTTTGCCACCATGGGGCTGGCGGTGGCCCTGGCGTTCGTGGTGGGTATAGGCCTGGCGGCGGTGACGGTGATGCGCAATCACGGGGTGGCGCTGGCAGCGGCCCTGTCCATCGTCTGGCTGGGTGAAGTGGTCTCGATTTCGGTGATGGAGATCGCCATGAACGGCATTGCGTATGCCGTGGGAGGCGTCGAGGCTGGCTCGCTGGCGGCGCCGATCTTCTGGATCGGTTTCGGCCTGGCCCTGCCCTGCGGCTATCTCGCGGCTTGGCCGGTGAACTACTGGCTGCTCACCCGCAACCTGAAGCATTGTCACTGAGGCATACCCGCCAGATTTATTTCGCGCCGCCGTTTGGGCTATGCTCGCGCCCGTTCCAGCTGAATTTCCGGAGATCCGCGTGAGCCGCAAGACCCCCGACAACCCGCCGCCGCAGAATAGCCTCGCCCGGGCCCTCGTGGTGCCCGTCGGACTGTTCGTGGGCGCCATCATCCTGGCGTTGCTGGTGATCACGTTCGGCGATCGCATCACCGGCGGTGGCGGTACCGACAGCACCGCGAGCCGTAACGGCCGGACGCTGGACCCGCAGACCATGGAACAGCTGGCCACCGAATTCGACCGCCGCGGCGTCGCTTACGGGCCGGACGACGCCCCGGTGGTGGTACGCGAGTTCGCCGACTATCAGTGCCCGGCCTGCGCCGCGTTTGCCGACACCGCACAACGCATCCGCGAGAACTATGCCGATGAAGGCAAGGTCCGCTTCGTGTTCTACGACTTCCCGCTACCCATGCATCAGCACGCGCGGCAGGCGGCCGCCGCGGCCCGCTGCGCCGGACGCCAGGGCGAGTTCTGGGCATATCACGAAGTGCTATTCGAACGGCAGTCCCGCTGGTCCTCGGCCGGCAACGTGACCGACGAATTTCTCGACATGGCGGTGGAAAGCGGTGTCGACGCCGACGCCCTGGAGCAGTGCCTGGACGAGGGGGCTGCCGATCAGCGGGTAGCCCAGAGCGCGGCCGTAGCCCAGCAACTGCGCGTGACCTCGACCCCCACCACCATGGTGGGCGCCAGGGTATTCCCCGGCGTGGTCGATTACGACACCATCGCCGCCGAAATCGACGCCCAGCTGCGGACCGCGGGTCAGTAAAGCAGGCTGATCAACGCCCGCAGACCGTAGGCGCCTCCGCCGACGACCACCAGTCCGGCCAGCCACAGGCCCGCGAACCAGAGCAGTCGTTGGGGCCAGGAACGCCGCACCGGCTGTCGTCGCGTTTCCTCCTCCGGCCGGCTCAATGGTACCCCGTCGAGGCGGTGACCTTGCCGCGGAACACCCAGTACGAGTAACCGGTGTAGAACAGGATGAAGGGCAGCAGCGCGACCAGCCCCACCAGCAGGAAGCCCTGGGTGGCCGGCGGCGAGGCCGCGTTCCAGATGGTCAGATGCGGCGGCAGAATATGCGGCCAGATGGAAATGGCCAGCCCCGCATAACCCACTGCGAACAACCCCAGGGAATACAGGAACGGCTTGAACGTGGCCCGCCGACCCAGGCTGCGGTACAGCCCAGCGCACAGCGCCAGGGTGATAACCGGCACCGGCAGCAGCAGGACGAAGTTGGGCCAGCCGAACCAGCGCTGGGCATAGGCGTCATCGAGAAACGGCACCCACAGGCTGACCAGGGCCATGAATAGCACCACGGCGGCCAGCAGCGTGCGACTCCAGCCGTAGGCGCGGGTCTGGAGCGGCCCTTCGGCCTTGATCACCAGCCAGGTGGCACCGAGCAGTGCATAACCCGCCACCAGCGCCAGCCCGGTCATCAGCGCAAAGGGAGAAAACCAGTCGAACGCCCCGCCCAGGTACTGGTTGTCGACCACGTTGATGCCGGCCACCAGCGCCCCGAGCGATACCCCCTGGCAGAAGGTCACCACCACCGAACCCGCCTGGAAGGCGAAATTCCAGCCCCGTTTGTCGCGGGCCTTGAACCGGAACTCGAACGCCACGCCGCGAAAGATAAGCGCCATGAGCATCAGCGACAGCGGCAGGTACAGCGCCGTCAGCATGGCCGAATAGACCGGCGGGAATGCCGCCAGCAGGCCCGCCCCGCCCAGCACCAGCCAGGTCTCGTTGCCGTCCCAGATGGGCGCGACGGAATTCATCATGATGTCGCGCTCTTCCTCGTTGGCGGCCAGGCGGGAGAGCATGCCGATGCCCAGCACGAAGCCGTCCAGCAGCACGTACATGAATACGCCGAAGCCGATGATGCCGAACCAGATCAGGGGAAGCCATTCCACCATGGTCAATCCTCCGGAAGCTCATCCGGCAGCGACATCGGCCTTGCCGGCGTCTTGAACCCGGACGTGCGTGGCGGCGGCGCTTCCGGCCCCTGCCGGATCAGCCGCAGGATGTAGTAGAGCCCGGCGCCGAACACCACCGAGTAGACGCACACGAAGGTGATCAGGCTGGCCGCCACCGCGCCAGCGGGAACCGGCGACACCGCGTCGGCGGTACGCATCACCCCGTAGACCACCCAGGGCTGGCGACCGATTTCGGCAGTAAACCAGCCGGCCAGCACCGCCACGAAGCCCGACGGCGCCATCCAGACCATGAAGCGGTGATACCAGCCCGGCTCGAACAACCGGCCGCGCCACCACAGCCACAGGCCCCAGGCAGCCGCCAGCAGCATCAGCATCCCCAGCGCCACCATCACGCGAAAGGCGTAGAACACCGGGATCACCGGCGGACGGTCTTCCACCGGAAAGGCGTCCAGCCCTACCACCTCGCCGTCAAGGTCGTGAGCCAGGATCAGGCTGCCCAGCTTCGGGATGGCGACTTCGTAATGATTGGTCTCGTTCGCCGGATCAGGCACCGCGAACAGATACAGCGGGGCCCCGCGACGGGTTTCCCAGTGGCCCTCCATCGCCGCTATCTTGGCCGGCTGGTGCTCCTGCACGTTCAGCCCGTGGAAGTCGCCGGCCACGATCTGAAGCGGCGCGGTGATGGCGATGAAACCCACGCCCATGGCCAGCATCACCCGCGCCCCCTGGGGCGCCAGACCGCGGCGCAGATACCAGGCCGCCACCCCCAGAATCACGAATGCCGTGGTCAGGTAGGCCGCCAGCACCATGTGGGCCAGGCGATAGGGGAACGACGGGTTGAACACGATCGCCCACCAATCGGTGGGGTGGAAGATGCCGTCGCGCAGTTCGAAGCCCGCGGGCGTGTGCATCCAGGAATTGGCGGAGAGAATCCAGAATGTGGACAACAATGTGCCCACCGCCACCATCACCGTGGCCAGGAAGTGCAGGCCGCGGCCCACGCGATCCCAGCCGAACAGCATGATGCCGAGGAATGTGGCCTCGAGGAAAAAGGCCGTGAGCACCTCGTACGACAGCAGCGGGCCCAGCACATTGCCGGTGGCCTCGGCGAACACGCTCCAGTTGGTGCCGAACTGGAAGCTCATCACGATGCCCGACACCACACCCATGCCGAAGGACACCGCGAAGATCTTCACCCAGAAGCGGTAGAGCCGGCGAAAGACATCCTTGCCGGTGCCCAGCCACAGGCCTTCGAGCATGGCCAGCCAGCTCGCCAGCCCGATGGTGAAGGCCGGAAACAGGATGTGGAAGCTGACCACGAAGGCGAATTGCAGGCGGGAGAGAAGTAACGCATCCATGGCAGGCCCCTGATACCCCGTGGGGTATTAAGCCGAATGGCAGACAGCACTGCATCCTACCGCATTGTGCGCCGCAGTAGAAAAGGTTACCGCCCGCATCAGTTGACGCTGACCGTTCCGGCGCGGTTTAGTAGCGGCCACCATAACAATCGTCGTCTGCCCTGACAGTCGGCCCGATGTGCGCCACGCCCCGGCCTGGCCGCCGGATACCGTGCCACCACCCGGCTGCATGGTCGATGCGGGAGTTGCTCATGAATCCACCACCAACCCGGTGGCCGATCGTCACCGAGGGGTGTCGCGGTTGAGTCACCGCAAGCGGCAACCGCTCCGGACGGGCGATCAGGTGATTGCTCACAAGCTGTTCGCACCGGCCGGAACGCCGGGCGCGGTGCGCCGGGACGCCATTCTGCAACGTATTCTCGCCCGTAACAGCCCGCGCGTGGTGCTACTCCAGGCCCCTGCCGGCCACGGCAAGACCACCCTGCTGCAGCAGACCTGGAGCGCCTGCGAGGCCCAGGGCATGCGTTGCGGCTGGCTGACCTTCGACGAGGCCGACAACGACATCACCCGCTTTGCGGCCCACATGCAGGCGCTAGTGGATACCGTGGCGAGCCGCGAGGGCCCGGACGATATCCCGGCTCAGGCGCGGGGACGCACCCAGCACGCGGACTGGCTGACCGCGCAGCTGGTGGCCATCGGCCGCCCCGTGGCCCTGTTCCTGGACGAATTCCAGACCCTGACCAACCGGCCCGTACTCAGCTTCTTCCGCAGTCTATTCGAATCGGTGCCGGCGGACGTCCGCATATTCGTGGGCACCCGCTCGCTTCCGCGGGTCGGGTTGTCACGCCTGGAGGTGAACAACCGGGCGATGGTGATCCGGCCGGCCGATCTGTGCTTTTCCCGCGATGAAGTGGCCCGGTTCTTTCAGGACGTCAGCGACCTGGGCATGCGGCCGGAGGAAACCGCTGCCATTCACGACCGCACCGAGGGCTGGCCCGCCGCGGTGCAGCTCTACCGGCTGTCGCTGGCCCAGCCGTCCGTACGCGAATCCCTGCGCGACATCGCCGATTTCCGGCCCCGCCAGCTGGCGGACTATCTGGCAGACAATGTGCTGCAGCTGCAGACCCCGGCGGTCCAGCAATTCCTGTTGCAGAGCTCCCTGCTCACGCGCCTGTCGGCCCCGCTGTGCAATGCGGTGCTCGACCGCGACGACGCCCAGCGCATGCTCCAGGGGCTGGAAAGCGCCGGCCTGTTCCTGCGCAGCCTCGACGCGGAAGGCTACTGGTTCAAGTACCACACGCTGTTCTCCTCGTTCCTCGCCGATCAGTTGCAGGAACAGGACCCGACAGCGGCGCGTCGCATCCACGAACGTGCCGCCCGCTGGTTCCACGAGCACGGGTTGCACGAAGAGGCCATCCACCATGCGCTCGCCAGCGGCGACGCGGATTTCGGCGCCCGGATTCTGGACAGCTGGACCACGATGCTGATTGCCGAGGGCAACCTGATGACCGTGGAGCGGTGGAGCGAGCGCATCCCCGCCAAGCAGTTGCGGGCCAATCCGGACCTGGTGGTCAAGATCGTCTGGGCGCTGACCTTTCTGCGCCGGCACCGCAAGCTCGCCCCGCTGCTGGCCATGATCGAGGACATCCCCGCCAGCGAAAGAGCGGGAATGCAGACCCACCCGGCGGTGGTCCTGTCGATGGCTGCGGTGGTACGCGACGACATCCAGGGAGCCGCCGACATCGTGGCCACCATGGACGTGCGCGACAGCGAGGCCGAAGGCTTCCACGCCTTCGAGCTGGGCGCGGCGGCCAATCTCGAGGGCTATCTGGCGATGACCCGGGGCGAGTTCGAGTCGGCCCGCGAGATTCTATCGCTGGCGCGCGCCCACTCGGACCGCGGCGACGCCACCTTCAGCTGGGGGTACTCGGTGGGGACGGCCGCCATGAACCTGCTGCTGCAGGGACAGACGCAGGACGCCATCGGCATGTTCCGGCAATGCCTGGACGAGCCGCGGGTGCAGGTGGACGACTCCTTCGCCTCGGCCGCGATCGTGGCCTGCTACGTGCACGCACTGTATGAGGTCGACGACATCGACACCGCCCTGGAGCAGTTCCGGCGTTACCACGATGTGATCGCCGACGCCGCCCTGCTGGATTATCTGGCGCTGGCGTATTTCTCCGCTGCCCGCATCCATGACAGCCGCGGAGACCCCAAGCGCGCCACCGCGGTACTGGAGGAGGCAGAAACCATCGGCCATGCCAGTCGCTGGCCACGGCTGCTGCGACTGGTCGGCTGGGAACGGGTCCGTCGGGCACTGGCGGATGACGAGATCGATCATGCGCGCCGCATCGCCGCCGCAATCCAGCCGGAACCGGCACCGCTACCCGCCGGTTGGCTGCCCTTTGCCGAAGACACCGCCGGCGACGCCATCGGCAGGATTCGGCTGGGCCTGCGCGAATCCAACCCGGAGGCCGCCATGCGCCTGATCTCGACCGAGCAGGCCACGGCCACCGCTCAGCAGCGAACCCGACGGCAGATCAAGCTGCATATCCTGGAGGCCATCGGCCATTGGCGACTCGCCAACCCCAATGCCGCCCACCGCTCGCTGCGCCGGGCCCTGAACCTGGCGACGCCGGCGGGCCTGGTCCGGACCTTTCTGGAGGAGGGCCCGGCGGTCATCGAACTGCTGCGCAGTGACCTGGCAATTCTGACCAGCAGCGCCGGCGTGGAAGCCACCGAGGGCCCCGTTCAACAGTTCGTGGTACGCATTCTGGCCACCGCCGGCGTGGTGGATGTCGATGCCGTCGGCGGCACACCGGCCGGGGATTCCCGCCAGCCCCTCGAACCGCTGACCGAACGCGAGACCGAGATCCTGCAACTGCTGGCCAACGGCGCGTCCAACAAGGACATTGCCCGTCACGTGTTCGTGTCCGAGAACACCGTGAAATTCCACCTCAAGAACATCTACTCGAAACTCGGCGTCAACAGCCGCGTGCAGGCAATCAGCGCGGCACGGCGGATGCAACTGCTGTAGCAGCTGGTCCCGGAGCTTACGGCGCGAAATCCTTCACGCCGCTGTCCTCAGCGTCGGCCTCGGCTTCTGCCTGCTCGCGCAGCGCCGGCCGCAGATGCATGCGCGCCACGCCGTAGCGAACCGCCTGGAGGAAACGATCCAGCTGCTCGCGCTGGGTGGAAAGCGTGTCGAGGGCCACCGAGGCCAGCCGCTGGATTTCGGTTTCCGCCGCCTTGTCCAGCATCGCCATGATCCGGCTGTCCACCCGCCCGGCCACCGCCCGTGAAGCGCCGCCGTCGTAGGCTACCGGCCGCGCCGCGGCGGTAGGCGCCTGCACCAGCGCCGTCTGCAGGCGACGGATGCGCCGGATATTGGCCAGCGGTTCGCTGAACGCATTCGAGGCCAGCATCCGCTGCACCCAGCGCGTGTCGGCCAGCGCCTCGCCAAGGGCCTGACGGCGCCAGTCGCCGCCCAGCGCGGTCAGTGATTCACCGGCCGACGGCAGCGACACCGGCTCGCCGTTTTCCAGGCCCTCGATCACGCGCGTGAGTTCATCCCGCACCGCCTGCAAGATTTCCAGTGCCTGCGCGTACTGCTGCTGGGCGGCCCCGTAGGCCTCGAACTGCTCCAGCAGGTAGGGAATCGCCACCAGCGCCTCCTGCACCGCCTCCTGACGGGGATTGCGCTGGGTCAGCGTCTGCCAGGCCACCAGCGCGCGCTGGCGCTGCTGTTCTTCCTCGTCGGCGATATCGGCGATGGGATAGGTGCCGAGCTGCACCTTGCTGTAGCCGTCCGCACTGAAGCGGTCACGCTGGTCGCTGCGCTGCAGCCGGCCGGATTGGGGGTCGGCAATGCCGTAGGTCCCGGCCTCGGGCTCATCGCCGATCGCGACTCGCTGCTGGCGCTCGCCGGGTGGTGTGATTTCGGCGCGGCCCAGCCCCAGCAGCGCCACCGGAGCCAGCGGCCCGTGCAGACGGACCCGCTGGAACATGTGCTTGGCGGTGGCGCTCTGGTCGGCGTTGAGGAAACTGAAACCCAGCAGCACGTTCGCACGATCGCGCAGCAGGCGTTGCGCCGGGGTGAACGGTGTGAGCCTGCCGATGCGATCCATCAATGTGCGGCCCTTGGCCACCTCGCCGCTGCGCAGCCAGGCCACCGCCAGGTTGTAGCGCATGGTCAGGCTCTGGTTATTGGCGTCGTCCACCTCGGTGATGACTTCCAGCGCATTCTCGCCACCGGCCAGCGTGGCCGCGGCCTGCGCGAAAGCGCCTTCGGCCATCTGCAGGCGCGAGAGCGTATCCTGCCAGCGCACCCGCTGCGCCGGGGTAAGAAACTGTTTCGCCTTGTCCAGCCGACGGCCGGCCGGTCCGTGATTGCCGCGCTTCAGATCCAGCTCGGCCAGACGCAGGCGGATATCCTCGAACGGTTCGCGCTCGGCACCCAGCCGTGTGTAGGTCTCCACCGCCTGTTCCGCCTGGTCGGCCATGCCGAAGTCGAGATAAACGTGGGCAAGCAGGGCGAAGTAGGCCGGCTTGAGATTTTCCTGACCGCTGATCGCGGCCATGTCGATCAGTTCGATCATGGCCTCGAAGGACTTATCCTGGGCGCGAAGATAGCGGGTAAGGGCCAGGCGCGGATCCTCGGCTTCTTCGCGCCACTGCCAGGGCTTGGGGTCGAGCCGCCGGTTCATCTGCAGCGCGGCGGGGGCGGCCGGCAGGATCAGCGCCTTGCGGGCCTCGCCCTTGTCGAATTCGAGATCGATTTCGCCGGTGAGTTGTGTCCCGTCGGGCTCGGCATCGCGCAGGCGTCCCGCGAACTCGAGCCGCACCCGATGCGAGCCGGGCTCGACGTTGGTTCGCACCACCCGGTCCAGCCGTCGCTCGTCGCTGTGCAGCAGCAGGGCATCGGCGCGGGAATAACGCTTGCTGGCCACCTGCCGGTCATCCAGGAACAGCGTGACCTCCTCCAGAACGAAGGACGGCACGTTGATGCCGATGAATATCGAGACATCGGTTTCCGCCGGGAAGGCCATGGACTGGGCCTCGCCGCGGCGGGCCGACAGCAGATCGAAGGCCCGTTCCTGGGTGATGGCGACCGCGCGCTGTTGCTCGGCCGCCTGGCCGCGGTCATTGGCCGCCAGCGCCATGCCGACCGGCAGCAATAACAGCGCGGCCAGCGCGCCCGTTCGCAGTTGATGCAACATCCTGTCGTTCACGTTCGGTCGGACGGGGGCGCGGCGACGCCGCGATCCGTCCAATATGCCAGAAACCGGGACCACACGGTCAGGCCGCCCGCGCCTCGCGGGCGAGCAGGCTGACCACCATGGCCGCACTGTCGTCGTCGAGATAACCACCGCCGTTCTCGGCCAGTCCCAGTCGCGCGCCGTCCACCTGACGCGCGCCCGCCTCGCGACGGAGCTGGTCGGTAAGCTCAACAATCTGCGCGCATCCGGTTGCACCAATGGGGTGTCCCTTGCGCAGCAGGCCGCCAGAGGTATTCACGGGCAGTCGCCCGCCCAGGGTGCTGTGGCCCGCCTCCACGAAATCGCCGCCCGCCCCCGCACCGCAGAAACCGAGCTGCTCGTACAGGAGTACCTCGGACGGCGCCGAGGCGTCGTGAACTTCCGCGCAGGACAGATCCGCCGGACCCATGCCGGCGGCGTCATAGGCCGCGGCCGCGGTGATTTGGGCCAGGGATGGCCTGTCGGGCGCACCACCCCCGCCCAGGCAGGATGCCAGCACCCGCACCGCGCGGTTGCGTTTCGGCATCTGACGCACGCGCCGCGCCGAGACCAGCACCAGCGCCGCCGCCCCGTCACCGATCGGAGAACACATGGGCAGGGTCAGCGGCCAGGCGACCTCGCGGGCAGCCAGCACCTGGTCGACACTGAGCCGCTCCCGGTACTGAGCGCGGGGATTGAGACTGCCGTGGGCGGAGTTCTTGGCGGACACCGCCGCGAACTGTGACCGGGTGGTGCCGTGGGCTTGCATGTGGGCCGCGGCCCAGGCCACGTAGATATCCATGAACAACGACCGGGTGTGCCCGGCATCCGCGGTATCCGGCGTCAGGCCGGCCGCGCGGATTCGCTCGGCCACGTCGGCCATGACCGACGCCCGGTCGGCCACGTCGATGGCGCCGGTGAGCAGATCCATCGTGCGCTGCCGCTCCGGGTGGTGGAGCTTGTCCATGCCCAGGACCAGCACCACGTCGTAGGCGCCGAGCGTGATCATGGAGGCCGCCTGATGAAAGGCGGTGGCACCGGTGGCGCAGGCATTCTCGACGTTGACCACGGGCATGCCGCCCAGGCCCATGGCACGCAGGACTACCTGCCCCGGCACGCAGGTCTGGCCGGTGATCGCACCGGCGCCGGCGGTGCCCACATAGGCGATTTGCGGATCGTCGGCCGCCATCCCGGCATCGTCCAGCGCTGCCCGCACCGCTTCCCCGGCAAGACTCTTGAGGTCACGATCCGCATGCTTGCCGAACCGGGTCATGCCCGCCCCGGCGATATAGGCCTGCTGCTTCATCGCGGCGAGTGGGCGCCGCCGGATCGATCAGGCGGCGGGCACGGCTCAGCCAAACCTGCGCAGGGCATTACGCGTCAGATAGTCATCGTACATGCTGTCGGTGTTCACCTGCATGTGATGGCCAGCCCCGACTTCCTTGACCTGCTCCAGGCGAGACATGCGGCCGGTCTGGATGTCGTAGGCGTGGACATGGGCCCAGGACCAGTAGGGATGGTCGCCGTCCATCACGCGGCGCCCGTTACCGTCGTCGTAGATGGCATAGGCCCCGTCAAAGCTGCGCCAGGCATTGCCCTTCCGGTCATAGGAGTTCATGCCGATGGGCAAACCGGTGCGCGCATCGAACCAGACCCGCTTCTTGCCCACCGGGGCCCGGCTGTAACTGGTGGGCTCGGCTTCCACCGCAATCGCCTCGGGCACCAGCTCCACCGTCGTGTCCCAGAATGTCTGATCCTGCGGGCCGCCGTGGGTATTGTGCTCCCAGTTGGGGTGGTCCGGATTCCAGCCTTCGGAAATGCCGGTAAGCATGGGCCCGCGGTCGACGATCTTGTAGTTACCCCAGGTGTACATGGGGTCGCCGGCCGCCCAGGCGTCGGACAGGAACAGCGTGCCGCCCGGCACCAGCGGCTCGAAGCGCTGGTTCGAGGGATACTGCCGGATGCGCTTGAACTCGGGCAGGTACCCCATCAGTTCCGGGAACTGGTGCTGATCGTAGTCCCAGATATTGAGAAACGAGGTACCGGCAATGTCGTGGGGGGCCGTAAAGATCACGCTCTGGAAGCGCAGCTTGTCCATGTGGTCCCGCCAATACGGCTTCGGATCAATCGAAACGCGAGCCACCGGCGCCAGTTCCGCCCACACCAGATCATAGCCGTACTCAAGCTCGCCCTCGGCCCCGATATCGTATTCCTTGATCGCGTACAACGAAGCGTCGTGCCGACCCCAGCTCAGGGTCAGGGCGGCGAACAGCTCGACGCCGGTCCTGGCGTCGGGGAACGGATTGCCACCGATCCAGGGTTTGCCGTCCGGCGTCACCACGTTGCCGCGATCGTCGAACTGCGCCTTGCCCTGATTCCGGAGCGTGGCTTCCTGATACTCCCACGGGGACAGCCGCATCATGTCGGTGGTGGTCGGGCCCACCTTCAGCTTGCGGCCCATGTCGCGGATCTGCTTGTACTTGATCTCGTCCAGCAGGTCGCGGACGTGCTCGACGTTGGACGCGTCGATGGTATCACCGGTGCTCACCCTGCCCCTGGTGTACTCGTCGACCGACAGCAGCTCGTCAGGGTAGGCCTTGTTGATATCGCCCGAGCGGGCCATCGTCGGCCACAGCGGGGCCAGCACGCCGGCGGCGCCGGCCGCACCCAGGCCGGCCAGGAACCGGCGGCGGCTGTAGTCGCGGTCGAATCGGCGGATATGCATTTCAAGCCTCCTTGCGTGGCCAGGTCAGGCATGCCGTGAACCGGCAGGCACCTCGCTTGGACAACGGCGAAGGCCGGAACTCACCGGGAAGAGCATCCGGCAAGGCCGAAAAGCCGGCGATCGGGAGACCCCAACCGCCGGCAGTTGAATCAGCCCCGTCCCGGCAGGTCGCCCTGCCGGTAACGGTTATCGGCCGTCGCGCCTAGAACTGGTACTCGATACGGGTGGTGATTTCGTCCGCGAAATCCACGGTGGACAACGCGTTTTCCGTATCCTCACCGTGCACCGTTTCAATGATGGTGGCAAAGGCCTGGAAGGTCCAGGCTCGGCTGGGCTTCCAGCGCAGGCCCGCCTGGGTCAGGATGCCGCCCTTGACGTCATACAGCGTGGCGAAGTCGATGCGCCAGATGCGATTGGCAAACGGCTGCTGGAAGGCGAAGGCAATGGCGTTGAAGCTGCCGATACCCTGGGGAATCCGGTCTGCCGGGTTCTCCGCGAACGGGTCGCCGCCGAAGCCGGACAGATGCCGGTTGAAGATGTCCGACTCCGACCGGTGCAGGTACTGCAGAATCGCGAAGGCCGCCGGGAAGGTCTGGCTGTAGCGCACGAACTTCTGGAACACCAGACCGATTTCGTACTCGTCCTCGACGATGATCTCGCGGTCATCCGGATTCAGCGTGGTCGGGGTGAAGTGCCGGTCCGGGGTGTACTTCATCTCCAGGCTGGCGTTGATCTGGTCGAACAGCAGCGAGTCCTGCGGCCCCTCGATACGGTAGCCGATGCCCATGCCGAAGTTGTTCTCGCGGTAGAAGTCGCGGGTGATGTGGCCGCGCAGGCCGCCGGTCAGCGCGAAGAACAGATCTTCCTGGCGTTCCTGCTCGGCCGCGCTGGAGGCTTCCATCGCGCCCAGCGTCTGGGCGGCGGGCATCTCGCGAATGGCCGCGTTCAGACCATTGAAGTGATCAAGCCGGACCAGCGCACCGTAGGTCGAGAACTCCCGACCCGAGACCACGCCGGTGGGATCCGGTTCGAACGGGGTGTCGGCCAGCAGCGCACCGGTGCCCGGCACGGTCACGCCGTTGAATCCGGCCGCAAGCCCACTGTCGATGCCGAGCCCATCGAAGAGATCGTCGACCTGGCCCAGCAAGCCACCGCCGATACCACTGACACCGGCCGGCTGCAGTCCCTGTTCCACGTCGGCGTCGGTCCACTGGAACACGCCGAAATGATTGTAGCGCCGGTTGGCCAGCAGGGTGATGTCGAACGGCCCGGCCGGGCCGCGCAGGCGGAAGCCGTAGTTGAACTCGTTGTCGTACTTCTTGAACTCGTCACGCACCGTGAACTGCGAGGGAATCACGTTGTACGGCGTGTTGGGGTTGCCGAACATGGTGGGCCGGAAGCGCTGCACGTAGGAGTCGAACTCCCAGCCATCGAGGAAGGGGAGACCGTCGATCAGGTACGAAAAACGCAAACCCAGCGACGGCACGCGCTTGTCGGAGAATTCCTCCGGCACGAAATCCAGCAGGCTGTGGCGGCGCAGGTCGAGCCCGTTGGGCACGTCCATGATGCGGAAGAACAGCAGGTCGCCCCAGGCGATCTGCTGGTTGCCCAGCCGGATGGTCAACGGGCCGTTCTGGTAATCCAGGTACAGCTGCGGGAAGTCGATCATGTACTGCTGACCGGCAAACTCCAGCGGGCTGCTGCCCTCGGCGCCCTGGATATCGGCCAGATCCTGGGCGTTGCTCACGCCCCTGGCCGCTTCCTGGCCCGGCAACAGCACCGGCCCGTCCTCGTAGCGGAACTGGAACAGGTTGGGGTTGTTCTGCAGGCTGCCAACCGGATCGGCGCCGGGCACCTCGTCAACATCGAAGTTGTCGTAAAGATCCGGGTCGGCGATGCCGCGCATGGTGATCTTGTAGCGCAGGTTGTCCCACAGGCCGCCCTGCACCTTGAATTCGCCGCGCAGGTATTCGAGGTTGATGCTGTTGTCCTCGCGCGGCACCGCACGAATCACCGTATCCGGCACGCCCACGGGCACGCCCACCGGCGCACTGTTGCGCTGCGTCGGCACCCCGTTGAACAGGTTGCCGGCCTGGTTGTACGGGTTCTCGTCGCTGGTCAGCTTGAACGCGGTTTCGTTACGCAGGAAACCGCCGAAGCCGAACGAGAAGTTCGGGTCGCCCAGAATACTGTCGACAATGCCGGCCTGTGCCACCGGCACCGCCAGCATCGATCCGGCGGCGACGCTCGCGGCAGCCACCCAACTGATTCTCCCTTTCATCGCGCACCCCTCCTGAGAAGTTCTAGCTTTCTGAATGCTTCAATATACACCGCCGGCGCCGCCTGCCAAGCCTTCGGAGGCTGTCCGCGACTGCCTGCAGAACCTAGTTCGTCCGTGCCTCACCAATCCGGATGATCCGGCCGGTGTGGCCTACCGCAAGTACCGAGCCGTCATCGGCGGCCACGGCACCCATGTACCAGTTCTCGTCCACATCACCGGCGGTTACCAGTTGCCAGGTCTCACCATCATCGTCGCTGTAGATCATGTGGCGCATGCCCGGGGCCAGGATATGGCCGTTGTCGTCGGCGTGCACCCCCAGCAGATTGCCGTCGATTCCGGTTTCCAGATCGGTCCAGGTCTGGCCACCGTCCGTACTGCGGCTCACCGTGCCTTCCTGTCCCACGGCATAGCCTGTGCCATCACCCCGCATCTTGATCGAGAATAGCGAACTTTCCCCGCGACGCACCACCTGCCAGTCGCGCGCATCAGCGGTGGAACGCAGCACCAGGCCGAATTCGCCCACGGCAAGGGTTGTACCGTCCTCGGTAACCGCGACATCGTTAATATGGGCCTGGTAGCCGCCGTCGGTAACCTCGGTAATATCGAAGTCGACATCGCTCCAGCTTTCGCCGCCGTCTTCGGTCATGATCATGGTGCCGAAGGTGCCCACCGCCACACCGAAGCCATCGCGATTGAGGCTGACGCCGAGCAGGCGCTCTTCGGTGATCGGCTCGACCTCGGTCCATTCGCCGTCGCCGTCGCGCCAGATGATCATCCCATCCTGGCCGACCGCCACCTGGCGCTCTCCGGCCATGGCAATGTCGAGAAAGGCCCGGCGGGTGTCGTAATCCCGGCGCTCCCAGGTCTGCCCACCGTCGCTGGTAACCACGAGCGACCCGCGATCACCAACAGCTATACCGTGGCCGTTATCGCCAATCGCCACCGCATAAAGATCACGATGCGCCGTGCCGGTGGTGACCGTGGAGACATCCAGGCCCGAGTCCGCCGCGGCGGTACCCGCGACCAATACCGCCCACATGCCCGCGGTGCGCGCCAGCCTTGCCAATCCCATACCCCTGTTCTCCGTTGACTGAATCTGCCGCGACGGTTGCGCCGCGTGCGTATCTGCAAACGTCTGTCGCGTCTGGCTCATACCGCTACGCCTCCTGCTGATAGCGGCTGAGATCGACGTGCTCGCATACGATCAGATCATTGCGGCGCACGAACTTGGGCTTGAGGAACCAGATCAGCAGCGGCAACACCAGCAGCGACATCATCATGTTGATCAGCATCACCAGACCCAGCAGCAGACCCATGTCGGCCAGGAACTTCAGGCCCGACAGGAAATACCACGGCAGAATGCCGATGAGCATGATGGTCGCGGTGAATGCAATCGCGCGGCCGGTGGTGGTGACGGCCTCGTGAATGATGCGGCCGAAGTCACCCTCCTGATTGTCGTATTCCTCGACGATGCGCGCCAGCAGATAGATGCCGTAGTCGATACCCACGCCGACACCCACCGCGGCTACCAGCACCGAGTTGATGTCCAGACCCACGCCCATCAGTGACATCGAAGCCACGATCACGAAATTGGACATGTTCACCGGCACGAGCAGAATCATCCCCGCCACGAATGACTTGAAGGCGAACGAAGCCAGCACGAACATCAGCAGATTGAGGAAAAGCACGATTTCCCAGTAGTTGGCCTCGACCGTGTCGTTGACCGCCTGCTGTAGCGCGATGGTGCCGGAGCCCAGTCGCACGATGAAATTCTCGTGCTCGACGCCCACCTTCTCCACCGCTTCGCGCGCATGGCGCAGGGCGTCATCCACGGTTTCCTGCTTGTTGTCCTTGTACCAGAACGACACCGTGGCATTCTGCTGCTTCATGTCCACCACGTGGGAGAAGGCCTTGGGCCCGGACCCCATCATCGAGGCGGACGCCGCCGCCTGCGTGTCGGCATTCTCGAAGCCCAGCGGCGCCCAGCGCGGATCGCCACCGTTGTAGAGCCGCACGGACGCACCGAGATAGTCCGCGAACGACAGCGTCGCCCGCGGCGCGTCCGGCGCTCGCTCCATGTAGTCCTGCAGGGTGAGCATGGTGTGCACCGCCTCGGCCTTGCGGGCAGTGCGCTCCAGGCTGCCTTCACCGGCCTCCTTGGACTCGAGCACGATCTCGAGCGTGTTCACCCCCGGGAAGTAGTTGTTGATCTGCCTTACCGCGACATTGAATTCGGAGTCCTGCCACAGCAGCGAACTGCCCTCCACCGGATTGCCCACCTTGATCTGCCAGCCGATGGTGGCCGCGGTGGCGCCGAAAACGGCCATCACGATGCCGGTGGGAATCGCCTTGCGCCCATAGGTCAGCGACGCTACGCCGCCCAGGAACTTGGCCATGACCCGGTGAATACCGCCCCCGCCGCCATCGCGGTCGACGATGTCGTTGAGATTCCGCGGCAGCGGCAATACCGACAGGATCAGCGGCGCCAGGAACAGCGAGGTCGGAATCAGGATCATCGCCCAGAAGCCGCAGAACAGCGCGAACCGCTGCATCGCCGGCACCGGCGCGATAATGATCAGCAGAATCGCCGCGGCGTCGGTGATGATACCCAGCGTGCCCGGCCCCATCATGACGC
The DNA here is from genome assembly GCA_965216055.1 of Salinisphaeraceae bacterium. Classification (GTDB taxonomy): domain Bacteria; phylum Pseudomonadota; class Gammaproteobacteria; order Nevskiales; family Salinisphaeraceae; genus Spectribacter. The sequence goes on from OZ244134.1 coordinate 736,386, forward strand.
GCAGGGCGATCTCGCCGGCCCTGTCCTTGTCCTTGACCACGGACAGAATTTCGTAGAACCGCTCGATATACTGCACCGTGTGCGAGAAGGCCCTGGCCACCAGCAGCAGCGGCACCAGCAGCAGCAGCGGCTCCACCGCCAGATCCAGCCAGCCGACGAAACCGAAGCCCCAGATGGCAGACACCACGCCGGTAATGAACGGCGTAACCACACCGGCCACGTTGCGCATGTACAGGAACAGGGCGATGAACAGCGCCGCCAATGTGACGCCGAAGATCAGCAGCATCTGGAACTGGTAGCGGTACACCCAACCGGTAAGCATGGGCTGGCCGGCGGCGTGGATTTCGTGATTCTCGTCACGCGCCTCCTCGACCAGGTTCTGGACGAACTCGAAGGTCTCCCCGTAATCGAGGTTCTGCTCGATGAAGGTGGCCTGCACCAGGGTGGCGGACCCGTCAGGCGACACCAGGAAGCCGCGCACATTCGGGGACCGGTTGACGCGAGTCTTGAATTCCGCGATCGCTTCCGCGGTCTGCGGCACCTCGTCGCCCATCAGTGGCCGCATGTCGATACCGAACGGCGTGGCCTCGGCATAACGGGCCTTGGGCGTGGTGATCGACAACACCTGATCATGGTCGACCGCCGGGGCCAGATCGATGTCCCGGGTCAGATCCCAGACCTTCTGCAGGGTCTCGGCGTTGTAGATGTCGCCATTCTTGCGCTTGACCATGATCGACACGGTCAGCGGATTGCCGAAATTCGGGTGATCGCGGAACGTTTCCGAGAACGGGTGCCCGACCGGCAACAGATCGGAAAAGATCGTCTTGATGGTCACATTGGGCAACCCGGCCGCGAAGAATACCGTCAGCGCGGCGACCACCCCGGTCACCAGTATGCGGTGCCGGAACACGAAGGTTGCGATGCTCTTACGGACGTCGACCATGTCCCCTCATTCCCATTGCTGTCTGATCTGTTATGCCGCCGCGGCCCGACTACCGGACCACAGCGACTCGACGCCAACCGGATCTGCCGGCTGACGATGAAGCGGGGACATGACTGAGCGTGACCGGCAGCAACACACCGCCACGGACGGCACTGATGCGTCCGTCGACGGCTGCGTATGAACCGCCTGTCGACGGATGCCGTCCTGACTCACGTAAACCCCTCCTCGCAATCTCGCACCCTGCGCCCCTTGTTTTACTGCGGAGCCGTTGACATCGGGTGGCGCCGTCAATGACGACGCAGATTAGGCTAGCACGAAGTCTAGCGGCCAGCCTCCATGGGTCTACCACTCGAAAGGGTAGTATGCGCGGAACCCGGCTGAACGCAGTTTACGCTGGAGCGCCATACGGGTCATCCATGAGCGCCACGACCGCGTACGAGGAGTGAAGCAATAACCAGAACCCGGCAAACCTCCGCCGGGGAACAATCAAGAAGGGAGCGTTCCGCCATGCCGTTCATTCTGCCGACCAGGCTTATCCCGCTGTTCGCCGGCCTCTGCTGTGCCGCCGCCACCGCTGCCACGCCGACACCGGATTACGACTACCCGCTGACCAACCCGGGCGAGGACGTCGGCATCACCATCGCCATGTTCCACCCGGACCTCCGCCTGGCCGAGGATGTCGGCGAGATTCCAGGCTACAAAGTGGAACTGCCGCCCTACGAGAACACCCAGTGGCAGTACCGCGGCCAGGTGAAGCTGATCCTGCTCGACTACAGCAATATTGCCGAAGACGTGAACGCGATCTATCGCGAGCGCTACCAGACCGAATTCGAGAACGCGGTGGCAAGAAACATCGGCCGGCTGTTCACCGCCCGCGGCTTTCAGGCCTCGGGCGACCTCGAGGGCATGAAGGCACTGGATACCGAGGAGCGCCAGGACGTCATGCTCACCAGCATCCCCAGTGCCACCCTGTCGTTCATGCGCAACGTGGACAGCCGCGAGTGCGCGGATGACCACTGCATCGAGAAAGGCGAACTGATGCTGGAAGGCCAGTTCCTCTATCAGCTGGTGGAACCGGTTACCGGCAGCGCGGTGGCTATCAATCGCCTGAACGTTCACAACCTCCGCATCCGCCACGGCTATGTGACCGAAACCCGCGGCGACGAGGTCGTGCGCGACACCCGCGTGGACGCGGTCGCCGCATCGGTGCAGGAACTGCACGACAGCATCGTCACCAAGATCGACGAAATGATCAGCCGCGACCAGCTGGTGGCGCTGGTAGGCACCATCCAGGACCTCAAGAGCGGGGACATCAAGTTGCGCGAGCGCTGAGCAAGCGCGAAAGCGACAGGCTGAAAGAATAATTGGCGGGCCCGGGATTACCGGGCCCGCCAACCTTCCGCACCGACGGGTCTACGCGGGGTGACCGGGGGCGAGTTCGCCGGCGCCGAAGCCGAATGATCGACCGACTGGTCGACGCTTGCCCCAAACTTAACGGCGCCGGTGACCCCTGACCACTACACAGACGGGTAGTGATTACCTGCCCCCTCAAACCGTTGTCATGTCAAACGGTTACGACGCGGGGCGAGACGCTCCAGAAACGCCTGCTGGTCGGCGAGGATGCGGCGGTTGGCCAGGATCAGCCATTCCGCCAGATTGGGTTCATAGGGTAGCGCCAGCAGCTTCATGCCCGCCGCTTCCGGAGTGCGGTCATCCTTGTGCCGGTTGCAGGGCTCACAGGCGGCGACCACATTGGTCCACTCGTGCACCCCGCCGGTGGAACGCGGCACCACGTGCTCGATCTGCATGTCGCGGTAGTTCATGTGCAGCCCGCAGTACATGCAGATACCGCCGTCGCGGTGGTAGAGCTCGCGCCGCGACAGCGTGGGCACCAGGCCGCGGGCAAACCGGTGGGAACGGTCGCGCACCGCCACGATCGAATCGATCGCGAGTTCGCTGCGGTCACCGGTCTCGCGGCAGCGGCCGCCGCGCAGGCGGATCTTCTCCGACCCCGCTTCCCAGGCGATCTTGTCGGTGAAATACAGGCCGACGGCCTCGCGCCAGTCGATCCATTCGACCGGCAGCCCGCCGACATCCAGCTTCAGAACTCTCGGAAAGACCTCCACGGCACCATCCTCGCGGGGACCGTCGCTGCCGCCACGCAACTCCGGTCGATTTGCACGGTCATAATGAGCGGCCCACATGACAGCGTTCTTAACCTGTGGGGCCCCACGTGTGCAAGTGGCCCCACCCGGTCGGGACCGGTCGTAACGCCACAACCAGCCCGGACCGGCATGCGTACACTGCGGACCTGCCCGGCCTGCACCGGACCGCCAGACAGGAGACCCTCATGAACCGACGCCTGCTCATCGCAGGCCTGATCGGCATCGCGTTCGCGGCTGCGGCCTACGCGCTCATGGCGCCCGCGCCGGAATCGACCGGCAGCGGCTCGATCGTCGCCATCGCCGTCGAGCTGTCGCCGGCCGAACACGGCTCGCTCGTGACCCGTCAGCGCCTTGCCGGCAACCTGGAACCGGCCGCCGAATTCCAGGTGGCGCCCAAGGTGGCCGGGCAGATCGTTGAAGTGCTGGCCGATATCGGCGATTCGGTCGCCCGAGGCGATGTCGTCGTCCGCCTGGACGACGCCGAATTCCAGCAGAGCGTGGCCCAGGCGCGGGCGGCGCTCGCGGTGGCCGAGGCCCGCCTGCAGGAGGCCCGCAGCGCCGCTGACCTGGCGACCCGCAGGCTGGATCGCATCGAACGCCTGGAATCGCGCGGCGTGGCCTCGGCCTCGGAACTCGATGACGCCCGCGGCGAGGCGCAGGCCCAGCAGGCAGCGGTGGCGGTGGCGCGCGCGCAGCGGGATCAGGCCGAGGCCGCGCTGAACTCGGCCGAAGTGCGGCTGGGCTACACCCGCGTTCGGGCCGACTGGCCCGGCGAGGACGAGACCCGGCTGGTAGGTGAACGCATGGTGGACGCCGGCGATACGGTGGCCGCCAATACGCCGCTGCTGTCGATCGTCGATATCGATCAGTTGCGCGCGGTGATCGAGGTGCCGCAGTCCCTCTACGGCAGCCTCGCCGTGGGCGACCCCGCGCAGATTCTGCCGCCGGGCCCGGACAGCCAGGCGGTGGAAGCGCGCATCAGCCGTATCGCGCCCCGGTTCGACCCGGAATCCCGACGCACGCGGGTGGAACTGATCGTCGACAACCAGCAGCGCCGGCTGGCCGCCGGCATGTTCGTGCAGGTGGGCCTGGAAAGCCGGCGCGTGGACGACGCCGTGATCGTGCCCCGTGCCGCCCTGGTCAGCCGCCAGGGCCGCCGGGGCATATTCACCGTCGCGCCCGACGCCGATACCGCCAGCTTCGTGCCGGTCGAGGTCGCTCTCGAGACCGATGACCGAGCGGCGCTGCGCGGCATCGACTCGCTGGCCGGTCCGGTGGTCGTGCTCGGGCAGGACCAGCTTACCGACGGTGCCGTCATCACCCGCGCCGGCCAGGCCCAGCGCTCGTGACGCTACCGGGTTTCGCGGTCGCCCGGCCGGTGACCACGGTGATGATCACCCTGATCGCCGTGCTCCTGGGGCTGGTGGCGCTCACCCGGATTCCGGTCGACCTGCTGCCCAATATCGAAGCCCCCTCGCTCAACATCCGGGTCAATTACCGCAACGCATCGCCACAGACGGTGGAGGAGTTGATCACCCGGGTGGTGGAACAGGCGGTGGCGGCCACCCCGGGGCTCGAGGAGATGCGCTCGCGATCGCGCGAAGGCGAGTCCGACATCACGCTGAGCTTCGCCTGGGGCACCGATCTCGATGCGGCCGCCAACGATGTGCGCGACCGGCTGTTCAGCGAGGTCGACGATCTGCCCCTTGAGGCCGAACGGCCCCGTATCCGCAAGTTCGATAGCGCCGACCTGCCGATCATGGCGCTGGGCATTGCCAGCCCCATCGATCCGGTGGAACTGCGGCGGATCATCGATAACCGCCTGCTCTATCGCATCCAGCAGGTGGCCGGGGTGGCATCGACCGAGGTCTGGGGCGGGCCCGAGCGCGAGATCCAGGTCAACCTGGACATGGCCCAGGTGCAGGCCCTGAACCTGTCGCTGGTGGACATAAGCCAGGCCCTGCAGCAGGCCAATCGCAATCTGCCGGCCGGCTCGATCGAAGTGGGTCAGCGCGAGATCACCCTGCGCACGCCCGGCCGGCTGGACAGCCTTAACGACCTGCGCAACACCGTGGTCGCCAGCCGCGATGGCACCCCCCTGACCGTGGGCGATATCGCCACCGTGGTGGATACCCAGCGGCGGGAAAACCGCATCATCCGCATCAACGGCGACAACGGCGTGCGTATGGCGGTGCGCAAGCAGTCGGATGCCAACACCGTGGACGTCTCGCGCCGGGTCCTGGAAGAAGTCGCCGAACTCAACGCCGAATACCCGCAGCTGTCGATCCGGCCGTTCTTCGATTCCGCCGGCTTCATCGAGCGCTCGATCGCCAACGTGTCCCGCTCGCTGCTCTACGGCAGCGTACTGGCGGTGCTGGTGCTGCTGCTGTTCCTGGGCAATCCCCGCGCCACGCTGGTGGTGGGCACGGCCATTCCGGTATCGCTGATCGCCACCTTCGCGCTGATCTTCTTCAACGGCTACACCATCAACCTGATGACGCTGGGCGGCCTGGCCCTGGGCGTGGGGCTGATGGTGGATTCGGCCATCGTGGTGCTCGACAACATCCTGCGCCGGCGCGAGGAAGGCGGCGAGAACCGTATCGACTCGGGGGTGAACGGCGCCAATGAAATTGCCGCCGCCATCGTGGCCTCCACCCTGACCACACTGGCGATCTTCATCCCCATGCTGTTCGCCCGCGAACTGGCCGGCCAGCTGTTCCGCGAACTGGCCATCGTGGTCGCGTTCGCGCTGATCTGCGCCCTGCTGGTGGCGCTGACCCTGGTGCCGATGCTCACCGCCCGGCTGGTCAACGCCCGGCCCCGCCCGCCGTGGCCCTGGCTGGGCCGTCTGATCACGGGTATCGGGCGGCGTTTCAACCGGGTTCAGGATAGCTACCGGGACCGGCTCGCCGATGCCCTGCAGCGCCCGCGCCGCATTCTGGTCATCACGGGCCTCGTGCTGGTGGCCGCGGTAGCGGCCGTGCCACTGCTTGGCACCGAATTCATGCCCGCCAGCGACGAGGGCGAGGTGCGGGTGGATCTGGAAATGCCGCTGGGCACGCCGCTGGACGTAATCGACCGCCAGGCACGCCGCGCCGAGGCAATCATCCGCGAGGAGGTGCCGGAACTGCTGTCGATGGTCACCAGCGTGGAGACCGAGGGCGGCGCGGAGGCCGACATCCAGGTGGAACTGCCGCCGGTAAACCAGCGGGACCGCTCCAGCAGCGAAGTGGCCGCCGCGCTGCGCGAGGCCATTACCGGCCTGCCGGACACCACCGTGCGGGTACGGACCCGCCAGCCATTCTTCCTGCGCTTCCTGTCGGGCAATCAGAGCGAGGGCGAGAATCTCTCGATCGAAGTCCGCGGTTACGATTTCGACGTGATCAACCGGCTGACCGGACAGGTAAAAAACGCCATTCAGGATATTCCCGGCATCACCGACGTGCGGCTGCCGCGCACCGGCGGGGAACCCCAACGGCTGATCGATATCGACCGCAGCCGCGCAGCCGACCTGGGCGTATCAGTGGAGTCGGTGGGCCGCACCGTGGAAGCCGCCATCGCCGGCACCACCGCCGGCTATTACCTCGATCAGGGCGACGAGGTACGCATCCTGCTCAAGCTGGCCAACAACCGCACCATCCCGCCGGATGACATTCTCGACCTGCCCGTGCCCACCAGCGACGGCACGACCGTGCCGCTGGGCGCGGTGGCCTCGCTCACCGAAGCCCGCGGCCCGGTGCAGATCGACCGCGAGGACCAGCAGCGGCTGAATATGATCTACGCCAACATTGCCGATCGCGACCTGGGGTCGGTGGTGGAGGACGTGCAGGCCGCCCTGGCCGGTATCGCGGTGCCCAGCAATTACGATATCGCCCTGGCCGGGGAATTCGAGGAACAGCAGGAAACCTTCCGCGAAATGGGCATCAACGTGATTCTGGCGCTGCTTCTCGTCTACATGGTGATGGCCTGTCTCTACGAATCGCTGCGCGATCCGTTCATCGTGATGACAACCGTACCGCTGGCGCTGATCGGGGTGGTGGCGATGCTGCTGCTCACCGGCACCACCCTGAACGCGCAGTCGCTGGTGGGCTGTCTGATGCTGATCGGGATCGTGGTCAACAATGCCATCCTGATCGTGGATCAGGCCAACCTCCTGCAGCGTCAGGGCAGCAGCCCGCTGGACGCCGTGCGCGAGGCCGGCCGACGCCGGCTGCGCCCGATCCTGATGACCGCCGCCACCACCATTCTGGCCCTGACGCCGCTTGCCATCGGTATCGGCGAAGGCTCGGAATCCCAGGCGCCGCTGGCCCGGGCGGTGATCGGCGGCCTGCTGTCCTCCACCCTGATTACCCTGATCGTGATTCCCGTGGTCTACGCCGGCTTCCACCGCGCCTGGCCACCCGCCCGACAAGGCAGCCCTCAATAATGCGTCGTTTCACTTTTCTCACCGGCCTGTTCGGCAGTCTGTTCCTGGCAACCACCGCCGGGGGTGTCGAGCCCGACAACGCCGTGGCCCCGCCCCGGGCCGTGGACGCCCCGGTCACCGGTCCGCTCGAGTTATCCGTGGAAGAAGCCGTGGCCCTGGCGCTGCAGGCCAACCCCGAACTGCTGGCCGAACGCCAGAACCCGGTAATCGCCGGCACCTTCGCCGATGTGGAACGGGCCCGGTTCGACCCCAGCGTATTCGCCAGCGCCAGCATCGGGGCCGAAGTCAGTCAGCAGCAGTTCGCCAATACCAACGAGAACCTGCTGATCGAGCGTGACACCAAATCGGCGGCAGTGGGACTGCGCCAGTACTTCCCCACCGGTACCGACGTCGAACTGTCGGTCTCGCAGGACAAGTTCGAGTCCAACCGCGCCCCCACCCAGGCCGGCGCCCGGGTGGGGCTGACGCTGACCCAGGCGTTGCTGCGCGGCGCCGGCATCAGCACCAATCTGGTAGCCCTGCGCCAGGCTCGTACCGACGTCGCTGCCAGCGCCTATCAGTTGCGTGGTTTCGTGGCCACGCTGGTGGCCGAGGTGGAACGCACCTACTGGCAGTACCTGGGCGCGCGCGAGCGCATCCGCATCCTGGAGTCGTCGCTGGAGCTGGCGCAGCGGCAGGTGGAACAGGCCCGGCAACGCATTGAGGCCGGCACCGTGGCCCGTACCGAGCTGGCCGCGGTCAGGGCCGAAGTGGCCCGCCGCCGGCAGGCCCTGATCGACGGCCGGGCCGAGGCGGCGCGGCTGAAAGCGAGCCTGCTGCGCCAGATCAATCCGCCCGGCAGGCAGGACGGCGAGCGCGACATCCGGCTGACCAGCGAGGTGGCGTTCACCCCCGGCGATGACCCGGTTGCCGCCGAGCACATCGATCTCGCCCTGGCCCGCCGGCCCGAGATCAACGAGGCCCGGCTGCTGCTGGCCCGCAACGAACTGCAGGTGGTGGCCACCCGCAATGGCCTGCTGCCGCGGCTGGACCTGTTCGTCACCCTGGGCCAGACCGGCTTCTCCGACAGCTTCGGCGAGGCCTACAGCCAGGTCGACAGCGGCGACACCTATGATCTGTCCGCCGCGCTGGAATTCGAGTACCCCCTGGGCAACCGCGCCGCCGAGGCCGAGGACCTGCGGGCCCGGCGCGAGGTGGTCCAGGCCGAAGCGAGCCTGGCCAATCTGGGCCGGCTGATCAGTGCGGAAGTGCGCAATGCGGTGATCGAGGCCCGCCGCGCGGCGGCCCAGATCGACGCCACCGCCGCCACCCTGGCCCTGCAGGAAGCAACGCTGGAAGCCGAACAGGCCCGCTTCGACGTCGGACGGTCCACGTCCCTGCTGGTGGCCCAGGCCCAGCGTGACCTGCTGGCCGCCCAGCTCGACCGGGCGGACGCGTACCTTGCGTACCGCCAGGCCCTGATCGAGCTCTACCGGCTGGACGGCAGCCTGCTGATTCGGCGCCTGATCGACGCCCCGGGCGAGAAGCCGCCCAACCTCCCCTGGCTGCGCGACCGAGTCGGCTCAGGATGAGGAGGCACTGCCGGCCGCGACGCCCCGCTCGGCGGTATCCCGCGACTTGCCGGGCACCGGCCCGGGCTTGCCGCCTGGCGGGGCCTCCGCTGTCAGCGTTTTCCTCGCGGCGTCGCGAATCGCGGTCATCTGCTTGGCCGGGGCGCGAAACGACCAGGGCATATCCCCGCGCCGGAACTGTGCCTTGCTCTCGCCGTCAGCCGCAAAATAGCGATAGGTCACCGAGTCACCATCGCGGGTCGTCAGTTCATAGGTGACGGAGGGTTCGGCATCGGGCGCCGGTGCCCGGCTGACAGCCGTGAAATCCGGTTGTGCCGCGCGGCGCAGCAGCTTGTCGACCCGGACCGGATCCGGCCGGGCGGTCTCGCCCTCGGCGTCGACCAGACGCCAGCCACCGTCCTTCTTGTCGGCACGGCGCAGAGTGACCGCCGGCAGCGCCGCAGTCTCGACCTCGGACACCGGCACGCGGGCCACGGCCTTGTCATACCAGGCATCCGCGGCCACCGCGGCCTGCTGGATGGCGAAATCGACCTCGTAGATCATGTCGTCGCCAGCCGCGCGGGCATAGACCTGACCCGCCCCGGCGGCATTGCCCAGATAAACGGTTGCCAGCGTTTCCTCCGCCCCCTGGAGGCGGACCCGCCGTTCGAAGTCGTCTTCGGCCACGCCGAATCGCGACCGGGCCTGATCGGACCGGGCCACCGGCAGCCGGCCGGTCAGGCCCTTCAGATCCGCCAGCAGGCGATCGGCCCGGTCGGCGGTCGCCGGAAAATCATCCGAGGCGGGTAGCCGCCAGCCACCCTCGGCACGGACCACCTCGAGCGTGGCGCCGTCACTGCCGGCAATACGGATGCGCTCGACGGCGCCCGTGTCGAAAGATGCCAGCTGCGCCTGCCCGTCGACGGCGGGGCCGCCACCGGACCACTGCAGCACCCCGGCCAGCCCCAGTTGCAGCGCCAGCAGCCCGGCAAGGGCGATCACGGTAACCCGCATCTCAGACCTCCTCTTGATCATCGAGAATGTCGCGATACCAGCGCCGCCGGCGCCCGGCAACGCCACGCTGGACCACGAACAGCAGCCCCAGACCGGCCAGGGCCGCGGCATAGTTGGCCGATTCCAGCAGCGCCCGGGTGCGGTCGTCGACCGGCCGCAGCAACCGGGTGTAATGGGTGCCGCCGCGCAAGGCCAGCAGACCCGCATCCTCGACCGCGAAATCAACCATGTTCTGCACCATGCGCGCCGGCGCGGTGTAGCGACTGCCGGTACTGCGCCCGACGATGCCCATGGCCACGTCTGAGGCGAATCCCGGCGCCCCCACCACGATCAGCCGCGTCTGGTCCGGCGAATGCTCGACGACGCCGGTGAGCATATCCGGCGTTTGGTCGTCCGGCTTGTCCCCGGACTTGTCACTGCCGGACTTGTCACTGCCGGCGTCCGCCGCCTTGTCGTCGCCCTTGCCGGTCTTGCCCGGCTTGGCCGCCAGCGGGGATTCCTGCCCCTTGAAGGCGGAGGTGAAAGCACCTTCCAGCATCACCGCCAGCGTCTGGCGGCCGCGCTGATCCGGCGCCGGGAAGCCGCTGTCGGGGTAGCGCTGAAAATCGGGCAGGACATCGGTTCGCGACGAGGTCCAGGCCTGATCGGAACTGTGCAGCAACGGGGTGATCGCCAGATCACCGGCCTTGCCGTCGTCGATTGTCAGCGGCGAGGCCCAGGCCAGCGTCACCTGACGCAGGCTCTGCAGCATCGGCACCTCGGCCAATCCCTGCTGCCGGAGGTCGATGAAATAGGGGTATTCCACGCTCTGCAACTGCATGCCCGAGGGCCCGCGCATGGGCAGAACCAGGGAACCCGATTGCGGGTCCAGCACGAACTTCGGCTCGATGCTGACGCCGTATCGCCCGAGCCAGTCGGCCAGACCGGTCTTTTTCTGGCTCGCGCTGATACCGCTGGCCTGACTGACCTGCACCGCCATCGGTGATGCCGCCACCATCACGGTACCGCCGCGCATGAGGAACTGATCGATGGCAAACCGCTGCTTCTCGTCGAGCGTGCGCGGCGCCAGCACCAGCAGCATGTCGGCCTCGGCCGGTACCCGCCCGTCGGCGAGATCGGTGCGGGTGACCGCCGCATTGGCGCGCAGCCGTTCCATCAGGTCGCGGAAACTGGGCTGCCGGCCACTGGGCATCATCCGGCCCCGGGCTGCCGGTCCGGGCGAGGGCTGGTACACCGCCACGGTCTTCAGGTAACCGCCCTGCAGCCGTTGCAGGGCGGTTTCGATCGCGGGGCGCAGATCGGCCTTGCCAGACTGGCTCAACAGCGACACCGGCACCCGCTGACTGCCCTGCTCGAGCACCAGATAGAAATAGAACTGCTGGTCACTCAGCAGCGAAGCGGTCATGGGCGCGAAGCCGAACTCCTCGCGCAGCGACCGGGCCAGTTCACCGCTGCCGGAGGCGGGATCCTGGAACCGGACGTCGAATGTCACCGGGGCCTCGCGGCGCATGGTCTCGAGCGTGTCCCGCAGCTTGCGGCGCAGGTCCGCCAGTCCCGACGGCAGCTGCTGGGCCGGCGACACGTAGGCATGGGCGGTGACCGGTTCCTCCAGCCCCGCCAGCACCTTGCCGCCGCTGCGGTACTGCTGGGCCACCTTGCGAACCCCGCGGGTCAGCTGATACTCGGCGTTTCCCAGGGCCACCGAGATGTCGGCACCCACGCCCCGCTTGATGTCGATCAGATCGCGGTAATCGAGCACCAGGTGCTCGTCGCCGTACTTGATCACCACGTGGAAATAGGCATCGACCACCGACGACTTGTAGCGGCTGGCCGTCTGCAGCGACACCGGCTGGATGCCGAATTCGGACTGCGCCTGCCGCGCCGCGTCGGGGTCACCCTGGGGGTCGATGAATCGGGTACGCACCCGTTCCCCGCCGGCGATATCGTATTCGCGGATCAGGTCGCGCATCTGCGGCACCAATGGCGCCAGCAGCGGATGGGTATCCCGGCTGAAGTAGCCGCGGATGATCAGCGGCTCGGTCAGCCCGGCAAGATAGCCGCGGGTGGTGTCGGAAAGGGTGTAGCGGTTGTCGGCGGTGATATCCGCGCGCGCCTGGGCCACCGGCTGCAGCCACAGATTGGCTACCAGGAAATTGCCGGCAATCAGCGCGACCGCCAGGCGCCAGGCCCCGTGCCGGCGCGCGCCGGCCCGGTCGCCGCCCCAGCGCAGCATCTCCAGGCTGTAGACGTTGAGGGCCAGGAACACGCCCACCAGGCTGAGGTAGTAGTAGAGATCCCGCAGATCGATCACCCCGCGGGTGATGTCGTCGAAGCGGGCGCCGGTGCCCACCAGCGCCAGCACATCCGCCACCGCCTGGGGCGCCAGGGCGGTCACCCAGTTACTGCCGGCCAGATACAGCAGCCCGCCGATGATGCCGGTGACCAGCAGGCTCACGATCTGATTGTCCGTACGCGAGGACACGAACAGGCCGATCGCCGCGTAGGCGGCGGCCAGGCACAGGGAGGCCACGTATCCCCCGATCACCGGGCCCCAGTCGAGCGGGCCCAGATACTCGACTGTCGCGGCCAGCGGCAGGGTCAGCAACAGCGCCAGTGCCACCAGGGTCAGCGCGGCCAGGAACTTGCCGCCGGTCAGCGTCAGCGAATGCACCGGCGAGGTCAGCAGCAGTTCCAGGGTGTCGGCGCGCCGCTCCTCGCTCCAGCTGCGCATGGTCAGGGCCGCCACCAGCGCGATCAGCAGGATCGGCATCCACTCGAACAGCGGCCGGACGTCGGCGATATTGCGGGCGAAGAAGGCTTCACCCCAGAAGAAGGCGAACAGGGTGACCGCAAGAAACACCCCGATGAACAGATAGGCGATGGGCGACGCGAAGTAGGCATCGAGTTCGCGCCGGTACACGCGGCTCAACTCCCGCATGGAAATTCCTCTCTGTCGGTCGAGACGGAACGTCGAACGTGACTGGCCGGCACCCTGCCGGGTCAGGCGGCCCGGTTGATCTCGGCGTACACCGTTTCCAGATCGCGCGCCCGGGGTTCCAGCCGATAGAGGGCGCAACCGGCCTCGAGCGTGCGGCGGGCCAGGGCCGGGGCCAGGGCATCGGCATCCGCGCCGTCATCGAGCGTGATCTCGTAACCGTGCCGATCGCCCACCGCCGAGGCCGGGTGGATCCCGGCCACGCCGGCAAGACCCGACAAGGCATCGCGCAATTGCCCGTCATCGGCATCCGTGGTGATCAGCAAGCGATCGGCACCCCCCAGATCGGCCAGCGAGGCGTCCAGCGCCAGTTCGCCGTGGCGAACCACCAGAACCCGCTCGCACACGGCCTGCACCTCCTGCAGGATGTGGGTGGAGATCAGGATCGCCGCCCGACCGGCCAGCGAACGGATGAGATCCCGCATCTGGTGAATCTGGGCCGGGTCCAGTCCGTTGGTGGGTTCGTCGAGGATGATCAGTTCCGGCTCGTGCAGGATGGCCTGCGCCACGCCCACGCGCTGGCGGTAGCCCCGCGACAGGGTGCCGATCCGGTCGAGCGCCTTTTCCTGCAGCGCGGTGCGCTCGATCGCCCGCCGGATGGCGCGCGGGCGCAAGGCCTCGGCCACCCCGTGCAGCACCGCTCGGAAGTCGAGATAGTCGACCACCGTCATGTCCGGGTAAACCGGGCAATTCTCGGGCAGATATCCGATGCCCATCTGCAGCGCCTTTCGGTGCTCGCGCATGTCCCGGCCATCGAATTTCACGCTGCCGGCGTTGGGCTCCAGCGCCCCGGTGAGCATTTTCATGATGGTGCTCTTGCCGGCCCCGTTGTGGCCGAGCAGGCCCACCACCTCGCCGGGCTGGATGCAAAATGACACACCGGAAACCGCCTCGAGCGAACCGAAGCGGCGGTGCAACTGCTGGGCTTCGAGCATGGGTCCTCCTTCCGGCGACAGCCGCGGTCGAAGCCAACCGCAACGCCCCGTCATGGCAACCATTGCCGCAGCGACAACAGTCCGCCGTGGCGAGTTCCCGCAGCCGAGCATGGCACCCGATAGCCGTGCTATAAACCGGGGCAACCCGCTCACCTTCGATTCGCGAATAGCATGTTCGATTACGTCATCGTCGGCGCCGGCTCGGCCGGCTGCGCGCTGGCCGCCCACCTGAGCGCCGACGGCCACAGCCGGGTCTGCCTGCTGGAAGCCGGGCCGCGCGACAACCGCCCCTGGGTGCACTGGCCGGCCGGCACGCTGTTCCTGCTGCGCGGCAAGACCCGCAACTGGGCCTTCGACACCGCCCCCGAACCCGCCCTGGACAACCGTCGCCTGTTCTGGCCCCGCGGCCGCATGCTGGGGGGATCGTCGAGCATGAACGGCATGATCTACATCCGCGGTCATGCCCGCGACTACGACCACTGGGCAGCACTGGGCAATCGCGGCTGGGGCTGGCAGGACGTGCTGCCCGCGTTCCGGGCGATGGAAGACAACGAGCGCGGCGCGGATGACTATCACGGGGTGGGCGGGCCGCTGACGGTCAGCGATCCGCGCTACCGCAATCCGCTGTCGGGGACATTCATCGACGCCTGCACCGAAACCGGCATCCCCACCAACCCCGATTTCAATGGCGCGACCCAGGAAGGCGCCGGCTGGTACCAGTGCACCATCCGCGACGGCCGGCGGTGGAGCAGCGCCGCCGCCCATCTGGGCCCGAGCGTGATGGCCCGGCCGAATCTCACCGTCCTGACCGGCGCTCACGCTAGCGCCATCGAGTTCGACGGCCGGCGTGCCTGCGGCGTGCGCTACCGGCAGGGTGGCGAGACGCGCCGGGCCGCAGCCGCGGCCGAGGTGATCGTGGCGGCCGGGGCGGTGCAGTCACCGCAGTTATTGATGCTGTCCGGCCTGGGTCCGCGGGCCGAGCTGGCGGCGCAGAACATTCCGGTGCGGCAGAACATGCCCGGTGTCGGCGCCAATCTGCAGGACCATCTGGACGTGATGATCAACCTGCGCACCCGCACCCGCCACGGATTGGCCGTGGCGGCATCGGCCATTCCCCGCAGCCTGATCGCGGCCTGGCAGTACGCGTTTCACAAGAAGGGCCTGTTCGCCTCCAATGCCGCCGAGGCCGGGGCCTTCGTGCGCACCCGCGACGACCTGGAAACGCCCGACGTGCAGTTCCATTTCATCACCGCCCTGCTGCAGGACCACGCCCGCAAGCTGCCCTACGGCCACGGGGTCTCCCTGCATGCCTGCGCGTTGCGGCCCCACTCGCGCGGGCGCATTGGCCTGAACAGCGCCAACCCCTTTGACGCGCCACGCATCGAGGCCAACTATCTGAGCGACGAGCGGGATCTGGACACGCTGGTGCGGGGCTTTCGCATCGGCCGCGAGATTCTCCGCAGCGGCGCCTTCGCGCGCCATTACAAGAAGGAGATGCTGCCCGGCGAGTCGGTCGAGTCCGACGCCGAGGTGCGCGACTTCATCCGAAAGAAGGCGGAAACCATCTACCACCCGGTGGGCAGCTGCCGTATGGGCCGGGACGATCAGGCGGTGGTCGACGAGCGGCTGCGGGTGCACGGGGTTGAAGGCCTGCGGGTGGCCGATGCCTCGATCATGCCGACCCTGGTCGCCGGCAACACCAACGCGGCGGCCATCATGATCGGCATGCGCTGCGCCGCGATGATTGCCGAGGAGCGCGCCAGCCAGGCGCCGGTGATGGCGCAGGCCGTCGGCGCCTGAAAGCGGGTCTCGACCGATAGAAAACCGGGCAGGTCGAACGACCCGCCCGGAACCGCGATTTCAGAACCTCGCGAGAGGCTCCCGAGCGGGAGAGGAGCCCGGCGCGTCACACGCGCCATGCTCGGTATCGTTTGTTGCAAGCACCGGACCAGACCGTCGGGAACCCCGGAATCACGGCCCCGTCAGGTGTTGCCGTCGCGCCAACGCAGGCACAAGGGCAACTGCTGCGCCAGCAGCCGGCAACCGGCGCGATCACGGGGCGCGGTCGCGGTGCAAGGGCGTACCCGATCAAATGGCAATGATTCGCATTAACCGACACGGTTGGGCATACTGCGCGGCTGATCAATCCGACTGTGCATGCAGGCAATAAGGCGAGGCGCGTTATGCAACCTTCCGGCTGGCTCGATCCGAGCGCCGCATTCGAACTTCTCCGCCTCGGCGGCCCGGTAGTCGCCGTCCTGGGCGTGCTATCGGTATTCGGCCTGGCGATTGTGCTGTTGAAGCTGTGGCAGTTCGCCAGTGTGCGGCTGGGGGATCGCTCGTTCATCGAGCCGGCCCTGGCCGACTGGCAGGCCGGGCGGGTGCCGGTGGCCCTGGATACCCTCGAGGGCCGGCGCAATCCCATTGCCCGGGCCCTGGCCACCACCATGCGCGGTCTGCGCGCCGGGGTGGACCCGGCGCTGGTGCGCGAGGAAGCCGCCCGGGTGGGCGCGCGCGACCTCAGCGCCCTGCGCGCCCACTTCCGCCCGCTGGAGGTGATCGGCACCCTCTCGCCCCTGCTGGGCCTGCTGGGCACGGTGATGGGCATGATCGAGGCCTTCCGCGAGCTGGAGAATGCCGGCAGCCAGGTCAATCCGGCGGTGCTGTCGGGCGGCATCTGGGAGGCCCTGCTGACCACCGCCGTGGGCCTGGTGGTGGCCATCCCCGCGGTGGCGGCGCTCAATTACCTGGAGCGGCGCGTGGAGTGCCTGCACGAGGACATGCAGGATGCGCTGACCCGGCTGTTCACCCAGCAGGCCGGGCTGGGCAGCGACACCGCCGAGGCCCCCGCGGGCACGGGAGACCAGGCCGCCCATGCACATTGAGGTTGCGCCCCGGCGGGCGCACCGCATCGGCCTGACCCCGCTCATCGATGTGGTGTTCATTCTGCTGGTGTTCTTCATGCTGGCCTCCAGCCTGCTGGACTGGCGGGGCATCGAGCTGGCCACGGGCAGCACGCCCGCGGATCGGGACACGCCGCCGCCGATCACGGTGACGGTGCTGGCCGACGGGTCCATCCGCTATGACGGCGGGGTGTACGAGGACCCGGCCGAGGCGGCGGCGCTGATACAGGCGCGCATCGCATCGGGCGAGGCCTCGGCGGTGGTGGTCGAGCCCGACACCGGGGTGACGCTGGGCCCGACGGTGGCGGCGTTCGATGCGCTGGCCGGGGCCGGTATCGAGGCCCTGGGGCTGGGCCAGGGGCGCTGATGCTGCTACCGCTGCCGCAACGACGCCGGGATACGGAGGAAAACATTCTTCCGCTGATCAATATCGTGTTCCTGCTGCTGATCTTCTTCATGGTGGCGGGGGCGCTGCATACGCGGGCGCCGTTCGAGGTGGAACCGCCGGGTACCGAGCATGCCGACGACAGCAACCCGGACAACCAGGTGCTGGCAATCAGCGCGGACGGGCAGCTGGCGCTGGGCGGGGCGGTGCTCGAGCGATCGGCGCTGACCGCGCGGCTGCGCGAGCGCGAGGACGAGACCCTGTTGCAGGTGAAGGCCGATGCGGGCCTGCCGGCCGCGGAGCTGACCGAGTTGCTGTCCGATATCCGCGCTGCGGGTATTCCCCGGATTCGGCTGCTGACCGTACATCGCGGCGAATGACGCGACCCGGCTGGCAACACTGGAGTGTGGTGCTGGCAGTGGCCGCCGCCCTGCATGTGGGGCTGTTCCTGCGGCTGGCGACCACCCCGCCCGAGCCACAGGCGGTGGATGAGGGCGCCAAGGCCATCACGGTGGCGCTGGCGCCCAAGCCGGCGCCGGAGCCGGTCGAGGAACCTGAGCCGGAGCCCGAACCGGAGCCAGAACCCGAACCGGAGCCAGAACCCGAACCCGAACCCGAGCCCGAACCGAAACCTGAGCCTGAGCCTGAGCCAGAACCTGAACCCGAACCCGAGCCGGTACCTGAACCTGAGCCAGAGCCGGAGCCGGAGCCAGAGCCGGAGCCCACGCCGGTGCCCGAACCACAGCCGGCGCCGGAGCCCGCGCCGCCACCGCCGGCCAGCAGCGCGCCGCCACCGCCGCCGGAGGCATCCACCCCGGCCGAGCAGCAGGCGCCGGAAACCACCGCCGGCGCCACCGGCGGCGTGGCCGATACCACCCCGGACTACCGCACCAAGCTGCAGGCCTGGCTGGAGCGGCACAAGGAATATCCCCGCCGGGCCCGGCGGCTGGGTATTCAGGGCAAGGTGCTGCTCTACTTCGTGATCGACCGCGAGGGCAAGGTGCTGGAATGGGAAATCCGTGAAAAATCCGGCCACCGCCTGCTCGATGAAGCGGTGGCGGACATGATTCGCCGCGCCGACCCCATGCCGGCGATGCCCGACGAGATGGACATCGCCCGTCTGCAACTCGTGGTGCCGGTCAATTTCCAGTTGCGATAGGACTGGCTACACCCGGCGCCACCCTACAATCGAGAACCATTCTCAGTTATACTGATTAGTAGCCGCGCCACGGCGCGAGATTTCGATTCCGGATCATTCCACCCGATATGCCCAAACTGCAAACCGAACGCGTGCTCGACGTTCACCACTGGAACGACGGCCTTTTCTCCTTCCGCACCACGCGGGACCCGAGCCTGCGGTTCGAGAACGGCCAGTTCCTGATGATCGGCCTGGAGGTCGAGGACAAGCCGTTGATGCGGGCCTACTCGGTGGCCAGTGCCAACTGGGAGGACACGCTGGAGTTCTTCAGTATCAAGGTGCCGGACGGTGCCCTGACCTCGCGGCTCCAGAACATCCAGCCGGGTGA
This sequence comes from Salinisphaeraceae bacterium, assembly GCA_965216055.1. Lineage (GTDB taxonomy): Bacteria > Pseudomonadota > Gammaproteobacteria > Nevskiales > Salinisphaeraceae > Spectribacter. The sequence goes on from OZ244134.1 coordinate 755,228, forward strand.
CGATATCCTGCTGTCCACCAAGCCCACCGGCACCCTGCTGATCCACGACCTGCACCCGGCGCCCAATCTCTACCTGTTTGCCACCGGTACCGGGCTGGCGCCGTTCCTGTCCATCGTCAAGGACCCGGAAACCTACGAGCGCTTCGACAACGTGGTGCTGACCCATGGCGTACGCGAGGTGGGAGATCTGGCCTATCACGACTACCTGACCCGCGAACTGCCACAGCACGAGCTGCTGGGCGACATCATCAAGGCCCAGCTGCACTACTACCCGACGGTCACCCGCGAGCCCTTCCGCAACGAGGGCCGGCTGACCGACCTGGTCACCAGCGGCAAGCTGCAGGCAGATCTCGGGCTCGACACCCCGCTCGACCCGGCACGCGATCGGGCCATGATATGCGGCAGCCAGGGCATGCTGGACGAGTTCCGCAGCATTCTGGATGCGCGCGATTTCAAGGTGGCCAAGCACATCGGTGATGTCGGGGATTACGTGTTCGAACGTGCCTTCGTGGAGAAGTGAACCCCCGTTGAGCACAGCCGGCGCATTGCCGCCCGGACTGGCACCCGGCGAGCGGGTGGTGCTGTTCGACGGCGTCTGCCGGCTTTGCTCGGCCTGGGTGCGCTGGCTGCTGAAGGCCGACCGCCACGCCCGGTTCCGGCTGGCCGCCATGCAATCCCCCGCCGGCCAGGCGATCCTGGCCTGGTACGGCCTGCCGAGCGACCAGTACGAGAGCATGCTGGTAGTGGACAACGGCCGGCTCCATCAGAAATCCACCGCCTTCCTGCATATTCTGCGGCAGCTCCCCCTGCCGTGGCGGGCGGGACTGGTGCTGCGGGCCGTGCCGCGGCCGGTGCGGGACTGGGTCTATGACCGGGTGGCCCGCAACCGCTACCGCTGGTTCGGGCGTCACGACCAGTGCCTGGTGCCCGATCCGGCCCGGGCCGAACGCTTTCTGGACTGACGCCGGGCCCATGCCGACGCACCAGCCGGCTGCTACCATGCCGCCCGATTCGACCACCGCGAACAGCCAGACCATGTCAGCGCCCGCTACCGTTCTCCAGCCCGGGTCCGTCAATGCCAACAAGCTAGCCAAGCGCCTGCGGCGGCTGACCGGCCAGGCGATTGCCGACTACCGGATGATCGAGGACGGCGACCGGGTGATGGTGTGCCTGTCCGGCGGCAAGGACAGCTACACACTGCTGGACATGCTCCGGCACCTGCAGGCCAAGGCGCCGGTATCATTCGAATTGCGGGCGGTGAATCTCGACCAGAAGCAGCCCGGCTTTCCCGAGCACGTGCTGCCGGATTATCTCCATGCTGCCGGTGTCGATTACGAGATTCTCGAGCAGGACACCTACAGCGTGGTTACCGACAAGGTGCCGGAAGGCCGCACCATGTGCGGGCTGTGCTCGCGGCTGCGCCGGGGCATCCTCTACCGCTACGCCCGGGAAAACGGCTTCACCAAGATCGCGCTGGGGCACCACCGCGACGACATCGTGGAAACCCTGTTCCTGAACATGTTCTTCGGCGGTCGCATGGCGGCGATGCCGCCCAAGCTGAAATCGGACGACGGTGGCAACGTCGTGATCCGCCCGCTGGCCTACTGCACCGAACGCGATATCGGGAAATGGGCCGCCCTGCAGGATTATCCGATCATCCCCTGCAATCTCTGCGGCTCGCAGGACAACCTGCAGCGGCAGGTAATCAAGTCGATGCTGGCGGACTGGGAGCGCACTGCCCCGGGGCGCACCGAGCAGATATTCCGGTCGATGACCCGCATCGCCCCGTCACAGCTGGCCGATACCGACCTGTTCGACTTCGCCGGCCTGCGAGCCGACCCGAGCTGACGCAAAGCAGGGCGCCACCCCGGTGCGTGACGCGCCAAACCGGCCCGTCTCCACCCGCCGATACAACCGCGGAACCGCGAATTATCTTCCGCGCTGCACCAATCCCGAGACTGGCCCGGCCTTTGCATGGATCGATCCGAACGCTTTTGTCTCAACCTTGTTCGAGGATGGAAACCATGAAGAAGCTGATTTTCGCCACCCTGCTGATCGCCGCGGCCCTGCCGGCACGGGCGGCGCCCGAGGCCAGCCTCTCCGGCCTGCTGACGCTGACCGGCGACTCGATCATCGCCACCGCCGAGTTCCTGGCCGCGGACGTCGAGAACACCACGCTCTTCCTGACGGACGGCCTGGCCGCCACCGGTGACTTCCTGGCCGGCGATGTGGATGCCTTCTTCGCCCTGGCCAACGGCGAGATCACGCCACAGGAATACCTCACCGGCAGCATCACCGGCACCGCGGACTTCCTGGTCAACGATTTCAACGGCACCGCCATGTTCATCGCCGACTCCATTACCGGCACCGGTGAATTCCTGGCAGCCGATTTCTTTACCGCCGCGGCGCTGACCGACACGCTGCCGGGCCTGGAAACCGCGGACCTGTCCGCGCTGGGTATCTGATCTCCTCCGGAGAATTCTCTCCAACCGCGGGTCCTCCTCTCCGACCCGAACCTCTCGGCCGCGATTTTCGCGGCCGTTTTTTATGGTATCCGCCGCCCCCTGCCCGACCCCGAAACGGCGGCTTGAGAGCCGCCCTATGGCAGCACGTCACTCATGGCGCGAACTCGGGCAACCTGGAACCCTAATCCACCAGCACTTCCACCCCGATACCGATGGCCGCGTCGCCATCCTCCGCAGCCGCTCCGACGTCGCCGTGAAGACGCATCCGGTCCGATACCGGCACGCCGGAGCCGGCTGCCGAAGACCCACGGCCAGGACCGGACGTGCGGCCCTGGCCGTTGACCATCGTGGAGCCGGGCTCGCGCAGGGCCGACAGGGCACTGCCACGGCCGTCCGGCACGCTCTCCGGAAAGCTAAGATCCAGTGATCGGGCAGGGGCGGCAACCGGGCCGCGTTCCGGGGCTTCATCGGTCGTGTCGCCCGCCAGCGGGTTAACCGGCGTGGCCGTGGGGCGGTTCTGCCACAGCCAGATGTAGGCGAGGAGCAATGCCAGCAGACAGAGCAAGGGCAGACGCCAGCGGGAGCCGCGTTCGGCCGTCATCGGGGCGCGATCAGCAGGCTCTGGTCGCTACGGCCGATGACGCCGGCCTCATCATGCAGCCGGGTATCGGCCAGGCCGATGCCGTTGGGCTGGGCCCGGGTACTGGCTTCAAGGGCCACCCAGTCACCGCGCGGCATCCGATGCAGATAGACGGTGAGATCGGGATTCACGAACGTGAAGTGTCGGACATCCAGCAACAGGCTCACGCCGTTGCCGGAATCGGCCGCCACTACCACCCGCTGCAGCGGCGACGGCACCTCGCCGGCCACCAGCGGTACCCGCATGCGCATCCAGGCAATCACCCGGCCAGTCCCGAATTCACCGGCGGCCAGGCGGGTTTCCATCGCCCGGTGATAGCCAATGCCGTCCGCAAAGAACGGAAACTCGAAGGCAGCCGCATCGGCCGGGGCCAGGGGCGCCTCGGGCGCAGGCTGTTCGTCGGGCACGGTCATCGCCCGGGTGCGCATGGCCAGGGCACGGGCACGGATCAGCGGCGGGCCGCCGGGCGCCGCCAGCACCGCTTCAATCAGGTGCAGCTTGCGTCCGGCATGGGTTACCTCGGTGGTGACGGCGAGCGGGCCGATGGGCACCGGGCGCAACAACTCGAAGGTGACACGCGCCACCTGCAGGGCGGGATCAGCGGGCAGGGCCTGCTCGATCGCCCGGGCGGTCAGGGCAGCCGGCGGGCCGCCGTGCTGATGATCCGGGCTCCAGGGCCCGCGCGTCAGCCCGGTAGCAACGAAGTGATCGGCATCGGTTTCAAAGAAAGCGTCGGCGGTCATGATCGAGGCAGGCGGCACGGGATGGCGGCGCATCGGGGCGCTGGCTGGCGGCGTAATATGCCATACTTATGGGCTTGATCGAGGCATTCAATTGCAAATCATTCTCAAATGGCTGATACTTCGGCCGTTAATTGTTTCTGACCACATTGCATGAGTAACACCGTGACTGACTCCCGCAAGTACCCCGCCAACCCCGAGCTCAGCGACGATTTCAACTGGCGCGAGTTCATCCCCTTCGCACTGCTGCACGTGGCGCTGGTCGGCATCTGGTGGACCGGCTTCACCTGGCAGGCCGTGACCCTGTGCGTGGCGCTCTACGTGCTGCGCGTGTTCGGCATTACCGGCGGTTACCACCGGTACTTTTCGCATCGCGGCTACAAGACCAGCCGCGGCTTCCAGTTCGTCATGGCCTTCCTGGGCGCCACCGCGCTGCAGAAGGGCCCGCTCTGGTGGGCCGCCAAGCACCGTGAGCACCATCGCGATTCGGACATGCCGGCCGATGCCCATTCTCCGCGCCAGTACGGCGTGTTCGACGCCCACGTCGGCTGGGTGTATCGCAAGGCCCGCTCCAGCCCCGATCTGGACCTGATCCAGGATTTCTCCAAGTACCCGGAAATCCGCTGGCTGGAAAAGAACCAGTTCGCGCCAGGGCTGCTGCTGGCCATGGCCTGCTTCTTCATCGCCGGGTGGCCGGGCGTGTTCGTGGGCTTCATCCTGTCCACGGTGCTGGTTTACCACGCCACCTTCACGGTGAACTCGCTCAACCACATGATCGGCCGCCAGCGCTATCTGACCGGTGACGACTCCCGCAACAACTGGCTGCTGGCGATCATCACCATGGGCGAGGGCTGGCACAATAACCATCACTACTATCCCTCCACCGCGCGCAACGGCTTCTTCTGGTGGGAGTTCGACCTGACCTACTACTTCCTCAAGGGGCTGAGCGCCGTGGGGCTGGTCTGGGATCTGCGCCAGCCGCCGAAGTCGATCCTGGCCAACGAGAAGGCGCCGACCCAGAAGATCATCGACAAGTGCGCGGTGTACATCGCCGACGGCTTTTCGGTGGACCGCATCAGCGCCAACATCCGGCAGCGCTGGGAAGGCAGCCACCGAATGGACGATCTGCGGCATCTGGCCCACCGCAAGTGGGAGGAGGCCGAGGCCTACCTGTCCGAGATCGAACTACCGGAACTGCCCAGCCTCGAGGAACTCAAGGCGCGTGCCCACCGCAAGTTCAAGGTCCGCCACGAGGCGCTGGATCACGCCATCGAGCGGGCCCACGAGATGCTGACTCACGCGGTATCCCGGCACCTGCTGGAGAGCCTGCGGCGGCAGCCACAGACCGCCTGAACGACCGCTTACGCCGACTCTTGAAGCCCTTCCTCGCGAAGGGCTTTTTCTTGCCCTTGAACTTCGTCGTCTCAGCCTCGAATAAATAGCGTTAGCGAACAATGCTGACGGAGGGCGTATGGCGAAGAAGAACGTATTCGTCTTCGGCCTGAATGCATTCAACCGCGACATGCTGACGTCGATTGGCGGTGCCGAAGACATCCAGTTTCACAAACTGCTGGATCTGAATGAACTGGTCGAGCGCGATCGTTATCCGATCGAGGAAATACTCGAGCACTCGCGCGACCGACTACGCAGGTTTCCCGGGCCAGTCGATGGCATCATCCACTACATCGACTTCCCGGTCAGCACCATGGTGCCGATTCTTGCCGAGGAGTTCGGCCTGCCTTCGGCGCCCCTCAAGGCCGTGCTGACCTGCGAACACAAATACTGGAGTCGAATCGAACAGGCTGGGGTGATTCCGGACTGCGTGCCACCCTTCGCAGCATTCGACCCGTTCGACGACGAGGCGCTGAGTAGGCTGGAGCGCGACGTGGGCTACCCCTTCTGGGTCAAGCCGATCAAGTCGTTCTCGTCGTATCTGGGCTTTCGCATCGGTTCCGCGCAGGACTTCCACGAGGCCATGGCGCAGATGCGGGCCGAGATCGCCCGCTTTGCCGAACCCTTCGACTATCTGCTCGACCAGGTCGGCCGACCGCCGGCCGTGGCCGATATCGGCGGCGGCCACTGCATCGCCGAAGGCATCATCGGCGGGCGGCAGTGCACCCTCGAAGGCTATGGTTACGGCGGCGAGATCGAAGTCTACGGCGCGATCGACTCCATCCGCCACGCGAACCGTTCCTCCTTCGGGCGTTACCAGTATCCGTCCACCCTGCCGAAACGGGTGAAACGCCGCATGATCGAGGCCACCCGGCGCTTCATGAGCCACATCGGCTACGACAACGCGCCGTTCAACGTCGAGTGGTTCTGGGACCGGCAAAACGACCGGATCTGGCTGCTCGAGGTCAACACGCGGATTTCGGAATCGCATTGCGACCTGTTCGAGAAGGTCGACGGCACATCCAGTCACGAGGTGGCCGTGGACCTTGCCCTGGGGCAACGCCCGGAATTCACCCTGGGCGCCGGGGAACATCGAATGGCCGGCAAATTCCTGTGGCGGGTTTATGACGATGGTGTGGTCACGCGCGCCCCGTCAGCCTCCGAAGTGGCCGCGGTCGAGCAGGCGCTGCCCGGCACCAAGATCCAGATCCTGGCGCGGGAGGGCGCTCGACTTTCCGAACTAATGGATCAGGACAGCTATACCTACTGCCTGGCCCTGTTGTTCATCGGTGGCGACAATCAGCGTGACATTCTCGACAAGTATCGCCAGGCCCAGTCCATGCTGCCGTTCGAATTCAACCGGATCGACGTCGCCGCGTGATGCAGTTCCGTCAAGACTTCCCACACGCAGTACGCGTCGTCGAGAACGAGTGGATCCCCATGCCCGATGGCGCCCGGCTGGCCGCCCGGGTGTGGCTGCCGAAGAGCGCCGAAGACCGGCCGGTACCGGCGATTCTGGAATACATCCCCTATCGCAAACGGGATTTCACCCGCGAACGGGACGAGATCATGCATGGCTATTTCGCCGGTCATGGCTATGCCTGCGTTCGGGTGGACCTGCGCGGCAGCGGCGATTCGCAAGGACTGCTGACCGACGAGTATCTGCCGCGGGAGCTCGACGACGGCGAAGCGGTGCTGGACTGGCTGACGCAACAATCCTGGTGCAACGGCCGCGTGGGGATGATCGGCATTTCGTGGGGCGGATTCAACGGCCTGCAACTGGCCGCGCGCCGTCCGCCGGGGCTCCAGACGGTGATCACCGTCTGCTCCACCGACGACCGTTATACCGACGATGTGCACTACATGGGCGGCTGCCTGCTGGCGGACAATCTGTCCTGGGCCTCGGCCATGTACAGCCACAACGCCCTGCCGCCCGACCCCGAGATTGCCGGTGATCGCTGGCGCGACGACTGGCATCGACGCATGGCCGACAGCGGTTTCTGGCTGGAACAGTGGTTGTCGCACCAGCACCGTGACGATTACTGGCGTCATGGCTCCATCAGGGAGGATTACCGTGCCGTCCAGGTACCGGTCATGGCCGTTTCCGGCTGGGCCGACGGCTATTCCAATGCCGTGTTCCGAATGCTGGAGAACCTGTCGGTACCGCGTCAGGGCCTGATCGGGCCGTGGGGCCACAAGTACCCGCATCAGGCCCAGCCCGGCCCGGCCATCGACTTCCTCGGGGAAGCCCTGCGTTGGTGGGATCGCTGGCTGAAGGACATCGAGAGCGGCATCGAGGCCGAGCCGATGCTGCGCGCCTGGATGCAGGAGGCGGCGCCACCGGAGACCAATCTGCGCACCCGCCGCGGTCGCTGGGTAGGTGAACCCGCCTGGCCCTCGAACAACATCGAGAACCAGCGCTGGCCGCTGGCCCCCAGCCGTGTGGGCAACCCGCAGGGTCTGGGCGGCCCGGGCATCGCCACCATCCAGTCGCCCCTGGCGGTGGGTATGTTCGCCGGCCGCTGGTGTTCATTCACCGCCACCCCCGACCTGCCCCACGACCAGCGCGAGGAGGATGGCGGCTCGCTGGTGTTCGACTTTCCCCCGTTCGAGGCGCCCATGGAAATTCTGGGCGCGCCCACTGTGCGTCTGCGCCTGGCCGCCGATCGCCCGGTGGCCATGGTGGCGGTCCGGCTGTCCGACATCGCGGAGAATGACGAGGCCACCCGGGTGACCTACGGATTGCTCAATCTCACCCACCGCGCTGGTCACGATCATCCGCAACCGCTGGTCCCGGGACAGTTCGAGGACGTGGACATTACCCTCAACGACATCGCGCAACAGTTTCCGGCGGGCCATCGACTGCGCATCTCGGTATCCACCTCCTACTGGCCGGTGGCCTGGCCGGCGCCGGTATCGCCCCGCTTGACCATCGATACCGAGGCCAGCGAACTCACCCTGCCCGTACGGCGCGGCCGTGCCAGCGATGACGCGGTCATGCTGCCGCAGCCACCGCGCGGAGCCACTCCAGGGCCGACCACCCTACTGGCCCCCCGCGATTACGCCTGGAATGTCATCCGCGACCTCGCCGCCGACCGCGCGACCCTGGAAGTGCGCAAGGACGAAGGCCGCTTCCGCATCGAGGAGGCGGACGTCGCCATGGGCGTATCGACCGTGGAACGCTACAGCCATACCGGCAACCGCTATGAAAGCGTGCGCGGCGAAACGGAGTCGAGACGGTCGCTGGCGCGCGAGGGATGGGCCGTGAGCGTACACACCCGTACGGTCCTTAGCTCGGATGACGAGGCCTTCTACCTGCGCGCGGAAATGGACGGCTACGAAGGCGACCGGCGGGTACACGCCCATAACATCGAGCGCCGCATCGAGCGCCATCTGTTGTAGCGCGTCACCGGCGATTCCGTTGCCACCAATGCCGGCTCGGCTATGCTGGCGCCCCTCGTTCAACATCATAACGCCCATGTCACACCGCCGCCCTCTTCTACGAGCCCTGGTCCGCAGTGCGGTCCAGCCGATGATGTCGCCAAACGTGCCGGCCGGCCTGCGCCGGACCTGGATGGCGGCCATGGCCCGCACCAATCCCTGCCCGCGGGGCGTTCGCCGCTCCGGCACCCGGGTCAGCAGCATCCCCCTCGAAACCCTGGCACCGATCGAGGCCGGGCCGGAAACCATTCTCTACCTGCATGGCGGGGGCTACGAATTCGGCTCGCCAGCCACCCACCGCGCCCTGACCGGTCATCTGGCCCTGGCAACCGGGGCCACGATGCGGGTACCCGATTACCGGCTGGCGCCGGAACACCCCTTCCCCGCCGCCCGGGACGACGCCCTGGCGGCCTACCGCTGGCTGCTGGATCGCGGTATCGAGCCGGGCCGCATCCTGTTTGCCGGCGACTCGGCCGGGGGCGGGCTGGCGTTGTCCACTGCCATGGCGCTGCGCGAGGCGGGCCTGCCGCCACCAGCCGGCCTAGCGCTGATCTCGCCCTGGACCGATCTCACCGGGTCGGGCAGGAGCATGACCACCCGCGCCGCGATCGACCCGATGCTGACCACCGATTTCGCGGCCTACGCGGCCAGTGCCTATGCCGGCGACCGGCCGCTGGACGATCCGGGGCTGTCACCCCTGTTCGGGGACTTTCACGGCCTGCCGCCGATGCTGGTGCATCTGGCAGACGATGAAATCCTGGTCTCGGAGGGGCTGGCCACCGTCAAGGCAGCGCGGGCCGCCGGCGTGGCCGTGACGCTTACCCGGTTCCCGGAGCTTTGGCACGTATTCCATCTGCATGCCGGGCTGCTGCCCGAGGCCGACGCGGCGGTGGCAGAGATCGCGGATTTCGCCCGCGCCTGCTGGCAGGGTCACGCGATCGCCTAGACCTCGATCCGCTGCCACCCGCGCCGCTGCCACAGCCAGGCAAAGACCAGCGTCTGCAGCACCCGAGAGCCGATGAAAACCAGCCAGATCGCCAGCAGCCCCAGGCCCCACTGGGTGCCCATAAGCCAGGCCAGCGGCAGGAAGAACAGCCACTGCAAACCCAGGGCCACCCGCATCACCGGCCCGGTGGCCCCGGCGCCGAGCAAGCCATGCATCAGGATCAGACCGATACCGTCGATGGCGATGCCTGCTCCGATGATGCGCAGCGGCAGACGTCCCAGATCCAGCAGATCCGGCTGGTGCAGGAACACCCCCAGGATCAGATCCGGCACCAGCAGCATGGGCGCTCCCAGCAGGGCCAGCACCAGACCGCCCACGCGCACCACATCCCAGCCCCAGCGGTGCGCCTCGGCCGGATCCCGACGCCCCAGGGACTGCCCCACCAGGGAAGCCGCGGCCAGTCCCAGCCCGATGGCCGGCAGCACCGCCACCAGCGTCACGTTGATCAGCACATTGGCCACCGCCAGTTCGCGCGTGCCCACCTGCGCCAGAATCCAGAACAGCGCCGTGAGTCCGGCCGCGAACAGGAACTGCTGGGCCGAGGCCGGCAGGCTCAACCGCCACTGGCGGCCCAGCTGCCGCCAGTCCGGACGCCGGTGCAGAAAGCCGGCCGCATCCGCCCGACGGCGTGCCAGCCGGAAATAGATCAGCGTGCCCAGGACCGTGCTGGCCGCGGTGCCGATGCCGGCCCCCAGCGTGCCCAGGGCGGGGATGCCGGGCGCGCCGAAGATGAGCACATAGCTGATCAGGATATTGGCCGCATGCATCACCAGCAGGGTGTAGAGGTACAGCCGCGGCTGATCCACCGCGCTCCAGTAGCCCCGGAACGAGAAGTTCATCCCCACCGCCGCTACCGCCAGACAGCGGGCCTGCAGATAGGGCGTACCCTCGCGTACCACCGCGGCGTCCTTGTTGAGGGCGGCGAAGATATCGGGTGCGAACACGAACACCACCACGCTGATCGGCAGACCCAGCAGCAGCGCCAGCAGCAAGCCGCCGTTGAGCGGTACCGCGGTCTCGTCGAACCGACCCTCCCCGTAACGGCGCGCGGCGATTGCCTGCACGCCGGTAGACAGGCCGATCACCATGGCCACCGCCATGAAACTCAGGAAACTGGCCATGCCCACCGCCGCCAGCGCCGCCGGCCCCAGCGCACCGACCATGGCGGTGTCGACCAGATTGAGCAGATTCTGCGAGGTCATCCCGCCCACGATGGGCAGCGCCAGAACCAGAATCCGGCGAGTGCGCGGGGGTGGCGGCAACATCGGCATGCCGGGATGATACGCGGGCTGCGGCTGCGACGGCTTTCGATTTTTGCTTACACTCGGGCGCCAGCCGCTACCCCATCGTGACCCCCATCCCATGACAGCCGCCTCCGGGCCCAATGCCAAGCCCACCGCCAGCGTCGCCGCGGTGGATCTCGGGTCCAACAGCTTTCACATGGTGGTAGCGCGAGCCGCCGGCAGCGAACTGCACGTGGTGGACCGACTCAAGGAATCGGTCCGGCTTGCCGCCGGGCTGGACAAGCGCCGCCGGCTGTCCGCCGAGGCCCGCGACCGGGCGCTGGACTGCCTGGCCCGGTTCGGACAGCGGCTGCGGCATCTGCCGCGCGGTCGGGTACGGGCGGTGGGCACCAACACCCTGCGCCGGGCCCGCAACGCCGACGAATTCCTGACCGATGCCGAGCAGGCGCTTGGCCACCCGATCGAGATCATCTACGGCGCAGAGGAAGCGCGCCTGATCTACGGCGGCGTGGCACGGGACCTGGCTGCCGAGGTGCCCCGCCGACTGGTGGTGGACATCGGCGGCGGCTCCACCGAACTGATCATCGGCGAACAGGCCGACCCGAGGCTGATCGAGAGCGTGTCGCTCGGGGCGGTGGTGCACACCCAGCGGCATTTCGCCGACGGCCGGGTATCGGCATCCGACTGGACCGCTGCGGTGCTGGATGCCCAGGTCGGGCTGGAGCCCCTGATCCGCGATTACCGCGAGGCCGGCTGGGACATCGCGGTCGGCGCATCCGGCAGCATCAAGGCCGTGCAGAAGGTATGCGTCAGCGCTGGCTGGTGCGAGGAGGCCATCACCGCCGGCGCCCTGCGCAAGCTGGGCAAGACGCTGATCAAGACCGGCCGCGCCGACCCCGGCAAGCTGTCCGGCCTGTCCGAAGACCGGGCGCCGATTTTCGCCGGAGGCGCGGCGGTGCTCAGCGCCATCTTCGACAGCCTCGGCGTCGACGCCATGCAGGTATCCGACAAGGCCCTGCGCGAAGGACTGCTGCTGGACCTGCTCGGCCGGCTGGAGCATCACGACGTGCGCGACGCCACGGTCGACGCCGCCTGCACCCGCTACGGCGTCGACACCGCCCACGCCCGGCGGGTGGCCGATACCGCCACCCGCCTGTGCGAGGATGCCGGGGACTGGGTCGCGGACGAGGCCGACCAGCACCTGCTGCACTGGGCCGGCCTCCTGCACGAGATCGGCCTGACCATCGCCCACAAGGGTTACCACAAGCATGGCGAGTACATCGTCCGTAACGCCGACCTGCAAGGGTTTTCCAAGTCGGATCAGGCGGTCCTGGCCACGCTCATCCGGCTGCATCGGGGAAAGTTCCGCGACAACTTGATCGAGTCGCTGCCCGCCGCCCAGCAACCGGTCGCCACACGCCTGGCGGTGCTGTTGCGGCTGGCCGTGCTCCTCCATCGCGGACGCGACCCCCGGGCCAGCCGGCCCCCGGTGTCACTGAACGTGACCGGCAAGCGGCTGCAACTGCAGTGCGATTCCGACTGGCTGGCCGAGCATCCGCTCACCCGGGCCGACCTGGAGCGGGAACAGGCCTATCTGGACCGACCCGGCTACCGCCTGATTCTCGAGGGCTAGGTCGGGGCCGGGCCCCCCGTCAGAAGTGCTGCTCGAGCAGCCCCTGAATATCCGGAGTCGCGTGACGCGCCCAATTCTTGTCCAGGGTCTGGGTAACGCAGTTTCTGGTTGGGCCGTCCAGCTTGTCGCGCAGACGCCCCAGAAAGGCCGGCGCCGCCACCAGCACCAGGCGCTCGAAGCGATTCTGTGTGCGCCCTTCGTGCAGCGTATCGGCCACCTCCCGGGCAAAGCGCTTGGCCTCCTGCTGCGAGGGGGTGGTGGACCAATCCGAGGCGTGGCTGGTGCGCCCGCTGCTTTCCTGCTGCTCGCCACGACCACCGGTTTTCAGGTCACCATGATGGAGCCGCGATTCCGGGTGCGCCAGGCCCTGCAATTCCGCCAGCGGCTGCCAGCGCCCGTCCCGTTCGAAAATGCGGGCCCGCGCCGAGTCCGCGACCACGATCCATGTTCGGTGCATGCGTGCTTCTCCCTGTCGCCGGATGACGGCGGCGGTTTCCCGGCGGGCAAGCCGCCACCTTCCATGAGTTGTGACCCGCGCGCCACCGGGCATGTTCCCGTGCCCCGCCCCGCGTCTTCAGCCACGCCAGACCGCCACCGCCAGGCACAGCCACCCGGCAATCAGTAACAGCCCGCCGAACGGCGTGACCGCGCCGAGCAGGCGCACACCCGTCAGCGTCAGCGCATACAGGCTGCCGGAGAACACCAACACCCCCAGCGCGAACGTGATGCCGGCGGCGTTCAGCCACGCACCGGCCAGGCGCGCAGCCAGCAGACCCACCACCAGCAACGCCAGGGCATGCCAGAACTGATACTGCACCGCCGTTTCCCACACGCGCAGCATTTCCGGCGACAGGCGATCCCGCATCGCATGGGCGCCGAAGGCCCCGAGCAGCACGCCGAGCAGGCCGTAGAGACTGCCGGCAAGCAGCGCCAATTGCCCCGTACTCATGACCGATCCTCCGGCACCGTGATGGTACCCGTCATGTAGAGCACCGCCTGGCCCGCGACCAGCACCCGGTCGCAGGCAACCTCGCAGCGCAGGTTGCCGGCGCGCCGGGACAGCTGACGGGCCGCCAGCCGCGACCGCCCCAGCCGCTGGGCCCAGAACGGGGCCAGCATGCAGTGGGCGGAACCGGTGACGGGGTCCTCGTCGATGCCGAAATTGGGCGCGAAGTAGCGCGACACGAAATCCACGCCGGGTTCGTCGCCGGGCGCGGTGACGATCACACCCCGGTCGGGCAGACGCGAGAGTCCGCGCAGATCGGGTTCCAATGCACGAATCGTGGCCGCGTCCGGGTAGCGCAGCAGCCAGTTGGGCCCAACGCGGACTTCCGCCGGCGCCTCGCCCATGGCCGCCAGCAGTTCGGCGGGCGCCTCGGCCTCGGCGATTTCGTGGGCCGGCAGGTCCAGCTGCAGCCAGTCGGCCTCGCGGGTCACCCGCAGCCGGCCGCTGTGCCGGGTCTCGAACTCGAGCGACTCGGCACTCTCACCGCGGCAGTGCCACAGCACGAAGGCACTGGCCAGGGTCGCGTGGCCGCACAGAACCACCTCCGTGGTGGGGGTGAACCAGCGCAGTTCCCAGCGGGGCCCGACGGGCACCAGATAGGCGGTTTCGGCCAGATTGTTCTCGGCGGCAATCGCCAGCAGCAGGGCGTCTCCGGGCCATTCGTCCAGCAGCACCACGGCGGCTGGATTGCCGTTGAACGGCCGGTCGGTAAAGGCGTCCACCTGGTAAAGAGGCAACTGAGTCGTTACTGTCATCTGACTGTCACGCGGAAAACCATACACTCGCGGGCTGGACCGAGTTCGCGCCCATCATGCAGCAGAAAGCCCATCAATCGACGCCATCGCCGGCACCCGACCCGGCACCGGGTCTGGACTCGCCGGAACTCTACCTTAACCGCGAGCTGTCGCTGCTGGAATTCAACGCACGCGTGCTCGAGCAGGCCCGCGACACCGACGTCCCGCTGCTGGAGCGGCTCAAGTTCCTGTGCATTGCCTCCACCAACCTGGACGAGTTCTTCGAGGTGCGGGTGGCCGGTGCGGTGCAGAAGGCCGAATCCGGCACCACCGCCACCGACGCCGACGCCATCAGCCCGCAGGATCTGCTCAAGGTCATCAGCCTGCGCGCCCACGATCTGGTCGCGGAACAGTACCGCGTGCTCAATGACGATCTCATCCCCGAACTGGAAACCGCCGGCATCCGCTTCCTGCGCCGCGCCGAGTGGAACGAGCGCCAGCGGGCCTGGCTGGCGGAGTACTTTGAGGAGGAACTGCTGCCGGTGATCAGCCCGCTGGGCCTGGACCCGGCGCATCCATTCCCGCGCATTCTCAACAAGTCGCTCAACTTCATCGTGTCGCTCGAGGGCAAGGACGCCTTCGGCCGCAACAGCGGTTATGCCATCGTACAGGCGCCGCGGGCGCTGCCACGCCTGATCCAGCTGCCGGCCGACGAAACCGGCAGCGGCCCCTACGACTTCGTGTTCCTGTCGTCGGTGATCCACGCCCATGTGGGTGACCTGTTCCCCAACATGCAGGCCAAGGGTTGCTACCAGTTCCGGGTGACCCGCAACTCCGATCTGTTCGTCGACGAAGAAGAGGTCGACGACCTGCTGCGGGCGGTGGAAGGCGAACTGCCCTCCCGCCGTTACGGCGACGCCGTGCGGCTGGAAGTAGCCCACAACTGCCCGCGCGGCATGGTCGACTACCTGCTCGAGCGCTTCATGCTCGACCGCGGCGATCTCTACCAGGTGGACGGCCCGGTCAACGTCAACCGGCTGATGGCCATTCTCGACATGGTCGACCGCCCGGAACTCAAGTACCCGCCCTATACCCCGCGGCTGGACCCGGAACTGGGCCCCAACGGCGACCTGTTCGCCGCCGTGCGCCGCCGCGATATTTTGCTGCATCACCCCTTCGACGCCTTCCTGCCGGTAATCGATTTCGTGCGCCGGGCGGCGGGCGACCGCCACGTGCTGGCGATCAAGCAGACGCTGTACCGCACCGGGCCGGACTCGGCGGTGGTCGATGCCCTGGTCAACGCCGCCAATGCGGGCAAGGAAGTCACCGTGGTGGTGGAACTTCGCGCCCGGTTCGACGAGGCCGACAACATCGAGCTGGCCAACCGGCTGCAGGCGGCCGGGGCCCATGTGGTGTACGGCGTGGTTGGCTACAAGACCCACGCCAAGATGACTCTGCTGGTACGGCGTGAGGCCGAGGGCCTGCGCCACTACGTGCATCTGGGCACCGGCAACTACCACCCCAAGACCGCCCGCCTGTACACCGACTACGGGCTGTTCTCCTGCGACCCGACCCTGTGCAACGACATCCACGAGCTGTTCCTGCAGCTCACCAGCCTGGGCAAGATCACCGGCCTGGAGCGGGTGCTGGACGCGCCGTTCACCCTGCATCGGGCGATGCTCGACAAGATCGACCGCGAGGCCGCCCATGCCACCGCCGGGCGCCCCGCCCGCATGATCATCAAGATGAACGCACTGGTGGAGCCGGAATCCATCCGCGCCCTGTACCGGGCCTCGCAGGCGGGGGTCTCCATCGACCTGATCGTGCGCGGCATCTGCTGCCTCAAGCCCGGGGTGCCGGGGGTATCCGACAATATCCGGGTGCGCTCCATCGTGGGCCGGTTCCTGGAACACACCCGGGTGTTCTACTTCGAGAACGGCGGCGAGCCCGAATATTTCCTGTCCAGCGCCGACTGGATGGAGCGCAACTTCTTCCGGCGGGTGGAAACCTGTTTCCCGGTCGAGGCACCCGAACTGCGCGAGCGGCTGATGCGCGAGCTCGAACTGTACCTGGCCGACAACACCCAGGCCTGGCTGCTGCGCGCCGACGGCCGTTACGAGCATGCCGGTCCCCCCGACGGCGCAACCCCCGTGGCAGCACAGCAACGGTTGATGGAAGGCGCCTGACCGACACCCACCCCGCGCCCGGCACGCCCGTACCGGTCAGAAGCCTTAAACTGGCGGCATGGCGCGCATTCCCCAGGGCTTCATCGACGATCTGCTCGCGCGCACCGACATCGTGTCGGTGGTCGAGTCCCGCGTGCCGCTGAAGAAAGCCGGCCGGGAATACCAGGCCTGCTGCCCCTTTCACGACGAGAAAACCCCCTCGTTCACCGTATCGCCCGCCAAGCAGTTCTACCACTGCTTCGGATGCGGCGCCCACGGCACCGCGCTGTCATTCCTGATGGAGTATGAGCGGCTGGAATTCCGCGAGGCGGTGGAAGCCCTGGCCGGGCAGGCGGGCATGGCCATCCCGGAGGAAGCCCGCGGCGCCGGCCCCGACGCCGACACCCAGAAGCCGCTGTTCGCGGTGCTGGAACAGGCCGGGCGGCTGTACCAGAACCAGTTGCGTCACAGCCCCGCGGCCATCGACTACCTGAAATCCCGCGGCATCACCGGCGCCACCGCCAAGGCCTTCGGCATCGGCTACGCGCCGGACGGCTGGGACTTCCTGCGTGGCCAGGTACGGGACCGCCAGGCCGCGATCACCGCCGGGCTGCTGATCGAGAAGGACAACGGCCACGCCTACGACCGCTTCCGCAACCGCATCATGTTTCCCATCCGCGACGGCCGCGGCCGGGTGATCGGCTTCGGCGGCCGGGCACTCGGCGATGATCCGGCCAAGTATCTGAACTCGCCGGAAACCCCGCTGTTCCACAAGGGCCGTTCGCTGTACGGCCTGTTCGAGGCCCGCCAGGCGCTGCGGGAGATTCCGCGCATGCTGCTGGTGGAGGGGTACATGGACGTGGTGGCCCTGGCCCAGCACGGCTTTGCCAACGCGGTGGCCACCCTGGGCACCGCGACCACCGCCGAGCACCTGAACGCGCTGTTTCGCGCCACCGATGAAGTGGTGTTCTGCTTCGACGGCGACCGTGCCGGCCGCGACGCGGCGTGGCGGGCGCTGGACAACGCCCTGCCGGTGATGCGGGGCACCCGGCGCGCGCGGTTCCTGTTCCTGCCCGAGGGCGAGGACCCCGATTCGCTGGTCCGGCAGGCCGACGGAACGGCGGAACTGGCCCGGCTGATCGACGCCAGCCGCTCGGCCTCTCAGGTGCTGCTGGATGGGCTGACGGAAGGCCTGGACATGAACGACGCCGACGGACGCTCGCGGCTGGTGGAAAAGGCGCGGCCGTTCGTGACCAAGCTACCCCCGGAAGCGTTCAAGGCGGATCTGATCCGTGAGATCGCCCGCCGCAGCGGCCTGCCCGCCGAGGATCTCGACCGGCTCTATCGTGAGGGCGGCACCGCCGGGAGCCGGCGGGCACCGGCCGAGCAGCGCCAGCGACCGGTGAAGTTCACCCCGGTACGCCGCGCCCTGCAACTGCTCATGAACGACCCCCGGCTGGCCGATAAACTGCCCATCGACATCGCTGCCCTGACGCAGAGCGGGGTGGCCGGCGCGGACCTTCTCGCTGATGGCATTGAATTTTTTCGCGCCAGCCCCCATCTCCCCGCTGCGGCGTGGCTGGAACACTGGCGCGACCACGAGGCAGGCGATGCGCTTCAGCGTCTTGCGGCGGAAACGCCGCGCGGCGAGCCCGAGGATCTGGCGCGCGAGTTCCGCGAATGCGTGGCACGCGCGCTCGAAGGCGAAAAGCAGCACGAGCGCGAGCGGTTCCAGGCACTCATGAACAAGCAGCAGGCCACGTCCCTGACACCCGAAGAAGCCGCCGAAGCCCAGGCGCTGCTGGAACGGCTGCGGCGCGGGCCGAAAGCATAGCGCCGGCAGGGCCGGTCCGATACAATGTCCGGTTCTTTGGCAGCGGCGTCCGGGCGCACCTCCCCACCAAGCAGGCGAGCATGAGCAACGAGAAGCAGTCCCAACTCAAACTACTGATTGCCCACGGCAAGGAAAAGGGCTTCCTGACCTACGCGGAAGTCAACGACACCCTGCCTGACGATATCGTCGATCCCGAACAGATCGAGGATATCATCAACATGATCAACGACATGGGCATCACGGTGCACGAAGAGGCGCCGGACGAGGATGCCCTGCTGCTGTCGGAAAACACCGTCTCCAACGAGGATGACGACGACGCCGAGGAAGCTGCCGCCACGCTCGCCGCGCTGGACCCGCAGTTCGGCCGCACCACCGACCCCGTGCGCATGTACATGCGCGAAATGGGCAGCGTGGAACTGCTCGACCGCCAGGGCGAAATCCGCATCGCCAAGCGCATCGAGGAAGGGCTGTCCGAGATGCTGTTCTCGCTGGCGCACTTCCCGGCCACCACCGGCCGGCTGGCGGAAATCTTCGATCGGGTGGATGCCGGCGAGACCCGTCTGACCGACGTGCTGGTGGGTTTTGTCGATCCCGATACCGGCGACCCCATCACCAACGAGGCTGACGAGCCGGCCGCCGAGGACAGCGACGACGAGGACGATGACACCCCCGCCGACACCGGTCCCGACCCCGAGGAAGCCGCCGCCCAGGTCAAGAAGCTCAAGTCGCTCAACCGCAGTGCCGTGCGCGCCCTGAACAAGTACGGCCGCGAGGACGAGAAGACCGAAGCCGCGCTGGTGAAGCTGGCTACCCATTTCATGCGCTTCAAGCTCACCCCCAAGGTGACCGAAGGGCTGACCGGACAGCTGCGCGAGACGATGGCCGAGATTCGCGGCATTGAACGCGAGATGATGACGATCTGCGTCAAGGAAGGCGGCATGCCGCGGCGCGAGTTCGTGCGCCAGTTACCGGACAACCTCACCAGCGAGGTCTGGCTGGACAAGCTGATCCGCGCCAAGCGCAAGTATTCCGCCACCATCAGCCAGCGCAAGCCGGACCTGCTGCGCCTGCAGGAGCGGATCACCGAGCTGGAGAACGCCAGCCAGCTCAACGTCAATCACATCAAGGAAATCAACCGGCGCATGTCGATCGGCGAGGCCAAGGCCCGCCGCGCCAAGAAGGAAATGGTCGAGGCCAACCTGCGGCTGGTGATTTCCATCGCCAAGAAGTACACCAACCGCGGCCTGCAGTTCCTGGACTTGATCCAGGAGGGCAACATCGGCCTGATGAAGGCGGTGGACAAGTTCGAATACCGCCGCGGCTACAAGTTCTCGACCTACGCCACCTGGTGGATTCGGCAGGCCATCACCCGCTCGATCGCGGATCAGGCGCGCACCATCCGGATTCCGGTGCACATGATCGAGACCATCAACAAGCTCAACCGCATCTCCCGCCAGATGCTGCAGGAGATGGGCCGCGAGGCCACCCCGGAAGAGCTGGCCGAGCGCATGGAGATGCCCGAGGAAAAGGTGCGCAAGGTGCTCAAGATCGCCAAGGAGCCGATCTCCATGGAGACGCCCATCGGCGATGACGAGGACAGCCATCTGGGCGACTTCATCGAGGACGCCAACGCCATCGCCCCCAGCGACGCGGCCGCCGGCGAATCCCTGCGCGAGGCCACCCACAACACCCTGGCCAGCCTCACCCCGCGCGAAGCCAAGGTGCTGCGCATGCGCTTCGGCATCGACATGAACACCGACCACACGCTGGAAGAAGTCGGCAAGCAGTTCGACGTCACCCGCGAGCGCATCCGCCAGATAGAGGCCAAGGCCCTGCGCAAGCTGCGCCATCCCTCCCGGGCGACCTTCCTCAAGAGCTTCCTGGACGAGTAGGCCGACGACGGCCGACCGGAGCACCCGCACCCGTGCGCCCCGCCGCCGGCTCGTTCGTTCGATCGATGACACGCGCCGCCGGCCGTCTGGCCGGCGGCGTTGTCGTTCTGGCTCTGGCCGGCTGCGGCGAGGCCACGGTCGACCCACTTACCGATCACATCGTGTTCGAGAGCAACCGGGATGCCGACAGCAGCCCCGGCCATCAGGACCTTTATCTCATCCGTCCCGACGGCACCGGCCTGCTTCGCCTGACCGATACCGACGAGGACGAGGCCGACCCGGCGATCTCGCCGGACGGCCGGCACATCGCCTATACCCTGCGCCCGGTGGGCGGCGACATCCACATCATGAATGCCGACGGCAGCGGCGACCGGCGACTAACCGACTATGCCGGCAGCGACTTCCGCGCGGCCTGGTCGCCGGACGGTAAACAGCTGGTATTCGCCTCGGAACGATCCGGCCGCGACGAGCTGTTCGTGATCGACCGGGACGGTGACAACCGTCGGCGGTTGACCATCCGGCCGGGCACCAACGACCGGCCCAGCTCGGGCGCCTTCTCGCCCGATGGCGATCGCGTGGTGTTCGAGAGCTGGAACCGGGCACACGAGTTCGCCGCCATCTTCACCATCCCGCTGGCGGGCGGCGAGGCCACACGGCTGCCGATCGACCTTCCCATCACGCGCGCCCCGGCCTGGTCGCCGGACGGCACGCGTATCGCGTTCGTGGGGTCCCAGTCCCGCGTCACCGGCCACGGGCTGTATGTGCTCACTCTGGAAACGGGCGATCTGAAACGGCTGACCGGGCTGAGTTTCGCCGCCACCGCACCGGCCTGGTCACCGGATGGCAAGCAGCTGGCGTTCGAGACCTTCCAGCGCGGCAGCAACGGGCTTTTCCGCATCAATGCGGACGGCACCGGGCTGACCGAGATCAGCGCGGATGATGGCCGATCCCCGCACTGGGGCCCGGCCAGCCGCTGACCACGGCGGATCAGCGCGCCGCGGGATTCTCCAGCAGCATGGCGGCACCCAGACCGCCGCCGGCGCAGGTGGCGATCACCGCGTAGCGGTCGCCAGTCTCACGGATGCGGCGAATGGCGGTAGCAATCAGCCGGCCGCCAGTGGCGGCAAACGGGTTGCCCAGGGCCAGCGAACCGCCGTGAATATTGAGCTTGTCCAGCGGAATCCCGCCGATCGGCGAGGTCAGCCCCGCCACCGTCTGCGCGTAATCGACATCTGCCAGCCCGGCCTGATTGGCCAGAATCTGGGCGGCGAAGGCTTCATGCACCTCGAATGCGGCGATATCCGCCGGCTTCAGGCCTTGACGTTGCAGCAGCCGCGGAATGGCCACCGCCGGGCCCATGAGCATCTCGCTGCTCATGTCGGCCACGCCGGTGAATTCGTAATCCCGGACAATGGCGCGGGCGGTCAGGCCGCGGCGTTCGGCCGCTCCGGCGCTGGCCAGCAACAGCGCGGTGGCGCCGTCGGTCAGACCGGAAGCATTGCCAGCGGTGATGATGCCGTTATCCGGATCGAATGCGGGCTTGAGGCGGGCCAGCCTGTCGACCCTGGTATCTGCCCGAATGCCATCGTCATGAGTCACAATGCGCCCGTCCGGTGCCTCGACGGGCACCACTTCCTCGTCGAACCAGCCGGCGTCCCATGCCGCGGCGGCACGATGATGACTGCGCTCGGCATAGGCATCGGCGGCCTCGCGGGTGACGCCGAAACGCGCCGCCATGGCCTCGCAGGCCGCGCCCATGGTCAGGCCGGTGGTCAGGTCCCTGCTGGACGGCACTTCCGGGATCAGGTCCCAGGGCCGCAGACCGGCCAGGATGCGCAGCCGCTCGCCCGTCGACCGGGCCGTACTCAGCTTCACCGCCCGCTTGCGCACGTTGCGCGCCATGCGGATCGGCAGGTCCGAAAAATTCTCGGTGCCACCGCCTACGGCGAACTCCAGCCGGCCCAGGGCGATCATGTCGCACAGGTTGGCGATGCTGGCTTCCGGCGAAATACCGGCCATGGAAATCGTAGACGCCGGCGTCAGGGCGGGGTATCCGGCGGTCAGCATCGCCTCCCGGGCGACATTAGTGGTTTCCACGTCCTGCACCACACAGCCCAGCGTCACCATGCCCACATCGCCGGCGGCCAGGCCGGACCGTGCCAGCACCGCCCGCAGCGGCACCGCGCCGAGTTCATGATTGCGCAGTTCGGAATAAGCGCCGCCGGAGTTGATGAACGGCGTGCGCACCGCGTCCACCACCACCGGCAGCCGGTCCTCGGGAATCGGCGTCAGATTGCTCATGCGTCGGCCCCGGCCAGCGTGTCGTTCAGATGACCCGCCAGATGCAGCGTGTCATCCGCGCCGCGCAACCGGATCGCCCGACGACCGTCGGCATCGGGCTCGCGGGCCACCTGAACCGACAGATCGGCCGAGGGCAGCGGCACCGGCTTGACGTAGCGGACCTCGAATTCGGCGATATCGATCCCGGCATTTCGGATGGTCTCGTAAGTGCGGGCCAGAATCCCGAAGCCGTGCAGAATGCAACCACGGTAACGGGTGCGGCGGCCCACCGCCGTGAGCGTATGCAGCGGATTGAAGTCCCCGGTCAGCAGGGCGAAGTTCAGCCCGTCCGACGCCGCGGCCGACCAGTGGCCAACGGTATCGAAAGCGGGTTCCGGGTCGCGCAGCCTGTCTGCCCGGCGCGGGCAGGGCTGGCGGCGCGGGACCGCCGCCACCACTTCGATGTCCTGGGCCCGCGGCGTGCTGCGGGTCCCGGCCTCGAGCTGCGAGGCGATGCGTATACGCCGGCCGTCATCGCTGACATCGATCAGACGGCCGCGCACCTGAATCGGTTCATCCGCCGGCAGCAGCACCCGCGTTGCCATCCGGCAGCCCTGGTTCACCGCGGACAACAGATTGTAGGGCGCCCGCCCGGTCAGTTCGGAAACCAGGCCGAGCCCCCAGTACGAAAAGAAATGCGGCGGCAGCACCCCGTCATAGCGACCCGGCGGCGCGCCTGCCCAGTCCGCATAGGCCTCGATCAGTGCCGGGGAAAACGGACCCATCCGGCGCGTCACCGGCGCACTCGGGGTTTCCACCTCGCTACCGCCCAGTCGCGGCAGGGCGGATCGGATACCGGCGCCGAACATGCCGACGATATTGGGCGCCTGGTGGCGCACGAAGGTCCAGGGAACGGTCACGCTCATGGTTGGCAATGTCTCGGCGTTGTGAGTCGGGTCCGCCGGCACTCGGCCAGGATGCGGACGCGAGATTATGCTTGATCCTGCCGGGTCGACCAATGCCGGCCAGGGTACGAGCGGCGATAGTCGGCGGGTTACAATCGCGAGCCACGGCGACGGGCCTATAGCTCAATTGGTCAGAGCAGCAGACTCATAATCTGTTGGTTCCAGGTTCAAGTCCTGGTGGGCCCACCAAATCCGCTCTCAGCGGCCAAGCCTGTGCGAGCAACCAGAGTCTGGCCGCTTTGGCCAAACTATGATGAACAGAAACCATAGATTGGCCGGCCCAGCGCTTTGCACTGAAGCTGGCAGCTAAGCAGCACGATAAGTTTCTCGCGCGCGCTCGCTGATAGTGCGCACGATCGATATGACCGAATCGGCTCCCTGCTCCGGAAACACGGCCTCGAGGCCTTCGTAATGAATCCCCAGGAATCGGGGCTCGTAAAGGCGTTCCGGTGCCATGGTGCCCTGCTCAGTGAGGTGGTCGATAATCATCTCCACGCAGCGGCTTCGAGTGTGCCACGAGCCGGCTCAGTCATCGAACCCGGCATTCTGCGGCCTAGCTTCTCGAGCTTGTAGTAACCCACCCCTCCCCATGGACCTTGCTTCGGGAATCAAGCCCGCGATGAGTCGGCCATCACTCGCCGCAGGAAAGCCTGCCGCATGTTGTCGAACAGGAAACCGCGCGCCGCATCATCGCTCACAAGCACATTGAACAGCTCCTCGGCGCGTTCACGCTTGTCGATGAGCATATCCAGCGCCTTTTCGTCGAAGACGGTCTTGAAAGCGGATGGATCGCTGTTCCGGGCCTGCTGAACCAGCACGTCATCAGCCTCGGTCTGGGCCTCGACCTCGTGCATCCATTCCAGATCCGATTCCTTGAAGTCGAATCCGAACCGCTTGTTGAACTCGGCGATGATTTCCGAAAGCGGTGCCAGGGTGCTGGACTTGCTCGCCCCCGGTTTCGGTTCCGGATTTTCGAGCGGATCAGCCTCCTTGCCGTCGTCCAGCTTGATGGTGCCCGCTTCCTGGAAGTCCGCGCGGTACTGCTTGAGTTCGATTTCGTGCGTCAGGTCTTCGTGCTCACCATCCCCTTGCTGCGGCAGCGCAGGGAGCAGGTGCTTGACGAACACGTAGAACTTCTCCAGCTCCACGTCCACAAAGGGCGTGAGCTGGGTGATGAACTCGTAGAAGCGTATGAAGGAACGCAGCAGCTTGCGAAAACGATCCCCCTCCGCAACCTCGTCGTCTGAACGCCCTGGGCCGTAGGCGTCCGCGAAGCGCTGTACCACCCCACGCACGAGGGCGTCGAGCTGACCGTACTCGGCCTTGGTCAGCTTCTTGCGGAAGTAGATCTCGGAGAAGCCGTCCACTTCCTCATCCCGGATCAGGCCGTACTGCAGGATCTCCGATTGCTGTCGGTAGGCGTGGTTGGGATCACTCGGCCGGTCGATCGCAGTGACTTCGTAGAACGGCTTGAAGGAGGCGTAGATGGTCTCGCGGTCGTTGACGAAATCGACTACGCAGGTGTCCTTCTTGTCTGGGTGGCAGCGGTTGAGCCTGGATAGCGTCTGCACGGCCTGAATACCATTGAGCGGCTTGTCCACGTACATGGTGTGCAGCAGCGGCTGGTCGAAGCCGGTCTGGTATTTCTCGGCCACGATCAGGACCTGGTATTCACCGGTCGCAAACTTCTCCGGCGTCTTGGACTCATCGAAGTTGTTGAGGCCCGTTTCGGTATATACCTGCCCTTCGTCCTCGACCGAGCCGGAGAACGCCACCAGCGTCTTGAGGTCACGGTAGCCCTTCTCCTTGATGTATTTCTGAAAGGCTAGCTGGTAGCGCACCGCGTGCAGGCGTGAGCGCGTGACGACCATCGCCTTGGCCTGCCCACGGATCTTGCCCTTGGCGAGCACGGTGTCGCGGAAATGCTCGACGATGATGGCCGTCTTCTGCTCCACGACGCCTTCCTGCAGCGACGCAAAGCGCGCGATCTGCTTCTGGCTTCTGGACTTCTCGTGCTCCGGATCGTCCGGGATCTTCTTGACGATCTCGTACAGCTCCTTGTAGGTCACGTAGTTCTGGAGCACGTCGAGGATGAAGCCCTCCTCAATGGCCTGACGCATCGAGTAGAGAGTGAATGGTCGCGGCAATCCGTCGGAGCCGGTGTCCCCGAACAATTCCAGCGTGCGAGTCTTGGGGGTCGCGGTGAAAGCGTAGAAAGAGAGGTTGGATTGCGGGCCACGCCGGGCGATCTGATTGGTGATCACGTCCTCAACGTCTTCTTCCTCTCTGGATTCGGCATCCCCTAGAGCAGCACGCAGTGCCGCAGCCGCCTTGCCGGATTGCGAGCTGTGTGCCTCATCGACGATCACCGCGTAACGCTTGCCTTGGAGAGCAACGTCCTTGCCTTCGAGCATGGGGCGAAAAGTCTGCAGCGTAGTGACGATGATGCGGGTGCCCTTTCTCAACGCTTCACGCAGCTTGGCCGACTTCGAGGTGAAGTCGCCGCTGGTGATGCACTCGACCACGCCTTTCTTGCGATCGATGCCTGATACTGCGGCCTGAAGCTGCTTGTCGAGGTTGCGACGGTCCGAAATGACCACCACGCCATCGTAGATGGGCTTGTTGTCTGGACCATGCAGCGTGGAGAGCTGGTGAGCGGTCCAGGAGATGGTGTGCGTCTTTCCTGAACCCGCCGAGTGCTGGTTGAGGTAGTTGCGGCGCTCGTCGTGGCTGGAGGCGATCAGCTTGCGCACGCATTGCCACTGGTGGAACCTAGGGAAGATCAGCTTCCCCTTGCGCCACGGCTCGGACGGCTTGCCCTTCTCCAGCACGATGTAGTTCTGGAGGATGTCGAGCCAGGCACCCTTCTGCCACACCTCGTCCCACAGGTAATGCGTGCTGTACCGCCCGTCTGCGGATGGATTGCCCTTGCGCCCGCTGTTGCCCCGGTTAAAGGGAAGGAAGTGGGTCTTGTCGCCACGCAGCCGGGTGGTCATGTAGCACTCGGCCGTGTCTACGGCGAAATGGACCAACGCCCGCTGGTTGAAGTCAATTAACGGAGTACGGCCGTTGCGCGGCTTGCGATCCTGCATGTACTGCTTGATCGCATGGGTTGCGGTCTGGCCTGTGTAGGCGTTCTTCAGTTCGACCGTGGCGAGCGGCAAACCGTTGACGAACAGCACGACATCGATGGTTTCCTTCGTCTTCGGGTCGAAGCGCACCTGGCGCATCACGCCCATGCGATTGCGCTCGTAGCGGCGCTTCACGTCCGGGTTCAACGAGGTCGGCGGAGCGAACTGTAAGAGCCGATAGTGAATGCCACGGTCACGGACGCCGTTGCGCAGGACCGAGAGCACCCCGTCCTTCTTGATCTGTCGCAGGACCTCCTCGATGACATTCTCTTCGACCTTTGCACCGTAGGTGCTCTCCAGTCGCGCCCACTCGTCTGGCTGCGACTCGCGGATGTAGGCCAGCAGCACTGCCGGGCAAAGCTGCTGTTCGACATCCCAATGCTTACCCGGATGCAGCCGGTCGTAGCCGGACTCGACGAGCGATTCGACCAGGGTGGTTTCAAGGGCGGATTCGTTGAGTTTGGTCATCGCTCCTCCTGCGACACGCGTCGACCACGCCGTGCGCCCCCCATCAGAACTGCCATTGGTTCGCCACCTTCTCGAAGAACGGAAGAGCGAGATCGAACGCACTCGCCGCTATAGCGGCGTTGCCGCTGAACATGCCGTCGCGCACAGGCGCCCAGTCGACCCCCTGCGCCTGCGCCTCAGCGGCAACACGATCCCACAGGGAATCTGCGTCGTGTCGGACGCGTTTCCAGAGGAACCGGCCAGGTGGCGCAAAGATATGATTCCCAGCATTACCGTCTGCGCTTGGCTGTACCGGCTCTGCGGGTGCCACATGCGCCACAGCAGCGAGGAGCTCATAGCGGTCGAACGCTTCCTCGACGGACTCATCATCCATGAAAACGTCGCGGAGATCGTCCCTTATGCGCTCTAGGACGTGATCACTGACTGGTGTCCGATGGCACTCCTTACCAACAATTGCGTCGCCAAATCCGACCTTCGCCAGAAAGCGCATCTTGCCCACTGGGCAATCGTGAGTTCTGATGCTCGGATCAGGCATTTCCAACATGCGGGCGAAACTGAAGAAGCTATGAGACGCCCATGAGGTCGCCCCAACAACAGCGTGAATGCCAAGATCCACCGTACGTCGAAGATTTAACAGGGCTGAGTTTCCACCCTCGATCTTTTGGGTATCCGGAATCTACTGTGGACTGGGGTAAGCCGCGCTGTAACTCGTTCGTTCTCACGTTTGTGGATTTCCGTGGTTTGTGCCAAGTCACGGCAGGTCCCGAGGATGTGGGTTCTCGGAACGTCTATTCGAAGTAACCTGCTTCCAGAAGCCCACAGAGGGTAGGAATATGGGGGCCGTACTCGATTGTCCGGCTCTCTGTCGTCGTGGAAGCAGCAGCACGAGTGAATGTCAGGTAATCGGTCGCGGAGGTATCCGGTAGCGCAGGGGTCGACCGGGCGCGTTGTCGTAGGGGCTTGCGGTTCGGGCGGCGGGCCTTCTCGTCGTATACCAACCGGGCACGGATCACATCGAAGCTATAACCTCGGCCCATTCGATTCATGTCCTTCGCGAGGCGGTTGATGGACTCAGTATAGCCATTCGAGATGGGATGCTCGTAGTAATTGAATACCGGTTCCCACCAATTGCGAAGGGCGGTAGCAGTCTCTTTGAACTGAGGCGCCACCAACTCAGGTATGCCGTTTAACCACGCCTGGGCCGCTCTTTCAGCTTCCCGGCGACAATCATGCTCGTATAGGCGATGGAACGTCTCTTTCGCCTCATAGGCCGCCCCCAATGCTGGGAACTGTGCAAACCAGCGATCGAGAAGCTCACATTGAGCTTCGTCAAGATCCCGCTTACGCGCCAACAGCAGAAAACGGTCATCCTTTAGCTTGAGGCGAGTCCGCGTATCCAAGCCCTTGCGGATGAGCTTGCGAACCTTCTCCACGGCATCGTTTGCCATCCGAACGACATGCCAGCGATCAGCAACGATCAATCGACCCGGTAGCTGCGCATCAATCACCTGTCTATATACATTCCACAGATCCATCGTGACGACCCGCACCCGATGTTTATCCGGGAGCTGCTGAAAATACGCGAGCAGATCCGCCTTCTTGCGCGTCGGCAGCATATCGAACAGGGCGAGTTCGGTGACGTTAGTGATCATCGCCCGGTACTGGCCGATGATCTTTAGTTCGTCTATTCCAAGCACATCGGGCGTTTCGAATTTCACTTCCCGTGAGAGCCGTTCGACATAATCGTCGAAGATGTGCCGGATCGTGCGCTCGTCCACGCCGACATCGCGGGCAATCTCAGCGAAGGTGCGGCGCAAGCAATGTTGCTCGATGTAAGCGATCAGGCGGGAGGTCGCTTGACGCTTCGAATCCACATTGAGCAATCCACTGAATGTGGTTTTCCCGCAGCGCTTGCACCGATAGCGGCGCCGCTGGATCTCGATCAGGACACGCTTGCCATGCATCGGTGTGTCGATGAATTTTTGTGTTTGGCGCCCGTGCCCTTGCATGCCGTCATGTTGACATTGTGGGCAGCAGGGCGGCTCGGCCTGCCCATCTGCTAGCACTCGGTAATGATCGCCCAAGTCATCGATTTCCAAGGCCCGGAGCGGCCGCAGGTTCAAGAAGTCCTGAATCATTCTGGCTCCTTAGGACCGTATCTCAGCTCGTTCGCACACATCTATAACGTCGATCAGACTACGCTCACCGGCATAGTGCTTGGCTCACTGCCACCAGAACGTATCAAGGGGCGACGGGTGACAACCTGAAACTGCAGGCTAAGCCGATATGGGGGCGCTAATTCGGAGCATCATTCCGCCTCTCTTGCCGCTCGGCTGCCTGATTGCAATGCGCTATCGAGACACCTGACCCAGGTGTGGCGGCTTATGTGGCCGCCAACTTGGGTTCTCCAACCGAGCTCGCGGCGTGCATAGCCCCCAGGTGGTCATCACTTCGGGTGGTACGTGGGTACCATAGCCTGACGTAGGGCCTCGCGGACCGTGTCGGGTCGCTCCATAGGCAGGAAATGGGTGGTTCCGGGGAGGGCGTTCACTTCGGCGCAGGGCAGTAAGGCGTGCAGGCGCTGGCGTGCCCTTGGCGAGAACGTTGAAGCGCGTTCCGCGGCCAACGCGATCACCGGACACTGCAACCGACGGATGCCGGGCCAGGGGTTGTGTTCGGTATGGGCGAAGGTGGTGCTCTCCCACTCGGGCGCACAGGCCAAGCGAACGTGATCGCCACGCTGCACGAGGCCGTGCTGGACATAGGCTTCAAGCCATGCCTCGGGCCAGGTCTTGAAGCCACCGCGGCCACGAAAGTTGGCAAGCGCCGCGGCATGCGAGTCGAATACCCTGCGCCGGCGTGCCGCGCCGGCGGCCAGTGAGAACCGGTGCGACCGGCGAAGCAGCTTGGCCAGCCACAACTGCCAGCCCTGCCAGCGATCCATGATCGCGGGCTCCGCCAGTAGCAGCCCGTGGACCTTGTCCGGCTGTCGGGCCGCGGCCATGATGCTGGTGGTGGCACCGATGGAATGGCCGGCCAGCCAGACCGGCGCATCCAGGCCCTCCAACCAGGCGGTAAGATCCTGGTAGTAGGTTTCCCAGCCACGGAACTTCGCGATATCCGCGGCCTCGGCGCTGGCCCCGTGGCCGCGCATGTCCCAGGCCAGCACGTTGCAATCGCCCGCCAGCTCGTCGAGCAGCGGCCGGTACAGTCGACCATGGAAACCTGTCGCGTGCGCCCAGTGCAGAGTAGGGCGTCCGTCCGATTGCGGCCACCGCCACTGCACGATGTCCCGGCCGTCCGGGGCGGTGAAGCCGTCGCGCTCGATCACGTCGCGCGTCTCAGTAGGACTTGGGCAGGCCGAGGACATGTTCACCGATGTAGTTGAGCAGCATTTCGTTGTTGATGGGTGCGACCTCCATCAGCCGGGCCGAGGGCCATAGCGTGATGATGTCGTAGTCCCTGTCGAAGCCGTAGCCGCCGTGGGTCTGCAGCGCGGCCTCGACGGCTTTGACCGCGGCACGCGAGCCCAGCAATTTCGCCATGTTGGCGTGGGCGCCGGCGTTGCCGCCGGCGTCGAAGGTCGCGGCAGCCTGGATCATCATCAGCCGTGCGGCCTCCAGTTCGGCCTTGGCCTCGGCCAGCCGGTGCTGCAGGGCTTGGTAGCTGCCGATGGGGACGCCGAAGGGTTTGCGTTCGTTGGCGTAGGCGACGGCCTTTTTCAGCGCATAGTTGCCCAGGCCCACGGACATGGCGGTCACGAGCAGGCGTTCCGAGTTCAGCGCCTCGAACATGGCGGCCAGGCCCTCTCCCGGCTTGCCGATCAAGCGGTCCGCGGCGAGCTCGACCTCGTCGAAGAAAACCAGGTACTGCCGCTCCGGCCAACCGACGTCGATATTCAGGGGCTGCAGTTCCACGCCGGGCGCATCGGTATCCACCACGAACAGTGACATACCCTCGGTGCGGCGCTCGACCTCGCCGGCCTTCTGGGTGCGGGCCACGACCAGCATACGGTCGGCGTCCGCTGCGCCGGAAATGAATACCTTGCGCCCGGTCAGTCGGTAGCCGTCGCCATCCCGTGTCGCCAGTGAGGCCATCGCGAAGCTGTTGGTGCCGGCATCCGGCTCGGTGATGGCGAAGCACAATTTCTCGGCCCCGCTGATCGTCGGTTCGACGAAACGCTCGAACTGCTCAGGCGTGCCGTGGCGGATGATCGGCACCCGCGCAAAGCCGGTGAGCAGCAGCATGGGCAGCACCAATCCGGCCTCGGCCAGCGCTTCCATGAGCGCCACCAGTTCCACCTGGCCGCCGCCCGTGCCGCCCAGATCTTCGGGGATGGTAATGCCAAGCAGTCCGTATTCGCCCAGCGCCTCCCAGGCCTCCTGCGGGAAGCGGTGGTTATCGATGCATTCGCGCATGTATTCCCGGGAAAAGCCTTCGCTCACGATGCGGGCGGCCTCGCGGACATCGCGCATGCGCTCGGCGACGCTGGCCTGGTCGAACCCGATTTCGGTTGCAGTGCTCATCATGATCTTCTCCTCGCGGTCACCCGTCCGGGGCGAACAGGTTGCGTTTGCCGTCGTTGTGCACACGGCCCCTCCGGTCGAGAAATTCCTCGTTCGTCATGGCATCGAGCAGACCGGCATCGTCTGGCGTGTTGGCCACAAAGCGCCGGCCATCGCTCAGGCGGCCGAGGACGATGCCGTGAACCGGCCGGTCGGCGCGGTCGTGCATGACGGTGTAGGTCTCGATGCGGCCCTGGTCGTCGGCCTGCTCCACCGTATCCACCACGGGGCCGGCGTCGATCTCCGCTTGCAGACCGGCTGCATCGATCGGCCGCCAACCGCCGGTGGGCGGCTGTCCGCCGTAGAGCCCCAGCGAGTGCTTGCTCATGTACCAGCCCACGCCGCTGACCAGTCCGGTGGCGCTTCGGTCGGCGCGGATGCGGTTCATGATCTCGGCGATGGCGTGGGTGCAATAGTTGTTGCCGGGCCCGCCGTGGTAAGCCAGTCCGCCCGTGACGGTCAGCGGCCGGGGGTCATGCGCGGCGATGCCCAGCGCGTCGCGCGCCATCTGCACCGCGCTGGGGAAGCAGCTGTACAGGTCGAGGTGATCGATCTCGTCGATGGCGAGCCCGCTGGCCGCGGTCAACCGCTCGCCGCAAGCGGCGATCGCCGGCGAGCGGGACAGATCCGCCCGCTCGGACACGAACCAGCGCTCGTGGGCGTTAGCCGCGGCCAGGGGGTACACCCAGCGCTCGGGGTCGATGCCCAGCTGCCGGGCCTTGGCCGCCGACATCATCACCAGCGCGGCGGCCTGATCCACGGCGATGATGGCGTTCATCTGCTTGGTGTAGGGCGCACCGACCATGCGGTTTTTCGGTGTGCGCTCGGCGATATCGGCCGCCGATAGCGGCTCGCGGCGCCAGGCCTGCGGATTGCGCACCGCGACGGCATTGAGCCGGGCATACAATTCGCCCAGCATCTGCCGGTGCTCG
Organism: Salinisphaeraceae bacterium; assembly: GCA_965216055.1. Classification (GTDB taxonomy): domain Bacteria; phylum Pseudomonadota; class Gammaproteobacteria; order Nevskiales; family Salinisphaeraceae; genus Spectribacter. The sequence continues at coordinate 787,761 of OZ244134.1, forward strand.
ATCGGGCCATGGCCGTAGCGGCCGCGCAGGGCCTGCTCGAACAATGGATAGATCTGGATGGGCAGATCCAGCCAGTGGCGTTGTTCCGTCGCATTGGTCGGCTCGCGGTCGTCACCGAGCAGCCGCGGGCCCTCACCGGTATTGGTGTCGATCACCCCGGACAGGCCGGCGCCCTTGCCGCGCATCTGCGTGGCAAGGGCCTCACCCCCCGCGATCAAGGCACAATCGAGCTCGCCGGCGGCGATGCGGTCGGCGTAATACCCCACCAGCCACTGGCCCATGTTGCCGCCGATGGGGGTGTAGAAGCGCTCGCCGGCATCGATGCCCAGGCGCCGCGCCAGGCTGGCCGGGGCGTCGGGATAGGCCGGTGCCAGTATGTTGAGACAGGTCAATGACTGGATTCGCTCCAGCACGCCGGGCACGCCACAGTCCGCGGCCGCCGCCCGGGCAGCCTCGGCGATCAGGCTGATCGGCGTGCGTTCGGCATCCGGCTCGCGCGCGGTGATCTGGCCGGCGCCGACCAGCACCGGGGTTGTCTGCTCATGCGTCATTATCGATCTCTTGATTGTCGACCGGCGCACCGAACAGTAACTGCACTCGGCCGCGGGCGATCGGCGCGCGGGTACCGACCTGCCGGCAGGTCACCTGCACCAGACTGGTACGGCGGCCCTGGCGAACGATCTCGGCGCTGGCAAAGGTGGACTGCGCCCGTGCGGAGCGCAGGTAGTCGATGTCGCAGTCCAGGATGCGCGGGCGACGACCTGCCGCGTCCTGGCTTTGCGCGGCAACACGCGCGGTGATCTCGATCAGCGCCCCCAGCACGCCGCCGTGCAGGGCGGGCAGCATGATATTGCCGATCAGGGCCTCGCGATACGGTAAATGCAGTTCGATACCGGTGCGGTGCTGTCCGATTTCGAGCCCGAGATGGCGGGCATAGGGGATGCGCGCCAGCAGGGTCCTCCAGGCGGCCCGTGTGTTGGTGTCAGTGCCATATTCGAGTGGCATCGATTGCCCTGGGGTGGTGCCGCTCATGCGCTGTTGTCCCCTTCTCCGGCCGCCTGGAAGCGTTTGCCCCGGGTATTGCGCATGAAGGTGGCCTTGCCCGTGGCCACCGGCTGCTCCCGGCCTTCGGAGAGGACGTCACAGTGGACGAAGGCGACATCGTCGGTGAGATGCAGACAGCGGGCCTGCGCCAGCAAGGCTCGGTCGCTGGCGGCCGGCCGCAGATAATCCATGCGCAGATCCAGGGTGGCGATGGGCGTCAGCTCCCCAGACGCGGCGAATACCGCAAGCCCGGCGGCCGAATCCGCCAGCGAATACAGCACGCTGGTGCAGATTTCCTCCGCATCGTCATCGGCGAGCAGCCATAGCTGCGGGGCCAGACGCATGCGGACCTGGTCGGCTTCCACCGCAACCACCCGCATGCCCAGGTCCCGGCTGTGAGGGACTTGCTCACCGAATTGGCGCGCCACAGCGACGGGGGCATTGTCTGGCGAGCCGCTTGCCCCGGCCATCAGTTGCGCGTCCGTTCCTGTTCCATCTCCGCCCCCATGTCGCCGCTCAGCTCATCGTGCGCCGCCAGCAGACGCGGATAATGCTTGCGATAAACGGCTTCCAGCTCGGCTAAAGGCAGGTCGGCGCGGGGGCCGTGATCGACCAGATACTCCATGTGGCGCCGCCCCACGGTGTCGAACTCGTGCATCAGCGCATTCTCGCGACCGTCGAAGTCCAGCGCCTTGACGCCGAAACGTTCGCATAGCTCGATGTTGAACGCCGGAGTGGCCTTGACCCAGCGCCCGTCGAACCACAACTCGGTATAGCCGTGGTAATAGAAGATGTCGGTTTGCATCAGCGCCAGCAGGCGTTGGCTGGCCAGGTGGTTTTTCACATCCGCCAGACCGATGCGCGCGGGAATGCCGGCGGCCCGGGCGCAGGCCGCCAGGAGCGCGGCCTTGGGCACGCAATAGCCGCTGCCGGCGGCCAGGGTGGTGCTGGCGCGCAGGTGGACGGGGTCGAGCGAGAATCTGTAGGGGTCGTAGCGGATTTCATCGCGCACCGCGTAGTAGAGCCGGACGGCGCGCTGTCTGTCATTGCCATCCCCGGCGCGATTGCGGGCAAAGGCCTGGATGTCGTCGTGATCGCTATCGATAAATTCGCCGGGCGCAAGATAATCGTGGGTGTCTGCATTCATGAAAACAGTGATTCACTCTAGGGCTGTGGCGCCTGCGGCCGAGTCCAGGATCACCGCAGCGTGATTCGTGTCGACGATGGAGCCTCGGGTAGATTGCGGATTACCCGCAAGGTCATTTTTTGACAACGAAGGGTCATTTGAAGACAACGGGAGTCGGCAGTATGTCTGGCTAGGGTGACGAGCCCGGTGAATGCATCCCTCGAAATCCGGCATCTTGCCTGTACTGCTCGGGCGGCTGCCCGAACCAGCGCTTGAACGCGCGCCTGAAATTCGCGGTGTCGTGATAATTCAACAGCGCTGCGATGGCCTCAACGGACAATCGGCTGTCACTCAAATAGTGGGTAGCCTGCTGGGACAGGATCTCGTCGCGGATCTGGCGATAGCCGCTGCACTCCTGTTTGAGCTTGCGAGCCAGGCTACGTTTGCTGATGAACAAAGCGGCGGCTGCTTCGTCTTCACTGAGCGTTCCGGGCGGGTGGGACAGCATCATCTGCTTGAGCCGGGTTCGGTAGTCCGGGTTACTGGTCCGGAGGCGCGCGAGCATGGCTTCGCATTGCTGCATGGCCAGGCGATAGTTTTCGTGGTTGGCGGAGGCGTTTGGTTTCCGACACAACGCCACCGGGAATGTGACCTTCAACTGCTCGCAGGAGAAGTAAAATGGCCCCGGTAAATAATCCGGGTAGATAGCCTCGTAGATAGGGGCCGAATGAGGGAAACAGACCTCGGCCTCATGCATCGGCCGACCGACGATGAATTCGCCAATTTCAAGAAATGCCTTCACCACTGTATCCGCCAGGCAACGCGCAATAGCCTCATCGAGCGGGACCTGGAAATTCGCCAGGCATTCCAGGCGATCCTCAACCTGTTGCAGGTGCAACTGGATGAAGCTGGCGCGCGTGGGCATGAATTCGTGAAACGCTTGTAGCGCGGTAAGCAGGTCGGGGCTGCTATAGGCGACAAAGCCCATCGCACCATGGGTTGCCGGCGTCAGGCGCGCGCCCAGCCGTAATCCGAACTCCGGCTCGCCCGACAGTTCCAGCGCGTTGCGCAGAATCCGGATCTGCTGGGTCGCGGTTAGTAGGCTGTCTTGGCTCAGCAACTGTGCAACGTCGAGTCCGGTGCCGCGCAACAGTTCGGGGAGTTGGCGCGCCGACAGGCCAAGTTCACGAGCGATCAGCCGAGAGTAATTCGACGGAATATCGGGTTCGGCGGTTTGCGAATCCGCCGCGGGCTGCGTCGTTGCCATGGGCGTTCCTCCACGTTGGCGGCAAGTGTCTTCAAATGACCCTGCATTGTCAAAAAATGACCTCGCCGGGATGCCGTGACGCAACCATCATCCAAAGTAGACAGGACTGCAGGAGAAGGGCATTGGGCAAGATCACCTTTATCGAGCACGACGGCACCGAACACGTTGTTGAATTCGAGGCGGGCGCCTCGCTGATGCAAGTCGCCGTGAATAACGCCGTTCCCGGCATCGACGCGGACTGTGGGGGCGAGTGTGCCTGTGGCACCTGCCACGTCATCCTCGCGCAGGAGTGGTTCGCAAAGACCGGCACGCCCGGTCCGGACGAAGAGCAGATGCTGTCCATGACACCGGAGCGTGCAGAAAGCTCGCGGCTGGGCTGCCAGGTTCAAACCACCGAGGCGATGGACGGCATGACCGTTCGGCTGCCCGAGTTCCAGATGTAAGCGTGGAGAACGCCATGTCAACACAATTGCAAGCAATCGATGTAGCCCAGACCCGGCTGGTCAACGCCACATCCAGAGTGGTGCCGATGCATTTGCAGATCCAGGCACTGAAGTTGCTGGTGAGGGCGAAGAAGAGGATCTTCGGCCCGCGCAGGCCCCCGGTCCACTTCGTTGAAGCGCCCGTTCCCGATGTCGGCACGCTGGCGCTCGAGGACATCGACCTCAGCAACCCCTTCCTGTACCGACAAGACCAGTGGCGCGCCTATTTCAAGCGGCTGCGTGACGAGGCGCCTGTGCACTACCAGAAGAACAGCCCCTTCGGGCCGTTCTGGTCGGTGACGCGCTATGAGGACATCCTGTTCGTGGACAAGCATCACGAGCTGTTTTCCTCCGAGCCGATCATCGTGCTGGGGGACTTCCCGGAAGGGATGCCCGTGGAGATGTTCATCGCGATGGATCCGCCCAAGCATGACGTGCAGCGCCGCTCGGTCCAGGGCGTGGTGGCGCCGCAGAACCTCAAGGAAATGGAAGGGCTGATCCGCAGGCGCACCGGGGATGTGCTCGACAACCTGCCCCTGGATGAGCCCTTCAACTGGGTGCCGGTGGTATCGAAGGAGCTGACGGGCCGCATGCTGGCAACACTGCTGGATTTCCCGTATGAGGAACGGCACAAGCTGATCGACTGGTCCGATCGAATGGCCGGCACGACAGCGGCGACCGGCGGTGAATTCGATGATGAAGAGAACATGTTCGAAGCCGCCGCCGAGATGGCCTGGGCTTTCTCCCGGCTGTGGCGCGACAAGGAGGCCCGTCGCGCGGCGGGGGAGCCGGCCAGCTTCGATCTGATCAGCCTGCTGCAGAGCAGCGACGACACGAAGGACATGATCAATCGTCCGATGGAATTCATCGGCAATCTGGCGCTGCTCATCGTCGGTGGCAATGACACCACGCGCAACTCCATGAGTGGCGGAGTGCTGGCCCTGAACGAGTTCCCGGAGGAATTCGCCAAGCTGAAGGCGAACCCGGCGCTGATTCCGAGCATGGTCTCGGAAATCATTCGCTGGCAGACCCCGCTGGCACACATGCGACGGGTCGCCACGCAGGATGTGGAACTGGGCGGCCAGACCATCAGGAAGGGCGACAAGGTCGCGATGTGGTTCGCATCCGGCAATCGCGACGAACGCAAGTTCGAGGATCCCGATCGATTGATCATCGATCGCAAGGGGGCACGCAACCATCTCTCCTTCGGCTACGGCATCCACCGCTGCATGGGCAACCGCCTGGCCGAATTGCAACTGCGCATCCTCTGGGAGGAGCTGCTCAAGCGCTTCGAGAACATCGAGGTCGTCGACGAGCCCGAGCGGGTGCAGTCCAACTTCGTGCGGGGCTATTCGAGGTTGATGGTGAAACTAACGGCGAATCCGCAGTAGGCCGGGTAAGCGTCAAACCGCCGGCACATCGCCGAGCGCAGTAGTTTTGCAGAGTTGCTTGATCGATCCATCCGAACGGGGTTTCGCGGCCATTGTGGCTACTGCATGACCCTTCGGGGTAAATGCGAGGTCGTCGCCAGCACGGCGAAAGTGTCTGCGCGATCGTCCGCCAACCGCAGGCACGGTTAATAGAGAGAGGCCATGGCGAACAAAGGGAAGGATGCGACGGTCATCGTTGGCGGCAGGCACGCTTCTGACGACCCTCATTCAGAAGCAATGGCCGCATGAGGCGGTCCTCATAAGCGACGAGCCCCTTCCGCCGTACCAGCGTCCGCCCCTGTCCAAGGACTACCTGGCGGGCAAAACGGCACGTGAGTCACTGTACCTGAGGCCGCACTCGATGTACGAGAACGCAGGCCACCGACTGCGGCTCGGCGAGCGCGTCGAGCGCATAGACCGGGTCAACAAGACCGTTGAGCTGTCGGACCAGAGCACCCTGGGGTACGATCGACTTGTCTTGGCCACTGGCGCACGCGTTCGACGCCTAAACGCACCCGGCGCCGACTTGGAGGGCATTCATTATCTGCGCGACATAGCAGACACGGATGCCCTGCGTAGTCAATTGAGCCCGGGGCAACGCTTGGTCATCGTAGGCGGCGGCTACATCGGCCTGGAGGTGGCCGCCATCGCCGTCAAGGGTGGCCTCAAGGTCACGGTGCTGGAAGCCGCCGGGCGCGTCATGCAACGTGTCACAGGCCCTGAAATCTCGGCATTCTTTCTCGCCAAGCACCGTGATGCCGGCGAGGAAGTGCGCCTGGACACCTCGGTAATCGGCTTCGAAGCCGACGACGACGGCCATGTGGCCGGCGTGGCGGTGGCGGACGGCAGCACCGTGCCGGTCGACGTGGTGCTCGTCGCGGTCGGCATCACGCCGGAAACCGCCCTGGCTGAATCCGCCGGTCTGCCCTGTGATGACGGCATTCTCGTCGACGAGTATGTGCGCAGCGGCGATCCCGCCATCCTGGCGATTGGCGACTGCACCCGCCACAGGAATGTTTTCTTCGAGCAGCCCCAGCGGATGGAGTCAGTCGCCAACGCGGTCGATCAAGCCCGTACCGCGGCGGCCACCCTGATGGGGGACGACAAGCCCTACGATGCCGTCCCATGGTTCTGGTCAAACCAGTACGACGTACGCCTGCAGATGGTGGGTCTGTCCAAAGATCATGATGAGCGGGTGGTGCGGGGCAACCCCAGGGACGGGGCGTTTGCGGTGTTCTATATGCGCGAAGGCCATCTTGTCGCTGTGGATGCGGTAAACCTGCCCATCGCTTTTATGGTGGGGAAGAAGCTCGTCTACCAGCACAGAGACGTCGATGCCGAGGCATTGAGTGATCCCGATATCGAATTGAAGTCTTTGGTCTGACGCATGCCGAGACTGCCGTCCGTGAACCTGGAGCCCTCCCGCGGCATGGCAGCGGAGAGTCGGGTATTACCTTCTATTCAAGGCGGAGCTTGTCCTGTGCATCGCTCTCTCGACGGCATCGGCTGAGTAAATCGAGGTGCATGCCGATATCCCATCCGGCCTGGGCCACATTACTATCTGCGTGACGGGACAACTCAACGACTTCTTGCATAAAGTCGGGACTGTATCTTGTTCGCTAGGGATATGGGTGTCCTTTTCAGACACTGTGGTCTGTTTCTTAAGTGTCCGTGACGGAGAATTGAACGTCACGCTGTGTTCCAGTTTACGACCCGACACTCACACAGGGATTGCCCACATACCATTCTATTTTACAGATTACATGTCACACGCGGAGTTGTCATCGAACCCACACTGTATTCCGGATACCCGATCTTTTCCGCCTTGCGCATAAATGACTGGAAGATGCTCGCCACTACCTCGGCGACATCTTGATCACGATAGAAGACCCCGAGCGCCAGCACCCGACGCAGGCTGGCAGACACGTCGAGCAGATCATCGAACCGCTTCGTCAGGCCATCGTTACCTACGCGTCCTTGGCAGTTGTTGAGGCCCATCGCCTCGATCTGTTGCCGCACCCGTTCAGCCTCGCGCATCGCAAGGTCGCGATAGGCGATCAGTGGGGCAGGCTGTGTCAAGGCGCGCTTCGCCTCGCTAGCTACGAGTTCCGCCGATTCCGGGCGAGCCTTTATGGAATAAACCGCCGCCTCGGCTTTGGTGTGCAGCTCTCCGAAGAAGGTGTCCGAATCCTGGACTTGTAGACGCTCGAACCCCTGTTGCGTGATCAGGCGCTCCGCCAGCTCCCGCACATCACCACGATGCGTCCAGACGCTGTAATAGCGCCTGTTCGTTCTGCGCTCCAGCGCGGCCCTCAGTGCACCGTCGTACTCCGACGACCAACCCGACACAATCACCCCGTGCTCGTCGAACACGCGGTCCAGCAGCGCGTTCAGGACTTCCGGGTAAGCGCTCAGCTCTTCATCGATGTTCAGGATTTCATGGTCCAGATAGTCCCCATGAACCTTGATGATCGTGCAGCGGTTTCGGTGAACCGGCGCCGCTCCGGCGAAAGCGTCAGGCGTCGCCAGCACGACGGGTTCGACCTGCACCTCGTGGAGGGCAGCTTCCAGAAGGCGGTCGAAGTTCGTAGTGACAATGACCTTAACGAGCCCGAGCTTCACGAGGTGCGCGATCGCCCGATGCGCGGCAGTGGGCCGCTTCACGTCCTCGCCGTCGTCGTCCGATGGCTCGAAGTAGCGTTTGATAAGGCGCTGTCGTTCTGATTTTATGGAGGCCGCCTGCTCCAGCACGCGGGAATAGTTGGGAGACTCACCGAACGTCTCCTCAAACCAAGCTTCGGGAGGCCTTTCGGGGTCTTCCACCCCGCGCACCGCCATAATGTGACGGATCAGATCGCAGGTCACTTCCCAGCCAGTCGGTATGCTGGCCGCTCGGGAAATCCCGGACCCTAAAAGCAGTACATGTTCGGCGGGAGAGGACGCCAAGCTCAACGCCAGCCGGTCTACAGGCGACAGGGGTTGAACCATGGCTTACGCAGCCTCCCGCAGATCAATCTGGCCGGTCACTGCAGCGGTGATGAGGGAGGAGCGGCGTTCTTTGAGGAGGTCAATGCTCTGTGTGGTTTTCTGAATGAGGGAATCTATGCAGGTGGTTTCGCGGTCGAGGTCGGCCAGGATCTGCTTCTGCTCAGGCAAGGGTGGCAAGGCCACCACAGCCTCGCCGATTATCCCGCCGCTCAGGTTCGCAAGCCCAGTGGTGGTGGTCGCAGCTAAAGAATAGTGCTCTCTGAACACGGCACTGTTTAGGAGGTACCACGAGAACCTTGGCAGAAGCGACGCATTCAGTCTTAGCCGCTGCATAAAGTTCGAGAAACCTGCTTTGAGGTCCGCCACCTCAGCATCAACCAAGGTAGCTTTGCCAATATGGTCAGCGCTCCCGCTTGATTTGGTAATAAGGATGTCCCCCTGCACCAGAAGCGTTGCTTCCAGTTCCTTTCTCGACAGTTTGCGGAGTGCTGGGGCGCTGATCCGCCAATGACCATTGACGGTTTGGTCTGTTGAGCGAAGAACAGGGACAGCTATCGATTCGTCGCTTGCGTCACTGCCCCAAGCCCCGCCATCGCTTCTAAGCAGAAAACGCTTGAACGACAAGACAGCCCAATGCGCCGGGACCCGTCCGATCCACTCCACCCCCGAATCCTTCATCTTCACGTTCGGGTCCAGCCCCTTGGTCACCGCCTGCGTGATCAACGCCTGGCGCTTTACCTTCAGCAGTTCGATGAAGCGGGCTTTCTTCTCGATCAGGGCGTCGATGCGGGCGGTTTCGCGATCGAGCCGCTGAGCAATAACCACCTGCTCGTTTAGCGGTGGATATGGAATGAGCGAGGAAACATACTCACCCACCTGCAAATTTGGATAGGTAGTGGCTGAGCACATCACCTCGATTCGTTGCCGTGTTAGGTGTGAGCGCAGCATTGCGTATAAGAATTTAGGAGCGATCAGATTCTTGTGTGGCCGAAGACGTAGCAAGAAATTGCTGAAGATAAAGCCTGGTGTGTCATCTCGCACAATCCCTGCTTTTCCGGAGATGATGTTCGCCGCTGATCCGCTCGATTTCACTACCAGTACGTCACCGTCCCGGCACCCATATCGCTCTACTTCCGCTTCTACAAATCCACGGACGGGCATTTTCTGGACGTGGAAGTTTCCATCAGCGTCAATCTGTGCTGTCGTCGCGACGGGCAATTGAATAGGGGCTCGTCCCGGTTCGTCACCATAACAGCCGCTGTTGTCGATACGCGCTAGGTGTTTTGGCTTCCTGGTTCTCCAGTGATCCGGCAAACGATCTACCCAATCGATCTCAGACTCAGCGTAGCTCGGGTACGGCTTGAACGGACTCACTCCGCCACCTCCGCCAACAGCCCCGCGATCTCCTGCTCCACGGCCTTCAACTCGGCATCGATCTCCTCCAGCGGGCGTGGCGGGACATACTGGTAGAAATGGCGGTTGAAGTTGATCTCATAGCCCACGACACCGATCTGGCCATCGCGTGGATCGGTCTTGTCCGGGTTGATCCACGCATCCTGAACATGCGGCAGCACCTCGGCCTCGAAGTAGTCCTTGATGTCCTGGCCAAGCGGCACACGTTCGGTGTCGGACAACTCGGGGTCGCGCTCGTAGGTGACGGGCCGGCCGCCCACGTAGTAAAAACCGAAGCGCTCGCCCTGGTCCTTCTTCGGGTCGAAGCCCTTGTCGATGACCGGCACGGCCTCGGGGTCGGCCTGCGTGACCCAGGCACGGATGGTCTTGATCTGCGCGGCCTTCAACTTGACGCCCTGCTGCTTGGCGTGTTGCTTCAGTGTGTCCAGGAATACGTTGTAGTCGGTCCAGGTGGTCGTACCCTGCGCCCGCAGGCTGCGCAACAGGTCGGTCAGCATTCGGCGCTCGGCCCACTCATCAGCTGACAGGAGGGACTTCAGCAGCCGGTTGCAGCGCTTGCGCGCAGCCTTCAGATCGGCCTCGCTGGTGTCGCCGTTTTCTTCGAGCAGTGCCAAGCCTTCCTGCTCGTGCACCAGTTCGGTGATTCTGGCCTTGAGTTCGCCCAGCCGTGACTTGATGTCGTTTCCGAATTGTTCCTTCAGGCTGAGGAAGTATTCGTCGAGGTCACTGGCGTTACGGAAGCGGCCCGGCGCGCTTTCCGTGAGGTTCACATCCAGCCGCAGCGGGCGCTCCACCGTGATCTTGCGGTAGCCGAAATCCTGCGGTGCAAACACCTTCACGGTGTCGTCCACCTCATTGCCGAGGTAGAGATTGACGATGTGTGAGATGTCCGCGTCATTAAGCTCCCGGCGCTTGCTACCCAGCGACTTGCGCATAGGCGAATGCCGTTCGGTGGCATTGATAAGCAGCACCCGGGCCCGGTCCTCGTCGGCCTTGACGTTGGTGACGATCCAGATGTAGGTGGCGATTGGAGTGTTGTAGAACAGGTCTGTCGGTAGCGCGATGATGGCTTCCACCATGTCACGCTCCAACAGATGACGCCGGATCTCCGACTCTCCGCCCCCGGCGTCCCCGTTGAACAGCGGCGAGCCATTCATGATCACGGCGATACGTCCACGGCGCGACTTCGGCAACTTGCCGATCATGTGCAACAGGAACAGCAACTGGCCGTCGCTCTTGCGAGGAATCCCCGGTTCGAAGCGGCCATCCTCGCCGCGTTCGTGCTCCGCCTTCACCTTGTCGTGCTCCTCGGAGTAGTCCACGCCGTAGGGCGGATTGCTGAGGCAGTACGTGAAGGATTCCGTCTCGAAGCAGTCCTTCTCCAGGGTGTTGCCGACGCGAATGTTGTCCGGCGAGTGTCCGGTGATCAGCATGTCCGACCGGCATATGGCGAAGGATTCCGGGTTCACCTCTTGGCCGAACAGGTTGATCCGAAGATCCTTGTTGCGCTCGCGGAGATAGTCGTTGGCCGTAGCGAGCATGCCGCCCGTCCCGCACGCCGGGTCGAGGATGTTGATGGCGCTGGCCTCGCTGGCTAGCTTGTCGCCGTCCTTGGCGAACAGCAGCGAGGTCATCAGCCGGATGACTTCTCGGGGGGTAAAGTGGTCACCTGCCGTTTCGTTGGACGCCTCGTTGAATCGCCGGATCAGGTTCTCGAACAGGTACCCCATCTCCAGGGTCGAGACGGTTTCCGGCGACAGGTCCTTGTCCGCGAAGAACTTGACCATCGCATAGAGCAGATCCTGCCGGTCAAGGCGATCAATCCAGTTGAAGAAGCCGAAATACTCGATGAAGACCTCGCGCATGTTGCGCGACAGACCGTTGATGTAGGACTTGAGGTTGTCAGCGATGTTCTCCGGATCATTCAGCAGTGCGGCCATGCTGTATTCACTGAGGCCGTAGAAGCTCATGCCGGTCTTGCGGAACAGCAGCTTGTCGCGCGCTTCCTCCGTGGCATTGGTAAGAGAAGACGCGAATGCCCTGACCGTTGGGATGTGCGGCTCCAGCAGGCAGTCCATGCGGCGCAGCACAGTGAGCGGCAGGATCACCTTGCCGTAGTCGGCCGGCTTGACCTTCCCCCGCATTTTCTCGGCCGCGCCCCAGATGAGGTTGGCGTTGTCCTGAACGCGGGTAGCGCTGTCGCGCTTGATGATGGTTTGTGTCATGGGAGGAACTGTTCTTTCTGTCCGTCGTTCTCAGCGTGTCACGGTTGCGGCTCACCCGGTGAGCCTGGGTTATCAGGCAGGTTGTAGCGCTTCAGCGCGGCATTGAGCGTCACTCGGCTGACGCCGAAGTGCTGGGCGGCTTCCGCCTTGGTGATATTGGGGTCACGCAGCATGGCTGAGGCCTTGCGTGCGTCGCATTGGAGCATCTTCGGCTTCCTGCCGCCCTTGCGGCCCCGGGCGCGGGCTGCTGCTAGTCCAGCGCGGGTACGTTCCTGGATGATGCTGCGCTCGAACTCGGCCAGACTGGCGAAAATGTGGAAGACGAGCTTGCCACCCGAAGTGCCGGTGTCGATAGACTCAGTGAGTGAGCGGAACCGCACCCCGCGCTCTTCCAAGTCGGTGATGATCCCGACGAGATCTTTCAGCGAGCGACCGAGGCGGTCCAGTCGCCAGACCACCAGCGTGTCATCGACCCGCAGGGTCCGCAGGCAATCGGTCAGCACGGGGCGGTCCTTCCGGGCACCAGAAACGCGTTCCTCGAAGACCTGCTCGCAACCAGCTTCGCGCAGGGCGTCCAATTGCAGTTCCGGACGCTGATCGAGGGTTGAGACGCGGGCGTAGCCGATGAGCAAGAAAACGTACCTTTTCACTCGTTAGTTTTTTGTACGTGATTTCTTGCCACGTATCAAGCCCTTTCAGCCGCAAATCGGGAGTCGAGGCCAGGCGTAAAGAAAACGATGGTTTGTTTGCCATACGCGTTAGCGCTTTGGCCCTCTCGGCTTCTTGTTGGCCTTGCGGGTCTCGCGCTCCATTCTCCGGCGCTCAGGCCTATTCATGGGCCTACGGGGGTCGTACTCGAAGAATTCAGGCTCGCCGAAAGAGAAGGGCATTGGAAACTCGTGGCTGTTGCCCCGAAAGTACTGCGTTTTTTCGGGGGGCGTCTGCAGCACATCCAGTTCCTCCATCACAGCCTCCCAATGGGCTCTTTCTTCAGCACTCATCGCCTCGGCAAGATCGACATACATAAAATCGATACTCCCATCACTCAAGGAGATAGGGTCGGAGGCGATGCCAACCGCCTCCGTCGCCTTGGGGAAACGCTTCTTTACCCCATGGCAGTAGGCAGCTAGTGCGGCCTGTTGCGTTTCCCTGTACATCTCATAGTCCGCGCCGGGCGAGGGGGTAGCCGTGAGAAAGACGTATGCGCGTGATGGTTTCGTAAGGCTGAATATCAGCCGCGCAAATTTCTTGCCTGGCTCGCTCTTCGAAAGCACCGAGCGGAGATGAGCAGTAAGGTCACGTCTCGCAAGTCTCGGCTCATCGGCCAGAGCACGCAGCACTCGCTCGTGATCGAACGTTTCCGGCGGTGCATCCAGTAGCCCAATTGCGGTTCCTTCCCGCACATAACCCGCTTGATGCTCGATGAGCGCATCCCACATGTAGCTGGCCTTATCTGCTTCGCGCTTGGCTGCCCGTTGAGGGCTTGAGCTGTAGAAGCGCCAATCCCCTTCGGGAAACGAAATCGCCGAATAGCCACTCGGCAGCTTGGGCAACGAGTGTTTCCCGCCCTCCATAGTGCACATGTACCGGGCCAGTAGATCCTCTTCCCCGGAGATCATCATCGGGGCGGTATTCGCGCAAATAAAACTTTGCTTGCAAGCAAGGTAATCGACAAGGTCCGGAACGGTGTCTAGCTCTTCGAGAAGCACATCGACCGTCATCTCATCCAGGACATGAACAAAGCGCTGTTTACCCAACGGAAAGCCAACTTCAAACGGGCGTTCGTAGTGCGCGGCCCCTTCCAACGAACTGTTCAGCATCAAGCTGCCACTACTGCCTCCGCCGAAATGCCTGGCTGTGGCTTCATGCCCTCCACGAGTGACGGCGATGAGGAAGTATCGGGCCGAACTCGGATCGGGTAGCGGCACAGGTAACTTGACCTGACAGGACTTGTCGACGAACACACGGTCCGGGAATCGCCGCAGAAAGCCCTCCGCCCCAGAGAGCTGCCGAGCAGACTTTGCGATTGCGCGCTTGTACCAACGTCGCCACGCCACCTTCTGGTCCGCGTGATCTTGAAATGCGCACTGCTTGTCAGAAAAGAGCAGCACGTCATTGCCAAAGACCACAAGCAGATCCACCAGCTCTTTGCCATCACCCTTGCCGCCTGCTCTTCCCTCATCGCTGAAGACGTTGGGGTAGCTCCAAAGGCTAAGGAACGCCTTACGAGCCAGCCGTGCTAGGGCTCGCTCGGATTCTGTCGTTCCCAGTGACTCAGCGGCTTTTCCCCAAGCAGTCTGCTCGCTGCTCATCCCAACCCCTCACGCCGATGTGTTTGCGGCCAACGATGTAGGTCGATTTGACTTCACGCGAGGGTAGCTTAGCTTTGATCAGACCGCTGGTCCTTCCCTCATGCCCTGAAAGCAGGGTTAAACAGGCACTCGCGGGCAATGTGGATTTCGTCCAGCCGCTTGATGAACAGCAGGTAGGTCATCTGCTCGATGACTTCCAGCGGATTAGCGATACCACCGGACCAGAATGCGTCCCAGATCCGGTCAATCTGGCTTTTGATCTCGCCCGTAATCATGGTTCCCCGCGTTGACTGCAAGTCGGCAATGTCATGCCAATGAGTAGCAGGATAGTACGTCACTAGCGCATTGCTTAAGTGGGACCAGCACGATCTCGGATTACGAGCCCCCAAGCGAACCGAGCGCCGACCAAGAGATGCTGACTTTTGGGGTGAAACTAGGGGGCCGAACTTTACCCCTAGAATTTGCGCGGGATGTGCGCCACATTGCCGGGAACGCACGCAGCGTCACGCAAATTGCGCTATGTCCACCTCACCACAGTGTGTGAGCGAGAACCTCGAAGAGAAATTGGTCGACCGTTACGGCGAGGTCGTGACCGATGACGTTTTATACAACTTCCTCGGCTTCAATTCGGCTTCATCGTTCCGACGCGCGCTGCATCAACATCGAATTCCAGTGCCAGTATTTGAGTTCGGCCACCGACGAGGGCGCTATTGCCTGACGCGAGACATTGCACAACTGCTGCAAGCCGCCCGCGAATCAGCAATCGAAAGCAACGGAGAACGCTAATGTCGTAGCACCAGTAACGAAAACGGCCCACATCCCCCCATAGAGATGTAGGCCGTATATATCTGTCAGTTGGTAGCCCTGACGCCCCGTAGAGTGCGGCAGCCCCGTGCGCCTGTCAATACGATAGCCGCACATCCGGCTGCGTCTGGAATACGCCTCACCATGCTCAGCCTGCCTTCTGGCTCCCCCAGACCATGCAAAGGCAGGGTGCCGAAATGGACGAGGACGGCCTACTGGCCTACATCGACACACACCAGTTGCGCGGCCCAGCAGCGAACTACCTTCTTGAACGCGACCGGGACGGACCATCCCGCGCAGTCGGTGACTATGCCCGAAGCAACGTCTGCTCCGAATATCAGTCCCGCAAAATGGGCTGCAGCATCGCCACAGAGAGCCGGTCAGGCGAACTTGCCTACGCTATACATCTGGATCATGACCGCTCGGTAGCGGCGTACTACTACCAGCCGCCCCCCGTCGAAGTCCGGACTACCGATAAGCGTGGGCACAAACGGCGGTCTCTATACACGCCCGATTTTCTCGTGCTGTCGGACCGCGGGCCGTCAGTAATCGAAATCAAATCGCGCGCGAAACTGGACAGCCTAATCGCCAAGCGATCCGCTGATTGGTCGCATGCGGATGGTCGCTTCCAGTTTCATCCCGCGATCGAAGCGTTTCGCGACAGAAATCTCACACATCAGACCGTCTCGACCGACGAACTCGGCAAAGTCTACATCGCCAATCTGGACCTGATCCTCAGGGCTACAACGAATCTGCCACGAACTGATCCAGAAGTAGCGGATCGAGCACTCCGCATCGTTCACAAGGAGAGATGTATCCGTCTGTCGTGTTTAGCAGAGCAATTAAGACAGGCGGCCATGACGGATTTCATTGTCATGGTGGCAGATCAGCAGCTGTTCACGAATCTAGAAACGTCACTACTGAGTCGACCGGACTCGTGTTGGATTACCGCGTGTCGCGAGGATCTCAAGATCGGGGAAGAACTGGATAGGCTGGCCCACGGCGTGGCTCCGGCGGATCGAGAAGCCAGTACGAACCACGTGCCCAGCTCCGAAGCGGTCGCGCGCGCCCTCGATCGATACGACAGATTAATGAGTGGGGAAAAATCGCGTTCAACTCGGCGTTTCAAGGCACAAGTTAGCGAAGGACAAAAGCGCGGACTAAGCCCGCTTCAGTCGCTGATCGACAATCTGGAGCAATCCGGGAATCGCGACGGAAAATTGGCTAAGCCGGTACAGGAATACCTAAAGGCGTATATCCAGCAGCTTACTGATGATGGCCGCAGGCTCACTAGTGAGGCCGCCTATAGAGAGTATCGGTGGGCTGCTCAAAAACAACATTTGGAGTATTCCGCGGTTTCGAAAACAACGTTTCTGAGCCATCTCAGACGCAGAGATCCGATCCAGGTGGCTTTGCAACGAGGTGGGAAACGGCTACGAAACGCGGCACAAGCCCCGAGTCCGGTAGATGACCGCGCAGTCAAAGCCGTACGCCCGCTCGAGCTAGCGACATGCGACCACTATCTCGTGGACCTATTTTGTACCTTTGCGGAAACTAGGGATAAGCGATACGCGAGGAAGCCATGGCTTACTGTTCTGCGGGACATCGCCACGGGAATGGTGCTGGCGATCTGGGTAAGCTTCGAATCACCGAGTCGCATCAGTTGCGCAATGGTCATGCGCATCTGTCTCGCAACTCACGGACGTCTTCCGGAAGCCGTAGTCGTCGATCGAGGAGCCGAATTCAAGTCCGTGTATTTCCGCGCCGCAATGGCCCATTTCCAGGTTCATATACATCTCAGACCGGCGGCGCATCCGCGCTTCGGCTCGGAAGCAGAACGTTTTTTTCAACAGCTACGTGAACAATGGCTGGTCCACCTGGTGGGGAATTCCGTAGCCAAGCAAGAGGCTCGCTCGATCTCTCGTTCGCATAGCCCAAAAGCGAACGCTGAACTATCGCTTGAGGAGTTCATCGAGTCCGCAATTGAGTTTGCCGACTGGCAGGCCAGCGAGACTGTCAATGAGCAGTCACTCTCACCAATAGTCGCTTACCGCCAAGGGTTAGAGCGCTTTCCGTTCTCGGGAATCCCCTGGCCTTATGACGACGAGTTCTTGATCGCCACAGCTGTCGACGTGCGCCACTTCAAGCTCGATCCGAAGCGCGGCATTCACATTGGTCACAACAATCACTACTGGCACCCAAAGCTTGCCAGTAGTTCCCTGAGGTGTAACCAGCTCGAGGTGCGGATCGAGCCCGAAGACCCATATCGCGTCTATGTCCGCGTACGTGATCGATGGCTGACCTGTCGCGCCTCCGGGTCGCCCAAGTTCGACCTTCTGACCCCCATTGCGAGGCAGGCGGAGGCGATCCGACAACTGTCGCGCGATCGCATTCACGGTCCGCTGCAAACGGACGCCGCTTTGAACCAAATGGAACGCATCCATCAGTCCTCAGGCATACACGAGCCAGAGGAGCCGCAGGCTGCACCGCCTGTACCGACGTCGGCCAGCGATCTTTTCGATCCCTTCGACTGGGCGCGCGAACAATCTCTGGATAAACCCAACGTCACGGAATGGAAACACCATGGCTAGCAATGTCTTATGCGCCATCGACAAGATCAAGGCACAAAAAATCGATCACAGGAATTATTCGCAGGCCGGGCGGGAGGTTTTTCACGCAATCTCTGCGAGCGACGCGGGCGAAGTAGTCACGCTAGTCGGGCCATCTCGCGTGGGAAAGAGCCGCACATTGGACGATGCCTCCGAGTTCCTCGTCGGACCACAACATAAAATTCAGCCAGGAGCTATGCCGCTTGTGCGTATCAACGCCAGAAACGGAAGCACTGGTGGCTCTTTTTCTACCAAGGGCTTCATTGCCCATGCCCTGCGGGCAGTTGAGCAACCAATTTATGGCGCCCCTCTAGGCGATGACAGATGGGCGACTCGGTTCGCCAATAGAATCCATCGGACTTCCGAAGCCGAATTAACGATCGCGCTCGAGCACGCGCTAGTTCAGCGGCAAACCAAGTACTTGGTGATCGACGAGAGTCAGCACCTTCGTTATCTCCCTGGTCCGGAACGTAATGCGGCCGGTGTACTCGACGCCTGGAAGTGCCTCGCCGCCGACACAGAGGTCATTCTCGTAATTTCGGGGACCTACCCACTCCTGCCTCTACTAGCGTTAAGTCCACACCTACTCGGCAGAAACCAGCCCATCCATTTCCCGCGATACGTGGTCGACAATCCGAACGATATCTCGGAATTCGAGCGAATCCTTACCGCATATGATGATTGGGTCCCGCGTACGGCGAAGTCTCTTCGCAAATGGAACCGGCGCCTCTTCCAGGGCTCATATGGCTGCATTGGACATCTCTCGCGATGGCTGCGTAGTGCGATGTCCCTGGCTGCTGCACGGGGCCTCGATCAAATAACCGAAGATCTGCTCGCGGAGACGGAAACCAGAGGCGAGTTTCGGGACGCCATTCTGCAAGAGATCCTCTTCGGCGAAGATTTTCTGGCTCGCCATCCGGATCAGCAGACGGCCAACACTCAGACAGCTGGTAGTGGCGGACAGCGAGGAAAATCACACAGACCTTTCCAAGCCAAGCCACGATCCTATCCTCATGGCGGACGGATCTAGCAATGGGCTGGCTGTTCCCAATTGAGCCGTACTCACTGGCCACTTCCGAAATCGAATCATTCACGTCCTTCGTGATCCGATTGGCCAGTAAGCATGTGGTATCTCCCGGCGTGCTCATTCGCCTTTGTGCAGAACGGACCGGGCATCTACCACCGGATGCGCAAGCGGGATGTACCCCAACAAAGCCTGGAGAATTGGTACGACCCAACGAGACCAATCAAAGGCTCGTTGAAATTATCTCCGCGTGTACCGGCCGCTCGGCTAGTGAATTGACTACACTGACTTTCCTGCCTCTGATCAAAGCAGTTGATCGTTCACCCTCAGCATATGCTCAGGACATCCGCTGGTGCCCAGAATGCTTGGCTCAGCAGTTTTCCACGAACGCCGAATGCTACCTGAAACTGGGCTGGCATCTTTCCGGATCAACGCACTGCGCCGTGCATCGTCTGCCACTTCAGGATCGCTGCGCGATCTGCCAATCCGGACAGAACACCTGGAAAGCTCGAGGGGATCTATATTGTTGTACGAACTGCGGCGCCGCCCTTTCAATACCGACTGACGGTGCACATCCGATCAATTCATGGCAATTCGACAGTCCTGATCTTGTCGAATTGGTAGACCTTCTTTCCAAACTGAACGGCGCATCACTGCCTAGGCAGGCGCCGCGAGAATGCCTCGAGAGACTATTCAACCAAGCGTGGTTGAATGAAGATGAGCAGCACTTTTGGCGCATGATCCCCCGGGATGAATGCCTTGCCTACCTCTACTGCAACAAACGGATTTCTCTGACCACTGCAAGGCGCCTCGCTTATCGGCTAGGTCTCCGGCTAGTTGACCTTCTTGGTGGTGACATCACTCGCACCAACAGACAACTCTCGCAAGGCTGGAACTCAAACCTACCGGCGAAACTACAACCCAATCCCCGCGTTCGCATACAGAATCCAGAACAAGTTCGCGCTTCGCTCGAGTCCGCATTAGCGGAGTCCGAAGAAAAAAGCCCATCTTTACGGTCCCTAGCTGAGGCCGTTGGCGTTTCTACGGGCGGGCTCTGGTATCGATTCCCCGAACATTGCGCTCAAATCGTTGGGGCCTATAAGCAGAGACTCGACGACGAAATTACGCATAAACGGCAGCTTGCGCTGGATGAGATACGCACGATTAGGCGGGAGGTGCTTAACGGTACTCGCCAACCGGAGGGGAAAAAGGCCATCCTGCGCGAGGTAATGCGGCGGACAGGGCTAGCCAAGCATCTCGTTCGCCACGCCATTGGTCAGGTGTACAACGACTTCTCTCCAATTCAAGACCCGAAGGGCTAGATCCTCGGTAACCCAATCAAACCTGCTGCGCCCCTCAGCAACGAGCGCCAAACTATGGTCATCAGCCAATCCAGACCCAATTTCCGAGACTATTGCCTAGCGGTGACGCTAACGTCGTCACCCAGAGCGACTTTTATTAGCACAATATAAGCGATAGAGAATCACCAATGGCACACCGACGCCGCCTCGGCCTAGGTCGCGGCTTAGCAACGTTCCCGGATAGTTGCCGTAAGTCCCGCCACAGCACCATCCAGTGGCCAAGGCCATCCAATATTGGGATGTTCGACCTGAACTGGGGAAAGGTTTTTAATACTGAGAAAGGCGGCATGCATCGGAAACTGCATGCGCATCGCTTATGCCTTGAACATGTGTCCCGATTACAAAAAAAATACTGGCTAGATTATCTGTTTAAGGCCGTAGGCACTAACTCCTATTACAAACTCGAGAAATACATCTTCTCACGACATTTGTCGCCTCTGGAGTTCGCGCAGCGTCGCTCTAAATTGATAAAAACCTATGCTATGGGCGCCACGCCAAACGAACGAACTTTGCGCCGAATTGACGAACGAATTCCAGGTAGCCGGTACATATTTCATCATCCGCTGTGGACTGCTTTGTCGCCATGTTATCCGTGGACTTTAGAGATGGTTTGGGATGCGATGTCCCGCCTTCGGCCACCCATACCACACTCGCTATTTAGAGAGCACGTGGACTCCCAGCCAATTTCATTCGTTCGGATTCATACGCGAGACATTTCCTTGCCAAAAATCGCTGCTAAAGCATCCATCCTTGATCGCCTTGCTTTACGTATTTGCTTGCTGAGAGAGCAGCAAGTCATTGGCGACCAAAGCCAATGCCTCTTGCATCAACTGGCTCTCTCAGAAGAGTTACGAGCCAGCCATAGCGAGGATTTAATTCTAAAAAAGCATTTCACGCTATTAGAGGATGCGATTTACATGGAAATCTACGAGATCGAATACGACTCAGAAGTACTTGAGTTAAATGCCGATGCGTTACTAGCCAGCACTAAACGCATCTTGGCGAGCACTTATTGGCCAACTCCCACAACGGGCGAGCAATACGGGAGCCAGAACCCGCCAAGGTAGTCTCGGACTCCCTGAAACGAGGATCCAATTAATTGAAGCCTGCGCTGACTACTACGTCGGCTCAGAACAGAGATCGCCCGCCGGTTATGCGTTGATCAGTGCTGCCGCGTAAATTTTCGAGTACCTCTTCCGACAATTTCCCATCATCCGGCTCGTAGCTCGTGCGCGCTGCGACATCGAGGCGACCTCCGAAAGGTTCCGTCAGCGGGTCACCCTGCTTCGGTTGTTTGCGTCGTCTGTCTCTTTCTCTCTCATTGCACTTGTTCAAGTACGTACTATCAGCCATTGCCGACCTCCATAACCGTTGCTCATGCTTGCTCACGCCATTACTCCCGCGACTATCTTATTCCGCAACCGAACGATGTCGAAGGGTGGGTAGACGATCCCCAGCAGAACCAGCGTTGCGCCGAGCTACTCGCCCCGCCTGCATGGCGCCATGCCGGTGACCACCGCCGTGCGTCAGTTTCTCGGTCATTTCCCTGGAGTAGTGCTCTGCGGCATAACTGACCGGGGTGCCACGATCTTTCCATTGACTGGGACAAGTAAGTGAACCTGGGCGCATAAAAAATCGGGTAGTAGCCGTCGGAATCATCAATCCTATACGCGGTCAGCGCACGCGTGAATCTCAGTTATCAGGGGGCGGAGCCATACTTCAGTTGCCCGAGCACACTTTCAACGGCATTCGCACCCACGTCGTTGAGCGCAGCGACTTCGACCGGGAACTCTCCGTCGAGCAGCATGTGTGGCGAAACCATGAACCGCCTCGCTTTGTCATCGCTGCCGAAGACATCACGAGCCATGATCCACACCCGTGCCACGCGCTCGATACGTTCACTGGTCTCGCGGCTCAATGGTTTGTTATCTCGGCGGCGCCGCTTGATTGTGGTATCGGACACGATCACGCCAAGCAAACACTTCTGCCCTTCGAATAGCGTTGAAGCGATGCGATCAACCGAAGTTATTGGAAGTCCCTTTGCAATCTGGTCTGCCAGCCATAAGCGGGAGTAGCCGTGCTGCTGGCCGCCTTCCAGGCCAAGCAGCTCAACAACGTCTTCGGTACGCGCCTCGGTTTCCATGGCATCTCCGACCAGATGATCCCAATGATGGGATCAGCAGAGTGGGAAGGCAACGATGAACCGGCTGGCTCACGCTGGAGTTCCCAGGATTTAGTGGACGCTTACGATGTAATCGAAAAGATCGGCGCGGGCCAGATCGCGGATCTTTTAGTCCCGCTTTTTGATGCGCTCTTTCTTCAGGCTGCTGAAAAACGACTCGACCACGGCGTTATCCCAGCAGTTGCCACGTCGACTCATGCTGGACTCCAGGTTATGCGCCTTGCAGAAGCGCCGCCAGTCGTGGCTTCCGTACCGGGTGCCCTGATCGGAGTGGACCAGCACACGGTCCTTGGGCTTGCGGCGCCAGACCGCCATGAGCAGGGCATCGAGCACGATCTCGCGGGCCAGGGTCGGCTTCATCGACCAGCCCACGACCTTGCGGGAATACAGATCGACGACCACCGCCAGATAGAGCCAGCCCTGCCAGGTCCGGATGTAGGTGATATCCGTGACCCAGGCCTGGTCCAGCCCGGCCACGGTGAATTCAAGGTTGAGCCGGTTGGGCGCGATGATCGAGGGTCGCCCGGCAATGTGGCGCGGCGCCTTGTAGCCCCGCAAAGCCTTGATCTTGCGCTTGCGCATGATGCGCGCCACGCGATGCTTGCCACAGGTCTCGCCGGCTTCTCTCAGGTCGGCGAACACGCGAACCTAGCCGTAGACGCCACTGCTGGACGCATACGAGTCTCGGACCAGACCCAACAATCGCCGATCTTCGATAGCGCGATCCGACAGTTGTTTGTGCAACCAGGCGTAGAAGCCGCTACGAGAGGCCTGCAACACGCGACACATCATGGCGATCTTGTGCTCGCGGCGATGCTCGTTGATGAACTGGTACTTCACTCGGGCTGTTGAGCGAAGTGCCTCGCGGCCCGAACCCAGGTCCCCAAAATCCTAGGAACTCCAGACCTTTTCAACTGAATTATCTGCCTGCCCTCCCGACCGCAGGGGAGGGGTAGATCGTTTCAGTACATGGCTGCCATTTTTTTATGGCTTGTCTGGCGGCGCGGAACGGCAGTTTCGGCAACCGAGGATGGTAGGTAATATCTCCATGAGTCGATCTATACCTACGCGCCTAACCCTAGCGCCGAATAATCTATCGAGGGCACCGACGGCGCAGTTGAATTTGAAGGCGCTCATTTTGTATCAAATACAGAGGCAGGCTTGAGCAGTTGTGTGACGAACTTGGCTGCTTAGTAAATGCGAAACTTGACGAAGATGCATGAGTAATTACGCCTCAACTGTTATCCCCAGACCAGGGAACTGGCAGGATTTTGAAGAGCATACCTGCATCCTGTTTCAGTGCATCCTGAATGACCCAAATACCGTTGTTAATGGCCGTACAGGCCAAGCACAACAGGGTGTAGATATTTACGGCCGCCGAGACCAAGCGGGACATCATTGGGTTGGAATTCAGTGTAAACAGAAAAGTGATGGCCAGAAACTCACCGAACCTGAGCTAAAAAGAGAGGTTTCCAAGGCTAAAACTTTTACTCCGACTCTATCAGAATTGATCATCGTCACTACAGCGCCTGATGATGCAAATATCCAGCGCATCGCACGGGATATAACGCAGCACCATGAAGCGGAAGGCCTGTTTTCAGTCGACGTTTGGGGGTGGGGTACGATCGAACGCGAGGTCAGAAAGCACGGGAGAGCGATAGAAGCGTTTCATCCGGATTTAACGCCGTTTTCAAGAGAGCTACAGTCGCTAGGTGAACAAACTATTGCATTAGTCAAGGACGAGAGTAGCAAAGCGGATCAAATACTTCGTCTTCTCGATCGAATAGTTCCGGCAATTTCTAACGACAGCGCTTCCGCAGCTGAAACGTCTACGGCAGGCGCCGAGGCACTTGAGCACAGCGTCCATAGCGAGATCGACGGATATCGCGATCTTCTTCGGACTGGTAAAGCAAATACTGCGAAAAACCTCCTTGACGCCCTCAAAGAGAGGGTGTGGGAGTCGGGAAGCAGACGCGTTCGGTTCAGAATTTTGACAAATATGGGTGCGGCATATCTCTCGCTCGGTGATCAGGACAAGGCCGCTGATTCTTTTCTTGAAGCGATAGCTTACGATCCATTTGATCGGGTTGGGCTAGCCAATTCTGCGCTTGCCTATCTTATTAAGGAGGAACCACAGAATGCTATCGAAACAGCCAGAAGAGCACTCACACATGATTTGGAAAATGCGGCAGCTGCAGCACATTTGATTTCCGGACAAATCGGCAATCCTGACGTTTCCGACCCTTTCTCACTGGTGCCGGAAGCAGTTCGCGACACCCCCGAGGTTCTCGCCAGCGCAATAGGCTTCCTTTTACATAAAAATAATGCCGATTGGCGTCAGCTTGCCCGTCAGGCCGCCGATAGACACGCTCAAGACAAACAGCTGCAACGCCGTGCTGCCGAGGCGGTGCTGGATGGAGCTTTATCCTCTGACCACTTTGTGCTCGGGTGCGCCGCCGTCGAAGAGGGAGGGATAACTTTCGAGGATGTTCAGTATGCGGCGACTGTCCTCCAGAACCTGTGGGAAGAGGTGCTAGATGCCGAAACGGAGGTCTTTGACAGCGCCCTTCCACACAATCTTGCGCTCGCCCTATGGGTCCTGAACGAGTGTCAGGCTGCAGCCACGGTCCTTGATCAAGCTCTTGGGCGGTCTCCCGATGATAGCGGTATTCGTGAATTGCGGGCTGCGTTGTATTTTGAAGCGGACGAGGTTGACGCCGCGCTTGCTCTTGTCGGTGATGACCTCAAACGGCCAGACCTAGTTTTGATGTGGGCTCAAGCGCTTGCCAGCAGAGAGCCAGAACGCGCCCGCGCGCTCATTCATGGGCAAGACTTTTCTGCTTCGCCCCAGCATCAAAGACTGGCTGCTTATCAGGTAATAATCGAGTCATTTGTGCAGGAGGGTCAGCTTGACCAGGCCTCGGAGCAGGTTGAGCGCTTCGTTTCTGATTACCCAGGCAGCATAATTCCGCTTGTCGAACTTGCGACATTGCAGCTGAAGCGCGGGGATACAGATGCCGACGCAACTTTGACGCGTGCTGTCGGTGTCCTGGGGGATGAACGACGTTTTTCCGAACGCCTCGCTATTGCCAATGTCCTGGAAGAGGCCGGACGCTATGACAAGGTCGCATCTGTTCTCGCCGGCCATGTTGATACCAGCCATGACAGCCCAGCGCTCAGGCGTCTACTCTTTGCATATATCAATGCTGATCGTCGTGCTGCGGCCAACGAACTTCTCACCGGCCTTAGCGCTGAAGTTACATCGCGGCCGCCTTATCTGAAGGCACTAGCCGCAATAAACATGAATCGCAAGGACTTCCCGGCCGCTCGAGAGGCGCTCGACCGATACCTGGGGATGAAGCCAGATGACTTGGCAATGAGGCTGCGCTGGTTCCAGCTCTGCTTGCGCCTTGGTGAGCATGATCGAATCGAGACCTGCCTCTCCGGAGATGTTGAGCGGTTGACGGGATCTCCGGAGCTGAGGATGGAGCTCGCACGCTGGTTGAGCCAACTGGGCTTCGAGGAGCGGGCTCTAAAGCTGGCATATAGCGTGTTCCTATATAACTCCGCTGCACCTCAGGTTCACCTGCACTTTATGGGGTTGATCCTTTTACCCGGCCGCACGATCTCTATTCCGCTCGATCGCGACACAATAGATAATGACGTCGCGTTCGAGATCGATGGCGACTCGGGCGGAAGGTCTTGGTTCATCGTCGAACCGAACGTGGAGCTCCGAAAGGATGAGGCGTTTATTGCACCGGACAGTGAGATCGCTAAAAAGGCGCGCGGACTTTCCTCAGGCGACATAATCGAGTGGGATGGGCACGGCGCCACCTGGAAAGTGGTAGACGTCAAACATAAATATATCTATGCCCTACATCGTTCCATGGAGAACTTCGAGCGCTACTTTCCGACGACCCAAGGCCTTCGTCAGATCACCGTTGAACCTGGTGAGGATGAGCCGTTCGACGAATTATTTGAAGATGTGAAGCGACGTCATGATGATGTACAACGGGTGTTCGATGTTCTAGATAAGAACATGATCCCAATTCATGCCGCCGCGAGCGCCCTTGGCGGAGATATTGTTGAAACACGCAACGGGCTTCAGCAGGACGGCAGAAAGCATCGCGTCTGTTCAGGCACTCATCCTGAGCGTATGCGAGCAATCGAAGCATTACGAAGCAATGCAGCTCAAGGCTGTATTATCGATGCCCTTACGCTAGGAATGATCCGTCAACTCGGGATCGAAGACATTGTTCTGCAGATCTGCGGACCGATTTATGTCACTGGCTCGACGAGAGATCTCTATTGGGCTCGAGTTGAAGAGTTAAAGAAGGCGGCTAGGCCCTCGATGATCCTTTACTGGCAAGAGGGCCAGCTTTTCCGGCATGAGCTGTCGCAGCAGGAATGGGATTCGGCCGTTGAGTGTAGGGAAGCCGATCTAAACTGGCTCGACGCCAAAACCACAATTGTCCCTGCCGAAGGCGCTACCGATCCTCCGGAAGGCTTGCGTCAACTAAATGATTCAATTGGAGGGAATTTTCTTGACGATATGCTGGCAGCGCAGGGAAGTGGATTCCTACTTCTGAGCCAAGATCAGGTTTATCGAGTTTTGGCAGAACAAGCGCTTGGGGTTACGGCGGGCTGGCTTCAGCCATTACTCATGCTTGCTCGTGATGAGAATTTATTGTCGGTTACGGCGTATAACAAAGTCGTTATAGACCTTATAAGTTTCGGCGATCAGTTTATCTCGGTCGATGGTGGACTCTTGCTAGCGGCCGGAGACTTCGATGAGAATTCGCTCGATCAATTTAGTCGTGTCGCTGAGCGGCTCGGCGGGCCGGAGGCCGAGATTTTCTCGCATATTCGCGTTACCGCTAACTTTCTGAGGTTCGCCTGGTCAAAAAATCCAGTCAAATCTGCGACCAAAAAGCAGACGTCGATCTTGCTCGAATATCTACTTCGTGGGCGCAGAGATTGGCAGAATATCATCGGTGTTATCAGGGCGCTAATTCAGATTCGTGCTGGCCCTAACGCAGAACTCGATCACTACATATTGTCATGGCTAAAAGGGCATTTCTTTATGTCGGCTGAAGTTGGCTCGCTTCCAATCGCCGGTCTTGGCCCAAGTTGATAGTCGACTCCTTATGTACTGCTGCGTTCGTTAGGGTTCTGCTTGAGACACACGTTGCGAAATTTGCCTTTGAAGCTTTGCACAAAGGCGCTCTGAGTTGGCTTGCCAGGCTGGATGAAGTGCGGTTCGACAATAGTGCGCCGGGCCAACAGGAATAGGATCTCGCTGGTCAGCTCTGGGCCGTTGTCGCAAACAATGATCCCCGGCAGCCAGCGGTCTTCTGCCAGCTAATCCAGATACGGCGCCACACGGGCGCCCTAAATCGAGACGTCGACGAGCTGCGCGACGCACTCGCGCGGGTAATCGTCCACGATATTCAGTACGCGAAATCATCGGCCGTTGGCCAGTTGATCGCTGACGAAATCCAGCGGCCAGAGCTCATTGGTGGTTTTCGGCAAGGTCGGGGCTACACGCGGTCGCTTGAGCTTCTTGCGGCGTTTGGTACGCACCTGTAAGCCCTCGTCGCGATAGAGCCGATAGGTGCGTTTGATGGGGAAGCTTACGGCGAGGCGCCGGCATACCCTTCCCGCGCGATCACCGCGATGGCCGCCTTCAGCAGCTCGGCGCGCTTGGCCTTATGGTCGCCCGCGGGTCGTCCGCGTCGCGGGGCCGGCCGGGCGGCGCGCCTGGCGCTATCAGATTCCTTTCCCTTGCGTACTCATGCCATGTGCCTGGTAGCGATCGTATTCCGTAACAGAGCGATACCGAAGTGCGCGATCAGTATCACGTGCATCGGCAGCACCACCGACAGGCCGAGCTGCGCGATGTGATCCGCGCCAACATAAATCAGGACTGCACACAGCATGTACGCGAGCCCCACCAGTCGGTGATCGCGGCCATTGAACGGCGCGGATGCGTATTAGGCTGCCTGTCGACTTGAGGGTGGCCAAACTATGCTACGACGGCTTGGCCAATCTATGGTTGCTCGCACAAAGCCGGTCGTCGCGCACATCCGATGGCGGGCTTATGAGGGCAATCGTGGCCTGCAAAAGCGCCTGCAGCCGCTTCGGCGCGAATCGCTCGGGCTCGACCGGCAGCATCATCATCCACCCGTCGCTGATGGCGCTGATCTGATCGGCGAGGAACTCGGCGGGGATATCGCCACGGATGACCCCCTGGGTTTGGCCCCGCGCCAGGATGGCGGTCAGCACTTGGCGGAGTTTGGCGTACCGCTGCTCGATGATGGCCGCGAAGGCGGGCTCGTGCCGCGCGTGGGCCAGCAACTGGAATATTACGGGCCAGAAATCCGAGTCGGCGCTCGTGCGGTTCAACCACTGGTGGAGAATCGTCTTGACGTCGGCGGGGTCTCGGCTGGTCTCCAGGAAGGCATCGAACTCGTCGAATACGCTCTCTACGACTGCGGTGAACATCGCCTCCTTGTTGGCGAAGTAGTAGGTCACGGCGCCGGTCGTGTGTCCCGCGTGTTGCGCCACCTTGCGCAGTGACGCGCCGGCATAGCCTTCCCGCGCAATCACCGCGGTAGCCGCCTTCAGTAGTTCGGCCCGCTTGGCCTTGTGGTCGCCCGCGGGCCGTCCGCGCCGCGGGGCCAGCCGTGCGGCGCCTTCCTCGGCATTTTGCGGCGCGCGCCTGGCGCTACCGGAATCATTGCTCATGCTTGCTTACGCCATGCGTTCCGCGACCATCTTATTCCGCAACAGTGCAATGCCGAAGAGCGCGATCAGCAGCACCTGCATCGGCAGCACCACCAGCAGACCGAGTTGGGCAAGACGGTACGCGCCGATGAACATCAGAACAGCATAGAGCGCGTAGGCGATCCCCAGCAGAACCAGCGGCGCCCCGAGCTTCTCGCCCTGCTTGCGCAGCGCCATGCCGGTCACGACCGCCCAGAAGCCCAGCGTCGGCCCTTCCATGACCCATAAGCCGTACTGCGATCCCTGGATCGCCGCGACCCACGCGGCCCCGGCCGCGTGCTGCGCAGACGCATCGCCGCTTGCGTACAGCTCGGCAAGCGGCGCCAGCACGGCGACCGGCAGCATGGCGCCCGCGATGCCAAGCAGGGTAGAGATCACGAGAAACATGATGCCGATGTCCAGCGCAAGACCGCCGGTGGGGCGCAGGCATCGCCACAGGTAGACCCCCAGCGCCAGCAGCGGCAGATAGAAGCCGAAGCAGTCCGCGATCATCGACAACCGGAACAGCGAGGCATCGCCGGACGACAGCGTCAGCGCAAAAGCGGGGTCGAACATCAGCGTCAGGTCGAAGCCGGTGACGGCGAGATAGGCCAGCAGGCAGATGGCGCCCATGACTGCGCCGACGATAGCGAACCATCCGGCCATGACACGGCCTTCGTCACGATGGTGATCAAGCAAGTCCATGACGCCTCCTCCGGGCGATCGCCGTCACCCTCAAATATTCGAATGCGAAACGCAGCCCGGCCACGAGTCCCGGCAGTGGCGGGAAGCGACGTTGCCCGGCGTGCCCCTTCTTCCCTTCGATGGCGACGAACCAGTGCTCGGTCAGTTCCGTGTCGCGCTGCAGAGCGAGGTCGGCCAGGATGCGGCCAAAGTTCTGCGACATCATCACGCCCGCCCCGCTGTAGCCGAAGGCGTAGGACAGGCGCCCACCCCTGAGCGCTCCGACCTGCGGCCTGACATCGAAGGGTATCGAGCAGGCGCCACTCCAGCGTTGGGCGATGCGCAGGTTCTTGAAGGCCGGGAACAGGCTCTCGAACATGCGTTCGGCAGTGGCGTAGTACGTCATCCGCTGCGACTCTTCCATCGAGCGGCCCTGACCGACGTAGATGTCGCAGAGGTTGAACTGCAGCCGGCCATCGACCGTGGTGCGACAGGTGGGCGGGATATAGGAGGTCTTGTCATAGAACTGGGCACGATGCTTCCAGCCCAGGGCCGCCCAGTCGCCTTCGCTCAGCGGCTCGGTCATCAGCTGGTAGACGTGCATCGGCACCTGCGCGCGGCGCAGACCCAGCGCCGGCGGCAGCAGGTGCGTGAAGCCGTTGGTGGCCAGCACCAGATGCCGCGCGCGCAGCTCGCCTTGCGGGGTCTTCAGGGTGAAGCGCGTGCCGTTGTCCTCCACGTCCAGCACCGGCGTCTGCTCGAAGACCTGGGCGCCCGCCTCGACCGCGACGCGCTTCAGCTCGCGCGCGTGCTTGACCGGATTGACCTGGCCGGAATGCGGCATGCGCACACCGCCGGCAAAGGCATCACTGTTCAGCGCCTGGCTGACTGCGGCCCGGTCCATGACCTCGCTGTCACTGGCCCGCGGCTGGTCCGTCCAGTACTTCGCGAACTGCTCCAGCCTTTTCTCGTGCCCGCGCAGCGTGGTGAAGGTCACGCCGGGCACCTCGAAGTCGCTGTCCATGTTTTCGCGGGCGATCAGCTCCCGCACATAGTCGAGCCCGCTCCAGGCAAAATCCTGCAACTCGACGAGCTTGTCCTGCCCATAGAGCAGCCGCGCCATTGGCGGATCGAGGACCGGAATCGGCACCACCCAGCCGGAAGTGCGTCCGGTGGCGCCGAAGGCGACGCACTCGGATTCCACAACAGCGACGGAGGCGGACGCGTCGGCCTTGCGCGCATGGTAGGCCGTTGACAGGCCGGTGAAGCCGGCGCCGATGACGGCGATATCGACCTCCGCGCTGCCCCGCAGCGGCGGCGACGGCTCGTAGTCGCCGGAATGCGCCAGCCAGAACGACTTGTCGGCGTGATGGGGAACGCGGGTCATGCCTGGATCACCTCCACGATCTGGTGGCGCGGGACGCCCACGCGCTCCAGCGCCCGGTAGAAGGCCTGCGGCTCGGCCCAGTCCTCGGGCGCAAAGGCGCCGCTCCGCTCACCAGCCTCGTCGAGCGCGAGCACGGCGAAAGCCGCGCATGCCGTTCCGGTCACGCCGCCCATGTTGTTCATCGCGTAGCCCGGGAGCATCTGCGTGCGCCGACTGGAGACGGCCGGCTTGCCGTCCCGGCTGCCGTAAACCGTCGCCAGCATCCCGCCCTTGTACCGGAAGGTACGACGCAGCGCCGAGACGCCGAGGAACTTGAGCAGCAGGCCCCAGGTGCTCTCGCCCCGGCGGATCTGTGCCCGCATGCCGCTGAGCGCGTGCTTCCAGCCCCTGGGGTTGCCCAGGCCCGTGCCACCGGTGGTGATATCGAAGACCCAGTCGACCGCCTCCTTCTGGGTCATGTGACCGTTCTGGATGGCGAGACCCACGCCACGGAAAAGCCCGTTCATCGGCGCCGGATCCAGGCCACCGACGCAGCGGATGCGCTTCGCTTCCGGGTAGCGGCGGGGCAGCGTCACAGGCTCGGGGTGGGCGGTTTCGTACAGCAGGACATCATCCTCGCCGGCAAGGATCGGGAAGCGGCCAGTCTCCACGAAGGTCTCGTGCACGACCCGGCGCCCTTCCTCCCAGGTCACGCAGTCGCCCGCCGATATGTGCAGCATGTGCTCCAGAACGGCGCGGCCTACATTGGGGCGCTCGTCGCCGACGAGCCAGCACATGTCGATGTTCTCGACGGAGTCGAGGTCGTTGGCCGCATCCACCGCCATCACGTTCGACATGCCCGGCGACGCGCCACAGCCGACGTAGATGGGGATGCCAGCGACCTTGGCCTGCTCCTGCAGGGAGAGCGCGTGCTCGGTGCTCTCGACGTCGTCGTCGAAGTCCAGATAGGGAACCCCCTCCTCCAGGCAGGCCGTGATCACGGGACCGGAGGTCCGGATATAGGGGCCGGCTGCCAGAACCACCAGCGATGCGCCCCGCACGACCTCGCGCAGCGCGGTCTCATCGAAGAGATCCAGGCGCTGCGCCGAAACACGATCGGATGGCAGGCGATCCACCAGCGGCTGCAGGAGATCAGGCCGGATGTCGGTCAGGACCAGCTCCCAGTCGCCGCCCGCTGCCGCGAAACGCTCGATGGCCACCCGACACATCTCGCCGGCGGCTCCGATGAAGACAATCCGGCCCGTCATACCGCACCTCCGGTCACGACTGTATGGATGCGTCCGGGTCGTTTGCAGGGAAATCTTTGCACGGCTCCGCCTCCTCGCGAACAGCTGTCAGGCGCAACCTAGCAGGTATTTCTATTTAACACAACAGTTGTTATGTTATTGAGCCAGAGTCGGCAGCCTTGACCGCGCCCGACGTTTCCGAGCCGCTGCAGCGGTGTTTCGTCGAGTCGGTATGGACACGCTGAAAATGCTCGGTGACGGGTCGACCGGATGGCGCGCCAAGCCGAGGCTGGCTGAGGCAGCCCGATGATTACAGCGAACGATGGCCAACATGAATTCGGAACACAACGCACTTCCGCCACGCGGCCATCGGCGCGGCGACGGATGACTCCATCGAATCGGAGAACAAGCGATGAATACGATCGAAGAAGCCGAAGTTGTCGTGGTCGGTGCCGGTCTCTCCGGCCTCACCGCAGCGCGCCGTGTCAACCAGGCCGGGCACTCGGTCATGGTGCTCGAGGCGAATGAGCGGGTGGGTGGGCGCACCTTCGATCTCGACGTCGCGCATGGCGTGGTCACCGAGGGCGGTGGTCAGTGGGTCGGTCCCGGCCAGGATCATGTGCTTGCCCTGATCGAAGAGCTCGGCCATTCGCTTTTCAATACCTACGTCGACGGTAGGACCATCTACTTCCGCGAGGGGCGATACCGCACCTACGAAGGCACGATCCCGCCGATGGGGAAGCTCGCCATGGCGGACTTCGCCCAGCTTCAGTGGCGGCTCGAGCGTATGGCCGGTACAGTGCCGATCCAGGCGCCGTGGACGGCGCCGAACGCCGAGAAGTGGGACAGCACAACCTTCGGGCACTGGCTCGACGCCAATGCGTTCACCGCGGAAGCCAAGTGGCTTTTCACGCTGGTGTTCAACATCATCGGCGCCGAGGACCCGCATCGGACCTCGCTGTTGCTGACGCTGTTCCGGATCGCCGCGTGTGACGGGCTGGCGCACATGATCAACACCACCGGGGGCGCGCAGGAATCGCGGATCGTCGGCGGATCGCAGGGGCTATCGCTGACGATGGCCGAACAGCTCGGCGGCCGGGTGGTTCTCGAATCACCCGTGACCGAGATCGACCAGAGCACCGAAGACGTCGTGGTCCGCTCCGGTCGCGTCGATGTGCGATGCCGGCAGGTGATCGTGGCGATGCCGCCGGCCGACGCCGGCCGCATCCGCTTCACGCCCGATCTGCCGACGCGCCGCAGCGTCCTGCAGCGCGCCTGGAGCAACGGCACCGAAAGTAAGCTGTTCGCGGTCTACGACACGCCGTTCTGGCGCGAGGACGGGCTCAACGGACAGGCGCTCACCGACCTGCCGGTGGCGAAGTTCGTCGTCGACAACTCGCCGCCTGACGGTAGTGTCGGCATCCTGCTGACCTTTATCGGCACCGCGGGCAGCGGCGCGGAACAGACGTGGCCGGACAAGCTTCTCGACGACCCGTCGGCCCGCAAGGCCGCGGTCGTGAGGGATCTCGAACAGATCTTCGGGCCGAAGGCCGCCCGTCCGGTTGATTACCTCGAGAAGAACTGGGTGGACGAAGCCTGGATCGACGGCTGTGTCAGCGCCCGGCCGCCGGGCATCATCACGCAGTACACCGATGCCGCCACCGCGCCGGTCGGTGCCGTCCACTGGGCCGGCACCGAAACAGCCAGCCGGTACGAGGGCTACCTGGACGGGGCGGTCAGTGCCGGCGAACGTGCGGCCAGGGAAGTCGGCGAGCGGTTACGCTAGCCCATGCGATAGCCCGGTTCCGGGTTGCGTCTGCCGACCTCGTTACATGCGGGGCAAATCCCAGCCCGTCCTGCCGCAAATGAACGCCAGAATATTCTGCGCGGCGGCTCCGGCCTGCGGCAGATCCGTGATGGTCTGGAAGATGTGCGGCAGGCTCTTCCAGATTTCCAACTCGACGTCGACGCCGTCCGCACGTGCCTGGGCTGCGGCACGCGTCGCGTCGTCCAGCAGCACCTCGCTGCTGCCCACCTGAATCAACATGGGCGGCAGGCCGGCAAAGTTCCCGAACAGAGGGGACACATCCGGGTTCGACAGCTCGAAGGGCTCGGCATAGAAACGCCGGATGCCGATCCCGAAAGCCAGCGTGAACAGGGGATCGCGTCGGGCATTGGCGAGAATGCTGTCACCGCTTAGCGTCAGATCCAGAAACGGTGACAGCAATATGGCGCAGCTCGGCAGCGGCATGCCCGCGCTTTTGAGGCGTAACAGGGTTGCCAGCGCCAGGTTGCCGCCCGCGGAATCGCCGGCGATCACGATGTCCTTCGGCGCAACGCCCTGATCCAGCAGCCATCGGTACGCCCGGTGGCAATCGTCGATCCCGGCCGGATAGGGATGCTCGGGCGCGAGCCGGTAATCCACCATCAGCGCCCGGGCGTTCAGGGCCCGGCACCAGGGCGCCACCATCGCCGCATACAGGTCCGGCGAACGCGCCACGAACGCACCGCCGTGGAGGTACAGCAATACGCGGCCGTGCGTGCAGTCGTCGGGCGTCAGCCACTCGGCCGCAAAATCGGTGCAGGCGGCCGACTCACGCCGAACGCCGAGCGACTTGCGTGCCGCGTATCGGTTCATCCGGGCCAGTCGCCGGCGCAGCACCGCGATGTCGATTTTCAACCCGTGTCGCCATTTCATGGCGATACGCAGCACCAGGTTCACCAGCACCCGCAGCCATCGCCCCCGTTCGGGACGGATAACGCGAACATGGTTCGGCATGTCTGCTGAATGTTCCGGCTGTCCGATCATGCGGCGACTCCAGGGCCGGCTGAGTCGAACCGACGAGGCACGAAGGCAATCAGGCAGCGACGGATTCGGGCTGCACCATGCTGGCGTGCGCCTGTCGTGCGGGCAGAAACGCCAGGCGCTCGTCTTCGATGGCCTCGTCCAACAGCATTTTCTTGTCCTTACCGTAGTGCATCAGCACCTGCCACGGCGTGGTCCGGCCTTGGCGCGGCAGGCGGTGCCTGTCGCGCTGGACGTAGCCCGACTGCAGCGAGTCCAGAATACCGTCGTCCAGGGCGTTGTCGCCGGTGTCGCGGGGCACTACGACCTCCAGCTGATGCTCGTCCATATGCCGGATCAGCCGGCACAGATACCGGGCGGCAAGGTCGGCCTTCAGGGTCCAAGGTGCGTTGGTATAGCCGAACACCCAGGCCATGTTGGGGATGTTCTCGACCAGCACGCCCTTGTAGGTCATGCGCCGGTTGATCGGGGCGGGCTCGCCGTCGATGGACAGCTCCATGCCGCCCAGCATCTGCAGCTTCAGGCCGGTGGCGGTGATGATGACGTCGGCTTCCAGCTCCTCGCCGGACTGCAGCCGAATGCCGTTTTCGGTGAAGCGCTCGATGTGGTCGGTGGCCATCGAGGCCTGGCCCTCGCGCAGCACGCGAAACAGGTCACCATCGGGCACCGCGCACAGGCGCTCGTCCCAGGGCATGTAATCCGGGGTGAAATGCCGCATGTCGACGTTCGGGCCGAGGTGCTTGCGGACCTGGCCGAGCAGGAAGCGCCGCATCAGCCTGGGCCAGCGGCGGCAGGCCAGGTAGAGGCCGCGCTGAATCCAGATGTTGCGCTTGCGGGCGAAACGGTAGGCCAGGTCACCGGGCAGGAGCTTCGCCAGGACCTCGGTCAGCTTGTCGAAGGACGGCACCGAGAACACGTAGGACGGCGAACGCTGCAGCATGGTGACGTGGCCGGCCGTCCCGGCCATGGCCGGCACCAGGGTCACGGCGGTGGCGCCGCTGCCGATCACCACCACCTTCTTGCCGGTGTAGTCGAGGTCCTCCGGCCAGTGCTGCGGGTGGATCTTGGTGCCCTTGAAGTCCCCCTCACCCGGAAATTCGGGCCGGAA
The DNA here is from genome assembly GCA_965216055.1 of Salinisphaeraceae bacterium. Taxonomy (GTDB): domain Bacteria; phylum Pseudomonadota; class Gammaproteobacteria; order Nevskiales; family Salinisphaeraceae; genus Spectribacter. The sequence goes on from OZ244134.1 coordinate 824,004, forward strand.
GCCGGCGTCATGGTCGTAGTAGCCGGTGCAGCTCACCAGGAAATTGCAGCTGAACCCACGGGTCTCGCCGGTCGCCTCGTGCAGGGCGGTCAGACGCCAGCGACGCTCAACGGAGCTCCAATCAGAGCGGATGATTTTCAGACCGTACTGGATCTTGTCGTGCAGGCCGTACGCCTCGGCGGTGTCGGCGATATACCGGCGGATGGCCGGGCCGTCGGCCAGGGTCTGCATGTCGTGCCAGGGGCGGAACCTGTAACCGAAGCTGAACATGTCCGAGTCCGAGCGAATGCCCGGGTACTTGAACAGGTCCCAGGTGCCGCCCAGGCGTCCGCGGCGCTCCAGGATCGCCAGACTCTTGTCCGGACACGCCTGCGCGATATGGCAGGCGTTACCGATGCCGGACAGGCCGGCGCCGATGATCAGCACATCGTAGTGTTCCCGGTTCATGGCTCTCGCCTCCTCTCGCTCGCAACTTTCGACGTTGCTCAAGATACGGGGCCGCGACCGCGGATAATTGCCATGATGCGACAAGTCTTTATCATTACCCGACATGAGCAGCCTGATCCGGGCCACCAACCTGTGGGGCTACGACGAGCTGGTAAGGGAGCTGGGCGGCGATCCCGCCCCGCTGCTGGCGCGTTTCCACATTCCGCCGGCGGCGGAGCGCCCGGACGAATCGTTCCTGCCCTACAGGGCGGCGGCACTGCTGCTGGAGGCCAGCGCCGCGGAACTGGGCTGCCCGGACTTCGGGCTGCGGCTGGTCCGCTGGCAGGGCCTGGACATGTTGGGGCCGGTGGCGGTCATCGCCCGCAATGCCCACACCATTCAGGACGCATTCCAGGCGATTGCCCGATACCTATACATCCATTCCCCGGCACTGAACCTACGCCTCGTTGAGCAACCGAATCGGGGATTTGTCCAGTTCGAGTACCGGATCACGGAGCTAAGCCTGCCCTACATACGGCATTCCTACGAACTGAGCATGGCCAATGGCATGCAGATACTGCGGCTTTTGGCCGGGGCGACCTCGCAGCCGTGCTTGATTTGCTTCATGCATCGGCAAATTGGACCGGACGCGCCCTATGCCGAAGCCTTCGGGTGCGAGGTCCGGTTCGGGCAGGAGTGGTGCGGTTTCCGGTTACCCGTTTGGCTGGCTCACAAGCCTATCGACAGTGCCGATCCGCAAACCCTGCGCCTGGCTACGGCTTACCTGGAATCCGAGTACTCGCCCGGAAGTGCGACCCTGGCCACACGGGTCACCGAGCTGATTCGTCGACTGTTGCCCACCGGCCAGTGCAATGCGCATAACATTGCCGAGCAACTGGCCATGCACCCGCGCACGCTCCAGCGCCGACTCGCCGAGGAAGGCGTGCGGTACGAGCAGCTACTGGACGACGAACGTCGTAACCAGGCCAGGCGTTACCTCGCCGAGACCGGACTGCACCTGATACAGATCACCGGCCTGCTGGGCTATGCCGAGCAGAGCACTTTCAACCGATCCTGTAAGCGCTGGTTCGGGACGACGCCACGAGCTTACAGAACCCAGCTTGGTTACCGCGGCCATTGAATGGCACAGATGCGCAATCGACTGCCTATCGACTTGAGGGTGGCCAGACTATAGCTGTGCTGACTCGGCCAATCTATGGTTGCTCGCACAACCGGCAATTGCATGCGAATGGTTCGGGGTTGTCAGGCCCATCCGTGGGCCTGACCCTTCGGGCTCGCTGCGCTCGCGTCGATTCGCTCCCGGCGAATCGGTGCCAGACCCCTCCATGGACCCGGCCCTTCGGGCTCGCTGTGCTCGCGTCGATTCGCTCCAGGCGAATCGATCAAGTCCCAAGGGGCCTACCAATTGCTTGCGGGATTCCCGGCAGCTGTTTCGCGAGCGACCGTTATCTGGCCGCTTCGGCCAAACTCTGATTAACCAAACCCATAGTTTGGCCACATCATCACCTATGGTCGAACTTGAGGATGTGCGTCGATACGATTCCCTTTGCGCCCCATCCACAGGTGGGCCGGCGTAGTCCGGAAGTCGTCGGCTGGCCCGGCGGGCACGATGGTCGGATCGATCTCACCGATGTCGTCGTAGTAATGGGCCTTGATGTGGTCGAGCTTCACGGTCTCGGCTACGCCGGGCACCCGATACAGCCGTGCGGTATACGCGGTCAGCGCCGGATAGTCGATCAGGCGGCGCAGGTTGCACTTGAGCGCACCGTGATACGCGGCATCGAAGCGCACCAGGGTGCAGAACAAATGCCAGTCGCTCTCGGTAATCCGCTCGCCCAACAGATACGGCTGACGGCATAGCCGCCGCTCGAGCTCATCGAGGGTTTCGAATAGTTCGGTCACGGCTTGCTCGTAGGCAGCCTGGCTGCGGGCGAAACCAGCCCGGTACACCCCGGCACTAACCTTGGGGAGAATGACGGCGTTCATCTCGTCGATGGCGTGACGAAGGGGCTTCGGATAGAAATCCACCCCCGCATCGCCCCAGCGATCGAACGCACTGTTGAGCATCCGGATGATGTCTCCGGACTCGCGGTTGACGATCCGCTGGGTATGGCGGTCCCAAAGCATCGGCACGGTCACCCGGGTGGTCACGTCCGGCTTGCCGCGTTGGTAGACCTCGTACAGCCGACGCTGGCCGTACAAGTGATCCGGGGTGCTCATGGGCGTGTCGCCGAAGCGCCAGCCCCCTGCCCCGGCCATACGCGGGTGCAGCACCGACATGGAGACCACGTTCTCCAGCCCCTTGAGGCGGCGGTAGAGGATGGCGCGATGTGCCCAGGGGCAGGCATAGGAGACGTACAGGTGGTAACGGCCCGGCTCGGCCGGCCAACCATCGTCGCCGTCCGAGCCGGCGCCATCATCCGCGGCCACCCAGCCCCGGAAGACATCGCCCTTGGCCAGGGCCTCGCGTACCGCGGGTGTGTCCTTGACGTCGCCGTGCCAGACGCCGTCGATCAATGCCTTGATGCGTGCCATGGCTTCACCCTCCGGCACCGCGCAACCGCAAATGGCCGGTCAGCGGTCGGCTAGGACGTAGCGCCCAGGCGCCGTCCCCCAGCATGATCTGCACCACGGCCAGGAGCGTGAGATAGGCGGGGTACTCCCAGCCGCCGCTCACGTTGGCGAACATCCAGCCATTGCCCGCATGCACCCACGTGGCACCGGCGAGAATCGGCAACAGCGCCAGCGCCGCCCACCGGGCTTGAATGCCCAACACGAGCATCAGCCCGCCGATCACCTCGGCAAAGAACACCAGATAGGCCAGCCAGCCGGGCAATCCCAGCGAGACGAAGAACTCCGCCGTGCCGGGCAACCCGTACTCGCCCAGCTTGAGCACCAGGCTGTGGGCCAGAAACATCACGCCCAGCGCAACCCGCAGCAAGAACACAGCATAAGGCTCGAGACGTTCATCGATCATTTCCGATCCCTCCACATGCTGATTCGGCGTTGAGGCCGGGCGCTGTCGCGCACCCGGCCCGGCAACGACCGAAGACTTACGAGTTCGCAGTTGCCGCCGACTCGCCTGTCTCCACCGGGTAGCCGGCGGCCACCCAATCGGCCTTGCCCGCGTGGTAATCCCGGACCCGGGTGTAGCCGAGCTCGGCCAGACGCCGCGCGGCGATCCCGGAGTTCTCGCAGGGGCCGCTGGCGCAGTAGACAACGATCTCGGTCGACTTATCTGGCAACAGTCTCGCAGCGAGTTCGCCGACCTGGTCATGCGGGATGTTGATGGCGCCCGGCAGGTGTTCCTTGCGGTAGTGCTCGGGCGGCAGCGCCTCCACCAGGGTTACGTCCTCGCCCCGGTCGAGCTTTGCCTTGAGTGCTTCGCGGTCGATGGTGTCGATCATGGCGTACCTCCGTTTGCAGTCGTTGATGTCTCGCTTTGCGAGACGAGAATTAGCCTAGGCTTGCGCTTATGCGAATAGAAGAAGCAATATCGCAAGTTACTATTGCAACGATGCAATTTCCGAGTGCTCGATTGGGAAGAACTGCGAACCGTCCTGGCGATAACCCGCGCAGGTACTGCGGCTGGAGCGGCCGAGGCCCTGGGCGTGCATCCGTCCACGGTCTTTCGGCGCATCCAGGCGATGGAGCACGAGCTTGGGGTGGCGCTCTTCCAGCGGCTACCGGACGGCTACGTGCCGACCGTCGCCGGCGAGGAGGCGAGCACAGTCGCCGAGCGGCTGGAGTCCGAGGTCGCCGTCCTCGACCGCAAGCTTGCCGGGCGGGATCTACGACCGAGCGGTGTTCTGCGGGTAACCACAACGGATACCTTGGCGGGTTTGCTCGCGTCGGAGATCGGCGCCTTTCACGGCCAATACCCCGACATCGAAGTGCGCCTCGCCGTCACCAACCGCTTCTACGACCTGACACGGCACGACGCGGATATCGCGCTGCGCCCCATGTCGAATCCTCCGGAAACCCTGATCGGGCGGCCCCTGGCAAAGGTGGCCACGACTATCTATGGATCCGCCGACCCCTCGCGAGGCTCCGCGCAGCCCGAGGCCCTCGCGACCTGCGACTGGATCGCGCCCGACGACAGCCTGCGCAACCTTCCCTATGCCCACTGGTTGCAGCGAGAGTTGCCGCAGGCATCGATCAAAGGGCGTTACAACAGCCTGATGACGGCGCTGGCGCTCACTCGGGCCGGCGTCGGTCTGTGCGCGCTGCCCTGCTTTCTGGCCGATCCCGACCCCGATCTCGAGCGCATCGTCGAACCAAGCTCTGAGTTCGAGACCACGCTGTGGCTGCTGACCCATCCGGATCTGCGCCAGGTCGCGCGCGTTCGAGCCTTCATGGAATTCGTCACGCAGGCGTTGAGGCCACATCGAGCGCGATTTGAAGGCGAATCACACAGCGACGCGACTTAATCCACAAGGCACGCCCCAGCATTTTCATGCCGCATGCTCCAGCAGAATAAGTGGGACCTCGATTTGACAGACCGACCGTTCTGTCTTATAAAGTCTCGCATGGTATCCAAGCACCACAACACACCGGAAGAGCGCGTGCTGGACGCCGCGGCGAATCTGTTCTACACGCAGGGTTACGCCGCGACGGGCGTGAATCAGATTATCTCGGAGGCCAACGTCGCCCGCGCGAGCTTTTACCAGTACTTCCCCTCGAAGAAGGACTTGGCGGTCGCGTACCTGCGGCGGCGCCACACGACCTGGTTTCAATGGCTGCGCGGGCGCGTCGACAACGAAGCCGAACCCGAGCAACGCGTCTACGCCCTATTCGACTTCCTGGCGGACTGGCTGCCCGAGTCCGAATATCGGGGCTGCGCCTTTCTCAACATGATCTCGGAGTCGCCGACCCTGGGCGACGAGATCCAGAACGTGATCCGCCAGCACAAGTCCGAGCTGCGCGACTACATTCGAGGGCTCGTCTGTGAATTGGAGCTGGACGACCCGGAGCCAATCGCCAATGCCGTGCACGTGCTCTTCGAAGGCGCAATCGTGGAGAGCCAGGTGATGCGCGATCCTTGGCCGGTCGCGGCCGCCAGGAAAGCGGTGTCCCGGTTACTCGAACAGTAATTTTTTGCGCTAGGCAACGGTCAAAATTTTTACCAGGAAACAGACAGACCGATCTGTTCCGTTTAGCCACTGCAAAGGAGGCAACACCATGTCCAAACGACTCGGCATCTACATATTCGACGGCGCGGAGGTCATCGACTTCACTGCCCCGCTCGGCGTCTTCGCCGTGGCACGCCGGATGGATCCGGAGCTGGAGGCTTTTCTCGTGGGCGACTCCGGCGTGTCCATAAAGACGACGGCGAACATGGAGGTCACGCCCCGGTATGGCCTCGATGATCGTCCCGCCATGGACGCCTTTCTGATCCCGGGCGGCATCGGCACGCGCAACGAAATGCACAACAAACGATTGCTGGATTTCGTTCGGTCATTACCGGCTGAGACGTTACTTGTGAGCGTATGCACGGGATCCTGGATCTACGGGAAAGCCGGCCTGCTGGACGGTCGCAAGGCGACCAACCGCAAGCAGGGCGACCCCTCCGAGAAGCTCGTGCCGATCGATCGGCTCGCCGAAATCGCGCCGTCCGCCGTCATCGACCGGCATCGGGTCGTGGACACGGGCCGCGTAATCACCGGCGGCGGCATCTCTTCCGGTCTCGAGATGGGCCTCTATTTGCTGTCCCGGTTCGGCTACGACGAGGAGTTCGCGGACAGGGTGGCCTACGTCATGGAGTACGACCGGCAGTGGGAGCTGATGAAGGGCGACCGCCTCGTCGAGCCGGTGGATTCCTGATCAACCAGGCGAGGTCGCTCTGGTCCGGGAATGCTTTTGGAGGGCTGGGTATGACTCGAGCGCAATTAGATTACGAGCGCATGGTTCGGGCAATGGACTTGGCTGACGACGGCTGGCCTGTCCGCTTGGCATGGCTCATCGCCGACCTACAGGCGGGCTGGCATTGGCTAAGGGATCCCCTGCGGCCGCAACACCGAAGCAGCTGAGTCGCAGGGCCCCGCGGCGTTACTTCATCGACATGCCCGGACTGTGAACCCGGCAAGGAGGTAATCATGAGTTTTGAAATAACAGCCTATGAGCACGTCGGCATTCGAGTGACCGATCGCGATACGGCGGTGGCCTTCTACGAAAAGCTAGGTTGGCGCGAGGCGGCCGACCTGCCGGAAGCCACCGCGAACGAGATGGTCAATGACGCCGGCGTTCGGATCAATCTGATTTTCAACGGCGTCAAGAACGCAGACCGCAAAAACGTCCTGCAAGACGAGCCGGTGAAATACCCCGGCGTTACTCACGCGGCCTTCGTCGTGAACGATTTACACACCCTGATCTCGGCACTCGACACCGAAGGTATCGAGATCACCGAAGGCCCGGTGGTGTTCGACGACCGTCGCCGGACCATCTTCATCCGGGACCCCGACGGCAATGTCCTGGAGTTCAATGAGCTACTCGACATTACAGAGGCCTAAAACCTCCGCGCGGGCCCAGCCAGGGCCCGCAACCATTTTCGAGAGGCAGCAATCATGACAGGAACCGAATCCGCCATACCGCCGTACCGCTCACGAACCGATCAACACCGCAACTTTGAGGCACTCGTCAATGGCGCCACGGACGACCTCCGCCGATTTGCGAGTTGGCTCTGCGGCGATCCCGAGCTGGCTAAAGACCTGGTCAGGAAACCCTGTTGCGAGCGTGGCGATTCCGGGAGTCGCTAGACGACTCCACCCGCGTCAAGCCTTGGTTACTGACGACGCTGAAGCGTGAGCGCGCGCGACTGTACGAGCGCAAACAGCTTCAACATAACGAGCTCGATGTTGCCACGATAGCTGGGACCGCGGCACCTATCCCCAGACCTCATTCGAACGTCGTGAAATGCGGCGGCGGATCGTCGCACTGCGCCCGGACTATAGCGAGGCACTCGCCCTTAAAGCGCTGATGGGCTACACCAACGAAGAGGTTGCGTCGGCTCAGTCCATCTCACAAAACGCGGCGAACGTGCGCCTGTTCAGCGCACGCAACAAGTTGATGGCTCGAGCTGCTTTCGACCAACGCACCGTTGCACCGCCAACCCCGTCGCGAGTGCAGCCAGCTTCAGCTCGTCGAAGTTGAAACCGGTGGCGTATCAGCATGGATCGAGGGAAAGGGGTCCCTATCCCCACTCGGAAGGTATGATTTCATAGAGCGGCCAATCTATGGATGCATGCACACACCGGCAACTCCGTGAGAGTGGTTGGGGGTTGCCAGGCCCGTCCATGAGCCTGGCCCTTCGGGATCGCTGCGCTCGCGTCGATTCGCTCCCGGCGAATCGGTGCCAGGCCCGTCCATGAGCCTGGCCCTTCGGGCTCGCTGTGCTCGCGTCGATTCGCTCCCGGCGAATCGGTGCCAGGCCCGTCCATGAGCCTGGCCCTTCGGGATCGCTGCGCTCGCGCCGATTTTCTCCTCATCCCTTCTCTGCAGCCGACGTCATGCTGACTGATGCGCCCACATCGTGGCACTCGAGCACACCGCGTGGCCGCTTGTTGCCCGGGAACGCGGATGGCCTTGAATCGAGTGGGGAAAATTGACAACACCCTGGTAACAAAGCAAGTTTGCTGAAGAATTTATCGTGACGGTTAGTCCCACCGTCGCGTTCGGGGGGAATCTTGACAATGAATCAGGGGGGATTGGCGCCCATCATCGGGGGAGATGATGGCGTGCATTCATCAGTCGCCGCTCATCCGGCAGCTACCGCCGTTCGTCGGCGCTCGCGCAAAGTTTCACGCAACCCGCCGATAACCCGTGACGGCCCCGGCACGTCATGGATGACGGCAATGCGGCAACGGAACTCGAGCGGTTTCACATTGATTGAGCTGCTGATCGTCATGACGATCGTGGCGATTCTTGTCACGGTGGCCTTCCCCAGCTACCGAGCCTTTATTGTGCGCGGCCACCAGGCCGGGGCACAGGAATTCCTGCTCGATGTACTGGGCCGCGCCAGCCAGTACCGTCTGGATGCCCGCGCGTATCCGACGGACCTTGGCGACGCGGCCGGCGAACTGGACATGGCGATCCCCGAGGGGGTCAGCGATTACTACACCGTGACGGTGACCACCAATAACGCCGCTACCCCGCCCAGTTTCGTCGTGACCGCCACGCCGCGTGCCGGCACGGTACAGGCCGATGCGGCCACCCTGGCGCTGAGCGCGGATGGCAGGAAGTCGCCAACCGAGGTCTGGAAATGAGACGTCGTGCCCGGGGTTTCACGCTGGTCGAGATGCTGGTCGGCCTGGCGATTCTGATCATCCTGATCACGATTGCGGTGCCCGGCTTTCAGGCCTTTACGGCGGACCAGAGCACCAAGAATGCGGCACAGACGCTTTACGCAACGCTGCTGTATGCGCGTACCGAAGCCATCAAGCGCAATACCACCGTGCATGTGCTGCCGCTGGGCGGCACCGGTGCCGACTGGGCCGAGGGCTGGATGGTGTCGACCGATGCCGCCGCTGCCGACATCGATTGCGGCGATACCGCCAGCAATGCCGGGGTGCTGCAGGCCTATTGCGGTATCGGCTCGACTGGTGTCGCGGTGTCGCCGGCGCCGGCTCAGGTCAGCTATGAAAGTTCCGGCCGGTCGGCGGCCACCCGCTTTCGCGTCTGCGCATCGGGCGCCACCCAGGGCCGTGACGTGCGGGTCGAACTGGGCGGTCTGCCAATGATTGCCGTCAATGGTGAATGCTCGTGAGGACAGCCGCCGGATTCACACTGCTGGAGGTCCTGGTCGCGCTGGTCCTGGTGAGCATCGGGCTGCTGGGGTATGCGGGCCTGCAGGTGCGGGCACAGCAGACCGAAATCGAGGCCTATCAGCGGGCCCAGGCACTGACCCTGGTGGCGGACATCACCGCTCGCATCAACCTGAACCGGGTGGCGCGTCGCTGCTACGTCACCACCGATGCGCTCGGCCAGCAATTCCATATCGGCGCGGGCACCGACAACTTTCCCGCCTGCGTCGGATTCGGCGACAACGAAACACGCGCGCTGGCTGATGCCGATATTGCCCAGTGGGATGACCTGCTCGACGGTGCGAGCGAATCGCTGGGCGGCGCGGATGCCGGGGGCCTGCTGGGGGCCCGGGGTTGCATCACCTTCGATGCGCCGACCGGGTCGCTGACCGTGACGCTGGCCTGGCAGGGCGAGACGCCGTCGGGCGCGCCTCCCGCCAACCCCTGCGGGGAAGGCGCATACGGCGATGAGCGCCTGCGCCGAACGCTGTCGGAAACACTGCAGTTCGCCGCACTCGGATGATCGGTCGCGCGCCAACGCAGACGGGTTTCACCCTGGTCGAGATCATGGTGTCGATGGTAATCGGCCTGTTGCTGGTGGCGGGCGTTGTCGCGCTGGCCGCCACCGGCAGCCAGGGCAATCGCCAGATCGAGCGCCAGGTGCGGCAGATCGAGAACGGCCGTTTCGCCATCGACGTTCTGTCGGACCATCTCCGCCATGCCGGGTTCTATGGCGGTTTGTATCCCCCGGTGGCGCCGATGCCCGCGTTGCCTGCCGCACTCCCGGATCCCTGCGGCGCCGCGACGCCGACGTTTGCCGAAGACGGCATGCGGTTGTTCCTGCAGGGCCTGGATTCGCCGGCCGGCGATCCCGCCGGCAGTTGCCTGACCGACGCCGACCACGTGGATGGCACGGACGTCGTCACCATCCGCCGCGCCGGCACGCTGGCCAGAACACCGACGTACGCTGCCGGCCGATCGGCGCTCTTCCTGCAGGCTGCGGCCGGGGACTATCGGCTGGATCTGGGCACCCAGTCCGACCCCGATGCCGACGGTTTCGGAATTACCCAGAGCAATGCCGCGGGTGTCCAGGTGGCGGCCCCGTTGCGGGACTGGCAGGTCGAGACCTTCTACATCGCGCCGCGCACCCGCCCGGTAGACGCCACGCCCTGTGACGGTGACCAGTCCGATGCCGGGCGGCCGATCCCCACCCTGATGCGGCTGCGCCTGGCGGGTAGTACGTGGTGCGCCGAGCCCCTGGCAGCCGGCATTGAAATGCTGCAGATCGAATACGGCATCGACACCAGCGACAACGGCATCCCCAACCAGTTCGAGGAACAGCCCGACAACCCGCAGGAATGGGCGGACGTGGTCGGGCTTCGGCTGTACCTGCTGGCCCGCACGCAACAACCGCTGGGTGCTGCCACCGACCCCAAGACCTATCGGATGGGCGAGGGTGTGCCCGGCCCGGATGGCACCGACGATTTCACGCCGCCTGCCGGCGATGGCCACAAGCGGCATCTGTTCACCTCAACGGTCCGGCTGGCGAATCCGGCCGGACGGCGGGAGAAGCCGTAATGCGTGGCGCTCGTCCTCAGCGTGGTGTGGTGCTGGTAGTCAGCCTGTTGATGATTGCCGTGCTCGGCCTGCTGGCCACCGCGTCGATGAACTTCGCCGGCGGGTCGCTGCTGATCGTCGGCAACAGCCAGGAGCAGGACAACGCCGAGAGCGTGGTGCAGCGGGTGGTCGAGAACACCATCAGCCGCCTGAACAACTTTACCGCGCCGGCGCCGCTGCCGGCCGGCACGCGTGAGGGCGGATTGAATGTGGCGCGATCCGCGCCCGTGTGTGTTCGTTCCAGCACCATGCCGGGGTTCTCGCTGGTCAATCCGCTGTCACTGCAGCACAACTACTACGAGTTCGATGCCGGCGCCGCGGATCCCGCCGGCGGCGCGAACAGCCGCGCCCGGGTGGGTGTCCGCATTCTGCTCAATGCCGGCACCTGTTCGCCGTAATCCGAAAGGACTTCATCAATGTTCTCATGCCGCTTGCACGTACTGGCTACCGCCTCGGCGGTGACCGTTGCGACCATGGCCCTGCCCCTGCAGGCCGAGGACATCGATCTGTTCCGGATCACGCAGTCGGACGCGCGCAACCCGCCCAACGTGCTGTTCATGATCGACAACACGGCCAACTGGAACTCGACCCTCGGTGATTTCACCAAGCGGTCGCTCGAGCACGAGGCATTCGCGCGCATATTCGCCCCGGATGAAGACTGGGAGGATGACGCGGGCAACCCGTTCGTCAACCAGCTGAATGTCGGTTTCATGGTGTTCTCGGAGGAACAGCCCGACGGCGGCAAGGTGATCAAGCACGTCCAGCTTCTCGATGAGACCTATCGCAGTGAGCTGTTCAACCTGTTTGCCAGCGGCGTGAATGACACCAAATCCGGCATCCAGCAATCCAACAACGCGTCCTATGCGCTGACAATGCACGAGGCCTACCAGTACTTCGGCGGCCGTGCTCCGCGTGCCGGCGGACTGGATCAGAAGGACAACAAGATTGCCCAGGACCCGCGCGCCTTGAACGGCGACCGCTATGTCAGCCCCGGCGCCGAGGCCTGCCACAATTACCTGATCGTGATCGGTAACGGCCAGCCGGACTCCGGCGAGAACAGCGGTGGTACGCCGGAGAACCTGCTGCGGCGCATCGGCGGCAACACCGCCACCATTCCGCTGGAACCCGATGACTACGAGGCCATCGTTGCGGACGAGTACTCGCGTTTTTTCAACGCCGCCGATGTGGTGCCCGACGACATCAAGGACGGTGTGCAGACGCTGCGTACGTATGTCATCGACGTCTACGACCCGAACTCGAACCAGGAGGGCAACCGCAAGAACCGGGCGGGCCATGCACTGCTGAAATCGATCGCGGTACAGAACAACCAGGACGCCTATTACCCGGTGCAGGAGCCGGTGGCACTGCTGGAGGCGCTGCAGGATGTGATCGATGACATTCTTGCCGTCAACAGTGTGTTCGCGGCGGTGGCGCTGCCGGTGTCGGTGAATGTCCGGGGCACCAACCTGAATCAGGTCTACATCGGTGTGTTCCGGCCCGACGCGGATGACCGTACGCGCTGGTTCGGCAATCTCAAGCTCTATCAACTCAATGCCGATCCGGCCACGGATAACGTGTTCCTGGCCGATGTCGACGGTGATGCGGCGCAGAGCCCGGTGACCGGTTTCATCAACAACGGCGCGACCAGCTTCTGGACGCATGCCTCCAGCTACTGGGATTTCGCCCCGAGTGGCGAGCCGCCATCCGGCTCGGATGCCCCGGACGGCGCCGTGGTGGAGAAAGGCGGCGTGGCTCAGCAGCTGCGCGACCTCGAGACGGCAGGCGCGTATGCGGGCGCGCGAAATATCTACACCTGCACCAGTGGCTGCGACACCGGGGATCTGCTCAGCGCCACGCCGTTTTCCAGTGCCAACGCCGATGTCGGGCTGGATGCCGATCTTATCGACTGGATTCGCGGCGAGGACAATCACCAGGTACCGGTCGAGGCCGGTGGCAGCGTCCCGGAGGATGAGGATGGCGACGGCCGCACCGACGACGTGCGTGCGTCGGTTCACGGAGACGTCCTGCATTCCCAGCCCGGCATCGTGAACTACGGCACCGGCGGCGGCGATACCGACGTGGTGGTCTTCTACGGCGGCAATGACGGCATGATCCACGCCGTGCGCGGTGGTCGGGATGCCGGTGGCGGCGGCGAAGAGCTGTGGTCGTTCGTGCCGCCCGAATTCTTCGATGACCTGGGCGCACTTCGCTCCAACACCCAGGGCAAACGCTATTTTGCCGACGGCAATGTCGCCGCCTACGTCATGGACGTCGATGGCGATCGTGTGGTCGAACCGGCCGATGGGGACAAGGTCTACGTGTACGCCACCATGCGTCGTGGCGGGCGATTCCTCTATGCATTCGATGTCACGACACCGGCTTCGCCGCGGCTGCTCTGGAAAGTGGATCCGACCACGCCGGGTTTTGCGGAACTCGGCCAGAGCTGGTCCGACGTGCGCATCGGCCGCCTGCGCGGCATGGCGGATCCAGTGGCCATTTTCGGCGCCGGCTATGATCCGGCGGCCGAGGACGCGGACCCGGTCACGGGCACGGATAACTCATCCGGCGCGAGCAGCGGCCGCGGCCTGTTCGTGGCCAACGCGCGTACCGGGGAACTGCTGTGGCAGATCGGGCCGGCCCCGGACAGCAGCGCAGCCGGGGATATCGCGGTCACGGAATCGGCCATGCAGTACAGCATGCCGGCCGGCCCCACCCCGATCGATCGGGACCGTGACGGCTACCTCGACCGGATCTACATTCCGGATACCGGGGGCCAGGTCTGGCGGATCGATCTGGTGGACAGCACCGCCTCGGCCGGGCCCGACTTCGCGTTATGGGACCACTACAAGCTGGCCGATGTCGGCTCTGACCAGGAGTTCCATTACCCGGTGGACGTGGTGGCGGCCCCGGCCACCGAGCTGGACGAGGCCTTCGACGCCGTGCTGGTGGGCTCGGGGGATCGCGAGCAGCCGTTCTCGCTGACCCCGACCAATCGCTTCTACATGTTCAAGGACAGCCAGACCGCGGGACCGCCGCCGGCGGCGCCGATCGGGGTGGGTGACCTGTACGACGCCACCGACAATCTCATCCAGGTGGGCAGTGAGGGTCAGCAGGCGGCCGCAGCCACGGACCTGGCCGACCGCGACGGCTGGTTCGTGACCCTAGGCAACGCCGGGGAAAAGGTCGTGGGCGGCGCTACCACGCTGGCCGGCAGCACCTTTTTCAACACCAACCAGCCCCCGTCCGAGGCCACGCCCTGTGCGGCGGACCTCGGCATCGCCCGCAACTATGCGCTCGACTACCGCACCGCCAGCGCGACCATCGAGCAGGATGGTCGTGAGGGTCTGACCACACCGGATCGCTTCAAGGTCACGCCCGGCGGCGGCTTCCCGCCCACGCCGGTGCCGGTGGTGGTGCCTATTGGGGACAAGCAGTATCTGGCGGTGATTTCCGGCACCACCGTCACCGGTGTACCCAATATCCCGCTCGGCGTACGTGAACGCGTGTACTGGTATCGAGAAGGGCTGGACGACTAAAGCGATTTTCCCGGCTCTTATCCGGCAACCCGTATTTTCCGGAGAGCGGTAAAGGCTGCCCCGGCGCCGGCGTCACCCGCGAGGGCATCGGGTGTCTTGGGATTACAGCGAGCCGGGATTCGCTGTACTCGCGCTGACTAAGGTTTGTTTTTCCCAAACATTGCCGATACCGTGACAGGCAGTGAATGGGGCTCCCGGGAGACTGCCACGAAAATCTGCTTTAGGAGTGCGTCATGAAATCCAGATTCCCATTACTGATCGCGATTGGCAGTGCATCGCTTGCCCTGGCCGCATGCGGCGGTGGAAGCGGCGGCGACTCGGGTAGCGGCGGCACCGGCACGGCATCGTTCGCCGTCACCGACGCGCCGGCGGACAACGTGGACAACGTGTTCGTTACGTTCGACCGGGTCGACATCAAGCCGCAGCAGGGCGAGATGCTCACCTTCGAACTGGACGAGCCCCGGCAAATCGACCTGCTGAGCCTGCAGGGCACCAACGCGGCGCCGTTGCTTGAGGATATCGAGTTGCCCGCCGGCAACTACAATTTCGTCCGGCTGTTCGTCGACGGCGGCTGCGCGTCCAGCGGTGCCTGCGTCAGCGGGGCGGGATCCACCGATTCCTACGTCACGGAAACCGCCGGGGGACAGTTTGGTCTGTTTATTCCCGGCGATCAGCCGCCCTCCCGTAACCCCAACGACCGCTTCGTGCAGTTAGTCAGCCCATTCACGATCACGGCGGGTGGCAGCGTGGACTTTACGATTGACGTCGATCTACGCAAGGCCCTGGTCAAGGTGGATGGGGGCCCGCCCGGCAGCGAGTCCTACTACCTCCTGCGGCCGGCCCTGCGCATCGTGGACAACAGCGAGGTGGGCTCGATCACCGGGACCGTCGGAGACATGCTGGTGATGGACGAGGCCACTTGTACCGGAAACCTGGCCGACGATGCGGGCAATGCGGTGTACCTGTACGCGGGATCCGACGCCACGCCGGGCGATGTGTTTGTCGACGAGCAAGGCGACCCCCAGACACGCTCGGACGGTGCGGCACACCCGATCACCGTGGCCAATGTTCGCCAGAACGAAACGAGTGGGGATTTTGAATACACCATTGGCTTCGTACCGGCTGGCAATTACACCGTGGCCTTCACCTGCCAGGCGGTGGACGACGATCCGGCGGCCGAAGACATGCTTGTTTTCGAACCGCAGAAAAACGTGACGGTACAGGAAGGGCAGCCGAGCACGGCGGATTTCGCTGCCTCGGATATCGCGGCCGAATAGACTATCGCCCGCGTCGTGACATCACGGGCCGGCAAGCGGGCCACAGCCGCTTGCCGGCCTGCCTCAGAACCGGGCTCGCAGTGCCAATGGCACCGGCCGACCAAGCTCACTCAGCGGCCCGCTTGGCGATTCAGCCAATCACGTTCACGCGCCTTCGAGAGCGCCCGGATGACACCCGGCCCCGCCACTCAAAGATTACCGGCCTACTGACACACGCTGAGCAGAGGACCATCAACCGCTATCAGCGATGGTTCGCAACAGTGCCGCTAACGTACAGAGCGAAGACTCGTAATCGCGACTAAAACATAACCGGCTGCCTATCGACTCCGGGCTGGCCGAACCATGATTAGCGGGTTCGGTCAATCTGCGGTTGCCCGCATTACTGGCAATTTCATGAGAGTGGTTCGGGGTGCCACGCCCATTCGTGCGACTGCCCCCTAGGGTTCGTTGCGGCGGGCGACTTCACGGTCAAAGCCGCGCCTCGCACGCCTCCCGCGTCTGGCTGCTGATGAAGGCCCCGTCGGCCGAACGACCGAACCACGCACCGTCACGCTCGGTACAGCCGCTGCTTGCCTGGGCAGGCGGGCTGTCATTGGCGGACTCTGTCACCGGATCACCGCCACAGCCCAGAAGAAGCGTCATGGAAAGGGCAAGCACGGCGCTCACGTGTAATCTCATCGGCATAACCATCTCCCTGGGTTTGATGCCGAGCACAGGACGTTTCGACGTCCTCACGACCCACGCGGGCATTAAGCAATTAGGCGCAGCTCATCATGGCCATGCACCAGGTTCACAGTAGAGCAAGCCGAGCCTCCAGTCGAACGCTCGAGAATCGCTCTTGTGAGCGTTACCGAGTGATTCTGCCAAGTGGCACGAGTGAGGACTACCAGCCGGCTCAGCCCACCGGTGGTAACAGGCGCTTCTCCTCGAACACCCGGAACCATTTCCGGAACATGTCCTCGGTGTCGATCATTTCGGTGAAGCCGGCGCGGCGCAGCTTGACGGTAGACACAATCGCCGGGGCCACGCCAAAGCCTTCCGCACCGTAGGCCATGCAGAAGTCGGCGTAGTGGCAGGATTCGCCGACGAAGCTTTCCAGGTCCGGGGCCACCAGATCGTACTTGCGGCGGATGGCGTCCCATTCACCGGCGCGGGCGGGCATGGTCTCACCCAGACTGCAGGGTTCTTCCGGACCGGGCGCCATGCCCAGCATGTCGGCAAGCGCGGGCCACAGGTTCTGCCACAGGAACACGTCGCCGTTGGTGACATTGAAGATTTCATTGCGTGCAGCCTCCGCCTCGCCGGCCCAGACGATGGCGCGGCCCAGCAGGTCAGCATCCACGGCTTCCAGGATATTGCCCGGGCCGCCGGGGTAGATCAGCGGCTGGCCGGCCTCGCGCAGCAGGGCGGCGTAGATGCCCAGGGCCGGGATCAGGTTCATGGCGCTACCCATGGACATGCCGAAGATGATCTGCGGGCGCAGGACGGTCCAGTACCAGCCGGCCCCGGCCTGCTTTTCCCGCAGGTAGTTTTCCTGGTTCCAGTAGAAGTTGGGCTGCTGGTGCAGTTCGTCACGGTTCTCCCGCGCCGGTACCGGAATCGGCTGCACGTGCACACCATAGGCCTTGGTGCCCTGCAGCAGGGTCACGTGCTGCAAATTGCTTGCTGCGGCGGACAGCGGCTCGAGCAGATTGCGCAGCATGCGGTCGTTGATGTCGATCTGTTCGGCGTCCAGCCAGCCGGGCACCAGGCCGGGCTTTTCGTAGAGGGCGGCATAGACCAGATGCGTGGCATCTGACATGGCAGCGAAGATATCGCGGCACTGGTCGGCGTTGTTCAGATCGGCGGCCACATGGGTGGCGCCGTGCAGCTCCACCGGCCGGCGCCGGGACACCGCCACCACTTCGCAGCCGGCCTCTGCCAGCGCCTTGAGAGCCCCGTAACCCACCAGGCCGGATGCGCCGGCCACTATCACTTTCTTTTTTGACATGGTTGTACTCCCGAATCGCCCGCCGGATTCCCCGGCAATGCCCCAGCGACCCTGACGCTACCCGAGCGCCAGCCGCCAGCCAAACCGGACCGAAACCGGTCGGCACCCGCCACCGGGGGGAGCAAACCGCTTTCAATGCCGGAACGCGTTGGCGATAATGCAACCAAATTCCGTTGCCAGTGCACCCATGTCCGACGCCCCCGTCATCTGCGCGATCGAGGATTCGATTGCCCACATCACGCTGAACACGCCGGATAACGGCAACGTCATCAACCTGCCAATGGCCGAGGCGCTATCCGACGTTGCGCGACGGGTGGAGGCGACCGAGGGGCTGCGGGCGGTGCTGATCGACGCCCGCGGCAAGATGTTCTGCGCCGGCGGTGACATCCGCGCCATGGACGCCAGCCGAGACGACCTGCCGGGCATGATTCACCGCCTCGTGCGCACCGCCCACGACGCCATCCTGCGTCTGGGCCGGCTGCCGGTGCCGGTGGTGGGCGCGCTCAACGGGGCGGTGGCCGGCGGCGGCCTGGGTCTGGCGATGTGCGCCGACTACCTGGTGGCGGCCGACAATGCCCGTTTCTGCGCCGCCCACACCATGATCGGCCTGTCCGGGGATTGCGGCGTCACCTTCTTCCTGCCGCGCGCGATCGGCCTGCGCCGGGCCCGCCGGATGACGCTGACCAACGAGACCATCAATGCGGGAACCGCGCTCGACTGGGGACTGATCGAGGAAGTGGTGGCCGCCGATGCGCTGGCCGATACCGCCCGGGAACGCGCGGCCATGATGGCCGGCAGCGCCACCAACGGGTTGATCGCCTCCAAGAAGCTCACCGGCGCGTCACTGGGCGCCGCGCTCGAGGCCCATCTGGGCCGCGAGCTGGAGCAGATGGTGGCCTGTAGCCGCACCCACGACGCCCGCGAGGGCATCGACGCATTCGCCAACAAGCGAACTCCTGCGTATACCGGCCGATAACCGGTTACCGACCCGGAACCGGATAACAACCCGTGACCCGACTTTCTGCCCGGCAGCTGCCGGTGGCGGCGCTGTATGTTCTGCTTGCGTCCTGTTCCAGCGGCACCCCGACCCACCAGTCCGCGCCCAGCACCGCCTTCATACGCACAACCAACGTTACCGCACCCCCTCTTGGCGGGCGCGCCGTGATCGAATTCACCAGCAATCGGCTGGATATCAATGCCATGGGTGGTGAGGCCGGCATCGGGACGATGGGGGTACATGTCAAGCCGACATTCTGTGCGCGAGACTCGCAACCCGTAGGCGGCCTCAAACGGATTTCGGCCGACCGGCGCGTGGAACGGCTCTCGGTACCGGCCGGGGAACCGCTGGTGGTGGAAGCGTTCTGGCAGTCGGGCGACCGCCACTGTTTCATCACCCAGCGGGCCTTCACGGCCGCGGCCGGCGGGGTATTCCGCATAAGCCAGCAGGTGAACATGGCCACCAGCGTTTGCCAACTTCAGGTATCGCAGCGGCTGCCTACCGGGCAGTACCGTTATCTGGGCCAGCTCCAGACCATCGACCAGGCCTGCGCGCTGAGCCGGCGCTGACGCAGTCTAGGCCTGGCGCGTCTGCTCAAGCGCTCGTGCCAGAAACGCCGGCTGCGCGAACGCGGCCTGGTGAATCGCCGGCGTGTAGTAATGGGTTTCCAGGCCGGCAATATGGGTCGGTGCCTGCAGCGCGCCGTCGGATTTCGCTGCCAGCGTGGCCGACCACCAGCCGGTGGGGTACACCGGTTGGGGAAACGACAGCACGTGGGTATCGGCAAAGCCGGCGCGGCGCATGGCCGCATGCATGTCGCAGATCAACCGGGTATGGGCCAGCGGCGATTCACTCTGCTGCACCAGCAGACCGGCGGGGCGCAAGGCGGCCAGGCAGCTGCAGTAGAAAGGCTCGTTGAACAGACCCTCGGCCGGGCCGATCGGGTCGGTGCTGTCCACGATGATGATGTCCAGCGATTCCGGTTCGCGGTTGGCCATCCAGGCGATGCCGTCGGCGAAGGCGAGTTCGGCCCGCGGATCGTCGTTGGCGCTGCACAGGGCCGGGAAGAACTGCTCCGCCACGCGGGTCACGCGTTCGTCGATCTCGATCTGGGTGGCACGCCCCACGCCCTCGTGCTTGAGCACCTCGCGCAGGCTCCCGCAGTCACCGCCGCCGATGATGGCCACGTCCCGGGGGCTGCCGTGGGCGAACAGCGCCGGGTGGGTCATCATCTCGTGATAGACGAAGTTGTCCCGGTCGGTGAGCATCACGAAGCCATCGATCACCATCAGACGGCCGAAGGTTTCGGTATCAAACACCTCGATGGTCTGATAATCGCTGGTCTCGACGTGCAACCGGTCGTTGATGCGCAACGAGAACGCGGTGCCCACCTCGCTCGCCGTTTCAGTGAACCAGCCCTGATCCAGTACCATTTGCCGCCTCATCGCTTGCGTGGCCGGCCAGTATAAATGAACCCTCCCGACTCCCCGATGACCGACTGGCAGGTGGCCGACAGCCGCGACCTGTATCGCGTGGCCCAGTGGGGCGAAGGCTATTTCGGCATCAGCGAGGCTGGCCACGCCAGCGCCCGGCCACGCCCGGACGCCGCCGCCATCGACATGCTGGACCTGGCCGACGAACTCGAACGCCGCGGCCTGCGCCTGCCGGTGCTGGTGCGGTTCACCGACATCCTCGGCGACCGGATCACACGCCTGCTGGGCGCATTCGATCGGGCCCGGGCGTCGCACGACTACGCGGCCGACTACACCGTGGTCTATCCGGTCAAGGTGAACCAGCAGCGCACCGTGGTCGAGCACATCATCGGCCACGACGACGAGCGCGTGGGCCTGGAAGCTGGCAGCAAGCCCGAACTGATGGCGGTGCTGGCCATGGCGCCGCCCGGCCGCACCATCGTGTGCAACGGCTACAAGGACAGCGCCTTCCTGCGCCTGGCTATGGCGGGCGTGCAGCTGGGCCACCGGGTGATGCTGGTAGTCGAGAAACCCTCGGAGCTGGAGGATGTTCTCGCCCTGGCCGCCGAAACCGGCGTGCTGCCGCAGCTGGGCCTGCGCGTGCGCCTAGCCAGCGTGGCCGCCGGCCATTGGCAGAACACCGGCGGCGACAAGGCCAAGTTCGGGCTCACCGCCAGCCAGGTGGTGGCCGCAGTCGACCGGCTGCGCGCGGCCGGTCGTCTCGAGTCACTGCGCATGCTGCATCTGCATATCGGCTCACAGGTCGCCGACCGCGCCGCCCTGCGCCGGGCGATGATCGAAACCGCCAGCCTGTACCGCGCCCTGCGCGATATGGGCGCCCCGGTGGACTGCGTGGACGTCGGCGGCGGCCTGGCCGTGGACTACGAGGGCCGGCGGGCTACCAGCTTCTGCTCCATGAACTACGGGGTGGACGACTACGCCGACATCGTGATCGGCGAACTGGCCGCCGCCTGCGCCCGCCACGACCTGCCGCAGCCAGCGGTGATCAGCGAATCCGGCCGGGCGCTGACCGCCCACCACGCAGTGCTGCTCACCGAAGTCATCGACAGCGAGGCCGGCGACGACCAAAACGCCGAACCGGACCTGCCCCCCGCCGACGCCCTGGCGGCCGTCCATCAGGCCCAGGACGCGCTCGACGCCGCCCAGGCCGCCTTCACCGCCGGCGAAATCGACCTCGCCGCACGGGCGGCGGCGGAGCGCACGGCGTTCGCCAGTTTCCGTCTGCTGGAACAGCGCCTGTCACCGGCCGACCCGGCCCAGCATCAGGCCCTGATCGCCCTGCGCGAACGGCTGGCAGACAAGTACTTCTGCAATTTCTCGGTGTTCCAGTCCACTCCGGACGTGTGGGCGCTGGATCAGGTATTCCCGGTACTGCCGTTGCAGCGCCTCGACGAACATCCCGACCGCCGGGTGCGGCTGTGCGATCTCACCTGTGATTCCGACGGCCGGCTGGACCGCTACGTCGACGCCGACGGGCTGGACACCACCCTGCCCCTGCATGGCCTGCGTGATGGCGAGCGCTATCGGCTGGGGATTTTCCTGCTGGGCGCGTATCAGGAAAACCTGGGCGACATGCACAACCTGTTCGGCGACACCGACGCGGTGAACGTGGAACTCACCGACAGCGGCTGGCGGCTGACCGAGGCTGAACGCGGCGACGCCACCGACGAGCTGCTCCGATACGTGCACTTCGAGCCGGAAACACTGCGCGCCGCCTACCGCCGCAAGGCCGACAACGCAGGCCTCGACGACGAGGCCCGCGACGCCTGCCTGGCGCTACTCGAGGACGGGCTGGGCGGCTACACCTACCTACTGGACTGAGGAGTCAATCCCTATGCAAGCCGGATTCATCGGCCTGGGTGCCATGGGTTATGCCATGGCCGCCAACCTCCACCGCGCCGGCCTGCTGCGGGCGGTCTACAACCGCGGGGCAGAACCGCGCGAGCGCTTCACCTCGGAGCACGGTGTGTCCGCCCTGACGGACATTGGCGAACTCGCCGGGCTGTGCGACGTTATCGTCACCTGCGTGTCGGCCGACGCCGACGTGCTGGGCGTGGTCGACACCATCCTTCCCGCCATGCAGCCCGGCACCATCGTCATCGACTGTTCCACCGTCGCCTCCGATACCGCCCGCGCGGCGGCTTCACGGGTGTCGGCTCGGGGCGGCACGTTTCTCGATGCCCCGGTTTCCGGCGGCACGGAGGGCGCCACCAACGGCACCCTGGCAATGATGGTCGGCGGCGACGAGGACGCTTTCGAGCGTGCCCGGCCGGCGCTGGAGGCGATGGGCCAGCGCATCGTGCACATGGGCGACGCCGGCAGCGGCCAGGCGACCAAGGCGGTCAACCAGGTGATGGCGGCCGGTATCAACCAGGCGGTAACCGAGGCCCTGTCCTTCGCCACCGCCCTGAACCTGCCGCTGGACAAGGTGATCGAAGTGGTCGGCTCGGGCGCGGCCGGCAACTGGTTCGTCCAGAACCGTGGCCCCACCATGGTCCGGGACGAGTACACCGGCTTCGGCTTCAAGGTGGCGCTGCACCACAAGGACCTGAGCATCTGCCGACACATGGCCGAAACCCGCGGCGGGCAGCTGCCGCTGGCCGAACGAACGCTGGCGGACTACGAACGGCTGATAGCCGACGACCACGGCGACGAGGACATTTCCGCCCTGTTCCGGCTCAATCGTAAGCTGTTCTGACCGCGGGCCCGGCGGGCGAATCCATCGCGCTCACGGCGCCACGCGAAACACGTCATCCGGAATCTCGTCGCCGATGGCGGTGTTGTCGCGGATGACCTGTGCCAGCGATGTACGCTCGATTTCGTCAAGACCCAGCTCGGTGTAAGTGGCCACATCCAGTCGCTCGTACCAGAATCGATCACCATCACGAAGGGATTCGAACTGGCGCTTGAGGATGCTGAAGGCCAGTTCTCCCACCATGGCGCCGGGCAGGTGGTCCTCCGCCATGCAGCCGATCCAGGGGTCAATCAGTTCGACGCTGTCATAGGCTTCGGTCAGCCGGGCACGGATTTCCGGGTCCGAACTGATATCGGCAAACGTGGCCTTTGCTGTCAGGCCCAGCGACCGCCGTAGTTCGTTGTAGGCGGGCAGGCCATGATCCCGCGCACGTTGCAGGTTAAGCGCGATCAGGTCACGGCCGCCGTCCCCCGGCGGGCCGAAAAGAAAGTTGCGCACATCGTCGACCACCATGGGATCGAGCGCCTGTGCCCGCTGATCGGCCAGACCCCGCAGCAGGGGTTCAATGCCGCCCTCGGCCCGCAGCCGCTCCGGCGAAAAGAAGAACGCATCACGCAGGGGCAGATCGCCGGCGGCGATGGATTGTCCGTCCGGGCCGATACGCCGCAGCGTGGATGAAAGCAGGCTGTGGCCGAGGCGAAACGCCACGGTGGCGAACTCGTTGGCGAGGCGGGCCTCGGTATCCGGGTCGTAGCCGTCGTACTCGGACAACGCGTCTTCGCCCAGCAGCAACGGCAGGAACTCGTCGTACGTGATGCGCTGCACCTTGGCAATCACGATGGCGCGCGCATGCTGGTAGACGGCGTCGCCGCTCAGCGAAGCATCAGCCGACCGCAGACGATCCGCCAGTCGATTGTGTTCACGCACGAACAGGACATGCATCGCCGTTAGCGCGACCTGTTCGTTGGCCCGGACATCGCCCGCCACGAACAGCGACGGATCGTCACTGTCCGGATTATTGTCGAGACC
Source organism: Salinisphaeraceae bacterium (assembly GCA_965216055.1). Classification (GTDB taxonomy): domain Bacteria; phylum Pseudomonadota; class Gammaproteobacteria; order Nevskiales; family Salinisphaeraceae; genus Spectribacter. Next base: position 847,883 of record OZ244134.1, read on the forward strand.
CGTGGTATTCAGGGGCAGCAACGCGCCCTCGCTGGTGCGCAACTTGCCGCTGCCGTCGTTGCGCCGCAGTGCCTGTGCCCGGTCCTCGTCGGACCCGTAGACCTGGCTGGCATCAACGTACGCAGTCAACGAGTTCATCTGCTGGCGCGGATCCGCCTGCCCGGTTTCCGGATCGTATTCGCTGCGATCGAAGGGAATCTCGACCGCGCCGGACCCGGTCGGATCGAAATGCTCGTCGCCGGGCGGGACCGGAATCGGCAACGGGGCATCCGCCTGTTCGCGGGCCAGCGTCAGGTCATGATCCAGGAACTGCCCCCACTGCCAGAGAAAATCGCTGGCCCCGCGTGCGTTCGGCAAGTTGCCGCTCTGTCGCGCCACGATGTTGCTGACAGTCCGTGGGTTCGGCCGATCGATGCCGGAGGGCTCGGCCAGCCCGTCCGGATACGCGGGAGCAGCCATTCGCGCCATCGGAGTATCCGCGCGGCCGACCACCGGCGATTCGGTGTTGTTCCCGGCGCCGGAAATGCTGCGGAACTCCGGATCGGGGTCCGCCGGCGGCGTGTCGGAATCGCCACCACCGCACGCCGCAAGCGCGATGACCAGACCCGTGGCGACCCACCACCGGTGACCGACTGCGTCCATGGACAACACCCCGTTCTCCCGCCGAGCATCCCCAGGCCGGCATTTTTCAACGTCAACCCTACCCACCACAACTCGCCGTCCAACTATTGGACGGCACAATACCGTGACGAGATTCGGGATTGCGGTGACACGCCTGTCCCGCCAAGCTCGGCTTTCCACCCAACGCCGGAGCGTTCCGATGACACTGACCATTTCCAGCGCCACCCTGGTGCCCATTGTTTCACTGGCCGCCGGTATCGCCATTCTTCTGGTGCCGCGCCTGCTCAACTACATCGTGGCCGGCTACCTGATCATCACGGGCGTGCTGGGCCTGATGGGCTGACCCGGCTTGTCGCCTAGATCGGTCAGCGATCCCCAGTGACATCCAGCAGCGGCCCGTCGCAGCGGAATTCACTGTCTGCCTCGCCGGTCAGACAACCCTCGACGGCCTGTTTGAGCTGAGCCCCGACATCGCCGCCGGGATCCACGGCGAAGAACAGGGGCCTCTCGCGCCAGGGCGGTTCCGGATGGGTGATGTAGATCAGCGCCAGCCGACAGCGTCCATCCTCGGTGGCCCCCTCGACCTGATACTGGGCGCTAGCACCGGCCGACGACCGGGTCATGTAGGCCGTGCCCGACTCGCAGGCCGCGACCGCGTCGACGAAACAGGCCTGCGAATCGCAGGGCGGCGGGCCCTCGCCGCCCATCATCGACCCGGCCCGTAGTGACCAGAGTGCCAGCAGCAAGGCGACTGCCGGCACCGCCGCCATCGATTTTCCAACGCCCATAACGCTTCCCCCTCGCTCCGGAATGCATGATCCAGCAGCCTAGCTGGCAGCCGCCGGCCCGTACAGGCATTACCCGTGCGCCCGACGTGCCCAACAAGGGGACCACAGAGATGTTATGACTGGGCGACCACGCGCGGGATCGGTGAGCTCGCGCGGATTACCGCCGCCCACCAAGTCGGAAGGAAAGCGCATGCCCGCTCTCAGCATTCGATCCGGATCGTCGCGTCGGCGCCGCACAGCAGCGCTTGCGCTACTGGCCTGCGTCATCGCGCCGGCTTCCCTGGCGCAATTCGAGACCGATGCCGGCCAGCGCGACGATCAGGAACGCATCGCCCGTGACATGGTCAGCGTGCTCAAGGCCTATGCGGTCTACAAGATGGGGCAGTTCGATGAGGCCTTCGACCGCTACAAGGTGATCGCGGAATCCGGCAATACCCAAGGCATGCTCAACCTGGCCAACATGTACGCCGCCGGTGAGGGTACCGAGCAGGACCACGAGAAGGCCCTGCACTGGTACCGCAAGGCGGCCGAGGCCGGCGACGCCAACGGCATGTTCGAAACCGCGCAGGCCTACGAAAAGGGTCTGGGCACCGAGGCGGATCCGGCGCGTGCCCGGCGCTGGTACGAACAGGCCGCGGAGAACGGCAATGCCGAGGCCCAGTATGCGCTGGGGATGCGCCTGATCGAGCAGGAGGACGAATCCGCCGGACTGGCATGGCTGCGCCGTGCCGCGGACGAGCACGATCACCCGGGGGCACGACGATATCTGGCGGCGCGACAAGGCGACGGCGGCACCACCCGGCCGGTGACGGACGGCAACCGCAACGCCGTCGTCAAGGCGCTGGCCAACATGGCCGACGCCGCCTCGGACCGCAACGCAGCCGGCATCGTGACCCATGTGGCCTCCGACGCCCGTATCCGCGTGCGCCTGCCGAATGGCAGCGGATGGGATGAGCTCGACCGAGGCGAACTCGAGGCCCTTTGGCAGGAAACCTTCGACCGGGCACAGGATTACCGGGTCAGCCGTCGCGACACAACCATGCAACGCACCGCCGCCGGTATCCGGGTGACCTCCCGGCTGGACGAGCAACTCGCCCCGGGGCCGGACGGTCAGCGACTGGCCATCCACGAAACCGCGGTTTTCCGCATCGATCAGGGACGTGCGGTGGTGCAAGTGCTGAATCTGGACATCCGCCGCGACGACCGCTGACCGGTTAAGGAAATGCCGGCTTGTGCGGCTCGGTGTCGCCGATGTTCACCTCGGGATGATGCGAGCGCACCAATTCGGCGATGCGCCCAACATCGGCATTGGGCACGTCCACCATCAGCAACAGCTGGCCGTCTTCGATGGCCTGCTCGTAGTCGCGGATTTCGCGATTGGGTAGACGAATACCAATCATGCTGGCGGCCCAGGCGCCGAACCCCGCCCCGGCCAGGGTTGTGGCAGCCACCAATCCCCCGCCGACGACAACGCCGGCCGGCGGAAACGTCACCGCCGTCAGGCCGGCCAGCACGCCGGTAACGCCCCCGACGGCCAGGCCCCGCTCGGCGGATTCGATCAGATCGGATTTCTGGCGCAGATCCGCCTCGGGCAGATCGCCCAGCGGCGTGCCCTCCCGGGCCACCACATGCATGTGGCGCGCCTCGATCCGGGCCAGCAGCAATTCGTCAACGATGGTTTCGGCCGTGCCGGCGTCGGGCACAAGGAAGTAAAGACGACGTCGCATGGCAACCTCCCGCAAACGTCGAAGCCGTCAGACTTGGACGCCGTATGGCGGGCAGGGTTTCGTGATTGCGTCAGTCGTTCGCGGCCAGGCGCTGCCGCGCCCGGGCCGCCGCCGCCCGCACCTGCGCCGGGGCGGTGCCGCCAATGTGGTCACGCGCGGCAACCGAGCCATCCAGCGTGAGCACCTGGTAGACATCGTCGCCGATCACGTCGGAAAAACCGCCCAACGTGTCCAGAGACAGATCGGCCAAATCGACGCCACCATCCTGCGCCGCTCGCACCGCCTTGCCCACAATTTCATGGGCGTCGCGGAACGCCACGCCCTTGCGCACCAGGTAGTCCGCCAGATCGGTGGCGGTGGCAAAGCCGCGGGCGGCCGCGCGCCGGCAGGCATCGGCATCCACCCGGATATGGGGCACCATGTCCGCATACAGGCCCAGGCAGTCACGCAGGGTGTCGAGGGCGTCGAACAGCGGCTCCTTGTCTTCCTGGTTGTCGCGGTTGTAGGCCAGCGGCTGACCCTTCATCAGGGTGAGCAGGGCCATCAGGTGGCCGGTGACCCGACCGGTCTTGCCGCGCACGATCTCCGGCACATCCGGATTCTTCTTCTGCGGCATGATCGAGGAGCCGGTGCAGTAGCGGTCCGGCAGCTCCACGAACCCGAATGCCGGGCTGATCCACAGCACCAGTTCCTCGGCCATCCGCGACAGATGGGTCATCACCAGCGCGGCGTCGGCCAGAAATTCGATCGCGAAATCGCGATCGGACACAGCATCCAGCGAGTTTTCGGCGACGTCGTCGAACCCGAGCTGCTCGGCCACGAACGGCCGGTCGATCGGGAAGGTGGTGCCGGCCAGGGCCGCGCTGCCCAGCGGCAGCACGTTGACCCGCCGGCGGGTGTCGGCCAGGCGGGCGCTGTCCCGCGCCAGCATGGCTTCCCAGGCCAGCATGTGATGACCGAAGGTTACCGGCTGGGCCACCTGCATGTGGGTGAAGCCGGGCATCACGGTATCGGCCTCGCGATCGGCCAGGTCGATCAACCCGGTCCGCAGGCGCGCCAGTTCCGTTCGCAGCTCGTCGATCCCTTCGCGCAGCAGCAGGCGCAGGTCGGTGGCGACCTGGTCATTGCGGGAACGCCCGGTGTGCAGCTTCTTGCCCGCCTCGCCGATGCGCTCGGTCAGGCGGGCCTCGATGTTCATGTGCACATCTTCGAGGTCGTCGCGCCATACCAGCTCGCCGCGCTCGATTTCGCCGCCGATGTCCTGCAGCCCGGCCACGATCCGGTCGCGCTCGTCATCGGCAAGCACACCCACCTTCGCCAGCATGGTGGCGTGGGCGATCGAGCCGCGGATGTCGTAGGGCGCCAGCCGGCAGTCGAACGATACCGAGGCGGTGAAACGCTGCACCCGGGCATCCGGGCCTTCACTGAAGCGTCCGCCCCAGCTCTGGTTGGTGGGCTTGTCGGCCATGTTGGCTGCGGCTACCGCCGTTTGCGAAAGGCCGCGAATTATAGCAACGCCGCTTGACCCCGGGACCGCCGCGCCGAACACTGCCCGGATGAACCCCACGGCGACGCGCCCCGCCCAGGCATTCCTGCCGGATTTCTGCGGCACCGGGCGGGTGGTGGATGTGCTGGTGATCTGCCAGCTGGTGGCGGTGGTGCTGGCCCTCTCGGCGCTGCAAACCGCCCGCGGTTTCTGGTTCTCGCTGTTCCTGATGTCGCTGTATCTGCAGTGGATCGGCATCTTCAGCGTGTCCGCGCTGTGCCTGATCCGCCGGCATCTGGGTCATCTCAATGCCCGCCTGGTGGCCGGCCTGAGCTACACCGGCCTGCTGGCGGTGACCTTCGCCCTGAGCGAGATCGTGTACCTGGCCGGCCCGCAGACCGGCATCGCCCCGCTGGTGGCCGATATCAGCCATCAGGATTTCCTGATCCGCAATCTGGGCGTCTGCGCCGTGGTGTCGGCGCTGGGCCTGCGTTATTTCTGGCTGCGCGACGCCTGGCAGCGCCAGGCCGCCGCCGAGGCCGAGGCCCGCTACCAGGCACTGCAGGCCCGCATCCGCCCGCACTTCCTGTTCAACTGCCTGAACAGCATCGCCGCGCTGGTGGCGATGCGCCCGGCCGATGCCGAACGCGCCATCGAGGACCTGTCCGACATTCTGCGCGCCAGCCTGGCCGACGATGACCGCCCGCTGGTCACCCTGCGCGAGGAACTGGAACTGGTGGACGCGTACATCCGCATCGAAGCACTGCGGCTGGGGGACCGGCTGACCCTGGATCGCCATATCGAACCATCGGTGGCCGACTGGCCATTACCGCCGCTGTCGCTGCAACCGCTGGTGGAGAACGCCATCCGCCACGGCATCGAAAAGCTGCCCGGCGGCGGGCGCATCAGCATCGAGGCGGTCCGCCGCGGCGATTTTCTGGCGGTGAGCGTGACCAATCCCCGGATCGAGAAACCCGACGATGACGGCGGCGGCCTGCGCCTGGCCCTGGCCAACATCGAGCAACGCCTGGCCCTGCGCTATGGCGACGGCGCCAGCCTGCAGACGGCCCGCGGTCCCGACCATTTCAGCGTGGTGCTCAATCTGCCGGCGCCGGAGGCGGACAACCCGTGAAGCTCCTGATCGTGGATGACGAGCCGCTGGCGCGGCAGCGTCTGGCGCAGATGGTGACCGAGCTGCCCGGCTGGGAGGTGGCCGGCGAAGCCGCCGACGGTCAGGCCGCCCTGGACGCGGTCGAGCACCACCAGCCGGATGTCGTGCTTCTGGATATCCACATGCCCGGCATGGACGGCCTGCAGGTGGCCCGCACGCTGGCCGAGCAACCGATGCCGCCGGCGGTGATCTTCACCACCGCGCACGATCAGCACGCCCTGTCGGCCCACGACACCCGCGCCGCCGGTTATCTGCTCAAGCCAGTCCGCCGCGACCGGCTGGCGGCGGCCCTGATGCGCGCGCGCCAGCCCAGCCGCGCACAGATGCATTCCGGTACCATGCCAGCCGCCGGTGAACGCCGATACGTGCACGGGCAGGACCGTGACGGTCTTGCCCGCGTGGCGGTGGACGACATCGTCTGCTTCATTGCCGAGGACAAGTACGTCACCGTGCATCATCTGCACGGCCAACTGCTGATCGAGGAATCGCTGCGTTCGCTGGAAGATACCCTGGGCCCGGGCTTCATTCGCGTGCACCGCAAGGCGCTGGCCGCCCGAGACCACATTCAGGCCCTGCGCCGGGGTCCCGAAGGCCCGGAGTTGCTGCTACGACATCTGGCAACGCCGGTGCCGGTCAGCCGCCGGCGGCTCGGCGACGTCAGGCAACTGCTGGAACAGGATCAATGACCGACACCCCTACTGCGCGCCTGCGCATCGCCACCCGCAAGAGCGAACTCGCCATGTGGCAGGCCCGCGATGTGCAGCAGCGGCTGCAGGCCGCACACCCCGCGATGACCATTTCGCTGGTGCCGCTATCCACCCGCGGCGACCGCATCACCGACCGGCCGCTGTCGGCGATCGGCGGCAAGGGCCTGTTCCTCAAGGAACTGGAGCAGGCGCTGCTGGCCGACGAGGCCGACATCGCCGTGCATTCCATGAAGGATGTCCCGGCGGAACTGGAACCCGAATTCGACCTGCCGGTGGTGCTGGCCGGCGGCAGCCCATTCGATGCGTTCGTGTCCAACCGTTTCGACAGCCCCGGCGACCTGCCGGCCGGCGCCCGGCTGGGTACCTCGAGCCTGCGCCGGGCGGCCCAACTCAAGCACCTGCGTCCCGATCTCGAGGTCGACAGCCTGCGCGGCAATGTAGGGACGCGGCTGGGCAAGCTCGATGCCGGCGAGTTCGACGCCATCGTGCTGGCCTGTGCCGGCCTTGAACGACTGGGCCTGGCCGACCGCATCCGCCAGCAGCTGCCGCCGGAAGTCTGCCTGCCGGCCATCGGCCAGGGCGTGATGGGCATCGAGATTCGTGCCGGCGACACCGCGGCCGCCGAGGCAGTCGCCGCGCTCAATGACGTGGACACCCACGTGCGTGTCACCGCCGAACGGGCGGTCAATGCCCGCCTCGCCGGCAGCTGCCACCTGCCGATCGCGGCCTTCGCCGAACTGAACGCCGGTCAGCTCCGCCTGCGGGCCTGCGTCGGCGCGCCCGACGGCAGCCAGTTGGTGGCCGACGAAACCACCGGCCCGGCCGACGAGGCCGCGTCCCTGGGCACGGCTCTGGCCCAACGCCTGCTGGCGGCCGGAGCCGACCGGATTCTCGCCGCGCTGTGAACCGGCTGTCCGGCCTGCGCGTGTGGGTCACCCGCCCGGTCGCCCAGGCCGAGGCGTTGTGTGACGCCATCGAGGCCGCCGGCGGCCACGCCCTGCGCCAACCGCTGCTGGCGATCGAAGCCCCCACCGATCCGGCCGGCGCGGACCGCGGCCTCACCACCGCCGCCGAGGCCGACGACCTGATCTTCACCAGTGTCAACGCGGTGGCGGGTGCCTGGCGCCTGCAACCGGTTTTCCGGCCTGCCGGCCGGCTTGCGGCGGTGGGCGCCGCCACGGCCGCGGCGCTGCGCGCTGCCACCGGCCGCGAGGTGCTGGTCCCGACCGCGGATACCACCAGCGAGGGGCTGCTCGCCCTATCCCGCTTCGCCAATCCTGCCGGCCGCAGCGTGATGATCATTGGCGGCGAGGGTGGCCGGACCACCCTCGCCGACACGCTCGATCGGCGCGGCGCCGAGGTCGGCAAGGTAGCGGTCTACCGCCGGCAGCCGGTAACCCCGTCGCGGCCGCGGCTGCAGGCGCTGGTGGCAGAGGCCGATGTCCTGGTCGTCACCAGCGGCGAGGCACTGACCCATCTCGCCGCCATCACGCCGGCCGCGCTGTGGCCGGACCTGCGCGCCCGTCAACTGGTGGTGCCGAGTGAGCGTGTGTTAAAACGGGCACAAGATCTGGGTTTCAACACCATGCCGCTGCGGCCGCCGCGCATGGACGACGCCGCCATTCTGGAGACGCTTGCGCGCTGCCCGGCCGCAGGCCAAGGAATCGGCCGGGGGAGCGCATAAACACATGACCGAGTCCCAACGACCGGAGGAACCGGCCCGCGAGGCGGATACGGCCGACGCCGAGCCGACCGAAGCCACCGACGAAAACGTCGCGGCGGAGGCCGAAGCGGCGAAAACCGCCGCCGTGCCGGCCACCGAGAAGCCGCGCCGTGGCGGCCGGGCCGCCGCGGTACTGGCCGTACTGGCCCTGCTGCTGGCACTGGCGGCTGTAGCGGGCGTGGCCGGACTCACCTGGCTCGGCGATCAACGGGCCGACGAGCTCGACGACCGCATGGCCACGGTGGAGCAGAGCCTGGAGACCACCGTCCAGGACGATCTGATGCCGCGCCTGCGGCAGCTGGAATCCTCGCTCGAAGACGTGACCGGTTCGGTCGGCTCGCAGGGCGACGACATCGCCGAGCTGCAGCAGGGGCTGGACGACACCCGGGTGCAGATGGGCGAACTGGTCGAACGCATCGAGGGCGGCACCCGGCGCTGGAAGCTGCTGGAAATCGAGAGTCTGCTGGCCGCCGCCAATGAGCGCCTGCTGCTGCATCGCGACGCCGGCGGCGCCCGCCGCGCGCTGGAACTGGCCAGTCGCCATATCGGCAATCTCGGCGACCCGCGGCTGTTCGAGATTCGCGAACAGGTGGTGGACGAAATCGCCGCGCTCAACGCGCTGCCCGATCCGGATATCGAGGGCATGGCGCTGACCCTGTCCAGCCTGGTGGAGCAGGTGCCGGATCTGACCCTGAAATCCGAGATTCCACAGGATTACCAGGCCAAGGCACCCGACCCCGACACGCTCATCGACGCCCCCGGCTGGCAGCACTTCGTGGATTCCCTGGGTACCGCGCTGGAGGGCATGTTCACCATCCGCCGCAGCGACGAGCCGCATCAGCCGCTGATGCCGCCCGACGAGGCCTATTTCCTGTACCAGAACCTGACGCTGAAACTGCAGTCCGCGCGGCTGGCGCTGCTGCAGCGCCAGGGCGAGGTGTATCGCAGCAATCTGGATAGCGCCCGGCAGTGGCTCAAGACCTATTTCGATACCGATGCCGCGGGGGTCGCCGGCGTGCTGGAACAGCTCAACGGCATCAGCAAGGCCGGCATCGACTGGCAGGCACCCGATATCAGCGACAGCCTGGTGGCCATGCGCGCCTTCCTTCGCGAGCAGGCCCAGAAGCGGCTGAGCGGCAACCCGGACCCATCCGGCAACAACGGCAGCGAATAAATGCGACGCCTGCTGCTGTTCTTCTTCATCTTCCTGGTCGTCGGCGTCGGGCTGGCGCTGGTATTCCGCGAGCACAACGGCTACGTGCAGATCGCCTACGCGGACTGGCGCCTGGAAACCTCGCTGTTCTTCTTCCTGGCGGCGCTGGTGGCAGGCCTGTATACCGCGCTGCTGCTGTGGCGGCTGGCAGTCACCGGTGCCCTGCTGCCCCGCAATCTGCGCGAGTTGCTGGCCCGGCGCGGTGAACGCAAGGCCCGCCGGTCGCTCTACCAGGGGCTGCTCAAGCTGTTCGAGGGCCGCTGGGCCGACGCCGAGAACGAACTCGCGAAGCTGGCCGAACGCCAGGACAACCCGACCCTCAACTATCTCGGCGCGGCCCGTTGCGCCCAGCACCTGCAGGCGCCTGACCGGCGTGACCGCTATCTGGAACAGGCCGCCGCCCGGCGCGGCAGTTCGGAACTAGCCATTCTGCTGACCCAGGCCGAACTGCAGATCGAACAGGGCCAGGATGCCGAAGCCCTGGCCACGCTGACCCGGCTACGGGAGATCGAGCCCACCCACGGCCACGGGCTGGTGCTGCTGACCCGGCTGAGCGAACAAATGGGCGACTGGGCCCAGGTGCGCGAGTTGCTGCCCCTGCTGCGCAAGCAACAGCTGCTCGGCGAGGACAAACGCTGCGAGCTCTCGATCCGGGCCTGGACCGACCTGATTCGCCAGGCCGAGGCCAATGCCGACACGCTGCCGGAAACCTGGAAACGGGTCCCGCGTGACCTGCGGCGCAACCCCGCCGTGCAACTGGTATACGTGCGCAAGCTGATCGAAGCCGGCGCGCCGGTGGCGGCAGCCGACCTGATCCGCGCCACCCTGCGCACCCAGTGGGATGCGGGGCTGGCGCTGGCATTCGGCGATATCGCCAGTGACAACCGCACCGCCCAGCTCGCCACGGTGGAAGCCTGGCTCAAGCAGTATGGCGAGGAGCCGGAACTGCTGCTGGTGGCCGGCCGTCTGTGTCTGCGCAACCGGCTGTGGGGCCGGGCACGCAGTTACCTGGAAAACAGCCTGCGCGGGGTCAACCGGCCGTCGGCGCTGCTGGAACTCGGCCGGCTGTTCGAGGAAATCGACCAGGACGAGGAAGCCCGCCAGGCCTTCCGTCAGGGGCTGGAAGCCGTACTGGACAACCCCCGATAGCTGCCGTGACCCGCGCCGTGATCATCGGCTGCGGCGACACCGGGCAGCGGGTCGCCCGGCTGGCGGCCGATCGCGGCTGGGGTGTGACCGGCCTCGTGCGCAGCACCGAGAGCGCCGATCGCCTGGCCCGAAACCGCATCGCGGCGCAGACGGTCGATCTCGACCGGCCCGACCCCGATCTGCCCGACGCCGACCTGCTATTCCATTTTGCCCCGCCCCCAAGAACCGGCGACGACGATCCGCGGCTGGCCGCCGTCCTGGCCGCCTACGCCCACCGGCCGCCCCGGCGACTGGTCTACATCGGCACCAGCGGCGTATACGGCGACTGCGGCGGCCACTGGGTCACCGAGGACCGGCCGCTGAACCCGATCACCGACCGCGCCCGCCGGCGCGCAGCCGCCGAGCGTCGGCTGGCCGACTGGCCCGGTGCCACCGTCATCCTGCGCGCGCCCGGCATCTACGGACCCGGCCGGCTGCCGATCGAAAGGGTACGTCGCGGCGAACCGGTGCTGGAGGACGCCGACAGTCCCTGGACCAATCGCATCCACATCGATGATCTGGCTGCAGCCGCGATGGCGGCCGCCGAACGAGGGCCGGACCGGGCCGTGTACAACGCCGCCGACGGCCAGCCGACCCCGATGGGTGCCACCTACCGGGCCATCGCCCGGCGCCTGGGCCTGCCCGATCCGCCCAGCATCAGCCGTGCCGAGGCGGAGCGGGACTGGAGCGAGATGCGGCTGTCATTCCTGCGCGAATCGCGTCGCCTCGACAACCACCGGCTGCGCGACGACCTGAGGCTGGTGCTGCGCTATCCCGACCTCGACAGCGGGCTGGACGCCAGCCTGCCAGCGGGCGGCTGAGCCGCCCGCGCAAGCAAACCCAGGACACCCCGGTCCACTGCCTGGAACAAGAAATCCACACGAGGCGGACCATGCAGCTCTTCATCGCGGCCCAGCACCTGCTGGACAAGACCCGTGCATTCGACTTTCTGGCACCGCTGGCCCTGCGCCTGTATCTGGCGCCGGTGTTCTGGCTGGCCGGCATGAACAAGGTCAACAACTTCGACGGCACGGTGAACTGGTTCGGCAACCCCGAGTGGGGGCTGGGCCTTCCGTTTCCCTGGCTGATGGCGTTTCTGGCCACCGCCACGGAAGTGATCGGCGCCATTGCCCTGTTGATCGGGATCGCCGTGCGCTGGCTGGCGATTCCGCTGATGGTAACCATGCTGGTCGCCGCCTTTGCCGTGCACTGGGAGCACGGCTGGCAGACCATCGCCGACCCCATGTTCTGCCTGTTCAACTGCGAGGATGCACAGGAAGCCGCCAAACGCGCCGAGCGCGGCCGCGCCATCCTCAAGGAGCACGGTGATTACGAATGGCTGACCGCGCAGGGCAAGTTCGTGATCCTGAACAACGGCATCCAGATGGCCGCTACCTACTTCATCATGCTGCTGAGCCTGTTCTTCACCGGGGCTGGCCGCTATCTCAGCGTCGACTACTGGGTGGCGCGTGGCGCTGGGCGGCAGGCGGCCTGAATGGGGCCAACGGCCATGGAAAGAAGAGGGATCCGCAGATTACGCCGATTGCACAGATGGTGAAGACAGAAAGCTGCGTCCTTCAGCCCGCGCATTTCGTCCCACACATGAACAAAGTCCATGAATAGCAGCTGGTTCGTTCAATCCGGCGAGAGACAGAAAAACTAACGGCCAGACAATCCGTGTAATCGGCGAAATCTGCGGATAAGCCTTTCAAGGAGTTTAATGCCATGACACAACAGACACGTCTCGAATTCAGCCTGCTGGCCATGCGCCTGACCGTTTTCCTGGTGATGGCGGTGTGGACGCTGGACAAGTTCGTCAACCCCGGCCACGCCGCGGCGGTGTACGAGAAGTTCTACTTCATTCCCGGCCTCGGCAGCGGCCTGATCACGGTCATCGGACTGGCCGAATTGCTACTCCTGCTTGCGTTCGTCGCCGGGCTGGCCAGGCGCTGGACCTATGGTGCGGTGCTGTTGTTGCACGGCGTGTCCACCCTGTCGCCGCTGGCGTTGTACTTCTCGCCGTTCGAGGGTTCCAACCTGCTGTTCTTTGCCGCTTGGCCGATGCTGGCCGCCTGCCTGGCGCTGTACCTGCTGCGTGACGCCGACCGGCTGGGCACGCTCGGTGGCAATCACACGGACGGGTGACGGCCGTGGCGCCGAACGACCGGGCTCAGGTCTGGCTGACGCGGGCTACGGCGCCATCGGTGGTACGCCGGGCCCTGGGCTATGCCGTGGTGGTCGGGCCGATTCTCATCATCATTAACCACGGCGGGCACTGGCTCGCCGGGCAATTCCATCCCGCGCACCTGCTGCCCATGGCGCTGACCATGCTGGTACCGTATCTGGTTTCGACGTTTTCCAGTGTCGGCGCCATGCGGACGAGTCAGGTCGACGACAGGCCGGTTTCCATCGACGCCAATGGCCCGCCCTGAGGCCGAACCAATGACGATAACGGCGCCACCAACCCTGCTCTACCTGGCCGACCCCATGTGTTCCTGGTGCTGGGGCTTCGCGCCGGTGATTCGCAGCATCGCCGCCCGACACGCCGCGCCCGCCGACCTGCAGGTGGTGGCCGGCGGTCTGTTTCCGGATGCCCAGGCGCCGATGCCGGCCCCATTCAGATCGGCGGTCCAGGAGCACTGGCAACATGTGGCCGAGGCCACCGGCCAACCCTTCAACCATGATTTCTTCGACCGGCAGGATTTCATCTACAACACCGAACCGGCCTGCCGCGCGCTGGTGACGGCGCGCACCCTGGCACCGGAAGCCGCGCTGGATTTCCTGCACGCCCTGCACGTCGCCTTTTATCGCGACAACCGTGATATCACCGATGGCGACGTGCTGACGGCAATTGCACAGGAAATGACGTTCGACCCGGAAATCTTCCGTGCCGAGTGGCAAAGCGACTCGGCGCGCCAGCGTACCCGCAACGATTTCGCGATGGCGCAGGATCTCGGCGTTGGCGGTTTCCCCAGTCTGATCGGCTACCACGCCGGCGAGGCCACCATGCTGGCCCACGGCTGCCAGCCGCTCGACACCCTCAGGCCGCGGCTGGATCGCTGGAAGACGACACTCACCGCCGATTGAGCCGATCGTGGCAACTGCTGGGACACAATGCTGTTGCGGAGCCTTTCTCCGGCTGTCTGAGGAAGGAGCGCGCCAAGAAGCGAATCTACAAAACGCGCCGGTCAGCGGCTGACGCTACCTCAGATTACATTGAGTCGTTCTACAATCGAACGCGGTGGCATCAGCATATCGGCGGAGTCAGTCTGAACGATTTCGAAACCGCTGCGAATCGGCCGAATCCAGGCGCCTGCTAAATCCCGGGAGTTTCACACCCCGTGCCCTGCCACCAGGAAAGGTGGCCGGGATGCCAGGGCCCGCGGCGATCCGCGCCGGGATCGACATCGTTCGGGATGGAGGTGGAATAGTCGGCAGCACCGATACCGGCAATCACGCCAACGCCTGTTTGGATGGGGCGGATTACCTGCCATTCTATAGGCCAATTCGCCGGCACCGCCCGCGCGCCGCGCAAGGCAGACCCTTTCAGGCGAAGGCGAAGCCCTCATAGCCGTTGGCGGCGACGGCGTCGCATTTCTCGACATACTGCGGATAGCCGCCGAGATACGGCGTCATCCCTCTGGCCTTGCCGTCGATATTGGCGCCGATATACCAGCTGTCGACCGAGGCTTTCAGGCCGACATTGCCCACGTCCTGCACGTGGTCCCACCACGCCGCCTCCGCCTCGGGTGAGGCCTCGATGCGGTGGTAGTTGTGTGCCTGCATGTAGGCGAGGCAATTGGCGATCCAGTCCACATGCTGCTCGATATGCGGGACCATATTGGTGAACACGGACGGGCTGCCGGGGCCGGTCACCGTGAACAGGTTCGGGAAGTCCGCCATGGCAAGGCCCAGATAGCTGGACGGCCCATCGGCCCAGCGCTCCCGCAGGCTGGCGTCGCCTACGCCCCGGATGTCGACCGCCATCAACGCGCCGGTCATGGCGTCGAAGCCGGTCGCCAGCACCAGCGCGTCGGCCGGATAGGTGTTGTCGCCGGCGTGGAGCGTGTTGCCGACAATCCGGTGCAGCGGCTCTTCCCGCATATCGACCAGCGTCACGTTCGGGCGGTTGTAGGTGGCGTAGTAGTCGGTGTCGACGCAAAGCCGCTTGGCGCCGATCGGGTTGGTCGGGCAGAGCTTGCGCGCGACCTCCGGGTCGTGAACGATCTCGCGGATGCGGTCGCGCACGAATTCAGCGGCGTACTCATTACCTTCCGCGGTGAGCATTTGATCGCCAAACGCTCCCATGAAGGTCAGCCCGCCGTCGTTCCACCGCTGCCAATAGCGCCGCTCGCGCTCCTCCGGCGTCGCGTCAAGCACGGAATCCGGGTTGAAGACCGCATGGATGCAGGGGCCGGTGCGACTCGCCTCGGCGCGGAACTCCGGGTAGCGCCTCTTGATCGCCTCGGCATAGGCCGGATCCATCGGCCGGTTGCGGGCCGGGATCGAATAGTTGGGCGTACGCTGGAACACGGTGAGATGGGCCGCCTGTTCCGCAATCCGCGGGATCGCCTGAATGCCGCTGGAGCCGGTGCCGATCACCGCCACGCGCTCGCCGGTGAAATCGACGCCGTCATGGGGCCACTCGCCGGTCTGGTAGACCGGACCGGCGAAGCGGTCCAACCCCTCGATCTTCGGCTGGTTCGGCACCGAGAGACAACCGCTCGCCATCACATAGAACCGGCCGATCGTCTCCGATCCGTCTGCGGCCGTAAGCGTCCATTCGGCCGCCGCCTCGTCAAAGCGGGCCGAGGTCACGCGGGTGTTGAAGCGGATGTCGCGGGTCAGGTCGTGGCGGGCGGCGACGTGTTCGATATAGCTAAGGATTTCCGGCTGCGGTGCATATTTCTCGCTCCAGTCCCATTCCTGCTGCAATTCGGGATCGAACTGATAGGAATACTGCATGCTCTCGATATCGCAGCGTGCACCCGGGTAGCGGTTCCAGTACCAGGTGCCGCCAACCCCGCCGCCGGCCTCCAGTACCCGCGCGGAGAGGCCGAGTTGGCGGGCGCGGTAGAGCATGTAGAGGCCGGCGAAGCCGGCGCCAACGATGACAATGTCGAAACGGTTCTGGGTCATGGCATTAATTTTTCGAGCAACGATAGACCATTCGCCAACGACATCCCGTCAGCGTCCCGTGCGGCAAGTTTCCCCGCCGTTAGGTATAGCGGTCGATCATGCAGCGAATGCTGTTTTGGGGTGTCCGCGGACGCGGGATGAGCCGGGGCCGGTTTGCCCGGCACCGGCAGCAAGATCAATCTCTCAGGCCGCCTCGGCATCCGCGGGCGACCACTTGTATGCGGCGAAAACATCATCCACCGGCGTATGAAACACGTGGTTGGCGTAATTGCTGAGCGTTTTCACCGCGATGGCCAGGATGATTTCCAGGATGTGTCGTTCGGTGTAGCCGGCATCCAGGAAGGCCTGTACGTCGGCCTTCGTGGGCTTGCCCGCGGTAACAACCATGCGACGGGAGAACTCGGCCAGCGCGGCCAGCTTGTCGTCGGGAATCGGCTTGCCGGCGCGGATGGCCTCGGTGACCGCCTCGGGCACGCCGGATGCCCTGTCCGCGATCATGCTGTGGGCGGCCATGCAGTAGTGGCAGCCGTTCTCGTAGCTGATGGTCAGGAACACCACCTCCTGCTCGGCCGGTTCGAAGCCGCTTTCCTCCCGGAACAGCTTGTAACCGTGGAGATAGGTATCCAGTACCCCTGGCGCGTTGACCATGCCGGCATACATGTTGGGCACGAATCCCAGGTTGGATTTGGCCTCGTCCAGCAGCTGCCTCGCCCGCTCGTTCGCGTTGTCGGGATCGACCAAGTCTAGGGTGAGTTGATATTCCGCTGTCATGGAAATTTCCTCCTCAGTTATCACGACGTCAACTTGCGATTCACGGATGGCATCACACCCGCTTTTAATGGACCTATCGGTCCAAATGTGGCTCAAAAGATCAGGTCAGACAGTCAAGGACTATCGAATTGAGTCGTCGAACCTGCTCGGGATCGACCGCGCTACCCTGGATCATATTGCGTACGCCGCCGATGTGCGCCATGAGATACCGGGCCAGATCCTCGGCATTCCGCGTGCTGTCGATGCTGCCGTCGGCCTGGCCCAGCAGCATCGCCCGATGGAAAAGCTGGACAACGCGATCGATACAGTGGTTGACCTCCCGCGCGAGGCTTGGCAGTTCACGGCCCAGTTCGCTGGCGGAATTCATCACCAGGCAGCCACGCGGCTCGGATTCACCCGCTTCCCGCACCAACCCATCCAGAACAGCGGCCACGAAATCGCGGGCGCTTTCCGCCTCGGCCAGCCGATCTTCCATGGCGCTGAGCAGATCCCGCCGGTAGCGCGCCAGACACCGGGAAAACACACCGTCCTTGTCGCCCAGCGCGCCGTATAGGCTGCTCTTGGACAATCCTGTGGCCTGCAACAGGCGCTGCAGCGAAGTGGCCCGATAGCCGTGCGTCCAGAAGCACTGCATGGCGGCTTGTAGCGCCTGTTCTTCGTCGAAGCTGCGCGGTCGACCTGACATAACGGGACTTTAGAACCGATAGGTCCATAATGCAAGCCACGGGCAATTTTCAATCAGCCCCCAATCAGGCCGGGCTCGAACATCTCCCCCAGCCGCTCGGTCAGCCGGCGGTTCTCGCGGTAATCCACCGGGGCAACGACCAGGCTGGGCCCGGGTTCGGCCAGCGCCCGCTCCATGACGGCGGCGAAATCGGCGCTGGCATCGACGCGGTGGCCCTGCCAACCGAAGGTGGCGGCCAGCTGCAACCAGTCCGGGTTGCCGAAGGCCAGGTCGGTGTGGCGACCGAACTCGTTGTCCTGCTTCCAGGAAATCAGCCCGTACTCGCCGTCCTCCCACACCAGGATGGTGATGTCGGCATCCAGGCGGCGGGCGGTTTCCATTTCCTGCACGTTCATGAGAAACCCGCCGTCACCGGCAATGCCGAGAATGCGGCGCGTCGGGAACACCAGGTAAGCGCCGATGGCCCCGGGCAGGGCCGATCCCATGCTGCAGAAACCGTTTGGAATCAGGCAGGTGCTGGGCTCATGGCAGTGATAGTGGCGGGCGATCCACATCTTGTGCGCCCCCACATCCGACAACAGGATATCCGCGGGCCCCAGCAGGCGCCGGATGTCCCAGAGCATCTTCTGTGGACGGATGCATCCGCGCGTGTCGTCCTCGGCATGCTCGGCGAATTCCGCCTGCATCCGCCGGCGCAATTCGGCCTGGTATCCCAGGTCGAACGCCGGCAGACCGCGCGCGTCGATTCGCTGGTTGAGCATCCACAGGGTGTGGGCGAGATCGCCCACCAGTTCCACGTCCGGATGATAGTGCTCGTCGATCTCCGCGGGCAGGAAATCGGCGTGCACGATGCACTTGTCGCCCCGCGGGTTCCACAGGTGCGGATGGTATTCGACCATGTCGAAGCCCAGGGTGATCACAAGGTCCGATTCATCGATCGCCAGCGTGGGTAGGTCCTTGCTGCCCAGCCCCACGGTGAACAGGCAGTAGTCGGCGTCCATGTCCACCGCCCCCTTGGCCATGAAGGTGTTGAGCACCCCGATGCCGGTGGCCTCGCAGAACCGCCGCAACTGTTTCGAAGCCCGCCGGCGAATGGCGCCGTTGCCGGCCAGGATCACCGGCCGCCGGGCCCGGGCCAGCAACTCGAACGCCCGGTCGGCGATCTTGTCGTCGATGACGGGGCGGCGGAAGCGGCGCGGCGCCAGCGGTACGGCATCGGTTGGCGCCTTGGCCACGTCCTCGGGCAGCTCGATCAGCGTGGCGCCGGGCTTTTCCATGCGGGCCAGGCGCACCGCCTTGCGCATGATTTCGGGCAGCGTGTCGGCGCGGTAGACGGTGGTCGCCCACTTGGTCACCGGCGAGAACATCTCCACCACGTCCATGATCTGGTGGGACTCCTTGTGCAGACGCGAGGTCGCCCCCTGGCCGGTGAGCACGATCAGCGGCGCCCGGTCCATGTTGGCGTCGGCCACGCCGGTAATCAGGTTGGTCGCCCCCGGCCCCAGGGTGCCCAGGCAGGCCGCCGGCTGGCCGGTCAGCCGGCCGTAGGCCTCCGCCATGAACGCGGCCCCCTGCTCGTGGCGCGTCAGGACGAAGCGGATGCGCTGGGAGGCCGCCAGCGACAGCATGAAATCGGCGTTTTCCTCGCCCGGCACGCCGAACACGTATTCCACGCCCTCGGCTTCCAGGCACTGCACCATCAGGTCAGAGGCTTTCATCGGCTCATCAGCTCCAGTTGGGAGATCACTGCCGCGTCCAACCGCTTGGCCAGCAGCTGACAAGCGGCGAACGGCGGCATTCAGGGCTGGTGGATGACTGCCCCGGGGCGAAACGCCAGCCAGGCAAAAGCAAAGTGCACGCCACTATCGACCTGGGTCAGGCGCTGACCGACCAGGGGCCCTGTGACCGCCTGGCCGAACAGATCCCATTGCGAGCCGGTCTGCTCATCCAGAATCTGACCGTCACGGCGCACGAACGTCAGGGTGCGCCCGTCCAGCCGGCGATCAAATGCCGCGGCGGCCGGTATGCGTCGACCCTCGGCGATGCGGCGCGCATCCAGGGCCGAGTTTACGGCGTCAGCTTGCGCCAGGATCACCACCGGCCGGTTGTCGAGTTGGGTGTTGACCGGGCGCCCGGATGCCAGCGAGTTCAGAGGATAAAGATGCACCTCTTGCCCTTGACGAATGCCGAGCACACGTCGCATGGGTGGCAAGCGCTCGTCTACCGGCTCGCCCAGAGCGAAAGGCATGGCGTCGACCTGATCATAGCCAGTGTAGGGATTGTCACCGTAGGGTCGGTCATGACCCGTGTCGCGGCTGAGCACTTCGCCATCCGGGAACCCTCTCTTGAACGCCGAATAGCTGATTATGGATGTGGGCAACTCACGCAAAACCTGGCCGGTAAGTTCGCCCACGATGGCCTCACCTGTGAACTGCT
Source organism: Salinisphaeraceae bacterium (assembly GCA_965216055.1). Classification (GTDB taxonomy): domain Bacteria; phylum Pseudomonadota; class Gammaproteobacteria; order Nevskiales; family Salinisphaeraceae; genus Spectribacter. The sequence goes on from OZ244134.1 coordinate 867,538, forward strand.
GCCACCAGCTGAGGGTCTGGCGGTCGTACATCACCATGTCGGACTTTCGTAGTTTTCCGGTGGTGCCGAACTCGAGCACGCGCTCACCTACACGCCGATCAAACGTCAGTGCCGACCGACAGAGGGGACAGAAAGTCACGGCTACCGGCAAGTCAGCTACCTTGTCATTAACAATTTCGTGCCAGATCAGAATCTGCAGCGGATACGCGCGGGCTACGCCGCGGTAAGCCAGCGCGATCACCGGCTCGGTCTCGCCCAGCCAGCGATCGGCCGCATCGAATTCCACGAACGTTGGATCGTCGACAGAGGGAATACCGTCGCGCGGCGGTCCGCCGGAACGGATGCTGTCGAAGCTCACGCTGTGGCGCGAAAAATCCGTATTCGGCCAGGCATTCACCCAGGCGGCCGGGGCCTCGGCGACGGCCCCTGTCGACACAACGGCCAGCAGGCTGGCGATGATGGCAATGAACCGCATTTCGGCGCTCCGCGTTGGGGACGGTCATGAGTAAGACCGTGGCGCCGGCGAGCGGCTTGCCGGTTCGAGCCAACCGCTACGGCCCATTACGCGGTCAGCTAAGCTCGACCAGCGTCTCGTTCATGGCCGCGCGCAGATTCTCGATGGCCTCAACCACACGATCGGTCGCCTCGCGCTGGTCGCGCACATCCGCCCAGTGTTCGCGCCAGACCCGATGCAGTTGTTCCGCCGCGGCCACAACGGACGGCGAAGTCAACACACTCAACTCGCGGATCAGCAGAACCCGCACCCAGCCCTTGCGCGGGCTGCCGGCGTCCATGTCCTGGTCGAAATGGGCGGCATAGACAATCTGCTGGAGTTCGGCACTGGCCAGCAGAATCTCGAAACCGGCGGTGCGGATGTTGCTGTTGGTCTCCGTTACCTCCATGCGCCAGAGGTTGTAGGAGAAACCGGCAAGCGAGAACAGCACACTGAACACAACCGCCGCGTGATAAAGCCGCAATCCGGGTGCATTCGTTTCAGTCATCGATTACCCCTTGGTGTGGATTGCCTCTGCCCGCGATCGACCACCGTGAGCTATGGCCGGGCCGCGATGCGAAACCACTGTATGACATCGGTACGGCGCCCGCGGCCAGTATGCTAGGCGCGGCGCCCCAGCGCCGCCGACACGCGGTCCGCCACAAGCCTTGCCATATCGCCATCGGGGCACAGCACCGCTAACAGCGCAGGGCCGACCCCGCGTAGCAGGATGCTCATATCGTCCGCCCGTCGCGCACGCGGCCACCAGAGCGGATTGCCGGCCAGCACGAACACGGTGGCCCGGACACCCTCGCGCTCGATGACGAAGTGCATGCCCGCCCGTCCCTCGACCTCGCACCATCGAACCCGGGTGACATGACCGAGACCGCTGACATCAAAGGGCATGGCCAGCCGGCCCCGCATCGCGGCCAGCTGGCTCAAGGCACTCGAATCCGGTTCCATCGTGCGCAACGGGTCATGCATCACATGGGCGAGAAATGCTTGCGACAGTGCCGGGCCCTTGCCGTACTCGTTCGCGACCAACCCGACGACCAGCAGTAGCAACATGGCCGCCAACGCCGGCCGAACAAAAAACCCACGCCGCCTGCGAAAATTGGCGTGAAATCGCAACCGCTCGACGAGGCGTTCCGGGGGCGGCACTCGAAACGCGCGTGACAATTTCACGTCCGCGGCCCGCGCCCGACGCGCGAAACGCTCGCAGGCGGAGCACGAGGCCAGATGTGCGCGCACGGATCCCTCGATGGTGCGGGGATCGGCCCCTATGCGGCGACGGCACTCGAGACAATCCATGCCCGTTAGTTGTGGGAAAACTGCATGCGAGAAGACCGGTCTGCCGGCCTGGCGATTACCGGGGCTACGAAGGCAAGTCCCCAAGCCGGCATCACCGGCTTGGACGACCCACTAGATCGCAGGCCGGATCGACCATGGCGGGCGGATGACCGAGGCAGTCCGCTGCGATGGGCTGGAGATGCTCAGCTGGGGTAGAGGTCCCGATAGGCGTGCCAGGTCGCGTGGCCAAGCAGGGGGTAGATCACGATCAGGCCCAGCATGAATGTGGCGAATCCCGCCAGCGTGAGCGCCGAAATCATGCCCGCCCACACCAGCATGGATACCGGGTTGGCCACCACCGCCTGCACGCTGGCACGCATGGCCTGGCTCGCGGTGGCGTTCGGGTGATCGAGCAGATACGGCACCGCCACGACTGATAGCACGAAGGCCAGCAGCGCCAGCATTCCGCCGACAAGCAGGTAAGCGAACCCGGCACCGAGGGTCAGTTCACGCCACATCACCTCCGGCGCGCCCGACGTGGCCGCCGTTCCGAAGAACGCGAACAGCATCAGGCTGGAAAGCGCAGACCAGACCAGTGCGATCGCGAGCAACACAAGCGCCAGGTTGATCAGGCCGTCACGGTTGCGGGTGAGTCCGGCCAGCGAGGCTTCGAAGTCGGCGTCGGTCTGCCGGTCACCCAGCCGCGAGAGCTCGCACAGGCAGGCAGCAATAATGGGGCCGATCAGGAAAAAGCCGGAGACAGCCGCAGCCGCGAAATAGGTGAAATAGGGCTGGGTGCCAAAGCCCAGCACCAGCATTCCGATCGCCGTGACTACAAAACCGTAAACCAGGCTGGCACCGGGGTGGCGTCTCAGATCGGAAAGCCCGCGAGCCAGCCATCGAAGCGGCTGAACGACGGTTACCGGGTGGACCGAACTCCCCTCATCGCCAATGGCTGCAGTGCGCATGTCCACCTCTTGCGAATCTGACCCTACTTACTTGGACCGGCCACACCACGAGACGATTGCGCATTTGCCGCATCCGGTGCAGCCAGGCGGTCACCCTGTTGCCAAACCCCGAAAGCCCGACTGGAAGCGGTACTGGCTTCAACCCCGCCCGTGCGGGCTGTTGAGATCGACGTCCGGCCCCACGGGCACGATGCCGGTCGGGTTCACGGTGTCGTGGCTTTCGTAGTAGTGCCGCTTGGCATGCTCGAAGTTGCAGGTGTCAGCGATGCCGGGCTGCTGGTAGAGGTCACGGGTGTAACCCCAGAGATTGGGATAGTCGACGATGCGGCGACGGTTGCACTTGAAGTGGCCGTGGTAGACCAGATCGAAACGCAGCAGGGTAGGCAGCAGGCGCCAGTCGGCCTCGGTGATGGCGTCGCCGCAGAGGTAGCGCTGGCGTGACAGCCGGTCCTCGAGAAAATCCAGCGTATCGAACAGAGGTTCCACGGCCTCTTCATAGGCCTGCTGGCTGGTGGCGAAACCAGACTTGTACACCCCGTTGTTGATGGTGTGGTAGATGCGTTCATTGAGGCCATCGATCTCGTCGCGCAGCTGCTCGGGGCAGTAATCGCCCGACGCCGCGCCCACGTCGTCGAAAGCCGAATTGAACATGCGGATGATCTCCGCGGATTCATTGGTGACGATGGTGTCGCGCTGCTTGTCCCAGATCAGCGGAACCGTGCAGCGGCCGGTCATGTCCGGCACCGCGGCCTGGTATATCTGATGGATGAAATCGGCATGGTGGATCGGATCCGGTACCACTCCGGAGCCGTCGGCGAACGTCCAGCCCTTCTCGCCCATGAACCAGTGGGTCACGGACAGGCTGATCATGTCCTCCAGCCCTTTCAGCTTGCGGTAGATCAGGGTCCGGTGCGCCCAGGGGCAGGCCCAGGACACGTACAGATGATAGCGGTCGGGTTCTGCGGCGAAACCGCCCTCGCCGGACGGGCCGGCACGGCCATCGGCGGTGATCCAGTTGCGGAATTTCGCTTCATTGCGCTCGAAGCGGCCTCCGGTGGAATCGGTGTCGTACCACTGGTCATGCCAGACGCCGTCAATCAGTAAACCCATCGTGTGATTGCCTTGTAGGAGAGAAATCGCGGCCGGTTGCGCAGCGCAAGGCTACTACGGCGCACCGGTTTGGCAACCGGTGACCGCGCAAGTTCGACCGGGACCGACCCAGCCGACACCACGCCCTAGCTTGCCGGCGGCCGGGTCTCCATCAGGGCCGGACGCTGACCGAGCTCGTCCGCCCAGCGGGCCAGCTCCGGCTGCGCCGCCCGCCATTCGATATCGGGAAAACGGAAATCCAGATAGGCCAGCGCCACCGCCAGGGCGATATCCCCGAGATCTAGCTGATCCACCGGCGTGACGCACCCGGCAATCGCGGGCACGGCGCGTTCGATGGCGGCCCGGCGACGGTCTAAAATCGGGTCGCTGTCCGGTTGCGGGCGAAAGCGCTTGGTAATCACCAGATCCACTGCGGCATCGATCAGCACCTTGCCCAGACCCAGTTTGTGGTGGACGGCGGCGGTGGTGGCCGCCGGCATCAGCGCCGGTTCCGGGAACCGGTTTTCCAGGAAACTGGCGATCACCAGGCTGTCGACAATGGTGGTGCCGTCGGCCAGTTGCAGGGCCGGCACCTGCGAATAGGGATTGGCCCGGGTCAGCGGGTCGGGGCTGGCCCAGGGGTCGACCCATTCCAGGCTGATCTCGTCGGTGAGCGCCTTTTCCAGGCGAATCACGCGCACCAGGCGGGCGAACGGCGATGTGGGCGAGACGAACAACTGCATGGTAGGAACCCGGGCTCCGAACGGCCTTGCAGCGTAACGCCGCGGGGCAAGGCAGCGCCAACTACGCGCGCCGGGACGGGGTTCGGCTCAGGGTACCCGCTCGTAATCCTCGGGCGGGTCGTAGGTATCCGCAGCCGGCTCGGTCTGCTCGATCGACATCACCCGGCTCTCCGAATGCAGCCGCAGTTCCGGGCGCTCCAGCGTGACCTCCTGCAACACCGGGAAACCCGGTATCTGCCGGTAGGCCTGCATCCATTCGGACCCCGGCCGCTTGCCGAGACTGACCATCAACCGGCGGAATCCGGCGATATCCACGGGTACGTCGTCGCTGATCCAGACGTCGATGGTCATGTCGCCGGTCGCCGCGCCGCCGATACGGTAGCGCCGGGCCTGCCAGCCCTCGATCTCGCGGACGTCGTCGGTGCGCTCGACAGTCACCGCTGCGGGTTCGGCATCCGGCTGATCCGGGAGGGGGATCACGCGGTATTGCTGCGCCAGCCGGTTGACGATGAAGATCTTGCCCAGATCCAGGCGGGTGATGATGTAGCGGCTGCCGTCATCGCGCATGCTGCGCTGCTCGCCGAACCAGTGCACCGCCTGCGACGGTTCGCCATCGTTGACCGTTTCCTTGACGTGGACACGGATATCCGCCGCGGCCGAACCGATGCCCAGCAGAAGCAGAAACAGTAACGGCCAGCGCCGCGCGGGACCAGTCATGGTCGGGAGCGGATTACGGCGGCGACAGGCATGCATGCCGCCAAGCTAGCAACCAGCCCGCACCCCGGCAATGACGAGGAAGGCGCCACTCAGGCCGCCTCGGCCGACGGCACCAGCTTGCGCTGGCGCAGCAGCTCCCCGAAGCGGCGGGCGGTGCCGATCTCGCAACCGCGGCCATGGCGCCGGGCCGCAATCGAACCGTCGCGATTATCGATCAGCCGGATGTCGTAAATGTAGTTGGGCTCCAGATTGCCGCAGACGCCTACCTCTTCGGCCCGCAGCCCCAGCCGGTAGCGGGCGCGCTCGGCCAGATCGGCCGGAACCGGGCCGGGCGTGCCGGCACTCTGCCCGGACTGATACGGCACCAACGCCCGACTGAGTGCGGCCAGCCGGGTATTCGGGCGACCGGCGAGACCGACATCGGTTTCCGCCACCGCCACCGTATTGGCCGGTGGCGCGGACCGCTCGGGCAACTGCGCGGCGCAGCCGGCGATCAGCAGCGTGAGCGCGGCCATCCATGCGAAACTTCGCCCCTGCTGATCAGCCATGTTCAACCCGCCGCCTCGGCGGCCCTCCGGAATGCCTATGCGTTGGTTCACCATCATCGCCCTTTTGTTCCCGCTGGGTGCGGTTGCCGCCGACGACGGTCGCGGCATGGAAATCGCCCGCGCTGCCGAAGCCCGCTTCGCCGATTATGCCGATCAGCGCGGCGAGGCCACCATGGTGATCCGCACCGCCGACGGCGACGAGGCCCGCCGCGAGCTGCGGGCCCGCAGCATGGAAACCGAAGCCGGCAGCCGCAGCCTCACGATCATCCAGCATCCGCCGGATGTGGCCGGCACCGCGTTGCTGACCCACTCCCATGATCAACGGCCGGATGAGCAATGGCTTTACCTGCCGGCGCTGTCGCGGGTGAAGCGGATCGCGGCGGGCAACCGCGCCGGCGCCTTCATGGGCAGCGAATTCTCGTATGCGGATTTCACCGCCCAGCCGGTGGATAAGTTCGATGTCACGCTGCTGCGCGAGGACGAACTCGACGGTGAGCCAGTCTACGTGCTCGAACGCGTTCCCGAAGACCCGGACACCGCCGTATACAGCCGGCAGGTGGCCTGGCTGGACCGGACCCATTACCGCACGCTGCGGGTGGAGTACTACAACAAGGCCGGCCAGCATCTGAAGACGCTGACCGCGGACGGCTTCCGCGAATACGCCAACGGCCAGTGGCGCGCCGACGAACTCACCATGACCAACCAGCTTATCGGCGGCACCAGCATTCTGCGCTGGCGCGAGATCGAGTTCGACAACGGATTTACCGAACGGGACTTCAGCGTGGACGCGCTCAAACGCGTCCGCTGATCCGGCCGACTCGCGAAGCCACCCGATGCTCGGCGCCTTCTTCCGCGCGGTAGTCGGCCACCCCTGGCGCGTCATGGTTCTGGCCGTGGCGGGCACGCTGGCTGCGGCCACCGGTGTGCCGGGACTGGGTTTCACCGCCGCCTACGACGCCTATTTCTCGCCGGACAACCCCGAGTGGCGGAACTTCCAGGCCATCGAGGACAAGTTCGACCGCCGCAACAACGTGTTCCTGGCCCTGGCCCCGGCCGACGGCGACGTGTTCACCGCCGACACGCTGGCCGCCGTGCGCGAGCTCACCGACGCGGCCTGGACCCTGCCCTACGCCAGCGGCGTCACGTCACTGACCAACTTCCACCAGAGCTTCGCCCGCGGCGACGAGCTGGTGGTGGAACCGCTGATCCCCCCCGGCCAGCTATCCGAAGCGGAACGCCAAGCGGCCCGCGAACGGGCGCTGGCCAACGACCGCGTCGCCGGCGGCCTTCTGGCCACGGATGGCGCCGTCACCGGCGTATCGGTGGTATTCGACCTGCCGGACGCGCACAAGGAAGCGGCCTTTCGCGAGGTCACCACCGCGGTCCGGGCGCTGGCGACGCGGCTGGAAGCCGACCACCAGGGCCTGCAGGTCTACCTGACCGGCTCGGTGATGCTCAATCAGGCCATGGTGGATTCGGTGCGATGGGACCTGACCCACCTGTATCCGCCGTTCTTTCTGCTGATGTTCCTGGTGCTGGCGGTGTTCTTCCGGCGGGTGACCACAACCCTGGCCACCCTCGGGGTGCTGGCGATGTCGGTGACCATCGCCTTCGGTCTCGCGGGCTGGGCCGGGATCGTGCTCAACACCGCCTCGCTGGCCGCGGCCATCATCATCCTCACCCTGGCGATTGCCGATTCCGTGCACGTGCTGGTGGGTTACGCCGGGGCGCTGGCCAGCGGCCGCGACAAACCGGCGGCCATGCGCGAGTCCCTGCGCATCAACGCCCGACCGGTGCTGCTGACCAGCCTGACCACGGCGCTGGGCTTTCTGGCGATGAACTTCTCGGATTCCCCGCCGTTCCGCGATCTCGGCAACATCGTGGCCACCGGGGTGGCCGCGGCCTGGGGGCTGTCGATCACCTTCCTGCCGGCAGCGATGATGGTACTGCCCGCCCCCCGGTCCGGCGCCGGCCGCATCAGCGGGCAGTGGCTAGACCGGCTGGCCGGTTTCGTGATCGCCCGGCGTCGGTTACTGATTGTGGCGGGGCTGGTGGTGATCGTAGGTCTGGCATCGGCCATTCCGCTCAACCGATTCGGCGACAACTACGTCGAGTTCTTCGATGAGTCGATCGAATTCCGCCACGACACCGAGTTCATCAACCGCGAACTCACCGGCATGCAGCTGATCGAGTATCCGCTGACCGCCGGCAGCAATGGAGCGGCCCAGGACCCGGCCTTCCTGCGCCGGGTGGAATCGCTCGCCGAATGGTTTCGCCGGCAGCCGGAGGTCCGTCGTGTCGTATCGGTCACCGATCTGGTGGAACGGCTCAACCAGGCGATGAACGAAGGCGACGCGGCCGCACATCGCATTCCGGATTCGCGCGCCCTCATTGCCCAGTATCTGCTGGTCTACGAGATGTCCCTGCCCCAGGGCACCGGCATCAACGACCTGATCAGTCTGGACAAGTCGGCGGTGCGGCTGGCCGTGGTGCTCAACCCGATTCCCGACCAGCAGATGCGGGCACTCGATGCCCGCGCCCGGGACTGGATGCGGGAGAATCTGCCGGCCGAGATGGTCACCCCGGGGTCGAGCATCTCCATCATGTTCGCGGCCATCGCCCGGCACAACTTCATCAGCATGCTCACGGGCACGGCGCTGGCCTTCGCCTTCATCGCCCTGGTCATGGCCTGGGCCTTCGGCAGTGTCCGGCTGGGCCTGGTCAGCCTGGTGCCCAATCTGGCGCCGCTGGTCATGGGCTTCGGGGTCTGGGGTCTGAGCGTCGGCCAGACCGGTCTGGCCACCTCGGTGGTGGCCAGCCTGACCCTGGGCATCGTGGTGGACGACTCCGTCCACCTGCTGTCCAAGTACCGGCTGGCACGGATGGAAAAGGGCCTGAGCCCGGCGGACGCCGTGCGCGACGCCTTCGCCAACGTGGGCGTGGCCCTTTGCCTGACCTCACTGGTGCTGATGCTCGGCTTCGTGCTGATGACGCTGTCGGCATTCACCATGACCGTGCACATGGGCGCGCTCACGGCCATCATCATCGGGCTGGCGCTGCTGGCGGATTTCCTGTTCCTGCCGCCGCTGTTGCTGGCGGGCGATCCGGAACCGCAGGCTACCGACGGCATGTAACTTGCTAAGAATCTGGTTGGTACCCGACGACCGACCACGGTTCTGTCATGAGTCTCAGCGTGCTTCTCGTCGACGTGCACTCGACGCGCTGCGCCACCCTGCGCGCCGCGCTGGAGGAGGCGGGTTTTACCGTGGTCGGCGTTCTCGCCGACGACCCCGATCTGTATGAAGCGGTAGCGCGCATGGCCCCGGATGCCGTGTTGGTGGATGCCGATTCTCCGTCGCGCGACACGCTGGAGCATCTGGCCATGCTGGGGCAGCGGTACCCGAAGCCGATGCTGATGCTGTCGCCGCGGGATGACCGGCGGAGCCTTGCTGCGGCCGCGGACGCCGGCGTGAGTAGCTATGTGGTTGAGGGGATATCGCCGGCGCTGGTGCGCTCGCTGGTGGAGGTGGCGGTACGCCAGTATCAGGATGCCGAAGCCCTGCGCCAGGAACGCGACGAGGCCCGGGCCGATCTGGCCGGGCGCAAGGTCATCGACCGGGCCAAGTCCCTGCTCATGGAGCGCCACGGGTTATCCGAACGCGATGCCTATCGGCGCATCCGCAAGGCCGCCATGGATCGCGGTCTGCCGATCGTGGAAATGGCCCGGTCCGTGCTCGAGCGCAGTGCGGACTAGCTGCGGCGTGCTGTGTTGCGGTGCAACGACTCGCGTCTCGCCGCATGGTAGTCCATGCCCGGAGGGGCCAAAACCGCGCCACTATAAGCGTTCCGCGCTGGGCCAGGGCCGGTGGCATGAACGCTGCTTGAAACCGGACTGAGCCACTCGCTGTCCGGGTCAGTGCCGATCCACGAGGACAGCGACAAGGCCAACACAATCTGATTGCGAACAAAGGCGTTCGTCCAGATCCCGTCAAACACGGGATACGGGCGAGCGCCTTTTTTATTGCCCGGGAGGTCTGGCATGACACGGATGCGAACACGACGATGGATGATTCTGACGGCCCTCGTGGCTACGCCGGCCGGGGCCGGGCCGTTTACCGACGCGATAACCGACGGCCGTGCTTCGTTGCATCTCAACCTGCGCTATGAGCAGGCCGAGCAGCAGGGCCGCGAGGACGCCGACGCCCTCACCCTCAGGCCGCGGATGGGATACCGCACCGGCGCCTGGCGGGATCTGGACGCCTTCGCCGAGTTCGAGGGGGTATATGCCGTCGGTGGCGATGATGGTTACAACAGCGGTCCACCATTCCTGGCCGCCACCAACGGCAATACCGGCTTCGCCACCATCGCGGATCCTGTGGGGGAGCAGATGAACCGCGCCTGGCTGCGTTATCAGGGCCTGCCGGCAACCACACTGAAAATCGGCCGCCAGCGGCTGATCCTCGACAACGCCCGCTTCGTGGGCAACGTCGGCTGGCGTCAGAACGAGCAGACCTTCGATGCGGTCAGCCTGATCAACCAATCGCTGCCGGACGTGACGCTGACCTATACCTATCTCTGGCGCCAGAACTTCATCTTCTTCAACGACAACCGGATGAACAGCCACCTGTTGAACGCCCGCTGGCAGGCCCACCCGGCGCTCACGCTCACCGGCTTTGCCTATTTCATCGATTTCGACCGCGAGGCCGGCGTCCCGCGGGTACCGGGTGCCCCCGACCATCGGGTGCTGGGATTGCGGGCAACCGGCGCCCTGCGCCAGTTGCGCTATCAACTGGCCTATGCCGAGCAGACCGATCACGCCGACGCGCCGACATCCGTGGACGCCGATTATCTGCGGCTGCAGCTATCGCTGGCCGGGTTGCCGATCACGCCCGTCCTCGGCTACGAGCGACTCGGCGGCGACGGCACCTATGGCTTCCGGTTCCCGCTGGCGACCAACCACGCCTTTCAGGGCCGGGCCGATGTCATTCTCGTCACTCCGCCGGACGGGGTGGTGGACCACTACCTGAAACTGACGGCCGACGCGGGGCCGGTGCGTCTTACCGCGGCCTTGCACGAATTCCGGGCCGACCGGGGCAGTGCCGATTACGGCCGCGAAATCGACCTCTCGGCCACGTTTACGGTGACCCGACAACTGAGCCTGCTGGCCAAATTCGCCGACTACCGGGCGGAAGAATTTGCGGTGGACACCCGCCGCCTATGGCTGCAGGCCACCGTCGCGTTCGAATAAGGGCCGTCGATGCCCGGCATTGGTGCGACCCCCCCGGGCAGCCGAGCCGTCCTGGTGCGGGTCATGCCCCGAAAGCGACGCTCACCAGCAGCGTCGATTAAACCTAGGCCTCTGATTTAAGAAATTTCTCCCTTTTCTATCGAGGGTTGGCACGGTCGCTGCAAAACAAGGGCTAATCGCCAATACCGGCGGATCAACGACGATCCACGAGTCGGTGCCGGCGCCACAAGCAGAACGCTCAGGGCAATGACGCCCGTGTTTCGACCAAGCCGGTCGAGATGCGGGCGTTTTTTGTTTGGGCCTGGGAAAACGCCATGACGATGACCTTTTCAATACTGCGGAGCCTGGCATGACCCGCCCGTTCCAGGAGTCTCGCCGACGACTGCTGGCCGGGGGCGCGGGCGCCGCAATGGCCGCCGCCACCGGCCTGGCCAGCGCAGGTCGGGGCAACGGCCAGCGTGCGTCGAACAAGATCGATCTGACGCTCGGCTTCATTCCGCTGACGGATTGCGCCCCGCTGGTGATCGCGGCCGAACGCGGCTTCTTCGCCGAGCAGGGGCTGGCCGTGACGCTGTCCCGCGAGCCGTCCTGGGCGGCCATCCGCGACAAGGTGGCGATCGGCGCCCTCGACGGTGCCCACATGCTGGCGGCGATGCCGATTGCCGCCAGCCAGGGCGTGGGCGGCTTTCACCAGCCGATGGTCACGGCGCTGTCGCTCAACCTGAACGGCAACGCGATCACCGTCTCCGCCGAGTTGTATCAGCGGATGCAGGCGGCTGATCCCGAGGCCATGGCCACGCGGCCGGTGTCGGCCCGCGCCCTCAAGCAGGTGATCGAGGCGGATCAGGCCGAGGGACTGGCGCCGCTGACCTTCGCCAGCGTCTATCCGGTGTCGTCGCACAACTATCAGCTGCGCTACTGGCTGGCGGCCGGCGGCATCGACCCGGAACGTGACGTCCGCCTGATCGTGATCGACCCACCGCGCATGGTGGCCAACCTCGCGGCCGGCCGCATCGCCGGCTACTGCGTGGGCGAGCCCTGGAACCAGGTCGCCGTCGCCCGGGGCATCGGGCACGCCGTGGTCACCGGTTACGAGCTCTGGAACAACGCGCCGGAAAAGGTGTTCGGCGTCACTCGCGACTGGGCCGACACCAACCCGGACACCCACCGCGCGCTGCTGCGGGCCCTGATCACCGCCTGCGCCTGGCTGGATGTGCCGGGTAACCGGGCCGAGGCGGCCCAGATCCTGGCCGGACCGGCGTACGTGGACGCGGATCCGGCCCTGCTACGCCGGGCCCTGTCGGGCGGCTTTCAGTATCACCCCGGCTCCCAGCCGGAGGCGCTGCCGGACTTCAACGTGTTCCACCGTTACGCGGCCAACTTCCCCTGGCGTTCCCACGCAGCCTGGTTCATCACCCAGATGCTGCGCTGGGGCCAGATCCGGCACGCCGTGGATATCCGCCGGGCCGCGGCCGAGGTCTACCGGCCGGATATCTACCGGGCCGTGGCCGGCGAGCTGAACATGCCCGCGCCGGCCGCGGATGATCGACCTGCCGGCGGTCACGCCCAGTCCTGGACGCTGACCACGAACGACGGCGCCCTGGCGATGGGGCCGGACCGCTTCATCGACGGCCGGGTGTTCGACCCCGACCGGCCGGTGACCTACCTGGAATCCTTCGAGCGCCACGCTCTGAGCGCGGCGCTGGCCGACCTGCGGCGGCTCAACCCCGAAACCCACGCCTGAAGCAAGACCTGCAAGGACGACCCATGGAACTCGCCAACAAAGCCACCCGCATCCGCCTGTTCGATTTCAAGTCGATCCAGATGCGTACCTTCCACATGACCTGGCTGGCCTTTCACCTGTGTTTCTTCGGCTGGTTCGGCATCGCCCCGCTGATGGCGGTGGTCCGGGAAGACCTCAACCTGGACAAGTCGATGGTGGGCTCGACCATCATCGCCTCGGTGGCCATTACCGTGCTGGTGCGGCTGATCATCGGCCCGCTGTGCGACAAGTTCGGCCCCCGCCGCACCTACACCTGGCTGCTGGTGCTGGGCTCGCTGCCGGTGATGGCAATCGGCTTCGCCGATTCCTTCGAGACCTTCCTGATGGGGCGGTTGGCGATCGGCGCCATTGGCGCCTCGTTCGTGATCACCCAGTACCACACCTCGGTGATGTTCGGCCCCAACGTGGTGGGCACGGCCAATGCCACCACCGCCGGCTGGGGCAATCTCGGCGGCGGCACCACCCAGATCGTGATGCCGCTGATCTTCACCGCCGTCGTCAGTCTCGGCGTGTCGGAAACGCTGGGCTGGCGGCTGGCCATGGTGGTACCCGGCATGGTGCTGTTCGCCACCGGCATCGCCTACTGGTTCGTCACCCGGGACGCCCCGGACGGCGACTACCGCGAACTGCGCGAACAGGGTCTGATCCCGCCGGCGAAGGCCGAGCGCGGGGGCTGGGGCACATTCAAGACCGCCGCCGCCGACTACCGCGTGTGGGCCCTGTTCGTCGTCTACGCGGCCTGTTTCGGGGTGGAGCTGACGATCAATAACGTCGCGGCCATCTACTTCTTCGACGAATTCGACCTGGACCTGAAGACCGCCGGGCTGATCGCGGGCCTGTTCGGGCTGATGAACCTCTTCGCCCGCACGCTCGGTGGCTTCTTCTCGGACCTGTTCGCCCGCTACCGCGGCCTGCGCGGCCGAGTGCAGTTCCTGTTCCTGGCGCTACTGGTCGAGGGCTTCGCGCTGATCCTGTTCTCGCAGATGACCGTGCTGGCGCTGGCCATCGCCTCGATGATCCTGTTCAGCCTGTTCGTGCAAATGTCCGAGGGCGCCACCTTCGGCCTCGTGCCCTTCATGCACAAGAAGGCGCTGGGCGCCGTGGCGGGCATTGTCGGTGCCGGCGGTAACGCCGGCGCTGTGGCGGCCGGCTTCCTGTTCAAGAGCGAATCGCTGAGCTATGCCCAGGGCCTGCTGTACCTGGGCTGCGCCGTGGTCGTCTGTTCCTTCTTCGCCCTGGCCGTGCGCTTCTCGCCCGCGGTGCAGGCCGAGGAGGACAGCGCCCTGCGCGCCGCCGTGGCCGAGCGCAAACGCGATGACGACGTGGCGGACGCCGAGCCCAGTCCCGCCTGACATCCCCTCGCCCTGGCCCTCTCCCGCGATGCGGGGGAGAAGGGGTACGGATTCACCCGATTGATTACGACGAAGCTTCGGAGACAACCCATGGCAGACAAACTGCCCGAGCAGAAACAGGACCTGGTGGTGATCGGCAACGGCATGGCCGGCATGCGCACCGTCGAGGACCTGCTCAAGATCCGCGCCGACGACTTCAACATCACGGTGTTCGGCGCCGAACCCTACGGCAACTACAACCGCATCATGCTCTCGCCGCTACTGGCCGGGGAAAAGCAGCTCGACGAGATCATGATCAACACTCGCGAGTGGTACCACGAAAACGGCATCACCCTGCACAGCGGCGATCCGGTGGAATCGATCGACCGCAAGCGCCGCATCGTGCATTCCCGCAGCGGCAGGGAAGTGCCCTACGACCGGCTGCTGCTGGCCACCGGCTCCCATCCGTTCGTGATTCCGGTGCCCGGGAACGATCTGGAAGGCGTGATCACCTTCCGCGACGTCGACGACGTCAACGGCATGCTGGATGCCTCGAAAAGCCACCGCAAGGCGGTGGTGATCGGCGGCGGCCTGCTCGGACTGGAGGCGGCCAACGGCCTGATGAAACAGGGCATGGAGGTCACCGTCGTGCATCTGATGGATGCATTGATGGAGCGCCAGCTCGACGCCCCGGCGGCGAAGATGCTGCAGTCCTCGCTGGAGGAGCGCGGGCTGACCTTCCGCATGGAGGCCAAGACCGAGGCCATCCTCGGCAGGAGGCGGGTCGAGGGCGTGCGCTTCGCCGGCGGCGATCAGGTCAAGGCCGATCTGGTGGTGATGGCGGTAGGCATCAAGCCGAACATCGAACTGGCCCAGTCCGCCGGTCTGCACTGCGAGCGCGGCGTGATCGTCAACGACACCATGCAGACCTACGACCCGCGCGTGTACGCAGTGGGCGAATGCGTGCAGCACCGCAACGCCACCTACGGGCTGGTCGCCCCGCTGTGGGAGCAGGCCAAGGTCTGCGCGACCCATCTCGCCCAGGTGGGCAGCGGCAGCTACGAGGGCTCGGTGACCTCGACCAAGCTCAAGGTCACCGGCATCGACCTGTTCTCGGCGGGGGATTTCGTCGGCGACGAGAACACCGAGGACGTGGTGTTCCAGGATCCTCGCCGCGGCGTGTACAAGCGCATCGTGCTGCGCGACAACAAGGTCGCCGGGGCCGTGCTCT
Organism: Salinisphaeraceae bacterium; assembly: GCA_965216055.1. Taxonomy (GTDB): domain Bacteria; phylum Pseudomonadota; class Gammaproteobacteria; order Nevskiales; family Salinisphaeraceae; genus Spectribacter. Next base: position 882,979 of record OZ244134.1, read on the forward strand.
ACGGCGACACCGGCGACGGTGGCTGGTACTTCCAGCTGATGAAGGACGGCACCGACGTGTCCGAATTCCGCGACCGGCTGGTGTTCGGGCGAGCCTACGCCGAAGGCGGCGACCCGGCGAATGACGCCAGCGTGGCCGATCTGCCAGACGACACCCAGATCTGCGACTGCAACGGGGTGTGCAAGGGCGACATCGTGACCGCCATCGGCGAGCACAATCTGAAGTCCCTGGCCGCCGTGGGCAAGGTCACGAAGGCCGGCACCTCCTGCGGCTCCTGCCAGGACCTGGTGGCGCAGCTGGTGGAGGCCACCCTCGGCAACGACCTCGAGGCCGCGCCGGACAAGGTCACGGTCTGCGAGTGCACCGACCTGTCCCACGACGAGGTGCGCGCCGCCATCGTCGACCGGCACCTGACCACCACCGCCGCCGTGCGCGAGGCCCTGGACTGGCGCGAACCCGACGGCTGCCACAAGTGCCGGCCGGCGCTGAACTACTACTGCGTGGCCAGCTGGCCCGGCGAGGCCGAGCACGAGGACGCCTCCCGCTTCATCAACGAACGGGCCCACGCCAACATCCAGAAGGACGGCACCTATTCGGTGGTCCCGCGCATGTTCGGCGGCGTGACCAACCCGCGCGAGTTGCGGGCGATTGCCGACGTGGCCGAGAAGTACGACATCCCCACGGTGAAGGTCACCGGCGGCCAGCGCATCGACATGCTGGGGGCCAAGAAACAGGACCTGCCGGCGATCTGGCGCGACCTGCGCGAACAGGGCGGGCTGGTCTCCGGCCACGCCTACGCCAAGGCCCTGCGTACGGTGAAGACCTGCGTGGGCAAGGAGTGGTGCCGCTTCGGGGTGCAGGATTCCACCACGCTGGGGGTGGAGCTGGAGCACCTGACCTGGGGCTCGTTCATGCCCCACAAGTTCAAGATGGCGGTGTCCGGCTGCCCCCGCAACTGCGCCGAGGCCTCGATCAAGGACTTCGGCATCGTCTGCCTGGAATCCGGCTACGAGCTGCAGGTGGGCGGCAACGGCGGCACCAAACTGCGCGGCGCCGACGTACTGTGTCGGGTGAAAACCCCGGAGGAAGCCAAGGAGTATTGCCTGGCCTTCATTCAGCTCTATCGCGAGGAAGGCCACTACTTCGAGCGCACGGCCCCCTATATCGAGCGGGTGGGCCTGGACCACGTCAAGGCACGCGTGGTGGATGACGCCGAAAGTCGCAAGGCCCTGGCCGAGCGCTTTACCCACTCCCAGCAGTTCGCCCAGACCGACCCCTGGGAGGAACGCTCGGCGCAGGGCGTCAACCGCGAGCACTACATCCCGCTCAAGGAGGTGAGCTGATGGCCGCCGTCATGGCCGACGCCGAGTGGATCGAGATCGGCCGGCTGGAGGACATCCCCCGGCTGGGCGCCCGCACGGTGGGCATGCCCGACGGCGACATCGCCGTGTTCCGGACCAGCGCCGACGAGGTCTTCGCCCTCAAGGACGCCTGCCCGCATCGCGGCGGGCCGCTGTCCCAGGGCATCGTCCACGGCCGCAAGGTCACCTGCCCGCTGCACAACTGGTGCATCGGCCTGGCCGACGGCGCCGCCTGCGAACCGGACGAGGGCCACACCGCCCGGTATTCCGTCGAGAACCGCGACGGCGTGCTGTTCCTGTGCATGTCACCCGAACAACGCTAACCGCGAAGGGCGCGAAGGAAGGCAAAGATTTATGAGGTATTCCGTTTGTCTTCTTTGCGTCTCTTGGCGGTCTTTGCGGTTGGTATCCGACTGAATCATGTCCATTAACGTAACAACCACCTGCCCCTACTGCGGCGTCGGTTGCGGCGTGCTTGCGGCGGTCGATGAAAACGGCGCCGTGAGCATCGCCGGCGACGATGGCCATCCGGCCAATGCCGGCCGCCTGTGCTCCAAGGGCGCCGCGCTGGGCGACACGACCGGCCTGGACGGGCGCCTGCTGCACCCGGAAGTGCGCGGCGAACGCACCGACTGGGGCACCGCGCTGGACGCCGTGGCCGACGGCTTCCGCGAGGTGATCGAACAGCACGGCCCCGACGCCGTGGCCTTCTACGTTTCCGGTCAGCTGCTGACCGAGGACTACTACGTGGCCAACAAGCTGATGAAGGGCTTCATCGGCAGCGGCAACATCGACACCAACTCGCGGCTGTGCATGTCCTCGGCGGTTGCCGGCCACGTGCGGGCCTTCGGGGAAGACGTGGTGCCCGGCTGTTACGAGGACTTCGAGGCGGCGGATCTGATTGTGCTGGTCGGCTCCAACACGGCCTGGTGTCATCCCATTGTCTACCGCCGCATCGAGGCTGCGCGCGCCGCGCGGCCGGACCTGAAGCTGGTGGTCATCGATCCGCAGCGCACCACCACCGCCGAGGACGCCGACCTGCATCTGCCGGTAGCGCCGGGTCAGGACGTGGCCCTGTTCAACGGCCTGCTGGCCCATCTGGAAGCCGGCGGCCACATCGACAGCGGCTTCGTGGATGCCCATACGGAGGGGGCCTTCGCGGCCCTGGCGGCAGCGCGACGCAGTGGCGACACCGCCGAGCTGGCCCGCACCACCGGCATCGCCGAAGCCGATCTGGCTCGCTTCTTCGACTGGTTCGGCGCGACGGAGCGCACGGTCACGGTGTTCTCCCAGGGGGTAAACCAGTCCAGCGCCGGTACCGACAAGGTCAACGCCATCATCAACTGCCACCTGCTCACCGGACGCATCGGCCGGCCGGGCACGGGGCCGTTCTCGATCACCGGCCAGCCCAACGCCATGGGCGGGCGCGAGGTGGGCGGTCTGGCCAATACCCTGGCCGCGCACCGGGATTTCGACGCGGCGGATTCGGTAGCCACCTTCTGGCGTGCCCCGCAGATCGCCCGCGAACCCGGCCTCAAGGCGGTCGACCTGTTCCGGGCCATCGGCGACGGCCGCGTGAAGGCCGTCTGGATCATGGCCACCAACCCGCTGGTATCCCTGCCCGACGCGGACGCCGCCCGGGCCGCGCTGGAGGCCTGCGATCTGGTGGTGGTATCGGATTGCGAAGGCGCCACCGATACCCTGACCTGCGCCGATATCAAGCTGCCCGCGACCGGCTGGGGCGAAAAGGACGGCACCGTCACCAACTCGGAACGCTGCATCTCCCGTCAGCGTCCGTTCCTGCCGGCACCGGGCGAGGCAAAACCGGACTGGTGGATCATCGGCGAGGTCGCCCGCCGGCTCGGGCACGGCGATGCCTTCGACTACCGATCGCCCCACGACATATTTGTCGAGCATGCGGCCCTGTCGGCGCACGACAATGACGGGCGCTACGCCTTCGACATCGGCGGGTTGGCAAACTTGACGCGGGCGGAATACGACGCGCTGGAACCGCTGCAGTGGCCCGTCCTGGAAGTCATCCCCTCTCCCCCGTGGACGGGGGAGAGGGCCAGGGAGAGGGGGTGCCCCGATACGCTGCCATCGCCCCCCTCTCCTCAATCCTCTCCCCCCGTTGTCGGGGGGAGAGGAAGTGCGCTTTCCGGCACCCGGCGCTTGTTCACCAACGGCGTGTTCCCCACCGAAACCGGCCGCGCCCGCTTCGTCGCCGTCACCCCGCGGGGCCCGGCCCACGCCCCGGACGCCGACCACCCGCTGATGCTGAATACCGGCCGGGTGCGCGACCATTGGCACACCATGACCCGCACCGGCCGCTCGGCGCGGCTGTCAGCCCACGTGGACGAACCGTTTGCCGCCGTTCACCCGCAGGAAGCCCAGGTTTTCGGCCTCGGCGACGGGGCGCTGGCGCGGCTCGAGACCGAGTGGGGACATATGCTCGCGCGGGTCCGGGTCGACGAAGGTCAGGCCCGCGGCAGCGTGTTCGTGCCCATGCACTGGAATGCGCAGACCGCGGCCGCCGGGCGGGTGGGTGCGCTGGTCAACCCGGTGGTGGATCCGGTGTCCGGCGAACCGGAGTTCAAGCACACGCCGCTGCGCATGCGCGAGTTCGCCACCTGCTGGCACGGCTTCCTGCTTGCCCGTACCCGCCCGGTGCTGGGGGAGGAAAGCGACCTGGACTACTGGGTGCTGGTCCGCGGCGAACACTTCTGGCGCGCCGAACTGGCCGCCGGCGAAGCGGTGGGCGACTGGGCCAAGCGGGCGCGCCGGCTGCTGGGCGCCACCAGTCCCGATGCCGATTGGCTGGAGTTCCGCGACGAGCGGGCCGGCGCTTACCGCGGCGCACTACTGGTGGACGACCGACTGGAAGCCTGCCTGTTCGTGGCCCCCGAACCGCCGCGTCTGCCGGCACGCCACTGGTTGGGGGGCCTGTTCGCGCAGGACGAATTATCCGACGCGGACCGCATGGCCCTGCTGGCCGGCGGCCCCACCGAATCCGGCGCTGATGCCGGCCCGCCGGTCTGCAGCTGTTTCGGCGTGAGCCGCGCCGCCATTGAAACCGCGATTCGCGATCAGGACCTGACCACGCCGGCCGCCATCGGCGACGCGCTGGGCGCGGGCACCAACTGCGGCTCCTGCCTGCCGGACCTCCGCCGGCTGATCGACAGTCACAACACCACGGACGACGATGCTACCGACACGGACCCAGTTGCCGCGCAAGTGCATTGACCAGCGGCTTCATGAAGTAGCTGGATTCGGGCATCAGGTCCACGCGGATCCCGCGCTCGGTCAGCGCGTCGCGGATGATCGGCCCCACCGCCGCCACCATGGTCGCCGCCAGCCCGGCGCGCAGGCGATTCTCGCACTCGCGCCGGCCGGCCACCTGGAACAGCCGCCGTACCTGCGGCGAGCTGGTGAAGGCGATGGCGTCGACACCGCCGTCGGCCAGGGTGTCGATCAGCGCAGCCACCTGCTCGTCCTCGGCATCATCGGCGTAGATATAAGGCGCCACGGTGGAGGCTTCGGCCCCGGCCCCGCGCAACCAGCCCACCAGCTTGTCGTTGGGGTCCGTGCCGTAAAGCTGCACGCCGACGCGTCGGCCGGTGAGGTCCTCGGCGGCCAGGGTCTCGATCACCCCGTCGGTGGTCGGCGCCGCGGCGGTCAGGGTCGGGCGCAGATCGAGATCGCGCAGGGCCCGCGCCGGTTTGGGGCCGCGGGTAAGCGTGCGCACCTCGCCCAGCCGCGCCACGAAACGATCACGCAGACCCCCGCCGGCGCGCTCGGCAAAACCCAGCAGGCGCCGCAGTCCCTCGCCGGTGAGCAGAATCAGATCGTCGCAACCCCCGTCGGCGAACTCGCGCAGCCAGGCCTCGACCGGCGCGGCATCGGGCGCGTCGTGGATGGCCACCAGCGGCGCCCGCAGCACGGTCGCGCCGCGGCGTTCCAGCATGTCGGCGAACAGGTCCAGCGCGCGCGATTCCGGCACCGCGATGCGGCGGCCGGCCAGGGCGTCGGCGAGTTCGGTGGGATCGGTATCGGTCATGGCGGGAGCATCCGGGTAAAGGCGTCGGGCGAATCGCCATTGTCGCCAACCCTCGGCCTGCCGTCATGCGGGGGGCAACGACCATGATCACCGCGCACCTGTTTCAGGCGCCGCGTCAGGCGGGCGAGGATGCCGTCCATCGGCTGACGCGCTGGTGGCAGGCCCGCCGCCGACGCGCCGGTGAAGTCTGGCTGGTCGGGGCCGGCCCCGGCGATCCCGGCCTGCTCACGGTCAACGCGGTAAGGGCGCTCAAACGCGCCCAGGTAGTGCTGCATGACAGCCTGATCGCGCCCGACGTGCTGGCGCTGGCCCCGCGCCGGGCCAGACGCATCCATGTCGGCAAGCGTTGCGGCAACCACCGCACCCGCCAGGCCGTGATCCATCGCCTGATGCGGCGTTATGCCGTCGCCGGCTACCGTGTGGTGCGACTCAAGGGCGGCGACCCGTTCGTGTTCGGCCGCGGCGGCGAGGAAGCGCAGGCGATGGCCAGTGCCGGCATTGCCTGCGAGGTGATTCCCGGCATCACCGCCGCCACCGGTTGTGCCGCCTATGCCGGCATTCCGCTCACTCACCGCGACTACGCCCACAGCGTGCAGTTCGTCACCGCCCGTTTCGGCCGCGAAGGCGACGAACCCGACTGGTCCGCCCTGGCCCGGCCGGGCCACACGCTCGTGTTCTACATGGGCGGCCGGCGACTGGGCCTGCTCGCCCGTCGTCTGCTGCGCAACGGTCGCGGTGTCGACTGTCCGGTGGCCGTCATCCGCGACGGCACCAAACTTAACCAGACGGTGCGGCTGACCACCCTGGGCGGATTGCTCACCGAACCGCCGGAACAGACCAATGCCGGCGCCATCCTGACCATCGTCGGCGAGGTCGTCGCGCTGCACCCGCGCTGGCAAACGGCACCCGGGATCCCGGCCAACGCAACGGCGGCCTGACCATGGGCAGTGCGTTGCAGGCGGCTTGGCATTATCGTGTCCACTCATGCCGCCTCACGATCCCGATCTCCCTTTCATCCGGCCGGTCGAGCCCGCCGACCTCGACGCCATCGTGGCGCTGGAACGACGCTGCTTCGACCGGGACGCCCAGACACGACGCAGCCTGCGCTATCTACTGACACAGGCCAATGCGATCAACCTCGCCGGCCAATGCGACGGCCGGCTGGCCGGTTATCTCACGCTGCTGCTGCGGCGCGGGGCGCGAGCGGCCCGGGTGTATTCGATTGCGGTGGCTCCGTCCGCGCGCGGACGGGGCATGGCGGGGCGGCTGCTGGGCATGGCCGAGACGCATGCCATCCGGCGCGGCTGCAACCGCATGGTTTGCGAGGTGCGGGCGTCCAACCGGGCGTCGCTGGCGCTGTTTACCGGCTGCGGCTATCAACGCAACCGCGATCTGCCGGCGTATTATCCCGGCGGCGAGGACGGCGTGCGTCTGGAAAAGCGATTGACCTGATGGCGGAAGCGATTCTGGTGGTGGAAAGCCCGCGCGACTGGCGGGCGGCGGAGAGCCCCGCGCGGGTAGTGGCCGCCGACGATTACCTGACCGACCCGGCCTACGCCGCCGGCGCGTTCCACGTCATCAACCTGTGCCGCAGCGTGCGCTACCAGAGCACCGGCTATTACTGTTCGCTGCTGGCCGAGGCCCGTGGCCACCGCGTGATTCCCTCGGTGGCCACCATTCAGGACCTGTCCCGCAAGGCCCTGTACGGCTACGAAATACCGGCACTGTCCGCGCTGCTCGACAAACTGCCGGTGGACCGGCGCGCCGCGCTTCCCCGGCAATTGCACATCCTGTTCGGCCAGACCACGGTGCCCGGATTCGAGGAGCTGGCCCGCCAGGCCTTCGGGGCCTTCCCGGCGCCGCTGCTGGAACTCGAGATCAGCAGCGACCGGCGGCTGGCGGTGACCGCCCTGCGATCGCTGGCGCCGCGGGCATTGACCGACGGGGAACATGAAGACCTGCCGACCGCGCTGTCCGCCTACATGGCCCGGGGAAGGCGCAGCCGGCGGCGCCGGGATTTCCGTTTCGACGTGGCCATTCTGGTCGACCCGGCCGACGCGCAGCCGCCGTCCGACCGCGGCGCACTGCGGCGGTTCGCCAGCGCCGGCCGCGAACTGGGGCTGGATGTGGAATTCATCGGCGCGCGCGATTTTGGCCGTCTGGCCGAGTTCGACGCCCTGTTCATCCGCGAGACCACGCGCCTGGGTCATCACACCTACCGCTTCGCCCGCCGCGCCGAGCAACTGGGGCTGGTGGTGATCGACGACCCGCGATCCATCCTGCGCTGTACCAACAAGGTGTATCTGGCCGAACTGCTCGCCGCCAACCGGATTCCGGCCCCGCGCACGGCCATATTCGGCGAACGCGAGATCACCCGCCTGCCGGACATGCTGGGCTTTCCGATGGTGCTCAAGGCGCCGGAGGGGGCATTCTCGAAAGGCGTATTCAAGGTGGACAACACCGGCGAGCTGGCCAAGCGCGCGGCGGAACTGCTGGACGAGTCGGAACTGGCCCTGGCCCAGGAATTCGTGCCCACGGAGTTCGACTGGCGGGTCGGGGTGCTGAATCGCCAGGCCCTGTACGTCTGCCAGTACGAAATGGCCGCCGCCCACTGGCAGATCGTCAAGCACGAAAGCGACGGCAAGTTCCAGGAGGGCGGATTCCGCACCCTGGCGGTGGAGGCGGCCCCGGCCGACGTCGTCCGCACCGCGGTGAAGGCGGCCAATCTGATCGGCGACGGGCTCTACGGCGTGGATCTCAAGCAGACCGCCCAGGGCCTGCGGGTGATCGAGATCAACGACAATCCCAGCATCGACCGGGACGTGGAAGACGCGGTGCTCGGCAACGAGCTCTACCGCCGCATCATGGCCGAGTTCCTGAGACGGCTGGAAAGCCGGGGGCAACGCCGTCGGCCCACACCCTGACAACGCGCTCATGACGCCGAACGGGAAGCGGGTTTGCTAAACTGGACGGTCTTCGACGCGCCGGCCGGCGCCTGACCCAACCTCCAGACACGGGGCATTCGACATGACGGAACGCGTGCACGTCGGCGGTTTGCAGATTGGCAAACCGCTGCATGAATTGATCCACACCGCACTGCCGGGCACGGGCGTGGACGCGGATGCGTTCTGGTCAGGTCTGGAGTCGATCATTAATGATCTTGCGCCGAAAAATCGGCAACTCCTGGAAAAGCGGCAGTCGCTCCAGGAACGAATCGATGCGTGGCATCGCGAGCGCGCCGGCCAGCCGCACGACGCCGTGGCGTACAAGGCATTCCTGCAGGAACTCGGCTACCTGCTGCCGGAACCGGCCGACGTGCAGGTCAGCACGTCCAACGTCGACCACGAAATCGCCGCCGTGCCGGGCCCGCAGCTGGTGGTGCCGATTTCCAATGCCCGCTTTTCGCTCAATGCGGCCAACGCCCGCTGGGGCAGCCTGTACGACGCCCTGTACGGCACTGATCTGATCGAGGACAAGCCGGGTCAGGAAAAGACCGCCAGCTACAACCCCGAGCGCGGCGCCATCGTGGTGGCCGAGGCGGACAAGCTGCTTGACGAAATCTTCCCGCTGGATGGCGCCTCACACGCCGACGCCACCGCCTACGCCGTGGTCGACGGCGGGCTGTCCGTCACCACGAATGTCGGCACCTTCGGCCTGAAGAACACCGCCCAGTTCGCCGGCTACCGCGGCGGCGCGGACGCCCCGGACGGCGTGCTGCTGGCCAACAACGGCCTGCACGCGGAAATCCAGATCGATCCGACCCACCCCGTCGGCGCCAACCATGCCGCCGGCGTCAAGGATGTGCTGATGGAATCGGCGGTCACCGCCATCCAGGATTGCGAGGACTCGGTGGCCGCGGTGGACGCCGTCGACAAGGCCGGCGTCTACGCCAACTGGCTGGGCCTGATGAAGGGCGACCTGGAGGAATCCTTCGACAAGGGCGGCAAGACCACCACCCGCCGTCTGCACCCGGACCGCGAGTACACCGCCCCGGACGGCGCCGAGCTGCGACTGCCCGGCCGCAGCCTGATGCTGATCCGCAACGTCGGCCATCTGATGACGACGCCGGCAGTGCTGGACGCCGACGGCAACGAGGTACCCGAGGGCATTCTCGACGCCTACTGCACCAGCCTGATCGCCAAGCACGACCTGCTGGGCAACGGTCCGCACCGCAACAGCCGCGCGGGCAGCGTCTACATCGTCAAGCCCAAGATGCACGGTCCCGAGGAAGTGGCGTTCACGGTGGAGCTGTTCGGTCGCGTCGAGGACGCGCTGGGCATCGACCGCAACACCCTCAAGGTGGGCATCATGGACGAGGAGCGGCGCACCACGCTCAACCTCAAGGCCTGCATCAACGAGGCCCGCGAGCGCGTCATCTTCATCAACACGGGTTTTCTGGACCGCACCGGCGACGAAATCCACACCTCCATGGAAGCCGGCGCCATGGTGCGCAAGGGTGACATGAAGACCCAACCCTGGATCGCCGCCTACGAGGACTGGAACGTGGACGTGGGCCTGGAATGCGGCCTGCGCGGCCGCGCCCAGATCGGCAAGGGCATGTGGCCCAAGCCGGACGTGATGAGCGAGATGATGGCCACCAAGCAGGGTCACCCGGATGCCGGCGCCAACTGCGCCTGGGTGCCGTCGCCCACCGCCGCCACCCTGCACGCCATCCACTACCACCGCCGTGACGTGCTGGCCCGCCAGGACGAGATCGCGAAGCAGGGCCGCCGCGCCAGCCTGGATGATCTGCTCCAGATTCCGCTGGCCACCGACACCAGCTGGTCCGCCGAGGCCATCCAGGAAGAACTGGACAACAACGCCCAGGGCATCCTCGGCTACGTGGTGCGCTGGATCGACCAGGGCGTGGGCTGCTCCAAGGTGCCGGACATCAACGACGTGGGGCTGATGGAGGATCGCGCTACCTGCCGCATTTCATCCCAGCACATCGCCAACTGGCTGCACCACGGCGTCACCGACACCCAGCAGGTGATCGAGACCCTCAAGCGCATGGCCGAGGTGGTGGACCGCCAGAACGAAGACGACCCCACCTACCGGGCCATGTCGGCGGACTTCGACAACTCCGTCGCCTTCAAGGCCGCCGCCGATCTGGTTTTCAAGGGCGCCGAACAGCCCAGCGGCTATACCGAGCCTGTGCTGCACGCACGCAGGCTGGAACTAAAGGAAAAGCTCGGCGTCGGCTGAGGGCACTCACGCGCGGCAAACGGAAAGCCCGGCTCCAGGCCGAGCTTTTTCGTGTCCGGTCGATGCAAGGGCCTCGCGGCGCCGGTTTGCGTTATTGATGTTGCCGGGGCGTGCGAGCAAGCCATGTCCGACCGCTGCATGACCACAACATTCGGACCGGCGTCCACCGCTACGTCAAGCAGCGATACCACTCGGACAGGGCGTACCGACCGCAGAATCCGGAAACGCTGCTGAACGGGCGCGGTTGGCCGGCACAACCATGGCCCGTGAGAGATTACCGTTTGACCAGTCCTCGGCATGCCGACCGCGCAAGGGCTGACGGTACATACAGCGTGAAGATCGGGGCCAGGCGGTTTCGCTTCGAGCGACTTTCGGAATAAATAGACTGTTCCCGGAAGTCGACGAATGACTTTCAATACCCGGCCCTTTGCCGCTCTCCGGACTGCGTGTGCCGCAATCGGCTGACGCGGCAGCCGATACAGCGACTCTGCTAGGCTTTTCGGCGAGCCATACCGACCGTCCTGGTGGCTTCTTAACGATCTGCAGGTCAGCTTTGCACGGAACACACGACCCCAGCTTGGTGGATTTGTCGATCGCGGTGGCAGTGATCGCGTCGTACGCCGCCTTGTATCTCGCGGGCCGGGTCACCGCCCACCCGGGGCATGGCGGATCGATCTGGATCGTCGTGGGCGGAGTCGCCATGGGCATCGGCATCTGGTCCATGCATTTCGTGGGCATGTTGGCGTTCCAGCTGCCGCTTAACGGCCCGATGAGCTATGACACAGTACTGACCCTGCTCTCGCAGGCGCCGGCAATCGGCGCATCCGCCCTCGCCTTGACGCTGGTGAGCCGTCCGCGCCTGCAAAGCAGGCATGTCCTGATTGGCGGCATCCTGATCGCCACCGGCATCAGCAGCATGCACTACATCGGCATGGCAGCCATGAGGGTTGCGCCTGCCATCACCTACGATCCAGTACTGCTGGCGGCATCGGTGGCCATCGCACTGGCCGCATCGTACCTGGCGTTGTGGTTTGCCTTCGAGTTGCGCGAGCGATATTCAGCCGTGGCCGTGCTCGCCAAGCTCGGCGGCGCCGTTATCCTGGGCGGTGCCATCTCCAGCATGCACTACGTCGGCATGGCGGCGGCGCAGTTTGCCCCGGAGACCGTCAGCCTGGCAGCCACCGAGGGCCACAACCTGACGTCGGCCTCGCTTGCCCATCTCGTCGGCGGCGCGAGCATCGTCCTCCTGCTGGCAACGCTGATCGCCTCCGCCCTGGACGCCCACATGGCCGATAAGCAGACAAGAATGGCCGACCGTCTGCGCGCCGATAACCAGCACCTGCAGTCGATTGCCTTCCGGGATTCACTTACCGGACTTACCAACCGGGCCCTTCTCGAGGACAGACTGACGCAAGAGATCCGCCACGCCGAACGCGGCGGCCGTATATTCGCGGTCCTGTTCATCGATCTGGACAGTTTCAAACCGGTTAATGACGCCTACGGCCACCGCAGCGGCGACTTCATGCTCACGGTGCTCGCCGACCGTCTTGTCGGCGCGGTCCGCGGTACCGACACTGTCGCCCGGGTCGGCGGCGACGAGTTCGTGGTAATTCTCAGCGAGCTGGCCGACCCACGAGACGCTGCAGCCCTCTGCGAAAAAATCCGCGATGCCATCGCGCAGCCTGTCGTCCTGCCGCAAGGGGAAGTCGCCGTTTCCTGCAGCATCGGGATCAGCCTTTATCCGGATCACGGTACGGATACCATTACCCTGCTCGAAAACGCCGATGCCGCGATGTACGCCGCCAAGGCGGAGAACCGCCATGGCTACCGATTTTTCAAGCCGGACATGAAGATGACGCAGGCAGGACACGCACCGCCTGTCGCATGACACGTGAGGCCTGGAAGGCACCCGTACGACCAAACGGGCCGTCGATGGCCGATGCCGGGCGACAAAACCTCTGCCCGGGAAATTGACGCCCGCAACCACGCCGCCTTCCGGGACGGCAATCGCTTCACCGAAGGGCAGACCGTCGGCGTATTCAAGGCGCGCCAGGCCGGCCGTTGAGAAAATGCCGAGATGCGCTTCTTGACCTTCCGCCGGCGCAGGCGTAAGGCTTGAACTCCGTACGGGCAATGGCGCTGGTGCTGTCAGCGACGCCATCACGCCCAACCGGTGATGCGACCGGCAGCGGTCTGGTGGCACAAAAAAGCTCGCAGCCGCGCCGCGGGTCCCGCTGCATACTTTCGGAGGAGGCACTCATGACGATCGACGCACACTTCGCTGCCATCGAGGGAAACGGCCCGCATCACGTGCTGGTTCTTCACGGATGGGCATTGGACAGCGGAGTGTGGCTCGGCACCCGCGCGAAGAGCAACGTGATGGACTTCACGTGGGCGTACCTGGACTTTCCCGGCTATGGCGCCAGCCGGCATTCCCAGCCGGCCGATGGCGTCGACGGTATGGCGGCGTCAGCCCTGTCGGCTGTCGATGAGCTGGGGTGGACCTCGTTCTCCGTGGTCGGGCACTCGATGGGCGGTGTCACGGCCCTGAGAGTGGCGACCCTGCGCCCAGAAGCCATTTCCCGGGTGGTCGCACTCACGCCAGTGTCGCCCGGTGGCACGCCCCTGGACGAAGCCACATACGCCGCGTTCGCGAACGCGTGGGACGATCCGGGTGCGGCAATCCGCTCCAACCTGGCGCCCGGCATTGAGGCGGACGACCTGGACCGTTTGGTCGCCCGTAACCGCGCCACGATGGATCGTCCCACCTGGGAGGCCTATTTGAAGAACTGGACGTCGGCCGACTTCATGGGCGACCTCTCCCGGATCCAGTCGCCCGTCGCAATCCTCTATGGTGAGACCGATCCCTTCATCACGGCGGATTATCTCAAGCCCACGCTCGATCACCTGCCAGACGGCCGGCTGGTCAAGCTGCCCTCCGTCGGGCATTACCCCATGATCGAAGCCACTGCCGAAGCCCAGGAGGCCATTGAGAAGGCGCTGCGGGCCTGATGCCGCAACCCTCGTCGATCGTATCAACTTCGTGCATGTCGGCGGACTTCGACAACTCCGTCACCTTCAAGGGCGCCGAACAGCCCAGCGGCTATACCGAGCCGGTGCTGCATGCACGGCGGCTGGAGCTGTAGGCACGATCGGGCCTGAACTAGCTACCAGCCGACGGCGGCCGGCGGGCGGGCATGATCTCGCGCACCACGCGTGCCAGATCCGCCTCGACCCGCTCGCCCTCGCCGGCAAGAAACTCGATGAAGGCCTCGGCCGCCGCGGAAAGCTGCTTGCCTTTGGGATAGACGGCGTACCAGCTTCGCTGGATTGGAAACCCCTCCACATCCAGCACGGCCAGCGGTGCCGCGCCCCCCTCAAGAACCACGGTATGCAGTGACATGACGGCAATGCCGAGGCCGCTCGCCACCGCATGCTTGATGGCTTCGTTGCTACCGATTTCCATGACGATGCTGGGCTCGAAGCCCTGCTCGGCCAGCAGCTTGAATGTCGCGTCCCGGATTCCGGAGCCCGGCTCGCGCATGATGAAGGACTCGTTACGCAGCATGGCCAGGCTGAGTCCGGTCCGATGGGCAAGGGGATGATCACTCGGCGCCAGCACGACCAGCGGATTAGGCGCCACTTCCATCGATTCGACCTCGATCTCCTCGGACGGAATGTGTCCGGTGATGTAGACATCGTCGACGTTATCGGCGAGCCGCTGCAGCACTCGTTCCCGGTTGGTGACCTTGAGGGAGATATCCACACCCGGATACAGCTTGTGGAAACGCCCGAGCACATGCGGCGCGAAATACTTTGCCGTGGTGACCACGGTAATCCGGAGCCGGCCGCGCTTGAGGCCCTGCATGTCGGCGATCTTCATCTCGAGATTCGACATCGTCTCGATGATTTGCCGGCAAACGTCGTAAAGCGCCGATCCGGCTTCGGTGGGAAATATTCGGCGGCCCACCTGCTCCAGTAACGGAACCCCGATGGTTTCCGCCAGCTTCTTGAGCTGCATCGATACGGTGGGCTGGGTGAGATGCATCTCTTCGGCAGCGCCGGTGTAGCTGCCGACACGCACGACGGCCTCGAAAATCGTGAGCTGGCGCAGGGTGGCCCGGCGCAGGTAGGTGTCCAATTCTTGTAGGGGCATGACCTGGACTCGGTTCGGACAGCACCAACGGCGAGCCATGGCGTCCGATTTCGCGGGAACTCACGGCCCGATTATCGGCGCCGATGCGCGGGTGCCGAGCAAGATACCAAATCCCTGCTGGAGTCGCCGGCACAACCGTTGCCGGCCCATCCTCCGCCTATCGCTTGAACTTCGTCAGCCGGCTGACCTGGATGTCGGAAATGAACACAACCCCGGAGTGCTTGTTGAAGAATGGTGACAAACCACCCAGGATCGGCTCGACACTATCCTCGGCCACGGCGGCGATGATCATGATGAGCACCTCGTTTTCATTGAACATCAGGTGGCCTTCATGAAAGCCGTGGCTACCCTTGCCCGAGAGGTTGTGGAGGATGGTGAAGCCGGTCACCCCGGCCCGCTCCAGGAGATCGGTCACGAATTCCTGGTGCTCGCCCTCGACGATTATCTCGAGCTTCTTCACCGCACTGAGATTCAGATTGTTCATGCCGGCTCCTCCTCGGCGTTGGATGATACGCGCGTGCCGCGTAGCGGGCGCTCGATCCATTGACCTTGTTCGAAGACGTGGGCGCTGCCGCGGCCAGCATCCACGATCACCGGGCGGATCCACTCATTGCGGACCAGCGCATTGACCTTCGGAATGCCGGAGAGCGCCCGCTCGGCGAACTCGAACGGCGCTTCGATGACCGTGATCAGCCGCAGCGGCTCGTGATAGGGGCGTCCGTCTCCGAGTACCGTCTGGGATGGCAGACCCGTACGAATGTCGCTCAGGTTCCCGGTCATGACCGCAAAGCGGCCGACCACGTTGTGGTAGACCTTGCTGCCGCTGCCGTAAACCTCGTTGTCGACGGTCGAGAAATAATGCTCCAGATTGATCCACTGCGCGACCAGCAGCGGACCCGACAGGATTGTCTCCAGAACCTGGCCCCGGGGATCCTGACGGTAATCATAGGAGTGGAGGAACACGCGGCCCTCCAGGTTCATGGCGCGGGTTAGCGACCGGCTGCCGATCACGAAGCCGGCGTTACGGGACAAACCCCATTCCGGCCGAACCTGGGCCCAGTCGCTAGACCGACGCCGCACCGCACTTTCCGCTTTGCTCGGTCGGTCGACGGCGTCCTTGTCGAGCTCGGCCAGACGTTCACTGGCGCATAGGCGCCCGGCCGCCGCCAGCCCGGAACGCAGCCGCGGCAGATAGGTCAGGTGCGTGGGCGGCAGCCGGTCGAGATCGAACAGCTCGATGGCGTCGGTAGTCGTGTCATGCAGCGCCGGAATGAACCGCGTGTCCTCCGGCACATTGATGCCCTTCTGGCGCAAGCGCTCACGGACCTCCACCTTGTTCGCCATCATCGCCAGCACCCGCGCGCTGACCAGTCCCTGCTGACCGCCACATGCCCCGCAGTCGAGCGCCGACTCATAGGGGTTGTTATCCGAGGTGCTGCCATGACCAACCAGCAGGACCAGCCGGGAGAAGCCCTGGGTGAGACCGATGGATAACAGGGCATTGCTCACGAAGTGAACCTGCTGGTCGAGACTGAAGCCGATGCGTGCCAGCCGTTCCAGTTGCAGCTGGGCGTAACGCCGGTCAATGCGATAGTCGCGCCGCAGTTCGGCGATGAACTCGGCTTCGCTGTCTTCGTCGAGCGAGAAGCGCTCGGCCAGCCGGGTGCGGCCGTCGCGCTCGCGCATGGCGGTTTCCCGGAGATCCTTGACGATCTCGTCATCGAACTCCTCCCGCTGAATACCAAAACGTTTTTCAACGGCCTCGACGATCATCGCGCGCTGGAGCGTGCGCACGACCGAATCTGCCTGCGTACGCGTGATGTTGTCGATCAGAAGGTTCTCGGTAGGCAGGGTCCGGTCCCGCTGACTACGCCAGCTACCGTAGGTCAGCGGTGCCAGGGTCTTGCCCACCATGTCGAATCCGAATAGCAGGCCAATCGCCTCGACGGTTACAAAGGGGCTGAAAATCGAATGCTTGAGTTCGTTGACCACGCGCTTTGTCGCGTACTGGAGCTTCGGATTGCGGTCCGGCTGCGCCGGCGTCATCTCCAGCGCCAGATTTCTGGGCCGCACGAATATTGGACAGAGATAGCTTTCGTGTCCCTTCCCGAGCGCAATGAAACTTACCGGTACACCGAAGAACCCGGCGATCCCGAAGGTCTGGTAATCCCCGACCTGCTCCAGATGCCGGCGGATCCGCTCCGAGCGCACATCGATACAGAACATCGCCTGCACGAACGGCGGCTTGTCGCGGGGCGGCTCGGGCGTCAGTGATAACGGCTCGAGCAAACCATCAATGTACGCGGCCTCGGTAGCCCGCAACCAGAACAGGCCTTCACGCCGCTCGGCTTCGGCCAGCTCGTCGAGCCACTGCGAAAAGGTCTCCGTTTCGAGCGCCGCCAGCCACTCCTGATCCATCCCGGCGGCCCGGGCCAGTCCGCGCAGTCGTCCGGCCAGGGCGACGGCCTCGCTCGCCGCCTTGTCCACGAGATAGTCATTGAACAGCCGCTCGAATCGCCGGGTCGCGCCGTCGGCAATGGCGTTGGACACGCGGGCCGCATAGGCGGGCAGGATGCGCTGCGCCTGCAGTTCGCGGCGAAGATAGGATTCGGCCGGACGGTCAGCAATGAACGCCGCCAGGGCCGGCTGGGTAACCGGATACCCGTGCCGGTCCGGGATCTCGCGCAGGCATGCCAGGCCCAGTGCCAGCCGCACCGCAAGCAGATCCACGAGATCGGCGGGGTAACGCTCGCTCCAGTAATAGTCCTTGGCGTTGGCGCGCCAGCGGATGAAACCCGACCAGCCGTGGAGTTTCGCCAGCTCGACAGCGAAGTAGTCCATCCATTGCGCTTCCGGAACCTCGAGCGCGGCCATCACCTGCGCAATCACGTCTTCCGGCTCGTCGAGCCCGTCGATGATGCCAGCCAGGGCCCGCGGACACCTGCCTTGTGCGGCCTGCTTGCGCCAGCTCCGGAACAACCCGAGCGTGCGACCCGGCATGGAAAACACGGACTGACCTTCGTCGAAGAAAGCTATCAGAATCTTGGTGAGACGCTCATCAAGATCCGCACCGACGCTGGTGCCGAACAGGGTATCGACGGCCTCGTAGACGGGGCGTCGATCCAGCAGTTCCGTTTGCAGGCGCGGCGCCAGCGTCGCGGCGGTGGGCAGGTCGTCACCGTTCGGCGCCGGGTGCGCACCCGCCAGCGCGCGCTGCACCAGACCCGCGTCGGCCAGCTCCAGGCGGGCATCGATCGGCTCCGGCAACTCGCGCAGCAGCGCCAGCAGCACGCCGGGCCGATCGATGCCGTCGATGGTCGGTCGCGCCGCCAGGAAGCGGCGGAGTTCGGCCTCGAGTGCGGAAACATCGATCTTGCCTTCAGCGAGCAGCCGCTGCTGTTCCGGTCGCGGCAGATAGTGGCGCGCATGAAACAGCCGCGCCGCTTCTTCCGTTGCGTCGGCGAAATGCAGATCCTCCAGGCCGAACAACGGATTGGTATGCACGAAATTGCGCATCGGCCAGTAAAAGGGGATGACCTCACCGGCCATGGAGACGGTCGAACGGATCTTAAGGCGTTGCGTGAGCGGCTGGATCATGGACTCACCCCCATCAGATGGACGCCCGCAACCAGCAGGGCAACCAGCACCGTCGCGCATACGGCTGTCGGCGGCCGGGCGATATCCGCCACGGCAGGATGATCGGCTGGCGGCCCGAACACCAGGCCGTGGAGCACGTTAAGCCCCGCCCAGCCCCAGAGCAGCCAGGCGATTAGCGGTACCAGTACAAGGGTCGGCGACGCTGCCTCGACCACGTCGAACAGCGCGGCGAAAGCGGGCGAGAACGGCGTGGCGATAGCCGCGAGCAACGTCGCGCTCCAGAGCACGGCGAAGCGCGGCATGCGCACGCCCAGGCCGCGATACAGCCCGCAATGGGCGGCACCGAAGCGCCGGGCAAGCAATCCGGCCAGCAACGCAAGCACCGCCAGCGGTGCCGCAAACGAGGTCACCATGATAAGCAACCGCAGGGGATGCAGACCATCAGCCGCAAGCACCAACCACACCAGCGGCACAGCTGACGAAAACAGGAACGCGACCCAGCGGTCCAGCTCCCGCAGAGAGATCATCCGGATCGCGTAGAGCAGGGCACTGAACGCGCCCCACGCGGCCAGCGCCCCGGGAACCGGGCCGTGAACGGACAATCCGGCGAGGATGCCGACACCGATCGCCGGCCAGAGGATCAGCAACAGCGCACGCAGCCAGGGCACACCGACGCGCCCGTATAACCAGTTGAATCCGATCGACAAGGGATACAGCGGCAGAAACAGCCCGGCAACAATGTAGGCGACGATATCCACGGTCATACGCGCCTCAGGATCGTGTCGAGCCGGGCCGAGAAATTGTTACCGACTCGGCTCAGCCACCGATACGCATCGCCCAGGTAGAACTCTCGTGCAATGTGCGCATAGGCCCGCGCATAGCCGGCATCCAGCCGCTTCTGCCAGCGGCGGTCGCCGAATGTCGCGTAATAGTTCATGAGCCAGCCAATCACGACGACAACGGTCAGCAACGCAACCAGGACGTCGAAGGTCAGCAGACCGATACCCGCGGTTTCGTAGAGCGCGTCGCGGAATGCCGCATCCGGATACAGGAAGGCATCGAAGGCGTGTCCGATCAGCACGTAGCCGAGTACCACGATGGCGAAAGACAGGATGGCGAACGCAAACGTCTTCCAGGGATTGGCGCTGGCGAGCCGATGGGTCGCGAACAGGGTCTGGGCGCCGGTGATCCAGCCGAAGAACAGCAGGACAATGGCGCCTTCATGCCGGAAAAAGTCGGATTCGACCAGCCAGTGGGCCAGTACCACGATGGCCAGTGGCGCAAGGATCGAGATGCCGATAAAGGCGAACCATGGCAGTCGTTGTGGCGGTGCCTCACGCTCGACGACGAAACGGTAGACCTCGTCCGGCGGGACGCCGTCATCCTTGCGCGCGGCGTGGATGACACTGCCTGACCCCAGGAATAGCGTTGCCTTGAATACGCCATGCGCGATCAGGTGATAAATCGCCAGCGAGAAGGCACCGAGGCCGCATTCCATCACCATGTAGCCCATCTGACCCATGGTGGAATACCCCAGCGACTTCTTGATGTCGCTCTGTGCGAGCATCAGGATCGAGCCGATGATTGCAGTAATCAGACCGACCGCGAATGCCATCTGCAGAACATCGCCGCTGTGCAGGAATACCGGGGCGAAGCGATTGATCAGGAAGCCTCCGGCATTGACAATGCCGGCATGCATCAGCGCCGAGACCGGCGTCGGTCCCTCCATGCTGTAGGGCAGCCAGGTGTGCAGCGGAAACTGTGCGGATTTCGCGAACGCGCTGAGCAGGACCAGACATGCGGTCACGCCCATCAGCGGCAAGCCGAAGGCGGTGGCCACATCCGGCTGTTCCGCCATGCGAGCAAACAGATCCGGCAAGCGCGTGGTGTCGTAGGCCTGGTAGAGCAGGACCACGGCCAGCAGCAGCGGCAGATCCCCGAGGCGATGGGTGATGAACGTGGGCACCGCGTGCCGGATAACCGCGTCGCGCGTAAAGTCGTGCGAAAGCAGCAGGTACAGCAGCACGCCAACCAGATGCCAGGCGGCCAGCAACAGGATCAGGTCGCCCGCCGTCACCATGACCAGAATGACCACCGTCATGATGTCGAGCATCACGAAGAACCGGCCGTAGCCGGGGTCATCGGCCATGTACCGGATCGAGTAAACATGCACGATCAGGCTGATCGCCGCGACCGCGGCGGCCATCAGCGCAGACAGCGGATCGACGTACAGCGCCAGCGGCGTTCCAGCGATGCCCAGCAGTGTGGGCGTCTCGCCGCTCACCATAATCACCAGGGCGATCGCCGCCACGAGCGCCCCGCCGCTGAACGCGGTACTGACCCGGGCAGCCGTGAGCAGCCGCCGGTGGGGTGCCAGACTTGTGACCAGAGCCGCGGTAACCGGCAGCGCCAGAATGAAGTAGACGATCTCGCTCATGCCTAGAAAACGAGTTTACCCTCGGGCAGTCAGGTCAGAATGCCGTCCGCCGGCCCGGCAGGCCGGTTGCTTCGCGGCCGTTGATGACGCCGTCACGCCGACTATGGCCGTCCTGGCGAAACCTCGCGGCCCCGGGGGGGAACGGTCGAAAACAAGAATCGGCGTGGCGTGCGCCCGTGACGACACATCCACGCAAATCCCGCCTGGCTGCGATCGCCCCGCTACCTTCCGGCAGTGCCCGAAGCGGCCAGCGTCACACACGGGCAGTAAACGCCAACCGACTGCCGTACGGCTGCCAGCAAGCTGCCCGGCGGCTGTTCAACGCCGCCATTACGCAGCACTGCCAGCCATGCGCATCTCCTGACCGTACGGCCCTGACAACCTGTGGGCGGCAATAACCGCCCGCCAGGCCTCAGACTCCGCCGTGATCGCCATGAGCTGAATCGGCCAACTCGTCAATACGCGACGCCAGGTTGCGTTCGGTATGGCCCAGTCTCTGACCATCGACAGCGTCGATCGTGACGTTGACGTGAGTCCGGCCAAAGCTCAGGTTGGGGTACAACCCTAACGCTTCCGATGCTTCCGCCATGTCATCCAGAAATGTACGCAGGACCGCGTACTCGGAGAACTCGAACCGCCGATACAAGGCCGGCGGCTTGGGTATCTCCTCCCAGGCGTCGGGTGTTTCGCCCCGGTCGGAAGCCTCGGTGTGCATCACCAACTCTCCTCCAGAGCCGGGGGCCGCCTCAGCGCGGTCCCCCGGTTTCGAAACCACACGCTCAGCGCTACGATCCGCGCCCGGTACTACCGCTACCCGGCTTCGGCAGGATCTGCTCGACCTCCGAATGCGGGCGAGCAATGATGTGCGCGGCCGCCAGGCCATCGCCAACACGCTCACAAGCGTCAGCGCCAGCACGGACCGAGGCGTTGACCGCACCGGTTTCACCCCGCACCAGAACCGTGACGTAACCGCCACCGACAAATTCCCGACCGATCAGCCGGACTTCAGACGCCTTGGTCATGGCGTCAGCCGCTTCGATTGACGGCACGAGTCCGCGCGTCTCAATCATTCCCAGTGCAATGCCCATCTTTTCGTCTGCCATGGTGTGATCTCCTGATTGGCTCCTGTTGGACTGCGATAATTTCGCCTTGCTCGCGCTCCCGGTGCGCGGTGTGCTGGCACCGGGCTGCGCCTTCTTGCCTCTACTGCGGCTAGTCGTTGCCATGCCGCCCACTATCTCCATTCCAGTAGTCGATGATCCCCGTAATTGTCAGATCCGTGGTCACCCGATAATCACCCGTTGCGTACCTGGCGGCGGAGGTCTCGACCGCGATCACCCAGTCGCCGGGACGTGTACTCACCGGATCCACCGCAACGCTCAAACGATCCTTGCTGTCGCGTAGCACCCGGAGCGAAACGGCATATATGGACGGCACGCGCCGCGTTGCAACCAGATCCGAGACCACCTGCAGGATTCGCATATCCCACTCAGTCCTCGTCCCAGTAATCAATGATGCCGACAATGGTCAGGTCACTCGGGAATTCCTTGTGGCCGGCCGCGTCACGCGCCGCCGAACTGCCGACGGCAATTACCCAGTCGCCGGGCTTGCAGCCCACGGGATCCACCGCGACCTGCTGTCCGCCCCCGCGCTCACGCACCACCAGTAACCGGCGATGCTCGAGCCCGGGGATGCGGCTGGTGGCAACCAGAGATTCCTCGACCTTACAGATCTTCATGTATCGGTCCCCGGTTCATGATTGTTGCCCGCCGGATGCTCCGGCAGAAGTTCGATGCCACCCCCGGCGTGCGGATCCTCCACCGCGGCCGCGCAGCGCAGCATGCCGTCAGCGATCAGGCCGGAATACCTGGCTTCGACCGCGGCGCGCAGCCGTCGGGCGCGGCACGCGGTGCGTTCGCGCGAACCGGGCACCCCCTGCTGGTAGTGGATGTTCACCAGCAACGGGATGGGCAATCCCTGCTCGACGTTCAGCCGGCGCATCACGCCGATACCCACGTCGAGATCCGATGACCCTTCCTCCACGGTATGGACGTTGGCGTGGTAGGCCAGATTGCGAAGGGACGCACCGGAGACGCTGTCACCCACGGTGATCGCGCGCTCCGCGTGGCCGATCACGGGGTAGCGGCCGCCCGGGTAATGGCTGTGCATGTAGGCGTGATGCGTAATGTTGTTCTCGATGAGCTGAACGCAAAGCTGTTGCAGCCCGTCCAGGGATGCGGCATCACGCCCTCCCGCCCGGGCAACGGCCGCGCGGGCGGCCCGCCGCACTTCGTCGGCGGAAAGGTGTTCGGTATCGTGATAGAGCACGTGACTGTCGACAACGCGATTCAGGCAGAGCCGCCCGTCCGCGTTGGGCACGTGTAACCGGATGGTGTCGGTGTCGGTATCGACCCCGATCAGCAACAACGCCACCGAGGCCCCACAGCAGAAACGGTTCTCGATCGCCTGGGCGAAATCGGCAAGCCGGTGCTTGGCCGCCTCGGCCGCCCGGTCGGCATCACTGTCATGCGCGGCACAGCCTTCACCATCGGGCTGCGAACTGCTGGTGTGGTAGACCGCCACCTTGAGGTAGCGCGTCGGCGCCGTCGCGTCATTGGGCTGGCCCTCGCGGTAACGGCGATGTTCCAGCGCGACCCAGTCGCGTACCGATGCCTCGACATCGAACAGCGCGCCCGCAAATGCGTTGGATCGGGTCCGCTCCGACGGTAGACGCAGTATCTGCTCAACCACGCCCAGCAGCCGTCCATCGGAACAGGGCGACACGTCGATCGCGTGCACGCCCCACGCCTCGAGCTGGGACGGTGCCGGGGCGGTCGCCAGCGGCGCCTGTTCACTCACGGTGTTGAGAAAGGCATGGAGCGCAGCAACCGCGTACGGGGCAGCCGCGCCGCTGGCGCTGGCTTCAGCCCACAGCCGCCTGGCCGCCTCGGGGGCGTCGGCCGGCTGCTCGCCGCGAGCCAGACCTGCCAGCGCGTCGAACAGGGACTGCACCCGCCGCTCGCGATCCGCCAGCTGCGAATCGGCGGAGGCGTCAGCCAGCGGGTGGGCGTCGTCATTCGACGCCGCCACCGGGGCCGCCGCCGGACGCGCGACACTGGCCGGCCGCGAGCGGGCGAACGCAGCAACCGGATCGGGCGGAATGCCCAAGGCAGCGGCCTGGCGCAGCTCGCGGCGGCGGCGATATTGCAGCATCATGTTCATGGCCGGGACGCCCGCCTTAGCTCCGGGCTCCGCCCGACGCCGTTACCGTGGCGCCGGTACTGGTTTCACCGCTGGAGCCGGTAATCGGGCTCTCGGCCGCCGAGGGATGTGCCTGCTTGCCGAAAAAGCGGGCACCGGCGAAGGCCGCGCGCGGGCCGCCCTCGGTGGTGGGGTTGCGCACCGTGGCGGACATCCCCTCGGTACCGGTGATTCCGGTGTTGTTGTTCCAGACGTTACCCGTGATGGCGGGACCGGACATGCCCCCCTCGCCACTCACGCGCGGGGCCGTTTCGCTACTGCCACGGCGGGTATCGGTGGTGCGGTCGAATTCGACCTTGCCGGTAACCTTCCCCTCACCCCGTGCCATGGTGCCGGTGATCCGACGCCCCGCCGGGGCCTGTTCGGGTGCCGCCTCCATGGCACGCAGCTGCGCGCGACGCTGGGGCGAACTGATACTGAACCCGCCCCACGCCCGCGCCGGCGAGCCACCTTCTTCCTGCGCGGCGCCGATGGCTTGCGCCGCGCCGCCTTCCTGATAGGGCGTGCCGGTGAGCCGCTGCCCCACGCCGCGATCGGCGCCGGTCAGACCATGGGAACCGGGGGTATCACCGCTGACGTGCCAGCGGGCCGACGGGGCCGGCGCGACACGCGCGGAGTTCGCGGCGGCCTCATCCGTCTCGCAGGCCGCCGCATACTGGTCGGGGCCAACGTAGGGTGTGCCACTCACCGGCTCACAGGCGCCGGCTTCGTCGCCGGTCACCCGCTGATCCTGCTCCACCCGGACACCGCTCACCGCACGGCCGGCCCAGGTACGCGCGCCGGCGACCTTGCGCGGCTGATTGGTGCGCGCGGGGCGCCCGCCACATTCCGGTTCCGCGTCTGCCGGCATCAGATACTGACTGCCCGTGAGGGTTCGGCAGGACCCCGGCTCATTGCCGGTGACATGCCGGCTGCGTCCAACGGTCGAGCCGGTCACGGTCTGCCCCCCGAGCGTGAGCTCGGCGTGATTGCGCGCGTCGTCGTCACGCCGGCGCCAGCCGCCACCTTCGGCACTGCGGGCAATATTCTTTCCCAGCCCCGATACCGAGTGCCGTGCGCCCATCGTGTTGATGCGGCGGCGGTGATCCTGATCCGATGCGCGGGTCCCGATGAGATCGTCCTCGAGGCGCTGATCCGATTCACCGGTAATGGCGATGCCCGAGTTGGACTCGTCACCGGTGACGGCAATGCTCGATCGCACCTGTGTGCCGGTTACATACTGGCCGCCCTGGGTGCTCGAGGCCCCGACCTTGACGTAGCTTTCCGGCGAGCGCGTCGTGCAGAAACGTTCGTACTGCTCGGCGGTGACATAGCCGGTGCCGCTGATGTTCTGGCAGGCGCCGCGTTCGTCGCCGGTGACCTGCTTGCCGCGGCCGATGCGCACGCCGGTCACACGCTGGCCGTGATCGGTATGGCTGGTTTCGAATTTTTCCGGCCTGGCGCCTCCGGGCATGCCGGCATGCCGCGACAAGGCTCGGGTACCGTCGGTTTGACCAGCGCGCGCCTCAGGAGCGGGCTGACTGCCGGCCGTCGACGGGCTGCTTTCGCCCTGAACCCAGGCCTTGAGCACGTGCCTGCCTTCGGCGCGAGCGCGTCGATGCGCCTTCGATAATTCGCGCCCGGACTTTCCGGAACCCTCCTGTGCTGATGCACCGGATGCTGCGACACCGGGTACGGCCCCCGCCGGGACCGACCCGAATGCCCGCTTGCCGTGCACGCGGGCCCGCCGATGCTGCATCGATCGCAAACGACCGTCTGGCAGATCGGGCGATCCTTGCACCGATGGCGCCGCATGCGGCCGGGCGGCCTCGTTGCCGGCACTGTTCACGGGCGCAGCCTGCGCCGGCGCGCTTGCCGCTTGCGGCTCCTGCGCTCGAGCCGCGCCCGGGCCGGAGGGCCGCTGCGCACCGTCAGCCATCTGCCGCAACCCGGCCTTGCCATGCGCGGCCTGGGCCGCGCGGCGGGCGCGGGCCAGCTCCCGGCCGCTGGCCGGTGCCTTGTCGCTCGAGTACTGAGATTCCATCGGTCGCTCCTATCGCTTGCGCGTCAGGACCTATTCGAAATTGACGATCAGCGCCGTGCCCTGGCTCTGCGCGTAGTCGTCGAAGCCGATCAGCTTCACCAGGTGCCCCGGATTGGCCCGGCGGCATTCCTCGATCTCCGCAAGCACCCGATCGATGGACTGCTCACCGAAGAACGGAAGCTTCCACATGTACCAGTAGTGGGCGAATGCGCGGTCGGCCTCGATATGGTCGATTGCGGGCGCCCAGCCCTGGCGCAGGATGTAGGCGATCTGTTCGCGCAACCGATCCGCGCTCAGCGGCTGTTGCAGGTACGAGAGCGTTTCGGCCCGTCGCGGTGTCGCCTTGTAAGGTTTCACGTCTGCCATGTCATTCCCCTATCGATCGGGTGGATCGTCGCGCGCTGGTAACCACTCTAGGCTCGGTCAAGCTTGTCGACGGTGTCGAACTCGAACTTGATTTCCTTCCAGGTCTCCATCGCAATCTTGAGTTCCGGCGAGCGCTCCGCGGCCTCGCTCAGCACGGCCTTACCCTCGCGCTCGACCTCGCGCCCGGCGTTGCGGGCCTCGACGCAGGCCTCGCAGGCCACGCGGTTGGCCTCCGCACCGGCGGCGTTGCCCCAGGGATGACCGAGCGTGCCGCCACCGAACTGCAGCACCGAGTCGTCGCCGAAAATGGAAACCAGCGAGGGCATGTGCCAGACGTGGATGCCGCCCGAGGCGACCGGCAGCACGCCGGGCATGAAGCCCCAGTCCTGATCGAAGAAGATGCCGCGATCCCGGTCGGCCGGGATGAACGCTTCACGCATCAGGTCGATCCAGCCGAGCGTCGCGGCCCGGTCGCCCTCGAGCTTGCCGACCACGGTGCCGGCATGCATGTGGTCGCCACCGGAAAGCCGCAGACACTTCGCCAGCACGCGGAAGTGGATGCCATGGCGGGGATGGCGGTCGACCACCGCGTGCATCGCGCGATGGATATGCAGCAGCATGCCGTTGCGCCGGCACCAGTTGGCCAGGCCGGTATTGGCGCAGAAGCCGCTGGTGAAGAAGTCATGCATGATGATCGGCATGCCGAGTTCCTTGGCGAACTCCGCACGCTCGTACATGTCTTCCGGTGTCGGCGCGGTCACATTCAGATAATGCCCCTTGCGCTCACCGGTCTCGGCCTGCGCCTTGAGCACGGCCTCGGCGACGAATTCGAAGCGATGCCGCCAGCGCATGAACGGCTGCGAATTGACGTTCTCGTCATCCTTGGTGAAATCGAGGCCGCCGCGCAGGCACTCGTAGACCGCGCGACCGTAATTCTTTGCTGACAGGCCCAGCTTGGGCTTGATCGTGCAGCCCAGCATGGGTCGCCCATACTTGTTGAGCTTGTCGCGCTCGACCTGAATGCCGTTGGGCGGCCCCCCGCAGGTGGCCACATAGGCGAAGGGAAAACGAATATCTTCCAGTCGCAGCGAGCGCAGCGCCTTGAAGCCGAACACGTTCCCCACCAGCGACGTCAGCACGTTGACGATCGAGTTCTCTTCGAACAGATCGATCGGGTAAGCCACGAAGGCGTAGAAGGCCTCGGGGTCGCTGGGCACTTCCTCGATCGCGTAGGCACGACCCTTGTAGTACTCGATATCCGTGAGGTAGTCGGTCCACACGGTCGTCCAGGTACCGGTGGAACTCTCGGCAGCGACCGCGGCGGCAGCCTCCTCACGGGGCACGCCTTCCTGCGGGACGATCTTGAAGCAGGCGAGCAGATCCGTGTCGAGCGGCACGTAGTCCGGTGTCCAGTAGCTGTCGGCGTAATTCTTAACGCCGGCGTCGAAGGTCTTGGAGGCCATGGCTTGCTCCTGTCTGCAGGTTGCGCCGAGTCGCTTGGCGGGCAATGCCCTTGTCACTGTCGGCGAAGATTAGCTACATCGAAAGCATAGATACAAATCGATAGTTTTGATTGGATCTATCATTGATATCTATATGTGAGCGGCTTACCGCGTACCGGTGCGGTGTGCAGTCTACCGGCATGCGGCAAACAGCATCGGCGAGCGGCATCAGCGCTGCTCCGGCGGCAGCGCGAGCTTGCCCCACTTCGCCAGTGCCGCCCGGCGCTCACGGGCCTCACGACGGCCCTTGCCCACCATGGATTTCAACTCCTGGGCGGCCGCCAGAGATTCATCCACGGTTGCCGTCTTGCGGGCCTGGTCGGGCGCCGATGCGAACTGCGGCTTGTGCGGCATATTCCGCTCATCGTTATTTTCGTCGTAGCGCTGATTGCTCATAGGGCGTTACTGGTTCGGTTGGGCGTAGCTCCGGCAGGGTATTGCAGTCCGACCGCCCGGTAAATGCGGCGTCCGGAAGGAAAACTGCCGAACGACAAATAGCACGTCTCACCGAAACCGGCTCTCTCGTTGCAACTCGCGTAACTCGCTATTCGCTGTAAAGATGCCGCTGAATGCCGAGGAATGCCCGCCGTATGTGAGCCGTAAGCTTCCCATATTCCGGACAGGTAGCAAGTAGAACTTTCCGGCAATTGTCGGCGGGTTCCGTAGCCGCATCAGAGTAGTTGAGCGGGTAGTCGGCTAACCGGAGATAAATGCATTGTCCCCGTGCAACCGGAACCCCCAATCAGTTCCCTGCGAGACAAATATGTCGTTCCGGTAACTTCCGCTTGCAGGCCAGCCGTGGAAGGACGCATTGGTTGATCAACCTGATGAACCCGTAACGCGGCTTCGGATAAAGCGCTACATCACGTATAAATCGCACTGTTCACAGGCAATGAGGTCATGGTCATGAAACCGACCAGCCATGAGGCGAAAAAGGCGAACTGGTTGAAAATCCGCCAGTCCAACTATGCGGCCAGCCTCAGGCTTGAAGGCTTTGGCATGACACGTTCTGACGCCACTCGCACATTGCCGACACGCGCAGCGGCACTCGATACCTACCGCAAGGTGAAAGCCTGACAGCGGATAAGTACGGGATCGGCCAGGAACCCTATTGCTATCCGGTACGAAGATTCTGCGTAATCGCCTCGGGCGACGGGACGATGTGGATCTGGCTCAGGCTGAACGTGAACTCACCACGATCGCAGCCAACGAAATCGACTCCTATCCTCCGCCCTATGGTCTGGATGATCTGAAGCGGTTTCATCGTCACCTCTTCCAGTCATGAATCCGGATGCAATGGCGGGCTACAGAACCTCGTGAGCCCCGGTCTTATCAGCGTCGGCTGCCCGCGAATATCTTTGAATATACGTAATAACGTATAAGTTGCATTATACGCTGAATCGTATATAGTATGCTATGCGAAATAGCGTATACAGCACACGGCAGGAGCATCGCATGGACCAGGTCGCCCGGACCACCAAACAAATCGGCGCCAGCATCCGTCGCCGGCGCCGCGCCCTGGGTCTGCGTCAGGGCGATGTCGGGGACAAAACCAATCTGCGGCAAGCCACCATCTCCGCGCTTGAAAACGGCGAACCCGGTACGCGGCTGCGCACGCTGGTCGACGTCATGGCCGCCCTGGACCTGGAACTGGTCATCCGCGAGCGCTCGCGGGCCGCCGATATCGAAGACGTCTTTTGATGGCACGTCGTCGTTCGCGCTCCCCGCTGGCCGTGCATCTAAACGGCCGCCTGGTCGGCTATCTGCGGCGCCTGGCCAGCGGCGCCATCGATTTCCAGTACGCGGAATCCTGGCTGAACTGGGAACACGCCCTGCCGGTTTCACTCTCGCTGCCCTTACGCGAGGACCGTTATACCGGCGACCCGGTGATCGCCGTATTCGACAACCTGCTGCCGGATGGCGACCCGATACGCCGGCGACTGGCCGAAAGCGTCAAGGCCGAAGGCTATGACGCCTACAGTCTGCTGGCCGCCGTCGGGCGAGACTGCGTGGGCGCGCTCCAGTTCCTGCCAGAGGATGAGACGCCCGGCCCGGCGGGTGAGGTCGCGGGCCACCCGCTCAGCGATGCCGATATCGCGGACCGGCTACGCGGGCTCACGAACATGCCGCTGGGCGTTAGCGATGACGACGCCTTCCGCATCTCCATCGCGGGCGCGCAGGAGAAGACGGCCCTGTTGTACCGGGATGGGCAATGGTGCATCCCGCGTGGCAGCTCCGCGACAACGCACATCCTCAAACCGCAGATGGGCTTACTTCCCAATGGCCTGGACATGCGGCGCAGTGTCGAAAACGAACACCTCTGCCTCAAGCTGACTGCCGCACTCGGCCTGCCCAGCGCCAACAGCGAGATCATCGATTTCGACGGGGAGCGCGTGCTGGCAATCGAGCGTTTCGACCGCCGCTGGACCCGGGATGGCCGTTTGCTGCGCCTGCCCCAGGAGGATTTCTGCCAGGCCCTGTCCGTGCCGCCAACGCTGAAATACGACGCGGATGGCGGCCCCGGGGCATCGGATATCCTCGGCGTGCTCAAGGGCAGCGATATGCCCGGCATCGATCAGCGCACGTTCCTCAAGGCGTTGATCGTATTCTGGCTACTGGGCGCGACGGACGGCCACGCCAAGAACTTCAGTATTGCCCTCAAGCCCGGCGGCCGCTTCAATCTCGCACCGTTGTACGACGTGATGTCGTTACAGCCCGCGGCGGACGCGGGCCAGGTACGCCGGCGCCAGTTCAAGACCGCCCTGGCCATTGGCGACAACCGCCACTACGTCATCGACGAAATCCGGCCACACCATTTCGCCCAGACCGCGCAAAGAAACAGCATACCGGGCGCAACCGTGGACGAGATCTGCGCCGAACTGGCGGAAGCGGCCGAACCGGCTATCGAGCAAGCGCTTGCGTCGTTACCGAAGGACTTTCCGGAGCCGTTGGCGCAATCGATTGTCGGCGGGTTCCGCGGTCGTATCGGAGTGATTGAGCAGGTCATCGACTGACAGGCGGTAATACGCCGTCCCCGGAACTACCCACGAGATCCCAAGGGCATCCGCCATGCCTCGTGCGACAGCTTCATCGCCAGGCACAACTCCCTGGGCAAAGAACTACTGATCAACAGCCGTATAGGCTGCGTCCAGAGAATCGGGTTGTCACTCAGGAGGCGCATGCTGTGCATGACAACCGGGCTTGTTGTTTGCTTTTGAGTGGCAAGCCTTTTTGTCGATCAAAATAAGTCAATATTGAGTGACAGAAAAGTTTGTCACTCACAATTGTGAGACAAGCTTTTTTGTCGCTCATTTTTTCGAGATGATGAGCGTCAAGATCATCTTGATGGAGCCAGGCAGGAATGGTCCTCGACGTCAGCAAAGCCATTCAGTACCACACAAACCAGTTCCCGCCCGAGACCCTGGATTATGCCCGGTTACTGCCGGGCATGCTGGCGGCCACGGAAGCGCTGGCACGCTACGATCAAATGCTCCAGGGGATGCATAACAGTGAAGTGTTTCTGGCGCCGCTGCGCAACCAGGAGGCCGTGGTCTCGTCACGCATGGAGGGGACGATCAGCACCATGGACGAAATCCTCCAGCTCGACGCCGAGTACGGCGATGACGACGATGCTGCCGGCGAATTCCGTTGGGATGCCATCGAAACCCTGCTGTACCGGAGGGCGCTGAATACGGCCCAGCGGCAATTGGCCGAGGGCCGGCCCCTTTCCGTATCTCTGATCCGCAGCATTCACCAACAATTGCTGTCCTTCGGTCGCGGCGCCAGCAAGTCGCCGGGTAAGTACAAGCGGGATCAGAACTACGTCGGCGAGCGATCCAGCGGGGAAGTGGCTTTCGTGCCCATTGCTCCCGAGCAGCTCGTCGGGGGCATGGAGACATTATTCCGATTGATCGACGATGAGAGCATGCCAATACTCTTGCGCACTGCGCTGGCTCACGCAGAGTTTGAGGCGCTGCACCCATTCGAGGATGGCAATGGCCGGGTCGGCCGAATGCTGATCACGCTGATGCTTTGGCATGGCGGCGCGATCACGGCGCCGCACTTCTATATCAGTCGCTATTTCGAGGACTACAAAGACGAATACATCACCAATCTGCGCAACGTTTCAGCGGAAGGTGATTGGGAGGGTTGGTGCGCGTTCTTCTTCGCGGCGGTTGGGGAACAAGCCACCCGCAATCTAGAAGTGGCTGAGAGGATTCGCGACTTCTACGAGGATATGAAGCTTCGCTTTGCAGATGTGCTCGGTTCAAAGCACTCTGTCGCGGCACTGGACTACTTGTTTACTTGGCCGGTGTTCAGCAATAGCCGGTTTACCCGTGAAGCCGGGATTCCTTCGGCCACTGCAGGACGGTTCACCCGCGCGCTGCTCAAGGAAGGCCTATTGCAAACAGTGCGCGAGGCCTCCGGGCGACGCCCGGCCGTGTATCGCTTCGAGCCATTGATGGCGCAGGTGCGTATCTAGCTGGACGCTGGAAATCGCGGCTCGCTACAGGCTCTTACGAGTCGTCCTGTTGAGTCTGATGTGTTGGATTGCAAGATCCGACACTGTGCTCGTTCGAAACCACGGAATCACGCCTCTGACCAACGGTTACGTCGCAAAGCGTTTACTGATGAAGTCCTGCATCTGGCTGCCGGGTAGAGAAGCCGTCGCTGCTCCCGTCCGGATAAAGAAATGCTCATCGTTACCGTCTTTGACGAATACCGGCGATTTCGACCGAGAGCACTCGATGACCAGAACGCGTGCGTCCTCGTAGTCTTCAAAGCGTGGCTGTATGTACATCATGTGGTGCGGGCCGATCCGCGACTTGATGAGATTCACCAAGTGCAGGTACATCTTGTCCTCGCTCTCGAATTTGTCCGCTCCAATTCCAAGCGCCGTACCGTCATCGGCGACTCCAATTACTAGATTCCCTCCAAACGAGTTCAAGAAAGCGGCTATTGTTTTCAGTGCGGCTGTTTCCATCCGCGAGTCTTTCGTCTCCGTATGAAGGTTCATACGGAGTGTGGACTTGAATTCAACGGTCGTCGTTTCCCCTTGCTCGACAATATGGTCGAGCGACATCTCCGGCTGGTCTTTGGTCGTGCCTTGATCAGACAGTTTCTGGTAGGCGTCCCGAATGACGGCGGACATCAATTCTCGCCGTTGGCGCAAGAAGTCTTCGTACTCGAGCTCTTCCCAGCCGTCGGGCAGCGCATGCCAGTAGTACATGCGCTCAAGTTCCTTGCCGGTGAATCGCTCTTTCAGCGGCGGCAGATATTCGCTCGGTGGCTGATCGCTAATGGCACCGTTATCGCCCCACTCCACCATTGTGTAGTTGGCAATCTGATTTGTCTGACGTGTATCAGTGATCCCGAGCCTATTGAGGTAGGACTTGGGGAAAAGGTGATGGCGCTCAAGTGACGCACGCTGAGCCTTGGTAGAGGGATCCATGAGCTCGCTGACTTTCTGATCCGAGAATAGAACGCGAGCATCGTGCAAATTCAAAGCCGCGAAGTAGGCAAACAGTGACGGACTGCGAGCGGCAGACGTTGCAAGTTCATTGGGCAACGTGATGTCCCAGAAATCGGAGGTCAGAGCCGCGTCGCAGATTTGGGTCAATACGCCTGTGAATTGGTCGGCGCTGGTAAGGCCGCGAAAGCGTGCCAGATCGGCCTCCATTTGCGATTCCGGGGAACCGGTATAGCGCCCCGTCAGTGCCGACATGAAGAACCAGCGCGCCACAAGTCCGCGGAGGTCGTGTTCCGGCACCGCGTACTCGGTACGACCCATCAAATAAAGAATGTAGGCGAATAGCAGATTATTCTGAGAGCTGATGATCTGATGGCTTCGGTAACCCGATGCACGGATTGCTTTCAGGAAATCGTGCCAGTACTGCAGGTCTAGCGTACGGGCCTGAGCTGCTTTGAGTATGCTGAATTGTTCATCGCGCGTGATTTCGCTAGCTTCGTTGGTATCGACGTCCTTACCGCGCAGAATCGAGTAAACCGACTTCAATCGGCCGCGCTTGAAGCCCAGACCCACGCTGACCCTCAATAGCTGATCGGGGTCCGGGTGGATGAAATAGTTGAACGGCGATGCATGAGACGTCGCCGGAGTGCGAGCGCTACGACAGAATTCCTCCAGCTCTGCGCGGCCCTCATCCCAAAACACAGACATCAGGGTGAGAATGAAATCCGCCTGGTTGAGTTTCTTGCCTTCGCTATTGATCCGGACAAAAACTTCCGATACCTGTTCTTCGTCGATGTGCGCCGACAGCGTGAGCGAAGTGAACGGGAAGCTGAGCAGGTTCTGGAGCCGGATAAACGAATTTTGAATCCGTTCCTGCTCTTCCGGCGTGATTTCGCGAACGGTCCGAACTGCTTCCAGGTACTCGGCCGCGAGCTGGAACATGTTGGTCTTCTTGTCCCAGACAGCGGAAATATTGGGAATAAACGTTTTGTCGCGGCGTATGGCCGCATCGGCGACTTCGAATTTCTCGGTCAGCGGACTGAACGCGATTGCGATGAATTCAGACGCATAGTTTTGCCGAAGCACCTGTATGCCCTTGATCACTGCGTACAACGACGTCAGCCGCTGCTGCCCATCCACAATCAGGAGGTTCGGGATCTTCTGCTTCGAGTCCGAGCCAATCGAGCGCGTGCCCCCGGCGTTCGCATTCTCCCAAAACAGCAGATACCCGACCGGATAACCGCGATACATCGAGTCGAACAGGTTACGCACCTTCGCATTGCGCCAGACAAAGGGCCGTTGGATGTCCGGCAGTCCGATCGTCCCGAGCTCGATCGA
This sequence comes from Salinisphaeraceae bacterium, assembly GCA_965216055.1. Taxonomy (GTDB): domain Bacteria; phylum Pseudomonadota; class Gammaproteobacteria; order Nevskiales; family Salinisphaeraceae; genus Spectribacter. Next base: position 917,752 of record OZ244134.1, read on the forward strand.
ATCCATCAGCGAGCCGAGTGTGTAGTCAACTTTTGTGAAAACCGTTTCCGTCATGGCGCTCCCCAGTTCCAACAATCTTTGTACGAATTGACTGTTCTATGATCAATCGCTAACACATGGCTCCTCAGATGGCCGTCTATTATGAAACACGGCGCGCACGGATAATTCCGTTTATGCTCAGCCGGTTGCCTGTTCGATAGTCAGCGTGCCTGCTGCCGCAAGTTCGGCGCCGAGCTATCAGCGACCGCAGTGGACGGACATCGGCCATGCTCCGTTTTCGCCGGGGTAAGTTGGAGGGCCTCTTGAAGCATCGATTCAAGAAGCTGGCTGCGCATTGTTTCGGCTTTGGCGAGGTTGCCTTCCAGCTGGACGCAGAGGGCCATCAACTCGTTGACTTTGGCAACAATGCGGTCTTGCTCAGAGATTGGTGGAAGTGGAAAGTCGATATCGCGTAGGTCACGCTTGTTAAAGCCAGCTTGCGCAGACCGCGAAGCACCTGAGATCTTCTCTTGGAAGAGATAAGATTTCAGAAGAATGAACGCAAACTCCGCCGTAAAGGCATCTTCCGGCCAGACGAACTTCGTGAGCGCTACATTGTAGGCTCCATTTTGGGCCCAGAAGATCTTCCCGACCGAAGCACCATATCGACCGATCAGAATTTCGCCCTCACGGCAGAACCGATTGGTGGAATCCGCAGGTATGTATACCGGCGCTGGCTTTTCGCCAAGATCCCGAATCTGGAGAAAGCGGACATACCCCTGACGCGGTTCGTACACAAACTGACTCTTGGGCGGTTGGTTCCCACCCTCAATGTCGCAATGCTTACCGAAGTTTAGAGTGCGCCATGTCGCCGGCAGCCAATAAAAATCAGCGCGTTCCGAGAATCGCGCAGCAATATTCTCCGCTGCATCTTGTTCCACCAGCTTCCCACGTACAGCGAGGTCGAGAATTGTCTGCCGCAGCGTCTTGATCTGGTCGGGGCGTGCGGTGAGGGCGGGGAGCGTGTCGAGGGCGAAGCGGGCGTGGTCGCGGAAGTTTTGCTCGTCGGTGTCGGCTGCGGTCAGGCGGGAGAGGGTGGCGGTGGTCAGCCGGTCGCGTGAGGCTTCGCGGGTGCGGTGCCGTTCCTCCAGCCGGTCGCAGAGCGCCATCAGCTCGTCGACCTTGGCGACGATGCGGTGTTGTTCGGCGAGCGGGGGAAGCGGGAACGGCGTGTTCGCGAAGTACTCCCTTGGGACGCGCTTTTGGCCGGCGGTGCCGGTCATGTTTGGGATGCCGGTCTCGATGAAATCTGGGCTTTTCAAGAAAAGCAGCACGTAATCCGGGTCCACGAGTATCGGGCGCAGCACGTGCAATTCTGTTGTGCCCGCGCCGATGCCGCCGGTCAGGTTGCGAAAAACGGTGGATTTTCCATTTTCAAAGCACGGCGTGATCTTGGCTAGGCCGACGTCGCCCTCGGCAAAGTGCGTGTAGCCCTTCTTTATCTCACCCCAAGTGCGGGGCTCGTGTTGATGTGGGTAACCGTACTCGCTGGCAATCTTCGGCATCGGTACGAATGACGCGATGGCGTCATCAGGTGCATCGTTGCGAGGGCCGATGACGCCAAGATCTTCGATGCGGGAACAGATCCAGCCGGGAGGCAATGCGAAAGATTGTTTGCTTTCATCTGCTGGTTCATTATCGGACGCCTTTCGGCGCTTGCCGTTGGCCAGCAGCTGCTCCTTCTCGGCAGAGATGCGGGCTAGCAGTGCCGAAGCCGGCTCATCCTCGGGATCCTGCTCCACCAACTTCCCCCGCACGGCCAGATCCAGCACGAAGCGCCTCAGCCGGCTGACGGCATCCGGCGCCTCACTGATGCGGTCGTAGAGTTCGATCAGCCGTTCGGCCTTCATCGGGTCAGCGCCTCGCCGAGGATGGCCTTGAGCTGGTCGCGGATGGCCTGGATTTCGGCCTCGGCGTTGTTGAGGTCTTCCAGCAGCTCTTCCGGGTCGCCGTGGTCTTCCTCGACGGTGTGCGGGTTCTTGATGTCCAGGTTGTAATTGCGGGCCTTGATCTCCTCGGCAGTCACCTTCCAGGCGCGCGGGCCTTCCTCGCGGCCTTCGCGCTTGGGACCGCCCCACCATTGTGCGCAGTCGTCCAGATGCTCCAGCCGGATGGGCCTGGTCATGGCGTAGGCCTTCTGGCCCTCGGGCACCTGGTGTTCCCAGTACCAGGTCTCGGTGGTGGGCGTGCCCTTTTCGAAGAAGAGCAGGTTGGTGCCGATGCTGGCGTAGGGGCGGAACACGGAGTTGGGCAGGCGCACGATGGTGTGCAGGTTGCACTCTTCCATCAGGTGTTCCTTGAGGCGCGTCTTGACGCCCTCGCCGAACAGGGAGCCGTCCGGCAGCACGACGGCGGCGCGGCCGCCGGGCTTCAACAGCCGGATGATCAGGGCCAGGAAGAGGTCGGCGGTTTCGCGGGTGCGGTAGCGCTGCGGGAAGTTGGCCTCTATGCCGTCTTCCTCGCGCCCGCCGAAGGGCGGGTTGGTGAGCACGATGTCCACGTACTCGGATTTGGTCCAGGAAACGTAGGGCCGCGCCAGCGTGTTGTCATGGCGCACGAAGCTGGGGTCCTCGATGCCGTGCAGCAGCATGTTGGTGACGCAGAGCATGTGCGGCAGCGGCTTCTTCTCCACCGCGCGCAGTGCGTTCTGCATGGTGGCCTCGTCTTCCGGCCGCTTCACGTAGTGATCGCGCATGTGCCGCAGGGCGCAGGTGAGAAAGCCGCCGGTACCGCAGGCCGGGTCGAACAGAGTCTCGCCGGGGTGCGGGTCGATCTGTTGCGCCATGAAGGCGGTGACGGCGCGCGGGGTGTAGTACTCACCGGCGTTGCCGGCGGACTGCAGGTCGTTAAGGATCTGCTCGTAGATGTCGCCGAAGTGCTGGCGCTCGCTGAGGTTGTTGAAGTCGATGCCATTGATCTTGTTGATCACCTGGCGCACCAGGTGGCCGGACTTCATGTAGTGGTAGGCGTCCTCGAACACGTCGTGCACCACGCGCCTGCGGTCACCGGGCTGGCCGGAGGCGGTCAGGTTCTTGAGGGTGGGGAACAGCTCGTTGTTGATGAAGGCCTGCAGCTCGTCGCCGGTGATGCCTTCCGGGTCCGCCGCCCAGTTGCGCCATTGCAGTTTTGCCGGAATGGGCGCGCGGTAGTCGTCGCGCAGCAGTTCCAGTTCCTTGTCCTGGTCGTCGATGATCTTGAGGAAGAACAGCCAGCACAGCTGGCTGATGCGCTGGGCATCGCCGTCCACGCCGGTGTCCTGGCGCATGATGTCCTGGATGGACTTGACTAGGGTGCGGACGGACATGGGGCAGCAGTTTGCGTTATTGATTTGGACGGCGACGCGGACCAGCTTTTGCGCCCGGCTGGGTGCCTCCGAGGTGGATCAGCTTTTGGTTGGCCAATGGCGTGATGGCGGCCAGCTCACGGCCGATCCGTTGCTCGGTCACTTCCATGTCACGCGCCGCCTGAGCACGCAGCCAGTAGCCCTTGCTGAGGCTGAAGAAGCGACACAACCGCAGGTCGGTATCGGCGGTGATAGCGCGCTTGCCGTGCACGATGTCCCCAATACGCTGGGCTGGCACGCCGATTTCCTTGGCCAGTCGGTACTGCGTCAGGCCATTGGATTTCAGGGACTCTTCCAGGAGCAGTTCGCCCGGCTTTACGGCGGGCATAGCGGTCATAGCCCCAACGCCAGTTGGAGCCCTGCATCGACTTTTTGCATCGTCTTGCCGGGAATCGCCTTGAGCCGGTCCGTCAGCAGTGAGCGATCCAGGGTGAGGAGTTGCGATATGTTCACTATCGAAGCTTTGGGCAGGCTGGAATCGGCCTTGGAGAGACGCACGTTGCCTGGCGCGTTTTCCAAGGCAAGATTGGAGGTCACGACGGCTACGATGACTGTCGAAATGCGGCTGTCGTTGAAAGCGTTGGCCTGAACAATGAGCACGGGGCGACGAAACCCGGGGCCGGAGCCCACGGGATCCGGCAGCGACGCCCACCAGAGCTCACCACGCTTCATCGTCGATTAATGCATTTTGCGCGCGTGCCAAGGCCGGGTCCAGCGCCGAATCTTGCTCGGCATAGACCTCGTTGAGCTTGTCCGTTATCCCTTCGGCGCCGTGCCGGGCCAAGTATTCGCTCAAGGCGTCGGCAAACAACCGGCTGCGGGGAACGCGGCGCTGTTTGGCCAGACGTTCCGCAGCTTCAAAAATGGGGTCTGGTACCGAGACTGCTACTTTCATGCGCAAATAGTATCACCAAGGTATGACCACGGCAATCCGGCCCCGATTGCGGTTCGTGAGCGATAAATGGCTCAGGCCACTTCGTCATACAGCGCCGCCTGCATCTCGTGGACGGCTTGTTCGAACTTGGCCTTGCCACCGAAGGCGTTGACCAGCTGCACGGTGGTACCGAGTTGGTTGAGCGGCGGGATGCTCAGCACGCGCGGGTCGTCGAGATTGAGCACACCTTCGTCGGCGTACTTGGCGAGCAGTGCCTCGAGCACCTTGCGGGCGGTATCGCCATGGCGGTTGAAGATATCGCGCTTCTTCACCTGCTCGGCGCGCTCGCGGCGTGTCAGCGGCTTGGCGTCGAAGGCGATGTGGCAGATCAGGTCGAAGGGGTCCAGCTCGCTGCCCAGTTCCTCGACGATCGGGTCCAGCGGCAGGCCTTCGGCGGCCAGCTCGTCGAGCACGGCCTGCTTGCGTTCGGCGGCGCTCCAGCGGCGCAGGAAATCGTCCAGGCTGGCAAAGCGCTTGCGCAGCGAGCGCTTGGTGAAGTCGCGCAGCGATTCGGTAACCAGCCTGCCTTGCTCGTCGAGGTATTCAACCCGTTCGGCGATGATGCTGGCACCGACGCCGTCGACGTAGATCTTGCGCTGCTTGTCGGGTTTGCCGCCGTCGCCAGTCGCACCGTCGATCACGGTTTCGTCCTCACCGGGTGCATAGGTCGGCGAATCCTCGCCGATCGCGGGGGTGGGCGCATCGTCCGGCGGCGCAACCGGGTCGCCTTCGTCGGGGGCGTAGATCTGCACCGGGTCGCCGTCGAAATCGGGGTCGGCGAAGTGGCTGGTAGCGCCGCGGAAGTCGATGAGGGTGAAGTAGTACTTGCGGGTGTCCTCGTGAACGCGAGTGCCGCGGCCGACGATCTGCTTGAACTCGGTCATGGAGCCGACCTCGCGATCCAGCGCGATCAGGCGACAGGTTTGCGCGTCGACACCCGTGGACAGCAGGCGCGAGGTGGTGACGATAACCGGCCAGGTGGATTCGGGATCGATGAAGTTGTCGAGCTGTTCCTTGCCTTCGGCGTCCCCGCCGGTGATGCGCATCACGTAGCGCGAGTTCTGGGCTACCAGATCCTGGTTTTGGTTGATCAGCGCCTGGCGCATGCGGGCGGCGTGTTCCTGGTCCACGCAGAACACGATGGTCTTCTGGAAACGGTCGCCGCTTTCCCGCAGGAAGGCCGTGACCTTCTGTGCGACCAGTTGCGTGCGGTCGTCGATGACCAGTTCGCGGTCGAAGTCCTTGCGGTTGTAGAGACGATCGTCGATTTCGTTGCCGTCGCGGTCACGCTGGCCTTTCTGCGGCCGGTAGCCCTGGACGTCGTGATCGATGTGCACCTTGACCACCTTGTAGGGGGCCAGGAAGCCGTCGCTGACGCCCTGTTTCAGCGAATAGGTGTAGATGGGGTCGCCGAAGTAGGCGATGTTGGAAACGTATTTCGTTTCCTTGGGGGTGGCCGTCATCCCGATCTGGGTGGCGCCGGAGAAGTACTGGAGGATCTCGCGCCAGGCGGAGTCCTCGGCCGCGCTGCCGCGGTGGCATTCGTCGATGACGATGAGGTCGAAGAAGTCACGCGAGAACTCGCGGAACAGCTTGTTGCGTTCCTCCGGACCGGTAATGGCCTGGTACAGGCCGAGGTACACCTCGTAGGCGCTGTCGATGCGCCGCTGCCGATCCACCGCGAGGGTCAGCTCTTCGTGGCGGCCGTCGTCACGTTCAATCGTTTTCGCGTTGGTGGAAAGCTTGGCCATGGCCCCGCCGAAGGGGCGGAAGTCGTTGACCATGGTCTGGTCGACCAGCACGTTGCGGTCGGCCAGGAACAGCACACGCCCGGCGCGGCCGGCCTTCCACAACCGCCAGATGATCTGGAAGGCGGTGTAGGTCTTGCCCGTGCCGGTGGCCATGACCAGCAGCAGACGGCCGCGCCCCTGGGCGATGGCCTCGATGGCCTTGTTGACGGCTTTGATCTGGTAGTAACGCGGCGTCTTGCCACTGCCGTCGTCGTGATAATCCTGCAGCACGGTGGCCTCGGCCGCCGGGCTGAAACCCTTCCAGGCCCGGTAGCGCGCCCATAGGTCGTCCGGGGGCGGGAACTGGTCGAGGCTCAGGGTCGTCTCGCGCTGCGGGCTGGCGCCGGTGCGGTCGTGGAAGACGAAGCCGTCACCATTGGAGGTGAACACGAAGGGCACGTCCAGCGTCTCGGCATAATCCAGCGCCTGCTGCATGCCGTCGCCGAGGCTGTGGTTGTTGTCCTTGGCTTCGATGACCGCGATGGGGATATTGGGCTTGAACTGCAGCACGTAGTCCGCGCGCTTGGCCCTGCCGCGCGACACCAGCTTGCCGCGAACGATGATGCGGCCCCGGGTGAAGGACACCTCCTCGCGAATCTGCAGCATTCGATCCCAGCCTGACGATTCCAGCGCCGGGGTGATGTACTTGCTGCAGATGTCGCGTTCGCTTAAATCGCGCTTGTCCAATGCTCCCCCGCCACGCCATGAGTCGACGCACCGCCCCTCAGGACAATCACTGCGTGATTGGGCACTGTAACCGAACGGGAACAAGCGAGAAACGCGTCAGGCGGTGCACAGCATCCGCAACACCCGAGAAGATGCCGTACACTATTCATTAGTTAGCCGTATAACGTTCCCATGGCCATCGAAACCACCAAACTGACCATCCGCCTGCCCAGCGAGGACGTCGCCTTCGCCAAGGCTTACGCCAAGGCGCATGGGTTGAGCGTGACCGAGGTGATCGACCGCTACCTGCGTCGTATGCGGGCACTGGACGAGCAGGTGCCGTCGCCGGCTCTCGAGGCCATTACCGGCCTGGTGCCGAGCGATGTGGATGCGGAAGGCGAATTCCAGCGCCACCGCCAGGACAAGCACGGGCGTTGATCCTGGTCGATCTGAACGTCGTGCTGGACGTGATCCAGCAACGCGAGCCGCACTTTCGTGCGTCCAGCGCTCTGCTGGGCGAAGTCATCCGCGGCGATACGGCCGCACTGCTTTCGGCCCACGCGCTGACCACCGTTCACTACATCGTCGGGCGGTATCAGGGCCGGGCCAAGGCCACCGAAGTGGTGGATTGGCTGCTTACCCATTTCGGGATCGCATCGACCGGTCGCGCGGAGTTGGTGCGTGCCCGCGCGCTGGACTGGCCCGATTTCGAGGATGCCGTCGTGGCAGCAGCCGCCGAGTCTGCCGGTTGCGCGCGCATTGTGACCCGCAATGTCGGGGATTTTCGGGGCTCGCCAGTGCCGGCGCTGACGCCCGAGGAATACTTGCTGGATACCTCGAACTAGCCACGCTCAGTTCGAGCGCCCATCCGGCAATCGGCCACGGCGTTCTACCCGACCGTCTGCGCCAGCCCCAGAAACGCCTCGATGTGCTGGTCGCGGCGGTCGGCCTTGCGAACGCCCAGGTGGATTTGCTTGGCGATGCCCTGTTTGCCCAGGCGCACCGAGGCCAGGGGCAGCTTGTCGGCGTATTCGGCGATCAGCCATTTGGGCAGGGCGGCGACACCGCGGCCAGCGGCGACGAGTTGGAGCATGATGTCGGTGGATTCGACGTTCTTGTGCTTGCGGGGGGCGGCGCGGGCGGGCACCAATAGCTGGGTGAAGATGTCCAGGCGGTCGGCGTCGACCGGGTAGGAGAACAGCACTTCGTTACCGAGGTCGGCGCCGGTGACGAAATCCTGGCCGGCCAGGCGGTGGTCGCGGGCCACGGCCAGGACCTGCTCGTAGTCGAATACCGGCTCGAAGATTACGCCCTTCTTTTGCAGCGGGTCGGGGGTGACCAGGATGTCGATGTCGTGGCTGAACAGGGCGGCCATGCCGCCGAACTGGAATTGCTGCATCACGTCGATGTCCACGCCCGGCCATTGCTGCAGGTAGGGTTCGACCACCTTGAGCAGCCACTGGTAGCAGGGGTGGCATTCCATGCCGATGCGCAGGGCGCCCTGCTCGCCGGCGGCGTACTCGGCCAGCACCTCGTCGGCGCGCTCAAGCTGCGGCAGCAGCCGGTTGGCAGTATTCAGCAGGTACTCGCCGGCGGGGGTCAGCCGCACGCGGCGGCCGTCGCGCTCCCAGATCCGCGCGCCGGAGTGCTGTTCCAGCTTCTTGATGGCGTGGCTGAGGGCCGACTGCGTCAGGTGCAGCGAGGCCGCGGCCGCCGTCAGCGAGCCCTCGCGCTCGATGCCGCGGAGGATGCGGAGGTGGGTACGTTCGATCATGCGCTACTCGGTGGGTTTGGTCCCTGGCTGCACGTACGACTCGAACCGCAAAGGGCGCTAAGTGTTCCTGTTTGATTCTCGCTCTTCCGCTTTGCGCTCTTCGCGCCCTTTGCGGTTGGAGCCGAGGCTTGCGGAACCGCGTCGGTCGCCGGGAACCCCGGAGACTTTGTGAATAATAATCATCGTTAGATGAGAAAATACCATTTTTATTCATCGGCTGGCGCGCCTAGGATTCTTCGCATTCCCCACTTGGACGCTGAAGGATAACCATGGCGACGACCCACAATCTCGGATTCCCCCGCATCGGCGGCAAGCGTGAACTGAAGTTCGCGGAAGAGGCCTACTGGAAGGGCGAATCCAGCGCCGACGGGCTCCTGGCCAAAGGCGCAGAGTTACGCCGGCAGAACTGGCAACATCAGTCGGGCCTGGATCTGGTTCCGGTGGGCGATTTCTCGTTCTACGACCATTTGCTGGACACCAGCTTCCGGCTGGGCAACGTGCCGGCGCGGGTCAGCAGGCTCGACGGCAGCCGGCTGGACAACATGTTCCGCGTGGCCCGCGGCCGCTCGGCCGGCGACGACGATGTCAACGCGGTGCGCGCCGGCGAGATGACCAAGTGGTTCGATACCAATTACCACTACATCGTGCCGGAGGTGGACGCCGACACCGCGTTCACGCTGGATGCCGATGACCTGCTGGACCAGGTGGCCGAGGCGAAGGCCGCCGGCGTGACGCCCAAGCCGGTGCTGGTCGGCCCGGTAACCTATCTGTGGCTGGCCAAGGCCACCGACGACAGCGACCGGCTGGCGTTGCTGGACCGCCTGTTGCCGGTCTACCGCGAGCTGCTCGACAAGCTCGGCCAGCAGGGTATCGAGTGGGTGCAGCTGGACGAGCCGGTGCTGGTCCATGACCTGGATAACGCCTGGAAGCAGGCTGTTCAGAAAGCCTACGACACGCTGGCCGGCGCGGCACCGAAGCTGATGGTCACCACCTATTTCGGTGCGCTGGCCGACAACATCGGCCTGGCCTGCAACCTGCCCGTGGCCGGCTTGCACGTGGACGCCATCAAGGGCCGCGACGAGGTCGATCGGATCGTCGCCGCACTACCCGAGGACAAGGTGCTCTCGCTGGGCGTGATCGACGGTCGCAACATCTGGAAGGCCGATCTCGCCGGTCTGCTGGGCTGGCTGGAGCCGATTGCCGACAAGCTGGGCGACCGCCTGTGGCTGGCCCCGTCCTGCTCGCTGCTCCACGTGCCGGTGGACCTGAACAGCGAGACGAAGATGGACCCCGAGATCAAAAGCTGGCTGGCGTTCGCCCTGCAGAAGCTGGGCGAGCTCGAGGTCCTGGCCGGCGCCCTGAACCAGGGCCGTGACGCCGTGCGCCAGGCGCTGGACCGCAACGCCGAGGCGATCGCCAGCCGCCGCGCCTCCGACCGCGTGGACGACCCGGCGGTGAAGAAGGCGGTGCGCGCGATCACCCCGGACATGGGCAAGCGCGACAGTGCCTACAGCGAGCGCGCCGAGGCCCAGCGCCAGCACCTGAACCTGCCGGCCTACCCGACCACCACCATCGGCTCGTTCCCGCAGACCAGGGAAATCCGCCAGGCGCGGCTGGCGCACCGCAAGGGCACTCTCTCGCGCGAGGATTACGTCGCCCGGATGAAAGCCGAGATCGAGCGCTCCATCCGCGAGCAGGAAAAGCTCGGCCTGGACGTACTGGTGCACGGCGAGCCCGAGCGCAACGACATGGTCGAGTACTTCGGCGAACAGCTCGAAGGCTATGTCTTTTCCCAGCACGGTTGGGTGCAGTCCTTCGGTTCGCGCTGCGTGAAGCCGCCGATCCTGTACGGCGACATCAAGCGCCCCGAGCCGATGACCGTGGACTGGATCACCTATGCCCAGTCGCTGACCGACAAGCCGGTCAAGGGCATGCTCACGGGACCCGTCACCATGCTCAACTGGTCCTTCGTGCGCGACGATCAGCCGAGAAGCGAGTCCTGCAAGCAACTGGCGCTGGCCATCCGCCAGGAGGTGCTGGACCTGGAGGCCGCGGGCGTCAACATCATCCAGATCGACGAGGCCGCCCTGCGCGAGGGTCTGCCCCTGCGTCGCTCGCAGTGGCAGGCCTACCTGGACTGGGCGGTGGAATCCTTCCGCATCACCGCCAACGGCGTGCGCGACGACACCCAGATCCACACCCATATGTGCTACTCGGAATTCAACGACATCATCGAGGCCATCGCGCACATGGACGCGGACGTGATCACCATCGAGACCTCACGCTCCAACATGGAACTGCTGGACGTGTTCGACCACTTCGCCTATCCCAACGAGATCGGCCCGGGCGTCTACGACATCCATTCGCCCAACATCCCTGCGCCGGATCAGGTGATCGAGCTGATGCGCAAGGCCGCCGAGCGGATTCCGCGCGAGCGGCTGTGGATCAACCCGGACTGCGGCCTCAAGACCCGGCAGTGGGACGAGGTGTCTCCGGCGCTGCAGAACATGGTCGACGCCGCCCGCAGCCTGCGCGACAAGGCCGCCTGATCCGCGTTATTCCTTCGCCGATGTCCCGGCAATCCAGCCGGCCCGTTGCCCGCGGGTCGGCTTCTTTTTTGCGCTTGTCAGCCTCGGGGCATCGTCCGGGAAGGCCGATTGAAATCGGCCCTACCGCAAGGATCGTCCGAGTGTAGGGCGGAATTCATTCCGCCGGTAACCCCGAGCACCGGCGCCGTATCAGCGCCCCGTGTAAGCCGGCGCGTCCGGGTTCTCCAGCCAGTCCCGCCGTGCGTCCAGCGGCTGCGCCAGATAGGCCCGCATCGCGGCCAGGCCATCATCCGACAGCATGGTTTCCAGAAAATCGGCTGCCTCGATCGACAGCCCGGCGGTCAGATGGGTATCGCTGCCGGCATAAACCGCGTGCTTGATGCGGGCCACCGCCTTTGGCGGCAGGGCCGCCATCTCGGCGCCGATCACCCGGGCCCGTGCCAGCGCGTCGTCGGCGCATTCGTGCACCAGCCCGAGGTCCCGCGCGGTTTCCGGTGGGACGACGCGCCCGCGCAGGATGAACTCGATGGCGCGGCCGGCGCCGATGAGCCGGCTCAAACGCTGGGTGCCGCTGCCGCCGGGCAGGATGCCGAGCTTGACCTCGGGCAGCCCGAAGCGGTGATCGCCGGTCTGGGCGATGCGGATGTCGCAGGCCAGGCAGAGTTCGAAGCCCCCGCCCATGGCGTCACCGTTCATCGCCACGATGACCGGCTTGGGCAGATTCTCCAGCGCGGACAGCATGGCGTGGTAGCCGTCGTTCAGGGCTGTGCCCATGGCCCGCATGCCCTCGCGATCGGCGGCCAGGGCTTCCAGTTCCTCCACGCTGTAATGGGTGATCAGCTTGCCGGGAACGCCGCCGGTGACAATCACCACACGCACTGCCGGCTCGTCGCGCCAGGTCTCGATCAGCCCGGCCAGCGCCTGGGCACCCTCGGCGCAGAAATAGTTCATCGGCGGGTTGTGGTAAGCCGCCACCACCACGCCATCGGCCTGTTCGATCTGCCAGTAATCCATGCTGCCTCCGAACCATTGCGGTCACCCCAGCCGCATCCTCGGCTGAATGCGCGGGCGGTGCAATGCGGGGCGGCGCCCGTTCAGAGGTCGGCGCCGGCGGCCATGGCCGGCAGATGCTCGATGGCGTCGTGGATGATTTCCAGCTGCCGATGGCACTCGTCGCGGCTGGAGCGCCCGCCAAGGCATATGCGCAACGCCTCGGGAGCGGGGCTGCGCATTGCAAAGGTGTCCGACTCCACCGCGGCCACCCCGTACTGGCGCAGACGGGTGCCCAGTTCTACCCGGGTCCAGGGCCGGGGCACCGGCAGCCACAGGTGGAAGCCCTCCGGCTGGGCCCAGTAGTCGATGCCGGCCAGGGCTCGCGCGGCCAGGCGCTGACGGGCCCGGGATTCCTCCCGAATCGCGAGCGTGGCCGCACGCACGGTGCCGTCCACGATCCAGCGGGTGGCCAGCCGGATCATCGCCGGATTGGCCATCACCGCCAGACTAGCCAGGGTGGTGGTCAGCCGCGCGGTGTACCGCACGTTAGGCAACACCAGATAACCGATGCGCAACCCTGCTCCCAGGACCTTGGCCAGCCCGGCCACGTAGAAGGTGAGCTGCGGCGCCAGCGTGGCCAGCGGCGGCAGGCGCCTGGCCGGCAGACAGCCGTACGGGTCGTCCTCGATGATGGGCACACCGTAGCGCTGGGCGATCTCGGCGATGGCGGTGCGACGTTCCATCGACAGCGTCGCGGTGGTGGGATTGGCCAGGGTCGGATTGATGTACAGCGCCTTGGGCAGGTTGGCGGCACACAGCCCGGCGAAGGCTTCCGGGTCCAGGCCGTCGCGGTCGGCGGGCAGCCCCGCCAGACGGATTCCCAGATGGGCGGCAATGCCCTTGATGCCGGGATAACCCAGCGCCTCGCAGGCAATCACGTCGCCCGGCCTGGCCAGGGCCGCGAACAGCCCCAGCAGGGCCCCGTGGGCGCCGGGGCAGACCAGCAGGTTGGCGGGGTCGACATCCGGCAGCCGATGCGCCAGCCACTGGGCCCCGGCCTCGCGGTCGGCCCGGGCGCCACCGAACTCCTGGTAACGCAACAGCCCGTACAGGTCATCTTCCCGCGCCAGACTGGCCAGCCCGCCGCGCAGGCGCTCGATCAGATCGGGGTCGGTGGGTTCGGGCGGCATGTTCATCGACATGTCGATGGTGCCGATCGGGCTGGTGCGCCGGATGGGTTCGGCCGGGATCTCGCCGCGCACGAAGCTGCCGCTGCCCGGCTGGCCGCGGATCAGCCCGCGCTGGGCCGCCTCGGCATAGCCGCGGGCGGCAGTGGTGAAATTGATGCCCAGTGCCTCGGCCACCGCCCGCAGGGGCGGAAGCTTCTCGCTGCCGCGCAGACGACCGGCCTGGATGTCCTCAGCGATCGCATCGGCGATTGCATGGTAGGTCGGGCGATCAATTTCCGACACCCGTGCGGCCCACCGCCTCAGATCATTGTTCATGCTGCCCCATGGTTGTGCGCCAGTATGGCCTGTATGGCGTCATGGTAGTGCGTAATCACCCCGCGCCGCGACCCCGTGGCCTACGGATGACGGGGAATCCGCCTGCCCGGAACCATGGCTGCCACACGAATCATGCCAATGATCGCATATTGATCGCATACAGGAACTAATTGAGTGGCACAACGCTTGCGACTGCAGATGCACGGCAAGTAGTCGCCCGGGTTTGTCCGGCGCCTGCCGGCCGGTCATCAAAACGCAACGTTCAGGAGTTCACGTCATGCCTGCAGTCAACGCACCCGCCTACAAGAAGGGGGACTTCTTCGTCGACTACGAGGAGAAGGTCTTCGAGGACGTCCAGGCCGAAGCGGGCGAAAAAGCCCTGGTCACCTTCCATACCGTGGCCTTCGAGGGCTCCATCGGCCTGGTCAACATGCTTCAGGCCAAGCGCCTGCAGCGCAAGGGTTTCGAAACCAGCATCCTGCTCTACGGGCCGGGCGTGACCCTGGGCGTGCAGCGGGGCTTTCCCACCATCGGCGACGAGGCCTTTCCCGGCCATCAGAACTTCGAGAACCAGCTGACCGCGTTCATGGACGAGGGCGGCAAGGTCTACGCCTGCCGCTTTGCGCTGCAGGCGCTCTATGGTCACGGCGAACCCGCGCTGGTGAAGGGCATCCGGCCGATCAATCCGCTGGACGTGCTCGACCTGCAGCTGCTGCACCGGCGCGACAACGCCTACGTGGTCCACACCTGGACGATGTAGGCGCAGGACGGCTCCGATAATGTCTGAAACGCAGAAAGTGCGGGTCGCCACGGTACAGCTGCAACCGGTGCTCGACTCGCCCGACGGTACGGTGGCGCGTGTGCTCGACGAAATCGCGGCGGTGGCCAGCGAGGGGGCGCAGCTCGTGGTTTTTCCGGAAACCGCGGTGCCCTACTACCCCTACTGGTCTTTCGTACTCCCGCCCGTCGCGATGGGGCGTCCCCATCTGGCGCTTTACGAGCACGCGCCCACCGTGCCCGGCCCGGTCACCGATGCGGTGGCCGCGGCGGCGCGCCAGCACGGCATCGTGGTGGTCCTGGGGGTGAACGAGCGCGATCACGGCACGCTCTACAACTGTCAGCTGATATTCGACGCCGACGGCAGCATTGCCCTGAAGCGACGCAAGATCACCCCCACCTATCACGAACGCATGGTCTGGGGTCAGGGCGACGGCAGCGGCCTGCATGCAGTGGATACCGCGGTGGGCCGGGTCGGCGCGCTGGCCTGCTGGGAACACTACAACCCGCTGGCCCGCTACGCCCTGATGGCCGACCACGAGGCCATCCACTGCAGCCAGTTCCCCGGCTCCCTGGTGGGGCCGATCTTTGCCGAGCAGCAGGAAGTCACCCTCCGGCATCACGCGCTGGAGTCGGGCTGCTTCGTGGTTAACGCCACCTCCTGGCTCGACCAGGACCAGATTCACAGCATCACCGACGACCCCAAGCTGCAGAAGGGCGTCTCCGGTGGCTGCTACACCGCCATCATCGCGCCCGACGGCTCACATGTGGTCGAGCCGCTGCGCGACGGTCCCGGCCGCCTGGTGGCCGACATCGACCTGGCGCTGAACACCAAGCGCAAACGGATGATGGACTCGGTGGGCCATTACGCCCGCCCCGAACTGCTCAGCCTGCGACTGGATGACCGCTGCCACGCGCCCGTGGCACGCGACCCGGCCGCAGCCACCCCCGACGCAATCGACGAGGAACCCGATCATGGCGAATCCGAGCCGGACTCTGCTTACCGAGATGCAGTCGCTCGGGCTGCGGCTGGCTGACGCCGAAACCGGTGCCCCCAGCCGGCGCGGCGGCGCCGGGCCCACCGATCACAAGGCGGTGGAAGTCGACGGCCGCACGGTCATGGTGCCGGTGCATACCGGCAACGCGAAGCGCTCGCCCTTCGCCACCGACGGCGAGGGCCGGCTGACCCGCGACGGCAAGCCGATCCGCACCATCCGGTTCGCCCGGCAGCCGCGCTTCTACCGGATGCAGACGCTGGACGGCGTGCCCTACTGGAAAATCGCCCAGCTGCACGGCAGCGACGTGCTCGCCACCACCGTGCTGCAAACCTGCATCCGCTATGGCAAGCGCAGCACCGCCTGTCAGTTCTGCGCCATCGGCCAGTCACTGGCGGAAGGCCGCACCATCAACCGCAAGTCGCCGGAGCACCTGGCCGAGGTCGCCCGCGCGGCCGTCCTGCTGGACGACGTGAAGCACATGGTGATGACCACCGGCACCCCCAACTTCACCGACCGTGGCGCGAAGATCCTGTGCGACTCGGCCTTCGCGGTCCGCGCCGCGGTCGATCTGCCGATCCAGGCCCAGTGCGAACCGCCGGATGACCCGGTCTGGTTCGGTCGCCTGAAGGCCGCCGGCGTGGACTCGCTGGGCATGCACCTGGAAGCGGTCACACCCGCGGTGCGCGAACGCATCATGCCGGGCAAGGCACAGGTCACGCCGGACCAGTATCTCCGGGCCTTCGAACAGGCGGTGGCGGTTTTCGGCCGCGGCCAGGTTTCCACCTACATCCTGGCCGGGCTGGGGGACAGCCGCGAGGCCATTCTGGAGATGAGCCAGACGCTGGTGAACCTCGGCGTGTACCCGTTCGTGGTGCCGTTCGTGCCCGTGTCCGGCACGCCGCTGGCGGACCACGAGTCGCCGGACCCGCGATTCATGCACGACATTCTGGCGCCGCTGGGCCGGATGCTGTCGCGCGCCGGCATGCGCTCGGCCGACATCAAGGCCGGCTGCGGCCGCTGCGGCGCGTGTTCGTCGCTGTCGGCCTACGAAGACTGATCGCGGATTGCGGCCATGCTCCCCGAATCCCACGAGCACAAGGTGGTGCCGTTCGTATCGCCCGGGTTCACCGTCAAGCTGGCGGACCGGCCCTGGGAGCGGCGGCAGGCCATGGCCCTTCGCCGCCGCGTGTTCTGCGGCGAGCAGGGCCTGTTCGCGGACGACGACCGCGACGCGCTGGACGAGTTCGCCCTGCCGATCGTGGCCCTGTCCTGGTGGTCCGGCATGGCCGAGCAGGTGGTGGGCACCGTGCGCATCCACGACCACGGCGACGGCCTCTGGGGCGGCTCGCGGCTGGCGGTGGCCGACCACTACCGGCGGCTGGCGCGGCTGGGCACCGAGCTCATCCGGATTGCCGTGGGCAGCGCCCGCGCCCGGGGCTGCAGCCGGTTCCTTGCCCAGGTCCAGCAGGCAAATGTGCCGCTGTTCGAGCGGCTGCACTGGCAGTCGCTGCACCGGATCAACGTCTGCGGCCGGCCCCATGTCCTGATGCAGGCCGATCTGGCCCACTATCCACCCTGCGTGGAACCAGCCCGAGGCGTGGTCACCACCCGCCGGCAGGCGGCGTGATGCTGGACGCCATCGCCAATGCCGTCCGCCACAGCCCGGGCATTGCCGGCAAGACCGATATCGCCCCGGTGCTGGCCGCGCTCGGCGACCGCTCGCAGGGCATTCGCGTGGGCGACGACTGCGCCGCCATTCCCGATGGCGACGGCTGGCTGCTGTTCGCCATCGAGGGTTTCGTCAACGCCTTCGTGGCGCAAGCGCCGTGCTTCGCCGGATACTGCGGGGTGATGGTCAACCTCAGCGATATCGCCGCCATGGGCGGACGACCAACCGCGGTGGTGGATGCGATCTGGAGCCGCGACCACGACGCCGCCCGTCCCATTCTTGCCGGTCTCGCCGAAGCCGCGCGGGTTTACAACGTCCCGGTGGTGGGCGGCCACAGCAACGCGAGCAGCGAGCAGGAGCAGCTGTCGGTATCGGTGCTGGGCCGTGCCAACCGACTGCTGACCAGCTTCGATGCACAGCCGGACGACATCCTGCTGGCCGCGGTCGATCTGCGCGGCCGCTACCGCGAACCCTGGTCCAACTGGGATGCCAGCACCGGCAGCGATCCGGCGCGGCTGCGCGCCGATCTCGAGATCCTGCCCGGCCTGGCCGAGGACGGCCTGTGCGCCGCCGCCAAGGACATCAGCATGGGCGGCGTGATCGGTACCACGATGATGATGCTGGAATGCTCGGGCGTGGGCGCAACCGTGGATACCGGACACGTTCCCCGGCCCGCCGGTGCCGCGCCGCTGCGCTGGCTGACCGAGACCTTTCCCAGTTTCGGTTTCGTGCTGTCGGCGCCGCCGGACCGGGCCGATGCCGTGACCCGGCGGTTCACCGAACGCGGCATTGCCTGCGCCGCCATCGGCCGCTGCGACGACACTCGCCGTCTGCGCCTGCGCGCCGATGACGAGCACCGCGACATCTGGGATTTCGCCAGCCAGCCCTATATCGGCTGCGGACCCGAGACCGTCAGCGTCGGGATTCCGGAGGCCGCTCTTGCCTGAGACCCGCTTCGTCGTGCGCTGGCCGGATGACAGCCGCAGTCAGTGCTATTCCCCCTCCAGCGCCGTTACCACCTACCTCCGGGCCGGTGCCGATTATCCGCTGGCCGAGTTCCTGATGCGCACGCGCGATGCCCTGACCGTGGCCAGCGAACGCGTCCGGCGCAAGTACGGCTACGCCTGCAGCGCCGCCGCCGAACAACTGGCGGCGATCGAGGCCCGGGCCGCGGAGTTCGCGGACCGGCAGGACGCCCGCGTCACCATTGAAGGATTCGAACCATGAACCGATTTCGTCGCAACAGCATGATCGACGGCCCGGAAATCAGCCGTCACTGGCCAGTGGTGGTGATAGGCGGCGGCCAGGCCGGGCTCTCGGCCAGCTACTGGTTGCAGCAACAGGACATCGATCATCTGGTGATCGAAAAGAACCGGGTGGGCCACGCGTGGCGCCACCAGCGCTGGGACTCCTTCTGCCTGGTGACACCCAACTGGCAATGCCGTCTGCCGGGATTTCCCTATGACGGCGACGACCCGTACGGCTTCATGCCGCGCGACGAGATCGTCGAATACCTGGAAACCTATGCCGCGTTCGTGGACCCGCCGCTGCGGGAGGGCGTGACGGTCAGCCGCGTGACCGCCGACGAGCACGGCGGGTTCCGGGTGAACACCACCGCCGGCGACGCCACCGCCGATCAGGTGATTCTGGCGGTCAACGGCTATCACGTTCCCCGCATTCCCCGCATCGCGGAACGGTTGCCGGGTAACGTGCGGCAGCTGCATTCGGTGCACTACCGGCGCCCCGACGACCTGCCGGCGGGGGACGTGCTGGTGGTGGGCACCGGCCAGTCCGGCTGTCAGATCGCCGAGGACCTGCACCTGGCCGGCCGCGGCGTCCACCTCTGCGTCAGCAGCGCGCCGCGGGCGCCGCGGGTCTACCGGGGCCGCGATTCGGTGGACTGGCTGGAACGGATGGGCACCTACGATGTGACCGTGGACGAGCATCCGGAACCCGCCCGGAACCTGCGCCACAAGGCCAATCACTATCTCACCGGGCGTGACGGTGGCCGCGATATCGACCTGCGGCAGTTCGCCCTCGAGGGCATGCAGCTCTACGGACGAGTGGCGGACATCCCACCCGACGGGGTGCTCCATCTCGAACAGGACCTGCGCCGAAATCTCGATGGCGCCGACGATACCTACCGCAAGATCTGCCGCAGCATCGACGAGTACATCGAACGCCAGGGCATCGACGCGCCGGCGGGCGAGCCGTACCAGCCACCCTGGGAACCCGGTGAGGAACCTACCCGGCTGGACCTCGCTGCAAGCGGCATCGGCTCGGTGATCTGGGCCACCGGCTTCGGCAGCGATTTCAGCTGGGTGGAGCTGCCGCTGTTCGATGGTGCCGGTGACCCGGTCCACAGCCGCGGGGTAGCGCCGGTGCCAGGCGCCTATTTCCTGGGGCTGCCCTGGCTCAACACCTGGGGCTCGGGTCGCTTCGCCGCGGTCGGGGCGGACGCCCGATTCGTGGTCGATGCAGTTGCCGAACGCTGCCGATGCCGGCAGGGCCGGGCGCGTGCCGCGGTCGCCTGAAACCGGCAAGACCCGGAACCCGCACAACCCGGCCTCGATGGCCGGGTTTTTTGTGTACTATCGGGCCCCAAAAGAGGGCTTATGAACCGAAATGAATGGTATTCAATGCAATTATTGAGCAATAATTGCATTTAATCAACTATAAAATAATCTGGATGGAAAATAACGCTTTGCTTGCAGCGCCCTCGCCGCCGACAACAGGGTGATTATAACTGCATGTTTTATCTTGCTATTACAGAATTCTGCGCAGTCTGCAAGCAATGCTGATGGCAGTCATCTCGGATATCTCAAAACAAATATTGTTTTGATATCCCGGGCGCTTCTTATGGCATCCCCATTGCGTTAGATGAACCCATCGGGGCGAGTCCGCTGATCCGGACCGATCGCCTCGTTTGTCATCGCAAACCAAGGGGATGAAATCATGTCTTCACATGCACGCCGGCTTACCGGCATTGCCGCCAGCTCGCTACTTGTCTGGTCGGCCACAGCCTCGGCCGTCACCTTCGAGGCGGGGGACTGGTCTTTCAGCGCCAACGGCTATCTCAACGTCAACTACACCAATACCCAGTGCGACGACAGCGCCGCGGTGGTCGATGGAAGCCTGCTGTGCGCCGTCGGCCCGGGCGAGGAGGACAGTGCGTCCTCGGTCAATTCCGGCAACCTCCCGGCCGGCATCGTGCTCGGCGCGCATACCAACCAGAACGGCCTGGAAATCGGCGCCAAGTTCGGCTTCTATCCCGGCATCGTGAGCAATGACTTCGGCAGTGGCAGCGGACCCAACCTGCCGCCGCTCGGCCGCAACAGCGCACTGTCGTCGACCAGCCTGGATATCCGCCAGGTATACGGCACCATCGGCAGCGACAGCTTCGGCACCATCAAGGTCGGCCGCGATTACCTGACGGTGGGTCTGGACGCGATCCTCAACGACATCACGCTGATCTCGGTGGGGGTCGCCAGCGTGGCCACCGCACGGTCACCCAAGAACACCTCGCTGGGCTCCATCGGCTTCGGGCACCTCTTTCCCACGCCCCAGGCACAGATTACCTACTCGACCCCGGATTTCGGGGGGCTGTCGGGCAGCATCGGCATCTTCCAGCCGATCGATGCCATCAGCGCCTCCGGCACCGGCGCCGGATCGGCCGGCAGCGTGAAGGATATGCCCGGCTTTCACGGCAAGATCGGCTACACCGGAAGCAGCGGCGAACTGAGCTATAAGTTCAGCGCGGCAGCGCTGATGCAGGATCACGAGCTGCAGGGCATCCCCGGCGTGACCGGGACCCAGTCGGGCGACAGCCAGGTATTCGACGTGTTCGCCCAGATGGGCATCGGGCCGTTCTCGGCGTTTGCCTACTACTACACCGGCGAGGGCGTGGGTATTTACTCGTATTTCATCGACGGCTTCGCCGCCAACGGCGAGGAGCGGGATTCCGACGGGGCCCTGTTCCAGCTGACCTACACCCTGGGCAACACCAAGTTCGGCGCCAACTACGGCTACAGCGATCTGGATCAGACCGCCGGCGACCCGGGCACCCTGCTGGAATCCAACAACGCCACCACCTTCGGCGTGTATCACACGCTCACCCCGAACGTGACCCTGACCGCGGAATACACCACGGCGACCGCCGAGAACAACACGGGCGGGGAGGTGGAAACCGACAACATCAACGCCGGCTTCTTCATCTCGTTCTGAGCGACCGCCATTCTGCCGGCTCCGCGCCATGCTCCCGTGGCCGGAGCCGGCCCTTTTCGAGGAGATGCCATGCGTATCGATGACCGCTTCAATCCGCTCGACCACGCGTTGCAGCGACCAGCCAGGGCCAGCCGCCCGGGTGGTTGGAACTGGCTGGTGCTGCTCTGCCTGATCGCCACGCCAGCCATCGCGGCACCCCCGATCATCGACGCGGGGCCCGGCGACATCGACGGCCTGGTCGCGCACATCGAGTGGCTCAGTGACGAACTGACCGTGACGCTCTCGCCCCGGCCGGAACAGGCGCCACCCAATAGCCACCCGGCGACCCTCGACACCGATGCGCTCGCGGCATCGTTCGGCCGCGTGGCGGTGACCGACAACGGCGATGCACCGCAACCGCTGGTCCCGCCGGCACGCCGCGCCGCATTTGCCGATGCGGTCGGCCGCGGACTGGCCCGCGCCGGGCCGGATCAGGACATCGTGTTCGACTTGCTGATCACCCGGCGTACCGGGCTGCTTGCAAGCCAGCGATACCGCACCACCGGGCGCGTCTTTCGCACCGGCGACGGCCTCAACCTGATCATCGGCGCCGCGCAGCAGCCCTACCGCGAGGGCACGGACCGTTCCCTGCAGCCGATGGCCCCGGCACGGCGTGATGCGGCCGGCGCGCTGAAGGTCGCGCTGCAACCCGAGGGGCCCACCCGCCTGGCCGCCGGGCGCGACGACTGGGTGATTCTTCCGGCCGTCAACCCGCCGACGAATCCGGCGCCTACCCCGACGACGGCCACCTCGCCGCCGATCTCGCCCGGCGACACCGCCGGCGTGCGGGCTCGCCTCGAGCTGCTCCGGGATCTGCACCGTGACGGCTTGATCAGCGATGACGTCCGCGACCAGCGGACTCGGGCGATCCTCGACGAGCTGGAACGCTAGATTCGCGCGGACCCTCGGCGCGACAGGGCCGAGGGTCCGGCCCGTTGCCCCTCACCCCGCCCGACGGCGGGTTTCCCCCGCCTGCGGCAATCGCCATAATCCGCGGATTGCTGCCGCAGGAGACGGATTTGGCACCTATCGACCCCCTGACGAGATGGCATCAGCTGGTGGCTGATCGCGACGCCTCCGGGCTGGATACCCTCCTGGCAGAGGATGTGGTCTTCCACTCGCCGGTCGTGCACACACCCCAGGCCGGGCGGGCGCGGACGCTTCCCTACCTGGCCGCGGCGTTCCGGGTCTTCTTCAACGACAGCTTTCGCTACGTGCGGGAAATCCGCGGCGAGCGTGAGGCCATGCTGGAATTCACCGTCACCATCGACGATATCGCGGTGAACGGGGTGGACATCATCCGCTGGAACGACGACGGACGCATCATCGATTTCAAGGTCATGCTGCGCCCACTCAAGGCCATCAACCTGATACACGAACGCATGGGCGCCATGCTGCAACAGGGAGGCTCACCCGCATGAAGCTCTACGACTGGTCCATCGCCCCCAATCCGCGCCGGGTGCGCATGTATCTGGCCGAGCGGGGTATCGAGGTGGAGATCGTCCAGGCCGGCGCCCCGGACCAGATGGATCTGTATGACTGGTTCCTGAAACTGAATCCGCGCCGGCGGGTGCCGCTGCTGGAACTGGACGACGGCACGCACATCGGGGAGGCCATGGCCATCTGCCGTTACTTCGAAGCCACACAACCCGGGTCGGGTCTGTTCGGGCATGACCCCCGCGAAACCGGCCTGGCAGAAATGTGGGAGCGCGAGGCCGACCAGAACGGCATCCAGGCCGGCGGCGAGCATGTGCGCAACGCGCACCCGGCGTTCAGGGATCGCGCCCTGCCGGGCTACGCCGAGCCCACCCCGCAGATTGCCGAGCTCGCCGAGCGCGGCCGCATGCGCTACGGCGAGTTTCTGGCCCATGCCGACCAGCAGCTCGCCGACCGCGAATTCCTGGCCGGGGACCATTTCACGGTGGCGGACATTACCGCGTTCTGCGCGATCGACTTCTGGCGCAAATTCCGGCTGCCGATCCCGGAGAACGCGGGGCATCTGCAACGCTGGTTCGACGCCGTCAGCCAGCGTCCCAGCGCCGGCGCCTGACCATGGCGACGCGCTGCGGCTGGTGCGGCGAGGAACCGCTCTACATCGCGTACCACGATCGTGAGTGGGGCGTGCCGGTCACCGATGACCGCGTGCTGTTCGAATTCCTGATCCTGGAGGGCGCCCAGGCCGGGTTGTCCTGGTGGACGGTGCTGCAGAAGCGCGAAGGCTACCGTCGGGCGTTCGCCGGC
This sequence comes from Salinisphaeraceae bacterium, assembly GCA_965216055.1. Taxonomy (GTDB): domain Bacteria; phylum Pseudomonadota; class Gammaproteobacteria; order Nevskiales; family Salinisphaeraceae; genus Spectribacter. The sequence continues at coordinate 941,293 of OZ244134.1, forward strand.
TTTGATCCAGCCGCCGTGGCCACTTTCACGGACGAGCAACTAACTGCCCTGCGTGACGATCCCGGCATCGTGCGCAACCGCGCCAAGATTGCCGCCGCCCGCGGCAACGCCCGGGCGTTTCTGGACGTGCAGGCCGAGTTCGGCAGCTTCAGCGATTACCTGTGGGGTTTCGTGAACGGACAGCCGGTGATCAACCACTGGCAACGGCTGGATCAGGTACCGGCCACTACGCCGCTATCCGATGCGCTGTCGAGGGACCTCAAGCGCCGCGGCTTCAGGTTCGTCGGCACCACCATCTGCTATGCCTACCTGCAGGCGGTGGGCGTGGTCATGGATCACGTTACCGACTGCTTCCGGTACGCGGACCTCGCCGACGCCGGATGACCGGCCACGCGGCTGCGTGGCGGCCGGATCACTCCATGCGGCTGCCGGCGTCGCCGCCCTCGCCGGATGCGTCGTCGCCGATGCGGGGCCCGTCACCGCGGTCCAGCGACTGAACCGGCGCCGGGTTGTCCAGCGAGCTGACCGGCGCGCCCGGCGACGAGGCCACCTCCGCGTCACCGGCATCCTCGGCGGGCACGACCTGCACCTGGTCCAGCGGCACCCGGGTGTCCGCGGCCAGCAACCCGCCGGGCGCCACCAGCAGTGCCGTCGTCATGTAGGCCATCATCCGCTTGATCATTCCGGGCCCTCCGGCCGATGCGTGTCCTGATGTTAACGGCCATGGTCGCCGTCCGCGCAGCCGTGGGCAAGGCCATCGAAGCACATGGCTCGACGTCGCCTCGCGTTGCGCGTATAGTCGATCTTGCATTCGTTCGAGCCGTGCCCACTGCGGTTTTCAGTTTACCCGCCTCGCGGCGGTGTTTACCCGGTGACAGCAGACCACGTTTCTTGATCGCTTGTATAACGCGGACCCCCGGGCCCGCACTTTTATTGATTAACCAAGAGGAAACGTCATGTCTGACGTGATTACCGGTACCGTGAAGTGGTTCAACGACGCCAAGGGTTATGGTTTCATCACCCCGAACGGCGGCGGCAAGGACGTGTTCGCGCACGCCAAGCAGATCGTCGGTGACGGCTTCAAGTCGCTGGCCGAAGGCCAGACCGTGGAGTTCACGATCACCCAGGGCCAGAAGGGCCCGCAGGCTTCGGACATTCGTCCCGCCTGATCCCGGCGATCGCTACGATCACCGAGAACCCCGGCTTCGGCCGGGGTTTTTTTTGCGTCACCCGACCCCGGTCAGGCGCGTTATGCTGAGTCACGGGCATTTCGGCCGAGTCGTAGATGTCACAACCCCGCGCAATCGGGCTGGCTGCCTGCCTGCTGGCCACCGCCAGCGCGCAGGGGGTGGAAACGCGCACCATCGATGTCACGCGCCAGGGCGACACGTTCCGCGCCAGCGCGGTGTTCCTGCTCGATGCCCCGGTCGCCGCCGTGTACGCCGTGATCACCGACTTCGGGGCGCTGGATCGCATTTCCCCGCATATCCTGGAAAGCCGCCGCCTGGATGAGGGCGGCCCCGGGACGCTGGTGCGGGTGGTCACGCGCAGCTGCCTGGCGTTCTTCTGCCGCGACGTGACCACGGTGGAGCGGCTCCGCGAGCAGCCCCCGCATACGATCGAGAGCGACATCCTGCCCGGGCGCAGCGATTTCGCCCGCGGCCACACCCGCTGGCACCTGAGCCGAGCCCAAGGCCGGACGAAACTGGCGTGGACCACCGAGTTCGTTCCCGGGTTCTGGGTGCCGCCGCTGCTGGGCACCGCGGCCGTTCGCCACGCCCTGTCCCGGCAACTGGCCGACGGGGCGGCCGGCATCAACCGACTGGCAAACGAACGGGCCGACGGTCCGGAGTGAGCGGCAAGCCATGGCCTCCCATCAGCACACCGTCGACGACGCATTCATCGTGGCGCACAGGCGCGACTGTTCCTTGCGAGACGGCACCCGTATCCGGCTGCGGCCGGTGGCAGCCGACGACAAGGAACGCCTGCAAGCCGGTTTCGAGCGGCTCTCCCCCGACTCGCGCTATCGGCGTTTCCTGGCGCCCACCGGGGTACTGACCGAGCGCATGCTCCGCTACTTCACCGAAATCGATTACGACGATCACTTTGCCTGGGCAGCATTGAGCCTCGACGAACCGGACGAACCCGGTATTGCCGTGGCCCGCTATGTCCGCGACCGGCCAGGCAGCGATGTCGCGGAACCGGCCGTGGCGGTGATCGACGACTACCAGGGCCGCGGGCTCGGCAGTCTGCTACTGCGGCTGCTCACCGCCAGCGCGGTGGCCAACGGCGTGAAGCGCTTTCGCGCCACGCTGATGCGCGACAACCGGCCGATGTACAACCTGTTCGCCGAGGCCGGCGGCACCTTCGTGACCGAAACCGCCGGGCTGTTGCGCGCCGAGGTGGAACTGCCCACCTGCGAACTGGCCCGGGCCGAACTCTTGGACAGCCTGCTGCGACACAGTTGCGACGGCGCTGCGGATGCTGCCCGGCGGGTGCTGACCGGCGTGGATTAGGCCAGGGATTTTCTGATCTATGCCCCGCCCAGCGCCTTCGCGGCGGCGCTGGAGGCATAGAAAGGTTCCAGCCGTCGGCGGAGCAGGGCTTCCAGCGAACCGTCGGCCCGGGCGCGGGCCGCTATCGGGGTGATCAGGCGCCGGGCATCGGCGGCCAGGCCGTGCGCATCCACGCCGATATCGGCAAGCAGATCGGTTACCGGCCGCGATCCATGTTCTGCGTAGATCGCATCGATGACCCGGGCGACCAGTTCATCCACGTATTCCGTATTCCGCAGCTGATTCCAGACCACCACGCCGAAATCGGCTAGCGCGTCGACATCGTCATCGGTCAGCACCCGCGCCGCCAGCAGCGGCCGGTCGGCCAGCGCCTCCCAGATCTGATCGCCCAGGGCGCGGATGCGCTCGGCGGTGAGCGCCTCGGCGAGAAAGGTCTCGCTCTGCGCCAGGGTGCGCGACAGATTCGCCTCGAGGTAGGCCCGCACCTGCTTTTCCACCTGCACTTCCAGTTGCGGCAGCCGCTTGCTGACCGCCCCGGCGCCGGCGCTCAGCAGCGACGACACCCCCGGAATCCGCCGCAGCAGCGCCCGGTCGGAAAACAGATAGTCGCGGATGCCATGGTAGAGCACCTCGGAGGCCACGGCGGCGTAGACTGGACTGCGCGTCACGCCCCGGATCAGGGCGTGGCGGGCATCCTCCATGTCCGCGGCCAGCGCCACGCCGGCTTCGAAAACGGACTGGTCGAGCACGTCCGCCACCCGGGTGTCGGGATGCAGGGGATCGTCCAGCACGCGCCGGACGGTCGCCCCTATCCCCGCCGCCAGACCCGGCTCCGGTTCGCGCGCCAGAACCGATTCGCGGACCAGATCGCCGACCGTCGCGGCGTCGAGCAGCGTCTCCAGCGGGGTCCCGGCCAGCCAGTCCCAGAGATGCTGCACCTCGGCGGTCACCTGCTTGTCCAGCGCCTTGCCCTGCCACTGGCGCAACTCGAAGGCCACGTGCGCGTCGAGCAGCGCCCGGCAACGTTCATCCATGAATGAGCCCGTCCGTTTGGCGGATCAGATGGTCCGGGCGTCGCCGGCCCAGCGCATGCCCCAGGCGACACCCAAGCCCCAGGCGCCGTTGAGCATCAGCGCACCCATGATCAGGGTGGGATCCCAGCCGCCGGCCACGCCCATGCCCTTGAGCGGGAAGACCAGGAACAGCGCCACCGTACTCGGCCCCAGGGCCCCCAGAATCAGGGCCCGCAGCCAGTAAAGACGACCGATGGCATCACGGATGAACCACCAGACAGGCAGGCCCCACAGACCACCCCAGAAGGCCAGCGAAATCACCGCCGGCACGCCGAACGGCCAGGTCGGGGCCATCGCGAACGGCGGATTGGGCACGGCGCCGCCCAGCCAGAACAGGGTGTACAGCCCCTGGTGGCAGATCAGCGTGGCGGCAAACCCGGCGATAAAGGACTTGAGCCAGACCATGAATGCGCTCCCCCTGTTGATGTGCGGCAAGCATAGCAATCCGCGACGCAGCCGATATGCTGACCGTACCCGTCAACGCGATGAGGCCGGATGAATCTGTTCGACAAGGTGATGAAGGGCGCCATGGCCCGACGCATGGGCGATCTCACCATGGTCACGTTCGGCAGCCGTGGCGGCTCGATGATGGTCGCCTCGATGGATTTTCAGAGCGCCCGCAAGTGGGCCCAACAAAAGACCGCCAGCGGCAACGACGCCCGCGACTTCCAGATGCTGCTCAATCGGATTGAGTGTTTCGTCGCCCGCTACGGCAGCGGCCTGGCCTCCCGCGGCAGCCGGGCGCAATTGCTGGCACTGGCCCGCGCGATGCAGAACCTTGGCTACAACCATGATGACTGGAGCTTCCCGCGCGAGGTGGCCGACGAGCTCCGCCGTCGGCCCGGCGATACGGATTCCTCGAAGACTGACGACGACTCATAGTTAGACAATATATGGACGATAAATTATTTATCTGGACATTATATTGACAAATATGGCGCCCTGCGTGAAGCTTGGCGCTAACAAATTGGCGATCAGGATTGCCGCCGCTGATGGAAGCCTCAGCCGACAACTGGATGGACGAGCCGAACGGCTACCGCATTGGTGCGGTGACACAGCGCACCGGGCTGACGGCCGATTGCCTGCGTGCCTGGGAACGTCGTCATGACGTCGTGCGACCACAGCGGGGTGGCGGCGGCCATCGCGTGTATTCGGAGGCCGATGTCCGCAAGTTGTCGCTGTTGCGACGACTGGTGGATGCGGGCGAAGCGATCGGCGCCATCTCGGGCCTGGACGTACCGGCGCTGGAACAGCGGCTGGCGGCGGCTGAGAACGGCCGCCCGGCCCGGCGCTCGGTTGCGCTGTACGTGGCCGGCACGCTGGCCGTCGACAAGCTCAAACCGCAGCTGCCCACCAGCGATTTCCGCCTGACCGGGGAGGCCGCCTCGCTGGCCGACGCAGCCAGCCGTTTCCAGTCGGATCGGGATGGCGGCACGCCGATGCTGGTGGCGGAATGCGAAAGCCTGGACGAGATCGACGTCGCCCACCTTACCCGCCTGATCGACACCCTCCAGCCCAGTCACACGCTGCTGCTGCACCGCTTCCTGCCGCGCCATCTGCGTGAGCGGCTGATCCGGCACGGGGTGTCGCTGCTGCGCTCGCCGCTGCCAGCCAGCGATTTGCGTCAGATTCTGGCCGCGCGCCACCTGCGGGGTGCGGAAACCACAGGAACGACACAGACGACACAAGCCTCCGTGGACCGAGACTCGCCACCTCCGCGGTTCAGCCGGGAAACGCTGCGCCGCCTAGCCGCGATGCAGCCGGCACTCATCTGCGAGTGCCCCAGGCATCTGTCCGAACTGCTGACGTCGCTGCTGGCCTTCGAGGACTACTCGCAGCAGTGCGAGGACCGCTCGCCCGACGATGCCGACACCCACGCCTTCCTGCGCGCCGCCACCGGGCGCGCGCGGGTGGCCATGGAGCAGGCGCTGGTGCGGGTACTCCGCCACGACGGCATTGACCCGGAAACCCTCTAGCGCGAACCGATCATCCAGTCCCGCCCGTGATCCCGGGGGTTTGTTCCCTTCATACCTGACCCGGGATCACACTGCCCTTGGCCGCAGCACTCCTGCGGCCTTTTTTTACCCGAATGCCAGCGGTCTTACCAGCCCGGCCCTGTTCCCCGGCGCCGTCAGCCATTACCCTGTGCGGCCATTTGCCCGAAACCGAGGGCCGCATGCAAGTCGCCGAAAATACCGTCGTTTCCTTCGATTACACCCTTCGTGACGAGGAAGGCACCGTGCTCGACAGTTCGGAAGGCCGGGAACCGCTGGCCTATCTGCACGGACACGGCAACATCGTGCCCGGTCTGGAAAAGGCCATGGCCGGCCACAGCGCCGGTGATGAGTTCCAGGTCACGGTCGACCCGGAAGAGGGCTACGGCCCCTACCGCGAGGAACTGGTGCAGAACGTGCCGCGGGACGCCTTCCAGGGCGTGGACAACCTGGAGCCGGGGATGAGTTTCCAGGCCCAGTCCAGCGCCGGCCCGATGATCGTGACGGTCAAGGAAATCGGGGACGAGGAAGTCACGGTGGACGGCAATCACGTGCTCGCCGGTCAGCCGCTGGATTTCAGCGTCGCCGTCACGGACGTGCGCGAAGCCACCCCCGAGGAACAGGAAAACGGCGAAATCGCCGGCTGACGCCGCAGCCCCCGGGCCGCCTGCAACCGGGCCCCGCCCGCTGTCGAGGACGACTGCCATGACCACCATCGGCACCCCGCTGACCGATACCGCCACCCGCGTCCTCCTGCTGGGCAGCGGCGAGCTTGGTCGGGAATTGGTGATCGAGCTGATGCGCTACGGCTGCGAGGTGATCGCGGCGGACCGCTACGCCAGCGCCCCGGCGATGCAGGTGGCCCACCGCTCGCAGGTGCTGGACATGCTCGACGGCAACTCGGTGCGCGAGTTGATCGAGCGTGAACGCCCACACCTGATCGTGCCGGAGATCGAGGCCATCGCCACCGACACGCTGCTGGCCATGGAGGCCGAGGGGTGGCAGGTCATCCCCACCGCACGCGCCGCCTCGCTGACCATGAATCGCGAGGGCATCCGCCGCCTGGCGGCCGAGGAACTGGGCCTCGCCACCTCGCCCTACCGGTTCGCGGCAACCGAAAGCGAGTACCGCGAGGCAGTGGCCGCGGTAGGCCTGCCTTGCGTGGTCAAGCCGGTGATGTCGTCCTCGGGCAAGGGCCAGAGCACCGTCCGCACCGACGCCGACATCGACGCAGCCTGGGCCTGTGCCCAGGGCGGCGGGCGTGCCGGTGCCGGGCGAGTGATCGTGGAGGGATTCGTCGAGTTCGACTACGAGATCACCCTGCTGACCGTGCGCCACAGCGCCGGCACCAGCTTCTGCGATCCGATCGGCCACCGGCAGGTCAACGGGGACTACCGCGAATCCTGGCAACCGCAGCCGATGAGCGACGCCGCCCTGGCCGAATCACAACGCATGGCCCGAGTGATTACCGATGGCCTGGGCGGACGCGGCCTGTTCGGGGTGGAGCTGTTCGTCGCCGGCGACCGGGTGTGGTTTTCGGAAGTGTCGCCGCGCCCCCACGACACCGGCCTGGTCACCCTGATTTCCCAGGACCTGTCGGAATTCGCCCTGCACGCCCGGGCCATCCTGGGCCTGCCGGTACCGGTAATCCGGTCGCGCGGGCCGGCGGCTTCCGCGGCTCTGGTGGTCGAAGGCCATTCCACGCGCACGGCCTTTGCCAACCTCGACGCGGCCCTGGCGCAACCGGACACGGAACTGCGGCTGTTCGGCAAGCCCGAGGTGGCCGGCGAACGCCGCATGGGCGTGGGACTGGCTCGGGGCGAAACCCTGGACGCCGCACGGCACGCGGCGCGGGGGGTGATCGAGAAGATCGACATCAGGCTCTGACGCCCGCGCGATCATCGGGGAGACGGGATACTTGCCGCGGCGGGCTGAAGCCCGCCCCACAGACAGACAATACCTGCGTAGGGCCGGCTTCAAGCCGGCCTGCCCGAACAGCCAGCCGGCAAACTAACGCGGCGGCACCCCGACCGTGCCCGCCGCTACCAGCGATTCGATTGCGTCAGCGCCGTAACCCACTTCACCCAGCACCGACCGCGTGTCCGCCCCGAGCCCCGGCGCGCCCGCGAATCGCTCGGCCGGTGTCGCGGAAAACCCCGCGGGCGATCGCGCCTGCCGTAGCGGCCCGGCCTGCGGGTGTTCGCTGTCGACCACAATGGCATTGGCCGCGATCTGCGGATGGTCCAGCAGCTGGCTGCGGGTCAGCACCGGGGCGCAGGGAACGCCCTCGGCCGCCAGGCGTTCGAGCCATTCGTCGGCCCCGCGTTTGCGCAGTTCTTCCTGTGTCATCGCCAGGCGCTCGTCGATGTTCTCGTGGCGCAGGGCAGGCGTGGCGAAACGCGGGTCCTCCAGCCAGTCCGGCGTGTCCAGCGCCCGGGTCAGAGCCGCCCATTCGCGGTCGGTCTGCACCGCCACGCTGATGTGCCCGCCGTCGGCGGTTTCGTAGATCAGATCGATGAAGCTGGCGGCCTCGGCCTGCGGGATATCGCCCTCGGCAAATGTCTGGCTGGCCATGTCCGAGCTCCACAGAAATGCGATCACCGCGTCGAGCATCGACACCCGCACATGCTGGCCCGGCGCTCCGCGTTCGCGGGCGAACAGCGCGGCGGTAACGGCCTGGGCCATGACCACGCCGGTCAGCTTGTCGGGCAGGATGGTGCGCACCAGCCGAGGGCGGTCCTGATCCGATCCGGCCTGCACCGTGGCCAGGCCGGACAGGGCCTGGATCAGCGGATCGTAGACCGGCTTGGCGGCATACGGGCCGGTGAAGCCGAAGCCGCTGACCGAGGTGTAGATGATGTCCGGCGCGTGCTGGCGGATGACATCCTCGCCCAGGCCCATGCGCTCGATCACGCCGGGGCGGAAGTTCTGCACGAATACATCGGCCTCGCGAACCAGCCGCAGCAGCACCTCGCGCCCGGCCGGCTGGCTCAGATCCAGCGCCAGCGAGCGCTTGTTGCGGTTGTTGTTCAGAAAGCCCGCGGAGAAGCCGTGGCGCTGGTTGGGCGCCAGCCGAGTGTAGTCGCCGGTGTCCGGGCGCTCGACCTTGATCACATCGGCGCCCTGATCGGCCAGCCACATGGTGCCGAGCGGACCGGAAATCATCGCGGTCAGATCGACAACGCGAACGCCTGTCAGCGGGCCGGCCATCGCCGGCTTCTAGCTCGTCGCCAGCAGGACGGCGGCCAGCCCGAGCATGCCGGCCCCGGCCGCACGCAGCAGGCCACCGGCCCGGGCCGCCAGCCACGGCACGCGCCGCACAAGTAGCGCCAGGGCCACGGTCAGGGCCGTCTGGACCAGCGCCAGCCCGAGCAGGTAGGCGGCCAGCGGAGTGGGCTCGGCGCCGACGATGGCCTGGGCGTAGGCCTGGCCGTGAATCAGCCCGGCGACCGCGACCACGGCAATCCAGAGTGACGGCGGCGTACCCGGCCGCGCCAGCATGCCCGCCGCCACCGCCAGCACCGTGGCAGGCGCCAGCCAGGGCAGCACCGACAGGCCAGGGAGCGTGTACTGAACCGCCACCCCCGCCGTGACCGTCAGCACGAACGCCGCGGGCATCGCGCGCACCGCCCCGGTCGCCGCCGCCAGCAGTCCGATCGCCAACAGGAACAGCGCATGATCCCAGCCGATCAGCGGATGGCCGAGTCCGGACAGCAGACCTGCCAGCGCCCCGGTGGGCGTCTGGCCCGATTCCATGTGATGGGCGAAGGCCGGCGAGGCCAGCAGGCACGGCATCGCCGCGATCGCGGCAACGGTTCTCGAGTTTCGCATCCTAGAAGACCTCGTCCCGGCGCCCGTGGCGGTAGTCGTCCACCCGTTGGGCAAGTTCATCGGCATCGACCAATCCCCGTTCGATCGCCAGTCGCTCTAGCGCGGCAAGCCAGTGGCCGTAGTAATCGCTGGCGCTGCGATCCTGATCCCCGCTGGCGGCGATCTCGTCGATCAGCCGCTGCTGGAACGCAGCCCAGTCGTAGCGCCCTTCCTGGTGCAGCTGCACCGCAATGCCGAACACCCGCCCCTGCCAGGGATCCTCGAACACCAGCTCGCCGTTGGCGCGCGGCAGGGCCGCCTCGCCCGGCATCCGGGAAATCCGGTCGTCGATCGACGATGCCCCTCTCACGCCGGCACCTCGACTTTGCGCACACCGATCATCGCGCCGCGAGCAGCGTGGAGGGGCCCCGCGCGAAGCGTGGGGATCCTAGCGTCGCGAGCCGGCGCCGCCATGATCGCGCCATGCCACCGAAAGACCGAATTCATCTGCTGATTCAGCGTCATGCCGGCGCCTCGACCTTCTGAACACCGATCATGGCATCCCGCGTCACCAGCCCGGCCAGTTCTTCCTCGCTCAAATGCTCGGTGCCCGCCGGGCGCTCCGGCAACACCAGATAACGGATCTCGGCACTGGAATCCCACACCCGGATGGCCACGTTCTCGTCCAGTTCGGTGCCGAATTCGGCCAGCACCGCCCGCGGCTCGCGCACCACGCGGGAGCGGTAGGGGGCCGACTTGTACCAGACCGGCGGCAGACCCAGCACCGGCCACGGATAGCAGGAGCACAGGGTGCACACCACCACGTTGTGCACCTCGGGCGTGTTCTCCACCACCACCATGTGCTCGCCCTGGAGGCCGCCGAAGCCAAGCTCCCGGATCGCGGCGGCTCCGTCCGCTAGCAGCCGCCGCTTGTAGTCGGGGTCGGTCCAGGCCCGAGCCACCACCTTCGCGCCGTTGAGCGGCCCGATGTCCTGTTCGTAGGCCGACACCAGGGTGTCGACGGCGCCCGGGGTCAGCAGGCCCTTGTCCCGCAACAGGGATTCCAGCGCCCGGGCGCGAGCCTGGACGTCACTGATCGGATGCGGATGATGGCCGTGGTCGTGATGGTGATCGCTCATCGAGGCTTGCCTTCAGGCGGGTGACAGATAGGGTTCCCACAGATCGACGTGGTTGGCGGCGGGCCGGTCGGCCGCGGCCTCGCCCCACACCCGGTCGCCATCGAAGCGTACGGTGTAGAGATGCGCGGGCGACTCGTCGCCGCCGTGGGCATGGGTGTCCGGCAGGACGTGGGCGCCGTGGCTCATCACCACGACCCCCGGCTTGTCGCGCACGTAGGCCGGCAGGCGGATATGCCCGGCCGGCTGCAGATTGTTGGTGACCACCCGGTCGCCCACGGCAAAACGCGGCGACGCCGCCACCTCACGATGGGCCGGCAGGCCGGCCTGCAGCCCCTGCGTCAGGGCCTCGGCCAGTGGGTCTTCGCCGCCCGCGGGCGGCCGGGAATGGGCATCCGGGTCGGCCTTGATCTCGGCAATGCGCCGGTCGAGTTCGGTCTGGTCGATCACGCCCTTCTCGCACAGCACGAGTTCGGCGGCGGACAGCCAATGGTCGTAGTAGGAACTGTCCAGGTAATGGGCCGCGCCGATGCGTTCCACCGCGTGCCGGAACTCATCCAGGTTGTAGACCCCCTGGGCCATCAGGGCGATCACGGACGCGAACACGTCCTGTTCCCAGGCCTGGTGGAAGACCGGTTCGCCGGTTTCCGGCCGGACCGGGCCGAAGCCGTGCAGGCCGCCCATGTCGTGAACGCCGTTCATGCCGGTACCGGGCGGGCGAACACGTTCCGCTCGAAGGCATCGGAGGCCCGCAGGATGGTGGCCTCCTCGCCCTTGCGGCCGATCAGCATCATGCCGATGGGCAGGCCGTCGGCCACCGCGCAGGGCAGGCTCATTGCCGGGTGACCGGTGACGTCGAAGGGGGCGGTGTTGGGCACCATTTCCAGCGCCCGACCGATGACCTCCTCGCGCGATGCATCACCGGGCGGGATCGGCGTGGCCTTCATCGGCAGGGTGGGCATGACCAGAAGATCGCAGTCCACCAGCGCGGCGTCGTAGGCCGCCTCCAGCGAGCGCGCCAGATTGCGGCTCTTGGCGTAGTAGCGGCCGTGATAGCGGTCCTGCAGGTACTGACCCAGCAGCGTCACCAGCTTGACGGTTTCCGACAGGTCGTCCGCCCGGGTCAGGCGGCCGCGGGCGAAGGCGTCCAGCAGGCCGACGTTGTATTCTCCCTTCCAGTTGGTGCCCATGCTGTTGCCTTCCACCATCAGCTTGGTGGCCCCCTCGAAGGCCAGCCCGTTGAACAGGTGGATGCCATCCAGATGCCAAGGCACGGAGACCTCGGTGACGCTGGCGCCCAGATCGGCGAAGCGCCCGGCAGCGGTTCGCACGGCCTCGTCCACGTCGGCTTCCGAGGCACCTTCCCAGCCGAATCCCTCGCGCACGATGCCGATGCGCAGGCCCTCGGCGTCACCGGTCAGGGCCTCGCGGTAGCCGGCCGGGGCCAGCTGGGCCGACTGGCGCGGGTCCAGCCCGTCCGGCCCGGCCAGGACTTCCAGCAGCAAGGCCACGTCGGCGGTGGTGGCGGCCATCGGGCCCAGGTGGTCGAGGGTGATCTCGATCGGAAACGCGCCGGTGTAGGGCACCAGCCCCCAGGTGGGCTTGAGGCCGTAGATGCCGCACCAGCTGGCGGGGATACGCACCGAGCCGCCCTGATCGCCGCCGATGGCCATGTCCACCTCGCCGGCGGCCACCAGCGCGCCGCTGCCCGCCGAAGACCCGCCGCTGGTGCGGCCAGGATCGTGCGGGTTGCGCACCGGGCCGGTGTCGTTGGTGTGGCTGGCGCCGGAGAAGCACAGGCTTTCGCACACCGACTTGCCGAGAATGGTGGCCCCGGCGTCCAGCACCCGGGTGACCACGGTGGCGTCGGCATCCGGGACATAGCCCTCGAGTACCCGGGTGCCGTTCATCATCGGCACGCCGGCCACGCAGACGTTGTCCTTGACCGCCAGGGTACGGCCGGCCAGCGGGCCGGATTCGGCGCCGGGAATCTCGCTCTTCCAGTACCAGGCGTTGAGGGGATTGTCTTCCGGCTGCGGCCGGTAGCCCGGCGTGCGCGGATAGCGGTTGATCGCGGCCGGCGCCGTGAGCTGGTCGATGCGGTCGAACGAAGCCAGAGGGCCGGCCATCAGGCCCAGAAAGCCGGCCACATCCTCGGCCGACAGGTCCAGCCGATAACGGCGGGCAATATCCTCGATCGCGGCGGCGGTCGGGGGTCGAACGGCCGGGTGGGCATCGGTCATGACGCAGCCTCTGGCAGATTGATAACGATGTCGGCACCCCCACTCGGCAATTAATCACGCCCTGCCGTGGCTGTCAAAAACAGGCGCCGGTTCAGGCGTTGTCGGCTTCCACCGCGTCGTACATCGCCGCCGGCAGGCCGGGAATGGCCGCCCGCACGCGATTCCAGGTGGGGATGAAGGGCACTTCCATGGGATTGGCCAGGAACTGCTCGCCCGCATTGATGATGCTCTCGACGAACACTTCCACGGTCTTTTCCTCGGCATGGCGGTCGAGGGTCAGGCCGTTGATCTGGGCGTCGAAGTAGAAGCGCTCCACGAAATCCAGCGCATTGCGCAGGTACATGGCCTTCACGGTGCGGATGGTTTCGGGGGTGAGCACCACGCCGTGGGTGGCCAGCTTGCGGTAGAGCGCCTTGGCGATGTCGCTGCTCATGCGGGCCAGCCCCTTGCTGGCGTCCTCGGCCGACAGTTCCTGGTGCTTGTGCTCGTAGGTTTCGGCGATATCCACCTGGCACACGGCGTTGGCCGTGTAGTGGCGATGCACCTCGGCAAGAATGCCCACTTCCAGCCCCCAGTCGGCGGGAATGCGGATGGTCTCGGCCACCCCCGCGCTCATCGCGAATTCGCCGGCCAGCGGGTAGCGGAAGCTGTCCATGAAGTCGAGAAAATCCAGCGGCCCGGCCACGCTGCTCAGCGCCCGCAGCAGCGGGGTGACAAACAGCCGTGCCACCCGGCCGTGCATGCGCCCGTCTGCCACCCGGGCGTAGTAGCCCTTGGCGAACTTGAACACGAAGTTTGGATGGACGATGGGATAGAACAGCCGGGCCGGGAGGTCACGGGTGTAGCTTTCGATGTCGCAGTCGTGCAGCGCCAGCGCCCGGCCGCGGTCGGAGGCCAGGAAATAGCCCAGGCACAGCCACACGTTGGCGCCCTTGCCCGGCCGCGCCGGGGCCAGATCCTCGTCGGCGAGCTGCCGCAGGATTTCCTGCATGCGCGGACCATCGTTCCAGAGAATGCGGTGACGCTGGGGCAGGCAGGCGAAGAACTCGCGGGCATGGGCAAACTGCCGTTCGTCGGCGGCGTCCAGGCCGATGACGATTTCCGCCAGATAGGGCACCTGCCGCAATGCGTCGACAATCCGGGGCAGGGCCGTGCCTTCCAGCTCGGAGTAGAGACAGGGCAGCACCAGGGTCATCGGCCGGCGGCGGCCGAAGGTCACCAGCTCGTTTTCCAGCGACTCCAGCGAGCGATCGCCCAGCCGGTGCAGGGTGGTGATGATGCCGTTCTGATGAAAATCCGCCATGGGTCAGCACTCGCCGTTCACGTTGTCTGCCAGCCAATCTAGCACCGCGGCGTTCCAGCCGGCGGGGCCGATGCCCGGCGCATGGATCAGACCGGGTGGGTCGGGCGGCGCGGCGTAGCTGCCATCCGGCCGCGCCACCAGCACCCCGCGGTCGGCCGCGGCAAGCATGTCGAAATCGTTGGGGCTGTCGCCCAGCGCCAGCGAGGCCGGCGTCGTTCCGCCGCCGAGGTGGGCCTGCAGCCGCCGCAGCGCGTCGCCCTTGTCGCACCGGCCCATCACGTGCAGGAAGCGCCCGCCGCGCCGGGTGGTCAGCCCGTGCTCGGCCAGTGCCGAGTGGAAATCCCGCAAGGCCGCATCGGTGTCCTGCCAGATCAGCGGCTCGGAACACAGGCGGTCACAGGCGCGTTCGGCGGCAGCCGGGCTAAGGCCGGTGACCGCGGCGACCGCGTCCGGCCCCATGTCCGCGAAACCGGTGAATCCGAGGCCATCCGCCCGCAGCCGCGCCAGCAGCGCGCGGATTTCGGCATAGGCCGGCCCCAGCGTGAGCACCGTTTCCCCCTCATCCGGGCCCACCAGTACGATGGCCCCGCCGTTTTCCACGGCGTAGGGCGTGGTCAGCCCCAGCTCGGCTCGCAGCGGCCCCATTTCGGCGCGGGTCTTGCTTGTGATGGGCACCACCGGCACACCGCGGCGCGCCGCGGCCGACAGCGCTGGTGCGGCAGGTTGCCAGTCGTAGCCATCGTGCGAGAGCAGTGTGCCATCAAGGTCGGTGTAGATCACCGCCGGTGGCGGCAGGACGCGAGTCATGAACGTGCCATCCGGGCTTGGACCTGAGGCCCGGTTTATGCCCTGTTTGGGCAACCGGCACAATGACATTCGGGTTATTCTACGGCCGCGTCCGACCGGTGTCGGACCTGGCCACGAGCAAGGGCAGAGCGGGTTTTGGGACATTTCCGGCGCATGGATCACGAACGCGGCTGGCGCGGCCTGATACGCCGTGCACGCCGCTCGCTGCGCGACTGGATCGGCCGACGACTGGTGCGCCGGTCCGTCACCGCGACGCCGCGGCCGGCACCACTGCCGCCGCCGGCGCGCATCCTGGTCTGCCGGGTCAACAAGCGGCTGGGCAACACCGTCCTACTTACGCCATTGCTTCAGTCGCTGGCGGCGACATTCCCGCAGGCCCGGATCGATGTTCTAGTCCAGGGCCGCTTCAACGGTGTGCTGCTGGCCAATCTGCCCGGCATCAACCGGGTCCATGAGGTGCCGGTGGAACCCTGGCCGCTGCTGCGCCGCATCCTCCCACTGATCCGCCACCTCCGACGGCAGCGCTACGACCTGGCGGTGGACCCCAACAACCACTCCACCAGCAATCGCGTGGCCATGGCCTGCAGCGGCGCCCGCCATCGCCTCGGGTTCGCCGGGCCGGATCAGTGGTTGGCCCTGACCCACGCGGCGGCGTTTCCGGAGCAGGAAACGCACACCGGGCGGCAACCCCTGCATCTGCTGAGTGCGCTCGAGGACGCCCCGATCCGGCGGGTCGCCCACACCCGGGTCGGGTTGACCGACGATCAGCGAACCCGGGCCACCAACCGGCTGCGAACGGCGCTTGGCGGCCTGCCGGACCGGCCGCTGATCGGGTTCTTTGCCGATGCCACCGGCGGCAAACAGCTACCGGGCGACTGGTGGCAGGCCTGGTGCGCGGCAGTGTTCGAGCAAGCGCCGGATGTCACGCTGGTGCAAATCGTGCGGCCCGGCGACCAGGCGCTGACGCCGCGCGCCACCCCGGTGGGCACCGAGGACCTGGGTGAACTGGCCGCCATCATCGAGCAGATGGCCGGATTCGCCGCGGCCGATTCCGGCCCGATGCACCTAGCCAGCGCCACCGGCGTGCCGGTGCTGGGGCTGTTCCAGGCTACGCCGCCGGAGCGGTTCGCCCCGCTAGGCGACCGGTGCATTACCATCACCGCTCCGGTGGAACCGGCGGCAGCGGCCCGGATGCTGCTGGCCTTGCGCGCGCGGACAAGCGAGCCGCTGCGTCGACAGGGCTAGCGCTTTTCCAGCCCCTGCACGAACTCGCGAAAGGCGGCGGCCGTGGCCGTCGGCCGCTCGATCATGGGGACATGGCCGGTTGCCGGCATCAGGTGCAACTGACTGTCCGGCAGGGCCCGATCCAGGATCCGGGCACCGCCCACGGCCAGCAGGCGGTCATTCTCACCCCAGGTAATCAGTGTGGGCACGCCCACGCCGTTCAGGGCCGCGGCCAGATCCAGCGGGTCGGCGCGAATCTGTTCGAGTACCCGCGACCGCTGGTCACGTTGAGCCACCGCCTGCCCGGCCAGCACCCACTGCACCGGGGCCGGTATATAGGGGGGCTCGTGAAACACCCAGTCCATAAGCTCGAAGTATTCCTCGCGCGTGGCCGGCAGCAGCGGATTCTCGCCGCCCGCCGCCACATGCCGGTCGAGCTCGCTGGGCGGCGCGTCGGCCACCGCCGCGGGCGCCAGCAGCCACAGCGAGCGGACCGTTTCCGGGTGCGCCGCCGCATAGGCGCCGGCGATCGCACCACCCATCGAGTTGCCGCCGATGTGTACCAGCGACAGGTTCATCGCCTGCACGAGCTGATGGATGCGATCCACCTGCGCGGCATAGCTGTACCCGCGCCCGGGATCGGCCGATGCCTCACCGAACGGCGGCAGGTCGGGTGCGATCACGCGGAAGTGATCGGTCAGCTCGCCGGCCAGCCGGGTCCAGTTGTCCTTGTCGCCGCCGAAGCCGTGGATCAGCAGCAACGGCGGCCCGCTACCGCCTTCCAGCACCGGCAAGTTCACGTCACCAAGCGACACCTGGCTGACGTCCAGTCCGGCGTTGCCGCGCTCCAGCGTGAGTGCCAGCCGATAGGCGGTTTGCGGCGACACAACGTAAAGAAATACCAACGCCGCGATCACAGCGCCGACCAGCAGCGCCAGGCCTCGTCCGAGCCACTTCATCATGCTTCCCCCTTGACCGGTTTCCCGGCGAGTCATGTTGCGCCAACCGGCGCGGGTTGTCACCGGCCGGGATGGCAGCGAATCCGGCGGGTGGTTAGAATTGCCATGGCCCGGCTGGAGGCCAGCCGCCGCTCCCCCGTCAGGCGAAACGCATACTCGTGAATCAGGATTCCGCATCGGGCAACCCGGCTTCGCCACCGCCCGTGTGGTCGGTTGCGGCAGGCGGTGGCGGCGAACCGTTGCCCGGTCAGCCGCTGCCGGAGGCAGGTATCGTCCCCTGGCTGGCCGGCGAACCCGCCATCGGGTGGCGCATCGCGAACCCACTGGAACGCGGAGAGACCGCAGGCTGGTCCTGCGTTGCCAGCGAAGCCGTGTGTCTGGCCACGCTATCGATCACGGCGGGTGATGCCGATGCGGCCGACCTGGCCCGTCGCGCCTACCGGCAGTTGCTGGAGCTGCGCGAGGCGCTGGCCTTTCCCCACGTTCTGCGGGTCTGGCACTACCTGTCCGATATCAACGCCGGCGACGGCGATGCCGAGCGCTACAAGCGATTCTGCCAGGGGCGGCTCGAGGTGCTGCGGGACCATCCCTCGCTGCTCGAGCGGATGCCCGCAGCGACCGTCGTCGGCAGCCAGCTGCCGGGGCTGCACCTGCAATGCCTGCTCACCCGGATACCCCCGCAACCGCTGGAAAACCCGCGGCAGATTCGCGCCTACGATTACCCCCGCCGTTACGGGCCCAGCCGCCCAACCTTCGCCCGCGCCGCCCGCATGGCCTGGTCGCCGGCGTCCACCCAGCTGTTCATTTCCGGTACCGCCAGCATTCTCGGCCATGAAACCCGGCATGCCGGCGACGTGGGCGCCCAGTTGAACGAGTCGCTGGCCAACGTGGCCACGCTGCTGGAAACCGCTGGCGCCCCGTTTGCCGGAAAGGGACTGGCCACGCTGGAGCACCTGATCGTCTACCTGCGTGATCCGGCCGATATCGAACACGTAAAGACCGTTCTCGCCGGACAGCTGCCAACCGGGCTGGCCTGGACCTGCCGTCAGGCCGACCTGTGCCGGCGGGACCTGCTGGTCGAGGTGGAAGCACTGGCCAGCGCCTGACGCCGGGCGCCGTCACCGCAGCGTCACATGCGCCCCCTACGCTGTCGGGGCGATTATGAACCGGAGATGACCATGCGGATTGCCTACGGGGTGATGGGTTACGGTCGCGGTCACGCGATGCGCACATCGGCCGTGCTGCCGGGATTGATGCAGCGCCACGACGTGAAGGTGTTCGCCGGCGCCGACGCCTACCAGGCCCTGCACGAGCGATTTCCCTGCGAAACCCTGCCGGTGATCGGCTACCAGTATGACGATCAGGGCCGGCTGTCCGCGCCCCTGACCATGGCCCGCAACGCCGGCCTGACAGCGGATCTGCTGGCGGCCGGGCCGCAGACGCGGGCAGTTTGGCAACGGCTGGCGGCCTTCGCACCGGATCTGGTGATTTCCGATTCCGAGACCTGGACCCATCGTTTCGCCCGTCACCATGGCATCCCCCGCATCAGCTTCGATCACGTGGGCATCATGGCCTTCTGCCATTGTGATTTCGCGCCCGAGGACCGCTGGCGCGGCATGCGCGATGCCCTGGGTTACCGCCTGTTCATGGGCGACCCGGACCGGGTGCTGGTATCGAGTTTCTACCCGGCCAGGCCCCGTACGGCGGGCGTCGAGGTGGTAGGGCCGATCCTGCGCGACGCCGTGCGCAATATCCAGCCCGAGCGCGGTGACTATCTGCTGGCCTATCTCAACAAGGGCGAACACCAGTACACCACCGCACTGGACACCGCACTGCGGGCCTGCGGGGAGCAGGTCATCGTCTACGGGGTACCGCGCCACGGGCAGGAGGGCAATCTGCATTTCAAGCCGCCCGCCAACGAGGGCTTCGTCGCCGACCTGGCCGGATGCAAGGGGGTGATCAGCACCGCCGGCAACCAGCTGCTCAGCGAAGCGGTATTCCTGGGCAAGCCGGTGCTGACCATGCCCGAGGACGTGGTGGAACAGCGTCTGAATGCCCGGGCCGTGGTCAACATGGGCGTGGGCGCCCAGACCAGCCTGACCGGCCCCAGCCTCAACGATATCGGCCGGTTCCTGGAGCGGCTGGACCACTACGCTGCCAGCACCACGCCCCACCGCCGCGACGGGCTGCCGGAGGCCGAGGCAGCCCTGGGCCGCTTCATCCGCGCCCTGCGCGCCGGCCGGCCGCAGCCGACGCTGTTGTCACGCGTGACCGGCGCCTACTGACAAGGCGTCAGATCGAAACCGCCGACCGGCTCAGAGCACCCCGCCGATCACCCAGCCCAGGTAGCCGGCGTAGGCCGCCAGCAGCGCCGCGCCCTCCCAGCGGTTGATGCGTCCGGACCCGCGCCGCCCCAGACAGAAGACGAACAGGATCGCGGTCAGCGCCGCCATCACCAGGACATCGCGGCCGAGCACGCCGGGCTCCACCTCCATCGGGTGGATGCTGCCGGCAATGCCCACCACCGCCAGGGTGTTGAACAGGTTGGAGCCCACGATGTTGCCGAGGGCGATGTCGTGCTCGCCCTTGCGGGCGGCGATCAATGACGACGCCAGCTCCGGCAGCGAGGTGCCCACCGCCACGATGGTCAGCCCGATGATCAGATCGCTCACGCCGAAACCCTGGGCGATCGTCACCGCGCCCCAGACCAGCACCCGCGAGGCCGCCACCAGCAGCACCAGTCCCAGCGCCAGCCAGAACAGCGCCCGGCCCGGCGACATGGCGGTGGCCTGCAGCTCCCGGGTCATGTCGGCGGCCAGCGGGTCGTCGCGGTCGCGCAGGCCCTGATAAATGGTCCAGGCCATGACAAGCGCGAACGCCGCCAGCAGCGCCACGGCATCCAGCCGGGAAAGCGCGCCGTCCCAAAGCTGCCAGGCCGCCAGCAGCGTCACCGCCCCGAGCAGCGGCAGTTCACGCCGGAGCACCTGGGAGTGCACCGCAATCGGGGCGATCACGGCGGTCAGCCCCAGGATCAGGGCGATATTGGTGATGTTCGAGCCATAGGCATTGCCCAGCGCGATGCCCGGATTGCCCTGGGCACTGGCCAGCGCCGATACCACCATTTCCGGCGCCGAGGTCCCGAAGCCCACGATCACCATGCCGATCAGCAGCGGCGGGACCCCGACGTGACCGGCCGCCGCCGCGGCCCCGGTGACGAACCGGTCGGCGCTCCATACCAGCAGTATCAGGCCGGCCAGCACGGCCAGCGCGGCAATCAACATGGCGTCCTGCTCCATCAGGTTCCGGGCGGCGCGATTATGCGATGGTGGCCGGCGAAAGGATACGGGCCTTCAGGCGCATGCATCGCCGACGTACCCCGGTCCGTATTCCTCGTAACGGATTACAATCAGCCGATCAGGCAGGACCGGTACCTTTCAATGGTCGACGCGATGATGGAGTTCGAACCCTGGATACGGTTGGGCGTGTTCGGCGGCGTACTCGCCGCCATGGTGCTCTGGGAGTTTGCCTCGCCGCGCCGCCGTAACGACATCCCGCGGCTGCTGCGCTGGTCCGGCAACCTCGGGATCGTGGCGCTGGACACCGTCATCGTCCGGCTGCTGTTCCCGGCGGCGGCTGTCGGGGTTGCCCTGCTGGCGCAGGAAGGCGGCTGGGGCCTGTTCAACGTGTTCGACGTACCCGGCTGGCTGGCAATCCTCGCCGCCGTGGTGATGCTGGATTTCGTTATCTACCTGCAGCACGTGCTGTTCCATGCGGTGCCGGGCCTGTGGCGGCTGCACCGGATGCACCATGCGGACCTGGCCTTCGATACCACCACCGGCCTGCGCTTTCACCCGATCGAGATCGTGCTGTCGATGGCGCTGAAGATCGCCATTGTGGCCGCGCTGGGCGCCCCGCCGGTGGCGGTGCTGATCTTCGAGGTGCTGCTCAACGCCACCTCACTGTTCAACCACGGCAACGTGTCGCTGCCCCCGCGCATCGACCGGCTGCTGCGCTGGGTGGTGGTCACCCCGGACATGCACCGGGTCCACCATTCCTGGCATCCGGACGAGACCAATTCCAACTTCGGCTTCAACCTGCCCTGGTGGGACCGGCTGCTGGGCACCTACCAGCCGCAGCCGCGCGACGGGCATGACGGCATGACCATCGGCATCAACCTGTTTCGCGACCCGAAATGGGAACGGCTTGACCGGATGCTGATCCAGCCCTTCGTCGGGCCCACCCACAGCTATCCGATCAACCGGCGCGAGCATCGACCGCCGGCCGCAAACCCCGATTAGGCCCGGCGCAGCAGCATCCGGTTGCGGAAAGCCCGCCAGACGTTGGCGTCGCGGCGCGCGAACATGTTCTCAATCTGGGCGATGTAGTCGGCGGGCAGCCCATGCTCGCGGGCGCCGGCCACAACAAACGCCTGATACCAGGTGTAGGGGGCCATGGCGTCATCCAGCCAGGCGTTGCGCGCGCGATAGGTGCCGGCCGGCAGGCTGCCGTTGTCGGTTTCCACCTGGACCTGCACGAACTCGTAGCCCGGCCCCTCCGCAGCGTGCAGCTTGCGCAAACGACGGTCGTCAATCTCGAAGATCACGCCGTGGACCACATCCGACGGCCGGCCGGTGGCAAAGGCGTTGCACTTGCCGGACCCGTCACCGCCATGCATGTGAAAACGCAGCGCGTGGCCCTTGAGCCGCGCCGGCCCCAACGGACGCGCACCCCGCACCCGCCGACGCAGCCGCGCGGTAAGCATGTTGGAACCGTAGGCAAAGTAGTGCATCGAGACTGGACACAGTCGCCGTGCGAATCCCCGAGCCGGTGGGCATGGCCCGGCGGCGCGTGCTGCTGCGGGACTCGCGCGCCTGTCATTCCCCCTGGAAAACGGTCAGGCGTAACCATAGCACCCCGTGGCGGGACAGGGCGCAAAAAAAGGGCCGCTTGCGCGGCCCGAGGAGGAGGAGGGAGGAACGAATTGGCGGAGAAGCGTCGACGGGAAATTCAGGCCGCCCATGCCATCAGGCGCTCACGCACCCGGGCGATGGCACGCCCATGCAACTGGCAGGCGCGCGATTCGGACACGCCCAGCCGCTCGGCAATCTGACGCAGATTGAGGTCCTGGTCGTAGTAGAGCGTCATCAGCAGGCGCTCGCGCTCGGGCAGGGTGTCGCTGGCGTCCACCACCGCCCGATACAGGCTTTCCTGCTCGAAGCGCTGCTGCGGACTGGTCGCGTCCCCGGCGGGCACTTCGGCCGTAGTGTCGTCGGGACCGGCATCATCGAGGCTGGTCAGATAGGCGCTCGAGGCGTCGCTGACCGTGCGCCGCAGATCGGCCATGCTCACGCCCATCTCGGCGGCAATTTCCCATTCGCCGGCGGCGCGGCCGCAGCGCGACTCCACCGTGCTCTGGGCCTCGGCCACGGCACGCGCCGCGCGGTGCACGGACCGCGGGGTCCAGTCGCCGCGGCGGATCTCGTCGAGCATGGCGCCGCGGATGCGGATGCCGGCAAAGGTGGAGAAGCTGGCGCCTTGACCATCGCGGTAGCGCTCGTGCGCCTCCAGCAGGCCGAGCATGCCGGCCTGGATCAGGTCTTCCACCTGCACCGAGTCGGGCAGCCGGCTGACCAGCCGATAGGCGATCCGCTTGACCAGATCGATGTGCTCGGCGACCAGCGGGTTGGACTGTTGCGCAGGCGCGTACATGGCATTGGCTGTTTTCATGAGTCCCTCGTCGGATTGGTTCAGGTCGAGGCCTGGCATTGCATGGGCTGGTTGGAGCGGAGCATCCGCTCGATGAAGAAAGCGACACCGCCGCGATGTCGCGGGGGCGGCGCCCAGGCGTCGATGCGCCGGGCCAGACGCTTGAAGGCGCGGCTGGCCGGGCTGTGGGCGAAAGCGTTCACCACCGGCAGACCGAGGGTCCGGGCATGTTCGATCTGCGGGTCCTCGGGAATGGCGCCGACGTAATGCAGCGCCACGTCGACCTCGGCCTCGGTCAGGCGCGCCAGGCGCTCGCCCAGATCGGCACCGCGGGTGTCGTCCGCGCGGTTGATCAAAACGCGGAACCGGTTGTGCCCGGCGCGGCCGCCCAGGGCGCGGATCAGATCCCGGGTTTGTTCCAGTCCGGCCGGTTCGCCGCCAGCCACCACGAGCACTTCGCCGGCGGCCTGGATGAACTGGCGGGTGGCAGCCCCGGCGCCGGCGGCGGTGTCCACCACCAGCACGTCCGGGGTTTCGTCGAGATCGCTGAAGGCACTGATCAGGCCGCGGCTCTGCGCGGCGCTCAGCGGGGTCACACCGCCCCGATCGGCACCGGCGGGCACAACCCGCAGTCCCGAAGGGCCATCCAGGAGAATGCTGGCCAGCTCGCAACGCCCGGCGACCACATCGGCCAGGCCGAAACGCGGATGCAGGTCGAGGGCGGCGGCCACGTCGGCCAGCGCCGGATTCCCGTCCAGCAGCATGGTGCGGTGGCCGCGGTTGGCCAGCGCGGCCGCCAGGTTCACCGCCACACTGGTTCGGCCGATGCCATTGCCGGCGCCCGCCACTGCGATCACCTGGACCGGGTCCGGACTGGCTGTGGTCCGGTGGCTATTCATGGCGCAGTTCCGCGTCGTCCGGCGCGAACGCGGGCAGGCAGATGCCTTGTGCCTTGAGTTCGGCGAGCTTCAGACGCAGCACGCGCGGGGCGATACCCAGACGCGCGGCGGCGTCGCGGCGCAGGTCGCGGGCGGCGCGCAGGCTGTTGAGAATGCGCCGCTGCTCCCGGCGCAGATGATCGCCGGCGGCGCCGGACAATCCCAGATGGCGGGGTTCGATGGCGCGGCCGTCGCAGAGCACCAGGGCGCGCTGCAGGCAGCGCTCCAGCGCCGCCTCACTGGCCCAGGCATGCCCCTCGAGCTGGCGGCGGGCGGCGGCGGTCAACTGCGGGGGCCGGCCGTCGGCATGGCGACGAAGCAGGCTCACGGCACGCGGCGCCACGCCCGATACCGGGCCGGGTCCGGTTGGCAGAGAAGTCTGGCTTTGCGTCATGTCCGATTGCTCCGTAGACGCCGGCCGCGTTTTCGGCCGACGCAATGAAGGAGCAATCGGTATGCCGATTCTTTTATTCCATCAAATCAATTAGTTGGCATTTTCAGCGCTGGAATTCGTCAATTTCCCGACGGCCCGTGCAGGCGCCGTCCGACGGTTTGCTGGCGGTTCGGCGCGCGGACGACGGAGTCCGGGCAGCCGGCGTCAGCGTCCTTGCGCATGGCGGGCCAGTAATAGGCGCGCCGGAATGACGGCCTGGCAAACCAGCGACGAGCGCCGCCGTGAGTTGCGCTAGTCGTTGCTGATGTCGTACTTGCGCATCTTCTCGACCAGGGTGGTCCGGCGCAGGCCCAGCATCTTCGCGGCCCGGGCCACCACCCCGTCATTGAGCGACAGGGCCTGGGTGATCAGGCGCACCTCCAGACGGGTGGTCAGAGCACGCAGATCCACCCCGGCCGAAGTCAGACGCACGCCATTGATCACGTCACCGGGTGCCCGTTCCATGTTGCGGATGTCATCGTGCGGGACGAGCACCACGTTGTCCTCGCCGAGAATGCGGCCGGGCAACCGGTCGATATCCACCCGCTCGCCGGGGTAGAGGATGCGCAGACGTTCGACGATATTGCCCAGCTCGCGGACATTGCCCGGCCAGCGGTAGGACGCCAGTGCGGCCAGGGCGTGGTCGGTGAAGTCCAGGCTGATGCCGTCCTCCGCCTCCAGCCGCGCGAGGATGCTGCCCACGATGGGCTCGACATCCTCCGGGCGGTCCCGCAGCGGCGGTACCTCGATGGGGAAGACGTTGAGCCGGTAGTAGAGGTCTTCGCGGAAATTGCCGCGCTCGATCTCGGCTTCCAGGTTCCGATGGGTGGCCGCCAGAATGCGCACGTCGGCGGTCAGGGTCTTGTTGCTGCCGACCCGCTCGAAGGTCTGTTCCTGGAGCACCCGCAGCACCTTGACCTGCATGTCCAGGCTCATGTCCCCGATTTCGTCCAGGAACAGGGTGCCGCCCTCGGCCATCTCGAAGCGGCCCGGACGTGCCGTGATGGCGCCGGTGAAAGCGCCCTTTTCGTGGCCGAACAATTCCGACTCCAGCAGATCGCGGGGAATGGCGCCGCAATTCAGGGGCACGAATGCCCCGGCGGCGCGGTTGGAAGTGCGGTGGACTTCGCGGGCCACCAGTTCCTTGCCGGTGCCGGATTCACCCAGGATCAGCACGCTGGCATCGGTGGCCGCCACCCGTTCGATCAGCTGCCGGACCCGGCGCATGGGATAGCTCTGGCCCACCAGGGTGTGCTGCGGCCGGGGACGGCGCACCGCGCGGCCGTTGCCACGCGGGGCCGGCAACCGGTCCAGCTCGAAACGCAGCTGATTGAGTGCGATCGGCGCGTGCATGCAGCTGGCAAATCCAGCCGCCTTGCCGTGCCGGTAACGGTCGTCGCCGTCGCCGCGGGGATAATCCAGCACCAGCAGGGTGGGCAGCCGTGCGGCCAGGCCGTCGATCGCCGGTTGATACTCGCCCAGCCCCACCCGGCCGTCGGATACCAGGGCCGCGGCGGAGAACGGCAGTGACTCGGTCTCGAGCTCGTCAGCCAGATCGTCGAAGGTCACGAATGCCGGGCGACGCTTGAGAAAGCCGAGCATGTCCATGATCGAGCGCGCCGCATCGAGTTCGGCGCCCACCACCAGCATGCGCTCTTCCTGTTCGTGTGCGGGATTCCCGACCATGCGTCCCCCCACCGCGACCTGTCCGGGGCGATCCTGATGCCCGGAATTGTCCATCGCGGCTGGCGACGATTATACAGACCGGCCGGGGCCCCGCCGCCGCGGTACTGGCCCGGTCTCGGGGAGCCGGGCAGAATCGGTTATCACGCCCGTTCGACAGGCCCCACAGCTTCATGCGTATCGTCATTGCCCCGGACAGTTTCAAGGGCTGCCTGCCGGCGCCGGCCGTGGCCGCGTGCCTGGCAGCGGGGCTGCAGCGGGTGGGCAGGTTCGATGTCCATTGCCTGGGGGTGGCCGATGGCGGCGAGGGAAGTCTCGACTGCGTGGCCGCCGCCCGCCCGGATGCCCGGTTGCATCGCGCCGAGGTGCCGGGGGTGCACGGCCGCCCGGTCGATGCGCGGTGGCTGGATCTCGGCCCGGACGGGGTATTCGTGGAATCCGCGGAGGTGCTGGGTCTGGGTCTGATCGATGGCGGCGGCGGGCCACCGCTGGCCGAGCGCGGCAGCGCCGGCCTCGGCGCGCTGCTGCAGCAACTGCTGGCCGCGGGGCACCGGCGGATCACGGTGTCGCTGGGCGGCAGCGCCTGCAACGACGGGGGGCTGGGCATGCTGCTGGCTCTGGGCGGGCGCGCCGAGGACGCGGCCGGACGGCCGGTCAGTCCGGACCTCGCGGGCCTGCGCCGGTGTCCGCGGGTCACCGCCCCGGTCCTGCCGGCCGACCTGTCGCTCACCGTGCTGTGCGATGTCGACAACCCGCTGTTCGGGCCGCGCGGGGCCACCCAGGTGTACGGGCCGCAGAAGGGATTGACGCCGGCCATGCTGCGCGAGGTCGAACAGGGTCTGGATCATCTGGCCCGGCAGCTCGAGGCGGTCACCGTCGGCGAGCAGCCCGGTGCCGGGGCGGCCGGCGGCCTCGGGTTTGCCCTGGCCTGTCTGGGTGGCAGGCTGGTGGCGGGGGCACCTTCCATGCTGGAACTGGCCGGGCTGGAACAGGTTCTGACCGGGGCGGCGGCGGTGATCACGGGGGAAGGCCGGGCCGATCAGCAGACCCTCCACGGCAAGCTGCCGGCGGCGGTGGCCGACCTCGCCGCCGATCAGGGGCTGCCGGCGCTGCTGGTGGCGGGCGATATCGAGGCCGGGGCGCGGTCGGCGCTGGCGGAACGCTTCCGGGCCCAGTGGGCGCTGACCGATCTCGCCGGAAATGCGGAAGCCGCACAGCACGAGGCGGAGCACTGGCTGCAGGCAGCCGGGGCCGAGGCGGGGCACTGGTTGCGACACAATCTGTGATCGGTTCGTGCGCTGACAGGCCACCACCACGCCTCGGTTACAGCTCCATGTTCAGTTCCTTGATCTTGCGGGTCAGCGTATTGCGCCCCCAGCCAAGCAGGCGGGCCGCTTCCTGCCGGTGACCGCCGGTCCGCGCCAGCGCGGTGCGGATCATCACTCGTTCGAAGCTGGGCAGCGCTTCATCGAGAATGTGGTCGCCGCCTTCGGCCAGGCGACGCTGGGCCCAGCGGGCGAGCTGCTCATCCCAAGGTCCGCTGCCGGTCTCGGTGGTGCTCCCATTGGCGGTGTGCACCGGGGAGCTGGCTTCGGCACCACGCAGTTCGTCGGGCAGATCATCCAGCATCACCTCCCGACCCGGCGCCATGACGGTCAGCCAGCGGCAGAGATTTTCCAGTTGCCGAACATTGCCCGGCCAGTCCAGGGCAACAAGGAACTCGGCCGCGTCCGGGTGCAGGTGCTTGATCTCGGCATCCAGCTCGCGGGCGGCCCGGTCGAGAAAGAAGTCCAGCAACAGGACGATATCCTCGCGACGCTCGCGCAACGGCGGCACCCGCAGCCGGATCACGTTCAGGCGATGAAAGAGGTCTTCGCGGAAGGCGCCACGAGTGACTTCCTTTTCCAGATCCTGATGGGTGGCGGCAATGATGCGCACATCCACGGAGATGGCGCTGTGGCCACCCACACGATAGAACTGGCCGTCCTGCAGCACCCGCAACAGCCGCGTCTGCAGTTCGGGCGGCATATCGCCGATCTCGTCGAGAAACAGCGTGCCGCCATTGGCCTGCTCGAAGCGGCCGCGCCGCTGGCCGGCCGCGCCGGTGAACGCGCCCTTCTCGTGACCGAAGAATTCCGATTCCATCAGGTCCTTGGGGATGGCGGCGGTGTTCACGGCGATGAACGGCTGGGCGGCCCGGGGGCTGTGTTCGTGCAGCGCCCGCGCCACCAGTTCCTTGCCGGTGCCGGATTCCCCGGTGACCATCACCGTGATGTTGGACCCGGACAGCCGGCCGATGGCGCGAAACACCTCCTGCATGGCCGGCGCCTCGCCGATGATGGCGTGACCACCATTCACCGCCGGTCTCAGCTCGGGTCCGCCGTCGTCCGTGGCAGCCGCCGCGCGGCGCACCAGATCCACCGCCTCGTCCAGATCGAACGGCTTGGGCAGATATTCGAAGGCGCCGCCGCGATAGGCGGATACCGCACTGTCCAGGTCGGAATGGGCGGTGATGATGATGATGGGCAGCGCGGGATGGGACTCGCATACCCGTTCCAGCAGTTCCAGTCCGTCGATACCCGGCATGCGCACGTCGGTGATCAAGACATCCGGCTGCTCGGTGCCAAGGGCTTCCAGCAGCTCGATGCCGCCGGCGAAACTGCGGGTGGCAATGCCGGCACCGGTCAGGGCGCGTTCCAGCACCCAGCGGATGGAATCATCATCATCCACCACCCAGGTACTGAGGGGCCGTTCATTCATCGGCCGTCTCCAGGGGCAGAAAAACCGAAAACGTGGTGTCGCCGGGGCGGGATTCGCATTCAATAATGCCACCGTGCAGATGCACCAGATACTGGGCGATGGGCAGGCCCATGCCGGTGCCCTCGGCACGCGAGGTCACCATCGGCAGGAAGATGCGGGGCAGCAGATCCTCGGTGATGCCGGGCCCGTCGTCGACCACGTCGATGCGAATCACCAGCCGGTGCTGATGCCCGCCGATGGTGAACAGCCGCTGGGCCCGCGTGCGCAACAGGATGCCGCCGGCTTCGCCTACCGCCTGGGCGGCGTTGCCGATCAGGTTGAACAGCACCTGGATCAGTTGTTCCCGGTCCGCCCGCAGGCGCGGCAGGCTGGGATCGTAATCGCGGGTTAGGGTAACGCCGGGCGGCAGATCGGCTGCCAGCAGGCGACGCACGTGCTCGAGTGCTTCGTGAATGTTCAGGTCCGCCAGGTCCGGCGGCTGTCGGGGCCCCAGCATTCCGTCGACCAGGTTCTGCAGGCGGTCGGCCTCGCGGATGATCACGCCGGTGTAATCACTCAGGTCGCGATCGGCGATTTCGCGTTCCAGCAGCTGCGCCGCCCCGCGCAGGCCGCCGAGCGGATTCTTGATCTCGTGCGCCAGCCCGCGAAGCATTTCGCGGTTGGCCAGATTCTGGTTGCGCATCTGGTCATCGCGGGAAATCCGCAGATGACGATCCAGCGCCAGGAACTCCAGCGCGAGCGCCGGCTGGTCGCCATGGGAAAAGGGGGTGACGGTGCAATCCACGGTCACCCCGTCGCCGCCGCCGGTATGAGGCAGGCGCAACTCCCGTTCGGTATAGGCCGCGCCCTCGTTCAGCGCCTGTTCCAGTCGCTTGCGCTGGCAGGCCAGCGCGACGATGGCCCGATCGATGCGCAGCCCGCGGCTGTGGCGCGCGCTGACGCCGAACAGCACCTCCGCTGCCGGGTTGATCGCCCACACGCGCAGATCCTCGTCGAGGCAGATCACCGCCGTGGCGAGATTGTCGAACAGGATGTCGGCAGACGGGGCTTGGTACGACACGGGCACGCTCATGGTTCATCCGCAAGCAAAAGCGGGGCCAGCCGGGAAACCGCATGATGTCGATGATCGGCGGGCCGCGCCGCACCATATTAGTGCATAACCGGCGGGGCTGCCGATGCACGAGGGGGGTCGGGTCAGGGGCCGCCACCCAGACGGGGGGCCGCGGGCGCCCCGGCGGCACCGGTACTGCCCGGCGCAGTCGGCGCACCGGCATCGGCGTCCTGGCGATTCGCCGGAGACAGCGCCGACGGGGGCTTCATGTGGAAGGTCACCGTGTTGCTGCGGGCGACCGGTTCCTCGCCCCGCAGAATCACCGCGCTGATGGCGTGGGAACCACGCGGTACACCCTGTAGCTGGAGACTGGTGCGGCGCCCGTCCGTGCCCCGGACCGGTTCGCCGTCGAGCAGGTATTGCAGGGTTTCCCCGTCGGCCAGTTCGCGCTCCAGTTCCACCTGCACCGGCACCAGGCCGCGCGCGTCGCGGAAGGTCTCATCGGTGCCCGGTCGCACCAGACTGAGGCCGCCAGCCTCCGCGCCGGCGGCCGTGCCGCTGTCGTTGCCGGCGCGCACCGCTGGCGCCTGCATCGACTGCAATCGGGGCAGATCCGGCTTGCTGGCGCCCTTGACCGGCTGATCGCTGTAATGGGTCACGCCCTGTTCATCCACCCACCGGTAGACCTCGGCGCCGGCGGGCGCCGCGATCAGGGTGACCACGAAAAGGGTGACGGCGAGCTTCATGATCCTGGAATGTAGCAGCTTGCGTGATTTCGACCACAGCAACGGGGCCGCGTTGCCGCCCGCGGCGACGGGCAAACGGGAATCCGGGAGCAGCAACGAAAAAGGGCGCCCGAAGGCGCCCTGATCCGGCGATGGGAAATCGCCTTCGCTTACAGCGAGTAGTACATGTCGAATTCGACCGGGTGGGTGGTCATATGCAGACGCAGCACCTCCTCAGTCTTGAGCTCGATGTAACCGTCGATCAGATCGTCGGTGAACACGTCCCCCGCCTTGAGGAAGTCGCGGTCGGCGTCGAGCGCCTCCAGGGCCTCCTTGAGCGACTGAGCCACGGTCGGAATCGTCTTTTCCTCTTCCGGCGGCAGGTCGTAGAGATCCTTGTCCATGGCTTCGCCCGGGTGGATCTTGTTCTGGATGCCGTCAAGGCCAGCCATCATCATGGCCGAGAAGGCCAGATAGGGGTTGGCGGTGGAATCCGGGAAACGCACCTCTATGCGGCGCGCCTTCGGCGAGGCCACCCAGGGGATGCGAATCGACGCCGAGCGGTTGCGGGCCGAGTAGGCCAGCAGGACCGGCGCCTCGAAGCCCTTGACCAGACGCTTGTAGCTGTTGGTCGAGGCATTGGCGAAGGCGTTGATGGCCTTGGCATGCTTGATGATGCCGCCGATGTAGTACAGGGCGATATCCGACAGGCCGCCGTACTCGTCACCCGAGAAGATGTTCTTGCCGTCCTTGGACAGCGACTGGTGCACATGCATGCCGGACCCGTTGTCGCCGACCAGTGGCTTGGGCATGAAGGTGGCGGTCTTGCCGAAGGCGGCCGCCACGTTCTGCACGCAGTACTTGTAGACCAGCATCTCGTCGGACTTCTTCACCAGTGTGTTGAAGCGGGCGCCGATCTCGCCCTGACCGGCGGTGCCCACCTCGTGATGATGCACCTCGGTGACCACACCCATCTCCTCCATCGCCAGACACATGGCCGAACGGATGTCCTGCCCACTGTCGACCGGCGGCACCGGGAAGTACCCGCCCTTCACCCCGGGCCGATGGCCCATGTTGCCGCCTTCATAGAGGCGCTCGGAGTTCCAGAACGCTTCCTCGGAATCGATGCTGTAACCGGCGCCGCGCATCTCGGTGTGCCAGTTGACAGAATCGAAGATGAAGAATTCGTTCTCCGGGCCGAAGAAGGCAGTGTCGGCAATGCCGGTGGAGGCGAGGTAGGCCTCCGCGCGCCGGGCCACGGTGCGCGGATCACGCTCGTAGCCCTGCATGGTGTTGGGCTCGAGCACGTCACAGCGCACGATGATGGTCGGTTCCTCGAAGAACGGATCGAGGATGGCCGTGGTGGTGTCCGGCATCAGCACCATGTCGGATTCGTTGATGCCCTTCCAGCCGTCGATGGAGGATCCGTCGAACATCTTGCCCTCTTCCAGCGCCTCTTCATCGATGGCGTGGGCGGGCAGGGTGACGTGCTGCTCCTTGCCGCGGGTGTCGCAGAAACGAAGATCCACGAACTTCGCGTTCTTTTCCTTGATCAAATTCAGTACGTCGCTAGCCGACATGATGCCTCCTCTCAAAGGGTTCATTGCGTAACGCCCGGCCGCCGACCTGGCGACCGGCGCGGGTGGAGCGTTTCAAAGCAGTTATCATGCCACAGCTGGCACCGCCGTTTTTCAGGCGCTTGCGCCCGATCAACGGGCCCCAGCGACGAACAGCCGCACCAAGTTAGCGCAAATACCACCATTCTGCACAACTGTGGTGCGATAGGCCGCCTGTCCGGCCCCGGTCCCGGTTCGGTATACTGCGCCGTTGGCGGGCATGCAACGCAAAAGGGCGCTTTTACATGGATTTTCAGGAGCTGATCCTGACCCTGCAACGGTTCTGGGCGGATCGGGGCTGCGTGGTGGTCCAGCCGCTGGACATGCCGGTGGGCGCCGGCACCTTCCATCCGGCCACCTTTCTGCGCTCGATCGGGCCGGAGCCCTGGTCGGCGGCGTACGTACAGCCCTCGCGCCGCCCCACTGATGGCCGCTACGGCGATAACCCTAACCGGCTGCAGCACTATTATCAGTTCCAGGTTCTGCTCAAGCCATCCCCGGCCGATATCCAGGAACAGTATCTGGAATCCCTGCGCACGCTCGGTATCGACCCGCTGACCCAGGACATCCGTTTCGTCGAGGACAACTGGGAGTCACCCACGCTGGGTGCCTGGGGACTTGGCTGGGAGGTATGGCTCAACGGCATGGAAATCACCCAGTTCACCTACTTCCAGCAGGTGGGCGGACTCGATTGCCGCCCAGTGTCCGGCGAGATCACCTACGGACTGGAACGGATCGCCATGGTGCTGCAGGAGGTGGAAAGCGTCTATGACCTGGCCTGGAGCCGTGCCGGCGGGGTGAGCTACGGCGATGTTTACCACCAGAATGAAGTGGAACAGTCCACCTACAACTTCGAGAAAGCCGATACCGCAGCGCTGTTCACCCGCTTCGACCAGTTGGAACGCGAGTGCAGCGACCTGATCGAGGCCAACCTGCCCCTGCCGGCCTACGAGCGGATGCTGGAAACCTCGCACACGTTCAACCTGCTGGACGCGCGACGGGCAATCTCGGTGACCGAACGCCAGGGCTACATCCTGCGCGTGCGCACGCTGGCCCGCCAGGTCGCCCAGGCCTATTACGACAGCCGTGAAGCACTCGGCTTTCCCATGCTCACGTCATCCACGGTGGCGGCATGAGCGACACCCTGCTGCTGGAGCTCGGTACCGAGGAACTGCCGCCGACCGCGCTGGCCGGTCTGGTTGCGGCCTTTGCGGCCGGCGTTGAATCCGGGCTCGACGCGGCGGGGATCGAGCACGGCGTGGTGCGACCGCTGGCCTCGCCGCGACGGCTGGCGGTTTCGATTGCCGACGTGTCCGAGCGTGCGCCCGATCAGACCATCGACCGGCTCGGCCCGGGCGTCGACGCGGCATTCGACGGGCAGGGCGAACCCACCAAGGCGGCCGAGGGATTTGCCCGCTCCTGTGGTGTTGCGGTCAACGCACTCGAACAGCGGGACACCGACAAGGGGCCGCGCCTGGCTTTTACCGGCACCCAGGCCGGGCAGACGCTGGGCGAGCTGCTGCCCGACGTGGTCGCGGAGAGCCTGCGACAGTTGCCGATTCCCAAGCGCATGCGCTGGGCCGACCGGGAGGACAGTTTCGTGCGGCCGGTGCACTGGCTGGTGGCGCTGCACGGTGCCGACATCCTGCCGCTGACCCTGTTCGGTATCGAGGCCGGGCGCGTCACCCGGGGGCACCGTTTCCACCATCCGGACACGATCACGCTGGCGCATGCCGATGACTATGCGGCGACACTGGCCAACCCCGGCCGGGTGCTGGTGGATATGGCGGCACGCCGGGCGCAGGTGCATCAGCAGGTAATTGCCGCCGCCCGCACGCTGGGCGGCGAGGCGCTAATCGACGAGGCGCTGCTCGATGAAGTGTGC
The DNA here is from genome assembly GCA_965216055.1 of Salinisphaeraceae bacterium. Classification (GTDB taxonomy): domain Bacteria; phylum Pseudomonadota; class Gammaproteobacteria; order Nevskiales; family Salinisphaeraceae; genus Spectribacter. The sequence continues at coordinate 975,155 of OZ244134.1, forward strand.
GCGCTGGTGGAATGGCCCTGCGCCGTGGCCGGCCGGTTCGACGAACGCTATCTGGTGCTGCCGCGCGAGGTCCTGGTGGCAACGATGCAGAGCCACCAGCGCTACTTTCCGGTTGCCGACGCCAGCGGTGCGCTGCTAGCCGGCTTCGTAACGGTTGCCAACATCGATAGTGCCGACCCCGCGCGGGTCGTGGCCGGTAACGAGCGGGTGGTGCGGCCGCGGCTGTCCGACGCGCTCTTCTTCTGGGAACAGGACCTTGCCCGAGGCCTGGATCATTATGCAGACGGTCTCGACCGCGTCACCTTCCAGCGGGAACTGGGCAGCATGGCCGACAAGGTCGCCCGGGTAGGCGCCATTGCCGACGGGTTGGCCGGTCAGCTGGGCGTGCCGACGGCAGCGGTCGCGCGAGCCTGTGCCCTGGCCAAGGCAGACCTGTTATCCGACATGGTCGGTGAATTCCCGGAATTGCAGGGCATCATGGGCGGCTACTATGCCTGCCACAGCGGCGAGGATCCGGCGGTGGCCGGGGCGTTGCCGGAACAGTATGCGCCGCGCCAGGCGGGCGCCCCGATTGCCGCCACACCGGTTGGCCGGGTGCTGGCCATTGCCGACAAGCTGGACAGCCTGGCCGGCGTGTTCGCGACCGGGCAGCGTCCTTCCGGCGTCAAGGATCCGTTCGGCCTGCGCCGGGCCGCGCTCGGGGTGCTGCGCACGGTGATCGAGGGCGAGCTGGATCTCGATCTGCCCTCGGTACTGGCCGACGCGGTTGCCCGGCAGCCGGTGGATTGCGACCGGCAGACAGTGACCAACGACCTGCTGGTTTTCCACAGCGAGCGCCTGCGCGCCTACTATATCGACCAGGCAGTCGACTCGTCCGTATTCGATTCGGTGGCCGCGCTGGGGTTGAACCGACCACTGGATTTCGATCAGCGCATTCGGGCGGTTCAGGGTTTCGTGCACGCCGACGCCGCCGTGGCCCTGTGCGGCGCCCACAAGCGGATTCGCAACATCCTCAAGAACGAAACACCGGCGGCCAGCATCAATGCGGCGCTGATCGACGAGCCGGCCGAGAACGATCTCGCCGGCGCACTGGATGCCCTGCGCGACGATATCGCCGGGCGGGCGCGCAGCGGAGATTATGCCGGCGCACTGGCGCGGCTGGCCGAGTTGCAGGCGCCCGTGGATCGCTTCTTCGACGAGGTGCTAGTGATGAGTGACGATGCCGCCGTACGCGACAACCGACTGGCGCTGCTCGGGGCACTGGATGGCCTATGTCGCAGCGTGGCGGATATTTCCCGGCTGACGCCCGCGGACGCTGCGGCATGAAACTGGTGGTACTCGACCGGGACGGGGTGATCAACGAGGATTCCCCCGATCACATCCGGTCCCCCAAGGCCTGGCGGCCGCTTCCGGGCAGCCTCGAGGCAATCGCCCGGCTTTCCCAGAGCGGATATCGGGTGGTGGTGGCCAGCAATCAGTCCGGCATCGGCCGGGGGTTGTTCAACTATGACGAACTCTTCGGTATCCACGAAAAGCTGCAGCGTCTGGTCGGGGAACTGGGCGGTCGCATCGACGGGATTTTCTTCTGCCCCCACGTGGATGCTGATCAGTGCGAGTGCCGCAAGCCCGCCCCGGGGTTGTTCCGGGAAATCGGTCGGCGCCTGCAGGTGGACCTGACGGGCGTGCCCGCCATCGGGGATTCACGGCGCGACCTGGCAGCCGCACGGTCCGCCGGGGCCCAGCCCATACTGGTGCGGACGGGAAACGGCGCAGCCACCGAACGCGACTATCAGGTGGAAATCGCTGATGTCGACATCTATGATGATCTGGCATCGGCAGCCAACTCACTGATATAGAATGAGAAACCCGCTGATACCGGATAGCTCACACGTCCAGATTGGACACCAGTAGCGCATTCTTCTCGATGAACGCCCGCCGCGGCTCCACATGGTCGCCCATCAGAGTGGTAAATATCTGATCGGCTGCCACCGCATCCTCGATCCGGACCTGCATCAGGCGGCGACCATCCGGGTCCATGGTGGTTTCCCACAGCTGTTCCGGATTCATCTCGCCCAGACCCTTGTAACGCTGGACATGCTGCCCCCGCCGGGCTTCGGCGAACAGCCAGTCGTACGCCTGCTCGAAGGTTTCCACCGGCTGTGAACGTTCTCCGCGGCGGATTTCCGCCCCGTCACCGAGGAGGTTGAGCAACTCCGCCCCGAGCGTGGCCAGACGCTGATACTCGCGGCCGGCGAAGAAATCCTCGTGCCAGACAAACTCATGCGGCACGCCATGGCTGTATCGGGTGACCTGGAGATTCAACGGGTGGCCTTCACGGGCCGGGTTGCACACCACTTCGTAGCGGTGGCGGGGGTCGGCCAGGCGGTCGAGGCGCTCCTGAAGTCTGCCGGCCCAGTCCGCCAGGGCATCCGAATCCGCGAAGGCTTCGGTGGTCAACGCCGGCAGGTAAGTCATCTCCCGCAGGGTGGTCTGATCATAGCGGCGCGCCAGGCGGCGGATGTCGTCAAGCATACCGGTGTAGCGCTGGGCCAGATCACCGAGGGCCTGTTCGCTGATCGGCGGCGTGTCAGCGGCAACCCGCAGTTCCGCCTTGTTCAGGGCGATGCGGAGCAGGTATTCATCCAGCTCGCGGTCATCCTTGACGTAGTGCTCCTGCTTTCCCGTTTTTACTTTATAAAGAGGCGGTTGTGCAATATAGATATGCCCGCCCTCGACCAGTTCGAACATCTGGCGGTAGAAGAAGGTGAGCAGCAGCGTGCGGATGTGGGAGCCATCGACGTCCGCGTCGGTCATGATGATGATGCGGTGATAACGGAGCTTGGCGGCATCGAATTCGTCCCGACCGATGCCGCAACCAAGCGCGGTGATCAGCGTGCCCACTTCCACCGATGACAGCATCTTGTCAAAGCGGGCCTTCTCCACGTTCAGGATCTTGCCCTTGAGCGGCAGAATCGCCTGATTGTGGCGATCACGGCCCTGCTTGGCCGAGCCGCCGGCGGAGTCACCCTCCACCAGGAACAGTTCAGAGCGGGCCGGGTCCTTCTCCTGGCAGTCCGCAAGCTTGCCGGGGAGACCCGCGATATCCAGCGCCCCCTTGCGGCGCGTCATCTCGCGCGCCTTGCGGGCGGCTTCGCGGGCGCGGGCGGCGTCCACTACCTTGGCGCCGATCACCCGGGCCTCGCGCGGGTTCTCCATCAGGAAATCGCCGAGCTTTTCCGCGGTGATCGACTCGACAATCCCCTTGACCTCCGACGATACCAGCTTGTCCTTGGTCTGTGAGGAGAACTTCGGATCCGGCACCTTGACCGACACGACTGCCGTCAGGCCCTCGCGGGCATCATCGCCTGTGGGTGACACCTTTTCCTTCTTCGCCAGACCCTCGGTCTCGATATAGCCATTGATGGTGCGGGTAAGCGCGCCGCGGAAGCCGGCCAGATGGGTCCCACCGTCGCGCTGCGGGATGTTGTTGGTGTAGCAGAAAACGCTGTCCTGGTACGAGTCATTCCACTGCATGGCCACTTCCACCACCACGCTGTCGCGTTCCAGGCTGAAATGGCACACCTCGGTATGCAACGGCGTCTTGTTCTCGTTGAGTGCCTGGACGAATGCCCGGATTCCGCCCTCGTACTCGAAGACGACATCACGCTCCCGCGCCTCTTCGCGCAGCCGGATACGCACACCGGAGTTAAGGAACGACAGCTCCCGCAAGCGCTTGGCGAGGATGTCGAAATGAAACTCGATGTTGGTGAAGATTTCCGAGCTCGGGTGGAAGGTGATCGTGGTGCCCGTCAACTCGGTGGTACCGGTCGCGGTCAGTGGTCCCACCGGCTCGCCCATGCGGTAGTGCTGTTCGTAGATCTTGCCGTCACGGTAGATGGTCAGCGCCAGATGATCGGACAGCGCGTTGACGACGGACACGCCCACCCCGTGCAGACCGCCGGACACCTTGTAGGAGTTGTCATCGAACTTGCCGCCCGCGTGCAGCATGGTCATGATCACTTCCGCGGCGGACATGCCCTCTTCCTCGTGCTCATCCACCGGGATGCCGCGCCCGTCATCGCTGACCGTGACGCTCTGGTCCGCATGAATGGCCACCTGCACCTCGGTGCAGTATCCGGCTAGCGCCTCATCGATGGCGTTGTCCACCACCTCGAATACCATGTGGTGCAACCCGGTGCCATCGTCGGTATCACCGATGTACATGCCGGGGCGCTTTCGGACCGCCTCCAGGCCCTTGAGCACCTTGATGCTAGTCGAGTCGTAACCGTTGGAATCGGCCATGCAATCATCCATTTCTGACAGGCACGCAGACGCGCGTTTAACCGAAGGATGATAGCACGCTACCCGGTACCACCGCGGGCCTGAACCGCCCCATGTTCCACGTGGAACATCGCACCGCAGACCACTCCATCGGGGATCAGGCCAGCATCGAGGAAGGTTACGAACGACTGCACGCCGCTCTCGACAATGCGCTTGAGCAACGCCCGGCGGTAGGCCTCCCCCAGCTCTGCGGCGATGTCATCGATTAGCAGCACCGGTTTAACACCACGGCGCTCGATCATAAGTACCGCCTGCGCCAGCAACATCGAGGCACTGATCACCTTCTGCTGCCCACGAGAGACCCAATCCCGGGCCCGACCATCACCAACCCGGATGCGCAGATCGGCACGATGGGGGCCGGCATGGGTGAATCCAGCCCGCTGGTCACCATCGAGACCACGGATTAGCGCGCTGCTGAAATCCTCGCCCGCTGCCCAGCCGGCGTAGTAGGTCAGCGAGAGTTCGAACTCACCCAGCACATCGCCGATGATCTGCCTGAGCACAGGCAGCAGGGTATCCACGTAACCCCGCCGACAGGCATCCACGCCATTGCCGGCCTCCACCAGCTCCCGATCCCAGGCCACCACCGAGGCAAGATCGGCGCCGCGCCGGAGCGCGGCATTGCGCTGCCGGAGTGCCCGGCGATAGCGACGCCAGGCCTCGAAGAACCCATGTTCCACGTGGAACACCCCCCAGTCGAGATAACGACGACGCTGATCGGGCCCCGCTTCGACCAGACGATGAAGGTTCGGGTCGATCACCTGTATGGGTAGCTGTTCTACCAGTGCAAGCCTGGAGGGGGCATCACGGCCATCGAGCCGGAATCTTGTCTCACCTGCCTGCCGTCCCACACCAATGCGGTGGCTGTTGGCACGGCCGTCGAGAAGGTCTCCTACCACGGTGAATGCCGACGCCCCCTCGCGGATCAGTCGGTCACCGGCAATTCCGGTAAACGTCTGACCGTGGCCCAGCAAGTGGATCGCCTCGAGCAGTGAAGTCTTTCCCGAGGCGTTGTCTCCGGTAATCGCATTCAATCCCGGCGCCGGCGCCATACCGGCCTGAGGTAGACAGCGGAAATCCCGCACCCGCAATCGCTGGAGTTGCATGGCCGGGTACGTCCGCGGGCTACAGCCGCATCGGCATCACGACATACTGGCTCGACCGGTCGCTCTCGTCACGCAACAGCCCGCTGCTGTCGGGACCGGTCAATTCCAGCGAGAAGGACTCCCCGGTCATGGCACCGAGCGCTTCCAGGAGATAGCTGACATTGAAGCCGATCTCGAGCGGCGGGCCATCGTAGACCACTTCTAGCTCGTCTTCGGCCTCTTCCTGGTCGGGATTCTGGGCCTGAAGACTCAGACGGTTTTCGTCCAGCGAAAGCCGCACACCCTTGAATTTCTCGTTAGACAGGATGGCCGTCCGTGACAGGGCCTGGCGCACCAGGTCCCGGTCGCCCACCACCCGCTTGTCTCCCACCTCCGGAATCACGCGTTCGTAATCGGGGAAACGCCCGTCTATTAGCTTGGTGGTGAACCGCAGGCTCGGCAGGACGACCTGCATGTGATTGTCGCTTAGCGTTACCCGGACTTCGGCGTCGATATCCCCGAGGAGCCGTTGCAATTCGGTAATCGCCTTGCGCGGCACGATCACCTGTCGTGATTCGTCCATGCCGGTCTCGGCATCGGCGTCGGACAGGGCGAGCCGATGTCCGTCCGTGGCCACCGCCCGCAATCCCGTCGATTGCAGCACCAGAAGCAGTCCATTGAGGTAGTAGCGAACATCCTGATGCGCCATGGCGAACTGGGTGCGGTCGATCAGGCGCTTGAGAACCTTCTGCGACAGGGTCAGGGACTGACCGGTTTCTATCTCGTCGAGAAACGGGAACTCGTTAGCCGGCAGGCTCGATAGCGCGAACCGACTGCGCCCGGAACTGACCCGAACCCGCTGCTCCTCCATGGACACCGCGATGTCGGCCTGAGGTGGCAGGCCGCGGACGATATCCAGCAGTTTGCGTGCCGGGATGGTGGTACTGCCCGGTTGGGCGACATCGGCATCCAGATACGTAACCAGCTCGATCTCGAGATCGGTTGCGGTCAATGTCAGGCGATTGTTGTCCGCCTTGAGCAACAGATTGGACAGGATCGGCATGGTCTGCCGTCGCTCAACCACGCCGACAATGGCCTGCAGTGCCGTCAGAAATGATTCCCGCTCGGCCGTGAACTTCATGCGGTGTCCCCTTTCTCGCTCCGTTGATTATTGGATTTAAGTAAAAGAAAGCTAGTAGTAGTAGTCATAGTGACTGGCCACGCCGCTGGATAACCCTGTATTTTTCTTTTGAAACAGTTACCTGAAACAATGACAACCCTGTTGTCAACGGTGCTGTGACAGTCGGCAAAGCCTGTGGGCGGGCTGTGGACGAATATCGTCGTTTGCGGCTCGCGCCGAGTCGGCCAACAGTTATACCGTAGTTATCCACAGGATCAGCTCGTCAAGGTCCTGGCGAGGTTGTTGTAGTCCTCGTCGAGCCGGGGTTCGGATTCGCGCAACTCCTTGATTTTCCTGCAAGCGTGGAGCACCGTCGTGTGATCCCGCCCGCCGAAGGCCGCGCCGATCTCCGGCAGGCTGTGGTTGGTCAGTTCCTTGGCCAGCGCCATCGCGATCTGCCGCGGGCGGGCGACCGAGCGGCTGCGTTTCTTGGCATTGAGATCGTGGATGCGGATCTTGAAATACTCGGCCACGGTGCGCTGAATGTTTTCCAGCGTGACCAGCCGGTCATAGACGGCGAGCATGTCCTGCAGCGCCTGCTTGGCGAAATCGATGGTAATCGGGCTGCCGGAGAACTTGGCGGTGGCAGTCAGGCGATGCAGGGCGCTTTCAAGATCCCGGACATTCGAGCGCACCCGCTTGGCGATGAAGAACGCGACTTCCTGCGGCAGCACCACGTCGTGCTGCTCCGCCTTGGCGATAAGGATCGCCACCCGGGTTTCGAGCTCCGGCGGTTCCACCGCCACGGACAGACCCCACGAGAAGCGGGACTTGAGCCGGTCCTCGAGCCCTTCGACTTCCTTGGGGAAGCGATCGCAGGTCAGCACGATGCGCTGATTGGATTCCAGCAACGCATTGAATGTGTGGAAGAACTCCTCCTGCGACCGATCCTTGCCCGCAAAGAACTGGATGTCGTCGATAAGCAGCGCATCCACCGACCGGTAGAACGCCTTGAAGTCGTCCATCCGGTTGTGCCGGATCGCGGTAATCAGCTCGTTGACGAAGTGCTCCGAGCGCACGTAGACCACCTTCGCCCGCTGGTTCAGGTCGAGCATCCGGTTGCCCACCCCGTGCATGAGATGGGTCTTGCCCAACCCCACCCCGCCGTAGATCAGCAGCGGGTTGTAGGCAGCATTCTCTGGCAATGCGGCCTGTTCGGCGGCGGCCCGGGCAATCTGGTTGGACTTGCCCTGGACGAAGGACTGGAAGGTGTAGCGGGGATCGAGGTTGCTGCGAAAACCGCGCATCGCCGGCGCCGCGTCCCCGCGTGCGTTGCGTTCGCCCCCGCCCACACTGATCCGCACCTGCGAGGCGTTGCCGCCGATGCCGCTCAGTATCGACTCGATGACGCCGCGGTATTCGCGGTCGACCTGCTCACGGACAAGCTCGTTGGGCGCCAGCAGGTCCATGCCGTGATCGGTAGCCACTGCCTGCAACGGCCGCAGCCACATGTTGATGTCGCGCTCGGATAGTCGGCTTTCCAGTTGCGACAGGCAGCGTTGCCACAGGCTTTCGGTCAATCCAGGCCTCCGGGAGACGATGTAACGCCCGGCGTTGCGGCAGCCGGTGCGTGACGACACTACATTAGAGCGACGCAGTTATCCACAAGCGCAGGACGGTTGCTTGAAAGCACCGGGGCCAGGGGCTAAACTGCGCGGCCGCTCGTCATCCACGCGGGCTCAGCGCCCCCGGTCTACGCCAATGAAACGCACATTCCAGCCCAGCAATCTGCGCCGCAAGCGCACCCACGGATTCCGCGCCCGCATGGCGACCAAGAACGGTCGCGCCGTGCTTGCCAGTCGACGGGCCAAGGGCCGCAAGCGTCTGGTTCCGTAGCCGTCAGATTGCCCACGGCACGGTTGCCGCCGACGTCCAGGCTACGCAATGCCCGCGCGTTCAAGCAGGTCTTCGCACAGGGTCGCCGCCAGGCTGACACCGACTTCGTGGTGATCTGGGCGCCGTCACCGGCTGCCCGCCCCCGGCTAGGTCTGGCCATCTCCAAGCGTCGCGCCCGGCGTGCGGTGGATCGCAATCGAATCAAGCGGGTGGTGCGGGAAAGCTTCCGCCTGGCTGCAGCCGATCTGCCCGATGTCGACGTGGTGGTTCTGGCCCGCCAGGCCACTCATCGCCGCGCCCGGAGTCAGTTGTTCGCCAGCCTGACGCAGCACTGGCAAGAGTTGCGTCGCCAACAAAGCCACGCCACCGCGCAAAGGATCGAACCGGACCATGGATAATCTGCGCTTTGCGCTTCTGTGCGCACTCGGTGTGCTGGGCTTCTTTCTCTATCAGGCCTGGGAGGCGGACTACGCGGATCAGCGCCGGGCGGCGGAAAGCGCCCCGGCACCGTCGGTCGCGCGGGAAGCCGACAACGACCTGCCCGACATCAGCGATGCGCCGACCCAGACCTCGGACGAGCAGTCCCGGGCACCCGAGCCCGACGCGGACCGGTCCGCCGGCCTGGTCTCCGGATCAACCGTGCGGGTGGTCACCGACACGCTGGATGCGGTAATCGACACCCATGGCGGCGATATCCGCCACCTGCGGCTGATCGGTGTCCCGGTCAGCGGCGAGGACGACAGCGATCTGGTGCTGCTCAACGACGAGGCACCGAATTTCTTCATTGCCCAGAGCGGCCTGCTGGTGGAATCGGGGGACGCTCCCGACCATCGCGCCACCTACCGCAGCGACCGGGATCGCTACGAGCTGAGCCCGAATCAGGACACGCTCGAGGTGCCGCTGACCTGGACCGGTGCCGACGGGCGCGAGGTGACCAAGGTCTACCGATTCGAGCGTGGCCACTACCGCATCGGGCTGAGGCACGAGGTCCGCAACAACGGCGGCCGGGCATGGACCGTCAGTCCGTACGCCCGGCTGTGGCGCACGCCCTTCGATCATGGCCAGGAGGCACCGTTCGCCTACAGCTTCACCGGCGTTGGCTGGTACGAGGCCAAGGCCGATGCCGACGGGTACCGGTTCGAGAAGGTGGCCGCCGAGGATCTCCCCGAGGAGCCGCTGAAACAGCGCCAGGAAGGCGGCTGGGTGTCGGTGATGCAGCACTACTTCCTGGGTGCGGTGATTCCGCCGGCCGGGGAGTCGGTGAGTCTCTACGCCAAGGCCAAGGCCGTGCCGGGCACAACCGCGCCGGGCTTCGAGGCCGGTTACGTGGGCGCTCAGCGGGTGGTCGAGCCGGGGCAGAGCACGTCCATCAGCACCGAGCTGTTCCTCGGGCCGAAGCTTCAGGACCGGCTGGAGGACGTGGCGCCCGGCCTGGTGCTGACGGTGGACTACGGCATCTTCACGTTCCTCTCCAGCCCGCTGTTCTGGGTGCTGGAAAAGCTGCACGACCTGGTCGGCAACTGGGGCTGGTCGATCGTGCTGCTCACGGTGCTGATCAAGCTGGCGTTCTACAAGCTCTCGGAAACCCAGTTCCGTGCGATGGCGCGCATGCGCAAGTTCGCGCCGCGGATGCAGCAGTTGAAGGAGCAGTACGGCGATGATCGCCAGAAGCTCCAGGAAAAGATGATGGACCTCTACAAGAAGGAGGGCTTCAATCCCCTGGGCGGCTGCTGGCCGCTGCTGGTGCAGATGCCGGTGTTCATCGCTCTCTACTGGGTGCTGCACGAGTCGGTGGAATTGCGGCACGCCGACTTCATGCTGTGGATCAACGACCTGTCCAGTCCCGATCCCTATTACATCCTGCCCATCGCCTTCGGCCTGACGATGTTCGCCCAGCAGAAGCTGTCGGCCTCGTCGATGACCATGGATCCGATGCAGCAACGCATGATGCAGATCATGCCGATCGCGCTGTCGGTGTTCTTCGCCTTCTTCCCCGCCGGTCTGGTGGTGTACTGGTTCACCAACAACCTGCTCTCGATCGGTCAGCAGTGGTACATCTACCGCAAGCTCGACCAGGAGGGTCTGGGTCAGGCCAGCGGGTAACCGCGTCCGGCCGCCGGCGTGCCCGAGTCGGACACCATCGCCGCCGTGGCCACCCCGCCGGGCCGGGGCGGCATCGGGGTGGTTCGGCTGTCCGGCGCGGATGTTCCCGCTATCGCCCGGCGATGGCTGGGCGGTTGCCCCGTACCACGCCGGGCCCGGCTCACGGACTTCCGGGATGCCGAAGGCGGCCTGATCGACAGCGGCCTGGTGCTGTACTTTCCGGCACCGGCCTCCTTCACCGGTGAGCACGTGCTGGAGTTGCATGCTCACGGCGGCCCGGCGGTGATGGAATCCCTGCTGGCTCGAACCCTGCAACTGGGTGCACGATTGGCCAACCCGGGGGAGTTTTCACAGCGGGCCTTTCTCAACGGCAAGCTGGACCTGGCCCAGGCCGAGGCGGTAGCGGATCTGATCGCGGCCGGCAGCCGCCAGGCCGCGTCCGCCGCAGCGCGTAGCCTTGCCGGGGTGTTTTCCCGCCGGGTCGCGGCGCTGGCCGAGGGGGTGCTGCGCCTGCGGGTGCACGTCGAGGCCGCCATCGACTTCCCCGATGACGACGTGGATTTCCTGGCCGATCAGCGCGTGGCTGACGACCTCGCGCGACTGGCCGGAGACCTGCAGGACTTGCGGGCCGAGACCGGCCGCGGCGCTGCCCTGGCCGAGGGTCTGCGTATCGCCATCCTCGGTGCGCCAAACGTCGGAAAATCCAGCCTGCTGAACTGCCTGGCCGGCCGCGACAGTGCCATCGTCACCGATCGCCCTGGCACCACCCGCGACGTGCTGCGCGAGACCCTGCACATCGACGGGCTGGCGCTTCACCTGGCCGACACCGCCGGGTTGCGCGATACCGATGACGCCATCGAGGCCGAGGGCGTTCGCCGGGCCCGGCTGGAGGCCGAGCGGGCCGACTGCGTGCTGCTGATCACCGACGACCGGGACGGGAACACGGCGACGCTGCCGACCGGACTGGAGAGCCTGGCCCGGCCGGTGATCCGGCTGCGCAACAAGTGTGATCTCAGCGGCGGACAGGCGGGCCTGCAATCCGACGGCAGCCTGCGCCTGTCGGCGGTGCGTGGCGAGGGCATTGACGTCCTCCTCTCACGCCTGCGGGACCAGGCCGGCCTGGGCACGGGGGAACCCGAATTTCTGGCTCGTCGCCGGCATCTCGATGCGCTCGACCGGGCTACCGCGGCGATCGCCCGGGGGCAGAACCAGCTGCACGAGCATGCCGCCGGAGAGCTGCTGGCTGAGGAGCTGCGTATCGCTCAGCAGGAGCTGGGACTGATTACCGGCGCGGTTTCCACCGAGGACCTGCTGGGGGAAATATTCTCGAGCTTCTGCATTGGCAAGTAGTGGTCCGATAGACTTCCGCGATGCTGTTCATTGATCTGGTTCTGGGCGTGCTGGCCACCGTGTATGCGCACTGGCACCTGCCCGACACCATCCGCAGTACCGGTCAGGCGGTGGTGGTGCGCAGCCTGCTGGCCTTCACCGGCCTGGGCACCGGGCTGATCGCCATGAACAGTCTGGCCGATCGTCCTGCGTGGCTGGCATTTGCGGTCGGATTCGGGGTGATCCACATTCCGGCAGCGGCGATCATTTTTCTGAAGCGCCAGCGCTGACCACCCGTATCTCGAACAGCCGCGGCCAGTACTTGCCGGTGACGAATACGCGTCCAGTGTCGGGGTCGTGGGCAATGCCGTTGAACACGTCCATCTTGTAGCCGGCGGGCAGGTGCTCGCGCAGGGGTGCCGCGTTGATCGTGCCCACCACCGCGCCGGTAGCCGGATCGATGCGAGCAATCAGGTCGGTGCCGTAGACGTTGGCCCAGATCTGGCCGTCCACCATCTCCAGCTCGTTGAGACGGCGGATCGGTTGACCGTCGACGTGCACGGACAGGCGGGACTGCACCTCGAAGCTGTCCGGGTCCAGGCGCCGCAGCTGGGCCGAGCCGTCGCTCATGATCAGATGCTTGCCATCATAGGTCAGGCCCCAGCCCTCGCCGGCATAGTCGAAATGGCCGATCCGTTCCAGCGTGTCGGCGTTGTAGATGAGCCCCCGCCCGGCCTTCCAGGTCAGCTGGATCAGGCGGTCGCCCACCCGGGCCAGGCCTTCCCCGAAACGATCGTGGTCCAGCGAGACCGACGCCTCGACCTCACCGCTTTCCGGCGTCACGCGTCGCAGGGTGGATTCGCCGTAGCGGCCGGTGCTTTCCAGCAGCTGCCCGTCGTGCCAGATCAGACCCTGGGTGTAGGCCCCGGGATCATGCGGGTACCGGGCCGCGACCTCCACCGTGTACTGCACTGGCGTGGCCTCGGCCGCGAGAGCCATCACCAGACCGAACAGGATCGTCAGGCTGCGGCGCACGTCGATTCTCCCGCGGCGGTGATCAGGGCCCGGAACAGCAGCTGTTGACGGGACTGCCACGGCAGATATTCCGGGTGCCATTGCACGCCGACGCAGAAGTCGTCGCAAGCGGCTTCCAGGCCCTGGGCGATGGCGTCGTCATCGCGGGCGGTGATTTGCAGCCCGGTACCGGGGTTGGCCACCGCCTGGTGATGCAGGCTGTTCACCCACACCGTGGTGGCGCCCAGGATCACTGCCAGCCGGCTGCCCTGGTCCAGCCGCACCCGCTTCGTCGGCCACAGGCTTCGGTGGTTGCTGGTGGCGCGGCGTCGGCTGCGCAGATCCTGGAACAGGGTGCCGCCCAGGGCCACGTTGATCAGCTGGGCGCCACGACAAATGCCCAGCAGCGGCAGCCTGGCGGCCACCGCCGTGCGTATCACCTGGAGTTCGAATGCGTCCCGCCCCGAATCCGGCGCCGCCGGCGGATGCTGGCCGATCGCGTCGTAGAGCGCCGGGGCGATATCCTCGCCACCACCAATGACTATGCCGTCCGGGTGGATGTCGTCACCGCGACGGCTAGGCGTCAGCCGCACCGCCCGACCCCCGGCCCGGGCCACCGCCAGGCGGATGAACCACCAGGCCGGTACCGCATGGCCGTCGGGCCCGGTCACGCCGATCAGGGGCCGTCGGGAACCCATGCCCAGTCCCCGGCCTGATCGGCCCAGTTGCCGACCAGCCCGGATAGCCACTTGTCGCGGTGGGCCCGGTAGGCGGTACAGGCCTCGTCCAGCGCGGCCGGATCGGCGGCCAGATGCTCCACTGCCAGCCAGTGTTGCCAAGGCTGGATCAGCTGCCAGTGGGGATTCTCGATCTCGCAGTTGGGCAGGCGGTAATGCAGGGTGGGCCGTGCGTTCACCAGCTGATCGTCGATCACCGCGTCCACCCGCGCCGCGTCCAGATGCCGCCACAGCGGGAGCATGTCCAGCGCCCGGTTGCGGGTGGGGTTGTGCGCCAGATAGTCGTCGATCAGTTCCCCCAGATCCGGCGTGCCGGTTTCCAGCAGCCGGTCCACATAGGCCCTGGGAAACGGCTGGATGTAGGGAAACACCCGGCGCGAGACGTCCACCCGCGAGACCTTCTGCAGCCAGTCGAACAGCACCGCGAAGGCTCGCAGATAGGCGTGGATGGTGGCCGCGTCCAGCCCCGGCAGTTCCGGATTCAGATGCAGACCGAAGGCGTAGATCGGAGAGTCGTCGGTCCCGCGGGCCCCAGCCTCGCGCAGTGCCGTGATCAGCGGCTCCAGCTCGCCGAGCCGGTCGATCGGCACCGGCGGGCCGACAATTTCGAACGGCACCACCTGCTTGGCCACGGCCGCCAGAAGGTCCTCGGACAGCCGCTCGATATCGGCTAGCGGCTGATCGCGGCGCCCCAGCTTCTTGAGGTAGGCGTAATCCAGCTCGATACCGAAATCGCCGAGCGCGGTGTCGCGCACCTTGTACTCGTAGGGGCTGGTCGGATCGATCTCGCCGCCGAGCACGGATTTGACGATACGCACGATCGCCTCGATACCCAGGCCGGAAAACTCCAGTTCCACCCCCACCCGGCGGGGCTCGCCCGGTTCGTTGTCCATCCGCGGCGCCCGCCAGCGTTGCGGTGGTGCAGGCAAGGCGCCTGATTGCTGGCTGGTGGGCACGACGCGATCTCCGAATGCGGAACGGGAAAAGCGTGATGGTAGCGTAACCACCCGATCTGGCGGTTTCTAAAACGCCGGGGCTTCGTTAGAGTGCTGCGTCTGACCCCACCCATGACGGCGCGAGCCGCGCGCGTGAACATGACTCAAGCAATGCCGCCGTCCCGCGATATCCTGCCGGAGCAGGATATCGATCCCGAGGAAACCGGGGAATGGCTGGCCGCGCTGGAGGCGGTGATCGAAGTCGAGGGCCCGGCCCGGGCTCATCAGCTGCTGGAAGCGCTGATCGAGAAGTCCCGCCGTTCCGGGGCCTACATCCCCTTCTCCCCCTACACGGCCTACATCAACACCATTCCCGCCCATCGCGAGGCCCGCTCGCCCGGCGACCCGGCGGTGGAGTGGCGCATCCGCTCGATCATCCGCTGGAATGCGATGGCGATGGTGGTGCAGGCCAACCGCCACCATGAGGGCGTGGGCGGCCACATCGCCAGCTTTGCCTCGGCGGCAACCCTCTATGACGTGGGCTTCAACCATTTCTGGCACGCGCCGAGCGACGATCATGGCGGGGATCTGGTCTACATCCAGGGCCACTCGGCGCCGGGCATCTACGCCCGCTCGTTTCTCGAGGGCCGGCTCAACGAGGACCAGCTGCACAATTTCCGCGCCGAGGTGGGTGGCACCGGGCTGTCGAGTTATCCCCATGCCTGGTTGATGCCCGAATACTGGCAGTTCGCCACCGTGTCGATGGGCCTGGGCCCGATCACGGCCATCTACCAGGCGCGGTTCATGAAGTACCTGGAAAACCGCGGCGTGGCGGGCACCGCCGGCCGCAAGGTGTGGTGCTTCTGCGGTGACGGCGAGATGGACGAGCCGGAGTCCATGGGCGCGATCGACATCGCCGCCCGCGAGGGGCTCGACAACCTGATCTTCGTGGTCAACTGCAACCTCCAGCGGCTCGACGGGCCGGTGCGCGGCGACGCCAAGATCATCCAGGAACTGGAGGGCGCGTTCCGCGGCGCCGGCTGGAACGTGATCAAGGTGATCTGGGGCGCCCTCTGGGACGGGCTGCTGGCCCAGGACCACGACGGCAAGCTGGTCCAGCGCATGAACGAGGCAGTGGACGGCGAATACCAGGCCTACAAGGCCAACGGCGGCGACTACACGCGCAAGCATTTCTTCGGCAAGTATCCCGAGCTCGAACGCATGGTCGCGGCCATGTCCGACGAGGATATCCGCCGGCTCAACCGCGGCGGCCACGACCCGCACAAGGTCTATGCGGCCTATCACGAGGCGGTGAACAACGCCGGCGGCCGCCCCACGGTGATCCTGGCCAAGACGGTCAAGGGCTACGGCATGGGCGAGGCTGGCGAAGGCCAGAACATCACCCATCAGCAGAAGAAGATGGGCGAGACCGCGCTCAAGGAATTCCGCGACCGCTTCGAGATTCCGGTGTCCGACGACGACATTGCCGAAGCGCCGTTCTACAAGCCGGCCGAGGACTCCGAGGAGATCCGGTACCTGAAGGAACGCCGCGAGGCGCTGGGCGGCTACCTGCCGCAGCGGCGCCAGGACTGGGAAACGCTGGACATTCCCGCGCTGTCGACCTTCGACAAGCTGCTGGCCGATTCGGGCGGCCGCGAGATGTCCACCACCATGGCGTTCGTGCGCATCCTGCAGCTGCTCACCCGCGACAAGAACGTGGGCAAGCGAGTGGTGCCGATCGTGCCCGACGAGGCCCGCACCTTCGGCATGGAGGGCATGTTCCGGTCCCTGGGCATCTACTCACCGGTCGGGCAGCTGTTCACCCCGGAAGACTCCGAGCAGCTGGCCTACTACAAGGAGGCCGTGGACGGTCAGATCCTGGAGGAGGGCATTACCGAGGCGGGGTCGATGTCCTCGTTTATTGCCGCCGGTACGTCGTACTACAACCACGGCGTGGCGATGATCCCGTTCTACATCTTCTACTCGATGTTCGGGTTCCAGCGGGTGGGTGACCTGTGCTGGGCGGCCGGCGACATGCGCACCCGGGGTTTCCTGCTGGGCGGCACCGCGGGCCGCACCACCCTGAACGGCGAGGGCCTGCAGCACCAGGATGGCCACAGCCAGCTGCTGATGCACACCATCCCCAACTGTCGCGCCTACGACCCGACCTTCGCCTACGAGCTGGCGGTGATCGTGCACGACGGCATGCGGCGCATGTTCGCCGAGCACGAGGATGTGTATTACTACCTGACCGTCATGAACGAGAACTACGCGCATCCGGCCCTGCCGGAGGGCGTGGAGGACGGCATCGTGCGCGGCATGTATCGCTTCTCCGAGGGCGACAAGCGGTTCAAGACCCGGGTGCAGCTGCTGGGCTCCGGCACCATCCTGCGTG
The DNA here is from genome assembly GCA_965216055.1 of Salinisphaeraceae bacterium. GTDB lineage: Bacteria > Pseudomonadota > Gammaproteobacteria > Nevskiales > Salinisphaeraceae > Spectribacter. The sequence continues at coordinate 992,110 of OZ244134.1, forward strand.
AATCCATTGCCGCGGTGGACATGCTGGCCGAGGACTGGAAGGTGGCGGCCGACGTCTGGAGCGTACCCAGCTTCGGCGAACTGCGCCGCGACGGCCTGGCTGCCGAACGCTGGAACACGCTGCATCCGGAGGAAAAACCCCGCACCAGCTATGTCGCCCAGTGCCTGGGCGGAGCGGCCGGCCCGGCGGTGGCGGCCACCGACTACATGAAGGCCTACGCCGATCTGATCCGGCCCTTCGTGCCCATGCCCTATTACACATTGGGCACCGACGGCTACGGCCGCTCGGACACGCGCGAGGCCCTGCGCAACCACTTCGAAGTGGACCGGCGCTGGATCACCGTCACTGCCCTCAGGGCCTTGGCCGACGCCGGGGACATCGAGCGAAGCACAGTCACCGAGGCCATCCGCAAGTACGGTATCGACCCTGACAAGCCCGAGCCGATTACGGTCTGATCCGGCAACCTGAAACCGCGGAGCACGCAAAGTGATGTACCTGTTGATCCATAAGGCTTTCTTGGTGTTTTTTGCGGTTCACGACCTGGCATAAGCATGAGCATTGAAATCAAGGTTCCGGACATTGGCGACTTCGACGCCGTCGAGGTGATTGAAGTCCTGGTGTCGGCTGGCGACGTGATCGAGAACGAGCAGCCGCTGATCACGCTGGAATCGGACAAGGCGACCATGGAAGTGCCGGCCACGGCCGCCGGCAAGGTGGCCGAGGTCCGCGTGGAGGAAGGCGATAAGGTCGCCGAGGGCGACGTGATCGTGGTCCTCGAGGACAGCGGTGGCGATGCGGAAGACGAAGGCACCGCAGATGCTGCCGCAGATGCCGCTAAGAAGGCAGGCGATAGCGGCCGGGCAAGCGCGGCCGAGCAGGAGCCGACAGCGCCACCCGCCAGCAGCCAACCCGAAACCCGGAACCCGGCGCGTGAAACCGCCGATGATGTCGACGCCCGACCCTCCACCCCCGGCAAAGCGCCCCACGCCTCCCCCGCCGTTCGCAAGTTCGCCCGTGAGCTGGGCGTCGATCTGTCCCGGGTGGAGGGCACGGGTCCCAAGAACCGCATCCGCAAGGAAGACGTCCAGCAGTTCGTGAAGCAGGCGGTATCCGGTGCGGGGGCCACGCCGGCTGGCGCACCCGGCCTGCCGGCGCAGCCCGACGTGGACTTCTCGAAGTTCGGCGAGACCGAAACGGTTGCGCTATCCCGCATCCGCAAGCTGTCGGCGAAGGCCCTGCATGCCAGCTGGCTGCGCATTCCGCATGTCACCCAGTTCGACCAGGCCGACATCACCGACCTCGAGGCCTTCCGCAAGAACCAGAAGACCCGGGCCGAGAGTGAAGGGGTCAAGCTGACCATGCTGGCCTTCCTGCTCAAGGCGGCCGGCGTGACCCTGGCGGAGTTTCCGGACCTCAACAGCGCGCTGGCCGCCGATGGTGAACACTTCATCCGCAAGCACTACTACAACGTGGGCGTGGCGGTGGACACCGACAACGGGCTGGTGGTGCCGGTGATCCGGGACGTTCTGAACAAGGGTGTATTCGATCTCGCCCACGAGCTGAGCGAGGTGTCGGACCGGGCCCGCAACGGCAAGCTGACAGGCGCGGACCTGCAGGGCGGCTGTTTTTCCATCTCCAGCCTGGGCGGCATCGGTGGCACGGCGTTCACGCCCATCGTCAACTCGCCCGAGGTCGGCATTCTCGGTGTGTCCCGCGCGGCGATGCAGCCGGTATGGAACGGCAGCGAGTTCGTGCCGCGCCTGATGCTGCCGCTATCGCTGTCCTACGACCACCGGGTGATCGACGGTGCCGTGGCGGCGCGCATCACCGGCTTCCTGGCGGACGTGCTGGGCGACATCCGCAAGCTGTTGCTGTGAGCATCGCGCGGCGATGCCGTTTCGGGTTTCGAGTTTCAGGTTTCGAGTTGACTGCGCCTGCCAGCGCAGTCCGGGGAGTGGCTGAGCGATGAGCCGGGAAATCAGGGTGCCGGACATTGGCGACTTCGACGCGGTCGAGGTGATCGAGGTACTGGTGGCGGTGGGCGACGAGGTAGCGGAAGAGCAGCCGCTGATCACGCTGGAATCGGACAAGGCGACCATGGAAGTGCCGGCCACGGCCGCCGGCAAGGTGGCCGAGGTCCGGGTGAAGGAAGGCGACAAGGTCGCCGAGGGTAACGTGATAGTTGTCCTGGCGGACCGGGACTCGGGGCCGGCAGATCGGGACTCGGGACTCGGGACTGGGGACTCGGAAGAAGACGACGATAAGACCAGCGACGAATCTGCTGATCAGGAGAATGTTGGTGGCGGCGAACCGACCCCTGAGACCCCGCAGCCAGCGAGTCCCGAGTCCCGAGTCCCGAGTCCCGACAAGAGCGTCCCGAGTCCCGCTCAAACCGACTGCGACCTGATCGTCCTGGGCGCCGGCCCCGGCGGCTACACGGCGGCCTTCCGCGCAGCCGACCTCGGCCTCGATGTGGTGCTGGTGGAACGGTACCCCGCGCTCGGCGGCGTTTGCCTGAACGTCGGCTGCATTCCCTCCAAGGCGCTGCTGCACGCCGCCAAGGTGGTGGATGACGCCGCCGTGATGGCCGACAAGGGTATTCGTTTCGGCAAGCCGGAAATCGAGCTCGACAAGCTCATGTCCTGGAAGACGTCGGTGGTCGAGCGGTTGACCGGCGGTCTGGTGGGACTGGCGAAGAAGCGCAAGGTCCGGGTCCTGCAGGGCACGGCCCGCTTTGCGGACGCGCACCGCGTGGTCATCGAACACGCGGGCGAGACACAGCACCTGAGCTTTGCCCACGCCATCGTGGCGGCCGGGTCGGAAGCGGTGATGCTGCCGGACCTGCCGGAGGACGAGCGCATCGTGACCTCGACCGGCGCTCTGTCACCGACCGCCCTGCCCGACAGTCTGCTGGTGATTGGCGGCGGCATCATCGGGCTGGAGATGGCCAATGTCTACGCATCGCTGGGCAGCAAGGTGGATGTGGTGGAGATGACGCCGGACCTGATTCCGGGCGCCGACCGCGATCTGGTCAAGCCCCTGGCCAGGCGCATGGCCCAGCGCTGCCGGCACTTGTGGACCAGCACGAAGGTGACCGGGGTCAAGGCCAATCCGAAGTCACTGACCGTGTCCTTCGAGGGCAAGGATGCGCCGGATTCCGAGCGCTATGACCGGGTGCTGGTGGCGGTGGGCCGACGGCCCAACGGCGGACGCATCGGGGCCGACGCCGCCGGTATCGCGGTGGACGAGCGTGGCTTCATCCCGGTGGATGCCCAGTGCCGGACCACTGTCGGCCACATCTTCGCCATCGGTGATATTACCGGGGAGCCACAACTGGCCCACCGCGCCAGCCACATGGGCAAGGTGGCCGCGGAAGTGGCCGCCGGACACAAGGCCGGTTTCGACGCCATCGGGATTCCCTCCGTGGTCTACACCGATCCGGAAGTGGCCTGGGTCGGGCTGACCGAGAAACAGGCCAAGGCTGACGGCATCGCGGTGGAAAAGGGCAGCTTCCCCTGGGCGGCCAGCGGCCGGGCCCTGGGCATGGGCGTCGACGAGGGGCTGACCAAGATCCTGTTCGACGGCGAGACCGGCCGGGTGGTCGGCGCCGGTGCCGTGGGGCCGGGGGCGGGCGAACTGATTGCCGAACTAGGTCTGGCCATTGAAATGGGCGCGGACGCCGAGGACATTGCCCTGACCGTGCATGCCCACCCGACGCTCTCGGAGACCGTGGGCATGGCGGCCGAGGCCTCCCTGGGCACGCTCACCGACCTGTACCTGCCCAAACGAGGCTGATGACGGGCGCCCTCAGGCGTTGTCAATGGTCAGCTCGCTACTGCCCGGCAGGCGCGTCACCAGATCCTTGTCCACCAGCTTGGACGGGGTGTAGGCCCCGCCCTCGACCTCGTTATCGAGCAGGTGCCGGCTGACCGCGATGGCGCCGTCGATGGTGACGGTATAGCCGTTGGCAGTCTTCACACGGGCCACCCGGGTGTCGCCGCTGGCGTTGACCGCTTCACCCCAGACGAACGTCGGCTGGCGTTCGCGGGTGGCGGCGTCGGGGCCGGTAACCCGCTTGCCGACCTGCCCCTTGAGAAACGCCTGCACCGGTGACAACCCGAGCACCGGGCGTACCCAGTTGAGGCGCTTGACCTTCTTCACCAGACCGGGTGACGCGGGGATGTAGACCTCGATGTCGGGAATACCGGTGGTGTACCAGGCGGTCGCGACATCGCCCCAGGGAATGGTCATGGCCAGTTTCTCGCCGTCGCCGAAGTCGATGCGGCGCACGCCGAAGGCCAACGGCACGGTGGTGATGCCCCCGCCCTTGCGCACCTTGCCGCCCCCGGCGAGGCCCTCCACCGAGGATTTGGCCGTGCCCGGCGACATGCCGGAGCGGGAATCGAAGCCCAGGGTCAGCCGGGTGGCGTCCGGCAGAACGTCGGCCAGATGGGCGGCCACGCAGTCGGTGGGAATCACGTCGAAACCCACGCCCGGGCACAGGGCAACGCCCGCTTCGCGGGCCAGCCAGTGCTGGCTGAAGGCGTGCTCGAACACCGCGATTTCGCCGGTAATGTCCAGGTAGTGGGTGCCGCTGGTAATGCAGGCCTCGACCATGGGCGCCGACGTCGCCGAGAACGGCCCGGCGCAATGCAGCAGCACGTCCACCTCGGCCAGCTCGCCGGCCAGAGCGATGGGGTCCTCCAGGCCGAAGGCGCGGTGCGCCAGCCCCAGTTCCTCGCCCAGCGCCGCTACCGATGCCGCGTTGCGGCCGGCCAGTATCGGGGTGAGTCCCTGCCGGCTCGCCTCGCGGGCGATCAGTTCGCCGGTATAGCCGTTGGCCCCGTAGATCATCCACTGCTTGTTCGACATTGCCGCGTTCCTATTGCGTGAAGCCGCGCGTCGCCTTGAGCACCGCCCGGAAAAATCCTTCCGGCGTAAGCCGCTTGAACCAATACTGCCGCCGTTCGGTGGCGTTGGGAATCACCATGAAGCGCCCGCCGGCCACGGCGCCATGCACCGCCTCGGCCACGTCGTCGGCGGTGATCGGGCTGCGTTCCATGAGCTTGCGCAGCACCTGCTGCTGGCGCGGGTGATGGGCGCGGAAATTGTCCATCAGATTGGTCTGGAAGAAGGCCGGGCAGACCACGCTGACGCCGACGCCGCGGTCGTGCTCCTCGCCGCGCAGGGTTTCGGACAGCGACAGCACCCCCGCCTTGACGACGTTGTAGGCGGCCATCCCCGGCGATGAGGCGATGGCGGCGAACGAGGCCACATTCACCACGTGCCCCTGCGAGGCCCGCACCAGCGGCAGCGCATGGCGGCAGCCGGTGACCACCCCCATCAGGTTGATGTCGATCAGCCAGCGCCAGTCGTCCTCCGGGGTATCGGCCACCGTGCCGGCCGCGGCCACCCCGGCGTTGTTCACCCAGACGTCCACGCCGCCCCAGGCCTCGGTCAGCGCCTCGACCAGCGCCGCGTAGTCGGCCTCGTTCCGGGTATCCAGCGCGCGGGCCAGGCTTTCGCCACCGGCGGTCTCGACCTCCGCGGCCACGGCGTCAGCGCGCTCGGGGTCGATGTCGGTGACCGCCACCCGGGCGCCGTCGCGCGCATAGCGAAGGGCAATGGCGCGACCGAGACCGCTGCCGGCGCCGGTGATGGCAATGCGGGTGGGCGAGGTCTGATTCATGCTGACGCCGTGCGTTGCGGAATGCTACTTCTCGAGATTACCACGGCATCATTCATCTATCGAACGTTCGTCCGATATTGACGGGCCGGGCGACAGCGATTACCGTCCATCCATGACCACCCTCACCCTGATCCGCCACGGGCAGGCCTCGTTTGGCCAGGCCAACTACGACGAGCTCTCGCCGCTGGGGCAACGCCAGGCGCGTCTGACCGGCGCGCATCTGGCCCGCATCGGCGCCGAGTTCGATGTGTGGCTGGCGGGCGATCTGCAGCGCCAGCAGCACACCGGCCGGCTGGCCGCCGAGGCGACCACGGCAGGCGGCGCGCCGGAGGTGGGGGTGGATTCCGCCTTCAACGAATACGACGCCGACGGCATCTTCCGCGCCTATCTGCCCATGGTGCTGAGAGAAGAGCCGGAACTTGGCCAGCGCCAGCGGGAGTTGTTCACCGACCGGCGGTTGTTCCAGCGCGCCTTCGAGGGCGTGACCGCCAAGTGGCTGGCCGACACCCCGCACGAATCCCGGCCGTTCGAGAGCTGGAACCGTTTCCGTAGCCGGGTCGAGGACGGCCTCGACCGCCTGCACCGCGACCACGACCGCCACGCCCGCCTGATCGCCTTTACCTCGGGCGGACCGGTGTCGGTGTCGGTGGCCAGTTGCCTGGGACTGTCCCCGGCCCAGACCGTCGAACTCAACTGGGTTGTCTTCAATGCCTCGGTCACCGAGCTGCGATCCACCCGGTCCGGCTGGCGGCTGATGGGCTTCAACAACACCACTCATCTGCGTCTGGAAAACGATCCGGACGTGATCACGCTGCGATAGCGCAGGAGGACGCCATGGATTTTTCTGTTTCCGATAGCACCCGCGAGATGCTCGACAAGGCCCAGGCCTTCGTCGACGACCGGCTGATCCCGCTGGAACCCGAGGTCATGGGCCGTGACTGGCCCGACATCGAGCCGCAGCTCAACGAGTTGCGCGCCGAGGTCAAGAAGATGGGCATGTGGGCCCCCAATCTCCCGGCCGAGGTGGGCGGCATGGGCCTGTCACTGATGGACCTCGCCCTGTTGTCAGAAGTGATGGGCCAGACCCCGTTCGGGCATTTCTCGTTCGGGGCTCAAGCGCCCGATGCCGGCAACATGGAACTGCTGCTGGAATTCGGCACCGAGGACCAGAAGGAGCGCTTCCTCAAGCCGCTGGCTGCCGGCGAGATTCGGTCGTGTTTCTCCATGACCGACAAGAACACCGCCGGCTCCAACCCCACCCTGCTCAAGGCCACCGCCGTGCGTGACGGTGACGAGTACGTGATCAACGGCCACAAGTGGTTCACCTCGTCCTATGATGGTTCCGCGTTCACGGTGGTGATGGCGGTGACCAATCCCGAGGCCGAGAAGCACCTGCGGGCCTCGATGATCATCGTGCCCTCGGATCAGGAGGGGGTGGAGTTCGTGCGCAACGCCCCGGTGATGGGCCATCCGGGTAGTGGCTGGTTCAGTCACGCCGAACTGAAATATCACGATGTCCGGGTGCCGGCTGCCAACATGCTCGGGCCGGAAGGCCAGGGCTTTCTGCTGGCGCAGAAGCGGCTGGGCCCGGGGCGCATCCACCACTGCATGCGCTGGCTGGGCATCTGCAAGCGGGCGCAGAAGCTGCTGTGCCGCCGGGCGCTGGAACGCGAGGTGGCCGACGGCCAGATGCTGGCCGATCAGCAGGCGGTGCAGTTCTGGATTGCCGAGAATGCCGCCGAGATCGAAGCGGCCCGGTCGATGGTGCTCAAGGCTGCCTGGACCGGCGATACCTACGGCTTCAAGGCCGCCCGCAACGAGATCGGCATGATCAAGTATTTCGTGGCCGGGGTGCTGCAGCGGGTGGTCGACCGGGCGCTGCAGGCGCACGGGGCGCTGGGCATGACCGACGATACGGTGCTGGCCTGGTACTACCGCGAGGAGCGGGCCGCCCGTATCTATGACGGTCCGGACGAGGTGCACAAGCGCACCGTGGCCCGCCACGAGCTGGGCCGGGCGCTGGCCTCGGGCTGACACCGCGTGGTGCCGGCCGTGGCCAACCGCCGGGCGGCGGATGAACTGCGGGCGTTCCGGCGTGACGCCGGGGTGTCCATGACCGGGCTGTGCCGGGCGATCTACGCCGAGCACGGCGACAGCGTGTCGGTGCAGAACGAAAGCATCGCCGTGGCCAATCTGGCCAAGATCGTCGAGGCCACCCTGGCCATCGCCAACCGCAAGGGCTTTGCGGCGATGAGCCTGCGGGACCTGGCGCGGCGCACCGGGCTATCACTGGGTGGACTCTACGCCTATTTCCAGAGCAAGGACGAGCTGGTGGCGGTGATCCAGCGCCAGGGGCAGCGGCAGATCGAGCAGGTGCTACGCCGACAGGTGGACCAGTATGACACCGCCCGCGCCCGCCTGGACGAGGCCATCCGCACCCATGTGCTGCTCAGCGAAATCCTGCGGCCCTGGTTCGTGTTCCTCTACATGGAAGCCCGCCATCTGAGGCAGGCCGAGCGCCGCCAGGCGGTGGCGATGGAGGAGGCCACCGAGGAAATCTTCGCCGCCATCATCCGGGAAGGTCAGGCCGATGGCAGCTTTCGCGCCACCGATGCGCTGGCCGCCGCCGCCATGCTCAAGGCGGTGCTGCAGGACTGGTATCTCAAGCACGGCAAGCACGGTCGCCGCGGCCAGACTGCCGCGGGCTATGCTCTTGCCGTGCAGGAACTGGCGACGCGCTATCTGACGCCCACGCCCATGGAGGAATTGACCGTATGACCGAAATCGATCACGCCACCGACATTCGCGAGGGCGAGGACCTGGACACCGCCGCGCTCGCGGCCTATTTCCGTGACGCCGCCCCGGAACTGGCGGGGGATCTGGCCATCCGCCAGTTTCCCGGCGGCGCGTCCAACCTGACCTACTCGCTGCAGGCCAATGGCCGCGAGTATGTGCTGCGGCGCCCGCCGTTCGGCAGCAACGTCGCCTCGGCCCACGACATGGGCCGGGAATTCGAGGTGCTCTCGCGGCTTCAGGGGGTGTTCGAGTACGCCCCGCGGCCGGTAGTCCACTGCACCGACGAGAGCGTGATCGGCGCCGAGTTCTACGTGATGGAGCGTCTCACCGGCATCATCGTCCGCCGTGATCTGCCGGAGGGCATGAGCCTGTCGGCCGACCAGGCCGCGCGGCTGTGTGAATCGCTGCTGGATGTCCAGGCGGAACTGCACACCATTGATGTCGAGGCCGCGGGCATGGCCGATTTCGGCAAGCCCGCCGGCTATGTCGAGCGCCAGATTCGCGGCTGGAACAAGCGTTTTCGCAACGCCCGCACCGACGACGTGCCGGACTGCGAGCCGATCATGGCCTGGCTGGAGGACAAGATGCCGGCGGACCCCGGCCGGGCGGCGATCATCCACAACGATTACAAGCTGGACAATGTGGTGCTGGACCCGGCCGACCCCACCCGCATCATCGGCGTACTGGACTGGGAGATGGCCACCCTGGGCGACCCGGTGATGGATTTCGCCTGTTCCATGTCCTACTGGGTGCAGGCTGATGATCCGGAAACCCTGCAAGGCGTGCGCATGGGCCCGACCAACCTGCCGGGCATGCTCACCCGCGATCAGATGCTGGCCCGCTATCGGGAACGCACGGGTCTCGACGTCGATAACTGGGATTTCTACTACGTGTTCGGCGTTTTCCGGCTGATCGCGATCGTCCAGCAGATCTACAAGCGCTACAAGGAAGGCAAGACCCAGGACGAGCGGTTCAAGGCATTCCGGATATTCGTGCCGGTGCTGGGCGACGTCTGTCAGCGGGTGATCGACCAGTCGCGGCTTTGAACCACGTGTAGGCAACACGAACTACGAACCGCGAGGGGCGCAACGGAGAAGCGAAAAGAATTGCTTTGCGACCTTTGCGGTTAAGAAATTCAACGCATGGAGTTTCCGATGACCGATAGTACTTTCGATCTCACCGGCAAGGCCGCCGTCATCACCGGCGCCTCGCGCGGGATCGGCGAGGCCGCCGCCCACCTGTTCGCCCGGCACGGCGCCCATGTGGTGGTGTCCGCGCGCAAGGCGGAAGGCTGCGAAGCGGTGGCCCAGGCTATCCGTGACGCCGGTGGCCAGGCCACCGCCATGCCCTGTCACATCGGCGACCCGGCGGCCATGGACGCCTTTTTCGCCGACATCGAGAGCCGCTTCGATCGGCTCGACATCATGGTCAACAATGCCGCCACCAATCCCAGCTTCGGCCACATCCTGGACACCGACCTGGCCGCGGTAGGCAAGACGCTGGACGTCAACGTGCGCGGTTACTTCTACGCCTGCCAGCTGGCCGGCCGGATCATGAAGAAACAGGGCGGCGGGGCCATCGTCAACAATGCCTCCATCGCTGGCCTGACCCCCGGGCAGATGATGGGAATCTACTCGGTGACCAAGGCGGCGGTGATCAACATGACCAAGGCCTTCGCCAAGGAATGCGGCCAGTTCGGCATTCGCGTCAACGCCGTGGCGCCGGGCGTGACCGACACCAAGTTCGCCTCGGCGCTGGTCCACAACGAGCAGGTGCTCAACCAGTTTCTGCCCACCATTCCGCTGGGACGGGTGGCCGAGCCGGCGGAAATCGCGCCCGCCATTCTGTTCCTGGCCAGCCCGGCGGCCAGCTATGTCAGCGGCTCGGTCTACGTGGTGGATGGCGGCTCCATCGCCTGATTGCCGGCCCGTCGAATTCCTCAGCAGGAGTTATTCCCATGCGTCTGCATCAATTCGCCCAGTCTCCCAACCCGCGCCGCGTGCGCATGTTCATGGCCGAAAAGGGCATCGAGGATGTCGAGTTCGTGGAAGTGGACATCCGCGCCGGCGAGAATCTCTCCGAAGCCTACCGGGCCAAGAATCCGCTCGGAGTGGTGCCCACCCTGGAGCTGGGCGATGGCACCTGCATCGGCGAATCGGTGGCCATCTGCCGGTATCTGGAGGGCATAAAGCCGGAACCGTCGCTGTTCGGCAGCGATCCGCTCAGCCAGGGCCGGATCGAGATGTGGAACCGCGGGGTGGAATTCAACGTGCTGCTGCAGGTGGCGATGAGCTTCCGCAACCTGTCGGGCATCTTTGCGGACCGTGAAAAGACATCCAAGGAATTCGGCGAGATCAGCCTGGAGCGCCTGGCCCAGGGGTTCGACCTGCTCGACCGGCGGCTGGGCCAGACCGAGTTCGTGGCCGGTGACAGCTTCTCGGTGGCGGATATCACCGCCCTGTGCAGCGTGGATTTCGCCAGCGTGGTCAAGATGCCGGTGGACGACCAGCGTCCCAACCTTCAGCGCTGGCACCAGGCGGTGTCGGCGCGGCCCAGTGCCGGAGCCTGAACGTATCGACGGTGTGCGCACAGGTTACGGCTGCGCTTTCGGGTGGGTTACCCGCGCGCTAGCTCCGGTAGCGTGCTAGGGGGAGAGGTGCTGCCACTGACCCGCGTAGCACGCTGACCGACGATTCCGGTCGGCAACAATACCAATCACCGCGAGCGGGAGACCGGACCATGACGCGCGTCGTGTTCAAGTATTGCCTGGCCACCATGGCCATGGTCTGGAGTTCGGCCGGTCATGCCGGCGCCGGCTATTTCCCGAATGGCTGGGGTGCCATCAGCAAGGGGACGGCCGGCGCCGGCATCGCGCTGGGCGGGGATACGCCCCTGGTGGCCGCCAACAACCCGGCGGGTATCGTCACCGTCCCGGATCGGGCCCTGCAGTTCGATCTGCTGCTGCTGCACGCAAGGCCCGCGTTCGAACCCGGGGCATTCGACCCCCCGGCGGAGCCGCCCCCGCCGGGCAGCTTTCCCCTGCGGCCGGGGGGCGTGAGATCCGATCCGGAGGTGGCGCTGGACGTCTTCACCATCCCCCAGGGAGGGATGAATTGGCGAATCGATGACCGGTCGGCAATTGCGCTGGTGCTGTACGCCAACGGCGGATTGAATACTACTTACGACGACTTCGACAATCCCACCTGCCCGGAAGAAACCATCGGCAAAGGTATCTATTGTGGGGGAGGCGCCGGCATCGACCTGGCCCAGTTCTTTTTGGCCCCGACATATGCGCGCCAGATCACTGGCCGCCTGCGCCTGGGCATCGCGCCGATTGTCGCCATCGAGACCATCGAGATCCGCGGTCTGGCGGCGTTTGCCGAGGCCTCCCGTGCGCCGGGCAGTCTTTCTGACAACGGGCACGATTATTCGCTGGGCTACGGGGCCAAGCTGGGTGCACAGTTCGAGGCTCCATCTGGCCTGGCGTTAGGCGCCGTCTACCAGACCAAGATTCGCGTCGACGAGTTCGACGATTATCAGGGAATACTGCCGGATCGCGGGCGGCTCGATATTCCCGCCTATGCCAGCCTCGGCCTGGCCTGGCAGATGAACGCGCTCTGGACGCTGTTGTTCGACGTGCAACGGATCTTTTACAGCGATGTCTCCGCGCAAGGCAACGAGCCGGACAACCCCGGCCTGCTGGGCTCGGTCGGCGGGCCCGGGTTCGGCTGGGAGGACAGCAGCGTCTACAAGATGGGCCTGCGCTACCAGCCCTCCGGTGCATGGACCTGGCGGGCGGGCTACGCCTACGTTCCCGATACCCCGGTGGACCAGGATGAGTTGTTTTTCAACATCCTTGCCCAAAGCATTCTCAAGCACAAGATCGCGGCCGGTGCCAGCTGGCGACACAGCGAGCGGGTCTCGCTGGACCTGTCCCTGCTGGTCTCGTTCAAGAACGACATCGGCGGACCCAACGCCCGTTTCCCGGCGCAGGATATCAATGCCTCGCTCGAGGGCTACGAGCTCGACGTGAGCTGGCGCTACCGGTTCTAGGTACGGCAATGGCTCAGGTTTTCGGCAGCAGGTTTCCCGCAAAGGCAATGCCTCGATTCAGCCAGGCGGCGAGGTCAGCGTCGTCCTCGATCCCGGCGGGGTCGATAGTGACAAAACCGCGCATCGGGCGTCCGGTGAAGTCCATCTTGCGGGCATGGGGCAGCGCCAGTGCACCCTCCCAGGCGGCCGGGCCGACGCGCACCACCAGTTCATCGCCCAGCACGGCAGCCAGCATGTTGCCGTTGATGAAGAAGGCCATGCCGCCGAACATCGCCCGCGACTCGACGAAGGCATGGTCACGCAAGCAATCCGCAATGCGCTCGGTCAACCCGGTGTCATAGGCCACGTTCAGGCTCCCTGGCGCGATCGGGCAATCCGGACGGTTGCTCCGCCCGCTTTCATGGCGGATGCTACGCCGTCGCCCGATCCGGGCACACAGTTTTCAAACGCCGACGCGGTGCGCGTCGGTCAACAGGAGGAGACCACATCATGAAGTTGCTCAATTCGCTAGGCCCCAATCCCCGTCTGGTGCGCATGTTCATGCACGAGAAGGGCATCGAGCTGCCGCAGGTCGATCACGATCTGCTCGGCGGCGAGAACCGGGGCGACGCATTCGTGAAGAAGAACCCGGCGGGCCAGGTCCCGGCGCTGGAACTGGATGACGGCACCGTGATCGGCGAAACCGTCGCCATCTGCGAGTACCTCGAGGAAAAGCACCCCAGCCCGGCCCTGGTCGGCAGCACGCCGGAAGAGCGGGTCAATACCCGCATGTGGGTGCGCCGGGTGGAGCTCAACATCACCGAGTTCCTGCTCAACGGCTTCCGTTTCGCCGAGGGCTATGACCTGTTCAAGGACCGCACCATGTGTCTGCCCGAGGCCGCCGACGGCCTGAAGAAGAAGGGTCAGGCAGGTCTTGCGTGGCTCGACGGCCTGATGGCCGACCGCGAGTACGTGGCCGGCAACAAGATGACGCTGGCCGATATCGTGCTCTACTGCCATCTCGACTTCGTGGCCAGCGTGGGTCAGCCGCTCGACCCGGGGCTGAAGAACGTCAGCCGATGGTTCGACAGCATGAACGCTCGTGCCAGTGCCGAGGCGACCGTTGCCCCGAACTGGCAGGAACTGGGCATGCGCGTCTAGCAATAAGGCGGGTGCGGCGCCAAGGGGACGTCGCGCCCGCTGCCCGACCCGGGCACGTCATCTTCCGTTAATCGGCCCGGGGGGATACTGATCCTTTCAAGCCCCCCGGTTGGATGGATGACGGAAGCACAGCTACCACCGGCGCGCTATTCGCGCGTTGCGCGATACCTGCACTGGGCAACGGCTGGCCTGGTCGCGGTTCAGATCGCCCTGGGACTGGTCGGGCACGACCTCGAAGGCCCCGCTGGCCGGCTCCTGATGGCCTGGCACCTGCGCCTGGGTGTGCTGATCCTTGCGCTGGCCATGGTCCGGCTGGCCTATCGTCGGCGGCATCCACCGGCTGCGATGCCCGCGGCCATGCCGGGCTGGCAGCGACGCCTTGCCGGGCTTAATCACGGCCTGATCTATGCCCTGCTCGTCGCCCTGCCGCTGCTGGGCTGGCTTTCGGCGTCGGCAGCAGGCGAAACGATCGGTCTGGTCGGTCCCCTGGCGTTGCCGCCCCTGATGTCCGCCAACGATGCCATCGCCGATTGGGCCGGCGAGGTTCACGAATTCGGGGCATTCGCCCTGATGTGGCTGGTGGGATTGCACGTCGCGGCCGCCGCCTACCACGGTCTCTACCGCCGCGACGGGATTGTCCGCCGCATGCTCTGACCGTGGCGGACCGGGTTCGCTTCAGTAGCTGTCCAGCAACGCAATCAGCTCCTCGGTGCGGGTACGCATCAGGCCGATATCCGCACGGGTCTCCACGTTCAGTCGCACCACAGGTTCGGTGTTGGACTTGCGCAGATTGAAGCGCCAGTCGGCGAATTCCATCGACAGGCCGTCCACGTGTTCGACGCGCTCGGCCTGGCCCGCGTACCGGGCCTCGAGCCCGGCCAGAGCCGTGTCCGGATCCCCGATCTCGCGGTTGATTTCACCGCTGGCCGGAAACGCGGCGACCTGCTCGTTGACCAGCGAAGACAGTGACTGTCCCGTTTCCGACATCAGCTGTGCCACCAGCAGCCACGGCAGATGCCCGTTATCGGCGTAGGCGAAGCTGCGGAAATAGTGATGGGCGCTCATCTCGCCGCCGTAGGCGGCATCCTCTTCGCGCATGCGCTGTTTCATGAACGAGTGGCCGGACTTGGACTGCACCGGCACGCCGCCCATCTGCCGTACCAGCTCGATGGTGTTCCAGGTCAGCCGCGGGTCGTGCACGATGCGCGCGCCTGGTTCCAGGGCCAGCATCATGCGGGCGATCAGGCCGACCAGGTAGTAGCCTTCGATGAACTCGCCGGTTTCGTCGAAGAAGAAGCACCGGTCGAAGTCCCCGTCCCAGGCGAGGCCCAGGTCGGCGCCGGCCGCGCGCACCGCCGCGGCCGTGGCCTCGCGGTTTTCCGGCAGCAGGGGATTGGGAATGCCGTTGGGCAGCTCGCCGTCCGGCTCGAAGTGCACCCGCGTGACCGCGAACGGCAGACGCCTTTCCAGTTCCGCCATCACCAGGCCGGCACAGCCGTTGCCGGGATTGGCGACGATCTTCAGCGGCCTGAGCCTGTCCGGATCGATCTGCTCAACGAGGAAATCGATGTAGCCCGGACGGTGGTCCAGCCCGCGTCGCTGGCCCGGTACGGGCGCGTCGTCGAATCGGTTGGCGTGAACCAGATCCTCGATATCGAACAGGCCGGTATCCGCGGAGATGGGGCGGGCCTGTTCGCGCACGAACTTCATGCCGTTGTAGTCGCGCGGGTTATGACTGGCGGTGACCATGATGCCGCCGTCCGCGTTTTCGCTGAACGTGGCGTAGTAGACCTCTTCGGTGCCGCACAGACCTATGTCCAGCACATCCGCCCCGGCCCGTTGCAGGCCGTCCGCCAGGGCGTCGGCAAGTTCCGGGCTGGACAACCGCATGTCCCGGCCCACCACCACGGTCTTCGCCTGCCGGTGGGCCACGAAGGCGCGGCCGATGCGACGGGCCATGCCCGCATCCAGTTCATCCGGCACCCGGGCGCGGATGTCGTAGGCCTTGAAGAAGGAGTAGTACTGGCCCATCAGGCGAATTTCCTTTTGCTGTCGTCGCCGGTGCGGCCGTAGATATCGTCGTAGCGCACGATGTCGTCCTCGCCCAGATAGCTGCCGGACTGGACCTCGATCAGCACCAGATCGACGTTGCCGGGGTTCTCCAGCCGATGGACCGTGCCCAGCGGGATGTAGGTGGACTGATCCTCGGTAAGCAGCGTTTGTTCCTCGCCGCGGGTGACCAGGGCCGTGCCCTCCACCACCACCCAGTGCTCCGCGCGGTGATGGTGCTTCTGCAACGACAGACGCCCGCCGGGCGGCACGATGATTCGCTTGACCTGAAAGCGGTCGCCCGCGGCGATGGATTCGTAGCTGCCCCAGGGGCGGTAGACCTTGCGATGCTCGGTGGCTTCCCGGCGATTGTCGTCGCGCAGCCGGGTGACCACTGCCTTGATGTCCTGTTCCCGCTTGCGGTCGGCCACCAGCACGGCGTCGTCCGTGGCTACCACCAGCGTGTTCTGCAGCCCCAGTGTGGTAACCAGCCGGCCGTCGCTGTGGATCACGCAGTCCTCGGTATCGGTCAGCATCACGTCGCCGTGACAGTAATTGCGATCGGCATCGACGCCGGCCGCTTCGGCCACGCTGCCCCAGCTACCCAGGTCGCTCCAGCCGGCGTCCAGGGCGACCACCGCGGCGTGTTCGGTCCGTTCCATCACCGCGTAGTCGATCGAATCGCTGCGGCAGCCGGCGAAGGCCGGCGGGTCGAGGCGCAGGAAGTCGCTATCGCGTTCGGCGCCGGCATGGGCGGCCCGGGCGCTTTCGAGCAAGTCCGGCGCATGGGACGCCAGGGCATCCAAATAGGCCCGGGCCGGAAACAGGAACATGCCGCTGTTCCACAGGTACTCGCCGCTGTCGAGATAGGTTGTCGCGGTGGCTTTGTCCGGCTTTTCCACGAAGGCAGCCACCCGGGCCACGCCGTCGAGCACATCCTCGCCCCGCCGGATGTAGCCGTAGCCGGTTTCCGGGCCCGTGGGCGTGACACCGAAAGTGGTTAGATGGCCGCTCGCCGCGGCATCGCTGGCGATGGCGACAGCCGTCGCGAAGGCGCCGGTGTCCGCCATGACATGGTCGGAGGGCAGAATCAGCAACTGGCTGTCGGGGCCGTGCGTGGCCAGCGCCTCGAACGCGGCGGCGGCGGCGGCGGGGGCAGTGTTTCTGCCGGCAGGCTCCAGCATCACCATCCCCGGTGTACCCGCCTGTCGCAGCTGTTCGGCAATCAGAAAGCGGTGGGCCTCCCGGCCGACCACCAGCGGGGCCGCCGTATTTTCCAGCCCGGCTGCCCGCCGAACCGTCTGCGCCAGTAGCGTTTGCGCCCCGGTCAGCGGCAGGAACTGCTTGGGCCGGGCGTCGCGAGACAGCGGCCACAGCCGGGTGCCGGCGCCGCCGGCGAGAATGACGGGAACAATCATGGTGTAGAGCCTTCCAATCAGGTGGCAAAAGTCTGCCTTGCGTCCGGGCAAAAGACCACCGTGACGAAGGGCCCGGCAAGGTCTGGCCGCAATTTGGTCATGTATACTCGTGCGCATTCACGCGGCATGTTCCGCTGGCGCCCCCGCCACCCATTCGGTGAGTCGGGGGATGGGTCGGCGAAGGAGAACGGGTTTGGTTATGGATGCGTGCAAGGGATTGGGCGCCACGCTGCTGCTGGGTGCACTGCTGGGGCCGGGAAGCGCGCTGGCCGATGTCGATACCATTTCCGCGAAGCTGGCGGGCGGACAGACCGAAACCGCCCTGGATTTGGCAGAGCAGGCACTGGCATCCGACCCCGGCAACAGCGAATTGCGGTTTCTGAAGGCAAGGGCGCTGGCGCAGGCCGGCAACACCGACGCTGCCATCAACCTGTTCGGTGAACTGGCCCGCGAGTATCCCGATCATCCCGAGCCCGCCAACAATCTGGCGGTGCTCTATTCCCGCCAGAACGATTACGAACAGGCCCGCCGCTGGCTGGAAGCGGCGATGGAAACGCACCCGGCCTACGCTACGGCGCACCGCAATCTGGGTGATGTCTACACCGCCCTGGCCGCCGTGGCCTACAGCAAGGCGCTAGACCCGGAGGGCCGGCCGGAAGACCTCGGCGTTCAGCTGGAGATGGTGTCGAGCTTCGACGGCCGTCGCGAAGCCGCGTCCCGTACGCAGGTGGTGGACGCGCCCGCACCGACCCCGGAACCGGCCAGGCCGCCTGGTGACGAAGCACCGGCGGCAGCTGCGCCGGAGGTGTTGCCCGACGACGAACCGGACGCTGCCGCGACCGCGAATGCGATGGCCCCCGATGAAGCCGATGCCGATGTGCAGGACGCGATTCGCGCCAGCGTGCAGGCGTGGGCTCGCGCCTGGTCCGACCAGGATGTGGCGGCCTACCTGGACAGCTATGCGGCGGACTTCCGCCCCGTCGACGGCCGCAGCCGCGCGGCCTGGGCTGACAACCGGCGCGAGCGGGTCGCCGCCCCCGAACGTATCCGCGTCGGCATCGACGACTTCCAAATTACGCTGCTTGATGATGCCACCGCTGAAGTCAGCTTCCGCCAGCATTACCAATCCGATACCTACGAGGATCGCGTTCGCAAGACCCTCCTGATGGCGCGCACGGACGATGGCTGGCAGATACTCCGGGAAACCGACGAACCGCTCTAGGCCGGGGCCGTTGGTCGCGGCTGCGTGGCTGTGGCTGGCTCTCGGTATCGGCGCCACCGGAACCGTGGCCGCCCAGGCGCCATCGACCCTGCCGTATCATGCCGAGACGGAAAACCGCGTGGTTGACGTATTGGCCGAGTGGCGGCGCGGGGACTACGATCAGGTGGAAAACATGCTCGCCCGCCTGAAGACGGACCGGCCGGATTTCCGACTCGCTCATTTCCTGCACGCCGAGCTGTTGCGGGCCCGCAGTGGGCGGGCCGATGCCTGGGCGCCACCGGTCAGCGACCGCCAGCACGCATTGATCGAGGAAGCGCGCCTGCGCTGGCAGCATCGGCGCTTCAGCCCGCCGCCCGAGGCGGTGCCCGATGCCGTGCTGCAACTGGCACCCGCCTTCCGGCATGTGCTGGTGGCCGATCTGGCAAGCAACCGCCTCTACGTGTTCCGGAATGCCGAGGGTGGCCTCGATCTGGTGGCGGATTTCTACGCCAGTATCGGGACCGCAGGCTTCGGCAAACAGTTCGAGGGCGATCTGCGTACGCCGCTGGGCGTGTATCACGTTACCGAGTTCAAGCCCGACGACGAGCTACCGGAACTCTACGGCGACGGTGCCTTCCCGGTGGACTACCCCAACAGCTGGGACCGCTACTACGGCCGCACCGGGTACGGAATCTGGGTGCACGGCGTACCGCGAGATACCTATAACCGGGCGCCGCGTGCCAGCGAGGGCTGCGTGGTGGTGGCCAACAGCGATCTCAATGCCCTGCACGAATACATTCGCCCGGGCATCACACCGATCGTGTTTGCCGAGCAGCTCAACTGGCTCAGCCTGGAGGAGGCGGCGCAGGCTCGGCGCGAGGTGCGCGATGCGGTGGTCGCCTGGCGCGACGATCGGAATACCCCCGACCCGGCCCGGCGCTATGCCGCCAACTTCGTCAGCGCGGACGGCCTCGGGCGTCAGCAGTTCGTCAAGCTGATCCGCGACGAGGGGCCCGCGATCGCGGAACTGCCGGTTGAGTCGGATCAGCTGAGTATCTATCGCTACCCGGGCGAACAGGATCTGATGCTCGTGTCATTCACGCGCGATACCGGCCCCGCGGCCGGCTCGCCGGCGTATCGCCAGCAGTACTGGCGGCGCCAGCCGGATGGCGACTGGCAAATCGTCCACGAGACGATTCGCGAGGAGGAGGACCAGACCGCCATGGCCCCGTGACCGGCCCTTATGGGGCGTCCGCGTCAGTCTCGGGCCCGGTCGATCAGGAAATCGGCCACGTTCAGCATCGACTCGTAGCCGCCCGTTTGCCGTGGATTGGTCCAGAAGCGGCCGGCAACGCCCAGGCTGGGTACCGCAGTCACGCCGTAGGCCTGCATCAGGCGGGTGGCGTTCGCCACCCGCTTGTCGACGGCCTCGCTATTGAAGGTCTCGTCGAAGGCATCCCCCGCCACCCCCTGTTCCGTGAAGAACGCCCGGATTTCATCGGTGGCCACAAGCCGGCGGCCGGCCTGATGGATGCCGTCAAAGAAGGCTTCGTGAAACGCCTGCCCCAGGTCCAGCGCCTTCGCGGTGTAGAACACCCGGGCGTAGACCGGGCCGGCCTGGCCGAAGGTGGCCGGTACCCGGCGGAATGTCACGTCGTCGGCCAGCTCGTTTGCCCATTCGGTGACCATCGGATCGAATTCGTAACAGTGGGAGCAGCCGTATACGAAGAACTCGATCACCGCCACCTGATCCGCCTCGGCCTGGGTCGGGGCGGCTGATTCCAGGGCGGTGTAGTGCTCGCCGGCCACATACCGCGCCGGAAACTGCGCATTGGCGGCGGTGGCGGTGAGCAGTCCTGCCGCCAGGGCCAGTGTCAGTGCCGGTCGGCTCACGGCGATGCCTTGCTGCGCGGCGCCAGGCCCTGGATATAGCTGGTGAGGGCCTGGATGTCCGCGTCCTCCAGTTCGGCAGCCACCCCGCTCATGATCGCGGCGGCCGGATAATCCTGTTCGCCCTCGCGGTAGGCCTTCAGCCGCGTACTCAAATAGGCCGCGTGCTGGCCGGCAATGCGCGGGTAGGCCGCGGCGGCGTTGCCTTGTCCGGCCGGACCGTGGCAGCCAGCGCAGGCCGGGATGCCGGCTTCCTCGTCACCGGCGTGGTACAGCTTGCCGCCGCGCTTGACCAGATCCGGGTCGGCCACGCCCGGGGTCATATTATTGCCGGCGAAGTGTACGGCGATGTCCTTCATGTCCTGGTCGGACAGGTTGGCCACCTGCCCCTGCATGATCGCGTTCGCGCGGTCTCCGCTCTTGAAGTGCTTGAGCTGCTGATACAGGTAGGCGCTGCTCTGGCCGGCGATCTTGGGCCATTGCGGGTTGGTGCTGTTGCCGTCGCCGCCGTGACAGGCGGCGCAGGGAGCGGCTTTTTCGGCTCCGGCCTCCGGGTCACCCTCGACGAACGGATCGGCATGGACCAACGACGCGGTCAGGACCAGACCGGAGGCAATGAGCATTCGCATGGACATGTGGCGTTAAACTCCCGAAATTGTTCGCCAGTGATTCTCCGGCGATGAACCCGCCGGCAGCGATGGCCGTCGCGGCGGTGGCTGTTGCGACGGCACGGCAGCGAGGTTTGCAACGTGAATTGTATAACACCCCACCCGTTCCTGACATCGTGCCGGGCCTCCCGGCCGGGGTTCGCATGAGCGTTAACCAGCCCGACAATCCCATGGCCGGCGCGCAGTTCCTTACCTCCGCGGTGGATCTGCGGGGCCTGCCCACCGAAGAGGCGCCCGAGGTTGCCTTCGCCGGCCGCTCGAACGCCGGCAAGTCCAGCGCCATCAACGCCATGTGTGGCCGGCGCAACCTGGCCCGCACCAGCAAGACACCCGGCCGCACCCAGTTGCTGAACTTCTTCACCCTCAACGAGGGACTGCTGGTGGATCTCCCGGGCTACGGCTTTGCCCGGGTGCCGCCGCGGGTCCGGGCAGCCTGGCAGCGGATGGTGGAGGGCTATCTCACCGGTCGCCCGCAGCTGCGGGGCGTGGTGCTGATGATGGATGTGCGCCATCCCCTGACCGAATTCGATGCCCAGTTGCTGGACTGGGGCGCCGGGGTCGGGCTGGGCTTCCACGTATTGCTGACCAAGGCCGACAAGCTCTCCCGCAACCAGCAGTTCAAGGCTCTGCACGAAGTTCAGAAGGCCCTGCCCGCCCACGGCGTGCAGCTATTCTCGGCCACCCGGCAGATCGGTGTTCCGGAGGCGCGAACACGAGTGGCGCGGTGGCTAGACCCGAACGGGTTGTAAATAAGAATAATTCGTAATACGTTCTACTTGTCATTCAACGACACAGGTAGAACCTCATGAGCTATGACATCGAAGCCTGGCTTGCCGCGGATGGCAGCCCGCGACTGCAACTCATCGATGCCGATTCCGGCAGTGTGCGGCTGGTCTGGGGTGATTGCCCAAAGGCGGAAAGCGACTCTAACCAGGCATTGAAAGGCCTGTTCCGGGAATTGATGCTGCTCTCGGCGTTGCAGCGGCTCGAGCAACGGCATTGAGACCCACGGGCGGCGTTTATTTCCGAACGCGCAAAAAAATGCCCCGGCGGTAGGGGGAGAACCGCCGGGGCGCCAGCTCCGGTTGGGGGGAAACCGGATTGGTTACCGCTCAGGGAGAACAAGCGGGCAAGCATTGTGTGCTTGCAGGGAATGAGACCCGCGTGTCGCCGTCGAGTTCCACGGCACCGCATGATTTTTCGCCATCATTGGCGATAGCGCCTGAAATCAACTATCTGCGGCGGCTCGAATTGCTTTCGACGCCCTGCTGACTGGAGTGCATCGGACCCGTGAACATGACCGCGCGGGGGATGGCCAGGCTCGAGCGGAATAAAAAATGCCCCGGTGGCAGGGGGAATACCACCGGGGCAATTTCTCCGGTCTTGGGGGGGAACCGGATTGGTTACCGCTCAGGGAGAACAAGCGGGTAAGCAGCATTCGCTTACGGTAGATAAGACCGGTAATCCGGATTCGAGTTCCGGCGCAGACGAAAATTTTTTATCTTTCCCGCTCAGGCGCTTGTGGCCATATCGCCCGATCGCTCAGTGCGCCTGCTCCCAGCTCGACCCGATGCCGGTATCCGCCACCAGCGGCACCGCCAGTTCCGCGACCGTACACATGCGCTCGGCAATCCGCTCGGCTAGCGCCTCGGCTCCGGCCTCGGGAACTTCGAATACCAGCTCGTCGTGGACCTGCATGATCATCAGCACATCTGCCGATTCGGCCTCGAGCCAGCCGTGGATGTCGATCATGGCCTTCTTGATCAGATCCGCCGCGGTGCCCTGCAGGGGGGCATTGATGGCGGTTCGCTCGGCATACTGCCGGCGCTGCGCGTTGCGGTCGCGGATTTCCGGCAGGTACAGGCGACGACCGAACAGCGTTTCCACGTACCCCTGTTCGCGGGCGGATTCCCGTGTGCCGTCCATGAATGCACGCACCCCGGCAAAGCGTTCGAAGAAGCGATCGATGTAGGCCGCCGCTTCGCCCCGCTCGATGCCCAGCTGGCGGGCCAGCCCGAACGCCGACATGCCGTACATCAGGCCGAAGTTGATCGCCTTGGCCGCCCGTCGCTGTTCCCCGGACACCTCGTCCAGCGGGGTGTCGAACACTTCCGCCGCGGTGGCGCGGTGAATGTCCTCGCCGTCGCGAAAGGCGCGGATCAGCACCGGGTCTTCCGACAGGTGCGCCATGATGCGCAGCTCGATCTGGGAATAATCGGCCGCCAGTAGCACCCGGCCCGCGGGGGCGATGAAGGCCTCGCGGATGCGGCGACCGGTTTCGGTGCGGATGGGGATGTTCTGCAGGTTGGGGTCCGATGACGACAGCCGGCCGGTGGCGGCCACCGCCTGCTGGTAGCTGGTATGCACGCGACCGGTCTCGGGATTGACCTGTTCCGGCAACTTGTCGGCATAGGTCGAGCGCAGCTTGGCCATTTCCCGCCAGTCCAGGATCAGGCGCGGCAGCGGGTGGCGGTCGGCCAGCTCGCTGAGCACGTCCTCGGCGGTGGAGGGTGCCCCCTTGGGGGTCTTGCGCAGCACCGGCAGCTCCAGCTTGTCGAACAGAATCTTCTGCAGCTGATTGGGCGAGCCCAGGTTGAACGCCTCCCTGGCCTCCTCGAAGGCCCGGGTCTGCAACTCGGCCATGCGCTCGCCCATCTCGCCGCTTATGCGGCCGAGAAAGTCGCTGTCGATGAGTACGCCGTTGCGCTCCACGGTCGCCAGCACCGGCATCAGCGGCATCTCGATCTCGTGGAACAGGGCGGCCAGTTGCTTGTCCTGCGCCAGTTCCGGATATAGCCGCCGATGCAGTTGCAGCGTGACGTCAGCGTCCTCCGCGGCGTAGGGGGCGGCTTCTTCCAGCCCCACCTGGTTGAAGGTGATCTGCTTGGCACCCTTGCCCGCGACCTCCTCGAACTTGATAGTGCCGCGGTCGAGGAACTTGCGCGCCAGCGAATCCATGTCGTGACGGGTGGCGGTGCTGTTGAGCACGTACGACTCGAGCATGGTGTCGAAATCGCAGCCGGCAACGGAGATGCCCGCGCGCGCGAGAACGTTGATGTCGTATTTCAGATGCTGCCCGACCTTAGGCTTGGCGGGGTCGGCGAGAATGGGTCGGAGCTGATCCAGAACCCAGTCGCTGTCCAGTTGATCGGGCGCACCCGGATAGTCGTGGCCCACCGGCACGTACCAGGCTTCGCCCGGCGCGCAGGCGAACGACAAACCCACCAGATTGGCCTGCATCGGCTGCAGACTGTCGGTTTCGGTATCGAAACAGATCAGCTCGGCGGCGGCCAGTTGGTCCCGCATGGCGGCGAACGCCTCGCGATCCAGCACCGTGTGGTAGTCCGCGGCCGGGGTCGGGTCGGTCGAAGGCGCTGCCTGGTCCGTCTCGCCTTCGTCGAGATCCCGCAGCCAGGCGCTGAAATCGAAGCGCCGGTAAAGCTCGGCCAGCGCCGCGGTATCCGGTTCGCGGCGCTGCAGGTCGGTCGGTCCCTCGTCGAGATCCAGTTCGCAGCGGATCGTGGCCAGGTCCTTGTACAGTGGCAGTTCGTCAAGGGTGGCGGCCAGATTTTCCGCCACCTTGCCGCCGATGTCGCCGGCGTTGGCGATCACGCCGTCCAGCGAGCCGTACTCGTTCAGCCACTTGGCGGCGGTCTTGGGGCCGACCTTGGCCACGCCGGGAATGTTGTCGGAACTGTCGCCGACCAGGGCCAGGTAGTCGGCGATCAGGGCCGGCCCCACGCCGAACTTCTCCTGCACCCGGGCGATGTCGGTACGCCGGTCCTGCATGGTGTCGAGCAGCTCGATGCGCTCGGTGACCAGCTGCGCCATGTCCTTGTCGCCGGTGACGATCAGCACGGTTTCGCCGGCGGCGGCCGCCCGCGTGGCCAGGGTGCCGATGACGTCGTCGGCCTCCACCCCGTCGCGCTGGATCAGCGGCAGGCCCAGGGCCCGGACGATGTCGCGAATGCCCTCGAACTGGGCCGACAGTTCCGGCGGAACCGGCGGCCGGTTGGCCTTGTACTCGGCGTACAGGTCATTGCGGAAGGTCTTGCCGCGCGGGTCGAACACCACCACCACGCGCTCCGCGCCATACTCGCGCAGCAGCTTGCGCAGCATTTTGGTCATGCCGTAGATCGCGCCGGTGGGCTCATTGTCGCGGTTGGTCAGCGGCGGCAGCGCATGAAAGGCCCGGTATAGCCAGGAGGAGCCATCGACCAGGATGAGCGGGTCCTGTGGGGCTTGCTTGCTCATGATCCGGCAACGTGAACCGCGAACGACGCGACGGCATGCTGGTGTCCGACTCGACCAATCATCTCTTTGCGCCCCTTGGGGTTAGCCCCGTTTTCAACGAGGCGACTGTCTGCTCGCCGCGCATCAGGTCGGCGATGGTTTCCCGCGAGCGCACCTCGTGCACAGCCTCACCGTCGACCAGCAGCTCCGGTGGCCGTAGCCGGCTGTTGTAGTTGGAGGCCATGGCAAAGCCGTAGGCGCCGGCCGAGCGCACCGCCAGCAGATCGCCCTCGGCCAGGCAAAGTTCGCGGTCGCGGCCCAGCCAGTCGCCGGTCTCGCAGACCGGGCCGACCACGTCCCAGTTGCGGGCATCCCCGCCAGCGCTCTTGTCCACCGGCACAATCGCTTGCCAGGCATCGTACAGCGCCGGCCGCAGCAGGTCGTTCATGGCCGCATCGACGATGGCGAAATTCTTGTGCTCGCCGGGCTTGAGCAGTTCCACCCGGGTGAGCAGGATGCCGGCGTTGCCCATCAGCACCCGGCCGGGCTCCACCAGCAGTTCCAGATCGCGATCGGCCACCAGCTCGCGCACGGCGGCGGCGTAATCGGCCGGGGACGGCGGCGTTTCGTCGCGGTAGGTAATGCCCAGACCGCCGCCGACATCGAGATGATGGATGGTGATGCCGTGACCCGCCAGCCGGTCGATCAGGGCCAGCATGCGCGAGACGGCGTCGCGGAACGGGTCCAGCCGGGTCAGCTGGGAGCCGATGTGGCAGTCGGCGCCCACCACCTCGATGTGCGGCAGGGCCGCGGCTTCCCGGTAGACGGCCTCGGCACGCTCGATGTCGATGCCGAACTTGTTTTCCTTCAGCCCGGTGGCGATATACGGGTGCGTGCCGGCATCCACGTCCGGGTTGACCCGCAACGAGACGGGCGCCTTGCTGCCAAGATCTCCGGCCACTCGGTTGAGGCGCTGCAGCTCACTTTCCGACTCAATATTGAAGCAGCGGATGCCCGCTTCCAGCGCCCGCGTCATTTCGTCGGCCCGCTTGCCCACCCCGGAAAACACGACTTTCGCGGGATCACCCCCGGCGGCCAGCACCCGTTCCAGTTCGCCCACGGACACGATATCGAAGCCGCTGCCCAGGTCGGCCAGCAGGCCGAGGATGCCGAGGTTCGAATTGGCCTTGACGGCGTAGCAGATCAGGTGGGGATGGCCGGCCAGCGCGTCGTCGAACACCTGGTAGTGGCGGCGCAGCGTGGCGGCGGAATAGACGTAGCAGGGGGTGCCGAAGCCGGTCGCAATCTCGCCCAGATCGGCGTCTTCGGCGAACAGCCGCTCGCCGCGGTACTGGAAGTGATCCATGCCGGTTATTCCTGGCCGGATGGTTCGCCGGGGGTGCTTTCTTCGTCCGGCAGATACAGATCACCCTTCTGGCCGCATCCGGCGACCAGAAGGGTGAACGTCAGCAGTATTGCGGCACTCAGGCGCAGCAACCGCGGCTCCCGTCATGAAGGCAGCCGAATAGTCTACCCGAGCAGCGCTTTGCCGTGATGCCGCAAATGGTCTTCCATGAACGTGGCGATGAAGAAGTAGCTGTGGTCATAGCCCGGCTGACGCCGAACGTTGACGTCTACCCCCGCCTTGCCGGCCGCGTCTTCCAGGAGGTCCGGGCGCAGGTGCTCGTCCAGGAAGTTGTCGTCCAGACCCTGGTCGATAAGCGGCGCCGGCCCCGGAAAACGGTGGCCCGCGGCTACCAGCGCGGTGGTGTCGTAGGCCTCCCAGGCCTGCCGGTCATCGCCCAGATAACCGCCCAGCGCCTTGTGACCCCAGGGCACCTGGCTGGGCGCCACGATCGGCGAGAAAGCCGACGCCGAGGCATAACGGTCGGCGTTGCGCAGCGCTATCATCAGCGCCCCGTGCCCGCCCATGGAATGGCCCATGATCGAGGCCTTTTCGCTGATGGTGGCGGCGAACTCCGACTTGATCAGCGCCGGCAGTTCCTCGACCACGTAGTCGTACATGTTGTACTTGCCGGCCCAGGGCGCCTGGGTGGCATTGACGTAGAAG
Source organism: Salinisphaeraceae bacterium (assembly GCA_965216055.1). GTDB lineage: Bacteria > Pseudomonadota > Gammaproteobacteria > Nevskiales > Salinisphaeraceae > Spectribacter. The sequence goes on from OZ244134.1 coordinate 1,019,318, forward strand.
CCGGCGGCACTGCCGAAGTCGTAGCTGTCGTCCTCGCCCGGCAGGTTATGGCCGCGGGGGCTGGTGTCCGGTGCGATCAGCGCCAGACCCAGTTCCGCCGCCACCCGCTGGGCGCCGGCCTTGTTGACGAAGTTCTCGTCGGTGCAGGTCAGGCCGGACAGGTAGTACACCGCCGGCACCGGGCCCTGTTCCGCCTGCGGCGGCAGGAACACGGCGAAGGTCATGGTGCAGTCGCAGACCTTCGACTCGTGGGTATAGCGGCGCTGCCAGCCGCCGAAGCACTTGTGTGCGTCGATCTGTTCCATCGACTCGAGCTCCTCTGGGTCGGGATCAGAAATGGATGACGGTGCGGATGCTCTTGCCTTCGTGCAGCAGATCGAACGCTTCGTTGATCTGCTCCAGCTTCATGTTGTGGGTCACGAAGCTGTCGAGGTCGATATGGCCGCACATGTAGCTGTTCACGAAGCCATTGAGATTGCGCCCCTTGACGCCGCCGAACGCGGAGCCGGTCCACTCGCGGCCGGTCACCAGTTGGAACGGACGGGTGGAAATCTCCTCCCCGGCCCCGGCCACGCCGATCACCACCGACTTGCCCCAGCCCTTGTGGCAGCACTCCAGCGCCGAGCGCATGACGTGGACGTTGCCGATGCATTCGAAGGAGTAATCTACGCCACCGTCAGTCATGTCGACGATGACCTCCTGGATCGGCTGGTCGTAGTCCTTGGGGTTAACGCACTCGGTCGCGCCCATCTGCTTGGCCAGCTCGAACTTGGACGGGTTGATGTCGATGGCAATGATGCGTCCCGCCTGGGCCATGACCGCGCCCTGGATGGCGGCCAGGCCGATCGCGCCGAGGCCGAAGATGGCCACGTTGGAACCCGGCTCCACCCCGGCGGTATTGCGCACCGCGCCGATGCCGGTGGTGACGCCGCAGCCCAGCAGGCAGACCTTGTCCAGCGGGGCATCCTTGCTGACCTTGGCTAGGGACACGCCGGCTACCACCGAGTATTCGGAAAACGTCGAGCAGCCCATGTAATGGTGCAGCGACTTGCCGTTGGTGGAGAAGCGCGAGGTGCCGTCCGGCATCACGCCCTTGCCCTGGGTCTCGCGCACCGAGCTGCACAGGTTGGTCTTGCCCGACTTGCACAGCTTGCATTCGCCGCAGTCGGCGGTATACAGCGGAATCACGTGATCGCCCGGTGCCACGGACGTCACGCCCTTGCCGACTTCCTCGACGATGGCGCCGCCCTCGTGACCGAGAACGCTGGGGAAATTGCCTTCCGGATCGGCCCCGGAAAGGGTGAATGCGTCGGTGTGGCACACGCCGGTGGCGACATTGCGCACCAGCACTTCGCCGGCCTTCGGGCACTCGACGTCGATTTCCGTGACTTCCAGCGGTTTGCCTGCCTCCCAGGCGACAGCTGCGCGTGATTTCATCGTTAACCTCCGTTTTCGTGGTTGGTCGGCCCGGCAATCGGATCGGCGGTCTGGCGGACGGGAACGGTTGCTCCCGGCCGCAGCCCGCCCGTGGGCCGCTCGCATCCTGTCTTGTTTTTTGTGTATCGTCGCCACCGTCGTCAGGGCCGTGCCGGGCCCCGCTGACGGGAGATCGGCTCCAGGACACCGGCCCGGGCACCGAGCTACCAGTCTACGCCCATCCCGGGTGATGATCACAATCCTGCAGGGCCGGAAAAACGGAATTCACATGCTCGAAACAGTGGTGGTGGAACCGCAGGGCGCGCATCGCGCCAGTGTCGTGTGGCTGCATGGCCTGGGTGCGGACGGCCATGATTTCCAGCCGGTGGTGCCGGAACTGGGGCTGGCCGCGGATGCCGGGGTGCGCTTCATCTTTCCGCATGCGCCGGTGCGCCCGGTCACGCTCAACAACGGCATGGCCATGCGGGCCTGGTATGACATCGCCAGCCTGGACGTGAGCGCGCGTGAGGACGCCGAGGGCATCGAGGCCTCCCGGGCGGAGGTGGAAGCCCTGATTGCCGCCGAGCGCGAGGCCGGTATTCCCGCCCGTGCGATCGTGCTCGCCGGTTTTTCCCAGGGCGGCGCGATTGCCCTGCATACTGCCCTGCGCCATCCCGAGCGTCTGGCGGGCGTGATGGGGTTGTCCACCTATCTGCCGTTGCGTGACCGCCTGGCCGGCGAGGTCAGCGACGCCAACCGCGATCTGCCCGTGTTCATGGCGCACGGCAGCCTCGACCCCATGCTGCCACAGCAACTTGGCGAGATGAGCCGCGATCGGTTGCAGGCGGTAGGCTACGAGATCGCGTGGCACAGCTACCCAATGCAGCACCAGGTCTGTCTCGAGGAAATCCGCGCGATTGGCGACTGGTTGCGGGGTGTGTTGCCGATGCCGGGGAACTGAACGGGCCGCCGGCCTGTTGTCCCCCGATGATCGAGTGGTTGCAGGAATTGATCATCGCCTACGGCTATATCGCCGTGGCGATCGGCTGCTTCTTCGAGGGTGAAACCAGCATTCTGCTGGGGGCGATCGCCGCTCAGCAGGATGTGATCTGGTTTCCGGGGGTGCTAATCGCCGGGCTGATCGGCACGGTGATTGGCGATAACGCCTGGTTCTATGCCGGCCGTTACATGGGCAAGCCGTTCATTGCCCGCCGCTCGGCATGGCGGGTGCGAGCGCGATACGCCGGCCGCCTGCTCGATCGCTACGGCGCCGGACTGATCATCGGGGTTCGCTTCTTCTACGGTCTGCGGTCGGTGATTCCCTTCGTGATCGGCGCTGCCCGGGTATCCCCGCTGAAGTTCTTCATCTACGACCTGATCGGCACCCTGATCTGGCTGAGCGTGATCGGGTTGCTGATGTATTTTCTGGGGTCGGCGGTGGGCCGCGCCCTGACCGCCTTGCAAAGCGACCGCGGCGGCGCCACCCTGCTGATCGCCGGGCTGGCCCTGTTCGCGGTATTCGCGGCCCTGTTTGCCTGGCGGGTGCGGCTGGATCGGCGGGCCCGACGGCCGGACTGAAGCCGGCCGCGGTCGCCCGACCTACGGTCGTTCGATCGAGAACAGCAGATCGCCGCCCGAATGCGCCCCGGTGGATTCCGTCTGGATGCGCCACAGCGGCGTGAGCGTATAACGCAGCCGCAGGGTCGATACCGGCTCGAACAGGCCCACGCCGTAATTCACGTACAGCCGGGGCGTGAGCCACTTGCCCACCATCAACGCCGCCTGATTACCGGTGGTACCGGGGGCGCTGTCGATACCGATCTCGTCCAGTCCCAGCCGGTCGCCGACGCTCTTGACCAGCGTGTTGCCGCCCTTGAGTCCCAGCGCCAGGGCTGCCCGGGAGACCAGACTCGCCTCGGAGGACGACGCCCCGTCCAGCGGCCGCCCCAGCAACAGCCAGGATAGCTGTTCCGACTGGCCCATGCCGGGTTCCGAATAGAGCGTGAAATCCGGCGTGCGCAGATTGCCGCGCACCTGCACGCCCACCAGGATGTCGGTGGCCGGCCGCCGCACCGCGCGGACATCCAGGCCCGGCTGCGTGACCGGGCCGCCCGCGAACAGCACCCGCCCCCGCTGGATGTCGAGGTCCTGACCGTAGGCCTTGTAACGACCCTCGGTGACGCGCAGCTCGCCGGTACCGGTTGGCGGGTCGCCGGGCTGCTGCCGCACCCTCAGATCGCCGGCGATGTCCGCGGTCAGCCCGAAGCCCTCGAAATGCACCGCGTCACCCAGCACCAGTGTCACGTTCGCGTGCAACGCCCGCCCGGCGGCACCCGGTTGATTGTCGGCGCTGACGATGACCTGGTCATCGGACACCGTGACCGCGCTGCCGGCGGGCAGTTCGCGGGGTGTGATGTCGGCTTCCGGCACGGTAACGGTGCCGGTCACGTCGATGCGGTCGGCGCTCATGCCGACGGTCAGATCGGGCGACACCAGTACCCGCGCGTCGCGGGTGTCCATGGCCAGAAAGCGGTCGCCACGCACCATCAGGTCCACAGTGGGGCTGTCGCCACCGAAGCCGATGGTGCCGCCGGCTTCCACGGTGCCCTCGCCCGAGGTGGCGCTGGCCTCCAGCTGCACCCGGTTACCCTGCCCGACCAGCGCCGCGCGCACCGCGGTCAGTTCCAGCCCGGGGGTGACCAGCGCCACGCGATCCGCCGCCAGGGCCACTTCACCGATCAGTTCCGGGCGCGACAGGCTGCCGCCGAGATCCAGCTGGCCGTCGAGTCCGCCCTCGAACGCCTCGACCTCGTCGGTCAGCCGCGTAATCACGGACAGGTCAGGCACCCCGATGTCGACCGTGCCGGAAAGGGGTCCCCCCGTCAGGCCGTTCGCCGCGTCACCGGCGTTCACCGTCAGCGCTACCCGGCCGCCGCCCGTCAGAGGCAGGTCACCGTCCAACGTCAGCCGGCTGGCCTGCAGCGTCGCCGTGATCTCGCCGGCCTCGAACCCGAGTAGCGTCAGGTCGTTACCGTCCGGGTCGGTGGCGGAGATCGCCCCGGCGGAGGTGTTGATCTGCGCGGTGACATCGGGCTCGCCGCCGCGAATGCGCGCGTCGGCCTCGGCATCCACGGTGCCGGCTAGCGCCAGGTCCGGTGGCAGCCAGGGGCGGGCCAGTGCCAGCGCGGCGTTCTGCAGGGACAGGTTGCCGGTGATCTCGCCGCCCCGGCGCTGGCCGGACAGGCACAGGCGAGCGTCCCCGCCGGTCAGGCAGGTCTGCGCCAGCGACTGGGTGGTGGCGTTGAGGCGGCCGGCAGCCGGCGCGGCAAGCGCGAAGGTCGGCAGCGGGTCCCGGGTCAGATTCAATTGCTGGAGGGTGAAGGCCCAGTCGGTTTCGTCGTCGGTCAGGGCCCCGGTCAGGCCGAGATCGGCCTCGAGTTGCGGGCCAGTCAATGCCAGCCGCAGCTGATGGTCGGCGGGCGTGCCGTCGCCGGCCAGAGTCAAGGAATCCAGGGTCTGGCCGCCGGCCTGCAGGTCGGTGATCTGCAGATCGATCTTCGAGCGGGCCTGCCCGCTACGGTCGATGTCGGCGCTAAGCGTCAGCGCTGCCAGTTCGTTGCCCGCGGCTTCCAGGTCGTTAGCGTTCAGCTCGGCGTTGACCCGCAGGGCTTGCCGCTTGCCGCTGACCCGGCCTTCGCCCGCCGCGGCCCCGTCCAGCGCCGCGCCGAACGGCGCCAGCGTGTTCAGCGTCGGTGCGTCCAGGTTCCAGTCGAGGGCCGAGGTGGTCTGCGCGAGTCCCAGGCGGCCGTTCGCGGTGAGGCGGTTGCCGCCGGCTTCCAGTAGCAGACGGTCGATGTCGACGCGCTCGGGCCGGTAGCCGGCCGTGGCGTTCACCCGCACCGGCACGTCGCGCAGCCGCCCGTCCACCGCCAGGGTTTCCACCCGCGCCGTGAGCGCGCCGTCCGGCATCGCCGCGGTGGCGTGAAGGTCCAGCGACAGGTTGCCCGGCCATGCGGCCTGGATGGCGCCGGGGTTGACGTTGTCGCCGGCCAACCGGATCTCCGCATCCAGCGCGGGAGACCAGGCCACGCGGGCGTCGCCCGCGATTCGGCCCGGGCCGCCGGACACCGTAATCGTTGGCAGACGGATGGCAGAAAGATCGCCCGAACCCGCGAGCTGCAGCTGGCCGGCGTCCTGGCCGGGTAGCTGCCAGCCGATGTCGGCGTCCAGCCGGTAGCCATCCAGCCGGCCGTCCAGGGCAATCGAGCCGCTGTCGCTGCGCAGGGTGGGCTCGCCGGCCAGTGGCCACTGCAGGTCGTGCCAGCGCAGGCGCAGGTCCAGCGGCGTGCCGGGGCCGAGTGCCACCCGACCGTCCGCACTGAGTTCGCCCGCCATATCGGGGCTGGTCAGGCGCAGGGTGTCCAGCCGCACGCGGGCGGGGGACACGTTGGCCTCCAGGTCCAGCCGCGCGCGACCGTGCGCTTCGCTGTTGCCGGTAATCCAGCCCTGCACGTCGAGGTCGCCGAGCGGGCCGCTGGCGTTGAGTTCGGCGTTCACGCCCGCCGGTGGCAGGTCGGCCCGGATCGCCGCCACATCCGTCTGTTTCAGGCGAACAGTGGCGTCCAGGGCCGCGGCGTCCAGCAACTGTGTCAGGATGACCTCGGCGCGGGCGTTATACGGGGCGGCCACGGTCTGAGCCACGGTCAGGCGTTCCAGCAGGTCGCCGCCGACGCGGGTCTGGCCGCTCACCGGCGCCAGGTCGGGTGCCCGAACGGTCCAGTCCAGGCCGGCTTCCAGGGCAAATGGTCGGACCGGGGTGAGGCGCAGGTCGCCGTCGGCATCGGCCAGCGGCGCCCGCAGCGTGAGCGTGCCCACCCGCCACTGCTGGTTGTCGAGCCGGGCGCCAAGCTCGGCGCGATCCAGCCGGATCGGCTCGGCATCGGGCTGCGCGCGATAGGCGACGTCGCGGATCGCGAGCCGTTCGATCACCACCCGCACGGGCAGTTCGATGTGCTCGGGCAGCTCGGTCGGGGTGTCGCTGTCGTCGGCCGGGGGTGTTTCGTCCGGCCGGGTGGTCACGGTGATGCCGCTGCCTTCCAGTGCCCGCACGCGCAGTTCGTTGTGCCACAGCCGCCCGGGCTGCCAGGCCAGGCGCAGCCGGTCGGCGTCCAGTTCGAGGCCGGGCAGGTCCGCCCGGACGCCACGCACGACCACCTCATCCAGCAGCCGACCCTCGACCGCTGCCACCTCGATACCATCGGGCAGATAGGGCTGGCCCAGTGACCAGGCCCAGCGCAGGCCGGTATGGGTGCCGGCCACGAATGCCACCAGCCCGGCCACCAGCAGTACCAGGCCGGCCAGCCCCAGCAGCAACCATGTCAGCCAACGCGCCATTTACAGATCCGGTCCCAGGCTGAAGTGAAAGCTGAAATCGCTGTCGGGATCGTCCAGCGGATGCGCGAAATCGATCCGCAGCGTGCCGATCGGCGATAGCCAGCGAAACCCCACGCCGACCCCGCGCTTCAAGTCGAAACCGGTGGTGGGTGAGGCGTCGCCGGCATCGAAGAACACGGCGGCGCCAATCTGCTTGTAGAACAGATACTCCGCCTCGATGCTGGCGATCGCCAGGTACTGGCCGCCGGTGTTCTCGCCGGCGGCATTCTTCGGCCCGATTTCCTGATAGCCATACCCGCGCACACTGCGGTCGCCACCGGCGTAGAAACGCTGCGACGGGGGCAGGGCGTCGAAATCGCTGGTTTGTGTGCCGGCCAGTTCGCCGCGCGTCAGCAGCCGCGCGCGGTCGCCGATGGGGACTACCAGCGCGGCGGTCAGGTGGCCCTGGATGAAGTCCGTGGCGGAGACCAGCGCCTCGGTGCCGCCATGCACGTCCAGCGACAGGCTGATCCCCTGCCGGGGTCGCAGCAGGTCGTCGGCCTGTTTGAGACTGAGAGTGGCACCGGGATAGAGCAGATCGGAACTGCGGCGACCGTTGCCCAGATCGAAGCTTTCCCGCTCCAGATTCAGGTATAGACGCCGCCGCCCCTTGGCCCAGCCGTCCTCGCGCGAGGCCGACAGCCGGAACTGGTCGGTGCGCACGTCGCCGATTTCCTCCTGCGTGGCGGTGGCGCCGAAACTCAGCCGGTCCTCCAGCACGTTGTCGATGGGGATATCGTAGCGGGCCGACAGGCTCTGCTTGATCTCGGATAACCGCAGATCGGTGCGAAGCTGGTGGCCGCGCCGGTTCAGGCGGCGGAACTCGGCGCCCAGCCCCAGCCGGGCCCCGGTATCCGTGCCGTAGCCGACACTGGCGGAATAGCGGCGCGGTTTGCGCGGCTCGGTGCTCACACGCACTGGTACCTGCGGGGCGGGATCGATGCCGGGTTCGTCCAGCAGCTCGTCGCGCCTGGCCTCTATCTGCACCTGATCGAAGTAGTCGGTGTCGCCCAGCGCCAGTTGCAGGTCGATCAGGCGTTCGGCATTGAACGGGGTACCGGACTCGAAGGGCACGTATCGCTGGGCGAATGCCGGGTCGAGAATGTCCTGCTCGATCTTGATCGGGCCGAAGTAGTAGCGAGGCCCGGTCTCCAGTACCAGTTCGATTTCGGCCTCCGCCTGTTCCGGCTGCACGCGAATGGTGGCGGTGCGGTACCCGGCGTCGAGATAACCGGCATCGTAGGCCGCGCTCAGTAATGCCGATTTGGTCGCTTCGTAGTGACGATGATCGAGCTGCTTGCCGGTACCCAGCTCGCTGTCGGCCAGAACCTCCTGCACGGCGGGCAGGTCGGCGCCTTCGCCGACGGCCTCGAGTTCGAGGCTGGTCACCCGGGTGGCCGGGCCCGGGTCCACCCGGTAGCGGGCCTGCCACTGGTCTTCCTCGCGCGTCAGTTCGGCCTCGATCTCGGGCGAGTAGTAGCCGAAGGGCTGCAGTGCCTGGCGAATCTCGCCGGTGGCAAGCCGGTGGAGTCGGCGTATTCGAGCCTCCTCGTATTCCCGGGCGGGTTTGTCGTCAATCGTGAGAAAGGCCCGCGCGTTGTCGGCCAGTTCCCCCTCGATGCCCTCGAGGGTGACCGACACCTCGTCGGCGCGAGCCGGGCCGCACAGCACCAGCAGCAACACGGCGGCATACGCTGCCCGCCGGACCGGCGGACCGCTGTCGGCGGTGGGGCGCTTCAAGACGAACCGGGGTCGGGCTGCAGCGGCACATGCGGCAGCTCGCTGTCGGCCGGGGCAAAGCCCAGAATCCGGCCGTAGAACGCCAGTTCCGCCCCGATCGCGGTGCGGATGTTGGCGGCCGCGCGGAAGCCGTGACGCTCTTCCGGGAAGGTGATGTGGGCGGCCGGCACGCCCTGCCGGCGCAGTGCCGTCACCATGGTTTCCGCCTGGTCCGGGGGCACCACCTTGTCTTTCAGGCCCTGCAGGAACAGCACCGGACAGGTGAGACGGTCGGCATGGTGCAGCGGTGAGCGTGCGCGCAGCAGGCCCGGGTCCTCGCCGATCAGGCGCAGCAGATAGCGGGATTCGAACTTGTGGGTGGAAGCCAGCAGCCGCTCTAGGTCGCCGATGCCGTAATAGCTGGCGCCGGCGGCCGCGACCCCGGCGAAGGTCAGCACCGACAGCACGGTATAGCCCCCGGCCGAGGAACCGCTGATCACCACACGCTCGGGGTCGGCCAGACCCTGAGCGGCCAGGTAGCGGGCGCCGTGCACACAGTCGGCCACGTCGGCCACGCCCCAGGCGCCGTAGAGGGCTTCGCGGTAGGCGCGGCCATAGCCGACGCTGCCGCGGTAGTTGACGTCGAGCACGGCGAAACCGCGCGAGGTCCAGAACTGGATGCGCGGGTCCAGCGCGGTCACGGTAGCGCCGGTCGGCCCGCCGTGGCACTTGATCAGCAGCGGCGGCCGTTCGCCGTCCGGCACCTGCCAGTCGGAGTGGCGTGGCGGGTAGTAGAGCGCGTGCGCCTCGGCGCCGTCGGCGGTCGGGTAGCGGACGGCGTCCGGGGTGGACAGCATGGCTTCCGGCCAGTCGCTGTTGGCGCTGGCCCGCAGTCGCTGCAGGCCGCTGCCGTCCGCATTCAGGGTGCACAGCGTGGGCGCGGTGGTGGCGCTGCCGCCGATGAAGATCAGCCGGCCGCCGCTGGCGCGCAACTGTTCCAGATGGGTAAAGGGCAGGTCGAAAGTGCGTAGCCGGCCGCTGTCGCGGGCCACGCTCACCAGCGCGGCAAAGCCGTCGCGGCTGACCACCGCGTAAAGCCCGCCGTCGTCATCGAAGGCGACGGTGCTCTGACCGAATATCCACTGCGGCACGCCGAATTCGGCGGTTTCGTGAGTGACCGGTACCAGCCCGTCATCCGTATGCCGGCAGATATTCCACCAGCCGGATGCGTCCGACACCACGTGCAGGCTTCCGTCCGGCGCGAAGATCGGCTGGAACAGGGATTCGGCCGGCCCGCCGGCCAGCGCCACCGGCTCGCCATCGCCGGCGAGGTCGAGTTGCCACAGGGTGGTGCCGTCCCAGGGCATGTTGGGATGGTCCCAGCTCAGCCATACCAACCTCCGCCCGTCCGGCGACAGCCGCGGACTGGCGATGAAGTCGGGCCCGGCCGCCAGCGCCCGGATGGCGCCGTCTTCGCTGATGGCCACCAGCGAGGACCGGGGTTCCGGGTCGGCATCGTGATCCTCGCAGACTGCGATCAGGCATCGCCGGGGGCGGTCCACCTGCAGGTCGGCAAAGCTCAGGCCGCGATCCGGCGGGGTCAGGCGCGTCACGGTGCCGTTGGCATCAACCCGGTAGACGCACTGGTCCTCGCTGTTGACGAACCACAGCGTCGATCCGTCGAGCACGAAGGCGCCGCCGCCGTACTCGTGCACGGCCGAACGTACATCGTACGGGGCCGGCACCAGATCCCGCGTGCCGCGCTCATCCGCCATCACCACGGTGGTTCGCCCGCCCTCGTCCGGCCGTCGCTCGGTCCAGGCCACGGCGCCGTCGGCGGTCATCGCGGTCTGGCCGAGCTTGAGGCCGGCGGCCGCCACGGTGTCGGTGCCGACCGGCGAGGGCCATTCGCCGCAGGGCCGGGGCGTTGTCATGACCATGTCCACTCCTGTTCCACGTCCCCGCCCGGCTGGCCGCCGGGGCCGAACGAGCGTTCCCGCATGTGCATCCGGCCGTCCGCACCTCGCAGCAGCACCGTGGAGGCCCGGGTGCCGTACTGCTCGCCCCGGATGAACACCGGACTCAGCAGCCGTTCGGTCGCCAGGCCCACTCCGGTATCGGGCAGCGCGGCATCCGGTGCCGGAGTGGTATCGGCCAGCATTGCCAGCAGCTCGTCCGTGTCGATGTCCGGCGGCGCCAGTGCGCTGCGCAGCGCGCTGGCGGCTCTTTCGGTCTTGGGCCAGCTATCGCCCCAGCGTCCGTTGGACAGCGCGTGAATGCCGGGGGTTACTCCCTGGACACCGGCATCGTCGCGGTTGTTCAAGTAGAACAGGTCATCGGCATCGCCGACCAGCAGATTGAAGCCCGGAAATTCGTGGCGTTGCGCCCAGACAGCTTCCGCATGATCACGCGCCCGATCCCGGCCGGTGAGGTACCCGGCGACCAGTTCGCCACGGGATCGCCGGCCCCCCGCGGCGCCGGGTTCCCGCAGGTTGGTTACCGCGGCGAAACGGCCCCGGTGATCGGCCGCGCACCAGGCGCCCCCGGCCTGGCGGTCGCGGCCGCCGACGACACCCGGCGCGTCAGGCCAGGCATGCAACGGAGCGGTGTCGCGGGCGTGGAACTCGTCGCGGTTGGCGGCGAGCACCAGGTCGTGAACCGGGTGCACGCGCCAGGCGAATGCAATCAGGCACATGGGAGGCGTCGTCTCCGGGGCATCGCGTGGGCTGTCATCCCCGGCGGGGCGCAGCGTCTTGGCCCTAGCCTAGCAGGGCGGGCGGGCCCTGGTGGATGCGGCGGTGCAACATGGCGGCGTGATACCATTCGCGCGGGGATTTTGCGGGCAATGTGACAACAATGAGTCAGAATCATCCGGTCCCGGATGGACATCGCGTGGTGATCGTCGGCGGCGGTTTCGGGGGGCTTTTCGCGGCGCAGTCGCTGGGCAAGTCCGGCTACGACGTGACGCTGCTGGACAAGCGCAATTTCCACCTGTTCCAGCCGCTGCTCTACCAGGTGACGGCCGGTACATTGACCACCGGCGATATCTGCGTGCCGCATCGCGTACTGCTGCGTCGCTACAAGAACGTGCGTGCGCTGATGAGCACCGCCTACGACGTCGACCCGCAGGCGCGCACTGTGCGTCACGAATTCGGCGAGGTGGGCTACGACACCCTGATCGTGGCCACCGGCGTGAAGCACCATTACTTCGGCAATGACGACTGGGCCGAGTACGCGCCGGGCCTCAAGACAATCGAACACGCGCTGCGCATGCGCCGGCGCATCTTCAACGCCTTCGAGATGGCCGAGCTGGAAGCCGACGCGGAGCGGCGTCGGCAGTGGCTGACCTTCGTGATCGTCGGCGGCGGCCCTACCGGGGTGGAGCTGGCGGGTGCGGTGGGCGAACTGGCCAACCGCACCATGGTGGGCGACTTCCGCGCGGTGGACCCGCGAGACGCCCGCATCCTGCTGGTCGAGGGGGCAAATCGGGTATTGCCGACCTACCCCGAGGCCCTGTCCCGCCGCGCGCAGGAAATGCTCGAGGAACTGGGCGTCACCGTGCTCCGTTCGACCATGGTCGAGGACATCGGCGACGGCAGTGTCCGCATGAAGGGCCCGGACGGCATCGAGACGGTGTCGGCGCGTACGGTGCTGTGGGCAGCCGGTGTGCGGGCCTCGTCGTTCGGCGTCCGGCTTGCCGAGCGGACCGGCACCGAGCCGGATCGCGGCGGGCGCATGCGCGTGAACGATGATCTGTCCCTCCCCGGCCACCCGGATATCTTCGTGATCGGCGACCTGGCCCGCTGCAACGATGCCAACGGCCGTGACGTGCCCGGCCTGGCCCCGGCGGCGATCCAGCAGGGCGAATACGTGGCCAAGCTGCTCAAGCGCCGGGCCAGGGGCAAACCCGGCAAGCCGTTCAAGTACACCGACAAGGGCACCATGGCGGTGATCGGTCGCAACCGCGCGGTGGGTGATCTCAACGGCTTCAAGGTGTGGGGCTTTCCGGCCTGGTTGCTGTGGGTGTTCGTGCACATCTACGCGCTGATCGGCAACGAGCGCCGTCTGCGCGTCATGTTGCAGTGGATCTGGAAGTACTTCACCCGCAAGACCGGCGACCGTCTGGTGACCGGACGGCCGGCGAAAACCCGCGAGATCCAGCACCGGCACGAGGCCGGGTAGGCCCGTAAGGTTCGCGCCGGGCTAGCTGAGCAATCGCAGCGTGAACGGGTAGCGATAGGCCTCACCGCGGCTGGTGCGCACGGCGGCCAGAATCATGGTCACCACCCAGATGATGGCCAGGATCACCAGGGCGACGACGGCCAGCACCGGGATGATCACGGTCCACACCAGGACCAGTGAAAGGGTGACCGCGATGATGCCCCACAGGGAGAAGGAAATCTGGAAGTTCACCGCTTCCCGGCCCTGATCGTCGACGAAGGGATTGCCCTCGCGCTTGATCAGCCACAGGGCCAGCGGGCCCAGGATGTTGCCCAGCGGCACCAGCAGCCCGAGAAAGCCGAGCAGGTGGCAGCCCACCGCCAGATTGTTCTGGTCGTGATCGCCGCCGTTGGCGTGAGTGATCTGGTTCATGCGTTCCCCCGGATGCGTGTGACCGCATTATCCGGGTGATCCGGCCCCGGAATCCAGCGGTCCGGCCGCGTTGGCGGTGCCCAGCCCGAAGTAGTCATCGAGCAGGCGGTAAAGCTCGGGATGCGCGCGGGCCAGGTCCGTCCCGTTCTGCACATAGGTTTCCACCGCCACGGCGAAGAATTCCGCGGGGTTCTCGCTGCCGTAGGGGTCGAGCACCGGGGAGCCGGTCTCACGCAGGTCATCGAAGTGCGTGCGCATCACCGTCGACCATTCCCGATAGTCGTCCATGGGCGGGGCGCCGGTGGCGTCGGGGCGGTCGAAATCCAGTTGATGGGCGAATTCGTGCACCACCACATTGACCGGATCCCCCTCGAGCGCGGCCTGAACGTCGGACCAGGACAGCACCACCCGGCCGGCGTCCCAGGCCTCCCCGGCGAGCAGGTCCGGTTCGTCGTCCACCAGACCCATGTCGTCCGGCACTTCATGGTGCACCCAGAAGGCGTCGGGATACACCACGATGTCGCGCACCGCCGGATAGCCGTCGGCATCGGGCTGCAGGCGCAGCAGGCAGGCCTGCGCGGCGATGGCCACGCGGCAGGGTTCATCCACCACGAACCCGCCCGCTCCGTGGAATCGGGTGTCGGCCAGGAAGGCCGCGACCCGGGTAGCCAGACGCTTGTGCAGCAACGGTGTCAGCGGTGGCAGTCCGGGGGCGATATCGGCCAGCGCCCGCTGCTGCGCCGGGGTCAGCCGGGCCGCAGCGCCACGGCGCTGCCGGCGGCGTTCCCGCCAGGGATCGGCCAGCAGCCAGAGCGCGAAACCGATTGCCAGGACGACCAGGCTCCAGCCGGCCAGTTCGGCGGCGGTCACGACGGGGCGTCCGCCGGGCTATTCGTTGGCCACGCCGTGCGGCACGTGGCCGGCGGCGACGTGCTCGGCGGCAGCGCCGACGTGGGTCTGCTGATCGTCGAAGAAGATGTCCGCGCCGAAGGCCCGCAGGAACTCGCCCTTGGCCATGCCGCCCAGGAACAGCGCCTCGTCGATGCGGATGTTCCAGGCCCGCAGGGTGCGGATCACCCGTTCATGCGCCGGGGCCGAGCGGGAGGTGACCAGGGCTGTGCGAATGGGGCAGTTCTGTTGCCCGAACTCGGCCTGGATACGGCAGAGTGCCTCCAGGAAGCCCTTGAACGGCCCGCCCGACAGGGGTTCGTTGGCGGCGCTGACCTCGCTCTCCGCGAAAGCGGCCAGGCCCTGTTCCTTGAAGATGCGCTCGGCGTCATCGGAAAACAGCACCGCGTCGCCGTCGAAGGCGATACGCAGCGCGCCTTCGCCGCTCTGGCGCTGACGGGCCGGCACGATGGTGGCCGCGGCGTAGCCGGCATCAAGCGCGGCACGCACATCGCCCGGGTCCGCCGACAGGAACAGCTGGGCGCCGTAGGGCGCTACGTACCGGTAGGGGGAGCCGCCGCTGGTGAATGCCGCCCGGGTAATGTCCAGGCCGTGATGGGCAATGGAATTGAACACGCGGAGGCCGGTATCGGCGCTGTTCCGCGACAACAGGATGATTTCCACCCGCTGGCGCGATTCCTCGTTCAGCGCCAGCAGCTTGCGGACCAGCCCGAAGGCCACGCCCGGTTCCAGCACATCGTTCTCGTGCTCGATCTGGTACTGGCAGTAAGCCTCGCGGCCCTGCTGCTCGAACACCTCGTGCGAGGCTTCGAGATCGAACAGGGCGCGCGAGGACAGCGCGATGACCAGTTTGTCGGGGGCAGTCGCCATCAGCCGCATGGTAGCCAATGGCGCCCCCGCTGTCCCGATCAGCCCGGCAGCTTGAAGTGGAAGATGCCCCAGCAGAGGTTGCCGGCACGACCGTTGTCCACCCAGTGGCCCAGCCCGGTAATCATGTTGTCGAGATAGGTCTGGCTGATGGTGCCCAGTAACTCGTCATAACGGGACTCGAGTTCCTGCTTGACCCGCCCGTAGTGGCGCGGAAGCTGCTCGGAATGGTCCTCGAATGCCACCTTCTCGAAGCCGAGTTCGCCCAGCTTGCGCTCGTAGAACTGCGGCGAGCCCATGCTCTCCAGCTGGATGCGGTCGAGCACCGGTTGCAGCTGGTCGCGGGTGGCATTCTCGGTTTCCATCGGGTCGGTGAAGATCAGTTCGCCGCCCGGTTTGAGCACGCGCTTGATCTCCTCCATCACCTTGTCGCGGTTGCCGCTGTGCAGGAAGGAGTCCTGCGACCAGGCGATGTTGAACGAGTTGTCCTCGTAGGGGATGCTCTCGAAGTTGCCATCGACCACGGTCACCTGGTCACTCAGCCCGGCATCGGCATTCTGCTGACGCGCGCGCTGGTTCTGCACCTCGGACAGGTTCAGCGACACCACGTGGCAGCCGAACTTGGCGGCCACGTAGCGCGGGGAACCGCCATAGGCGCCGCCCAGGTCGATCACCCGGCTGTCGGCGGTGGCGGAAAGCCGGTCCGCCATGGCCGCTACAGTGCGGCGGCTGGCGTCGCGGATTGGTTCCACCTCGTCCTGGTACAGGCCGATGTGGATGTCTTCGCCGCCCCATACCGTGTAGTAGAAGGTGTCGGCATCGCCGCTGTTGTAGTAGCTCCGAGCCGTCTGAACGACATCGGAATATTCACTGGCCGCCATCTTGGTCCTCCTCGTCTTCGGTCCATGCCTTCTGCGCGACGTGGATGAAGAAATCCGGGTCGTAATGCTTGTACGACTCCTGGAAATCCCCGTACGTGTCGATTTGCTGGAAACCGGCCTCGTGCATCAGGCCGCGCACGTAGTCCCGGCGCAGCGGAAACATGTTCAGGTGGAACACGGAGCCGTCCGCAAAGGTGTAGCGGAAGCGGGCCAGGCCGTCGTCAACGTGCTCGGGCTCGGCCTTCACGTCGTCGCCGCAGTAGTAGTACTGGTGACTGGGGCCATCGCCCTGGTTGTCCAGCAGAGCGTCGTAGTTGCGCTGGTCGAGTATCAGGATGCCGTCGTGCGCCAGCACCGAATAGAACTCGGCGAGCACGCGATGACGCTGGTTTTCATCAAACAGATGCGTGAACGAATTGCCCAGACAGATGATGGCGTCATAACGGCCGACGATATCGCGGCTCAGCCAGCGCCAGTCACTGTGCACGGTGCGCAGGATCATGCCGCGCTTGCGGCCGTTGGCAAAGGCCTTGGCCAGCATGTTGGGGCTGCCATCCACGCTCACCACGTCGAAGCCGGCCTCCTTGAGCCGAACCGAGTGGAAACCGGTGCCGGCCGCCACGTCCAGGACGTGCTTGGCGCCATGCTGGCGCAGGACGTCGATGAAGAAATCGCCCTCGCTGGCGGCGCGTCCGTCCCAGTCGATCAGGTCATCCCAGCGCTCCGCAAAGCCCTTGATGTACTCGTCCTGATAGTGATCGCTTTCGCGAACCTCGAGTGGCTCTTCGCCGAACTCCTGTTCCTGGTTGGCCATGCTGGCCACGTTCTGCTCGTTGCCCATATCGATAATGTCCCAGAGTTGCCGTGAAATTTGGCCCTCCCGTCCGTCGATCTCGTTCGACTGTCGTTATACAAGCGCCCGCCGGTCAGCGATGGCTGCCGCGGCGCCGGGAGGATAGTGATGCGGCGGCGGCCCGTTGCGGGGCCGCCGCCAGCAGGCGGGGACTTTAGAAGTAGTAACCGAAGTTGATGTTAAAGCGGGTTTCTTCGTCCCCGTCTCCCGTCATCGTGCCACCGATGAAGGGCTGGTTCTTGGCCCGCACCAAGTCCACGTACGTATAAAGACCACCGGCACTGATGGCTGCGCCCAGCACGTTCTGCCAGGTCGCCGCCAGGTTTGCCGACTTGTTGGTCACGTAGCTGAAATCGTTATAAAAGCGGATGCCGCTGATCGCGCCGAATGCGATCGGCCAGTCGTAGGAGATATTGGCGGTGTAGCTGTCGGCTTCGGCGGCGATGGTGTCGTCGAAGGCGTACGCGCCGACGCCCAGAATCTGGTCGCCGTTGTCCATGTCATAGTCGTAGGTCATGGCCTGCAGCATCAACCCCCAGGGGCCGTAATCCCCGTGTAAATGGAGGGCCAGGGCCAGATTGTCGCCGACATCCTCGCCGGTTGCGGCGCGTGCGGGCATGACCCCCGCGGAGGTTCCCTTGTCCGCCAGCCAGCCGAACTGGGTGGAGAAGCCGATCTCGCTGGAACTGCCTTCAGAATGCTGGAGCGTATGCGCCAGCCGCAGATTGAACTGGTTGTTTTCTTCCAGCTCATTGCCCGAATTGTCGCGCAGAATGTCGTAGCTGTAGCGTTCGTTGCGCGCGCCGAATGTGATCTCGTCATTGGCGTAGTAGGCAAACTGCACGTTCAGTGCCTGGTAATCGCCGATGAACTTGATGCCGGCATCGTAGTCATCCTCGAAGCCGATGTAGTAGTTGCTGCTGAAAAAGAAGTTGTTGGAGTTGTAGGGCAGAATCCCGAACGGCACCCGGTGAAAGCCCACCTGCGCCTGCCAGACATCGGCGAAGTTGTAGCCGAACCAGCCGTGGTGAATAACGTCCATGTATTCATAAAATCGGTATTCCGCGGACAGGATGACGTCGCCGATTTCGCCATCGAAATTCAATCGGACGGTATCCAGCTCGAGATTACCTTCGCGCTCCGTCTGCGCCTCGTTGAAGTCGCGGTAGGCATACTGGAACCGAACGGCTCCCCCGACCTTGATATCCGGCTTGGCTGCCTCCGCCTCGTTCTGGGCGACAGCTGCCTGCTCGGCCGCGGCCGCGGCGGTCGCGCTGGCCTCGTCGGATTCCGACTCGGCCTGTTCCAGGCGTTTTTCCAGACTTTTCATCTGCATTTGCAGGCGCTTGAGTTCCTCTTTCAGCTGCTCGACGTCGCTGTTGTCCCCCCATGCCGGCGTCGTCACCGCGGTCGCGGCGAGCGCGGCGATTATGAAACGTTTCATGCTCTCCCCCACTATCGATTACCCATCTACCCTACCGAAACGACGCGACAGTTGCATGTCGCATCCATTTGCCGCACCGCTGAGTTTGTGTGACCAACCGTGATTGAGCTTTCCGATAAAGGCCTCTACTGTCGGGTCGGTGATTTCCATATCGACCCCTGGCGGCCGGTGCCCCGCGCCCTGATTACCCACGCCCATGCGGACCATGCCCGGCCCGGTCACGGACGGTACTGGGCGGCGTCGGCGGGCGAGTCGCTGCTGCGGCATCGGCTGGGGCGGGAGATCGCGCTGGAGCCCATGGGTTATGGAGAAGTGTGCCGGTTCGGCAGTGTCGAGGTGTCACTGCATCCGGCCGGTCATGTGCTGGGCTCGGCCCAGATCCGGGTGGCCGGCGACGATGGTGTGTGGGTGGTGTCGGGCGATTACAAGCGCGATGCCGACCCCACCTGCGACGGCTTCGAGGTGGTGCCCTGCGACACCTTCATCACCGAGGCCACGTTTGCGCTGCCGGCCTACCGCTGGCAGCCGGCTGCCGCCGTGGCCGGGGATATTTATCGCTGGTGGCAGACCAACGCGGCGGTGGGTCGGACCAGCGTGCTGTTCTGCTACGCCCTGGGCAAGGCGCAGCGCCTGCTGGCGGAGCTGCTGGCCTATACGCAGGAAACCGCGTTTCTGCACGGCGCCCTGACGCCGCTGACCGAGTGTTACCGCGAGGCCGGCATCGCCATGCTGCCCACGGAACCGGTGGGGCGCCGCCTCAAGGGTGAGGATTTCTCGCAGGCCCTGGTGCTGGCACCGCCGTCCGCCGCCGGTTCCGCCTGGATGCGTCGCTTTCCGCGCCATTCCACCGGCTTTGCCTCGGGCTGGATGCGCATCCGCGGCAACCGCCGCCGGCGCGGCTATGATCGCGGTTTCGTTCTGTCCGACCACGTCGACTGGCCGGGGCTGATCCGCACCATCGAGGAAACCGGTGCCCGCCGCGTGCTCGCCACCCACGGGCGCACCGATGTGCTGGTGCGGTATCTGCGTGAGCGGGGCTGGGAGGCGGATTCACTGGAGACGCTGTTCGGGGATGGTGAGGATGCCGCCTGAGCCTTGGTCAGCCCAATTCCTTTAAGTTGCCGCATCGGGCCTGGGTTTTCGGCCTGCTGGGTGAAGGTAGGCTTAACCTAGGTTACGGGCTGACGCTCCAAAACCGGTCATGCCGTCCCGACCAGGGACACAGTCCGCCAAAAACGGCAGCTATTGATCCATGGATTTCGCCTCTTGCCAGGGCATGGCAACCACTCCTCGTCAGCAGTCCATGCCAGATGCACGGGTTACCCATGTATCCGAACTAGCCTGGCACCTCAGTCGGTGAACCGCACCCCCGGTAACGGGGCGTGCCGCCGATCTAATTCGGCCCCGCCGGCGAGTCCCCGCTGTCGTCCCGGCAAAGCGCCGGCCGCATCATGTGGAAATAGGCCTCGCCGTGGACTTCCGCCATGTACTGGCGCTGGATCGAGTAGGCCTCGCGTTCCCGGCTGATCTGCTGTGCACAGGAGTAGTCCTCGAGTTCACCGCTGTGATGCTGGAGGTAGTGCACGAACTCGTGTACCAGCAGGCTGCGGGCGAAGGTGGATTCCAGGTCTTCCAGCCTGGTGTCGAGGTAGACCACGTTCTGATCGTTGTACCAGCCCATCACGCGGCATTCCCTGCCATGGCAGGCATTTTCCACGAAGAAGGTGTGCTCGCGGAATTCCACGGCCGGCTGGGCGCCCGGATCGGCATACCCCGATAACAGCACCGCCCAGTTGAACAATCCGGCAATCAGCTCCGTTTTCATGATTCGGCCTTACAGATACGCGCCTATGTATTACGCGGCGAAGTGGGCGGATGATGCAAGCGCGCATGAAAAAGCCCGCGCCGACGATTGCCGGCGCGGGCTGAATCAAGCGGCTAGCGGGTTGGCTAGCGGCTCTCGGTTGTTTCCGAGTCGACGGTCGGGTCGGCCTGCGCCTCGTAGACGCTGCCGCGTGCCCGCCATTCGGTGCGCAGGCCCAGAATCAGCGACCAGCACATGAGCAGCAGGATGATGGTGAACGGCAGGCCGGCGGTGATCGAGGCCGTCTGCAGCGCGCCGAGGCCGCCGGCCACCAGCAGCACCGCGGCCACCACGCCTTCCAGCACCGCCCAGAAGACGCGCTGAGCTACGGGCGGGTCTTCGTGGCCGCCAGAGGTGATGATGTCGATCACGAACGAGCCCGAATCCGAGCTGGTCACGAAGAACACGATCACCACGATCATCGCCAGGACCGAGGTCACCACGGCCAGCGGGTAGCCCTCGAACAGCACGTAGATGGAGGTGTCGATGTTCTCGCTGACAGCGGCGGCGATGGTGCCGGCCCCGAACAGCTCGTTGTACAGGGCGGTGTCGCCGAACACGGTAAGCCAGAAGAAGCTCACGATTACCGGCACCAGCAGCACGCCGGTGATGAACTCGCGAATGGTGCGGCCGCGCGAGATGCGGGCGATGAACATGCCCACGAAGGGCGACCAGGCGATCCACCAGGCCCAGTAGAAGATTGTCCAGCTGTTCTGCCAGCCGCCATCGTCACCCTGCAGGCCTTCCGACCAGAACGAGATGGAGGGCAGGCGCTGCAGGTAGTTGCCCAGGTTCTGCACGAAGTTGTCGAGCAGGAACAGGGTCGGCCCGACCAGCAGCAGGAACAGCATCAGCAGGCCGGCCAGCACGATATTGAGCTTGGATAACTGCTGGATCCCGGCATCCAGTCCAAGGACGACGGAGATGGTCGCCATAGCGGTTATCCCGGCGATCAGGATAATCAGCACCATGCTCGATTGCGGAATGCCGAAGATGTGATCCAGCCCCGCGGACACCTGCTGCACGCCCAGGCCGAGCGAGGTGGCCACGCCGAACAGAGTGGCCACCACTGCCAGGGTGTCGATGCTGTTGCCCATCCAGCCGCGTACCCGATCGCCGATCAGCGGGTAGAAGGCCGAGCGTATGGTCAATGGCAGATTCAGGGTGAAGCCGAAGAACGCCAGCGACAGGCCCACCAGGGCGTAAACGCCCCAGGCGTGCAGCCCCCAGTGGTAGAAGGTGATGGTCATCGCATCCTTGGCGGCCTGCACATTGCCGTCCGGACCCAGCGGATTGCTGTTGTAGTGGTAGATCGGCTCCGCCACCCCGAAGAACAGCAGGCCGATGCCCATGCCGGCGGAAAACAGCATGGCGAACCAGCCCCAGACGCCGAAATCAGGCTTGGCATCGGGCCCGCCCAGCCGGATCTTGCCGTAGCGCGAAAAGCCCAGGAACACCACGTAGCCGAGGAAGATGTTCATTGCCAGGACGTAGAGCCAGCCGAAGCGGTCCGACATGCCCGACTGGATGGTCGAGAACAGCGATTCCACCTGCTTGGTGTTGAGCACCGTGAGGAAGACGATGCCGATGATGATGGCGGCCGAGGCGTAGAACACGACCGGATGAATGATCATCCCGAGTGCGTTGGTCTCGTCGCGCTTGCCGCCGAAGCGCGCGATCTTGGGCAGCTTGCTCATGCGGTATTCCCCCATTCTTGGCGAGTTTTTCACCCTAACGCATTCCCGCTTACGACGCGAAGCGGCCGGATGATGCGTTATCCTCGGCGGCCGCTTGCCCCGCTTTTCCCCCGATGCGCCAGGATCCCTTCGCCATTACTGCCGTGCCACCGATGATCAAGTGGCTGCTGATCGCCAACGGCATAGGTTTTTTGCTGCAACTGAATTTCCTGCAACCGATGATGGTGTACTTCGCCCTGTGGCCGCTCGGAGCGGGGCCGGGTGTGCCGTCGTTCGCCCCGTGGCAGTTGCTGACCTACGGTTTCCTGCACGGCAACTTCGCCCACCTGTTCTTCAACATGTTCGGGCTGTGGATGTTCGGGCGGGTGATCGAGGAGGTCTGGGGTCAGCGCCGGTTCCTGATCTTCTATCTGGTCTGCATCGTCGGCGCCGGCATCACGCAACTGCTTACCCTCGCGTTGTTCTCGCCGGGACAGCCCCATCCCACGGTCGGGGCCTCCGGGGCGGTGTTCGGCATCCTGCTCGCCTTCGGGATGATGTTTCCCAACGCCCGGGTGATGCTGCTGTTCCCGCCCATTCCCATGACCGCGAAGTGGCTGGTGATCGGCTACGGGGGGCTGGAGCTGTTCTTCGGCGTGACCGGGACGGCCAGCGGCGTGGCCCATTTCGCCCATCTGGGCGGCATGGCCTTCGGCTTCGCGCTGATCATGTACTGGCGCAGCCAGGGACCACGCGCACGGTTCTAGATCTGTCGGGGAAACGCGGTCAGCGGATGCCCGGCGGCGATGCGGGTGTGCACCGTGGTGCCCGGCGTCAGCACCACCTCGTGATTGACCCGGGCCTTGAGCACCGTGCCCGAGTTCAGCCGCAGCTGGTACAGCCGGGTCTCGCCCTCGTAGCGGCCGTGCAGGACTTCCGCGTTGTGGTCGCCCTGCGTGCTCAGGGCCAGATCGTCCGGGCGCAGCAGCACGTCCACGTCGTCGGGTAACGACGGGCCGTCGGTGGCGCTGGCCCGGCCCAGCGCGGTGTCCAGCCAGCCCGCGGCATGCCGGCCCGGCAGGAACGCCGCCTCGCCGAGGAATTCTGCCACGAAGCGGCTGGCGGGGTCGCGGAAACAGGTTTCCGGCGGACCCACCTGCTCCAGCCGTCCGTCGCGCATGATGCCGACGCGGTCGCCCACGGACAGGGCCTCGTCCTGGTCGTGGGTCACCCACAGGGCCGGCACGCCGGCAGCCTTGAGTGCGTCGCGAATCTCCCAGCGCAGACTGGTCTTGAGGGCGGCGTCCAGATTGGACAGCGGCTCGTCCAGCAGCATCAGCGCCGGGGCATGGGCCAGCGACCGGGCCAGGGCCACCCGCTGTTTCTGTCCGCCGGACAGGGTATCCGGCATGGCGTGGCGAACCGCGTCCAGCCCCAGCACCGTCAGCCAGTGCTCGGCCGGCGCCGTATCCTGCAGGCGGAAGGTGACGTTGCGATAGACGTCCAGATGCGGAAACAGGGCGAAATCCTGGAACACCAGGCCGGTACGGCGCTTCTCCGGCGGAACCGGGTTGTTGGCATCGATGGTCAGATCGCCGATGCGGATACGGCCCCCGCCGGGTGCTTCCAGGCCGGCCACGGCCCGCAGCACGGTGGTTTTGCCACAGCCGGTGGGGCCGACCAGGGTCACGATCTCGTTGTCGCCCAGGGTCAGATCGATGCCGCGCACCGCCACCGTGTCGCCGTAGCGCACCACCAGACCATCCAGACTCAGCATGGCGGCCCCCACCTCATGCGCCACGGCCCTCGCCGGCCCGCTCCTCGCCAGTCAGCAGGGCCACCAGCGCTCCCGCCGAGATCAGCACCAGCAGCAGCGCCGGCACCGCCCCGCGGCCCAGGTAACCGGCCTCGTAAACCCGCCACAGATAGGTGGCCAGCGTCTCGAAGCCGGTAGGCTGCAGCAGCAGCGTGGCGGGCAGTTCCCGCATGGCTTCCAGGAACACCAGCGCCGCCCCGGCCACGATGCCCGGCAGCGCCAGCGGCAGCGTGATCCGGCGGAAGGCCTCGAATGGCGCGGCGCCCAGGCTGCGGGCGGCCGCGATCTGGTGATGTTCGATGCCTTCCAGCCGGGTGCGCAGGCTGCCCACCGCCAGCGGCAGGAAGCGCAGGACGTAGCCGATCACCAGCAGCGCCAGCGTCTGGTAGAGCACCGACAGCTGCAGCCCCACGTAGACCAGCGCGGTGGCCAGCACGATGCCCGGCACGCCGAAACCCAGATGAGCGATACGCTCGAGCAGCCGCCCGCCCCGCCCCAGCCCGGCGGCATAGGCCACGGGCAGGGCCACCACCACCGCGGCGACGGCGGCCAGTCCGGCCGCATAGGCCGAGTGCCAGGCCAGCATCGGATCGAAGTCGCCCAGGCCCTCGCGCCACAGGTAATGACCGAACACCAGCAGCGGCAGCGCCAGGGCGGCCAGCATCAGTAGCAGGCCGGCGGTCATGGTTGCGGCTCGCCAGCCGGCGCCGAGGTCGAGAGTCGCGGTCCGCGTGGGGCGTTCGCGCTCGGCGCCGAAACGGGTTTCCAGCCACAGGATCACGGCCACCAGCGCCAGCAGCTGCAGGGACAGCAGCGCCGCGCGATCCAGTCCGAAGGCGTTGTATTCCACGAAGATCATCCGCGTGAACGTGTCCAGGCGCAGAATGGCCGGGGTGCCGAAGTCGGAAAGGGTATACAAGGCCACCAGCAATGCGCCAGCGGCAATGCCGTTGCGCGCCCGCGGCAGCACCACGCTGAGCAGGGCCCGCCCGGGCGACAGGCCCAGGGTGCGGGCGGCATCCAGCATGGCGGGATTGAGATGGCGCAGGGCCGATCGCGTGGTCAGCAGCACGAAGGGATAGGTGTACAGCGTCATCACCAGCGTCGCCCCGGCCAGCCCGCGCACGTTCGGGGTGGCAACGCCGGTCAGTGTTTCCAGCGTGCCGCCCGGGCCGAAGGCCGCGAAATAGGCGAAGGCGCCGAGGTAGCTGGGCATGGCCAGGGGCGCGGCCAGCAGCGCCAGCCACAGAGTGCGGCCGGGCAGCCGGATATAGGTAGTGGCCAGGGCCAGCGGGACGCCCAGCAGGATGGCACCGAGCACCGTCAGCACGGTGAGCAGCACACTGTTGATCACGATCGCCGCGTTGCTGGCATCGAATGCCAGGTCCGCCTGCAGGCCCAGCCAGGCCAGTACCGCCAGCGGGGCCAGTACCGCCGCCGCTACCGGCAGACTCAGCCAGTAGGACAGCGGCGTCTTCACAGCACGCCGGTATCGCGCAGCAATGCCAGGGCGGGCTTGAGTTCGGACAGGCGGGCCAGGTCCAGTTCCGGAGGCTGGATGGTATCCATGGACGGCAACCCGGCCGGCGGCGCCACGCCGGCCACCAGCGGAATCTCGTAGGCCTGTTCGGCGAGGAAGGTCTGGACCTCGCGAGTGAGCAGGTAGCGGGTGAAATCCGCGGGCAGGGCCCGGTCCGACAGCAATGCGGTGCCGGCGGCGTTGACCAGGCAGCCGGCATCGTCGCGGGTGAAGGCCAGGGCCACGCTGGCGTCCGGGTCGCCCGATTTCAGCCGCAGGGTGTAATAGTGGTTGGCCAGCCCCACATCGACCTCGCCGCGGGCGGTGGCCAGTACCACGCCGAGTTCGCCGGCGTAGCTCTGCGTCTTCGACTTCATCGCCTCGAGCCAGCGTCGCGTGCGCCCTTCGCCTTCCAGCAGCCGCATCGCCGCGATGAATGCCTGGAACGCGGCGTAGGACGGCGCCCAGCCGACCCGCAGATCGCTGTCGGGCAGGTCCATGATGCGCTCCGGCAGGTCCGCCGGCGAGAGCCTGGCCGTGTTGTAGGGCAGCGACCGGATGCGCCCGGACAGCGCCGCCCAGCGATCGTAGCGGAACTCGGGCCGGATCTGGCCGCGGATGTCGTCGGGCACCCGGCGGCCCATGCCGGCGCCGTTGACCACCGCCAGCGAGGCGGCGTCCACCGACCAGAACAGATCGGCCCGCGGCCCCCCGGCACCGGCCTCGGCCACCAGCGTGTTGGCCAGGGCACTGGACGGGGCCCGGCGCAGCGCCAGATCCAGCGCCGGGTTGCGCTCGCGGATGGCGCCGACGATATCGGTGTACAGCCCGCCCTCACCGTGGCCGAGGTAGACGGTGAGCTTGCCGCTCAGCGCGGCCAGCGAGTCCACCGACATGGCCGGGTTGTCGGCGGCCAGCAGCCGCGCCGCGGTGCCCCCCAGGCCTAGGGCCAGGGTGGCTTTCAGCAGCGTACGGCGGTCCACTAGAAAACGTCCGGCTTGTCGTCGTCGCTGTCGGTCAGCATCTGCTTGGCGTGGTTCAGGCGTTCGCGCATGGTGTCCAGCCGGGCATTGACCGCCGCCATGTCGGCGCCGTTGCGCATCAGCGTGGGCAGATGGCCGTTGAAGTCTTCTTCCAGCGCCGCCACCAGCTTGGCGTCCTGCTCGATCAGATCGCCCTCGAGATACTCGAAGCGCTGCAGGTAGGCCTTCTGGATCAGCGCCTGCGCCTGCTCCAGCTTGTCATCCTCGTACAAGGCGACGGCTTGCTCGAGTTCGGCGACGATGGTGTCCACGGCGGCCGGGCCGGTGGCGCCATGCGACTCGTCATGACCGTGCTCATCGTCGTGGTGGTCCTCGGAAGTCTGCCCGACGCTGGCGGCGGCCCACTTCAGCGCACCCAGGCCCTGATTGAGGGCCGCCTTGAGTTGGTCGGCCCGGGCCGCGACAACCGCGTCGCCGGCGTCGTTGTCCAGCGCATTGCGAAGCTGCGAGATGCCGGCCCAGACCGGTGGATAGAGCGGCGTGGTCACTTCCTCGATCGCGCCGTGGATCTTCACCGTCTCCCATTGCTCGACCAGTGCCTCCATGGTCGTGTCGCCGGCGGCCACGGCATCGATGGTGGCGCCCATGGCCTCGACGTCGGCCGCATAGGTGTCCAGATGGTCCTCGAAATGTTCGACATGCTCGCCGTATTCCCCGTGGGCATGGGCGGCGCCGGCCAGGGCCAGCGCCAGCAGCGGGGTGGCCAGAATGTGAATGCGCGAGCGGACTGACATGGATGAAGTCTCCGGAGTTGGATATCCGTAGAAGATAACGGTTCTCATTTGTATTTACAAACCCTAACGGTCGTGGCCGCTCCCGGAATGACACCGTCAGCGCGCCCCGGTTCGCCCGGCCCGACGCCGTTGCTACCAGTACTGCTCGGTCGTCACGTGCCCGGCTTGCTTGCGATTATTGGGCTGCAGGCCCCGCTCGCCCAGCACTCGAGCCGTGTCCTGCACCATGTCCGGGTTGCCGCAGATCATCACCTGAGCCTGACCGGGTGTCAGTGAAGCATCGGCGGCCTGCTCCAGCTCGCCCGCGGCAATCAGCGCGGGAATGCGGCCCGCCAGTGCGTCCGGGCAGGACTCGCGCGAGACCACCGGCATATAGGTCAGTGCGGGCGGCAGGCTCTCGATCAGTTCCCGATACGCCAGCTCGGCGCGATGCCGGGCGGCGTGTACCAGCACGATCCGGCGGAAGCGCTGCCAGGGTTCGTCGGTGCGCAGGATCGACAGGAACGGCCCCAGGGCCGTGCCGGTTGCCAGCAGCCACAGGCACGGCGCATCGGGCACCCGGTCGAGGGTGAAGCAGCCGGCGCCGCGCGGCGCCACCAGAATCGGGTCGCCGGGTGTGAGTGCCTGCAGGCGGCTGGAAAACGGCCCCTCGGGCACCACGGTGGAATAGAATTCCAGCACGTCGTCCTGCGGCGGATTCACGAATGAATAGGGGCGCGCAATGATGTGGCCGTCGATGGCCTGGGCCAGCCGGCTGAACTGGCCGGCCTGGAACGGCACGGCCGGGGCGCGGACCCGCAGCGAGTGATGGGTATCCGTCCAGTGATGGTTGGCGATGACTTCGCCTTCAATCCAGCGGGCCATGGAGACTCGGGCGTTGAAAGAGGCGCGTGGCCTGGAAGCGGCCGGAGTCTACCATCCGGCCGCCGGCCCGGCTGCGCTACCATGTGACGCAGGTACCACGCGAGCCTGTTCATGGTGCAAACGTCCATTCCCACGGCATTCGATGCCCGCGGCCACGATCACGCCGCCTGTGTGGACGCGGCGCTGGCTCACGCCGACCGCCTGTGCGCCGAGCGCGGTCTGCGGCTGACCCCGATTCGTCGACGGGTGCTGGAGCTGGTGTGGTCCAACCACAAGCCGAGCAAGGCCTACGACCTGCTCAACCGGATCCGCGACGAACATCATGCTGCGGCCCCGCCGACCGTCTATCGAGCGCTGGATTTCCTGCTCGACGCCGGCCTGGTCCATCGCATCGAATCCCTCAACGCCTTCGTGGGCTGCGACGGCGACCACGGCCGCGCCCCGCCCAAGTTTCTGATTTGCCAGGCCTGCGATCACGTGGCCGAACTGGCTGGCGACCATGTGGACGAGGCCATCGGCCGGGCGACCGACGCGGTGGGCTTCCAGGTACAGGGCAGCGTGGTGGAACTGCGCGGCCTGTGCGCCGGCTGCGCGGCGCAACGGTAGTTCTCGACCCGCAAAAGAAACGGCGCCCGAGCGGGCGCCGAAAACAACGGAGCGAACGCAACGCCGTTGTGGAGGGGGCGGGGCGCTAACCGCCGAAGGGCAGCCGGGCGGTCAGCCGGATATCGCGCCCGGGTGACAGGGCATAACCCTTGTAGGTGTCGAGAAAGTCCCGGTAATCCTCGTCGAGCAGGTTCACCACCGCCAGGTCCAGCTGAATCTCGCGACCCAGCAGGGTGGTATTCACCCCCGCGCCGATATCCAGTCGTACATAACTGTCCGTGGAGGCGGTGCCGAAGGGCGCGTTGTCGAATTGGGAAAACGGCTCGCCCGGTGCGGCGTCCTGGCTGGCGGTGTACCTCAGGTCCGCCGAGAGATAGGCGTTGCCCCGGCTGGCACCCAGATCCGGCGTGAATTCGATGCCGGTACGCACGTTGTCGGCAGGCATCAGCGGCAGATCGTCACCGTTGTCGCGTAATTCGCCGTCCACGGCTTCGGCGGCCAGATTCAGGGCAATGGTGTCGGTGAGCTGCCGGCGGGCCGATAGCTCGATGCCCTCGAGTACCGCTTCGCCCTGATTGAAGGCGAATACCGGCAGGCCGTTCATCGTGTTGCCGGTGTCGCGGGTGAAGATGTAGTCGTCGATGGCGTTGCGGTAGACGGAGAGCTTGAAGCGGCTGCCGTGCGCGGCCCAGCGCAGGGACAAGTCCGTATTCAGGGAGGTTTCCTCGGTCAGTGCCGGGTTGCCCAGTTGGAAGGCCGCCACCCCGCCGTGAACGCCGCTCACGTACAGTTCGAACAGCGTGGGCGCCCGGAAGCCACGGCCCACATTGGCCGCCAGGGCCAGGTTGTCGGTCAGCTTTAGGGAAGCACCGAGCGAGCCGGTGACCACGCTGTAGTCCTGCGCCTGAGCATTGACCACAGCGGGGCTGGGGTTGGCAGTGCGGTCGGCCCGGCCTTCGACCTCGCGGTAGTCGTAGCGCAGCCCCGCCTGGATCAGCAGATCGCCGAAACTGCGCTCCTCGAATGCGAACACGGCGATGTTGTCGACGTCCCCGCCGGGCGATAGCTGGGTGCTGCCTCGCGAGTCCTGTCGGCGGGTCAGATATTCAATGCCCAGGGTGCCGCCGTCCAGTCCCAGCGCCGGGCCATGCTGGCCGGTCAGCCGGGCGGTAATCTGATCGAAATCGATGTCGATGCTGCCGTCGAATCCCCGGTCGCGGCTGTTGCCCGGCGCGTTGGAACGCCGCCGGTTGTTCTGCCAGACCAGCCTGGGGCGCCAGGTCAGCCCGGCGGCCGCGATCTCGCCGCTCAGGCTGACGCGGTCGTCGTCGATGTACTGCCCGATGCCCTCCTCGCCGGCTGGCGGGGGCAGCATCCCGGCTGGCGGCGGGAGTAGGAAGTTGTGTTCGTCATCCCAGCGGTTGTAGCGCAGCTGCCAGGTGCCGAAGGCCTCGTCCCGCCAGCCCAGGGCCAGCGAGCCGTTGATCTGGTCGAAATCGGTAAAACCCAGCTCGCCGGTATAGGCCGGGGCATCCCGGTTGGCCGGATCGGTCGGCGGTGGCGGGAAGAAGGTGGGTTCGTCCGGAGTGTCGATGTTGCCGGCCGAGCGCCGGATCAGGGCGGCATCGAAGCCGAGGTTGTCGCTGCCGGCGCCGAGCGTCACGCCGGTGTCCCACTGCTCGTTGTTGCTGGAAAAGCGCACCAGCGTGTCGCCGCCGAGGCGGCGGTCGAATCCGATCTCGCGGGGCAATGCATTGACTGCCCCGCCCAGGGCGCTGGAGCCGTAGAGCACGCTGCTGGCGCCGCGCACAACCTCGAACCGTCGCGCCATGAAGGGGTCCACCGCGGGCATGTGGCGTACCCCGTACTGCTGGTGATCCAGCCCGATACCGTCGGCAAGCACGCGCACCCGCTCGCCGGACAGGCCGCGGATAACCGGCTTGCCGGTCTGGTTGCCGGTGCTGATGCTGTTCACGCCGGCCAGCTGGTCCAGCGAGTCGCCCAGGCTGGTGGCTTCAACCCGTTCCTTTTCGGGTGACTGCACCACGCTGACATCCGAGGACTGCAGAAACGGATCGCCCGGCACCGGTGTGCCGGTAACGGCGATCGGCGCCAGTGTCTTGCTGTCGTCCGGCTCGTGGGTCTCGCGCGAGTCATCGGGCGTTTTTTTCTGCACTATCCGAACCGCTGCGGTGGTTCCGGCGTTCTTGTCTGATGGACTGGCGCCGGCGGGCAGCGGGGTGCCGAGGCCCGGCAACAGGGCCAGGGCGACGAGCAGTGGGCCGGTCGCGCGCCGCCGGTCGGCGTTTGGTGTCGGCTGCATTGCAAAGACTCCGTGCGGGCATGTCGTCTATGTATGTAATAATATATCATTACAATCATCTCCCGGCCACCCTTCATGCCAACTTTTTCCCCGGACAAGCTCGGCGCCGCGTTAAGCGGCCTGTGCCTGCTGCATTGTCTGGCCGGTCCGCTGATCCTGGGTCTGGCGGCCGGCGCAGCGGTTGACCACCACGCACTGCATGGCCTGCATGCGGGCCTGGCTCTGATGGTGGTGCCCGTTAGCGGCTGGGCCCTGATTGGTGGCGTCTGTCGTCATCGGCGCGCGATGGTGCTGGTCGCCGGTGTGGCCGGCCTGGCCCTGGTGCTGACGCCGATTGCGGGGCTGGAGACCCGGCTCGGCCATGGTCCGGCATTGATCCTGACGGCCCTGGGCAGCCTTGTGTTGATCGCCGCCCACCGGTGGAATATGTGCCTGCGGGCCTTAGAGGCTGATTGTCGCCCTTAGGGTCATGATCAGCGCGTCCGGCCGGCCGAGGCCCCCGGGGTTGTCGAGGAACTGCAGATCCGGCTGCAGCGCCAGCCAGGAGGTGGATTGCCAGCGGTAGAAGGCCTCCACGGCGGTTTCACCGGTGTGGATGAATCCGGCGCCCGGGGGATCACTGAAGTGTACGTGACTGACCATGAGCCCGGCGCTGTCATCCGGCCGGTCAGTCAGCGGGCCGTACCACTGCAGACCCGCACCGGCATGGTGCTGCACCGGACTGACATCGGCGTCGGCATAGCCGTACTGGGCGAACAGGCCCAGTCGTGTCACCCCGGCGGGCCCGGTGACGAGGCCCTGATCCAGCAACAGATACACGCCGTCGGTTCCGGACCGGCGACCGCCGTCGAAGCGATCGAATTCGCCGCTGTGATGCCAGACGCCGAGGCCGATCCGGCCCGGCCGGCCGCCGACACGGTGGTGCAGGCCGGTTTCGATCACGCTGAACAGCCCCCCCGGCGCGCCGAACAGCGTGGATGGCCCCCGGGTGCCGGTCGCCACCCCGGCCTGGGTGGCACCATCGTAGACGCCAAGTCCGGCGTATGCCCCGGCGTCGGCGCGGTAGAGCAGATTGGCGCCGGTGGCGGGATCCGGATAGCTGGGAAACCCCAGGATGGTGGGCGAGAACCCCGGCGAGGAATGCAGAAAGCCGCGGCCGTGCTCGACGTAGGCGAACTCGCTGTTGGCGTCGATTTTGCCGACTTTCAGCCGCAAGCGGTCATCCAGCAGGCGTTGCTGATACCAGGCCTCGGTGATGGCGGTGAAACCGGCCGCGTCGATATTGGAAAAGCCCTGGAAATCCGCGACCAGCCGGGTGCCGTCGTCACCGGTCTGATGCATGGCGCTGACGTGCAGCGTGCCGCCGGGGCGGCCGAACAGCCGACCGGATGCAATCTCGAAACCCGTCGTGGCCAGCAGGCGCGTGGCGGCGTTGTCGGCTGGGCCGCGGCCGCTCAGCACCACGCTGTGACCGCTCTCCACGTGGCCGAAAAACCGGCCCTCATTGGCGTTGTCCCCGGCGGCCGGGCCGGAAAGCAGGCCCGCTGCAAGTACCGGCAGGCATCGCTGGCGGCCCCGAAAATAAGCAGATGCTATTGAATTAAGCATAGGCTTATTCTAGCACTGCATGTGGTCTGCCCTCAGTCGATCAGCGCCACCGATTTCACCAGCGCGTAAAGTGATTGCCCTGGGGCGAGGTCCAGTTCGCGCCGCGAATAGGCGGTGATCTCAGCCATCAGCATCTGCCCGTCGGCCAGTTGCAGGGTGGCCAGCACCCGGTGCTCGTCCAGCGCCTGCAACCGCGACAGCCGTACCGGCAGGCGGTTGAGCATGCTGATGCCCGTAGGTTCGGCCCGGGCCAGGCTGACGTCACGGGCGAGAATGCGCAGGCGGCGTTGCGGTCCGGCGTGGCCGGTGGGCACCAGCCGCAGCGTCACCCCGCCCCGGGTGGTGAACGGCTGCAGACCGTCGTCGTCGATCGCGCCGAGCGCGCCGGTCAGCACCGAGGCGACCCCGTCCGGCGGCTGGAACAGCGGCGAGTCCGGCCGACTCAGCGCGGCCGTGAGGGTTTCGGTCCGGGTCAGTTCGCCGTCCTGCAGGAAAACCACCTGCCGGGCCAGACGTTCCACTTCGCGCGGGTTGTGGGTGACGTAGAGCATGGGCAGGTCGGTGGCCCGGGCCAGGTCGTCGATCAGGTCGAGTACCGCCCGGCGCGACTGCCAGTCCAGCGCCGACAGGGGTTCGTCCAGACACAGCAGCCGTGGCCGGCTGAGCAGCGCCCGCGCGAGGGCCGCCCGCTGGCGTTCGCCGCCGGACAGCGTCGCCACTGCGGCGTCCAGCCGATGGTCGATGCCGACACGGGCGGCGATCGAGGCCACATCCGGGCCGCCGGCTGGCGCGCGCCGGCGGGCGTAGTCGAGATTCCCGCGCACCGAGCAATGCGGAAACAGCGCCGCGTCCTGGAACACGAACCCGATGTCCCGCCGCGCCGGCGCCAGGCGCCGGCGCCCTTTCTGCCACGTCTGGCCGTCGGCCGTGAGTTGCCCGCGGACATCCGGTTCCAGTCCCGCCAGGCAGCGCATCAGCGTGGTCTTGCCCGAGCCGGAGGGGCCGAACAGGGCGGTGACGCCCGTCAGGTCCAGATCGAACGGGCCGGTCGCCAGGCGGAAATCCGGCCGCCTCAGCGTCAACTCGCCGGCGAGTTTCACGGCGCGACCAGCCGCCGGTCGAAGCGGCGATTGAGGGTGTAGACCAGGCCCAGCACCAGCATCGCGAAGCCCAGCATCAGCCCGGACAACACATGCGCCTGAGCGTATTCCAGGGTTTCCACATGGTCGAAGATGGCAATCGACACCATCCGGGTCGCGCCGGGAATATTGCCGCCCACCATCAGCACCACGCCGAATTCTCCCACCGTATGCGCGAACGACAGCGTGGCCGCCGTGAGCACGCCGCGCCGCGACAGCGGCAGCACCACGGTGGCGAAACGGTCCAGCCGGCCGGCCCGCATGGTGGCGGCGGCATCCAGCAATGGTTTCGGGATCGCCTCGAAGGCATGCACCAGCGGCTGCACGGCAAAGGGCAGCGAGTAGATCACCGAGCCGATCACCAGCCCGGTGAAACTGAAGCTGAGCTGGCCCTCGAATCCGAACCAGCCCAGGGTTCGGGTGAGCAGGCCATCCGGATTCATGGCGATCAGCAGGTAGAAGCCGAGCACCGTGGGCGGCAGCACCAGCGGCAGCGCCACCACCGCCTCGACCAGCGGCTTGAAGCGTGACTGCCACTGCGCCAGGCCCCAGGCCAGCGGCAGGCCCAGCGCCAGCAGCACCAGCGTGGTGACCGTGGCCACCTCCAGCGTCAGCCAGATGGGGCCGGTCTCCACATTGACGCCGGCAATCTCGATCAAGAGGGTCCGGCCCCGGGCAGGTTGTAGCCGTAGCGCTCGATGATGGCGCGGCCTACATCGGAGCGCAGGAAATCGATGAAGTCACGCGCCGCCGGTTTGCGCGGGCTGCGTTCGAGAATCACCGCGCCCTGGTCCAGCGGGGGATGCATGGACGCCGGCACCCGCCAGACGTGGCCGCGGCCCCGCAACGGGTTGTCCGGATCGCGCAACTGGGACAGGGCCACGAATCCGATTGGCACGTGCCCGGTGGCCACGTACTGAAAGGTCTGGCCGATGTTCTTGCCGTAGATCAGCCGTGGGGCCACCGGCTCGCGGGCCTCCAGGGTCTCGAGTACCGCGACCGCCGCGGCGCCATAGGGGGCGGTTTTCGGGTCGGCGATGGCCAGGTGGGCGTAGTCGCCCTCGATCAGCGTTCGGGCCGGATCGGGTTGCAGCGGCAGCTCGGCGCTGTAGAGCGCCAGCACACCGCGGGCGTAGACAAAGCGGCTGTCCGCCACCGCCTTGCCCGACGCCACCAGCCGGTCCGGGCGGGCCCGGTCGGCGGCGAAGAACAGGTCGAACGGGGCGCCCTGGTCGATCTGCGCGTAGAGCGTGCCGGTGGAAGCGCTGGACAGGCCGACCTTGTTGCCAGTTTTTTCCGTGTAGGCGCTGGCGATGTCGCCCAGGGTCCTGGCGAAATTCGTGGCCACGGCCACCTGCAGGTCGTCGTCGGCGAGGCTGATACCCGACATGCTAAGCCACAGCGCAAGCGCCATCGCGACCGGCCCCGCCCAGGGCGCTGAAAGTCGACGACGCCTCATTCGTCCACGCCCAGGATGATGTGGCTGGCCTTGATCAGCGCGCATGCGACGTCGCCCTCGGCCAGCCCCAGGGACTGCCGGCTGCCCTCGGTGACGATTACCGTCAGGCGTGTGCCGCCGGATAGAGCCAGCACCACTTCCGCGTTGACCGCGCCATCGTGAATCCGCTCGATGGTGCCGCAGAGACGGTTGCGGGCCGAGGTCCGGGCCGGTTCGTCCCCGGCTACCAGAATCGGCCAGCTCGCCTTGATCAGTGCCCAGGCGGACTTGCCGGGGGCCAGCGCCAGTTCGGTTTCGCTGTCGCGGGTGACGATCGCCACCAGTCGGTCGCCGCCGGGCAGCGCCAGCGTGACCTCGCTGTTGACCGCCCCGGTGCGCACGTCGCTGACCTCGCCGCGCAGGACGTTGCGGGCGCTGGTCTTCATCAGCAGCCTCCCCATTGTCGACCATTGTTCGTGATCTTCGTCGCTGAACTGGCGCCGAAC
This sequence comes from Salinisphaeraceae bacterium, assembly GCA_965216055.1. Lineage (GTDB taxonomy): Bacteria > Pseudomonadota > Gammaproteobacteria > Nevskiales > Salinisphaeraceae > Spectribacter. The sequence goes on from OZ244134.1 coordinate 1,054,569, forward strand.
ATCGTCGATCGCGGCAGCAAATCGGCGTTGTGATGCAAGTAACGACTGCCCGGCAACGGTCAGTGACGCCCCGCCCCCCTGCCGACCGCCCTGGCGGGTCTGCACCAACGTCTCGCCGGCCAGATTGTTGATGGCGTCGATGGCGTCCCAGGCGCCCTTGTAGGTCATGCCGACGTACCGTGCGGCGCCGCGGATGGACCCGGTGGCCGCCACGCCCTCAAGAAGGCCCAGTCGGCGGGCGGACACCGACTGCCCGCCAAGCTGCAGCACGATCGGGGCGATGAGCGCGGCGTCGGACATACGTGATTTAGTTAACTAGATCACGAAACGCTAGCCGAGTGGCCGCAGTGGGTCAACGCGTGGAAAGTGTGCGCCTGCCCGCGCGGGCAGGAGCCGACCGCTTACTTGTTGAGAATCAACTTGCCGTTGCGGGTGCGGCGCAGACGGTAATACTCGTTCTGGTGCACCACGACCACTTCGTTGCTGCTGGCGCCGAACAGGTCTTCGCTGCGGAACCGGGGAATGGTGCGTACCGCGGCGGGCTGATGTGGTGGCGTCTTGTCGGACATGCGGATGGCCGAAAGCGAAGTGTTATTGAATGATAACGATTCCGATTAGCATGTCAAGCAATGCCCGACGCTGCGCCGCGTCCGTGACCGTATTCGCACCTCGGCCGCCCGCATTGCGGACGCAACCGCTGTCAGGGGCTGCCGAGCGCCCAGGACACGTGATGCAGACTGCCGTCCCAGCGTTCCACGGTCAGCCACAGGCCGGCGTTCGACGGCATGGCTGCGGGCACCGGCACATGGGCCTCGCGCAGGACTTCGCCGCCGTGGAGCAGGCCCGCAGTCGGGGACAGCAGATCGGTCGCGGCCGGTGCCTGATCGCCGATGGTGAGCACGGCGGCACGAATCTGCGCCACCGGCCCGGCATCGAAACGCACGGTCATATCCAGTTCCTGACCGGGGCGTGGTGGCCAGTGACCGGCGGCCTTCGGCGCCACCTGCCAGGAGCCGACGGATTTCGGCGCCAGTGATGTAGCGCTACCTTCGGCTTCGGTTCCGATCAGGGTCGTGACCAGGAAATATAGCGGCAGAAGCAGCAGCGCGGCGTTGACGTGGTACTTGAAGCGGGACCAGCGCATGTTCATTCCGTGCCCGCGGCCAGGCCGGCGTCGGCGGTATGGCGTGGTGCACGGGCCTTAACCGGCGCGGTGCGCTTGTGCCAGACCAGCATGCCGCTGAAGATCATCAGACTTAGCACGGCGCCGAAGATGAACCAGATCAGCTTCGAGATCAGCCCGGCGAAATCGCCGAAGTGCAGCGGGTCGGTCAGCCCCTCCAGCCACATCAGCGTGGTCATGTCGCCCATGTCACGGCTGCCGCCGAGTTCCCCCGTATACGGGTTGATGAACGCGGCCACGCTGAAGTCACTTTGCAGCGGGAAACCGGCCTGCCCGTAGACCTCGGTATGGTGATAGCCGCTTTCCGGCAGGCTGATCCAGCGCAGGTCCAGACCCGGAATGGCGTCGCGTGCCCGGGCCACGGCGGTATCGATTCCCACCTGCTCGGGTGCGCCGCCCTCCACCACCGGCAGCGCCTCGCGCTCGATCATCGGGGCCGGCGGCAGGATGGCAACGTCGTTGTCCCACAACACACCCTGCACGAAATAGAACCCCCCGGTCAGGCCGATCACCGCCACGAACCAGATCGACCAGGTGCCGATCACCCGGTGCAGGTCGCTCCAGAAGATGCGTCGGGTCACCCGTGTGCGGATATAGGGGCGGTAGAAGGACCGCCAGAAGCGCTTGTCCACGACCAGGGCGGTGATCAATGAAAACAGCAGTGGCAGAGCCAGCAGCCCGACCAGGTAATAACCCCAGCTGCGGCCGTTGTGCCAGGGCACAAGCAGCCAGCCGTGCAGCGCCCGCATGAAATCGGGGAAGGTCACGCCCCGGCTCAGGCCCTGGACTTCGCCCGAATACGGATTGACATAGGCGGTGGCGTGGCCGCCCTCGGGCAGCGACACCGATACCCGCGTGGCCAGATACGGTTCGCTTTCCTGGATGAAGTGGATCGCGGCCTGCGGCCAGCGGTCGGTGACCGCGCCGGCAATACGGTCATACCCGACGTGGGCCACGGTATCTCCCTGACTGGCGCGCACGTCGGGATTGATCAGCCAGGTGATCTCGTGGCTCACGGTGGCCAGCGTGCCGGTCACGCAGACGAAGAACAGCAGAATCCAGAGCGGCAGCGAGGCCCAGCGGTGCAGCGAGAACCACAGGCCGCCGCGGATCGCCCGGTCGCTCTTGGCGGTCTGGGGATCGGGCGGCCGCAGGCAGGGGCGCATATTCATTGCCCGGGTTGCCGATACTGTAAGTGTGCCTCGCTCCCGACCGGCCTGTTCCGAGTGGCGCGCATGAATCTACCAGTCAAGGGAATAATCCAATGATACCCGCCGCCCCGGTGCCCGGCTAAAGGCGAAGGGCAGAGCCTGGGCCTGAGCCAGCACCGGAAAGTAACCCTCGTTGAGCAGGTTGCTGACACCGAGGCCGACTTCCCCATAGCCGGTGTCGAACTGGTTGCGCCAGTCCAGCACCGTGTAATCCTCGACCTCGCCGTTGCCGAACTGGGTGCTGTCGGGGTCACGATCACCGGAATGCAGGGCTTCCAGCCGCGTGCGCCACCAGTTATAAGCCGAATATTCGACGAACGCGGTGACCTTGACCGGTGGAATCCGGGTGCTGGGCAGCTCTTCTTCGAAGCTGCCGTCGTTGTCCAGGTCCACCTCGCCCTCCTGCCAGGTGGCGGTGCCGCCAACCCGCAGCGCGTTTGTGACGCGGTAATCCCCCGAGGCTTCCACGCCGTAGATTTCTTCCGGCTGCTTGGTGATGTTCAGGTCGGCGTCGAAGGAGGTACCGTTGTCGGATTCACTGTAGAAGGCAGTGATTGCGCCCTCCCAGCGGGTGCCGAATCCGCGCAGGCCCAGCTCGTAGTTGTCCACCTTCTGGGCCTCGGTTTCCAGATCGGTGGCCTGGTCGGCCATGCCGTCGCTAATCGCCCGGCCCAGATCGGCCAGCGAAAAGCCCTGGGAGAAGCCGCCGTAGAGTTCCATTTGGTCGCTCAGGTAAACGGCGCCGGTGAGATTGAACAGGGTCTCGCTGAAATCCAGCCGGCCGCCCTGGACGAAGATATCCTGCCGGTTGAGGATGTCGCCTGCGTCCACGCGGATGTCCTCGTGACGCACGCCGGTGCGCAGCAGGCCCCAGTCCGCCAGCGGTAGTTCCACCTGGGCGAAGCCGGCCACGGCGTCCTGGTCCAGATTCGGCGTGGCCGAAGGGGCGTCCAGCCCATCCTGGTTGGTTTCGTCGGCAAGATAGTCGGCGCCCCAGGTCAGCGTGAAGTCGGTCTCCGCCAGGGTCAGCGGCGTATCCAGGGTCACCCGGGCACCCAGTTTTTCGGAGGTCACCTCCACCTGCGGGAAACCTGGAAACTTGCCGAAGCGGGTGGTCAGGTCGCCGTAATAAAGCTGCGAGGTCAAACGGCTGGCCAGCACGTTGTCGTGACGGTACTGCAGGTTGATCAGCGTGTTCTCGGTGCCCGGATCCTCGGCGTTGATGTTGCCGGGTTCCGCGGGGGTCTTGCGTCGGGTGGCGGGGTCACCCTCCCCCAGCCCGGCGAAGGCGCTGTCCTGCAGGACTTCGAAGTGGTTGAAGGTCAGATCGAGCCGTTGGAGACCCCCTTCGGGCTCGTACCCGGTCTTGGCCAGCACGTTCCATTCCTCGGTATCGGCCAGGCCGCCCTGCACCCCGTTGGGGTCGGCCGGAATGCGATCACCGTCGTCATCGAAGAAGCTGTTTCGATCGACGATGGTACCGCTGAACACATAGTCGATATCGCCCCGGCGGCCGGATACGCGCTGGTTGGCCTCGGCGATGACCGAGTCATCCGCACGGGTGGTCGATGCCGACACGCCGACAGAGGAATGGGCATTAAAGCTGCCCGGCCCCGGACGCCGGGTGATGATGTTGACCAGTCCGCCGGTGGCGCCGAAGCCATAGGCGGCAGTGCCGCCGCGGACTACCTCGATGCGCTCGATGGCGTCCGCATTGATGGTATTGAGCGAGCGGCGCCCGTCACGCAGGGGCGTGGACTGGGGCGCGCCGTCGATGAGTGTGAGGAAGTTGCGCCCCCGCAGCGTCTGGCCGAAATCCGTCAACGCCTCGGTGCTTGGACTGAAACCCGGAACCGACTGCGCGAGCAGGTCGCCGACGCTCTTGGCGGTCTGCTGGCGCTGCTCGATTTCGGTTTTGTCGATCACGGTGACCGACCGGGTCAGCCGGGAGGCGGGCGTGGCGGTGCGGGTGGCCGAGACAGTCACCGGCTGCAGCGCCTCGCCCCCGTCTGCGCCAGCGTCCGAGGCAATCAGGGTGAATTCGTCAGTCTCGGTCATGCGAAAGTCCAGCCCCGTGCCCACGAGCAACCGCTGCAGCGCGGCGCGCGGCGTCAGGCGGCCGGACACGCCGGGGCTCCGGCGGCCCGCGACGCGCTCGTCCGGCGCCGTTACCGCCATTTCCGACTGCTTGGTGAATGCCTCCAGGGCGCGGGCCAGTGTCGCGGCCGGGATGTCGAATTGGCGGGTTTCGGGCTGGGCCAGGGCGCTCTGGACGGCGAGCGCGAGCAGGCAGGTGCAGGCCAATCGGATCACGGGTCCCCCATTGAGGATGAATTGGGCAGTTAATAATAACGATTCGCGTTACGAACTACAAACGCTGGTTGCGGCTAGTGAGTGCCAGCACCAACGGGGGCGGTGCCCCCGACCGCACCCGCCGGGCGGGGCCGCCGGCAGAAGGACGCGCGCCGGCGCACGCGTTCCGGTCTTGGTCACACAGCCGGTGACGTGGTATCGAGCCGGGCGCCCTGCTGCGAGCGCCGCACCGGCCGATGCTCAGGGGGACAGGTTGTAGTTGAAGCCCACCTGGAATACCTGCGGCAGCCCCGGTCGAGCCCCGAACGGGCGGCGGGCCACGAGGTAATCGCGGTCGAACAGGTTGTCGATGCGCCCGATCACGCGCAGCGCCGGGGTGGCCTGCCAGCCGGCGGCCAGGTCCACCACGGTGAACTCGTCGGTGCCGGTATCGTCGGGGATCGGCCCGCTGCCGGCCACGTCGCGCATGGCCGACTGATAGGTGGTGGACAGGTTGACGTCCCAGTTGCCGCCGGCCAGCCCGATGCGGGCGTTGGCCCGGTGTTCCGGGATGTAGGGCAGTTCGTCACCGGCCTGCACGTTGCCGAACTGCGGATTGGGTGAGGTGAAGCTGGTCTGGAACTCGGTGTCGGTATAGGTGTAGGTCAGACCCATCGGCAGCCGCCAGCCGTTGCCCAGACCGAAGCTGCGGTTCCAGCCGGTCTCGATGCCCTGGATGTCCACGCTGCCGGCATTGATCTGCTGATCCAGGTTGGCCGCGCCGCAGCCGGCCGAGAAGGTGCACACGGCGGTGAGGTTGCTGTAGTCGCTGTAGAAGGCCACCGCCTCCAACCGGCCCACCCGGCGGCTGTTCCAGCGTGCGCCGGCCTCGTAGTTGATCGCCTCTTCGGGCTCCACGTTGTCCTGCGGGCCCGGGGTGGCCGGGGAAAAGCCCTTGTGCACGCCGCCCAGCAGCGTCAGAGATTCGTTCCAGGCGTAGTTCACGCCCAGGCCCGGCAGGACCTCGGTGTAGTCGTCCTCGCTGGATACCTGGTTGAGGCGGTCGGTGAACTTCACCGAGATGGTTTCCACGCGCAGGCCGGGCACCAGTGTCCAGTTGCCGATCAGGATCTCGTCGCGCACCCAGAAGGCCACGGCGTCCGCGTAGCCCGTGTTGTTGGCGGTGATGGCGCGGGTGCTGTCCTTGCGCTGCGGGCGACCGCCCATCACCTCGTAGGCGAATTCATCGTGATCGCGCCGGACGCGGTCGGAATGCACCCGCATGCCCACTTCCAGCAGATGCAGCAGGGCGTCGTCCGCGCCGGTGAAGAACTCCCAGTTCAGGTTGCCCTGCACGCCGGTTGAAACGAATGTCCGGGCGTTGGTGCCGATCAGCAGGTCGTCGGCGTCGACGTTGGGGTCGCTGTCGCGCTGGCCGGTGAGAGTTTCGTACAGCAGGCGGTTGTTGGGGTCGTCCGGGTTGGCCAGGACGTTGCGCACGTCGGCGCTGCGGAAATTGTTGAACTTGCGCCAGGCGCGGTCGAACTGCTGCCAGTAACCCACTACGTCGAGATCGCCCCCGAAGAGGGGCTGGGCCCAGCCGATGCGGGCGCCCTGCCAGTCCCATTCGAACCGGCCCTCGGCGCTGCCGGCGTAACGGCGATAGGGCGTTTCCGCGAAATCCTCGTTGGTCAGGCCGAGATAGGTCTCGTCGGACACCTCGTCGGCGTAGCCCACCCGCATGCGCAGGGTGCCGGGGCCGATCTCGTAGCGGCCCTTGACCAGGGCCTCGTTCTTGTCGAAGCCGGTATCCCCGCCGCCGTCCAGTTGCTTGAAGCCGTCGCTGGCCAGATGCACATACTCGGCGGATATCCCGAGCGGCCCGCTGCTGGTGCCGCCGCGCGCATGCACGCGGCGATAGGCGTCGCTGCCGCCGGCCACTTCCAGCATGGCACTGGGATCATCGGGAATCGGCTGGGACAGCAGGTTGATCGCCCCGCCGATGGTCTGCGGGCCGTACTGGATGGCCGAGGGGCCCTTGAACACCTCCACGCCGCTCATGCGGGTGGTCAGCGGGAAGTAGTAGGCCGCCGGGGCGGAATATGGGGCCGGGGCGATCAGCACGCCGTCCTCCATCAGGGTGATCTTCTGGCTGCGGTCGGAGCTGCCGCCGCGCAGGCCGATGTTGGGCCGCAGGCCGTAGCCGTCCTCTTCGCGCACGTACACGCCGGGCACCTGGTTGAGCACGCGGTTGATGTCGTCGTACTGGTATTCCTCCAGCGTTTCCTCGTCCACCTTGTGGGCCGAGCCGGAAACCCGCCCCAGTTCCTCCTCGGAACCGAAGATGCTGATGGATTCCAGCGAGGTGGCGTCCTCCTGCGAGTCTTCCTGGGCCCCGGCGGCCGGACCGGCAGCCGCCAGGCAAAGCGCGAATATCCAGTGGCGTCGGGTCATGGGCATGATGCGTCCTGTGGCAATCGTCATCGTCCCGCGGTGAGCTGCAGGCGGCGATGTAGCGTGGGTGGCCCCGACGGGGCGTCGGTAATCCATTCGGCGTCGGCCAGGTCCGGCTCGACCGCGGCCAGGTTGGCCTGCGGGTCGATCATCGGCCTGGAGGGCCGCCCGTTGAGCGACACCAGGGAATCGGCATACACCTCGACCGGGCCGTGCCCGCGTCGGTTGAAATCGTCCCGGATGTGATGCGCCAGTTGCAGCACCAGGTCGGGTTGCCCGGCCATCTCGCGGTACTGCAGTTCGGTGAGGTACTCATGGGGTGGCACCACCACGGTACGGCCCTCGTCCGTGACCACCCGATAGCTCAGGGAGCCGGACTTCTCTCGCAGCATTACCCGCCAGGAGAAACGCATGCCCTGCTCGTGCCAGAGCACCGTGCCCGGGTAGGCCAGGTGGCGCAGCGGCATGATGAACTGCACCAGGCAGAAAGCGGCCACCGCCAGCGCGAATGCCGCGCTCGCCGGCCGCCAGCCACGTCCGTGCTCCCCTCTCCCGCATGCGGGACAGGGGCCGGGGGAGAGGGTAGTGACCAGCCCCGTGATTGATGCCGGCAGCAGGCGCCGGAAAAACGCCCCCCACCGCCGCGGCCAGTCCGGCTCGAAGAACACCAGCACCGCGAACACCATGATGAAGGGGAACAGCCCGATCTGGAAAAACAGGTGCGTGAACAGGTGGAACACCAGCACCACCGCGAACGCATACGGACGGGTCACCCGCCACAGCAGGAACGCGATGATGGTGGTGTCGAAGGCGAACGCGAACCACGAGAACGCGTAGTGCACCCAGGGTTCGGCCAGGAACGGACCCAGCAACGGCATGCCCGACAGCGGCGGCAGCCAGATGTTGAGCGGCTGGGCGTGCAGCAACCAGTCCGGTTCGGCCTTGGCCAGGCCGGCGTAAAAGTAGAGCAGCCCCACCTGGAAGCGCAGCCACCAGGTCTGCCAGGCCGGCAGCGTGTCTCGGGCTGAATCGGGCTTGCGCCAGGCATCCACCGACCAGGCCCGGTGCGGCGACAGGAAACACAGGATCAGCGCCAGCAGGCTGACGAAGTAGTAGTGGTTCAGGTAGTAGGTGACATCCATCAACTCCGCGTAGGTGAACAGGCACCAGAAGCCGATGATGGCCACGCGGTAGAACGCCCCCATCGCCACCATCGCCGCGGTGGCCGCGATGGCGGTATAGAGGAGATACAGCCCGGCCTCGCCCGGCACCTGCACCCAGGCAAAGCCCCAGTACTTGAAGTGGAAATCCGGGGCGACGTAGAGCTGCTCGATCCAGCCGCAGGCCATGAAGCGCAGCGTGCCCGCGAACATCAGCGCCCCGAACAGCATCCGGAACACCGCCAGGGCGGCGATGTCCAGCGGCTGGTTCAGGCGATGGTAGAGCGCGTTCATGGGCCGCGTTGTCATCCGGTGACGTCGGTTGCGATCAGTCGTTGTCGCCGGCCGCCGCATTGGGCGTGGCCAGCGACAGCGCGGACACGATCGGGCCGCGGAAGATGTCCATCGCCGCCGTGATGTCGCCGTGCAGCTTGCACACCGGCAGGCCGGTGCGGTTGGCGCTGGCGTTCATGCACTGGGTGGCGTCCGGAATGGCTGCCACCGCGGCGTCGAAATTGGGGTCGAGCGCGGCGAGCTGGTCGAGGGTGGCGTCGAGTTCGGTGACCAGATCATCGGCCAACTCGTCACGGCCGATGCCGCGCAGCAGGTCGTTCACGCCCATGCCGTCGTCCACACCCGTGAATACGTCGCGGAAGGCCTGCACGTTGGCGCGGATGTTGGCGCCGGAGGTCATCGACAGCCGCGACTCCAGCCGTTCCGGACAGCTGGCCGTTGGGCAGGGCGTCAGCCCGGTGGCGCCGATGCCGGTGGGGTCGGCGATCTTGTCGTCCTTGGTGATCTTCTCGGCATAGAACAGCGCCACCGACAGGGCGTCGAGTGCTTCCTGCGGACGCATGTAGACATCACTGCCGGCCCCGGCGGTCGACCACTCGGCCAGGAAGTTGCCGCCCGAGGGTGACCAGCGGTTGACCAGATCATCGGCCACGCTGGCAATGAAATCCGCCAGCCGGCTGGCGTACTGGGCCCGCTTGGTCACCAGGTCGGCGCCGGATGGCGGCGGGCAGTCGGGATTGGGGCCTTCGAAGAACAGCAGGTACTCGATGGCGCCCAGGCCCTTGATGTTGATGGCGGTGTTCGCGTTGACCTCGCGGTCTTCCAGCGCGGCCAGATCGATCTGGCAGGGCGTGCGGAACGGGAAGGTGTAGATCTGGCCGCGCAGATCGGCGCCGCCGGGGGTGGTGTCCAGTCCGGTCGATCGGCCTGCCGGCCCGACCTGCAACACCTCGTTGCGCTGCCAGCCGAGCATTGCCTCGCGCCAGGCATCGCGGGCCGCCATCAGGGCCTGATCGTCGTTCGGTGCCGCGGCATGGGCTGACATTGCGTCCTGCAGGGCATCTGCATCGTCCGCGAAATCACGCAGCGCCGGCAGGATGATGTCGCTGCCGATATCGGCCAGAATGGCGCGTCGGGCGTCGTCGCCGATCAGGTCGCCGCTGCCACCGCCGTCGCCCCCGGAGCTGCCGTTGCCGAAATTCTCGAAGTCATCGGACGGACAGCCGGCCAGGGCGAGGCAGGCCAGCAGGCCGGGCAGGAACGCAAGGCGGCGCAGCGTCATGGCGGGTCTCCGGGCAAGTGGACGGCGGGCGTACCCCGCTGAGTGAACGCAATGTAAATGATAACAAATCGCAAACGCAAACAGATGCGTCTGCGTCGGTGTGCTGGTGGGCACCGGCCGGATGACGAAAGGTTGACAGGGGAATGCGAATCAGTCACAACTTACTCGCTCATACATCTGATAAGCATTCGCATCCACTATGAACATGATTCATCTCGGCCGAGGGGCGGCGGCCATCGTCCTGCCCACTTTCCTTTTCGCCTGCGGCGGCAGCGGCGGTGGTTCCGGCAGTGGCGGTGAACCGCCTGCCAGCAGCCAGTTCAGTGTAGTCGCCGACAATGACACCGCTGACGCCAACGGCATCAACAGCATCGTCCACGCCGACGACGGGACGATCTACGCCATCGGCTTCAGCAACCAGGCTGATCAGCGCACGGTGATTCTCAGCTATAACGCCGATGGCAGCGTCAATAGCAGCTTCGGTGACAACGGTGTGCTGACGCTCAACGTCAAGCAGGCCGGCACCGGCATGGGCACGGTGTCGTCCGGTGATGAGCAGGGTTTTGGCATTGTCGAGCTGGCCGACGGCGACCTCGTTTTCACTGCCACCGCGGCTGACGGTAACGGTACGGCGGAAGTCGATGAAGGGCAAAGCATCTACCTGTTCCGGCTGGATGCGGACAGTAACTTTGACGTGGTGACGGACTTCGGCGACGACGGTGGCTCCAACGGGTTGTTGGCCGGGGCTCAAGAGGTTGTTTTCAGCACGCCCAACTCAGGGAATGCCGCATACCTGACGGCCGCAGGCATTTATCCGACGGATTTCACAAGCGATTTGATTCTCGACACGAGCGGTGGTGAAGAACGGCTGGTTGTATTCGGCGGCGGTTCCGCCCCGATCACCGAAGCCGCTACCGACCAGGACCGCTACGTCACGCGCATCATGACGGATGGGCTGGTCGACAATGGCTTCAACGGCGGTGAGGCCCACCAGTTCTCCACGCCGCGCAATGGCAATTCCGGGGACAACGTGCGTCATGGCTTCGTCGAAGAAGACGGGGATATTATGAGCGCGGGCTACACCAATCTCGGTGATGGTCTAGGCAACCACATCATCCTGATCAAGCTGCTCGAGGATGGCTCCCAGGACATGTCCTTCGGAGACTTCATCTTCCCGGCGGACGGTCCGTCCGGCATCGCCGAACCGGGCATCGCCGTGTTCAACCCCTTCCGCGACGCTGCCGGCTTTGCCGAGGCCTATGGGGCTGTGCGCCAGAGCAATGGCGACTACATCACCACCGGTTACGGGGCGGCCAACAATGGCACGGTGCCGGACAGCGGGCCGTTTTCCGTCTACGCCCCGAACGAGCAACAGGATGTTGTCACCTTCCGGGTGGCTGGCGGCACGCAGCTGGATACCAGCTACGGCAACCCTGAGGCGGGCAACGGGACGCAGGCGATCCAGAGCGAGGACGACGACACCTTCGCCGGTGATGTCGAGGCGGATCTGCTTCGCCCGGAAGAGCGTGGACGCAACCTGGTGATCCTGCCGGATGATCGCAGCATCCATGTCGGCTACTTCGGCGGGGTGCCGGCGCTGTACCTGTTCACCGCGGACGGGCAGTTGGATACATCGATGGATGACGACGGGATCTTCCTCCTGCCGCACGACGACGTCGACAACTCGAACGGGCCGGTGCTGCAGCAGTTCTTTGCCGCCGAACTGTCGGCGGACGGCAGTACGCTTGCGGTGGGTACCCGGGCCACAGATGATGCCGGCGCCCGCGTGGTCGTGATCGATACCGGTATCGAATAAGTTCCGATATCTCGCTTGCTTGCAAGCCGCCTGCCGTATTCGGCAGGCGGCTTTCTTGCGTCTAGGCTCTCGCCAGCAACCGCTCGATCACCCGCTGCGACTCGGTCGCGTAATGCCCGCCGAACAGGGCGTCGTGATTGAGCAGGTGATAGAGCTGGTAGAGGTCCCGGCGGATTTCCCGATAGCCGGCCTCCAGCGGCCAGGCGCCGTGATAGGCCTCGAAGAACAGCGGCGAGAAGCCGCCGAACAGTTCGGTCATGGCCAGGTCGGTCTCGCGGTCACCATAGTAGACCGCCGGGTCGAAGATCACCGGCCGGCCGGCGTCGTCCATGGCGGCGTTGCCACCCCACAGGTCGCCGTGCAGCAGCGAGGCCTCGGGCCGGTGGCCGGCCAGCAGGTCGGGCAGTTTCGCCAGCAGCCTGTCGCCGGCGCGGGCCAGCTCGCGGTTGCCGCGCTGCGCGGCCAGTTCCAGCTGATAACCGAGACGGTTTTCCCGCCAGAACTCCTGCCACTGCCCGGTGCGGGCGTTGCGCTGCGGGGTGGTGCCGATGGTGTTGTCCCGGTCCCAGCCGAATCGGGGCGCGGCGATGCCGTGCAGTTCGGCCAGCCCTTCCCCCAGGGCGGTCATGGCGTCGGCATCCAGCGGTCGCAGGGGCAGATGCTCGATGGCCAGGAACGCCGCCGGCCCGGCCCGGCCATGGGCCAGCACACCGGGTACGCGCAGGCCGTGGACCTGGCCCAGTTCCGTGAGCCCCGCCGCTTCGGCGGCGAAGTCCGCCTCCCGTTCGGGTCGACCGATCTTGATGAACAGTGGGTGATTGCCGGCGGTGACGCGGTAGGCCCGGTCCATGCTGGCGCCGCTGACCGGCTGCGCCTCGCCCAGCCGGCAGGCGTTTCCCAGCGTCGCGCGTAGCGCCTGCTCGATGGCGGGCCAGATGTCGTCGTTGTCGTTCATGCGGGGGCACGCAGATCGGTCAGCCGCTGGCGCAGTCGCGAACCCAGGCCGAGTTGATCGCACCACTCGACCAGGGCGGCGGTATCGGCACCTTCCCAAAGGAGGTCTTCGGGGCCGACGTCCAGCGGCACATCGGTGACGATACGGGCCAGTTGCCGTGACCGGAAGGCAGCCTCGCGACCGGCCTCCAGCTTGCGCCGGACCGCCGCGGCACCACGAATCGGCATGGCGGCGACGGTGGCCAGATCGGCATAAAGGCTGTCGAGGTCCCCGCCGTCGGCGAGCAGGGCGGCGGCGGATTTCGCACCGATGCCGGCCACGCCGGGGATGTTGTCGACCGCGTCGCCGACTAGGCCGAGGTAATCCGGTATCTGCGCGCAGCCCACGCCGAAGCGGTCGAAGATGGCGCCCGGGCCCAGCCGCGCGCCGCGGGCGTAGTCGTACAGGCAGTCCCCATCGACCAGCAGTTGGGCCAGGTCCTTGTCGGTGGAGACGATGGTGACGGCCCGGCCCTGCTGCCGCGCCTGCACGGCCAGCGTGCCGATCAGGTCGTCCGCCTCGTAGCGTGGGCTCGACAGGGTAGCCAGACCCAGCGCCCGGCACAGGGCCATGCAGGCGGCGATCTGGGCCTTGAGCGACGGCGGGGCCGGCTCACGGTTGGCCTTGTAGTCGGAATCGATCTCGTTGCGGAAGGAGCTGTCCAGCGATTCGTCGAACGCGATGGCGACGTGGGTCGGCTGCGTTTCGGCCAGCAGTCCGGCGAGGAAATCGGCGAAGCCGTAGGCGGCGTTCACCGGCTCGCCGTCCGGGCCGGTCATTGTGGCCGGCAGGGAAAACCAGGCGCGAAAGATGTAGACGCTGGCATCGACCAGGAGCATCGGATTACAGTGCCGGCCTTGTCATCACGTATCCCCGGTCGCGCTCATGTCCATGGCGTCGAAAGTCTATCTCACCGCGGCACTGGCCCTGGCCGCGGCCACGGCCGCAGCCGACGTGACGCTGGTATACGACGAGGGCGACGATCCATTCAAGCTGCGCGTGCGCGCCGGCGAAATCCGCATCGATGATGGCAGCGATAGTTGGCAGCTCTACCGCCGGGCCGATAACGCCATCTATTCGGTGAACCCGGACAGGAATCGCTACACCCGCATGGACGTGGACGCGGCCGCCGGTATCCATGACCGTATCCAGGCGCTGCGCGAGCGCATGGAGTCGAAGCTGGCCGAGCTGCCCGCGGACCAGCGCGAGATTGCGCGCGCCGCGCTGGCCGGCCAGGTGCCTGGATTCGGCGTCTCGCCGGACGTGAGCGTGACGGCTACCGATGCGCGTGAGGACGTGGCCGGACGTGCCTGCACAGTGTTCCAGGTACGCCGTGGCGGCAAGGCCGGAGAGCAGCTGTGCGTGGCCAGCCGCGAAGCGCTGGGGATGACGCCGGATGAATTCGACACGGTGGCGGCGATGTTCGAACTGATGCAGACGCTGCTGGCCGGCACCGGCATGGAGTATGTCGGGTTGCCCTACCTGGAACTCGACGGTGTGCCGATCCGCTACCAGGACGGACGCGAAGGCCGGCGGCGTACGCTGTCACGCGTGTCGCACGATGCCATCCCGGGCCTGATGTTCGAGATTCCGCCGCATTACGAGGCGGCCTCGCCGAAGCTGGAAAGCGGCCGGTGAGCGGCCAGGATTACGTATCGGCCGCGCGTATCGGTTAGACTGCTACTGTCTGGCGCTCGCCGGGGAGAAACCGTTCCGCCATGGAACAGTCGAGCGGGCAACAACCACTGAACAAGGTCTGGAACCAGAACATGAGCGTAAAAATCGCAGTGCCGAAAGAGGCGGCGAGCGGGGAGACCCGCGTCGCGATGGTGCCCAAGGTGGCGGACAAGCTGACCAAGCTGGGCGTCGAATTGCGGGTTCAGAAAGGCGCCGGCGACGGCTCGCGCATTCCCGACGATGCCTATGGCGAAGACACCAAGATCGCTGGCCGCGCGGCCGACATCTACGGCGCCGACGTGGTGCTGGCGGTGAATGCGCCGTCGCCCAACAATCTGGCCAAGATGAAGAAGGGCTCGGTGCTGCTCAGCTTTGTCCAGGCCCATCAGAACGCGGACGCCGTGGAAGCCATGTGCAAGGCCGGCGTGACCTGCTTCGCGATGGAGCTGGTGCCGCGCATCACCCGCGCCCAGAGCATGGACGCGCTGTCCTCGCAGGCCTCGGCGGCCGGCTACAAGGCCGCGCTGATGGCGGCGAGCAATCTCGAGCGCTTCCTGCCCATGCTCACCACCGCCGCCGGCACCATCCGCCCGGCCAAGGTGCTGGTGATCGGCGCCGGCGTGGCCGGCCTGCAGGCCATCGCCACCGCCAAGCGGCTGGGCGCCAAGGTCGAGGCCTATGACGTGCGCACCGACACCAAGGAGCAGGTCGAGTCGCTGGGTGCCGAGTTCCTGGTGGCCGAGGGCGTCAAGGCCGAGGCCGAGGGCGGTTACGCCCGCGAACTGACCGATGACGAGAAGGCCAAGCAGCAGGAGATGCTGGCCAAGCACGTGGGCCAGGCGGATGCGGTGATCACCACCGCCGCCGTGCCCGGCCGGCCGGCGCCCAAGATCATCTCCAAGGCGATGGTCGATGGCATGAAGGCCGGCTCGGTGCTGGTCGATCTGGGTGCCGCCGGCGGCGGCAATTGCGAGCTGACCAAGCCCGGCGAGACGGTCAAGCACGGGTCGGTCACCATTCTCGGCCCGACCAACATGGCCGGCGAACTGGCCGAACACGCCAGTGAGATGTACGCGCAGAACCTGTTCAACTTCCTCAGCCTGATCCTGGTCGAGGAAGACCACGAGGGCGAGGACGACAAGTCCAAGGGCCCCAAGCCGCGCAAGCTGGCGATCAACTGGGACGACGAGGTACTCGCCAAGTCCGTGCTCACGCGCGACGGCGAGATCGTGAACGAGGCTGCCAAGGAAGCGCTCAAGAAATAGGCATCGGCGATGCCGGGCGCGGCCGTCGGCGGCGCCCCGCAACGTGCGACACGTCCAGGGAGACTGCTCAATGATTACCGGATTCGTTGCCCTCTACATCTTCATGCTCGCGGCCTTCACCGGCTACGAGATCATCGGCCGCGTGCCGGTGATTCTGCACACGCCGCTGATGTCGGGCTCCAACTTCGTGCACGGCATCGTGCTGGTGGGCGCGATGGTGGCGCTGGGCCACGCCCACGGTTTCTGGGAGACGCTGATCGGCTTTGTCGGCGTGGTGCTGGCGGCGGGTAACGCCGTGGGCGGCTACGTCGTGACCGAGCGCATGCTGGAAATGTTCAAGTCATCCAAGGACTAGGGCCGGCGACCAACGCCGATCACGCGCCACCGAGCTCCGAATAAAGGTCAACCGCTATGGATTTCTGGTCATTCACCGTCGAGGCGAGCTACTTCATTGCCGCCGTCCTGTTCATCATGGGCCTCAAGCGCATGGGCTCGCCCAAGACTGCCCGCGGGGGCATTGTCTGGGCGGGTGCCGGCATGGTTCTGGCCACCGTTGTCACGCTGTGGCATCCGGCGATGGAAGCCGGCGTCGGCCGCTACTTCCTGATCCTGCTGGCCATCGGCATCGGTGGCATCGGCGCATGGGTCTCCGGCAAGCGGGTGCAGATGACCGCCATGCCGCAGATGGTGGCGCTGTACAACGGCATGGGCGGCGGTGCCGCGGCCGCGATTGCGCTGGTGGAAATGTATTCCGGCGCGGCCTGGACGCACGGCACCACGGTGCTGATTCTCGCGGTGGCCGGCGCCATCATCGGCGCGGTGTCCTTCTCCGGCAGTCTGGTGGCCTGGGCCAAGCTGGAAGGTGTGCAGAAGAAGACCATTCGCCTGCCGCAACAGCACCTGATCAACGGCGGCGTGGCCCTGGCGGCCGTGGTGCTCGGCGTGATGATCGTGATGGCCGAATCCAGCGCCCCGGTGCTGGTCACGCTGCTGCTGATCACCACGCTGGTGCTGGGTTTGGTGATCACCAACCCGATCGGCGGTGCCGACATGCCGGTGGTGATCTCGCTCTATAACGCGCTCACCGGTCTGGCCGTAGCATTCGAGGGCTTCGTGCTGTCCAACCCGGCCATGATCATCGCAGGCACCGTGGTCGGCTCGGCCGGCACGCTGCTGACCTTCCTGATGGCCAATGCCATGAACCGGTCGATCACCAACGTCCTGTTTGCCGGTTTCGGCGTGGACGATGGCGCGCAAGCCGAAGGTCCTGAGGGCGAAATGAAATCGGTGGAAGCGTTCGACGCATCCGCCAGCTTCGCCTATTCCGACTCCCTGATCATCGTGCCCGGCTACGGCCTGGCCGTGGCCCAGGCCCAGCACAAGCTGTGGGAATTCGTGCAAATGCTGCAGAAGGAACACGGTGTGGACGTGAAGTTCGCCATCCACCCGGTGGCCGGCCGCATGCCGGGCCACATGAACGTACTACTGGCCGAGGCCGGCGTGCCCTACGACATGATCTACGATCTCGAGGACATCAACGCCGAGTTCCCGACCGCCGACGCGGCGCTGGTGATCGGTGCCAACGACGTGGTCAACCCGGCCGCCCGCACCGACGAATCCAGCCCCATCTACGGCATGCCGATTCTCGACGTGGACAAGGCCCGCGAGGTGTACGTGATCAAGCGCGGCAAGGGCACCGGCTTCTCCGGCGTGCAGAACGCCCTGTTCTTCGGCGACAACACCCGCATGATCTTCGGCGACGCCAAGCAGGTCTGCAGCGACCTGGCCGGCGGGCTCAAGCAGCTCTGATCGGTTATCGCCGTGCGCAAGCAAGAGGCCGCCCCGCGGGGCGGCCTTTCTTGTTGTAACTACCCGATGGCAGACGGTTCCGGGCCGGGTCAAACCGACGCTGTCGTCCGGGTTGCATGAACGACCTCGCCCCGCTCGAATCCGCCCTGCAGCGCCATCGCCCGCTGCGCCTGCCCGCGCGCCAGCGCTTCATCCGCGCGGCCGTGGCGGTGGTGGTCGCCCCCGGTCCGGACGGACCGCAGGTCTTGCTGACGCGCCGGGCCCGGCGGACGGGCGATCCCTGGTCCGGCGATGTCTGTCTCCCCGGCGGGCGACTATCGACCGGCGATGCCGGCGGTGGTGCCGCCGCCTGCCGCGAGGCACTTGAAGAAACCGGCCTTGTGCTGACGGAATCCGATCGCATCGGCCGGCTGCACGACCGTCTGACTCGCGCCCACAGCCGGCCCCTGCCGATGGTGGTATCGCCCTTCGTCTACCGCTACCCGGAACAGGCTTCCGAGCTGAACGGCAATCACGAGGTCGCCGACATCTTCTGGCTGCCGTTGTCGATAGTCACCGGGCGCGAACACCGGCATACCTTTCACTGGCGGCTGGGCCCGCTGCGACTGCCCATGCCCAGCCGCGTCCACCAGGGCCGGACCGTCTGGGGTCTGACCCTGATGATGCTCGCCGAACTGGATCGGATCAGCGGTCGGGCCGGGCGCTAGACAGCTGGCACCCCGCTGCCGGTGAGGAACAGCCCCGCCAGCGGGAAGCTGATGATGGCGTAGATCACCACCAGAATGATCAGGCCCACCACGAAATGGCCGACCCGCTTTTCCTGGGGTACGCCCACGAACCGGGGCAGGCAGCGGTAGAGCAGAACCATCGAGTAGATGCTCAGCGCCAGCCCGATCAGCCAGCCGATCAGCGGCAGGGTACCGATGATCTGGCCGGCATAGCCGGGTACGGCGGCAAGGCTGACGGCCGCGAAGCCGTTGTCGAAGCTCTGGGTGCCGCCGAAACTGCCGGCCAGCAGACCGAATACGGCGCCGGAAATGCCCAGGCCGATCAGGCCGAAGATCAGCGTCACGAAGATCTGGGTGATGAACCCCCCGGCCCCGGGCAACATGTTGGTGCCGAAGATCCAGCCCAGGATCGGTGCCAGCGCCGCGGTGATCACGATCATCGGGCCGGCTACCAGTACAGCGGTCTGGGTCCAGTCGGGGTTGTCGGCGCGGAAGCTGTCCCAGGTGGGCTCGGGATCCAGTGCCGCGCCCTTCAACAGAGTCTGGGTGCGTTCGAGGTCGAAATCCGCCATGTCGGTTCTCCGCTGCGTGGTGCGTGTTGGTGGGTCGCGCCCGGCGATATTTCAGTCGAAGATGCTGAAGGCCTTGTCGAGCACCTTGTCCACCGCGTTGTCGACGGCGTTGTTGGTCTCACTCTCGGTGCGCGACTCGGTGCGCTGCTGCTGGCGCTCGGCCTGGTTGCCGAACATCTTGCCCAGCGCCCCCATCCCCGGTACTTCGGTCGGCTCCGCGGGAAGGGCAAAGCGGTCCGCCGCCGGATCCGCATCGGACAGGGCGGTGACCCGCATCTGCGAGCCCATGCGCAGCATCCCCTTGCCTTCCAGCTGACGGGCAAGCGGATCATCCTGTGCCGGCTGGCCGGCGGCCTTGGCCATGGCCTGCCCCATGCCTGTCAGCGCGCGCGAAAACTCCACCGCCCGCGGATCCTCGCTTACCACGATCTCGTCGGTACGGGTCTGACCGTCCGCATCGGTATAAGTCATCGTCCAGACTTCACCCTGAATGCCAGCCACAGTCTCCGTCCGGCCGGTCTTTTCCAGTTTACTGATACCCGCGACGTCGGCGCCGGGCGTGGCCGGTGCGGGCATGCCGCTGCCCAGCAGCTTGTCCAGCCGCATGACCATGGTCTGCCCGTTCTGCTGGCTGACGCTGTAGACCGCGTCGCCGTCCACCAGCATATACCCGCCCTGTTGCCGGGGCACGCTCATGCGCAGCTGGTTGTCGCCGCGATACTCGAAATCCATGTTCATGCTGTTGCCACTGTCATCCGTGGCCTGCACGGTTGCCTTGCCGGCCTGCGCCGTCCACGGCGCGGTGGCCAGGACAAGCGCGAACAGCGCGCCGGGTGTCATACGGTTCATGATTGTCTCCCTGGAAGAATCCGGTTGGCGTGTCCCCGTTACCCGCTACGCGGCTGGGCCGTTGTTGCGAGTGTCCCCTAAAGCGGTATCTACGCTTATATCACGCCCCGGTGGCGCCCGGAACCGCCCCGATTCAGGGGGGCGATGGGGCGCTGGCGCCACGTTGATCGACACGATCTACCGTTCGATTGTTTTCTCCGCGCAACCAAGGATTTATCGTCGCCCGGTCAGAGTTATGCACATTTCCAGTGCGGTAGTCGATTCAGGGCTCTCAAGGCGGTGCGGTCGCCGGAATTCTAATCGTGCTGTTTATCTATTTGATTTTAAAATCAAATATACGAATAGCCTTTCTATATCGTAGAAATAGAAAAAGATAGGTTCCGCAAATCGCGTGGCGCGTCCGCCGTTTGTCCCCAAAGTTATCCACAGCCGCTTACGCGAGCCTGGTCTACACTTGGCCCATGTCCGGCGTCATCCGCGTGGCCGTGCCCACCCCGGTGCACGGCGCTTTCGATTATCTGCCTCCCGCGAGCGGGCCGTCACCGGTCATCGGGGGCCGGGTGCGCGTGAGTTTCGGCCGTCGGCGGTTGATCGGGCTGGTCGTCGGTGCCGCTGCGAAAGCGGCGGTGGACACGGCGCGACTGCGCCCGATTGACGAGGTCATCGACGACACACCGTTGCTGGGCCCGGACCTGCGCGAACTGCTCGAGTGGACCGCCCGCTACTACCATCATGCCCTGGGCGAAACCGTGGCAACCGCCCTGCCGGTCCTGTTGCGTCGCGGCGAGCCTGCGCGGCGCCCGGCCGCTATCCACTGGCGTCTCTCGAGTGAAGGCCGGCGGGTTCTGGCCGACGCACCGCCGCGGGCGGCGCGCCAGCGTCAATTGCTGGAACAGCTTGCGGCGGCACCGGATGGCTACCCCGAATCCGCCTTGCGCAGCCTGCTACCCCGGGCGACCCCTGTCCTGGCGCGCCTGACCGAACAGGGGCTGATCGAGCATTGCGATCCCCCCGCGCAGCCCCCCGAACCCCGTCCCGGCCCGGCGTTGACGGCGGATCAGGCCCGTGCGCTCGACACCATCAACAGCGCCCCCGACGGATTTGCCGTCACCCTGCTCCAGGGGGTGACTGGCAGCGGCAAGACCGAGGTTTACCTGCAGTTGCTGCAGGCGACGCTGCAGCGCGGGCAGCAGGCGCTGGTGCTGGTGCCGGAGATCGGGCTGACGCCCCAGCTGGTGGCCCGCTTCGGCGACCGCGTGGGCGGTCGACTGATCCTGCTGCATTCGGGCATGACCGCGGTGCAGCGGCTGGAAGGCTGGCTGGCGGCCCGGGCCGGCGGGCCGGCGATCGTGCTCGGCACCCGGTCGGCGGTTTTCACGCCAATGCCCGATCTGGGGCTGATTGTCATCGACGAGGAGCACGACGCCTCGTTCAAGCAGCAGGATGGCCTGCGCTACTCCGCCCGGGACGTGGCGATCCGCCGGGCGCAGCAGGCGAATGTGCCGATCGTGCTGGGCTCGGCCACGCCGGCGCTGGAAACCATGCACAACGTCCTGGCCGGTCGGTATCGCCAAGCGCGCCTGGCAACGCGCGCCACCGGGGCATCGGCGCCGGCGATCCAGTTGCTGGACGTGCGCAGCCGGCCGCTGGAGGAGGGGTTGTCGCGACCCCTGCTGGCGCGCGTTCACGAGCACGTCGAGGCCGGCGGCCAGGCGCTGCTGTTCGTCAATCGCCGGGGTTTCGCCCCCGCCATGATCTGTCATGACTGCGGCTGGATCGCCCCCTGTCGGCGCTGCGATACCGGCATGACCCTGCATCGCGGCGGCCGGCATCTGCGCTGCCACCACTGTGGTGCGGCCCGCCCGGCCCCGCCCCAGTGCGAGGGCTGCGGCGGCGAAACGCTGATCGCCGTGGGCGAGGGGACCGAGCGAGTGGCCGCCGCCCTGCGATCACGATTGCCCGCCGCCCGGATTGCCCGCTTCGACCGCGATACCACCGCCCGCCGTGGCAGCCTGGAGCGCATGCTCGCCAGCGTTGCCGCCGGCACCACCGACGTGCTGGTGGGCACCCAGATGCTGGCCAAGGGCCATGATTTTCCGAACCTCACGTTTGTCGGCGTGATCAATGCCGATCACGGTCTTTTCTCCGCCGATTTCCGCGCGTTCGAGCGCATGGCGCAACTGGTGACCCAGGTGGCGGGCCGCGCCGGCCGCGGCGAGCGCCCGGGCGAAGTGCTGCTTCAGACCCGCCATCCCGATCACCCGTTGCTGGGCACGCTGGTGCGATCCGGGTATGACGCCTTCGCCAACGCGGCCCTGGCCGAGCGCGAGTCGGCCGGGTTGCCGCCCTACGGTCATCTCGCCCTGGTGCAGGCCGAAGCCCCCGATGCCGACGCGCCTACCCGCTTTCTTGCCGCGGCCTCCGGTCTGGCCTCGCCCGCGGCCGGCGACGCGGTGGCGATCTGGGGGCCGGCGCCCGCGCCGCTGGAGCGCCGCGCCGGCCGTTTCCGGGCGCATCTGCTGATTCACGCCGCCAGCCGGGCACCGCTGCACCGCTTTCTGCGGGCCTGGCTGCCGGCGGCCGGCGGTCTGCGCGAGGCGCGTCGGGTACGCTGGTCGGTGGATGTTGACCCGCAGGAACTGATCTGATGACAAGCGGCAATCCCCGCATCGCCCCCACCGCCCACGTCACCGCCCAGACCTGGCGGCGTGCCGGCTTTCCCGGCGCCGAGGCCTTCGATACCTGGACCGGCCGCGTCGGGTATGACGCCCTCCGGCTCGGGCTGATGCCGATGCGCTGGCTGGGCCAGCCAGCGGGCCATTTTCTGGCCTTCCTGCGGCTGCGGCATCACTGGATCGGCCAGCGCATCCGCCAGCAGGCGCCGGATCTGCTGCTCGACGTGGGTGCCGGCCTGTCGGCCCGCGGGCTGACGCTGGCCCGGGCCTTTCCGGCCATGCGGGTGGTGGAGGCGGACCTGCCGGGCATGGTGGTGGTCAAGCGCCGCCGGCTGGCGGGGGTGGATTTGCCCGCCAACTACCGGCTGGTCCCGGCCGATCTGCTGGCCGAGGACTTCGGCGACAGCCTGCGGACCGCCGCCGGCCATGCGCGGGGCACCGCGATGGCGATCACCGAGGGGGTGACCGATTACCTCGGCTTTGCCGACAAGCCGCGGGCCTGGGCCAACCTGCACGGGTTGTTGAGTGGCTTCGGCGGCGGCACCTATCTCACCGATATCAACCCGCGGGCCCGCGCCCGCTCCCTGGGCCTCGCGGTGCCGCTATTCTTGCGGATGCTGGGTCAGCTCACCGGCGGGGATTTCGGCGACCGGTTGTTCGAGCACGAGCAGGACGCCGCCGCCGCGCTGGAACAGGCTGGTTTCACGGATGCGCAGGTGGTGGACGTGGCGGCGCTGGATAACGGCGGCCTGCCGGTACCGCCGACCGGCCGGTTCTTCGAGTTGCTGGAAGCCCGCGCCACCAGCGGTTAACAGCCCCCCGGCCACCCGTTACACTTACGCGCCCCTTGCGCACCCCCCGGTTGGCCCGACACCTTGAAGACCCTGATCCAGCAGATGCTCGCCGAGGCGGCCGCCCGCGCGCTGCCCGACGTGACCACGCCCGACGCGCCGCACGTGGAGCGCACCCGCGATCCCGCCCACGGCGATTTCGCCAGCAATATCGCCATGACGCTGGCCAAGCCGGCCCGCCGCGCCCCGCGCCAGATCGCCGAGGCCATCGTGGCGGCGTTGCCGGCGTCCGAGCGGATCGCCGGCGTGGACATCGCCGGGCCGGGTTTCATCAATTTCCGTCTGGCCCCGGCGGCCTTCCGCCAGGTGGTGCCGGACATTCTCGCGGCCGGGGCCGATTACGGCCGCAGCGACGTCGGGGCGGGCAGCCGGGTGATGGTGGAGTTCGTGTCGGCCAACCCCACCGGCCCCCTTCACGTGGGCCACGGCCGTGGCGCGGCCTATGGGGACTGCGTGGCCCGGCTGCTCACCGCGGCCGGCTTTGCCGTGCACCGCGAGTACTACGTCAACGATGCCGGCCGGCAGATGGACATCCTGGCGATGTCGTTGTGGTGCCGGTACCTGCAGTGCCGCGGCGAGGAGATGCCCTTCCCGGCCGGCGCTTATCAGGGGGATTACGTGCAGGCCGCGGCCGACAAGCTGGCGGCCGAACGGGGCGATGCCTTTCGCCACCCTGCGGCTGACGTGCTCGCCGACCTGCCGGCGGATATCGATGCCGGCGGCGACCGGGATGCCTATCTGGATGCCATCATCGCCCGCGCCCGCGAGCTGGTGGGTGAGGACGGTTTCCGCCAACTTCTGGCGGTGATCCTGGACGAGCAGCTGGCCGATATTGCCGACGACCTGGCAGCCTTCGGGGTGGCGTTCGACCGCTGGTTCTCGGAACGTTCGCTGGTGGATGACGGCGCGGTGGCAGCGGCGCTGGAGCGTCTGCGCGAGGCCGGCCACACCTATGACGAGGAAGGCGCGACCTGGTTCGCGTCATCCCGGTTCGGCGACGAGAAGGACCGGGTGCTGGTGCGCGCCAACGGCACCCATACCTACTTCGCCGCGGACATCGCCTATCACCTGAACAAGCTCGACCGCGGCTTCGATCGTCTGGTCGACATCTGGGGCGCCGATCATCACGGCTACGTGCCGCGGGTGCAGGCCGCCGTCCAAGCCCTGACCGGCGAGGCCGACCGGCTGGCCGTGCAGCTGGTGCAGTTCGCCATCCTCTACCGCGGGGCGGAGAAGCTGCCCATGTCCACCCGCGCCGGTCAGTACGTGACCCTGCGCGAACTGCGCGACGAGGTCGGGGTGGATGCCACCCGTTTCTTCTATGTGATGCGCTCCAACGAGCAGCATCTGGATTTCGATCTGGAGCTGGCCAAGTCCCAGTCCAATGACAATCCGGTCTACTACATCCAGTATGCCCACGCCCGCGTGTGCAGCGTGATGCGGCAACTGGCCGAGCGGGGCGAGCGCTTCGAGCCGCAGGCCGCGGACCTGGCGCGGCTGGAAGAGGAACACGAACAGCGCCTGCTCACCGAGTTGTCACGCTATCCGGAAGTGGTGGAGGCTGCCGCCCTGGGCTATGCGCCGCACACGCTGGCGCATTATCTGCGCGAGGTTGCCGATGCCTTCCACAGTTACTACAACGCGCACCCGTTCCTGGTCGAGGACGAAGCCCTGCGCAACGCCCGCCTGGCATTGATCCAGGCCACCCGCCAGGTTCTGGCCAACGGTCTGGTGCTGCTCGGCGTGACCAGTCCGGAGGTGATGTAATGGCCCGGGATTACGCGAAAACCCGCAGCAGTGACGGCCGCAAGAAGCCCCGCAAACGGCCGGCGGCCAAGCGCAAGCGCACCAGCCGCGCCGCCGGCATTCCGGGCTGGGTGTGGCTGTTCTGCGGGCTTTGTATCGGCCTGACCGCAGCCGCGGGGGTGTACGTGTTCGGCCGGCCGGCCGGCAGCAGCGGCCTCAAGGTGGCCGGCATCGAGATTCCCGCCGCCGGCAGCGCGGAAGAAGCCGGCGAGGCCGCATCGTCCGACGAGCCGGCCAAGGATCCGTCGCCGCGGTTCGCGTTCTACGAAATGCTGCCCAACTACGAGGTGGTGATTCCGGAAGAGGAATACACCGGCGATACCGAACGCAGCCAGACCACCACCCGCAAGGTGGAACAGCCGGGTCGCTACGTGATCCAGGCTGGCTCGTTTTCCAGCCACGCCGACGCCGACCGGCGCAAGGCGGGGTTGGCGTTGCTGGGCATCGAATCGAGCATCGAGCAAGTCCGGCTGGAATCCGGGCGCGTGGTGTACCGGGTGCGCACGGCCACGCTGGAAAGCACCGAGCGCCTCAACGCCACCCTGCGCAAGCTCGACGAGAAGGGCATCGACAGTCTGGTCATGCGGGTCAAGGGCTGAGGCGTCGGTACAGCGTGCCCGGCAGCCGGGCACCGGCGTGGCCTCCGGGGGTTAGATCGGTTGCAGGTTTGCGTACCCCGCCATCAGCCACTTGCTGCCGGCGCCGTCGAAATTGACCTGTACCCGGGCCCGGGCGCCCTCGCCCTCGAACGACAGCACCACGCCCTCGCCGAACTTCTTGTGTGCCACGCGCTGACCGAGGTTGAGGCCCTCGGGGCCGGCGCCGGTGTCGATCAGGCCGCGTCGGCCGTCGAACATCGGCCGGCTGACCTGGGCCTGGGGCCGGATCTCGCGCAGGAACTCGGCCGGAATCTCGCGCAGGAACCGTGACGGCGCGCAGAGGTTTTCGCTGCCGTGCAGGCGGCGCTGTTCCGCATGCGACAGGTGCAGGCGCTGCATCGCCCGGGTCATGCCGACATAGGCCAGCCGCCGCTCTTCTTCCAGGCCGTCCGGGTCCTCCACCGAGCGCTGGTGGGGAAACAGGCCCTCTTCCAGCCCCACCAGGAACACCTGCGGGAATTCCAGGCCCTTGGCGGCGTGCAGGGTCATTAGCTGCACGCAGTCGTCCCACTCGCCGGCCTGGTTCTCGCCGGCCTCCAGCGCGGCGTGGGCCAGGAACTGGGTGAGGGCATCGCCGGGTTCGGTCTCGTCGGCCACGAAGCCGCGGGCGGCGGATACCAGTTCGTCCAGGTTCTCGACCCGGGCCTCGCCCTTTTCGGACTTGTCCTTGCCGTGGTGGGCCTTCAGGCCACTGCGGTCGATCACCGTCTCGGTCATCTCGCGCAGGTCGCGGTCGGTCACTTCAGCGTCGAGGTCGTCGATCAGCGTCAGGAACGCGCGCACCGCATTGGCGGCCCGGCCCGGCAGGCCATCGCGGGCCAGGGCGTCGGCCGCCTGCCACAGGCTCATCGCCTCGGCCCGGGCGTGGGCGCGGATCTTGTCGACGGTGGCGGCCCCGATACCGCGGGTGGGAGTGTTGACGATGCGCTCGAAGGCGGCATCGTCGGCCCGGGCCATGATCAGGCGCAGGTAGGCCATGGCGTCCTTGATCTCGGCCCGCTCGAAGAACTTCTGGCCGCCATAGATGCGGTAGGGAATCTCGGCGCGGATGAGCTGCTCTTCCAGCACCCGCGACTGGGCGTTGGAGCGGTACAGGATGGCGACTTCGGAGCGGGCCCCGCCGTCGTCCAGCCAGCCGCGGATGCGGGTGACCACGTGCTGGGCCTCGTCGATCTCGTTGAAGGCGGCGTAGACGTCGATCGGCTCTCCCTCGGCGCCGTCGGTCCACAGTTCCTTGCCCAGCCGGCCGCTGTTGTGTCGGATCAGCCCGTTGGCGGCGGACAGGATGGTCGAGGTGGAGCGGTAGTTCTGCTCCAGCCGGATGGTCTGGGTATCCGGATAGTCTTCCGCAAAGCGCAGGATGTTGTCGGCCCGCGCCCCGCGCCAGGAGTAGATCGACTGATCGTCGTCGCCGACCACGAACACCTTCGCCTGATCGCCGGCCAGCACCCGGATCCAGGCGTACTGCAACGTGTTGGTGTCCTGGAACTCGTCCACCAGCAGGTGGCGGAAGCGCTTGCGGTAGTGGGCCTGAAGTTCGGCGTCGTCGCGCACCAGTTCGTGGGCCCGCAGCAGCAGTTCGGCGAAATCCACCAGGCCGGCGGACTCGCGCGCGCTTTCATAAGCGGTATAGACGCGGATCATCTGCGCCCGGGCAAAGTCCCCGGTGTCGGCGAGATGTTGCGGCCGCCGGCCTTCCTCCTTGCAGCCGTTGATGAAGCCCTGCATCTGTTTCGGCGGCCAGCGGGCCTCGTCCAATTCCAGATTCTTGAGCGTGCGGCGCACCAGCCGGTACTGGTCGTCACTGTCGATGATCTGGAAGGTCTGCGGCAGTTTCGCCTCGCGCCAGTGCAGGCGCAGCAGCCGGTGGGCGATGCCGTGAAAGGTGCCCACCCACATCGCCGAGGCCGGCACCCGCACCAGCCGTTCGATGCGGCCGCGCATCTCGTGTGCGGCCTTGTTCGTGAAGGTTACCGCCAGAATCGACTGTGGTGACACCCCCTCCACCTCGATCAGCCAGGCCACCCGGTGGGTGAGCACGCGGGTCTTGCCCGAGCCGGCGCCGGCCAGCACCAGCCGGTGGCCGGGGGGCGCGCCCACCGCCTCGCGCTGGGCGTCGTTGAGTCCGTCGAGTATGTGGGAGATGTCATCGCTCATGGGCCGCGATTGTAACGCCACCCCGGCCGGTCACCGCGACCGCCGCCCTCGGGGTTGTTCAGACGCGGTTCATCCCGATGTCTTAAGCTTGCTTGGTGAACGCGACGCGCGTCCCGAACTCCAACGGCAACCGACTGCAATCGGTTTAGGATTGAATCATGCACAAGCGCAACCTGATCTCGGTGCTGCTCACGGCCCTGGTCACCGTGGCCTGCGCCACCTCGCCCACCGGCCGGCCGCAACTGAAGCTGTTTTCCTCCGCGGACCTGGCGGAAATGGGTGCGGCGAGCTACCAGCAGATCAAGAAGGAAACGCCGATCGAGCAATCCAGTCGGGTCAACCGTTACGTGCAGTGCGTGTCCGATGCCATCACCAGTCAGACCGGCGGCACCTGGGAAGTCACCGTATTCGACGCGGATCAGGCCAATGCGTTTGCCCTGCCGGGCGGCAAGATCGGGGTCTATACCGGATTGCTGGAGGTCAGCCGCAACCAGGATCAGCTGGCGACGGTGATCGGCCACGAGGTGGCTCACGTGCTTGCCGATCACGGCAACGAGCGGGTGTCCAACCAGTTCGCGACGCAGAGTGCGCTGCAACTGGCCGGCGCCATCGCCGGAGGCCAGGGCGGCGTGGGCCAGGCGGCTATGGCCGCGCTGGGTCTGGGCGCCCAGGTCGGCGTACTGCTGCCGTTCTCCCGGGCCCAGGAAAGCGAGGCTGACGTTGTGGGGCTGGAACTCATGGCCCGGGCCGGCTTCGATCCACGGGCTTCCGTACAGTTGTGGCAGAACATGGCCCAGGCCGGCGGCGGTTCACCACCCGAGTTCCTGTCCACCCATCCCGGGCATGAAAGCCGGATCAACAAGCTGAACGAGAACATTCCCGAGGTGATGCCGCTCTACCGGCAGGCCAGGAACGCCGGTCGGCGGCCCAACTGCGGCTGACGCCGGCCATGCCGGTTATGGGTAAAACGGCCGGTAACGGCCGGCCGCGCTGGCAGGTCGCACAAAAGTCACTTTAGGACTGCCGGATCCATTCCGCCGGGCGGTCATATTGCTTGACGGAAAAAAGCGCTACACTCGAGTCGCCGGTATAACAAGCCGGCCCCTGGGGGATGGGTTCGTGCCATTGCCGTGCCCCGGCGGACGACGTAGGGCAATGGCGCCGCGATTCGGGATTCTGCTGTGATTAACATCTATGTGGGCAACCTGCCCTGGGGCTCAAGTGAAGAAGACTTGCGCGCCGCATTCGAAGCCTATGGCGAGGTCAGCTCCGCCAAGATCATTACCGACCGTGAAAGCGGCCGCTCGCGCGGATTCGGCTTCGTCGAGATGCCGGACAAGGGCGCGGCCGAGGCCGCGATCCAGGGGCTGAACGAAACCGACTTCCAGGGCCGCAATCTGCGGGTCAACGAAGCACGGCCCCGCGAAGACCGGCCACGCGGGCCCCGCCAGTTCTGATGCGGGTTGTGCCGGCTGGCGCGTGAGCGCCGGCCGGCACGTCGTTGCCGGCGCCGGATCTAGATTGCGCGGGCGCCGATGCCGTCCGTGACAGTGGCCTGTTCGGTCCGGGGAGTCAGCCGGCGGTCAGCCGGTTCGCCCCGTTTTCGGTTCGCATGGTGGCGCCCAGGCGCTCGCCGTCGGACGGCCCGAGAATGTCGTCGACATACCACCACTGCGCTTCCACCCGCTGGGCGTCCACATCCACGATCACGTAGCCGTGTTCGGCCAGGTCGACATAGCGGATGTGCGGGTTGTTGACCCGGATCAGCTGACGCGCCGGCTGCAGTTGCGGCAGCCCCGGCGAGGTGACCGACGGCACCACGAATTCCACGCCCACCGGCGGGCCGCCGAACAGGTCGCCGGTGATCGGAAACGGGTCGAACTGCAGATCCATCGCCCAGGAGGTGTGGATGTCGCCGGTCAGCACCACCACGTTGCCGGTGTCGGCGAACAGGTCGAACAGTCGCTGACGGGCGGCCCGGTAGCCGTCCCACTGGTCCGGGTTGAGCAGCACCCCGCCGGTCCCCACCAGCGGTACCTGGCCCAGCAGGCGATCCACCTCGGGCAAGGGCAACTGCATCAGCTCCGGCAGCCCGGCCAGCCGCAACTGGCCCATCATCACCTGCTGGCCCAGCAGCCGCCAGCGGGTGCGTGAATCCTGGAGCCCGGCGCGCAGCCAGTCGAACTGCATGTCGCCGAGCAGCTTTCGTGCCGGATCATTGATGTCGCCCGCGTCGGCCTGGCCGGCGGGCTCGCTGCGGGCCAGCAGCCGGGTTTCCAGCATCGACAGTTCCACCAGATCGCCGAAGCGGAATTGGCGGTAGGCCACACGACGGTCGGCCGGGTCGGTTACCCGGATCGGCATCCACTCGTAGTAGGCCCGCAGGCCGGCGTCGCGGCGCAGCGGCCAGTCGCCCTCGGTGGCCGGGTCGTGATTCTCGGCGCCATCGACGAACGCGTTGTTGGCGGTTTCGTGGTCGTCCCAGATCGCGATCACGGGATGGCTGGCGTGCAGGGCCTGCAGGTCCGGGTCCAGCTTGTAGCAGGCATGTCGCGTGCGGTAGTCGTCCAGGCTCAGGGTTTCGTGCGGCGGCTGATAGGTGCGCCCGCCGGCCTGCACGTCCGCGCCGTACTGCCCCGGGTCGTTGCCGTACTCATAGATGTAATCGCCGAGGTGGACCACGGCGTTCAGATCGTCACGCTCGGCAATGCGCCGGTAGGCATTGAAGAAGCCGTGCGGCAGGCTGGCGCAGGACACCGCCGCCAGCCGTACCCGCTCGGTGTTACCCACCGGCAGCGTGCGCGTGCGTCCGGTGGCGGATCGGTTGCCCGCAGCAATGAAGCGGTAGAAATAGATCGAATCCGGCATCAGGCCGGTCGCGTCCACCTTCACCGTATGATCCCGCGCCGGCTCGGCAACGGCGCGGCCCTGCGCGACGATGTCCGCGAAATCCGCATCGGTGGCGATCTGCCAGTCGACCGGTATCGGTCCGCTGTCCGGCGGGGTGACGTGGGTCCACAGGATCACGCGATCGGCCAGCGGGTCGCCGCTGGCCACGCCGTGGGAAAACATCGCGCCGGAACCCGGCGCGCGGGCGGTGGCCTGGGCCTCGTCGCCGCTCGCGCCGCTGCCACTGCCGCCACCGCAGGCGGTCAGCCAGGGCGTGATCGCCAGCGCCCCGGCGGCGCCGCGCAGCAGATCGCGACGGGAAACGCCTGGTCGCCGGCGCGGCCTACCCATTGGTGATGGGTCCGTCGAAGAACGGACCGGTGATTTCGTAGGTCAGGCCGCGGCCGCCGGGTCCCGGGATCGGCAGGCCACTATCGCTGGGTTGCGGTCCCCGCTGGCTGTTGAAGTACAGCCGGCTGCCGTCGGGCGAGAAGGCCGGGCCGGTGACTTCCGACTCGGCCTGATCGGTCACCATCACCAGCGGCACCAGCTGGCGCTCGGGGGTGATGGCCACGATCTGCATGTCGCCACCGTCCTCGGCCACCAGCACGTCGCCGCCGGCCGATACCACCACGTTGTCCACGCCGGTGAGCACGGCGTCGGCAAACATGTCGTCGTCGTAGATGATCTCGATGGTCTGCGCGGCGGTGTCCAGGGCCCAGACCCGGTTGTCGCCCTTGGTGGTGAAGTAGACGATGCCCTCGTGCCAGGCGATGCCCTCGCCGCCGTCGAATACCGTGCTGTTGGCCACCTGGCGACGGGTGGGCGTGCCGATCAGTTCCAGCACGGGTTCGGTGAGGTCGCCCACCAGCGGAATCTCGGCGAGCACGCCGCCGAGTTCGTTGGTGAGTGCCAGCGTCGGGTTGGGCTGGGGCACTTCGTGCCAGATCACCTGGCGACGGGTGGCCGGGTCGGTACCCAGCACCTCGGCGATCTCCAGCAGCCCGCTGGACAGATCCGGGTAGTTGTCCGGGGTGAAGCGGTAGAAACCGCCGTCCGATTCGTCCTCGGTGAGGTAGACCTGCTGGCGAACCGGGTCGATGGCGGCGGCCTCGTGGGCGAACGTGCCCATGGCCGGGCGCTGATTGGTCAGCCGGGCCGCCGAGGACTGGCCGCTGGGATCGCACTCGTACACGAAACCGGCCTCGTATTCCTCGCAGGTCAGCCAGGTGCCCCAGGGGGTCGGGCCGCCGGCGCAGTTCAGCAGGGTGCCGCGCTGGATCTGATAGGCGTCAATCACGTTGCCGGTGGCGTCGAAGCGCAGGGCGCCGACCCCGCCGGGCAGGAATTCGCTGTTGCAGACGTAGACCCAGCCGCCGTCCGGCTGCGCGAAGGTGGCGCCGCCATCCGGAAAGGTATGCCAACGGTAGCCCGAGCCGCCCGTGGGGTCTTCGCCGGCCCGCGCGATGATGCGGGAGGTGAATCTGGCCGGCAGCCGCAGACCGTTGGCGTCCGGCGCCTGCAGCGGCCCGAGATTGGCGATGTTGCTGGTGGGCTGGGCGGGGCGGATTGTGCCGCCACCACCGCCGGCGTTGTTCGAGCCACCCGGACCGATGGCCGGACCGTCGCCACTGCCGCCGCCGCAGGCCGATAGCAGGGGGCCGACGGCGAGCACGCCGGCGCTGCTCAGGCCGCCTAGCAGGAGCCGGCGACGTACCGGATCGACCGGACGGGGAAAAGTCGGATTGGTGGGCATGGCCGGCAAGACCGTTTCGCGGAGGGACGGCCTGCGGTTATATCGCTGGACTGTTACCTGGCGGTGACGGTCTCGTCGTCGGGGCCGGTAAAAACGCTGGCGGACAGGCCCAGGTCGGTGTGCGGTAGCCGGAGCTGGCGTTTGAGCACGAAATCGAACAGCAGCGGGTTCAGGTCGTAGAGTTCATGCAGCGACGCGGTGGCCTCGTCCGGCAGATATCCTGCGTCGCGCAGTCCGCCCAGATTGGTGGCCGCGGCCACGGCCGGCAGCGGGTAGACGCTGGCATAGCCCAGCCGGTCCTGCAGGTCGGGCGCCTGCAGCAGCCGGGACAGGGCCTGTCGCGAGTGCGAGCGTGTGGCCACGCCGCCGATCACCGCGGTCAGCTGGTCCTCGAGTTCGGGCTCGCGCAGCATGCGCAGCACCAGTTCGGTGGCGGAGGCGGTGCCGCCCTCGGCCTGCGGGTCGGGGTAGCGCCCGTCGGCCCCACCCAGCACCATCGTCACGTCCAGTCCTGCTGCCAGGGCCGGGCGCAGCCGTTCCGGATTCCCCATCGCGGCCTCGCCCAGACCCAGGCCGGGCCCGGCGCCGACGTGCACGATCAGCGCCATGTCCTGCTCCGCCATCGCCGCGTAGAAATCCTGCCGGCCGTCGGCCGGGTCGAATCCCTGCAGGGCCGGCATCCAGGCGATACGGCGGATGTCGCGACCGGCCCAGCGGTTGATCTCGGCCAGCGCATGGGGGCGATCCGGGTGGATCGACACCGCCGCCCGCAGGTGCTCGGGATAGCGTTCGGCCAGCGCCACCACCCGTTCGTTGTCGACGTAGGCCAGGGTCTGCTCGGGCAGCGGCTGGCCATCGCGGCCGAAACGCTGATCGAGCCCGACGAGCTGCAGTCGATGCGGGTTTGGAAGGCTGCGGACCTGGCGCATCAGGCGCGCCGGATAGCGTTCGTCCAGATGCGAGCGGTCACGCACCCCGCCGGCGCCGAGCAGCAGCCGCAGGGCAACGTAATGACGGAACGGCCAGAGGTCTCCCGCGGCCGGGTTGAGGAAGCTGGCATTGCCGTTGTCGGCGTCGCCACGGGACATAACGTGCACCCAGTGGTCGGCCACGCGCGGCGTGTCCCCCAGTCCGTCATAGCTGGCCTCGACCAGCGCCCGGGTGCGTGGCGTCAGCAGCCATTCGGCATCCTCCGGCGCATGGGCGAATGCCCCGCCCAGCGAGGTCAGCCAGCGATCACCGGCCAGCAGCAGGCTGGCCGCCAGCAGCAACAGCAGCACGAGGGCCGAGCCGAGTCGGCGCAGGCGGGGCGATCGGGACATGTCCCGACTATAGCGCGGGCCGCCCTGGCGGGACGACCGCGCGAATCAACTCGCGCGGGCCAGTTCGTCCGCGTAGTGGCAGGCCACCTCGCCGCGGCCGTCGCTGCGCGGACGGCGTTCCGGCACGGTCTCGGCGCAGTCACGCTGCACCCAGGGGCAGCGGGTGCGGAACACGCAGCCGGAGGGCGGGTCGGCCGGCGAAGGCAGGTCGCCTTCCAGCAGGATGCGCTTGCGCGTGCGTTCGAACTCCGGGTCCGGCCGGGGCACGGCGGAGATCAGGGCCCGCGTGTAGGGGTGGCGCGGGTGGTCGAACAGGGCGTCCGGATCGGCGGCTTCCATGGCCTGGCCGAGGTACATCACCAGCACCTCGTCGCTGATCTGACGGACCACCGCCAGATCGTGGGCGATGAACAGCATGGCGATGTTGAATTCGTTCTGCAGGGCCTGTAGCAGGTCAAGAATCTGGGCCTGGATGGAAACATCCAGGGCCGATACCGGCTCGTCGCAGACCAGCAGCTTGGGCTGCACCACCAGGGCTCGGGCGATGCCGATGCGCTGGCACTGGCCGCCGGAGAATTCGTGCGGGTAGCGATTCACCATGTGGCCGGACAGTCCCACCCGCTCGAGCATCGTGGTCACCCGGTCCCAGCGCTGCGCGCGGGACAGTTCGGGAAACAGGTGGCGCAGTGGCTCGGCCACCACTTCGCCGATGGTCATGCGGGGGTTGAGGCTGGCCAGCGGGTCCTGGAACACCATCTGCACATCGCGGCGCAGGCGCCGCCAGCCGGCCTGGTTCAGGTCGGTGACATCCCTGCCCTCGAATGTCAGGCGACCCGACGTGACCGGCTGCAGACCGGTGATGGCCCGCGCCAGGGTCGATTTGCCGCAGCCCGACTCGCCCACCACCCCCAGCGTGCGCCCGGCGGCCAGGCTCAGGTCGATGCCGTTGACCGCCCGCAGCGCCGCGCCGGTCTGCCACGGCCAGCTGGTGGCCAGGGGGAAATGCACATGCAGTTGTTCGGTGGCCAGCAGGGGCGCGGGAATGTCGGTGGCCGGTTGTGGTCCAAGAACGGTCATGATGCCAATGGTAACCTGTGATTCACCGTCATGACCGTGTAGGCATGCATCAGAGTTTCCCTCACCGGAGTCACCCGCCATGAGCCGCCCGCCCGGGGCCAGCCGTCACGCGGCCGAACTCGATCTGCTCAGTTTCAACATGCAGGTCGGCATCGGCACCAAACGCTATCGCGAGTATCTCACCCGGGGCTGGCGCCACCTGCTGCCCAGCCTCGAAGTGCAGGAAAACCTGGCTCGTATCGGTGACCTGGTGGCCGGTTACGACATCGTGGGCCTCCAGGAAATCGATGCCGGCAGCCGTCGCAGCGGCTACGAAAACCAGATGGAGCTGCTCGCCCGCCGGGGTGGCTTCAGCTACTGGCATTCGCTGGTCAACCGGAACCTGGGCCACGTCGCCCAGCACGGGCTGGGCCTGCTTGCCCGGGTGCGGCCGTTCGCGGTCAGCGAACATGCGCTGCCGGGCACGCTGCCCGGTCGCGGCGCGCTGCTGGCGCAGTTCGGCGATCCGGCATCCCCGCTGGCGGTAGTGGTGACCCATCTGGCCCTGACCCGCGGCAGCCGGGCCCAGCAGCTGACGGCGCTGCGGCGGCTGGTCGCCCCGTTCGAACATGTTGTGGTCATGGCCGATACCAACTGCAGTGCCGGCCACCTGCGGCGTGCGCCGGCGCTGGCCGATGGCGGCCTGCGCGTGCATGGCGAGCGGCTTGTCACCTTCCCCAGCTGGCGGCCGCGCCGGGGTATCGACCACATCCTGACCAGTCCCGGAATGACGGTGACGCGTGCCGAGGTGGTGGATGTGACGCTGTCGGATCATCGGCCGGTCGCCATGCGCGTGGCGCTGCCGCCTGATGTGGCCGCGGGGCTGGCGTGCCCGGAAGCGGTCACAGATACGGCGTGAACAGCCAGGCCACCGCGTCGCGCAGCCGCACCGGCAGCGAACGCTGGTCGAAATCCGCGGCGGTGTAGCGGCGCGAGGCCGCGATGCGCGCCGCCAGGTGATCGGCCAGTTCGGCTACGAAACCGCGGTCATATATCTCCACCTGCATCTCGAAATTCAGCCGCAGGCTGCGCGGGTCGAGATTGGCCGAGCCGATCAGGGCGTAGCCGTCGTCCACCACGAACAGCTTGCTGTGAACGAACGGCGCCGGCTGGTAGTAGATCTTCACCCCGCGTACCAGCAGCTCCCGCAGGCCGTGGCGCGAGGCCCAGTGGACATAGGGCAGGTTGTTGGCGGCCGGCAGCACGATGGACACGTCCAGCCCCCGTAGCGCGGCTGCCTGCAGCGCCGCGATCAGGCCGGCCGAGGGCAGGAAATAGGGGGTCATGATCAGCACCCGCTCGCGGGCGGTGGCCACCGCCGCGCTCAGCAGCAGGGCGACCCGGTCCGGATCCTCCGTGGGGCCGTCGTCGATGACCCGGCAGGTGGCCGATCCGCGCGCCGACGCCGGATCGCCAGCCGCCGTACGTTCGCCGGTCACGAATGCCCAGTCGGCCAGGAACACGGTTTCCATCTGATGCACGACCGGCCCGGTCAGGGCGAAATGCATATCGTCCACCCGCCGCGGCCGGCGCGCCGCGCCGACATGCCGGTCGCCGATGTTCATGCCGCCGGTGAATCCCCGGATGCCGTCCACCACCAGAATCTTGCGGTGATTGCGCAGATTGATGCGCAGTGACGGCGGCAGCAGGCTGGGCGCCAGAAAGCGGGCCACACTCACGCCCTGGCGCCGCAGCAGACCGCCGGCCCGGCGGCGAGGCCAGGCGTAGTACTCGCCGAAACCGTCGAGCATCACCCGCACATCCACCCCGCGCGCCACCGCCCGGCCCAGTGCCGCCACGAACTGGCGCCCGGTGCTATCGGTCTCGAAGATGTAGGTGGCCAGATAGACGTAGCGCTCGGCCTGCTCGATCGCCGTCAGCATGGCCGGATAGGCCTGGTCGCCGTGGTGCAGGACCGCCAGTTCGTTGCCGGCGACCAGCGGCACTGCCGCCAGCTGGTCGGCAGCGGCCGCCAGGCCGGTCAGGGACTCGGGCACCGCAGGTGCGCGACGGGTGTGGCCGCTGTCGACCCCGGGTGCCCGCTGGCCCAGGGCATGGGTGGCCCGCTGGTCCAGACGCTGGGCCCGGATCTGCACCCGGTTGATGCCGAATACCGCATAGAGCACCGGCCCGAACAGGGGGAACAGCAGGCACACGGCGATCCACCCGAAGGCCCCGCGGGAATCCCGCTTGTGCAGCAGCACGTGGATCACGGCCGCGGCCGCGGCGATG
Source organism: Salinisphaeraceae bacterium (assembly GCA_965216055.1). Classification (GTDB taxonomy): domain Bacteria; phylum Pseudomonadota; class Gammaproteobacteria; order Nevskiales; family Salinisphaeraceae; genus Spectribacter. Next base: position 1,091,618 of record OZ244134.1, read on the forward strand.
GTGGCGGCCAGCGCCGGAATCAGGAATCGCAGCTGGGCCTGCCAGGCGATGTCCACGAGGTCAGCCGCCGGCGTTCAGCTTCGGCACTGCGGCGAGCAGCCGCCGCGTGTAGTCGTGCTGCGGCTGGTCGAACAGCGCCCCGACCGCCGCCCGCTCCACCACCTCGCCGTCGCGCATCACCACCACGTGATCGCAGGTGCCGGCTACCACGCCCAGATCATGGGTGATCAGGATCACCGAGGTGGAAAAGCGGGTGCGCAGGTCGCGAATCAGGTCGAGGATTTCCGCCTGCACGGTCACGTCCAGGGCGGTGGTGGGCTCGTCGGCGATCAGGATATCCGGCTGGCAGAGCAGGCTCATGGCGATCATCACCCGCTGGCGCATGCCCCCGGAGAACTGGTGCGGGTAGTAGCGGATGCGCCGGGCGGCGTCGGGGATGCGCACGGCCTCGAGCATCTCGATCGCCCGGCTCATGGCCGCGCGCCGCCGCAGGCCCTGGTGCTGGGCCAGCACTTCGGTCATCTGCGTGGCTACCCGCAGATGCGGGTTCAGCGAGGTCATCGGGTCCTGGAAGATCATCGCGATGCGCGACCCGCGGATGCGTCGAAGTTCGCGCTCGGACAGTCCGATCAGTTCGGTGTCGCGGTAACGCGCCGACCCGCTGACCCGGCCATTGCTGTCCAGCAGGCCCAGCAGCGCCCGCACCGACTGGCTCTTGCCCGAGCCGGATTCCCCCACGATGCCCAGGGTCTGGCCCTCGGCCAGTTCGAAATCGAGCCCGCGCACGGCGTCGACCGGCCCGTCGGGCGTGTCGAAGCTGACCTGCAGATTGGTGACTTTCAGCAGCATCGGAATCAGCGATCCTTCGGGTCCAGCGCGTCGCGCAGCCCGTCGCCGATGAAGTTGAAGCAGAACAGCGTGGTGGCCAGGAACACCGCCGGGAAGATCAGCAGCCACGGCGCGCGGCTCATCTCGTCGGCCCCGTCCTTGACCAGCGTGCCCCAGGAGGTGGCCGGCTCCTGCACGCCCAGGCCGAGAAAGCTCAGAAAGGATTCGAACAGGATCACCTGCGGGATGGTCAGGGTGATGTACACCGCCACCACGCCCAGCAGGTTGGGCACGATGTGCCGCCGGATGACGTTGAACGAGGAGGCGCCGGCCATGCGCGCGGCCTCGACGAACTCTTTCTGTTTCACCGACAGCGTCTGGCCGCGCACGATGCGGGCCATGTCCAGCCAGCTGACCGCGCCGATGGCGATGAAGATCAGGTAGATGTTGCGCCCGAAGGCGACCATCAGCAGGATCACGAAGAACAGGAAGGGCATGGCGTAGAGAATGTCCACCGCCCGCATCATCAGCGAATCCACCCGGCCGCCGAAGTAGGCGGCCACCGACCCGTAGGTCACGCCGATGATCAGGCTGACCAGGGTGGTGACCACGCCGATGGTCAGCGAGATGCGCCCTCCCTGCATGGTGCGCACGAACAGGTCGCGGCCCAGGCTGTCGGTCCCGAACAGATGCCCGCTGGCGGCATCCGGCCCGGTCCAGATCATGCCGTAGTCCTGGGTCGCCTGATCGTAGGGCGACAGGGCCGGGCCGATCAGCACCAGCACCACCATCAGTCCCAGCACCGCGCTGGCGGCAAGCGCCGCGCGATTGCGGATCAGCCGTCGCATGGCGTTGGACCACAGGCTGCGGCTGGCCACCTCCGCGGTCGCGGCCAGCTTGTCCGCGTCACGTCTGCGGCGGAATATCACCAGGCGGCCCTCAGTAGCTCACGCGCGGGTCGAGCCAGGCGTAGACCAGGTCGACCAGCAGATTGAACAGGATGATCAGCATGCCGTAGAACAGCACCACGCCCAGCACCAGGGTGTAGTCGCGGTTGGTGGCGCCCTGCACGATGAAGCGGCCCAGGCCGGGAATGCCGAAGATGGTCTCGATCACCACCGAGCCGGTGATGATGCCCGCGGTGGCCGGCCCCATGAACGACACCACCGGCGTCAGGCCCGCCGGCAGGGCGTGCACGAACAGCACGCGACGGGCGGTCAGGCCCTTGGCCCGGGCGGTGCGGATGAAATCCGAACGCAGTACCTCGATCATCGAGCCGCGGGTCAGCCGCGCCACATAGGCCATCATCGCGGTGCCCAGCGCCAGCACCGGAATCACGAAGTGGCTGGGCCCGCCCAGGCCGCCGGCCGGCAGCCAGTCGTTGTACACCGCCAGCAGGAGGATCAGCAGCGGCGCCAGCACGAAATTGGGAATCGAGATACCCACCATCGCCAGCGTCATCAGCCCGTAGTCGGTGGGGCTGTTCTGCCGCAGGGCCGCCAGCACGCCCAGCGGCACCCCGAACAGCAGAGCGAACAGCAGTGACGCCGCGCCCAGCTTCAGCGATACCGGGAAGGCGTCCGTGATCAGCTGGGTGACGGTCAGGTCCTTGTACTGGAACGAGGGGCCGAAATCGAAATGCAGCACATCCCACACATAGCGTGCGTACTGCTGGTAGAGCGGCTCGTCCAGATGGTACTTGGCCTGCAGATTGGCCTCGATCTGCGGCGGGAGCTGCTTTTCGGCGTCGAACGGCCCGCCGGGCGCCGCGCGGATCAGCACGAACGCCAGGGTCAGCAGTATCAGCAGGGTGGGCACCACCCCCGCAATGCGGCGAACGGCATAGGCCAGCACGGCATCGGCTCCTAGTCTGGACGGGGGCGGCGAACCCGGCTCATTGGGCCGGCCTGTCGTCGGCGGGCTCGATGCGGAAATCCTTGCTGTAGTAGTGGCTCATGGGATTGCCCACATAGCCCTTCACGTACGGCTTGATCAGGGTCTTGCTGGTGCCGAAGAAGATCGGGATCACCGGATGGTCGGCCAGCAGCATCGCCTCGGCTTCCCGCAGCACCGACTGGCGCTGCGCGCCCCCGGGCATGCGCGAGGCCCGGTTCAGCAGGGCGTCGTACTCGGGGTTGCTGTAGCCGGCACCGTTGATGCCGAAATCCGAGTGCAGCAGCTCCAGGAAGGTGTAGGGGTCGTCGTAGTCCCCCACCCAGCCGGCGCGGAAGACTTCCGTCACCCGGCGTTCGGACACGTTCTGGAGAAACACCTTCCATTCCTCGTTGACCAGCTCCACGTCCACGCCCAGCACGTTCTGCCACATGCTGGCGATCACCGAGGCTATCTTCTTGTGGGCCTCGAGCGTGTTGTAGCGGATTTCCACCGTCAGGGGATTGTCCGCGCCGTAGCCGGCTTGCGCGTACAGCTCGCGGGCGCGGGCGTCGCGCTGTTCCTGCGGCATGTCGGCGTAGGCCAGTTTGGCGCCCTGGTAGTTGCTGACCACCGGCGGCACCCACTGGTACGCGGGAATCTCGTTGCCGCGGGTGATCTTCTCCACGATCACTTCGCGGTCGATCGCCATCGACAGGGCCTGGCGCAGTTCGGGCGAATCCTGGAACGGTTCGCGGGTGACGTTCAGGCCGTAGTAGTAATTGGACAGGCTGGGCTTGGTCTTGAGCTGATCCGGGATGTGGGTTCGCACCGTCTCCAGCTGCGGGATCGGCACCGATCCGGTCCAGTCCAGCTCGCCTGCCTGGTAGCGCTTGAGCTCGGACGAGGTGTTCTCGATCGGGTAGTACTCCACCCGGCCGACGCCGACGTTGTCGGCATCCCAGTAGTCGGGGTTGGCCTCCAGCACGATCTTGGAGGCCACCACCCATTCCTTGAGCACATAAGCGCCGTTGGTGACCGCATTGCCCGGCTGGGTGAACTGGTCGCCGTGTTCCTCCACCGCCGGCCGGTAGAGGGGGTAGGTGGTGCTGTGGGTCAGCAGCCCCAGGAAGTAGGGCGTCGGCGCCTTGAGGCGGATTTCCAGCGTGAACTCGTCGACCGCGGTCACGCCCAGGGTGTCCGGGGCCTTGTCACCGGCAATGATCGCCTCGGCGTTCTCGATCGGCGCCAGGATACTGGCGTAGACCGACCCGGTGGCCGGGTCCACGGTGCGCCGCAGACCGTAGGCGTAGTCCTCGGCCCGGACCGGCTCGCCGTTCGACCACATCGCGTTCTCGCGCAGCTTGAAGGTGTAGGTCTTGCGGTCCTCGCTGATCTCCCAGCTTTCGGCGCCGCCCGGCTCGATGGTGCCGTCGGGTTCCTCCGAGATCAGCCCCTCGTAGATGTCGCGCAGGATGTTGGCCGCGGGCACGCCCTGGGCCTTGTGCGGATCCAGCGTCCCGGGTTCGGCGCCGTTGCCCTTGCGCAGGACACCGGTGCCGTCGTCCAGGATTTCGGGCTTGATCTTGACCGGGAAGGAATCCGACTCGCCGCTGCCGCCTTGGCCGCAACCGGCAAGCAAAAGCCCCACACCCAGTGCCGTCAGAAGGACTCGCACAGTCACTCTCCTCGCTGGAAAACGCTTCCGAGATTACAGCAAAAGCGAAAGCGGGCGAACGGCCCTGCGTCGCCTGTCAGGCGCTTTCCCGATATACGCGCTCGGCCTTCCTGAGATGCACCAGCAGCAGCGATACCGCCGCCGGCGTCACCCCGGGGATACGTGCCGCCTGGCCCAGCGTGGCCGGGCGTTGCCGCGCCAGCTTCTCGCGGATTTCGCTGGACAGTCCCGCCACCGCGGCGTAATCCAGCCCGTCCGGCAGCCGCGTGTCCTCGTGACGCCGGTTGCGGTCGATCTCCGCGTTCTGGCGTTCGATGTAGCCGGCGTACTTGGCCTGGATTTCCACCTGCTCGGCCACTACCGGGTCGACGGCCTGTTCGGCCACCGCCGGCAGGCCGCGGAGGTCGGCATAGCCGAGGTTCGGGCGGCGCAGCAGCTCGATGGCCCGGCAGGCTTCCTTGAGCCGGCCGCCCAGGCGTTGGTTGAGTGCCTCGTCGGTCACGTCGTCCGGCCGCACCACCAGGTCGGCCAGGCGCTGTTGTTCGCGGGTCACGGCCTCGCGTTTGGTTTCGAACGCCTGCCAGCGGCGGTCATCCACCAGCCCCAGGTCGCGGCCGACCGGGGTCAGGCGCAGGTCGGCGTTGTCCTCGCGCAGCAGCAGACGGTGTTCGGCGCGGGAGGTGAACATGCGATAGGGCTCGAGCGTGCCGCGGGTGATCAGGTCGTCCACCAGCACGCCCAGATAGGCCTGGTCCCGCCACGGCCACCAGGGCTCGCGGCCGCGCACCGCCAGTGCGGCATTGACGCCCGCCAGCAGGCCCTGGGCAGCGGCCTCCTCGTAGCCGGTGGTGCCGTTGATCTGGCCGGCAAAGTAGAGCCCGGGCAGATGCCGGGTCTCCAGACTGGCCTGCAGGCCGCGCGGGTCGAAATAGTCGTACTCGATGGCGTAGCCGGGCCGGGTGATGTGGGCGTTTTCGAAACCGTCGATCGAGCGCACCAGCGCCAGCTGGGTGTCGAAGCCCAGGCTGGTGGAAATGCCGTTGGGGTAGAGCTCGGTGGTATTCAGACCCTCCGGCTCGACGAAGATCTGGTGGCTGGCCTTGTCGGCGAAGCGCACGATCTTGTCCTCGATCGAGGGGCAGTAGCGCGGGCCCACGCTGTCGATCTCGCCCGAGTAGATGGCCGACTCGTGCAGGCGCTCGCGGATCAGATCGTGGGTGGCCGGGTTGGTGTGGGCGATGTGGCAGGGCACCTGCCGGGGGTGTTCCGCCCGCGACCCCAGATACGAGAACGCCGGCGCGGGCTCGTCGCCGGGCTGTTCGGCCAGACGGCTGAAATCCACGCTGCGACCGTCGATGCGCGGGGGCGTCCCGGTCTTGAGCCGGCCAACGTCGAACGGCAGGTCGCGCAGCCGTTCGGCCAGCGCATTGGACGGGGCATCGCCGGCGCGCCCGCCGCCGAACTGGCTGGTGCCCACGTGGATGCGCCCGCCAAGGAAGGTGCCCACGGTGAGCACCACCGACCGCGCGGCGAAGCGCAGGCCCATGCGGGTGACCACGCCGGCCACCCGGCCGTCGGTCACGATCAGGTCGTCCACCGACTGCTGGAACAGGGCCAGATTCGGCTGATGCTCGACCGCCTCGCGCACCGCGTACTTGTAGAGCATGCGGTCGGCCTGGGCGCGGGTGGCGCGCACTGCCGGCCCCTTGCTGGCGTTGAGGGTGCGGAACTGGATGCCGGCCCGGTCCGCGGCCCGGGCCATGACGCCGCCCAGCGCGTCGATTTCCTTGACCAGATGCCCCTTGCCGATGCCGCCGATGGCGGGATTGCAGGACATCTGCCCGATGGTTTCGATGTTGTCGGTCAGCAGCAGGGTACGCACGCCCTGACGCGCCGCGGCCAGCGCGGCTTCCGTGCCCGCGTGCCCCCCGCCGACCACGATTACGTCGAATTCGTTCGTGTTGCTCATGAGGAATGCTGCCCCGGCCGTGCTGCCGGCGGTGATGCGTAACCCGGAATTCTAACGTGTCGGCGCGGGTTCCGGCAGGTCCAGCTCGTCGATGAGCACCTGCCAGTTCTCCAGCGTGCGCTGATTCACGCGGATGTCGTCGCCGTCCAGGGTGGCGCGGATCAAGTAGGCGTGATCCGGCTCGGTATAGGCAATGAAGCCGCGAGTGAGCCATTCGTTGATTGCCCCCTCCACCCGTTCGGGGGTCGGCGGCGGCTGGTCCGGATGCCGGTGACGCATCACCGCGGCGGTAATGTTGCGCATGGTGGCTACTGGCAGCTGCAGGCGCATGTCGCCCTGCAGGGCCTGCGCGGGCTCGGCATCCGGCCGGACGCCGATCTGACCTTCCAGCCGGATGTCGCCGTCGGGGGTGCCCAGCAGCAGGCGGTCCAGCGTCAGCGTGGGCCCGGCCCGCACCAGCCGCGCCCAGGGCGCCGGTGCCAGCGTCACCCGGGCCGCCAGTTCCGGCAGGCGGGTGGGCCCATTGTCGGTGGTCAGCCGGCCTTCGGCCAGGGCCGGACCGTAATCCTCGCCACGGGCCGCGAGGCGCGAAATACGCAGGCCGAAGTTCTCGCCGCCGGCCCGGGCATGGGCGGCCAGGCGCAGGCCCTCCATGGCTGCGCCGTCGCCGCCGGGGGTGGCCAGCTGCAGGTCCTCGAGCTGCAGCTGGTAGCCTGCCGGTCTGCCATCGGGATCGCGCCCGGCGCTGATCTCGGCAACCAGATCGCGAAAGCCGATCTGCCCGCCGCGTTCGGCCACCAGCGAGAATCGCGGCAGCGTGGCGCGCAGGGTCAGGGCCTTACCGGGGCCGGTGATCGCGCCGGTGGCGTCGAATGCATCGGTTTCCAGACGGGCCGCGCCATCGCTGTCAGGTACCCGCAGGCTCAGCGCCGGCAGCGCGGCGCGCAGGTCGGTATTGCCGTCGAGACCGACTCGCGCGTACAGCGTCAGTGGTGGCGGCGTTGGTTGCAGACGGCGGGCGTCGAACAGGGCCGTGACGGGCAGTTGTCCCGTGATGACACCGGCGGCGGGTTGCAGGCGCGCGCCGGTGGTCGCCGGGGCGGTGAACGGAATCGGACCGTGATGAATGGTCAGATCCAGCAACGGCCCGTCACACCCGGACTCCACGCAGTCCGCGGCCACCAGCCGCAGGCGCAGGTCCGACCGGAACAGCCCGCGATCGAAGCCGGCCGGCGCCAGCCGCCACATGCCGGGCAGGTTGATGTTGCCGATCAGGCGCTTGTGCTCGCGTTCGAGATAGAAACCCACCACGATCGGGGCCGCCAGCGCGATGACCAGCAGCCCGATGAGGCCGACCAGCAGGCCGTTGCGAATGGCCCGGATCATGCTTTCATGAGATGCAGGAAGGACTCGAGACGGCGATAATCCAAGCGTGCCTCCAACGACCGAAATGCCTCCGCGGCCCGACACGGCCACGCTGCTCGACTGGCTGACGCCGCTGTACGGCGGGCGCGGCGCGGCCCTGATTATGGACCGGGCCAGCGCCAGTGCCCAGCAGCACGGCCTGCCGGCCGCCGACGCGGGCCCTGGCCGCCCGGTCGACCAGAGCCTGGCGGTGCTGATTACCTACGGCGACATGGTGCAGGCCCCGGGGGAGGTGCCGCTGGCCACCCTTCGCCGCTTCCTGCGCGAGCGGGTGCCGGGCGTGCTGCCGGCGGTGCATGTGCTGCCGTTCTATCCCTATTCCTCGGATGACGGCTTCGCGGTGATCGACTACCGCGCGGTCGACCGCAACCTGGGTGACTGGTCGGACGTGCGCGCGCTGGCCGCCGAACGCGAGCTGATGTTCGATCTGGTGCTCAATCACATCTCCCGCGGCAGCCAGTGGTTCGCCAACTACCTGGCCGACGCCGACCCGGGGCGGGACTACTTCATCGAGGTGGACCCGGCCACCGATCTGCGCGCCGTGGTGCGCCCGCGCAGCACCCCCCTGCTGGCCGAGGTGCCCACCGCTCGCGGCACCCGCCACCTGTGGGCCACCTTCAGCGAGGACCAGATCGATCTGGATTTTGCCAATCCGGCGGTGCTGGCGGAGTTCGTGGACATCATCTTCGGCTATGTGGCAGCCGGCGCCCGGTTGCTGCGGCTGGATGCCGTGGCCTTCCTGTGGAAGCGGATCGGCACCCCCTGCATCCACTTGCCGGAAACCCATCGGCTGATCAAGTTCCTGCGGGCCCTGCTCGCATGCTATGCCCCGCAGGTGCTGCTGGTTACCGAAACCAACGTGCCGCACCGGGAGAACATCAGCTACCTCACTGACGGCGACGAGGCGCATCTGGCCTATCAGTTCGCCCTGCCGCCGCTGCTCCTGCACACGCTGCTCACCGGCGACGGCGCGGCCCTGCGCGAGTGGGCGGCCTCGCTGCCGGCGCTGCCGCCGGGCTGCCACTTCTTCAACTTCACTGCCTCGCACGACGGCATCGGCGTGCGCGCGGTGGAGAACATCCTGGATGATGCACAGCGGGACGCGCTGGTGGCGATGGTGCGCGAGCGTGGCGGTTTCGTATCCACCCGGGCCGGCAATGACGGCGTCCACCATCCCTACGAACTGAATATCGCCTATGTCAGCGCGCTGGCCGGGGACGACGGCCATGCGGCGGCGCGGTTTCTCTGTTCGCAGGCAATAGCGCTGTCGCTGCGGGGTGTGCCGGGGGTGTATTTCCACAGCCTGGTCGGCACGCCCAACGACCGGCGCGGGGTAGAGGCCAGCGGCCGCTATCGCTCCATCAACCGCCGACGCTGGGATCATGCCGAACTGGTCGCGAAGCTGGACGGTGACGGCGAGCCGGCGCGCATCTTCCGTGGCATGTGCCATCTGCTGGACACGCGGGGCGCGCAGCCGGCGTTTCATCCGGATGCCCCGCAGCGCATCGTCGACCTGGGTGACCACCTGTTCGTGGTGGAACGGCAGAGCCTGGATGGCCGCCAGACCCTGCTGGCGGTGCACAACCTCACCGACCGCGAGGTTCGTATCAGCACGTCGGTGCTGCCCGAGGCCAATCGCTGGTGGGATCTGGTGGCGGGCCGGTCGATGCCGGCCACCATCCGCGAGGTGGCACTGGCCCCCTATCAGGTGGCCTGGTTCAGCAATTAGGCGCAGGTCGGCGGGGCTAGTCTTCCACCCCGGTATCGAGCAGGAACTCGGCAATCCAGCCGATCGCGTAGCCGTCGGTGAAGATGATCTGCTTCCAGTCCCCCTCGGTGGCGAGAATGTGCACCTGCGTGCCTTCGTCGGTCTGCAGCAGCTTGTCGTGGTCGGTGCCGGGGCCGGTACGCACGTTCACGTTGCTGCCCTTGATGGTGGCGGCCGGCAGCCCCTCCAGCAGGCGCGGCAGATTGCGTCGGGCCGACTTATTGTCCTGTCGGGCGGCTTCCGCGGCCAGCCGCGCGGCGCGGGCGCGGTCTTTCTCCACGCCGAGTCCCTGGACGTAGAGCATGGCCAGGTTGTTCTGGGCGGCGGCTTCGCCCTGCTCGGCCGCCTCGCGATACCAGCGGGCAGCGGCGGTGTAGTCGGGGTCGCCGAGCTCGCCGTTCTGCAGCATCACGCCGAGATTGTGCTGGGCGCGGGCGTAGCCCTGTTTGGCGGATTTGCGATACCAGTCGCGGGCGGTGCCGGCGTTGCGCACCACGCCGAAACCGTTGGCATACATCAGGCCCATGTTGTACTGGGCGGCCGCGTTGCCTTCCTCGGCCAGTGGACGCCACTGGGCCATGGCCGTGTCATAGTCGCCGGCGGCAAAGGCATCGGCGCCGGACTCGTAGGATTCGCCCTGGGCGGTCGCGCCGAGGCTGAACGCCGCCAGGTAGACGATCAGGGCGACGCGACGGATCATCGACATTGGCATGATGCTGAGGGAACCCCTGGTTCGATTCGGGACCATGCGCTGATCATAGGCGAAACGCCGCCGTCATAAAAAAGGCCGACCCGATAACGGGCCGGCCGAGCGAGGAGAGAACGATGAAACGGACAGGAACCGCTTCGTGTCGGACCCGGCAGGGAGGAACCCGGCCGACGCGATACAGGATGCGCGCGCATGGCTGAACCGTACCTGAACGAATGCCGATCATTATCCAAGCGGGCAGAATGCCGCCATGAGTGACGCGCGGCTCACCGACCTGGAAATCCGGCTGGCCTGGCAGGAGGACCTGCTGCGCACGCTGGAAGACACGCTGCACGCCCAGCAGACCCGCGTGGGTGAGCTGGAAACCTTCTGCCGGCAGCTGGCCGAGCGACTGCGGGCGCTGCAGGATGGCCATGAGGCGAACCCGGATGATGGTCCCCCCCCGCATTACTGAACCCCGGCGCGGCTGGCGGCTGGCGCTGGCGCCGGTCCTGCTGGCGATGGGCGGCTGCAGCGGGTCCGGGCCCGGGCCCTGCGCCGATCCGATGGTGCTGGATCAGATGCACCGGGATACCCGCTTTGCCGGCGCCGATCCGGCCTGGGCGACGGTGGAAATCCTCGAGCCGACCGATCAGGGAATCCGGGATGACGTACGCTTGTGCCGCGCCACGCTGGTGGTTCGCGGCGAATTGCGGGATGTACTGCCGGTATTGCAGACCGGCTATCCGTTCGCCCGGTCGTCGGCGCGCGAGGCGTTTGCGCGGGCCTCCGGGCTGGACACGGCCGGCCTGGTCCGCGCCGCCGACTACCTGAGGCAACGGGCCAGGGCCACGGGCACGGAGCTGGCCCCGCTGGAAATCCGCGGGCCGCTGGAATACCGCCTGACGCGTGACGATCGTCCGTTCCTGCTCGACTGGGGGCTGGCCGGCGACGCTACCGCGGCAGCGGCCGGCAAGGCAGTGGCTGAGCGGCTGGCGCAGGCCCGGGCGAATGAGGCGGCCGAACGCCGCGCGGAGGCCGACCGGCGCGGGTTCGACAGCGTTGCCGCCATGGATGCCGCGGATGCCCGTCGCGCCGAGGCCATGCAGGCACTCGACGACGCCGAAAAGGCCCGCAAGCTGGCGGCGGATCGTCTCACCATCATGAAGGGCGATCGCGAGCGTCTGACCGAGGAGATCCGGCGCGCCGAGCAATCGCTGGATGCCGACCGGGCCGCCGCCAAAGACGCGGCTGACGCGGCCGGCGACTGGGAACAGCGTATTCGCCGCGAGTCCTTCGCCGCGGAGAACAAGCTGGTGTCCTTCGACAATACCCGGCTGGTCACGCGGACGGGAAACATCGGCACGCCGGAGGACACGGTAATCGCCGATGTGGTCAATTACAGTGGCCACAAGCTGTCTTCCGCCGACGTGCATGTGGTGGTCTGGCATCCGCAACAGCAGCGCTACTACGAGGATCGCAGCCTGTACGCGGATTTCCGCGGCCGCGGGCTGGATCCGGGCGAGCACGACGAGATTCGCATCGGTCTCAACGGCCGGCCGGGGGTGGGGCTGGCGTTCACCGGCAGTGAATTCCGCGCCGGCGAGGACCGTCACGCCTTCGTGTTCGTCAACGCGCTCAAGACCACCGACGGCAAGGTGATCTTCCAGGATCGCTGGCAGAGCCCCGTTTCCCGGCGACAGGCGCAGGCCGAGGACCGGCGCCTGCAGCAGCATGAGATCCAGACACTGCGCGAACGTCTCGAGCGCATGGATCGCCGCATTGCCCAGCAGGAGGACGCCCTGGCGCGGGCCAGACAGCGGGAAGCCGAGGCGCGCGCGGCGCTGCCGCGCGGTGATTGACTAGTCCGCGGGCGCTGACAGTGTCTTCAGGGTGTGGTCGACCACCGCCACCAGGTGGGTGACCAGCTCGCCGAAGGCCACGGCCAGCGCCAGTCCGCCCGCCGTCAGCAGCCACAGCACGCGGGACTGACTGGCCATGTTCGCGGGCTGTTCCAGCAGTGTGGTGGCCATCACGTAGAACCCGGCGGCCATGGCGGTGGTGGCCAGCAGCACCAGCACCATCAGACCCATCGACCGGTTCAACTGACGCCAGTCGGGGCCGGCCAGCCGCTGCAGCGCGGTACGGTGGCGGCGGGAAAAGCCGTAGACGATCCACGTCACCCGGGCCAGATTGAGCCCGGCGCAGATTACCGCCAGCGTGCCCACCACCGGCGTGAGCGCGCCCAGCACCGGCGCCGGCGCCACCACCCACAGCAACACGCTGGCGGCAAAGAACACCGGCATGATCAGGCGGTTCGGCCGCAGCGGCACGTGCCGCCGGCCTGTGTCTGGCACGTCAACTCCCTCGTGGATTTCCGTTTCGAATACGCCGGTAGAGGCCCGATCGGATGTCAGGCGGCGCCCATGAAGTCCATTTTGCCGATGGGCACGCCCTGCTGGCGCAGGATGCCGTGGCTGATGCTGACGTGGAAGAAGAAGTTGGGCAGCGCGAAATTCAGCAAGTAGTCATGGCCGGTGAATTCCATGGTGACCATCGGGGTTTCCAGCAGCACGGTCTTGTCCTCGGTACCGCGGATACGATCCGCATCCACGCCCGCCAGATAATCGCGGGTGCGGCGGATGCGGGCCCGCAGCTCGTCCAGGGTGGCTTCGTTGTCGGCTTCGCTGCCCGGGTCCTCGCCCGCCAGGCGCGCCGCGCAGCGACGGGCGGTGTCGCAGGCGAATTGGACGTTGGACGACAGTGGCGCCATGTCCGCGTAAAGACGGCTGACCACGTACTTGGTGTCGGCCATGTCCTGTGATTCGGCGTGGGCCTCGGCCTTGTCGAGCAGCCCGGACAGATTGGTCAGGAAGCGGTCGAAAACCGGGATCGAAGCGCTGTACATGTCGATATTCATCATGGGTCTCCGGATGAAACAATGGCAGCCCCGAGTATGACCTAAGGCGTGACACGTCCGTGACATTCCTTGCGCGCATCCGCGATGGCGTCCCCGCGTACAAGACTCTATGTCCGAATCCGACCAGCCCGAGACCTCCCGCCGCAAGGCCCGCGTTTGGCTCAATGAAGCCAAGAACCGCCAGACCACCCACTGGGACGTGGACCTGCTGCCCGAGGCCGAGGTGGCCGCGCTGCACCGTGCCGGTCGCCGCGCCCGCTGGCGCCGCCGGGCCGGGATCGCCGGGCTGGCCGTGGGGGTGGTGATCATCGCCGGCGGCGTTACCGCCCTGGTTCTGCACTGGGTGGCAGGCTGATGCCGCGCATGCGCCGCAAGGGCGATCTGCCGGAGAAAGTCTGCGCCGGCTGCGGTCGGCCGTTTGCCTGGCGCCGCAAGTGGGCCCGTCACTGGGAGGCGGTGCGTTACTGCAGCCAGCGCTGCAAGCGCCAGGGCCGTACCCGCGCATGACCACGGCGATCTACTGGGTCAAGAACGACCTGCGGCTGGATGACAATCCGGCGCTGACCGCCGCGGCCGCCGGCGCCGATCACTGTCTGGCCGTATATTGCATCGATGCCCGCCATGAGGCGCGGGATGCGGATGGCGAGCCCCGCCTGGGGCCGCACCGGCGGGCGTTCCTGCGCGAATCCCTCACGGACATGCGGGCCGGCCTGGCAGCGTGCGGCGGCCGGCTGCTGGTGCTTAGGGGTGAGCCGGCCGAGCTGCTGCCGCGACTGGCGGCTACCCTGGGTGCCAAGCGGATCACGACCACTGCAGAAATTGCCCCGGAAGAACGCGACCAGGTCGCCGCCGTGGCGCGGGCCCTGCCGGCCGGCATGCTCGACTGCCACGAGGCCAACGGGTTGTTCGCGGCTGCCCAACTGCCGTTTACGCCGGATGACGTGCCGGCCGGTTTCAGCCGTTTCCGCCGCCAGGTGGAAGGCCACTGCCCGCCGGGTGAGCCGATCCCCGCCCCCACTCGCCTGCCGCCGCCCCCGCCGGGACTTACGGACTGGCCGGACGCGATGCCGGCGGCATCGGACTGGCCGGCGGCGGGTTGCCCCTACACCGGCGGCGAGAGCGCCGGGCTGGCGCGGGTCCGGCACTATCTGTGGGACACCGAAGCCCTGGCCGATTACAAGCAGACCCGCAATGGCTTGCTGGGGCCGGATTTTTCGTCCCGGTTCTCTCCGTGGCTGGCGCTGGGCTGCCTCTCCCCGCGGCGGCTGATGGCGGAAATTCACCGCTTCGAGCGCGAGGTGATAGCCAACGAGTCCACCTGCTGGCTGGGCTTCGAACTGCTGTGGCGGGAGTTCTTTCGCTGGATTCTGCGGGCTTACGGCGGCCGGCTGTTCCGGCGGGCCGGCATTCTGAACCGACAGGACCGGCCGCGTGCCCGCGATGACGACATCTTCGCCGCCTGGCGCGAGGGCCGCACCGGTATGCCGTTCGTCGATGCCAACATGCGCGAACTGGCGGCCACTGGCTACATGTCCAACCGGGGGCGCCAGAATGTCGCCAGCTTTCTTGCCCGCGACCGGGGGCAGGACTGGCGCCGCGGCGCGGCCTGGTTCGAGAGCCGTCTGGTGGATTACGACGTCGCCAGCAACTGGGGCAACTGGGCCAGCGTCGCGGGGGTGGGCACCGATCGTCGCGACCGCGGCTTCGATGTCCTCTGGCAGGCGCGGCGCTATGATCCGGACGCGGCCTTCGTCGGCCGCTGGCTGCCCGAGCTCCAGGGTCTGCCCACGGACCAGCGGCACACGCCGTTTCTGCTGTCCGACGAGGTGCGGCGCGAACTCGATTATCCGACGCTGGCGACGGTGCCGGCTTCCTGGCGCAACGCCGCCGCCGACTGACCACAACTCGAGGCATTTCCCATGTTCCGATTCCTGATCTTCCTGCCACTGGTCACGCTCGCGGCCGGCTGCGCCAGCATGACCGAGCGCAGCACCGGCCTGGTCGACGGCGGGCTCACCGACTGCCCTGCCGCCCCGCGCTGCGTGAGCAGCCAGGCCGGCGATCCCGACAAGCGCGTGCCGGCGCTGCGGCTGCAGCAGCCGGCTGACCAGGCTTGGCCCGCGGTACGCGAGGCGGTGGCCGGCATGCCGCGTACCACCATCGTCACCGCCGACGACCGCTATCTGCACGCCGAAGTGGTCAGTCCCTGGCGGGTCTATACCGATGATCTGGAACTGCTGCTGGAACCGGAGGCCGGGCGCATCCAGGTGCGTTCCAGCGCCCGCATCGGCTACTACGATTTCCAGGTCAACCGCGAGCGGGTGGAAGCGCTTGCCGAGCGTCTGGAAGCACGCGGGATGGCCGAGCCCGCCGGGTCGCAGCCGTGAACCGGGCCGGGCTGACAGCAACGGCCCTGCTGCTGGGGGGCTGTGTCAGTTACAGCGGCCGGGTGGCCGGCGACGCGGCGCCGGCGCCGCAGACCCGGGAGTTCCGGCTCCAGGAAAATATCGCCTATGTCGGCGACGACTGGCCCCAGCGTCTGCGCGGCGATCTCTACCGTCCCGCCGGTGCCGGCCCCCTCCCCGGGGTGCTGCTGGTGCACGGCGGTGGCTGGGCCCGGGGCGAACCGGACGACATGGCCGACATCGCCGAACGGCTGGCCCGGCGCGGGTTCGTGGTCTTCAACGTGGCCTATCGGTTCGCCCCGGAAACGACTTTCCCCGGTCAGATTCACGACCTGCAGATGGCGCTGCGCTGGCTGCGCGACAATGCCGAGCGGCTGTCGCTGGACCCGGCCCGCATCGGCGGCATGGGCTATTCCGCCGGGGCCCATCTGGTGGTGCCGCTGGGCATGATCGAGGCCGGGGACGAACTGGATCAGCCCCACGGCGGGCCGGATACCCGCCTGCAGGCGGTGGTGGCCGGCGGCACCCCCACGGATCTGCGCAAGTTCGAGGGCGGCACGCTGGTGCCGCAGTTTCTCGGCACCTCGCGGGAAGACGGGCCCGAGATCTACGCCCGGGCATCGCCCGTTACCCACATTCACGAGCAGGCACCGCCGGTATTCCTGTATCACGGCGGGCTGGACATGCTGGTGCCGCCGGATCATGCCGAGGACATGAAGGCCGCGCTGGATGCCGCCGGCGTACCGGCCGAGCTGTACCTGGTCCGCGGGCTCGGTCACGTGGCGCTGTTCCTGGCCGACCGTGGCGCGGTGGACGCCGGGATCGATTTCCTCGACCGCGTGCTGCGCTGACGGGCGTTACACTGCGCGTCTTTGCCCTGGGCGAGGAGTCCGGCATGGAATGGGAACTGGATACGGTCGAGCAGCGGGTGCTCGGCAGTCTGGTGGAAAAGGCGGTGACCACGCAGGAGCAGTATCCGTTGTCGGTCAACGCGGTGGTCAACGCCTGCAACCAGAAAAGCGCCCGCGATCCGGTGATGACGCTGAGCGAGGGCGATGTCCGCGCCACGCTCGGGGCCCTGACCCGCAAGAACCTGGTGCGCATGGCCTCCGGCTACGGCGGCCGGGTCAGCAAGTACGAACACCGGCTGGCCGGCGGCCCGGGCACGCCGCTGGCGCTGTCGCCCGAGGCGATGGCGCTGCTCGCGCTGCTGTTTCTGCGCGGTCCGCAAACTTCGGGGGAACTGCGTACCCGGGCCCAGCGGCTGTTCGCGTTCGACAGCGTCGCGGCGGTGGAGGCAGTGCTGGATGACATGGCCGCCCATCCGGGCGGACCGCTGGTGCGGCGGCTGGCGCGCGAGCCCGGCAAACGCGAATGCCGCTACGCCCACACGCTGGGCGCCGGGGCCGAGATGGATGCCGATGCCCCCGCTGCCCCGCTGGGCCGGGCGGCGCCCGACGAGGACGAACGCCCGGCGCCGGTCGCGCGGTCCGGCGGCGATCTCGATGACCGGGTGGCAACCCTGGACGCCCGGGTGGCGGCGCTGGAGGCGCGGCTGGCCGCGCTGGAAAATTCCGATCCCGAGACCGACTGATGCGTTATCCCCTGTCCGTACTTGACCTGATTCCGGTAGCCAGCGGCACGCCGGCGTCGCTGGCCGTGCGCCGCAGCGTCGATCTGGCGCAACTGGCCGAGGAACTCGGCTACGTGCGTTACTGGATTTCCGAACACCACAGCATGCCCAGCCTGGCCAGTCCGGCGCCGGAGCCGATCCTGGCCCACGTGGCCGCCCGCACCGACCGCATCCGCGTCGGCCCGGGCGGGATCATGCTGCCCAACCACAAGCCGCTGCGGGTGGCGGAGCTGTTTCACACCATGGAAGCGCTCTACCCCGGCCGCATGGACCTGGGCATCGGCCGGGCCCCGGGCTCGGACGCGCGGGCCTCGAAGGCGCTGGGCGCCGAGTCGCCGGAACGCTTCGGCGACCTGTTCAACCAGATGCTGTCGCTATCGCGCGGGACCCTGCCGCGGATGCACCCCATCAACGGGGTCAAGGTGATGCCCAACGATGTCGGCCTGCCGCCGATCTGGATCCTGGGTTCCAGCGGCGCCAGTGCGGCGGCCGCGGGCGGCGCCGGTATGGGCTACAGCTTCGCCAGCCACTTCAGCGCCACCCCGCCGGGGCCGGCCATCACCCGCTACCGCGAGGCCTTCCAGCCCTCGGGCGAATTTCCCGAACCGCATGCCATTCTCGGGGTGTCGGTGATCTGCGCGCCCACCGAGGACGAGGCCGAGTATCTGGCCGCCAGCTTCGATCTGGCCTGGCTGCGGCTCAACAAGGGCGACTTCCAGCCGCTGCCCACGCCGGAAGAGGCCCTGAACCACGACTACACCGAGGGCGACCGCGAGCTGATCGCGGAGAATCGCCAGCGGCACGTGGTGGGGGACCCGCAGCAGGTGCGCGAGCGCCTCGACACCATGATGGCCGAGTCCGGGGCCGACGAACTGATGGTGGTCTCCAACATTCACGACCATGAGGCACGCCTGCGCGCCTATCGGCTGATTGCCGAGACAGGCTAGCGGGTCAGCGCGGCGGTGGTGGTGTCGTCCTCGCCCGCCATGCGCACCACCCGGGGCAGATCGGCTTCCAGCGGCGCGGTCTTGCGGCGTTCATAGGCCAGGGCCGGACCGGCCACGCGGCCGCCCTCGCCCTCGACCAGCCAGCGGCGGATGCGGCCGATGTCGCCGATCGGCGTGAGCCTGCCGAAGGCGTTGAGTACCACCACGCCATAGCGGCGGCCGTCCACCCGCACCACCGTGGCCAGGCAGCGGCCGGCCTCGTCGAGATACCCGGTCTTGCTCACCAGCACGTCCCAGCCCGCGCGGCGTACCAGCGGGTTGGTGTTGCCGTAGGGCAGCGTGTAGGCCGGGTTGCCGAAGCGGGCGGTGTAGCTGCCGGTCTGGGTGTAGTCGCGGATTTCCTCGCGCGCGAGCGCCGCCGTCAGCAGGCGGATCAGATCGGCGGCGGTGGCACGGTTGCGGGGCGACAGGCCGGTGGGGTCGACGAACCGCGACCGGTGCATCTCCAGCGCCTCGGCCTTGCGGTTCATGGCCGCCACGAAGGCGTCGAATCCGCCGGGATGATAGTGGGCCAGGTTGTAGGCGGCGCGGTTCTCCGAGCTCATCAGCGCCAGCCGCAGCAGCCCGCCGCGGGCCATGGTGGAACCCGGCCGGATGCGGGAATAGGCGTTGTTGGCGGCTTCGCGCTCGCGCTCGACCACCGTCAGTTGTTCGTCCAGATCGGCGCCCGAGTCCAGCACCACCAGCGCGGTCATCAGCTTGGTGACCGAGGCGATGGGCACCGGGCGGTCGGCGTGCTTGGCGTAGAGCATCACGCCTTCGTCCAGGTCCACCACGGCGGCGTGCACCGAGGCCAGATGCAGGCGGCCGGTGTCGCGCGTCAGGGCCTCGCCGTGGGCCGTGAATGCAACAAGGATGAGCAGCAGGACGCCGAGCGGCTTGAGGGGCATTGCAGGGACGTGACGGAACCGGGCCAACCCGGATTCTGCCCGGGGATTCGGCCGGCGGCTACCCCCGGCGGCGGGTGGGCCGCCATACTGGGCCGGTGAAATACGCTACGGAAACTTCCGCGTGAACCACCTGCTCTGGCTGCTGGGGTTCGCGCTGCTGGGGCTGGCCTGGTGGAGCGCGCTGGGCGCGCGGGCACGGGCGCGCGATGCCGCCCGCCGCGCCTGCGCCGAGGCCGAGGTGATGTATATCGACGAGATTCATCTGCGCGCCCTGCGCCCGGGCCGCGACCGGCGGGGTCGCGTCACGCTGCGCAGGATCTACGGTTTCGAGTTCTACGTGCGGGGCGAACGGCGCTATGCCGGGTCGGTGGTGCTTCATGGACGTCGCGTGGCCGATGTCGATCTCGACCCGCACCCGCTATGAGCCGGCGGCGCGCCGCCGCTGCACCAGGAAATCGATCACCTGCAGAAAACGCTGATAGGTCCGGGCCGGCACCGGATCGGCGAAGTAGTGGCCGTCCACCCCCATCGTGGGCGTGGTGCGCACGCCGTAGCCCTGGCTGATCAGGAAGGCGGCATTGATCCGCTTGTCGATGGCCGGACTGTCGAACACCCGGTCGAAGTCGTCGTCGTCCACGCCGTGCTCGACCAGAAAGGCGCGAATGTCGGCCCGCGTCTGCAGCCGCCGGCCCTGGCGCAGCACCGCCTCGAATATCTTAGCGTGCAGGCGGTCGATCACCCCCAGCGCCTCGGCGGTGTAGAACAGCCGGACGTGCAGGTCGCCGCCGGGCCCGGTGGTCAGAGGCACGCGCCTGAGTACCACGTCCTCGGGCAGGTTCCGGGCCCATTGCGCGAGAATGGGCTCGAAGATGTAGCAGTGGCGGCAGCTGTAGGCGAAGAAATCCAGCACCTCGATGCGGTTGCCCGTGCGGGTGGCCACCGGCGGATCGAGCGCCCGGTAATGAACCCCCGGCTGAAACCCGGCCGGTTCCGCATGGCCGGCCAACGGCATGCCGAGCGTTACCAGGATGGCAACGAGAATGATCGCGAGGCGGCCGCAACGCGCCGGCCGGCGGGGAAATCGAGCCATGAATGCGGCGTCGGCAACCGGAGGAGCAGGCCTCTATAATGGCGTGTCCCGTTCGCCATGCCGAGTGCCATGCCGTCTTTCGATATCGTCTCCGTAGTGGATGTTCACGAACTCACCAACGCCGTGGACCAGGCCAACCGCGAGCTGGGCAACCGGTTCGACTTCAAGGGCGTGGATGCCGGTTTCGACTGGGACAAGCAGGTCCTGACCGAGCACGCCCCCAGCGAATTCCAGCTGGATCAGATGCACGACATCCTGCGCCAGCGCCTGCCCGCCCGGGGTATCGACTTGCGCAGCCTGGAACTGGGCGACACCCAGTCCAACCTCGCCGGCGTGCGCCGCACGGTGACCTTCAAGCAGGGCATCGAGCAGGCGGCGGCCAAGCGCATCATCGCCGAACTGAAGAAGTCCAAGCTCAAGGTCAGCGCCCAGATCCAGGAAGACAAGATCCGCGTCACCGGCAAGAAGCGCGACGACCTGCAGGCGGCCATGGCCATGCTGAAGAAATCCGAGCAGGAGCTACCGCTGCAGTTCGACAATTTCCGTGACTGAACGATGAGCGAAAACTGGTACTTCTACGAACCCGCTGCCGGCCACGGCCTGGCCCACAACCCGTTCAATGCCATCGTTGCGCCGCGGCCGATCGGCTGGGTGTCGAGCCTGGCGAGTGACGGGACGCGCAATCTGGCGCCCTACAGTTTCTTCAATGCCTTCAACTACACGCCGCCGATCATCGGTTTTGCCAGCGTCGGTCGGAAGGACAGTCTCAACAACATTGAATCGACCGGCGATTTCGTCTGGCATCTGGCCACCCGCGAGCTGGCCGAGGCGATGAATGCCAGCGCCGCCGGGGTGGATGCCAGCGTCGACGAGTTCGAGCTGGCCGGGCTCACGCCAGTGCCTTCGCGCGTGGTGTCCGCCCCGCGGATGGCGGAGGCGCCGGTGGCCTTCGAGTGCCGGCGTACTCAGGTGCTGCAATTGCAGGGGTCGGACGGTGCGGCGGTGGATACCTGGATGGTGTTCGGCGAGGTCGTGGGGGTGCACATCGACCGCATGCTGATCGTCGATGGCATCTACGACACCGCGGCGGCGCGGCCCATCCTGCGCGCCGGCGGGCCCGCGGATTACTTCGGTATCGACGCCGAGAACCTGTTCCGCATGGCGCGACCCGAATGAGCCGGCCATGCCGGTAGGCCCGAGCCAGGAGCCGCTGGTCACGCTGCTGCTGATCGCGGTGACCTGCGCGGTGTCGATTCCGGCGTTCGGCAACCGCAAGCTCCTAAGCGACATGCTGTTCTGGCCGCCGGCGATCGGGCGCGGTCAGTGGCACCGCTTTGTCACCCACGGTTTCGTGCACGCCGACGGCGCGCATCTGCTGTTCAACATGGTGACGCTGTATTTCTTCGGCCGGGCGATGGAGCCGTTCTTCACCCGCTACATCGGGGCGCCCGGCTACGCGCTGTTCTATGTCTCGGCCATCGTGGTGGCGATGCTGCCCAGCTGGTTGCGTCACGCCCGCGACCCGAACTACCGCAGCCTGGGGGCGTCGGGCGCGGTGTCGGCGGTGCTGTTCGCCTACATCCTGCTGGCGCCCTGGTCGCTGCTGTTCGTGTTCTTCGTGCCGCTGCCGGCGATCGTGTTCGCCGCGCTTTACGTGGGTTACAGCGTGTATGCGTCCCGCCGGGGTGCCGACGGCATCAATCACAGCGCCCATCTCTGGGGCGGGGGTTACGGGGTGCTGTTCGCGCTGCTGATGGAGCCGGGACTGGCCGGTCACTTCCTGCGCACGATCGCCTCGCCGCTGGGTAGCTGAATCCCCGGGACCCGGCGGGCCCCGGGGCGACACCCGAGCGCTAGTAACTCAGGCAGATCTTGCCGAAATGCTTCTGCGATTCCTGGTGCCGGAAGGCATCGGCGATCTCGTCCAGGCCGAAGCTGCTGTCGATCATCGGCTTGATTCCGGTGTTGTCCAGCGCGCGGACCAGTTGTTGCTGGTGCTCGCGGGTACCCACGGTAATGCCCTTCACCTTGAGCTGGTGCATCATCATCGCGGCGGTGGGGATTTCGCCGGCCATGCCCGTGAGCACGCCGATCAGCGAGATGTGGCCGCCCACCCGGGCGGCGGCGATCGACTGGCCCAGGGTGCCCGGGCCGCCCACCTCGATGATGTGATCCACGCCGCCGCGCGGGCACAGGGCGGCCGCGGCCTTGCCCCATTCGGGGGTGCTCTTGTAGTTGATCAGATGGTCAGCGCCCATCGCCCCGACGCGTTCCAGCTTCTCGTCGGACGACGACGTGGCGATGACCGTGGCGCCGGCCGCCTTGGCCAGCTGCAGGGCAAAGATGGACACGCCGCCCGTGCCCTGGACCAGCACGGTTTCGCCGGGGCGCAGCCCGCCCTCGGCAAACAGGGCCCGCCAGGCGGTGACCGCGGCACAGGGCAGGGTCGCGGCCTCTTCCATCGAGTAGCCGGCCGGGGCGTGGGTGAACGAGGTTTCCGCGCCGCACACGAATTCCGCGGCATAGCCGTCCATGGAATCACCGGGAATGCAGCCCCAGGTCTGGGCCAGGCTCGGCTCGCCGGACAGCCAGGTAGGGAAGAAGGTGCCGATGACGGTATCGCCGACGGTGAACTCGCTCACGCCGGCGCCCACCTCCACCACTTCGCCGGCGACGTCGGACATCGGAATGCGGCCGTCGTCCACCGGCAGGCCGCCGGTGACCACCAGATAATCGTGGAAGTTCAGCGAACTGGCGCGGGCCTTGACCAGGATCTGGCCGGCCTGCGGGCTGGGCTTGTCGATGTCCACCACCGCCAGATTGTCGAGGCTGGCGGGGTTGCTCAGGCGTACTGCTTTCATGGGAATTCCGATAGCGTCGAAGAATGGAGCCGGCGCGCGGGCGCCGGGGAATCAGTCGGAGGTCAGACCGCCGTCGATCACGTGTTCCTCGCCGGTGATGAACGAGGATTCGTCCGAGGCCAGGAACACGAACAGATTGGCCACGTCCTCGGGGCGGCCGAGGCGGCCGATGGAGTGGCGCTCCGTGAACTTGGCCTCGGCATCGGCGTAGTCCTCGGCCAGACCGTAGTCGACATAGCGCTCAAACAGGCGCTGGCCCATGGTGGTCTGGATCACGCCCGGGTGCACCGAGTTGACGCGGATATTGGTGCCCATGCGGGCCAGTTCCACCGCCGCGGCCTTGGTCAGCAGGCGCACGCCGCCCTTGCTCATGCAGTAGGCGGTCAGGCCCAGAAAGCCCTGCATGCCGGCCACCGAGGACAGGTTGATGATGGAGCCGCCACCGCGCTCGGTCATCGGGTCCACGGCGTACTTGATGCCCATGTACACGCCGTGCTCGTTGATCGCCGAGATGCGCTGCAGGTCCTCCATGGTGGTGTCGGCCAGTGTCTTCACGATTTCGATGCCGGCGTTGTTCACCAGAATGTCGAGACCGCCGAACGTATCCACCGCGGCACGGATGGCCGTCGGCCAGTGCGACTCCTCGGTGGTGTCCTGGTGAACATAGCTGGCCTGACCGCCGGCGTCCCGGATGCCCCGGGCGGTCTGCTCGCCGACGTCGTCCAGAATATCGGTGATCAGGACCTTCGCCCCTTCCCGCGCCATGGCCTGGGCGCCTTCCGCGCCCAGCCCTCGTGCTCCGCCGGTAATCAGCGCGACCTTGCCGTCCAGTCGACCCATGGGTTCTCTCCTCCGATGATTCGCGTCATCTGTATGGTCTTCGTGCGCCCTCTCGCGGGGCGTTCCCGACCTTAGCCGCTGCTGCCCGCCGTCGGCCCCCTGCGAACGGGTAGGCCGGCGACCGACATTCAGGCGTCAGTTGGTTTTCTTGCGCGGCGTCTCGTGGCGCTCGATGAAGGCCTTGGCCTCGGGCGCCGTTTCCTCGCGGTAGAGCTGGCCCTTGAAGATGCCGTAGTGGCCCACGCCCTGCTGCACGTAGGCATGCTTGTCCGCATCCGGCAGGTTCGGGCACAGGTCGAGTGCGGCGCTGCACTGGCCGATCGCGACCATGTCGTCGAGCGCGCCTTCCATGGTCATGATCGGCACATCGCGGATCGACTCGCCGGTGACCGTGCGGCCGCGATACTGCATGCAGCCCTTGGGCAGGTGCTGATCGATGAACACCCGCTCGAGGGTTTCGATGTAGAACTCCTCGGTGGTGTCCAGCAGCGAGAAGTACTCGTCGTAGAACTCGCGGTGCTTGGCCGCCGCCGCTTCATTGCCGGACGCCACGTTGCGGAAGAATTCCCAGTGCTTGGTCAGATGCAGTTTCGGATTCATCGACATGAAACCGGTCAGCTGCAGGGCCCCGGGATATACCCGCCGGCCGGCACCGGCAAAGCGTGCCGGCACGCGGTGAATCAGCGAGGCCTTGAGCAACGGCATGTTGACCTGCTCGCACTTCTTCAGCATATCGTTGGGATTCACGCGGATGTCGATCGGCCCGGCCATCATCAGCAGGCTGCGCGGCCGGCAGGGATTGCGGTCGCGGCACATGGCGGCGGTGGCCACCATCGCCGGCACCGCGGCCTGGCAGATCGCGAACAGGTGCGTCTCCGGGCCCAGGCCCTCGAGAAACTCGATAAGGTAATCGGTGTATTCCTCCAGCCCGAACCGGCCCTCGCTGGCGGGCACGTGCTTGGCATCCAGCCAGTCGGTGACGTAGACATCGTGATCCGGCAGGAAGGCCTCGTAGGTTTCCCGCGACAGGGTGGCGTGATGGCCCGACACCGCCGCCACGAACAGCACCTTGGGGGCATCGTCGGGCAGCCCGTCGCGCCGGAAGCGCAGGAGGTTGGCGAAGGGCTTGCGCGCGACCACGGTCTCGCGAACGGTATGACACTCGCCGTCCACCTCGACGTCGTCATAGGCCCACGGCTGCTTGGGATAGCTCTGCAACAGGCGCCGGGTGGATTCGAACGTCGCCGCCTGGAACCGGCCGACCGGTGTCCGGGACAGCGGATAGGCCCGCGAGCGAGCGGCGCGTTCCGCCATCGACAGCACGGCCGTGGCCGGCTTCAGGCACTCGCGTTGCAGATCGAAAAGAGCGTAGCGCATGGGCATGTTTTCCCTTGTGGCGGGGCAAAATCGACCGTGAAACTAGCAGATCGGCGCCGTAAAAGGCCAGATTACCCCCGGCGGGTTCATTCGATATAGGGCACTTCCACGTCCGCCAGCCCGGCCCGCATGGCCGCCGCCTGATCGGCCGGCAGGGCGTCGAGATCGCTGCGCCGGTAGGCGCGGTTGGCGCAGTTATCGTGGTACCACTTCTTGGTGTCGTTGATCGCGATCACCTCGTCACGGAATTCGGCGATATCCTCGTTGAAGGCTTCGGCACGCTTGTTGTACTCGAGCAGGCGCCCCGAGGCCTCCACGCCGCCGGCGCCGTCGATCGACTCTTGCTGCTCGGCCAGCGCCTGGCGGCGCTGCTCGAACTCGTCGGCCGCCCGGTTGAGTCGCGCGGACTCCTCGCGGAGGTTCTGCACGCGCTGGGCGCATTCGGCCAGCATCTCGGCGCCGAGGGTACTGTCCGTCTTGTCGGATCCGGTCTGGGCGTGGCCGGCCGTGGCCAGCGTCATTGCCAACACTGCAAGGCCGGCATGGGTAATCCGCGTCATGAGAGTCCCGTGACAGGTCAGGTGATGACGCCGAGCATAACCGGCGGACCGATTCGGGGTGAAACCGCCGAGATGAGGATGGAACTCTCCGGGTGACAAAAAATAAGCGGGCCGCAGCCCGCTATCTTTGTTATTGACCGTCGTCTGTGGCGACGCCTCTCATTGTTGTCCTCCCAGCCCCAGGATTCGCTGGCCCCGGGGGCATCCTAGCCTGCCGGGTCCGGCTTGAGAAAGTGCTTGCTCAAGGACAGCCCCTGGCGCTGGTAGGAAGACCGCAGCCGGCCCACACCGTAGAGCTGGTCGGGGCGTTCGGTGAGTGGTTCGTAGATCAGCCGGCCGACGGTCTGGCCGTGTTCCAGCACGAACGGCACCTCGTAGGAGCGCACTTCCAGCACTGCCCGGGCGCCGCTGCCGCCGGCCTCGGCGTGGCCGAAGCCGGGATCGAAGAAGCCGGCGTAGTGGACGCGGAATTCGCCGACGAGGGTGTCGTAGGCCACCATTTCGGCGGCCTGGTCGGGCGGGATGTCGACCGCCTCCTTCGAGGCCAGGATGTAGAACTCGCCGGGGTCGAGCACCAGCCCCTGGTCGTGACGGGCGTGTACCGGCTCCCAGAAATCGCGGATGGCGTAATGGTCGCGCCGGTCGATGTCGATCAGGCCCGCGTGGGCCTTGGCGCGATAGCCGATCAGGCCCTCGGGTTCGTCGCCCCGCACATCGACGCTGACGGGCTGGATGCGGCTGGCGGGGTGGGCGTCGCCGGTCAGTCGGCTGAGCTGGCCATCGTCGCCGGATACCCCGCCGTGGCGGATGCGCAGTTGCGACAGTCGCGAGCCTTCCCGCACCAGCACGCTGAACGTGCGTGGCGCGATCTCGGCGTACAGCGGGCCGGTATAACCGGGACGTACGCGGTCGAATTCGGCGCCGTGGTCGGTGATCAGCCGGGTGAACACGTCCAGTCGGCCGGTGGAGCTCTTGGGGTTGCCGATGGCGCTGCGCGCCGGCGCCAGTGCCAGCGATTCCTGCAGCGGCACAATGTAGACGCAGCCGCGTTCCAGCACCGCACCCTCGCTGATATCCATGCGGTGCATGGCGAAGTGATCCAGCTTGTCGGCCACCTTGAAGTCGGCGCCGGGCAGGAAGCTGGCGCGCACCCGATAGGCCACCGGGCCGAGCCGCAGATCGAGGCTGGCAGGCTGGATCTGGTCCTCGTCAAGTGCCTGGCCGGTGCGAATCTCGCCCAGCGCCAGCAGTTGCGCGAGATGCTGGGACGGCAGGATGCCGCCGGTGGCGTCGAGGGCATCGGCAGCGGGTCGGGCAGGCTCTTGCATGGACGGTCTTATACCAGCGCCGCGGGCAGACTGCATGCCCGGCGACGATCAGGCGGCGGCCGAATCCTGGCGGTCGGCGTCGAGCAGTTGATCGGCCAGCGCGTGCAGGTCGTCGCGCATCGCCGCCAGTTCCCCGACGTCGAGCCCGGTGACCGTCGCCACCGAATGCTGCACATCGGCGGTCCGGGCCTGCAGGTCGCGGCCGGCCTGGGTGAGTCCCACCAGCAACTTGCGCTGATTGTCGGCCGGGCGGTGCCGGGTGATCAGGCCGTTGCTCTCCAGGCGCTTGAGTAGCGGCGTCAGGCTCGACGGGTCCAGGCAGATGCGCTCGGCGATCTTGCCCGCGGCCATCGGCTGCTTTTCCCACAGCGCCAGCATCACCAGATACTGCGGGTAGGTCAGGCCGAGCGGTGCCAGGCGCTGGGCATACGCCCGGGTTATCGCCCGGGCAGCCCGGCACAGGGCGAAGCAGAGCTGTTCGTCGATGGCGAGGTTGGGAAACCGGCCATCGGAGGCGGTGTCTTGTTTCATACCCGTGAATCTACCGCGAATCCGGCGCGGGTTGAATCCCCGGGCGGGTATGCGGCCACGGTGGTCAGGCCGCCAGCGCGTTGGCCACCCGGGACAGCTCCGCCGCGAACGCGGCTCGCTCCCTGGCGGCGTGGCTGTCCGGCAGACGCAGCAGCCAGGCTGGATGCACCGTGACTAGCACCTGCCGCCCGGCGCGGGTAAGCCACCGCCCGCGGTGCTGGTGAACGCCGGCTTTCCCGCCGAGCAGGGCGCGCGTAGCGGTGGCCCCCAGGCACAGGATGAATTCGGGGTCGACCAGCCGGATCTCGGCGTCCAGCCACGGCCAGCAGGCGCGAATTTCGGCGGCGTTCGGTCGCGCGTGCAGACGGGCCTTGCCGACCGGGCGATACTTGAAATGCTTGACCGCGTTGGTGACGTACGTGCCGCTGCGGTCGATACCGGCCTCGGCCAGTGCCCGGTCCAGCAGTTGTCCCGCCGGCCCGACGAACGGACGGCCGGCGAGGTCCTCGCGGTCGCCGGGCTGTTCCCCCACCATCATCAGGCGGGCGTCGGCCGGGCCTTCGCCGAACACGGTGCGGGTGGCCGGGTCCGCGAGCGCACAATTGCGGCAGCCCGCGGCCTGCAGCGACAGCCGGGCCAGCGAATCGGCCGGGGCGGCCTCGATTGCCCGGTGCCGCGCGGTATCCGGTGTCGGCGGCCGCGGTCCGCAGCGCGGTGCCTGCTGGGCGCGGGGCGCATCGGTCATGGTCGCCACCTGGCGATCGGCCTGTCGGACCAGTTCGGGAATCAGCCGGGCCTCGGGCAGGTTCTTCCAGTATTTCTGCGGCATCTCCGCCCGCATGGCCGCCAGCTTCACCCGCGCCGGATTGAAGATGTGCCGGTAATAGGTCTGCCAGGCGGTTTCCATCTCGTCCGCGTCGGGGGCGGCGGATCGGTTGGTGCCGGGAGTGAACCAGACCTCGCCGTGGCCGTCCCAGTGGGCGCAGCGGTCGGGGGTCAGGATCGACCAGCGCATGTTGGCGAACCGGCGGCGGAAGAAGCCGCTGGCGTAGGCCACGATGTGGTGATCCGGCTCGAACCAGGCCACATAGCGGGGTTCGTCGTGGCCGGGCTCGGCCACTTCGCGAAAGCGCACGAAGGCCTTCATCTTGTGCACGTCGCGGCGCACCGCCTTCGCGTAGGTGTGCAATCGGGCGGTCTGCGGGTCGCCGGCCAGCTGCAGCAGATGGCGCTCGCCGTGGGTGAGGCGCCACAGCATGGCGTAAAGCAGTGCCCAGCGGTCCGATGCTCGATGGCAGCTGGCCGGGCGGGCCAGTTCCATGAAGCGGCGGGGCACCGGTATCGGCTGATCCGGATTGGCGGGCGTAGCCGCCGTCGGGTCGGGTGTCCACCACAGTGATTCCGGTCGCCGCCCGGCGGCCAGCTGCGACCGGGCCGCGGCCTGCCAGCCGGCGAAATCGGGGTTGAATGCCACCAGCCGCTGGTCCGCGGCCGGCGGCGTTTGTGCGAACAGCGACGGCTGGTCCAAGGTTCAGATGTCCAGCGCCAGCTGTTCGGCGGGCGGGGCGAAGCGGGCGCGCAGCCGCTGGCTGGTCACCTCGCCGACACCGGGATGATGGTTGGCGCAGACGATGAAGGGCATGGCCTTGCGTACGTCCGCTTTCATCGCCACCAGGTCCGCCAGCCGCACCGGCTGCCAGCGGCGCAGTTGCAGGATGCGGTTGACCGACTTGACCCCCAGCCCGGGTACCCGCAGCAGGCGTTCACGGTCGTCCCGGTCGAGATTCACCGGAAACGCCGCGCGGTTGCGCAGGGCCCAGGCCAGCTTGGGGTCGATGTCCAGGTCCAGCATGCCGTTGCCGGGGGTGTCGTCGGTGCCGGCGGTGATCTCGTCGTGGCGATACCCGTAGAAGCGGATCAGCCAGTCGGACTGATACAGCCGGTGCTCGCGCACCAGCGAGGTGCGCCGGGCGGGCAGCCGGGCCGAGGCGTCGGGAATCGGGCTGAACGCCGAGAAATACACCCGCTTCAGGCGGTACGAGCGGTACAGCTGATCGGTGGTGGCCAGGACGTCGGCGTCGGTGGACGGGTCGGCCCCCACGATCATCTGGGTGGACTGGCCGGCGGGGGCGAATCGCGCCGGCGGCCGGCGGGCCCCGCGTGGCCGGTTGCTGGCGCGGGCCGCGGCACGCCGGGCCTCGGCATCGGCTTCCCGCCGCTCGCGAATGCGCGCCATCGACAGCTTGATGGTGCGGTGATCCTTTTCCGGCGCCAGGTCGGCCAGCGCCTGCTGCGTGGGCAGCTCGACGTTGATGCTCAGCCGGTCGGCGAAACGTCCGGCGTCGGCCAGCAGGTCGCCGTCGGCGTCGGGAATAGTCTTGAGGTGGATGTAGCCGCGGAAGTCATGGACCTGACGCAGGCAGCGGGCCACCTCGACCAGCTGCGCCATGGTGTAGTCGGGGCTGCGTATCACCCCGGAACTCAGGAACAGGCCCTCGATGTAGTTGCGCTTGTAGAAATCCAGCGTCAGCCGCACTACCTCGGCCACCGTGAAGCGCGCCCGCGGCACGTTGGACGAATTCCGATTGATGCAGTAATGGCATTCGTAGACGCAGAAATTGGTCAGCAGGATCTTCAGCAGCGAGATGCAGCGTCCGTCCGGGGCGTAGGCGTGGCAGATGCCCGAGCCCTCGGCAGCGCCCACGCCGCGCCCGCCCACCGAGTTGCGCGAGGCCGTGCCGCTGGACGCGCAGGAAGCATCGTACTTGGCGGCATCCGCCAGAATTTCGAGTTTTCGCAACAGCTCCATAACTGTATGTTCGTATACCTTGATGACGCGGGCAAGCGGGATACGCCGGATCGGCTCGGTTAGGATGCATTGCGAAATTTCCGCCCACCAACCAGGCATGACCCATGACCGAGACCGCCTTCAACCGCGACGACGTTGCCTTTGCCAGCCACGGCGTGACCTGCCGGGCCTGGCATTACCGGCCCGCTTTGGCCGGGCCCGCGCCGGTGATCGTGATGGCCCACGGCCTGGCGGGCACTCGCGATGCCGGTCTGGAACCTTATGCCGAACGCTTTGCCGCCGCCGGTCTCCACGTGCTGCTGTTCGACTACCGGCATTTCGGCGCCAGCGACGGCGAGCCGCGGCAACTGCTACAGGTCGGCCGTCAGCTCGACGACTGGCGCGCGGCCATCGCCTTTGCGCGTTCGCTGGCCCGGGTGGATGGCGAGCGCGTGGCCCTGTGGGGGAGCTCGTTCTCCGGTGGGCATGTAATCAGTCTGGCCGCGGAAGACGCCGGGATTGCGGCGATCGCCGCCCAGGGGCCGATGATGGACGGGCTGGCCGCCACGCTGGCGATGGCCCGTTATGCGGGCATCGGTCATGTGGCGCGGCTGGCCGGCAACGGCCTGGTCGATCAGCTGCGCGGGCTGGCTGGTCGGGCGCCGGTCACGGTGCCGGTGATCGCCGCGCCGGGGGAATTCGCCGCAATGAGCAGTCACGATGCCCTGTCCGGCTACAGCGCCATCACGCCCGACAACTGGCGCAACGAGATGACCGCCCGCATGGCGCTGACGCTGGCGGCCTATCGGCCGGTGGCCCGGGCGCGCCGGGTGCGTTGCCCGGCGCTGATCCAGATATGCACGCGAGACAGCGTCGCCCCGGCGGAAGCCGCCCGCCGAACGGCGGCCCGGCTGGGCGGCCCGGTCACGACACACGAGTACGACATCGGCCACTTCGACATTTATGTCGGCGCCGATTTCGAGCGGGCCGTGGCCGATCAGCTCGAGTTCTGGCGGACCACGCTGCTGACGTGAACGCGGTGTCAGTCGTTGCCGACCGGCGCGAATGACCAGCGCAGCGTGACCTCGGCCGTGCCCGTCGACGAGCCGGATTCCTCGGAGATGTTGTTGAGCGCGAACTTCAGCGGAATCTCCGCACTGATTTCGCCACTGGGCTCGGCGTGGCGCAGCTGCTGGGTGGCCCAGCCAAGCACGCCGGGGACCATGGGCTGGCTTTCCGTCTTGCGACGGGTGTAGCCGCCCTCGGTGATCACGGTTTCGCCTTCGGCCGAGGGCACGTAGACGTTCTCCAGATAGAACGGCTCGGCCTCGGCGTCGGTGTCCATCACCGCCAGGAACCGCTTGCACAGCGGCACGTCCTGGGCGACGTTGCCCTGGTCGGCGCTGCGTTTTTCAGTGAACGGCACCACCTCGTCCTGCCCCTCGCTGTAGCGGGTGCCGGTCATGGTCATCTGCATCTCGACCTGCCACTGCGAGTCGCAACCCGGAAACGGTTCGAAATAGCGGTAGCGGGGCGTGCCCTCGTCGGTGGCCGGATCCAGCACCTCGGGATTGTCCAGCACCGCGAAGATCGCCACGTAGCGCTGCATCACCGCGTCCCGGCATGCCATGTCGGCGCCGCAGGCCGCCTGTTCTTCCTGGAGCTGGCGGTTGAGGTCGGCCTTTTCCTCGGGGGTGCGGGGAATGGTGAACTCGTTACCGCTGGCCTCGATGCGGCGCCGTGCCTGCCGGGCGAGGTGGATGGTCTTGGCCCGCAGCCGTTTCTGCTGGTCCGGATTCAGGATATTGCGCGTGTGCAGCCCGGTATCCGATCGCAGCGTGGTGCGCAGCTCATAGCGCTGGGTGGTGTCGGCTTCCCAGTGCTGACGGCCGTATTCCTCGGTATGGCTTTCCCATGATTGCGAGGCCTCGACGTCGATCACCACGTGCAGTTCACGCTGGATCACGGTGTCGTCGGCCAGCGCGGTGCCGGCCAGGCAGAGGGCGGAAACGGCAAGGGCGGATTTCAAGCGGGGCTCCATTGGTAATACACACAATATTGTAGGCCAGCGGCGGGGTTACCGCCGCCGTTCGAATTCCACCACCTGCTGGAAGGTCGGGCGGTTCTGCCAGTCGATGGCGGGTACCGCCGACAGCCCCAGCGGGCGGTGGACGATGCGATCGCTTGCCTCGTCGGCGTCCCAGTTCGCCCGGTTGGCGATGCCGCCGAGGCTGTCCAGCGCCGTGGCCAGGCTGGTGCGCAGCGCCGCCCGGCAGTTGCCGTCGGGTCCGCCGCACTCGAGTTCATCGTAGGGCTGCGGGTCGGCGTTCAGGGCCATGTCGAACACCCGCTCCAGATACTGGAAATAGCCGGACTGGTAGGCCGAGCCCATGGGCCCCGGCGGGTTGTCGCGACCCATGATCATGCGGTTGCCGCCGTTCACGTTTTCCAGCGCGGTGAGCTGCGGCAGCGCCTGCTCGATCATGGGGTTGTACCAGGCGTCCATCAGGGCGACGGCCGCGGCGTCGTCGTACTCGCCGTTGTTGTCGCGGTCGCGGCGCAGGGCGCCGCCGGCGATCCAGTCGCGCATCAGGTCGACCGCGGTCTGTTCCTCGTTCGTCAGCGTGCCCTGCTCGAGCACATCCAGGGCCGACGGCAGCATTTCCCGCCCGCGCAGGTCCACGGTGGCGGCATCGCCCATCGCCTCGACCACGTTGGCGCGGGTCACGTTGCCCTGGTCGACCAGGGCGGTCAGCCGGCGGTCCAGGGAGTCGTTACGGTGGTTGGGGCCGTAGCTGGCGTTGGCGTCGGCCGCCCACCAGTCGCGGGCCGGCCGGTTGTTCCAGCTGGCCAGATAACCGCGCGACGGATTGATCGCCTGCGGGTGTTCGGCCAGATTCAGAAAGCCCTGCCAGTCGCGGGTGCCGTCACCCCAGACCGGCAGGTCCGGATGCACGCCTGCGGCCCGGCGCGGGTACAGGCCCGAGTGGATGAAGGCGATGTCGTCGCGGTCGGCGAAGAACCAGTTGAAGCTGCCGGTAGTGGTGTTGAACACCTGCAGGAAGCTCTCCGCATCGAACACGTCGTTGCGGGTGGCCAGGAAGAAGGGCACCACGGTGTCGAGCTCGGCGCGGTAGGTGCTGCGCTGGCGGGTGAGCGCCACCGGGTCGCCGTTGACGGTGGCGAAGGCGAACACCGGCCCATACTCGTCGGTGCGGATGATGTCGCGGGTGACCGCGAAGTTCTGGCCCACGCTGGCCGGATCGTCCATGGGCACGGCCAGGTTCCAGCGCGCCGGCCAGGATTCGGTGAACCGGTCGAAGGTCTTGCACTGGCCGTTCACGAGATAGCCCGAGCGCGGATCGCCGGGTTCCGCGGCGCACAGGCGCACGGCGCGCACGTCGGTGAGGTCCGAGCTGCCGGAGGTGGCGCTCCAGGCGAAGTCGACGCCGCGGCCGATCACCACGTAGGGCAGGCCCGCGAAGGTCATGCCGCGGGTGTACAGGTCGCCGCCGTGCACCGCCATTTCCACCAGAAGTTGCGGGGTGAAGTAGCTGGTCTGCGGGCCGAATACGGCAATCGGATTGCCGCTGGCGGTGTGGCTGCCGCCGACCAGCAGGGCGTTGGAAATCTGCCGGGGCAGGCCATCGGCCAGACCCGACAGGGACCGGGCTAGGCTGGCGACGCGCTGGCGCGCCTGCCGGATCGCTTGCGCGGGAAGCGCATCGCGGTGCGCCTGCCGCAGCGGCGGCTGGATGGCGGCTTCACGGTCCACCAGGATGTCGAAGACGCCGCCAATCAGTTCGTCGAGCACGGCCGTGACCTCACCAGTACCCGGCAGCTGCGGCAGGTTGCCGGTGACCACCGGGTCCGGGCAGGGGGTCTGCTGCTGCAGCCCGCAGGGCTCGGTGGTGAAGAAGTCGTGCGGCTGGTAGCTGCCGGCGTCGAAGAAGGCGTTGCCCGGATAGGCGGCGGCGAAACCCGCCTGCAGCGGGCAGATGTCGTCGTCGTAGTCGGCCGGCGACTGGGTGGCGAAGGATTCGGTGGTGGTCACCGAGGAGGCCGGGTCCAGCGCATGCCGGATATCCCGCCACAGACGGCAGGCGGTGGCGGGGTCGCCGGTCTGGTCGGCCAGGGCGTGCAGCAGGCGGACGTTGTCGGCCTCGCCACCACCGCCGCCGGCGAAGATCGACTGGATCAGCGTGGCGATGGCGTGGACATCCTCGGCGGTGAAGTCCTGCAGTGCCACGCCCAGGGCCAGGTATTCGATCGGCAGCTTGGAGGTGCCTGCCGCCTGCAGCTGGGCCGAGGTGCGGACCTCGGCGACGTAGGTGTTAAGGCCGTCGACAAACGCCTGCACATCGGCGAGCACCTGCTCCCCCGCTGCACCGAACTTCTCGGCGGTTTCGGTGATCTGGCGGGTGCGATCGGCCTCCCGATAGGGCGCGGCAAACGCGATGTCGCGATCGAACGAGAAATCCGCCGGGCCCAGGAATTTCGATAGCTCGCCCCGGCCGGCGCGGCGCAGCACGTCCAGCAGGAACAGCCGGTTGGCGGCGGTGACGTAGCCGGTGCCGAACAGGGCATCCGCGCGTGTGTCACCGAAGATGTGCGGCACGCCCTTGTCCGCGCCGCGCTTGATGGCGACCTCGTAGCCGGCACCGCTCACGGTCTGCTCGCTTTCCCAGGGGCCGTCGTCGGGGCCGCGCATCTCGGCGGTCTTGAAATAGGTCGGAACCAGATCGCCGTCGGTCAGCCCCGGCGGGCTGTGGACCAGGGCGTCGTAGGTGCCAAGCTGATCCATGAAGTGGTCTTCGGCGGCCAGCGCCGGCACCAGGCCGGTGCGTTCGGAGACTTCGTTGACCACCGGCCCGAGCTGATTGACCGGTAACGGCCCCGGCACGCTGGCGTTTTCGAGCCCGCCGGTGTCGTCCTGGCCGGGCGGCAGGATGTTGAGTACGGTGCCGTTGTCGGCATAGGGGTCATTGACCGGCGGTGCGTTGATCTGTGGCACGCCGGGCGAGACCGGGCCGGGATCGACGCCGCCGTCGTCACCATCGCTGCCGAGATTGAAGCCCCCGCCACCGGAGCCGCCACCGCAGGCGGCGAGGGTCAGTAGCAGGACGGTCAGGCCGAGAAACGATGCGCGCATGTGAATACTCCCCCGAAGCGATCAGATCGCTTTTCAGATTTGTTTCGGCGAGTGTACTCGGCCGGTGACAGGGGCCCAAGCACCCCTGCCGGTCGCGTCAGCGCAGCTGGCTGTCCTTGCTGCCGCGGCGGTTGAAACCGCCGGCGTTTACCTCGGCCTGATCGGCCTCGCTCTGGCAGGTGACGCACAGCCTCACGCCGGGTACGGCCTCGCGCCGCTTGTCGGGAATGGCGTCGCCGCATTCCTCGCAGTGGGTCAGGGACTCGCCGTCGCCGCCCAGCCGGCGGCGGGCCTGTGCGACGGCATCGTCGACGGTGGCGTCGATCTGTTCCTGCACCGCCCCTTCTTTCGCCCAGCCCGTTGCCATGGTGTGCTCCGCGTCTGCGTCCCTGATCCGACTATATGAGGTTTAACCCGGCCGCATACCAGAACGCCCCGCGCAGTGGCGCGGGGCGTGGCCTGCCAAACCGGCGATTGCCGGGTTCGGCTATCAGTTGCCGAACAGACCGCCGAACACGCTGTTGAGTAGACCGGATTCGGCCCGGGCGTTGGCCGCAACCTTGAATTCGGCCTTGTTCAGCAGGCCATCGTCGTTGTCGTCGGCCATGTCGAAGTGGCTTTCGATGTCGGCATCGGCACTGGCCTCGGTGCGGGTCAGCACGCCGTCGTCGTTGCCGTCCAAGTTCCGGAACTGGGCGGCGAGCTTGCTGCTGAGTTCCACGCCGACGTTGGCGCTGGCGGCGGCGGCCTTGCGCGAATCGTTGGCCAGCCCGGCGGCGGCGTCGGCCGTGGCGCTGATACCGGCCTTGGTCTTGTCGGCGACGGCGCCGGCCGCATCCTTGCTGGCTTCATAGCCGGTCTTGGCGCCGGACTTGACTGCGCCGGCCGCCTTGCCGGCCGCTTCCTTGGTTTCGTTGTAACCGGCCCTGGCACCTGCCGTGGCCTTTTCGGTCAGGCTCTGATTGGCCTCGGCCCGGAGACTGGCCTTGTATTCCGCGCTGGTCAGCGTGCCGCTGTCGTCCTTGTCATAGGTCTCGAACATCGAGGCAAGCGAGGTATTGGCTTCGGCTTCGCTCTCGGTGATCACGCCGTCATCGTTGGCGTCCAGCGCGCGGAACTGTTCGGTCAGCGAGGTTTCGGCATTCACGCCGATGTTGATCTTGGTGTTCAGGCCCAGATCCACCGCCTGTGCGGTACCCGCGCATAGCAGGGCCGCGGCGGCTGCAAGATGAAGGTTGGCATGGCGCATGGTGCGTTCCTCTGGTTCAAGTGATTGTCGGCAACCCGGCCAAAGCGGCCTGTTGCTGTGCAGCATTCTAGAACGCTTTCCTGAATGCGACCTGAATTACCCGTTGATATGGGTCAATGCCGGTGGCGGACGCGTTATGCTGCGACGTGTACAGCGCGGCCGCGGCCTACCCAAAGGGGTGACCGAGGTGTTGGCGCATCGTGCTAACGTCAGCCAAGTTACCGAATAAATGCCCGATGACAGGGCGAATCCGACGTTCCAGAGATTGTGGAGGAGAGTGTTATGGGCGAAGCAGTACAGAGCGTTAAGGAGGGCACCACCAACGGCGCCGCCCTTGATTACGAGGCAGTCGTGGTGGGCGCCGGCATCGCCGGGCTCCACGAGGTGTACAAGCTGCGCGAGATGGGCGTGTCCGTGATCGGCTTCGAAGCCGGCACCGATGTCGGCGGCACCTGGTACTGGAATCGCTACCCGGGCGCCCGCGTGGATTCGCAGTCGCATATCTACCAGTACTGGTTCTCGCAGGAGCTGCTGGACGAGTGGGACTGGAGCGAGCGCTTTCCTGCCCAGCCTGAAACTGAGCGGTACCTGAACTACGTCGCCGACAAGTTCGACCTGCGCAAGGAGTTCCGCTTCCGGACGCGTGTGGAGTCGGCCACCTACGACGAGGAGAACCAGCTGTGGACGGTGACCACCGACCAGGGTGACAAGCTGACCACGCGGTTTTTCATCAGCTGCACGGGCATGCTCTCGGCGCCGCAGATTCCGTTTCCCGGGCACGAGAAGTTCCGTGGCCAGATCTGCCACACTGCCCGCTGGCCGCATGAGAAGGTCGAAATGGCCGGCAAGCGCGTGGGCGTGGTCGGCACCGGGGCCACCGGCATCCAGGTGATCCAGACCATCGCCCCGGAAGTGGGCGAGATGTTCGTGTTCCAGCGCACGCCGAACTACACCATTCCGATGCGCAATCCGCAGTACGACGACGCCGATCGCGATGCGCTGCGCGAGGAGTATCCGGAAATCGAGAAGACGGTGTTCAACACCTTCGCCGGCTTCGACTACGACCTGAGTGAAACCCCGTTCACCGAGATGTCGGCCGAGGAACGCGAGCAGCGGCTGTGGGATCTGTGGAATGACGGCAGCCTGCACTTCTGGCTGGGCTTCGCGGAAGTGTTCTTCGACGAGGAAGTGAACAACTACATCTCGGAATTCGTGCGCAACCGCATTCGCGAGCGCGTGAAGGATCCTGAGACGGCCGAGAAGCTGGTGCCGACCTGCCACGGTTTCGGGACCCGCCGCGTACCGCTCGAGACCAAATACTACGAGGCCTACAACCAGGACAATGTGCACCTGGTGGACGTCAAGCAGGACCCGATCGCCGAGATCACGGAAACCGGCGTGCGGCTGGAAAGCGGCGCCGAGTACGAGCTGGACATCCTGGTGATGGCCACCGGCTTCGACGCCGGCACCGGCGCCCTGACCCGCATCGACATCCGCGGGCGCGGCAATCAGTCGCTGAAGGAGAAGTGGGACAAGGACATCCGTTCCACCCTCGGTCTGCAGGTGCACGGCTTTCCCAACCTGTTCACGGTGGCCGGCCCGCTTGCCCCCTCCACCGCCTTCTGCAACATGGCGACCTGTCTGATACAGCAGGGCGGCTGGGTGGCCGACACCATCGGCTACCTGCGCGAGCAGGGACAGCACGCCATCGAGCCGACCGAGGAGAAGGAAGCCGAGTGGGTCGAGCACCATGACGAGGTGGCCAACCAGACCCTCGTGGTCAAGACCGACTCCTGGTACATGGGTGCCAACATCGACGGCAAGCCGCGCCGGCTGCTGTCGTATATCGGCGGGGCCAACGCCTATCACCAGATGTGCGACGAGCTCAAGGAAAAGGGTTACCCCGGATTCGCGATCAGCTGATCCGGTCGGTTACCCGTTGTGGCGACCACCAGCGGGGCTGCATTGCGGCCCCGTTTCTCATTGCGGCCGGCAAACACCCGGCCGGCGACGATACCGATGGTCAGAAGCGATAGGCGGCGCCGATCATCAGTACCGGATACCATTCGAAATCGGCCACGTCCTCCTGCAGCTCGCGCTCTTCCTCCTCGGCGGCCATGTTGCAGGCGGCAGTGCTGCCGGGCGGGCCGCTGACCTGGGTGCACCGCAACGAGACATCGCCCTCGCCGATGTAGGCGGCGCCCAGATCGAAGGAGAAGCTCCAGCGGCCAGCGCGATCCACCGCGTTGCCCCAGCCGAGTCCGATATACGGGGCCGCGCTGTCGAAATCGATGTCGCCCTCGACCCGATCGCCGTTCTGGATCACGTTGAGCGTATCCCCGACCTCGCAGCTGGCGGAGTTGCATTCGCCGTTGGCGTCGATTTCGGACCCGTTGTAGAGCAGGCCGGCGCTCAGGCGGAAGCCACCGCCGGCCGGATGGAAATCGAGCATGCCCCCGGCAAAAAGTATGTCGGCGCTGGCGTCGTACTCGATGTCGTCGGTGTTCCCGTCCGTGTCGAGGGAAAAGCCGGCCAGCAGCGCCCGGGCGTTGACCTGATCGCTCAGCGAGGTGGTGGCCGTGATTCCCAGGCCCATGGTGCCGGCGGTTATCCCGACACCGAATGACGGTGGCTGTGCCAACCCGAGTGCCGGCGCCATCGCCAGACCACCCATGGTCAGTAGTTGCTTGATCGTCATTCCGCTTCCCCCCTTGATCAGCCGCGCCTGCCGGGCCGCCAACGGCCCTGATCGAGCTCGGCCGGTGAATGTCGAGCCGAGCGTAATCGATGCGGAGCCAGACGCGCCAGCCGCGGGTGCCGATACTCGCGCGGCCGCGCTACCATGCGAGAGTTTCGCGCTGGAGTGCCCGCATGAGTGAATGGTCTTGGTTGCCGGTGGTCGCAAGCCTCGCTGTGCTTTGCGCGACCGGGCTGGTCTGGCGGCGCGCCTCCCGGTTGCGGACGGAGCTGGCCGCGCTGGCGGCGGAAATGCGGCCGGCGGACGCCGACCTGCGGCACGCACTGGCCGAGCGGGAAAGCCTCTGCCTCACGGTCGAGGTGGATAACCCGCTGGCCGTTGCTGACGCCCATTCGCGCATGGCCGGCCCGGTCAGCGGGGTGGCGCCGGGACTGGTTCGTCGGCGGGTCTACGATCAGTTACGGCGCGAGCTGCAGCAACAGCTGCATGAGCGTGGTATTGAAGCCCGTATCGAACTCCATCGCGGCGGCTCGCGATGAGTGTCGTGGTCATCTGCCTGCTGTTACAGGCAGCCGTCGCGACGGTGCTGTGGCGTATTCATGGCCGGCTTCGCGGCGATGGTCGCGATCTGGCTGGATTACAGGCCCGGCTGGCAGACGCCCGGCGCGAGGTGCAGGCTCGCCACGATCTGGAAGCCAACCGCCAGCTGTTGGAGGAAACGGTGGATTTCGCGACTGCCTCGGTCGAGCGTATCCACCGGGCCATCGCCGACCTTTCCTTCGACCTGTGCGGGCCGGGCAGCCGGCCCGCCCGCGAGGTTCACAACCAGACCAGCAGCCTGGTCTATCGGCAGATCCGGGGCACCAACCGGGGCATCGGCCGGCTGATGTCCGGCCTGCTCAAACCGCCCGGACACGACGACCGCGACGACTGACGCGATGCCGTCGTTCGCGTGTGACCTTGCATCCGCATATGCCCGCCCCACGTTCTAGAGGAACGCGGGGCAAGACGCACGCCCCCGATTCATTTCCACGACCAGGGCGACCGAATGGCCGACAACCCGAATCCGCAGGGCAAGGGCGGCTCGCTGGTACTGAATACCCTCAGCGAGCAGCGCGCCGGGCTGGCCGCGGTGCCGGCCAAGCATGTCGAACAGGTGTCAACGGAGCTGTTCACCTCGCTGTTCGTGCTGGAAAGCGAGTTCCGCTTCCAGCCGGTGCCGGGCAAGCCCTATTACCTGTATTGCAAGGAGGGCACGTACCGGCTGTCCATCAATCCCCCCTCGATGTGGAGTGCGGACATCGCCGGTCGCTTCATCGGCGAATGCGAGCTGCAGCCGGACATGACCTGGACGCTGGCGCTGGCCGATGACGTGGCCGACGACCCGGCCTTCATGGACGAGCTTCAGCGCAAGCGTGATGCCTTCGAGCAGCGGCTGGATCGTGCCGATAGCATGGACGAGGTGCTGCCGGTGCACGAGAAACGGCTGGGCTTCTATCGCCGGGCCTCGGCATTCGCGCTGGCGTATTCGCTGGGCCGGTCGATGCAGCAATCGGGCATTCTGGCACTGTCATACGCCGAGGCCCAGGGCCGCCTCAAGCACGATCCCGAGTAACCGGACGCGGCAAGAACGTTCAACAACGCCGGTTGTTGCGTTCAATACCTGCGGCCGAGTACCGGCGCACACTCCAAGTGCTGGCCTGGGCCGGCACTGACGGAATTCCAACAAGAACGGACGGTGCGCCGCGCAGGCGGTCGTCGACGCGGGTGTTGCCGCCGGAAGATGCCGGCACGCGCCTCATCGGCCCTGCCGCAAGTCGGCGCGCCCCGGAGGAGGTGCGTTTTCATGCTGTGTCTCAATCGTTCCGCGGATCATGACGTTCTGCTGGTGGAGCCGCTTACCCGACGGGAGAAGCGGGTGCTCCAGCTGGTCGCCCGCGGCTGGTCGAATCAGCGCATCGCGAATGCGCAGTTCATCAGCATCAATACCGTGAAGTACCATCTCAAGAACATCTATCTGAAGCTCGATGTGCACAAGCGCACCGAAGCGGTCTGGGTGGGTACGCGAATCGGGCTGGTCGACACCGATGAACCGGACGGCGACGACGTACAGCCGCGGGAGCTGCGATACGCGTCGGCCTGATGGCCGTGGGCTGAGCGTCGTCGTACCCTCAATTCATGGGGTCGTCCGCTGGCATGTGCCCGGATGGCATCGTATATTCGGCGTGATCAAGGTCCAGGACCTTTCATGACCGAGCCGATCACACCGGATCAGCTTCCGGCCTGGGTGCCGGGCAGGCTGACCTTCGACACCGACGACCTCGACTGGGGTGGCATGCGGCTGCGCGGCTGGCGCTATGCCCCGTCGGATGTGTTCGTGCCGAGCATGCGCGACTACATGATCGTGGCCTACGGCCGGGGCGTGTCACCCATGGCTCGGCAATGCGTCAGCCGCTGGCGCAACGAGTGCGTCGCCCCCGGCAATATTTCCCTGCTGACCCACCAGATGCAGGCGCACTGGCGCTGGAGTCAGGACGTGGAGGTCACCCACCTTTATCTTTCGCCGGATCAACTTACCCGGGTGGCGGCGGACGTGTTCGATCGCGATGTCAGCGATGTGCAGCTGCACGATCTGCTCAAGGCCGAGGACGGCTATCTGTGCGGGCTGGTGCAGCAACTGGCCGACGAGGCCCGCGGCCCCGGCCTGGGCGGTCGCCTGTTCGCCGATGCCGTGCTCAACCAGGCCTGCGTACACATCCTGCGTCATTACGCCGATGTGTCCTTCCGCGAGCCGGATGGTGCCGCCGGCGGTTTGTCGCAGCGCCAGCGCCGGGCGTTGCTGGAATATATCCACGCCAACCTGCATCGCAACATGGCGCTGGCGGAACTGGCCGGGGTGGCCGGGCTGAGTGTCTACGCCTTCGCCCGGCGTTTTCGCGCGGCGTTCGGCGCCCCGCCCCATGCCTTCGTGCTGGACCAGCGAATCGATGCCGCCCGGCGGTTGCTGGAGGAAAGCGACCTGCCGCTGAAATGTGTCGCCGGTCGCTGCGGGTTTTCCGACCAGAGTCACATGACCCGCAGTTTCCGGCGGCGGTTCAACCGCACGCCGGGCCAGTGCCGGGCCGCCCG
The DNA here is from genome assembly GCA_965216055.1 of Salinisphaeraceae bacterium. Classification (GTDB taxonomy): domain Bacteria; phylum Pseudomonadota; class Gammaproteobacteria; order Nevskiales; family Salinisphaeraceae; genus Spectribacter. The sequence goes on from OZ244134.1 coordinate 1,134,304, forward strand.
GCACTGAGCCCGACGCCGGCGCGGCGTCTTACTCGCTGAACCGGTCGCGAAGTTCGCGCTTGAGCAGCTTGCCCGAGGCGTTGCGCGGCAGGTCGTCCACGAAATGAAACACCTTCGGCACCTTGTAGGCTGACAGGTGTTCGCGGGCGTGGGCTTCCAGCTCGGCGGCATCGGCGCTTGCGCCCGCCTTCAGGCAGACCACCGCGGCCACTTTCTCGATCCACTTGTCGTCGGGCAGGCCGATCACGGCCACCTCGGCCACCGCCGGGTGGGTGTACAGGCAGTCCTCCACATCGCGGCTGGACAGCGTGACGCCGCCGGTGTTGATGATGTCCTTGATGCGGTCCACCACGTAGACATAGCCGCCTTCGTCGAAGCGGCCCACGTCACCGGAATGAAACCAGCCACCGGCGAAGGATTCCTCGGTCTGCTCCGGCTTGTCCCAGTAGGCCTGCAGCAGCTGGGGCGAGCGATAGACGATCTCGCCCAGTTCGCCCACCGGCACATCGTTCATGTCTTCGTCGACGATGCGCATGTCGACGTTGAACACCGGCCGGCCGGCCGACGTGGGGCGGTCGTCGTGCTCCGCCGGCTGCAGTACGGTGGCCAGCGGTCCGATCTCGCTCTGCCCGTAGCAGTTGTAAACCTGGATGCCGGGCAGGCGCTCGCGCAGTTCGTGCAGTACCGGTTCCGGCATGATCGCGGCGCCGTAGTAGGCCTTCTTCAGGGCGGACAGATCCCGGTTGTCGAAATCCGGATCGCGCAGCAAGGCGATCCAGGCGGTAGGCGGAGCGAAGAACGCGGCTGCCCGCTGTTTCTCGATGTAGTCGAACACCGGGCCGGGTTTGGGGCCGTCGATCAGCACTGTCGCGCCACCCATCAGCAACTGCGGCATCAGGAATACGTGGGTCGGGGCCGAGTGGTATAGCGGTAGCGCGCCGAGGAACAGGTCGTTCGGGTCGATCGACAGCGCGATGATGGTGCTCGTGTAGTGGGCCATCAGCGCCCGGTGCGTCATCATCGCGCCCTTGGGCGCGGAGGTGGTGCCCGAGGTATAGAGCAGTTGCGCCAGCTCGGTTTCATCGACGGGCACGCCCGGATCGCCGTCGCTGGCGCCGCCCTGCGCCCAGGCCAGCACGTCCGGTTCGCCGCCGCCGGCCATGTGCCCCAGAAGGCGGACCTGGCTGCCCTGCTGCGCGGTATCGACGTCGGCATGGGCCTGGTCATCGATGAACAGCGCCGACGCGCCGCACTGTTCCAGGATGTAGGCCAGCTCCGAGGTGGTCATCGAATAGTTGACCGGCACATGCACCAGCCCGGCCCGGCAGCAGGCCAGCCACAGCAGCGCATAGGAATCCGAGTTGTGTGCATAAGCGGCCACGCGTTCGCCCGGCTGCAGGCCCGACGCGATCAGGCCGTTGGCGACGCGGTTCACCGCGCCATCCAGTTCCGCGAACGTCCACCGGCGATCCCCGAAGATCAGGGCAGTCGCCTCGGGATTTCGGCGCACGCTGCGGGTCAGCGCCTCGCCGATGGTGTTGCCGGTGGCCGGAGCGGCCATCGTCTGGTTGTTCATGTCTCCTCCTTGTCAGCCAGTGCTTTGTTTCGTCGTCGGCAAGGGCGTTGCCGCTTCGCGCTGCCGGCCGATGCCAGCGTAGCAAGTCGCCGTGATGGTTGATCTTCAGGGGCCGATGGATCGGTTGTCGGCACCCGATGACGGGATGAGCGTAAAGCCCTCGTAGCCGGCGGCCGCTTCCTCGTCGCAGCGCTTCTTGTAGTTGGCGCAACCACCCAGATACACCATGAACACGCGTGGCTTGCCCGGGACATTGGCCCCCAGATACCAGGAGTCCGCTTGCGGCAACAGGGTGGCGTCGGCGACCTCGCGCACGTGGTCGACCCAGCCCGCTTCGGCGTCCGGTAGCGCCTCTATCGCCCGGTAGTCGTGCGCGCGCAACCAGGCGATGCAGTCCGCGATCCAGTCGCAGTGCTGCTCGATTGCGCGCGGCATGTTGAACAGCACCGACGGACTCAACGGCCCGGTGACGAAGAACAGGTTGGGAAAGCCGCTGGTGTTCAGGCCCAGATAGGGTCGGGGGCCGGCGGCCCAGTGGTCGGCCAGCGGGCGCCCGCCCCGGCCGCGTATGTTCATCCGGTAGAGCGAGCCGGTGAAGGCATCGAAGCCGGTGGCGAAGATGATGTCGTCCACCGGGTGGTGCCGGCTCGTCGTGCGGATGCCGTCGGGCGTGATGCATTCGATGGGCGTGGCTTTCACGTCCACCAGTTCGACATGGGGCTGGTTGAAGGCGTCGTAGTAACCATCCTCCAGCGTCTGGCGCTTGGCGCCGAAGGGATAGCCCCGGGGCGTGAGCTTTTCCGCCGTATCCGGATCGTCCACCCGCGCGCGGATCTTGTCCCGGATGAACTCCGCCACCGTTTCGTTGGCGCGTTCGTCGATCAGAATGTCCTCGTAGCTGCCCAGCCACAGGTTCATGCCGCCGGCCTGCCACTTCTGTCCATAGAAGCGTTGGCGCGCCTCGGGTGTTTCGGCCAGCGCCGATGGCCGCACGTCGTCGAAGATCACCCCGCCGGGGAAGTCCCATTCGCGCTGGCGGGTGGCCGGGTAGTCGGCCTTTATGCGTGCCATGGTCCCCGCATCGATCGGCCGGTTGCCCAGCGGGCAGGCGTAGGCCGGGGTCCGCTGGAACACGGTCAGGGCGGCGGCCTGTCGTGCAACATGGGGCACCAGTTGCACCCCCGTGGAGCCGGTGCCGATCAATGCCACGCGCCGGCCGGAAAAATCCACCGGTTGATGCGGCCAGTCGCCCGTGAAGTAGGTATGCCCGCGGAAGTCATCGCGGCCGGGGAAGTCCGGAATCCGTCCGGCCGACAGGTTGCCGGTGGCCGCGATGAAGAACCGTGCCCGTAACCGCTCTCCGCGGTCGGTACGCACCAGCCAGGTATCGCTGGCTTCATCGAGGTCGGCACCCACTACGCGGATGCCGAAGCTGAAGCTGCGCTTGAGGTCGAAGCGCTCGGCGACGTGATTGAGATATCGCAACACCTCCGGCTGGGCCGGGAAGCGCTCGGACCAGTCCCATTCCTGCTCGAGCTCGCGGGAAAACGAATAGCAGTACAGCTGGCTTTCGATATCGCAGCGGGCGCCGGGGTAGCGATTCCAGTACCAGGTGCCGCCCACCCCCTCGGCGGCTTCGATGCCGCGCACCGACAGGCCCAGGTGGTCGCGCAGCAAATGCGTCATGTACAGGCCGGCAAAGCCGGCACCGACCACTACCGCATCAACGGCCGATTCGTCGGCGTTCGTGTCGATCATCAGTCGGTTTTCCGGCAACCCGCCCGGCCGGATCAGCCGCTCACCCGCCGGACGTCTGCATCGCCTGAATCGCCTTGAAGTCGGCCATGCCCAGATACTTGATGGTGTTCAGGTCGGCATCCAGCAATTCGTATACGGCCCCGTCGGCGCGGATGTTGCGATTACTGAAGAACACCACGACATCCTGATCGCCGCCGCCTTCGCTGTGCGGTTCGCCGTTGCCGTCGCTGTAGACGTAGCTGCCCACCGGGCGGACCTCGGTGAGATTGTCGTCGCCGTCGTACAGCCGCAGCTCGCCCTGCAGCACCAGCGTGCGGTAGGGGGCCAGGTGCCGGTGCAGCACGATGCGGGCATGGGCCGGAAAGCGCAGGAGCGCGTCGACGGCGCCCTGCTTGTCGTCGACATCGTAGAACCAGGCGTCGACGCCCTCGAGCAGCGGCTCGATATCGCCCAGCGGCAGCCAGTTGATGTTGCGGTCGTCGAACGGCAGCGTCTGATGACTTTGTGCGGCAGGGGTTGCCATGATGAATCTCCTCTCTGGATCGTTATGACCACGACGGTCCCGGGACGCGCCACGTTCGCGCGCACCCCCGTTTATTTTTCTCAACGTAACGGCAATGACGGGTCCCGGCCCCACCCGGATGGGTTGGCGGGCCAAGCCGTTCACTGGAAGTTATAACCGACCAGCAGGCTGAATACGAAGGTGCCGAGATCGAGCTCGCTGCGGCTTTCGGCCAGCTCCGTGCCGTCATCGGCCCTCACGCGGATGATGGAGTTGGATTCCAGGCCCAGATGGGTCGCGGCCATCGACAGGCTCCAGCGATCGCCCAGCTTGTAGCTGCCGCCCAGGCTGTAGACCGGGGCGAAATCGGCGGTCGCTTCCGGTGATACCGAGGTGGGGCCGGGCCTGCCCGCGGCCAGGGCCAGCGGCGTGCCGAAGTTGTCGCGAATATCCGAGCGCACACCATCGCTGAGGCCCACGTCGGTGAAGAAGGTATAGGTGGCGCCCAGCCCGAGGTAGGGTCGGAAAGCTGCGTCGGGTTCCCCGAAGTTGTACTGCAGCATGAACACCGGGCTCCACTGGCGGGCTTCGCCGATCGGATTGTTGTCGGGGTCGCCCAGGTCGACGCTCAGCAGTTCGCCGGTAAGGCCGGGTGGGGCGACCATGCCGCGGCCTGTGATGTCGAATTTCACCGGTATTCCCCCATCCAGCGCCACCGCCAGATGATCGGTCAGGAACAGCTTCGCCACGATCGCGAGGGTGCTGGAGTTGCTCACCGACAAGCGGGTGCCGGGAGAGTTGAAACTGTCGCCGGTCAGCAGGGTGGCCAGCTCGGGTCGCACGCGCGTGCGCACCGTGCTGCTGGATTCGTCCGGCCGGATATGGGCCAGGCCGGTGAACACGACGATATCGCCCTGCCTCTGGGCCGGTGCCGGATCGGCATGCAGCAGCAGGATCAGGCAGACGAGGCCGGTCAGACAGGACTTCACGAAAGTCACGGTTGGCGGCAACTGACAGAATGGCTCGGACGTCGGAGGGTGCCTTTCCGCCGTTACTGTGGCAACCGTCGCCCGGCCGGCACGGCCTGCGGTGGACAGAATGCCCGGTTCGGTGGACGATGGCGCCCGGCCGCCCGCCCCATCGAATCCGCGCAACCCTCATGACACCCGCCATTCAGGCCCGCGGCCTGGTCAAGAATTTCGGCGCCACGCGGGCGCTGGACGGCGTCGACCTGAGCGCGCTGCCCGGCACGGTGCTGGGCGTGCTGGGCCCCAACGGGGCGGGCAAGACCACGGCGGTGCGCATTCTCACCACCCTGCTCGCGCCGGATGCCGGCGAGGCCCGTGTCGACGGGTTCGACGTGGTCGGTCAGGCGGCGGAAGTGCGGCGTCGCATCGGGCTGACCGGCCAGTACGCGGCGGTGGACGACAAACTCACCGGCCGCGAGAACCTGATCCTGATCGGCCGCCTGCTGGGGCTGTCGCGCATCGCGTCACGCCAGCGCGCCGGCGAACTGCTAGGGCAGTTCGCGCTGACCGAAGCCGCCCATCGCGCCGCCCAGACCTATTCCGGCGGCATGCGCCGCCGGCTGGACCTGGCCGCCAGTCTGGTGGGGCGCCCGGCGATCCTGTTCCTGGACGAGCCCACCACCGGACTGGACCCCCGGGCCCGCCTGCAACTCTGGGCGCTGATCCGGCAGCTGGTGGCCGAGGGCACGACGGTCCTGCTGACCACCCAGTATCTCGACGAGGCCGACCAGCTGGCGGATGACCTGGCGGTGATCGATGCCGGCCGGGTGATCGCCACCGGCACGCCTGCGGCACTCAAGGCCCGGGTCGGGGACCGGGCACTGGTGGTCCGGGTGCGCAATCCCGCCGATATCGACCGGCTGCGCCCTATCGTGGCTGAACTGGTCGGTGCCGAACCCCAGGCGGACGGCGACCGGTTGACCGCGCCGGTCGCCGATTCCGGTGTGCTGTTGGAGCTGGTTCGCCGGCTGGATGCGGCAGCCATCCCGGTCACCGACCTGGCCCTGCGTCAGCCCAGCCTGGATGACGTGTTTCTGGCCCTGACCGGCCGTCATGCCGCGCCCGATGACGAGACCCCGGCATGAGTGCGGATCCCGTGACTCGGCGTCCGCGGCTGGCTGCCGCTGTCCAGCAGACCACCAGCCTGGCCTGGCGCACCCTGCTGCAGATTCGCCACAACCCCTGGGAACTGGCGGATTTCAGCATCCAGCCGGTGCTGTTCCTGCTGCTGTTCCTGTTCGTGTTCGGCGGGGCGATCGCCGGCACCACGGCGGATTATCTTGCCTACATGCTGCCCGGCGTGATCGTGATGAACATGACCTTCGTCACGGTATACGTCGGCCACGGGCTGAACACCGATCTCACCAAGGGGTTCTTCGATCGGTTGCGGTCGCTGCCCATCGCCCCCTGGACCCCGCTGGCCGGGCGCATCATCGCCGACCTGGTCAAGCAGGGCTGGTGCATTCTGCTGTTGCTGGCGGTGGGATATCTGCTGGGGTTTCGGGTGACCACATCAGTGGTCGCGGTACTGGGTGCGATCGCACTGGTTCTGACCTTTGCCCTGGCCATGTCCTGGTTGATGGTGCTGGTGGGGGTGATCGCCCGCGACCCCGAGCATGTTCAGCTGTTCGGCTTCACCGCGCTGTTTCCGGTGACTTTCATCAGCAATGCCTTCGTGCCGGTCGAAACCATGCCCGCCTGGCTGCAGGCGGTGGTGCAGGTCAATCCGGTATCGCTACTGGCCGACGCCGTGCGCGGCCTGTTCGGGAGCGGCGAGGTGCTGATGCCGGCACTGGGTGTACTGGCCTGGTCGCTGGCGATCACGGCGGCGTTCGCGCCGCTGTCGCTGTGGGCCTTGCGCCGGCGACTGGCCCGCGGCTGACGCGGTACAGTGTCGCCTCGGGGTGCGCGCAAGCAATCGAAAAACAGTGTCCGTCACGCCGGGCAGGGAGATCATCGATGAAAGCATTCAAGACCGTGGTGCTGCTGCTGGCCGCGCTGGCGATCGTTACCGGCGCCGCCGACATGCTTCTGGGCGTGCCGGGTCAGGCCGCACTGGGTGTGCAGTTGTCGGCCGAGGCCGCCAACGACGCGGTGCTCAACAGCCAGTTCCGGTTTCTAGCCGCCATCTGGCTGGGACTGGGGTTACTGCTCTGCCTTTGCGTGTTCCGGCTGGAACGATACGGCCCGGTGCTCGACGGGGCGCTGGCGATAGTTTTCCTCGGCGGCATCGGCCGGATTCTGGCGCTTGTCGATCAGGGCTTTCCCGACACGGTTTTCAGCATCGGGCCTGTGGTGCTGGCGATAGCGGTCGAGATTGTCGGGATGCCGGCCCTGATTGGATGGCACCGGAAAGTGCGCCGTGCCCGGGGTAGTGCCGCTACGCCCTGATCGACGTTCAGGCCTGCCCCAGACTGCGACAGGCCATGACCGCGTCGGCGCCGGGGCGGCCGACGCCGGTATACAGGCCGCCGCCGTCGGCCTGGTGCAACTCTCGGGTCAGCCGTGCTAATCGGCCGGCGCGTGTGCTGACCAGGGCCGCGTTGGCCAGATTGAGGTCCGCACAACGGGCTGCCGCGCGCTGAAGTCGGCCCAGGGCTGCCTGGCTGATGCCGGGCGCCGGGGTTGCCGTCAGGCCGGCCAGATCGCGGTGCCCGGTGCCGGCGAGAAAAGTCTCGTATTCGCGGCCCAGACGAGTGCTTATCCGTTCGAGTTCGCGACTGCTTTCCATCAATACATGGTAGTTGCGTATCTGCAGGGCCTGTTGCTGGGCCCGCAGCTGCCGGTGGCAGTGGCGGGTCAGTGCCAGTACCCCGGCCAGTTGCTGTCGATGCAGGCTGGAATGGCTCATGCGCGGTTGATGGTGGTCTCGAATGCGAGCACACGATCCGCAATCCGCGCAGGATTGATCGCATAGTCCCCGCTGAGAACGGCTTCGCGCAGCCGCGCGACCTTGGCGGTGTCCACGTCGTCTCCCGTTTTCAGGTTGTCGGCCAGCGACTGCAGTTGCTGCGCGTCGCGCGTGAGCCGGACCGAATCGGTCGCGGGCACACTGTCCGGCCGGTTGCTGCCACTGGCCTCGGCCGACGCCTGGCTGGGCCGGAGGCGGTTGCCGGTGACGCCGGGGGCGGGTCCGGGATTGTCGATTCGCTGACTCAAAATTGTCTCCATGCCTGCTTGCTTGTGACGGGTATCGGTCGCCGGCGTCAAACTTTTAGCGCTCGGGTGGAAAAAAGAACCCCGGCCCTGGACTCAGAACGCAACGTCCACGATGTCGCCATTGCGTACGCGTGCGCTGACCACCCGGCCGCTGGAAAGATTGCGGACCTGGATCTGCTGACCGGTACCGCCGTCACTCATGGCTTCACCATTGGTCCTGATCTCCAGCCCGCCGGATCGGGCGACCAGGATCACCCGCTGGCCGCGTCGAATCACGGCGGGCGTTTCCAGCCAGGATGGCGTCAGTTCCGTGCCCGCGGCCGCCGGGCGGCGAAGTCGCTGGCCCACCGCGTGGGCCGCGTCACGCAGCACCGGATAACCGGACCTTGCGGGCCGCGTGATCACCTCGACATCCGCGGCCGTGATCACGTGGCCGCGATTCGCCGCCCGCGTCAGCACTACCACCGACTGTTGTCGCGACAGGCGCACCGGCACATAAAGGGACCAGTTGGGCGCCGGGCAGGCCACGCGCACGGTCACCCGGGTCGCCCCCGGTGCCGCGCGGCCGGGGTCGGCGATCAGCGGCTCGGTACAGACCGCCAGCCGCAGACGCTGATCCAGGCTGGTGGCGTCGGCATGCACGCCGTTACCGCCCAACGTCCGTTCGGCGGCCGCGCGGATGTCGGCGACGTCGTGCCATTGCTCGGCCGTCGACGCGCCGGACACCAGCAGAAGGCCGATGGTCAGCCCGACAGGAATGTGGGAAAGCATGGTCATGCCTGATGTAAGGCAATCGACGTGCCACGGGGCGACTCAAATCCGCTGCCGGACGGCCGTTACCTGCCGCAAGGAGGCGTCCATGGATTCACAACTGCTGTCACAGGTCGATCAGCGCACGCGGCTGGCGGGCTACAACCGCCTGGCATTGCTGCTGTTTCGGCTGGGCACCGAGGTGCTCTACGGCATCAACGTCTTCAAGGTTCAGGAAATCGTGCCGATGCCGCCGATTCGGCGGATGCCCGGCGCGCCTGCTGTATTTCGTGGGCTTGCCTCCACCCGCGGTCGGCTGGTGAGCGTTCTGGACCTCGCCGCTGCCATCGGACTGCCGGCCCCCGCGCGGGCACCGGCCGGTCATCTGGTGATCTCCGAGTTCAACCGCTGCGTGCAGGGGTTTCAGGTGGAGCGGGTGGAGCGGATCGTCAACGTGGACGTCGCCCACGTCCGGGCGCCGCGCGAGGATGATCCCGCCAGCTATCTGACGGCGGTGACCCGCATCGGCGATGACATCATCGAGATCATCGACGTCGAACGGGTGCTCGCGGAGTTCTCGTCGCCGCCGGCCACGGTCTCCGCCGAGCTGATTTCGCGGGCGGCGGAAAAGCCCGCGCAGGGACCGCGACGGGTTCTCGTCGCCGACGACTCGCGGGTGGCGCGCACGCAGATCGCCGGGACCCTGCAGCAGCTGGGGCTGGAGGCGATTCTGGTCACCAGCGGCCGCGAGGCACTGCAGATGCTGGAAAGCATGGTCGCCGGGGGGCAGTCGGTCGACAGCGAACTGTTGATGGTGATCTCCGACGTGGAAATGCCCGACATGGATGGCTATACGTTGACGACGGAAATTCGTCGCGATCCGCGTTTTGCCGGCCTTTATGTTCTGCTGCATACGTCGCTGTCCGGGGTGTTCAACAACGCGATGGTCGCCCGTGTCGGCGCCGACAAGTTCGTGCCGAAATTCAGTTCCGATGAGCTCGCGCAGGGCATACTGGAACGACTTAACGCTTTGAACGAAATAGCTTAATTTAGATAATCCACGGGCTTCAGGTGGCGGCCCCGCCACGGGTGTGCCCTGCCCCGCCCGCGGGTTTTTCGGACCGTTTTTCGATGCCGCGTCTCTCCCCGTGGCACGCGGCTTGCTCCAGGTTTCCCGTGACCGATTCAGGGACCTGTGAGCGATGACTCAACCGATAGGAGCTGCCAGCGACGCCATCTACGGCATCCATGCGGATGCGTTGCGCGTCAACCGTGACCGGCTGTCCGTGCTGGCCGCGAATCTGGCCAATGCGGACACCCCCAATTACAAGGCACGGGATGTCGATTTCCGCCAGGTGCTGGCCGGCGTCTCCCATGGCGGCCTGACCATGGCCCGAAGCGCGGGCAGCCACCTCGACGGCAAGGCGACCGCGCCGGCGGGTGTGGTCTATCGCCAGCCCCTGCAACCCAGCGCCGACGGCAATACCGTTGACGCCTCCCAGGAGCAGGCCCGCTTTGCGGAAGCCGCGACCCGTTATCGCGCCAGCCTGGATTTCGCCAACGGGCGCATCCAGTCGCTGATGCTGGCCATTACCGGAGGGCGGTGATCATGGCCGGATTCGGAATTTTCGATATTGCCGGTTCGGCCATGGCTGCCCAGTCGGTGCGGCTCAACACCGTCGCCAGCAACATGGCCAATGCCGACGCGGTAACCGGCGACCCGGCCACCACCTATCGTGCCCTGCATCCGGTCTTCCATGCGTCTCGTCCCGATGCCTCGGGTAATGCCGGCGTCACTATCGCGGGGGTGGTGGAAAGCACCGCCGAGCCGCAGCGCCGGCATCAGCCTGGCCACCCGGCCGCGGATGCCGACGGCTATGTGTATGCCCCCAACGTCGACGTGGTCGAACAGATGGTGGACATGATCTCGGCCTCGCGCAGCTACCAGAACAGTGTGGAAGTGCTCAGCACGACCAAGGATCTGATGCTGCGCACGCTCGAACTCGGCAAGTAGAAGGGAGCCCGACATGGACGTCAGCGCATTGCAGTCTCTCGGTCTCGGATCGGCCTCGGCCGGCGTCGCCGGGAACAAGAAGGACATCGGTCAGGATCAGTTCCTCGAACTGATGCTGGCCCAGATGAAGAATCAGGATCCGCTCAAGCCGATGGAAAACGGCGATTTCCTCGCCCAGCTGGCCCAGTTCAGCACCGCCACCGGCGTGTCCGAACTCAAGACCGGTCTCGACCGGCTGACCGAATCGCTGTCGGCGGACAAGGCGCTGACGGCAGCCAGTCTGATCGGCCGCGATGTGCTGGTCGCAAGCGAAACGCTTGTCCATGACGGTGCCGGTGCCGCCGGGGCCCTGGACTTGTCGGCGGCCGGCGCCGTGCGCATCGATATTGTCGACGCCGCGGGCCAGACCATGCGCACCCTCGATCTCGGCACCCGTGCCGCGGGTCTGGTCTCGTTCCAATGGGACGGCCTCGACAATGCCGGTGCCGAATTGCCGGCGGGCAGTTACAGCGTCCGGGCGTCCGTCCGGGACGGTGAATCCGAGCAGGCTCTGCCGGTGCTGGCTATCGGCCGGGTCGACAGCGTGGACCTGTCCGGTCCCGACCTGAACCTTCATACCCTCACCCTCGGCAACGTCGCACTGGGCGACGTCCGCCGCATTCTCTAGCAATCACGAGGAGCACGTCATGAGTTTCCGAATCGCCCTCAGCGGCCTCAATGCGGCGTCGTCCGATCTGAACGTCATCGCCAACAACATCGCCAACGTCGGCACCACCGGTTTCAAGGCTTCGCGCGCGGAGTTCGCGGATGTCTTTGCCAGCAGCGCCCAGAGTCTGGGCTCGTCGCGCATCGGCAGCGGTGTACGCGTATCCGATGTGGCGCAACAGTTCGGCCAGGGCAACATCGAATTCACCGATAACGCGCTGGATCTGGCGATCAGCGGCGACGGCTTCTTCACGCTCGACGATAACGGCAGCCAGGTCTACAGCCGGGCCGGGGCGTTCAAGGTCAACCGCGATGGCGAGGTGGTGAACAGCCTGGGGCAGTCCCTGCAGGTGTTCCCGGCGCTGGCCGGCGGCCGTTTCGATACCGGCTCGCTGACCTCCTTGCGCCTGTCCTCCGCCGACAACGCGCCGGCGGCGACCACCGGCCTGGACGTGGAGGCCAACCTGCCGGCATCGGCGACTGTTCCGCCACTGGCGTTTGACGCAACCGATCCGGAGACCTTCAATCACACGACCTCCGCGACCGTGTACGACTCCCTCGGTGCGTCCCATGCCGCCACCCTCTACTTCGTCAAGGGTGCGGCGCCCAACACCTGGGACGTGCACACCGCCATCGACGGCAATCTGGTCGGCGGCGCCAACACCATCACCTACGACAGCAGCGGTGCACTGACCACGCCGGCCAACGGCGAAATCGTGCTTCCGACCTACACCCTGGCCAATGGCGCCGCACCGCTCGATATCACCCTGGAAATGGGGGCCTCCACGCAGTACGGCGAATCCTTCAGCGTGGCCAGCCTCACTCAGGATGGCTTCGCGACAGGCCGCATCACCGGTATCGAAGTGACCCAGGAAGGCATCGTCCAGGCGCGTTATTCCAACGGGCAGTCCAATGCACTCGGTCAGGTTGCCCTGACCCGCTTCGCCAATCCGCAGGGTCTCGAACAACTGGGTGACAGCACCTGGGGTTCGACGTTTGCCGCCGGTCAGCCCCTGCGGGGCAGCGCGGGGAGTTCCGATCTCGGCCTCATCCAGTCCGGGGCGCTGGAAGGTTCCAACGTGGACCTGACCGAGCAACTGGTCGACATGATCACCGCCCAGCGCAACTTCCAGGCGAACTCGCAGATGATCTCCACGGCCGACACCATTACCCAGACCATCATCAATCTCCGCTGATGGACCGCGCCCTCTTCATCGCCATGACCGGGGCCAGCCAGACGCGGCAGGCCCTGGCCGTGACCACCAACAATCTCGCCAACGTGTCCACCGCGGGCTTCCGTGCGGAACTGGCGGCGGCCGGTAGTGCCCCCGTCGCCGGCGCCGGCTGGGCCACCCGGGTGAATGCCGCCGGCAGCGCCGGCGGCTTCGACGCCCGGGCGGGCGGTGTCGTGAACACGGGCCGGGCGCTGGATATTGCCCTGCGCGGCGATGGCTGGCTGGCGGTGCAGGCGGACGACGGCACCGTCGGTTATACCCGGGCCGGCAATCTGCAGGTCAACGCCCTCGGGCAACTGGCTACGGCCGCCGGTCACCCGGTTCTCGGCGATGGCGGGCCGGTTGCCGTGCCGCCTCACGACGACCTGGCGATCGGGGACGACGGCACCGTGTCGATCGTACCCACCGGCGCCGCGCCGGATACGCGGGCGGCGGTGGCCAGGCTGCAGGTGATCGAGGCCGGACCGGAAACCCTGATGCGCGGTGCTGATGGTCTGTTCCGCCTGCGCGAGGGGGAGGCGGCCCTGCCCATGGCCGGCGACAGCGTGATCCCCGGTGCGTTGGAGCAGAGCAACGTGAATGCCACCGAAGCACTGGTGAGCATGATCGAGCAGTCGCGCAAGTTCGAGATGCAGGTGCGGATGATGCGCACCCTGGAAAACAACGCGGAAGCCGGCGCCCGCCTGCTCCGCCAGACCTGACGCCTCGCAAGGAGTCGCAAGCCATGGATTCATCCCTCTGGGTCGCCAAGACCGGCCTCGATGCGCAGCAGACGCGCATGACCGTCATTTCCAACAACCTGGCCAACGTCAATACCACGGCGTTCAAGAAAGGCCGCGCCGCCTTCGAGGATCTGCTCTACCAGAACATCCGCCAGGCCGGTGCCCAGGTCACGCAGAACAGCGAGGACCCCACCGGCCTGTCGCTGGGTACCGGCGTGCGGGTGCTTGCCACCGAAAAGCTCTACGCCCAGGGCAACGTGGTCCAGACCGAGAATCCGCTCGACGTCGCGATCGACGGGCGCGGCTTCTTCCAGGTGCTGCAGGCCGACGGCACCACGGCCTTCACACGGGACGGCAGCTTCCGTGTCGATTCCCAGGGGCAGCTGGTCACGGCCGCGGGCCTGGCCCTGGAGCCGGGTATCACCGTGCCGCAGGGCGCGCAGAGCATCTCCATCGGCCAGGACGGCACGGTCAGCGTACAGCTGCCCGGTCAGGCGGCAGCGCAGCAGATCGGCGCGCTGCAGCTGGTGGACTTCGTCAACCCGGCCGGGTTGCAGGCGCGGGGGCAGAATCTGCTGATCGAGACCGGCGCCAGCGGTCCCGCCACGCCCGGTACCCCGGGGCTCAACGGCCTGGGGTCGCTCAACCAGGGTGCGCTGGAGTCCTCCAACGTCAATGTGGTGGAGGAACTGGTCAACATGATCGAGACCCAGCGGGCCTACGAAATGAACTCCCGGGCGATTTCCACCGTCGACGACATGCTCGCCTACCTGAGCAACAACCTGTGACCACCCCGCTTAACTGGCGCGGGATCGCACTGATCGGCCTGGCCGCGCTGTCGGCCGGTTGTGCCACCGCGCCCCCGGAGAAACCGCCGGGCGTGATTGCGCCACCGCCGGCGGCCGCCAGCACGCCGGGCGCGATCTACCAGCCGGGTCAGGGCTTGTCGCTGTTCCAGGATCGCCGGGCCCGCCAGGTGGGCGACACCGTGACCGTATTGCTGGCCGAAAGGACCAGCGCGCAGAAGTCTGCCGCCACCACCACCTCGAAGGAGGGCGGCATCAGCCTGGCCAATCCCACGCTTTTCGGGCGCGAGGTGATGGACGACGGGCGCACGCTGCTCAACGCGTCAGTGGACGGCAGCCGCAGCTTTGACGGCAGCGGCGCCAGCAGCCAGAGCAATCAGCTGGATGGCCGTATCACCGTGACCGTCACCGAGGTGCTGGGAAACGGCAATCTGGTCATCGCCGGTGAGAAATGGCTGACCATCAATCAGGGGCGCGAGTACATCAAGCTGGCCGGCGTGATCCGGCCCGATGATGTTCTGCCGGACAACACCGTGCCCTCGGCGCGCGTGGCGCAGGCGCAGATCAGCTACAGCGGCAAGGGTGCGCTCGCCGACAGCAACAGCCAGGGCTGGCTGCTGCGGGTGTTCAATTCGCCCTGGTTTCCCTTCTAGAGGATGTTCGGCATGACGATACGTACCCCCGTCCTGGTTCTGTGTGCCGCCTTCCTGGCGCTGGTCGTTCAGCCGGCCACGGGTGCCGAACGCATCAAGGATCTCGCCAGCGTCGAGGGTGTTCGCAGCAATCCGTTGATCGGCTATGGCCTCGTGGTGGGGCTGGACGGGACCGGTGATCAGACCACCCAGGCACCGTTCACCCTGCAGAGCCTGCGTGCGATGCTCAGCCAACTGGGGGTGGTCATCCCTCCCAACGTGAATCCGCAGTTGCGCAACATCGCGGCCGTGGCCATTCACGCCGACCTGCCTCCCTTCGCCAAGCCGGGTCAGAAGATCGATATCACCGTGAGTTCCATCGGCAATGCCGACAGCCTGCGGGGCGGCAGCCTGCTGATGACCCCGCTGCGCGGCGCCGACGGGCAGGTCTACGCCATGGCCCAGGGCAACATGGTGGTGGGCGGCGTGGGCGCCAGCGGCAACGACGGCAGCAGCGTGTCGGTGAACATCCCGAGCGCCGGCCGGATTCCCGGGGGTGCCACGGTGGAGCGGGCCCTGCCGAACACCATGAGCGAGGGTGGGGATATCCGCCTGGACCTGCACACCGCGGATTTCACCACCGCCAACCGGCTGGTCCAGTCAATCAATGCAGCACTGGGTGCTGATGTGGCGCGGGCGCTCGACGCCGTGACCGTGGCGGTGCGCGCGCCCAGTGATCCGGGTCGCCGGGTGGCGTTCATGGCCGAGCTGGAGAACATGCGCATCGACCCTGGCGAGCGTGCGGCCCGCGTGGTGGTCAATGCCCGCACCGGCACCATCGTGATCGGGCAGCATGTCCAGGTGTCGCCGGCGGCCGTCACGCATGGCTCGCTGTCGGTCACCATCCAGGAAGATTTCGGTGTCAGCCAGCCGGCGCCGTTTTCGGATGGCCAGACTGTCGTCGTGCCCGATTCCCGGATCGAGATCGCCCAGGAAGGCTCCAACATGTTCCTGTTCGAACCCGGCGCCACGCTTGAGGACATCGTGCGCGCCGTCAATCGCGTGGGTGCCGCCCCCAGTGATCTGATCGCGATCCTCGAGGCCCTGAAGCAGGTCGGCGCGCTCCGGGCCGAACTGGTCGTGATCTGACCATGGCCACCCATGGCCTGAATGCGCTTGCGGCGCCGCCGCGTCCGGATTCGGGCGCGCCAGCCCGGCGTGAGGCTCTGGCGAAAGCGGCGCGCGAATTCGAGAGTCTGTTCATGCAGATGATGCTCAAGAGCATGCGGGCCACGGAATTCGGCAACGACCTGATGGGCGATAGCGGTGGGGTCTATCGCGACATGCTGGACCAGACGTTCGCCGCCGAAGTCGGCGGCGCCCGGGGACTGGGTATCGCCGACATGATGCTGCGCCAGCTGGGTGGCGATCATCCGTTGCCCCCGGCGTCTCCGCGCGGGCCGAGCGGGGCGCTGCCCCGTTTCGACGGCACCGCCGCGATTGGCGGGGCGATCTCGGCCCGACCGGCCGACGACGCGTTCGCCGACGGGCCGGAAGCCTTTGTTTCCCGGATGCTGCCGCACGCCCGCCGCGCCGCGGCCGAACTGGGATTGTCGCCCCACGTCCTGCTGGCCCAGGCGGCACTGGAAAGCGGATGGGGCAATGCGCCCACCGGCGGTCACAACCTGTTCGGGATCAAGGCGGATGCCGCCTGGCAGGGCGGCAGTCATGCGCACGTAACCCGCGAATTCCGGGACGGCCGCATGGTCACCATCGAAGCCGCGTTCCGCGCCTATGAGGATGCCGGCGAGAGTTTTGCCGACTATGTCGAGTTTCTCAATCGAAACCCGCGCTATAGCGCGGCACTTGACCATGGCGGCGATGCCGACGTGTTTCTGTCGCGCCTCCAGTCTGCCGGATATGCCACGGATCCGGCCTATGCCGACAAGGTGCGGCGGATTCTGCACAGCGACCGGTTCCAGCAGGCGATGGCGCGTGCTGGCGATGGTGCCGCTGCGTTATGACAAGGATGAATACTCATGCCTGACCTTCTCGGTATCGGCACATCGGCGCTCAGTGCCTACAAGCGGGCGCTGGACACGACCGGCCACAACATCAGCAATGCGGCGACGCCCGGCTACACCCGTCAGCAGACCGGCTTCGTTTCCCAGGTGCCTGCGGGTACCGGCATCGGCAGCGGGGTCCGCACCACCGGGGTGGAGCGGCTGCTCAGCGAAGCGATCAATCAGCGCCTGACCTTCGACGCCGCCACTCTGGGGCGGCTGGAAACGCTGGAATCCGGCGCGCGGCGCATCGATCAACTGCATTCGGACAGCGGGATCGGGTTGGCCAGCGACCTGGATGCCTTCTTCAACAGTCTGTCGCAGCTGGCCAGCGATCCTGCGTCCGGCGCGGTGCGCAGCGAGGTCCTCGGCTACGCCGAATCACTGGCGGCCGGTTTCAACCGGGCCGGCGGGGAACTGGCCCGGCTTGGCGCGGAGGTCGAAACCGGCCTCGTCCAGGCGGTGGCCGACGTCAACCAGCTGGCCCGCGACATCGCCGACCTCAACGACAGCATCGTGCGTGCCCGCGGCAGCAGCGGTGGGCAGCCCCCCAACGATCTGCTCGATCAGCGTGATCGGCTGATCAACGAGCTGGCCGGTCTGGTCGACGTGCGGACCGTGGATGCCGACGACGGCAGTCGTAACGTGTTCATCGCCGGTGGCCAGCCGCTGGTGCTGGGGACAGAGGCCAACCGGTTGGCGTTGCAGGCCGATCCCTACCAGGCAGAACGTTCACGGCTGGGTTTCGATGCCGGTGGTCAGGTGCTGCCCGTGGGCGATCAGATCAGTGGTGGACGGGTTGCCGGGTTGTTGGGCAGTCGCGCCACGCTCGATGCCGAGGCGGGCCGCCTGGGCCGCCTGGCGGCGGCGGTTTCCCTGTCGATCAACGCAGCCAACGCCGGCGGGGTGGATGCGGCGGGCCAGCCCGGCGGCGACATATTCACCGTGCCGGAAGTGGAAGTGCGCGGCCATGCCGACAACAGCGGCAGCGCCGATGTGGCCGTGGGTTACGCCGGCGTGGATGATCTGACCGGCCGTGGCTATGTCCTGTCCTTCGATGGCAGCGCCTGGCAGCTTGCGGATGCGGTCACCGGGGCCGGCGTCGCGGTTGCCGGCACCGGTACCCCCGCCGATCCACTGGTTGCGGACGGTCTGAGTCTGACGATTTCCGGCAGTCCGGCGGCGGGCGACCGATTCCTGGTCCGTCCGACCCAGGATGCGGCCGCCGACATGGGCGTGGCGCTGACCGATACCACCGGCATCGCCGCCGCCGGTCGCCTGCGCGTGGCCGCCGACACGGGGAATCCCGGCAGTGCCACCGGGAGCATCAGCGTGCTGGACGCGGCGGATGCAGCGCTGGACACCCCGGCCACGATCAGCTTTACCAGCGACACCGAGTACACCGTGGGTGGCGCCGGGCCCTTCACCTATGACCCAGCCACCGGCATCACCGCCAACGGCTGGCAGGTGACGCTCGATGGCGCGCCCGAAGCCGGTGACGCGTTCAACGTGGGTCCGACCGGGGCCAACAGCGGCGACAACCGCAATGCGCTGGCGCTGGCCGCGGTGGGCAACGCGCCGTTGCTGGCGGGCGGTACCCGGACCCTGTCCGCGGAGAATGCCGAGATGATCGGTGCGGCCGGCAATCGGGCCCGCCAGCTCGGTCGTCAAACCGAGGCGGCTGCGGCCGTCAACCAGCAGAACGTGGCCGAGCGGGAAGCCGTCTCGGGCGTGAACCTGGACGAGGAGGCCGCGGATCTGCTGCGTTTTCAGCAGGCCTATCAGGCCGCCGCCCGCATCATTGCCGTGGCCGACGAGACCTTTCAGACACTGCTGGCCGCGGTGGGGAGATAACGCATGCGTGTATCCACCATGGGCCAGTTTCAGCAGGCCCTGAACCAGATGCTGAGGCTGCAGACCGAGACGGCCCGCACGCAATTGCAGGTGGGCTCCGGTCAGCGTCATCTCAGCGCGGCCGATGACCCGGCGGCGGTGGCCGGGGCGACCCGCCTGGACACCACGCTGGCCGGAATGTCCCAGTTTGCGGAGAACGCGAACCTGGCCCGGCAGCGCCTGCAGATGGAGGAGTCGGCGCTCAACGATGTCGCCGACGTGCTGCAGCGGCTGCGCGAACTGGCTGTGCGTGGCAGCAACGATACGCTGGCTGACGACGATCGCGCGGCGGTGGCGGCGGAGGTGCGCTCGCTGCAGGATCAGTTGCTGGGGCTGGCCAACAGCGCCGACGGGCGCGGCCGCTATCTGTTCGCCGGCAGCGCGGACGCGGCCGCGCCGTTCGCGAAGACGCCCGGCGGCGGGGTGACCTACTCCGGAGATGATCTGGCGCGGCAGGTGCCGATCGATGCCGCCCGTACCGTTGCCGACGGCGACACCGGCAGTGACGTTTTCCTGCGCGTGCCCGCCGGCAACGGCACATTCAGCGTGGCCGTGCAGACCGCCAATACCGGTGGTGGCTATCTGCGCAACGCCCGGGTGGCGGACGCGGCAGCCTACGACGGCGGTGACTACACCATCGGCTTTAGCGGCGGCGGTTACACCGTCACCGACAGCGCCGGTGCGACGATCGCTTCCGGCACCTATACCGCAGATCAACCCATCTCCTTTCGTGGGCTCAGCCTGACGTTCAATGGCAGCCCCGATGACGGTGATGCGTTCAACCTCACCACCAGCCGATCCGCCAGTCTGTTCTCGATGGCCGGAGATCTGGCGGGAGCCCTGTCCAACGGCACGCCCGATCCGGTGCGGCGCACGGCCATGGTCGGATCGCTTTCCGAGCTTGATGGCGCGCTGAATCACATACAGAACCTGCGTACCGGCGTCGGGGTCCGCCTGCAGGCGCTGGATCGCAGCGACGCGGCACGCGAGGGCATGGCGCTGGAGCTCGAGGCGTCGCTGTCAGACCTGCGTGACGTAGACATCGCCGAAGCCGCCACCCGCCTGAGCATCCAGAGCACGGCGCTGCAGGCCGCGCAGAATGCGTTTGTCCGGGTGCAGGGGCTCTCACTGTTCAATTTCCTTCGATAATTTCAAGAAATCGCTAAAAGCACGGAGGCACCGTCCGTTATGCCCTTCGCAAGGCGGCCCGAGTACCTCAACCGGAGTACCAGCCGCCGCCTGAACGAGGACGCCGGGACACTAATAGCCGACGTCAGACGCATTCAACGGAGAACCTGTCATGCAAGTCATCAACACCAATCTGATGTCGCTCAACGCCCAGCGGAACCTGTCGAGCACCGGTTCGGACCTGGCCACGTCGCTGGAGCGGTTGTCATCGGGTCTGCGCATCAACAGCGCCAAGGACGACGCCGCCGGTCTGGCGATTTCGGAGCGCTTCACCACCCAGATCCGGGGCCTGGACCAGGCCGCACGTAACGCCAACGACGGCATTTCCCTGGCCCAGACCGCCGAGGGCGCGCTGGTGGAAATTTCCAACAACCTGCAGCGTGTTCGTGAATTGGCGGTGCAGTCCCGCAACGCCACCAACAGTGCCAGTGACCGGGCGGCCCTCAATACGGAAGCCCAGGAACTGGTTGCCGAAATCAACCGCGTTGCCTCCCAGACCAGTTTCAACGGCGTCAAGCTGCTCGACGGCTCCTTTGCCAACCAGGAGTTCCAGGTCGGCGCCAATTCCGGCGAGACCATTTCGATCAGTTCGGTTGTCAATGCCAACGCGACTGCGCTGGGCAGCTATGACCGTGCGGAAGTCACCGGTGCTGCCGCCACGGCGTTCACCGCGATCACCGCCGGCGATCTGGAAATCAACGGCGTCAGCGTGGGCGGCATTGCCGCCGACTCCAGCGCCACCGAGCGTGCCGGCTCCATCCGTGATGCCGTCAACTCGGTGTCCGACCAGACCGGCGTCTACGCGGTCAATGACACCGCCACCACGGTGACCCTGGTGTCGACCGATGACATCGTCATCAACCATGCCGGTGCCACCTCTACGGCGGCCACCACCGGTCTGACCGCGGCCACCACGACTGCCGCAACCTCGACCGGCTTCGCGAGCCTGGATATCTCCAGCGTCGGTGGTGCCGATACCGCCATGCAGTCGATGGACGCGGCCCTGCAGGCCGTGAATTCGGCCCGCGCTTCCCTGGGCGCCATTCAGAACCGCTTCGAATCGGTGGTCTCCAACCTGCAGACCTCGTCGGAGAACCTCTCGGCGGCCCGCAGCCGTATTCAGGACGCGGACTTCGCCAAGGAGACGGCCGCCCTGACCCGGGCGCAGATCCTGCAGCAGGCAGGTACGGCGATGCTGGCCCAGGCCAACTCGGCACCGCAGAACGTGCTCTCGCTGCTTCAGTAACGGGCGGGATGAGGTGACAGCCCCGGGGCGGCAGGCGACAAGTCTGGTGCCCCGGGGCTTTGGCCGTTCACGTTGAGGAAACGACGCATGACCGATTCGATCGAACCGCTGGCCGCAGCCGACTGGCATCGGCCATGGCGCGACCCGCGCCCGCCACAGAACAGCCCGCCGGCAGCACCCAAGGCCGGCGCCGGGCCGGCCGAGTCCGAACTGGGACTGGCATCGGCCGTGGCCATGATCAACGCCGATCTGGTCGGCCGGGATACCGCGCTGCGCTTCCAGATGGATGACACCCTCAATCGGGTGATCGTGTCGGTGATCGATGAACACACGGGTGACGTCCTGCGGCAACTGCCGCCGGAAGAAGTCCTGAGCGTGGCTCGTCGTCTGGCGGCGGGGGATGCCCGTGTGCTGGACACGATGGCCTGAAAGTCAACAGACCTAATCGCAAGGAGAATGCGGCATGGCGGGAATCAGTTCGATGGGCATCGGGTCCGGGCTGGACATCAACGGCATCGTGCAGCAGCTGGTCGCCGCCGAGCGTTCCCCGGTGGAGCAGCGGCTGACCCGTCAAAAGTCCGATATCGACGCCCAGATTTCGGCGCTGGGCACGTTCAAGGCGGTGGCGTCGGGGCTGGATGATGCGCTGGCCACTCTGGTTGACGGCAACGCATTCGGCGCCCGGCTGGCGACGTCCGCCAATGACGAAATCCTGTCGGTTTCGGCGGCTGATGGCACCGCCCCGGGCGGTTACCAGGTCGAGGTGCTGGCGCTGGCATCGACCCAGAAACTCGCCTCGGGCGGCTTCGCCGATGACGGCGCTTTCGTGGGCACCGGTTCATTGACGATCGCCGCCGGCACCACGGACTTCACCGTCGCCATCGATGACACCAATGCCAGCCTCGCCGGCATCAGGGATGCGATCAACAACGCGGTCGACAACCCCGGTGTGCGCGCCTCGGTGATCCAGGGCGACGATGGCGCGCACCTCGTGCTTACCGCCGCGGCAGCCGGCACCGGGAATACCATGACGGTCACGGCCAGTGGCGGTGACGGTGGACTCGTCGCGCTGACCTACCCGCCCGGCGCCGGCAGCGACATGAGCGAGATAAGTGCCGCTGCGGACGCTCAGGTCCGCATCGACGGGATTCTCCATACCGCCAGCAACAACAACATCGATGGCGCGCTCGACGGGGTGACCCTGTCGCTGTCGAAGGCCGCACCAGGTGAGCTGATCGACGTGGCTGTCCGGGCCGACGATCAAGCCGTGATCGACGCCGTGGCTGCGCTGGTCAACCGCTACAACACCTTCAATGCGGCCATTAGCACCGTGACCCGGGCGGACCCAGGTGGTGATCGTAGCGGTGCGCTGGTAGGTGATGCCATGCTGCGTGGTGCCGCGCAGAGCATGCGCCGCATTCTCGGCGATACCCGGGTCGATGGCATTGGCGCCCTGGCGGATCTGGGCATCACCACCGCGCTGAACGGCACGCTGAGCCTCGACCAGGCGGCACTGGGTAATGCCCTGAACAGCGACCCGGATGCCGTGCGCGCTGCCCTGACAGGCAGCGCCGGCATGGCCGGCGCCATGAGCGCCGGTTTGCAGCGTTATCTCGGCGGTGACGGCCTGATCGAAGGCCGCAACGAGGGGCTGAGTGGGCGCCTCGAGGATATTGCGGATCGCTCGCGTGATCTTGATCGCCGCATGCAGAGCCTGAACGCCCGACTGACGGCGCAGTTCTCTGCCCTCGACAGCCTGGTGGCGCAGATGCAGTCCACCGGCAACTTTCTTACCCAGCAACTGGCCGGACTGCCCGGCGTCAATCGGGGCGACAGCTAGAGTCCAGGACTCTATTGTCACCCGCCGGTCGGCCGATAATTCCGTTACCCGAGGAGATCACCCATGAACGCTTTTGCCGGCGCCGCCCGTCAGTATCAATCCGTTGCCGTGGACGCCCGCGTGGAGCAGGCCAGCCCCCGCAAGCTGATCGGTCTGCTCCTGAATGGAGCAGCCCAGAAGCTGGCCGAGGCCCGCGGCTGCATCGAGCGTGGCGACATCGCCGGCCGCGGCGCCGCGCTGAGCCGGGTGCTGGCCATTCTCGGCGAACTGCGGGCCAGCCTGGACTTCGAGGCCGGCGGCGAGGTCGCCCGGCAGCTGGAGGCACTCTACGACTATCTGTCGCGGCGGGTGCTGCTGGCCGGCAGTCGCTCGGATCTGACCGGGCTCGGCGAAGTGGGTGAGCTTCTCGCCGAGATCCGTATGGCCTGGCAGGACATGCCGGTGCCGGCCGACGCATGAGCGCGACAGTGCTGGCCGAAGCGAACCGGGCCCATGGCGACATGCAGGCGGCACTGGTTGCGGGCGATCATGCGCAGGCGCTGGTGTATCTGGCGGTTCGCGATCATGCGCTGAATGCCGTGTTCCGGCCCGACAGTGCGGTATCCCGGACGGACGCAATGAAGCTGGCAGGCAGGATTCGCGCGGATGACGCCGCCCGTCTGCCGGGCCTGCTGGCCAGCCGCGACGCGGTGGCCGAGGAACTCCGCCAGCAGCAGCGAAGTCGCGGGGCGGCACGCGGTTATCGGGATGTCGAAGCCGACACTGCCCGCTCATGAGCGCCGCTGCCGAGGGGCCGGTATGCACCATGACGTTGCCCATGCAGTGGGTGCCGCGCGTCGCGGCCACGGATACGATGCACACGGACGCCTGCTATCGCCGCAACCTGCGGTTGCTGGAAGTGGTGGCGAGTCTGGAGGCCTCGCAGGAGGATGCGGGTGACGACGGCAATCCCGTCACCCACCGGCTTGGGAACAAGCTGGATCTGCTCATGGAAATGGTCAGTGTGCTGATCAGCGATCACTCGCCGCCGCCGCCCCGGATACCGCTCACGCTAACCCGCTCGGGGGCGAGCTGGTCGACATCGTCGCCGCCCGCCGTGGGTGAGCTGCTGGATATCATCATCCGCCTGCATCCCGATCTGGCCTACGATCTCCGCGCGCCGGCCCGTGTCGAAGGATGCCAGGATGAGGCGGACCAGGTCCGGGTGCATGCCCGGTTCGAGTGGACGGGAGACCTCCTGGCCTCCTGGGAGCGCTGGGTTTTTCGTCAGCATCGTCGTGCGGTGGCCCGCGAGCGGTCCGCGCCGCAGGCTGATTGACCGCAACGGGATGGTGATTTGACGGACAAGACAAACGGGGATGGCCGAGGGGGCACGCGGGTTGGTCTGATCGACGACGAACGCCTGGTCCGCGCCGGGCTGCGCTGTCTGCTGGAACTTTTACCGGCCGTGGTCGTGGTCGGTGAGGCGGAAACCGTCGATGAGGCCCTCGCGCTGGCCGAGGCCCAGGCCCCGGATATCCTGTTGCTCAATACCGGCATTGCGGCTGATGCCGGGGTGCACCTGATCGAACGGTTGCGTTGCGATCATCCGCGCATTGCGCTGCTGGCGGCGCGCGGCGCCCGGCCCGGTGCCGAGGTGCGGCAGTTGTTCGAACGCGGGGTGGCCGGTGTCCTCGGGTGCGCCTCCGCCCCCGAGGAACTCGGTCTCGCCCTGGATACCCTGGCTCGGGGTCAGCTGTATGTCAGCCCGGATATTGCCGGCCGCATGGTCTCCAAGTTCACCCGCCGCAACGGCGGCACGGAATCCCGCGAACCCCGTTTCACCAATCGTCAGCGTCAGATCCTGCGTTGCCTGGGCCGTGGGCTCACCAACAAGGAGATCGCGGTGGACCTGGGAATCAGCGTGAAGACGGTGGAAACCCATCGCGCTCGGGTGATGCGGACGCTGGGATTTCGTCGTGGCCACCAACTCCTGCAGTTCGCCATCCGGCATTTCGACGCTGACCGCTGACGGCGGTTCGTCGCGAATGTCAGGAAAAACCTGACAGAACGCGGAACTCTCCTGATACGTCGCCGCCCGCCCGGCGTCGATATCCCTGATGGGACCAAAAAACCGTCGCGGCGTCCGTCACGGCGGGATAACAGGAGACGACAATGCGTCAGACCATGGCAGTTCGCCTGAGCCAGCAGCTCACCATGACCCCGAGGCTGGTGCAGTCCATCCAGATGCTGATGTGGTCGGGCCTGGAGCTGGAGCAGCAACTGCGTGCGGCGCTGGACACCAACGTCATGCTCGAGGCGGACACCACCGAGGACGATGGCGCCGCGACGGGTGACGATGACAACTGGGAGCGGCCCCAGTCCGGGCACGGTGAAGCACCGGATATCGAGGACCGGCCGGTCATGCCGATGGCCCGGCTCATGGACCAGCTACCCGGTGCCTTCCCCGCACCCGGTGAGCTGGCGATGGCGGTGGCGATTCTCGACCGGGTTGACGATGCCGGTTATCTGGCGGCCGACCTGGCGGCTATCGCCGCCGATGACCCGAGCTGGTCCGTGGCCCGGCTCGAAGCGGTGCTCACACGTGTCCAGCGGCTTGAGCCGGCGGGTATCGGGGCTCGCACCCTCGCCGAATGTCTGACCTGCCAGCTGGAATCGCTGCCGCGCAATGAGCCGGGGCGGGTTGTTGCGTTTGTTCTGGTCGCCGATTACCTGGCCACGATCCCGAGTTCCACCAATGCCGATCTGGCGCGTGTGGTGGGCGTAACGGCCGACGAAATCGCCACGGCGCTCGCTCTGATTCGCAGTCTGGATCCCAAGCCGGGCGCGGAAACCAGCATCGCGGAACTGCGCGTGCCGGAACTGCGCGTCGAAGCCGATGGCAACGACTGGCATGTCCGGCTACTGGAAAGTGACCGCACGCAGCTGCGGGTCAACGCCGCCTACGAAGGCTGGCTGAAAGGCTGCGGCGAGAGTCGTGGCGCCAGCGCGATGCGTGACCAGTTGCGGGAAGCCCGCTGGCTGCTTCGCAGCGTGGCCATGCGGCGCGACACCCTGTTGCGCACGGCCGAGGCCATCTTCGCACGCCAGCGGGATTTCCTGGATCGCGGTGAAACCGCGCTGCGTCCCATGACCCTGCGCGAGATCGCCGAGGCCATCGACATGCACGAGTCGTCGATCTCTCGCGTGGTCCGCAACAAGACCGTCGAGACCCCGCACGGCACCTTCGACCTGCGGTACTTCTTTTCCGTCCAGGTGGGCGGTCAGGCCTGTGAGGGCGTCTGCGGCAACGGCGTGAAGGCGATGGTGCAGGACATGATCGATGGCGAGGATCGAGCCCGCCCGCTATGCGACGGCGATGTCGCGGCCGCGCTCGCGCGGCGCGGTATCAAGGTGGCCCGGCGAACCATCGCCAAGTATCGCGGACTGCTGGGCATCCCGCCTGCCGCCGAGCGCATCGCCGCCTGTTAGGGCCAGCCGTTCTGCTCCAGAAAATTACCTAACCAGGCCGAAACCTCCATGAGCCACGCCCGCATTCTGATCATCGACGCCGACGCCAATCGTGCCGCCAGCCTGGCGAGCGCCTTCGAATTCATCGACTATCAACCCGTGCGCCTCGACACGCTGGCCGATTTGCCGTCGGGCGCGGCGCGTCCGCGCGACTGGGTTGCGGTGGTGCTGGGTTGCGCCGGCCACGATCGTTTGATGCCGACCGTGGCCGAATGGTTGCGGGCCGATCCCCGGCATCCCCCGGTGCTGCTGCTGCCGGAACAGACGGGGGCCGATCTCGATCTGGAGCCCGAGGCATGCTGGCGTATCGGCACGCCTATCCGTTATCAGGAACTGGCCGACATCCTGTGTCGGGTGGATGCCCGGCAGCGGCGCGAGGCCCAACGCGATCGCGTGCCCAGCGGCATCACCGGGGAGGTACCGAGCATGCGTCGGGTTCGTGAACTGGTCAGCCAGGTTGCGGGCCACAACGCCACGGTTCTGATCCGCGGTGAATCGGGCACCGGCAAGGAGCTGGTGGCCCATGCCGTGCACGAGCAATCCCCGCGGCGCGAACGTCCGTTCGTGGCCGTCAACTGTGCGGCGATTCCGTCCGAGTTGCTGGAATCGGAACTGTTCGGCCACGAAAAAGGGGCCTTCTCGGGTGCCATCAGCCGCCGCGAGGGCCGCTTCGAAATGGCCGAAGGCGGCACGCTGTTTCTCGACGAGATCGGTGACATGAGCCTGCCCATGCAGGTGAAGGTGTTGCGGGTGCTGCAGGAACGCAGCTACGAGCGTGTGGGTGGCAACGAACCACGCAGTTGTGATGTCCGGCTGATTGCCGCCACGCATCGCGATCTGGAAGCCATGATCAAGCAGGGCAGTTTCCGCGAAGACCTTTACTACCGCCTGGACGTATTCCCGATCGAATTGCCGCCGCTGCGCGAACGGCTTGCGGACCTGGGCATCCTGATTGACGAGATCAACCGGTGCCACCGCGCCAACGGCCGGGCCTCGGTCACTCTGACCCCGGCGGCGCTGGCAGCACTGGGCACGGGGGCATGGCCGGGCAACATCCGGGAGCTGTCGAACCTGCTGGAACGGCTCGCGGTGCTGTATCCCGACGAACATGTCGACGAGGACCGGTTGCCACCGCGTTATCAGCGCCGCACCGGCCCGGGCACGACGCCGAAGGCGCCCGCCACCCTGCCGCCGGAGGGGATCGACCTGAAAGCGCACATGGCCAGCGTGGAGGTGTCGCTGATCCAGGCGGCGCTGGACAAGACCAACGGCGTGATCGCCCATGCCGCGGACCTGCTGCACCTGCGGCGCACCACGCTGGCGGAAAAGGTCCGCAAGTACGACCTGCAGTCATCGGGCGCGACGTAATTTCGGCACACCAGCCGAGACGATCATATAACTAACTGATTCCAATCAACCTGGTTCGCGGCACGGGGCTTGCAACAAGTCTCCGGGAAGCGGATCGAGAGCCTTGAGATGACCCGAATCGATGTTGATAGCGTACTCACGCAGATGCGGAATTTGCGTGCTGCCGCCGGTGGTCCCGAAACCGGCGCTGGCGTTGCCGGCCCGGCACACACGGGCTTCGGCGACGTACTTCGCAATGCCCTCGCCGAGGTCAACCGG
This sequence comes from Salinisphaeraceae bacterium, assembly GCA_965216055.1. Classification (GTDB taxonomy): domain Bacteria; phylum Pseudomonadota; class Gammaproteobacteria; order Nevskiales; family Salinisphaeraceae; genus Spectribacter. The sequence goes on from OZ244134.1 coordinate 1,162,557, forward strand.
ACGCAGTCCGAATCCTCGACGCTGAAGACGGCGTTCGAAATGGGAGACGACTCGGTGTCGCTGTCCGAAGTCATGCTCGCCAGCGGCAAATCCCAGGTGGCGTTTCGCGCCGCTACCGAAGTTCGCAACCGCCTGGTCAGTGCGTACCAGGACATCATGAACATGCCGGTATAGCCTGGCCATGGCCGACCTCAAGCATTACACCCTGCAGGATGTCGCGGCTCAACCCGCTGTCCGTCAGACCCTGCTGCTGGCCGGGCTGGCTGCGGCGGTCGCGGTGGGGCTGTTCATCTTCTTCTGGGCGCAGAAGCCAGCCTTCGTGACCCTTTACGGGGGTCTGGGCAGCGAGGATGTCGCGGCCGTTACCCAGAGCCTGGATGCCGCCGGCATCAGTCATCGCCTGAGCGCCGCCGGGACCGTCTCGGTTCCGGCCGGCGAACTGCACGCCGCCCGGCTCAAGCTCGCCGAGCAGGGATTGCCCAGCGGCAGTGGCAGCGGCTTTGAAATGATGGCCGAGAGCCAGGGCTTCGGCGTCAGCCAGTTCATGGAGAACGCCCGTTATCAGCATGCCCTGGAGACAGAGCTGGTTCGCACGATCAGCGCGATGCAGCCGGTCAACAGCGCACGCATCCATCTGGCGACGCCCAAACGCACCGCGTTCGCCCGCGAACGGGAGCCGGCCAGCGCCTCGGTGTTCGTGGAGCTGCATCCGGGGCGCAGTCTCGCCGATAACCAGATCGCCGCCATCGCCAATCTGGTGGCCTCGGGCGTGACCGATATGGCCGCCGACGACGTGACCGTGGTGGATCAACGGGGCCGCCTGCTCAACGGCGGCAAGCGCGACAGTCGCGTTGCCATGTCCGCCACCCAGTTCGATTACCTGCGCCGGGTGGAAGACAGCTATGCCGACCGGGTCGAGTCCCTTCTCACCCCGGTGACCGGGGCGGGTCGGGTGCGCGCCGAAGTGGCGGTGGACATGGATTTCTCGGTGACCGAGCGCACCAGCGAGAACTTCGAGCCGAAGCCCGAGGCCATCCGCAGCGAGCAGATTCTCGAAAACAGTGAGAACGGCGGTACCAACGGTATTGTCGGCGGCATCCCGGGGGCAACCAGCAACCAGCCGCCGGAGGCCGGCGCCGAAGCCCGCGAGGCTGCCGGCACGCAGAGCGTCCGCCGCGAGAGCACCCGCAACTTCGAGCTGGATCGCACCATCAGCCATACCCGGAATGCCAGCGGTGATATCCAGCGCTTGTCCGTGGCGGTGCTGGTGGACAACGTGCCGCGGACCAATGCACAGGGTGTCACCGAATCGGTACCGCTGACCGACGCCGAAATCGCGCGCCTGGAGAGCCTGGTGCGCGACGCGGTCGGCTTCAACGCCGACCGGGGCGATACCGTGAGCGTGATGAACGCGGCCTTCGTGTCGCCGGAGATCACCGATGTACCCGCCGCACCCATCTGGCAGAGCCCGGCGCTGCGTGACTGGGGGCGGCAGATCATGGGCGGATTGCTGGTGCTGATCCTGCTGTTCGCGGTGCTGCGGCCGGTGCTGCGACAGATTCTGTCCCAGCCGAATTTCAATGCCATGCGCAACGTCACGCCGGCCGAAGACGAACTCGGCGACGACCGGCTGACGCTGTCGGGCCCGCGCGTGGCCGCTGCCGCGGCGGTGTCCGACGGGCCTTACGAGCAGCAGCTCATGCTGGCCAGACAGGCCGTGAGCAATGACGCCAAGCGGGTGGCGCAAGTGGTTCAGACGTGGGTGAAGCAGGATGGCTGACGTCGCCGCAACCAGAATCCCCGGCCCCGAGCGGGCCGCGATTCTGCTGATGTCGCTGGGCGAGGCGGAGGCCGCCGAGGTCCTCAAGCACATGGGCGCCAAGGACGTGCAGAAAGTCGGAACGGCCATGGCCACGCTTTCCAACGTCAGCCGCGAACGTGCTGCCGGCGTGCTCGGCGAGTTCTGCGCCACCCTCAACGAACAGACATCGCTGGGTGTGGGCGCCGAGGACTACGTGCGCACGGTTTTGAAGAATGCGCTGGGCGAGGACAAGGCCGGCAGCCTGATCGACCGCATCCTGCTGGGGCGCAACAGCAAGGGGCTGGATGCGCTCAAGTGGATGGATACGCGGCAGGTGGCTGAACTGATCCGCAACGAGCATCCGCAGATCATCGCCATCGTGCTCAGCTATCTGGACAGCGACCAGGCGGCGAGCATCCTCAGCCTGCTGCCGGAGCGCTCGCGTGCCGAGATCGTCATGCGGGTGGCAACCCTGGACGGGATCCAGCCCAATGCGCTGCGCGAACTCGACGAGCTGATGGAACGGCAGTTTGCCGGCCACGACAACATCAAGTCCTCGAGCGTCGGGGGCGTCAAGGTCGCCGCCAGCATCATGAATCTGCTCGACTCCACGGAGGAACAGGGGTTGATGACCCGTATTGCCGAACTCGACCAGCGTCTGGGCGAGTCCATCCAGGAACTGATGTTCGTGTTCGACAACCTGGTGGAAATCGACGACCGGGGCATTCAGCGACTCCTGCGCGAGATCGGTGGTGACACGCTGGCCCTGGCCCTGAAGGGGGCCGAGCCGGCGGTATCGGAGAAGTTGATGAACAACATGTCCCAGCGTGCGGCCGAAATCCTGCGCGAGGACATGGAAACCAAGGGGCCGGTGCGCCTGGCGGATGTGGAGGGTGCACAGAAGGAGATTCTCAACGTCGCCCGCCGCCTGGCCGACGACGGCGAAATCATGCTGGGTGGCGGAGGCGAAACCTATGTCTGAGGCCGCTGTTCGCTGGGATATGCCACTGCTGGCAGACAGCAACCGCCGGCCGCGCAGTGCCGCGGAACTCGATGCTATTGCCGATGCTGCCCGCGATGAGGGCTATCAGGCCGGCCTCGAGCAGGGCCGAGAAGCCGGCCGCGCCGCGATGGCCGCGGAGGCGGCGCGCTTGCGGACTGCACTCACGCGGTTGCAGCGACCGCTGGCCGATCTGGATGCCGATGTCGAGGCCGCGCTGGTCTGGCTGGCCGGCGAGATCGGCGGCGCGCTGTTCGGTCATGCCCTTGCCACCGATGCGGACACGCCGATCCGGCTGGCCCGGCTGGCGCTCGACGCGCTGGGCCACGGCGAGCGCGAGGTGCGTCTCTACGTGAATGCCACGGATTTCGACGGCATCCGGACGGCGCTGGACGCCGATCCCGCGATGCCGCCCGTGCGCCTGATGACGGACCCGGCGCTGGGCCCGGGCGAGAATCGCCTGGAAACCGACAGCACGGTGGTGGACGGCAGCCTGAAGACCCGGCTGGACCGCATTCGCGAACAGCTCCTGGCCGGGGCATGACGGGGCCCGTATCCGTGACGGGTACTACCCTGGCCGGCCGGCTGGCCGCCCGGGGGCAGCTGCCGCTGTCGGCCGGCTTTACCGCCGAAGGGCTGCTGCAGCGGGTGGTCGGTCTCACACTGGAGGCCACCGGTTGCCGTTTGCAGATCGGTGGGCGATGCCGCATCCACATGGGCGATGGTGAGGGTGTGGAAGCGGAGGTGGTGGGCTTCGCCGGCGATCGTACCTATCTCATGCCCACGGGTGAATTGCGCGGTGTGGTGCCGAATGCCCGGGTGCTACCCATGCCGCGCGGCGCACTGGTGCCGGTGGGCGAAGGCCTTCTGGGGCGGGTGATCGATGGCGAGGGCCGCCCCCTGGACAGCCGGCCCATGCCCGTGACCGAACACCGCGTCCCGCTGATGGGCGAACCCATCAACCCGCTGATGCGACCGCCGATCCGGCAACCGCTGGATGTCGGTGTGCGCGCCATCAACGGCCTGCTGACACTGGGGCGGGGGCAGCGCGTGGGTCTGTTCGCCGGCAGTGGGGTTGGCAAGAGCACACTGCTGGGCATGATGACGCGGCAGACCGAGGCCGACGTGATCGTGGTCGGGCTGATCGGCGAGCGCGGCCGTGAAGTGGGCGATTTCGTCCATAGCGTGCTGGGTGCCCATCACATGCAGCGTTCGGTGGTAGTGGCCACCCCGGCTGACCGCACACCGCTGATGCGCTTGCGCGGGGCGTGGCTGGCTACCGCCATCGCGGAGTACTTTCGCAGCACGGGCCGCCAGGTACTGCTGCTGATGGATTCCCTGACCCGCTTTGCCCAGGCGCAGCGCGAGATCGGACTGGCGGTGGGTGAACCGCCGACCACGCGGGGCTATCCGCCATCGGTGTTCGCACGCCTGCCGATGCTGGTCGAGCGGGCCGGTACCGGTCCCGGTGGTGGCTCGATCACGGGAATTTACACCGTCCTGACCGAAGGTGATGATCCGCATGACCCCGTCGCGGACACCGCCCGGGCGATTCTGGACGGCCACATCATGCTGTCGCGGCGCGTCGCCGAGGGCGGTCGTTTCCCCGCCATTGACATCGAGGCTTCGGTCAGCCGCCTGTCCAGCGATATTACCCGTCCCGAGCAGCAGCAGGCGGCTGCCAGTTTCCGGCGGCTCTACAGCTGCTATCAATCCAACCGGGATCTCATTCAGCTGGGTGCCTACAAGGCGGGCAGTGATCCCGAGATCGACGCCGCCATCCGCGCCTGGCCGGCGCTGGAGGCCTATCTCACCCAAACGCGGCAGGAAGCCGCGGACATGCGCCAGAGCGTCATCGACCTGCGGGGGTTATTCGACCCGCCGGCCGATTCGCCATTCATTACCAAGGAAGGGGATGACCATGCAGCAGCGTGAACAACAACTCGCCACCCTGGGTCGACTGGCCGGCGAGCGTGTCCGGCAGGCCGTGACGGAGCTGGGACACAGTCGCGGCGAGGCCGCGCGACAGGCCGGCCGGCTGCAGGAACTGGAGCAGTATCTGGATGAATATCGGGCCAGCGCTGCGGCCGAAGGCCGTGCCGCCTCTCCCGTGCTGCTGGCCAATCAGCGTGCATTCCTGGCGCGGCTGCAACAGGCCGTCGAGATGCAGACGCAGGTCGTGGACGCCGCCCGGGCCCGGGAGTCCGAAGCCCAGGGGCGCTGGCAAGGGCAGCGCCAGGATGCCCGACGGGTGGAAACGCTGCTGAACCGGGTCCATGACGTCGCCCGAATTCGCCAGCTGGGCCTCGAGCAGAAGATGGCCGACGATCAGGCCGCCCAGCGCTTCGGGCAACCGGCGCTGGTCGGCGGTTGAGCATGATCCAGCCGTCACTCCCGACAGGCGCCCAGGGCGCACGGACGCCGTCGCCCGGGGATGACACGCGGGCGTCCGATACGGGCGGCGGGCTGTTCGGCGCGCTGTTTGCGGCGTTGGCCGGTCCGACGAACACCGGAACATTGCGACAGCCGGGCACCCCGGCTCAGCCGATCCCGGATGCCGGCGGCGCCGACGCGTTTGACGTGGTACAGGATGACGCATCAGTGGTTCCCGGCGTTACCGGTGCCCCCATAGATGATCAAGCGTCAATCCAGGCAACGCCGACGGCAACCCGCGCATCTTCAGCACTTGCTAATACGGCAAGAGATAGTGTGCTGGCTGCTGTGCCCAGCGTGATCGGTACCTCCGTGAATGGCACATCGTCAACTCGAACATTGTTGCCGGTTGCCGTCATAACCCGTGAGGTGGCTGCCCCCTTCGCTGTTACACAGGACAACGCGCTGGGCGTTCCGCAGCCTCTACCCGGCATTACCGGAATTGCTGCCGGGGATCCTGCTGCAATCGGGGCATCGCCACCGACTACCACGGCGGGACCCCAGGCAATGGCGTCGGCTCCCCGGGGCTCGTCCCCGATGCCGTTACCGGAAGCCGGTGTTACAGGGCGCAGGGTCGGGGCCGCTGAGACGTCGACGCCGCCTGTGGCCTCGACGATCAGCGATACCACGGCCCCGACCGGGTCCGGGCGCGGGCAGGCCGACTCCCGGCAGCAAGCAGTCGGCAACGAGGTTGCCATCCGCGCGGCGCCTGCACTGGATCCCTCGGATCCGGCGCTCGGCACGGCGGCACAGGCCGCTCGCAATCCTGCCCCGCCCGCGTTCGCCGATCTTCTGCTTCGGCGGTCGGCCGGTGATGCCCCCGGTCAGACCGTTGTCGTATCGTCGGCTGACCCGGGCGGCCTCATGGTCGGTTCCCTGGCGAGCACCTCGCTATCGGTTCCGGCGCCCACCGCGGCAGCGGCGGCGCCCCCGGGCGGAACGCTGCCGACCCCGCAAGCCCTGTCCGGTCAGGTCTTCGTCGCGGTCCAGCGGGGGGACCAGCAGGTCGAGCTGATGCTGGAGCCCGCTGACCTTGGCCGGCTGCGGATCCAGCTGCAGCTGGACGGGGATCAGGTCAATCTGCAATTCCAGTCGGCGAACCCGGCGGCCCGCGAGGCGATCGAGTCGGCCCTGCCGCGGTTGCGGGAGATGCTGGCGGATCAGGGCCTGCAGCTGGGCGAGACCGCGGTCGGCGACCAGGGACACGGCGCGCGGCGTCAATCGGGTGAACCGGCAGCGCCACGGCAGGATGGCACCCCCGTTTCCGAACCGGCATTGACGCCCAGCTCGGGCGATGTCACCGCCGATGCGGCTCCGGCGACGGCACACGGCCTGATCGACCTCTACGCCTGACGCCGGTTTTTTGGCGGCGCTGCCGACCGCCGGGACGGGTATTTGGCGTCCGAAATCCGTGCCCGCATAACCATCTGATTAAAAATATAAAACGCACCCACAAGGCCTGGCACAGGGGTTGCTCCTTGTCATCCCACACTTCTTCACTGCCTGGCCCGATGCCCCGACATGTTCGTCCCTCGTTCCGCCCGCGATCTCGCCAGCGGGGCGGTCTGATCCTGATTGTGAGCGGTCTTGCCACGTTGCTGGCTCTGGCGGCGGCGGGTGCCGCCTTCTGGTGGTTTGCGCTGGCCAATCAGGCCGCTGCCGAGACGGCCGACGAGGCAACGCCTCCGCTCGCCAACCCCTACTACGTGTCACTGGGTGACGCGTTCGTGGTCAATCTCGCCGACGACGAGGCCATGCGGTTTCTGCAGACCGAGGTCGAGGTGATGACGCGGCACGAGGAGATGGTGGCGGCCCTGGAAACCCATCTCCCGGTGATCCGAAATCGGCTCCTGCTGTTGCTGGGAAGCCGGCGCTTCGAGGAGTTGGTGACCCGCGCCGACAAGGAAGCGCTTCAGGCAGAAGCCCTCGACGAGGTTCGCAAGGTACTGGCCGACGCCGGCGAAACCGGCGCGGTCGAGGCGCTCTACTTCACCAGCATGGTGATGCAGTAATGGCGTCCAGTGACGAGGAAATTCTCAGCCAGGACGAGATCGACGCGCTGCTCCACGGCGTGGACAGCGGTGCGGTCGATACCGATCCGGTGCCGTCCCGGCCGGGCGAGGTGCAGCAATTCGACCTTGCCACCCAGGATCGCATCGTGCGTGGCCGGTTGCCCACGCTGGAAATGATCAACGAGCGTTTTGCCCGGGCGTTCCGCATCTCCCTGTTCAACATGCTTCGGCGTTCGCCCGAACTCAACGTGGTGGGCGTCGAAAACCAGAAATATGCGGAGTATCTGCAGACCCTCTACGTGCCCAGCAATCTCAACATGGTTCGCGTACGGCCCCTGCGCGGTACCGCGCTGATCGTGTTCGAGCCCAGGCTGGTGTTCACGCTGGTCGACAACTTCTTCGGCGGTGACGGGCGGTACCAGACCAAGATCGAAGGCCGCGAGTTCACGCCCACCGAGATGCGGGTCGTGCGCCTGCTGCTCGACAAGGCCTTCGCCGACCTGATCGAGGCCTGGGCACCGGTGATGGATATCGAGTTCGAGCACGTCCAGTCGGAGATGAACCCCCATCTGGCCACCATCGTCAGCCCGTCCGAGGTAGTCGTGGTCAGTCGCTTCCACGTCGAACTGGAGGGCGGCGGCGGCCAGGTTCACGTGACGCTGCCCTACGCGATGCTTGAACCCATTCGGGAACTGCTCGATGCCGGCATCCAGAGTGATCGCAAGGAACGCGACGAGGGCTGGGCGGCCGCGCTGCGCGAGCAGATCAAGGATGCGGAAGTGGATGTGTCCAGCGTGCTGCTGCAAAAGCGCATGAAGCTGGGTGAGCTGGTGCGACTCAGGGCCGGCGACATTCTGCCCATCGATCTCCCGCCCGAGGTGGCGCTGCAGGTGGAGGGCATTCCCACCTTCCGCTGCCAGTTCGGTAACTCCCGCGGCAACAACGCCCTGCAAATCAAAGGCGTGATCCGGCGTGATCCGCCGGCACAACGCACCACTCACTAGAGCGATGAATTCCATGGACAACACCGTCACCGACCAGCCCAACGGCAAGGCCCCCAGCGATGTGGCCAGGGCGGATTTCGATGAACTGCACGAGCAGGATCAGGATGGCCCCGCCGACGCGTCCGCTGCCGAGCACGGGGATGTGAACCTCGACGTCATCCTCGACGTCTCGATCACGCTGTCGATGGAGGTGGGTCGTACCCGGCTGCCGATCCGCAGCCTGTTGCAGCTCAACCAGGGGTCGGTGGTGGAGCTCGACCGCGCCGCCGGTGAGCCGCTGGACGTCTACGTCAACGGCACCCTGGTGGCCCACGGGGAAGTGGTGGTGGTCAATGACAAGTTCGGCGTGCGTCTGATCGATGTGGTCAGCCCTGCCGAACGCATTCGCAACCTGCGCTGATCATGAGAGCTTCAACCGACGCGGTCGGCAGTGTCGCCATGCCCCTGGTTGGCTGGGGACAGGTCCTGCTCTCGCTGCTGCTGGTCCTGGCGGCAATGCTGACGGTGCTGTGGTTGTTGCGCCGGGTGCATGGCGGCATCGGTGCGCGCAGTGGCGGCATCCGGGTCCACGCCGCGGTGGCCGTTGGTGCCAAAGAGCGGGTGGTGGTGGTCGAAGCGGGCGGGCGAACCCTGTTACTGGGGGTGGCCGCCGGCAGCGTCCGCACGCTGGCGGAACTGGATGCACTGCCCGCTGGGGCGGCGCCGGAAGCGGCCAGCTTCGGCGATCTGCTGGCGCGGCTGCGCGGCCGGAGTCAGAACCCGTGAGGCGGATGCTGCCCGGACTTATGGGTCTGGCAATGCTGGTGCTCCCGGCGCTGGTCTCCGCTCAGGCGCTGCCAGCGGTGACGGTTACCGGCAACGGCGAGGGTGGGCAGACCTACTCCCTGTCACTGCAGGTGCTGCTGGCGATGACGGCGATCACGCTGTTGCCGGCAATTCTGCTGACCATGACCTCGTTCACCCGCATCGTCATCGTGCTGGGTCTGCTGCGGCATGCCCTGGGCACCGGCCAGACCCCCTCCAACCAGATTCTGGTCGGCCTGGCCCTGTTCCTGACGCTGTTCGTCATGGCGCCGGTGCTGCAGACCATCTACGACGATGCGGTCACCCCGTATCTGGATGGCAGCCTCCCCGCCGAGGAAGCGGTATCGGTGGGCGTGACGCCGCTGCGGGCCTTCATGCTCGATCAGACCCGAACCTCCAGCCTCAACACCTTTGCGGACCTGGCCGGCCAGCCGGAGGGCTATGCCAGCCGCGAGGACGTGCCGTTTCCGGTACTGCTGGCGGCATTTGTCACCAGTGAGCTGACCACCGCCTTCCAGATCGGTTTCATGCTGTTCATCCCGTTCGTGGTCATCGACCTGGTGGTGGCCAGCGTGCTCATGTCCATGGGCATGATGATGCTCTCGCCGATGCTCATATCCCTGCCGTTCAAGATCATGCTGTTCGTGCTGGTGGACGGCTGGGCGCTGGTGATGGGAAGCCTTGCCGGGACCTTCTACCAATGAGTCCGGACGAGGTGATCGAATTCGGTCGCGGCGCGCTGACCCTGGCGCTGCTGATCGGCGCGCCGCTGCTGGTTACCGCCCTGGTGGTGGGCCTGATCATCGGTGTGTTCCAGGCCGCCACCCAGATCAACGAGATGACGCTGTCGTTCATTCCCAAACTGCTCGCGATGGCGGCGGTGCTGGTGGCCACCGGGCCGTGGATGCTGCGGGTGCTGCTCGACTACACCCGGGAGCTGATTCTCATGATTCCGGAGCGGCTGGGGTGAGCTTCACCGTCGAGCAGCTTGCTGCCTGGGTCAACGCGTTCTTCTGGCCGTTTCTGCGGGTCGGGGCCATGACCATCGCGGCGCCGGTGTTCGGTTCGCGGATGATCGCGGCGCGTGCCCGTCTGACCCTGGCCGTGGCGGTGACCATCGCGCTGATGGCGATATTGCCACCACCCCCCGTTCTGGCCACCTTTTCGGCCGCCTGGTGGACGGCGGTACTGCAACAGATGCTCATCGGGCTGACCATGGGGTTTGTCCTGCAGCTGGTCTTCGAGGGCATTGTTCTGGGCGGCATGGTCATCGCCATGGGCGCGGGTCTGGGGTTTGCCACGCTGGCGGATCCCCTGCGCGGCGTGCAGACGCCCGTGGTCAGCCAGTATTTCGTAATCCTGACCACGCTGCTGTTTCTCGCCCTGGGCGGTCATCTGGCACTGATCAGCTTTGTTGCCACCAGTTTCCATACCCTGCCGGTCGGCGCCATCGGCTTCACCCCGGATGTGGCCCGGGCGGTGGCCGACTACGGCGTGCACCTGTTTGCCGGAGCCATGCAGATTGCCCTGCCGGCGACCCTGGCGATCCTGGTGGTCAACCTGTCCTTCGGCATCATCAGCCGTTCGGCGCCGAGTCTGAATCTGTTTGCCATCGGCCTGCCTGCTGCCCTGTTGTTCGCGCTGGCGGTGCTGCCGATGACGCTGGATGCGATGGCGGTGGTGTTCGAGCATCGCCTCGAGCAGGCCTGGGCCTTCATCGCTGCGTTCATCGGCGTTTGACCCGATGGCACAACAAAAACCTGCCGCCGAACGCACCGAGGCGCCGACACCGAAGCGGCGCCGCGACGCTCGCAAGGAAGGCCAGATTGCCCGCTCCCGCGAGTTGGGCGCGCTGGCGCTGGTGGCGGCCGGCATGCTCGGTATGGGGGGATTCAGCGGCTGGGCGGGGCATCAGGCCCTGGCCCTGTTGACCGGTGGCCTGCGTCTGGATCGTGCGGATGCACTCGACAGTCATGCCCTGACCGAGGGACTCGCGGCCGGACTGGCCCAGGGGCTCTGGCTGATGGTGCCGCTGCTGGTGATGACCGGCGTGGCGGCGATTGCTGCGCCGTTACTGCTGGGCGGGTGGAACTTCAGCTGGAAGGCGACCGCGCCCAAGAGCAGTCGCCTCGACCCTCTGCAGGGGATCAAGCGCATGTTTTCCGCCCGCAGCCTGACCGAACTCGGCAAGGCGTTACTAAAGTTCGCGGTGCTCGGGGGGATCACCGTGCTCTATGTCGCCGTCTACGGGAACGAACTCCTGCAGTTGTCCGTGGCCCCCGCTGCCAGCGGCATCGTGCGCGGCCTGCAGCTATGTCTTTATCTCGGATTGTGGCTGCTGGGCGGGCTGGCGCTGATCGCGTTGGTGGATGTGCCGGTGCAGATCCATCAGCACACCAAGGAATTGCGCATGACCCGGCAGGAGGTCCGCGACGAACTCAAGGACACCGAGGGCAAGCCGGAGGTCAAGTCGCGGCAGCGCCAGCTGCAGCAGGCGGCGGCCGGGCGTCGCATGCTCGAGGACGTGCCCACGGCCGATGTGGTGGTGACCAACCCGACCCATTTTGCGGTGGCGCTGAAGTATGACCCCGACACCATGAGTGCTCCCCTGGTGGTTGCCAGCGGGGCCGACCATCTGGCTGCCCGCATCCGCGAGCGTGCGATCCAGTATCGGGTGCCTATGGTGTCCGCACCGCCGCTTGCCCGTGCCCTTTATGCCTCGGCGGACGTGGGCCAGGACGTGCCGGTGACGCTCTACACCGCGGTCGCACAGTTGCTGACCTATGTCTTCCAGTTGCGGGCACATCGGCCGGGTACGCCGGGACCCGATCTGCCCCGATTCGATCTGCCTGATGCGCCGGCGGGCGCACCCTCACCGGAGTAATCCATGGCCGACGCCGTCGCCTCTTCGCCATTGACCCGCATTTTCGCCCTGCGGGGTTGGCTCACCCGCGGCCTGGGCGTGCCGGTCATGCTGCTGGTGATGCTGTCGATGATGGTGGTTCCGCTGCCGCCGATCGCGCTGGACGCCTTCTTCAGTTTCAACATCGCGCTGGCCATCGCCATTCTGCTGGCAGTGATCTATGTCATGCGGCCGCTGGATTTCACCGCCTTTCCCACGGTCCTGCTGATGGTCACGTTGTTGCGGCTGGCCCTGAATGTGGCCTCAACCCGCGTGGTGCTGCTCGAGGGTCACACCGGCCCGGATGCCGCCGGCCAGGTCATCCAGGCCTTCGGCGAGTTCGTGATCGGCGGTGATTACGCTGTGGGTCTGGTGGTGTTCGCCATCATCACGCTGATCAACTTCGTGGTGGTGACCAAGGGCGCCGAGCGTATCTCGGAAGTCAGTGCCCGCTTCACGCTGGATGCCCTGCCGGGCAAGCAGATGGCTATCGACGCCGATCTCAACGCCGGTTCCCTGACCCGTGAGGAGGCGGCCACGCGTCGCGAAGAGGTCCGCCAGGAAGCCGATTTCTACGGCTCCATGGATGGCGCCAGCAAGTTCGTGCGCGGCGATGCCATTGCCGGCCTGCTGATTCTGTTCATCAACATTTTCGGTGGTCTGGCCATCGGCATGCTGCAACGCGGATTGCCGGCTGGCGAGGCCCTGCAGGTCTACACGCTGCTGACCATCGGCGATGGGCTGGTGGCCCAGGTGCCGGCGCTGCTGCTGTCCACTTCGGTTGCGATTCTGGTCACTCGCATGTCCCAGCCCCAGGACATGAGTGCCCAGATGGTGGGCCAGCTTTTCAGTTCCCCGCGGACGCTGCTGGTGACGGCGGGCGTACTGCTGGTGCTGGGGCTGATCCCCGGCATGCCCAACCTGGCATTTCTCACGCTGGCTGTGGCCGCCGGTGGCGCGGCCTATCTGCTCCACCGCCGCCGGCAGGCCGAAACCCTGCGCCAGAGCGAGCCGGTCGACAGCGGTCCGCAGACTCCGCGCGAACTGGGCTGGGATGACGTGGCGGCGGACGATGTCATCGGTCTGGAGGTCGGCTACAAGCTGATCCCGCTGGCCGACAGCCGGCAGGGTGGCGAGCTGATGGGCCGGGTCAAGGGCGTGCGCAAGAAGCTCACCCAGGAACTCGGATTCCTGATGCACCCGGTCCATATCCGCGACGACCTGTCGTTGCCGCCCGAGGGGTACCGCATCGCCATCCACGGGGTGCCGGTGGCGGCCGGCGAGGTCCGCGTCGACCGCGAGATGGCTCTCAACCCGGGCCAGGTATTCGGGCCGGTCGAGGGTATCGAGACGCGGGACCCGGCTTTCGGGCTGCCCGCCTACTGGATCGAGCCCGGCCAACGCGACAGTGCCCAGGAGAACGGCTGGACCGTGGTGGACCCGACCACGGTGATTGCCACCCATCTCAGTCAGGCGCTGCGCAGCCATGCCGCCGAACTGCTCGGCCATGACGAAGTCCAGCATTTGCTGGACAACCTCGCGCGCGCCGCGCCCAGGCTGGTCGAGGACCTCGTTCCCAAGCTCCTGCCACTGTCGGTGGTGGTCAAGGTGCTCGGCAGCCTGCTGGAAGAGGGCGTATCCGTACGCAACATGCGCGGCATCGCCGAAGCGCTGGCTGCCCACGGTGGCGGCAGTCAGGATCCCGTCACCCTCGCGGCGGCAGTGCGCGTCGCGCTTGGCCGGCAGATTGTCCAGGAAATCAACGGTATGGAAGCCGAATTGCCGGTGGCGACCCTGGCCGAACCCCTGGAACGCATGTTGCACCAATCCCTCCAGGACAGTCAGCACGCCATCGAACCGGGACTCGCGGAACGCATGCACGACGCGCTCAAGCAGTTCACCCAGCGCCAGGAAACCGCCGGCCGGCCGGCGGTACTGCTAGTACCGGCCGGCTTGCGCGGGATGCTCGCCCGCTTCATCCGCAACAGCGTCAAGGGGTTGCACGTGCTGGCCTATAACGAGATTCCGCCGGATCGGCAGATTCGCATGATCGACTCCGTCACCGGCTAGGGCCGGGGCGAGGGTCGTCGAGGAGAAGTTGATGAAAATCAAGCGTTTCGTGGAAACGGACATGCGGGCGGCGATCCGCCGGGTCCGGGAAGAACAGGGGCCGGATGCGGTAATCCTCTCCAGCCGCCGGGTCGACGACCATGTGGAGGTCGTGGCGGCAGTGGATTACGACGAGTCCCTGGTGCACCAGGCGCTGCAGCAGAACCGGCCCGCCAGTGACGGCGCGCCCAAAGCTGCGTCGCCATCGGCCGCACCCCGGCGCGAGGCGTCGCCTGTCGATGCCGGCAACCGTGCTGACAAGGCGCCGGCGCCGAATGACGGCAATCCGTCGGCACAACGCATCGTCTGGGCCCAGGACCCGCATCTCGCCGAGGTGCGACGTGATCTCGACAATGTCCGCAGTCTGCTCGAGCGCCAGGTGGGTTCGCTGATTTCCCGCGATTGGTGTCAACGTCAACCGCACCGGGCCGAGGCCGTTCGTGAACTGGCCGGTATCGGTGTGGATTCGACGCTGGCCCGGGAAATCGCCGAGGCCCTGCCGGAACCCGGTGACGGTCGCCGCCCGGTCAAGGCACTGAGCCTGTTGCGTCAGCGCATCCCCGTGCCACGCCGCGATCCGTTGCAGGATGGCGGCGTGATCGCCCTGGTGGGCCCGACCGGGGTGGGCAAGACCACCACGATTGCCAAGCTCGCGGCGCGCTATACCCAGCGACACGGCCTGCGGGATGTGGCGCTGGTGACCACCGACAGCATGCGTGTCGGCGGGCGGCAGCAACTGTTCAGCTACGGCCAGATGCTGGGCATTCCGGTGTTTGCCGCCGACGACAAGGCCGATCTGGCCGCCGTGATGTCGCGGCTGGCGGAGCGGACCCTGGTGCTGGTGGACACCGCCGGCATGAGTCCGCGCGATACACGCCTCGCCGCCCAGCTGGGGATGCTGGAAGGCGCCCGTGATCGTCTGCGCACCTATCTGGTGATGGCGGCCAATGCCCACGGGCGCGATCTGCAACAGGTAATCGAGCGATTCCGTGCCACGCCGCTGTCCGGCTGCGTGCTGACCAAAATGGACGAGGCCACCCGCATTGGCGGCGCCCTGTCCGCCGTCGTTCGCAGCCAGTTGCCGGTGGCCTATGTCGCCGACGGTCAGCAGGTGCCTCAGGACCTGCATCGGGAACGCCCCGATCATCTCATCCTGCGCGCGCTGCGCGCGGCCCGCGAATGCCCGGAACCCCAGAGTTTCGTCACCGAGGAAATCGTGCATGCGTGCGCCTGATTCCAACACCGTGGCCGGCCAGGCGGCCGGGCTGATCCGTCTCCATCCCCACCGGCCCGTCCGGGTCATTGCCGTGGCCAGCGGCAAGGGCGGGGTGGGCAAGTCCACCGTCTCGCTCAATCTCGCCCTGGCCCTGATCCGACAGGGTCAGCGGGTCATGCTCATGGATGCGGATCTGGGCCTGGCGAACATCGATGTCCTGCTGGGTCTGCAGCCGACCTACAACCTCGCCCACCTGATGGAGGGACGGGTTGGTCTGGCCGACATATTACTCGAGGGGCCGATGGGCCTGAAGGTGGTGCCCGCGGCGTCCGGCCGGCAGCGCATGGCCGAGCTGGACCGCGCCCAACTGGTCGGGCTGGTCCAGGCATTCAGTGAGTTCAGCGACGATCTGGATACGCTGGTGGTGGATACCGCCGCCGGCATTTCCGGCTCGGTGGTCACCCTGGCCCAGGCTGCCCAGGAAGTCGTGGTGGTGGCCTGCAACGAACCGGCCTCGATCACCGATGCCTACGCGCTGATCAAGGTGCTGTCGCGTGACTACGGCATCGGCCGTATCCAGGTAGTTGCCAATGCGGTGAGAAGCGCCGCGGACGGACGCCAGGTTTTTGATCATCTGTGTCGCGTGGCGGACCGGTTCCTGGACGTCACCCTGCATTTTCTCGGCACCGTGCCTCATGACGAAGCCGTGCGCCGCGCGGTGCGCCAGCAGCGGGCGGTGGTGGAGGCCTACCCGGGTGCGCCGAGCAGCCTCGCCTTCGACAAGATCGGTGAACAGGTCAGCGGCTGGCAGCCCCCGGGTGGCCCGCGCGGCAACGTGGAATTCTTCGTCGAGCGCCTGCTCGGACGCAGCCCGGCGGCGCCGGCCCTGGTGGGCGCATGAGCGCGGTCAGTGAATATCGGGCCTGTGGCCAGGCCGAAGCCGGCGATCTGGTGACCCGGCACCGGGACCTGGTGCGTCGCATTGCCCTGCACATGCGCGCCCGCCTGCCGGCATGCGTCGAGCTGGATGACCTGATCCAGATCGGCATGCTCGGTCTGCTGGAGGCCGCCCGCAGCTTCGAGGCGGGTCATGGCGCCTGCTTTGAGACCTACGCCGGCATTCGCATCCGCGGCGCCATCGTGGACGAGATGCGCCGCAACGACTGGACCCCGCGGCGGGTGCGCAAGGGCATGCGGGAGGCCGCGCGCGCCATGCGCCGGATCGAACAGCGGGAAGGGCGGTCCGCGCGCGACAGCGAAGTGGCCGCCGAGCTCGGCATCGACGCCCTGGAATACGCGCGCATGACCGCGGAAGCGGCCAGCGCCAACGTCCTGACACTGGGCGCTACCGATCACGACGACGGACAGCCACTGGAATTCGCCGCCGAAGATGCCGACCCGCTCGATCAGATGGCGGATCGGGACATGCGCGAGCACATCGCGCAGGCCATAGCGGCGTTGCCCGAACGCGAGCAGCTGATTATTTCCCTGTACTACGACGAAGAGCTCAACCAGACCGAAATCGGCGAGGTCATCGGAGTGAGCTACTCGCGGGTATCCCAACTGCTGGGTCAGGCGCTGCTGCGTCTGCGCAGCCACATCGCCGAGGTATCCGAGGGCCCGGCGCGCCGTGTCAACGAGGTAATGAC
The DNA here is from genome assembly GCA_965216055.1 of Salinisphaeraceae bacterium. Classification (GTDB taxonomy): domain Bacteria; phylum Pseudomonadota; class Gammaproteobacteria; order Nevskiales; family Salinisphaeraceae; genus Spectribacter. The sequence continues at coordinate 1,179,487 of OZ244134.1, forward strand.
ATGAACAAATCCATGAAAATCCTGGTGGTCGACGACTTTCCCACCATGCGCCGCATCGTCAAGAACCTGCTGGGCGACCTGGGGTACCACAACATCAGCGAGGCCGAGGACGGTCAGGAGGCCCTGCCGATGCTCCGCACCGGCCAGTACGAATTTCTGGTCACGGACTGGAACATGCCGCAGATGAGCGGGCTGGAGCTGTTGCAGACCATTCGTGGAGAGGCAGCCACGGCCAGCCTGCCGGTTCTGATGGTCACGGCCGAGGCCAGCAAGGGCCAGATCGTGGCCGCCGCTCAGGCCGGCGTGAACGGCTACATCATCAAGCCGTTCACGGCGGCCACGCTCAAGGAGAAGATCGACCGCATCTTCGAGCGAATCGGAGCGGCGGCGTGAGCCAGCCGGGCCGCGAGGCCCTGGCCACTGGGGCTCGTGATCTGCTGGCGGCGATCGAGGCCGGTAGCGACGACGATATCCGGGCGGCGTTGCTGGCGCTCAAGCCCGCGGCGGAGAAAAGCCTGCTTGTGGATGTGGCCCAGATCACCCGGGGGCTGCATGAGGGCCTCAGCCGGCTGGCGCTGGACGCCCCGCTGGCCAAGGCGGCGGACCGGGATCTGCCGGACATGTGCAGCCGGCTGGAGGCGGTGATCCACATGAGCGAGGACGCCGCCATGCGTACGCTCGATCTCACCGAGGCCGGCAAGGCCGAGTTACGGCTGATCGAAGCCATCCGGCCCAACGCGGACCTCGTGCGTGCGGCCACGGCGCGGCTGCGTGGCCATCTCAACGGTATCGCCGAGGCTCAGGCCTATCAGGACCTGTGCGGGCAGACCATCAAGAAAGTTATCGGTTTGCTGCGGGAAGTGGAAACCGCACTCGCGGCGCTGCTGGCTCACGCGGGTATCGACGCCGCGAGAGTCGTGGGTGTGTCCGTGTCTAACAGCGTCACCCGCGGCCACGGCCCGCGGCTGGCGGGCATCGACGTAGGTGCCAGCCAGGGCGACGCGGACAAGCTGCTGGAAGACCTGGGTCTCTAGATGGCTGCCGATCCGGAGCTGCTGGCGGATTTTCTCGCCGAGGCCGGCGAGCTGCTCGACGGTCTGGAGGCCGATGTTCTCGGGCTGGAACACGACACCGAGCCGGCCCGCCTGAACGCGGTATTCCGCGCGTTTCATACCGTCAAGGGCGGGGCGGGCTTCATGGAGCTGGACGCCGTGGTAGACGTCTGCCACCGTGCGGAAGAGCTTTGCAACGGTCTGCGCAGCGGCAGCTATGCGGTGACCGCGGAAATGGTTGACGCCCTGTCCGCAGCACTCGAAACCCTGCAGTTGCAACTCGATGCGGTTCAGGCCGGTGAGCCGCCGCCACCGGCCGATCCAGGCCTGCTGGCGGCCCTGAAACCGCCTGGCACCCGGCACACCCCGGCGCCGGTTTTGGCCCCCGTACCGGTAGCTGCCCCGTCTTCGGCTGAGGAAAAACACGTGACCGATGCGGCGGTGGACCCCACCGAGGCCGCCGTATCCGACTGGTTGGCGGGCATGTCGCCGCCGGCGGCTGCATCACCCGCAGCCGGCGAGGACACCATCACCGAGGATGAGTTCGAGGCCCTGCTCGACCAGCTCCACGGGGAAGCGCCACCGGCCCCCGTGGCGGTCGTCGCGCCCCCCGAGTCCCCGCCGGTTGATACACCCGCCAGTACGGCGGCGCCATCGCCGGCGAGGGTACAGTCACCGCCCAAGGCGGCCGAAACCAGCGTGCGGGTCGAGACCCGACGACTGGATCGGGTGATGAACCTCGTCGGCGAACTGGTCCTGGCACGCAATCGGCTCAAGGCCAGGCGTAGCGACGCCGCATCCTCCGAACTGGACAAGGCGATCTCGGCGCTGGATGGGGTGACGTCGAGTCTGCAACTGTCGGTGATGCAGATCCGCATGCAGCCGGTCGGGCGCGTGTTCGCCCGCTTCCCCAAGATCGTCCGTGATCTGGCCCGCAAGCTGGGCAAGGAAGTGGAGGTCGAGCTGGTCGGAGAGGACACCGAGCTGGACAAGAACCTGGTGGAGTCCCTGGCCGACCCGCTGGTGCATCTGGTGCGCAACGCCGTGGATCACGGCATCGAGGACCCGACGACCCGTCAGCGGATGGGCAAGTCGCGGGCTGGCCGGCTGACCATCAGCGCGGTACAGGCCGGCGACCACATCCTGGTGAGCATCGCCGACGACGGTGCGGGCATCGATGCCAACGTGCTGCGCGCCAAGGCGGTGGAGCGTCAGGTTATCGATCGCGAGACGGCAGCCCGCATGGACATCGCGGAATGCCTGCGAATCATCTTCATGCCGGGTTTTTCCACCCGTGACGCGGTGTCCGACGTGTCGGGCCGCGGCGTGGGCATGGACGTGGTCAAGTCGGCGATCGAGTCGCTGGCCGGCCAGGTCGAGATTGTTTCCGAGCCGGGTCGGGGCACCACCATGGAGATCCGCGTGCCACTGACGCTGGCGATCCTGCCCACGCTCATGGCCTCGGTGGGGCCTCGGATCATCGGCTTTCCCCTGGCCACCGTGGGAGATGTCATCGCCCTGGATCCGGCCCGCATGCGCGTGGTGGAAAACCGTCGCGTGCTGATGCTGCCCGACGCCGAACTGCCGATCCATGATCTGGGGGAATGGCTTGGTTGTCGCCCCCACGAGGCCACTCGCCACGTGGTTATCGTCGGCGCCGGCGGGGAGCGTCGCGGCCTGATCGTGGATGCCGTCCAGGGCCGCGAGGAGGTCGTCATCAAACCGCTGGGTGCGCTGCTGGAAGATATCGGCGGATTGTCCGGCGCGGCGGTGACCGGCGACGGCGCGATCGCGCTGATACTGGAAGTTAACGGGTTGCTCAAGGTTCTGGCCGACATGCCGTCAAGCGGGATAGTCGAGAGGGCAGAGACCGAGCGGTCGGAGACGGTGGCGTGAGCCTTGACAAGATGAGTTTCGCCGGCCTGGTAATGGCTGTTGTTGCCGTGTTGGGCGGCAGTATTCTCAAGGGCAGTGGTCTGGGCGCATTGTGGAGCAGCGCCGCCTTCGTGATCGTTTTTGTGGGGACATTCGCGGCAGTATTCGTTCAGACGCCGTTTCCGACCTTCCGTCGCGCGGTAGTCATTTTGCGCTGGGTCTTCTCTCCGCCCGTGCTGGCGCCGGTCGAGACCATGGGCCGGATCATCGAGTGGTCCAACATCGCCCGCAAGAGCGGATTGCTGGGACTGGAGGCGGAAGTTGAGTCGCAGCCGGATCCGTTCATGCGCAAGGGACTGCAGATGCTGGTCGACGGGGCCGAGCCGGCCACCATCCGCAGCGTGCTGGAGGTGGAGCTGAACACCCGCGAGCACACCGAGCAGCAGGCCGCCAAGGTGTACGAGGGGCTGGGTATTTACGCCCCCACGCTGGGTATTCTCGGGGCGGTTCTCGGCCTCATGGCCGTGATGCAGAACCTGTCCGACCCGGACAAGCTTGGCCACGGCATCGCCACCGCTTTCGTGGCCACGATCTACGGCATCGGGTCGGCCAACCTGATCTTTCTGCCGATCGCGGCCAAACTGAAGGGCACGGTCAACGCGCAGTCCCGCCACCGCGAGATGCTCATCGAAGGTCTGGTGGCGATTGCCCTGGGTGAAAATCCGCGCAACATTGAATCTCGCCTCCAAGGCTTTCTCGAGATATGAGCGGGGGCAGCCGCCGGCGGCGCGGGCATCAGGAAGACCACGTCAACCACGAAGCCTGGGCCATCCCCTATGGTGATCTGATCACATTGCTGCTGGCGTTCTTCGTGGTGATGTACTCCATCTCCTCGATCAACGAAGGCAAGTACCGGGTGCTTTCCGACGCCATGATGAAGGCGTTCAACAGTCCGGCGCGCACCATCCATCCGATCCAGCTGGGGAAAACCCGTCAACGGGGTGATGAGAGTGACCAGAAGGTCAACGTGATCAAGCCGCAGACGATCGAGCAGTCCATCGGCGGTTCGGCGCGCGCACGTCGCCACGACGCGATCTTTCCACCCCCGATCCCGCTACGAGCCGGCATGCCGGCCCTGGCGTCGGCAGACAGGGCCGGGACGGCGGCCGCCCAGGCGCAGATCCAGGCGGTGGCGGAGCGGATTCGTGAGGCCCTGGCCCCCTCGATCGCGGCGGACATGGTCACCGTCCGGGAGCTGCCTGCCGGGGTGGAAGTGGAGATCAACACCGACATTCTCTTCGTCAGCGGCTCGGCCGAGGTCGAGGACCGGGCCCGACCGGTGCTGGCGGATCTGGCGGCGGCCCTGTCGGGATTGCCGAACCCGCTGCGTATCGAGGGCCATACGGACAACGTGCCGATCCGCACGCCCCGCTATGCCTCCAACTGGGTGTTGTCGGCAGCTCGCGCCGCCAGCGTGGTGGAACTGTTCGCGGCCCAGGGGTTGGCACCGGCACTGATGAGCGTGCACGGCTACGGCGAGTACCGTCCGGTGGCCGACAACGCCACCGCCGAGGGGCGCAACGCCAATCGGCGGGTAGTGGTGCTGGTGCGGACGCTGCCGGACATCCAGGGACTGCCCGGTGGGCTCGCTGGCCGCCCCGGGCCCGCGGCCGGATAACGGCTCATGCGTATTCTAGCCGTGGCCAACCAGAAAGGCGGGGTGGGCAAGACCAGCACCGCTGCCGCGTTCGCAGGGCTCGCCCGCGATGACGGGCGGGTGTTGACCGTCGATCTCGACCCGCAGGGTTCCCTGACCCACTACTTCGGCCTCGCCCCGGTCGGTGCCGATCGCGGGATTTACCCGGTGCTGTCGGGCTCGGCAGGCCTGGCCAGCCAGATCCGGGCCGCTGTTTGCGACGGCGTGGATCTGGTCCCCGCCGGCACCGCGCTGGCGTCGCTTGAACGCGAACAGGGGCGTGCCGCGGGTATGGGACTGCGGTTGATGCATGCCCTCGACAGCGTTGCCGCGGACTATGCGTGGGCCGTGCTGGATGTGCCGCCGGCGCTGGGCGTGCTCATGATCAACGCACTGGCCGCCGCTGACCATCTGCTCATTCCCACGCAGACCGATCCGCTTGCACGCCACGGCGTGGAAGCCATGGTCCGCACGGTGACCATGGTCAATCGCAGCCGACCGCAGCCGCTGGCGTTCTCCATCCTGCCCACTTTCTTTGACCCGCGTACGCGCGCCGGCAAGGCAGGGCTTGAGGCCCTGGCGCAGGCACACCCGGGTGCGCTACTGGACACGGTAATTCCCATGGATACAAAGGTTCGCGAGGCCGCCGAGGCCGGTCAGCCGATCGGCATATTCTGCCGCGGCTGCCGGGCGGCAGCTGCCTATCAACAGGTATGGACGCAGCTGGCGCCGCGGGTTGCCGGGCACCAGTCGCGGGTGGCGGCATGAGCGCCATCCTCGAAGCGGACATGCGGGCTGATTCGTCGCTGGCGGTAACCACGGCCGTGACGGTCAGGGACCGATGGATCCAGTTCGCCATGGGCGATGAGCAGTACCTGATTGCGGTGCTGGAGGTGCAGGAGGTCATGCGCATGCTGGCGGTCACCCCCGTGCCGGGCACGCCGCCGGCGGTAATCGGCGTGATCAACGTGCGCGGCCGCATCGTGCCGGTCGTGGATCTGGCCCCGCTGCTCGGGTTGGGGCGACAGCCGGATACCGAGGCCACCCGGCTGGTGATATTCGATCTCGAGGACACCGCGGTGGCGCTGCGAGTGGATCGAGTGGCCGGCGTGCGTCTGCTCGACCGGAACGACATTCAGCCACCGCCGGCCGCCGGCATGGGCCCCGGCAAGGTACCTGTTTCCGGCGTCTGCGATATCGACGGCCACATTCTCATGGTGCTCGATCGCGAGGCCCTGGCGACGGAATTCCGGCACCGCCCCGGTGCGGCGGAAGTTTGACGCCCCGGCAACGAATCGCCGTCCCGGAAACGGAAATGATACCGGCGAATCTGAGAAAAGCATTTATAAACATATATCTGGGCGTCCTCGACGCCGAGGCACGGCAGTTGCAAGAGGATGAGTGATGACCACATCCGCACAACACGCCGAATCGCTTTCGCTGGGGTCCGACCTGTCCGTTCGTACGGCGGGGAGGCTGCGCGATCAGCTGCTGCATTCGCTGTCCGTCGTTGGTCCCGTGACCCTGGATGGCGCCGAGGTCACGCGGGTGGACGCGGGCGGAATGCAGCTGCTCGTGGCCTTCTGCCGAGATCGGGCGACGGCCGGCGGCGCGGTGGCATGGCAGGCACCGAGCGCTGCGCTCATCGAGGCAGCCCGGCTGGCCGGGCTTGCCGAAACGCTGGGTCTGTCCGACCCGACGGGTTAACGGAGAACAACCGATCATGACAAGCATTCTTGCCGTGGACGATTCCGCTTCGATGCGGGAGATGGTCCGCTTCACACTGGCCGAGGCCGGGTTCGATGTCACCGAGGCCGAGGATGGCCAGGCGGCGCTGGAAACCGCCCGGACGCGCGAATTCAACCTGGTGCTGGCGGACGTGAACATGCCGCGCATGGACGGGATTTCCCTGGTCCGGTCGTTGCGCGATCTGCCCGCCTACAAGTTCACGCCCATGCTCATCCTCACCACCGAGAGTGGTGCCGACAAGAAGCAGGAAGGCAAGGCGGCGGGCGCGACCGGATGGCTGACCAAGCCGTTCGATCCCGACACGCTGGTCGCCACCGTCAACCGCGTACTCGGCTAGGGCGGTTGCCGTGGGCATCGATATTCAGCGTTTCCACGAAACCTTCTTCGAGGAAAGCCGCGAGGGGCTCCAGACTCTGGAATCCGGGCTACTGGCCCTGGACCGGGGCGCCGCCGACCCGGATGCGCTCAACCGGATATTCCGCGCCGCGCATTCGATCAAGGGCGGCGCGGGCACCTTCGGGTTCACCGCAATTGCCGATTTCACCCACGGCGTGGAGTCCACCCTCGACCAGTTGCGGGAAGGCAGGCTGACACCCGACCGTGAACTGATCGATATCCTGCTGCGGGCGGCGGATGTCATGGGCATGCTGCTGGATGCCGCCCAGTCCGGGGACGACGTCGATATCGATGCGATCACCGCGACCCAGCAGGCGCTGACCGCCTACCAGCCGCAGACATCGATTGTGCGCGATGACACGAGCGCGTCGTCGGCCCCGGTCACCGAGACCACCTGGCGGATACGCTTCCAGCCGCACGAAGCGCTGTTCGCGTCCGGCAATGAACCGTTGCGTCTGCTGCGTGAATTGTCTTGCCTGGGGGTGCTGGAGGTCGAACCGGACCCGGCCCGTTTGCCGCCCCTCGACACGCTCGATCCCGAGGCCTGTTACCTCGGCTGGACGTTGACCCTGACCACCAATGTCGGTCGGACGCAGATCGAGGAAATATTCGCCTGGGTCGAGGACGAGTGCGATCTGGTGATTGAACCGCTGCCCGCGCCGTCGCCGGACCCGACCGCGGCAACGGCGGACGGCGAGGAGCTTCCCGCCCGACGACAGCCTGCCGCCGGCGGAGAGAGTTCGCTACGGGTGTCGGTGGACAAGATCGATGCCCTGATCAATCTGGTCGGCGAGCTGGTCATCAATCAGGCCATGCTGCAACAGCAGGCCCAGGATCTCGACCCCGTACACAACGAGATGTTGTTGTCGGGCCTGTCTCAGCTGGAACTGCACACCCGCCGGCTGCAGGAAGCGGTCATGGCTACTCGCATGGTGCCCATGGCGTTCGTATTCAATCGATTCCCGCGGGTGGTTCGCGATCTGGCAGGGCGGCTGGACAAGTGCGTTCGGCTGGAAACGCTGGGGGAAAGCACGGAACTCGACCGCGGGGTGATCGAACGCATCACCGATCCGCTCAATCACATCGTGCGAAACAGCCTGGACCACGGGCTCGAGACACCCGAGCAACGGCGTGCCGCCGGCAAGCCGGAGACGGGCACGGTCACGCTGGAGGCCAGTCATGAAGGTGGCCACATCGTGATCCGGGTTTCCGATGACGGCCGCGGGCTGGATCGCGACCGGCTGCTGGCCAAGGCCGCAGAGCGTGGCATCCCCTGCCAGGAATCGATGAGCAACACCGAGGTCTGGCAGCTCGTCTTTGCCCCCGGCTTCTCCACCGCGGCGGCGGTCACGGATGTGTCCGGACGCGGGGTGGGGATGGACGTGGTCAAACGCAATATCACCAATCTCGGCGGCCAGGTGGAAGTCGCCTCGGACACGGGGCGCGGTACCGACATCACCATCCGTCTGCCGCTGACGCTGGCGATTCTCGACGGCATGACCGTCGCGGTCGGGGCGGAGAACTACATCATCCCGCTGCACAGCGTGGTCGAATCGCTCCAGCCCGGGGGGGCGGACGTGCGCCGCGTGGCGGGCAGCAGCAGGGTGGTCCGGTTCCGCGAGGAATTCCTTCCGCTGGTGTCGGCCGCGGGATTCTTCGGCGTGGCGCGGGCCGCCGGCGACAACGGTGCGGTCATCGTGGTGGTGGAATCCGGCGGCCAGCGCCTGGCCCTGCAGGTGGACGACCTGCTGGGCCAGCAGCAGGTCGTGATCAAGAGCCTGGAGGCCAATTACCGCCATGTGCCCGGCGTCGCCGGGGCCACCATCCTGGGCGACGGCCGCGTCGCTCTCATCCTGGATATCGGCGAGTTGATCGGCGCGACGCGCCGGCCGGCCGCCGCCTGAGTGGAGGACGCCATGTCCGAATCACCCGACACCCAGCGCTCCGGCGACCAGCCGGCCCATGAATATCTGACTTTCACCCTCGGCGACGAGGAATACGGCGTCGATATCCTCAAGGTGCAGGAAATTCGCGGGTACGACACCGTGACCCGCATTCCGGAGTCGCCGAACTTCATCAAGGGCGTGATCAATCTGCGCGGCACCATCGTGCCGGTGGTAGACATGCGGGTGAAGTTCGAGCTGGAAACCGTGGCCTATGACGAGTTCACGGTGATGATCATTCTCAACCTGGTGGATCGTACGGTCGGCATGATCGTGGATGGCGTGTCCGACGTCATCGATCTGACCAGCGATCAGATTCGCCCGGCCCCCGAATTCGGCGGCAGCTTTGACGCCGACTACATCACCGGCCTCGGCGTGGTCGAGGACCGCATGCTCATTCTTGTCGACATCGAGCGACTCATGCTCAGCGAAGAAATGGCGCTGGTCGCCGCGGCCGCTGCCTGATCGCGCCCCTTACCGGAGGAACCCAAACCATGTTCGGATTCAGTTTTTCGAATGGGTCCGCCCGTCGCGCGATGCAGGCGCGGCTGGCGGATCTGGAAGCCCTGGCGAATGCCGTGAACCGGTCCCGGGGTGCCGTCACCTACGACCTCGACGGTACCATCCGCGACATCAATCCGAACTTCAGCGAACTGACGGGTTTCGACCCGGCGTCGCTGGTCGGCAAGACCCACGACCAGCTTCTGTTCGATGACGATGCCGGCGCGCATGCCGAGATCTGGGCGCGCCTGACGCGGGGCGAGTTCGTTTCCGGTCGCCACGCCTACCGGCGTGCCGATGGTGGCCGGTTCTGGGGTCAGGCGATCTACAACCCGCTACTGGCGGCGGACGGCCGTGCCTACAAGGTGGTGCAGTACGTCACCGATGTCACCGACCAGGTGATGCAGGCGGCGGATTACCAGGGTCAGCTGGCCGCCATTTCCAAGGCCCAGGCGGTGATCGAATTCGATCTCGACGGCACCATCCGGACGGCCAATGACAACTTCCTGGATGCGCTGGGCTATACGCTCGAACAGGTCCAGGGTCAGCACCACCGCATCTTTGTCGATCCGGCGGAGCGTGAATCGGCCGAGTACCGCCGCTTCTGGGACAAGCTCGGGCGCGGGGAGTACGACGCCGGCCAGTACAAGCGTCTGACCCGGGACGGCCGGGAGATCTGGATCCAGGCCACCTACAACCCGATTTTCGACACGGAAGGCAGGCCCTTCAAGGTGGTCAAGTACGCCACCGACGTGACCGAACAGGTCACCCGGGCCGCCGACCAGCAGGGCCAGCTGGCGGCCATTTCCAAGGCGCAGGCGGTGATCGAGTTCGATCTCGACGGTACCATCCGCACCGCCAACGACAACTTCCTCAACGCCGTGGGCTACCGGCTGGAGGAGGTGCAGGGCCAGCACCATCGGATATTCGTGGATCCGGCAGAACGCGAGTCGGCGGATTACCGGCGCTTCTGGGACAAGCTCGGGCGCGGGGAATACGACGCCGGCCAGTACCGTCGGCTGACCAAGGACGGGCACGACATCTGGATCCAGGCCAGCTACAACCCGATTTTCGATGCCGCGGGCCGGCCGTTCAAGGTGGTCAAGTACGCCACCGATGTCACCGAGCAGGTGCTCGGCCGGCGCGCCACCGAGCAGGCCGTGACGGAAACGGGTTCGGTGGTCAGCGCCGCCCGCGGCGGGGATCTGTCCAAGCGCATCCCGATGGAGGGCAAGAGCGGTCCGATCGCGACCCTTTGCGACGGCGTCAACGCCATGCTCGAGGACATCGCCGCCGCGCGCGACGCGGAGCAGAAGATCGCCGCCGAGAATGTCCGCATCCGCAATGCCCTGGACAACGTCACCACCAACGTGATGATCGCCGACAACGACCGGCGCATCATTTACGGCAACAACTCGCTGATGGCCATGCTGGAGGTCGCCGAGAGCGACATCCGCAAGGACCTGCCGCAGTTCGCGATGAGCAAGGTCATGGGCGCGACCATCGACATCTTCCATAAGAATCCGGATCACCAGCGGCGCCTGCTGGAGAGTCTCACCAGCACCCACCGCGCCGAGATCGGCGTGGGCGGCCGCACCTTCAACCTGACCGTCAACCCGATCATCGACGCGGACGGCACCCGGCTCGGCACGGTGGTGGAATGGCAGGATCGCACCGCGGAAGTGGCGGTGGAGTCCGAGGTCAACGAGATCGTCGAAGCGGCGGTCAACGGCGAATTCAGCCGCCGCATCGCGCTGGACGACAAGGACGGCTTCTTCGAGCGGCTGGCCCGGGGTATCAACGATCTGCTGAGCACCAGCGAAGCCGGTCTCAACGACATCGCCAGGGTGCTGGCCGCGCTGGCCAAGGGGGATCTCACCGAGTCGATCGAGGCCGACTACAAGGGCACCTTCGGTCAGCTCAAGACCGACGCCAACGCCACGGTGGATCAGCTCAAGACCATCGTGTCCGGTATCAAGCAGGCGGCCGAGACCATCGATACGGCGGCCCGCGAAATCGCCGCCGGCAACGCCGACCTGTCGTCGCGCACCGAGCAGCAGGCGGCCAGCCTGGAGGAAACCGCGTCGAGCATGGAGGAGTTCACCTCCACCGTGAAGCAGAATGCCGACAACGCCAGCCAGGCCAACCAGCTGGCCATCGGCGCCAGCGATGTGGCCAAGCGCGGGGGCGACGTGGTCGGCCAGGTGGTCACCACCATGGACGCCATCAACGAAAGCTCCAAGAAGATCGTCGACATCATCGGCGTGATCGACGGCATCGCCTTCCAGACCAACATCCTGGCGCTCAACGCCGCGGTGGAAGCCGCCCGGGCCGGCGAGCAGGGTCGCGGCTTCGCGGTCGTGGCCGGCGAGGTGCGCAGCCTGGCACAGCGATCGTCGGCCGCCGCCAAGGAGATCAAGACCCTGATCGGCAACTCGGTCGAGAAGGTCGAGAACGGCTCGGAGCTGGTGGGCCAGGCGGGCCAGACCATGGCCGAGATCGTCGACTCCGTGAAGCGGGTCACCGACATCATGGCCGAGATCAGCGCGGCCTCCCGCGAGCAGAGCTCCGGCATCGAGCAGGTCAACCAGACCGTCACCCAGATGGACGAGGTCACCCAGCAGAACGCCGCGCTGGTGGAGGAGGCCTCGGCCTCGGCCCGCTCGCTGGAAGAGCAGGCAGCCGGGCTGGTGGAGTCGGTCCGGGTATTCCGCCTGGAGGACCAGGCGGGTGCGATCCGGGTATCGCCGGCACTGGCCACGGATGCCGGGCGGGCATCCGGCAGAGATATAGCGGCCGATCGGGCCGTGCCGCCGGTCACCGCCAGGCGGCATCCGGCGCCCGGGGCCAACGGTCACGGCGCCAACGGGCAGGCGGCCGGCCAGGGGCACGACAGTGATCACTGGGTCGAGTTCTAATCCCGGCGGGGCGGCCGGCTTGCCGGCCGCCGGACCGCTTTCGGCCTGGCAACGACTGAGGGTGCTGTTCGCCCGTCAGGGTGCCGGCTTTGCCGGCGCGGCGTTCGCCCCGGAGGGGTCGCCATGAGCGGGAGCAGCCGCGGTAGCGGCGAGCGCGAGTTCGCCTTCGACGAGGGGCATTTCCGTCAGGTTTGCCGGCTCATCCACGAGCGGGCCGGCATCGCGCTGGCGCCGGGCAAGAAGGACATGGTCTACAGCCGGCTCTGCCGCCGGCTGCGGGTCCTGGGTTTATCCGACTTCGAGGCCTATCTCGGGCGTCTGCAGCGGGCGGCGGACCCGGAGTGGGAGGGCTTCACCAACGCCCTGACCACCAACCTCACCGCCTTCTTTCGCGAGCCGCATCACTTCAGCTGGCTGGCCGAATTCCTGGCCGCCCGGGTAGCGGCTGACAAGACTCGTGTGTGGTGCGCCGCGGCCTCCACTGGGGAGGAGCCATTTTCCATCGCCATGGTGGCGGCGGAAACGCTGGGCCGGCGCGCCGGCACGCTGGAGCAGGTGGCCACGGATGTGGACACCGCCGTGCTGGCCCGCGCCCGCGCCGGGATCTACGAGGTGGATCGCATCGACGATCTGTCCGCCGACCGGCGCAAGCGCTTCTTCCAGCGGGGCACCGGGCCCAACGCCGGCAAGGTGCGGGTGCGCCCGGAGTTGGCGAGCACCATCCGGTTTCAGCCGCTCAACCTGGTGGCGCCGGAATGGCGGCTGGACGGGACCTTCGACGTGATCTTCTGCCGCAACGTAATGATCTACTTCGACAAGCCCACCCAGCGCCGGATTCTCGAGCGTATGCACCAGCGGCTGGCGCCGGGTGGCTACCTGGTGGCCGGTCACTCGGAGAGCTATCTCAATGTGCCGTCGCTGTTCACGCCCTGCGGGCGCACCATCTACCGGCGTGCCGGGATCAGCGGGGTGCAGGCGGCATGAGCCAGGCGGCAGCAACCGTGCCGGTCGAGACCCGCATGCCGATGCGGTTCCACGACAATCGCCTGGGCGCCACGGTGGCGAAGATCCTGCCGGGCGCGTTCTATGCCACCGCCGAGGACATCGTCCTGATGACGGTGCTGGGATCGTGCGTGGCGGTCTGCCTGTATGACCCGCAGGCCCGCATTGGTGGCATGAATCATTTCATGCTGCCGGAGGATCGCAGTGTCGGGTCGGTGAGTGCATCGGGGCGCTACGGCTCCAATGCCATGGAACTGCTGATCAACGACATGCTCAAGGCCGGTGCCGAGCGCGCCCGCCTGACCGCCAAGGTATTCGGCGGCGCGGCAGTGCTGGCCAGTCTGGCCGGCAGTCGCGTGGGCGAACGCAATGCCGGATTCGTGCGGGCCTATCTGGCCGCCGAGAAGATTCCCGTGCTGGCCGCGGACCTCGAGGGTTTGCAGCCACGCAAGGTGCTGCTTTACGCCGCTCAGGGACGGGTGCGCGTCCGGCACCTGGCGGCGGTCGAAGCCGGCTCGGTGGCGGTACAGGAAAAAACCTACCGCGCCCGCCTGTCCACCGAACCGGTGGCCGGCGACGTTGCTCTGTTCTAGGTCCCGAGTATCGACATGCAAAAGATACGTGTGCTGATCGTCGACGATTCGGCCCTGGTGCGACAGGTGCTTACCGAGTTGCTGTCCGCGGACTCCGGGATCGAAGTGGTCGGGTCGGCAGCCGATCCCTATCTGGCCCGGGAAAAGATCAAGACCCTGGCGCCGGACGTGCTCACGCTGGATGTGGAAATGCCGCGCATGGATGGCCTGACCTTTCTGGCCAACCTGATGCGGCTGCGGCCGATGCCGGTGGTCATGGTGTCTTCGCTGACCGAACGCGGCGCCGAAGTCACCCTCAAGGCGCTGGAACTGGGGGCGGTGGATTTCGTCACCAAGCCGCGCCTGGGTCTGACCGAGGGGCTGCAGGAATACGCCGAGGACCTGGTGGCAAAGGTGCGTCAGGCTGCCGTGGCGCGGATCTCGGCCCGTGCCGACGGACCGGCCCCGGCCGGCCCGGTGATTCGCATGAGCAGCCTGCGGACCACCGACCAGGTGATTGCCATCGGCGCCTCCACCGGCGGCACCGAGGCCATCCGAGCAGTGCTCGAGGTCCTGCCGCCGGATTGCCCGCCGGTGGTTATCGCCCAGCATATCCCGGCGGCGTTCAGTGCCTCGTTCGCAGAGCGGCTGAATCAGCACTCGGCGCTGGTGGTGTGCGAGTCCCGTGGCAACGAGCGGCTGATGGCCGGGCATGCCTACGTGGCGCCGGGTGATCGCCACCTCCAGGTGGTCCGCAGCGGGGCGCATTTCCTGACCCGGCTGGATGACGGCCCGCCGGTCAACCGCCACAAGCCCAGCGTGGATGTGCTGTTCGAATCGGTGGCGTCGGCCTGCGGCCGCAATGCGGTTGGCGTCATTCTCACCGGGATGGGCGAGGACGGCGCCCGTGGCCTGCTGGCCATGCGCGACGCCGGCGCCGCCACGCTGGCACAGGACGAAGCCTCGAGTGTGGTCTGGGGCATGCCGGGTTCGGCCGTACGCCTCGGTGCGGCAGACCGCGTGTTGCCGCTGCCCGAGGTCCCGGCGGCCCTGGTAGGCGGTGGCCGGGGTGCGCCGCCCGCCACTGGGGCTAAAACAAACAGTCTGTCGGTCCGTTAAGCAAGACGGGTCCATTGGAGAAGTAAATGCGTTACAAGCATCTGGTCACCGGCGTCGGGATTCCGGCACTTGCCACCCTGGCGCACGTGATAACGGTTTCCCAGCCGGTACCCGCGGCCCTGCGCTGGACGGTGCTGGCAGCCATGCTCGCCAGCTGGGGCTATTACGTCTGGATCCGCGAGCGCGGTCTGGCGCAATCCGCCGACCAGTCCGCCGGCGAGGCGGCGTTGCTTGACGAGCTCGCCGAAACCGGCCGGTCCGAACTCTCGCTAGCCGAGGCCGAAGTCGAACGGGTGTCGACGCTGATCAACGACGCCGTGGCCAAGCTCACCAGCAGCTTCAACGACATCAACGCCCTCGTGCGCGAGCAGGGTGGCCAGGTTCGCGGCATCGTGCAGGCCGGCGACAACGGCTCGGCCAACGTCAGCGGTTTTGCCAGTTCCGTGGGCGATCTGATGACGCACATGGTGGGCGTGCTGGCCGACGGCAGCCAGCGCAGCACCGACACGGTTACCCGCATCGATGCCATGGCCCAGCACCTGGACGGTATCTTCGCGTTGCTCGAGGACGTCAAGTCGATCGCCGACCAGACCAACCTGCTTGCCCTCAATGCCGCCATCGAGGCCGCTCGCGCGGGCGAGGCCGGGCGCGGTTTCGCGGTGGTGGCCGAAGAGGTGCGCAGTCTCTCCGAGCGTTCGGCGGTGTTCAACGAGCAGATCCGAAAGCTGGTTACCAGCTCGCGCGAGGCAATTGCCAACGTCAGCGACACCGTGGGTGACATGGCGTCCCGCAACCAGGAAGCCAGCCAGCAGGCCCGGAGCCGCGCCGACGGTCTGGTAAGGGATATCGAGGGGCTGAACAAGACCCTTTCCGAGGCGTTGGGCGAAGTTTCGGCGAGCAGTCAGCGTATCGATCAGGCCGCCCAGGTCGCGGTTCGTTCGCTGCAGTTCGAGGATATCGCCACCCAGGCGCTGGGAGCGGCCCGCCGCCATCTGGAGCGGGTGCGGCTGATGGGAGATAACGCCGGTGAACTGCGCACCCCGGGGATCGCCGGGGCGAGTCGGGAGGAGCGGGTACAGCGTCGCGCCACCCGCGAGCGTATCGCCGAGCAGGCCGACGAATGGCGCGAGCCCCCCCACAACCCGGTCTCCCAGGTGTCGGTGGCGCCGGGCAACGTCGAGCTGTTCTGAATCGAGTCGGCGCCAACCGGCGCCGACTAAAATTCCGACGCTTCTGCCGTTACGCACGGCATGAAGCGTTTTTTCATTCCGGCGCCCCGCGCGAGCGACGGCCGTTACTCGGTCGGTCCCGGCCATGACTGATACGCCCCCCGGCAAGGTGATCCCCATGTTCACCGAGCGGGCGCTGCGCGAAAGCGAACGGCGTTTCCAGCAGGCTTTTGATCATGCCCCCATCGGGTTCGCGCTGGTGGCACCGGACGGCCGCATGCTGGCGGTTAATCACGAACTCTGCCTGATGCTGGAATATGATCGTGCCGAGTTGCTACAGCGCGACTTCCAGTCGATCACGCATCCCGATGATCTGGAGAAGGATCTCGCGCAGGTACAGCGTCTGCTGGACAGCGACGCCGACGATTACCGAATCGAGAAACGCTACATCGCCCGCTCGGGCTCGATCGTCGAGGCCCAGCTCGATGTATCGTTACTTCGCGGTGTGGACGGCCGTCCGATTCATTTCCTGTCGCAGATCCAGGACATTACCGCGCGCAAGCAGCAGGCAGAGGCCCTCGCGCGGGCCGAACGGGTGGCCCAGACGACCCTGTCCGCCCTGGGCGAGGGCGTGATCCGGTGTCACGCCGACGGCCGCATTGCCGATGCCAATGCCGCCGCACTGGCGATGTTGCAAGCCGATCCTGACACCCTCATCGGCCAGCCGGTAACCAGCACGGTAGTGCTGAAAAGTCTGGAGGACGGGCAGCGGCTGGTCAATCCGGTGGCTCAGGCTCTGGCCGATGGAACCGTCGTGAGACTGGCGCGATTCGCCCGTCTCGCCAACGCTGGCGGTACTGCGCCGGTGGTCACGGCGATGGCATCCCCGATCCGGTTCGCCGATGTGCAACCCGCGGGTGCGGTAATGGTGCTGCAGGATGTCGGCGAACTGCACCGGGCGACCGAGGAGCTGATTTACCTGGCCAGCCACGACGCGCTGACCGGGTTGCGCAACCGCGGCGCGCTGGAAAAAAATCTGCGCCGCATCATTGATGACGGCGATAAACAGCCCCGCTACCTGTTGCACATGAATCTGGATCATTTCCGCACCGTCAACGACATCTGCGGGACGCAGATCGGTGATCGCGTGCTGGAGGATCTGGCCATATTGCTGCAGGCGGCACTCGGCGCCCGCGCGGAACTCGCACGCCTGAGCGGCGACGAGTTCGCCGCGCTGGTGGCGGCCGACGGCGAAGATGCCGTGGCCACGCTGGCCAACGACCTGATCGATACCGTGGATCGGTACCACCTCATCCACGAGGACCGTCCCTATACCGTCGGTCTCAGTGTGGGCGTGGCCGCACTCATGCCCAGTGACTGCGAGCCTTCCGAGTTACTGGTGCGAGCGGATGCCGCGCTGGATGTCGCGCGGCAGGCGGGGCGTCATCGTGTGCATTTCTACAGCGGGGATGATCCGGCGATACGTTTCAACCTTGCCGCCCGCGATGCCGCGCAACGCATTCACCGGGCCCTCGAGCAGGACGGGTTCGAGCTGCATCTTCAGGCGATTGTCGATGCAGCGGGCCAGCCGCAGGGCTACGAGGCGCTGTTGCGGCTGCGGGATGGCCGCGAATTGCTGCCGCCGGGCGCGTTCCTGCCGGCCGCCAAGCACCTGGGGCTGATGCCGGCGATCGACGAGTGGGTGGTTAACGCCGCGCTGGACCTGGTCGGTTCACGCACCGCGGCCGGGCATTGGCCCGCCACGCGTTACCTATCCATAAATCTCAGTGCCGGCAGCGTCAGTGACCCCATCTTCGGTGCTCGGTTGCTGGAATGCCTGCGCCAGCGATCTCCGCCAGCCGACGCGCTGCGGTTCGAAATCACCGAAACGGACGAATTGCGTGGGCACGATTATGGGACCCTGATCGCGGCACTGCGCGCGAACGGCTACCGCGTCTGGCTGGATGACTTCGGCAGCGGTTACAACACCTTCGAACTGCTCAAGCGGCTGACGGTCGACGGCATCAAGATCGACGGCCTGTTCACCCGTGAGCTCTGCGACGACCCGATCGATTCGGTGCTGGTGGCCGCCATCGCCGATGTCGGGCGGCGGCTGGCCATCGAGGTCGTCGCCGAAGGCGTGGAAGACGCCGGCAGCCTGGAAATTTTGACCGGGCTCGGCCTCGGCAGCTTCCAGGGCTTCTATTTCCACCGCGGCGAATCCGCCGCGTCTGCCCTGGCCCGTCCCGCAGTTTGAGTTCCGGCTTCAGGCCGCGACGGTGTCCGAATCGGCCAGACACCCCACAAACACGCCTTCGATAACCACCTGATCGGCGGGTATGCGGATATCGGCGTAGGCCTCGTTGGCGGGCACCAGCACCACCTCGCCGTTATCGATGCGCAGCTCCTTCACGGTTACATCCTCGCCGTGACGGGCCACCACGATGTCGCCGGGACGGGCGCTGGACTGCTTGCGTACCGCGATCAGGTCGCGGTCGGAAATACCGGCGCCGATCATCGAGTCGCCGCGTACCCGCAGCAGATAATCCGGACGGTACCGGAAGCGCGCGGCAGGAACATGGATCACCTTCTCGGTGTTCTCGATCGCCGCAATCGGGGCGCCGGCGGCCACCCGGCCGATGATGGGCAGCGTGAGCCAGTCCGCCGGCGCGGCGGACAGAGCATCGGCGGGTTGCATCTGGGCAGAAACGGGCATCGGGAACACCGGCAATCGCTGAATAGGAAGTGTATATAAATACACTTTGACGTCGGGGGCAAGTGCCGATTGCCCTTCACCCGGGCCGGGGGCTTGCCGATTCATTCGGCGCGGCGCACAGGCGGCCCGGCTGACGGGCGCTCAGGTCCCGTCCGTGAAGAAGCGCACAAGCTCGTCGTGAACCTCGTCCGGCGCCTCCTCGGGCAGAAAGTGGCCGCAGGCCAGCGCCCGGCCCACCGCGTTATCCGCATAGTCCTGCCACACGGAGAGCACGTCGTAGGTGCGGTGGACGAAACCGTGCGTCCCCCAGAGCACCAGTAGCGGGCAGGCAAGCCGCCGGTCACGGTCGGCCTCGTCGTGGATCAGGTCGATGCCCGCGGCCGCCCGATAATCCTCGCAGCTGGCGTGAATGGTCGCCGGGTCGGCAAAGCAGCGCGCGTACTCGGCAACTGCCGCGTTATCGAAACGGGCGCCGGGGGCAGCCCAGCGACGCAGCTTTTCCCGCAGGTAATAGCCGGGGTCGGCGCCGATCATCGTTTCCGGCAGCCCGTCCGGCTGGATCAGGAAGAACCAGTGGTAGTAGCCGGTGGCGAAATGCTGGTCGGTATGCCGGAACATGTGCAGCGTGGGCGCGATGTCCATCACGCAGGCGCGACGCACGCGGTCCGGGTAGTCCAGTGCCATGCGGTGGGTCACCCGGGCCCCGCGGTCGTGGCCGGCGACGTCGAACTCGGCGTACCCGAACGCCTCCATGACTGCGATCATGTCCCGCGCCATGGCACGCTTGGCGTAGGCGGCGTGGTCGTCACCGCCGGGCGGTTTGCTGCTGTGGCCGTAGCCGCGCAGGTCCGGGCAGATCACGTGAAAATGCCGGGCCAGGCGCGGGGCGACCGCGTGCCACATGACGTGGTTTTGCGGGTAGCCGTGCAGCAACAGCAGCGGCGGCCCGACGCCACCGTGCACCAGGTGGATGATGGCGTGGCCGGTATCTACGTTACTGGCGCGAAACCCGTCGCCAAAGCGGGGTGGGGCGCGATCAATGGATCGGTTTGTCAACATACCCGACATTGTAATCCTGGACCGGGGGATCGGATCGTGCTGGGTTCGCCACCACTGCAAGCGCGGAAAGGCACTCACTCGGCCGATAGATGCCACTTGGCGGCGGGTTGAGATGACCGAATGAGACTCTGCAACGCCTTCTTACTGCACTGCCGCATCTCCTGTCGCCGCAGGCCCGTAGGTTATTCGGCGTACTCAATCATGTTGTAGGAGAGCGAGAATGAAGCTTCATCGTATTATTAGGACGACCGGCGTAGCAGCCGCCTTCGCCGTCGTGTCATCGACGGCGCCAGTGGCGTTGGCCGGCCATCACGAGGATGGCGACATGAAAATGCCAATGGTCGGTGGTGCGCCGATGTCGCCGGAGAAGACTGTCGTTGAGAATGCCTCGGCGGCCGATAACCTCACCACGCTGGTGGCTGCAGTTAAAGCGGCCGGTCTGGTCGAGACGCTATCCAGCGAGGGTCCCTTCACCGTATTCGCGCCGACCAACGCGGCGTTCGACAAGTTGCCGGAGGGCACCGTAGAAAGCCTCCTCGAGCCGGAGAATAAGGAAAAGTTGACCGCAGTTCTGACTTATCATGTGGTCCCCGCCAAGGCGACGTCGGCGGCGGTGGTCAAGATGATCAAGGATGATGGCGGCAGCCATTCCGTCGCTACGGTCCAAGGTGGCGAACTGACGCTGACAATGGAAGATGGCAAGGTTATGGTGACAGATGCCGCTGGTAACTCGGCCACGGTAACGCAGGCAGATGTCATGCAGTCCAATGGCGTCGTTCATGTCATTGACACCGTGCTCCTGCCCGGCGAGTAAGTCTGCGAGAGCACAGTAGTGTCTGAGGCGGCTTCCGAGCCGCCTCAGTCTCGTCAGCTTTACGATCAGCCGGACAGCCGATCCGGGCGAGACGGCGAACCGGCAACGGTGATCGACGCTCAAGCGGCTTCAAGACCGATTGGTCGCGCCGATCTGATTAACTCACGCAGTTAACCTCGTAATCCAGGGTCCGGGTGAGCGGTTTCCGCGTAATCGATCACCCGCATGCTAGCTAAAGCTTGATCTTTCAGGAGTCTACAAATGCATTATCTTGTAGTCGCGGTCACGGTAGCGCTCGCGATGACTTCCTTTTCAATCCGGGCGGCCGACCACACGGTAGAAATGCTCAACAATGGCGAGCAAGGCGTGATGGTATTTTCCCCCGGCTATCTGAAGGTAGCGCCGGGCGACACGGTGACCTTCAAGCCCACGGACCCGGCCCATAACAGCCAGTCGGTGCTGGTGCCGGATGGTGGTGCCGAGTGGAAGGGCGAGATCAGCAAGGCGGTGACGGTCACGCTGGATGAGCCCGGTGTGTACATCTACGAGTGCCAGCCGCATGTGGCGCTGGCCATGGTCGGCGTGATCCAGGTCGGCGAGCCCGGCAATCTCGACGCGGCGAAGAAGAAGGCCGAGGAAATGGCGGCCACTTTTGCCACCAACAAGGACCGGCTGAACGGGTATCTGTCGCAGGTGAAATGAGTTAGTCCGGTGCGCGTGGCCGCGACGACGCAGCCCCGCGGCCACCGGATTCGCGGGGGCGGCCTTCGGGCCGCCCTTTTCGTTCCCAGTGGGATCGTGCGGGTCCGGTCGTCTTCCCACGGCGAGTTGTTTTGCCCCGGCCCCCGGGGCTACGCTTGCGGCCGCCATTCCTGCGAGCACCGCATTCCGCGTTGCCGCTAACCGACGAGGCACCGATGACCGACAACACCGGCTACACACCTCCCGCCGTCTGGACCTGGGACGCCGAAAGCGGCGGCCGCTTCGCCAGTATCAACCGGCCGATCGCCGGGCCTACGCACGACAAGGCACTGTCGGTGGGCAAGCACCCGCTGCAGTTGTATTCGGTGGCCACGCCGAACGGCGTGAAGGTGACGGTAATGCTCGAGGAACTGCTGGCGCTGGGTCACGCCGGCGCGGAATACGACGCCTGGCTGGTCAACATCTTCGAGGGCGAGCAGTTTTCCAGCGGCTTCGTCGAGGTCAACCCGAACTCCAAGATTCCGGCGCTGATGGACCACAGCACCGCCACGCCCACCCGCGTGTTCGAGTCCGGCGCCATCCTGCTGTACCTGGCCGAGAAGTTTGGCGAGTTCCTGCCAACCGAACCGTCGGCGCGCACGGAGACGCTCAACTGGCTGTTCTGGCAGATGGGCAGCGCGCCGTTCCTGGGCGGCGGCTTCGGGCACTTCTACGCCTATGCGCCGGAGCCGATGGAATATCCGATCAACCGCTTCACCATGGAAGTGAAGCGACAGCTGGACGTGCTCGACCGGCATCTGGCGGACAACGCGTTTCTGGCCGGCGACGACTACAGTATTGCCGACATGGCCAACTGGCCGTGGTACGGCGCGCTGGCCAAGGGGCGGCTCTACGACGCCGCCGAATTCCTGCAGGTGCAGGAATACCGGAACGTGCAGCGCTGGGCCGACGACGTCGAAGCCCGCCCGGCGGTACAGCGTGGTCGCATGGTCAACCGGGTGTGGGGCGACCCGGCCGAGCAACTGCCCGAACGCCACGATGCCACGGACTTCGAGCATCGCACCAAGGACAAGCTGGACGCGGCGGTTGGGGACGACTAGTCGCGGCGCCTGCCGAGCGCTTCCATTGGCTACCGGATCACAAGCGCGGCGAGCACTGCAAGTGCCGCCAAGACCGCTACCGACAGCGCCCGTCGCAACTGCAGGAAAGCGGGATCCTGCCAGCCCCGGCACCGGCCGCGCTCGTCGGCCACCCAGGCAACGAGTAATGCAATGATCAGGGCGGCAGTCGTCCAGGGCAGCGGCAGCAGGAGCGCCGGCCATGCAATCAATGCCGGGAGAACGCCCAGCGTCAGGCCGAGCCATGGCGCCGGGTCTCCCTGCTCCAGAATGCGCCCCCACTGCACGCCGCCGATGAAGGAGACGATGGTGGCCACGTAAGGCGTCAGCCACGCCAGCAGGCGGGTGTCCGCGATCGGAATCGACAATGCGGCCAGCAGGGCGGCCGCGAATGGCAGCAGTGCCAGTACCCCCAGTGCGACCGCGGCACGGAATACCTGATTTGACTTCGGGCGAGCGTCCGGTGGGGTCACGTTTTGACAGCCTCGTGAGCGCGTGCAGCGTGCCAGCCTAAGGCAGGCAGGGTCGATGTGGGCACCGTCTCAATAATCGGCGTGTTAAGCCGTTACGCGGTCCGAATACCTTTATGCCTGTCCGCAAGCTCTCAACCTGCGCCGGAACCCGCCATGATTCTGACTCAGCTCATCTACTACAGCGACGCGTCCGAACAGATTACCGCCGACGTCGTATCCCATTTTGTGGAGGCGGCCCACCGCCGCAATCTGGAGCTCGGCCTCACCGGCTTTCTGATCTACAACCGTCGCCATTTCCTGCAGCTTATCGAGGGTGGCCGGACCAACCTGAATCATGTCTACGGGCGCATCATGCGCGATGAGCGTCACGGCAGCCCGATTCTTCTCGGTTACCGCCCGATTCACGAGCGCACATTCCCGCAATGGGGTATGCGTTACGCGCCCCTGTCCACCGAGCGCAGCCAGCGATATCTGCGATTCAGTCCGACTCCTGATTTTGCCCCGCACCACATGTGTTACGACAGCGCGAAAGCACTGCTGGTGGATATGGCGATGGATGCCTGAGTACGGTGGCTGGCGATCAACCGGAGCCCGGTTTCGATACTCAGAATGGCCGCGCTGACTCAGGCCGGCGGCCGCGCCCGGGCGGCACGCCATACCAGCGCTTGTAGGCGTTGATGAAGCTGGTGGCCTCGGCGTAACCCAGCCGCTCGGCGATCTGCTCCACCGATAGCCGCGGACCGGACAGATACTCTTCGGCCAGCGTCTGCCGCACTTCGTCACGTAACTCCGCGAAGCGGGTGTCCTCGGCGGCCAGACGCCGACGCAGGGTGCGCGGGATCATGCACAGGTGCTCGGCGACGTCCGCCATGGTCGGCATGTCCGCCGCCCGCGCGGCGAGGTGATTGCGCACTCGGGCCCCGAGACCGCCTCGGGCCCGCCGCTGATTGAGCAGCATTTCGCACTGCTGCTCGGCCATGCGCAGGGCCAGTTCGTTGGCCTGGGGGAGTCGCTGGGTGAGTTCGCCGCGATCCATGACCGCCTCGTTGATGCGGGCGCCGTACGCAGGGCGGATCCGGTAGAAGTCCTCGTAGGCGTCGGTATAGCCCGGGTCCGCAAAGGCGAATCGCAGGCTTTCCAGGGCCGTTTCGGTGCCGAACGTGTCGCGCTGCCGGGTGATTACGCAGGCACTGTCGCGCTAGACGTTACCGGTGGTCAGGTGCTGTAAAAACTCGGCCTGCAGGATGTGCGCATAGCCATCACCGGCTCGGCCCCCCTGCCGCCGGCGATCATCGAGTGGTACCGCTCGCTCGGCCTGGAACTGCTCGAGGGCTACGGCATGTCGGAGGACTTCGCCTACTCCCATTGCTCGCGGCCGGGTCGTACCCGGGTGGGTTACGTGGGCGATCCGCATCCCGGCGTCGAGCGGCGCATTGCCGCCGACGGCGAGGTCCAGATCCGGAGTCCGGGCGGCATGCTCGGGTACTACAAGGCGCCGGAGCAGACCGCCGAGGCGATGACCGAAGACGGCTGGTTCCGCACCGGTGATCAGGGCGAGATCGACGAAGAGGGCCGGTTGCGCATCACCGGTCGGACCAAGGAGCTGTTCAAGACCAGCAAGGGCAAGTACGTGGCCCCGGCGCCGATCGAAACGCGCCTGCGCCATCCGCAGATCGAACTGGCCTGCGTCAGCGGCGCCAATCAACCGCAGCCGTTTGTGCTGCTGTGTCCCAGTCCGGAGGCCGCCGGGGACTTGGCCACCGATGCCGGACGGGCGCAGCTCGAGTCCGAGGTCACGATGCTTCTCGACGAGGTCAATGCGGGGCTGGATGGTTACGAGGCCCTGGCGTTCGCGGTGATCGTCGGTGATGCGTGGTCGATCGAGAATGGCCTGCTCACGCCCACCATGAAGATTCGGCGCAATGTCATCGAGGCACGCTATGGCGACCGGGTCCATGCCTGGTACGCGACCGGTCAGCGGGTGATCTGGGGCTGACAGGGGCGCTGGCGGGGCGGCCCTTAAGTCGTGCGATGCGCCGGCGCCTCGCGCGACCCGTTACCATCGTGCGATGCCGCCGACCTGGATCGCCTACGTTCTGCTGATTGCCACCGCCATGGCCTGGGGCGCCAATGCGGTGGCCGGCAAGCTGGCGGCGGGCCATGTCGATCCGATCGTGCTCACCCATCTGCGCTGGGGCTGCGCGGCGCTGGTGATACTGCCATTCGCCTGGCCGCATCTGCGGCATGACTGGCCGCGGGTGAGACAGCGCGCGGGTCTGCTGTTCCTGTATGGCCTGATCGGCTTCGGGGCGTTCAATATCGCGCTCTACAGTGCGCTGAACTACACCAGCGCCGTGAATGTGGTGATCGAGCAGGCCGGCATGCCCGGCATGATCTTCCTGTTGAGTTTCCTGTTCCTGCGCCAGCGGCCGGTACCGGCGCAGCTGGTCGGGTTCCTGATGACCGCGGCCGGGGTGGCGGTGGTGGTATCGACGGGCGACCTGACGCGGTTGCTCACGCTGTCACTCAACCGGGGGGACGCGCTGATGCTGGTGGCCATCGTCTGCTATAGCGCCTATGCCGTGGCACTGCGTTTCCGACCGCCGATTCACTGGCTGAGCTTCATCGCGGTGATTGCCGCGGCCGCCTGGCTGGCCACGCTGCCGGTGGCGGCCTGGCGGATCACCGCGGACCCGGCGGGCTGGCCGGACCTGACCGGCTGGGGCGTGGTGCTGTTCGCGGCCGTGGTGCCCGGGGTACTGGCCCAGGCGGCCTTCATCCGTGGCACCGAACTGATCGGCGCCAACCGCGCCGGCCTGTTCATCAATCTGGTGCCGCTGTTCGGCACCGGTTTTTCCGTGCTGCTGCTGGGCGAGGCCTTCCACGCGTTTCACGCTCTGGCGCTCGCGCTGGTGCTGGGCGGTATCGCCCTGGCCGAACGCAGTCGGGGTGCCGCAGGCTGAGCACCCCGGCTGCGTTCGCGTCAGCGAATGGCGGTGGGGTTCACGATCGCCTGCACGCCGCCGGTGAAGCGCGGGGCCCCCAGCACGAACATGAACTCGGACACCCCGTCCGCCACCAGCTCGGCGGTGTCCATGTTTTCCAGAATATAGATGCCGTTGCGGGCCAGCAGCTCCTGATGCACCTCGAACACGCCCACGCCTTCCTCGAAGGGGATCACTTCCAGGCCCCAGGTATCGGCGCCGGCGGCGATCACGTTCTTTTCCGCCAGGTAGCGGGCGCCGTCCAGTCCCAGGCCGGGTTCGGCGGTGATGTAGCGCTCGTCGTCCTCGCCCACCAGGTCCAGCCAGCCGGTGTGGAACAGCACCACGTCGCCCTCGCGGATCTCGATTCCCTGGGCCTCCGCCTGGGCCTCGATTTCCTCGCGGTTGAAGGCAGTGCCTTCCGGGACGATGGTCTCGTCGTAGTACTCGGTCATGTCCAGCACCACGCCCCGTGTGACGAGGTTGGGCAGCTGATGGATGCCCAATGCGGTCAGACCGTCGGCCTGCACGAAGTCGCTGGCGTGGTGGCAGTTGTAGTAGACGTTGTCGATGCCGATATGGCCCAGCCCGTCGATCTGCGAGCCGGTGCCCACGTAGCCCATGTGTATGTCGTCGTTGAATACCGTGTCGCTGGGGCCGATGCTGGCCCCGCCGGCCTGGCCGGGCTGAGTGATCACCATCGACCAGGAGCGCGAGCCGTAGGCCGGGGTGTCAGCGCTGGTTTCCCCGCCCAGGCCGTAGACCTTGCCGCGGGTGACCAGCTCGGCGGCGGCCCGGGCGCGTTCCTCGGTGAGCAGGTTGGCTGCGCCGATCTCGTCGGCCGGGCCCCATTTCGACTGGCACCATTCCGGGGCATCCGGCGCCTCGGCCGGCAGGGGCTTGTCGTCGTTGTCGGCCGCGCCGGCGGCACCGGCGATCAGGGCGGCGGTCAGGGCAATGGCCCGCGTCGTGACGGTCAGGTGCATATCCGGTTCTCCTCCGTGTTGTCGATATGAGTGTACTTATTCGTCGGTCCGCAAGCAGGTCTCCCGGGCTGTCGGGTGAAGTGACCGGCGCCTGTGGTTACACTGCGTCGTGTCCCCCTACGTAATCCGCAACGCAGACGCATGAGTCAATCGGCCACGTCCTCGACGGTAGCTGCCGAAAGCCTGCTGACCGCGGTCGCCGAACAGGTTGCCGGGGCCGGCGACCTGGAGGGCCTGACCCGGCCGCTGCTGGACATCTTGCAGCGCCTGACCGGGCTGGATTCGGTGTATCTCACCGCGATTGACTGGCAGGCCGATCAGCAGCAGATCCTGTTTTCCAGGAACAGCGGTGAGATGACCATCGGCGAGGGCCTGGTGGTGCCCTGGCACGACACGCTCTGCCGCCGCGCCCTGGACGAGAACCGCTTTCTCACCACCGATGTGCCCGAGCGCTGGGGCGATTCCGAAGCGGCCCGGGCGCTCAATATCCAGACCTACGCCAGCGTCCCGGTCAAGGCCGAGGACGGCGAGATCTTCGGCACCCTGTGCGGCGCCAGCGACCATGTCGCCCCGGTGCCGGAAGGGGCGGAGTCGGTGATGTCGCTGTTCGCCCAGCTGGTGGCCCATCAGATCCAGCTCGAGCGCGCCGCCACTCAGGCTCGGCAACGAGCGCGGCAGGCCGAAGACGCGGCCCGCTCGTTCCAGGGCATTGCCGCGCTGGCCGAGCAGTGTTCCGGTGCCACCGTTCTGGAAGAGGCCCTGCATGGTTGCGCGGGGGTGCTCGATTCCATCTGGACCGACGTCACCGTGCACACCTGCCACCCGGCTGACGAGGGTCCGGCCAAGCCGGTGATCCGGGCGTTCACGAACTGGCTGATTAGCGAACAGATGACGCCTGACGGTGCCGGCTGGTGGAACCGGAGTGACGATCCCGCCGTGTTCGAGGCTGCTGGCGAGTTGGTCGGCCCGGATATCGAGGGCATCGGCGTGGCCTGCGCGATGCGTCGCGGCCAGAGTGCCGGGTCGGTGCTGGTACTGGCCCGCGCCCTGCCGAGCGAAGGGCTGGCCGCACAGCAGATGCTCACCGGTCTGGCGCTGCATCTGTCACTGCTGGTCACCCGGCTGGAACTGCGCGAGTCGCTCGAGGCCTCCTATCGGGAGATTGAACGGCAGGCGCGGCTGGACCCGCTCACGGCCCTGCCCAACCGCCGCCAGCTGGAGGAAGAAGGCGAACGGCTGCGCGCCCGGGCGGCGCGTCATGGTGGTCGGGTGTGCGCGGCCTTTGTCGATCTGGACGGCTTCAAACAGATCAACGATGACCACGGCCACGACGCTGGCGATCGTTTCCTGATGCAGGTGGCCGTCTCGCTTCAGACCGTCACCCGGGCCGAGGAAATCTGTGCCCGTTACGGGGGTGACGAGTTCGTGCTGCTGGCGCTGGTGCCGGAGGACGAGGCGGATGCCTTTCATGACGCCGTGCGCGATCGTCTGGAAGAGGCGGTCCGCGGTCATTATGATCTCGGCGACGCCAGTATCGACTATCCCGGCGCCAGCGTGGGCGTGACTATCCAGGCCAGCGCCGAGGAGTCGCTGGCGGATCTGCTGGTACGGGCCGACGAAGCGATGTACGAGGTCAAGCGCCAGCGGCGCGAGGCCGGCGGGCAGGGCGCCCGGCGCTGATCGGGGCGATACGCCGGCAATCAGCAACAAGGAGAAGTGGCGGTGGAAGCGAATCCCATTCTGGCGCCGGCCGCGGTGCTCGTGCTCTGGTCGCTGGTGGTGCTGAGCTGGATGGTGGTCACCCGCCTGGGCGGCTTCGCCAGGGCCGGTCTCAAGCTCAACGAAGCCGAGCCCGGCTCCCGTTATGTTGATGTCGAGGCCAGCATGCCCGCCCGGGTGAACTGGGTGTCACACAACCATACCCATCTGATGGAACAGCCCACGCTGTTCTACGCGGTCGTGGCGATTCTGGCGCTGGCTGGCGACACGGGCCCGGTCAGCCTGGCGTTTGCCTGGGGCTATGTCGTCCTGCGCGTTGCCCACAGCCTGTGGCAGTGCCTGGTGAACACCATCCCCGTGCGCGTGACGCTGTTTTCACTGATGACGCTGTGCCTGTTCGTGCTGGCGGTCAACGCCGTGCGATTGACGCTGTTCTGAGCCGAGGCGGCTGGGCAAACACCACCACCGGCTTTACGACCTGGCCGGGTTCCGTGGCGGCTACCGCTTCATTGATGTTCTGAAAATCAAAGGTTCGATCAGCCGGTCGAACGGAAACCTCCCGGCCTGCCATTCCCGCTCCGCTCGTGGGCGACGTTAACCGTCCAACAAAAAAGGCGACGCCCCGGCTCGGGACGCCGCCTTCGTTCGGATCGATTGGTGTCGGCGGTACCCGGCAAGCGCGGATACCGCCGACAGTTACCGATCAGCTCAGGTCGAAGCGGTCCGCGTTCATCACCTTGTTCCAGGCGGCGACGAAGTCTTGCGCGAACTTCTGCTTCGCATCCGCCTGGGCGTAGACCTCCGACAGGGCCCGCAACTGCGAGTTGGAGCCGAACACCAGGTCCACGCGGGTGCCGGTCCACTTCTTCTTGCCGGTGTCGCGGTCCAGACCCTCGAATACGTCCTCGTCGTCGGCGCTGACCTTCCACTCCGTGCCCATGTCGGTCAGGTTGACGAAGAAGTCGTTGGTCAGCTGACCCGGGCGGTCGGTGAGCACGCCGTGCTTGCTGCCCTCAAAGTTGGCGTCCAGCGCGCGCATGCCGCCCACCAGCACCGTCATTTCCGGCGCCGTCAGGCCCAGCAGCTGGGCCCGGTCAACGAGCATTTCCTCGTCGGCCACGGTGAACTTCGTCCGCCGGTAGTTGCGGAAACCGTCGGCTTCCGGCTCCAGCGGCTCGAAGGACTCGACGTCAGTCTGCTCGTCGGTGGCGTCGGTGCGGCCCGGGGCAAACGGTACGTGGACCGGATTGCCGGCATCCAGCGCTGCCTTCTCGATGGCCGCGGCGCCGCCGAGCACGATCAGATCGGCCAGCGATACCTTCTTGTTGCCATACTGCTCGTCGTTGAAGGTCTTCTGCACGCTTTCCAGCTGATCCAGCACCTTGGCCAGCTGGCGCGGCTGGTTGGCTTCCCAGTCCTTCATCGGCGCCAGACGGATGCGGGCGCCATTGGCACCGCCGCGCATGTCGGAACCGCGGTAGGTGGAGGCCGAGGCCCAGGCGGTGAACACCAGTTCGGACACGCTCAGCCCGGTGTCCAGGATCCGCAGTTTGAGCTGCTCGGCGTCGAGCTCGTCGATCAGCACGTGGTCCACCGGCGGCACGGGGTCCTGCCAGATCAGGTCTTCCTCCGGCACTTCCGGCCCGAGGTAGCGCGCCTTCGGCCCCATGTCACGATGGGTAAGCTTGAACCAGGCACGGGCGAAGGCATCGGCGAATTCGTCCGGGTTCTCGTGGAAATGCTTGGCGATCTTGCTGTATTCCGGGTCATAGCGCATCGCCATGTCCGCCGTGGTCATGATCAGGTTGACCTTCTGCGAGGGGTCTTCCACGTCGGGCGCGTGGTCCTCGTCCTTGAGGTTTTTGGGCTGCCACTGATTGGCGCCGGCCGGGCTCTTGGTCAGTTCCCATTCGTAGCCGAACAGCACATCCAGATAGCCCATGTCCCACTTGGTGGGGTTGGGCGTCCAGGGCCCTTCCAGGCCGCTGGTGATGGTGTCGCGGCCCTTGCCCTTGCCGTAACTGTTGGCCCAGCCGAAGCCCATGGCTTCCATCGGGGCGGCTTCCGGCTCCACGCCCACGTGTTCGGCATCACCCGCGCCGTGCACCTTGCCGAAGGTGTGGCCGCCGGCGGTCAGGGCGACGGTTTCGTAGTCGTTCATGGCCATGCGGCCGAAGGTCTCGCGGATGTCGTGGGCCGACTTCAGCGGGTCCGGCTCGCCGTCCGGACCTTCCGGATTGACGTAGATCAGGCCCATCTGCACCGCGGCCAGCGGGCTTTCCAGCTCGCGCTCGCCCGAGTAGCGGCTGTTGGGCTTGTCACTGGTGGCCAGCCATTCGGTCTCGGCACCCCAGTAGATATCCTCTTCCGGCGCGTAGATGTCCTCGCGCCCGCCGGCAAAGCCGAAGGTCTTGAAGCCCATGGATTCCAGCGCGACGTTGCCGGCCAGAATGAACAGGTCAGCCCAGGACAGCTTGTTGCCGTACTTCTGCTTGATCGGCCACAGCAGGCGGCGGGCCTTGTCCAGGTTGCCGTTGTCCGGCCAGCTGTTGATCGGGGAGAAGCGCTGGTTGCCGGTGGCGGCGCCGCCGCGGCCGTCGGCGGTGCGGTAGGTGCCGGCCGCGTGCCAGGCCATGCGGATCATGAACGGGCCGTAATGGCCGTAGTCGGCCGGCCACCATTCCTTGGAATCGGTCATCAGCGCGGTCAGGTCCTGCTTGACCGCCGCCAGATCGAGCTTGCTGAATTCTTCCGCGTAGTCGAAATCCTCGCCGAGCGGGTTCGACTTCGGGGTGTGCTGATGCAGGATGCCCAGGTTCAACTGGTTCGGCCACCAGTCCTTGGGACCGCCACCGCCACCATGCAGCTGCGTGCGGCTGCCATGCATCACCGGGCACTTGCCTGTGTTATCACCGTCCGCCATAACGTTTCCTCCTGTCGTATCTAGGCTTTGGTCCTCGCCAGGGGACACAAGGTAGTGCCCCGGCATGTATATGACAAATAAATTCTTTCTGAGGGATTGATAGTTTTTACGAATTAATCGTGCGGGTGCGAATCGCGCCCATGCTGGAGGCTCGCGGTATTCGTTGACAGTTCTGAGACAGGTGAGCCGAGCTGCCGGTTCAGTCGACCCGATTCGGGCCGTCCAGGCTGGCCGGTATCGGCCACGATTGTTCTGTCTCCCGGCGGTCGTGCGGGACAAAGCAGTCCGGGGACCGTGCTTTTGTTGAGCGGGCAAGAAAAGGAACCCGCCCTTCGGGGCGAAACGCTATCTACAGCGGAAATCAGCGCGGTCCAACACCCTCGACCATTTCATCCCCATCAGGGTCGCCCTGTCGCGCGGCGATCCGCACCAACCGCCGCCCCCGCCACCATGCAAACGCCGCCGCCAGGACACTGGAAACACTCGCCGCCGCGAATACCGCCCAGAGCCCGAACACCAGCGAGCCGATCCAGGCCAGCGGCACGTACAGGCCGAATGCCCGGGTCAGGCTGAGCGTGGTGGCCGACAGCGGCCGCCCGGCGGCATTGAGCATGGCGTTGACGCAGATCAGCAGCCCATAGCCGGCGAACGAGATCGGCACGATCCACAGGTACAGCGCCGCCGCCTCGACGGTTTCGGACTGACTGTCGAACACCGCCGCCAGTTGCGCCCCGAACAGCGCCAGCAAGGCCGCCATGGCCAGCCCCCAGACGACGCAGAAACCGGCCGCGACCGCGAGTACGCGCGCCACGCGGTCGGTACGGTCCGCACCCCAGTTCTGGCCCACCACCGGAGCAATGCCGGCAGTGAGGGCCAGAATCGGGATCATCGCCAGGGACTCGATCCGCGTGGCCACGCCGAACCCGGCCACCGCCGGCGCGCCAAACGGCGCTACCAGCGCGGTCACCACCGCGATGGAAATGGGGTTGACCATGTTGGTGGCGGCCGCGGGCAGCGCCACATGCAGCACCGCCCGGGCGGAGGCCTTGAGATGCGCCCATTGCGGCCAGGCCCATTCGATCAGATGCATCCGGTAATGCAGTACCGCCAGCGTCAGCAGCAGCGACGAAGCCCGGGCCAGCGCCGAGGCCAGCGCCGCCCCCTCCAGCCCCATGGCCGGCACCGGCCCGAGACCGAAGATCAGGATGGGGTCCAGACCGATGTTGGCAATCGCCGCCCAGATCATCAGCATGCTGGGCAGACGGGCGTCGCCGCAGGCCCGGATTACGTTGTTGCCGACCATCGGCACCACCAGGAACGGCATGCCCAGGTACCAGATCACCATGTAGTCGGCGATGCGCTCGCGCATGTCCGGTCCCGCCCCGAGAGCGGCGAACAGCGGATCGATGGTGAGCAGACCGACCACCACGAAACCGATCACGATCAGCAGCGCCAGCACCAGGCTGTCGGTGGTCAGGCGCCGCAGCCGGGCGTCGCTGGCGGTGGCCATCTGCCGGGCCAGCACCGAGCCCACGCCGATGCCCAGCCCCAGCGCCAGGCTCATGACCGTCATCACCACCGGAAAGGTGAACGCCAGCGCCGCCAGCGGCTCGGTACCCAGCTTGCCGACAAAGAAGGTATCGGTGACGTTAATCGAGATCACCGCCAGGATGCCCCAGATCATGGGGATGGACATGGCCGCGAGGTGGCCGGACACCGACCCCTCGGTCAGCCGCGCGTGGCTGTGGCGGTTGGCGGAGGGCTGGCTCACGCGCGCTGTCCGATACCGATGTGCATGATGGTCTCCGGTCCGACGGCGAATAACTGGTTGCCAAGCCGAGGTTTGACGGGCTGGCCGCCGGTGAAGCGGCCGAACGCGGGTAGCACGCCGCACTCGGCGCCGAACCAGAACACCGGCGCCCGCAGACGCTCGCTGCCCTGGCGCAAATGCACCACCGGATGCCAGTGCCCGGCCAGGGCATAGGCCCCCGCGACCGGCCCCGGCTCGTGGCGGAAGGCGAAGGGCGGCTCGAATACCGTCCCGCGCCGCCAGTCTAACGCCCAGTCGTCGGGTACGCTCGCCAGCCGGTCGTGGTTGCCTCGGGTCACCAGGATATCCAGCGCCGCGTGACGCCGGCGCCAGGCTGCGAAGGTGTCCAGCCAGGCCTCGTCGCCGGCGGGCGGGGCGTGCAGGAAATCCCCCAGAATCACCAGCCGCTGACTGCCGGTTTCGGCCAGGGCCCGCGACAGGCGGTCGAGATCGTCGCGGGTGGCGCCGGCCGGAATCCCCAGCCCCTGGCGCCGGAATACCGACCCCTTGCCGAAGTGTGGATCGGCCAGCAGCAGGATGCCGGCCCGCGGCCAGTGCAGGGTGCGGTCGGACCGCATGATCAGGCGCTGTCCTGCCACGTCGAAGCGGCGCTGGCTCATGCGTCGGCCTCGATTTCCAGCGACTCGGCCATGCGCGCGATGCGGTCGCGCCAGGACTCGGTGCTGACTTGGCTGGCCACCCGCTCGGCCCACAACGGAAACGCCATCGGCGTGAGCCGCTTGCAACGCACCAGGCGAATCCGCTGCGCGGCGACCGCGGCCAGGGCAGACTGCAATCGCGACACCTCCAGCTCCCGCGCCATCACCTCGCGACGCGCCTGATCCAGTAGCAGGTTGTCGGCATCGTATTCACGCAGCACGTCGAAGATCAGGCCGCTCGAGGCCTGCAGCTGCCGGGCGCTCTTGTTGCGGCCCGGATAGCCGGAAAACACCAGCCCGGCCACCCGGGCGATGTCGCGGAACGCGCGGCGCGATAGCTCGGCGGCATTGACGCACTGGTCGAGATCCGCGAGCAGATTCGACGGGGACAGGGCCGCCTGCAGGTCCGCCACGGTCAGATCGATCGCTGTGCGGGTGACCAGCTCGAAGCCGTAATCGTTGACGGAGAAACGGAAACTGGCCGGATGATCCCGAGCGATACGCCAGGCCGCCAGCGCGGACAGCCCCTCGTGGGCGAGCCGGCCGGCAAACGGGTAGACGAACCAGTGCCGGCCCTCACGGCTGGTGACGCGCTCCACCAGCAGTTCATCCGCCGCGGGCAGGGCGGACCAGCGCTGCTGGACCGCCAGCAGCGGCTGCAGCGCCTGCATTTCCGGCGGCTCGAAACGGCCCTGCCGGGCTTCGTCCAGCAGGTCCCGGATGGCTGCGGCCAGGGTGCCGGAAATCGCCAGCCGGCCGCCGGCCCAGCGCGGCACGTCGCGCTTGCCGCGTCTGGCCGCGCGGACATAGGCGGTCAGGTCACGCACCCGCACCAGTTCCAGCAACCGCCCACCGAACAGGAACACATCCCCCGGCTTGAGACGGGCAATGAAGCGCTCCTCCACATGGCCGAGACGGCCGCCGCGCTGGAACCTCACCTGCATGGCGGCATCGCTGCTGATGGTGCCGACGCTCATGCGATGGCGGGCGGCGATGCGCCGGTCCGGCACACTCAGTCGGCCGCCTTCCTCGTGCACCCGGTGGTATTGTGGGTAGGCCCCCAGCGCCCGACCGCCCCGGGTGACGAAGGCCAGGACCCAGTCCCATTCGGCGTCATCCAGATCGGCATAGGCGTGGGTGCCGGCGACTTCGGCTTTCAGGGCCGAGGCGGTTACGCCGCCGCCCAGCGCCCGCGTGACCACGTGCTGGGCCAGCACATCCAGGGGTGCGATCAGCGGTTCGCGGCCTTCGATGCACCCGGCTTCGGCCATGCGCCGGGCGGCGGCAATCTCCACCAGCTCGAACGCATGCGTGGGCACGCACAGCACCCGGCTGGTGGCGCCGGGCTGGTGGCCGGCGCGACCGGCCCGCTGCAACAGGCGGGCCACGCCCTTGGGGCTGCCGATCTGCAGCACCTGATCCACCGGGGAGAAATCCACCCCCAGATCGAGACTGCTGGTCGCCACCACGCAGCGCAGGGACCCCGCACGCAGCCGGGTCTCGACCTCGTCGCGCAGGCCGCGGTCGAGCGAGCCGTGGTGCAGGGCCACCTGTTCCAGCCAGTCCGGCCGCTCGCGCAGTATCGCCTGGTGCCACAGTTCCGCCTGGGATCGGGTATTGGTGAACAGCAGGGTGGTATCGGCGGCCGCCAGCGCGTCGATCACCGGGCCAATCAGCGACGTGCCCAGATGCCCGGCCCAGGGGAAGCGCGCCATCTCGGCGGGGCGCAGCGAGTCGATTACGGTGCTCGCTGGCACCGCGCCCTGTACCAGTCGCCCGGCGCTGCCGGGGCCCAGGAGCACATCCCGCGCCTGGTCCAGATTGGCCAGCGTCGCCGACAGTCCCCAGGTGCGCAGGGCCGGCCGCAGCGCCCGCAGCCGGGCCAGGCAAAGCTCGAGCTGCACCCCGCGCTTGCTGCCGAGCAGCTCGTGCCACTCGTCCACCACCACCGCGCGCAGGTCCGCGAACAGGCGATCGTGATCGGCGTAACTCAGCAGCAGGGACAGGCTTTCCGGCGTGGTCACCAGCACCGAGGGCAGGCGTTTACGCTGGCGGGCCCGGGCGGCGCTGGTGGTGTCACCGGTGCGGCGTTCCACCGTCCAGGGCAGCCCGAGGTCCTCGATCGGCTGGCGCAGATTGGCCTCGGTGTCCGCCGCCAGCGCCCGCAGCGGGGTGACCCAGAGCACGCGCAGCGGCGGGGTCGCGGTGCCCGGGTCGGCCAGCCATTCCAGCAGCGGCCCGAACAGCGCGGCCAGGGATTTGCCGGTCCCGGTCGGTGCGTGGATCAGGCCCGATTCCCCGGCCCGATAGGCCTGCCAGGCCTCGCGCTGGAAATCGAACACCGACCAGCCGCGGCCGGCGAACCAGGCCTCGACCGCTTCCAGCCCGGCCTGAACCGGGTCGCCGTCACGCATCACCGGGCTAGCGCAGGGCATTGAACCTCGCCGCCATGCGCTGGCGCCACGCCCGCGCCTGCCGGTGAACGCCGGGGAATTTGAGTCGCATCCAGGCCAGGCCGCGGCGCACGGTGCGGGAGTAGGGCGCCAGCAACACCAGCGAGATCAGCAGGAAAAGCACCCCCTGCAGGATCGGCAGCACCAGCCCCACGATGCCCAGCAGGAACATGATCAGGCCCAGGCCGATGCGCAGGACATCCTTCCAGGTGTAATCGGCAATCGATTTAGCGCTCACGGGGCAATAGTTCCTTGACCTGTTGCAGGGTGTCGGCGTCGGCCACCGACAGATCCCGGCGCCAGCGGGCAATCCGGGGGAAACGCACGGCGATGCCGGACTTGTGCCGAGCCGATGGCTGGATGCCTTCGAACGCCAGTTCGAACACTTGTTCCGCCTGCACCGACCGCACCGGTCCGAATCGCTCCCGCGTATGGCGGCGCAGCCAGCGGTCCAGTTCCAGGATTTCGGCGTCGGTCAGCCCGGAATAGGCCTTGGCGAACGGCACCAGCTCGTCGCCGTCCCGCAGGCCGAAGGTGTAGTCGGTCAACAGGTTGGATCGCCGACCATGACCCGGCTGGGCGTACAGCAGCACCGCATCGATGGTGTACGGATCGACCTTCCACTTCCACCAGTCACCGCGGGTGCGCCCCACCCGGTAGAGTGATCCCAGCCGCTTGAGCATGAAGCCCTCGGTGCCGAGATCACGCGAACCGGCCCGCCGCGTTTCCAGCGCCGCCCAGCCGGATTCGTGCACCGGCGCCGACACACCGATGGCCGGGTCGGCATCGGCCAGAACCTGGTCGAGCCGTGCCCGGCGAGCCTCGATCGGCTGCTCGCGGATATCCTCGCCCGCCTGCTCGAGCAGATCATAGGTCATGAAACGCACCGGCGCCTCCGCCTGCAGGGCCGCCGACGGTTTCAGCCGGTTGATCCGCCGCTGCAATTGGACGAACGGCAGCGGCTTGTCGGCGTCATCCCGCCAGGCCAGTATTTCGCCGTCCAGCACCAGCCCGTCCGGCAGGTCGGCCGCGGCGGTCTCGATTTCGGGGAAGCGCCCGGCCATCAGTTCCTCGCCCCGCGACCACAGGTGGCATTCCCCCCGGCGCCGGATCAGCTGGGCCCGGATGCCGTCCCACTTCCACTCCACCAGCCAGTCCGATACCGGCCCGAGATCGGCCACCGTCTCGCCGGGCGCCTGTTCGACCGGCGAGGCCAGAAAGAAGG
Source organism: Salinisphaeraceae bacterium (assembly GCA_965216055.1). Lineage (GTDB taxonomy): Bacteria > Pseudomonadota > Gammaproteobacteria > Nevskiales > Salinisphaeraceae > Spectribacter. The sequence goes on from OZ244134.1 coordinate 1,217,120, forward strand.
GATAGGGTCGCGCCGCGTCCTCGCCGTGATCGTCCGGGTCGACCAGCCGCCGGAAGGACTCGGCATCCGGCTGCCAGCGGCCCATCAGGCGATGCGCCAGCACCGCCGGTTCGATGCCGGAGTAATCGGCCAGCGCCCGGGTCATCAGGCGTCGCGATACCCCGACCCGGAACGCCCCGGTCAGCAGCTTGTTGAGCACGAACCGGCCGTCCAGCGGCAGGCTGCGCCAGTAACCGATTACCGCCGTGCGCTGCGTCGCCTCGTCCGCCTGCCGCAGCGGCAGGATGTGGTCCTCCACCCAGCGGTGCAGCGGCCGGTCCAGGCCGGCCTCATTGGTCTCGACTGCGTCCAGCAACAGGCTCACGGTCTCCGCCAGATCGCCCACCGCCGAGTAGGTTTCCTCCACCAGCCACAGCGGCATGTCGGTTTCCGCGGCACACCATTCCCGTAAACGCGCGGTGGGGATCAGTCGCTTGAGCCGCCGGCCGGCCAGGAAATGCACCGCCCAGGCAGCGTCGGCGGGCGGGGCTTCGGCGAAGTAGTCGCGCATGGCGGCGACCTTCTCGCCGGTGGCGGTGGTGGCGTCGAGGCGGGTATAGAGGTTGGTGAAGCGGCGCATCGGGCTATAACGCGCCGCATGCTGAAGTCTGGCATCCCGCGCCACCGTCAGAAACAGATTCCTTCCCCGCGGATGCGGGGCGCAATCTTCTGTGGCGGTCCCCTGAAAACCCGCGGCGTGACGGCCCCGCCACCGCGCGTTGACGGTATGCGCAACCGGGCCTATCAATCGGATTGCCGGCCCCTTTCGATGCCCTCGAACCGACGCTGCGCCCGCTTATCGGCTGGGCGTGCATCCGGTCGTCTGTATATTCGGTGGCACCCATTACCGTTTTCGCGTCCCGGAGTCCGTTCATGACCGTGTCACGCGCCAGTTTCACCCATCGTGGGCTGACCCTGTCCTATCGGGATTCCGCGCCCGGTGACGACCAGCGCCCGGTGGTGCTCCTGCTGCACGGCTTCCCCGATTCGAGCGCCATGTGGAGTGCCCAGATCGACGCCCTGCACGCCGACGGGTTTCGCTGCATTGCGCCCGACACCGTGGGCTGTGGCGACTCCGACATGGCGCCTAAGCTGGGTGACTACAACATCGTGGCAATTGCCGGCGACCATGTCGCGCTGCTCGATCACCTGGGCATCGAGCAGGCCCATGTCGTCGGCCATGACTGGGGCGGCTGGGCGGCGTGGCTGATCGCCGGCCGTTATCCCTCGCGGGTGCGCCGTCTGGCGGTACTGTCGGTGGGCCATCCCACCGCCTATTCGCGCGCGGGCATCGCGCAGAAGCTGGCCGCCTGGTACATCGGTTTCTTCCTGCTGGGCGGGGTGACCGAATACGTGCTCGGCAGCCGCGGGCCGCTGGGCCTGGCGCGAATGCTGTCCGGCTCGCATCCGGATCCGGACGAGGTGGTGGCCCGGCTGTCGATGCCGGGGCGCCTGACGGCGGGGCTGCGTATCTACCGCGCCAGCATGGGCACCGTGCTGTTTCGCCGCCAGCCGACGGTAACAGTGCCGACGCTGGGCATCTGGAGCAGGGGCGACCCCTATCTGGTGGCCGCACAGATGCGCGATTCCCGGCAGTACGTCGACGTCGAGTGGCAGTGCGAGACCATCGACGGCGGTCACTGGATACCGCTGGAGCATCCCAACTGGCTGGGTGCCCGGTTGCGTCGTTTTCTCAACGGCTGATCCGGCGCCAGCCTAGAACAAGCCGTCGATATACCCGTCGGCGTGAATCCGGATATCGGCCGCCGCAGGACGCCGCGGCAGGCCGGGCATGGTCATGATTTCGCCGCAGATCACCACGATGAAGCCGGCCCCGGCGGACAGCCGCACCTCGCGCACCGGGATGGTGTGGGCGCTGGGTGCGCCGCGCAGGTTGGGGTCGGTGGTGAAGCTGTACTGGGTCTTGGCGATGCATACGGGGAAGTGCCCGTAGCCGGCCTTTTCCAGGTTCTTCAATCGGGCCCGGATGGCGTGCCCGGCGTCGACATCATCAGCCCCGTAGATTTTCTGTGCCACCGTGCGGATCTTGTCCAGCAGCCCCATGTCGTCGGGGTAGATCGGCTTGAAATCGGCCTCGTCGCGGGCGACCAGGCCGGTGACTGTACGGGCCAGATCGGCCGCCCCGGCACCGCCGTCGGCAAAGTGGGTGCAAAGCGATATGTGCACATCTTCCGTCTGCATCTCGTCGGCGATGGCATCGAGTTCGGCGTCGGTGTCCGAGGGGAATCGGTTGATTGCGACTACCACCGGCACGCCGTAGGAGCGGATATTGCGGATGTGGCGGCGCAGGTTGTCGCAACCCTTGCGCACCGCGTCCACGTCCTCTTCCTCGAGATGCTGGACTGCGTTGCCGCCGTGTACCTTGAGTGCCCGTGCGGTGGCCACGAGTACCGCGGCAGCCGGCTTGAGGCCGGTCATGCGGCACTTGATGTCGAAGAACTTCTCGGCGCCCAGGTCGGCACCGAAGCCCGCCTCGGTGACCACGTAATCGGCCAGCTTGAGCGCGGCCTTGGTGGCGATCGCGGAGTTGCAGCCGTGGGCGATGTTGGCGAACGGGCCGCCATGCACGAACACCGGCGTGTTCTCCAGCGTCTGCACCAGATTCGGCTTGATCGCGTCCTTGAGCAGCACCGCCATGGCGCCGTCGGCTTCCAGATCGGCAGCGGTCACCGGCTGACGGTCGCGGGTTTCGGCCACCACGATGCGGGCCAGACGCGCCTGCAGGTCGGCCATGTCGGTGGCCAGGCACAGGATGGCCATGATCTCGGAGGCCACGGTGATGTCGAAGCCGTCCTCGCGCGGCATGCCGTTGCCGTTGCCCAGGCCGATCACGATGTCGCGCAGCGCGCGCTCGTTCATGTCCATCACCCGGCGCCAGCTCACCCGGCGCGGGTCGATACCGAGCTCGTTACGCCAGTTGATGTGGTTATCGATCATGGCCGCGAGCAGGTTGTGGGCCATGCCGATGGCGTGCATGTCGCCGGTGAAGTGCAGGTTGAGATCGTCCATGGGAACGACCTGCGCGTAACCGCCGCCGGCCGCGCCGCCCTTCATGCCGAAGCAGGGGCCGAGGCTGGGCTCGCGCAGGCAGGCGGCCACGCTTTCGCCGGCCGCCGACAGGGCGTCGGTCAGGCCCACGGTGGTGGTGGTCTTGCCCTCGCCGGGCGGGGTGGGCGTCAGGCCGGTCACCAGAATCAGCTTGCCGTCGGGCCGGTCCGCCAGCGAGGCGATGTAGTCCAGGTCGATCTTGGCCTTGGTGTGGCCATAGGGGGCCATCGCCGCCCACGGCACGCCCAGCGTCTCGCCTATCTCGGCGATGGGCTTGAGGGTGGCCGCCCGGGCAATCGCGGCGTCGCCGTTCGGCGGCTTCGTGAAAGTATCGTCCTTTTGCTTGCTCACCGTTGCTGTCTCCTCGTCCGGTCAAGGCGCCGGGCAGTCCCGGCGCGTCCCGCGTCACGCCTGGCGTGACCCCGTTTGGCTGGCAGTCCCCGTCAGTTGCCGGCCGGCAGCGGCAGGCCCTTCTGCTGGCAGGTGGCCCGCACCGTGTTGTGCAGCAGGCAGGCGATGGTCATGGGGCCGACGCCGCCCGGCACCGGGGTGATCGCGCCGGCCACGTCCGCCGCGGCGGCGTAATCCACGTCGCCCACCAGGCGGCGCTTGCCCTCGGCGTTGGCCTCGAGCCGGTTGATGCCCACGTCGATGACGGTAGCGCCGGGCTTGATCCAGTCGCCCTGAACAAATTTCGGCCGGCCCACGGCGGCGATGAGAATATCGGCCTGCCGGCACAGACCCGGCAGATCCCGGGTCTTCGAATGGGCCACGGTGACGGTGCAGTTTTCCCGCAGCAGCAGGTTGGCCAGCGGCTTGCCCACGATGTTGGACCGGCCCACGATCACCGCGTGCCGCCCGGCCAGATCGTCGCCGAGCGTGTGCTGCAGCAGCAGCACACAGCCCAGCGCGGTGCAGGGCACCGGCGGGCTACCGCCGTTCCACAGACGACCGGTATTCACCTCGTGGAAGCCGTCCACGTCCTTTTCCGGCGCGATGGCGGCCAGCACGGCGTCCTCGGAAATCTGATCCGGCAGCGGTAGCTGAACCAGAATGCCGTTGACGGCCGGGTCCTGGTTGAGCTTGTCGATCAGGGCGAGCAGGTCGGCCTGCGACGTGTCCTCGTCCAGATAATGCTCGAAGGATTCCATGCCCGCAGCCAGCGAGGCCTTGCGCTTGTGGCTGACGTAGACCTGGCTGGCCTCGTCGCCGCCGACCAGCACCACCGCCAGCCCCGGCGTCACGCCGTGGTCGGCCTGCAGGGCGGCAACCTCGCGGGCGATGCGTTCGCGGATTTCGCCGCCGATCACCTTGCCGTCGATGCGGGTGGCGGCGGTTTCGGTCGTGGTAGTCATGGCGCCTCGTGCTTCAAATGGGTCGCGTGGCATCGACCGGGCGGCAAGGGCTCGCCTCGCATTGCCCGACCATCGGGAGCCGCGCGAAAGGCGAGCAAGGATACCGATTAATGCCGGTAATTCCGAATCCTCGCCTTGTGCGCGAATGGATGCCGCGCATGGGCGCATTCACGTGGGGTGCGCTGCCAGATGCCACGCGCCTGCCGGCGGAAGCGTCACGCCGCCATGCCTCCGGCAGGTTGTTTTAACGTTTAACGTTAAGTGATATATTCAGGCCATGATTCGGAGTTTCCGGTGCCGAGCCACCCGGCGGCTTTTCGAAACCGGTTGCGACAGGCGTTTTCGCCAGATCGAGCGCGCCGCGACGCGCAAGCTGGTGCAACTGGATAACGCGGAAGAACTGCGGGATCTTGCGTCGCCGCCGGGTAATCGCCTGGAAGCGCTGCGCGGCCGGCGAACCGGGCAGCACAGCATCCGCATCGACGATCAGTTTCGCCTGTGCTTCCGCTGGACCGATCACGGCCCGGAAGACGTTGAGATCACCGACTACCACTAGAGGCAGCGCCATGTTCAAGAATCGGATGCGTCCCGTTCACCCCGGGGAAATCCTGCGGGAGGACTACCTCGAACCGCTGGGCATGAGTGCCAACGCGCTGTCCCGGGCGCTGAAAGTGCCGGCGCCGCGGATCAATGACATCGTGCGTGAACGCCGCGGCATTTCGGCGGATACCGCGCTGCGTCTTGCCCGCTATTTCGATACCACCCCTCAGTTCTGGCTGAATCTGCAGACGACCTTCGAACTGCGCACCACGGAGAACGCGGTGGGCGATCGCATCGAACGGGAAGTTGCCACGGCAGAGGCGCCATAACGGCTCGAAGCGGCGTTATCGCTATCGCATGTTGCCCGACGATGACGCATCATCGCGGGGCATTAATCTGACGGGATCGACCGCGTGCTGGGTGATAGAAACGTACGGGTAATTTACGACGAGCGGGTGCTGGCGCACCGCCCGGAGGCCCGGGAACCGTTTCTGCCCGGCCGTCTCGACAGCCGGGTCCGCGGGGTGCTGGAAGGCCTGGGCCTGGAAGCCAAGTGGAGCTACCCGGAACATCCCGGCCGTATCACGGCGATAGCGGATCTGCTGCGGGCCGAGCCGGTACCGGGCGTGCGGCTGACCAAGGGCCGGGTCGCCAAGCTGGACCAGCTTGCCCGGGTGCACACGCTGTCCTACATCGAAGGGCTGTACGAGCTGCGCGGCAAGCAGGCCTGGCTGGATGTGGATACCACCGCGGTATCCGCCGGCAGTGTGGAGGCCGCCGAGGTGGCGGCCGGCTCGGCCGTCGCCGCCGTGGATGCTGTGTTCAACGGCAAGGCCCATTCGGCCTTCGCGCTGTGCCGTCCGCCCGGCCATCACGCCAACGCGGTGCGGGCCCGCGGCTTCTGCCTGTTCAACAACGTGGCGGTGGCCGCCGCCCACGCCCAGGCCAAATGGGGCGTGGAGCGTGTGCTGATCGTCGACTGGGACGCCCACCACGGCAACGGCACCCAGGACATCTTCGCCGCCGACCCCGGCGTGCTGTTCTTCGATACCCACCGGGCGGCGCCGTTCTATCCCGGCACCGGTGCCATGGACGAGGTCGGCGAGGGGCTGGGCGAAGGCACCACCATCAACGTCCCGCTGCCGGAGGAAGCCGGCGACCTGGCCATGATCCATGCGTTCGAGCACGTCCTCGTGCCCGCCGCGGCCTGGTTTCAGCCGGAACTCATCCTGGTATCCGCCGGCATGGACGCCCACCGCACCGAGCTGTGCCTGAATCTTTCATTTGACGGTTACAGCGCGCTGGCCGGCATCGTCCAGCGGCTGGCGGACGAGCACTGCCAGGGCCGTCTGGCCATGATGCTGGAAGGGGGCTACAACCCGGAAACCCTGGCCCGCTGCACGCGCCGGGTGCTGGAAGTCATGGCCGGCGGGGAGCCGGCGAATCCGCGTGAACCGGGGATGGACGCGGTCGAGGAGATCGAGGCATTCCACCGCGACGCCTTCGCCACGCCCGACTAGCAGGTCATCGCGAGGCCGCAAAGCGGCCGCGGCAATCTCGGAATCTGCCAGCGCATTAGGTAAACACGCGGCGGTTGGTCTTACTCAGTCCCGGGTGGACGGGGCCGAAACCGGCCCCATCCACCCGAGCGAAGCGAAGTCCGGCGAACCGGTCAGTCGCTTACCAGCGGCTGCGGCCACCACGGCGATCATCGCGACCCTTTTCGGTGGCGATGTTCACCTTCAGCGGACGGCCGCCGAGGTCGTTGCCGTCCAGCTCCAGGGCCTTTTCGGCAGCCTGCTGTTGCGCGAAGGTAATGAAACCGAAACCCTTGGCACGGCCGGTGTCGCGATCCATGATCAGCGCCAGCTCTTCGATTTCGCCGTACGGCTCGAACAGATCGCGAAGCTGCGATTCGGTCACGTCGTACGGGAAGTTGCCAACATACAGTTTGTTCTGAGACATAATCATTCCAATGTGAAACGCCGTCCCCGGTGGGATCGGCTGATAAATTCGCGTCGGTGATCGGTAACGCCGGCCGCCGTCGGACGCCGCGACGATGACCGACCCCAGGCGGCGACCTCGCCCGCCGGGTGCCCGCGACACAACGCGGGAACACGACACACAGGCACGCCTCGCCCTGGGGGCGAACACTCAGTGATTGCTTGTGGGATGGCCCGCCGCCGGACGGCCTGGCAGGCAAAGCAAAGACAGGATGACGGAGCTTAGCAGCTATTTCCCGTCACGGTGTGTTTTTTCGCATGCCTGGCCCACGTGGGTTTTCGGCCGCCCCGGGAATGCTGTCACCGCGCCCGCCCGGGTACGGCTGTCTCCCGACCGTGGCGTGATTCGCCTGGGCAGGTGTCGGCAGGGCTAGAGAATTCGCTCGATGCCCTGCCAGCCCTTCGGGCTCCAGTCGTCTTCGCCGCTGCCGCAGTAGCGCCACTCGCCATCGAAACGGTCGCGGGCGGGGGACTCGAACGTCAGCCGCAGGTGGCCCCAGTAGGGGCTGCCGTCCTTCTCGCTGTCGCAGCGCTCGCCGGACTTTGTCTTGATCCAGAAGCCCTCGAAGGTGGTCTCGTCGACGAACTCGCCGCGGATCCGGCTGCCGTCGAAGTCGTAGTCGCCCCGGATCTCGCCGGCCTCGCGCCGCAGCTCCACGATGCGATCGGCACTGCGCCCGCCAACGCCGCCCCAGACGCCGAGGATGTCGATGTCTGACGTCTCTTCGTCGGCGGCCGGCGTGGTGCGCACGGTCAACTCGACGCGACGGTTGCGGGCCCGGCCCTCGGCCGAATCGTTGCCGGCCACCGGCCGGGTTTCGCCGTGGGCAGTGGTGGTCACGGCCTCCCCGGCAAAGCCGCCGTTGTCGCGCAGATAGCCGGCGACTGCCTCGGCCCGCTGGCGGGAAAGCTGCAGGTTGTCCTGCTCGTCACCGACGCTGTCCGTATGCCCCGCCACGTTCACCTGGCTGGCCGCCGGGCCGTTGATGCGGGCCAGCACCTCGTCCAGGGCCGCGTGGGCACCCGGCTTGAGCTGGTGTTCCCCGGAATCGAACAGCACCGAACTGTCCAGCGCGATGGTCGAGGCCGAGCCGATGGCCCCCACCGCATCCACATCGGCCCCCGGGGTACCGCTGCGGCAGGCGCGTTTCAGGTCCACCAGTTTCACCAGGCGGAAGGTATCGTCGGCCGCCATGTAGGGCGCCAGGTCGATCTCCGCCTTGCCCCCGGCAATCGTGCCCACACGTGTCCAGTCCTGCCCGTCTTCGGACACCGCCAGCGCGGTGGGCTCGGTGTCCGGCCCGATCTCGAACACATACAAGTCCGGGCCGGGCACATCGATCAGCTCGTTATCGGTAAAGCGCAGCACCAGCTCGCCGCCACAACCCAGGGTGACGAAATCATGCTCGTCATCGGCATAGCCCGGGATGCCCAGCACCCGGTCGGCCTCGGAATACTGATCGTCGTCCGCGGCCGGGTCCCCGGCGGTAAACGACTCGACCTGATCGGCGAACGACACCGCCCCCATCGGGAAGTGCACCTCGCCGCCATGCCCGTCGGGGTAATCGGCGCCTTCCGCAAATGCCGGCAGCGCAAGCCCGGCGAGCATCAGCCCGGCCAGCCAGCGCATTGGCAACCCGCGGTGATCCGGTGCGGTTTTCATCCTGTCGGGCATGACTAAAGGGGCAGGCTTGCCCGTGTGAAACGAACCACCGCATTCAAGCACGGGCAGGGACTCGCAGGAAAGCGATGCCCCGTCGGCGACGCAGGCCCGGCAGGCCGCATAAGCGGTTGCGATCACCAACAAGCACCGGCGTTCCGGCTTTGCTAGATTGGCTGGTCCCACAACACGGCTGAAGCGGGGCGCACCTCATGAAAACGAAAGTGCGGCAACTGCTGAAGGAAAAGGGCGACCAGGTCTGGACCATTGCGCCGGACGCCTCGGTCTACGACGCCCTGCAACTCATGGCGGACAAGGGCATCGGCGCGCTCGTGGTAATCGACCACGAGCGGATCGTCGGCCTGCTCAGCGAACGCGACTACGCCCGCAAGCTGATCCTGCAGGGCCGATCCTCCCGGGACACCCCGGTAAGCGAGGTCATGACCACGCGCGTGCTGATTGTCGGGCCGGACCAGACCGTCGAAGATTGCATGGCCCTGGCCACTGACAAACGCGTCCGGCACTTCCCGGTGATGGACGGCGACAGGTTGATCGGCCTGGTGTCCATTGGCGACCTGGTCAAGTCCGTCATCGCCGATCAGGAATACGTCATCAAGCAGCTTGAGACCTATATAAGCGGTTAGCGGAACCCGGGCGGCTCGAGTCCCGCACCGATCAAGACGAGGCGACTGACAGCGTGGCGCGACGCAGGAAAGAGTCGGAATTCGAAACCTGGGTTCGCTTGCTATCGAAGCTGCCCTGGCAGTGGCTCGCGCTGTCAGCGGTCCCTGCGTATTTCGCGTTTGCCGCCATGGCTGACTGGCCGGCACCGCAGCCGGTCCGGATGGACGAACTCGGCGTCGCAATCGGTGGCCACTGGATCAGGATCATCGGAAGTGTCTTCCAGTACCTCGGGCCACTGGTGTTGGTTGCCGCCGCCATCGGGTCCTACTTCGGCCGACGGAAACGACAGAAGCTACTGACACGAACGCTCGACCGGGCAAGCAGCCAGTCAGTGCTCGATCTGCACTGGCGGGATTTCGAACGTCTCATGCACGCCTGGTTCGAGCGCGAGGGTTACCGCGTCAGTCCCACGAACAACGGGCCGGATGGCGGGGTGGATCTGGTTCTGCGGCGCGAGGGCGAGACATTCCTGGTCCAGTGCAAACGCTGGCGCGCCACAAGCATTGGCGTCAGCGTGGTGCGCGAGCTTTACGGCGTGATGGCCTCACGCGGGGCCACCGGCGGATTCGTGGTCGGGGTGGGTGCGTTCACCGACGCGGCCCGGCAGTTCGCCGCAGGCCAGAACATCACGCTGATCGATGCCCGCGCCATGGTGGACGAATCGGCACCGAAGGCCGCCGAGGAGCTGGCGCCACCACCGGGCGCCACGGCACCGGACTGCCCGAGCTGCGGCGCGCACATGAAGCGTCGCACGGCGAAAAGGGGGCCGAAACGCGGCCAGGAGTTCTACGGCTGTTCCCGCTTCCCGCGATGCCGGCAGACGCAGGACATCGGCTAGCGGCGCCGTGTCGGTCGGGGGCGTAGCCAGCTTGCCCTCGAAATCTAGCTGCGCTTACTGGCTTTCGGGCGATAAAAGGTGCCGCGCTTGGCCTCGCCCCAAGCCGAAACTTCCGGAATGTCAGACGTATCGATATTTTTGTCAGGCATTTTTGCCAACCGTCTAATTTCCTCGTTATCGCGATCAGCCTTGTTTCCGTTTCCCACGCTCATGGTGCGTTTAGTAGCAGTCAATACGAATTTCCCGACTGGATATGGCACGGACAATCCGCGGTAGTAAGATCCCACGGATGCCCGCGCTTGTTCTCAAACGGCTAGTCGCAGTCGACTAAATTGCCAAATCCGTTTGGCGTTCCGAGCGGGAATGATTTGGATAGGTGGACCAAGTCGGATGGTAGTCGTCGTTTGCCTGGTTGCCCCAAACGGTCCAGCCCGCTCTGGTTCCCCGCGAAAACAGTTCGAGATACGGGCCAGGGCTACAAGCCTCAATGATGGGATAAAGCTCATCGGGTTTACGGCTGTGTTCGCGCTTCCGGGTTGCGAGATAATTGACTTGCCGTCGGCCGGGCTGGAGGGTTCTGGCGTTTTTCCCGCGAACGCCGAACAGAACCAGCTCCGTAACATTCCGAAAATAAAACCCCACGCCCCTACCATCGGAGCCGCCATCTTTTCGAACCTTGTGCCAGACCAGATTCGTTTTGTAGTGGAACCCCCAGGCCTGCATCACGCGCAGTCCGTCCGGCAACAACGCATTTGGAACCCAGAGATACAAGTGAGCGGCATCCGCAAGAGCCGCTCCAATCGGTAAGTCGCAAACGTCGTCAAGCGTCATGGTGGGATAGCGAGAGAGACGCCGATGTTCGGGTGCGACTTTGCCCGTACGGTTCTGGAACTGCCATGGCGGATCGGCAAGGATGGTTCTGAATTGTTTCCCATCAGTCGCCTGGAGGAAGTCTTCGGTGGGAGAAGTGATCTCGGTTGTCATTGTTCTAACTCCGGCAAATCGGTAATGAGAGCGGGCTTTATCCCCAAGGCAAGGATGGGGCATCCGCCGTGTCGCCCGGCATTCAATCGATATAGCAGCTTGCCCATCCAGGTTGTCGACGCACCGTATTTGGCCTTTACGCTGGCCTTCACTTGCTTGCCGTCCTTGTCCAGCTGCGGGATCACGTTGAAGTACGGATTAAGCGTTTCCGAACGTGTTAGGAGAACTCCTGCGGAGATCAACCCAGTTTCATGGAATGCGCGCATGGCATAGAGATCACGGTCGAAAGTCTGATCCTTTGAGTTCCATTCGAGATCGAAGGCGACCTTGCCTTTCACGTAGTCGATCTTGAATCGCCCCGGGTTCGTCGGAGGCTCCAACTCTTGAGAGACTGGAGCCATGAGACAAAGCAAACGATATTCCCCGGAGGTCCGCGAGCGGGCGGTTCGGATGGTGTTCGAGCACCAGGGCGAGTACGCCTCGCAGTGGGCGGCGATCGGTTCGATTGCCGGCAAGTTCGGCTGCACGGCCGAGACGCTGCGCAACTGGGTACGCCAGGCCGAGCGCGATCGCGGCCTGCGCGATGGCCAGACCACCGAAGAGCGTGAACGCGTCAAGGCGCTTGAGCGCGAGGTGCGCGAGCTACGCCGGGCCAACGAGATCCTGCGCAAGGCCTCCGCATATTTTGCCCAGGCGGAGCTCGACCGCCGCGGCAAGTGATGGTCGATTTCATCGACGATCACCGCAAGGTCTACGGTGTCGAGCCGATCTGCCGGGTGTTGCCGATCGCACCGTCGACCTACCACGACGCCAAGGCCCAGCAGGCCGATCCGGCGCGGCGCTCGGCACGCACCCAGCGTGACGCCGCGGTATCCGAGGTCATCGACCAGGTCTGGCAGGACAACCGATGTGTGTATGGCGCCCGCAAGGTCTGGTGCGAATTGCAGCGCCAGCACTGGGCCGTGGCCCGTTGCACCGTCGAGCGGCTGATGCGGGAGATGGGGCTGCGTGGCGTGACGCGCGGCAAGCCGCCGTGCACCACACAGGCGGACCCCCGCCAAGCCGCGCCCGACGATCATGTCCGGCGGGACTTCACCGCCGAGGCGCCCAACCAGCTCTGGGTGGCGGATTTTACGTATGTGGCGACCTGGCGCGGCTTCGTCTATGTCGCCTTTGTCATCGACGCCTTCGCCAAGCGCATCGTGGGCTGGCGGGCGGCGAGTGCGCCCAACACCGCATTTGTGCTCGATGCCCTCGAGCAGGCCATCCACGATCGACAGCCGGGGCCGGCGGCCGGCCTGATTCAGCATACTGACCGCGGGTCGCAGTATCTGTCGATTCGCTACAGCGAGCGACTGGCCGATGTCGGCATCACCCCGTCGGCCGGCCGTGTCGGCAATTCCTATGACAATGCGCTGGCCGAGACCGTGATTGGCCTGTTCAAGACGGAAGTCATCCGGCGACGCGGCCCCTGGCCGAATCTGGAAGCCGTCGAATTCGCCACCCTGGACTGGGTCGACTGGTTCAATCATCAGCGGCTGCTCGGCCCGATCGGCCACATTCCACCGGCCGAAGCCGAACAACATTTCTATGCCACACTCAATGAGTCAGCCGCAGCGGCATGACTCAAACCCACGAGCCTCCGGGAAAGTCGGGGCGATTCAATCTTGTGACCGTCGATAAAGTTTGGAATGAGCTTGGGCTCTTGCGGCGGTAGGGTCTCTTTCCTCATCTTGCCCGTCGCCCTATCCAGGGTCTCCATGTAATCCTGGATCCGTATAAGCAAGTCACCCTGAATGCGGGACTCCAGCCAGTTTTGCGACCGAAGTACACGGCTAATGGCCTTGGGGACTTCTGACTCGTTGCCACCTGGCATGCCAATCATTCGAGTCGAAAGCCGAAAGCCTTCGAGAGCGTTTTGAAGCTCGTCAAGCTCTGAGGGAAAAGAGTTGGCCAGAAGTGAGGCTGCGTGGCGATAGCTGTACACATCGTACAGGTCATGAATTTCGCGACGGATATACTGCGTGACTTCCTCCGGAGGGTCCGAGCTCTGGCCTGGCTTGAGGGAAACATCGTCATTGGTTTGATCGTTTCCCATTTTCTCTCTCCGACACGACTACTGTATAATAATACACAATCACAGTTGAAGCCAATCGCTTCCCGATGATTTTGTTAAGAGCTCTGGCACCTCCGGCTATCTACCATTATTGGTGGCAGGCGAGCTTTGAGTCGACTAGCAAGCTTTAACTCAGCGACACCCATTCTTCGCACAGGTGATCCGTTCAGGAGTATTCACCCAATGACTAGAGTGCTCTCGGGTGTCAAATCCGCAGCCAGTAATGCCACCTTTACTACCACTGTGTATTTCCCCTGTAGGCGTATGTTTCACTGCCATTTGATCGACCTCCGTATTTAGCGTGTTAGATAGGCCAGAGTCGTAATTCACCGACATTATTTGTTTTCAGTTAGAGTCACTAGTGAAAGCGTAAAATATCTGATTCTGAAGTTTAAATTTTCTGGAATACGCTTCCCTGGCCTGGCATGAACAATTGCCCGTAAATGCGGGACGCATATTCATCAGTCATTCCGGAAATGTGATCGCAAATCACACGTTCCTTAGACTCGCTTATGCAGACTTTCTCCTGAGTATCAAGGGGTAGTAGACGCTTTGGCTCTGCATTGAATGCCTCGAATAGTTCCATAACTATTTGCTGCCCCTTGTACTCAAGGGTTTGTACTTCTGGCCGTTGGATTACCCTTTCTACTACAAGCCCCTTTATCTTATCTAGCACCTTTCTTGACTCATCACCATCAAGGTCAACATTCAATCTAAGTAGCTCTGAGTCGCCTCTGCCTTCTGTTATTTTCGCATGAGTAACAAATGCATTTACTAGGGCGCCAATTGCTTCTTTCCGGCTCTCTCGGTTCGAAAATAGTCTTCTTGATAGTTCCGTGAGTTCATTGTTCTTGAGCCAAGATCTGTGCTCGGTGAGTTTTTCTTCCTCAAATTCACTCCAGATTTCGGCAGTTACAAATCCCATATGAATGCCGTCCTCTAGGTCATGAATGCCATAGGAAATATCGTCGGCAAGATCCATGATCGAGCAATCTAGGGTCGGATTCTTTGCCTTTCCATGGCTATCCTCGGTCGCGATTTCATTAAATCTTATTATTTTTTCTTTATCGTCTTCAGAGAAAGCGGATAAAATCCAGTTCACGGTATCCTGCTCTGTGTCCAGATAACACTTCGGTGGCTTCCATTCCTTAGATTTCACTTGACGTAGGGGGGTGTTGGAAGAGTCTGAAGGCAGAGTGCGTTTCCGGGATTGTGAGAATGGTCTTGTGTATTTTAGGATTCCGAGCAGGCTTCGCCGTGTAAGATTTAGGCCAGACCCTTTGTGGCGCCGTTCTAAGTTGCTAAGTATTCGTAGCGTTTGTCCATTTCCTTCAAAGCCCATATCTGGTTGCATCAGATAATTTAGCGCCACTTCACCGCCATGACCGAACGGTGGGTGGCCAATGTCATGGGCTAAGGCAATTGTGGTTATTAGAGGGACATCGGGGAGTGCGCGTTCGTGAGCGGTACTGCTGCTCCGTTGCAGGATGCGCAGCATGCCGGTCGCGATTTGTGCAACCTCTAGAGTATGCGTAAGCCGCGTTCGGTAAAAATCGCTTTCGCCCAAGCCTAGTACTTGGGTTTTCGACTGAAGTCTTCGAAATGCTGACGAATGGATGACGCGTGCTACATCGATTTCGGAGGGTTCCCGAAGTTCTCCCTTTCTACTTGGTTCTTGGAAGGGGCGATCATTTTGACGTTGTCGATGCATGCTCGTTTCCCTAAAAGGTAGTGGCCCTATCTATGCCGGCTACCTTTATCGTTAAAGCGTAGTCTCCAGTTGCCGCTTCTCCCTCTTGTTCCCTACGTGCGGTCCGCTGCTAGTCCCAAGACAACGCCCCACCCGTCTGATACTCAATCACCCGAGTCTCAAAGAAGTTCTTCTCCTTCTTCAGATCCATCATCTCGCTCATCCACGGGAACGGGTTCTCGGCACCGGGGTAGAGCTCGGCCAGGCCGATCTGGCTGCAGCGGCGGTTGGCGATGAACTTCATGTACTCGTCGAACATGCTGGCGTTCATGCCGAGCACGCCGCGGGGCATGGAATCGTGGGCGTAGGCGATTTCCAGGTGCATGGCCTTGTCGATCATCGCCCGGGCCTCTTCCTGGAAGCTGGCGGTCCAGAGGTGGGGGTTTTCGATCTTGATCTGGTTGATGACGTCGATGCCGAAGTTCAGGTGCATCGACTCATCGCGCATGATGTATTGCACCTGTTCGGCGGTGCCGGTCATCTTGTTGCGGCGGCCGAATGACAGGAACTGCACGAAGCCGGCGTAGAAGAAGATACCTTCGAAGATGACGTAGAAGGCGATCAGGTCACGCAGGAACTTCTGGTCGTTTTCCGGGGTGCCGGTGGTGAAGTCCGGGTCGTTCAGGCTCTGGGTGTACTGCATGGCCCAGGCGGCCTTGTTGTGGACGCTGGGCAGCTCGCGGTACATGTTGAAGATCTCGCCCTCGTCCAGGTTCAGGCTTTCCACGATGTACTGGAAGCAGTGGCCGTGGACGGCTTCCTCGAAGGCCTGGCGCAGCAGGTACTGGCGGCATTCGGGGTTGGTCAGGTGCTTGTAGATGCCCAGCACCAGGTTGTTGGCCACCAGCGATTCGGATGACGCGAAGAAGCCGAAGCCGCGTTTCAGGATCAGGCGTTCGTCATCGGACAGGGCGTCCGGGTCCTGCCACATGGCGATGTCGGCGGACATGTTGATTTCCTGCGGCATCCAGTGGTTGGCGCAGCCGGACAGGTATTTCTCCCACGCCCACTGGTACTTGAACGGCACCAGCTGGTTGACGTCCGCACGGCAGTTGATGATGGCCTTGTCGTCCACCTGCACGCGGTCGGCGCCCATTTCGACTTGTTCCAGGCCGGTGACGGCGGTGTCCTTGTCGGCGGTTTCGCGGGCGCGCAGTTCGCCGTCTTCCACCGCGAAGGGGTCGGGGGTGGCGGCCGGCTGCGGCGGGTGCACGCTCTGGTTGGGATCGGTGGGGCGGTTGTCGTTCCATTCGAGCATGGTCGTCATCCTTGTCTTGCGTTAAGTCGATGTCGAAAGCCGGTGGCGTCGGGCTTCGCGGTTGTCTAGCGGCGGCGGTTCAGCTGCATCACCCGGCGGGCGCGGGTGCGCCGCTGGCGGATCTGCTGCTGATGGCGTTTGGCGTCGCTGGCCTGGGAGGGCAGCGGGCCGGATTCGCGCGGGTCGTCGCCGGTGTCGATGATTGTTGGGTGCCAGTCCATTTGTTGGGTCATGGTTGCAATCGTTCCCCCTCTCCCTGGCCCTCTCCCCGGCGGGGAGAGGGGATGGCTTCGTTCGGGCGATGGCGATCCGGGTTACTGACAGGCCTCGCAGTCCGGGTCGTCGATGGCGCAGGCCATGGGGGCGGTCGGCTGGGCGGCGGGTGCCGCGGCCTGACCGTTGCCGTTGGCGTGACCATTGGTCGGGCCCGCGCCGGCCGTGCTGCCGTTCGAAGCCCCGGCCGCGCTGGCACCGCCACCGCTGGCGGCGGCCGGACCGCCGCTGCCGTGACCACCGCCGTGGGCCACCGCATTCAGGCGGTGGTCGGTGATGGTGGATTTCTCGGTGTGCGAGGCGCCCATGGTGCGCAGGTAGTAGGTGGTCTTCAGGCCCTTCTGCCAGGCGAACTTGTACAGCTCGTCCAGTTTCCGGCCGGAGGGCTGGGCCATGTACAGGTTCAGGCTCTGGGCCTGGTCCAGCCATTTCTGGCGGCGGCTGCCGGCTTCCACCAGCCACTTGGGGTCGATCTCGAAAGCGCACTTGTACAGCACCTTGAGATCGTCCGGGATGCGGTCCACTGCCTGCACCGAGCCGTCGTAGTACTTCAGGTCGTTGGCCATCACCTCGTCCCACAGGTCCAGGGCCTTGAGGTCGTCCACCAGGTAGGGGTTGATGACGGTGAACTCGCCGGACAGGTTCGATTTGACGTACAGGTTCTGGTAGGTCGGCTCGATCGACTGGCTTACGCCGGTGATGTTGGCGATGGTCGCGGTGGGGGCGATGGCCATGCAGTTGGAGTTGCGCATGCCCACCTGCTGGATGCGGGTGCGCAGGCCGTCCCAGTCCAGGGTCTGCGATTCGTCCTGGTCCAGGTACTCGGCCCCGCGGTTGTCGCGCAGGATGCGGATGGAGTCGATCGGCAGTACGCCCTGGTCCCACAGGCTGCCCTTGAAGCTGGAGTAGGCGCCCCGCTCCTCGGCCAGATTGGTGGAGGCCTGGATGGCGTAATAGCTGATCTGCTCCATGGAGCGGTCGGCGAAGTCCACGGCTTCCTCGGACTCGTAGGGCAGCTTGAGCTTGTACAGGGCATCCTGGAAGCCCATCAGGCCCAGGCCCACCGGGCGGTGGCGCAGGTTGGAGTCACGCGCGGTCTTGACGCTGTAGTAGTTGTACTCGATCACGTTGTCGAGCATGCGCAGGGCGGTGTTGACGGTTTTTTCCAGCTTGGCGCTGTCCAGTTCGCCGTCGACGATGTGCTGGGGCAGGTTGATCGACCCCAGGTTGCACACCGCGATTTCCTTGCCCGGGCTGGTGTTGAGCGTGATCTCGGTGCACAGGTTGGACGAGTGCACCACGCCCACATGCTGCTGCGGGCTGCGCAGGTTGCAGGGGTCCTTGAACGTGAACCAGGGGTGGCCGGTCTCGAACAGCTGCGACAGCATCTTGCGCCACAGGCCCACGGCGGACACCTTCTTGGCGTTCTTGATCTCGCCGGCGTCCACCTTCGCCTCGTAGCGTTCGTAGGCTTCCTGGAAGGCCTGGCCGGTGAGATCGTGCAGGTCGGGCACGTCGTTGGGCGAGAACAGCGTCCACTGGGCATCGTCCAGCACGCGCTTGACGAACAGGTCCGGCACCCAGTTGGCGGTGTTCATGTCGTGGCAGCGCCGACGGTCGTCGCCGGTGTTCTTGCGCAGTTCCAGGAATTCCTCGATGTCCTTGTGCCAGGTTTCCAGGTAGGCGCAGACCGCGCCCTTGCGCTTGCCCCCCTGGTTGACCGCCACCGCGGTGTCGTTGACCACCTTCAGGAACGGCACCACGCCCTGGGACTTGCCGTTGGTGCCCTTGATGTGGGCGCCCATGGCGCGCACCGGGGTCCAGTCGTTGCCCAGGCCGCCGGCGAACTTGCTCAGCATGGCGTTGTCGTGGATGGCGCCGTAGATGCCGCCCAGGTCGTCGGCCACGCTGGTCAGGTAGCAGCTGGAAAGCTGCGGGCGCAGGGTGCCGCTGTTGAACAGGGTGGGCGTGCTGCTCATGAAGTCGAACGACGACAGCAGCTGGTAGAACTCGATGGCGCGGTCCTCGCGCTCGATCTCGTTGATGGCCAGCCCCATGGCCACCCGCATGAAAAACGCCTGCGGCAGCTCGAAGCGGTTGCCCTCGGAATGGATGAAGTAGCGGTCGTAGAGCGTCTGCAGGCCCAGGTAGGTGAACTGCAGGTCGCGGTCGGGCAGCAGGGCCTTGCCGAGGCGCTCCAGATCGTATTCCAGCAGGCGGGAATCCAGCAGTTCCAGCTCGGCGCCGCGTTTCACGTAGTCCGCGAAGTAATCGGGATACGCTTGCGTCATCTCGGTGTGGGTGGCGTATTCCACCTGACCGTCGGCCAGGAAGGTCAGCGCCTCGTGGCGCAGCTTGTCCAGCAGCAGGCGGGCGGCGACCTGGCCGTAGTTGGGCTCGGCTTCCAGCCGCTGCCGGGCGGACAGTACCAGCGCGGTGGCCAGTTCGTCCTCGTTGATGCCGTCGTAGGCGTTCTTGACGGTATCGGCCAGCAGGCGCTCGGCGTCCACGCCGTCGATGCCGTGACAGGCCTCCTCGATCACCTTCTTCAGGCGGACTTCGTCCAGCGCCCGGGTGGTGCCGTCCTTGAACGCCACGTTGATGGCGCCCTTGGCGACGGTGGCCCCGGTCTTGCCGCTCTTGGCCGCGGCCTCGGCGCGTTCGCGGGCGCGCTCCTCGCGGTACAGCACGTAGGAGCGGGCCACCTTGTGCTCCCCGGCGCGCATCAGCGCCAGTTCCACGTAGTCCTGGATGTCCTCGATGTGCACCGCGCCACCGCCGGGCAGGCTGCGGGTCACGCCCTGTTCCACCTGTTCGGCCAGTTGCTTGACGGTGTCACGGATGCGGCTGGAGGCGGCCCCCGAGCGGCCCTCCACGTCCAGGAAGGCCTTGGTCAGGGCGACTTCGATCTTGGAGCGGTCGAAGGGGGTGACCTTGCCGTTGCGGCGGATCACCTTGTAGGAACCCGGCGCGGTGGCGGCCAGTTCCGCGCTGGAAGGCGTATCAACAGGCTGTTGCGGCCGCTCGGTCACGGCTTCGGATTGCGTCTGCATGTGCGTTCACCCCTGCTGGCGGTTCGTTGTTCGGGCGCCCGCGGTCACGGGCTACAACCCAACAATACACCACTATATGGTGTGGTCAACAAGCGGTTTTTGCGTATTCGTTACTACATATTGTGTCTACCGGTGGAAAAGCCGGTGCATCCGGACGGGGATGACCTGTGGATATCCCGTGTGAATGCGTCGAGAATCGCTGCGCAATCAGGCGGCTGGCGGGGTCGGCGCGAACCGGGACAAAAATTCGGCCCGACGCTACCGTGGCGACGGCGATTGCACCCGCGCGGGTGGCACCGGTGCGCGCTGCACTGCGGTAAGCTTCTGATTTGAATGGAAAGCCGGATCGGTATTCCGGCGTCGCGGCGGACAGGGCCGAATTGGCGGCCCGCCGTTGGTGTCGAACCCGCGGCGGGGCTGTCATCGCCCCGACGCATTCATGGTTTAGAGGTGACCATCCGATGGACATCATCGCCTTTCGTCACGGCATAGCAATGGATCGCGAGGAAGCGCACGACATGGGGCTTTCCGACGAGGAACGCCCGTTGACCGACAAGGGCCGCCGCCGTACCCGGGCGGCCGCCGCCGGCCTGCGTGCCTGCCTCGAAGGCCAGGTGGTGGATACCATCGTGTCCAGCCTGCTGCTGCGCGCCCAGCAGACCGCCGAACTGCTGGCGCCGTATGTGGGCGAGCCGCCGCTGGTGGAATCGGCGGCGCTGAATCCCGGCGCCGGCCCGGAGGCGCTGGATACCTGGCTGCACGGCCGTCCCACCGACGAATCGCTGATTCTGGTGGGGCACGAGCCGGACCTGTCCGCCTGGGTGTCCTGGGGCCTGACCCGCAAGCGCGACCGCATCCTGTCGCTGAAAAAGGCCGGCGCGGCCTGCGTGGAATTCCCCGGCCCGGCCGAGGGCGGGACCGGCACCCTGCGCTGGCAACTCACTGCCGGACAAATGCGCGCGCTGGGATGAACCGGGGAGGCTGATTCAACGTGCCCGAATGGTTGATTGTCGGTGGCGGGGTGCACGGCACCCATCTCTCCCGGGTGCTGCGCGGGCGGCTGGGCGTGGCCGATGACGACCTGCTGATCGTGGACGATGCCCCGGCCCCGCTGGCCGCATGGGACCGCCGGGCCGAAGCCTGCGGCATGGACTACCTGCGCTCGCCCCAGGCCCATCATCTGGGTCTGCGCAGCGATGCCCTGCGGCGCTTTGCCGACAGCGTGCGTCTGGACGGCCCGGCCTTCATCGACCCCTATCAACGCCCGGCGCTGTCGCTGTTCAACGCCCACTGTCGTCAACTGATCGCCGATGAACCGGCGCACCTGCGCGCCTGCGAACGGGTGACCCGCATCGAACCCCAGGCCGGCGGCTATCGCGTCTGGGGCCGGGAACGCTCCTGGTGGACCCGGCGGGTGCTGCTGGCCCCCGGGCCGCCCGCGCCCGACCGGCCGGACTGGGCGGCCGGCGTGCCGCATGTGTTCGATCACGATTTCGCCATGCCGAGCGGTGACGGCCATGTCGCCATCATCGGCGGCGGCATTACCGCCGGGCAGCTCGCGCTGTGCCTGATCGCCGGCGGCCGGTCGGTGAACCTGGTGACCCGCCGGCGCCTGCGCCGGGCGGATTTCGACGCCCAGCCCTGCTACGCCGGGCCCCGCTGCCTGGTGCCGTTTGCCGCCGGCGACTGGCGCCAGCGCCGCCGCCGCATCCAGGTGGCCCGCCATCCGGGCACCCTGCCGCGCGACGTGGCCGCCGGGCTGCAACGCGCCATCCGGCGCGGCGCGCTGCATGTCCATGTGGGTTCGGCCATGGGCCTTGACGACCGCGGCGTGGTGCTGGCCGATCGCCGCACCGTGCCGGCCGACGAAGTGGTGGTGGCTACCGGCTTTGCCGACCGCCTGCCCGGTGGCCAGCTCATCAGCCAGCTGATCCGCGAACTGGCCCTGCCACTCACGCCCTGCGGTTTTCCCGCCCCGCAACCCGACCTGCAGTGGCGGCCGGGGCTGTACGTGGCCGGCCGGCTGGCGGAAATGGAACTGGGGCCGATGGCCGGCAACATCCGCGGTGCGCGACTGGCCGGGGAACGCCTGTTGCGCGAGCCCGCCGACTGGCGCGTGGCAACGGCACTCGGGGATAACCGACCCGCCGCGACCCTGAGGCCGCTGGCGGGCTAGCGGGACCGGCCGGTCAGGCCTTTCCGCCCAGCGCGCCTTCCGCCAGCGCCAGCACGTCCACCGTCGCCGCCTCGGCCAGATCCGGCCGGGACAGCCGGTGATTGGCCTGGCGCACGATGTTCTCCTGCACCGCGATGGCCAGTGGATTGATGCGGTCCAGCAGCCGCGTGGGCAGGGCCCGCAACTCGCGCGGCATGCGGGTGGTTACCGTCACGTTGCGATGGGTCAGCGGCCGGGGCACCAGCTTGATGGTCAGCGGGGCGAAGGTGTGCACGTCGATGGCCACGCGGATGCTCACGTCCATGGGCAGCGCCACGGTCATGCCCATCACCTTGATCTTGAGCGTGAGCACGCCGCCCAGCACCAGCGAGAAGGCCACTTCCGCGTCGTCGCTGACCCGACGCTCGATCTCGATGTCATGGGGCGCGAACCGGTAGGAGGCCACCAGCAGTTCGTTGGGCAGGGCCTCGGCCGAGCCCTCCATGGTGGCCTGGAGGATCTGTTCCACTTCCGCGCGCAGGCGCGGCACGGTCACCAGATGGCGGATGAACTGCTCGCCGAAGGTCTGGTAGGAAATCGGTTCGCCGTCGGCGGGTTCGTCGCCGGCGGCGAGGTCGAGATGATCGGTATCGTCCTCGCTGGCCATGCCCGGTCTGCGTCCTGTCGGTCGGGGCCGATCAGCGCGTGGGCGCCGGTCGGCAAAACGCAGACATTACGTCAATTGGCCGCCCCGAGTCAGGCTCAGCCGGCGCGGCGCGCCACCCGGGCCGCCGCCGGTACCCGCGTCCACTGCGAGGTGCAGGGAATGCGGTCGCGGTCGCAGCGTTCGCGATAGCGCTGGCCGATTTCCACGATCTCGTCCAGCAACCCGGTGCGCAGGGTGGTGGGCTGCAGGCCCAGGTCGATCAGGCAGCGGGCGTCGGCGGCCAGGTCGTTGGCGTCGGCTTCCTTGCGCGGGTTGTCGAGGTAGGCGATCTCGGCCCCGGTGAGTTCCGCCACGATCCGGGCCAGGTCCGCCACCCGGTGGGTTTCGGTCATCTGGTTGAAGATGCGCACCCGTTCGCTGGTTGCGGGGGGATGGGCCAGCGCCATTTCCACGCAGCGAACGCTGTCCTGGATGTGGATGAAGGCCCGGGTCTGGCCGCCGCTTCCGTGCACCGTCAGCGGGTAGCCCACCGCGGCCTGCATCAGGAAGCGGTTGAGCACGGTGCCGTAGTCGCCGTCGTAGTCGAAGCGGTTGATCAGGCGTTCGTCCAGCCGCGTCTCGCGGGTCTGGGTGCCCCACACCACCCCCTGATGCAGATCGGTGATGCGGATGCCGTCGTTCTTGTTGTAGAAGTAGAACAGCAGCTGATCCTGGGTCTTGGTCATGTGGTAGACGCTGCCCGGGTCCGGCGGGAACAGGATTTCCCGCTCCAGCCGGCCGCCGTCCGAGGCCTCGGCCTGGATGGTGAGATAACCCTCGGGAATGCGCATGCCGCCGCCGTAGCCGTACACGCCCATGGTGCCCAGGTGCACCAGATGGGCGTCGACGCCGGTTTCCACCAGCGCGCACAGCAGGTTCTGGGTGGCCGAGAGGTTGTTCTCCAGCGTGTAGCGCTTGGTGGCCGCCGACTTCATGGAATAGGGGGCCGAGCGCTGCTCGGCGAAATGCACCACCGCATCCGGCCGCCAGTCGCGGATCAGGCGCTCCAGGGCGTCGTAGTCGCGGGCGGCGTCGAGATCGGTCCACTCGATCTGACGGCCGGTTAGCTCGCGCCAGGCCGCCAGCCGGTTGCGCAGCGGGGCGATCGGGGTGAGCGAATCCACCCCCAGTTCGATGTCGATCTTGCGCCGCGAGAGGTTGTCCACCAGGTGCACCGCGTGCCCGCGGGCGGATAGATGCAGGGCCGTGGCCCAGCCGCAGAAGCCGTCGCCACCGGGAATCAGGATTTTCATCCGGGTCTCCTTTGGGGTCGCAGAATCGCCGCACGCCCGGTCTGGCGCGCCGGTACCAGGTTGTGCCGGAATTCGCGGGCCGAGGCCGCCCAGCCCCAGCGCTCGGCCTGGCAGCGGCAGGTGTCGCCGTCCAGTGCCAGCGCGGCCAGCGCCGCGGCGCGCAGGTCCTCGTCGAGCACACCGGTTTCGCCCGAATCCACCACCTGGGACGGCCCGGTAACCGGATAAGCCGCCACCGGCACACCGCAGGCCATCGCCTCGAGCAACACCAGGCCGAGGGTGTCGGTGCGGCTGGGAAAGACCAGGCAGTCGGCGGCGGACAGATGCCGTACGAGATCGTCGCCCAGTTTCAGGCCCAGCCAGTGCACCTCGGGATAGCGCCGCGACAGGGACTGGAAGGCCGGGCCGTCGCCCACCACCACCTTGCTGCCGGGCAGGTCGAGATCGAGAAAGGCCTGGATGTTCTTCTCCACCGCCACCCGGCCCATGGACATGAAGATCGGGCGGGGCAGGTCCGCCAGCACGTCGCTGGCCAGCGGCCGGAAGCGTTCGGTGTCGACCCCGCGCGCCCATTGCCTGAGGTTGGAAAAGCCGCGCTCGCGCAGGAAGTCGGCCAGCGGCGGCGTGCTCACCATGGTGGCGTCGGCCGCCCCGTGGAAACGCGCCAGCACCCGGTAGCCCAGCGACACCGGCAGGAACGGCAGGCGCGCGTGCACGTATTCGGGAAACCGGGTGTGGAACGAGGTGGTGAAATGCAGCCCGTGGCGCTGGCAGTACAGCCAGGCGGCCATGCCGCAGGGACCTTCGGTGGCGATGTGGATGGCATCCGGCTGCCGGCGCTTCAGGCGCCGCGCGACCCCCGGATAGGGCACCGCCGCCAGCCGGATTTCCCGGTAGGTGGGCAGGGGTACGGTGACGAAACGCCCCGGGTGGATCACCCGCACCTCGTCGCCGGCGCGATGCAGTTCGGACACCAGCGCGGACAGCGCCGTGACCACCCCGTTGACCTGCGGGTGCCAGGCGTCGGTAATCAGTGCAATGCGGCTCAAATCGACGGTCCGTGATCAGGCACGGCGTCAATTTGCGTCAGTCAGATGACCGTTTGATAAAGCCCGGGCGACATTTTCGTGACAGCGCGGCCGGCCGCTGCCCTCGTGACGGATCCGGCTCAGCCGACCGGCGGCCAGTCGGTGCTGTAGCGTTTGGTGCCGATGATCACCGCGCGGAAGATCAGCACCGCCTCGCGCGCCAGTCCGCCGGCATCCAGCCCGGTGTCCTCGACCAGCCATTCGGTGATCAGTTCGTTGACCACGCCCACCAGTGCCACCGCCGGGAAGTGGTAGTCGCGCTGGGGCAGTTCGCCGGCCTCGGCCAGATGCTGGGAGTAGTCACGGATGATCGAGGCCAGGTCATGGATGGCCTCGCGGCGGTGGCTTTCCATCTCGCGGCTGACGCCGACCGATTCCATGCACATCACCCGTGCCCGGCGCGGATCGTTGAGCAGGTAGAGCACCGCCTGGCCGATAGCGTCCGACACCCGTTCGTGCAGATCCCGGTCGGGGTTGTTCAGTGCCGTGGCCAGGACCGTGCCGGTGGCCGCCACCAGTTCGTCGAACACCGCCCGCAACAGGGCTTCGCGGCCGTCGAACTGTTCGTAGAAGTGGCGGGTGGCCACGCTGCCGGTGGAACAGATCAGCTCGATCGGCGCGTTGGCATAACCGCGCTCGCCGAACAGCGCCAGCCCGGCGTCCAGCAGGCGCTGCCGACGCTCGCCGCGCAGCTGTTCCGGGGTGCGGCCGCGGTAACGGCGGCCGGCGGGCTTGGTGGTCGTGGCCAAGGGTCGAACCTCATTCCGGGCACTTTTCACGACCATGTTAGCGCAAACCGCAGCATGGGAAACCCACCTTTCCGGAAACTTGACATACCCGTCATGCTGGCGTAGGTTCTGGAAAGATTTCTTTCCTATGTTGCATCGCGGCACCCGGCCGGCCCGGCGTCGCCCGCGACAGGAGTCGACAACATGATTGCTCTGGCCCTTGCGCTCGCGATTCTCGTTATCTATGGCGCGCTGCTCTATCGCGGCGTCTCGCTGGCCGTGTTCACGGCCGTGACCGGCGGATTGCTGGTCGCCGGGTTTGCTGCCGGCCTCTACGGCACGCTCGGCGCCGGCATCGCCGCCGCGCTGTTCCTGCCGCCGGCGGTGCTGTTCAATCTGGTACCGCTGCGCCGCGCGGTGGTCTCGCGGCCGCTCTACAAGGTCTTCCGCAGCGTGCTGCCGGAAATGAACCGCACCGAGCGCGAGGCCCTGGAAGCCGGCGACGTGTGGTGGGAAGGCGAGATGTTCCGCGGCCGGCCGGACTGGTCGAAGCTGCTGGAATTCCCCTACACGACGCTGACCGACGAGGAACAGGCGTTCCTGGACGGCCCGACGCACGAGCTGTGCGCGATGATCGACGATTGGGAAGTCCACTTCGAACGCAAGGACCTGCCGCCGGAAGTCTGGCAGTTCATCCGCGACAACGGCTTCTTCGCGATGCTGATCCCGAAGTCGCACGGCGGCCTGGGCTTCTCCGCCTACGGCCAGTCCTGCGTAGTGGCCAAGATCGCCACCCGCAGCCTGACCGCAGCGGTGACCGTGATGGTGCCGAACTCGCTCGGGCCGGGCGAGCTGCTGGTGCATTACGGCACGAAGGCGCAGCAGCAGAAGTGGCTGCCCGGCCTGGCCGCCGGCCGCGAGATTCCCTGCTTCGCCCTGACCGGGCCGGAAGCCGGGTCCGACGCCACCGCCATGCCGGACACCGGCGTGGTGGAAAAGCGCGTGGTCGACGGCGAGGAAGTGCTGGGCATCCGCCTGAACTTCTCCAAGCGCTACATCACTCTGGCCCCGGTGGCCACGCTGATGGGCCTGGCCTTCAAGCTGCAGGACCCGGACGGCCTGCTGGGTGATCCGGACAAGACCGACTACGGCATTACCTGTGCGCTGATCCCCACCGACACCGACGGCATCGAGATCGGCCGCCGGCACTATCCCGGCGCGGCGTTCATGAACGGTCCCATCAAGGGCACCGACGTGTTCGTGCCGGTGGACGCCATCATCGGCGGGCCCGAACAGGCCGGCAACGGCTGGCGCATGCTGGTGGAATGCCTGTCCGCCGGGCGCGGCATCTCCCTGCCGGCGCTGTCCACCGCTACCGGCAAGGGCATGTACGGCATCACCTCGGCGTACTCGAAGATCCGCCGCCAGTTCGGCGTGGCCATCGGCAAGTTCGAGGGCATCCAGGAACCGCTGGGCCGTATCGGCGGCTACGCCTATTCGATGGAAGCCTGCCGCAATCTCACCGCCAGCGCGGTGGATCACTGCGCCCCGTCCATCGTCACCGCGATGATGAAGTATCACATGACGGAGATGATGCGCACCGTCATCACCGACGCCATGGACATCCACAGCGGCAAGACCATCATCATGGGGCCGCGCAACTACCTGGCCGCGGCCTACCAGGCCCTGCCGGTGGCGATCACCGTGGAAGGCGCCAACATCATGACGCGCAACCTCATGGTGTTCGGCCAGGGCGCGATCCGCTGCCATCCGTACGTGTTCGCGGAAATGGAAGCCGCCCGCCATGCCGACCCGAAGGCCGGCCTGCGCGATTTCGACAGGCTGCTGTTCGGTCACATCGGCTATTCCGTGAACCGCGGCGTGCGGGCGTTGGTGCTGGGCCTGACCAATGGCCGGCTGGCCAAGGCGCCGGTGGACGGCGAGACCGCCGGCTACTACCGTCAGCTGGAGCGCTACTCCGCGTCGCTGGCGTTCGCCTCCGACGTGGCCATGGGTGTGCTTGGTGGTTCGCTCAAGCTGCGCGAGCGCACCTCGGCGCGTTTGGGCGACATGCTCAGCCATCTGTACATGGCTTCGGCCACGCTGCGCTACGTGCACGAGCACGGGGAAAGCGAGGCCGACATGGCCCATGTGCGCTGGGTAATGGCCCATCACCTGGCCGAGCTGGACAAGGCTCTGTACGAGGTCATTCGCAACTTCCCGGTCAAGGCGGTGCGGCCGATCCTCAAGCTGGCCACCATGCCGCGCGGCCGACAGTTCGACGGACCGTCGGATGCCGACAACGCCGCCGTGTGCGACGTGATGCTGGACAGCGCCACCGACAGCGAACTCAACCAGCGCCTGCAGTACGACCTGTACATCGGCGGGGCCGACAACGGCCCTACCGGCCACATGCTGCGCACCGTCGAGAAGCTGCAGGAGATCGAGGCCGACTACGAACCGTTCCTGAAGGCGGTCAAGACCGGCCAGGTGCGCGGCGAGGACGTATCCGTCCAACTCAACGACGCGGTCAAGCAGGGCCTGATCAGCCAGGCGGCCGCCGACGGCATCCGCGAGTACGACGCCCTGCGCTACGAGGCCATCCTCACGGACGACTTCAGCCAGGATTACGTGCGCGAGCCGCTGGCCCATCCCCGCGACGAGCCCGGCCCGGGCGAGGCCCGCATCCGGGCGGTGTCCTGAGGCGAGGCACGCGATGACCCGCAGCCTGCTGGGAGCCGCGCTGGTCGACGTCCCCGAGGATCTGGCGGACGTCACCGGCATTGACGACCGCCTGGAACGCCCGCCCGGCGCGGGCGGGCTGTCCGCGCGGGCGGTGGACGCGATCTGGAGCGCCACCGAGGAGCTATACCGCAGCGGCGCC
Organism: Salinisphaeraceae bacterium; assembly: GCA_965216055.1. GTDB lineage: Bacteria > Pseudomonadota > Gammaproteobacteria > Nevskiales > Salinisphaeraceae > Spectribacter. The sequence goes on from OZ244134.1 coordinate 1,245,556, forward strand.
TACCCGGCCATCACCCTGTGCCTGCGCCGCCAGGGCCAGATCGTGCTCAACCGGTCGCTGGGCCACGCCCGCGGCAACGGTCCGGTCGACAACGAGCGCGAGCCGCGCCTGCTGGCCCGGCCGGATACCCCGGTGTGCCTGTTCTCGGCCTCCAAGGCGGTGACCGCCATTCTGGTTCACAAGCTGGCCGAGGAGGGCGGCATCCACCTCGATGAACGGGTGTCGCACTACCTCCCGGAATTCGCCGCCGCCGGCAAGGGCGAGACCACGATCGCCGAGGTGCTGGCGCACCGCGGCGGCTTCCCGATGTTCGATGTGGCCGGCGAGGCCGCGCAGGTGGAAACCCTGCTCGACTGGGACCGCTGCATCGAGATGATCTGCGCGGCCAAGCCGACCTGGCGCGACGGCCCCCGCATGGCCTACCACGCCATCACCGGCGGCTTCATCCTGGGCGAAGTCATCCGGCGGGTGACCGGGGCGCCGATCAGCGAGTATCTGGACACCCGCCTGCGCGCCCCGCTGGGCATGAAGACCTTCACCTTCGGGCTGGAACCGGCGCTGCGCCCGAACGGCGCGCTCAACTACGCCGCAGGCCAGCCGGTGCGTTTCCCTTTGTCCGCGGTGGTGGCCCGGGCGCTGACGGTGCCGTTCGAGAAGGTGATCGAGGCCTCCAACACCGATGTCTTCATGGACGCGGTGGTACCGGCCGGCAATCTCTACGCCAGCGCCGAGGAGCTGTCGCGCTTCTACCAGATGCTGCTCAATGGCGGCAGCTGGCAGGGCGAACAGGTGTTGCAGGAAGCCACCGTGGCGCGCGCCGTGCGGCCGGCCAACCGGCTGCAGTTCGACCACACGCTCAAGATTCCGATGCGCTATTCGGAAGGCCTGATGCTCGGCGCCAACCCGTTCGGGCTGTACGGGCCGATGACCGGGGCCGCCTACGGCCATCTCGGATTCATGAACATTCTCGGCTGGGCCGATCCGTCCCGCGACATCGCCGCCTCCCTGCTGGTCACCGGCAAGGCGGTGCTGGGCGGGCACCTGATCGCGCTCGGCGAACTCCTGACCACCATTGCATGGCAGTGCCGGAAATGAGTGATCGCTATACGCAGCATGTGAAGCCTCGCCGCCTGTCCGCCCAGGACTGGGCCCAGGGCGCCGTCCAGCTGTGGCGCGGCCTGTTCTTCGGCGTCACCGATATCGTCGAGGACGTGCACAGCTCGGTACTGCGCACCATCGGGCGGGTCAACCCGATCGACCGGCAGCTGGTCGATCGTACCCAGCGGGTCTACCGCGGCGTGCGCGAAATCGGCGATGCCTCCTTCATCGTGGCCGACCAGGCCGTGGGTCTGGCCGGGGCGCTGGTGCCGGTGCGCCGCGGACTGGATCTGGGCCGCAGCCGTCTGGCGGTGATCTCGGCGCTCAATGGCGTGCTGGGTGACCGCATGGCGGCCGAGGGCAATCCGCTGGCCATCCGCATGGGGCTGCATCAAGCGGACGGCACCGAGGTGGAGATCGACCGCGAGGGTCTGCGCCGGGCCTTGGGCAAGCCGCGCAAGCGTCTGGTGGTCCTGGTCCACGGCCTGGGCATGAACGATCAGCAGTGGCAGCGCCCCGGCGGCCCCGATCTGGGTGCCCGGCTGGTCGAGGAACACGGCTACAGCGCCCTGTACGTGCGCTACAACAGCGGCTGCCACATCTCGGAAAACGGCCGCGAGCTGGCGGCCCTGCTCGAGCGGCTGGTGGAGCGCTACCCCGCAAAATTGCAAAGACTGGTAATCATCGGCCACAGCATGGGTGGGCTGGTGGCCCGCAGCGCCACCCACTACGGGCGCGAGGCCGGCTGCCGCTGGCCGACCGAGCTCACCGAACTGGTGTGCCTGGGGTCGCCGCATCTCGGTGCCCCGCTGGAGCGGCTGGGCAGCGCGTTCACCCACGCCCTGACCTGGACCCGGTTCACCGCCCCGTTCGCCCGCATCGGCAATGTCCGCAGTGCGGGCGTGAAGGACCTGCGCTACGGCTTCCTGGTGGACGAGGACTGGCGCGGGCGCGATCCCGACCATCCCGAGAAGGTCACGCCGCGCAAGCTGCGGCCGCTGGAGGGCACCCGCAACTACCTGGTGGCTGCCAGCCTGGGCCGCCGCCACGGCGACTTTGCCGACCGCTGGCTGGGTGACCTGCTGGTGCCCATCCGCAGCGCCACCGGGGCGTCGCGCAAGCCCAGCCGCCGGCTGCATTTCAACGATGCCGACGGCCGCATCTTCTTCGGCATGAACCACTTCGAGATCATGAACCACCCGCAGGTCTACGCCGCACTGTCCGAATGGCTGCATGGCAAGTCACGCGGCCGTCTTCGGCGCCGCGCGAGGCAGGCGATCGGTTCATGACACGCAACCCCGGCCCCGGACCCGTGTAGGGCCGACTGCAATCCGCCGGCCGGGCAGGACCGACAAACGAACAGCGTCGCACGGATGTCGATCCGTCAGCCACAGGAGACAACCCCCATGTCCGATCTGCAACAACAGTTCAACGCCGCCGTCGACAAGGTCCGCAACGCGCCGGCCGACGGTGATTTCAAGCCCAGTAATGACTACAAGCTGACGATGTACGCGCTGTACCGGCAGGCCACCGACGGCGACGTGTCCGGCAAGCGGCCGGGCATGCTCAACGTAATCGAAAGAGCGAAGTACGACGCGTGGGCGAAGCGCAAGGGGATGACTCGCGATCAGGCCATGCAGGCCTATGTGGACGAAGTGGACAAGGTCGAAGCACAGTACGGCTAGGGGCTGCGCCGGGGCACTACCGGTTCCCGTGACGCAGACCCCCGACGGCCCCGTGCCGGCAGCGATGGCTGAAAAACAATACGAACAAGGGGGAGACAACATGCGGATCAAACCGCTTTTCATCGGGGGGCTGGCGGTGGCCGCCGTCGCCGGACTGGCCGCGCTGGTGGTGGCCATTCGCGGTCTGGAAGCCGGCAACGAGGACGCGATACGCGCCGAGTTCCGGTCGCTGGAACGCCTCGACGCCCGTTTCAATGAAGAGGTCGCCCGCGCCCGGCTGATTGTCGACGTGCAGCGCGACGTGCTCTACGAACTGCTCGACGAGGTCGCCGCCCGCATGGATGACCTGGCCGCCGATACCGGGCCGCTGGCCGGCATCGCTCCGGCCATGGACGCGGCCCGGGCGGACTACATTGCGGCCATGCGCGAGAAGGTGGAACTCGGCCGCGAGTACGAGCGCCGCAACCTGCGCCTGGTCAATGCCCTGGCCCTGATCCCGCGCGTGTCCGATGAACTGCTGGCGCAGCTGCCGGCCACCGAGGAATTCGATCCGGCGGTCGACTTCGTCAACCGCTTCAACAAGGAAATCCTGGCCTACGGGATGTTGCCGAACCCGACCAATATCGAGGCGGTGGAGGACATGCTCTACCGCGTGAGCCAGTCGGACATCGCACTGCCGGATGGCGCGGGCACCCCGTTCCGCCGCCTGGCGTCGCTGGGCAACGCGGTGCTAGGCGACAAGCAGGTGGTGCAGACCTCGCTGGAAAAACTGCTGGCCTTCCCGACCAGTGAACGGCTGGGCGCGATTCAGAGCGCCTATGCCGCCGCCCGCGGCGCGCGGCTGGCCGCCGCCCAGCAGTACCGCTGGGCGCTGCTGGGCTATGCCGGCCTGCTGCTGCTGGGGCTGGCCTGGCTGGGCTGGCGGTTGCGTGCCAGCTACCGCAGCCTGGACACGGCCAACGACGCCCTGCGCGATGCCAACGTGGAGCTGGAACAGCGGGTGGCCCGCCGCACCGAGCATCTGGAGCAGGCGATGGCCGATCTGAAATCGTCCCAGGCGCAGCTGGTCCAGTCCGAGAAGATGGCGTCGCTGGGTCAGATGGTTGCCGGCGTATCGCACGAGATCAACACGCCGCTGGGCTACGTGCGCAGCAACAACGAGATCGTGTCCACCTCGATGCAGGAAGTGGCGATGCTGTTGGGCAGCTATCGCGATGCCCTGGCCCTGCTCGACAATCCGGCGGCCGACTTCGAGGCCACCGCCCGTGCCCTGGAGGAACTGGAACAGCTCAAGGCCGAGCTGGAGCCCGACACCCTGCTGGAGGAACTGCAGCAACTGGTGGCCGACAATCACCACGGTCTGGCCCAGATCGGCGAGCTGGTGGCCAACCTCAAGGACTTCAGCCGGCTGGACCGGTCCCGCACCGAGTTCGTCAATCTCAACGACGGCCTGGATGCCGCGCTCAACATCTGCCAGAGCCAGCTCAAGCATCGCATCGAGGTGGTGCGCGACTACGGCGAGCTGCCGGAGATCGAGTGCGCGCCCTCGCAGGTCAACCAGGTGTTTCTCAACCTGATCACCAACGCCGGGCAGGCCATGGGCGACACCGGCCGGCTGACGCTGATCACCCGCCACGAGGCCGACCGCGTACTGGTGCGCATCCGCGATACCGGCGCCGGCATGGACGAAGCCACCCGGGCCCAGATATTCGATCCGTTCTTCACCACCAAGCCGCTGGGCGAGGGCACCGGGCTGGGGTTGGCGATCGTCTACCGCATCGTCAACGAACACGGCGGCCGCATCGTCGCCGCCTCGGTGCCCGGGCGGGGCACGGAATTCACGGTCATGCTGCCGCTGCGTCAGTCGCAGGCCCCGGAAACGGCCGAGACAGTCGGCATGGCGGAGGAGGTGTCGGCATGAGCGAACTTGATCCCAATACCCCGCAGGCCCCGGCTCTCGGCCACCGGCCCCGGGTGCTGTTCGTCGACGACGAGCCGCGCATTCTCACCAGCCTGCGCATGCTGTGCCGGCGCCGTTATGACGTGCGCATCGCCGAGGGCGGCGAGGCAGCGCTGGCGGTACTGCGCGAACACCCGGTGGATGTCCTGGTCAGCGACCAGCGCATGCCCGGCATGACCGGCTTCGAGCTGCTGCGCGAGGCCCGCAGCATCCAGCCCGGCGCCATGCGCCTGCTGCTGACCGGCTACGCCGATCTCAACGCCATCATCGGCTCGATCAACGAAGGCGAGATCTTCCGCTTCATCAGCAAGCCCTGGGTCAATGACGAACTGCTGGCGATCATCGACGAAGCCGCCGCGGCCGCCGCTGCCGCACCGGTACCGGCGGCGCCCGCGGCCCCGGCGGACATCACGGATGCGGATGCCGAAATGCCGGCGGACGCCGCGCCGTCCGGCGCCGCCGGCCCCGCCGTGCTGGTGCTGGACCCCTCGCCGGCACGCCGCGCCGAGATGGCCGGCGTGCTGGGCGGCAACTACCGCGTGATCGAGGCGGCCGACCTGGACATCGCGGTGGAACGGCTGCAGAGCGAGGACATCGGCGTGCTGATTTCGGACGTGCGGGTGGAGAACACGCGCATCGTCGAGTTGCTGGGCCTGCTCAAGACCCACGCGCCGAATCTGGTGTCCATCATCGTCACCGAGCGTGCCGACGCCCACGACGCGATCGACCTGATCAATCGCAGCCAGGTCTACCGCTTCCTGGTCCGGCCGCTGCGCCAGACCATGTGCCGCATCAGCGTGCGTTCCGCGCTGGAGCGGCATCACACGCTGCGACAGAACCCGGAGCAGACGCGGCGCTATGCCGCGCGGCCCGTCACCGAAGAACCCGCCGGTCTGGGCCGCGGCCTGATCGATCGCATCCGCCGCATGCGCCAGCGGCTCCAGCCCGGGGCATCCGCCTGACAGGAGACGACATGAATCTGAATCCAACTGGCCTTGGCCTTGCCGTGCTGCGGCGCGTGGCGGCCAACCCCTGGCTGCAGCGCAGCGGCCTGGGGCCGCATTTCGACCGGCTCATCTACCACGGCAGTCGGGCCGGCTTTGCCGCGGCCACCGCCGGCAACCGCGCGTTCAAGGCGGCGCGGTCATTGTCGACCCCGGGCCGGCCGCCGGGCATCGATCCCGCCGGCGTGTTCGATCTGACACCCACCGACGATCAGGCGATGCTGCGCGAGGCGGCTGCCCGCTTCGCCGGGGAACGCCTGCGCCGCGCCGCTGCCGACGCGGACGAGGCCTGCGCGGCCCCTGCCGACCTGCTGGACGCGGCCGCCGGCCTGGGGCTGGCCTCGCTGTCGGTGCCCGAGGCGATGGACGGCGCCGGCGCCGAGCATTCCGCCGTTACCGGCGCGCTGATCGCCGAGGCCCTGGCGCATGGCGACATGGGTCTGGCGCTGGCCTGCCTGGCTCCGGTGAGCGCCGCCAACGCGTTGCTGCGCTGGGGCACGGGCGCGCAGCAGGCGGCGTATCTGGCCCCGTTCGCCGGCGAGCACCCGCCGGCCGCCGCCATCGCGGTGGCGGAAGACCGGCCCCTGTTCGACCCGCTGTCGCCGGCGACCACGGCCGAACGTCGCGGCGATCGGATCGTGCTCAACGGCCGCAAGGTACTGGTGCCGCGTGCCGCGGATGCCGAGTTCTTCATGGTGGCGGCCGGCGAGGCCGACGGCGGCGTTGGTGTCTACATCGTCGAGCGCAGTGCCGGCGGCCTGTCGGTCGACCCGGCACCCGGCATGGGCGTGCGCGGGGCGGGCACGGGCAATGTTGTGCTGACAGACACGACCATTCCGGTCGGCAATCGCCTGGGCGGCGACGACGGCTGCGACTATCCGGCCCTGCTGGCGCTGTCCCGCCTGGCCTGGTGTGCCCTGGCCGCGGGCACCGGTCAGGCGGTGCTGGATTACGTCACCGACTACGCCAACGACCGCCAGGCCTTCGGCGAGCCGATCAGCCACCGTCAGGGTGTGGCCTTCGCCATCGCCGACATGGCTATCGAACTGGAAGGCCTGCGTCTGGCCGCCTGGCGCGCCGCGGCCCTAGCCGATGCCGGCAAGCCGTTCGCGAAGCAAGCCGCCATCGCCCATCGCCTGGCCAGCCGCCACGGCATGGCGATCGGCAGCTGGGGCGTGCAACTGCTGGGCGGCCATGGCTTCGTCAAGGAACACCCGGTGGAGCGCTGGTACCGCGACCTGCGGGCAGTCGGGGTTCTGACCGGGGCGGTTTGTCTATAAGAGCTTTTATAACCGCAGATTACGCAGATTGAATGAATATTGACGGCGGCCCGCACCGCGCCAGTGCCAATAAGGCCCTCGCCCCGCTTGCTGGGAGAGGGCTGGGTGAGGGGTTCTTGATCGAGTCCCCTGAACCGCGGCTGGGGAGGGATTTCATCGGCCCGGGTGTGAGCGAAGCCACCTGCAAAATCTGCGTAATCGGCGAAATCTGCGGATACTTCTTCTTACTTCGAGCAGCAAACCATGATCAATCTCGAAAACCCCAGACGTTATCGCGGCCTCGTTGACCAGGCCCAGCAGGTGGCCCGGGAGATGTTCCGGCCCATCTCGCGCAAGTACGACCGTGCCGAGCACGAGTATCCGAAGGAACTCGACACCCTGGCCGCGCTGCTGGACGGCATGAACGACAGCGGCGGGGAAGGCGCCGGGGCCGGCAAGCTCAGCCAGGAGAAATCCGCCGACGGCAGCGTGGTCAACGGCCGCAACATGTCGGCCGTGCTGGGCATGATCGAACTCTGCTGGGGCGACGTCGGCCTGGCGTTGTCATTGCCGCGGCAGGGGCTGGGCAACGCCGCCATTTCCGCCGTGGCCAACGAGGAACAGGCCGAACGCTTCGAGGGCTGCTGGGCGGCCATGGCCATTACCGAGCCGGGCGCCGGGTCGGATTCCGCTGCCATCCGCACCCGCGCGGTCGAGGATGGCGACGACTACGTGCTCAACGGCGAGAAGATCTACGTCACCGCCGGCGGGCGCTGCGACACCGTGGTGGTCTGGGCCACGCTGGACCCGGCCGCCGGCCGCGCCGCGATCAAGTCCTTCGTGGTCCCCAAGGGCACGCCCGGTATGGAGGTGGTGCGGCTCGACCACAAGCTGGGCATCCGTGCGTCCGACACCGCGACGATTCATTTCACCGACTGCCGGGTGCCGAAGGAAAACCTGCTCGGCTCGCCCGAGATCGACACCAAGCGCTCCTTCGCGGGGGCGATGAAGACGTTCGATAACACCCGTCCGCTGGTCGCCGCCATGGCCATCGGTCTGGCCCGGGCCAGCCTCGAGGAAACCCGCCGGTTGCTGGGCGAGGCCGGGGTGACCATCGATTACGACCGACCCGCCCATTGCCAGTCCGCCGCGGCGGCAGCGTTCCTGGATATGGAAGCTGACTACGAGGCCGCCCGGCTGCTCACCCTGCAGGCCGCCTGGATGGCCGACAACAGCCAGCCCAACTCCCTGCAGGCCTCGATGGCCAAGGCCAAGGCCGGCCGCATGGGTACGGCCGTGTCGCTGGGCTGTCTGGAACTGATCGGCCCGCCGGCCTACACCGAAGACACCCTGCTGGAGAAGTGGGCCCGCGACGCCAAGATTCTGGACATCTTCGAGGGCACCCAGCAGATCCAGCTGCTGATCGTGGCGCGGCGGCTGTTGGGCAAGACGTCCAGCGAGTTGAAGTAGCCCTCTGCCGCCAGGCATCAGTCGGCGTAAAGCTGGCCAGGTCATTGGTCCGGAAATCAGGTCTCGCGGTAGGATTGACTCAGCGTTGACCGACAGGAGCGATTCGATGTCGCAAGTGGAAGAGATCGAGGACGCAGTGAAAAACCTTCCGGCCGCTGAGCTCCGGCGCTTTCGCGAATGGTTCGCGGCGTTCGACGCCGAAGCTTGGGATGCCCAGGTCGAAGCGGATGCCGCTGAGGGCAGGCTCGACGCGCTGGCGAGTGCCGCCATCAAGGACTACAAGAGCGGCGAAGCAAGCGAGCTTTGAAGCATTACGCCAGCAGAGCCTTCTGGCAATGCTATGAACGATTGCCGGCCAGGGCTCGGGGTCTCGCCGACAAGAACTTCGACCTTCTCAGAAGCAACCCGACGCATCCGTCGCTTCATTTCAAGAAGGTCGGTCGATTCCGTTCGGTACGTGTGGGCATGCGATACCGGGCGCTCGGCGTTGAAGTTCCCGAAGGTATCCTCTGGTTCTGGATCGGGACGCACAACGAGTACGACAAGCTGATCGGCAACTAGGCAGATCGGCGTTTGCCGGGGCATCGGGGTCGCTGGCCAGCATTCATTCGCCGCACTATCGTTTACCGGTCACAGCGTCTGTTTTCGTTTCAGACCGCTCCGGTCAGGGTGAACCCATGGAACAATCAATCTGGCGACCGTCCGAAGCACGGATCCGGAACGCCAATATCACGCGCTTCCTGGAACGGGTCCGCGCCGATGGCAACCCCGTAATCGAAAGCTACCGCGACCTGTGGCAGTGGTCCGTCGATCAGCCGGCGGCATTCTGGCGGCACATCCGCGACTTCTGCGGGCTGCAGCTTCAGCGCGAGCCGGACGCCGTGATGACGCCCGCCGACCATATCCGCGACACGCGCTTCTTCCCCGGCGCCCGGCTCAACTTCGCCGAGAACCTGCTGCGCTTCGACGACGACCGCCCGGCGCTGGTCTTCCGCAACGAGGCGGGCGATCGGCTGGTCTGGACCTACGCCGATCTGCATCGCGAAACCGCCCGCATCGCCGCCGGCCTGCGCGCGGACGGGGTCGAGGCCGGTGACCGGGTGGCCGGGCTGCTGCCCAACCGGCCGGAAACCGTGGCCGCCATGCTGGCCGCCACCAGTATCGGCGCCATCTGGACCTCCTGCTCGCCGGACTTTGCCGAGGCTGCGATCGTGGACCGCTTCAGCCAGGTCGAGCCCAGGGTCCTGTTCGTCAGCGACGGCTATGTGTTCAAGGGCCGCACCTTCGACGTGCGCGACACCGCGCGGCGGCTGACCGAGCGCATCGGCAGCATCCGGCGCACGGTGTGGGTGCCCTACGCCGGCCTGGATACCACCGGCGGTGTGGCCTACGCCGATTACGGCGAACCCGGCGCCGAACTCGTCTTCGAACCGCAGCCGTTCGATCACCCCGTCTACATCCTGTATTCGTCCGGCACCACCGGCGCGCCCAAGTGCATCGTTCACGGCGCCGGCGGCACGCTGCTGCAGCACCTGAAGGAACACGTGCTGCACACGGACATCGGCCGCGACGACCGCGTGTTCTTCTTCACCACCTGCGGCTGGATGATGTGGAACTGGCTGGTCAGCGGCCTGGCCACTGGCGCCAGGCTGGTGCTGTTCGACGGCCAGCCGTTCTACCCGGATGCCGGCGTGCTGCCGCGCATGGCCGCGGAAGAGGGCATCACCGTGTTCGGTGCCAGCGCCGGCTATTACGGTGCGCTGGAAAAGACCGGCGCCGAACCGGGCCGCGAGCATGACCTGTCGGCGCTCAAGACCGTGCTGTCCACCGGCTCGCCGCTGATGCCCGAGTCCTTCGACTACATCTACCGCGCTGTGCACGCCGATGTGTGCCTGGCCTCCATCTCCGGCGGCACCGACATCGTCGCCTGCTTCGCCCTGGGCAATCCCGCGCTGCCCGTCTACCGCGGCGAATTACAGTGCCGCGCCCTGGGCATGCGTACGGAAGTCTTCGACGAGGACGGCAACCCGATCCGCGAGGACAAGGGCGAACTGGTGTGCACCGCACCGTTCCCCTCCATGCCGGTGAAATTCTGGAATGACCCCGACGGCGCGCGTTACCACCGCGCCTACTTCGAGCGCTTCTCCAATGTCTGGCACCACGGCGACTACGCGATGCTCACCGAGCGCGACGGCCTGGTCATCTACGGCCGCTCCGACGCCGTGCTCAACCCCGGCGGCGTGCGCATCGGTACCGCCGAGATCTATCGCCCGGTCAAGCAGCTACCGGAAGTGGTGGAATGCGTGGCCGTCGGCCAGGCCTGGAAAGGCGACACCCGCGTGGTGCTGTTCGTGCAGCTCGACGACGGCATCCCCCTGGACGACGCCCTGCGCGATCGCATCCGCCGGACCATCCGCGAGAACGCCAGCCCGCGCCACGTGCCGGCGAAGATTCTGGCGGTGTCCGATATTCCGAGAACCCGCAACGCCAAGCTGGCCGAGATCGCGGTGCGGCAGGCCGTGCACGGTGAGGAAATCGGCAACACGGCGGCGCTGGCCAATCCGGAGGCCGTGGCCGAGTTTCGCAATCGATGGGAACTGGAAGGCAGCTAGTTCGTATCGGTAGAAGTTGGCAGTGGCTGCCTGGTGCGTGAATTCCCTCGATAGCAGTAATTTGCGGGCGATGCCGTTTTCCGGCGCTCGCGGATTCGCGTTCGAGTGCAACCAGTGTCGGCCGTCGAGTTTTAGTTATTGTACAATTGTCTAATGATAATCGTTGCCGATACAAACATCTTCCTGGCGGCGGCCTTGAACGAGCCGGAGAAGTCGGCAATCGTGGATGCCACGAGGGACGCCGATATTTCCGCGCCGGAGATACTGCCGTACGAGATCGGCAACGCACTGAGCGCCATGGTCAAGCGGCAGAAAATCGAGGCCGCGCAGGTCGAGGAAGTTCGTGCGGTTACCCAGGGCATCCCGGTTCGGTTACTCGCTGTCGACATCACTGAGGCGCTGCGCGTTGCACTGCAATTCGATATCTACGCCTATGACGCGTATTTCCTGACCGTGGCCCGCACCTTGGCCTGTCCTCTCATCACGCTGGATGTGCGGATGCAGCAGGTTGCAAGGGCGATGGGGCTGGAAGTCGTGGAGGTGACGCAATGAGAGTGTTCACGTATTCGGAGGCAAGGCAGAATCTGGCCAAGCTGCTGACCCTGGCGCAGACCGAGACGGTGCGGATTCGTCGCCGCGATGGCACGACGTTCTCCCTGAGCGCCGAGCCAATGTCTAAACGATCGCCGTTCGACATGCCCGGCGTAAAAACCCGGGCCACCACGAGCGATATCCTCTCGGCGATCGACGATTCGCGCGAGGGATGAGCGCCGGTACTGCTGGACATGACCGCCTTTCGCGGTACCGCCAAGCTGCTGAAATCAATCAAGGCCGTGCCGGAATCCGATGTTCCGGCGCCCGCCAATTGCCTGGGCGACTGGTCCGCGAACGTCGTCCGCTACGCCCGCAAGCCCTTCGTGATTGCCGTCGCAGAGCATTCGAGAATTGCCTTCATACTCCCGGCCGCGCCCTACGCGACGCTGGTTGACCGCTTCCTGGAAGACTTACCGTATCTGCTGCGCTACCTGCATATCCCCGAGGCGCAGATCGAATCGGAAATGGCGACCATGGCGCCGATGCGGATTGCCAAGACCAACTCACGCTCGGTGCTGGCGAGTATCAACAACTACGACCAGATGTTCGAGTGGCTCCTGGCCGGCGGTGAGCAGTGGACGACCATCGACTTGATGAAGCGCGTCGCGGAGGACATCAGCAAGCCGAACAACTACCAGCCGACTGGCGATGCCGTCCGCGAGTGCTTTGGTCTGGAACCCATGATTGGCCCCGCGATGAGAGCGTAGGAAGAGCGTTTCCGGCAGACAGTTCCAAGGATAGGGTTCTAAATACAGCCCGTTAACCTGCCGCGACAACAAGTAAACGCAAATGCAATTTGCTCTATGGCGTCGCGGTGCCTGACGTCAACGGCTACCTGTTCTAGTTCAGCGGACTGGTGCCTTCGGCGAGTATGTCGAGGTACTCGCGATAAGCGTAGATTCGGTTGCGTTTCTGGCCGGTAATTTCCTCGACCATGTTGATGGCGGCCATTTCCTCGAAAGCCCGGGTGATGCTGGTGCGATTGATTTCGGTGGCCTTGGCGGCCTCATGAATCGTGGTAAGGGGGTGGTTCTGCAAATGCTCGTGGGCGGCCAGCACGGTCGAGGCGATCCGTCCAAGGGGGCGGATGCGCTCGCGGTCGGCCTCGAACAGTTGCAGCAGAACGCGGGCGGTCTCGACCGCCTGTTGCGCGGTTTCGGCGACGCCGATCAGAAAGAAGATTACCCAGCCTTCCCAGTCGCCCTGTAAACGCACGCGCTGAAGCTGCTCATAATATTCCGTGCGATGGCTTTTGAAATACAGGCTGAGGTACAGCAACGGCTGCTGCAGCAGGCCATCCACCGTCAGCATCAGCGTAATCAGAAGCCGTCCGAGCCGGCCGTTGCCATCCAGAAACGGATGAATGGTCTCGAACTGAACGTGGGCCAGTGCGGCCTTGATGAGCGTAGGCAGTCCGCTTTCCTCTTCGTGGAGAAAATGTTCCAGCCGCGCCAGGCAGTCGTCGAGTTGTTCCGGTGGCGGTGGCACATAGGTCGCGTTGCCGGGCCGGGTTCCGCCGATCCAGTTCTGCGATATTCGGAACTCACCTGGCTGCTTGGCCCCGCCCCGATCACGGCTGAGCAGTTTCTCGTGCATTTCGCGAAACAAGCGCAGACACAGCGGGAATCCGCCGCGAATCCGCTCGATGCCGTGGTTGAGCGCGGCCACGTAATTCGAGACTTCAACGACATCGCTCATCGGTACGCCGGGCGCTTCGTCGAGTTCGAACAGCAGCAAATCCGATAGCGATGATTGCGTGCCCTCGATTTGCGAAGACAGTACCGCCTCCTTGCGGACGTAGTAGTAGAGAAACAATTCCTGGTTGGGCAGCTGGTCCGCGATGCCGTCGAGCCGGCCGATCGCGCGGTTCGCGCGATCCATGGCGGCGATCAGCGAGGTATCGAATGCCAGCGGTGGCTGGGGCGGCAACGGGTCGGGCACGAACGCGCGGTAGCGCGCGGCGGATGTCGAGCAGTCAACGTACCGGCCGGTAGTGCGTCGTTGCGTCATCTCGTGGCGTCCCGCGGGTCACTCGGTAAACGGGTATTGGCGCTGTAAAGCTGCATATGCATCGCTCAGCACTTCTTGTGCAAATTTACTATCCTAAAGTTGCATAAGAAATGCAATCCAGTGTCTTGTGCAACTTTCCGGCGTAACGCCCTGGCGCGCGAAAAGCAACGCAACTTCCTGGGCCCAAGATTGCACAGCACCACCCGCGATGAATGGTCTGGTGGCATTCTTCAGGCGCTCCGAGTGGTTGATCTGCCAGCGCCTGAGGGCGATGACCTTGCGGCCTTCGAAGCTCAAGTGGACTCGTACCGATCATGTCGGGCTTGTTTTTGGCGTCAGTACAGGGCCGCACGTGGACAATCTACTGCGTGAGCAAAACGCAAGACCTGATAGACCCCGGCGCTCGACTCCGGCGCTGGGGGTGGCGCTCAGGCGGCCGCGCTCGGTCGTGCAGAGAGGCTGTCGTACCAGCGCCGCGTATTCGTACTGGTTTCCGGTATCCGGATTTCCACCCAGCCGGCGAAGTCGATGGCGCAGAGCGCAGTGATGTCGGCCAGCGACAATCGGTTACCCGCTACGAATTCGCTGTGACCCAGATGCCCCTCCAGCGCATCGAAAAAACGTCCGAGCGTTCGCCGGCCGCGGTCCACCAGTCCGGCGACGGCAGGCGGGCGGTTCGGATCGCCGGGCAGGCTGCGGTCCGCGAAATCCGGATGCGAGTTCCGGAAGACCTCGGACGTGGCAATCATGCCGTCGAACTCCATCTGGCGTTGGCGTGCTTCTACCACGGCGCGTTCGCCCGGCGTCGTCCCGAGCAGCGCCGGTGTCGGGTGAAGTTCCTCCAGGTAGCGACAGATGGCCACCACCTCATCGATCACGGTGCCGTCGTCGAGCTGCAGCGCGGGCAACAGGCCGCGAGGATTGATTGCCAGGTAGTCCGGTTTCAGGTTGTCTCCTGCCAGCAGGTCAACCTGCACCGTGGGGATATCCAGACCCTTTTCCGCGATGAACATTCTTGCGCGGCGGGGATTCGGCGCGACGGCGCAATCATAGAGTTTCATGCAGGCCTCGGTGGTTTCGGCTGACAGGCAGGCTATGCCCGGCCGTATCCAGCGTCAACGACTACGACGTCGACTGTCTGGTTCTGGCGTGAAGACGCCCATACCTGCTCATGACGCCGGATGCGCGAAGCCGCAGCTCGTTGTCGTGAAGACCGGGCGCCGGCAGGTTTATCAGCAAAGACCAATCCGGTGTGTCGGAGGTCCTGATGGCGTCAATGCCGATCGGCCGGAGCCGCCGATGGGCATGGCTCGTCGAGTAGCGGCCGGCTCAGTTCCAGCCATCCGCAAAGGCGCATTCGGGTCTCATCGGGATTGATCAGGTCATGGACTGCAAACGCCTCCGCCCGCGGGAACGGCGACTGACGCGCCGCGAACTGCGCCTCCAGTTCCTGCCGCTTCGCCTCCGGGTCTTCCGCTGCCTCGATGTCCCGTTTGAATGCCAGCGCCACGCCGCCTTCCACCGGCAGAGCGCCGAACTCGGCTGACGGCCAGGCCAGCACGTACGCCTGATCGCCGTAGTGCAGGGCGCTGGCCAGGCCCATGCTCTTGCGCATGACCACCGACGCCCAGGGCACGGTGGTGGTGGCGACCGTTGTCAGGGCTTCGGCGCCGGCGCGGATGGTGCCGTCCTGTTCGGCTTGCAGGCCGATCATGAAGCCGGGTTCGTCCACGAAGCTGATGACCGGCAGGTGGAACTGCTCGCAGAATTCGACGAAGCGCTTGAGCTTGCGGCAGGCGTTGGCGTCCATGGCGCCGGCGATGCGGGTGCAGTCGTTGGCCAGCACGCCCACGGGCACGCCGTTCAGACGCGCCAGGGCAGTGATCAGGCTGGGGCCGTAGCCGGCTGTCATCTCGAAGACCGAACCGCGGTCGAGCACGCCGTGCAGGATGAGGCGCACGTCGTAGGTCATCTTCCGGTTATCCGGGATGACGTCGTTCAGCGTCTCGTCGCGGCGTTCGGGGGCGTCGGTGGTTTCGACCACCGGCGGCCGTTCCGACACGTTGGCCGGCAGGTAGCTCAGGAAGCGGCGAATGGCATCGAAGGCCGCGAACTCGTCGTCGACCACGGCGTCCACCACGCCGGATGATTCGTGCACCTCGGGACCGCCGAGTTCTTCCTTGGTGAGCTGGCGTTTCAGGGCGCGTTCCACCAGCGCCGGGCCGCCGATCAGCACCTGGGAATTGCGGGTCATGACCGCGAAATGGGACGACACCAGCCGGCCGGCGGGCATGCCGGCGACGGCGCCCAGGGCGGCGCTGGCCACCGGCACGGTCTTCAGCGCCCGGGCGATCGACCTGAAGCGGTGGGTCTCGTACACCGGTGCGTGGCTCTGGCCCGTGCCGGAACTGCCGGCCACGCTGCCGCCGGCGCCCTGGTGCAGCCGAACCAGCGGCACCCGATAACGGACCGCCAGCTCCTCGGTGTACACGCTCTTGCGGAGACCGGCGGCGTTGGGCGAGCCGCCGCCCTGGGTGAAGTCCTCGCCGCCGACCACGCAGTGGCGTCCCTCGATGCGGCCGGTGCCGAGCACGAAGTTGGCGGGCTGGAACTCGGTGAGATTGCCGTCCTCGTCGTGTTCCCCGGATCCGGCGATGGGGCCGACTTCACGGAAGGAGTTGGCGTCCAGCAGGCCGTCGATACGTTCGCGGATGGTGAGCAGGCCCTTGCCGTGCTGCCGGGCCACGGCGTCTTCGCCGCCCTGTTCGAGGGCGGCGCGTCGGCGCTGTTCGATTTCGTCGCGCTGCGTTTTCCAGCTCATGCCGCGGGGTTGTCCGATGGCCGGCCGGTCATTGTCGGGGATGGGGCGGTTCGTGGCCAGATTACCGTCGACCCATGATCTCGGCGGATGAGGCCGGGCCGAATCGTGACGACGTTTCCGGCGATCGTCCGACTGTCTGTTGTCCCCGCTCTCCGGCCGTCTCCCCGCAGGCGCGGGGAGAAAGGGCGGGACATCGGGAATCAGAGGCGCAGCATGCGCCGCACGATGCCGTCGTTGCCGAAGGCGTGGTAGATGGCGCCGCTGATGTGCACGGCGATCAGGCCGAGCAGGGCCCAGCAGGTCCACAGGTGGATGTCGGAGAAGAACATATTGAGTTCTTCGTCCTCCCAGCCCCAGTGGTAGAGGTCCACCGCCCACCACAGCGTGGTGCCCCAGCCGCTGAACGAAGACGACAGGTAGCCGCTGATGCAGCAGGCGAAGATCACCAGATACAGGATCACGTGATCGATGGCCGCCAGCTTGTGCATCCAGGGCTTCATCGCCGGCGACTGTTCCGGCACCGGCCGGTGGCGCAGGCGCACGTACAGAAGCAGGAACAGCAGGAATACCAGGGTGATGCCCAGGTTCTTGTGCAGCTGGAACGGGAAGGCACGGAACTGGAATTCCGGGCCCGGCAGCGGCAGGGCCAGCATCCACCAGCTGGAGATGAACAGGAAGAAGATGCATACCGCGATCAGCCAGTGGGTGATAACGGCGGTGGGTCGGTAAGCCTTGTTTGCCATGTCGGCTCTCGCTTGTCTGGACTGAGGTCGGCCGCGTCAGGCGGTCTGTTCGTGCTGGGCGCCCACGATTGCGCCCAGCATCATCATCAGGTGCAGGCAGAACCAGAGCAGTGCATCCCACAGGTACATGGCCCGCAGGATCGGCCCGGTCTGTACGGCGGTGATGAAGGTGACGACGTCGACTGCCAGGAGCGCGCCGAACACCAGCACCGCGGCACCTGCGGCCCAGCGGCGGTAGTTCACCAGTGCCGCGCCCACCAGGATGGAGGCGAACGCCAGGCCGGTGCCCACGGCCGACACCACCAGCTGCGAGCTGCGGAACCAGTCCGGCCGCGACACGCGAATGCTCTGCAGGTTGGACACCATATGCTTGCACTCGGCGGCGGACAGGCCCTCCTCCTCCAGTTCGTCTTCAGGGCAGTCGGCGGGCGGCAGCTCGGAAACCGTTTCGCCCACGGCGGGGATGGTGTACTGGGTGAGCCACTCGTTGCCGTGGGCGGCCACCAGCAGTACGCCGAGCACGATGGCCACCACGCCCAGCGCGCTGGCCCAGGCAGGTCCGGTTTCGAGGTGTTCGACGTTCTCGCTCATGACGTCTCTCTTGTTGAACGCTCGACAGAGGCGGCTACGTTAGCCCCTGCCGCGCGTGACGACAATGCGGGGGCGCAAGCCGGGAATTTTTCCCGATTTTGGTGAATTCTCAGGCCGCGTTCATGACAGCGTGATGCGCGCCTGATAGTGGCCGGGAGACTCGCCGGTCCAGTTGCGAAACGCCCGTGAAAAGGCGCTTTGCTCGGCATAACCCAGCAGCAGCGCCACCTCCGCCAGCGTCAGCCGCGGGTCGGCCAGATAGCGCTGGGCCAGTTGCCGGCGGGTGTCATCCCGCAGCATTCGGAACGTCACGCCGCGCCCGGCCAGCCTTCGGTGCAGGGTGCGTTCGGACAATGCCAGCCGCTGCGCCACCGCCGCCAGGGTGGGTTCGGCATCCGGCAGCAGGCCGGCGATCAGGCGCCGTACCTTGTCCTCGAGCTGGCCGCCGGCCGGTAGTTGCGCGAGCAGGTCTTCGGCCTGGGTTTCCAGCAGGCGCAGCAGGGCCGGGTCCGCCTGCTGCAGCGGTCGGGCGAGCATGGGCCGCGGAATGCGGATGCGGGTATGCGGCTCCTCGAAATGCACCGGGCAGCGGAAATAGTCCCGATATGGGGCAGGGTCCGGCGGTCGGGGATTGACGAAATGCACCGACAGCGGCGCCAGCGGCTCCCCGGTCAGGGCCCGTGCGAAGGCCACCAGGGCGGTGATGGCGGTCTCGTCTACCAGCGGGCCGGGCCGGCCGTGGCCGAGCCCCCATTCCAGCACGAGCGCCTCGTGGTCCTGGCTGAACTGGACCGGTTCCATGTCGTAGATCAGACGTTCATAGCGGCGGTAGCGCTCGAACGCCGCGCCCAGGTCGGCGCAATTGTGCAGAACGTAGCCCATCACGCCGAAGTGGGCGGCGGTGGCGGTCTGGCCGAGTTTCAGGCCCAGCAACGGGTCGTCCAGATGCGCGGCGGCGCGTTCCAGCAGCGCCTGCCAGCGGGTGGCGGGGTACCGGCCCAGCCCGTGCACGCCGGGGTCGGGACGGGGTTCGCCGAGCAGGCGGTCGGCATCCAGGCCGCGGGCGTCGAGATAGTCGTAGAGCAACCCCACCAGGGTGCCCGGGACCACGCCGTGTACGGGGATGTCTGCGGTCATGCTGCGCCGTGTCGGAATGCGGGTGTTCGCGGCCTGAGCCGAGGTCAGTCGCATCATGCGCGATTGGCGGGAAATGTCAAAATGCCGCGCCAGCGGTCAAGACATGCGCACGCTCGCGGCCTAGTCTCCGCTGCTGTGAACAAGTGGAAGAGGTACGCGCGATGGATTCGATGATGCCGTGGCTCCAGTTCTTCTTCGGCACCAACGTGGACTGGAAGCAGGTGCTGCTGGTGGGCATGTCGCCGATCTTCGTGCTGGCGTTCCTGGTGGAGTGGCGGGTGATGCTGCGGCGCGGGCGCGACAGCCAGTTCCGCTGGAAGGAGATCGGGGCCAACATCGCGCTGGGCGGTTCCTACCAGATCGCGGAAACCGTGATGTGGTTGCTGATCACCGGAGCGGTATTCGGCGCCGTGTACCAGTTCCGGCTGTTCGACATGCCGGTCAACGGCTGGACCATCCTGCCGATCTTCGTCGGCGTGGAGTTCTGCTACTACTGGTTCCACCGCTGCTCGCACCGGATGCGCTGGTTCTGGGCCGCGCACGTGGTTCACCACAGCGGCGAGACCATGAACTTCACCACCGCCATGCGCCAGAGCGTGCTCAACGCCTTCATCGGCAGCTATGTGTTCTACCTGCCGCTGGTGCTGCTGGGGGTGCCGCCGGCGGTGGTGATGTTCCTGTACGCGGTGAATCTGACCTATCAGTACTTCGTGCATACCGAGGTGGTCGGCCGCCTGCCGCGCTGGTGCGAATTCTGGCTCAACACGCCGTCCAACCACCGCGTGCACCACGGCCGCAATCGCGAATACATCGACCGCAACTACGGTGGCGTGCTGATCATCTTCGACCGGCTGTTCGGCACCTATGCGCGCGAGCAGGCGCCGGTCGACTACGGCATTCCGCAGCAGATCATCAGCTACAACTTCCTGGTGCTGAACCTGCACGAGTTCGTGGACATGATGCGCGACGTACTCGCACCCGGGCCGTTATCCCAGCGGTTGAAGCACCTGTGGAAGCCGCCGGCCTGGCGGCGGCCGGGGCACCAGGGCGTGCGCACCTGGACCACCGAGAGCCGATCCTGACTAGGCGGGATCCGCCTCCGCCTCGTCGCGCGGCGCCCGCAGGACGGTCTGCAGCGTGCCCAGCGCGACCATGAGATAGCCGAAAGCCTCGATCACTTCCTCGATCACCCGCTTGTAGGCCGGCTGGTAATCGTCGCCGAGCAGGGGCTGCAGGAATTCGCCATGCCCGATCTGCTGGGCCATCAGGGCGGTGATCACGAGACCGCCCCAGAGCATGCCGAACGCATCGGTACGGATGAAGCGGACCAGTTCCCGGCCCAGTTGTCGGCGGGTGCGTGCCACATAGCCGGTCAGCACCACCAGCACGGCGATGCCGGGCACTTTCCAGCCCAGGCCGGGCAGGGCTGTGCGGAAGAAGTCGTTGAGTTCCCGCACCGAGCCCAGCAGCCCGAGCAGCGCCAGGACCACGAAGATCCGTCGCCAGGCGGGCCGCAGAATCGCGCCGACGACGGCCACACCGATGGTAATCGCCAGCAGCGCCTGATGAATTCCCTCCAGCCAGTTGCCTTCCTTGAAGAAGGTCTGACTATCCGCTGCCGCGAGTTCGGCCAGCGCCAGCAGGGCGGCGGCATAGGCCAGTGTGTAGAGGAACAGGACCACGAAATTCTTGGTATTCGACATGACGATGCTCGTTGTTCTCCGAAATCACTGACGGTGACTCGATGGATGTGCCGGGGGCGGCGAACCATGCGAGTGGCCGTCGAATTGCCCCTCCTCGAGAGGGCGACGGTGGCTACGGCCCGGGCGGTGGAACTGCACGCGCCGGCCTCATGGGACCGGCGCGAGGGCAATCCGCTTGCCAGAGGCCGTCGCGGGCGTGGCAGGCCCGCCCTGTCGGCACGGGTCGCAAGGCGGTACCCACTTACTCGAAGAAGGCCAGGGTGCGAACCTCGATACTCTCCCGCGCCGGATCGCCGGGCCGGGTGCGCGGATCGCTGAACGCGCCGTGCGGCGTGTACCGGGCCCGGCCGTCCAGGCGCGAATCGAAGCCCTTGATCAGGATCGCCGAATCGGCGCCGATCTCCGGAAAGTACAGCCACCGTTGGGCCGGATTATACGCCAGGTGGTAGATCTCCCCGACCCGATCGGGGTAGTGCATGTCGGTGCCGATCAGGTCGCCCGGATCCAGGCTGGTGGCGTCGAGCAGGGCCAGCGGCGAACGCTTGACCGGGCCTGCGATGGAACGCCAGACGTTGATTTGGGCGAACGGTACACCCTGCAGCCGGGCGGCTTCCTCGGCGCCCAGCACGTCGCGCACGCGCTGGGCGCCGGACCACTCGGTGTAGTCGTTGTGCACGCGGCTGGCCGGCTGCTTGGCCCGCTCGTCGCCGCCGCCGTCCCGCCGCCGGGTGTGGTCGAAGATTGCCACCCGGCTGGCGCCGGTAACCTCACGGATCAACGCGATCGCGTCGGGGTAGTAGCGTGAGCGTACCTCGGCATCGTCGTAGAAATCGGCGACATCCACGGGGCGCTTGCGGCAGGCAATGCCTTCCCGGTCCAGCGACAAGGCGTCGGCCTCGGGCCAGGCGTCGTGAATCGGCACCTGGTGATCGGCCATGGCGGCCACGTAGTGGGGTTCGGGGTCGCCGGTCAGGGCTTCGGTGCGCACGTATGGACGCGTGTCCTGCTTGACCATGAAGGTCAGCGTGGCGTTCACCGCGCCGGGGGTGTCAATGGTTTCCGCGGGTGCCGACATGACGGGTTTCCGATTCAAATCAGGTTAATGAGTATGTGCGTGCTGGCGGCGATCTCAAGGGCAACGTCCGCCAGCGAGGGTCAGCGCGTCGGCCCCAGGTCCAGCGAGGCGGCCAGTTCCGCCAGGCGTCCGGCATCCGGCTCGCCGGCCCGCTGTGCCACGTGCCCGGCCACCTCGGCCCGCAGTCCCGCCGGCAGGCGGCTGAATACCGAGACCGCATCGGCCAGCAGGTCGGGCTCGGCCGCGGCTTCCAGCCAAGCCCGCCAGACCTCGTCCGGCTGGGCCAGCGCGGCCTCGACGGCGGCGGCGCGGGCGTCGTCGGTCATCATCGCCAGCAGCGGCACCACCACCGACCACAGAGACTGCCGGTAGGCCGTCTCGATCAGCGCGTTGAGCACCGCCGGGTCGGTCACCGAGGGCAGGTTCACCACCCGCTGACGATTGGCCGGCTGCATGCTGCCGACCGCCACCAGCACCTCGGGCCACAGCGACTGTTCCTGGGCCACGTGCACCAGGGAATCCAGTACTGCTTCCTGCTCATCGGCCACCAGATCGCCGAGCCGGCCCTTCTGCTCGTCGCCGACCAGTTGCACCAGGGACAGGGCCTCGGGCCAGAGGTCCTGGGCCGTGGCGGTCTGGATGATGGCCCGCAAGCGCTCGTCGTCGAGATACCCCAGAATCCGGTCCAGCCGGCCGGCGTCCTCCACGTAGAATCCGATGTGCAGCAGGGCCTCGTCGTCCAGCCGGTCGATCACCCGGAACAGGGCGGCCTCGGACACCGCCCCGACGAAGCGGCCCATGGTGATGAACTCGCGCTGGCCCACCAGGATGACCGCCACCTTCTCGATCATGTCGACCGGCATCGCCGCCAGTACCGGCTTCGCCCGCTCCGGCTCGATGTAGAGCGAGGTCTCGGCCAGGAAATCGGTGGGCAGCTTGCGGGCGATGGCCACCGCCCGTTTCGGGGTCATCTCGCCGGTGACCCGGCCGGCCAGAAAGGCCCCCAGCGCCATGTGGGCGATGCGCGCCGTGATCCCTGCCGGCAGCAGTCCGCTCAGGCTGGCCAGCAGCCGGAAGCTGCTGCTGTGGCGCTTGAACATGGCCTCGGCCACGCCCTCGCGCATCTGCCGCAGATCGGCGGCCTGCCGGTCGGCGAGAAAATCCAGCGCTCCGGGGTCGCAATCGAGCAGCCGCGCCAGCTTCTGCAGTTCGGCGCGAACGGCCAGGCGCGGCATCAGTCGT
Organism: Salinisphaeraceae bacterium; assembly: GCA_965216055.1. Taxonomy (GTDB): domain Bacteria; phylum Pseudomonadota; class Gammaproteobacteria; order Nevskiales; family Salinisphaeraceae; genus Spectribacter. The sequence continues at coordinate 1,268,560 of OZ244134.1, forward strand.
GGTCCCCGAACAGCAGTTTCTTCACCGGCCCGCGGAAGGCCCGCGGCACCAGCCGCAACGCGTCTTCCCCGGCCTGGTCGATGCGGGCTTCCTGCCGTGTCACCGCCTCGCCGATCAGCCCGGCGAGCTGCTCGCGGTCGCCCTCGTCCAGCCCTTCGAAGAAGCGCTGGACGTCCACATTCATCGGAATTTCGGCCCGCAGCCGGTCCAGCTTGTCGCCCATGGGATGACTATCCGTTGTAGACGGCCTGTTCGAAGGCCTGGAACAGCGGCGCGGACTCCGGATCGAAGAACGGCAGGATCTGGGTGAAGTACACCCCGGTCACGCCCTTGTCGTGGTCGATCCAGTAGTAGCTGTTGGCCAGACCCGCCCAGGCCAGGCTGCCCGCAGCACGCCCCTCGGGGGTTTCCTCGGTATTGATCAGGAAGCTCAGGCCCCACTTCTTGGACATGCCCGGATACAGCTCGACATTGTTGGACAGGGTGGGGTCGATGCTTTCGATCGGCGGTACCTCGAGATCGCCGATGTGGTTCTGGCGCATCAGGTCCACGGTCTTGGCCTGCAGGATGCGCTGCCCGTCGAGCTCGCCGCCGTTGAGGATGGCGCGGGTGAAGCGCAGGTAATCACCGGCGGTACCGTAGAGGCCGTGGCCGGCCATCTCCTGTTCCGGGTCCTGTTCCAGCACCAGCGGGTGCGGCGCGAGCTGGCCGTCCGGCGTGCGGGCGTGGATGGTGGCCAGCCGGGCACGGGCGTCGTCCGACATGGTGAAGGCGGTGTCGGTCATACCCAGCGGCTGGAAGATGTGTTCGCGGAAGTAGTCGCCCAGCCGCTGGCCGGAGGCGGCTTCCACCAGCCGGCCGACCCAGTCGATGCCGGTGCCGTATTCCCAGCGGGTGCCGGGGTCCGACATCAGCGGGACCTGCAGCGCCGCGCGCTGGCCGCTGAAGATGCCCGGGATGCCCTTCTGTTTCTGGTAACGGGCCAGGTCCGCATTCCAGATCTCGTAGCCGAAGCCGGAGGTGTGGGTCAGCAGGTTGCGCAGGGTCACCGTGCTGCGGGGGCGGCGCAGCCGGGGCTGGTCGCTCTCGAAGCCGTCCAGTACCCGGATCTCGGCGAGTTCGGGCAGCAGTTCGCTGGCCGCGCCGTCCAGGGTGAGGTCACCCTTTTCCACCAGCTGCATGGCCGCGGTGGCGCCCACCGCCTTGGTCATGGACGCCAGCAGGAATACCGTGTCCTCGGTCATCGCGGTGCCGCCGCCGAGTTCCCGTTCGCCAAAGGCGCCGGTGTAGGTCACGCCATCGGCATCGGCAGCCATCGCCACCACGCCCGGCACCTTGCCGGCCTCGGCAGCCCCGCCCAGCAGGGCGTCGAGTCTGTTGTTGTCCATCGGGTTTCTCCTCCTCGCGTCTGGCTCTTGGTACGGCCTGTTATTGCGGCTTTGATCCCTATTGCTGGTTGATGCCCGCCTGTCCCTTCCTGAGGACGAATTTCTGGATCTTGCCGGTGGCGGTCTTGGGCAGTTCATCGACGAACGAGAACCACTGCGGCGTCTTGAAGTGGGCCAGGTTGTCGCGCACGAACTGGCGCAGCTCGTCCTCGGTGACCTCGGCGTCGGGCTGGCGGATGATGAAGGCGTGGGGGGACTCGCCCCACTTCTCGTGCGGCATGCCCACCACCGCGGCTTCCTGCACCGCAGGGTGGCGCAGCAGCACGCCCTCGACTTCCACCGAGGAGATGTTCTCGCCCCCGCTGATGATCACGTCCTTGATGCGGTCGCGGATTTCCACGTAACCGTCCGGGTGCACCACCGCGGCGTCGCCGGAATGAAAGTAGCCATTGCGGATGGCCTGCTCGGTGGCCTCGGGATCGTTGTAGTAGCCCTTCATCACCACGTTGCCGCGCACCGTGATCTGGCCCAGGGTCTGGCCGTCCCAGGGCACCTCGTTGCCGTGGTCATCCACTACCCGCAGATCGCCGGAGGTCATCAACTCCACTCCCTGGCGGGCCTTGATCGTGGCGCGCTCGGCGGCGGACAGATCGTCGTGTTCCGGGCGCGGTTCGCAGATGGTGATGAACGGGGCGGTTTCGGTCAGGCCGTACACCTGGGTCAGCTCCCAGCCCAGTTCGTTTTCCACCCGCTCGATGGTCGCCGCGGCCGGCGGGGCCCCGGCGGTGAACAGCCGGATGCCTTTCGGGGCGTTATCGCGCAATTCCTTCGGGGCGTTGGCGATGCCGATCAGCACCGTGGGGGCGGCGCAGAACATGCTGATGCGCTCGGCGGCCATCAAATGAAAGATTTCCGGCGGGGCGACCTGGCGCAGGCACACGTGCGCGGCGCCGCAGGCGGTGATCAGCCACACGAAGGTCCAGCCGTTGGCGTGGAACATCGGCAGCGTCCACAGATACCGGTCGCGGGTGCCGAGATGGTGATGCGCCAGCGTGCCCACCGCGTTCACCCAGGCATTGCGGTGGGTGATCATCACCCCCTTGGGCCGGGAGGTGGTGCCGCTGGTGTAGTTGATGGTGATCAGGTCGTTCTCGTCGATCTCCGGCGCGTCGAAATCCGGGGAGGCGTCGGCGATCAGCGCCTCGTACTGCTGCCAGCCCTCGGCCTCGCCTTCCAGCGCGATGAAGTGCCTGACGCCGGGAATCTGGTCGCGGATGCCGTCGATCATGCCGATGTAGTCGGGGTGCACGCACACCGCCGTCGCGCCGCTGTGGTCGATGATGTAGGCGAACTCGGCGGCCGACAGGCGGTAGTTGATCGGCACCAGCACGGCGCCGATCTGGGGCACGGCGTAATAGCCCTCGAGATGCGCGTGGGTGTTGGGGGCGATGTAGGCCACCCGGTCGCCGAAGGCCACGCCCAGCGACTGGAACATGGCCGAGGCCCGGTCGCAGCGGTCGAGGAACTCGCGGTAGGTAAAACGCCGGTCGCCGTCCACCACCGCCTCGCGGTCGCCATACAGCCGGCGCGCGCGGCGCGCGAAGTCCAGCGGGGTCAAAGGGGTCTGCATCGACGTGTCTCCTCCTGGTGTCGCAAATCCGTCCCGGCCTTATTGATCGGTTGGCCGGGTACGCGTCACCCCCACCGCACTATACAACCTCCGTCCCGGGCCGGGGCTACCCGGCCGGGACAGCGGCGGTTTGCGTGTCAGTCGGCGGCGGTCTGGTTCGGCACCCGGTCCAGCGCGCGGCCGATCAGCGTCTTGAGCACGCCGGCGATCACCTTGCCGGAACCGGGAATGCGGCCTTCGAACTCGATGGTGTAGTGCAGCGCGGTGCCGCCGCTCTTGGTGGGGCGGAATTCGATGCGGCCCAGGTGGTTCTTGATCGGGCCGCCGCGGCTGACGGTGTACTCGATCAGTTCCAGCGGCTCGGCGGTCAGCACCGTCTCCTCGAATGCGAACGGGCCGCCGGCGATGCGGCGTACCGAGCCCACGCCATTGGGGTCGGTGCCGGCCGGGGCATCCTTGATGCGCTTGATCGGGGCGCCGAGGAGCTTGCCGAAGCGGTGGTGGTCGGCGAACAGCGGGAAGACCTGATCCGGCGGCTGGGAGTATTGTTTCTTGAACACAACGCGTTGACGCGGCATGACGATTCTCGTTTGTCGTGGTTGTATCGCTATTGTGCCGAAAGCCGTGCTCACCTGCCCGGAAGGGTGGGGTTTTGCCGGCAGCCAGCCGCCACGCTAGGCGGCGATGCTGGCGACCGTGGCGAAACGGTGTCAGCCTGCCAATCCAATAAACGCGATGCCGCCCGACCGGCATTGTGGCAACAACCGAGGAGGAGACCACGCGATGCTCGACAAACAGCTCGAAGCCGTGATGCAGATGGCGGCCGAACAGGGCGCCCCCGATTTTTCCGATCTGGAACCCCCCGAGTGCCGGGCCTTTTTCAAGGAGTTCGTCACCAGCGTCGACCTGCCGCAGGCCGATGTGGACGTGGACAATCGCACCATCCCCGGTCCGGGCGGCGATCTGGCCATCCGCATCTACAAGCCGAAGGGCAGCGGGCCGCATCCGATCCTGATGTACTTCCACGGCGGCGGCTGGGTGATCGGCGACCTGGACACCTACAACGGCGTGGCCAGCAATCTGGCGGAGAAGGCCGGCTGCGTGACCATCGCGGTGGACTACCGGCTGGCACCGGAGCACCCGTATCCGGCCGCGGTGGAGGACTGCTACGCCGCGCTGGAATGGGCTGCCGCCAATGCCGGCGAGATCGGCGCCGACGCCAGCCGCATCGCGGTGTCCGGCGACAGCGCGGGCGGCAACCTGGCCACGGTCTGCGCCATGATGGCGCGCGACAACAACGGGCCCAGGGTCAGCTATCAGGCACTGGTGTATCCGGTTACCCAGACCAAGACCGGCGGCTTCCCGTCCTATGACAAGTACGGCGAGGGCCACCTGCTGACCAATCGGGCCATGGACTATTTCCGCAAGCACTACCTGGGCGGCGCCAGCGAACCGCAGGATTACCGTGTCGACCCGCTCAACCACGGCAAGCTGGCGGATCTGCCGCCGGCGCTGGTGCTGGTGGCCGGCTTCGATCCGCTGCACGACGAAGGCATTGCCTACGCCGAGAAGATGAACGAGGCCGGTGTGCATGTGGTGGTGGCCGACTATCCGTCCGTGGCCCACGGCTTCTTCATGATGGGCGGTGCCCTGGAGGCCTCGCGCCAGGCGGTGGACCAGGCGGCCGGCGCCATTCACCGGGCACTGGCCGGTTAGAGGTCTGTCGCGGGCCGGGCGCAGGGCGCGTCCGGCCCGCGAGTCCGGCTGGCCATCGAGCGAGCGGGCGCGTAATGTTACTCCCCGGGGTAGTGGGGCAATAACAATCCGGCCGGCCGTACGGCCGGCCACATGAATCGAGGGGAGACATGCCATGACCGCATTTACCGCGGTACTTCTGTACCTGATCTGGATGGTGGCGCTGACACTGGTCTACGCCGGGTATCGCATTCCGCTGGTGCTCACCGGCCAGAAGAGCGCCGATCACTGGGGGCGGGGCCGGCCGTCGGATGACCCGGCGATTCTGCAGCGGGCCAAGGACGCGCATCTCAACTGCGTGGAGAACTTCGCCCTGTTCGCGGGCGTGGTGCTGGTGGCCTCGGCCATGGGCGAGATGGCGCTGGCCAATGCCCTGGGGGCGTACGTGCTCTATGCCCGCATCGGGCAGAGCGTGGCGCATCTGATTGGCACCTCGTTCCTGCTGGTGCTGATCCGGGCCACATTCTTCATCATCCAGCTGCTGCTGATTCTCTACATGGCGATCGACCTGCTGTAGCAGATCGCCGCATCTGACCGATGCCGGGGCGGGTTCGCCCGCCCCGGCGATCAGGCCCGCGCGTCGCTGATGCGCTCGTAGGCGTTGGTGATCTCGCGGGTTTTCTGTTCCGCCATCTCCCGCATGCTTTCCGGCAGCCCCTTGGCCGCCAGCTTGTCCGGGTGGTTCTGGCTCATCAGCCGGCGGTAGGCCTTCTTGACCTCGGCGTCGCTGGCGTCCGGATCGACGCCGAGTACCTCGTAGGCCTGCTCCAGCGACGCCTGGCTCGACCCACCACCGCTGCCAGCCCCGCCGAGCATCGCCTCCAGCCGCGCCAGTTCGGCCTCCGACAGACCCAGCCCGCGGGCCACCCGCCGCAGCATCTCCTGCTCGGCGGGATCAATGTGGCCGTCCGCCGCGATCGCCGATAGCTGTACCTGCAGGAACATCTGCAGCAGCGGCCGCTGGCCCCGGGCCTCCTTCGCGAAGGCCGCGACCTCGGCATCCAGATCGAATTCGGGTGCCTTGCCGCGGTTGAACGCCGCCTTGGCGGCCTCGCGGTCGGCGCCTGACAGGCGCAGCTTGTCGAACATGGTCTCCGCCATGTCGATCTCGTCGCTGGTGACCTGGCCATCGGCCTTGCACAGGGCACCCATCACCGCGAAGGTCGATTCCAGGAACCGGGTGCGTACGCGGCCGATCTGGCCGCTGGCCAGCGTCAGCTTGACGGCCCGGCCGCCCCAGAGACCGAGGATGGTGCCGATGATCAGGCCGGGGAATCCGGCGATCATCCACCCGAAGGTGGCGCCGAGCAGAGTGATGGTGATCATGATGTAAGGTTACGGTCGAAGCGAGTACATGGCGATGCAACCGTGCGGCGGCTCACGCCGTATTCACGCTGCCATCAAGAGGAAACCTCATGCGTCAGAACGTGTTCGCCGTCGTTGCTGCGGGCATTGTAGCCTTGTTGTACGCCTGCAGCGTGATGCCGCCCGACACCTTCCCGCGCGAGGGGTCGGTGGATATCGAGCGCTACATGGGTGCCTGGTATGTGATCGCGCATATCCCGCCGGATCGCACCCGCAACTCCTACAACAGCATCGAACGTTACACCCTGACCGATGACGGCCGCGTGGCGACCCGCTTCACCTACCGCGAGGGCGGCTTCGACGGGGAACTGGTCACCATGGAACCAACCGGCCATCCGCTGGCCGAAGCCAATAACGCGGTGTGGGGCATGGAATTCTTCTGGCCCCTGCAGATGGAGTACACCATCAGCTATGTGGATCCGGACTACGAGACCACCATCGTCGCCCGCTCGGAGCGGGACTGGGTCTGGATCATGGCGCGCACGCCGGAGGTTGCCACGCCGGTCTACGAGGATCTCGTCCAGCGGGTGGCCGCCCTCGGCTATGACCCGGATGAACTGCGCCGGGTGCCACAGCAGCCGCGGTCGCAGCGCGACGATCTCAACCCCGAATAGCGCCCGTTCATGGCCCGCGTGATGTCGTCGCGGTGCACGGCCGTGCTGCTGGCCGCGATGTTCGCGCTGCCCGGCATCGCCACCGCGGCCACGGCCGACGAGGTGCTCGAGCAATCAACCCACTTCAAGAGCATCGCGGTACAGCGGCTGTCCGACCTCCAGGGTGAGTTGTTGCGCGAGCGCTATCCGACCGATCGGCGGGTGCGCGTCTTCCTCGATGTGCACATGGCGGATTTCCTGCTGGAACACGCCGAAGTCCGGCTCAATGGCAACCGGATCGCCGAACATGACTACAGCGAGGCCGAGGCCCGGGTCCTGCGCGACCAGCCTGAGACAACCCACGCCATCGCCCGTGATACCGCCGCCCCCGGGGTTAACACGCTGGAAGTGCGCTACCGCGGGCGCATCGTACCCGACGGCGATCCGGTGTCCGGCTCGTACCGGCTGAATTTCGACAAGGCCGATCGCGGCAAGTTGCTCACCGTGCCGGTGCTGCCCGGCCACACCGTGCGCGACGCCAGCGAGTCCGGCAGCGCCGGCGGCGTCACCTGGCGGCCCGACCCGGCGGATGCGCGCCTGGGCATGGTGCGGTTGCTGCAGGCCACCGACCGGCCGCTGGCCGCGCTGCTATTCCTGCTGGAAATTTCCGCGTCGGTCACGGATGCCGGATACCTGCCAGCCGGTTTCCACACGCTGCTGGCCAGCGGCTACATCGACCTGGGCATGCGTGATCAGGCCTATCGGGCGCTGGCGGCCGCGGCCGCGGCGAACGAGCCGAGGGTGGCGGTCACCGGCGCGGCAATCGATCTGGCCGCGCTGGAGTATCGCCATCGGCACGTCGAAGCGGCGCTGGCCATTCTGGAAAATCATCGCGACCGGCTTACCCCGGCCCATCGCAACGACTGGGAAGAGCTGCGCGGCCGGTGCCTGCTGGCCCTGGGGGACAACGATCGTGCGGTGGGCGCGTTGCAGGCGGTCGACTGGTCGCTGGATGAGGCCCCGCACGTGCATTTCAACCTGGCGGTAGCGCTGATCCGCCGCGGCGACGACGAGGCCGGGCGCAAGCTGCTCGACCGGCTCGGCCGGGCCGAAGACAGCATGCTGCGTGACAAGGCGAATCTGGCGCTGGGCTACGAATATCTGCGGGCCGGCGACGGCGAGCGCGCGCGCCGGGTATTCGCCCGGCTGCCCTGGCGCGGGCCGTATACCAGTCGGGCGCTGGCCGGCTTCGGCTGGAGCGAACTGGCGCCGCTGGCCGGGGATGGCGAGCCGTCGCGCGAGACCGGGGGCATCCGTTTTGGGCCGTTCGTGTTCGGCGCCGGCGAGGTCAAACCCGAGGAGGCCGCGGCCCGGGCGCTGTCGGCCTGGAATGCGCTGCTCGAACGGCACCCGCTGGAGCCGGCAGTGCAGGAAGCCCGGGTGGCGCGTGCCTACACGCTGGCCCGTACCGGTGACCATCAGGGGGCGGTGGCGGACTACGAGGCCGCCGTCGACTGGCTCACCTACCAGCGGCGCCGGCTCGACGGCCTGATCCGGGATCTGCAGCAGGGTGAGTACGCGGCCGCGCTGGCCCGCGACGAGTACGGCGAGCTGCCGCAGACGGCCTGGCTGCGGCATACGGTGGCCGAGTCACGCTTCCGTCAGTTGCAGCGCAATTACCAGGAGTTGCGTTTCCTGCAGGGGGCCCTGGCCCGGGCTGATCCTTATGGCACGCGGGTGATGCAGCGGGCGCTGTCGCAGATCGCGGATCGCAATCTCCGGGCCGCACGGATGCTCATCGTCGAACGGGCCAAGCAGCAGGATAGGGTGATCGACGACTATATCCTGGCCGCCCACCGTGGCCGCGTCCGGCTGCTGGAAGAGGCCCGCCAGGCAAGGGCAAACGGCGTGGAAAAGACGCCCTAGTTATCGTTCAGCGTCCCCGTGTGCAGGCCTGTGCGGCCGCTGAGAAGCAGGTCGTCGCCGCGCCGGATCACGTCGGACAGAGGCTCCGCCGTCGGGCTTTCGATCAGCTGCAACTCGCCGGTATCCAGGTCGCCGTGCACGATGGCACCGTCCACGCCCACCAGTGTGAGCTGGCCGTCATCATCGATGTCGCCACCGAACAGGCTTTCTTTCGAGGGGTTGTCGAGGCGGAGCCAGCCCATCTGCTCGAGGACCGCCGGATCGGTGATGCTTTCGGCCGCGAACGGGTCGTAGGCCATCGGGTCCTCCAGCGCCGGCAGGGCCCGCACATCCTCGGCGTACAGCACCCGGCCCTGAAGTCCGTAGAGCACCGCCCCATGCTCGCCCACCGGCAGCACGCCGAAGTAGGAGCCCACGTAGGGCGGCACCAGCATGTCCCAGGTCTCGCCGTCCACGCTGCGGGCGATCATGCCGCGCTCGCCGGCGATCAGCAGGGTGCCGTCGGCCAGCTGTTCCAGGTCGTAGAGATGGAAGCCGGCGGCGAACACGTCGTTGTCCACCAGCGTCCAGCTCTCGCCGCCGTCGTCGGTGGTGCGCATCAGGCCGTTCGAGCCGACCAGCGTGGCACTGTCCGCGCCGGTGGGCAGAATGTCGAAATAGGGCTTGCCCCAGTCCGGCTCGAAGTTCACCAGCGACCAGCTCTCGCCGCCGTCGGTGGTGCGCAGCACGGCGCCGTCCCAGCCGGTGGCCCAGCCGTGGGTGGCATCGCGGAATACCACGCGGGTAAGCATGCCGCGGACCGGTACCGGCACCTGCCGCCATTTCTCGCCGTCGTCGGACAGCAGGATGTGGCCGCGCTCGCCCGCCGCCACGAAATGGTCGCCGGCGCGGGCCAGCGCATTGATGATCCCCTGGTCGGCCAGCGGCATCATTTCCGCTGGCTGGGCCTTTCGGGTTTGGGCTTCGTCGGTCTGAGCCGCTGCGGTCCCGGCGGCGATCAGCAGCCCGGCCGCGCTGGCGGCGATGAGGTGACGCATCATGACGGTTTCCTCTCGTCCGGCTCGTCGCTGGCGCCGGATGTGATGTCCTGTCCCTGGTGGCGGGTTTCCTCGCCGGCGAAGAAGTGGGCCAGGGCGGGCAGCACCAGGATGGCGCCGAACATGTTGGCGGTGAACATGTAAACCAGCATCAGTCCCATGTCGGCCTGGAACTGCAGTTTGGAGAACAGCCAGGTGGCCACGCCCAGCCCCAGGGCCACGCCGGTGAAAACCACCGCCTTGCCGGTCTTCTGCAGGGTGCGGTAGTAGGCCTCCTCGAGATTCATGCCGCGCCGCAGGCCCTCTGCCAGGGTGGCGTAGATGTAGATGCCGTAATCCACGCCGATGCCCACCGCCAGTGCGATTACCGGCAGCGTGGCTACCTTCATGCCGATACCCAGCGTGGCCATCACCCCGTAGGCGGAAATCGAGACCAGCGACAGCGGCAGCGCCACGCAGATCACGCCCGAGAAGGTGCGGAAGGACAGCCACAGGAAGGTCAGCACCACGGCGTAGACCCAGAGCACGATTTCCACTTCCTTGGCTTCGACCACCTCGTTGGTGGCGGCCATCACCCCGACGTTGCCGGAAGCCAGCTTGAATTCGATGTCCGGGTTGTCGTTCTCCTCGGCCTTGTAGGCCTTCACCGCGGCCACGATCTCCTTGATCGTCGAGGCCTTGTGGTCGGTGGTGAACAGGAACACGTTGAGCGCGCTGCAGTCGTCATTGAGCATGCCCGAGGTGGTGGGTACCAGCGCCGTGGCCTGGGCCAGCGCGTAACGGTTGCGGGGCACCACCTGGGCGTTGAGTCGGCCTTCCGACAGCCCCGCATACGCCAGCTTGGACAGGTCCAGCAGGGTCATGGTCTCGCGCACGCCGGCCTCGTTCTTCATGTGCCAGGCGAAGCGGTCCAGCTCGGCCATCAGGTCGTACCGGATGCAGGCGTCGGGCACCGTCTCGGCAATCACGTTGAACTGGTCCACGCCCAGCGAGAAGTTGTTCGCGATCAGGCGGGCGTCCTGGTTGAAGCGGGAATCCGGGCGCAGTTCGGGCACGCCCTCCTGGGCCGAGCCCACGGTGAGGTCGTCGTACTTCCACACGCTCCAGCCCAGGATCAGCGTGCACACCAGCAGCGTGACCACCGCCGCCGGGCGCCTGGTGAAGGTGGCGGCGATGAAACGCCACAGCCGGTCGCCCAGGGCCTCGCGCCGGGCGTGCTTGCGCTGGAAGGTCTCGCGGTCCCGGACGTTGGCCACCGTAAGCAGCACCGGCATCAGCGCCTTGTTGGTGATGATGATGGCGGCGATGCCGAAAGCGGCGTTGAGCGACATCTCGCGGATCACGTCGATGTCGATCAGGTAGATGGTCAGGAAGCCGGCCACGTCGGTGATCAGCGCGATGGTGCCGGGAATGGCCAGCCGCCGGAAGGTGTTCAGCGAGGCGCGGTAGGCGGTGTGGCCGGCATCGGCGATCTCGCTGGCCCAGGCGTTGACGTACTGCACGCCGTGGGACACCGACACCGCCAGCACCAGGAACGGCACCAGGATGGCGAACGGGTCCAGCCCGAAGCCGGCCAGGTTGAGCAGGCCCATTTCCCAGATCACCGCGGCGATCGAGCACACCAGCGGCAGCATGCCCAGCAGGAACGAGCCGGTGTACAGCCATAGCAGGATGCCGGTGAGCACCAGCGTCAGCGCGAAGAAGCCCACCACCTCGGTGGCGGCATCGGTCATGTCGTCCACCACCTTGGCGAAGCCGATGATGTGGACCGTGGTGTTCTCGTCCTCGAACTTGGCGCGGATCGCCTCGAGCTTGTCGCCCACCTCGTTGTAGTCGATCTTCTCGTCGGTGACCGGGTCGCGCTCCAGCAGCTCGGCTACCACCATCGCCGCGGTCTGATCGTTGGAAACCAGCCGGCCGATCACGTTGGCCTTGGAGACGTTCGAGCGCAGCTTGTCCATCATCTCCGGTGTCGGCGCGTAGTCCGCCGGCACCACGGTGGAGCCGGACAGCCCCGTGGGCTGGACCTCCACGTAGAGAATGTTGGGTGTGAAGATCGAGGTCACCCGCTCGCGCTGCACGCCCGGGATGAAGAAGACTTCATCGGTGAGCTTGCGCAGCTTTTCCATGAAGGCGGGCTGATAGATATCGCCTTCCCTGTTCTTCAGCGCCACGAGCACGGTGTTGGCCCCGCCGAACTCGTCGTAGTACTCGAGGAACGTCTCCATGTAGGGATGTTCCTGCGGCACCATCTTCAGCCAGCCGGCATTGGGCTGCAGCTGCGAGGCTTGCCAGCCGAGAAACGCGGTAATCGCGATCAGCACCGCCAGGGTGATCCAGCGGGCGCCGAAAATCACCGGCTCGACGATGCGCAGAATGCGCTGGGTCATGCTCATGAGCGTTGCTTCCGGTAGGCGGCCGCATACGGCGCGAGGGCGTCGGTGACGCCCTCGGCCTCGGCTGCGGCCGTTAGTTGATCGTGATCCCCGGCGGCACGGCCGGCGATATGTTCGGCCAGGAGGACCTGGGACGCGTCGTCCTGGTGCGCGGCCAGCCGCACCAGCACCGGCCACGCGCCGTGTTCGGCCACGGCGTCCACCGCCCCGGCCAGCAGCGTGGCGTCCTCGAAGATGAACTGTCCGAATTCGGCCTGCAGGTCATCATCCAGATGCAGCATCAGCGACAGCGCCTCCGGCCAGCAGTCCTGCTCGGCCGCCGCCGCCACCGTGCCGCGCCGGCGGGCGGCGGGCATCAGTCGGACGATGTCCGACAGGCGCTCGGTGTTTTCCGCGAAGAAGCCGATTCGCAGCAGCGCCGCGTCGGAGTCGATCGCCTCGATGGTGGCGGCCAGCGCCGCTTCCGACAGGCTGTCGAGAAACCGGCCCATGGTGATGAAGTCGTCCTCGGCGAGCAGCGCCAGGGCCACCGCGACCACCCGTTTCGGTGGCATGGCGGCGACCACGTCGGCGGCCCGGCGCGGATCGAGCTCGCGGCTGACGTCGGCCAGGAAGGCTACCGGCAGACGATCGCCCAGCGCCACCGCCCGCTTGACCGGCAACTCGCCGGCGATGCGTGCCGACAACATCGGCCCGAGCACCAGTTCCGACAGGCGGGCGTTGGCGCCCAGAGGCAGCAGCGATGACAGTTTCGCCATGCCCTCGAAGCGGGCTCGGTAGCGATTGAAAAGCGCATCGGACAGGGATTCGCGGAAGTCGCGCAGCGCCTGGGCATCCCGGTCTCCGAGATAATCCAGCCCGGCGGGCGCCAGCCCCAGAACACGGGCCAGCTTGATGCGCTCGGCGTGGGCGGTAAGGTCGGACATCGATCGGGTCAGCCCAGCAGCAGCTTGCGGGCGGTGCGCCGGAGCGGGCCGGGCACGAAGCCGGCGGCCTGGTCGATGGCGTCCTCCAGGGACTGGCGTTGAGCCGCCGCTGCGTCGGTGACCTGATCACTCAGGCGCTGGCGGTCGGCCTCGTCCAGCTGCGCCAGAAATTCCGTGGCGCGTTCGTCCAGCGGCAGCAGCCGGCGCAGTGATGCCGGATCAGACCCCATGTTCCCCCCTTGGCGGTCTCGCGTGGCAACCACCGGGCCGCCCGCGACGGGCGGCCCGGCAATCGTCGATCAGCGCAAGCGTGCCTTGCGCTTGAGCGCGTTCGGCCCGAAGTAGCCCTCGTCGTACTCGATGCGGAAGTCCGGGATCTTGCCTTCGTTGGTCAGGGCGGTGATGAAGTAGCGGCCGCTCTTGAGGTCGTAAATGACTTCCGGCGTGGTGGTAGTAGTGGGCACGAACGGCGCGGTGATCATGTGGCCCTCCTGGAAGCGCCAGAGTTCGCCGCGGGCGTCGTAGTTGTCTACCGCCACGATGCCCCACGAGTCCTCGTCCACGTAGAACACCCGCTTGCCGAACTGGTGTCGGGTGCCCTCGCGCAGCGTGGCCTCGACCACCCAGACGCGGTGCAACTCGTAGCGGGCCATGCCCTGGTTGATATGGCCCTTGCCCGCAACATCGGTGTACTCGGCGATGGGGTTGCTCAGCAGGTAGGAGTTGTACGGGATGTACATCTCCTTCTTGCCCACCAGCTTCCAGTTATAGCGGTCCAGGGCGCCGTTGAACATATCAACCTGGTCATTGAACTGGAGACCGTCGGAGCCGATCGAGGGGTTGTCGTAACCCACATCGGGGGCGCGGTTCACCCGCCCCAGGCCGGGGTTGAAGATCCAGGCGTTACGGCCCGAGGTGCCCTTGCCGAAGATCTCGTGCACCAGGGTGAACTGGCCGGCCACGCGCGGCGGCGCCACCGTTTCCTGCAGGAAATAGGCGATGATCTCGTTGTTGCGCTCGTCGGCGGTCTTGTTGAGGTTGCCGTACTCGAAGCCCACGTCCTCGATCACCTTGGTGATCTCAACGCTGCCGTCGGCGTCGACGATGGCCTGGTCGTTGAACCGCTTGACCGCCGAACCACGGAACTTGAGCTTGTGGTTCCAGATCACCTCGGCGCCGGACTTGGGAATCGGGAAGGGCACGCCCAGTTCGGCGCCCGAGATCCCGTCGGTGCCCTCCAGCGTGGCGCGGGTGGCGTTGCGCTTGGTGGCCTCGTAGATCTCGTCCGGGTAGTAGGCCGGCCGCACCGACGGGTAGACGATCATCCGGTAATCCGGGTACAGCTCGAACAGCTTCTTGTGGCCCTCGGTGAGCTTGTCGGCGTGCTCGGCGAGATTGTCGTTGGTGATGGTCAGCCGCGGATCGAGATTCTCCACCCCGATCTGGGTCACCAGATTGTTGAGTTCCGGCTCCATCTCGGCGGCCTTCTTGAGATCCTCGAGATTGGTGAGCAGGTTCATGTCCGGGTGGTTTTCGCCGAACTCCACGATCCTCTGGCGGACTTCCTCCAGCGTTTCCGGCGTGAAGTTCTTCTGCTCTTCGTTGAACGCCGCCTCGCCGATCAGCGGCGGAATCGTGCCCTCGGCATTGCCTTCCGGATTGGCGCCGATCGGGCTGAGTTCATTGCCCAGCTTGGCGGCTTCGGCTTCGCTGACGGCGGCGTGGGCCGGCATCTGCAGGATGGCCAGGGCCGCGCCCAGCCCGAGGGCGGTGATCGTCTGTCGCATCGGTTTGTCTCCGTCGCGTGGGTTTGCGCTGGATCGATTCAACGCGGGTTTGTCACATTACGCAATGTCAGCTACATTTGGCAAGGGTTCTTTCCTAAAGCAATAACCACTGGCCAGCGGGCCGGTCTGTCGGGAGGCGGGGAGATGATGTCATTGGGTGGACGGTCGCTTGCGGCCATCGTGGGCATGGCCGCCGGGCTGGCCTGGATGACGCCGGCGCAGGCCGTGCGGTTCGAGTACGGGGACATACAGGCCTCCTGGGAGAATCGCCTGATCCTGGGTGCCGGCTGGCGGCTG
Source organism: Salinisphaeraceae bacterium (assembly GCA_965216055.1). GTDB lineage: Bacteria > Pseudomonadota > Gammaproteobacteria > Nevskiales > Salinisphaeraceae > Spectribacter. The sequence goes on from OZ244134.1 coordinate 1,283,660, forward strand.
GAGGAGCGCGACGAGTCGCTGGTGGGCAAGCTCAACGTCAACCCCGACCTGTGCCCGGATGACTGCCTGTCGTTTTCCGGTGATCCCGGCCCCAATCAGCGGCTGGTGGACGCGCCGGGCTCGTTCGTCGGTTCCAACTACGACAACGGCAACCTCAACTACGATCGCGGCGACTTCATCTCCGGCCAGTCGCGCATCGAATCCGAACTCAAGGGGTTCTGGGGCGACGTCGCGTTCAAGATCAGCGGCATCGGCTTCTACGACGAGGTCAACGAGAACTTCGACGACTTCAATCCCGACACTGCCTTCCAGCCACGCTTTGTCGAGCGGGCCGGGCCGATCAAGGAGCGGGTCGGGGCGGATATCGATCTGCTCGAGGCCTTCGTCTCGGTGCCGTTCCAGGCCTTCGGCATGGACTTCAATCTCTCCGTCGGTGAGCAGCGCATCCGCTGGGGTGAATCCACCTTCGTGGCGCTCGGCAGCCTGGATCAGCTCAATCCGCCCAACGAGAACCGCCTGCGCTTCCCCGGCGCCCAGATCGCCAGCGTGTTCGAACCCACCGGCCTGGCGGTGCTGACCACCAACTTCACGCCCAACCTGTCGGCCGAGCTGGTCTACCAGTATCACTGGGAGCGCGTACAGCCCTCCGCCGAGGGCAGCTTCTTCGCCACCAACGATTTCGCCGGCGGTGGTGATTATGCGGTTATCGGCCTGGGCCAGTTCTCGGAGGATCCGAATCAGGTCGGCACACTCAAGACCAGCACCGCGCAGTTGATCACCAGCACCTCGAACAGCGTCCCGGTGGACTCGACCCGCGGCGAGCCCAGCGACAGCGGGCAGGGCGGTATCCGCCTGAATTACTACGCCGAGAACGTCAACGGCGGCACCGATTTCGGTCTCTACGCCCTGAATTACCACAGCCGGCTGCCTTATGGCAGCGTGCAGGCCACCGAGCGTTCCTGCCTGCGCGATCGCGTGGATCTGCCGGACGGTGGTGATCTGCCGGCCGCGTTGCAGCCCATCGTGTCGACGCTGGAAGACACGCTGGGGCAGCAGCTGTCGGCGGATGGCATCACCGCTCTGGTGGCCTGTCAGGGCTTCAACGGCACCCTGAGCGGTGGCACCGGTCGCGAGCCGTTGCCGCTGGATACCCTGGGCGTGTTCCTGGATTACCCGGAAGACATCCACCTGTTCGGCGCCAGTTTCACCACCCAGTTCGGGGCCTGGTCGCTGGCCGGCGAGTACGCCTTCCGCCCGAACATGCCGCTGCAGGTGTCGATTCCGGACGTGGTGTTCGCCGGCCTGCAGCCGGCCCTGCCGGACCAGGACATCAACCTGGCCGTTGCCACCATCCCCAGTGCCCGCAACGCGGTGCCGGATTTCATCAGCACCCGCTTTCGCAACGATCCGGTCGAGGCCGGCGAGATCGTGCGCGGCTACGAGCGCTTCCAGGTGCATCAGCTCGACCTGACCGGCATCCGGGTGTTCGGCAGTACCAATATCATCGGCGCCGACCAGATCATCTGGCTGCTGGAAGGCGGCATTACACACGTTATCGATCATCCCGACCGCAGCGAGTTGCAGCTGGACGGCGGCGGTCCCAACTGCACCCATGCCAGCCCCGGCGCCGACGGCACCGGCGCGGCCGGCCCGGATGCCCGCCGTCTGAACCCGACCCAGGCCAGGGGTTGTTTCGCCGACGAGGTCTCCTACGGCTGGCGCACCCTGGTACAGGCGTCGTACAACGACCTGATCTTCGGCTGGAGCGTGAACCCGCTGCTGTTCTTCTTCCACGACATCGACGGCGTGGCGCCCTTCCCGGCGCAGAACTTCGTGGAAGGCCGCAAGCGGTTGATCCTGGGCACGGAAATCCAGTTCAGCCAGAGCATCCAGGGCCAGGTGATGCTGGAAACCTACTGGGGCACCGGCGACCGGCGCATCTCGCTGCGCGACCGCGACAACATCTCGCTGGCGCTGGAGTACAACTTCTGAGGCGGCATCGGGAAGAAGAGGTTATCCGCGGGTTTCGCCGCTTGTCTCGTGTCAGACAGAAGAAGTAACCGCGGATTTCGCAGATTGACGCAGATTCAGGAATCGGGAAAGAAGAGGTTATCCGCAGATTTCGCAGATTTGAGAATGTGTGTGGATTACTGCGTCAGAGTGCGAGGCCATGGATCGGTTTGGCTATGCGCCATCGCGGCTATTGGTCACGTCGCAATCGGTTGACCTGTTGGCCCGGGCGCGAGCGTCGCGTCGAGCTACCCATTCAATCTGCGTGAATCTGCGAAATCTGCGGTTTCTTCTTGCAGGCGTGCTGCCCGCGCGTTCCGGATTACGCGGCTCGATCCGTCCCCGCCTCTGCTTCCCCGTATTCCAGCGTCCGGCAGGTCGGCGTACGGGGCACGTCGGTGGCATCCGGCGCGGTGCCGAACATGGCGTCCACCTGCGGCACGGTGAAGCTGTACCAGTAGTGTTCGTTGCGGAAATGGTGCAGCCGGTGATTCTGGAACAGCTTCTGGGCGAAGGCGGATCTCGGCTTGATGCGGCTGTGCACGATGAAGTGCGTCCACTCGTAGACCAGCGTCATGCCTGCCAGCGCCGCCATCCAGGTGGCGGCCAGCCCCGGCTGCGGCAGCAGCCAGAAGGCCCCCAGCGTGAGCACCGGCGCCAGCGTGGCGTGGACGTACACCGGCAGGAAGATATGCTCGGGCCGCCAGGGCTGCTGGTGGTGGATGCGGTGCTTGCGGGCGAAGTCGAAATCCAGTGTCCAGCCGAATATCTGCATCGGACGCAGATGCAGCAGATACCGGTGCAGGAACCACTCAAGGAATGGCCAGATCACGATCGGCGTGGCGGCTACCAGCAGGTCCATGGCGGTGACCGGGCCCAGGAACAGCCGTAGCAGCAGCGAGGCGCCCGCCAGCGCCGCGAGTATCTGCGGGCTGCGGTAGCTCATGAACACGCCGACCGCCGCACGCAGCGTGGTGGGGCTGTCGGCCGCGGCGAACTGGTTGCCGGTAATGGTGGAATCTTTTGCGCTCATGGCGTCTCGCTTTGCCCCGATGTTGTCGCCGGAGCGTAGGCAGCGTGTCCCGTCCATGTCAATAAACGGTAATTAGAATTGTTTAACGGCATGACACTCGCGTGGTAGCTCTGTACTGGCGTTCGGGCGTTAATAGTTGGCGGTCGAATGGCCATTTGGCCGATCAGCGGCGGTCGATCGGGTTGGCATGTGCTGCGGCTTGTGCGTAATCTCGGTATTCATAACAGCGTGACGGGTAACGGGCCGTGTCGAGTCCGGCCGGATGCGCGAACAACGAAAAATATGGTGCGAAGGGGAGTGCGATGTCGGGAACCAGGGCAGGAACCATTCTGATCGGTGCCGGCTGTCTGCTGACCATGGGCAGCGCGGCCGGGTATCAGTTCGACTGGGGAGATCTGGAAATCTCCCTCAACAACCGGGCCACGGTCGGCGCCACCTGGCGCACGGAGCAGCGTGACGCTGCGCTGGTCAGCAAGCTCAACAACAATCCGGGGCTGTGTCCGGACGACTGCCTGGATCTGGGGGGCGCCAACGGCGACCCCAGTCCCAACCAGCGTCTGGTCGACGCGCCCGGGAGCTTCTTCGGCGCCAACGGCGACAACGGCAACCTCAATTTCGACCAGGGCGACATGACCGCCGCCCAGCTGCGTCTGGCTACCGATCTCACGGCCTTCTGGGGCGACGTGGTGTTCCAGTTCTCCTCGCTGGCCTTCTACGACGGGGTGGCCAGTCATCTGGACGAATTCCATCCCGACAATTTTCAGGACGTGCCGCCGGTGAGCTATGAGGGTGTGGAGGCCGCGCTGGCCGACGACGCGCCCACCGCGTTCCAGCCCCGGCGCACGCGGCTGTCCCGCAAGTCGATCGAGCAGATCGGCCATGACATCGATGTCCTCGAGGCCTTCGTCAGCGTGCCGTTCGACGCCTTCGGCCGCCGCGTGTCGCTGTCGGTGGGCGAGCAGCGGGTGCACTGGGGCGAGTCGCTGTTCAACTTCCTGGGCAGTCTCGACCAGCTCAACCCGGTGGACCAGAACCGCCTGTTCTTCCCCGGCACCGAGATCGCGTCGGTGTTCGAGCCTACCGGACTGGCGGTGCTGGACGTGCAGATGAGCCAGAACGTCGGCCTGCAGCTGGTCTACCAGTACGACTGGGAGCGCTCCAGCCCCGCCGCCGACGGCAGTCTTTTCAACATCCTCGAGGCTGCCGGCGGCGGCGACACCATCAACATCTCCCTGGGTCAGCTCTCGGAAGACCCGAACCAGACCGGCGGCTTCACCAACTTCCTCGCGCGGCAGGCCACGGCCACCACCGGCACCGGCCGTCTGCTGCAGGGGGCCGGGCGGCCGGAAAGCGGGGGCCAGTACGGCGCCCGGCTGAACTGGTATCTGCCGGACTTCAATGGTGGTACCGAACTGAGCTTCTATGCGCTGAATTATCACGCGCGTTTGCCGGTGGCCAGCATCGTGGCCGCCGACGAATCCTGCGCCCGCCGGGCGGGCGAGATTCCCGCGCCGGGCAGCGGTGACATCCCGGGTCTGGATACGCTGACCGCCCAGCTGGAACAGGCGGTGATCGAGAACGTGCCGCAGGATCTGGTCAGCGGCATCACCTTCCAGGATGTCAGCGCCGATGCCATCGCCGTGGCCATCGCCTGTGGCGGCTTCAACGGCCAGGGGCGGCTGGCCGACGCGCTGCAGGCCACGTTCGGCCCGCTGTCGCCCAACGGCCCCGACGAGGCCGCGCCCATCGACACCATCCGCCCCTTCCTCGACTACCCGGAGGACATCCACATGCTGGGGATGTCGTTCAACACCAACCTGGGCAAGTGGGCGATGGCCGGGGAGTACGCCTTCCGCCCCAACCAGCCGCTGGCGATCCAGGCGTCCGACGTGGTGTTCGCCGGACTGCAGCCGGCGTTTGCCGAGGAGGACGTCAACATCGGCGTGGGCGTGCTGCCCGGCGCCCGCAACGCGGTGCCCGATCTGCTGTCGGTGTACCGCAACGATCCGGTCGAGCCCAATGAAATGATCCGCGGCTACGAGCGGCTGCGGGTGCAGACCGCCGACATCACCGGCCTGCGGGTATTCGGCCCCAACAACCCACTGGGTGCGAACCAGATCATCCTGGTACTGGAACTGGGCGTGACCCACGTGATGAACATGCCGTCCCCCGATGACCTGGCGCTGGCGGGGCTGGATTTCGCCAACGGCACCCATCCCTCGCCGGGCGCCGACGGCACCGGCCAGCCGGGCGGGCAGCCCGATCCGCGCTCGTTCAACCCCACCCAGCAGACCGGCAACTTCCCCACCGATGTCTCGGCCGGCTACCGCATCCTCGCCAGGCTGCAGTACAACGACCTGATCGGCGGCGTTACCGTGCGGCCGATCGTCGCCTTCCTGCACGACATCCACGGCATCACCCCGGCGCCGATCCAGAACTACATCGAGGGCCGCAAGCGCATCCTGGCGGGCGCGGAAGTGGATTTCACCTCGCGTATCAGCGGGCAGATGATCTACCAGGCATTCTGGGACGGGAAGTTCAACAACCTGGCCGACCGGGATCATGTCAATCTGAGCGTGTCGTATAACTTCTGACATGCGTTTGCGGTCATGCTTGAACGCGAATGCCGCGTTTGTTGCACTGCAATGCACGATGAACTAATCTGGAAAGAAGTCTTTTCTTGTTACGCCAGCGGGCCACCGCAGGAGCGCATGCCATGAACAGCACCGATGTCCGTTCCGTCGCCGTTGTCGGCGCCAACCGCATCCCCTTCGCCCGCTCGGGCACCGCCTACGGGGATCAGTCCAACCAGATGATGCTCACCGCGGCCCTGGCCGGGCTGGTGGATCGCTGCGGCCTGGCCGGGGAAACCCTGGGCGAGGTGGCGGCCGGGGCAGTGCTCAAGCACGCCCGCGACTTCAACCTCACCCGCGAATCCGTGCTGGATTCCGGGCTGTCCCCGGACACCCCGGCCTATGACGTGCAGCAGGCCTGCGGCACCGGGCTGGAGGCGGCCATCCTGGTAGCCAACAAGATCGCCCTGGGTCAGATCGACGTCGGCGTGGCCGGCGGGGTGGACACCACCTCCGATGCGCCGATCGCGGTGGGCCGCGGTATGCAGCGGGCGATGATGGAAATCAACCAGGCCAGGACCAACGGCCAGCGCCTGAAAGCCCTGATGAAGCTCGCCAACCCGAAGAGCCTGGTGCCGGAGATTCCGTCCAACGGCGAGCCGCGTACCGGCCTGTCGATGGGCGAGCACTGCGAACTGACCGCCAAGCGCTGGAAGATCGCGCGCGAGGATCAGGACCAGCTCGCGTGGGAAAGCCACCAGAAGCTGTCGGCCGCCTACGAGGCCGGGTTCTTCGACGACCTGATCACGCCGCACGTCGGCCTGGAACGCGACAACACCATGCGGCCCGATTCCACCCTGGAGAAGCTGGCCAAGCTGGGCCCGGCCTTCGACAAGGAAAACGGCACGCTGACCGCGGCCAACAGCACCAACCTGACCGACGGCGCCTCCACCGTGCTGCTGGCCAGCGAGGATTGGGCGAAGGCCCACGGGCTGCCGGTGCTGGCCCGCATCGTTCACGCCCGGACCGCGGCGGTGGACTTTCGCGAGGAGCGCGAGGGCCTGCTGATGGCCCCGGCCTATGCGGTGCCGCGCATGCTCGACGCCGCGGGCCTGTCACTGCAGGACTTCGACTTCTACGAAATCCACGAGGCTTTCGCCGCCCAGGTGCTCTACACCCTCAAGGCCTGGGAATCCGCCGACTTCTGCAAGAAGCGGCTGGGCCGCAAGGCCGCGCTCGGGTCCATCGACCGCAGCAAGCTCAACGTCAAGGGCTCCAGCCTGGCCACCGGGCATCCGTTCGCCGCCACCGGGGGCCGCATCGTGGCCACCCTGGCCAAGACGCTGGCCGAGAACGGCGGCGGACGCGGCCTGATTTCCATCTGCGCCGCCGGCGGCCAGGGCGTGACCGCGATTCTGGAGGCCTGAACCCACGCCGACCGGCATGACGCCGGCCTGGCACGGATTGTAGGGTCGGATTCATCCGGCCGGCGGCGGCGCGCGGCGTCGCCGAACCAACGACACGGAGATCGAGCATGAGCGATTACCTCGTCCGCATGGCCCAGCAGCCGGCCCTGCGCAGCGTCATCAAGACCATCGGCCTGCCCACCCCGCAGACCCTGGCCCGCGCCGGCGGCCCGTACGTGGACACGCCGCTGGCCGGCAAGGCGGTGCTGTTCGGCGCCGGCGACGGCGCCACCGCCAGCAAGAAGGTGCAGACCACGCTCAAGGCGATGGGCGCCGAGGCACAGTCGGCTGCCGACGTGACCGGCGACAGCCGCTTCAACGCGGTGGTGTTCGACGCCACCGGCATGACCGACCCGGCCCAGCTGCGGTCGCTCTACGACTTCTTCCATCCGGTGATGCGCAGCTTCAGCAGCAATGCCCGCGTGGTGGTGCTGGCCGACGTGCCCGAAACCGCCGACAGCGTGCCGGCCGCCGTGGCCGCCCGGGCGGTGGAAGGCTTCGTGCGCTCGCTGGCCAAGGAAATCGGCCGCAAGGGCGCCACCGCCAATCTCGTCTATGTGGAAAAGGGGGCCGAGGACCGCGTGGCCGGCCCGCTGCGTTTCTTCCTGTCCGACCACTCCACCTACGTGGACGGCCAGCCGGTGCGCGTGACCAGGGGCGGCAAGATGCCGCGCTCGGTGCCGGTGACCAGGCCACTGGACGGCAAGGTGGCGCTGGTCACCGGCGGCGCCCGCGGCATCGGCGCCGCGACCGCCGAACGGCTGTCCCAGGAGGGCGCGCACGTCGTGGTGCTGGACATCCCGGCCGATGCCGAAACGCTGGAAACCACCGCCAAGGCGGTCGGCGGTACCGCGCTCGCCCAGGACATCACCGACGCCGACGCCCCCCGGGCGATTGCCGATTTCCTCAAGGACAAATTCGGCGGCGTGGACATCGTGGTGCACAACGCCGGCGTCACGCGCGACAAGATGCTGGCCAACATGGCCGAGCACCTGTGGGACATGGTGCTGGCAATCAACCTGCGTTCGATCCTGGCCATCGACGAAGTGCTGCTCGGCGACAAGATCGTCAACGACCACGGCCGCATCCTGTGCCTGTCGTCGATCGGCGGCATCGCCGGCAACGCCGGCCAGACCAACTACGGCGCCACCAAGGCCGGGCTGATCGGCTACGTGCAGAGCCAGGGCCAGAAGTTCGGCGACCGCGGCATCACCGTCAACGCGGTGGCCCCGGGCTTCATCGAAACCCGCATGACCGCCGAGATGCCGTTCATGATCCGCGAGGCCGGCCGGCGCATGAATTCCATGTCCCAGGGCGGCCAGCCGCAGGACGTGGCCGAGCTGCTGACCTTCCTGGCCACCCCCGGCGCCGGCGGTGTGTCCGGTAATGTGGTCCGGGTCTGCGGGCAGTCGTTGATCGGGGCCTGACGCGGCCGGTGCGGGATTGCGCTAGCGTACGTCAAGTCGTACGCTAACGCGGTATTCCCCAGTCGGAGCCGATCATGGGTTCCCTGACCGCCAGCGACGCCCGCGCCAACCTCTACCGCCTGATCGACGAGACGGCCGACTCGCACGAGCCGGTGCGCATTACCGGCAAGCGCAATAACGCTGTGCTGGTATCCGAGGCTGACTGGAACGCGGTGCAGGAAACGCTCTATCTGCTGAGCGTGCCCGGCATGCGCGAGTCGATACGCGAAGGGCTGGTAACGCCGGTATCCGATTGTGATGCCGAGCTGGATTGGTGAGCTGGCGGCTGGTCTACACCAAACAGGCCCGCAAGGACGCCAGGAAGCTTGCCTGTTCCGGCCTGAAGGCGAATGCCCAGGCGCTGCTGGACCTGATCGCCGAGAACCCGTATCAGACGCCGCCGCCCTACGAGCGTCTGGTGGGTGACCTGAGCGGGGCGCTGTCCCGCCGCATCAACATCGAGCATCGGCTGGTGTATCAGGTCCTCGAGGAAGAGCAGGTGGTCAAGGTCATCCGCCTCTGGACGCACTACGAGTAGCGCAGCGCGCATCCAGCCAGTCCCGCACCAGCGGCCAGATCTGCGCGCGGGCGGGTTTGCTGATCACGATGCCGGGGTGGTCGAAATCCACCTCGAAGCCGTTGTGCGTGCCGGCTTTCAGGAATGTCCGGTCGGTACTGGCGAAGTGGCCGACGAAGCGTTCGCAGCCCTCGGGCGGGTCCACCCGGTCACCGGCGCCGACGATGGCCAGCGTCGGCTGGGTGAGCCGTCCGAGCTGTTCCCGCAGTTCGGGTTGCCGTCGCCCGTCGGCCACCATGCGGCCGGCATCGGTCATGGTGGCGGGGGATTCGTCCTCCGGTCCCAGGCCCACCCAGCGGGCCGGCACGCGTCCCAGTAGCCGGGCCACGCCGCGGGCGAACAGGTTGCCGGGGAAATCCAGCCCCCGCTTGCCTACCTCGAACTGGGTGGCGAACAGCACCAGCCCGGCCACCTGATCGGCGCGCAGGGTGGTGGCCACCGCACGGGCTGCCAGCACGCCGCCGAAGGAGTGGCCGATCCAGAACACCGGGCCGGTCTGTTCCTGCGCCACCAGCGATTGCACCAGCGGCAGGTCCTGCTGCAGATGCTCGGTGAAGCCGGATCGGCCGGTGCCGGCATCGTCCCGGGTGGCGCCGATGCCCCGGCGTTCCACGATGTAAACGGCATGGCCGGCGTCGGCCAGGAACGCGGCCAGCCCCACGCCCTGATCGGACAGCCAGAACCGCCGCCCGGTGAACATGCCCGGCAGCATGACGACCGCGGCGCGGGGCAGGGTAGGAATGACGCGGGTCAGGTTGAACCGACCGCCGTCGGGCGCGGTCAGAATCTCGTGAGTCGCGGAACCTGAATCCGCTGCGGATACCGGGGACATGGGCGTTCCTGTGACCGCCAGAAGGCCCGCCTGACGGTGAATCCTGCTGGTAATCAAATTCGTATCGGGATAGAGTTCTTGCTGAATTCAATGATAACCGAGCCGCGCACACAGCGGCGCCAAATGGCATTCCATCGAGATGGGCAGATTCGTCCGGAGGTAAATCGATACATGACGTATTTCAAGCATGCAGCGGCACTGGGCGCCGCACTGGCACTGGCCGGCGCGGCGAACACCTCGCTCGCCAAGGTCCCCGAAAGCGAGGCGGCCAAGCTGGGCAACGAACTGACCCCGGTAGGCGCGGTCAAGGCCGGCAACGAGGCCGGCACCATACCCGCGTGGGACCCGTGGCCGCAGAAAGGCAAACTCAGCGGCGTGGACCTCACCGCCGAGAACTTTCCCAACACCATTGCCAAGATCCTGGAAGAACAGCCGCGGCTGGTGATCACCGCCGACAACTACCAGGACCATGCCGACAAGCTCACCGAAGGCCACAAGGCCATGTTCGAGCTCTACCCCAACTACAAGATGAAGGTGTACCCCACGCACCGGAACGTCGGCTACCCGGAAAGCATCTACGAATTCACCCGGAAGAACGCCACCACCGCCACCCTGGACGGCTGCAACGACTGCCTACGCAACGCCGAGCTGGGTTTTCCGTTTCCCATTCCCAAGACCGGCACCGAAGTCATGTGGAACCACCGGCTTCGCTGGCGCGGGGAACACGTGCGCCGCAACAACGACCAGGCCATCGTCCAGCAGGACGGCGACACCCAGATCACCAAGCTGGTGGAAGAAGTCAAATTCCCCTACACCCTGCTCAATGATGATCGGGTCATCATCGATGACCAGGACGACATCATGATCTACTACCTGTCCGAAACCCTGGCCCCGCCGCGCAACGCCGGCGGCTTCCTGCTGGCCTGGGAACACGTCGGCTACCGCTCCGCCTGGCTGTACAACACCGGCCTGCGGCGTGTGCGCCGTGCCCCGAACGTGGCCTACGACAACCCCTACGAGGGCACCGACGGCCAGCAGTTCTACGACCAGGTCGACATGTACAACGGCGCCATGGACCGTTACGACTACAAGCTGGTGGGCAAGAAGGAAATGCTCATCCCCTACAACAACTACGCCATCAACCAGCCCGACCTGACCTACCGCGACGACCTGCTGGGTGACAAATACATCAACCAGGACCTGATGCGCTACGAGCTGCACCGGGTATGGGTGGTGGACGCCACCCTCCGAGAGGGCACCAGCCACCAGTTCAAGCGCCGCACCTTCTACATCGACGAAGACGGCTGGAACATCGTGGCGGTGGACGCCTACGACAACCGCGACGAACTGTGGAAGTTCCAGGAAGCGGCCAACGTGCATCTGCCCACGGGCCAGTTCGTGGGCGGTGCGCCGGAACTGATCTACGACCTGCAGTCCGGGTTGTACTTCTCCACCGCGATGACCAACGAAGGTCAGCCCAACGACTTCTCGGTGACCTATGAAGACCGCCACTTCTCACCGCAGACCCTCAAGCGGCGGACAACGCGGTAAGCGGAACACGACAAACGTCGTGACGATCAGCCGCGGGCCTTCGGGCCCGCGGTTTTTTTGCCCGTCGCTCGATCACGCCGTAGAGCGGCTTTCAAGCCGCCGGCATGGTCCTGCGCCTACAGCGTGGCGGTAACATCGCGAACGGTGTCGCGAAACCAGTCATGGGCCGGATGCCGAGCCAGCCGCTGGTGCCAGACCAGACGGATGGGCATCGGGTTCCGCTTGAACGGGGCCGGTCGGGTGATCAGACCGGCATCGGCGGCAAAGCGTTCGGCCACCCGGCGCAGCAGCGTCACGACCAGGTCGGAAGCCGCGACAACGCCCGGCGCAGCGGCGAACTGATTGATGGTCAGCACCACCCGCCGGCTCAGGCCCAGCCGGGCCAGATCACGGTCGAGCACGCCGTCGCCGTGGCCGCTGGGCGACACCAGCAGATGGTCGGCCGTGGCGAATCGCTCGGGCGTCAGTTTGCCCTGGCTGAGCGGATGGTCCGGCCGCATCAGGCAGACGAATTCCTCGGTCAGCAGGTCCGCCGCGCCGAAGCGGGCCTCGACCGGCTCCAGCGAGCCGAACGCGAAATCCGCCCGATGGGTATCCAGAAGCGCCCGCGGCTGATCCACCTGTGGCAGCAGGCGCAGATCGATTCCCGGCGCCGTCTGGCGAAGCCGTGTCATCAACGGCGGCAACACCACAGTTGAGAAGTAGTCATTGGCCACCAGCCGGAACGTCCAGCTCGAGGTTGCCGCGTCGAAGGTTGTCGGCGCCAGCGCCTGTTCGATGTCCCGCAGAGCGGCCCGAACAGGTGACTCCAGCTCCAGTGCCCGGGGTGTGGGCACCATGCCTTCAGGCCGCCGCACGAACAGCTCGTCGTGGAAGGCCGCGCGCAGCCGCGACAGAGCGTTGGACACCGCCGACTGCGTCAGAAACAGCCGTTCCGCGGCCCGGGTGACGTGCTGCTCGCGCATCATGGCGTCGAACACCCGCAGCAGGTTGAGATCGAAATTCGCAATACTCACGGCCAGCCTCCCGGTGCTCGCATGATATTCACGAAATAAATAATACAGTTATTAATAATTCATTTCCCTAATTACAATGCTGCCCCTATCGTGACTCCCGGACATCGACGACATGCCGATGAACGCAACAACCTTCGAGCCAGGAGACACGCATGAAAACGGAATGCCACGAGAGCCGCAGCAGCATTGTCGGCGGGATCATCGGCGCCAGCCTGATACTGCTGGTATTCGCGGTCCAACACGTTCACCAGGTCGGGCAGGGCGTCGCCGCCCCGCCGCAGGCGTTGAACTGGATTCAGCCGCCTGCCCGGTTCCCCGACTCGTGATCGGCCGCCCCGCCAGCAACGGCCCCGCCGGCATCAGCCCGGCGGGGAACTTCAACTGGCGCGTTCGCGACCGATAACCCGGTGAGAGCCGGCCCAACGAGGAATTCATCATGAGTGCACCTGTCCACATCCGCCGCCCGGTCATGCCGGTGCTGGTCTTCAGCGCCGCGCTGCTGGCCATCGCCGTGACCGGCCGGCAGGCCCACCAGGTTGGCGTGGATGCCGAGCGTGAGGCCCCGGGCTGGAACTGGGTGGAAATGCCCAGCCTGTTGCCGGACCGGTAAAACGGACGCCCTCGACGGGCGATCGACGCGTTATCATCGGCGGCCGTTTTTCGCGACCGGCCGAGCGATGAGTGACCTGGTTTTCGAGTGCCGACACGGCGAGGACATCGCCACCCGCATCGAACCGCTGGCAGCCCTGCGCATCCGCGTGTTCCGCGAGTGGCCCTACCTGTACGACGGCGATCTCGACTACGAACGCGAGTACCTGAAAACCTACGTCAATTCTGAGCGCTCGCTGGCGTTCCTGGTATTCGACGGCGATCACCTGGTGGGCGCCACCACCGCGCTGCCGCTGGTGGACGAGGAAGCCGCCTTCCGGGCGCCGCTGGAACAGGCCGGGTTCGATCCCGAACGGGTGTTCTATTTCGGCGAGTCCATCCTGCTGCCCGAGTATCGCGGCCGCGGCCTGGGCCATCGCTTCTTCGACGAACGCGAAACCTGGGCGGCCGAGCAGGGCGGTTTCGACACCACCTGCTTCTGCGCCGTGCAGCGGCCGGCCGATCATCCCGCCCGCCCGGCCAACTACAAGCCGCTGGACGAGTTCTGGCGCAGCCGCGGCTACACGCCCCGGCCGGATATAGTGGCCCACTACGCTTGGCCGGATGTCGGCGCCGACGAGGAAACCGAAAAGCCGCTGATGTTCTGGACCCGGCCGTTGCGGCCGAATGACCCGTAGGGCGGCTTTCGAGCCGCCGGTCACGTGGGATTGCAATACCGCCAACTGCAGAAACACACCGATTCGGCCGCATTCTGGTAAACTGATCGATCGATCAGCCGTTACGACGGGACGCCCGGCCGCGCCGGGCAGCGAGGAATCACCATGGTTGTCGCACTCACCACATTCGCCGTATTCGCCTTCATTCTCGGGTCGATGTTCTACGTCTACCGGGTGCGGGGCGAGGAGCGCTACGCCAGCTTCGGCGAGTACGTGCGCAAGGGCTGGCCCATCTTCAGCCCGCTGAACTGCCTGCTCTACCTGTTCACGGAAAAGCGGGCCCGCAAGCCCATCATGGACACCACCGAGTACCCGGAGCTGGCGCCGATCCGCGACAACTGGGAAACCATCCGCGACGAGGCGGTGGCCCTGTACGAAAGCAAGGCGTTCGACCAGACCAACAACCCGGAATCCAGCGCCTATTACGACATCGGCTTCCGTACCTTCTACAAGTACGGCTGGAGCAAGTTCTACCTCAAGTGGTACGGCACCACCCATCGCTCGGCCCAGGCCGCCTGCCCGAAGACGCTGGAAATCCTCAAGCAGGCGCCGACGGTGAAAGGCGCCATGTTCTCGGTGCTGCCGGTGGGCTCCAAGCTCACCCGCCACTGCGATCCGGTGGCGGTGTCGCTGCGTTATCACGTCGGCCTGGCCACGCCCAACGACAACGCCTGCTACATCAACATCGACGGCACCGACTATTCCTGGCGCGACGGCGACGACCTGCTGTTCGACGAAACCTACCTGCACTATGCCCACAACGACGCCCAGCGCTACCGGCTGATCCTGATGTGCGATGTGGAGCGCCCCACCTGGGTGGTCGGCCGCATCATCAACTTCTTCTACAAGGCCCTGATGCGCGCCACCGTGGTGCCGAACACCGAGGAAGACGACCGCGGCCTGGTCAACAGCATCTTCGCCCGCGTGTCCCCCACGCTGGCCAACGTGCGCACCCTCAAGGAAACCAACCCCGGCCGCTACCGCGCCATCAAGTACTCGGTGAACACCACCCTGGCGCTGGCCGTATCCGGCCTGCTGATCGGCTCCATCTACGCCGCCTCCGTCCTCGCCGGCCTGGCTTAGTTCTCCAAAGCCATCCTCTCTCCCTCAGGGAGAGAGCCAGAGAGAGGGGAAAGCGCGCCCCACCGAGCCCGATAACGCGCCCCCGAGTTGCGTTACCCCCACCCCGCCTGCTAACAAGAAACCGGGGACCACGGCGCGCCCGCGCGCCGGCAAGGGGTGCGAGGCATGCTGTTCATCACCAATCGCTTTCCCACGCAAAGCATCCGCACGCGTGTGGGCCGGCGCTTCACGTTCGACCTCAAGAACAACGCGCCCAGCAACTCCGTGTTCTTCTGCCAGCGCACGGGCCCGGAAGAGCACAAGGAAATCGGCAGCACCGAACTGCTGAAACGGCTCAAGGACGCCGACTACCGGCAGATCCTGGTCTACATCCACGGCTACTCGAACCTGCCGGAAGACGTCTTCGCCGGCGCCGCCGAATTCCAGACCCTGTGCGACGCCAGCAAGCCGAAGGAAATCCTCGTCCTGCCGGTCATCTGGCCCTGCGACAACGACTTCGGCATCGTCCAGGACTACTGGGACGACCAGAAGGCCGCCGACGCCAGCGCCCTGTCGCTGGCCCGCGTCATGGAAAAATTCCTCGCCTGGCGGAACGATCCGAAACAGAACCCCCAGGACAACCCCTGCCTGAAACGCATCAACGTGCTGGCCCACTCCATGGGCAACCGCGTACTGCGCGAAAGCCTGGCCGCCTGGAATCGCTACGACCTCGCCGGCGGCGTGCCCCTGCTGTTCCGCAACACGTTCCTGGTGGCCGCCGACATCGTCAACGAATCCCTCGAACCCGGTAACCCCGGCGAGCTGATCGGCCACGCGTCACGCAATGTCACCGTCTACTTCGCCAGCGACGACCTCGCCCTGCGCGCCAGCAAGGCCGCCAACCTGAAGAACCGCGTGGCTTCCCGCCGCCTGGGCCACACCGGCCCGGAAGACATGGACGCAGTCGGCAAGAACGTCTTCTCCGTGGATTGCGACGACGTCAACACCGCCTACGACAGCCCCAAGGGCCACAGCTACTTCCGTAGCGGCCGCACCGCCGGTAAGCCGGGCGTAGTGTTCGACCATATCTTCGAATCATTGGTCACCGGGCGGGTGTTTCCGGAGGATGAGTTTCGGCGGACGACGGTGCTTCGGGCGCAGGCCGGGTAATTCGGTAATTGGCTTTCAGCTTTTCGATGCTAGACCGACACAAGAGAACGCAACACATTGATCTTGGTCATGGGCATGTCGGCAATCATTATGGTGAAGCAACGTGCTATACCGACGTCTTGTCGCATATTAGTGGTTAGATTGAAGGAGATGTATAAGGGTGCTAGATGACAAACGAAGAGTAGTCTTCTTTCAGATTATTCCACTTTTACTCACGTCGGTAATTGCCATAGCAACATGCCTGTCGACTTACTTTTCATACCAGACGGCTATTATTTCCGCCGAGCAAAACAACAGAGAGGCGAGAAAGGAATTCATCCAGTGGGTGACTCTTCTTCGTGATTCTATTGAGAGTGTTACATCTCTGAAAGAAGATATTGAGAAGGAAAAAACGGACGGTCAGATTTCGGCGGAGGAATCTAACAAATCAGTGCAGCCGACCGCTGACGCGGCGGCTGACTAAAGCGTTGGGCACCGGGATCACGAGGACAGTGATATGCCGTACCGTATGAACATTCCTATCACCTACGGTGAGGACATTCAGATCGATATCGACGTCGGCGAACAAGTGTTTGTGCTTGGGCCGAACGGAAGTGGCAAATCGAGTCTGATGCACCATTTCTATAAGGCTCATAGCAAGACATCTCGTAGGATCACAGCACACCGTCAGACGTGGCTCTCCTCCAATGCTATCAATCTCTCACCGTACCAGAAGGAAAAAACCGAGAATCAGATCAAGGCGCAGGACACACAACCGGACGCGAGGTGGAAGGATGACAATTCCGCACAACGGCCGAATATCGCCATTTATGAACTGATTGATGCTGAGAATATACGGGCCAGAGGGATTGCAAATGCTGTCGATCTTGGCAACGTTGACCTAGCAACTGAGCTATCGAAAAAAGATGCGCCAATAGCCGTCATAAACGAGTTACTACGAAGCTCCAACATTCCAATCAGAATCGCCGTTGAAAAGAATCAGCAGCTTGTGGCCACTCGACATGGTGGCAATGCATATAGCGTAGCTGAGCTTTCGGACGGGGAGCGAAATGCGCTTCTGATAGCAGCTGCAGTGCTTACTGCTGATGAGGGCAATCTCATTTTGGTTGATGAGCCCGAGCGTCATCTTCACCGATCAATCATCTCTCCTCTCCTCACGGAACTCTTTTCTCGGCGCCCAGATTGCACGTTTGTCGTCTCAACCCATGAAGTCATGCTCCCGCTTGATGCGAGAAGCGCGAGAGTACTACTTGTCAGGGAATGCGACTATTCCAATCCAAATGCGGTTTCTTGGACGGCAGATCTTGTAAATGAAGATGCTGACGTCGATGACGAAACATTGTCGTCAATTCTCGGGGAGAGGAGAAAGTTGCTCTTTGTAGAAGGTGAGGAGCACAGTCTGGACAAGCCCCTCTATGGGTTGATTTTTCCTGAGGTCTCGGTCGTGCCTAAAGCTAGTTGTAGGGACGTCGAGCTCGCAGTGATTGGTATTCGAGCTGCCGAGGGGCTTCATTGGTTGCGAGCGTTCGGGATTATTGACAACGATGGCCGCGGGGCGGAAGACATTGAACGGCGTAAAGTCGCGGGAGTCTGGGCGCTTTCCGTGTTCACGGTCGAATCAATCTACTACGACAGCACGATTCTGCGGCGTGTGGCAGAACGACATGCCGGGGTTACTGGGGAAGACGAAGAGACCTTGATCGCGGACGCCACTGACAGCGCCCTCCGAGCAGCAGCCGGGCACGTCCAGCGCTTAGGTGAGATCAAGGCCGAAAAGCAGGTTCGAAGAGAGATCTTTCGCAACCTGCCAACCCGAGACTCTGTTGCTGAAGGTCAAGCCGTCAATATCGCGATCGACGTTGGGAGCTTGGTCGACGCTGAAGTTGCGCGTCTCGACGAATTGATCCAAGCCGGGAGTTGGCTTCGATTATTCAGTCGTATCCTGTACGAGAGACACCTGCCCTAACAGAAATTGCCAGGCGCCTCGGGTTTCAAAGCCGGAATCAGTATGAAAGTACGGTGCGAAAGTTGATGATGGATGATCAGAGCATTCTCAATTACGCGCGAGGGCTGTTTTCTGGCCTTTATAATGCATTGTGCGAATAGTCAGCGATACGACGGTGGCCGGTCGGTGCCCAACCAGTCGCTGCAGGGGACGTTTGACCCGTCGCCCATTTTGCTGCCGCAAAATGGCCGCCGCCTCAAACGCCCCTGAGCTCGAGCGTTATGCCGGGTTACTAAACGGTGAAATGTCGCGCAGGTGGAGTTGTAATTGATGTGGGGATCAATAGCCACAGGGATTTTGACTATCGCCGGGACACTGTTGGGTGTCTTGATCACCCGTAGAGGGAACGAACGAGATCTGAAAATCCGGCTCCAGCATGAGGAAATGCAGAGAAATGAGACGTTGCTGCGAGAAAGAGCCGAGGAGGTCTGCGTGCTTCTCGATAATTGGTTGAACGCGCTGTCTATACACTCGCTCTCGCTCTCAATGGTTATGCAGGGGAAGCTTCACTACGACGAGCATTACGAGCTGGCAGCAAAGGATCCCGGCTCTAAGGAGGTGGACTTCAGCAGGATGGAAATGATCATTGACTTCTACCTTCCCCGCTTGCGCGGTTCTTTCGAGGAGGTGATTGAGGCTCGTAGCGAGTTAAATGAGGTCGCGCGCCAGCATAAGCAGGAGTACGAGCAGGGTAATGTGCCCGGCGAGGAGTACGTGAAGCCTTACATCAGGGCCATTGAAAAGGTCGAACGGCGGGGGCGGAAGCTTCGTTCGGAAATTGTCGCTTGGCATAACAAGACGCTGCAGCCGACCGGCTTCGCCGGCGGCTGATCTCGCACGTTAGGCATCAAGAGGGTGTGTAGGGGGTGGCGTGTCAGTTTTAGCTCAAATTATTGCGTACATTGTCAGCCCCCTGGCGACCCTGCTTGCCGTCTGGGTGGCCTATCTGTCTCTGCTTACTCGTTATCAACCACAATTACTGATCTACTATCAGCCCAATCCCGATATTCCCTCCCTTATCGACTTGGTTATTGAAAATATCGGCAGCGGCAACGCTATCGAAGTGGCATTTTCAGCGCCTCTGCCTATTGCCTGCTTTGGTATCGAGAAACCGGACGGCGATGGGTCGGAAGTTCCAAAAAAAGGTTTTCCCGCCGTGTCACCGGGGCAACGCTACGTTTTCAATGGCGGACAATATGCAGGCCTAGAAAGTAAAGTCGAAGATGGCTTGGAGGTAAGGGTGTCGTACAAATTCCGGAACCCAATCGGGTTTCTTCGGAAGCATAAAGCGACCTTTGTTATCGGCATCGGGCATCTGAAGGAGATGCCGACGCGAACAAGCGCTAATCAAGCGGTCGTTGATGCCCTGAAGGGTCCGAATAAAACAACCATTCAGGAAATTCGTGACGAGCTCCGCGCTCTCAACAGGCAATTTACAATCCTTGGTAAAAAAGACGACACCCAGAATGGAGATGTAGATGCCTAACGAGGCAGTGCAATTGACCGCCCAAAGCGCTGCCGCGCTTCGGTCGGCAACTGTGTAGCCCCATGTCCATATTGACTCAAGCGTCGCTCGCCATACTCGCCGCTGCAGTAGCAGCTTGGCTTGCTGTCCATACCTACTTCAGGCAAAGGGAATATGAACTGATCCTGGGTCGCTATCTTGAAGGCGGCGTCGATGCCATGTCCGAAGAGCTCCAACGCTCGCTGACCAGGTTTAATCACAATTGGGCGCGCTGCCTCAACATCATCAAGGCTTATCGAGACTGGGAAGAGGATTTTGATCTATCAGAGCTAGAAAAGGATTTCAAACCGTTTGAATCAGGAAATTTGAGTCTGACGGCGAATTACCGAATTTATACAGTCACGAGAACGCACGAATTCTGGATGGTGTATCAGGCCGCGCTTTCATTTCTGGACACCGCGGATTCAAAAGTTGTGAAGGAGATCCCGGCTGCCATTGCCGGGAGGCTGAAAACGGAGCGCCTCAACAACGCCACGCACGCCGAAGTCGCAGAGGAGTGCTTCACCCAGGCCAAGAAATTGCAGGACGAAAGCCACCGGTTCTATGAGCTCGCGGGCGCGTTGCAAGATGTCGCATACACTCTTGAGCGTGAACGGCTAAGGTTCAAAGACCTTGAGAACCTTGGAAACAATGAGAACATTGCCTCAGCCGTGGCGCGGCTACGCGAAAAATTTCCGGAAGAGGTGAAGGTTCGTGCTACCGACGCCTAACTCAGGCGTTAGAAGGCGTGCGATGACGGGGTCTACCTTCGGATTCTTGCGGGTGCTGATTGGGCAGTCGATTCGGTAGAGTGAGCGTGGTGACGAGGGTGTGGCTCAAGGGGTCCGCCTTCCGTAACCGGATATCGGGGTCATGCGGATATCGGGGTCAGGTCTTGCTATTTGCGCAGGTTGGGGTGGATTCAAGTTCCAACCGCAGCGCAACGGACCTCCAAAGCCTCTAAGCCTTGAACTCTTGGCAATTTGCTCAGGCCTGCGAGCCCTGGCGTCATGCGCCGGGGCTCGCAATTCAATTTCGGGGCAATCAGAGCCCCGGCAACGAAGGCAGACTTGACGCCCCCGACAGCAACGCTTGATCAGACGGCCGCGGCAGGTCGGGCTCGGGCGTTGCAAGGTCCCGGATAAACACCGCGCGTGCCCGGTCGATTGTCCCGAATTCCGCCATCTTGAGGGCTTCCAGGGTTGGCGTCAGCGCGCCGTCTTCGCCGCCGAAGGCGACGATCAACGCGTCGAGCCCCGCTTGCGGGATGTCGATGAGGATTTCCTGATCGAGGGCGAGGCTCGGCGGGCGCAGGATGTCCGAGTAGTTCGTATTGCCGGCCACGATGGCCCGGTAGGCGTCCACGCCGTCCGCGGATAGGTTGCTGGCGCCGTCGGCGACCACGCCGACTACCTGGATGGTGGCGTTGGCGCTGTCCTGGAAATGCTCGACGGAAAGCAGCGATGCCAGGTCGGTGTCGGCTGATGCGCCGGGGTCGGACCCGAGGGCGACAAGGGACTCCGCAACGGCGATCAGTTCCGGCTGGCTGGGTTGGGCAGCGGCGACGCCGGTGCCCACCGCGGCGGTGTAATTGACCAGTTCGAGCAGGGGTTCGGCGCCACCACTCAGGGGGCCGGCCAGCGAGCTGCCCGGGGGCGTGTCGGTGGACAGGCCGAGCAGCCCGTCCAGGGGCAGTGCGCCGGTCTGGGCGCTGGCGGTGCCGGCGGCCAGCATCAGGCCGGCGAAAATGGTTACGCGTTTGTGCATGGGACTCCTCCTGCTTATGTAGTGCGAGCAGTCGTATCACTCGCCGGTCGACCGTTCAAGCTCAAAAGGTCGTTGGCCGGCGATCCTGTGCGTTCGCGACGGGGACCATGGCCGGCCCTCTGTCTGCTCGGCTAGTCTGCAAGCGATACGCGATTCGCCGGCGCCAACGGTGGCGGAAAGCGAATCGGGCATACACTGTCGCAAGTTGATAATCGGCTGATAAAACTGACCGGCGTTCAGCGTAGGAGCAGGGCCGGTAGCAAGGGAGAAACCCGTGGATCAGACACCGCTGATCGAGATTGGTCTGCCGATCTCGCTGATGATCATCATGGCCGGCATGGGGCTGACCCTGACGCTTGGTCATTTCCGGGAAGTGCTGCTGGCGCCGCGGGCGCTGATCGTGGGGACGGCGGCGCAGATTCTGCTGATTCCGGCGATCGCGTTCGCGGTGATCGAGATCATGGGACTGCCGCCGCTGATCGCGGTGGGCCTGATCGTGGTGGCGGCCTGCCCGGGCGGCACCACGTCCAACGTGTTCACGTTTCTGGCGAAGGGCAATGTGGCGTTGTCGATTCTGCTGACGGTGATTGCCAGCCTGATCACCATCGTGACGCTGCCGCTGTTCACGAATGTGGCGCTGGATCTCTACACCACGCTGGACGCGGATGCGCCGCTGCGGCTGCCGGTGGCGCGCACGGTGGTCACGCTTGCCGTGATCGTGATCCTGCCGGTTGCCGCCGGCATGGCGCTGCGGGCGCGCCGGCCGGCGGCGGCCGCCAGCGCCGAACGCTTCGTGGGGGCCTTCGGCATGCTGGTGCTGGCCCTGCTGATCGTGGTCATCGTCTATCAGACCCGGGACGACATCCTGAGTCTGCTGGCCCAGGCCGGTCCGGCGGCCGCGATCCTGAATATCGCGGGTATTGCCAGCGGCCTGGCCAGCGCCTATCTCAGCGGCATCGCGTTGCGGGATGCCCTGACCATTGCCATCGAGGTGGGCATCAAGAACGGCACGCTCGGTTTGCTGGTGGCGCTGACGCTGCTGGATTCCCCCGAGATCGCCATTCCATCCGCCGTCTACGGCGTGCTGATGTTCGGGTTCGGGGCCTTGCTGGTTGCCTGGGGACGGCGGCGGGTTTCGCCCGCGCCGGAAAGCGGTGCGTCCTGACGCGTGACCGGGTTGGCGCTTGGTGCAGGCCGCCTAGTTTCCCCCGCTGGTATCCGCGTGCAGAGCCTGCGTCGACTCGAACAACTGCTTCTGTTCCTCGCTGGCCTCCGCCTGATACTGACGCTTCCACTCTGAATAGGGCATGCCGTAAACGTGCTCGCGGGCCTGTTCGTAGTCCATGTCGACGCCGCGATGCTCGGCTTCCGCGCGGTACCACTTGGCCAGGCAGTTGCGGCAGAAACCGGCCAGGTTCATCAGGTCGATGTTCTGCACGTCGGTGCGTTGCTGCAGGTGCCTGATCAGGCCGCGAAACGCGGCGGCTTCGGCTTCGATGCGGGTCTGGTCATCCATGGTGGCCTCCGTGTGTCCGTGATGATGCGTGCGGGTTTGCTGCGGCCTGTGGGCGCTGGTTCCCGCCGGGCCGCAGCGTTATGCTCTGGTTGCCCGTTATCCAGATTCGAGGATTCCGATGCAGTACCGTTCCAAATTGAGCGTAGCAGCCGGTGCGCTGCTCCTTCTGGCCGGCGGAAGTGCCGGCGCGCAGTTGCCGATTGGTGCCGGTCCGGCGGACGGTATCGGTTCGCTGTCGGTCATCGATACGTCCGCCCTGGGCGCGACATTACTGCAGACCGGCGCGGACGCCGCCACCGCCACGACCGCGGGTACGCCGCTCGCCCCCTTGGGCGCGGGGGCCGCCGAGTCGTTGTCGCGCACAACGCCGGTGGTAACCCTGCCGCTGGCCTACATCGACTTCGCGCTGTTCGACGGGCCGGTGCCCCTACCTCGGGTGTTTCCGGATTCGCCGGTGGCGTTTGTCGCGCCGCTGGTGGAAGGCGCTGAACAGTTTGCCGGCCAGACGCTTCCCGGGCTAGCAGATCTGCCACAGGTCAGCATCGTGCCGCGGCTGGATCCGCTGCCGGTGCCGATTCCGCAGCTCGGGCAGGCGCTGGACCAGTAACCTTATCGGCGCTGGCTCGGCGTAGTCCCCGGCGCCGGGGTTGGGACGTTGATGCCGGCCGGACGAGGGGGTGGTGGGATGATCAAGGCAGTCGCTATCTTCATGACGCTGTGTCTGCTGGTGCCGGCAGGCGCCGTCATGGCTCAGCAGGTGCCCGAAGAACCCGAGTTTCCGATGACCCAGCCACCCGAGCACGCGTCGGAGCAGCCGCCCGAGCATCCGGTTGACGGTCAGGCGCCGGAAACAGGCGGTGCCGTGGGCTTGGCTCAGCCCTGGTCGCCGATGCTGGTGCAATACCTGTCCGGGTCCATTCTGGTGTTCACGCTGCTGGTGCTGGCACTTTCCACCGCGCTGCTCTGGCGCAAGGATGCCAGCGCGCAGGACATTCTGCGGCTGTTCGGCATCGTGTCGATCATCGGCATGTCCACCCTGTTGCTGGTGGCCGGGTACAGCAACGACCAGCTCACACCCATTGTCGGCCTGTTCGGGGCGATTGCGGGTTACCTGCTGGGCCGGGAGGGCAAGCAACCAGGGGCATGACTCGATCCGGGGGCGGGGGCCTGATAGAAGCTCAATAGATCGGGTCGATCCGCAGGATGGCCTGGTTGTTCAGGGCGTAGGTGGTCTGGTCGGAGACGTCGCCGGGCCGGCGCACGGCGGGCCCGGCGGCTTCCACCAGCACGTAGCTGCGGCCCTCGTGGGTGATCCAGGCCTGGCCGGGTGCCGGCTCGGCGGCGATGCCGAGCAGATAGTGATCCGGGACCTTGACACCGATGATGGCGGCGTCGGTCAGGTTGCCGAGGATGGCGGCCAGCAGCGCGGCCTTGGTGTCGCAGTCGCCGTAGCCTTCGGCCAGCGCCCGCGGCGGCGGGTAGAAGCCGATGATGCGGCGGCCGTTCTCCACGCCGGCCGGATGCCCGTAGGCCATGCCGCCCTGGACCAGTGCCATGGCGGCTTCCAGCGTCCATTCATGGCCATGCCCGTGCCGGGCGGCCAGATCACGTAACGCCCCGGCCACCGGTGTCACGCGCTCGCGGTTGCGGGCAACCACCGCGGGCACGTCGACCGACAGGCGCATGTGCTGTGCGTTGATGTGGCGTACCCGCACGCCACGTGCCTGCAGGTAGCGGGTCATCTCGCGGTCCAGCGCCGCCTGGTCGCAACCGGTGGTGGCGCGGCAGCGCTCGACGATGGCGTCCAGTTCCGACTGGAACACGCCGAACTCGCTGGCGGCTTCGTGGCTCCAGGCGGCGGGCATGTCGAAGTTAATGGCTACCGGGTTGCCGTCGAAATCGTGGAAGCGGGCGTTGAACTGGTACTCGCCGTTGCCGGCCAGCGTCTTGTTCAGCGCTTGCCAGCCGCCGGGCCAGACCTCCTGGCCCGAGGCCACCGCGGCCGGCCCGGTTTTCGATGCCCGGACCTCGCCGGCATCGGCCCCGGGGTGCCAGACAAGCGTCAGCGCCAGCAGCAGCCCGAGGCCGGGCAGACGAGGATGGCGGGCGAGGGGTGATGCGGTCATGGCCGATTCCGTGCAGCGTTGACTGGAGCGAGGGCCGCCGGAATCCGGTTCCGTCGTGCCTGACAAGGGCATCGGCCCGGCAATATGGCGACTTGATGACGACGCGCATTGGCCTGCGCGGTGGCTGGCGACCGCAAACGCTTGCCAGTCAATGGCTCGGGGCGTGCGCCGACACGGCGGGCGGAAAATGCTGACAGCAGAATCCGATCATCCGCATGATCGGCATGGCCTTCGCGCCTGCACTCGGGCGCTGATATCGAGTCAGGCGTTAAACTGCGGAGGTGTCCAGAGAGGTAGATGACTCATGGCGACCCCGAAGGAAGAACTCGAGCATTTTCTGGCGTCGCAGCCGGCGGATTCGACCAGGGAAGAGTTGATCCGCGAACTTGCGTTCGAGCTGATGGTTCAGCGCGGTCTGGACGACGCTGAGGCAGGGAGTACCATCTCCAACGAGCAGATGCGTCACCGGATCGGGTTGTGGCATGCATGAAGTGGACACGCTTGACTGACGCGGTAGTTGGTTACGGCACAATGGATTCACTATCCGATCGAGCTACTAGCTGATGCCGTACCAGACGCTTGCCTACGAAACCCGCGGCCCGATCGCCGCCATCACGCTCAATCGGCCGGACCGGCTGAACACGATCGTCCCGCCCATGCCGGACGAGTTCGAGGCGGCCATCGACACGGCGACGCGGGATGCCGCGGTGAAGGTGATCGTGCTGCGCGGGGCCGGGCGGGCCTTCTGCGCAGGCTACGATTTCGGCGGCGGTTTCGAGCACTGGGACGACTACATCACCACCGACGGCCGCTGGGACGCGGGCAAGGATTTCGCCTTTGCCACCGCGCCGCAGATCGCCCCAACCCAGAAGTTCATGAGCATGTGGCGCTGCCCCAAGCCGGTGATCGCCCAGGTGCACGGCTGGTGCGTGGGCGGGGGCAGCGATACCGCGTTGTGCGCGGATCTGGTGATCGCTTCCGAGGATGCCTGCATCGGCACGCCGTACTCGCGCATGTGGGGCGCCTATCTGTCCGGCATGTGGCTGTACCGGCTGGGTCTGGCCAAGGCCAAGGAATACGCGCTGACCGGCAAGCCGCTGTCCGGCCGTGAGGCTGCGGACGTGCAGCTGATCAACCAGGCGGTGCCGTTTGCCGAGCTGGAAGACACGGTGCTTGCGCAGGCCGAGCAGCTGGCCTCGATCCCGGCCTCGCAACTGGCGGCGATGAAGCTGATGGTCAACCAGGCCTACGAGAACATGGGCCTTGCCAGCACCCAGACGCTGGGCCCGATTCTGGACGGGCTGATGCGCAACACGCCGGATGCCCTGAGCTTCATCGAGACAGCCGAACGCGAGGGCGTGCGGGCGGCGGTGACCGCCCGCGACGGCCCGTTCGGCGACTACACCCAGGCCCCGTCGGCGCAGCGCCCCGACCCGGCCAACGAGGTGGCGGTCGCGGTGCCGTGGCGCCGGGACTGATCCGGGGCAGGCGTCACGCCCGGGCAGCCCGGCCCGGACGTGACGCAGCCGTTCAGGCGGCCTTGCCGACCACCATGCCGCGGTAGCTCTCGATGATGTCCATGAATTCGTTGGTTTCCGCGGGCGGCACGCCGACCGAGTACAGGGTGTTGCGGATTTCGTGCGCGGTCACGTCGAACTCGTATTCGCTCAGGCCCAGGTTCTTGTGCGCCTCGAACATGTCGCGGCCGATGTAGCACTTGGGCCCGCCGGTCACCTCGATGCTCCAGGCGGTGACCATGAACTTGTAGCCGGCCTTGTACGGCTCGATGTGAAAATCCTTCACGCCCTGGTTCATGTTGTTGAGCGTCTGGTTGACGTGCAGGCGGTCGATCAGCACGTCCACCGCCCCCGAGATGGCATAGGCGCCGCCCAGGCGCTCGTAGAGTGTTTGTTCCGACATCCTCTCCTCCTTGTTCGCTTGATTGCGCGTGGCCGGCTGCCTCCGCAGGGCCGGGCCACGGGTTTTTGGTAGCACGCCCGGCAGATGCTGGCAAGGCAAACAATGGGAAATCCAATTATTGTGGAAATGGTCCCCTGCGGGGCTAGACTGGTGGCCGAACGAATTCCGACACGGAGCGGTTGGCCATGACCGAGCAGGCGCGTCTGCTGGATATCTTCATCGCCCCCGACGCGGGCGCGCCGATGCAGTCGGTCGAGCGTTGCTGGGCCCTGGTGGAGACGGGGCTGGAGGGCGACCGCTACGCCCGGCGCTGCGGCACCTTTTCCGCGCGCAATCCGGCGGTGGCCGGGTCGCGGCCGGTGTCGCTGATCGCGGCCGAGGCGGTGGCCGAATGCAACGAGCGTCTGGGCACCGACATCGCCGCGCAACTGATGCGGCGCAACCTGCTGGTGACCGGCATCGACCTGAAGGCGGCCATCGGCTCGGTGCTGTATATCGGCGAGGTGGAACTCGAGGTGATGAGCACCTGCCCGCCCTGCAGCTATCTGTCGCGACTGCTGGGGGCGGACATGCGGGCGGGCCTGCGGAATCTCGGCGGGGTGCGCGCCACCGTGCGCGAGCCCGGCGAGCTGGAAGTGGGGACCGCGATCGAGCTGGTACCGGGCTGATCCTGGCGGTTGACCAGGCCCGGGGGCCGTATCCGGGGAGAGAGATTGCTTCGCCGCTTTCGGCGGTTCGCAATGACCGGTAGTTCCGAGTTCAGGCGGCCGCCAGCCGCTCGACCGCCCGTTCGGTATCCGCCTGCAGGCGCTGGGCTGCCCGTGCCGTCTGCAGGTAGCGCCAGATCGAGTCGTGGCCGATCGGGTTGAGCCGACAGCGCCGCAGCCACCAGGGAAAGTGCCGGTTGGCGCGCAGCAGATTCTGCAGACTGGTATTCAGGCAGCCGGGCAGGTCTTCAATCTGTTCCGGGTGGGGCACCACGGTGCAGATGCCGTTGCGCTGTTCGTCGCTCAGGTCGAGCAGGGCGATGCGGGCCACCAGCGCGGCGCTGAACACCTGCTGGCACATGAATACCGACTGCAGGGCGATTTCGCCCGGCGCGAACATCGGCCGCGGGTCCAGCCGGGCCAGGCCGTTGGCGGTGCAGTCGACATGCAGGGTGTTGCCGTTGGTGGGCAGGCTGCCCTTTTCCAGCCGGATTTCATCGGCCGTGATCGCTTCCACCCGGCCCAGGCGGACCACGTTGTCGATGCGGCGCAGCGCGTCCAGTTCCTCGCGGTTGACGGTGGCGCAGCGCCACTTGGTGGGGCGCACGCCGTCGTCCAGCCGCATGAGGCTGCCCTGCCGCTCCAGCGACAGGTAGACGTCGTCGATGTGATCGGCCTCGGCCACCGCCCGTACCATGCGCGTGAGTTCCGCGCCGACGATGCCGGGCTGGACGCCGTCGCGATTCCACAGCCAGGCGTCGTTGGGCACGATCCAGTGGATGCGCTCGGCGGCCACGCCGCGTTCCAGCAGGTAGAGCACGGCGTCGATGCCGGTCTTGCCGCCGCCGATCACGGCGTAGCGTTCCCAGGGCTGGCGGACGGCGGCGAGGTGGTTGATCGGGATCAGCGCGGCGGCCGGGTCCACCTCGAACCGGGGCGGACGCATGGCCGGGACTTCCACGTTCATGCAGGTGGCGTCCACCACGCGCTGATGGGTGGTGACCTCGATGCGGTGGTCTGCATCCAGCGCCGACACCAGCTGGCCGTTGCCGCGGTACTCGGTCTGGGGCAGGAATTCGACCCGGCCGCTGGCCCGGAAGCGTTTCATCAGCGCCTCGTAGTAGGCCAGTATCCGGGTGCGCGAGGCCAGGTCGCCGCCGCCGTCACCCAGTTTCGCGGAGGGTGCGCCGTAGAACGCCGCCGGCTGATGCAGAGTGACGAACGGATAGGCATCCACCCAATGGCCGCCGGCCCGGTCGCGCCGGTCGGCGAGGATGATGCGGGCATCAGGCCGGGCCCTGAACACCACGTCCGCGAAGGCCATGCCCATGGCCCCGGCGCCGATGACGAGGTAGTTGGTCTGCCGCTGTTCGGTGGCCACGGTCAGCGATCCGCGGCGGCGCGCCCGAACGCCTGCACCATCAGGATGATCATCGCGGCCATGGCCACGAACGCGAACACCAGCGCCGGCAGCAGGCCGATGATGCCGGCCAGGTTGGTTTCCCCGAAACGGTTGTCGCCGAAGGTCAGGGCCCGGGTGGGGGCGAACAGTGCGCCCCAGTAGAAGATGGTGTTGGCGTAGCCGGTGCCCACGAACATCCAGCCCAGATGGAATGCCGGCCGCTCCGGGATGCGCATGACATGGATGAGCACTGCCCCGGCGAACACCAGCAGGCCGTTGAGCAGGCCGCCGACGTGGGCCCGCGCCCAGGCGGCGCCGTCGCCGGGCAGACTGATCTGCAGGATGGTGCCCGGGAAGATTTCCAGGCCGCCCACCAGGCTGGTTGCCAGGCCGAAGCCCGCTACCAGGGCGATGAAGATCACGATGGCGCCGTGGCCCACCATCCTGCGCTGACGTCGATCCATCACGGTGTCTCCCCCGTCTCGTTGTTGTGGAATCATTCTGTCAGCAAACGCGGCGTTTTGCCCCACCTTTCCGCCGGGCCGGTAAGGTGCATGATGCCGACGCCGAGGCATGCTTCTTGCTGGATATTCGCGGCACCTTCCGTTGAAGCGTCGTCGCCATGTCCATCCCCGTTTGCTGCATTGCCTGCGAACCCAAGGAGGAACGACTCATCCGCGGCCTGTTATCGGCCTTCGGATCCCGCCTGAATGCCGAATTCGCTTACGTTGCGCCGGAACTGGCGCAGCTTCGGATCGTGGACACGCGGCAGCCGCTGGGCCGCGAAATCATCGAACTCAGCGGGCCGGATCAGTTGCACCATCTTGTGGCGCTGGTGCCGGGTCGGCACGAGGACGGGGAGCCGGAAGCCCCGACCGGGGTGATCTGCCTGAAGCTGCCGCTGTCGGGCAACGCGTTCATCGAGGCCCTGAATGGCTATGCCGCTTCGCACGAACCGGCACCACCGCCGGAACCCGCGGATGCGGGCGGTCGCTATTACCGCGGAGTGGCGGTGCCGCGATCGGCGCCGCCATCCGGCGATGCCGAACCCGGCCCACGGCGACGCATCGTCTACCGGGGCCAGGTGCTCGAGAAGTAGCGAACTCGGTTACTGCGGATCAGCAGCGGCCCTGCTTGGCCAGGCCGGGCGGGCAGAAGCCGCCGCGGGGGGCGCGATCGCGATAGTAGCGACGGTCGTCGTAGCGCCCGCGGTCATCGTAGTAATACTCGTCGCGGCGGTCGGTACTGATGGCGGCACCGCCGGCAGCGCCCACGGCACCACCGAGAATGGCGCCGTTGCGCCCGCCGATCTCGTTACCGATGGCGGCACCGGCCGCACCGCCCAGCCCGCCGCCGATCGCCGCGTCCAGGGTGTCCCGGTCGGCGAAGGCCGGCGCCGCGGTCAGCGCGGTGGCCAGGCTGATCATTACAAGTGGCTTGTTCATGGTCGATTTCCTCTGCGCTTGCACGGAACCTCGTTTTCGGCGGATCAAGGGTCGCGCGGCCTGCCTGAACCGGGGCTGAATCGGACTGGCGCGGGTGGTGGCCGCGCCGGGCGTGCGGGTGCATGATGAGTTGCCGGTTGGCAACAACAATGAGGTGGGGCTAATGAACAGGACGCTGATCGCCGTGTACGGGGTGGCCAGTTACCTCGTATTTCTCGCGACCTTTGTCTATCTCATCGGCTTCATCGCCGGGATGGGCGTGCCCAAGGGCGTCGACGACGGGCCGCTGGTGGCCTGGCCGCTGGCGCTGGCCGTCAACCTCGGCCTGCTCGCGCTGTTCGGGGTGCAGCATTCGGTGATGGCCCGGCCCGGCTTCAAGCGGTTATGGACCCGGGTGGTGCCGCCGGCGGCGGAACGCAGCACCTACGTGCTGCTGTCCAGCGTGGCGTTGATCATTCTCTATCTCGCCTGGCTGCCGATGCCGGGCCTGGTCTGGTCGGTGGAGGCGCCGTGGTTGCGTGGCCTGCTCTGGACGCTGTTCGCGCTTGGCTGGGTGGTGGCGCTGGTGTCCACCTTCCTGATTGATCACTTCGATCTGTTTGGGCTGCGACAGGTATGGCACCACTGGCGGGGTACGGAATGCCCGCCGCACCCGTTCAAGACGCCGGCCCTTTACCGCTGGGTCCGGCATCCGCTGATGACCGGCTTCCTGATGGTGTTCTGGCTGGTGCCGGACATGACCGTCGGCCATCTGGTTTTCAGCGCCGGCATGACCGCCTATATCGTGGTGGGCACGCTGTACGAGGAACGCGACCTGATCGCGGCCTTCGGCGATCGCTATCGCCGGTATGTCGCGTCCGTGCCGCGTTTCATTCCGATGCCCGGACGGCGCGCCGACGAATGATGGGATCGCCGGCCGGCGGTTGGGCCGGGTGGAACGGCCGGTTATGATGGCGTATGCGTTTTCGCAGCTATCGTCGGCACGAGGCCGATTACGGCCCGTATGACGCCGATCTCGGCGTGGTCGCGTCCGACGGTGTCCGCCCGCTGACCCGGCTGTCCGATTTCTATGCCGACCCGGCGGGCTGGCAACAGCGGGCGGCGGCCTGCGACGCACCCCCGCTGTCGCCGGGTACCTTCGACCTCGCCCCGCCCGTGCCACCCACCGCAAAACTGCTGTGCGCGGCCATCAATTACCGCAGCCACGGCGAGGAAACCGGCTTCCAGCCCCCGAAGTATCCCAACCTGTTCGCCCGCTGGACGGCCTGTCTGTCCACCGATGGCGCCGATGTGCCGGTACCGGTGGCCGAACATCACGGCCTGGACTGGGAGGTGGAACTGGCGGTGATCGTGGGGCGGCCCTTGTACAACGCCGATGCCGAGCAGGCGCAGGCCGCCATCCTCGGTTACACCGTGTTCAACGATATCAGTGGCCGGGTCAATCAGGGCCGGGCCACGCGCCAGCCCAAGGGGCAATGGGCGCTGGGCAAGAACGGCGATGCCAGCGCGGCTATCGGATCGGACATCGTTACCGCGGATTCGCTGGACGCGGACAATCTCCGCCTGGGCACCCGCCTGAATGGCGAGATCATGCAGGACGGCAACACCCGCGACATGATCTTCGGCATTGCCGAAATGCTGGCCTTCGCCTCGCGCGGACTGACCCTGCAACCCGGCGACCTGCTGGCCACCGGCACCCCGGCCGGCGTCGGGGTGGGCCGCGACCCGCCCCGGTTCATGCAGCCCGGCGACAAGGTGGAAGCGTTCGTCGACGGTGTGGGGTCGGTCACCAGCCGGATCGTTTCAAGCCGCCGAGGCGGCGCCGTATAAGCGCTGCCGAGGGCAAATCGCATGGCACGGGTGAAACTGGACAAGCCGGATGTCGATGACCCGATCATCTATTCCTCGAAGGCACTGTCCACCGCGCCCTTGAGAGTGCGGGTCCGCACGTCACCGGTTAACAGCTTGCAGCCCAGGATCTTCATCTTGGTGACGCCGGGGTGTTCCTTGCCGATGTCGATCTCGGCCATGTGAATTTCGCAGTAGCCATGCGCATGGCCGCACGGGAATCTACACTCGGCCTAGCGGATCAGTAGTCTGGACGGTTGGTTCCTGAACGGGACATCATCATGATCGAAACCATTATCGACACGCCGGTACGGGTAACGCCGCATCTGGATCGCCTCCGTGAACAGGGCATTCGCACGGTGATCCGGTACTACAATCACCGGAACTCGCGAACGCTGCCGGAAAAGCGACTCACCCGCGAGGAGGCAGTGGCCGTCAGTGACCACGGCCTGACCCTCGGCGTGGTATTCCAGCAACGAGGCCGGTTGTTACGTGATTTCTCTAGCGAGCGCGGGCGGGGTGACGCCCGGCGGGCGCTGGAATGCGCTGACAACATCGGTCAGCCTGAGGGCTCCACCATCTACTTCGGGGTGGATCATGACTTTTTCCGCCGTCACGAAGTGGCAGCCGTCATGGACCATTTCCGCGCGGTCCAGGGGGAGATCAACGGCCGGTACGAGGTCGGCGCCTATGCCTCGGGTGGTCTGTGTCGGCGGTTGCGCGAAGCCGGGCTGATTCGTCACGTCTGGCTGCCGCGCGCACTCGGCTGGTCGGGCTCGCGCGAACTGCATGAGTCGGGACGCTGGGACCTGTTCCAGAACCAGGTGGATACTCGTCTGGGGCCGATGCCGGTAGATACCAACGTCGCCAACCCGGCGAGGGAGGGCTTTGGTGCTTTTTCCGTCACCGAGGATTCGTTGCCGCCTGACGCTGTGCGAACCCAGGAACTGCACGAGGTAATCGCGCGTAGCGGCCTCAACCTGCGCGCAGGCCCGGATACCAGCTTCCGGGTGCTGGCAACCCTGCCGCGGGGCGCGTTGGTGGAAGTGCTCGAGGTCACGGAAACCAACTGGGCATTGGTCAGCCGTGAGGGCGACGACACCGCCGACGGTTACATGCATCGTGGTTTTCTCAGACCGCTAACGGGGTCGGTCTGAGTTCGAGTAACGTCGATCAGCCGCCGGTGAGCCAGTCACCGGCCACCGGCTACGCTGATACGACGCCGCTGGGCTCGCTCGGTCCTGGGTAATGTCACCGTCAGCACGCCGCGATCGTAATTGGCCGTTGCCTTGCTGTCATCGACTTCGGTTGGCAAGGGGATCGCGCGCTGAAAGCGACCGTAGGCGCGTTCCAGAACCTGGAATCGACCCGTACCTCGATCGCGTGAAACCCGCTTTTCCCCGCTGACAACCAGTGTGTTGTCGATGACTTCGATGTTGAAGTCATCGGCATCCATGCCCGGAAGTTCGAGTGCCACTTCAATCGAGTTGCGCTTTTCCGAGACTTCCGCCGCGAGCAAGCCCCAGCGTGCACTCCTGGCTGCCAGGCGATCACCCGGTTCCTCGGGTTTCTCCGGATCATGGTGCGGGGTGAACCGGGTCAGTGCATCGCCCGCGCGATCACTGAGTTCTCGCCAGCCGTGGGAAACGGAATCCCATGCGTGTGACAGACCGGATTTGACCTGTTGCAATGTGCTCATAGGCAAACCTCCTTGGATGATGAATTGCAATTAATGAAATTAATGGGGATATCGGTGAGTTGATCAAGGGTGTCATTAAGGTTGTGTTCACCCGCGGGCCTTCATCCTCCCGTCTCGAAACGGCTTTGGGATGCCGTGAATGTTTTTAGCTACAAAGGAGAGCACTATGAGACGACAGCTATTGATTGCTGCAGCCCTGACGTTGACTACCGGCACCGCGCTTGCCCAGCTGGGTGGTTCAGTTGGCGGCGCCGTGCGCGGCGGCGTGGATGCCGGGATCGACAGTGGCCTGAAAATGGATGAGCGGCTGGACGCCGATGCGCGTCTGGACGCAGAGGCGGACGCCGACGCCCGTACGCAGGCCGGCACGGACGGTGACACGTCCGGGGCTGGTGCCGCCGGCAGCGCCGGTGTGGGCGCCGAAGCCGGGGTTGGTGTGGATACCCGCGCCGAGCGCGACGCGGTCGACGGTGCAGTGGAACGAGGTCGCACCGAGGCTGAAGCCGGTGCCCGTGCGGCGGGCGATGCCGCCGCGGCCGGCAAGGCCCGGGCCCGCGAAAGTGCCGAAGCGGCCGGCGACACGGCCGCCGAGGGTCGCGCCGAGCTCGATAGCCGCACCGAGGCGGCTGGCAGTGCCGGTGGCGCCAGCGTCGAGGGTTCGGCCTCGGCTTCGGGCGAACTCGACGCCCGGTAACCAGCGGCGTTTATCGCCGGCATCCGCCGTGTGCGGATGAAGCCATGCAGCCGGTTCCGCCGGCTGCATTTTTTTGCGCACGATCCGCGCGGACACGCCGTGATCCGGTCGCGAAGATGTCTTAGTATGCAATCGCCGCTTGCTGGAACGTGCTGCCATGCTTCGCTTGATTCGCTCTCCCGGTCATTCATGGGCGCCGGCATCCCGATGTGTCGCCGGATTACTGGTCGGCGGCGGGCTGTTGCTGACCGGCACTGCCCAGGCGCAGCAGCAGCTCACCTTTGCGTCGCTGGGCGCTTCCACGACAGCCGATATCGACGCTGCCGGCGCCGGGGTGGTGTTTCAGTCCACCGCCGATCTCGACGACGGGGTGGGTAATGCCGACGGCAGTGCCGAGATTTTCGCGGTGGATGCCGACGGTGCCAATCTGGTTCAGCTCACCGACTCGACCCAGGCTTCGAGGCAGCCGGCGATTGCCGCTGACGGCACGCGGGTGGCCTTCGTCTCGAACGCCGATCTCACCGGGGGCAATGCCGACGGCGGGCCGGAAGTCTTTCTGGTGGATGCGGCGGATGGTGGCAATCCGGTGCAGGTCACCGACACCGGCTTGGCCAGTGGCATCGCTCAGCCCGATCTGTCGGCCGATGGC
Source organism: Salinisphaeraceae bacterium (assembly GCA_965216055.1). Classification (GTDB taxonomy): domain Bacteria; phylum Pseudomonadota; class Gammaproteobacteria; order Nevskiales; family Salinisphaeraceae; genus Spectribacter. Next base: position 1,319,023 of record OZ244134.1, read on the forward strand.
AGCCGGATCGCATTCACCGCTACGGGCAATCTCACCGGCGGCAACGGTGACGGCAGCCGCGAGTTGTTCGCGGTGGACGCCGACGGTGCCAATCTGACCCAACTGACCACCGGCCCCGCCGGCAGTGCCGTGGGATTCGCGCGTCTGCAGGCGGATGCCAGCCGGGTGGTGTTCTCGTCCGCCGCCAATTTCGCCGGAACCAATGGCAACGGCAATAGCGAGATCTTCCTGGTCGAAGCCGACGGCAGCGAGTCGCCGGTACAGCTCACCGATACCGTGGGCGGGGCGTCGATTCGCCCCGACATTGCCGACAGCGGCCGCATCGCGTTCGAGTCCACCGCTGCGCTGGATGGCAACACGCAGGGCACCAGCGCCGTGTTCGTGATGGATGCGGACGGCAATAACCTGCAGGCCCTGACCGACGCCGACAACGGCAGCGCCGGTTTCGTGCGCATTGCCGGTGACGGCAGCCGGGTGGTGTTCCAGGCCACCGCCGGCGTCAGCGGCGACAATCCGGACGGTGGGCCGGAAATATTCATCGTCGATGCCGATGGCGGTGATCCGGACCGGCTGACGACCGGCGGACTGGCGTCGGAACAGCCGGCGATTGCCGGGGATGCCGGTCAGGTGGTGTTCCAGTCCGCGGCCAACCTGTCCGGTAACAATGCCGACGGCAACGTCGAGATATTCATCATCGATCCGGCCGATGTCGGCGATGGCGATGATGGGGGTGGCAACGGTGGCGGCGTCGACGACGATTCCTTCGTCTGTTCCAGCCTGGGTAGCGGCTGCAGTTTCTGTGATGACGACGAAACCGCGTCCGTGTCCCGTGCGGTGGATCCGGTGTTTGCGCTGTTGTGTGGGCTGGCCGTGTGGCGTATTCGCCGGCAGCGCTGGCGTGAATAACAGGGGGAAGCAACTAACATGAATGATGTCTCCGGTCAGGGCGGTTGTGCCTGTGGCGCCGTCGGATTGACAACCACCGCAGCGCCGCTGCTGCGGGGCATCTGTCATTGCACGATCTGTCAGTCGTTCAACCAGGCGCCGTTCGCGGACATCACCGTGTACCGGGCACGCGACGTACAGGTGACCGGCCTCGATGGCGTCGAGTTCGAAACCTACCGGCCGCCGCCGGCGGTGCAGCGTGGCAGGTGCGGCGCCTGCCGGAAGCCGGCGGTCGAGTATCTGACGCTACCGGGGCTGCCAAAGCTCGCCATCGTGCCCAGCGCGAATCTCGCCGGTGTCCCCGATCTGCCGGAACCGGCGCTGCATATCTTCTACCACCGTCGCACTGCCGACGCCCGGGATGATCTGCCCAGGTTCAGCGGTTACCTGCGCAGCCAACTGGCGTTTTCGTTACGGCTGATCGGGGCGCTTTGGCGATCCCGCAACCGTTGATCGGCGCGGGTCAGTCCGCATTGGCCAGTGCCAGCAGTACGTCGGCATGGCAGGGCTGATCCAGCGGGCAGAAACAGGCCAGATGCCGGCCGCGTAGTGGTGCCAGCCAGGCGGCAACGCTCTGATCGAGACCGCGACGGCGGGCGCCGGCATGCCGCCGGACGCTTTCCAGGATGGCGCCGGATTCACAGTCCGCCCGGAAGCGGGCGACGCATTCGGCTGCATCGCCATGCTCTCCCACCCGGTAGGGATTGCCCCAGATGCCGGGCCGCGCCACGCTGACCGTATTCGGCGGCAGGCGCCAGCCGCGGGTACGTCGGAGCTGGACGCGTTGTGGCACGGTCAACCGTTGTTGGCCGTCGCGGGGCAATCGACGCGGTGTCTGGCCAGGGCCGGCATGGCGGGATTAGACTCCAGGCGGGGCGAGTGGATCGACAACGCTTGATTCACGGAGGCTGCCATGCTCGGTATCTACCATGCTCATGCCCCGACATTTCTCTGGGTGATCGGTTTGCTGATGATTGTGGCATTGCTGCCGATGGCATTGTGGCCACTGCAATGGGCGCGTGTCATCGGCTGGCAGATTCCGGCCGACAATCATCTGGCGATCTACTACGGACGCTGCCTGGGTTGCGTCGCCACGGCAGCCGGCGTCTTTGCCATTGTTGCGGCTGGCGATCCGGTGACGGCGTCCTTTTATCTGCCTTTCCTCCTGACCCTGTGGGTGTTGATGGTGGCGGCCCACGTCTGGGGCGCGATCCGTGGCATCCAGCCGCTGACTGAAACCCTCGAGATCGGCTTCTGGGCGGCGCTGGCGGGGGTGACCCTGCTGTTTCTGCCACCGGCCTGATTCGCGACTGCCAGATATCATCCGGCCCCGACTTTCATTGCGGCATTTTGGTGCAGTAATCCCTGCTATCGTAGGGACGACCTTGCAAGGAGGAGGGAGGTCGTCATGACAGAGCGTGTTCAGCGCCGGAACAAACCGGATGTGAGTGGATTCAATCCGCTGCAAAGCCTGCGGCGGCGGGTGGGGCAGACCCGCGACGCTCTGACGGCGGCGTCGCACCTGTTCGATACCCGGTCGGTCAGCCGGGAAACCGCCGAACTGGCCCGCGAGATGATTGCGATCCTGCGCGGGGACTCGGCGATCACCATCGATCCAAAGGACAAGCGCTTCCGCGACCCGACCTGGGAGGACAACCCCTTCTTCCACCGGCTGGCCCAGACCTACTTCGCCTTCTGCCGCGCGGTGGACAACAGCGTGGCCGAAACCGGCGACTGGAAGGAGCACGAGCGGGCCGAGATTCTGGCCGACATCGTTACTTCCAGCCTGTCGCCCACCAATCTGCTGTTCTCCAACCCGGCCGCCCTCAAGCGGGCGGTGGAAACCCGCGGTGGCAGTCTGGTCAACGGCCTGCGAAACTTCCTGACCGACTTGCGGGAAAACGGCGGCATGCCCCGGCACGTCGACCGCAATGCCTTCGAGGTGGGCAAGGACCTGGCGGTTTCACCCGGCGCGGTGGTGTTCCGCAACGAGGTGCTGGAAATCCTGCAGTACCAGCCGCAGTGCAAGCAGGTTTACAAGCGGCCGATCCTGGTAATGTCGCCGCAGATCAACAAGTTCTACTTCATGGACCTGGCGCCGGGACGCAGTTTCATCGAATACGCTGCGCAGAACGGCATCCAGATATTCGTGGTGAGCTGGCGCAATCCCGGCCCCGAGCAGGCCCACTGGAATTTCGAGACCTACATCGAGGCGCTGCTGGAGGCGATCGACGCGGTGCTGGACATCACCAAGTCGCCCGATCTCAATACCATGGGGTTCTGCGCCGGCGGCATCACCCAGTCGGCCCTGCTCGGCCACATGGCCAACCGGGGCGACACGCGCGTGCATTCGCTGTCCTATGCGGTGACGCTGCTGGACTTTTCGGTGCCGACGATGATCGGGGCCCTGAACAACGAGTCGCTGCTGGATTCCAGCCGGCAGGACTCGAAGAAGCGTGGCGTGCTGCCGGGCAAGACCCTGCGCACCCTGTTCGCCTGGTTCCGGCCCAATGATCTGGTCTGGACCTTCTGGGTGAACAACTATCTGATGGGTAACGACCCGCCCAAGTTCGACATCCTGGCCTGGAACAACGACAGCACCAATCTGCCGGCCGGCCTGCACGCGGACTTCCTGGACATCTTCCAGAACAACCCGATTCCCGCCGGGGAGCTCGAGATATTCGGCGAGCGGGTGGACCTGAGCAAGCTGAAGATGGATGCGTTCGTGACCGGGGCGGTCACCGACCACCTCACGCCCTGGCGAGCCTGCTACCGCACCACCCAGCTGCTGGGCGGCAAGAGCCAGTTCCTGCTCAGCAACGCCGGCCACGTGGCCAGCCTGGTGAATCCGCCGGGCAATCCCAAGGCCAGCTATTTCCGCAACGATACCGACCAGCCCCCGGCCGACCCCGACGAGTGGTACGCCGATGCCACCCAGGAAACCGGTTCCTGGTGGGAGTACTGGCTGGAGTGGATCCAGGCCCGCAGCGGCGAGAAGAAGAATGCCCCGCGCAAGCTGGGCAGCAAGAACTATCCGGCGCTGGACCCGGCCCCTGGCACCTACATCTTCGAGGAGCCGGGAGAGGGATAGCCGGCGGCAGCGTCAGTCGCGAAAATCCGGCACCCGCCCGGGCGTGGCGTAGGGGAAGAAATCCGCCGGCTCGATCGGGTGATAACGATTGAGCCCGGCGATTGCCCGCAGTTCCAGCGCGGCCAGGTCGATGGCGCCGTCGGCCATCAGCCCGTCGTCGCGCACCTCGAGCGTTTCCACCCGTCCCACCAGCAGCGCCGTGCCGTTGCTGCGGATGGGAATCTCCTCGGTCAGCCGCAGACCGATGCGGATCGGGCTTTCCGCCACGAACGGGGCGGTGAAGTCGTCGCGGTAATGCGGGGTGAGCCGGCAGTGCTCGAACTCGGATTCGTCCGCGCCGAACTTGGCCGAGGTGTAGTGGGCCCGTTCGGCCATCGCGCCGGTAATGGCATTGAGCGTGTACACCCCGGTGGCCTGGATGTTCTCGTGGCTGTGGCGCGGCACGGTGGTGGGCCGCAGCATCAGGCCGAGGAACGGCGGATTCGATCCGAGGTGCACCGCCGAACTGAAAACCGCCAGGTTCTCCCGGCCATCGCGGCTGCGGGTGCCGACCAGGTTCGCGGCCTTCACGCCGGTTACGCTGTTGATGAGATTCAGGCGGTAGACGCGATCCAGTTCATCGAGCCCGGCGGCGTCGAAATGCTGCCAGTCGGTCATGCGGGCTATCTTCGGCGTGGCCGCATCTGGTAGCGGGCCAGGCTGGTGGCCACCACCTCGCCATCGGTATCGCGCAGCTCGCCGTGGAGCACGAATTCGGCCTTGCCCTCGGCGATGGTTTCGGCTTCGATGCGCTCGGCCTCGGCGGCCGTCATGGTCAGTTCGATGGTCACGTCGGACTTGGCTGCCTTGACGAAGGCCATGTCCAGTGAAGTCACGATCGGGATGTAGCGGCGCATGCCGAAGGTGGCCAGCATCAGCGGTCCGCCGGGGAATTCGGCCAGGGTGAACAGGGCGCCGGCATACATGGTGCCGATGTGGTTGACGTTGCCCTTGAGCGGCATCCGGCAGACCACGCGGCCGGATTGCAGCCCCTCCACCCGCACGCCGGAGCGGCGAACGAACGGGATCACGAAACGCGACAGCGACTGGATCAGCCGTGGCTGGATGCGGTCACTGTAAATCTGCTCGGCGCGGTCTACGGGCAGGCCGGCGGCGCGGGCGCGGTCCAGCATGCGCTGGGACAGATCTGCGATATCAGGCATCGATGGTGGTGGTGCGGGGTGGGGCCGCGCATGTTAGCACCGGCGGTGTTGTCAGCCCGACGCCGTGCCCCGATGAATCACCGGCTTGATGGCGAAATCGTGCTGAATGGCCAGGTCGTGTTCGCGTAGCTGCGGTTCCAGCAGGGCCCACATCTCGTCATAGCGATAGAAGGGCACGCGCGGAAACAGGTGGTGGATCAGGTGATAGTTCTGCGACTGCAGCAGCGGCGTCATCAGCCTTTCGAAACCCTGGCGCACGGTGGTGGCGCGGGTGAAATTCTCGGCCTGCGGGGTGTCGTGGGGTTCGTGCGGCAGCCAGAAGAAGGCGAAGCCGAGCAGTAGCTGGGTCAGCCGCCCGGGCAGGAACCACAGAAACAGTAGTTCCAGGCCGTAGCCGGCGGCGATGATAGCCGCGAACAGGCTGGCGCAGACGGCGATGGCCACCAGCGTGGGCCTGAGATGCCGATAGGCGGTCTTGTCGCCGTGGCGCAGGACGAAATAGAAATACCAGGCATCGATGAACATCCAGCGCACCGGCAACAGCCACGCGGGCCCCTCGAAGCACCAGCGGTCCGGATCCTTCGGGCCGGAAGCATGCTGGTGATGCTGGATGTGGCCCCAGCGGAACAGGCCGAGGGTGACCATGGGCGCGAACGGAATCAGGGCGATCTGGCCGATGACATCATTCAGCCCCTGGTGGCGCGATACCGCCCGGTGGATGGCGTCGTGTACCACCGAAAAGATCAGATAGCCGATCAGGCCGTTGATCAGGGCGCCGGCCCAGAGCGGGATCAGCCCCGCCACACTGGCCGCCACCGACGAGAAGAACACCGCGAAGCACACCACCATCATCGCCAGCGTCTGCCAGGCCACCAGCGGCGGCTGGCAGATTTCCCGGATGCGGGCGCGGTTGCCGTCGTTGGTCAGTTCGCGCTGGATCTGGCCGAGGGTCATGGCGGCGTGCCTCCTGGTCAGGCGGACCGGCGGCTGCCGGCCGCCGGCTCGAACAGGGGATGGAACACCCGCCGCAGCAGCGGCTCGGTGAGGGTCTCGAGCTGCCGGCCATGCAGCAACTGGCCGGCGGTGTGCAGGGTGAGCAGGCCGTGCACCGCGCCCCAGCCGACATGCATGATGTCGCGCGGATCACCCTCGATCAGACCAGCATCGTTGGCCCGGGCAACGATGTCCACCAGATAATCGAAGGCCTGGCGCCGGGCCGACAGCAGTTCGGGATAGTCGGTCAGCGGCGCCTGGTCCGCCGCGAACATCAGCTGGTATTCCGCAGGGTGCTGCGACACGTAGTCGAGGATGCCGAGATAGATCGAGCGCAGGCGGGTGGCGGGATCGGCGCCGGCCACATCCCCCTCGCGGATCAGCGCCGCGAAGCGCCGGTAGCAGCCCAGCCGCACCGCGGCGAAGAGGGATTCCTTGCTGTCGAAGTAATGATAGGGCCGGGTGTGGCTCGTGCCCATGCGTTCCGCCAGCCGCCGGAAGGTGACGGCCTCGAATCCCTGCTCGCGGTACAGCGCCAGGGCAGCGTCACAGAGCTGCTGGCGAGTCAGTTCGACTTCCCGGTCACTGAGTGGTGCGCGCGGCATATTATTACGCCGTTTAATTAACGATGTAATAATAAATGCCGGCGGCGGGATGTCAACAACCCGTAGCCGCCAGTGACGGTGGGTTGTACCGGATCAGCCCCACATGGAGCGTCCCCGGGTCGCAACGGAGGGGCCCGCAGCGGTGGAGACGCTCAGTCGCGCCCGCGCTCGATGACATCCCGATAGTCGCGGATTCGCCGTACGTAGTGCACCGGCTCTGTTCCCCGGGCGTAGCCGTACTTGAGGTCGGTGTAGTACTGCTTCTCCGCCAGCAGCGGGAGCACTTCGCGCATGTCCGCCCAGCTCTCCGGGTCCCGCCCGAGGCTTTCAGCCAGCCGTTGGGCGTCACGCAGATGGTAGAGGCCGACGTTGTAGGCCGCCAGCGCCAGGTAGCGACGATCGGGCTGCGGGATGTCTTCACCCACTTTTTCGTACATCCGATGCAGGTAACGCGCCCCGCCGGCAATACTCTGGGCCGGATCCAGACGGTTCTCGACCCCCAGTGATTCGGCGGTGCGCTGCGTCAGCATCATCATGCCGCGCACGCCGGTCGGACTGCGGGCTTCCGGATTCCAGTGCGACTCCTGATAGGCCAGGGCCGCCAGCAGCGTGTCGTCGAACACCTCGTAATCCGCGGCGGCGTCCTCGAACAGATCCTCGTATTGCGGGTAGCGTTCATCCAGGCGATCACGCAGCGCCTTCTTGTCCGCGAAGTCGTACTCGCGAATAAACCCGTAATACCGGTCCTGAACCTGCTCGAGGTTGCCGGCCTGCCGGTAGCTATCCAACCATTCCGACGTGGCCTCAAGCAATGCTTCCGAGCCGGCCGGCATGGCCCAGGCGATTGGCCCGGGCTCGCTGATCTCGAACATCATCAGCAGTTCCGGGTAGTAGCGCCGGTTGATGTCGACGATGTTGGAATCGGCCACTGTGCAGTCGATTTCCTGCGTCCACACCTCGTGCAGAAGTTGCTCGGTGCCGGTGTTCTCGACGCTGCGCCAGGACAGTTCCGGGTGGGTTTCCCGCAACTCGGTCAGGCGGGATTCGTAGCTACTGTCTGCCACGACCGCCAGATCGACTTCCGTCAGCTGTTCGACGCGACGTGCCCGTTTGCCGCCGCCGCCGCGACAGACCACCTGCTGGGTGACACGCTGGTAAACCGGCCCGAACGCGAAACGTGGCCGCCTTGATTCTGTTGCCGTCAGTCCGGCGGCCGCCAGGTCGGCCTGACCGCTTTTGACGGCGGATAGCACGCCCGCAATCGAATCCAGGACCTGGAACTGGATATCGACACCGAGGTGCTCGGCGAAAGCTGCGGCCATGTCATGTTCAGGGCCGGCGGGTCTGCCGCGGTTATCGATGTAGTACGTGGTCGGGGCGTTGCGCGTGGCTACGACGAGCTCACCCCGCGCCTTGATGGCTTCGAGGTTGCCGGCATTGCCGCCCGTGGGTGACTGGCCGCAGCCGGCTGCCAGGCTGGCAACGAGTATCAGCATGCCGGTCGCGCTGGCCGGTCGTGCCGCAAAGCGACCGGTGAGCGAACGGGCGGACAGGATGTATCTTGTCGAGCGGCAGTTTGTAGTCAACATCTATCCAGCGTATCGGCAAATGCCTCCGAAATTGAAACTCGACTTGCCGGTTCAGGCGGCTCGTCCCCCGACCTTCGGTGCCTCGCCGTCAATCCGGTAGTCGCGCCTGTCCAGCCGCGCGGTCAGGTTCCGATAGCGCCGGTTGGTGCCCGGCCAGTTGTTGGTAATGCGCCCATCAGCGGTGTGGTACCAGCTGTTGCAGCCCCAGTTCCAGACCGTGTCGGAAAGCTCGCTCTGGATTTGTTCGTTGTAGCGACGCACCGTGTCCGGGCGTACCTCGAGCGTGCGCGCCTGGCCGGCGCGCAGCTCGCCCAGGCACTGGCGGATGTATTCCACCTGGCATTCGATCATGTAGATGATGGAATTACCGCCGAGGTTGGTGTTGGGCCCGTAGCAGATGAACAGGTTGGGGAAGCCATCCACGGTGATGCCGAGATAGGCCTCGGCGCCGTCCGCCCAGCGATCGGCCAGCGACCGGCCGCGGCTGCCCTCGATGGTCATCGGGGCCAGGAATTCGGTGGCGCGGAAGCCGGTGCCGTAGATGATCGCGTCCACCGCGTAATCGCGGCCGTCCGCGGTGCGGATGCCATCGGGGGTGATCCGCTCGATACCGCCGGTTTCCAGGATGACGTTGTCGCGGGTCAGCGCCGGATAGTAATCGCTGGAAAACAGGATGCGCTTGCAGCCGATGGGGTAGTCGGGCGTGAGCTTTTCACGCAGGGTCGGGTCCTTGACCTGTCGCTTGAGGTGGTGTTTCCACCACGTGCGAAACAGGCCCGACAGCCGGCTCTGCTGGTGGAACGCGGGTACGCTGGCGTCGCCCGAAGCCCGCAGTGCCCAGCGGAAGATGTCGCGGTAGCGCGGGACATGGCGGAACAGCCAGCGGTTGATCCGGCCATAGGTGCGCTGGAAGCGGGGCAGCAGGTAGGGCGCGCTGCGCTGGAACAGCACCAGCCTGCTCACTTCGGCGGCGATGCGCGGGACGAACTGGATGGCGCTGGCGCCGGTACCGATCACCGCCACCCGCTTGTCGCGCAGGTCGTAGTCGTGATCCCACTCGGCCGAGTGGAAGCTGTGGCCGGCGAAGTCGTCGCGGCCGGGAATGTTCGGCCAGCCGGGGCGGCTGAGCTGGCCGACGCCGGTGATCAGCGCGTCGAACTCGTGTGTCTCGCCCTGGCTGGTGCGCAGATGCCAGACCCGGGCCTCGTCATCGAAGCGCGCGGATTCGATTTCGGTGTTGAAACGGATATGCGGATACAGCCCGTAGCGGCGGGCGCAGTCCTGCTGGTAGGCCAGGATTTCCGGCTGCTCGGGATACGGGCAGGTGAAGCGGGCCTGGTAGTCGAAGGAAAACGAGTACAGGTGCCAGGGCACGTCGCAGGCCGCCCCCGGATAGGTGTTTTCCCGCCACACGCCGCCAACCTCGTCGCCCCGCTCGAACAGGGTGAGATTCTCGAACCCGTCCTGCTTGAGCCGGATGCCGGCGCACAGGCCGGAAAAACCGGTGCCGATGACGGCAATCCGGGGCTGGCGGTGGCTGGACATGGCGGCTTCCCTCGTGACGGGCAATGGCGTGACGTTGCGCACCCTAGTCAAAAAATGACGAATGCGTCAATTTTTTCGCCGAACCAGGATTGCCATACCGCCCGAGCGCCGACATGGCGGCTCGAGGGGATGCTCCCGACCGGACGGGCGCCGCCGTGGCCGCTCGCTGCCGGGCGACAAGACGGTATGGACGATTCCTCGTCCGTGGGTCCCCGTCAGCGCCGTGAAGGCGTCGCGCAACGGCTGTTTCAGGTGATCAGCCAGCTCAGCAGGATCAATCCCAGCAGCAGCCAGATGATGCCGGTAACGACGGCCTTGCGGATCAGCGCGCGTACGCCGGCGTAGACGAGCAACAGGCCGATCAGGAGAAAGGCGAGGCTGAACACCGAGCTGTTGATGCCCAGCGCCCCGGTTAGACCGTCGACGAAACTGTTCAGCACGCCGTCGATCTGTTCGAATACCCAACGCAGCCCGTCCACCACCGCCCGGATGCCGCTGCCCACCAGTTCCCCGATCCAGTAGAAGAATTCCTGCACGCTGACTCCGCTGAACGCCGCGATCCGCGGCCGACAGTGTAACCTCGGGCCGGTCATCCGGGGCCGCGGGAGAGAAAGACAGTGGATCAGGCCTTCTGGCACGCGCGCTGGTCGCGCCATGAAATCGGGTTTCACCAGCCGGCGGGCAATCCGCTTCTGGCCGCGTACTGGGACGATATCGGGGTGCCGGCGGGGGCCGATGTGCTGGTGCCGCTGTGCGGCAAGACCCCCGACATGGTCTGGCTGGCGGCGCGCGGCCATACCGTCACCGGGGTGGAACTCAGCGACACCGCCGCCCGCGATTTCTTCGCCGAGCAGGCATTGACCGCGAAGACCGAGGACCGCGCCGGCTTTGTTCGTTACACCGCCGGGGATATCCGCATCGACGTGGGTGATTTCTTCGCCTGGCCGGATGCCGCGTTCGCCGCCTGCGGCGGCTTCTACGACCGCGCGTCGCTGATTGCCCTGCCGCCCGACATGCGCCAGCGCTATGCGGACACCCTCGGCAGCAAGCTGCCGGTGGGCAGCCGCGGCCTGCTCATCGGCCTGACCTATCCGCCGGGCGAGATCGACGGCCCGCCGTTCTCGGTGGACCGCGACGACGTGTTCACCCGCCTGTCGCCGTATTTCGATATCGAGGTGCTGGCCGACAACGACGCCCTGGCAGACAGCGCCAACCTGCGGGATCGAGGCGTCACCAGCCTGGTGGAGACGGTCTACCGGCTGGTGCGCCGGGCCTGACCCGTCGCCGGCGGTTCAGAACACGCCGGCCTCGAGCCCGGCTGCCATGGCCATTCCCAGCTCGCGGCAGTCCTCGACAAATGCGTCGCGGAAATCCCCGCGGCAGACCAGCGGTTCGTTCACCGCACGCCAGCGCAGGCCGGTGGTGATGGTGTCCACCGCGCGGCAGGTGCCGGTGCCGTCCGATCCGGCCCGCACGCACAGGGCGTAGGGCAGACCCTGCTTGTGGTCGAGCACGGCGTAGTAGGTCCGGTCGAAGAAGTCCTTCAGCGCACCGCTCATGTAACCCAGATTTTCCGGGGTGAACAGCAGGATCGCATCGGCTGCCAATACGTCATCCGGCCCGGCTTGCAGCGGTGCCGCCCGCCGCACGCAAACCCCCTCGATGGCGGCATCCGACGCGCCTTCGGCCAGCGCCGCGGCCAGCCGTTCGGTATTCGGTGAGGGGGCGTGCGCAATGATCAGAAGCTGTTTGTCGGTACTCATGGTTGTTCCGTCGGCGTGCCCGCTGGTGCGTCCGGCCGGCAGTTTAGGTACGCTACGGCGCCCTATTCGAAGGTGTGGCGAATTATCGTCGCGCTACAGGCAGTGTAAGAGTTCGTCATCCACGTCGTCGGCGCCGCTGGCCCGCGACGATTACCAACACAGCAAAACAGGCTGACTATTCGGGAGGATTGATCGTGACCGCAGACAATACTGAGGCAAGCACACCCAAGAAGAAATCGGTTGCCCTCTCGGGCGTGGTCGCCGGCAACACCGCGGTGTGCACGGTCGGGCGCACCGGCAATGACCTGCACTACCGAGGATTCGACATTCTCGATGTTGCCGAAGCCTGCGAGTTCGAGGAAATCGCCCATCTGCTGATTCACGGCAAGCTGCCCAATCGCGCCGAACTGGCGGCCTACAAGCGCCAGCTGCGCGCGCTGCGCGGCCTGCCGGCCAACGTCAAGAAGGCGCTGGAGTGCCTGCCCGCCGCCACCCATCCGATGGATGTGATGAAGGTGGGCGTGTCGGTGCTGGGGTCGGTGCTGCCGGAGGCGGCCGATCATCCTCATTCCGGCGCCCGCGACATTGCCGACCGCCTGCTGGCCAGCCTGGGTTCGATGCTGCTGTACTGGTATCACTTCTCCCATTCCGGCCGGCGCATCGAGGTGGAAACCGACGATGATTCCGTTGGCGGCCACTTCCTGCACCTGCTGCACGGCGAGGCGCCGCCCGACCTTTGGGTGCGGGCCATGCACACTTCGCTGGTGCTCTACGCCGAGCACGAGTTCAACGCCAGCACCTTCACCAGCCGCGTGATCGCCGGTACCGGCTCGGATTTCTACTCCGCGGTGGCCGGCGCCATCGGCGCGTTGCGCGGGCCCAAGCACGGCGGCGCCAACGAGGTGGCCTTCGAGATCCAGAGCCGCTACGACAATCCGGACGAGGCCGAGGCGGACATCCGGGAGCGGGTGGCCAACAAGGAAGTGGTGATCGGTTTCGGGCACCCGGTCTACACCGTGTCCGATCCCCGCAACCGCGTGATCAAGGACGTCGCCAAGCAGCTGTCCGAGGACGCCGGCCGCACCAAGATGTTCGATATTGCCGAGCGGCTGGAAACGGTGATGTGGGACATCAAGAAGATGTTTCCCAACCTCGACTGGTTCAGCGCCGTCAGTTACAACATGATGGGCATCCCCACCGCCATGTTTACCCCGCTGTTCGTGATGTCCCGCATCACCGGCTGGGCGGCCCATATCATCGAGCAGCGCCAGGACAACAAGATCATCCGGCCGGGCGCCAACTACGTGGGTCCCGAGGATCGCAAGTTCGTGCCGATCGACGAGCGGGACTGATTCGGGCGGGCGCGAAAAGCTTTTGCCGGGCCCGGGCCACTTCGGTGGGCTCGGGCCTTTTTGGTTTGGGTGGGGCGCGCCGGTACCCCGGCCTAGCTGCCCTTGAGCGGCAAGCGATAACGGGAGGGAAGAGGCGATCCCACCCGGCCATGGCTGCTCTTGATTGCCGTCGGGACGAGCCCTTTGGACAGGGAGATCCAGAGTGGCCTCGCACGGCAGGGACGCCGCGCCAACGACCAGTGCACACGGTAGGGCGGCGAGGTTCCCGGCCCGCTTCAGCGGAGCAGAATATTCTGTGTCTTTAAGCGCATACCGGGGGATCCCTGCGTGACCGGCCGCTTGAAAGCGGCCCTACGAGGTCGTCGGCCGTAGGGCGCCATTCATGGCGCCTGTCGGGGGCGACGGTAGCGTCAGAAGGTCATCAGGATCAATCGAACAACACCACCTGCCGAACCGCTTCCCCGGCAGCAAGCCGGTCGAACCCGGCGTTGATCTCGTCCAGCCGCAGGCGATGGGTGAGGAGCCGGTCCACCGGCAGGCGGCCGGCCCGGTACAGGGCCACGTAGCGGGGGATATCACGCGAGGGCACGCCCGAGCCGAGATAGGAGCCGCGCAAGGTGCGTTCCTCGGCCACCAGGCTGACCGCGGGGATGGAGAGCGCATCATCGGGATGCGGCAGGCCGACGGTGATGGTGGTGCCGCCCCGGCGGGTGGCGGCGTAGGCCTGTGCCAGCACCGCGGCGCTGCCCACGGTTTCCAGCGCGTAATGGCCGCCCCCGCCGGTGGCGGCGCGGGCGGCGTCCACGGCATCGGTATCGGCGGCGTTGATGGTGGTGGTGGCGCCCAGGTCGCGGGCGAGTTCCAGCTTGCTGTCCAGCCGGTCGATGGCGACGATCGGATGGGCGCCGGCGGCGCGGGCGCCGATCAGGGCGGCGAGACCGACCCCGCCCAGCCCGAATATGACCACCGATTCCCCGGGACGTACGCGGGCGGTGTTGGCCACCGCGCCCACCCCGGTGAGCACTGCGCAACCGAACAGTGCGGCGATTTCCGGCGGCAGGTCGGCATCGACACGCACGGCGGAATTGGTCGCCACCACGGTCTGTTCGGCGAATGCCGACACGCCCAGGTGGTGGTGGCGGGTGTCGTTGCCGTGGTGCCAGCGCCGGGCGCCGGACAGCAGCGTACCGGCCCCGTTGGCGGCGGCGCCGGGTTCGCACAGGGCGGCCCGGCCCTCGGCACAGGGGGCGCAGTGGCCGCAACCGGGCACGAATGCAAACACCACCTGGTCGCCGATTTCGAAACCGGATGTGTCCGGGCCCAGCGCCTCGACGATGCCCGCGGCCTCGTGGCCCAGCACCATGGGTGTGGGCCGGGGCCGCGACCCGTTGATCACCGACAAATCGGAATGGCACAGGCCCGCGGCGCGCACCCGGACCCGCAATTCGCCGGGGCCCGGCGGGTCCAGGTCAAGGGGCTCGATGGTCAGCGGACGGGAATCGGCGTACGGGGCGGGCAGCCCCATCTCGTGCAGTACGGCGGCGTTGACCGGCATTCAGGAAGCTCCTAGTAGGCGCGCATCTTGAGCACCTTCCAGTTGCCTTCCTCCTCGGCAACCTCCACCCGCGCGGCCATGCGGCTGTGATTCTCGCCCATGCGCAGGTTGAACATGGCGTCGGCGTCATAGCCGCCGTCCTCGGTTTCCGCCATCTTCTGGATTTCCAGCTCCGTGACCTCGATGGTGTCCGGATCCGCCAGCGTACCCATCTCACGGGCCAGCCGCAGGGCATCCTTGTCGGTCTTGCGGAAGTATTCGATCTGTCGCTCGGCACTGGCGCGCAGCTGGTTCTCTACGGCCATGGTGAGCTCCTTGTCCGAGGGCGCCTCGGCCTGCGCGGCCGTGGCGGCTGTGAGCACGGCGAGAGTGAACAGTCCATGTCGAATCATGATGGCCTCCGGTCAGGCGATACGGCTTGCCCAGACTATACGCCCTGAAACGCGTTGTGGAGTCGGCTGTCCGAAGGCCGTCTTTACAGGCGGCGAAACTGCTCCTAGAATACCGCTGACCAATCGATCAGTCAGTCCCATGGAAAACGCTCTGCCGGCCTTTGACGGCGCCGACAAGATCCGGCGCGCCGCCGCCGATCTGTTCGGCGAGCGCGGCTTCGACGCCGTGTCGATCGCGCATATCGCGGAGCGGGCCGGCTCCAGCAAGGCCAATATCTTCCATCATTTCGGCAGCAAGGAAGCGTTGTACTTTGCCGTGCTGCGGGAGGCGGTGGACCGTAGCACCGACCACTTCCGTGACGCCATGCGGGCCGAACTCGATCCCTCGCAGCGCGTCGAGCGCGCCATCCGCGGCAGCCTGACCGTGTTGTTCGAGGACCCCGAGCGGGCACGACTGATCTTCCGCGAAATCATGGAGTCGGGGCCGTGCCGTGCCGAGGCGCTGGCCAACGAGGTGTTCGGTGACGACTTCATCGCGCTGACCCGGCTGTTCGCGGATGTCCAGGCCGACGGGGATGCCGGCCAGGGCATGTCGCCGAGCTTTCTCGCCCATGTGCTGCTTTCCTGCAACGTGATGCTGTTCCACTGCCACCAGGTGCTGCGGCATCTGCCGGGCGGGGATTATGCGGACGAGCAGGAACGCTACATCACGATGCTGCGGGATGTCCTGCTGCGCAGCATGCGAGCCAATCAGGAGACCAACGCGTGAGAACCGCTCGAGTCGCGGCCATGGCGCTGCTGGCGGCCGGCTGGCCGCTGGCCGCCCAGGCCAACAAGCTGATGGATATCTACGAACTGGCCAAGCGCGAGGATCCCACCTTCGCCGCTGCCGAGGCCCAGTACCGTGCCGATCGCGAAGCCTGGCCGCAGGCGCGCGCCTCGGTGTTGCCGAGCGTGAGTGCCACCGCGGCCTACTCGAAGATCGACCGGGAGGTTGAACAGACCCCGTTCTCGGGTAGTGGTGGCGGCGCCGGTCCGGCACCGCCGTTCAGCGATGAGTTCGACAGCAAGACCTATGGGGTGGAACTGCGCCAGCCGCTGTTCAACTGGGGCATCCCCGCCACACTGCGTCAGGGACGCGACCGCCTGGAGATTGCCGAACTCGAGCTGCAGCAGGCGCGGCAGGACCTCCAGGGCCGGGTGATGCGCGCTTACGTGGATTTTCTCAAGGCGCAGGCGGCGCTGCGTCTGACGCGCGAGGAGCGTGAGGCGATCGCGGCCGATCTGGAGCAGACCGAGGGCCGTTACGAGGTGGGCGAGATCAGCGTCACCGCCCTGCAGGAGGCGCGCGCGGCGCGGGACCTGAGCGAGTCACGCATCATCGCGGCCGAGGCCGCGCTGGACGAGGTGCGCGAGCGGCTGCGCGAACTCACCACCCGCTGGTACGAAACCCTGCCGGACGTGCCCCTGGGCTATGAGCCGCAGATGCCGGAGCCGGCCGATGTCGACGTGTGGGTGGATCGCACGCTGCGCTACAACCCCGGATTGACCGCCACCGAGCGTCAGACCGAGGTCGCGCGCGAGGAGATCGAGCGCAAGCGGGCCGCCTATATTCCGGATGTCGACCTGGTGGCCGGTTACCAGGACACCGACGACACCGATTTCGTGTTCGGCGGCGCCAGCAACGACACCCGTGTCGCCCTCGAAGCCACCTGGGCCCTGTTCGACGGCGGCCGCAACTTCTCCGAGGCCCGCGAATCCCGTGCGCTCTACGCGGCGGCCGAAGCCGAGCTGGAGCGGGCCCGTCGCGAGGTCACCGCGGCCACGCGAAACGCGTATCGCGGCGTGGTCACCCAGCTACGCCAGGTCCAGGCGCTGGACAAGGCCGTGTCGTCGGCCCGCACCGCCCTGCGCAGCATTCGCAGTGAATTCGAGCTGGGCGAGCGCAACCAGACCGATGTGATCGACGCGCGCCGCGATCTCTACTCGGCACTGATCGACCGTGCCCGCGCGAAGTATGACTACGCCAGCGCCGTCACCCGGCTGCGTCTGGCCGCCGGCGTGCTGGTGCCGGAAGACCTTGCCCGGATCGATGCCCTGCTGCGCGAACCGGACGCCCCTGTCCAACCCCTGATTCCCGAATCGGAGTAACCCATGCGCCTACGCATGTTCATCGTCATCGTGCTGCTCGCCGTCGTGCTGGGCGGTGTTTTCGGATGGAAACTGTTCACCAATCACATGCGTGATCAGTTCATCGCCAACATGGATGCCCCTCCGGTAACCGTGGCGACGGCGCCGGCCGAGGTCTCCGAGTGGACCAATACCCTGCGGGTGACCGGTGAAGTGGTGGCCATCCAGGGTGTATCGGTCAGCGGCGAAGTGGCCGGCATCGTACGCGACATTCAGTTCGAGTCGGGTGACCGGGTCGAGGCCGGCGATGCGCTGGTGGCCCTGGATACCGCCGAGGATCGCGCCCGACTGGAAGGTCTGCGCGCCGATGCGCGGCTGGCCCGGGCCACGCTCAAGCGCAAGCAGGGCCTGCGGGATCGGAATCTCGGTTCCCAGGCCGAACTTGACGAGGCCCAGGCCCGCGCCAGCCAGACCGCGGCGGCGGTTGCCGCGCAGGAAGCGCTGATCGCCAAGAAGACCATCCGGGCCCCGTTTGCGGGCCGGTTGGGCATCCGGCAGGTGGATCTGGGCGAGTACCTGAGCCCCGGCACCGGCCTGGCGATGCTGCAGCGGCTGGATGAGGTGTACATCGATTTCGATGTGCCGCAGGAGCGGATTGCCGCCCTGTCGCCCGGGCAGTCGGTGGATGTGCGCGTGGCCGGCTATCCGGACACCTTCGAAGGCACCGTGGAAGCGCTGGACTCGGCGCTGGATACCGCCACCCGCACCGTACGGGTGCGCGCGCGAGTGGCCAATGAGGACGAGCGTCTGCGTCCGGGCATGTACGGCAACGTCGAGCTTTCCTTGGGCGACTCCGAGGAGTTTCTCACCATCCGGCAGACGGCGATTGCCTACAACACCTACGGCGACTCCGTGTGGGTCGTGGTGCCCCGGGACGGGGAGGGCGACGACAACGGCCTGACCGCCGAGCGCCGCACGGTCAAGACCGGACGTACCCGCGGCGACCAGGTGCAGATTCTCAATGGCATCGAACCCGGCGACCGGGTGGTGGTGGCCGGCAACCACAAGCTGCGGCCGAACGCCACGGTCAAGGTCGACAACGAGGTCCTGCCGTCGGACAAGGCCGATCCCGAGAATGTGGATAACTACTGATGCGCCGCCGCGTTTGGCCGGCGTCACATCTTTCTGAAGCAAGGTAAGCCATGCAGTTCACCGACATCTTCATCCGCCGCCCGGTGCTGGCAACCGTGGTGAGCCTGCTGATCCTGCTGGTCGGCCTGCGCGCCTATTTCGACCTGACGGTGCGCCAGTACCCGCAGTCCGACAAGGCTGTGGTGACTGTCCAGACCACCTATGTCGGCGCCGACGCCGAACTGGTCAAGGGTTTCATCACCACCCCGCTGGAAAAGGAAATCGCCTCGGCGGACGGCATCGACTATCTGCAGTCCACCAGTGCCCAGGGCGTGTCGGTGATCCAGGCGAATCTGGAGCTCAACTACAACCCGATCGAGGCGCTGACCCAGATAACCTCGAAGGTGAACAAGGTGCGCTCCGAGCTGCCGGAGGCTTCGGAGGATCCGGTGATCGACGTTCAGGTGGGCGAAACCACCGCCTCGATGTACATGAGCTTCACCAGCGAGGTGATGGAGCCCAACCAGATCACCGACTACCTCAACCGAGTGGTGGTGCCGGAACTGTCCACCGTGGCCGGGGTGGAAAGTGCCGAGATCATCGGCGGCCGCCGTTTCGCCATGCGCATCTGGCTGGACCCGGATCGGCTGGCGGCCTACAACCTTACCCCGCGCGAGGTGCGCCAGCGGCTGGCCGAAAACAACTTTCTGGCGGCGGTGGGCTCGACCAAGGGCAACATGGTCAAGGTGGCGCTGGATGCCGCCACCGACCTGAGCAGCGAGCAGGAGTTCCGCGAGCTCGTCGTGCGCGAGTCCGGCGGCACCCTGGTGCGACTTGGCGACGTGGCGGAGGTGGAACTGGGCGCCGAAACCTACGACAACAGCGCCATCAATACCGGCCGCGAAGGGCCGTTCGTCGGCATCACCGTGCTGCCCCTGGCCAACGAGCTGACCGTCATCCAGGACGTGCGGGAGAAATTCCCGGAGATCACCGCCCAGTTCCCGCAGGGCCTGCGCGGCGAGATTGTCTACGACGCTACCGAATACATCGAGGAAGCCATCAACGAGGTGGTGTTCACCCTGGGTCTAGCGCTGGCCATCGTCACGCTGGTGATCTACCTGTTCATGGGGTCTATGCGCTCGGTGCTGGTGCCGGTGCTGGCGATTCCGCTGTCACTGGTGGGTGTCGGCACGGTCATGCTGATGCTGGGCTTCTCCATCAACCTGCTCACCCTGCTGGCGCTGGTGCTGGCCATCGGGCTGGTGGTGGATGACGCGATCATCGTGGCGGAGAATATCCACCGCCACATCGAGGACGGGATGAAGCCCGTGGATGCGGCCATCCGTGGCGCGCGCGAGCTGGGCACCGCCATCATCGCGATGTCGCTGACCCTGATCGCGGTTTATCTGCCGATCGGTTTCACCGGCGGGCTCACCGGCAGCCTGTTCACCGAGTTCGCCTTTACCCTGGCCGGCGCGGTGTTCATTTCCGGCATCGTGGCGATAACTTTCTCGCCCATGCTGTGCTCCAAGGTACTCAAGCCGCACAACGGCAACGGTGGCGGCTTCCAGGCCTGGCTGGATGACAAATTCGAACGTCTGCGTGGCGCCTATCAGCGCCGGTTGCACGGCTCGCTGGATTTCCGGCCGGTGACCTATGTGTTCGCCGCGACGGTGGTGGTCAGCTGCTACTTCCTGTTCATCATGGGCGAAAGCGAGTTGGCGCCGGTGGAGGACCAGAACATTCTGTTCGTGCAGGCAACCGCCCAGCCCAACGCCACGCTCAAGCAGCTCGAGATGTATACCCGCGAGATGACCTCGCTGTATGAGGAATTCCCCGAGTACGATCGCTATTTCCTGATCAACGGCTTTGCCGGACCGGGCCAGGCCGGCGCGACCAACCGGGCAATCTCGGGCATGGCGCTCAAGCCCTGGGGCCAGCGCGAGCGCAGCCAGATGGAGATCAAGCCCGAGTTCACCCAGAAGATGCGCAGCGTGGCCGGGCTGGATACCGCGGTGTTCGAGCGGCCGCCCCTGCCGGGCAGCGGCGGCGGTCTGCCGGTGCAGTTCGTGGTGGGCTCTACCGCCGAGCCGGACCAGATGCGCGAGGCGGTCAACGAGCTGGCCGCCCGGGCCCAGCAGAGCGGGCTGTTCCTGTTCACCGACCTGGACCTGAAGTTCGATCGCCCGCAGGTCACCGTCAACATCGATCGAGAGGCGGTGGCGGATCTGGGGCTGACCATGCAGCAGGTGGGCAGCGATCTGTCCACCATGATGGGTGGCAACCTGGTGAACCGTTTCTCCATCCAGGGCCGGGCCTACGAGGTGATTCCCCAGGTGGTGCGCGGTGAACGGCTGAACGCCGATCAACTGGAGAACTACTACATTCGCTCGGCCGACGGGCGGAAGGTACCGATGTCGGCCGTGGTGTCGCTGGAAACCAATGTCGAGCCCCGCAGCCTGGCGCGGTTCCAGCAGCTCAATGCGGCCACCCTGTCCGCGGTGCCCACGCCGGGCGTGACCATCGGCCAGGCACTGGATTACCTGCGCGGCGAGGCAGCCGAGGTGCTGCCCAGCGACTACAAGCTGGATTACGCCGGGCAGTCGCGCCAGTTCGTAGAGGAAGGCAATGCCCTGATCATTACCTTCTTCTTCGCCATCATCCTGATCTACCTGGTGCTGGCGGCCCAGTTCGAGTCCTTCCGCGACCCCATCATCATGCTGGTGACGGTGCCGATGTCGGTGGCCGGGGCGCTGGCGTTCATTACCGTCGGCGTGACCACCATCAACATCTACACCCAGGTGGGGCTGATCACCCTGATCGGCCTGATCAGCAAGCACGGTATCCTGATCGTGGAATTCGCCAACCAGTTGCAGGCGGAAGGCCGCAGCAAGCGCGAGGCGATCGAGGAAGCCGCCAGCCTGCGTCTGCGCCCGATCCTGATGACCACCGCGGCGACGGTGATGGGCATTTTCCCGCTGGTGATCGCGACTGGCGCCGGTGCGGCTTCACGGTTCTCGATGGGTGTGGTGATCGTGGCCGGCATGTCGATCGGCACCCTGTTCACGCTGTTCGTGGTGCCGGCGATCTACATGCTGCTGGCGCGCGACCGTCGGGCCGAAGCGGCCGAATCCGGCGACCCCGACAGCCGGACCTCCGCACCTGGTCCGGCCTGATAATCTAGCGGGCGGCGGCCGGATGCCGCCGCCCGCCCGTTCCCCGATCCGGGTGTTGCCCACGACAGACACGCCTGTCGCCTCTATGATGTCGGCAACACCGCTGGGTCCGGCGGTGACAGGTCGAGGCCGGCATCCGCGGGGGCGGTGATGGCGGTCGCCGCCACCGACCCGACCACGGCCAGGGAGATGCCATGGGGTTCCAGAAGCTGCTGATCGCCAACCGCGGCGAAATTGCCATCCGCATCATGCGGGCGGCCGCCGAGATGGGCATTTCCACCGTGGGTATCTATGCCCGCGAGGACCGGTTCGCACTGCACCGGTTCAAGGCCGACGAAAGCTACGTGGTGGGCGAGGGCGCCAAGCCGATTGCCGCCTACCTGGATATCCCCGACATCATTCGCATCGCCCGCGCCAGCGGGGCCGATGCCATCCACCCCGGCTACGGTTTCCTGTCCGAGAACGCGGACCTGGCGGAGGCCTGCACGGAGGCCGGTATCACGTTCGTGGGGCCGCCGGCCGAGGTGTTGCGGCGGCTGGGCGACAAGGTGTCTGCCCGGACGGCGGCGGAGGCCGCGAAAGTCCCGGTGCTGCCGGCCTCCGAGGTGCTGCCCGAGGACATCGAGGCGGTGCGCCCGATTGCCGAGGAGATCGGCTATCCGGTGATGCTCAAGGCCAGCTGGGGCGGCGGCGGCCGCGGCATGCGCATGATCCACGAGCCCGACGAGCTGGCCGGGGCGGTGGAATCGGCCCGCCGCGAAGCCAGGGCCGCCTTCGGCAACGACGAGGGCTACCTGGAAAAGCTGGTGGTGCACGCCCGCCATGTGGAAGTGCAGGTGCTGGCGGACGCCCACGGCAACGTCATGCATCTGTTCGAGCGCGACTGCACCGTGCAGCGCCGCCACCAGAAGGTGGCCGAGCGGGCGCCGGCGCCGTACCTGAGCGAACAGCAGCGGCAGTCCCTGTGCGATTCGGCGCTGCGCCTGTGCCGCGAGGTGGGCTACGTCAACGCCGGCACGGTGGAATTCCTGATGGATGCCGACACCGGCGAGTTCTACTTCATCGAGGTCAATCCCCGCATCCAGGTCGAGCACACGGTGACCGAGGAAGTCACCGGGGTGGACATCGTCAAGGCCCAGCTTCGTGTGGCCCAGGGTGCCCGCATCGCGGATCCGGCGGGTCACCTGCCCGATCCCGACCAGTTGCGCCTGGACGGCCATGCCCTGCAGTGCCGCGTTACCACCGAGGACCCGGAGAACGGCTTCGCCCCGGATTACGGGCGGCTGACGGTCTACCGCAGCCCGGCCGGTCTGGGCGTGCGGCTGGACGGGGGCACCGCCTATTCCGGGGCCGAGATCACCCCCTACTACGATTCCCTGCTGGTGAAGGTCACCACCTGGGCCCCCACGGTGGACGAAGTGGTCACCCGCATGGACCGGGTGCTGCGCGAATTCCGCATCCGCGGGCTGTCGACCAACCTGCAGTTCCTGGAGAACGTG
The DNA here is from genome assembly GCA_965216055.1 of Salinisphaeraceae bacterium. Taxonomy (GTDB): domain Bacteria; phylum Pseudomonadota; class Gammaproteobacteria; order Nevskiales; family Salinisphaeraceae; genus Spectribacter. The sequence goes on from OZ244134.1 coordinate 1,341,991, forward strand.
ATCGGCCATCCGACGTTCGCCCCGGCCGACTACACCACCGATTTCATCGACACCACGCCCGAGCTGTTCGAGTTCACGGCGCGGCGTGACCGCGCCACCAAGCTGCTGCGCTTCATCGGGGACGTGACGGTCAACGGCCATCCGCAGATGGCCGGTCGTAACCCGCCGCCCAGGCCGCTGCCGGCGCCGCGGCTGCCGGATGCGGATCTGCAGACGGACATTCCGCGCGGCCTGCGCGACGAGCTACTGGAACGCGGCGCGGCCGGTTTCGGCCAGTGGCTGCGCCAGCAGGATCGCGTGCTGCTTACCGATACCGCCATGCGCGATGCCCATCAGTCGCTGTTTGCCACACGGCTGCGCACCCGCGACATGCTCGAGATCGCCCCCTACTACGCGCGGATGGCCCCCGATCTGTTCTCGCTGGAGTGCTGGGGCGGGGCGACCTTCGATGTGGCCCTGCGTTTCCTGCGGGAAGACCCCTGGCTGCGGCTGGCCCGCATCCGCAAGGCGGTGCCGAACATCCCGCTGCAGATGCTGCTGCGGGCCTCGAACGCGGTGGGCTACACCAACTATCCCGACAACGTGGTGCGCTACTTCATCGAGCAGGCGGCGGCCACCGGCATCGACATCTTCCGCGTGTTCGATGCGCTCAACAACGTCGACAACATGAAGGTGGCCATGGCGGCGGTGATCGACGCCGGTGCCGTGTGCGAGGCCACCATCTGCTACTCGGGTGATCTGTGCGATCCGAACGAGGACAAGTACACGCTGGACTACTACGTGACCATGGCCCGGCAGCTGGAAGACGCCGGCGCGCACATCCTGGCGATCAAGGACATGGCCGGAGTATGCAAGCCGGCGGCCATTGATCAGCTGGTGCGGGCCCTGCGCGAGGCCACCGATCTGCCGGTGCATTTCCACACCCATGACACCAGCGGCATTTCGGCCGCCAGCGTGCTGGCGGCGGTGGCCGCCGGGGCCGATGCGGTGGACGGGGCGCTGGACGCGCTCTCCGGCCTCACCTCGCAGCCCAATCTGGGAGCCATCGCCGCGGCACTGGCCGGCGGCGACCGCGATCCGGGTGTGGATCGCACCGCCCTGCGCCAGCTGTCCGACTACTGGGAAGGGGTGCGCCGCTATTACGCCCCGTTCGAGTCCGGCGTGCGCTCGGGCACCGCGGATGTCTACCGCCATGCCATGCCCGGCGGCCAGTACAGCAACCTGCGCGAGCAGGCCCGGTCCATGGGGCTGACCCGCCAGTGGCCGGAGGTGGCCCAGGCCTATGCCGACGTGAACCGGCTGTTCGGCAATATCGTCAAGGTCACGCCCACCTCCAAGGTGGTGGGGGACATGGCGCTGTACATGGTGGCCCAGGGCCTGACCCCGGAACAGGTGGCCGATCCCGATCATGAAGTGGATTTCCCGGACTCGGTGGTGTCGTTCTTCCGCGGCGAGCTGGGTACGCCGGTCGGCGGTTTTCCCGCGGCGCTGCAGCGCAAGGTCCTGCGCGGGGAAACGCCGATCGAGGGGCGCCCCGGCGCCAGCCTCGAACCGGCCGATCTCGACGCGATCCGGGCCGAGGCCGAAGCCGAGATCGGCGGCGAAGTCAGCCCCACCGACCTGGCGTCCTATCTGATGTACCCCAAGGTATTCGCGGAGTTCGCCGGCCACCGCAGCCGGTTCGGCGAAGTCAGCCGTCTGCCCACGCCGGTGTTTTTCTACGGGCTGGCCGAACAGGAAGAGATCAATGTCGACATCGAGACCGGCAAGACGCTGGTAATCAGCCTGCAGGGCCGGGCGGAGGACGAGGACGAGGGCCACACCAAGCTGTTCTACGAACTGAACGGTCAGCCGCGAATGATCCGCGTGGCCCACGAGGGCAGCGAAGCCGCCGCCAGCCGGCCGCAGGCCGATCCCGACAACCCGGGCCATGTCGGCGCCCCGATCCCCGGCATGGTGGTGCAGGTGGCGGTCCAGGAAGGGCAGGCGGTGAAGAAGAACGAATCGCTGCTGTCGCTGGAGGCGATGAAGATGGAAACCGGCGTCGCCTCGCCCCGGGACGGCAAGGTCATCCGGATTCACGTCAAATCCGGCGAAACCGTGGCCGCCCGCGACCTGTTGATCGAGATCGGGGACTGACCTAGTGGTCCGGCCCCGAAGACGGGGCCGGACGTTGACCGCTGCAATCCCTGCCGGTGGCAGGAGCCCTCAACTCTGGACGGTAATCCGGCGCGGCTGGGTATCGGCCCGCTTGTCGATGGTTACCCGAAGGACGCCCTGATCCACGCGGGCGGTCACGCTGTCGGTGTCCGCGCTATCCGGGAGCACCAGTTGGCGTTCGAAGGCGCCCACCCGGCGTTCGCGGCGGCGGAGTTCACCGGTATCCGACGTGGGTTTGCGTTCGCCGGAGATCGTCAAGATGCCTTTCTCCAGGTTCAGGTCGATGTCGTCACCGGCCATGCCGGGCACATCCACCATGATCTCGTAGCCACTGGCGGTTTCGGTGATGTCCACCGGCGGTGTCCAGGTCTGCGACTGCGCGGATTCGCGGGCGAGACTGGTAAAAGCCGGATGAAAAACGGGGCTGTAGGAACGTTGCTGCAAGCTCATGATCGATCCTCCTGAGATGCTGACTTGTGCGATGACAGGAAGATGCGGGCTGGCCCGGGGGTTTCAAGGTGGGCAGGGCCGGTCCGGGTCTTTATAGTGCGTGGACGATCAGGAACGGCGGCTTGTCATGACCGGAAAACCGAGTTTCAACTGGGCGGACCCCCTGGGTCTCGAGGGGCAGCTCACCGAGGAGGAACGCGCGGTGCGCGACGCCGTGCGTAGCTACGCCCAGGGCCAACTGGCCCCGCGCGCGACCCTGGCCTTCCGTGAGGGCCGGTTCGACCCGGGCATCTACCCCGAGATGGGCGAACTCGGGATGCTGGGCACTACATTGCAGGGCTACGGCTGCCCGGGCCTGTCGCACGTGGCCTACGGCCTGACGGCGTTCGAGCTGGAGGCGGCGGATGCCGGCTACCGGTCGGCGCTGTCGGTGCAGTCCAGCCTGGTGATGTATCCGATCCACACCTATGGCAACGAGGCCCAGCGCGAGCAGTACCTCCCGCGCCTGGCCTCGGGGGAACTGATCGGCGCTTTCGGCCTGACCGAGCCGGATCACGGCTCCGACCCCGGCGGCATGACCACCCGCGCCCGGCGCGACGGCGACGACTGGCTGCTGTCCGGTACCAAGACGTGGATCACCAATGCCCCCATCGCCGACGTGTTCGTGATCTGGGCGAAGGATGACGAGGGGGTGATCCGGGGCTTCGTGCTGGAGCGCGACATGGCCGGCCTGGAGACCAGCGCGATCGAGGGCAAGTTCAGCATGCGGGCCTCGGCCACCGGCATGGTGCACATGGACGGCGTGCGGGTGCCCGACAGCCAGCGGCTGGCCGGCGTGGCGGGCCTGAAGGGCCCGTTCGGCTGCCTCAACAAGGCCCGCTACGGCATTTCCTGGGGCGCCATGGGCGCGGCCACCGCCTGCTGGCACGCCGCGCGCGAATACGTGCTGGAGCGCAAGCAGTTCGGCCGGCCGCTGGCGGCCAACCAGCTGATCCAGAAGAAGCTGGCGGACATGCAGACCGAGATCGCGCTGTCGCTCAATGCCTCGCTGCAGCTAGGCCGCCTGTTCGACGCCGGCCGGGCCACGCCCGAAATGGTGTCACTGATGAAGCGCAACGCCACCGGCAAGGCGCTGGACATCGCCCGCGCCGCCCGCGACATGCACGGCGGCAACGGCATCGTGGACGAGTACGCGGTGATCCGGCACATGCTCAATCTGGAGACCGTGAATACCTATGAAGGCACCCATGACATTCACGCGCTGATACTCGGCCGGTCCCAGACGGGCATTCAGGCGTTCTTCTGATTGGCGTCGCGATGACCGGTCGGACCCCCTGACCGGCCGATAGCAATGCACGAATCCGAGATTTCCTTCATCCCGCTGCTGATCGTGGTGGCGCTGGGCTTTCTGGTGCCCGTGGCACTGTCGCCGGTGCGCCGCTTCGGCATCCCGGTGATCGTGGGCGAGATCGTGGCCGGCATCGTGGTCGGTCAAAGCGGGCTGGGGCTGGTGGAAACCGGGCGGGTGCTGGAGGTGCTGTCGGCCTTCGGCTTCGCCTATCTGATGTTCCTGTCCGGGCTGGAGATGGACTTCTCCCAGATTCCCCAGAGCCGCTCCCTGCACGGCAGCAGCCGTATCGGCCGACTGGTGCGCAACCCCTTCGCCCTGGGCGGGCTGATGTTTGCCCTGACCGCGCTGTGTTCGGTGGCAGCGGGGTTCTATCTGCGCCACATCGGCGTGGTCGACGGCCCCTGGCTGATGGCAATGATCCTGTCCACCACGTCGCTTGGCGTGGTGGCGCCGGTGCTCAAGGAACGGGGTCTGCTTGCCGAGCGCTATGGTCAGACCATCCTGGTGTGTGCCCTGATCGCGGATTTCGTCACCGTGCTGCTGATCAGCAGCTTCGTGCTGTTCCGCAGCGAGGGCCTGAGCCTGGAAATGTTCGTGGTGCTGATCCTGGTGATGGTGTTTCTCATCGTCTATCAGCTGGCCGCGCGCTTTCGCGAACACGTGCCGGCGCAGAACCTGATGCGGATGCTGTCCACCGCCACCGCGCAGATCCAGGTGCGGGGTTCGCTGGCGGTGGCGCTGGTGTTCATCGCCCTGGCGGAGAGCCTGGGTGCGGAGAACATCCTCGGCGCCTTCCTGGCCGGGGTGATCATTTCGCTGCTGTCGGGCAGCCACAGTTCGGTGCTGCGGGAAAAGCTGGACGCCATCGGCTACGGCTTCTTCATCCCGGTGTTTTTCATCATGGTCGGGGTGCAGTTCGACCTGCCGGCGCTGCTGGCCTCGGGTTCGGGCCTGCAACTGGTGGCGGTGCTGGTGGCCATCGCCATCGCGGTGAAGCTGGCCGGCGGGATGGTATTCCGGCTCGCCTATTCCTGGCGCCAGACGCTGGCTGCCAGCACTCTGCTCAGCGCCCGCCTGTCGCTGATCATCGCGGTGGCGACCATCGGCCGCGAGATCGGCGCCATCACCCCGGCGCTGGAGGCCGCCATCATCCTGGTGGCCATCGTTACCTGTCTGTTGTCGCCCATGCTGTTCAACCGCCTGCTGCCGCCCGGCCCCCGGCCGCGCGATCACATCCTGGTGGCGGGTGCCGGAGCGGACGCCCGGGCCCTGGTGGCGCGCCTGCGCGCGCTGGAGTTGGACGTCGAGGCCGTGGCCCTGCGGGAGGCTCATGCGGAGGACGAGGCCGAGGGTGGTTCCTCGTCGGCGCGCCTGGCCCGGCTGCGCGAGGCCGGCATCAACGAGGCCGGCATCGTGGTCGCCATGGCCGAATACGATGAGGACAACCAGTACGTCTGCCGCCTGGCCCGCGACATCCATTCCGTGCACAACGTGGTGGCCTGGGTGCGGGACCCGGCACACAACCGGCGTTTCCTGGATGCCGGGGCCCAGGTGATCAACCCCAGCACCTCGAAGCTGCTGATGCTGGAAAGCCTGATCCTGAGCGGCGAGGCCCGCACCCTGAGCCCGGATCAGGCGCTGAGTCAGGACGTGCGGGTGGTGAAGCTGCGCAACCGCTGGCTGCGGGATCAGAAGCTGCGCGACCTCGGCCTGCCGGACGGCGTGAGCGTGCTGCGCATCGAGCGCGGCGGGGAAGTGCTGATCCCCGGGCTGGACAGCAGCACCCGCGCCAACGACGTGTTCACGCTGGCCGGCGATGCCGGTCTGGTGGACGAGGTGGCGCGCCGGCTGGCCCGGCCCTGGTAGCCAATCGCGGGTGTGCGGGGCTCAGGGCAGTTCGGTCACCCAGTCGCTTCGCGCCAGCGCCCCCTGCAGGCCGATCCAGGCTTCCAGGTGGTCGTAGCGGGCGATGGCCCGCCGGGCCTGCTGGCGGGCCAGTTCGGCCTCGGCCTCCACCACGTCGTCGGCAGTGGCGCGGCCGGCGCGGAAGCGGGCGTCGCGCAGTTCCAGCCGGCTGCGGGCGCTGGTGAGGCCCGCTTCGGCGAGATCGGCCAGCGCCAGGGCACTGTCGATGGCGGCCAGCTGTTGCTCGATCTGCACGCGGATCTCGAGCATGAATGCCCGGCGGTCGGCGGCCAGGGCCTGACGCCGGGCCTCGGCCTGATCGCGGCGGGCGGCAATCACGCCGCCGGCAAACGGAGTCCAGGTCAGCTCCGCCCCGATGCGGCCCTCGTCGTCGGGAAAGAAGGCGTTGCCGCTGCGCCAGGTCTGGCTGGCCACCGCGTCGATCTCGGGCAGCCAGCGGCTGGCGGCGGCGCGTGTCTGCAACCGGGCTGCGTCGAGGTCGTGCTCGATCGCATCCAGATCGCGGCGGGCCTCGATGGCTTCGGCGAGAAGTGTCGCCGGCTCCGCAGCCACCGCCGGCGGCGTGTAGTCCAGCGGCGCGGGCGCCACCCGGCCATCCCGGCCCATGGCACGGGCCAGTCGGGTGGTGGCCACGCGGTAGGCGCTTTCCAACTGTATCTGCTCGCGCCGGGCTTCCTGCAGGGCCAGGTCGATATCCAGCCGATCGCTTTCCAGCGCCCGCCCGGCCTCGACCTGGGCGGCTACCCGTTGCGCCCGCGCCGACAGGCTGTCGCGCAGCCGGGCGTTGGCATCCAGCCGGGCCCGTAGCCGCAGGGCTTCCAGATACGCCCCCGCCGCCCGCAGGGCGTTGGCCAGTTTCAGGCTCTCGGTACGGGCCAGACTCGCCCGGGCGCTTTCCGCCCGGGCCGGGGCGGCGTAGAGCTGGTCGGCCAGGTGCAGCAGGGGCTGGCGGAGCTCGATGATCGCTTCGCTCTGCTCGCGGGCAGTGGTTTCAAAGCGCTGTTGCCCCATCGGCCCGGGCACGCTGATGGCGCCAGTGGCGTCCGAACGCGAGGCCCGGGCCCGCACGCTCAGCTTGGGCGCGAGCGCGTCGCGATAAGCCGCGCTGGCCCCGGCCCGGGCGGCCCGGGTGCGGGCGGCCAGTGCCTCCACTTCCAGCTCGTTGGCCCCGGCGACGGCGGCGGTGTTGAAGTCCACCGTGTCGATGTCATCGGCCCGGGCCGAGGGCGGCGCGACCGCGGCCACCAGCGCAAGGCCGACCAGCAGCGCGGCCGCGCTGCCGCTTGCGGCGCGTGCCGGCATCGAGCGGCGACCGAGCAGCAGCAGGCACAGCGCCGGCATTACCAGCAGGGTGAGCAGGGTGGAGGCGATCAGGCCGGTAATGATGGTCCAGGCCATGGGCGGCCAGAGCGTGGTATCGGACAGGGCCAGCGGCAGGAGCCCGGCAATGGTGGTGGCGGTGGTCAGCAGGATCGGGCGGGTGCGTCGCCGCACCGCGTCGCGCACGGCGGCGGTGATGTCCTCGCCCTGGGCCAGACGCTGGTCGATAACGTCGATCAGCACGATGGCGTTGTTCACCACGATGCCCACCAACGCGATGATGCCCTGCAGCGGCTGGAAACCGAAGGGAATGCCCAGCAGCAGCAGACCCGGAATCACCCCGGCTACCGCGAATGGAATGGTCAGCAGCACCAGCCCCATGCGCCGGAACGAGTTGAACTGCAACAGCAGGAAGAACAGCAGCAGCCCCACGCCCAGGGGCGCTGCCTGCAGCAGCGCGGAGTTGGCATCGCGCGAGGCCTCGGCTTCGCCGCCGAACTCGATACGGGTGCCCGGCGGCAGGTCGAGATCGGCGATGGATGCCTGTACCGGCGCGACCACTTCGCTGAACACGAAGCCTTCCGCCAGCTCGCTGTAGACCCGGGCCACGCGATGCTGGTTGTAGTGGCGGATCGCTCCCGGCTGCATGGCCAGCCGCGCGCTGGCGAGTTGGGCCAGCGGGACGGCACGTCCGTCCGGGGTGTAGACGTTGATGGTCTCCAGTTCCGGCAGGGGGAAAAGCTGGCCCTGCGGGCTGCGCAGCCGGATCGGCACCGGGTCTTCGCCGGCCCGGTACTGGCCCACGGTAACGCCCAGGCTGCGGCCCTGCAGGGCCTGGGCGATGTCCACCCGGGAAATGCCCAGCCGCCGGGCCACCTGGTCATGGACCTCGAACACGATCCCCGGGGCGCCGGTGCCCAGATCCTGACGTACGTCGCGGGCGCCGGAGACGCCCAGCACCGCCGCGAATACCTGCTCGGTGGCGGCGGCGAGTTGATCGGGGTCGGGATTGAACACCCGGATCTCGATCGGCGAGGCCACGGGCGGGCCCTGGCGCAGGATGCTGGGCACCACGTCCACCCCGGGCAGGGTGTCGCGGCCGTAGGCCCGGGCCCAGTCGATCACTGCCTGGTTGGCGGCCAGGCCATCGGTTTCGGCCACCAGCCGTGCCCGCTGCGGGGCGCTGGGGTTGCGTTGCAGGTTGTAGTAGAAGGTGGGGCCGGCGAAGCCGACAAAGCTGTGCACCACGTGGACGTCATCGCGCTGGCGCAGGTCGCGTTCCATGCGGGCGGCCACTTCCTGCGTGCGGGTCAGATGGGTACCTTCGGGCAGGGTCAGATCGATCAGCACCTGGTTGCGGTCGGCATTGGGGAAGAACTGCTGATCCAGCATGCCGCCGCTGGCGAAGGCGGCCGCCACCACCAGCGCGCCCCCGGCCGCCATCCACCAGGGGCGGGCGGTCGAAATGCGGCTGAGTTGCTCGGCCAGCCGCATGATCGGGGCGTTGGTTTCCTTGTCGGCCGACTGGCGGCGCAGGAAACGGCGGGCGGTCACCGGCGTGAGAGTGATCGCGAACACGTAGCTGACCACCAGCGACAGCATGATCAGGATGGGCATGGCCCGGATGAAATCCCCGGTGTTGCCCTCCGACAGGGCCATCGGCACGAACGCCGCCAACGTGGTGCCGGTGGCGGCGAACAGCGGGCCGCCGAGTTCCCGCACCGATTGCGCGGCGGCGCTGGCGCGGCTGGCGCCGCGGTTCAGGTGATGCTGGATGTTTTCGGTCATCACGATGGCGTTGTCCACCAGAATGCCCAGCGCGATCACCATCCCGATGATGGCGATCTGATGGAGTACCCCGCCGCCCATGGCGTAGATACCCAGCGCGCACAGCGTGACCAGCGGCAGCAGGGTGGCCACCAGCAGACCCACCCGCAGCCCCATGCCCAGGAACAGCACCCCGACGATGATCAGCACCGCCAGCAGGAGGCTGCCCACCAGGTTGTCCAGCCGCGATTCGGTGTAGGTGGGCTGGTAGAACATCTCGCGGATTTCCAGCGGCTCGAAGCCCGGCCGCAGTTCGTCCACCTCGGCCCGCAGCGCTTGCCCGAACTTCACCACGTGGGTGCGGTTGCGTTCCGCCTTGATGTCCAGGCCCACGGCCCGCTGGCCGTCGAAGCGCAGTCTGGCGTTGGGCGGATCCTGCTCCCCGCGCATCACGTCGGCGATGGTGCCCAGCGGCACTACGTCGCCGCCGGCCAGGGTAATCGGGGTTTCGCGAATCTCGCTCAGCGAGGCGTAATCGGTCTGCGGCCGCAGGGTCAGCGATCGACCGGACAGGCGCAGGGAGCCGCCGGGAATGATCGCGTTCGACGACTGCAGCTGGGCCAGCAACTGGTTCGGCGTGAGCCCGCTGCGCAGCAGCGCGGCGTCGCTCAGCGCAATGGTGATCTGTTCCTCCGGATCGCCGATGATGCGGATGGACGACATGCCGGGCATGTCCAGCAGTTGCGACTTCAAGCGCTCGGCGGCATCGGCCAGGACCAGCGCGTCGTCGCTGCCGGTGACGGCCAGCACCGCGGTCGACGCGGTGACGATCCGATCCTCCAGGGCCGGTTCGGCGACACCATCGGGAAAATCCCGCCGCGCGCTGTCCAGCGCCACCCGCACCCGGTCCCAGGCGCTGTCGGTGTCATACACCCAGGCCTGCAGCTCGATGCGCACGATGGCCACGCCCTGGCGGGCGGTGGATTCGGTGTGGTCGATTTCCTCGACCCCGGCCAGTTCTTCCTCGATGGGTTCGAGTACCAGCCGCTCGATGCGGCCCGGGTCCGCGCCCGGGAACGCCACCGTGATCAGGCCGGCGCGATAGGGAAAGGCGGGATCCTCCTGGCGGTCCATGGTGAGGTAGGCAGCCAGACCCGCCAGTGCGAGTACTGCCACGAGGGTGAAGATCAGCCGCTCGTTGGCAAGCAGCCGTTGCAGCCGGTCAGACATGATGGCCACCCCGACCGGGCATCGTGATTGCGGCCACGATCATGGCCGGACCGCCACGGCACGGCCGTCGACCAGGCCGTCCAGGCCCAGCGTTACCACGGTGTCGCCGGGCGCCAGGTCGGCGTCCACTACCACCCGTTCGCCGACCACGACCCCGAGGGTGACCGGCACCGAGCGGGCCCGATCGTCATCCACCCGGAATACCCGCGGCTGGCCGCGTCCGCCGGTGCTGGCGATGGCGGATACCGGCACCGTCAGGCGTTCCGGCTGGTCGGAGCGCAGGCGCCAGGTCACGGTGGTGCCGGCCCGCAGGTCGGGCGCGTCATCCAGCGTGAGCACGGCCGGGAACAGCTGCCCGGCACCATCCGCGGCGGTCGCCAGTTCGGTGACGCGGCCGGTGATCTCGCCGCCCATGATCGGCATCACCAGGTCGGCGCGGTCGCCGACGGCCACTTCGCCGAGCAGGTTTTCCGGCAGGCCGATTTCCACTTCCAGTCCGCCACTGCCGCCGGACAGGGCGATCACCGGCTGTCCCGGGGACACGAATTCGCCCGGCTGGACCAGGATTTCCGCCACGGTACCGGCCACCGGTGCTTGCAGCCGGGTTTCCGCCAGCAGGCGGCGGGCGCGGCTGGCGTCGGCGCGGGCCTGCGCCAGAGAGGCCTGAAGGCCGTCCAGCCGTGACTGCGCCGATTCGAGTTCCTGCTGGGTGGCGGCGGCATCGGCCTTGAGCTGTTCTACCCGTTTCAGGTCCCGTTCGGCCTGGGCGACCTGGGTTTCCAGTTGGCGGACGCGGGCTGCCGCGGCCTCCGCCGCCGGGGCAAACTCGGGCTGGGCCAGACGGGCGATCAGCTGGCCCCGCTCGACCGATTCACCGATGTCCACCATGCGTTCCACCAGCCGGCCGCCGACCTGGAATGCCAGCCGCGCCCGGTCCGCCGCCCGGGCCACGCCGGACAGCGCGAACTGCCGGTCGGTATCGATCACCCGCACCTGCCCGGTCTCCACCGGGTGTGGCTGGTCCGCCGGCGGCGGCGCGCCCGGCGCCGAGACGGCATCGCAGGCTGCCAGGGGCAGGATCAGAAGCAAGCAGGACAAACGGATCATGGGCGATCCCTGGGATGTAATCAGCGTTCACATTAAGGGCCTATGTTGACGCTGTCAACACTCCCGTTTAGAGTCGTCACATGACCGTAGCCGCTACCGATTCCCGGCCCTATCACCACGGCGACCTGCATAATGCCTGCGTGCGCGCCGCGCTGGAGCTGCTGGAAGCCGAGGGGCTCGAGGCGGTCACCCTGCGCGGGGTGGCCGAGCGGGCCGGGGTGTCCCGCAGCGCCCCTTACCGGCATTTCAGCGACAAGCGGGCGCTGCTGGCCGCGGCCGCAGAACAGGGTTTCAAGCTTCTGGCGAAGACGATTCAGCGTGCCAACCAGGCTGCGGGCACGGACCCGGCGGCTCGGCTGCTGGCCGGATGCCGTGCCTATGCGCGGTTCGGGGCCACCCATCCCTGTCTGTACCGGTTGATGTTCGCCGGTGATTTCTGCGAGGGGCCGCTGTTCGACGCCGAGAAATCGCCCGAGCATTCCGAGTTTCCGGCCCTGGCGGCGGCCGGCGATGCGGCGTATGACGTGCTCATCGGCGAACTCACCGATGCCCAGGCCGCCGGCGCGGTGCGTCCGCGCGATCCCAAGGCCCAGGCGCTGGTGGTGTGGGCGGCGATTCACGGACTGATGAGTTTGTATCTGGACAACCGTACCGGCTACGCCGGCCACGAAACCGCCGAACTGGAAACGGTGGTCGAGGGGGTGCTGCAGACGCTGCTGGAAGGGCTGCGGGCGGGTTGACCGTCGGTCACGGCACGCGGCAGTCCTCCAGCCGGTCGATGCGCCACAGCGCCGGAAATGCCCGGCGCCAGATACCCACGATCGCCAGCGTGCCGACGCCGCCGACCACCACTGCCGGCACCGCACCGAGCCAGGCCGCCACCGCACCGGACTCGAATTCGCCCAGTTCGTTGGAACCGCTGATGAACAGCGAGCTGACCGCGCTGACCCGGCCGCGCATGGCGTCGGGGGTGGCGATCTGGATCAGCGTGGCGCGGACGAACACGCTGACCATGTCCGCGGCGCCCGCCAGCGCGAGTGCGGCGAACGACAGCCAGAAATGGGTGGACAGACCGAACACGATCATCGCCGCCCCGAACAGGGCCACGCCCCCGAACATCGCCGGGCCGGCACGGCGTGTGAGCGGCCGTCGCCCGAGCCAGATGCCGGTAACGAATGCGCCCAGGGCGATCGCGCTGCGCAGCATGCCCAGGCCGACCGGCCCCACGTGCAGGATTTCGGCGGCGTAGACCGGCAGCAGAGCAGTGGCCCCGCCCAGCAGTACCGCGAACAGGTCCATCGATAGCGCGCCCAGAATCATCGGCCGCGACCGGACGTAGGCCACGCCGGCCAGAAAGCGCTGGACCGCGCTGCCGGTCTCGCGGGATGCCTGCTGCGCCCGGGCCAGTGGCAGGCCGGCAATGGCGACCCCAGCTACCGCGAACAGCAGTGCAGCCAGCAGATAGCCGGCGGCCGGGCCCAGCAGGTAGATCAGCCCGCCCAGTGCCGGACCCACCACGATGGCCATCTGGAAGAACGAGGAGTGCCAGGCAACCGCGCGACTCAGCAGATGCTCGCCCACCACCAGCGGCACCAGTGACGGCAGGGCCGGCGCGGCCAGCGCCCGGGCGGTGCCGAACAGGACCAGCACCGCATAGAACGGCAGCACGCTGGTTGTGGCGTTCAGCGTCAGCAGCAGGAATAGCGCGCCGGCCGCCGCCTGGATGGTCCAGCTCACCGACAGCAGCCGGCGGCGGTCGATCCGGTCGGCCAGGTCCCCGGCCGGCAGGATGAACACGAGCATCGGCAGGAACTGGGCCAGCCCGACCCAGCCCAGGGTCATCGGGTCCCCGGTGAGCCCGTAGAGCTGCCAGCCCACGACGACCGCCTGGGTCTGGGTGGCCATGGTCGCGGCCACCCGGGCCACCAGCAGCCGCCGGAAGGCCGGCAGACGGAGCACGTTGTCGGTAGTGGCCTCCATGCCCCGCGTCAGTCGGGGTACTCCACGGCGAGGATCTCGAACTCGGTTTGTCCGCCGGGTAGCGAGACCGCCACCGCGTCGCCGACCGTTCGACCCAGCAGCGCCCGGGCCACGGGCGAATGCAGGCTGATGGCCCCGGTGGCGGCGTCGGTCTCGTCCGCGCCGACGATGCGGTAGACGTGTTCGCGGTCGGCCTCGTCGATCAGCGTGATGCGTGCTCCGAAGAACACCCGCCCCGGATCATCGGGTCTGGTGTCGGCCACCACCAGCTGGTCCAGCCGCCGGCCCAGGTAGCGCAGCCGCCGGTCGATCTCCCGCAATTCCTTCTTGCGGTAGATGTACTCGGCGTTTTCCGAGCGATCCCCCTCGGCAGCGGCATCGGCCAGGGCACGCACGACCGCCGGCCGGCGTATGCGCCAGAGGTGATCGGCTTCGTCGCGCAGCGCCTGCCAGCCGGCGCGGGTGATGTAGTCCCGTTGTGCCGGCATCTAGTCGCCCACGCACAGGACCGGCGAATCCACGGCAAAGCGGGAGATACGGCTTGCCCGGCCGCTCAGTCCATGGCCCCCGGCGGCGGGATGTTGTCATCCGGCACGAAGAAGTCGGGGGCCAGTTCGCGGGCGTCCGGATCGACCTTGTACTGGCGGAAGTCGGTCACGCCGGCGTCGAACAGCACCTGGTCATCGATGCAGAAGTTGCCGCTGAACTCGCGGCTGGGCCGGAGCAGGATTTCGTGCGCGGCGTCGGCCATGATCTCGGGCGTGCGCGAGGCGTTGACCATGTCCTCCCCACCCAGCAGATTGCGCACCGCGGCGGTGGCGATGGCGGTGCGGGGCCACAGCGCGTTGAAGGCGATGCCGTCCCGGCGGAATTCCTCGGCCATGCCCAGTACCCAAACGCTCATGCTGTACTTGGCCAGGCTGTAGGCAGCGTGCTGCGCAAACCACTTGGGCGAGAAATCCAGCGGCGGGGACAGGTTCAGCACGTGCGGGTTGGCGGCCTGCTTGAGATGCGGGATGCAGGTCTGGCTGACCAGGAAGCTGCCGCGGGCGTTGATCTGGTGCATCAGATCGAAACGCTTCATCGGCGTGTCCAGGGTGCCGGTCAGGTTGATGGCGCTGGCGTTGTTCACGCAGATGTCGATGCCGCCGAAGTGCTTGACGGTGCTTGCCACCGCGGCGTTGACCTGCTCTTCGTCGCGGATGTCGCAGACCAGCGGCAGGGCCCGGCCGCCCGCGGCCTCGATTTCCTCGGCCGCGGTATGGATGGTGCCGGGCAGTTTGGGATGCGGCTCGGCAGTCTTGGCCGCAATGGCCACATTGGCACCGTCGCTGGCGGCGCGCAGGCCGATTGCCAGCCCGATGCCGCGTGAGGCGCCGGTAATGAATAGCGTCTTGCCGTTGAGATCGGCCATGGCGTGATCCGGTGGTTTTATGGTGATCCGCAGCCTAGCGGCAATCACGATTATTCGCAGCCCCCGCCGGTCGCGCTATGGTCGCGGAAACGCCAGCCGGAACCACGCCATGAACGCATTCCAGGTGCAGACAATCGACACGCCGCGTGGCCGCTTTGCGGTCCGCCGGGTCGGCAGTGGACCGCCACTGGTGATGCTGCATGGCTGGCCGCAATCGTCGTGGTGCTGGTGGCCGGTCGCGCGGCAACTTGCGGCGGACTTCCAGGTGATCGCCCCGGATCTGCGCGGGCTGGGTGATTCCGAGCGGACCCTGCTGCGCGAGGCCTATGCCAAGCAGGCGCTGGGCCGCGACCTGCTGACACTGCTGGATGCGCTGGACATCCATCGTGCCACCCTGATCGGTCACGACTGGGGCGGGGCGGTGGCCCAGGAGGCGGCCCTGGCCGAGCCCGGCCGGTTCGGCGGTCTGGTCCTGCTCAATATCCACGTGCTGCCAAACGCCCGCGGCAACGCAGCGGCCCAGGAGGCGCTGCGGGCCGCACCTGCGGCGCTGTGGTACCAGTTCTTCCAGAATGCCCGGGATGATCGTGGCGAAGGTCTGGCCGAAGCCATGATTCCCGGCAACGAGCGGACCTGGCTGGGCCACTTCCTGCGCACCTGGTCGCGGCTCGACTTTCCCGCGGAAGCGCTGGATGAATACGTGCGCTGCTATCGCCAGCCGCACACGGCCACCACCGGTGCCAACTACTACCGTACCTACAAGGCCGATAGCGCCCGCTGGGCCGAACTGGCGGGGCAGCGTTTCGTCATGCCGGGCCTGTACATCCACGGCCGGCACGACCCGGTCATCGTGCCCGAATTCACCCGGCATCTGGACGACGTGTTCGACGACATTCGGGTGGAGAGCATGGATGCCGCCCACTTCGTGCAGGAGGAATGCCCGGACCAGGTCGCCGGGCTGATCCGCGAATTCGTAAGGGCTCTCTGATTCAATCCCCGGGGCGCTAACCGCCGGCCATCTTCATCACCCGGCCCGCCAGGGCGCTGGTCACGCTGCGCGGGGTGATGCGGGTGCTGCCCACCAGTAGACGGTTGGGCCAGCCCGGGATCACCACGCTGCGCCGCCCGAGCCCCTTGAGGGCCGCGGCAACCACATCGTCGGCGTCCATGATTGTCTTGCGGGCGGCGGCGGGCCACTTGCCCTCGTCGACGTCGGCCACGTCGAAGAACTCGGTGCGGGTCGGGCCGGGGCACAGGCTCAGCACGTCCACGCCCTTGTCCTTGAGTTCCACGTGCAGCCCTTCGCCCAGGAACAGATCCCAGGCCTTGGTGGCGGCGTAGTGGGCGAAATAGGGATTGGGGATCAGGCCGGCCACCGAGGCCAGCATGATGATGCCGCCGCGGCCGCGCTGGGTCATGGCGTTGCCCAGGGCGTGGGTGAGGATCAGCGGCGCCCGGCAGTTGACGTCGAGCATGCGCAGGTCGTCCTCGAGCCTGCCCTTGAGGAAGGCGCCGGTGTTGCCGAACCCGGCGTTATTGACCAGGAGACCGATCTCGCGGTCGCCGATGGCCTGTTCCAGATCCGGCATGAAGTCTGGCCGGGACAGGTCCAGCGGCACGCTCAGAGTATCGACACCGGACTCGCGCTCGAGACGTTCCCCCAGTTGATCCAGGCGGTCGGCCCGCCGGGCCACCAGCACCAGGTTGAGCCCGCAGACGGCGAGTTGACGCGCGAATTCGGCGCCGAGGCCGGCCGACGCACCGGTGACTAACGCCCAGGGGCCGTACTTATCGATGAATCTTTGCTTGGGCATGCACTCGACTCCTTCAGGATGCTGGGGTGTGGAAAGGTGGCGACGGTGCCTCACCGGGCACAGCCTGCCGGATCGCCGTCCATGTGTATCACGGGTCGGGCACCGCGCGTGGCATTGCGGATGGCAGGCGGCGTGAGCGGTGACGCTTGTATCCATCCGGCACCCGACTTAGCCTTGAACGCACAGCTGGATCTCGGAGTTTGGCATCATGCAACACTTCGGAGCACTGGCCGGGCGTGTGCTGCTCGTGCACATATTTCTGCTTGCGGGCCTGGACAAGATCCAGGGCTATGCGGGTACAACTGATTACATGCAGGATCATGGCGTGCCTATCTGGTTTCTGCCGGCCGTCATCGCGCTGGAGCTGGCTGCCGGCATTGCCGTCATCGTCGGATGGCGGACCCGCATCGCCGCTGGCGCGTTGGCCGGATTTTGCTTGGCCGCAGCAATCCTGTTTCATCGTGATTTCGCCACCGAGCCGAACATGGTCATGTTCATGAAAGACGTGGCGATGGCCGGCGGGCTTCTTCTGCTGGCAGTCCACGGGGCGGGCCGCTGGAGCATGGACCACTGGCTGGCCCGCTTGTAGATGCTGAGCCGACCCGTCAGTTCAGCGCCAGCAGGCCCGCGTTGAGATAGGCGGCGTAAGTCACCCACAGGAGGTAGGGCGCTAGCAGACCTGCCGCCAGCGGCCGTGCGTGGGCAAAGACGCGCAACGTCGCGGCCAACGCCAGCCAGAGCGCGGCGATCACCAGCAGACCAAGATCCAGTCGATGGGCGCCGAAAACCACCGGCGACCAGAGCGCGTTCAGGGTCAATTGAATGCCGAACAGCCACAGCGCCGGACCCACGCCCCGCACCCGCCAGACCAGCCAGGCGGCAACCGCCATGGCGACGTAAAGCAGCGTCCAGGCGATCGGAAACGCGATGTCCGGCGGCGTGCCGACGGGCTTGATCAGGCCCGCATACCAGGTACCCGGCTGGAACAGGATGCCGGTACCGGCTGCCGCCGCCACGACGGCCGCGCACAGCAGCGCGGCCAGGCCACTACGCATGGAAGACCCCGCGGCGGGTGGGCACCCACCAGGTGAAGCCGAATATCAGGGTGTTGATCACCGTCAGCCCCCAGGGAATGCGCCGCTCGGCCACGGCCAGGAAGGCCAGCGGAATTTCCAGGATGTGGATCGCGATGATCACCGCCCAAAGCTGGGATACCGGACTGGCAAATCCCTGAGTGACGTACAGCCCGAGACCGGCCGCGTGCAGAAACAGGGTGACCAGATTGCCCGCCAGCCAGAATCGGCGATTGTCGATCATCCGCATACCTGCCGAATGAACCCGGCCAGCGCTTCGCCAATGGCATCCGGCGAGTCTTCCTGGATGAAGTGCAGCCCGTCGACCGTGGTTTCCGTCTGATTCGGCCAGGACCGGCAGAATTCGCGTGGCCCGCCGGTGAGGATGATGCCGGGATCGGCGTTGATGAACAGCTTGGGCAGATCGTCACTGGCGGCCAGCCACTGGCCATAGTCGTCAACGATCGCGGTCACGTCCGCCGGTTCGCCGTCGATCGGAATCTGACGCGGCCAGGTCAGCGTGGGCCGGCGGGCCTCGCCGGCGTCGGTGAACGGGCGCCGGTACTCGTCCATCTCCGCGGCAGTCAGCTCGCGCTGGATCGATGCCGGCAGGATGCGTTCCACGAACACGTTCTTGTCCAGCACCATCTCCTCGCCGGCCGGGGAGCGCATGGCCTGGAAGATGCCCTGCATCGAGTCGGGCAGGTCGGACCACGATAACGGCTGGACGATGGCCTCCATGTAGCAGATGCCGGCAACGCGGTCGCGATGCTGGTTGGCCCAGTCAAAGCCCAGACCCGAGCCCCAGTCATGCAGTACCAGGATCACGTTGTCACCGAGGTCCAGGGCATCGAGCAGCGCATCCAGATACCGCCGGTGCTCGACGAAGCGGTAGCTGCCCGGTCCGGGGTCGGGCAGCTTGTCCGAGTCGCCCATGCCGATCAGATCGGGGGCGATGCAGCGCCCCAGGCCGGCGGCGTGCGGAAGGACGTTGCGCCACAGATAGCTCGATGTCGGATTGCCGTGCAGGAACAGGATCGGCGAGCCGGTGCCGGTATCGACATAGGCCATGCGCCGTCCCAGTACCTCGATAGTCTTCTTGGCGAAATCGGGGGAAGGGTCACTCATTGGGACAGTCTCGTTAGTAGGCGACCAGGGACAGCAGCAACTCGGGCAGCGAGTCGGCTGTTCCCAGATAGGGATTGAGCACGATATCCACTTCCGGATGATCGGCACGTACCTCGGCGATTTCCGCCGGGATATCCTCGGTGACATGGCGGCCGGCGGCCAGGAAGTAGGGCAGCACGATGATGCGTTCGGCTCCGCCCTGGATCAGCCGCACCAGGCCATCGGGAATCAGAGGCGAGGCCAGTTCCAGAAACGCGCAGTCCACCTGGTGGAAACGACCGTCGGCCGCCGCCCGCAGCCGGGTGGTCAGGGCCCGGACCTCGTCGTTGGAGGCCTCGCGGCGGCTGCCGTGCGCGACCAGAAGCAGGCTCGTGTTCATGGCCGCGAGGATAGCAAACCCCACCGTGCTGGGCCGCTGGGTTGCTACAATCGACATCCAGCTCATCCGGATAACGGATACCTCAGTCATGCAAATGCCCAATCAGGAACCGGTTACCTTCTTGCGGGATTGCGAGGCCGTGGTGATTCCGGCCGGCGATACCGTGGAAGTGCCTGCGGGTACCCACGGCACCATCACCCAGGCGCTGGGCGGCAGTTTCACCGTCTACATCGCCGGCAATCTGCTGCGTATCGCCGGTAGCGAGGCCGATGCCATCGGCAAGGAACCCCCCGAGCCCATCGCGCTGCCGGAAGGTGCCGATAACGATGATGTCGAAGCGCTGGCCTGGGAACAGATGCGCACCGTCTACGATCCGGAGATTCCGATCAATGTGGTCGACCTGGGCCTGATCTACGGCTGCGAGTTCAATCACGAGGACCCGGAACACCGCACCGCCAGGGTCGCGATGACCCTGACCGCCCCCGGCTGCGGCATGGGCGATATCCTGCTCGACGACGTGAAGTCACGGGTGCGGCTGATTCCGACCGTGGACCGGGTAGACGTGGAGCTGGTGTTCGACCCGCCGTGGACCATGGAGATGATGTCCGACGCGGCCAAGCTGCAGGTCGGCATGCTCTGACCGGTAGCGTTATTGCGACCGGAGGATTCAAGAGCGGGCGGCGGTGGAGACCGCCGCCCGAACACGGAGGGAATCGGCCAGCCGAAGCGAATCCGATTCGACAGCTGTTCCGGGGGCCGGCGCATCGAGCGACGGGGATGCGGACCACCGGACCCGCGGGTACCTTCCGACCCGCGAGTAATAACGACGTTAACCGCTGGGCACCCGCCTGTACATGGGTAAACTTCCCGACCGGTTGTGCGAATGCTCGCCGGGTACCGGATGGGCTAGAGTCGGCGCCGGGGGCAACACGGGGAGTTCGCGGGATGCGGCCGATCTATCTCATCGTCAACGGTATGCTCATCTTTCTGGGCTATCTGGCCTTCACGTTCACTGATTTCGACAGCCCGGATCCGTTCTACTCCGTGTTTCTGCCGCTGGTGGACATGGTCTACTGCATCTATCTGCTGTTGCTGATGTTCGTGGAAATCTACAATCGCACCTGGCGCTGATGTCGGCGCCTGCGATCACGGCAAGGGGAAGGCCATGACCGAGTCTCAGCCGATCCACGCACCGCCGCCCTGGCAGCTTCGCGGTCAGGGTTACATCATTCTGATTCGCTGCTCACGCGAGTTCAGCGAACGTTGTGCGGCTGGCGTGCCGGGTCTGGCCGGGCGGGCCCTGGGCGGCATCGGCACCGTCATGGTGGTGGATTACAGCGAATCCGCCGTGGGCCCGTACCGGGAACTGCTGCTCGTGCCCGGCCGCTTCGATGTCGAGGGCCGCAAGCGATTCGCGGTCACCGACATTCTGGTGTCCTCGCAAGCCAGCGTGGACAACGGCCGGCGCAACTGGGGGCTGCCCAAGACGCTGGCGGCGTTCCAGCGGCATACGGTGGAAAGTGGCAACGAACATGTTCGCGTGTCGCGGGAGGACCGCCCCTTCGCGGATCTGCGTTTCGCGCGTCGGTCCCTGTCATGGCCGGTCACCACCGCACTCGCGCCGGGAGGCTGGCACACGCTGGTGCAGCCCTGGGAGGGTCGCCGCTACACCACCCGCATCAGCGCCCGTGGCCGGGTGCGGCCGGCTCGGCTCACCGAGTGCCGGATCGATGACGCCGTGTTTCCGGATTTCACCAGCCAGCGGATTCTGTCCTGCCTGCAGGTAGCCAGCTTTTCCATGGTATTCCCGCCGGCGGCCATCGAAGACGCGGCCTGAGGGGCGTCTGCCGGGGCACTCAGGCCAGCAGGCGGTCTACGCGCCGTCGCTCCTCGGCCAGCCAGTCGGGGATGCGGTCCACGGTGGCGGGGTTGTCCCGCACCGCGGAGAAGCCGGCGTACAGCAACTCGTAGAACGAGCCGAAGCCGGCCAGGCGCGCCGGCGTGCGCGCCATGCGAAAGGCCATCCAGGACAGACGGCTGGTGACCACGCCGGACAATTGTTCGACCACCAGGCCCACCAGATCCACCTGCCGGTGCCGGTCGGCAATCCGCCCGACGCGCCGGGAGGCCCGGGCGAACCCCACGACGCCCGGTTCGCCGGTGGTTGCCTCGGCCGCGACGGCGCGGTCGAGGCTCTCGGTGAGCGCCAGGAACTCCAGCGCGGCGGCCGCGGCGGTGGTATCACCAAGCAGACGGCCAAGCCGGGCGGCGGTGGCGTCCGGATCTTTCGTCAGCGCGGTCAGGTCCGGGCCGGCCAGTAGCCGGTCGGTGCAGAAGGTCAGCACCGCGTCAGGGCCGTAATTGCGTTGAATGCGCCGGCGCTGGCAGGCGCGTACGCCTGCCAGACCGGGCGGATCGGTTTCGGCGCCCAGGGCGCCGAGAGTGCGCAGACTGGCGGCGAGCTCACCGGGATCAGACGTGGTCATCGTGACGGCGCTGCTCAGCCGCGACGAACCACGAGTACCAGACCGATCACGCTGCTGATGGCCCCGCCGATCAGCATCAGCAGCGCACGATCCGTCGGGGAGCCGGTGAAGAATTCCTTCACCTCGGACTGCAGGGACTGATACTCGCTGTAACCGAAGAACAGCAGCAGAACCCCCGCGACCAGCAGAGCCGCGCCGATGGCTTTTTGCATGTTCGTGCTTCCTAGCAAGTGGTTGGATGGCGAAGGCTGGTGAAAGCTATCAGATTCCGTCGGCACTTGATTAATGCTGCGCCGCCGCAATGTCCTGCCGTGTACGAGGGTGATCCGGGTTCATGAAGTGATGGAAGGAAAACCCTATGAAAACTCCCCTGCAAACCTCGTTGGCGCTGATTGCACTGTCCATCGCCGGGCTGACGCTTGCGGCCTGCGAGCAGGACACCCGCGAGGACATGAGCGAAGAAGCCTCGGAGGCCGCCGCGGAAATCGGCGAGATGTTCCAGGACGACAACGCGGTGGAGGATTCCGCGGAAGCCATGGGCAACGCCGCCGAGGAAACCGGCGACGAGATGGAAGAGGCAGTCGAGAACAACTAGCTTGCCGGTCCCGCCGCGGGCGCAACGGGCCCGCGGCATCTCATTGCGAATCGGGCACCGGCAACCGGCCGATCGCGGGCTGCAACAGGCTGCCCAGGTAGAGCGCGTCGCCCACGGCTTCGACGCTCGTGATCGGCGCATAGGCGTTCGCACTGCTGTCCTGCAGGTTGTGCACGATGCGGCCGGACGGTTCCAGTCCCAGCACGAAGCCGAGTTTCTCCGGTTCGGGCTGCAATGCCGCCGGCAGCCGGAAGGTAACCTTGCGCAGCCACGGCTTGTCGGCCATGAAGTCCAGCGACGGGTTGCGCGGCGCATACAGCGCCAGCCAGAAGAGGTTGCGTTCGGCGTCGTAGGAGATGCCATCCGGCAGGCCCGGCAGATTGTCGATGAACACCTCGGTCCGGCCCGCACGCGGACCCTCGAGCCATACCCGCTGGACGCGGTAGGCGCCGGTTTCATTGACCAGCACATAGCGCTCGTCCGGGCCCACGGCCACGCCGTTGGCAAACTGCAGACCGTCGGCCAGCACCGTGGTCTCGTCGGCGGTCGGCTCGTAACGCAGCAGCCGGCCGTGGCCGCCGTGCTCGAGGATATCCGCCATCACGGCGTGATAGCCGAATTTCGTGGAGGCGTCCGAAAAATAGATGGTGCCGTCCGCGGCGACATCGACGTCGTCGGCGAACCCCAGCGCCTGCCCGTCGGCGGCAGTGCTCAGGGTGCGCAGCGAGCCGTCCTGACGCATGGCCAGCAGGCCCTTGGCCGCGTCGGCGATCACCAGCGAACCGTCCGGCGCCCAGGCCAGTCCCAGCGGCCGTCCGCCGGTATCCGCCAGCGTCTCGGCACCGCTGCCATCGGCCGCAAGCCGGCGGATATACCCGTCCTCATAACCGGCATAAAGCCGGCCGCTCCTGTCGACGGCAACATCCTCCGGACCGACGCCCGCGTCCCGGCCCAGTTTCTCGGCCTCGGCCAGGTCGGGGCCCGAGGCGTCGGGTTCGCCGCGTTCGGGGGTGGGCGGTGCCTGCCAGGCCACCGGCTCGATCGGAACCGGCCAGAACAGCAGATAGGCCAGGAGCAGGGCGAGAACGGCAATCAGCAGCAGGGCGACTCGTTTCATCGGGATTCAATCGCTCGGGTGTCGAAGAGGCAATCGCGGTGGATCGCGGCCAGCGAGGCGCAGCCGCACAGCGACATGGTGTTGGCCAGTTCGCGCGCCAGAATCTCCAGCACCGCGGCAACCCCGGCGGCGCCGTCCACCGTCAGGCCCCACAGCGCGGGCCGGCCGATCATCACCCCGTCCGCGCCCAGGGCCAGGGCGGTGAATACGTCCGCCCCCCGGCGGATGCCGCCGTCCAGCCACAGCGGCACCCGGCCGTCCACCGCCCGAGCCACCGCCGGCAGCGCGTGGATGGTGGCCGGGGCGCGGTCCAGCTGACGGCCGCCGTGATTGGAGACCACCAGTCCGGCGGCGCCGTGGTCGATTGCGCGCCGGGCGTCGTCGGGGTGCATGACGCCCTTGAGCCACACCGGCAGCGGGGTATTGGCGCACAGCCAGTCCAGATCATCCCAGGTGATGCCGCCGTCCACGATCTCGTTCATGTAGGTAGCCAGGCCGGAGCCGCCGCTGTTCGGCAGCCGGTCGGTGCCGGCCGCGAGATTTTCCGCCCGCAGATGCGGTGGCAGCACGAAAGCGTTGCGGGCATCGGCCTCGCGCAGACCCCAGACGGGGGCATCGACGGTGAGCACGATGGCGCCCGCCCCGGCAGCTTCCGCGCGGGCGACGAGCTCGCGCGTGGTGCCGCGGTCGCGGTACATGTAGAGCTGGAAATGGCACGGCGCGTCGGTGGCGGCGAATACCGGCTCCATGGCCGTGGTGGACAGGCTGCTGAGCACGAACAGGGCACCCGCCTCGCCGGCGGCGCGGGCCGTGGCGGTCTCGCCCTCCGGGTGCGCCAGCTTGTGAAAGGCGGTCGGCGCAATGCCCAGGGGCAGGGCCAGCGGCTGATCCTCCAGGCGCGCGGCCAGGTCGGGCCGGGTGGCGCCGCACAGCGTTCGCGGCATCAGCTCGATGCCCTCGAAGGCCGTGCGGTTGGCGGTCAGGGTAAGCTCGTCCGAGGCGCCGCCGGCATAATAGTCGCGGGCCGCGGCAGACAGCTGGCCGTTGGCCGCCCGTTCATAGTCCCGGATACTGAGTAACGTCATGTCGCGAGCATATCAAGACCCATCCGAGCGTCGTTCCGACAGCCACCTGTCCGAGCGGCGGCAGCGCAGCCTGGTGCGGGTGCGGCGGCTGGCCCGATGGCTGGATTCCTCGGTGTACGTGCCGTTCCTGCGCACCCGGGTGGGGCTGGATGCTGCGGTCGGATTGCTGCCGGTGGTCGGGGACTTCGCCGGGGTAGCGCTATCGGCGCTGTCGGTGGGCGAGGCGGTGCGGCTGCGCGCCCCGCGGCCGGTGGTGGGGCGAATGTTGCGCAATCTCGGTATCGATTTTGTCATCGGCCTGGTGCCGGTGGTCGGTGATCTCGCCGACATCTACTGGAAGGCCACCACCCGCAATCTACGCGAACTGGAGAACTGGCTCGACCAGCCGCCCGAGCGACCGCGTGCGCGCTGGCCGCAGGCCGTGATGCTGGGCGGCGGGGTGCTGCTGGCAGCCGGGCTGAGCTGGTGGCTGGTCGACGCCACCCTGTAACCGGAGAACGACGATATGGCAATGCTTGAGCCGGGCGACCCGGCCCCCGATTTTGACACCGTCGACCATCACGGCCAGCCCGTGCGCCTGGCCGATTACCGCGGGCGGCAGCCGGTGGTGGTGTATTTCTATCCGAAGGACGACACCCCCGTGTGCACTCGGGAGGCCTGCGCCTTTCGCGACCATTACGAGGATTTCGTCAACGCCGGGGCCGAGGTGATCGGCATCAGCGGCGACGACGCCGACAGCCACCGCAAGTTCGCCGCGACCCACTCGCTGCCGTTCCGGCTGGTATCGGATCCCGACGGCGAGTTGCGGCGGGCTTTCGGGGTGCCCCGCACGCTGGGCATCATGCCCGGCCGCACCACCTTCGTGATCGATCGTGCGGGAACCGTGCGCCTGGTGTTCAGCGCGCAACTGGCCGCGGAACGTCACGTGCGGCAGGCGCTGGCGGCAATCGCCACCGGCGGCTGAGTTGGGGAATGGGGGTGCGCGCGAATGCGCGTCGGGTGATCGCTAGCCCAGTCGGCTCTTGACGGCGGCGCTGACCGCGCCCATGTCCGCCCGGCCCTGCACTTGGGGCTTGAGAATGCCCATGACCTTGCCCATGTCCTGCATGGACTGCGCACCGGACTGGGTGACGGCGGCGGCCACCAGGTCTGCCAGTTCCTGGTCGCTGAGCGCATCCGGTAGGTAGGTTTCCAGCACCACCACTTCCGCGGCCTCGGCGTCGGCCAGTTCGTCACGGCCGGCATCCCGGTACTGGGTTTCCGCGTCGCGGCGCTGCTTGACCATCTTGTCGATCAGCGCCAGCACGCCGGCGTCCTCGAGCTCGATGCGCTCGTCGATCTCGCGCTGGCGCACCGCGGACAGCAGCATGCGCAGCACCGCGAGCCGCTCGCGGTCCTTGGCCCGCAGCGCCGACTTCATGTCGTCGGATAACTGCTCTTTGAGCGTCATGATGTAGGGGCGATGATCGCCGCGAGGCGGCGGAAGGCCCGGATCAGTACTGCCGGGTGAAGCGCTGTTGTTCGCGCTGGACGCGCTTGAGGTGGCGCTTGACCGCCGCCGCCCGCTTGCGCTTGCGCACCTGCGAGGGCTTTTCGAAATGCTCGCGGCGGCGCACTTCGGTGACCACGCCGGCCTTCTCGCAGCTGCGCTTGAAGCGGCGCAGGGCGACTTCGAACGGCTCGTTTTCCTTGACTCGTACGCTTGGCAAAGCGATCACTCTCCGGGGGCTAGAAAGCGGCTGATGCCGCTGCCTTACAATAGGGCGACGTATTCTAATGCCGGTTGCGGGCGCTTTGCAAAACATTCTGGGTATCGAGACTTCCTGCGATGAGACCGCCGTGGCGGTGTATTCGCGCCAGCGGGGCCTGCTGGCCCACCAGATCTACAGCCAGGTGGCGCTGCACGCCGATTACGGCGGGGTGGTGCCGGAACTGGCCAGCCGGGACCACGTCCGCAAGCTGGCCCCGCTGATCACTGCGGCGCTGGACGAGGCGGGCCTGTGCCGGGCCGACGGTATCGCCTACACCCGCGGGCCGGGACTGCTGGGCGCCCTGCTGGTGGGCGGGGCGGTGGCGCGCGGGTTGGGCACGGCCTGGCAGGTGCCGGTGCTTGGGGTGCATCACATGGAAGGCCACCTGCTGTCGCCGATGCTGGAGCCGGATGCCCCGGGGTTTCCCTTCGTGGCGCTGCTGGTGTCCGGCGGGCACACGCTGCTGGTGGCGGTCGAAGGCGTGGGGCGCTATCGCCCGCTCGGCACCACCCTGGATGATGCCGTAGGCGAGGCTTTCGACAAGACCGCCAAGCTGCTGGGGCTGGGCTACCCCGGCGGGCCCGCGCTGGCGCGGCTGGCCGAGGACGGCGAATCGGGACGGTTCGTGTTTCCGCGTCCGATGCTCGACCGGCCGGGCCTGGATTTCTCGTTTTCCGGTCTCAAGACGGCCGTGGCGCTGGCGGTGCAGGAAGCAGGGCCGGCCGATCACGCCGATATTGCCCGCGGCTTCGAGGAGGCGGTTACCGAGACGCTGGCGGCGAAATGCCGGCGGGCGCTGCAGGCAACCGGCTATGCCAGACTGGTGGTGGCCGGCGGCGTGGGTGCCAACCGGCGGCTGCGCGAGCAACTCGACGCCGCCGCGACGGCACACGACTTCCGGGTGTATTTTCCACGGCATGCTTTCTGTACCGACAACGGCGCGATGATCGCGCATGTGGGCGCGTTGCGGCTGCCCGGCTACGCCCGCGCGGCATGCGCACCGGACCCGATGGCGGTGGCCCGCTGGCCGCTGCACGAGCTGGCACCGCCCGGCGCCTGAACAGGGGTAGAGCTTGGATATCATCTACATCGAGGATCTGCGCATCGATACGGTCATCGGCCTGTACGACTGGGAACGCCGTATCCGCCAGACGGTGCGCTTCGATCTCGACATGGCCTTCGACATCTCTGCCGCCGCGGCCACCGACGACGTTGACCTCACGCTCAACTACAAGGCGGTGGCCAAGCGGGTGATCGCGTTCGTGGAGGCGGCGGAGTTCGAGCTGGTGGAAACCCTGGCCGAGCGGGTTGCGGCGCTGATTCTGGATGAGTTCCCGGTGCAGCAGGTCCGGCTGCGGCTGAACAAGGCCTTCGCGCTGCGCGGGGCCCGCGGGGTCGGGGTGGATATCCGGCGGCAGCGGCATCCCTCGCCGGCCGCCGAACGGGCCTTCGTCGGCGTGGGCAGCAACATCGAGCCGGCGCAGTACATCCCGCAGGCGCTGCGCCTGATGCGCGAACGCTTCGGGGCCCTGACCGTGTCGCCGGCCTACACCTGTCCCGCGGTGGGCTTCGACGGGCCGCCGTTCGTCAACCTGGTGGTGGCGTTTACTGCCACCAGCGAACCGGCGACCATCGCCGGGGCCCTGCGCGAGATCGAGAATGCCTGCGGGCGTATCCGCGAACAGCGCACGCGCTCCCGGACCATGGATCTTGACCTGCTGCTGGTGGGCGACCGGGTCGACGAGCAGCTGCGGCTGCCGCGCGACGACATCCGGCGCTATGCCTTTACCCTCAAGCCGCTGGCCGACATCGCGCCGGACGCGCGGCACCCAGTGGACGGGCGCCGCTACGACGAACTATGGCGCGGCTTCAACGATCGCGAGCAGCCGCTGACCATCGCCGACGCGAGCCTTAACGACGCCATAGCCAAAGCAGCAGGGACACCAGGACGCTGACCAGCAGCATGGTGGTCAGCGGGATGTAAATGCGCGTATTGCCACTGCCGAACACGAGATCGCCGGGCAGCCGCCCCAGCGGCAAGCGTGATAGCCACGGCCACAAAATCCCGGCAACCAGGATTAGCAGGCCGGTAACGAGTAGCGCTTTCTGCATGATGACCAGCCTGCCATGACTCGGCTCGAAGGGGCAGACTCCCAGTGTCGCGGCGAGCCGGCGGCGCCGGCGCGGCTGCTAAACTGGGCGCAAGTTTCGATCAACGCAGGGCCATGAGCGAACAGTTCAAGGGCATTCCCATCGTCTCCGGCAGCAAGGTGGCCAAGCCGCAGGGTTTCACCGCGATCAAGAACGGGCAGAAATCGCGGCGCGGCGCCGATCGTCCGCCGGTCGGCCGCAAGCCCGACTGGCTACGGGCGAAACTGCCCAGCGGCCCCGATTACCAGGCGGTGAAGAAGAACGTGCGCGAGCACCGGCTGGCCACGGTCTGCGAGGAATCCATGTGTCCCAATATCGGGGAGTGCTGGAGCCACGGCACCGCCACCCTGATGCTGATGGGCGATACCTGCACTCGCGCCTGCCGCTTCTGTGCAGTGGACACCGGCAATCCTCGCGGCTGGCTGGACCCGGACGAACCCGAGGCCTGCGCCGATTCGGTGCGGCTGATGGGCCTGAAGTACGTGGTACTCACGTCGGTGGACCGTGATGACCTGCCGGACGGCGGCGCCGGGCATTACGCGGCCTGCGTGCGGGCCTGCAAGGCGGCCAATCCGGAAACCGGCGTCGAGGCCCTGACGCCGGATTTCTGTGGCCGGGAAGCGGATGTCGAAACCGTGGTGGATTCCGGGCTGGACGTGTTCGCGCAGAATCTGGAGACGGTCGAACGGCTGACCCACCCGGTGCGCGACGCTCGCGCCGGCTACCGCCAGACGCTGGATGTACTGGCCCACGCCAAGGCCCATCGCCCCGGCGTGCTCACCAAGACCAGCCTGATGCTGGGCCTGGGCGAGACCGAGGACGAGATCGCCGCCACCCTGGATGACTGCGCCGCCATCGGCGTGGATATCGTCACCTTCGGCCAGTATCTGCGGCCCACGGTCAATCATCTGCCGGTGGAGCGCTATGTACCGCCGGCCGACTTCGACAAGTACCGCCAGTGGGGTCTGGCGCGGGGCTTCCTGGAAGTGGTGTCCGGCCCGCTGGTGCGCTCGTCCTATCGGGCCGACCGAGTGTTCGACAAGAACAACTGCGGGCTGGCCGACGCCTCCTGAGGCGCCGACGGCGGGTTGGCTATTCGCGACCCGGCCGCCACAGATACAGGAACTGTGCCGAACTCGCGGCGGACAGGCTCAGATCCAGCGGCAGGATGTTGACCTGGGCCGGCGCCCCGCCCGCCGTCGGCTTACCGCCACCGCGGGAATACACCGTGTCCGCCCGGCCGCCCTCGCGGGTGTAGCGGATCACCCTGGCGTTTTCCACCCCGGCGAGTTCGCGCACCCGGTCGATGGCGTCGTCCAGCCGGCCGATACCGTCGACCAGCCCCAGTGACTCGGCCTGTGGCGCGTTGAAGATGCGCCCGTCGGTGATGGTCGCGCGGCGGGTGGCGTCCAGCTTCCCGCCGCGGCGATCGTCGACCACGCGCACGAAGCGGTCGAACAGCCCGTCCAGCACGCCCTGGACGATGTCGCGCTCCTCCTCGGTGACGCCGCGCAGCGGCGACAGCAGATCCTTGTGGGGACCGGAGGTGAAGGTTTCGTCGCGTACCCCGATCTTGTCCATCAGGCCGTCGATGTTCAGGCCGACCAGGATCACGCCGATCGAACCGGTTACCGTGGTCGGATGCGCCAGGATCTCGTCGGCAGCCAGGGCCACGTAGTAGCCCCCGGAGGCGGCCACGCTGCCCAGCGCCGCCACCACCGGCACCTCCTGTTCCTCGGCAAACCGCCGCAGACGATGGAATATCTCGTCGCTGGCGGTCACCCCGCCGCCCGGGCTGTTGATGCGCAGCACCAGCCCGCGCACCGCCGGATCGTCGGCGGCACGCTTGAGTTCGGTGGCCACGCGGTCCAGTGTCGAGGCCTCCTGGATCAGTCCGAAGGCGCGCTGGGTGGGCTGGTCGCTGATGAATCCGTCCACCGACACCAGCAGGATCTTGGCGTCCCCCTCGCCCCGCACTACATGTTCGACGAGCCCCGATTCGTCGCCGAACCAGTCGAATGGGGTCAGCACCACCACGCAGCCGCCCAGCAGGGGCAGGCTGACCAGCAGAGCGATCAGCGCGCGCATGTCAGTGAACCTGGTTCTGCCAGGCTTCGATCGCGGCCACGATGCGGTGGGCGGCCTGTTCGAGCTGTTCGATAGCGGTGTCGCGGTCGTCCACCGACAGGGCCCGCCAGGCGGTTCCGATGAAGGGGGCGGCGGGCTCGGTCACGTTGTGCTCGGCCAGCTGGGCATAGGCCGCCTCCAGTGCGGCCAGGCACTGGCCGATGGCATCCTCGGACAGGCTGGCTTCCCGCAGCACCATCACGCAGGCCGCCACCGCTGCCTGGTCCAGTCGATCGTTGTCGGACTCGCCGTGATCCGCCGCCCAGCGGCGCCCGAGTTCGGTGACCAGCTCCACCAGCGCCAGCATCGCCGGCATGTCGGCGTGCAGGGTGGGGTCGCCGCGTTTGGCGGCCAGCGCAGCGCATACCTGCAGGGCCGGGCCCACCACCAGATGATAGGTGTCCGGATCGAGGGCATCCCGGCCAAGCTGTTCCGGGTCCAGATGGGTTTCAGGCGTCGACACGGTCGAACCATTCCTCCAGGGGTTGTGCGTAGTCGTCGCCGGCCTCGCCGAAGGGCATGTGACCGATGCCGTTCAGGCGAAGCAGCTCGGCATGCGGCACGAAACGCTGAATGAGCAGACTCTGATCGAAGGGCACGATGGGGTCGGCGGTGCCATGGATCAGCAGGGTCGGCGCCGTGATCGCGCCGAGCGACGACCGGATGTCGTGATCGTGCATTTCATCGAAGAAATGCGCGAGGGCGCGATACGAGCCGCGGCGAAGGTCGGCCACCATCACTCGCGCGATATCGGCGGCCGGCGGCCAGGCCCAGTAGGCCCGCGGCCGGGTGGTGGCGAACAGGGTAACCACCCGGGCGATCAGTGCGTGGCGGGCAAGCAGCCATACCCCGGCCACGAACAGGCCGCCCCCGATTCCCGGAATGCGCGACAGGAACTGCAGCAGGCCGATGATGCCCCGCCACCGGCCCTGGGCAAACGGCGAGATGGCGCACACGGCACGCACCTGGTCCGGGGCCTCGGCGGCGATGGCCAGCGCCGAGTAGCCGCCGGTGGAATGCCCCATCACGGTGAAGCGTTCGTCGCCGATCACCGCGCGGATCGCTTCCAGCAGCCCGTGGCCGAACAGGCTCGGGGGCATGGGTTGATCGTCGAAGCCGGGTGGCGGCTGGCTGGGAAAGTGAGCCGGCAGGCCCACGGCATACCAGCGGCGGTGGCGCAGCGTGTGGTGCAGCGCATGGGGCCAGACATTCAGCGACAGGGTCACGCCGTGGATCACCACCAGCGGCGGGCCGTCGGCCTCTTCGTTGTGGCCGGCGATCGCGATGCGATGGCCGTTGACGTCGATGTGACGGAGGGAGTCGCTCATTCGTGGCAGTGGCGCGCGGGTCCGAGAAAGTGTTTACAAAACGTCGCGAGCGCAGCCAGTTTGGACAGGGCGGCGCGCAGATAGCGCAGCGTAGTAGCAATACGTGAGTATTGCGAGCACCGCACGGGTTCAAAATGGCAAGCGCAGCAGTCTTGTACGCACCGTCGGAAAGATTGTCTGCAAGCCGCGCCGGGGGCGCAAGTCAGCCGGGCAGCCGCAGTCGCACGCGGCCACCGCCCAGTGTCGGCGCGCGGGTCAGATGGATGTCGCCACCGTAGGCTTTCACGATTTCCGCGGCTACGGCCAGCCCGATACCCTGGCCCTCGCGGCGGGCGTCGGCGCGTACGCCCCGCTGCAGCAGGACGTCCGGCTGTTCGGCCGGAAAGCCGTCGCCGTCGTCATCGATGAAGATCACGGTGCCGTCGCCCTCCGCCTTGCCGCTGACCTGAACCCGGTGCCGGCCGTACTTGGCGGCGTTGTCCATGACATTGCCGATCACCTCGGTGAGATCGCCCTCGTCGGCGGCGGCGGTCAGACGCCGGTCGAGGTCGACGCGGAATTCGGTGCCGGCTTCCGCGTATACCTTGCGCAGTGCCCCGGCCAGCCGTTCCACGATCGGTGCCACGGCTACCGGCGGCGCCAGCGTGCGGGTACCGGCGGCGGCCGCCCGCTGTACCTGGTAGTCCACAATCTCGTTGATCCGCGCCAGCTGGCCCTGCAGGTGTCGGCGCTGCTCGTCGGGCAGAGCGGGTTCGTTGGTCATGCCCCGCAGCACGGCGACCGGCGTCTTCAGGGCATGGGCCAGATCGGCCAGGGCGTTGCGGTAGCGTTCCAGCCGCGCCTTCTCGCTGGCCAGCAGGGCGTTGAGACTACGCACCAGCGAGCGCAGCTCCTTGGGATGCTGGCCCTCGATGCGCTCGCGCCGGCCGGCCTCGATGTCCCGCAGGCTGCGCGACAGCCGACGCACCGGGGCTAGCCCCCAGCGCAGGATCGCCAGTTGTACCGCCAGCAACAGGCCGGCCGCGCCGCTCAGCCACAACCACAGCACGCCGCGGAACCGCTCGAGCTGGGCGGTCAGCGGTTCGGCGCTTTCGGCCACCATCAGCGTGAAACGGTAATCCTGATCCTCGCCGGCTACCCAGCGGATACCGAATGCCAGCTTGATCCAGCGGTTGTCGCCGGCCTCCGGCGGCACGAAGCGCCACTGGCCGACGCCCGGCGCGGGCGGCGGGGCGATGAAATCGATGATGGAGGGCGATTGCCAGATCACCGCCCCGTCGCCATCCGTGACCAGGGCGTAGAGGCCGCCGCCGGGGCGGGCGAGGTCGGAATCGGGCAGCGAGCGTTCCGGCAGGCGGAAGCTACCGTCGTCGCCGATCTCGGCGCTGCCGAGCAGGGCGTAGGTCAGGCCCTGGAGCTTGTCGCGTTCGGCCTGCAGGGCCCGCTGGTACACCGCGCGCTCCAGGGCCAGGCCGGTCAGGGCCACGAAGGCCAGCAGCACCAGCCCGGCCGCCACCAGCAGGCGCGCGGCCAGCGAGTTCATCGATCAGGTCGCGCGGCGGGAATCAGGGGGTCTCCGGTCGCAGCAGGCGGTAGCCGCGGCCGCGCAGGGTCTCGATCGGCTGGCGATCGCCGTCCGGGTCAAGCTTGGTGCGCAGCCGCCGGATGAATACCTCGATGACGTTGCTGTCCCGCTCGTCGTCTTCCTCGTAGATGTGTTCGTAGAGCTCGGTCTTGGACACCACGTCGCCGGCCCGCAGCATTAGTTGCTGCAGCACGCGGAACTCGTAGGCGGTGAGACTCACCGGCGTGCCGGCCACCCGCACTTCCTGGCCGGCGGTGTCCAGCGCGATGTCGCCGACTTCCAGCACCGGCTTGGACCACCCGCGCGAGCGCCGCACCAGCGCCTGCACGCGGGCCATCAGCTCCTCCGGCTGAAAGGGCTTGACCACGTAGTCGTCGGCACCGGCCTCCAAACCCTCGACCTTGTCCTGCCAGCGGGTGCGGGCGGTGAGAATGAGGATGGGAAAATCCCGTCCCGCCGCGCGGGCTTCGCGGATGATCTCCATGCCGTTCTTGCCCGGCAGGCCGAGGTCGATGATGGCCACGTCGATGCTGTATTCCTCGGCGAAGAACAGGCCTTCCTCACCGTCGCCGGTGACGTCGACGGCAAACCCCTCGGCCCGCAGCTGGTCACGGATCTGACCCTGCAGGTCGACGTCGTCCTCGATCACCAGCGCACGCATCAGTCGATACGGACAACGCGAATGTTGCCCTGCTTGATGAGTTTCACCCGGTAGCCGTCGCCGTCGCGATTGACTGCCAGAACCTTACCGCCGTAGCGCTCGCGGGCCTCGCGGGCGGCCTCGGCCGGGGTCTTGTCGGGCCGACTGCGGCTGCGGTCATCGCCCAGCCGGGGAATCAGGTTGGACTGGGCCAGCCGGTCGCCGGCCACGCCCGGCAGCAGTGCATCGAGCGCCACGGACGGGAGCAGACCCGCGGGTCCCGCCGAGACGGAGGCGGCGGCCGTCATCAGCACGGCCGCCGTCAGCCATCGGGGCCCGGGTCGGGCGGATTTGAGGGGGAGTCGCTGCATGGCTGCGGAATCAGTAGCCCACCCGGCGGGTGTCGTAGCGGCTGCCCTGGTTCACGCCCTGCTGACTGTTGGCGTAACCCTGATACTGCTGGCACTCGCGGACACGCTGTTCCTGCATGCGCTGGGCATTCCAGGCGCCGCTGGCGGCACCCAGCGCGGCACCCACGCCAGTGGCAAGATCGTTACCACTGCCGTCGCCGAACTGGTCACCCAGGGCTGCACCCAGCAGGCCGCCGATGATGGTCTGGCCGGCGGTGCTGGTGGCGCCACGAGCCACGACGTTGCGGTTGTCGGGTGCGTTGAAGCATTCCTGGGCGGGCTGGCCCCGATCTACCGGCGTGGCGGCGAAGATCGGATCGAGCTGGCGCTCCCCGGCAAAGGCGGTGCCGGTGGCGAGGATGGCGCCGGTCATCAGGCTGGAAATCAGTACTCGCATGACGGTCTCCTTGGCTGTTTGACTGTAGCGGATTCACGGTTGTCCGCGAATCGTGGCTGCAGCCTAGCCCGTCCCCCCTGAACCGAGTCTGAACGCCGAAGTGGTGGGCGTTCAGCGCCGGTTCATGACCATCTCGCTATACGCGAGGTTCGTATCCTGCATCGGAGTTTGCCATGTCCCGATCCCTCGCCGCAGCCGTTGTCGCCGGCTCGCTGTTGTTCGTTGCAATGCCACCGGCGCTGGCTGGCGGTGCCGGCTGGCACGGGCACCGGCTGGCGCCGCAGGCCCCGTTCGTCCACTACCGGGGCAAGCACGGCAGTCTGGGGCTGGTGCTGCCGCGCCATTACGAGTCGCGTAGCCACCATCGGTCCGTGATCATTCTGGGGCCGAACACCATCTATCAGCAGCGGCACTGGCGCGCCCCGGCGTTCGGTGGTCATCATTATCGCCATGACCGGGGCCGCTGGTACGGTCATGAGCCCCGGCGGTGCCGATACGGCGACTGTCGCTTCGCGCCGAACCCGCGGGTCTACCGCTTCCAGAGGTGAACGCCGTACTTCCAGTAGCCGTTGACGTTGGCGAACCGGGGATCCTGCTCGGGTAGCGGCAGGACTTCGTGCTCCAGCAGCGGCTGCAGGTACGGCGCCAGTACCGCGCCGCCGCCACCGGCCAGCAGTACCGCGTCGACGTCCCAGTCGTCGGCCCACAGTCGGTTGACCTCGCCGGCAATCGCGGCGGCCAGCTGGCCGAAGGCCCGTTCGGTTATGCGGGCGAGGTCGTAGCTGTTGCCGCGAATCTTGATGCTGCCGGACTGCACGGCGTCGTACAGGCGGTACAGCTCCACCGAGACGCCGCTGCGCTCCTGCAGGGCGGCGGCGATGGGCTCGAAGGCGCGGGCGATGCCGGCATCCGAGGTGCCGCTGCCGCGCTCGGAATAGCGGGTGCGGTCGGCGATGCTGTAGTCGGCGGTACGAAAGCCGATGTCGATGATGCCGATCTTGTCGCGGGCAAAGCGTGCTTCGGCCACCCGGCCGATGTCGTTGAGCATGGCGCCGAAGAAGGCCCCGAAGGGCTGCGGCACCACCCGCACCTTGTCCACCCGCAACGTGATTTCCTGCGTCTTGCCGGCGACGTCGTGCAGGGTCAGCTTGTGCGGCCCGGTAAGCAGCTTGCTGATGGCCTCGCGATGGCGCCGGAAATAGCGTACCGGCAGGCCGGTGACCACGTGGATCGGGTCGTTGTCGCCCACCAGGCGGGTCAGGCCGGCCAGCGCCAGCCGCTTGGCATAGCCGGCGATCAGCTGGTCCTGGTCCAGGGTAAAGCTGCGTACGCTGGACTGGCGTTCGGCGAGGTCGCCGGCAAAGAAGGCTTCGTCGTCCACCGTCAGGTGCAGATGCTCCTCGTCCCGGCCGCTGTTGCCGATCGGGGCCCGGAACTGGATGTCCGTGGCCTCGCCGATCACCGACTTGAACAGTTCACGCCGGTGGCCGTCGGTGACTTTGGTGAAGCCGAATCCGATATCCAGGCCGATGATTTTCACGCGTCACGAGCTGCGGGTTGAGTGCGGAAACACCTTGTAGCACGGGGGTTTGCGGTGGTCAAAAGCCGCGCTCGGGAGCCAGGCCACAGCTGTCGAGTAATTTCGTCCAGGCCTGACCGTGTTCCCGCGACGCGCGCCGGTAGTGGCGCCATACGCGGCTGGACTCGCCCAGGGCGCGGGCACGGTAACGGCTGATTGCCTCGGGAACGGTCACCGACTGGGACGCGAACAGCGCGTCGAGGGCCTCGTGCCACAGCCGGCCGGCGTCGGATAGCGCGGCCATGTGGGGTTGCAGGCCGGCGATATAGAACTGGCGCAGGACGGTTTCGGCAATGCGGGCCTGGCGATGGGCCTGTCCGCGGAAACACAGTGGCCGCCGATCCTGCCGTTGCTCGATCGCGGTGGTGACGGCGTCCAGCGTGGCGGTGACCGCGGCAACCGACTGCAGCAGCCGCCCGCCGTAATGACGGGTTTCCAGCACCCGATAGGCGGGTTCCATGGTCTCCGGCGGCTGTGCTGTGCGCGCCGCCCGGGTCAGCGTGGCCAGGGCCTGGCGCGACTCGCCGGGCATCACGTCGGTCGTGACCGGCAGCCGGCCGTGCGCCAGGCTGAAGGTGTCGGCCACGGCATCCGCGCCCAGCGTGGCGTTCCAGATCACCTTCGGCAGCTGCGAATGCTTGGTGGTGATGAGCTCGTTTAGCCGGGCGGCAAACTCGGGATCGGTCGCACCGCCCTCGCGCATCGGCCGGCAGGCCCGCAGGCCGGCGAGCAGCTTGCGTTCGTAGTCCAGGCGCCGGGCCGGGGGCGCCACCCGGCCCAGGATGCTGTTGCGCTGGCCGATCAGGCCCAGCAGGCCGCAGCGCTTGAGCTGGAAATAGCCGATCCAGCCGGTGCGCTCGGGTGGCACGGGCAGATGCCGGTCGCGCGGCCGGGGGTAACGGGGCAGGGAGGGCGCTGCCGGGGTCACCGGTTGATCGAGCACCCGGGCCACCCGGTCAGCGTAGTCCTCCAGCGGGTCGGTTGGTCCGCAGGCGGCGGTCAGCAGGACGGTCAGGATCAGCGCCGGCCAGCGGTACAATCGCGGCGTCAGGGCTGTCGGCAGGACGGATGCGATCGGCATGAACACACGAAACGGCGTCGAGCCGGCGCCAGGCGCCGGCGGGTCCGCCAGTGTACGCGCGCCGGCCGAGGCCGGAACCGTGCGCAAGATTCTGCACGTGGACATGGATGCCTTCTACGCCTCGGTGGAACAGCGGGATGATGCGAGCCTGGCCGGGCGGCCGGTGATCGTGGGGGGGCGGCCCGAGGGGCGGGGCGTGGTGGCCGCGGCCAGCTACGAAGCCCGCACGTTCGGAATTCATTCGGCCATGCCCTGCGCCCGCGCCCTGCGGCTGTGCCCCGAGGCGGTGGTGGTGCGGCCGCGGTTCGATGTCTATCGCGCCGTATCGAGCCAGATCCAGGCCCTGTTCCGGGAAGTCACGCCGCTGGTGGAGCCGCTGTCGCTGGACGAGGCCTATCTGGACGTCACCGGGTCGGAGGTCTGCGAAGGCTCCGCCACCCGCATCGCGCGACTGCTCAAGCAGCGCATCCGCGACACCACCGGCCTGACGGCCAGCGCCGGGGTGTCCACCAACAAGATGCTGGCCAAGCTGGCCAGCGCAATGGAAAAACCGGACGGGCTGACCGTCATCGCGCCGGGCCAGGCAGCCGCGCTGCTCGACGAGCTGCCGGTGGCACGCCTGCCCGGGGTGGGTCCCGCCACGGCGCGGCGGCTGGCGGCACTGGGCCTGACAACCTGCCACGACCTGGCCGCCTATCCCGCCGCCGGCCTGGCCGCGGCGCTGGGCCGCGCCGGTACCCGGCTGGGGGAACTGGCGCGGGGCGAGGATACCCGGCCCGTGCGGCCCGACCGGCCGCGCAAGTCGGTGGGGGCGGAAACCACGTTTGATCGGGACCTGCGCGATCCGGCGGCACTCGACGCGGTACTGGACGAACTGGCCGCCAAGGTGGCCCGGCGTCTGGCGGACGGCGGTGTCGGCGGCCGGCGGGTCACGCTGAAACTGCGCTACGCCAATTTCGATACCGTCACCCGCAGCGCCACGCTCCCGGTGCCCGATCATCGTGCCGCGTGGCTGCGTTCGGTAGCGGCGGCGCTGTTGCGGCGTACCGAGGCCGGCGTGCGGCCGGCCCGGCTGCTGGGCATCACCGTGGGCGATCTGGTGGCACTGGCGCCCGCCGGCGGGCAGGCAGGGCTGTTCGACGACTGAGGTCTGCCGATGACTGTGACAGGGCGGCCCGGTCGGCCGCGGGCTGCGCGCCGTCGCGTGGGCGCGTAAATTGCCGAGTGCCGGAGTGGTCGACCGCTTCGCCCATCAACGTCACGGGAGTGGTCATGTTTGGCAATCGCAGGAAAAACGCCGGTCCCGCCGGCGCCGGGGACGGGGTGCTGCTGGTGGCGCCACCGGCTCAGGCCGGTGACGAGGCTCTGAATCAGGCGCTGGTCGCTGCCGCCGGCAGCGACGTTGTCGCGCTACAGGCCGGTCAGGTCACCGACAAGGCACTGCGCGACGCCCGGGCGGTGGTAGCGCTGTTTCCCGAGCCGGAGGCGCTGGATCAGCTGGCCCCACGGGTCAAGGCCGCGCGTGCCGGCCGGGATGACGGCTGGCCGGTGCTGGTCGTGGGCCTGGCCCCGGGACAGCTCACGGCCTTCGGCGCATGGTTGACGCGCAACGCGCCGGCGGACGGCATCGACGGCCTGCGGCTGGTGGTGGACGCCGATCCGCTGGCGGTTGCCGCGGCGCTGGAGGACCGGCTCGCCCCCGTCATCGGCCCCAACGTGGTGGCGATGCCCGTCTCCACGGAAGTGGAAACCGCCGATTACAAGTACTTCTACTGTCTGAGCCCCCAGCTTCGCGGCCTGCTGGCCCAGCTGGCGGAACTGGCCGCCAACGGCATCGAACGCGTCTACCTGCTGGGCGGTCCCGGGTCGGGCAAGACC
This sequence comes from Salinisphaeraceae bacterium, assembly GCA_965216055.1. Lineage (GTDB taxonomy): Bacteria > Pseudomonadota > Gammaproteobacteria > Nevskiales > Salinisphaeraceae > Spectribacter. The sequence goes on from OZ244134.1 coordinate 1,381,300, forward strand.
TCGCTGGCCTATTATTTCTACCTGGCGCGGGCGGAGGGCAATTTCGTCACCGTCAATCTCACCTCGGAATCCACCGATGACAAGGCGGCGATGAAATCGCTGCTGTGCGGCCATGTGGCCGGGGCCTTCCCCGGCGCCGGCTCGCGCACCGGGGCGTTTGCTCATGCTCGTGAGGGGGTGTGCTTTCTGGATGAATCGCACGGCGTGTCCGGCAGCGTCATGGAAGTCCTGATGGAAGCCCTGGATTCGGGCCAGTATCTGCCCTACGGCGCCTCGGCCAAGCAGCCGCTGCGATGCGCGGTGGTATTCGCCTCCAACCGCACCTGGGACACGCTGATCAGCCAGGTCAACCTGGACGAGCATGCACGTCTGGGGGCGGTGATCCTGCATCTGGCCGATCTGTCGGTGCGCCAGGAGGATCTGATCGCGGTGCTGGCCGCCACCCTGGCCGGGATGGGGTCGAAGGCCACCAGCTGGCAGCCGCCGGCGGGCCTCAGCGACGAGGCCTGGGCGCTGATCCGCGACTGCCCGTGGCGCGGCAACACCCGGGCCCTGATGCGGGTGGCCGAGACCGCGTTCGTGTCCGCGGCCACCGAGCGCCTACCGCTGATCGAGGCCGATCACGTGTCCCGCGCGATGAACCTGTGGGAGCCGGCCGAGCACGCCAGCCACGCGATCTATACCCGGGCCGGCGACAGCGGGCTGGGGGACGCCGCGCCGGGTTGATCGTCCGATCGGCCGCGCGTTGCGCTAACATGCCCGCTTGTTTTGCCGAGGACGAATAGCATCATGAGCGACCCCCTTCAGCAGCCGCTGGAACTGCCCTGCGGCGTCACCCTGCCCAACCGCCTGTGCAAGGCGGCGATGACCGAGGGTCTGGCCGACAACCGGCTGCGCGCGACCGAGCGCCACGAGCGGCTCTACCGGCTGTGGTCGGAAGGTGGCGCCGGGGTGCTGATCACCGGCAACGTGCAGGTGGATCGCCGCTGTCTGGAACGTGCCGGCAACGTGGTCATCGATACCGACGAGAAGCGCGAGGACCTGGCGCGCTGGGCGAAGGCCGGCACCACCAACGGCAACCAACTGTGGATGCAGATTTCCCACGCCGGCCGTCAGACGCCGATGTACATCAACCGCCATCCCAAGGCGCCGTCGGATGTTCAGCTCAAGCTGCTGGGCAGCTACGGCAAGCCCGAGCCGTTGACCGATGCGGAAATCGGCGAACTGATCGAGCGCTTCGCCGTGGCGGCGCGCACCGCCAAGGAAGCCGGATTTACCGGTGTGCAGGTCCACGGGGCCCATGGCTATCTGATCAGTGAGTTTCTCTCGCCACTGGTCAACCAGCGCACGGACGACTGGGGCGGGTCGCTGGAAAACCGTGCCCGCTTCCTGCTGGAGACGGTGGCGGCCACCCGCGCGGCGGTGGGGCCCGGGTTCCCCATTTCGGTGAAGCTCAACTCCGCCGACTTCCAGAAGGGCGGCTACACCTTCGAGGAATGTCTCAAGGTGGTGAAGTGGCTCAACGACGCCGGCATCGATCTGCTGGAAGTCTCTGGCGGCAGCTACGAGCAGCCCGGGATGGTGGGCTATCAGGGCGACGAGGACACCGCCGACCCGGACGCCAAGGCCAGCACCCGCGAGCGCGAAGCCTACTTCATGGAATATGCGAAGAAGGTGCGCGAGGTCGCCACCATGCCGATCATGGTGACCGGGGGGTTTCGTTCACGCCAGGTGATGGAGGCCGCGCTGGCCTCGGGTGACGCCGACGTCCTCGGCATCGGCCGGCCGCTGGTAACCGACCCGCACTTCGTCAAGCGTCTGTTCGAAGGCACGGTTGACGAGGCCGAGAAGCAGGAGCTCAAGCTCAACATCGGCGGCGGTTTCCTGGGCCCGGCCAGCCGCAGCGTGACGCTGAAGTTCATGAACGTCTTCGGCCAGATGGGCTGGTTCTACATGCAACTGCTGCGCATCGGCAACGGGCGCGAAGCGGATTACCGCATGGGCGCGCTGCGCGGGCTGTTCGGCCATCTTGTCAACGAATACAAGACCGCGTTCCGCATCCGCGGCTTTCTCAAGGAAAAGGCCTGATATTTCCCGGTGGCCGGGTGGGCGTTCGTCCGCCCGGTCAGCCCGGGTAGAGCACGGCCCAGGCCAGTACCAGCACGCCCAGACCGTTCAGGGCGCCGTGCCCGGCAATCATGAAGCCGGGCGGCTTGCGGTCGCGGAACACGGCACCGAAAAGTACCGCGCCACCGGCGAAGCCGGCCGCGATCAGGCCGAAGGCGGTCCATACCAGGCTGCGGCTGTCGCCCAGGGCGGCGATCAGCAGCAGGGCCAGGCCGATGCCGGCAAAAATGCCGTGGCCCAGCCGCATGAATGCCGGTACCTGTTTCGACAGCCCCAGAATCAGGCCGCCGGCAGCCGCGCCGGCCAGCACGATGAGTGAAATAGTCAGCATGATTGTCCCCTCCCCAGGGTAGCCCCGACCGATACCGGACGGGTCGCCGGATCAGGGTGCGCCGTTAGGGTCCGGCTTGTCGACCACCAGTTGATCGCGCACGTCAGCGACGCCGGGGAAGTCCGCGGCGGTGGCCACGGCAGCCTCGCGGGTGGCGGTGTCCGGCACGGTGCCGTTCAGGGTGACCACGGCGTCGGTCACGCCGACGGCGATGGCGGCGCCATCGAAGCGGTCGGCGTCGAGCAGGGCGCGCTGGACGGCCCGGAACAGCACGTCGTCGTCGACCGACTCATTGACCGCGGATTCGGCTTCGTTCACTCGCGCTTCCGCCGACTCGAGTTCCTCGCGGGCGGCCGCGAGGTCGCTTTCCGCCCGGGCCAGGACACGGCGGCGCTCGGCCACGTTTTCCGCGGCGGTCTCGCGGGCGTCGCGGGCCTCGGCGAGGGCCTCCGTGGCCCGTTGATAGCGCTGCTGCGGGGTTTCGCTGCAACCATTCAGGAATATCAGGACAGCCGCGGCGAGGGCGATCGCCGGCAGGCTCCGGTAACGGATTGCTTGATTCGATTTCATGCCGCGAAAGCTTACACGATGCCGCCAGCCTGCCGGTGGCAGTAGAATCCCGCCATGCAGATCGGGCCCTATGCCATAACCAACCGCCTGGCGGCCGCGCCCATGGCGGGCGTCACCGACCGTCCGTTTCGCCAGTTGTGCCGCAGCCTCGGCGCGGGCATGACCGTGTCCGAGATGGTGGCGGCCAATCCGCGCACCCGGGATACCGCGAAATCCCGGCAGCGGCTGGACCATGCCGGCGAACCGGCGCCGCGCATCGTGCAGATTGCCGGCAGCGACCCGGACCAGATGGCCGATGCCGCCCGCTACAACGTGGACCTGGGCGCCGATGTCATCGACATCAACATGGGATGCCCGGCCAAGAAGGTCTGCCGCAGGGCGGCCGGGTCGGCGCTGCTGGCCCACGAGTCGCTGGTGGGCCGGATCCTGACGGCCACGGTGGGTGCGGTGTCGGTGCCGGTCACGCTGAAGATCCGCACCGGGGTGAGCGCCCACGCCCGCAACGGGGTCCAGATCGCCCGGATTGCCGAGGACAGCGGTATCACCGCGCTGGCCGTGCACGGCCGCACCCGGGACCAGTTCTACAACGGGCGGGCCGAGTACGACACCATCCGCGCGATCAAGTCGGCCGTGCGTCTGCCGGTGTGGGCCAACGGCGACGTCGATTCGCCGGAAGCCGCGGCCCAGGTGCTGGCCCTCACCGGCGCGGACGGGGTGATGATCGGGCGGGCCGCCTGCCGCCGGCCGTGGCTGTTCGGCGACATCGCTCACTTCCTGGCGACCGGCCGGCATCGCCCCGCCCCGAGCCGGGAAGAACGCCAGGCCTGGCTGGAATGGCTGGTCGAGCAGCTGCATGACTTCTATGGCGAATACCGGGGTCTGCGCATCGCCCGCAAGCACATCGCCTGGCACTGGGCGGATTGTCTGCCGCCCGGACCCCTGTATCGCGACCTGATGCAGGCCGAGTCGGCGGCGCGGCAGTTGCGACTGTTGCAGGTGTGCGGGGTCTTGCGGGTCGAGTCTGCCGCCTAGCTGTCTTCCGCTGCCGAATGCAGTCCGAACAGCTCGGCAATACGGCTCTCGACATTATCGACATCGGCAATGGCGCGTATGCGCCCGTCCCTGAGGCCCGCCACCAGGTCGGCCAGCGGCACCGCCTGAATCAGTTCGCCGCGCCGGTTGGTGAAGCGGGCGAGTTGCTGTTCGCGGTCCAGCGCGGCGAACTTCATCCAGCGTCCGGCACCGTCGGGATCGGTTTCGACGCGGAACCAGGTGCCGTGGCGGCATAACCGTTCCACGGCGTCGAACAGGGCCCCGGACGCCGGTCTTGCAGCAGGCGGTCCGGCGTCCGTGGTCGCCATGGCCGCAGTTACCACCCGCTCGAAGTGCTCAGCCGCGCCCGAGTGGGCACCGCTGTCATCGAAGACCGTGTCATCGGGCTGCCAGCGGGTCAGCGGTTGCCCGGCCGGCGCCGGCGGGGCCTGATTGGCCTGCTCGAACGCCTGCGCCAGCCGGTCCAGCGCGTCGGTGAGCCGGGCGGGGCTGTACCGGATGCGCCGCAGGGCGTCGCGCAGGTCGGACAGCAGCCGTTGCTGGTCCGGTCGCCGACGGTCGGCCCGGTCGGGCGAATCCGCGGGCTGCAGCAGGTCCAGCAGCTGATCCAGCTGGTTCGAGGCCCGACGCCAGGTGGGGCCGCCGATTCCCTCCTGTAGCAACGCCACTGCCATGCGGGGTGCCCAGGCGCCGAGCAGGAAGCGCTGGGCCGGCGCCGGGGGCACCCGATCAAGGGTCAGTTGCCGGAATTCCAGCCGGACCACCCGGTGAGCCTGGGGCAGGCGCTCGCGCCAGTCGGCCGGCTGATGCGTGGCCGCGGCCGCCACGAGCTCATCGACCTGCTGTTCCAGCTGGTCGGGATCGTCCGCGACACAGCCGATCAGGTCTTCGATCGCCTCTGGCCAGCCGCCGGGGTTGGCGGTTCCATCCGGAATTGTCTGCAGCAGCCGGCGCATCGCGTGGCCGCCCACGCGGATACCGCCCGGGTCGAGCAGGGCCGTCTGCAACAGCAGTGGCCGCAGGCGGGCGACCGACGGGCGGATCGCGGCGTCGGCTGCGCGGTCCTCGAGGGCATCCCGCCAGATCGCATCGGCCAGGCGCAGGCGTTCCCGCAGGTCCGGCTGCAGTCCGCGGGGCGCGGCGTCGGTCTGATCCCGGCGCAGTTGCGCCAGCAGGTGGTCGAGGATGGGCGTGTTCGCGTCGACGGGTGACCCGGCCATGGTTTCCAGCACGGCCAGAACCTCGCCGGCACCGAAATGCTGCTCCGGTGACACCGCGTTACGCATCTGGCCCCGTCGGGTCCGCCGGCTGGTGGCGGGCGCGGTCAACGGGGATCGGTGTTCGTCCCTTACCGACCGGCGCGGGGCGGCGGGCACCCGGTGCCGCTCGAGAACCGCGAGCAGGTTTTCGTAGCAAGCGGCCAGTCTGTTGTGCAGCGTGTGTTCGAACAGGTCGTCGAGCAGGGCCCGCGCGGGGTCGTCGAGCGCGGCCGTGTCCACGGCCTGGGCAAATGCCTGACAGAGCGCCAGGGGACTGGCTCCGCGCTCGGCCACCCCGGCCTCCCGGGCGGCCAGCCAGGCTAGGCGGGCTTCCAGTGCCCGGACTGCATCGCGATGGGCCGCTTCCGCCCGGGTTGCCATGCCCGACACGTTGATCAGGGACTCGAACGCTGGCGCGGCCGGCAGATCCGGAATATCCGGCGGCGGTCCGTACCGGAGCCGGTCCGTGATCTCGTCGATGAACGCCCGGGTCACCGTGGTCTGTGCCCGTCGCAGGGCCCGCAATCGGGCGGCTGGTGGTGCCGGCGGGCCGCGCGCGTCGACGAGATCGAAGACGGTCTCCCCGGCATGGACGAACAGGTTGTCAATCAGCCCGGCGAATGCCGCCAGCGCGGCGTCGCGGAAGGCAGAGGCCGCGGCGCGGCCTCTGGTGCCGTGGGCGGCGTCGGCGGCTGGGTCGCGTGACATGATGGGGCGGCGTCAGGCGCTGCCGGGGCCGCGGCGGCCGGCTCGGGGTTGGCGGCTCATCGGCCCAGGCGGCGCCCGCCGTCCACGGGCAGGATGGCGCCGGTGATGTAGTCGTTGTCCATAAGCCCGCGCAGCGCCCGGTAGATCGCTTCCGGGTTGCCGGCCCGGCGCAGCAGCGTGTCGGCCAGAATGCGCTGTCGGGCCTCGGGCTGGTGCCAGTCGGTGAAACTGATCGGCCCCGGCTGGATGGCGTTGACCTTGATGCCGGGGCCCAGGCGCTTGGCGAACGACAGCGCCAGATTCTGCAGGCCCGCCTTGGTGGCGCAGTAGATGTCGTGTTTCGGCGTCGGGTCGTCGGCATAGATGTCGGTGATCATCACCACGTCCGACGCCCGGTCGCCGACGGGTTGCAGCGCCGGTGTCAGCAGCGTCGTCAGCAGATAGGGGGCGAGCATGTGCACCGCCCAGTAATCGGCGAAGGCGGCGGCCGCCGCGCCGGGGTCCTCGGGCGTGGGCTCGAAGCGCGAGGCGTTGTGGACCAGGCCGGACAGACGCGGGGCTTGTCTGGTGACGGCGTTAGCCACCGCACGGATACCGGTCTCGTCGTCGAGCGAGCCCTGGACGACAGCCGCGCCGGCCGCCGACAGCGCGGCCACCTCGTCGGTTGGCGTACGGTAGTGGGCAATCACCGGTAAACCGTCAGCCAGCAGCCGGCGGGCGACATGGGCCCCGACATTGCGGCCCGCACCGGTGATCAACACGGGAGCTCGATCGCTGGACACGGACAGGACATCCTCGGCTGGGTATGATGCGGGCCGCGGCCCGTTGCGACGGGACCCAGTGTAGCGAAACCGGCCGGCATTGCCCGCCGGCGTGGTCGAAACCCGAAGGGACGCAATGGACCTGCTGCAGATTCTGGTACTGGCCCTGATCCAGGGCGTGACCGAATTCCTGCCGATTTCCTCCTCGGCCCATCTGATTCTGGTGCCCGTGGTCACCGGCTGGCCGGATCAGGGCCTGGCCTTCGATCTGGCGGTGCATCTGGGCACGCTGGTGGCGGTGCTGGGCTATTTCCGTCACGACGTGGCGCGAATGCTGCGAGCCTGGGTGGCCAGCCTCGCCGGTCGCGCATTCGATGCCGATGCCCGCCTGGCCTGGGGCGTCATCCTCGCCACTGTGCCGGCGGTTGTGGCGGGCACCCTGCTGGGTGTGACCGGCGAATCCGTGCTGCGTCAGCCCTGGATCGTGGCTCTGGCCAGTATCGGGTTCGGCGTTCTGCTGGGCTGGGTGGACTGGCGCGCGCGCTGCGGTCGCGGGGTCGCCGATCTGAACCTGCGGGGGTTTCTGGGCATTGGCTTGGCGCAGGCGCTGGCGCTGATTCCGGGCGCCTCTCGCTCCGGGATGACCATCATGGCCGGTCGCGCCCTGGGCCTGTCGCGCCAGGATGCGGCGCGGGTTTCATTCTTTCTGGCCATGCCGATCACCGCGGCGGCGATTGCCTACGAAGCCGTGCAACTGATCGCGGAGCCGGTGGTCGCGCCCTGGGGCATGCTGAGTCTGGCCGCGCTACTGGCCGCGATCGCCGCCTGGATCACCATTCATCTGTTTCTTGCGCTGCTTCAGCGGATGGGAATGATGCCGTTCGTGATCTATCGCATCGTGCTCGGCGTGGTGTTGCTGGCGGTATTCGGATTCGAGGCTTGAGGGCCGTGCCGGCCGCGGGCTACGCGGCGGCGATTGCCTCTATACGAGCCTGACGCAACGCGTCGCCGATGGCTGGCCCCTTGAGCCCCTCGGCCGCGAACCGGCCGGCGTCCACGGCTGCCGCCGCGGTCAGTGCCTGCCGGATGCGTGCTGGCGACTCGTAGGTCCGGTCCTCGAGCCCGGTACGCCCGCGGGCATCGGCCTCGCAGGCCAGCAGGAGATCGTCCAGCCGTTCGGGGCGGCGGAAGGCGTCGGCGGCCTGCAGCAGATCCAGCAGCGTGCCCGGCCGCAGCTGATCGGCCCGGTGGACATGCAGGTGCCAGCGGGTCACCAGCAGCGCCAGTTCCCGCCAGGCCCGCGGTACGCCGAGCCGTTCGCAGGCGGCGCGAACGGGCTCGATGCCCGCCGCCTCGTGGCCGGGGTGCGAGGGGAGTTTGTCCGCCGGGGTCAGAGCCTTGCCGAAATCGTGGCAGAGCACGGCGAAGCGAACCGCCGGTGATGCATTCAGCCGCGCCGCCTGGGCCAGCGCCAGCAGGGTGTGCTCGCCGGTGTCGATCTCGGGATGGTGACGGGGCGGCTGGGGGACGCCGAACAGGGCGTCGAGTTCCGGCAGCAAGCGCGCCAGCGCCCCCGTTTCACGCAACAGGCGGAAGAACTGCTGCGGCTCGTCCAGGGCCAGGCTGCGCTGCATTTCCGCCCAGACCCGTTCCGGCACCAGATGATCGACCTCGCCATTGGCCACCATCCGGCGCAGCAGTGCCATTGTTGCCGGGGCCACGGTGAAGCCCAGCGGCCGGAACCGGGCGTGGAACCGGGCCACCCGCAACAGGCGGACGGGGTCCTCCACGAACGCCGGCGACACGTGGCGCAGCACCCGGTTTTCCAGATCGGTACGGCCGTCATGCGGATCGATCAGCCGGCCCTGTTCGTCCTCGGCCATGGCGTTGACGGTGAGATCCCGGCGTTGCAGGTCCTCGGTAAGCGTGACCTCGGGACCGGCGTGAAACTCGAATCCGTGGTAGCCGCGGCCGGCCTTGCGCTCGGTGCGCGCCAGCGCGTATTCCTCGCCGCTGTCCGGATGCAGGAACACCGGAAAATCGCGCCCCACCGGGCGGAAGCCAGCGGCGGTCATGGCCTCCGGCGTGGCGCCTACCACGACCCAGTCCCGCTCGGTGACCTCGAGACCCAGGAGACGGTCGCGCACCGCACCGCCCACCAGATAGGTCTGCATCAGCCCCGGTCCCGGTGGCCCAGATAATCCCGCACCAACCCCGGCATGGCCTGCGGCCGGATACCGAGTTCGGCAAACCCGTGCCGATCACCGCTGCCGGATTCGCAAACGCTGTCGATCTGCAGCGACAGGTAGTTGTCGCGGGAGAAGGGCTTGCCCGGGAAGCGTTCCATGACGGTGGCCTGGAATCGGGCCATGCGGTCGGACAACGGCAGGATGCGGCGCGGATGGCCGGTGATCTCGCCCAGCAGCGCGACGATCTCGCGCAGGGTGTATTCCTCCGGCCCGCACAGCGCCAGGCGCTGGCGGTTGACCTGCTCGCTGTCCAGACTGCGGGCGAAGGCCTCCGCCACATCCTCCACGTACACCGGCGCGAAGCGGGCATCGGGGCAGGCCAGCGGAAACACCCCCGGGGCCAGCCGCAGCAGGCGGGCGAAGCGGCGGGTGAAGTCATCGCCCGGGCCGAATATCACCGAGGGCCGGAAGATGGTCCATTCGACCGCGCCGCCTAGCTCCACCTGCAGCGCGTTGCCGCCTTCTCCCTTGGAGCGCAGATAGCGGCTGGGCGCGCCCCCGGCCCGCGCGCCCAGCGCGCTCATGTGCAGTACGCGCCGTATGCCAAGGCCCTTGGCCACCCGGCCGAGTACCCGCGGCAGCTCCACGTGTACGGCGCGGAACTCACGCCCGCTGTTGCCCCTTTCGTTGAGAATGCCCGCCAGGTTGATTGCGGTGTCGCAGCCGGTGAAGGCGTGCTCCAGGAAGTGCGCGTCGGCGGCGTCACCCTCTAGCAGTCGCAGGCTGTCGCCGTCGTCAAGGTCGGCATGGCGGCGGGCATGGCGGGTGACCAGCACCAGCCGGTGGCCGTCCGCCCGCAGTCGCCGGCACAGGACCCGGCCTACGAACCCGGTGCCGCCGATCACGCCGATGCGTCGGGGGGCGTCGGGGGTCATGACTCCCGGTCGTTGGCCGCCTCGCGGGCGGCCTCCAGCTGCCTGGCCGCCGGTACCGGCGGCATGCGGTCCGACAGTCGGCCAACCGGCTGATCCAGCCGCATGCGGAAGACGATCAGATGGGAAAAGGCGCGCTTCACGTATTCGCGGGTCTCGGTATAGGCAATGTTCTCCACCCAGATATCGGCCGGCATCGTGGTCTCCGGCAGCCAGCGGTCCACCCGGTGCGGGCCGGCATTGTAGGCCGCCATCGCCAGCGCCGGCTGGCGGTCGAACCGGTCCAGCATCTGATCCAGGTAGTGGGTGCCCAGCCGGAGGTTGGTGGCCGGGGTTTCCAGGTCGGCGATGCCGGGGCGGGCCTCGCCAAGGTCCCGAGCCACCCGCCGGGCGGTGGCCGGCATCAGCTGCATCAGTCCGATGGCACCGGCCGGGGAGTGGGCGTTGGCCATGAACAGGCTTTCGGTGCGCATGATGGCCAGAATCATTGCCGGATCGAGGCCACTGTTTTCGGCCGCCGTGGTGGCCGCGTCGCGCAGGTGCAGCGGATAGCGGATCTCCAGGTCGTCCCAGTAGTCACTGTCCGCCAGGGTGATGATGGCCAGCGGATGCCAGCCCCAGTCGTGGGCCATCAGGGCCGCCTGCTCCAGCATGGCTGGCGCCAACTCGCGCGTGCCCAGCCGCCACTCGGCGCGGGCCGGGTACTCGCGTTCCAGGGCCCGGAGTTCGCGTGCCCGCTGCAGCGCGGGAATGGTCTGCAGCCGGCGCTGACTGTCGGCGTCCCGGCTCAGGGGATTACGGTTGAAGTCGTAGGGCAGGTCCAGCCGGTCGGCGGCTAGATACCCATGATAGGAACGTTCGCCGGCCAGCGCCGCGTAGAGCCGTTCCGCGGCTTCCCGGCGGCCGGTTGCGGCCAGGCTGCGGGCGCGCCAGTAACGCCACTCCTCTTCCTCCTGCTGGGCCGCCGGCATGGCATCGATCACCCGCAGGGCGGCGTCCCAGGCCTGCTGGCGGATGGCGCTGCGGACATGCCAGCCGCGGGCGAAGTCGTCGGTGCGCGCCGGGTCGAGCCGATCGAACCAGACCAGCGCCTCGTCGTTGTGGCCCTGAGCGTGCAGCAGTGCGGTCCAGCGCTGCATCTCGTGGCGCTGGGCGGCGTCGAGATCCAGGCGTTGCGCCAGACCGGGGAGGATATCCCCGGCGCCCTCGAGATCCCGCAGGGCAAGCTTCTTGTAGACATGGACGGCAATGTCACCGTCCAGGTCGGCGATCTGACGCAACTCGCCGGGGTTGGCGGCCGCGTCGAGCCAGCGGGGGATCGGGCCCTGCCGGTCATCGGGCAGTTGCCGGGCCAGGTAGCGGGCCAGACCGGTCTGATCGGCCAGCACCGCCAGCCGGGCGCGCTCGATGATCCGGTCGCGGGTGAGTTCGCCGCGCTGGTCAAGCCAAGCGAATACCGGGTCGCAGGCCTCGGGCTGGCTGTACCCGCGGTGCCAGAAGGCCAGAGCCTGCTCGGTGAGCGTGGCCGGGTTCTCGCGGCCCAGCCGGATGCGGGCGAGGGTGGCGTGGCATTGCACCGTGGTGCCGTCGTCGTCGCGCACCTGCTCGAGCAGCCGGGACCAGCGCCCGCGCTCGGCCAAGCTGTCGAGCCAGGCCCGGCGCAGACTCTCGACGGGTGGCATCGGCTCGTGCTCGGCAAGAAATGCGTCGATCTGATCATCCAGCACCGGCTCGGGGGCGCGCCGCAGCCGCCGGCGCAGATCGTCGGCCAGCAGATAGGGGGTGAGCGGGTAATCGGCGAGCTTGACCAGCGCGTCCTGCTGCTCGGCCAGTTCGCCCCGGGCCACGGCGGCTTCCAGGTCGCGAAAAAGCTCCCGCGCGGCCTCGGGAGACAGGGCCTGGGCGCCGGTTGTCAGCAGCAGTGCGCAGAGGGTTGTGAACAGGCGCATGGGCTTGGTGACTCACCACCGGATGGGGCCGCCGAGTGTAACCGATGGCGTAAACTGCGGGCATGCTCCTGTCGATCGTGATTTTCGCCCTGCTGGGCATGGTCGCCGGCCTGCTGGCCGGGCTGTTCGGCATCGGCGGCGGCCTGGTGATGGTGCCGGCGCTGATCTACCTGTTGCCCGCGCTGGGGGTTAGTGGCAACGCCCTGGCGCATCTGGCGGTAGGCACGTCGCTGGCCTGCGTGAGTCTAATCGCGATCAATTCCGCCCGCGCCCATCATCGCCGCGAGGGGGTGGACTGGCGGGTATTTCGCTGGCTGGCGCCCGGCATGGTCGCCGGGGCCCTGGTAGGCACGGCGGTAGCGGACAGTGTATCCAGCCTGTTCCTGCAGCGGCTGATCGGGGTGGCGGCGGTGCTCATGGCCGTGCGCATGTTCATCGAGATGAAACCCTCGCCGTCGCGCGACCTACCCGGCAAGGCCGGGTTGATCGGCGTGGGCGGGGGCATCGGCGGGCTGTCGGCCCTGCTCGGCATCGGCGGTGGATCCCTGACCGTGCCGTTCCTGTCCTGGTGCCGGCTGCCGATGGCCCGGGCGGTGGGGACATCCGCGGCCTGCGGCATGCCCATCGCCTGGGCGGGCACGGTCGGCATGATCTGGGCGGGCCTGGACGAGCCTGGCCGCGGCGCCTGGAGCATCGGTTTCGTGCAGCCGCTGGCGGTGGCCGGCATCGTGCTCGGCAGCCTCGTATTCACGCCGTTGGGCGCGCGGCTGGCGCATCATCTGCCCGGTAGCTGGCTACGCCGGGCCTTCGCCGTGCTGTTGATGATCGTCGGGCTGGATATGCTGCTGACGGCGTGACCACGACCGGCAGACTGTCACAGGGTGATGCTGCCGATATCGACCGTGGCGTCGTCGGCGTCCACCGGCGGGGCTGACCGGAGCAGCGTGACGCCGCCGAGCTCGCAGTCCACGATCGCCTGACGCAGGGCGGCGATCGCCCGCGGTCGGGGATAACTGCGCCGCCAGACCAGCGCCACCCGGCGGGTGGGTCCGTTGCCGGCGAACGGCCGGGTGGTCAGCAGCGGCTGCTCGTCCCGGTTGCGATCGTCGATCGAGGACTGCGGCAGCACGGTGATGCCCAGGCCGCTGGCCACCATGTGCCGGATGGTTTCCAGGCTGGAGCCGGCGCGGGGCTGCTGATCGGGATCGGTTTCGTTGCAGTCGGGACAGGCCGCCAGGACCTGGTCGCGGAAGCAATGCCCGGGGCCGAGCAGCAGGAGTTCCTCGCTGGACAGGTCGTTGGCCTCGATGGCTGCTTGCTTTTCCCAGGGGTGACCCTGCGGCAGCACCACCACGAACGGCTCGTCGTAGAGCGGCCAGCCGAGCAGGCCGGGCTGGCTGAAGGGTAGCGCGACGATGATGGCATCGAGTTCGTTGGCCCGCAGCTGCTGCGACAGGTTGCGGGTGAAATTCTCCTCGATCACCAGCGGCATGTTGGGCACCTGGGTGCGCAGGGTCGGAATGAGATGGGGCAGGAGATAGGGGCCGACAGTGTAGATCACCCCCAGCCGCAGCGGGCCCTGCAGCTCATCCTTGCCGCTGGCCGCGATCGCCGCGAGCGTGTCCACTTCCGACAGCACGCGATAGGCCTGATCGATCAGGCGCCGGCCGACCGGGGTTACCGCGGCCTCCCCACGGTTGCGCTCGAAGATGGCGATGCCGAGTTCCGCTTCGAGCTTCCTGACCGCCACCGACAGGGTCGGCTGACTGACGAACGCGCGTTCCGCGGCCCGACCGAAGTGGCGTTCCTTGTCCAGCGCGACCAGATAGCGAAGTTCAGTAAGGGTCATGGCGGGCTCCGCTCACGGGATCAGACCCAGTCGCGAGGCTGCAGGAATTGCTCGTAGAGCCGGGCTTCCTCGCTGCCGGGCGACGGCTGCCAATCATAGCGCCACCCGGCCAGCGGCGGCATCGACATCAGGATCGACTCGGTACGCCCCTTCGACTGCAGCCCGAACAGCGTGCCCCGGTCGTAGACCAGGTTGAATTCCACGTAGCGGCCGCGGCGGTAGAGCTGGAAGTCCCGTTCGCGTTCGCCCCAGGGCTGGTGCCGGCGGCGCTCGAGGATGGGGGCATAGGCGTCGAGAAAGCCATGGCCCACCGCCTGCAGGAATTCGAAGCAGCGGGCAAAACCCCAGTCGTCCAGATCATCGAAGAACAGGCCGCCGATGCCGCGCGGCTCGTCGCGGTGGGGCAGGTAGAAGTACTCGTCACACCATTGCTTGAAGCGGGGATGGACGTCGTCGCCGAATGGTGCACACAAGTCCCGGGCGGTGGCATGCCAGTGGCGCGCGTCTTCCGTGAAACCGTAATAGGGCGTCAGATCGAAGCCGCCGCCGAACCACCATACCGGCGGCGCGTCATCGTGTTCGGCGATGAAGAAGCGCACGTTGGCATGGGCAGTTGGGGCGTAGGGATTACGCGGATGCACCACCACCGAGACGCCGGTGGCCAGGAAACGGCGGCCGGCCAGTTCCGGGCGGCGGGCCGACGCGGCCGCCGGCAGCGAGTCGCCGGTGATGCGGGAAAAGCCCACGCCGGCGCGTTCCAGTACCTCGCCGTCGGCCAGGATGCGGGTATCGCCCCCGCCGCCGGCCTCGCGTGTCCACACGTCGCGGTGGAATGTCGCTTCGGTCTCGAACCGGCCCAGGGTCCGGCAGATGTCGTCCTGAAGGCCCTGGAGATAGGCCACCACGGCGTCGGCATCGACCGCAGCCGTCATCCGTTACCGGACCCGCGGATTGTGTGGCCGGCGCCGTTCCGGATGTGGCTGGGCTGGCCCGGCTGCTGCAGATCGCCGGCCAGAAACAGGTCCACGTGATCGCGCAGGGCGGCCCGTACCTGCCAGCAGTGCAGGGCGGCCGGATGACCGGTGCGGTTGGCGCTGGTGGACACCAGTGGGCCACCCCAGGCGCGGCACAGGGCAGCCGCCAGCGGATGGTCGGTGACGCGCACCGCCAGGGTGGTCCGGCCGCCGGTGAGCCAGTCGGGCACGCCGATGGCCGCGGGCAGCAGCCAGGTGACCGGGCCGGGCCAGCTTTCCCGAGCCATCGCGGGAGGCTCGCCGTCCAGGAACGGGGTCAGGGCGTCGGCGGTGTGCGCAATCAGAATCAGTCCCTTGTCGGGCGCCCGCCGCTTGGCAGCCAGCAGATGCAGAACCGCCGCCGGATCCAGCGGATCGCAGGCCAGCCCCCAGACACCCTCGGTAGGGTGGCTGAGCAGCCCGCCCGCCGCCAGTATCCGGACGGCATGGTCCAGCCGCCAGGGCGATCCGGCGTAGCGGTCGGCCGCGGACCTGTCGGGCGTGTTCATCGTCGCCCTGCGGCCGGTCGACCGGGGACGGCTCGGGTAATGCGACGGTCGACGGTCGGCAGTGTCAGCATGCCGTCGCCGTCCGCAATGGATGCCGCGCCGCCACCCGGTGGCATCCCGTTGTCGGTGAAGGGCGGGTTCACGGTGGTTGCGGCCCCGGCGCTATTTGCGGGCAGCCGCCTTGCGCCGGCCGCCGCGCTTGCGGGCCTTGCGTTCGGGGGCCGCGGCGAGGAGTGCGTCGCACTCGTCGAGGGTCAGCTTGGCCGGGTCCTCGGTTTCCTTGGGCACGCGGGCGTTCTTCTTGCCGTTGGTGATGTACGGTCCGTACGGCCCGTGCAGGATGCGCGTCTTGCTGCCGTCGAATTCGCGGATCAGCTTCTTGGCGTCGGCTTCCTTCTTCTCGGCCACCACTTCCAGTGCGCGCTCGCGGCCGATGGTGTAGGGGTCGTCCTCCTTGAGCGAGGCGAACTTGCTGCCATAGCGCACGTAGGGGCCGAAGCGGCCGACGTTGACCTGCATCTCCTCGCCTTCCGGGGTTTCTCCCAGATCGCGCGGCAGGGTGAACAGCACCATGGCCTCGTCGAGGGTGATCTTGTCCATGTCCTGGCCGGGGCGCAGACCGGCGAACTTCGGCTTTTCCTCGTCATCCTTGCTGCCGATCTGCACGAACGGCCCGTACTTGCCCAGCCGCACGATCACCGGCTTGCCGGATTCCGGATCGGTGCCGAGCTCGCGGGCCTGGGCGACTTCCTCGCGGGACAGGTCCTGCTTGGATTCGATCTGCTCGGAAAAGCGTTTCCAGAAATCCGCCAGCAGCGGTTTCCATTCCCGCTCGCCGCGGGAGATGGCGTCAAGATCGTCCTCCAGCGCCGCGGTGAAGTCGTAGTCCACGTAACGGGTGAAGTGATCGGTCAGGAACTTGTTAACGATCTTGCCCAGCGAGGTGGGCAGGAAGGCCTTGCCGTCCATTTCCACGTACTCGCGATCGAGCAGGGTGGAAATGATCGAGGCATAGGTCGACGGGCGCCCGATGTCGTATTCCTCCAGCGTCTTCACCAGCGAGGCCTCGGTGTAGCGCGGCGGCGGCTCCGTGAAGTGCTGGGTGGTGACGATGTCGGCCAGGGCCAGGGTTTCGCCTTCGGTGAGCGCCGGCAGCCGCTTGTCGTCGTCGCTGTCGTCCACCTCGTCCTTGCCTTCCTGATAGACGGCGAGGAAGCCCGGGTCGCGCAGGGTCTGGCCGGTGGCACGGAACAGGTGCGGTCCCGCGGCCAGATCCGCGGCCACGGTGTCGAACAGCGCGTGCTGCATCTGGCTGGCCACCGCCCGCTGCCAGATCAGCTCGTAGAGCCGGGCCTGGTCGGTGGTCAGGTGCGCCTTCATCGCATCCGGCGTGCGGCCGCTGGCGGTGGGGCGGATCGCCTCGTGGGCTTCCTGGGCGTTCTTGGACTTGGTCTTGAACGTTCGCGGCGCGTCCGGCAGCGCCTTGTCGCCATAGCGCTTGGCGATGGTCTCGCGCATCTCGCTGACCGCGTCATTGGCGAGGCTGACCGAGTCGGTGCGCATGTAGGTGATCAGGCCGATGGCCTCGCCGTCGAGGTCGATGCCCTCGTAGAGCTGCTGGGCGGTGCGCATGGTGCGCACGGCGGTGAAGCCGAGCTTGCGCGACGCGTCCTGCTGCAGGGTGGAGGTGGTGAACGGCGGCGCGGGGTTGCGCTTGCGCTGCTTCTTGTCGACCTTGCTGACCGCAAGCTCGCCGTTGGCGGCCTCGCGCAGCGCCTTTTCCACGCGCTCGGCCTGGTCGGCGGAGGTGACGGTGAACTGCTCGACCTTGTCACCGTCGTATTCATACAGGCGGGCCCCGAAGGCCTGACCGTCCTTGTCGGCGCGGGCCTCGATCTTCCAGTACTCGCGCGGCTCGAACGCCTCGATGGCCGCTTCGCGCTCACAGATCAGTCGCAGCGAGGGGCTCTGCACGCGGCCGGCGGACAGGCCGCGTTGCACCTTGCGCCACAGCAGCGGCGACAGATTGAAACCCACCAGATAATCCAGCGCGCGTCGCGCCTGCTGGGCGTTGACCAGATCGGCGGAAATCTCGCGTGGGTTGGCGACCGCTTCTTTGACCGCCCGGGAGGTGATTTCGTGAAACACCACCCGCTTGACCGGTTTGTCCTTGATCTTGTCGCGTTCGCGCAGCAGCTCGAGCAGATGCCAGGCAATGGCTTCGCCTTCGCGGTCGGGGTCCGTGGCCAGGTAGAGGGCGTCGGCCTTGGCCAGCGACTTGGCGATCTTGTCCACATGCTTGGCGTTGCGATCGATCACGTCGTAACGCATGGCGAAGTCGTGTTCGGTATCAACCGCCCCTTCCTTGGGCACCAGATCGCGCACGTGGCCGTACGAGGCCAGAACCTCGAAGTCCTTGCCCAGGTATTTCTCGATCGTCCGGGCCTTGGCCGGCGATTCGACGATGACGAGATTACGGCCCATCAATGTCCATGAGTGTGGAAATGGTGATCAGCGGTCGAAGCGCGCGAACACTAGCACAGGCTTTTGCGGCGACGCGAGACAAACCGGGCGCCCGCCGGGGTGGGCGGCCAGGGGGCTGCTGAAAACTCCGTTTTTCGGCAGGCCCCGCGCGGTACAAGGACGTACCGCCAAAATCATGCGCTGGAAGCGCTTGATTTTGGGAGCAAGCGCAAACCGCGTTTGCGTGCAGCGACGCTGAAACAAGGCCAGGATGGCCTTTTTCAGCAAGGCCCTAATGGGCCGGAACCGCGTCCTCGGCGTGCAGCATGGCTTCCATGCGGGCATAGGCGGCGTCGTCGGCCTGGCTGGACAGGACCATCATCACCACCCACTTGAGCTGTTCCAGTTCGATCACCCCGTTGTCGGGGCCATCCTCGTCGGCCAGTGCCATGAGACGGTCGATGACCACCTCGCGGATGGCGCCGGACAGGATGCCGTGGTGCTGGAGTCGCAGCAGATAACCCTGGCAGTTGGCACTCAGGCGTTCCAGTTCGATATCGGCATACAGCCGGATGGCGTGGTCGCCCGGAACGCCCAGCAGGTGCTGACGGCCGGCGTCGGTACCGCGCAGCCAGGCGAACGCGTCGTCCACCTCCTCGGGCAGGAAACCGGCTTCATCGAGATCGTCGCGCACGGCGATATCGTCCTGCAGTTCGTTGTTCGGATAGTTCTCGAACAGGTAGAGCAGGACGTCGAGGATGTTTTCGTTCATGCGCCTAGGCTATCGCCCTCGTGACTTATTCGGGCTGATCGAATCGGAACGATTCGCGCGTCCGGGTGAATGCACCGCCGGGAGCGGTCGCGACCAAGCCTTGCAACTCCATGATAAGCAGCATGGAGGATACGGCCTCGGGGGTCAACGCGGTGCGGGCCACCAGGTCATCGATGCGGGCCGGGCCATCTCCCATGGCGTCAAGCAGGCGTTTCTGCGCTGGATCGGCGGGTGTGTCGGTCACGGCGTCGGGCGCCGGCACGTCCCCGACGGTGGCATTGGCGGGCAGACGGTGGCCGATCTCGGCCAGGATGTCGCCGGCCGATTCCACCAGGGTGGCGCCGTCCCGGATCAACTGATGACAGCCGCGCGCCAGCGGGTTGTGGATCGAACCGGGAATGGCGAACACCTCACGGCCGGATTCCGATGCCAGCCGGGCGGTAATGAGCGAACCGCTGGCGCGGGCGGCTTCCACCACCAAGGTGCCGAGGGTCAGACCGGCAATCAGGCGATTGCGGCGGGGAAAGTGGCCGGGGCGGGCTTCGGTGCCCAGGTGGAACTCCGACAGGAGCAGGCCCTGACTGCCGATCTGCCGGGCCAGATCCCGGTTGCGGGCCGGGTAGACGCGGTCCAGCCCGGTGCCGCACACCGCGACGGTCATGCCCTGCGCGGCCAGGGCGCCCTGGTGGGCGGCGGTGTCGATACCGCTGGCCAGGCCGCTGACGATTGACAGCCCGCCGGCCGCCAGTTCCCGGGCAAAGCCGGTGGCGTTCTCCCGGCCGCCCGGCGTGGGATTGCGACTGCCCACGATGGCCAGACCGGGTACCGCGAGCAGGTCGATATCGCCGATGGCGAACAGCCAGGGCGGGGGATCGTCAATTTCCGCCAGCCCCGGCGGGTAGCGGGTGTCGTGCCAGTGGATGAAATGGCGGTCGTCGGCGGCGTCAAGCCAGGCCTGGTCCTCGGCCAGCGCCTGCTCGTCCGGTCGGGCCAGCCAGTCACAACCGGCCGCGCTGAGGCCGGCATTCCGCCAGGCGGCGCGGGAGGACGACAGCACGGCGCGGGGATCACCGCCGCAATCGGTTAGCAGCCGTTGGGCTATCCGCGGCCCCAGGCCGGGGCAGCGGGCGAGTGCGAGCCAGTCGGAAAGCGCTGTCGCCCGGGTCACGAATCCGCGGGATTGCGAACGCTGTCATGCACGTGCACCGCACGCGTGGCCCGCATGATCAGCGCGAACGACAGTTCCTGTTCGACTTCGAACACCATCAGCGTGCCCGCCTTGAGGTCGGGAAGCGTCAGCCGTTCGCCGGTGAGCGGATCGCGGGTCTGCCGGCCGGTCTGCAGGATGTCGAGCACGTGGCCGCGCTCGATACCGTCCACTTCGCCGCGGTTGAGCACCACTATCTGGTACTGACCGATCTCGGACACCCCGTCGAATACCGCGATCAGGCCCCCGTCGACCGGCTTCTCCGGGGCATGGGGGTAAAAGTCCGATGCCAGAAGGGTTTCATTGGTCACCGGCAGCAGCCGGTCGCCGATCAGGGATTCGCGGTAGCTGCGCTGAATCTCGCCGGTGGACACGTCGGCGAAAGCGCTCATGGTGACCCGGCCTACCGGAATCGCCTCGTAGCCCAGAAGTTCGCCGTTGTCCGGATCGATGTAGCGCTGGCCGGGCCGGATCAGGGCGTAGTCATCACCATCCGTGGGGTCGGCCTTGCGCACATACAGCTCGTCGCCAGTGC
The DNA here is from genome assembly GCA_965216055.1 of Salinisphaeraceae bacterium. Lineage (GTDB taxonomy): Bacteria > Pseudomonadota > Gammaproteobacteria > Nevskiales > Salinisphaeraceae > Spectribacter. Next base: position 1,401,527 of record OZ244134.1, read on the forward strand.
CGCCGATCAGGTGTTCGTCCAGGAAGTGAATGACGTAGGGGGCCTCGTCCAGTTCCTCTTCGGTGACCAGCCGCGGGCCGTTCAGGAACTGTCGGATGGCGTCCAGCGGGATCGTGGGGATGGCGGCATCGATGGGCTGTTCGCGAATCTCTGGGGACAGACGTTCGCCCCGGCGCGGTTCGGCGCGCCGCAGCTGCGGCCGGCCGTCCACCCATACCAGTTCCAGAATGTCGCCGGGATAGATCAGGTGCGGGTTGGCAATGTCCGGATTGGCGTACCAGAGTTCCGGCCAGTACCAGGGATCGGCGAGAAAATAGTCGGCGATGTCCCAGAGCGTGTCCCCGCGCTTGACCACGTAGCGTAGCGGCTCGTTCTCCTCGACCTCGACGGCCAGGCGCGGGGCCGGACGCGGAGTGCGAGCCCGGGCGGCGGGCGGCTCACGGTCGGGTAGCGGCCGGGTCTGATCGGCTGCCGGCTGATCGGGACGCGATTCGTCGGGTGACGACCGGTTGGTGGCACAGCCGGCGGTACCCAGGATTGCCATGGTCAGGCCGCAGGCGGCCCAAAGCCGGCGTAACGAACGGTTATACTTGCGGTTTGATTGCACGCGGCTCCCCATGCCCGTCCTGGCGGATGCTGCCGGGCATTCGCCCCGGTCCGACAGCGTGTTTACTTTAGCAGTTTCCCGTCTCACAGCAGCAGACCACCGATGGCCCTACTGACCATATTGCATCACCCGGATCCGCGCCTGCGTGAAGTGGCCGAACCCATCGAGGATATCGACCGCGATCTGCATAGCTTCATAGAGGACATGTTCGAGACCATGTACGACGCCCCCGGGGTGGGCCTGGCAGCCACGCAGGTGGGGGTGGCCCGGCGGGTGGCGGTGATGGACTGCTCGGAAGACAGGAACATGCCCATCGTCATGATCAATCCGGAAATCCTGAGCGCCGAGGAGCCGGTGACGGTGGACGAGGGCTGCCTGTCGGTGCCGGAACACTACGACAAGGTCACCCGTTATCGCTGGGTAAGGTTCCGGGCCCTGGACCGCGATGGCGAGCCCTACGAGATGGAGGCCGAGGATCTGCTGGCGCAGTGCGTGCAGCACGAGATCGGTCACCTCGACGGCGGGCTCTACATCGACCTGCTCTCGCGGCTCAAGCAGCAGCGCATCCGGCGCAAGCTGGAAAAGAGCCGGAAACGGGAGGCGTGATCCGTATGCGGATCGGCATTGCGGCCGGGTGGCCGGCGTGAGAATCCTGTTCGCGGGCACGCCCGGGTTCGCGCTACCGAGCCTGAACGCGGTGGCCAACAGTGGCCACGAGCTGGTGGGTGTGATGACCCAGCCCGATCGCCCGGCGGGCCGCGGCCGGCGCCTGCAGGCCTCGCCGATCAAGCAGCGAGCGCTGGAACTGGGCCTGCCGGTCCTGCAGCCGGAAACCCTGCGCGGCCGGCATGGCGAGACCGACATCCGCGCCCTGCGGCCGGATCTGGCGGTAGTGGCCGCCTACGGTCTGCTCTTGCCCGGCTGGATGCTGTCGCTGCCCGCGCTGGGTTGCATCAATGTGCATGCATCGCTGCTGCCGCGCTGGCGCGGGGCCGCGCCGATTGCCCGGGCCATTCTGGCCGGGGATTCGATCACTGGCATTACCCTCATGCGCATGGCCCGCGGGCTGGATACCGGCGACATTCTTGCCCAGGAATCCACCGCGATCGGCCCCCGCGAAACCGCCGGCGACCTACATGACCGGTTGGCCGAGCTGGGTGCCCGGATGCTGCCGGCGATGATCGATGCGCTGGCCGATGGTGAGGTTGCCGGACGGGTCCAGGATGAGGCCGCAGCCACCCATGCGCGGCGGCTGGACAAGGCCGAGGCCGCGCTGGACTGGGGCCAGTCGGCGGTGTCGCTGTCGCGGGCGGTGCGGGCCTTCAACCCCTGGCCGGTGGCCCACGGCGGTCTGGATGGCGAGCGCGTCCGCATCTGGCAGGCCGAAGCCATTGGCGGCGCCGCCGAGGCCGATGCCGGTACCGTCGTGGCGGCGGCCGCAGCCGGCATCGATGTGGCCACCGGCAACGGGCAGCTGCGCATCACCGAACTGCAATGGCCCGGCCGGCGACGGCTGCCGGCGGCGGAGATCGCCCGCGGCCGTCCCCTGGTCGGCAAGCGTTTTGAGTGACGCCGATGACGGTGCGGCGACCCGCGCCGCCGCCGCCCGGGCGGTGGCAGGGGTACTGCAGGGGCAGAGCCTGGACGCGGCGTTGCCGGCCGCCCAGGCGGGTCTGGCCGCGGCCGATCAGAGCCTGGCCGCGGCGCTGTCCTACGGCGTGGTTCGGGATTATCGCCGCCTGGCGACGATTGCTGACGGATTGCTTCGCCGGCCGCCTCCGCGTCCGGTTCTTGCGCTGATTCTGGTCGGCTTCCACCAGCTTATCGCCATGCGGATCCCGCCCCATGCCGCGGTACATGCCACGGTGGCGGCCACCGGCCCGCTGAACAAGCCGCAGCATCGGGGGCTGGTCAATGCCGTGCTGCGGCGCTTTCAGCGGGAATCACGGGATCGGATCGCAGCCCTGTCCGACGACCCCGGCGTGCAGCAGTCCCATCCCGGCTGGCTGGTCGCGCGGCTGCGCGAGGACTGGCCGGATAACTGGCCGGCGCTGCTGGCGGCCAACAATCAGCCGGCGCCGATGACGCTGCGGGTCAACACCCGGCGGACGACGCGTGATTCGTATCGGGACCGGCTGCATGCCGCGGGCATGGTGGCGTACCCGCATCCATATGCGGCAGAAGCCCTGATGCTGGATACGCCGGTCGGGGTGGCGTCACTGCCGGGTTTCGGCGACGGTGATGTGTCGGTACAGGATGCGGCGGCCCAGCTGGCTGCGCGGCTGCTGGCGATCGAGCCGGGCATGCGGGTGCTGGATGCCTGTAGTGCCCCCGGGGGTAAGGCCGCCCATTGCCGGGAGTTGAGCGATTGCGAACTGGTGGCTCTGGACAGTGATCCGAACCGGCTCGAGCGGGTTGCCGAAACCCTGGACCGGCTCGGTTTGCGGGCGGGCGCGACGTTGCAGCCCGCCGATGCGACGCTGGCCGATGACTGGTGGGACGGCCGCCCGTTCGACCGCATCCTGATCGATGCCCCCTGTACCGGCACCGGCGTGATCCGGCGGCATCCCGACATCAAGTGGCTGCGGCGCGAGACCGACCCGGCCGCGCTGGCGGTGCGCCAGCGGGCGCTGCTGGATGCACTCTGGCCGTTACTGGCGCCCGGCGGACGGCTGGTCTACGCCACCTGTTCGGTACTGGCCGTCGAGGGTGCCGAAGCGGTAGCCGGATTCTGCGGGGATCAGCCGGCAGCCCGGCCGTTTCCCATTGCCGGGAATTGGGGCGAAACCGCCGGGGCGGGACGGCGCATTGCGCCGGGCGAGGCCGGCATGGACGGGTTCTTCTACGCCGTGATCGAGCGTCAGCGGTAGATCGCGTCCCGTACACACACCCCGCGTTCGGCCAGATAGCCCTTGGCCTGCTGGATGGTGTATTCACCGAAATGGAAGATGCTGGCGGCCAGCACGGCATCCGCGCGGCCAACTTCCAGGCCGTCGTGCAGATGCTCCAGCGAGCCGACCCCGCCCGACGCGATCACCGGCACATCCACGGACTCGGAAATGGCGCGGGTCAGCTTGAGGTCGAAACCGGTCTTGGTGCCGTCGGCATCCATGCTGGTGACCAACAGTTCCCCGGCGCCGTTGGCCACCATGCGCTGCGCCCATTCCACCGCGTCCAGTCCGCTCGATTTGCGGCCGCCGTGGGTAAACACCTCCCAGCGGGGTTCTTCCTTCTTCTTGCTGACGCGCTTGGCGTCGATGGCCACCACGATGCACTGCTGACCGAACCGGTCGGCGGCCTCGGTGACGAATTCAGGCCGGGCGATGGCCGCGGTGTTGATGGAGACCTTGTCGGCGCCGGCCTGCAGCAGGCGGCGGACATCCGGCAGGGTCTTGACGCCGCCGCCCACGGTCAGCGGGATGAAAACCGCCCCGGCCACCCGTTCCACCACCTCGATCAGGGTGTCCCGGGCCTCGTGGGAGGCGGTGATGTCGAGAAACACCAGTTCGTCGGCCCCCTGCTGGTCGTAGCGGCGGGCGATTTCCACCGGGTCCCCGGCGTCGCGGATCTCGAGAAACTTGACGCCCTTGACCACCCGGCCCTTGTCGATGTCCAGGCAGGGAATTATGCGCTTGGAAAGACTCATGATGCCTGTTGGCGTTCCTCGACCAGCTTGCGGGCGGCGGCCAGATCCAGGCCGCCCTCGTAGAGCGCGCGGCCGATCACGGCCCCGGCCACGCCGTCCTCTTCGGCATCGCACAGGGCCTCGATATCGGCCAGCGAGGTGACGCCGCCGGAGGCCAGCACCGGAATGGTGATAGCGCTGGCCAGTTCGCGGGTGGCCGCGATGTTCAGGCCTTCCATCATCCCGTCGCGGGCGATGTCGGTGTGGATGATGGCGACCACCCCGTCGCGTTCGAACTGCTGGGCCAGGTCGAGTACGTCATGGTTCGACAGCTTGGACCAGCCGTCAGTGGCCACCTTGCCGTCGCGGGCGTCCAGGCCGACGATCACGTGGCCGGCGAACTCCACGCCCACGTCGGACACGAAATGCGGTTCCTTGATCGCCCGAGTGCCCAGGATCACGTATTCCACCCCCAGTTCCAGGTAGGTATCGATGGCCTCCTCGTTGCGGATGCCACCGCCGACCTGCACCGGCACCTGGCCGCAGGCCTGGATGATGCGTTCGACCGCGGCCTTGTTGACCGGCCTGCCAGCCGTGGCACCGTCCAGGTCCACCACATGGATGCGGTCGGCGCCGGCGGCCAGCCAGCGTTCCGCCACGGCGGCGGGGTCCTCGTCGAACACCGTGACATCGTCCATGCGTCCCTGGCGCAGGCGCACGCACTTGCCGTCCTTGATGTCGATGGCGGGAATAAGCAGCACGATCTCCTCCGAATCGTTGTTGTGTCGTTCGGCGCCCGATCGCGATCAGGCAGCGCCGTCCCATTCCAGGAAATTGGCCAGCAGTTGCAGGCCGGCGGACTGGCTCTTCTCCGGGTGGAACTGCACCGCGAACACCTGGTCGCGCAGTATCACCGAGGCGAAGCGGTGGCCGTACTCCGTGGTGCCGGCCACGTGGCGCTCGTCCTCGGGCGCCACGTAATAGCTGTGCACGAAATAGAACCAGCTGTTGGGGGCAATATCCTTCCACAGGGGATGGCTGCGTTCCTGACGCACCTGATTCCAGCCCATGTGCGGAATCTTGCGCCGCACGCCGTCCGGCTGATGATCGGGGTCGGGGAAACGCACCGCCTCTCCGGGGAAGGCACCCAGGCCCTGCACCCCGCCGCTTTCCGCGGAGTAGGTCATCAGTACCTCGATGCCCAGGCAGACACCCAGCAGCGGCTTGGTGCCGAGCTGCTCGCGCACCATCGCGTCGAGTTCCAGCCGGTGCAGTTCCGCCATGCAATGGCCGATCGCGCCCACGCCCGGCAGCACCAGGCGGTCGGCCTTGGCCAGCACGTCCGGGTCGTAGTGAACCTCGATCTGCTCGTCGCCGGCAACGTACTGAAGCGCCTTGGCAATCGAATGCAGATTGCCCATGCCGTAATCAATGATGCCCACCGTGGCCATCGTCAGTCGCCCCTGATCGCGTGAACGTGATGGCTCTAGAGAGAGCCCTTGGTCGATGGCATGGCGTCTCCCGCCCGGGCGTCGCGTTCCACCGCCACGCGCAGCGCCCGGCCGAAGGCCTTGAACACGGTTTCGGCCACGTGATGGGCGTTGAACCCGCGCAGGCCGTCGATGTGCAGCGTCATGCAGGCGTGGTTGACCAGCCCCTGGAAGAACTCGCGCACCAGGTCGACATCGAAGCGACCTATGCGCTCGCGCGGATAGTCCACGGCGTACTGCAGGCCGGGCCGGCCGGACAGGTCGATCACCACGCGCGACAGGGCTTCGTCGAGCGGGACGTAGGCGTGCCCGTAGCGGACGATGCCGGCCTTATCGCCCAGCGCCTCCGCCAGCGCCTGACCCAGGCAGATGCCCACATCCTCGACCGTGTGGTGATCATCGACGTCCAGGTCGCCGCTGGCCTCGATGCTCAGATCCACCAGGCCGTGGCGGGCGATCTGCTCCAGCATGTGGTCGAGAAAGGGAATTCCCGTATCCAGACGGGACTTGCCGGTGCCGTCCAGGTCCAGGGTCAGGCGGATGCGCGTTTCCCGGGTTTCCCGGCGAATGTCGGCGGTTCGCGTGGTCATGGCTACTGTCTTGGGGGCGGGACACACCGCGGTTTTGGTCATGATACGCCGTGGCGCGGCGGGGTGAAACTCTCGGCAGCGCGGGTCTTCAGGTTTCCAGCCAAAAGGTCACCGGCCCGTCGTTGGTCAGGGATACCGCCATGTCGGCACCGAAACGGCCGGTCTGGACGTCGGCATGGCGTTCCCGGGCGGCGGTTACCAGCGTCTCGAACAGCGAGCGGGCCTGATCCGGCGGCGCCGCGCTGGTGAAGCTGGCACGGGTGCCCTTGTCGGTGCGCGCCGCCAGGGTGAACTGCGGCACCAGCAGCAGCCCGCCGCCGGTATCGGTCAGCGCCAGGTTCATGCGGCCGTCCGCGTCCGGGAATACGCGGTAGGCCAGCAGCCGCTCGGCCAGTCGCTGTGCAGTGGCCGGGGTGTCATCGGGTCTGACTCCCACCAGTACCAGCAGTCCGGCATCGATGCGGGCCACGGTTTTCCCCTCGATGTCGACGCCGGCCCGGGTTACCCGCTGCAGCAGGCCGATCATGGCAGCCGGCCGCCGGGCTTGTTCGTTGTCGGAAAATGCTCACAGATCATCGCTGAATCGTCTGATAGGCGGATTGCATGGGACCTGCCACGCTTGCTTGGCGCTGATGCCACTGGACTCCAAGGACGGAACGAGGTCGGCGCGGGAGGCATCCACGGATGGATCAGGACCGGATGGCAGGCTACGGGACTCGCCTGCTGTCTCGCCTCCGCTAGCCTAGCACGGCTACCCCTTGGCCCGGCGCCGCGCCCCCCTGCGGTGTCGGGCCTTTTCATGTCCGGGATTGCCCGGCGGTTGGGTACACTCCAGCACGCTTTCGATCGATACCGGAGTGGGATGATGAAACGCCGTGATTTGATGCTGGCGCTGGGCGCCGGCGGGCTTGCCAGTGCCTGCGGGAGAGCGAACGATACCGGTTCCGTGCCGGCCCGCGAATCCATCACCTGGAACATGGTGACCACCTGGCCGAAGAATTTTCCCGGACTGGGTACGGCCGCCCAGCACCTAGCCGATCTGATCACCCGGATGTCCGACGGGGAACTCACGGTGCGGGTGTATGGCGCCGGCGAGCGGGTACCGGCGCTGGAGGTGTTCGATGCGGTGTCTCGCGGCGCCGCACAGATGGGCCATGGCGCGGCGTATTACTGGAAAGGCAAGTCGCCGGCCACGCCGTTTTTTACCGCGGTGCCCTTCGGCATGACTGCCTCGGAAATGCAGGCCTGGCTGCATGTCGGTGGCGGGATGGAACTGTGGCGCGAGCTATATGCCGGGTTCGATCTGGTGCCGTTCGAGGCCGGGGATACCGGTACCCAGATGGGTGGCTGGTTCCGTGAGCCGGTGGCGGACCTGGACGGGCTGCGACAGCTCAAGGTGCGCATGCCCGGGCTGGGCGGCGAGGTGCTGCAGGCGCTGGATGTGACCACGGTGAACATCCCCGGTAGCGAGCTGTTCACGTCGCTGCAGCAGGGCGTGATCGATGCCGCGGAATGGGTCGGCCCCTACAACGATCTGGCCTTCGGTTTTCACAAGATCGCCCGCCATTACTACTACCCCGGTTGGCACGAGCCCTGCGGAAATCTCGAGGCCATCGTCCACAAGCCAGCCTGGGAAGCGCTGCCGGAACGGCTTCAGTCGGTAGTCAGCGCCGCCTGCATGGCGGCCGGCCGCCGCATGCAGGCCGAAATGCGGGCCAACAATCAGAAGGCGCTGCGTTCGCTGGTCGATGAGCACGGCGTGACGCTGCATCGGTTTCCCGATGACATCCTGGCGGCCCTGCGCGAGGCGACCCCCGGCGTGCTGGAAGACTTGGTGGCCGGGGATGCCTTCGCCGGCCGCGTGCACGACGCCTACCGGGATTTCGCCGCCCGCGCCCGGGACTGGACGGCGCTGGGCGAGGCCGCCATCCTGGAACTGCGACCATAGGGGCTATGGTCCACGAGTCAACGTGGCGGTGGCGTGGCGGACCGCCGTCGTCTGGCGGGCCGGTCCATGGCGATGAAGTAATCGTCCGTCCCAACCACGCGAAACCCGCACCGGATGTAGAACTGGTAGGCGGCGGTATTCACCCGGAAGCAGCGCAGGGTTAGCGGCTTGCCGGGGCGTTCGTCTTGCAGCTTGTCGAGTACTGCCGGGCCGTAGCCGCGTGAGCGGAAACGCGGCTCGAGAATGATCATGGCGATGAAGGTGCTGTCGAGATCGTTGCTGACCTGGAGGTAGCCGAGCCGGCAATCACCATCCGCCAGCACCAGCGTCTCGTACCGCCGCAGGCTCGTCGCGAAGTCGTTTTCCTGCCATGCGGCATCCCATCCCCACATCCTCGAGATATGCGGCTTCATCGCCTCGACATAGGTGGTCCAGAGATAGGGCTTGTCGCCGGCCCGATACGGCTGAAACGCAAGGCGCACCCGCTTCCCCGGCTATCGATACACCAGGCCCGGTAGCCAGGTCACGAGACCCGGCCAGGCCGCCAGCAGTCCCAGCATGCCGAGCTGGATCAGGATGAACGGCACCACGCCGCGGTAGATTGCCCCGGTTTCCAGCGATGCCGGGGCCACGCCACGCAGGTAGAACAGCGCAAAGCCGAAGGGCGGGGTGAGAAACGAAGTCTGAAGATTGATCGCCATCATCACCCCGAGCCAGATCGGATCGAGGCCCATGGCCAGTAGCGCGGGCGCCACGATCGGCACGACCACGAAGGTGATCTCGATGAAATCGAGGATGAAGCCGAGCAGGAACATGGTCGCCATCACCACCAGCATGGCCCCCAGCGCACCGCCCGGCAGATTGCCGAGCAGCTCGTGCACCGCGCGGTCCCCGCCGTAGGCCGAGAACACCAGTGAGAACATTGAGGCGCCGATCAGGATCATGAATACCATGCTGGTCAGGCGGGCGGTCTGGTCGGTCACGGCCGTGAGTTCGCGTCGCCCCAGGCGGCCGCGCGCGGCGGCCAGCACCATGGCCCCCAGTGCCCCGATGGCGGCGGCCTCGGTGGGAGTGGCCGCGCCGATCATGATCGAGCCCAGCACCGCCACGATCAGGGCCAGCGGCGATAGCAGCCGGCTGATCAGAATCAGGCCGGTGGTCTCGCCCCGTTCGTCGTCGGGCACCGCCGGCATGGCGGCCGGCCAGCGCCAGGCCACGAACAGCAGGTACAGCAGATAGGCCGCCACGGTTAGCAGGCCGGGAATCAGCGCCCCCACGAACAGATCGCCCACGGACACTGTCTGCATGCTGAACACGCCCATCGAGGCCTGGGCCTGCTGGTAGGCCGAGGCGATCACGTCCCCGAGCAGGACCAGCATGATCGAGGGCGGGATCACCTGACCCAGGGTGCCGGCCGCGCAGATGGTGCCGGCGGACAGGCCGGGATCATAACCACGGCGCAGCATGGTAGGCAGGGCGAGCAGTCCCATGGTGACGACAGTCGCCCCGACGATGCCGGTTGACGCGGCCAGCAGCGCCCCGACCAGCACCACGGTGATGCCGAGCCCGCCGCGGCGGCGGCCGAACAGGGCGGCCATGGCCTCCAGCAGTTCCCGGGCAATCCGCGAGCGCTCCAGCATCACCCCCATGAACACGAACAGCGGCACGGCGATGAGGGTTTCGTTGGTCATGATGCCGAATACGCGGCTCGGCAGCGCCAGCAGTTCCCCGGCCGGGAATGCACCGGCCGCCGCCCCGGCCAGCCCGAACAGCAGGGCGATACCCGCGAGGGTGAAGGCCACCGGATAGCCGGCCAGCAGCACCAGGCAGATCACCACGAACATCAACCCGGCCATTAATGCCACGGCTCGGCCTCCGTCGACGCCCCGCACAGGGTCAGCAAGCTCTGACCGGCCCGGGCCAGGGCGGCGGCGGCCAGTTGCGCGGCCACCACCAGGATCAGCGTCTTGAGCAGATACACGAAGGGCAGGCCGCCCGGCTGGGCCGAGGTTTCCAGCCGCTGCCAGGCATCGGCAACGTAACCGATGCTGAGCGCCCCCAGGGCCGCGGCCACCGGCAGCAGCAGGCACAGGCTTCCCAGCAGATCGACCAGGGCGCGCCGGCGGGGCGACCACTGCCGCTGGAAGATATCCACCCGCACGTGGTCATCGCGGTTGAGGGCGTAGGCTGCCGCCAGCAGGAAGACGGCGGCATGCATGTAGGTGACGCTTTCCTGCAGACCGGTCCAGCCGATGCCGAAGCCGTAACGCAGCCCTACCACCAGGGCATCCGCCAGCACCATGGCGAGCGTCAGCCAGGCCACGCCGCGGCCGATGGCGTTGTTCACCGCGTCGATGCCGGCCACCAGCCGGGCGAGCCGGGCCATCAGTTCAGCAGGCGGGGCGGGGCGTTACGGTGAGCGATCAGCAGATCCGCGAACGGTTGCGGGTCCTTCTGATGGGTATCGTGGCCGGACTGGGGGAAATGCCAGTCCGCCAGGCGTGACACCCAGAAGCGCAGCGCTGCCGCCCGCAGCATCATCGGCCAGGCCTCGACTTCGGCCGGGGTGAACGGGCGCCGCCGGCGGTAGGCATCGACGATCGCGCGCCAGTGGTCGGGCAGGTGCCGGCCGTCCGTCCGATGGCACCAGTCGTTGCAGATCACCGCCAGATCGAACAGCCAGTGATCGTGGCAGGCGTAGTAGAAATCGATCAGCCCGGAGACATGGCGGTCCTCGAACAGCACGTTGTCGCGGAACAGGTCGGCGTGGATCACGCCGTGGGGCAGCGGCGTATAGTCCACGCTCTGCTGGAACGCGATTTCATCGTTCAGCAGGTCCCTGTCGCTGGCCGCCAGGTGATCGGCCAGCTCGTCCCGTGTGGCGACGATCCAGTCCAGCCCGCGGCTGTTGGCCTGGCGGTCGGGGAAGGATTCCCCGGCCCGGTGCAGCTCCGCCACGGTGGCGCCCAGCGCCGCACAATGCGCCGGGTCCGGCGATACCAGGCTGCGTCCCCGCAGCCGATAGACCAGTGCCGCCGGTCGTCCCGCCAGGTGCGACAGGAAACCGCCGTCCCGCCGGGCCACCGGGTGCGCGCCGGGCACGCCCAGGCCCGCCAGGTGATCCATCAGATTCAGGTAGTAGGGCAGCTCGGCTGGTTCCAGCGCTTCGAACAGTGTCAGCACCCAGCGCCCGAGCGTCGTATCGACGAAGTAGTTGGTGTTGGTGATGCCTTCGGAAATGCCCTCGAAGTGCTCGAGTTCACCGATCGCATAGTCGCTGAGCAGGCAGTCGATGTCGTCCGGGCCCAGGCGGGTGTAGACCGACATCAGGGGTTACCGCGCGTCAGCCGTCGGGCGAATACGCGCATCTCCTTGGCCGCCTGGTGGTCGCCGCGGCCCTCGGCCACCGCAATACCCTGGTCGAAAGCGTCCGCCGCCTCGTCCTCCCGGCCCGCGTCGGCCAGCGCGCGGCCCAGAAATTTCCAGGCCGCGGAATAATCCGGATCCAGCGTTACGGCGTGTTGCAGATGGCCGACGGCGGCATCGGCATCCCCCTCCTTGACGCAGAGTTCGCCAAGGGAAAAGCGCAGCAGGGCGGTGTCCTGACCGCGCTCCAGCATTGCCTCGAGTTTCGCCCGCATGCCCATGGGGCCGGGATTGTAACGTAGGCGAAGGCCAGCCGGCGTGCTGTTACCGTCGCCAGAAGGCGGGCGAGAAGATCACCAGCAGGGTGAAGATTTCCAGGCGCCCCATCAGCATGGCCAGGCAGAGAAGCCATTTGCCGGGATCGGTGACGCTTGCCATGTTGGAGGAGACCTCGCCCAGACCCGGTCCCAGGTTATTCAGGCAGGCAGCCACGGCCGAGAAGGCGCTGACTTCGTCCAGCCCGGTAAGCAGCAGTAGCAGAAACATCAGTACGTACACGCCGATGTAGGCGGCAAAAAAACCCCATACGGCCTCGATGACGTGCGGCGGCATCACGCGGCCACCGAGCTTGACCGGCAGTTCCGCATTGGGATGAATCAGCCGCGTGACCTCACGCAGGCCCTGCTTGAGCAGCAGCACGAAGCGCACGACCTTGATCCCGCCGGTGGTGGAGCCGCCGCAGCCGCCGACAAAGCTGCCCAGCAGCAACAGCATCGGCAGGAACGCCGGCCACAGGGTGTAGTCGGTGGTGGTGAACCCGGTGGTGGTGCCGATCGACACCACCTGAAACAGGGCCTTGATGAACGCCTCCGCGGGATCGCCGTAGGTGCCTGCGTAGAGAAGATAGGCGCCGACCAGCGTGGTGGCCCCGACCACCATGGTCAGGAACGTCCGGGCTTCGGCATCGCGCCAGTAGGTGCGGAGGTCGGCAGTTCGCCAGGCGGTGAAATGCAGCGCGAAGTTCACCGAGCCCACCAGCATGGCGAAGACCGCCGCCAGCTCGATGACCGGGTCATCGTGGTGGCCCAGGCTCAGGTCATGGGTGGAAAACCCGCCCGTGGCAATCGAGGAAAAGGCCAGGCCCACCGCGTCGAACGGCGTCATGCCGGCGAACCAGTAGACCAGCGCGCAAACCACGGTCATCCCCGCGTACAGGTACCACAGTGTCTTCGCCGTCTCCTGGATGCGCGGGGTGAGCTTGGAGTCCTTGATCGGGCCCGGGGTTTCCGCCCGGTAGAGCTGCATGCCGCCGATACCCAGCATCGGCAGAATCGCCACGGCCAGCACGATGATGCCCATGCCGCCGAGCCATTGCAGCAGCTGACGCCAGAACAGCACCGCATGCGGCAGGGTATCCAGACCGGTGAGCACAGTGGCGCCGGTGGTGGTCAGGCCGGACAGGCCTTCGAACACCGCATCGGTGACCGTCATGTCGGGTCGCTCGGCGAGAAACAGCGGCAGCGACCCGAACAGCCCCAGCACGGCCCAGAACAGTACGACCACCAGAAACGCGTCCCGGAGTTTGATTTCCTTCCGGATCCGTCGCGCCGGCCACCAGGCGATGAACCCAGCTGCCAGGGTGATGCCGAATCCGGACAGGAAGGCGTCCGCTTCGCCATCGCCGTAGAACAGGGCCACCAGTACCGGCAACAGCATGGTGGCGGAGAACAGCATCAGCAGGACACCGACCACGCGCTGTGCCACCGCGAAGGGATGATTCATGGCGTGGACTGCCTCCGGATCATGTCATCCCTGAAAACCGGTCCCGACATGGCGGTCAGACGAACGACACGCCGACCTGGAACAGCCGCTCCAGCGCCGCGGTGTTCTTCTTCTCCACGATGAACATGATCACGTGGTCACCGGATTCGATCACGGTGTCATGGTGGGCAATGATCACTTCCTCGCCGCGGGCGATGGCCCCGATGGTGGTGCCGGTGGGCAGGCGGATCTCGTCGATGCGCCGGCCGACCACGCGGGAATTGCTCGGGTCACCGTGGGCGACCGCCTCGATTGCTTCGGCGGCACCTCGCCGCAGGCTGTGAACCTGCACCACGTCGCCCCGGCGCACGTGCGACAGCAGGGCCGACACCGTCGATTGCTGCGGGGAGATCGCGATGTCGATGGCACCGCCTTCCACCAGATCGACATAGGCCAGCCGGTTGATCAGGCTCATGGCCTTGCGGGCGCCCAGGCGCTTGGCCAGCATCGAGGACAGGATGTTGGCCTCGTCATCGTCCGTGACCGCGCAGAACACATCCACGCTTTCGATGTTCTCCTCCAGCAGCAGGGCCTCGTTGGCGGCGTCGCCGACCAGTACGATGGCCTTCTTCAACTGCTCGGACAGGGCCCGGGCGCGCTCGCGGTTGCGCTCGATCAGCTTGACCTGGCAGTGATCCTCCAGTGCCCGGGCCAGGCGCAGGCCGATGTTGCCGCCGCCGGCCAGCACCACCCGCTTGACCGGACGGTCGAGCTTGCGTAGTTCGCTGATGACTTTCTTGATGTGCTTCTTGGCGGCCACGAAGAACACTTCGTCATCGGCTTCGATGATCGTGTCGCCTTCGGGGATGATCGGCTTGCCGCGCCGGTAGATGGCCGCCACGCGGGTATCGACCCCGGGGATATGCTCCCGGATGGTGCGCAGTTCCTGGCCCACCAGCGGTCCGCCGTAATAGGCCTTGACGCCCACCGCCCGGACCCGGCCACCGGCGAAATCCACCACCTGCAGCGCGCCGGGGTACTGGATCAGGCGGCTGATGTAGTCGCATACCAGCTGTTCCGGACTGATGTGCATGTCCACGGGCAGCGCGTCCTGCTGGAACAGACGCTTTTCCCTGAGATATTCCGAGGCACGGATGCGGGCGATCTTGGTCGGGGTGTGGAACAGGGTATAGGCGATCTGGCAGGCCACCATGTTGATCTCGTCGGATTCGGTGACCGCGATGATCATGTCGGCGTCCTCGGCCCCGGCGGCCTGCAGCACTTCCGGATGCGCGGCGAACCCCTGCACCGCCCGGATGTCCAGCCGGTCCTGCAGTTCGGCCAGGAGATTCGCCTGGGTATCGACGATGGTAACGTCGTTGGCCTCGTCGGCCAGATTCTCGGCCAGTGTGGCACCCACCTGGCCGGCCCCCAGAATGATGATCTTCATAGCCGCCGAACAGTAGACCCGCACCGGCCCGCTTGCAAGGGCGTCGGACCCGCGCCAAACGGGGCGCGAACGGCGTAGAATGCGAGCCCGCGAGTCCGATGTCCGACGGCATGCGTATAGCAGGGGACGACAATCGATGGGCGTGACGAGCAACTGGCTCGACGAGGTGGCCTGGAACCCGGATGGCCTGGCGCCGGCGGTGGTGCAGGACGCAGCGGGCGGGCGCGTGCTGATGATGGCGTGGATGAACCGCGACTCGCTGGCCGAGAGCCTGCACACCGGGTTTGCCACGTTCTGGTCACGCTCGCGCGGCAAGCTGTGGCGCAAAGGCGAATCCTCCGGTCACCGGCAGCGCATCGTCGACGTCCGGCTGGACTGCGACGGCGATACGCTGTTGCTGCGTGTCGAACAGGTGGGTGGTATTGCATGTCATACCGGCCGCGAGAGCTGCTTTTATCGACAGTTGGCGGACGGCGCCTGGCGGGATGCCGACCCGGTCATCCGCGACCCGGAAGATATTTATGGCTGATACCGACCACGTGCTTGCCGCCCTCGACCGGGTGCTGACCGAGCGCTGCGAGGCCGATCCATCGGCGTCCTACACCGCCCGTCTTTTGTCCGGCGGCGTGGACGCGATTCTTGCTAAGATCGAGGAAGAATCCGGCGAGGTAATCGAGGCGGCCGGCGAAAGCGACGACGCCCACCTGATTCACGAGATTGCGGACCTGTGGTTCCACACCATGGTCCTGCTGACACACCGGCGGTTGTCCGCTGACGACGTGCTGGCCGAACTGGGCAGACGGTTCGGCATGTCCGGACTGGCCGAGAAGGCCGCACGCCAACGACAGGATTAACGAGGTAGAAAATTATGGGTATTGGCGGTATCAGCATCTGGCAGTTGCTCATCGTGCTGGCGATCGTGGTGATGGTCTTCGGCACCAAGCGGTTGCGCAACATGGGCGGCGATCTGGGCTCGGCGATCAAGGGTTTTCGCTCCGCCATGAAGGACGGCGGCGAGAAGGATGGTGACGAGGACGACCAGGACGCCCGCAAGCGTGATGAAGACCCCCAGGTCATCGACCAGCTGGGAGAGACCCGGGCCAACACGGACCCGACCGAAGAAGCGGACAAGCGCCAGGACCAGGCCAAGAAATCCTGATCCGGCCGCCGGCGCATCGCCGGTGACACCCTACCTGCAGGCCTGATCGAATGTTCGACATGGGTTTCTGGGAGTTGGTCGTGCTCGGCGTGATCGGTCTGATCGTGCTCGGGCCCGAGCGGCTTCCCACTGTCGCCAGAACGCTCGGCCGCTGGACCGGCCGCGCGCGCTCCTACATGCGCACCCTCAGCACCGAGCTTGAGCGCGAGGTCAATACCAAGGATCTGCGGCGCACCTTCGAGCAGACCCGGTCCGAAATCGATCAGACACGGAGCGAGTTCGACCAGGGCCGGCGACAGTTGGAATCCGAGGTGCGCGGTGACGAGGACACGGCCGGCACGACATCCCAGCCGGCGTCGCCTGCCACGGCGCCGGACGAGACCGCCACCGACGAACCGGCAGACAAGCCGGCGGGCCGGCGCCTGGAGTCGCAGACCCGGGACGGCGATTCATGAGCGTGGGCCCCGACAAGGAACAGACCCTTTTCTCTCACCTGCTGGAGTTGCGCGATCGGCTGTTGCGCGCGGTGATCATGGTGGTGCTGGTGTTCATCCCGCTGGCCATCTTTTCGTCGGAATTATTCACCTGGCTGTCCGGGCCGTTGCTGGCGCACATGCCGGCCGGTTCCAGCCTGATTGCCACCGAAGTGGCGGCGCCCTTCCTGGCCCCTTTCAAGCTCTCCATTCTCCTGGCGGTGGTGATTTCCCTGCCATGGATCCTGTATCAGATATGGTCCTTTGTGGCGCCGGGCCTGTACATGAACGAGCGGCGACTGGTGATGCCACTGCTGGCGACCAGCACCAGCCTGTTCTATCTGGGCATGGCGTTCGCCTACTACATCGTGTTTCCGGTGGTATTCGGTTTCTTCGTCAGTGTGGCCCCGGAAGGGGTGGCGGTGATGACCGATATCAGCCGTTATCTGGATTTCGTGCTCGGCATGTTCATGGCCTTCGGTATTGCCTTCGAGGTACCCGTGGCCCTGTTCCTGCTGGTCTGGGCGGGCTTTACCACGCCGTCGGATCTTGCCAGCTACCGGCCGTATGTGCTGGTGGGGGCTTTCGCCATCGCGATGTTGTTGACCCCGCCGGACATGATTTCCCAGACGTTGCTGGCGGTGCCGATCTTCATTCTCTACGAAGCCGGCATCTGGGGCGCCCGCCTGTTCGTGCCCGGTATCCGCGAAGTCGAGGCCCAGAAGGCGTCGCGGAAGAGCGACGAGTAAGTCGCCGGCCACGATCCCGGGTTCAGGATTGGTTCAGGCGCCTCGGGGCAGGGTGATCGCGTCCGGTTGATACCGGCAACGTTTGATCAACCCCTTCCTCAAGGAGATGCGATATGCGACTCATTACCGTGACCATGCTTGGCCTGGGCCTCATGAGCGGCCAGGCGATGGCCGATCTTAATTCCCGTACCGCCGCCGGCGCCGGGGTCGGCCTCGGACTCGGTCTGGGCGATCTGGTGCAGCTGGATGCCGAAGCCGGCGCCCGCGTCGATCAGGAGCTGGACACCCGCCGTGACGATCGCCGCGCGGTGTCGCAGGGCCGTGTGGATGCCGGGGCCCGGGCTGCCGGCCAGGCCCGGACCAGCACGCCCCAGCGCGGTGGACTGCTGAATGGTCTGCTGGGTCTTTAGCTCCGGTTCCATGGGACATCGACCCGCGCCGGGTGGCTTTTGTCCGCCCGGCGCTTTTTTTGTTCGGGAGTTCGGAATCGGGATAGGGGCACTCAGACCTCCTGAGCGACCCCTCCCACACCACCTAGCAAGCGGGTCCGCACTAGGCGGTTCGAGAAGTTGAGGTTCATGAGAGGCGGGGCAGCCCCAGCCGATCAAAGTAGGCGATCGGCATCAGGCGGTTGAGTTCGTACCGACTGTTGCGCCACCAGCGACGGCTGTTGGCCGCCACGCGTTGGGCCTGCGCTGGGCGTGCGCCCAGAGCCAGCAGTTCCCGGTACATCGTCTTGCCCCGTTTCCAGTGCTTGAGTTGAATGGCGCGCAGGCGATGGCGAAGCCACTGGTCCAGCGCCCGGAACACCGTCGGCGTCTGCGACAGGCGGAAGTAGGCCCTCCAGCCCAGCACAAACACACGCAGTTGTTCGACGATCTGGTTCAGGCTTCGTCCGCGACTACGGCAGGTCAGCCACCGTATCCGCTGCTTGAATGTGGCCTTGGCTTTGCTCGCCACACCGCGTTTCACGACCCCGCCGGGCGCTGCCCAGAATTCAAAGCCGAGAAACGCACGCCCGAGGGCACTGGTGACGGCGGTCTTGGCCTCGTTCACTTTCAAGCGTAACCGGGCAAACTGCTTGCGCAGCCCTTCGAGCACCCGCGCCCCCGCCTTGTGGCTGCGCACGTAGACCATCAGGTCGTCGGCGTAACGTACAAAGCGGTGGCCCCGATGTTCGAGCGCCCGGTCCACCTCGTCCAGCAGCACGTTGGCCAGCAGCGGTGATAACGGGCCGCCTTGCGGCGTCCCCTCGTATCGCTGCATCGCCAGGCCATGGCTCAGGATGCCGGCGTTTAGGTACCGACGAATCAGCCGCAGTACAGCCTTGTCATCGATCCGTCTGGCCAGGCGGCTCATGAGCACGTCGTGGTTGACCCGATCAAAGAACTTCTCCAAATCCACGTCCACCACCACCCGGTAACCGTCCTGCACGTGGCGTTGTGCCTGGCACACCGCGTCGTGCGCACGCCGGCCCGGACGGAATCCGTGACTGGACTCGGAGAATGTCGGGTCAAGCCGCGGCTGCAATACTTGCAGCAGGGCCTGCTGGATCACACGATCCACCACCGTCGGAATACCCAGCTCCCGCTGACCACCACCCGACTTGGGAATCTGTACCCGGCGTACCGGCGACGGCCGGTAGGTGCCGGCAAGCAGTTCCTTGCGGATGCGTGCCCAGTCGGTCTTCAGGTAAGCCGCCGTCTCGGCAATCGTGCAGCCATCCACTCCGGCACTGCCATTGTTGGCCTTGACGCGTTGCCACGCCTTGACCAGGTTCTCTCTCGCGAGTGCCTGCCAAAGCAGGCTGTCTCGCCCTGTGGCTTGCGTGTCGTAACCCACCGACCGCGCTTCATCGCCAACGCCTCGGGCTTGGGCTTCACCCGCACCCACCGCCGTCCGCCCCGGTCGACCGGGCTTCTGATGCCATGCGCGCTCGAGCGTCACGTCGTCATCCACTCCTTCTCGTTCGACCCTTCGTCACCGAATGGCAACTACTACGGCCTCTGCTGACTTCTCGCACCGGCATCACCGTCGCCCTTTCAGGCATAAAGCGAGATCTCCCCGGGTAAGAGCGCACTCCTTCACCGCACAACCGCCGAATCTACGCCGCTTCGCCTTGATCACGAGAGCTTCGCGGTTTATGGCCCGCTCGCCCTGCTCGGCAGCGCCTTGTATCCGGTTCTTGTCCATCGGCTCGCGGCTTCGCTCCACGCTTCCTCCCCACGCTCGGTCACCCTCACGCAGTTGCGCTTCGCTTCGGTCGCTGTGATCAACTCCCGACAGGACTTCCACCTGCAAGAGTGCGCCCGTGCCGGGCGCACCACAAAAAAGCCCGGCCGATGGCCGGGCTGGTTTGCTCGTCGATTGAGCGAGCCGGGTATTACTGACCGCCGCCCTGGGCCGGCGCCATTGCCTGGAGTTTGCCCCGAAGTTCCTTCATGCGGGCCAGCAGATCATCCGTCTTGGGGTTCTGCTCGCGCATGGCCTCGAGGGTGGCGTCGTTGAGTTCCTCGGCCTTGGCCTGGATTTCCGGCTTCTGCATCACCTTCTTCTGGGCCTGGCGCATTTTCTGCTGTTCGGCGCGCAGCTTGCCGATCAGTTCCTTACGGCGCTCGTCGGCCACGTCTTCGCCGCGCAGTTCGGTGCCCATCTTCTTGATGGATTCCCGCTTGGCCTCGACATCATAGCCTTCGCTCTTCATCTCGCTGACCACGCGATTGCGGAAGGTTTCCTGCTGTTTCGTGATGTCCGGGTTCTCGGCCACGGCCTTTTTGCGGATGCCCTGCAGCTTGCTGGAAACCTCGCGGTATTCCTTGATCACGGACTGCATCTGCGCCTGTTTGGCGGGTGTGGCGGCCGGTGCCTGCTGTGCGATGGCGGCACCGGAAACGGAGGCGCCAACCCCCAGCAGGGTGGCTGCGGCCATGGTGGTAAATTTTCGCATGTGCATTGCTCACGTCCTCGAATGAAAAATGGTCGTTGGGCCTCCGACAGCGTTGCAGGCTATCAGTGCCCCGGAAAGCGATCAAAGATGTCCGGCCGATGCCAGGCGGTCGGCTGCCCGGATCGGCTCGGGTAGCCGATACCGGTGCAGGCAGGCCATGATGTGTCGAACAGCGGTCGTTAGATCGATCCGATGACCCGCTGATACGTAAACCGGTGCGACGCGGTTTCGGGTGCGCAGCACCGCGCCGATGGTCTCGTCGCCGTCACGCAGGGTGGACCAGCCGCCACGTTCCGCCGGTGCCGGCGCGTGTTCGCCCACCAGCCGGGTCTTGCCGACCCCGATGGTGGGGAGGTCGGTGGCCAGGCCAATGTGGCAGGCAACACCCAGTCGGCGCGGATGGGCGTAACCGTGACCGTCGCATAGAAGCAGGTCCGGCAGGTCACGCAGGCCCCGGATGGCATCCAGGATGGCCGGCACCTCGCGGAACGACAGCAGTCCCGGAATGTAGGGAAAGCGGGTTGGCTGCCGCACGATCTGCCGGTCCAGCACGGTCATGTCGCTGGCGTCGCAGACCACCACCGCGGCGCGGGTTACCCGGCCGCCATCCTCGAAACCGACATCCGCGCCGCCGATCGTGGCGATCGCGGGGAGCCGGTTTTCCAGCACGAGCTGGTCGCGTAATTCTCGCTGCAGCTGGATTGCCTGTTTCGGCGCCAGATCCCAGCGCCGCGCGGCGGCCAGCCCGGGTGCGGCCTGACTCAGAAGCGGTCGCGGGCCCGGGAAACCGCCAGTTTCAGGCTGTCCCAGGCGCGCTCGGCGCCCTGGCGAATGTCGTCGAACGCCGCCTCGCTGGCGTCCCGTGCCCGGGAAAGCTGCGTCTCGGCCTTGTCGCGCTGCTCGCGCAGTTCCTTCATGTAGTCCTCGTACTGATGCCGGGCATCATCCGAGGCCTGGCCGGCCTTTTCCTTGAGACGATCGATTTCCGCATTGACCTCGTCGATCTTGCTCTTGATGCGGTCGATCCATTCGTCGCGCGTGGACATTAATGCATCCTGTTGTCGAGTGACGGCTGCACGCTGTGGGGCGGCGCGGCCGTTTTCAAGTATCGCTGGATGGGTCCCGGGCCTCCACCAGCGCGGCCATTGCGGTCAGGGTTTCGCGGCTGACGTGGTGCTCGATACCCTCGGCGTCCTGGCGGGCGGCCTGTTCGGGCACGCCGATGGCGCGCAGGAAGCGGAGTACCACCAGATGGCGCTGGCGCGAGGTTTCCGCCATGCGGCGGCCACGGTCGGTGAGGAAGATGGCGCGATAGGGTTCGCTGCTGACCAGACCGCGCTCGCCCAGGCGGCGGATCATCTTGCCCACCGTCGCCTGAGTGACGGCCATCCGCTGGGCCAGTTCGACCGCCCGGGCTTCGCCCTTGGCGTCGATCAGATCGGCAATCAGTTCGACGTAATCCTCGATCAGCTCGGATTCATGGGCCTTGCGGACGTGGGCGTGCTGACGGGCGTGAGCCTCCGGGGACAGCATTTCGCCCGGGCTTTCCGGCGAACTGACATGTTCCAGCGAGTGCGGCACGGATTTGTCAGCCATGGAATCAGGGCTCGCGAAGCGCGTCGCCGACGCGACAGTAGTGCTCAGTTTGCCATATCGGAGGTTCCTTAGCCGGTCTTGGCCCGCAACTGGCGCAGCACCGGGGCGGTATCCGGGCGCATGCCGCGCCAGCGGTGGAACGACTCGGCCGCCTGCTCCACTAGCATCCCGAGGCCGTCGTAGATGGCGCCGGCCCCCTGCTGCCGGGCCCAGTCCTGAAAAGCCTGCGATGCTGCGCCGTAGACCATGTCGCAGGCCGTGCCACCGGCGGCCAGCAGATTGGCGGGCAGCTCGGGCAGGGCGCCCGCCAGCCCCGCCGACGTGGCGTTGATCAGCACGTCCGCCGGCTCGTAATTGGCCAGGTCGGAAAAGCCGATGCCGCGAACCGGGCCCCGCGCGGCGAAGCGTTCGGCCATGGACTCGGCCTTCGACGCGGTCCGGTTGGCTATGACCAGGCTGGCCGGTTGGGCCGCCAGCAGCGGACCGATTACCCCCTGGGCGGCACCGCCGGCGCCCAGGATCAGCAGGCGGCAACCGGCCAGCGTCTGGCCGCGATTTTGCTGCAGGTCCCGCAACAGGCCGGCGCCATCGGTATTGTCGCCCTCGATTTGCCCATCGTCATGCGCAATCAGCGTATTCACGGCCCCGGCGGCCCTTGCCCGATCGCTGAGCCGGTCGGCGAATGCGACCGCGTCCAGCTTAAACGGCACGGTCACGTTGAGACCGCGGCCGCCGGCATCGAAGAAGGCCCGCGCGGTGGTGGCAAAGGCGTCGGGCTTGGCCGGCAGGCGGCCGTAGCGCATGGCCTGGCCGGTCTGGGTCGCGAAGGCGGCATGGATCTCCGGCGACAGCGAGTGCGCCACCGGATTGCCGATCACCGCGTAGCGATCGGTCATGGTGTTCCATCGTCGGCCAGCCAGCGGGCCGCGTCCACCGCGAAATAGGTCAGCACCCCGTCGGCACCGGCCCGCTTGAAGGCGGTCAGGCATTCCAGTACCGCCTTGCGCTCGTCCAGCCAGCCGTTGGCGGCGGCTGCCTTGAGCATGGCGTATTCGCCGGACACCTGATAGGCGAAGGTGGGCACGCCGAAGGTTTCCTTCACCCGGTGGACGATATCCAGGTAGGGCAGCCCGGGCTTGACCATCACCATGTCGGCCCCTTCGTCCAGGTCGAGGGCTACCTCGCGCAGGGCTTCGTCGCCGTTGCTGATCGGCATCTGGTAGGTGTGCTTGCCGCCGCCGCCGAGGTTGCCGGCCGAACCCACCGCCTCGCGGAACGGGCCGTAAAGGTCGGATGCATATTTCGCGGCATAGGACAGGATCAGCGTGTTGACGTGGCCGTCGGCCTCCAGCGCATCGCGGATGGCGCCGATGCGGCCGTCCATCATGTCGGACGGGGATACCACGTCCGCGCCGGCTGCGGCATGGGCGCGGGCCTGGGCCACCAGTTGCGCCACCGTAGGGTCGTTGACCACGTAACCGGCTTCGTCGAGCAGGCCATCCTGGCCATGGCTGGTATAGGGGTCGAGTGCCACGTCGGTGATCACGCCCAGATCGGGAAAGGCCTGCTTGAGGTGGCGGATGGCCTCTGGCACCAGACCGTCGGGATTGGCGGCCTCGGCGCCGTCCGGGGTCTTGCGGGCCGGGTCGATCACGGGGAACAGTACCAGCGCGGGCACGCCCGCCGTCACCGCCCGTTCCGCCTCCGATAGCAGGCCGTCGAGCGTATGTCGCCGTACGCCCGGCATGGCGGCCACGTCCACCGGCTGGCCTTCGGTAATGAATACCGGATAAATCAGGTCGTCTGCGGTCAGGCCGTGTTCGCGCGTCAGACGGCGGGCAAAGGCGCTGGCGCGGGTGCGCCGGAGACGGGTCTGGGGGTAGCGTCCGGGAAAGGCCTGGACCATGTTGCTTGCTCCTGCGGCGGGCGCGGCGCGAGTATATCAAGGGCGGGTCGATAACCCGCCCGGCGACAATCGAGGCTTTGATGCGAGATACCCAACCGCTGTTTCAGCAGACCGACTTTCCACCCCTGCGGCGTGCCCGGCTGGAAACGCTGCAGATGAACCTCGGCTACCTTTGTAATCTGGCCTGTACCCACTGCCACGTGGCGGCCGGGCCAAAGCGCACCGAGCTGATGGACCGCGAGACCATGGACGTGGCACTGGACTTCATTCAGCGCCAGTCGATCGCCAACCTGGATGTGACCGGTGGTTCGCCCGAGATGAACCCGCATTTCGAGTATCTGATGCGGGAGGCCAGGGCGCTGGGTACCCATCTGATGGACCGTTGCAATCCCACCATCATCGAGGAGCCCGGCTACGAATGGGTGCCGGATCTGCTGGCCGAGTTGCAGGTGGAGGTGGTTGCGTCGTTACCCTGCTACACCTCCGACAATGTCGACAAGCAGCGTGGCAAGGGCGTGTTCGACGCCAGCATCAAGGCGCTGCGAAAGCTTAATGATCGCGGCTATGGCCATCCGGGGAGCGGCCTGCAGTTGAATCTGGTCTACAACCCCGCCGGTCCGACGCTGCCGCCGCCGCAGGAACAGCTCCAGGCCGATTACGAGCGGTTTCTGGCGGACGAATTCGGGATCGTGTTCAACGAATTGTTCACCCTGGCCAACATGCCGATCAAGCGTTTCGGCAGCATCCTGCTGTCGAAGGGGCAGTTCGGCGATTACATGAAGTTGCTGCACGAGTCCCACCGTGCCGAGAATGCACGCAACGTAATGTGCCGGAGCCTGGTGAGCGTCGATTACCGTGGCTACGTCTACGATTGCGACTTCAACCAGATGCTGGACATGCCGCTGGGGGCGACGAACCGACCGCGCACCCACCTGCGTGATCTGCTGGATACCGATTTCAACGGTCAGCCGATTGCGGTGGCCGACCATTGCTACGGTTGCACCGCCGGCCAGGGTTCGTCCTGCGGCGGGGCCCTGAACTAAATTACCGGCGCGCCCGCGCGCGACCGCCAACCGAGGAAAACGAGCATGAGCACAGCCAGCGTCGTCGAGCGTTACACCCAGGGGGCGCAGGCCCGGGAAGAATCCCTTTGCTGCCCGGTGGATTATGACCGCAGCTTGCTGGAGATGCTTCCCGCCGAGATCGTCGAGCGCGATTACGGCTGCGGCGACCCCTCGCGTTACGTCCAGGCCGGCGACACGGTGCTGGACCTGGGCTCCGGTGGCGGCAAGATCTGCTATATGGCGGCCCAGCTGGTGGGGGAGAAAGGCCACATCATCGGCATCGACATGAACGATGAAATGCTGGCCCTGGCCCGCCGCCACCAGACCGACATGGCGCGACAGCTGGGCGGCGACCGAGTGACCTTCCACAAGGGGCGCATCCAGGATCTGGCCCTGGATCTTGCCGATACCGAGGCCTTTCTCGCCAATCGCACGGTGGCCGATACCAGTGACCTGCTGGCACTGGAAGCGCATCAGGATCAGCAGCGGCTGTCCCGCCCCCTGATTGCCGATGCCAGTGTCGATCTGGTCATCTCCAACTGTGTGCTCAATCTGGTGGCCGAACGCGACCGCCGGCAGATGATCGACGAGATCTTCCGGGTACTGCGGCCGGGCGGCCGGGTGGCCATTTCCGACATCGTGGCCGATCGTCCGGTGCCCGAAGCGCTCAAGCGTGACCCGCAGCTCTGGAGCGGCTGCATTTCCGGCGCCTTCCATGAAGCGGCCTTCCTGGATGCCTTCGCGGCCGCCGGTTTTCATGGCGTGGCCTATGACAAGTGGCAGAACGAGCCCTGGCAGGTAGTGGACGGCATCGAGTTCCGCTCGGTCACGCTGGTGGCCACCAAGGCTTCGACGGAGGCCGAGCGTGATGCCGGCCAGGCGGTGCTCTACCGTGGTCCGTACCAGGCCGTGATCGACGAGCGGGGCCAGACCTTTCCCCGCGGTCAGCGACTGGCGGTCAGCGACCGCGACTTCGAACGGCTGACCGGTGGTGCCTACGGCGAGGATTTTGTCGGCATAACTCCGAGCCAGCCGCAGGATGCGCCCTGGGGCGTGGATCACGGCACGGTGCGCCCGCCCGGCGCTGCCGGCCGCGATCGTCATACGGATGGCAATCAGGGGCGCGGCTGCTGTTAAGCTACGCTCCCATGACGGATTTCATTGCCGCCCCGAGCCACCTCCATGGCTGACAATACCCAGCTCGCAGAATGGCTGGAAGCTGTTGGTCGTGGTGACGAACAGGCCTTCCAGAACCTGTACCGGGCGACGTCCGCGCATCTCTATTCCCTGCTGCTCCGTATGTTGCGCAACGAGGAGCGGGCACAGGATGCGTTACAGGACACCTTCGTCAAGGTGTGGAAGAAATCGCACACCTACTCCTCGGATCGGGGGTCGCCGCTGACCTGGCTGTTGTCGGTGGCCCGTTACAGGGCACTGGACATGCTTCGGCGCCAGCGTCCGGAAACCGGCATGCCGGAGGATCCGGACGTCGAGGCGCTGCTGCTGGTTGACGACAACTCGCCCGGACCACAGGACGAGAACGTCACCGAGGAGGCGCTGGCAGCGGTGCGGACATGCTTGGGCACATTGCAGGCGGATCAGCGTCGTAGCGTCATTCTGGCCTACTACGAAGGGCTGACCCATCAGGAGTTGGCGGCACGCCTCGGCGCGCCGCTGGGAACCGTCAAGAGCTGGGTGCGACGCGGGCTGATGCGCCTGCGCGAATGCCTGGTGGAAAAAGGTTAGATGAACGACCACGAGCCACAACCCGAGGACACGCGCGCCGCCGAGTATGTGCTGGGCACACTCGACGCCGAGCAGCGCGTGGCCGTCGACATGGCTCTCCAGGCCGGCGACGCGTCGCTGGCGCGCGAAATCGCCTGGTGGGAACAGCGCCTGGGGCAACTCGGGCTGGAACTCGAGCCGGTCGCGCCCCCAGCCCACGTCTGGTCGCGGATTGCGCTGGGCACCGGCATCGGCGCAACGTCGGCGGGCGGACGCCGCCGTCGCAGCCGGCGACTGTGGCAGGGTCTTGCCACCGCCGCCAGCCTGGCCGCGGTGGCGCTGGCTCTGATACTGGTGCTTGGGCCGGACCGGCCCGGGGCGGATGGCGATGCGGATGCCCCGGTCTATGCCAGCGTGATCCGTGACGAGCCCACCGGGGCCGGCTGGCTGGTAACGACGGCCAACCGCGGCGAGCGGCTCGAGGTAACGGCCCTGCGCGGCTATCCGACCGACGATGATCATTCGCTGCAGCTGTGGCTGCTGCCGCAGGCGGGCAATCCGATTCCCCTGGGATTGATGCCGCAGACCGGGCGCCACGAAATGGGCCTGCCGCCGAAAGCGGTGGACGCGTTATCGCCTGCCGCTAGGCTGGCGGTATCGCTGGAGCCGGCCGGCGGGTCGCCGACCGGCCAGCCCACCGGGGAAGTGCTCTGGGTCGAACCGCTGACCGGGCAGCCCGGCTAGGCCGCCGGCGATGGTTGCCAGCGCGTCACGCAGGCGCCATCCGGTCGACTGACCGACAGTCCCGCCTTGATGCGCCCCCGCGCCTCTCTCAACGCTGAACCCGGGCAGATTTCGGCTTGGCTGCAGGCGGTGGCCGCGGGCGACCAGCGCGCCTTCCGCCGGCTCTACCATGCGACGGCACCGAAACTTATGGCGCTGCTGATTCGTATACTGGGGACGGAGGAAGCGGCGGAGGATGCGCTCCAGGACGCATACGTCAAGATCTGGCAGAAAGCCGGCAGTTACGCACCGGAGCGCGGATCGGGGCTGACCTGGATGCTCACGGTCGCGCGATATCAGGCGCTGGATATCCTGCGCCGCCGGCGGCCGATGGGCTCCATTGACGATACCTCGGTGGAGACGAATGCCGCGCTGGCCGAGCGTGCCGCGCTGCAGCCGGAGAATCACGAGGAAACGATGCAGACACTGACCCGGATACAGGACTACCTCGGCGACCTGCCCCGCGATCAGCGGCGGGCGCTGATGCTGGCCTATTTCCGGGGCATGCCCTATCGCGAGTTGGCCCAGCGCCTGCGGGTGCCCGAAGCCACTATCAAGACCTGGGTACGACGCGGTCTTGCGCGCCTGCGTGAGCGCCTCAAGGAGCGGCCATGAGTAACAGCGACTGCGACAGCGAACAGGCCTATCTGGCCGCGGAATACGTCCTCGGCGCGCTGGAACCTGAACAGGCGAGAATGGTGGCCGAGCGTCTCCGATTCGATGCCGTCCTGCGTGACGAGGTGGCCGCCTGGGAACACCGCCTGTCCTTGCTGGCGCGGGACCTGCCGCCCCATCCCCCGCGATACGGCGTCTGGCAGGCCCTGGTCGACCGGCTGGGGTTCGACCACTGGCGTCAGCAGCTCTGGTTCTGGCGCGGCATGACCGCCGCCTCGATGATGGCCACGCTGTTGCTGGCGGCGCTGATGATGTTCGGTCCGGGCAACAGTCCACTGCCGGCGCTGTCGCCGGCCGATGCACCGCTCTACGTCAGCCTGATTCGCGATGAAACCCGCGGCGTGGGCTGGCTGGTCACGGCCGGTCCGGACAAGCACGAACTGCGGGTGAAGACGCTCGGCAGCTACCAGGTGTCCGGCCACAAGTCGCTGCAGTTGTGGCTGCACAACCCGGCTGGTGAACTCGTATCGCTCGGTTTGCTGCCGAGCGATGGCGAACAGAGCTTCCATCTGCCGACCAATCTGGCGCAGGCCCTGTCCGATCGCGCCACGCTCGCCGTGTCGGTGGAACCGCCCGGCGGATCGCCCACCGGCCGGCCGACCGGCCAGACGGTGTCGATCGCGCCGGTGACCGCGGAGACCGGTGCGGCGGCTTATTCGGCCTCGTTGAGCGACCAGTCGTAGCGGTAGCCGGCGATATCGTCGGCGGCATCCAGCCGGGCGGATAGACTCGGTTCGGCAAAGCGGCGCAGGTGACTGATGACACCGGTTTCGCTGCCGCCAAAATCGACCTGATACCACTCGTAGATCTTCGAAACCAGTAGCCGGCCGTCGTCAAAGCGCACCCCGCGCGGGCTGTTGACGTAGGCGCGCGCGTTGTCCCGCAGCTGCTTGTCCACGCGGGCCCCGAGATATGCATTGTCGCGCAGGTTGGGGCAGCCCACCGAGGCGCAGTTGACCCCGTAGTGGGTCAGACCGTCGTCCCAGATGGGCCGCAGGATGCGGTGTTCGATGTCGTCCAGGCTGAGGGGCTTGCCGTCCACCGTCAGCAGTTTCCGCTGCCAGGCGTTGCTGCCCAGCCCGAACAGGCCGCCGCCGATGTCGCGGATGCTGTCCAGCGGGTAGTTTTCCAGAATCAGGCGCACGGTGGCCGCGTTGTAGAGATTCAGCCAGTAGGCCCGCTGTACCGGACGGCTGTAATCGGCGATGGCCACGTTTTCCAGCCGGCGGATGTAGGTGTCGAGCGTCTCGCGGTCCGCGGCACTCACCGCACCGTAGCGGACCCGGTTCAGGCCCAGGGACGGATCCGGCACCACATGATTGCCGAGGAACTCGCTCCAGGCGGCGTGATCGATGGTGGCGGTGCTGTTTTCGTCGTGGGCGGTCCAGTGTTCCCACAGGTCCGCGGCGGGCACGGCCTGCGCGGCCGAGGCAAGCAGGGAGATGAGCAGTACGCTGATGAATCGCATGGGCTGAGTCTTTTCGTCGTGATTGAGGTTCGGAGACCGGTTGAGATCGTGAATGCTCGCCGGCCTCGCGCTTGACCTGCCGGCGGCGCGTCGGGAAAGCTGCCGCAAAGCCGCCGCCGGATCGGATCATGTCCGCAGTCTATCTACTCGCCATCGACCAGGGTACGACCAGCAGTCGAGCCATCGTTTTCACCCGTGACGGCCGGATTGCCGGCAGCGCCCAGCGCGAGTTCCATCAGTATTTCCCGGCCGAGGCGTGGGTCGAACACGACCCGGACGAGATCTGGCAGGTCACGCTGGCGGTGTGCCGCGATGCCCTCACCGATGCCGGTGTGGCCGCCAACGATATCGCCGGCTGTGGTATCACCAACCAGCGCGAAACCACCGTGATCTGGGACCGCGCCACCGGCCGGCCGGTTCACCGTGCCATCGTGTGGCAGGATCGCCGTACCGCCGACTGGTGCCGCGAAAACGGCGGTGACGAGCGCGAAACCTGGCTGCAGGCGCGTACCGGTCTGCTGCTGGATCCGTACTTCTCCGCCACCAAGATTCGCTGGTTGCTGGACCATGTCGACGGCGTGCGCCAACGGGCCGAGGCCGGCGAACTGGCCTTCGGCACCATCGACACCTGGCTGCTCTGGCAGCTCACCAACGGGCGCGCCCACGCCACCGACGCCTCCAATGCCTCGCGCACGCTGCTGTTCAATATCCACACCCAGGACTGGGACGATGAACTGCTGGCCTTCTTCGGGGTGCCGCCGGCGCTATTGCCCGAGGTCCGGGACAACGCTGCGGATTTCGGAAGCATCGATGCCGGCCACCTCGGCGCGGCCATCCCGATCGGCGGCATGGTGGGGGACCAGCAGGGAGCCCTGGTCGGTCAGGCCTGCTTCGAGCCCGGCATGGTCAAGTCCACCTACGGCACCGGCTGTTTCCTGGTGCTCAATCTCGGCTGCGAGGCGGTGACCTCGCGCCACCGTCTGCTCACCACCGTGGGCTACCGGCTGAACGGCGAGACCACCTACGCACTGGAGGGCAGCATCTTCGTCGCCGGGGCCGCCATCCAGTGGTTGCGCGACGCTCTGCACCTGATCGAGCAGGCGCCGGAAACCGAGGCCATGGCCGCCTCCATCGACGGCACCGACGGCGTCTACCTGGTGCCTGCCTTCACCGGGCTGGGCGCGCCCTACTGGGATCCGGCCGCCCGCGGCGCCATCCTGGGGCTGACCCGCGACACCGGCATCAAGCAGATCGTGCGCGCCGCCCTGGAGTCCACCTGCTACCAGACCCGCGATCTGGTGGAGGCCATCGGCGACGATGCGGTGACACCTACGGAGCTGCGGGTGGACGGCGGCATGGTGGCCAACGACTGGGTCTGCCGCTGCCTGGCCGATGTGCTGCAGATGCCGGTGGCCCGGCCGGGCGTGATCGAGACCACGGCGCTGGGGGCCGCGTATCTGGCCGGTCTGCAGGTGGGCGTGTACGGCTCGCTGGCGGAGATCGGCGCGCTGTGGCAGGCGCAGCAGACCTTCGCGCCGCAGCGCGATGCGGCGGCCATGCAGGGCCTGTACGAGGGCTGGCTGGCGGCCGTGCAGCGAGTGCGTTCGGGCTGACCGTCAGGTCGCGCGGCGCAGGGTCAGGTTGATCCGCGCCTGGCCCGCGAAGGGGTGGGAGCCCGCCCGTAGCGGCGCAATGCCGTGGTAGCGCAGCCGTGCCGCCGCGCCCCATACGGCTACATCGCCGTGCTGTAATGGGACCCGCTGCGGGCGGTCGGCGCGTCGGTTGCCGCCGAACAGGAAGGTGGCCGGCAGGCCCAGTGATACCGAGACGATCGGCGCGTCGAAATCCTGTTCGTTCCTGTCCTGATGCAGGCCCATCCGAGCGCCGGGCTGGTACCGGTTAATCAGGCAGGCGTCCGGGTCGAAGCCGGTGTAACCCGCCGCGGCAGCCGCCCTGGTTGCCAGCTCGCGGAATACCGCCGGCATGGCCGGCCAGGGGCGGCCGGTCTCGGGGTCGTCACGGGTGTAGCGATAGCCCCGCCGGTCCGTGGTCCAGCCTACGTCGCCACAATTGGTCATGCCCGCGGACATTCGATGGCCGCCGGGCGTTTCCATGTGCCGGGAGGGGGCGGCGGCCGTGACCTGCTTGATGGCGGTGGCCAGTTCGGTTTCCCGGTCGCGTGCGAAGCCGCGCAGGATCATCGCGCCCTCCGCCAGGGCTTCCCGGTGCTCGGCCGGGGCGAACAGGTCGGCAGTGTGGCCGCTCATGTCCGGCGTTCACGCGCGAGCAGTTTGCGCTTGCGTTCCACGCCCCAGCGATAGCCGGACAGATTGCCGTCGCGGCGCACCACTCGGTGGCAGGGAATGGCCACGGCCAGCTGGTTGGCCGCGCAGGCGCCGGCCACGGCCCGGACCGATTTGGGCCGGCCAATGCGGTCGGCAATGTCCGTATAGGTGGCGGTTTCGCCCGGGGGAATCGCCCGCAGCGCCTGCCATACCCGCTGCTGGAAGGCGGTGCCGCGGATATCCAGCGGCAGGCCGGCGCCGGCGTCCGGCGATTCGACCAGACCGACGACACGGGCGACCAGTTGCTCGAAGTCGCGATCGCCGCCGACCAGCTCGGCGCGCGGGAAACGGTCCTGCAGTTCGTGGGTGAGGATCTCGGGATCGTCACCGAGATAGATGGCGCAGATACCGTGTTGACTGGCGGCTACCAGGATCGCGCCCAGCGAACTCTGGCCCACGGCGAAGCGGATGGCAGTATTGGTGCCGCCGGCACGGAAGTCGCCGGGTGTCATGCCCAGCACCGCGTCGGCCTGTTCGTAGAAGCGGCCGCTGGAGCCGTAGCCGGCCTCGAAGATGGCCCGGGTCACCGGCGCGCCGCCGCGCAGCTCCTGCCGCAGGCGTTGTTCGCGATGAGCGGCGGCGTACTGCCGCGGGGTCAGGCCGGTCAGGCGTTTGAACAGCCGATGGAAATGCGAGGGGCTGAAACCCACGTGGGCGGCGATCGCGTCCAGGCCGGGCGCGGTGTCGGCGGTCTCGATGAAGCGGCAGGCCGCCGCCACCACCGCGGCGCTGGCGTCGGCTGCCGCGAGCCGGTCCGGGCGGCACCGCTTGCAGGCACGAAAGCCGGCCGCCTCGGCCGCGGCGCCATCCGTGAAGAATCGCACGTTCTCGCGCCGCGCGGCACGCGACGGGCAGGAGGGGCGGCAGTACACGCCGGTGGTGATGACGCCGTACAGGAAATGGCCGTCGGCAGTCCGGTCGCGGGCCGCGACGGCGGCCCAGCGCGTCGCGTCAGCGCTGTTGGTGCCGGCGTCGGATGCGGGCGTGCTCATGGAATGCATCTTCCGTGATTGACCATCTGCCGCCAAGCCTAGATCATGCGATTAGTCGCCCGCACTCCGTATTCTGCCCTCGAATTCCCGCCCACGAAAAAGCCGGCGCGAGGCCGGCTTTCTGCAAGCGCAAGGCTCGCCGGTGGTTACAGCAGATTTTCCACCGCGGCGCGTTCCTCGCGCAGTTCGGTTTCGGTGGCGGTCATCTTCTCGCGGGAGAAGTCGTCCACGTCCAGGCCCTGCACGATCTCGTAGCCGCCGCTCCTGCAGACCACGGGATAGGAGTAGATCACGCCCGGCTCGATGCCGTAGCTGCCGTCCGACGGGATGGCCATGCTGACGATGCCGTCGCTGCCGAGCACCCAGTCGTGGATGTGATCGATGGCCGCCGACGCTGCCGACGCCGCGGAGGAGGCACCGCGGGCTTCGATGATCGCCGCGCCGCGCTTCTGCACGGTGGGGATGAAGTCGTTGCGGTACCAGTCCTGGTCCACCAGGTCGGCCGCGGCCTTGCCGTCGACCTTGCAGTGGGCGATGTCGGGATACTGGGTGGCGCTGTGGTTGCCCCAGATGATCATGCCCTCGATATCGGTGACATGCTTGCCGGTCTTCTGCGCCAGCTGGGTCAGGGCCCGGTTGTGGTCCAGCCGGGTCATGGCGGTGAACTGCCCGGGGTCGAGATCAGGTGCGTTGGCACTGGCGATCAGGGCGTTGGTATTGGCGGGATTGCCCACCACCAGCACCTTGACGTCACGACTGGCGTGGTCATTCAGGGCCTTGCCCTGCACCGAGAAGATTTCGGCGTTGGCCTGCAGCAGGTCGGCGCGCTCCATGCCCTTGCCGCGGGGCCGGGCACCCACCAGCAGGGCGACGTCGGCCTTCGCGAAGGCCACGTCGGGGTCGTCGGTGGCCACGATATCCTGCACCAGCGGGAAGGCGCAGTCGTTGATTTCCATTACCACGCCCTTGAGCGCGTCCATGGCCGGCGGAATTTCCAGCAGCTGCAGAATGACCGGCTGGTCCGGTCCCAGCATGTCGCCGGCGGCGATGCGGAAGATGAGCGAATAGCTGATCTGACCGGCACCACCGGTGATGGCCACGCGTACGGGGGTTTTCATGGAATCTCCTGCAGCCTCAAAGGCGCGCGATGATAGCCGAAATCGCCCGGGGCGTAAAAAGCAACCGGATTGGCAGCCGGCGCGTACATCGAGGATAGTAGCGGCCGGCCGGCAGGACGGCCGGGCATTTCCGAAGGAGAATCTATGCGCGTTGCCGTGGTGGGCACCGGCATTGCGGGTCTGGGCGCGGCCTGGCTTTTGCAGCAGGCGCACGAGGTCACGGTATTCGAGGCGCAGCCCCGGCCCGGCGGCCACACCCATACCGTGGATGACGGCGACCAGCCGGTGGATACCGGCTTCATCGTCTACAACGAGCCCGCCTATCCGCGGCTGAAGGCGCTGTTCAGGGCGCTGGGCGTGGCCACGCAGGCCAGCGACATGTCGTTCGGCGTGTCGGTCGATCGTGGCCGCCTGGAATGGGCGGGAGACAACTGGCGCACGTTGTTCGCCCAGCCGAGCAACCTGTTACGGCCCTCGCACACCCACATGATTGTCGACATCCTGCGCTTCAACCGGCAGACCAGGAAGCTGCTGGCCGACGAAGCGCTGCCGGATCAGTCGCTGGGCGAGTTCCTGGACGAGCAGGTATACGGCCAGCCGTTCCGCACCCGCTATCTGCTGCCCATGGCCGCCGCCATCTGGTCGGCGCCGACCGCCAGCATGCTGGCGTTCCCCTTGGCCAGTTTCGTGCGCTTCTTCGACAACCACGGCCTGCTCAACGTCAGCGACCGGCCGCAATGGCGCACGGTCACCGGCGGCAGCCGCGAGTACGTCAACCGGATCATCGCCTCGCTGACCAAGTCGCCGCGGCTGGAAACGCCGGTGGCCCGCGTCGAGCGCCGGGTCGAGGGCGTGGCGGTAATCGACCATGCCGGCAGTGAGGAGATGTTCGATCAGGTAGTGATTGCGGCCCATGCAGATGACAGCCTGACCATGCTGGCCGATGCCACGCCCACCGAACGGGAACTGCTGGGCGCCTTCGGGTTCCAGGACAATCATGCCGTGCTGCACAGCGATATCAGCCTGATGCCGAGGCGCCGGGCGGTGTGGTCTTCCTGGAACTACCTAACCGAGGACGACGGAATTACCGGGCAGCGCGTGGCCGTGACCTACTGGATGAACCGGCTGCAGCGCATTGCCGGGGACCGGACCTACCTGGTCAGTCTCAACCCGTTGCACGAGCCGGACCCGGCCACCGTGATGCGGCGCATGGACTATCGCCATCCGGTGTTCGATCGGGCCGCGGTGGCCGCGCAGGCAAGGCTGGACGAAATCCAGGGCCGCGATCGGGTCTGGTTCTGCGGCGCCTGGTGCGGTTACGGCTTCCACGAGGACGGACTCGCCGCCGGGGAGGCCGTGGCCCGCGGACTCGGCGTTACCCCGCCGTGGGAGGCGGACGTTGTCTGAGTCGGCCCTCTATGACTGCCGCATCGTGCACCAGCGGCCCGGACCGCCCCGGTACCGATTCGCCTACCGGGCGTTCTATCTGTGGCTGGACCTGGAGCGGATGGATGCCGATCTGGCCGGTCTGCGCCTGTTGTCGCGCAATCGCTTCAACCTGATGTCGTTTCACGACCGCGACCACGGCGCGCGGGATGGCGGCGACCCGGCTGCCTGGGCGCGCGACCGGCTGGCCGATATGGGTATCGACGCCGGCGGCGGCGTGCGCTTGCTCTGCATGCCGCGGGTTCTCGGCTACGGCTTCAATCCGATCAGTCTGTATTACTGCGAGAACGCCGCCGGCTCCCTGGTGGCCGTGATCGCCGAAGTACACAACACCTTCGGCGAACAGCACAGCTATGTGCTGCACGATGACGGCGGCCCGCTGGACCTGACCCGCAGCCACGACAAGGCCAAGGTCTTCCACGTGTCCCCGTTACTGGAACGGGCCGGGCGCTACCGCTTTCGACTGGTGCCGCCGGGTGAACGCATGGCATTGGGCATCCGGCTGCTCGCTGACGATGGCAGCCAGCGCATCGGTACCGCTCTGTCGGGATATCGCCGGCGGCTGGTGGATCGCAACCTTTTGGCTCTGTTCCTGCGTATACCGCTCATGACCATGAAAGTGACGCTGGCCATTCACTGGCAGGCGCTGAGGATCTGGTGGCGGGGTGCCCGCTTCCAGGGCAAACCCGAACCGCACCGACCCAATATTTCCTGATCCCATGACCAAGCGTGAAGAGTCTCTGCCCCGCGTCAACGAACAGCTGCCCTGGCTGCTGCGGCTGGCGCTGAGCCGCATCGGGCGGCTGCGTTACGGCCGTGTCGAGGTGCTGCTGCCCAACGGGCAGCGACGCGAGGTCGAGGGCGAGCAGCCCGGGCCCAGCGCCACCCTGCGGCTGTGCAGTCCCCGCGCCATGAGCCGGGTACTCACCGGCGGGGAACTCGGCTTTGCCGAGGGGTTCATGAATGGCGACTGGGATACCCCGGATCTCGCCAACCTGATTTACCTGCTGCACCTCAACGAGGATTACCTGATCCCGCAGATCCCCGGCATGACCCGGCTGGCCCGGGCCTGGAGTAGCTGGAAGCACCGGCGCCGCCGCAACACCCGCCGTGGTTCGCGACGCAACATCGCCTATCACTACGACCTGGGCAACGATTTCTACGCCCTGTGGCTGGACGAGACCTGGACCTACTCCAGTGCGGTGTTCGACACGCCCGAGACGGACATGGCCGAGGCGCAGCGGTACAAGTACCAGTTGCTGCTGGACCGCCTCGAAATTCGACCGGGCGACCATATTCTGGAAATCGGCTGCGGCTGGGGCGGTTTCGCCCGCTATGCCGCGCAAGCGGCGGATGTCCGCGTCACCGGCATCACCCTGTCCACCGAGCAGCTGGCATTCGCCCGCGAGCGGACGGCCGAGGCGGGCCTGGATGAGCGGGTGGATTTCCGGCTGCAGGATTATCGCGATGTGCAGGGCCAGTTCGATGCGGTGGCCTCGATCGAGATGTATGAAGCCGTGGGCGAGGACTACTGGCCGTCGTATTTCCGTGCCATCCAGCGGGCGCTCAAGCCCGGCGGCCGCGCGGCAATCCAGGGCATTACCATCGATCACGCCCAGTTTCCCAGCTACCGGGATGAAGTCGATTTCATCCAGCGCTACATCTTTCCCGGCGGCATGCTTGCGTCGCCGGAAATCTTCGAGCGCCAGGCGCGCGAGCAGGGTCTGATGCCGTCCGACGCCCGGTTCTACGGCAGCCATTACGCGGAGACGCTGCGCCGCTGGCATCAGGGCACCTGGGCTGCCCGGCAGGCAATCCGCCAGCATTTCGATGACCGCTTCCTGCGCATGTGGCGCTATTACCTGGCCTACTGCGAGGCGGGCTTCCGTTCCGGTAACATCGACCTGATGCAGATCACCTTGCAGCGGGCCTGACCCGCCCGTGCATGCGCCCCGGACGCGGCGGGAGCTGTTCGGCTACGGCGTTCTCGGCCTGCCGCTGGCGGCGCTGGGACTGCCGCTGGTCGTGTATCTGCCGGCCTACTACGCGACCCTGCCGGCGCTGGGCACCGGCCTGGTGGGCACCATGCTGATCGTGGCCCGCTTCTTCGATGTGGTCTCCGACCCGGCGATTGGCTGGGCCTCCGACCGTTTCCCCACGCGCTTCGGCCGGCGTCGGCCCTGGATTGCCGCCGGCGTGCCGCTGCTGATGGTGGCCGCCTGGTTCCTGTTCGTGCCGCCGGATTCGGCGGGCTGGCTCTATCTGCTGAGTTGGAGCGTGCTGGCCTATCTGGGCTGGACGCTGATCTATCTGCCCTACACCACCCTGGGGGCCGAGCTGTCCGGCGATTATGACGAGCGTTCCCGGATCACCGCCTTCCGCGAAGGTTTCTTTGCGCTGGGCACGCTGGTGGCGATCGCGTTGCCGGCTCTGATCGCCGGCGGACAGGGGGGCGATGCCGCCGGGCTGGCGGCGGTGGCGGTATTTCTGCTGGCGGGCCTGCCGCTGGCGGCCGGGGCGTTCCTGTTGCTGGTGCCGGAGCCCCGCCATGTTCGCCGGCAGCCACCGGACTGGGCGCGCGGATTGCGCCTGCTGGCGGGCAACGCGCCATTCCGGCGGCTGCTGATCGCGTACCTGCTCAATGGCGCCGCCAATGGTCTGCCGGCGGCACTGTTCATGTTCTTCGTGCTGCATGTGCTGGGTGGGGACCAGATCGTGGCCGGTGCCTTTCTGGCGGTGTACTTCCTGTCCGCCATTGCCGGGTTGCCGGTATGGCTTTGGCTGGGCCGCGGCTGGAGCAAGCATCGGCTGTGGTGCACCTCCATGCTGTTCGTCTCCGCCGTGTTTGCCTTCGTGCCGCTGCTCGGCGAGGGTGATTATCTGGGCTATGCGCTGATCTGCATCCTGGGCGGCAGCGTGCTCGGCATCGATCAGGCCATTCCCGCCTCGATCCAGGCGGATGTCATCGACGAGGATACGGCGGGTGGCGGCGACGGCCGGGCCGGCCTGTATTTCGGACTCTGGGGCATGGCCACCAAGCTGGCATTCGCCCTGTCGCTGGTGGCCTTCCCGATTCTCGAGTGGTCCGGCTTCGATGCCTCGGCCGAGACCAACAGCGACCATGCCCTGATGGTGCTGGCGCTGCTGTACGGGGTGCTGCCGGTCGCCGTCAAGGTCGGCGTCGTCGTGCTCATGTGGCGTTTTCCGCTGGGGCGGGAACGGCACGCGCATCTGCAGGCCAGCATCGAGTCGGCTTCGGCGTCATAAATCAGTAACCGGGCTGTCGCATTGGCGACACGGTATCGACATCTCCGGGTGACAGGCTTCTGCCTTCGAGGTAATCACTCAGGGAGACAAGTCGATGTCACTGTTTCGCGCTGCGGGAGCTACGCCGCTCCTTCTATGTCTACTGGCTGCCGGTTGTGGCGGCGATAACAATGGTGCGGCCGGCAACGGCGGCGCGCCCTCCGTCGCGGCCAATGCCGTGGCCGTCGCCCCCGGGCCGGACTGTCCGACTGGTGGCGTGGAAGTGGAAACCGGCATCGACGAGAATCGCAACGGCGTTCTCGACGACGAGGAAGTCGACGAATCGGCGATTCTCTGCAATGGCGAGAATGGCGCCGATGGTCTCTCCGCCGCGATTCTCGTTGATAATGACACCGGCGAGAGTTGCAGCACCGCGGGTATCCGGGTGCGGGTCGGTCAGGACGACAACGGCAACGGCACGCTGGACGCGCCGGGCGAGGTGGATGACACGGCTATTGCCTGCAACGCCGGGCTGGCCGGCCTGCGGCTCGCGCAGATCGGGCGCTACGAGTCCAATGTATTCGATGAAGGCGCCGCCGAGATCGTGGCCCACGATCCGGGTTCGCAGCGCCTTTTCGTGGTGAACGCCGATGCCGCGACGCTGGACGTGCTCGACATCGCCGATCCAACGAACCCGACCCTGGATGCCACGATTTCTGCCAGTGACAACTGGGTGGATTCCGGCGGCATCAACAGTGTTGCCGTGTCCTCCGGCGGCCTGGTTGCCGCGGCGGTCGAGAACGACGACGGCACCATGAACGGCCGAGTGCAGTTCTACGATGCCGCCTCTTTGGCGTTTCGCGGTCAGGTCGAGGTCGGCAACCTGCCTGATCTGGTGACCTTCGCCGATGCCGATACCGCGCTGGTGGCCAACGAAGGCGAACCGAACAGCGATTACTCGGTGGACCCCGAGGGCTCGGTGAGTGTCATCAACGCCAGCGACCCGGCCAACCCCACGGCCATGACCGCCGGCTTCGGCGACTTCAACGTCGGCGGCACCCGCCAAGACGAGGTGCCGGACGAGATGCGCCTGTTCGGCAATTTCGGGCGCACGGCGCTTATGGTTACTGACTTTGCCGATACCGATCCGGCCACGCTGACCGTCGACGACGCTACCGGCCTGGCAGCCAATGATTTCTTTACGCTGGCCAGCAGCGAGGGTGATCCGATCCTCTATCGCGTGGCCTCCGTTAGCGGGAATGTCGTCACCCTGACGGACGATTTCGACGGGGATTCGGAAGTGGCTGCCGCCGGTGCCGCCGGTCTGACGGTGTTCCTGCACGATGGCATGTCCAGTGTGGCCCAGGACGTGGAGCCGGAATACATTGCGGTAGCCCCCGATGGACAGAAGGCCTGGGTGACGATGCAGGAGAACAATGCGGTGGCCCAGATCGACATCGCCAGCGCGTCGATCGATGCCATCATCGCCCTCGGCTTCAAGGATCACAGCATTCCCGGCAACGAGCTGGACGCCGGCAACAACGACGACCGCGTCAAGATTCAGAGCTGGCCGCTGATGGGCATGTACATGCCGGACTCGATCGCTTCCTATGAAGTCGGCGGTCAGACCTATTACGTGACTGCCAACGAGGGTGACGCCCGCGAGTACGATGCCTTTGTAGAGGAAGTGAAGGTCGAGGACGTCGGTATTGATCCGGATACGTTTGCCAATGCGGCCTTCCTGGAAGACGACGAGAACGTCGGCGACATCAACACCAGCATCGCCAATATCGGCGATGTCGATACCGACGGCGATGGTCTGCTCGACGAGATTCGCGTATTCGGCGCCCGCAGCTTCAGCATCTGGGCGGCCGACGGCACCCGCGTGTTCGACAGCGGCAGCGATTTCGCGGTGGAAACCGCCAACCGCTACGGGCTGGATTTCAACAACGACAACGCCGAGTCCGACGGCGACGGCCGCAGCGACAACAAGGGGGCGGAACCCGAAGCGGTGACCGTCGCCGAGTTCAACGGCCGCCAGTACGCCTTCATCGGCCTGGAGCGCATGGGCGGCATCATGGTCTACGACGTCAGCAACCCCGCGGCGCCGACGTTCGTGCACTACAACAACAACCGGAACTTCGGCATCGATATCGAGGATGAAATCGATGATGGTGGTCTGGCAGCCGGTGCTGCCGGTGATCTCGGCCCGGAGAGCATCGTGTTCATTCCGGCGGCCGACAGCCCGCTGAATGACGGCGTGCCGTTGCTGGCGGTGGGCAACGAGGTCAGCGGCACCACCACGATTTACCGGGTGATCGGCAACTAGCGGATCATGCCGTCGTGATTCGACCCCGGCAGCTTCGGCTGCCGGGGTTTTTTCATGGCGCCGATGCCAGCATCCGGCTCAGGTCCGACGCCATCTGGTCGGCGGTAACGTCCTGATTGAACAGCAGCCTGGCCTGTCCCTGCCGGTCGAAGGCAAAAACGGCGCTGCTGTGCGAAACCAGGTAGAAACCGCTGTCATCCGGTTCGCCGTAGCCGTAGGTAACCCGGAATCGCTTGGTCAGGGTCTTGAGCTGTTCCTGGCTGCCGGTCAGGCCGATCACCTGGTCGCCGAAGCCGCTGGTGTATTCCCGCAGCCGGGCGGGATCATCGCGCTCGGGATCCACGCTGACGAACAGTACCCGCATGGCCTCGCGTTGCGCTTCGGGCAGCTGCTTCAGGGCCCCCTGGATGCGGGCGAGGGTGATGGGGCAGATATCCGGGCAGTAGGTGTAGCCGAAGAACATCAGTCTCGGGTGATCCGCCTGGGCAGCCTCGGTGACGGTCTTGCCGGATTCATTGGTCAGCTCGTAGGTCAGGTCGGGCATGATCCCGGTGATGTCATGGCCGTTCCATTCGGGCTCACCACTGCTGCAGGCAGCCAGCAGGCTCGCCCCCAGCGACAGCGCAATCAGGTATCGGCGTGACATGGGCATCAACTCGTTGCGGATTGAGGGGCGGCGTCGGACACGGTCGGCCGGCGCTCGTGGTTGAATATGAACCGGATCAGGATCAGCGTGGAAATCACGCTCATCATCGCCGCGGGTATCCAGGTGACCAGCCCGCCCAGCTGCTGGTCCAGCAGCGGCGATACCGGCCAGGCCCGCCCGCACACGGCGTAGACATCGAACACCACGTCGGGGTTCAGATAAATCCAGGCGCCCAGTGCAATCTGCGGCACCATCACCGCCCACAGCACCAGCACGCGCAGGCCGATGCCGCGCGTCACCGGAGTGGCGCCGGGTGGCCGCGGATCGAGCATGAACCACCAGAACAGCAGTCCGTCCACCGCCATGCTCAGGTTCATCAGCCAGTACAGCCGGGCGCTGAGCATGGCGTCGAAATGAATCGACGGCGTCAGCCAGTAGAAGATCAGGCCCACGAACAGGAAGCCCGCGATGAAGGGCTGCTGCAGGATGCGGTAGAGCAGTCGGATGGGCGGGCTTTCCACGATCAGCGCACCCAGCCGCCGCAGCCAGCCCGGTGCGCCGGCTGCCAGGATGGCGGAGGGCATCGACAGGGCGATCAGGAACGGGCCCAGGTGATGCAGGATCAGGTGCTGGATGCGATGGATGAAGAACATGTACTGGGCGTAGTAATCCACGCCGGTCTGCATTACCACGTACATGCTGCTCAGCCCGATGCCGAAGGCCAGGGCGGCCGGCGCATCCCGCCAGCGCCGCCGGCGGGCCAGGCCGCGCCCATAGCACCAGGCGGTCAGCGCGAACAGCGCAATCAGCCACCACTGGGTTTCCCAGGGCAGCAGCAGAAAGGCCCAGTCGGTCATTGGATCATTGGTTGCGGGTTACCAGTCGACAGGTTTCTGATAGCGAAGCAGCATGCCGTTCGGGCCATCCGCCGCCACCAGGACGGCATGTGCCACGTCACGGGCGGCATCATCCGGTGTGCGCGGCGCTTTCGGTCCGCCCATGTCGGTTGCGACCCAGCCCGGATCGACGGCATTGATTTTAACGTCCCCGCGGGTTTCATGCGCGGCGATGCGGGTCAGCGCGTTGACCGCGTTCTTGGCCACCCGGTAGGCCGTCATGCCCGGCCCCGGTGGCGCGGCGCCATAGCCGGAGGTCAGGTTGACGACCCGCCCGAACCCCCGTTCGTTCATGCCCGGCAACAGGCCATGCACCAGCCGCCAGGCACCGAGAAAATGCACCTCGAAGGCGCGGCGAATGGTGGCTTCGTCGACCTCGAAGAAGCCGGCGCCCAGGTCGTCGAAAATCCCGGCGTTGTTCACCAGCGCGTCGACGCCGGCCGGATCGGTCGCGATCTCGTCCAGCAGGCGCCGGCAGGCCGCCGCGTCGGTCACGTCAAGTGCCCGGCCGGTCACGCTCGCGCCGGTGTCGGTCTGCAGCTTCTGCGCTGTCACCGCGATATCGGACGCATTGCGACCGGTCAGAAGCAGTTCGTGGCCGGCGCCTGCCAGCAGACGGGCGGTGGCCAGGCCGATACCACGGTTGGCGCCGGTCAGCAGGATTCTCATGGCAGTGGCCGGGCGGCAAATCGCGCCTGCAGCAAGAATGCCTTCCGGTTGCCGGCCTCGATGGAGACCGTGACGTCGAGTTCGGCCTGCCCCCGGTCGGCGAAGTCCGCCGCGAATCGGCCCTCGTCGCGACAGTGGGCCGTGGCCAGCAGGTCCTGTCTGACCGGGCGCCGATAGTCCGCCTCGGCGTGCTGCACCACCACCATGCCGCGGCCGTCGAGTTTCAGGCTGGCCAGACCCCAGCCGGCCACCAGCGCCACCGTATACAGGCTGCCGCCGAAGGCAGTGCCGTAGTGGTTGGCATTGGTCGCCAGCGGGGCGGTGACGGTCAGCATGTCGTCGCCGGCATCAGCCAGCGTGATCTGCATCGCCGCCGCCAGTGGAATGTGCTGATCGAGCAGCGCCTGCAATGCCTCGCGTTGCTCGCCGGTCATGGGTCGACGACCGTGACCGGATCGCCCACGGTCAGGCCCAGCTGATCCGCGGCGCTGCCCTGATTGACCGCGATTTCCGCCAGGCCCAGGGAATTGATGTACCAGAAGGCCTCCCCCGGGGCGACCGCGCCGAATGTCGTGGCCTGCGGCAGGTGCCGTTCCGCTGCAGTCAGGCGGGTGTCCGCCGGCCAGGTCCGTGGCCGCAGGCCCGTCATGGCATTGCCGTAGGCGTCGACGTAGATCACGGCCGCCCGATCCGTGCCGTCCGTGGTTGCGGACGTGCGTGGCGTCAGACGTTTTAGCGGGTCACCGCCGCCAGCGAGGTGGCCGGCCACCGGCGCGAACAGGTCGCGGCCGTGAAAACTGGTGGACAAGCGTTCCGGGCGCCAGGTGATGTCGTACCAGTCGGCCACGTCCGCTCGTGCGGCAACGACGTCGAACAGGCCGTTGTCGGGGCCGACGTACCAGCGGTCATTCGCCTGCAGGGCAATCGGGGCACGGTGGGTGCCCACGCCCGGATCCACCACCCCCAGCACCACGCTGGCCCGCGGCAGATCGGGGGTCAGTGCCGCCAGCAGATGGGCGGACGCGGCCGGGTCGAAGGCCGGGGCATCATTGAGCAGATCCACCACCGGGGTATCCGGCGCGCATGTTGCCAGCACCAGGCGCATCTGGCCCAGGTAGGGGCCGTGCGGGCTGAAGTCGGTAAACAGGGCAATCAACGGGAGTCGTCGTCCCGGTCCCATTCGTCCTGGCTCAGGTCGCGCAGCTTGCTGCGGTCGACGTGTTCGAGTTCCTCGCGGGTACGCCGGATGTGGACCCGCACGAAGTGGGCGATTCCCAGCCCGACCAGGACCAGCAGCAGGGTCAGCATCAGCATGCGCATCAGTTCGTTTCCCGTTTGTCAGCGTCGGCCATGCGTTGGGTGATTTCGGCGTCGCGTGCCGCCCAGAGTTCGTTCAGCCAGGCCCGGAAGCGTTCGGCGTAGTCCGGGTCGTTCTCGTAATCGCCCCGGCGCAGGGCCTCGGGGATGTCCAGCGGTCGCAGCGCTGCATGCACCCGAGGGATGCGGCCGCAGGCATAATCCCAGGCGCTGGGGTGGTCAGTGCCCGAATAGGTGACCATGAGTTCCACCACCCCGTCCAGCACGTCCCCCAAGGCATTGAGCATGAAGGCGGTACCCCCGGCCTTGGGCCGCAGCATGATCTGATACGGTGACTGCCGCGCCGCGCGCTTGGCCGGGGTCGAGCGGGTGCCTTCGGCGTAGTTGACCACGGTGACCGACTGGTGGCGGTATATCTCGCAGGCTCGCCGGGTGGTGTCCAAATCGCGTCCGGCCAGCGCCGGATTGCGTTCGATCTGCTCACGCGTGTAACGACGCATGTAGGGGAAATCCAGCGCCCAGGTGGCAAAGCCGATAAACGGCACCCAGAGCATCTGTCGCTTGATGAACCAGCGGGGGAAGGGCAGTGTGCGGTCCAGCGCGCGG
The DNA here is from genome assembly GCA_965216055.1 of Salinisphaeraceae bacterium. Taxonomy (GTDB): domain Bacteria; phylum Pseudomonadota; class Gammaproteobacteria; order Nevskiales; family Salinisphaeraceae; genus Spectribacter. The sequence goes on from OZ244134.1 coordinate 1,446,519, forward strand.
ATCAGCACCGGGATGTCGGCCCAGCTCTGGTGATTGCCGATCAGCAGGTAGCGGCCGTTGGTGTCCGGCGGAACGTCGATATCGACCACCACCGGCTGGCAGGAGATGTAATCGGTGGTCCAGGTAATGGTGCGCACCCAGGCGCGGCAGAACCACAGCATGTAGGCGACACAGGCGCGCCGGAACCCCGCATGTGGCACCAGCAGCTTCGCCACGGCGCCGGGCAGGAAGCCGGTGAACAGCACCACCAGTGACAAGCTCACGACCAGGGCCGCGAGCACGCCGCGAAGTGTCGGGGGCAGGGCCGCCATCATCGCCGGTCGGAGTGGCCGCCGGCCAGCCGGATCGTCGTGTCCATGAGCCGGATTTTACACCGGCCGCTGACAACGTTTCAGTGGTGGTCGCTGGCGCTGAGCTCGTGCACGGCATCGACCAGGGTCGCCACATGGTCGGGGTTCACCTCGGGCGTGACGCCGTGGCCGAGATTGAATATGTGGCCCGGGCCCGGGCCGTAGTCGGCCAGGATGGTACCGACCTTGTCCCGGATCACGGCCGGATCCGCGTAGAGGGCGGCGGGATCGAGATTGCCCTGCAGCGCCACCCGATCGCCCACCCGTTGCCGGGCCGATCCGATATCGATGGTCCAGTCCAGTCCCACGGCGTCGCAGCCGGTATCGGCAATCGCCTCCAGCCAGGCCCCGCCGCCCTTGGTGAACAGGATCACGGGTACCCGATTGCCCTGGGGGTCCGGCTGCAGGCCGGCCACGATGCGCTGCATGTAGGCCAGCGAGAACTGGCGGTAGCCGGCGGGCGTGAGCACGCCGCCCCAGGTGTCGAAGATCTGCACCGCCTGGGCGCCGGCCGCAATCTGCCCGTTGAGGTAATCGGCGACCGTATCGGCCAACAGACTCAGCAGCGTTTCCAGCGCGGCCGGATCGTTGTAGGCCAGCGCCTTGATGCGGCGGAAATCCTTGCTTGGCCCGCCCTCCACCATGTAGGTGGCCAGCGTCCAGGGGCTGCCGGCAAAGCCGATCAGCGGCACCCGTCCGTCGAGTTCCCGCCTGATGGTGCGGACCGCGTTCATGACATAGCCGAGATCGTCCTCGGCATCCGGCTTGCCCAGGCGGGCGATGGCGGCCGCGTCCTGCACGGGGCGCTCGAACTTGGGCCCCTCGCCGGGGGTGAAGTACAGGCCCAGGCCCATGGCTTCCGGAATGGTGAGAATGTCCGAAAACAGGATCGCCGCGTCCAGATCGAAGCGCCGCAGCGGCTGCATCGTGACCTCGCAGGCCAGCTCGGCGTTGCGGCACAGGTCCATGAAACTGCCGGCCTGATCCCGCGTGGCGCGGTATTCGGGCAGGTAACGCCCGGCCTGGCGCATCAGCCAGACCGGGGTGCGGTCCACCGGTTCACGGCGCAGGGCTTTCAGCAGTCGATCATTTTTCATAAGGCGAGCGGAACCGCAAAGGACGCAAGGAGCGCGAAGGGCCATTATGGACAGGCACAGCCTTTGCGCTCCTTGCGGTTAATGGCTTTTCGACAGGGCGCCGGCGATGTCGGATTGAATGGCTTCTGCTGCGGCCCTGGGGTCGTCCGCGTCGCGGATGGGCCGTCCCACCACCAGGTAGTCCGAGCCGGCGCGGATCGCCTCGCGCGGCGTCATGACCCGCTTCTGGTCGTCGTCGTTGTCGACCGGACGGATACCGGGCGTGACCGCAATCAGCCGGTCCGGCGCCTCGGCGCGCAGGGCGGCGACCTCCATGCCGGAGGACACCACACCGTCGCAGCCGGCCGTTAGTGCGCGGCGGGCGCGGGACAGCACCAGCGACTCGACATCACAAGCGAAGCCCAGGTCATCGAGATCGCCGCGATCCAGGCTGGTCAGGGCGGTGACGGCGAGAACCTTCAGCGGCCCGCGTTTGGCTTCGGCGGCGGCTTCCATGATCGCCTGGTTGCCGTGCACCGTTGCGAAATCCACCTCCCGCTCGGCCAGTCGGGCGATGGCGCGGCCCACGGTGGCTGGCACGTCGAACAGCTTGAGGTCGACGAACACCTTCTTGTCGCGCTCGCGCAGCCAGTCGATCAGGTCCAGGAACCCTTCCGACAGTGCCAGTTCCAGCCCTACCTTGTAGAACACGACTGTGTCGTCTAGCTGCTCGACCAGCTGCCGGGCGGCGATATGATGCGGGACGTCGAGCGCGACGATGAGACGTTCGCGAGCGGGGATCGTGATCATCAGGTGCCTGTCAGCAGGAAATCGATGGCGCCGAGAATGGTATCGCGTTCGGCGGAAAGGTCGGCGACCCAGTCGCTAAGCTCTCGCGCCGGCAGGCCGGCGAGATCGGGTGACGCGAGGATGACGCGCTGGTCCGCGACGATGAACGCCGGATGCAGGCGCGTCAGGCGGGGGCCGAATACCTCAGCATCCACCAGGGGTGCCACAAGACGGCTATCAATGGTCACGATATCCGATTGAATGTCGAGCAGGAACGGCACCTGGCCCGCGCTTGGTCGCGGATTGCGGTAGGCCTGATACTGCGCCATTCAGAAGGAAACCAGGTTCCGGTTCCAGAGTCCGTCGCGCTCGATGCGCTCATTGTAGGCCCGAATGGCGTCCCGGTTTTCCTCCTGCCAGCGCCGCGCTCGCATGTCACGATTGCGTTCGACGAGTGTCTGCTCGAACAGCTGCGACAGATTGACGTTCAACTCACGCGCGTCGCGCAGCACCGACTCGTCCACGGAAAGATTGATTCGCGCCTTGGCCATGCGCGCAAGTATGCGCATGAATCATGCGCACAGCAAGTCCATCATTCGGAGCGTGTGTGCGTTTCGTTTAACCGCAAAGGTCGCCAAGGACGCAAAGGTTGTCTGAGGAAATGCGCTTTGCGTTTCTTTGCGTGCTTTGCGGTTCGCAGCAGGCTGCTGAAGCTCCTCCATGTTCTCGCTCAACCGCAAAGAGCGCCAAAGACGCAAAGGTTTTCTTGAGAAGTATTCTTTGCGTCCTTCGCGGTTCAGGTCCCGCTTGCCAACGTCTCACACGCCCAGGTAGTCGAGGATGCCCTGGCCGGCTTCCCGGCCCTCGAACACCGCTGTGACGACCAGATCGGAGCCACGCACCATATCGCCACCGGCGAACACCTTGGGGTTTGAGGTCTGGAAGCGGAATTCGCCGTCGCCGGCCGCGATCACGCGGCCGCCATCATCCACGTCGATGGTGTGGTCGTCGAACCAGTCCTGCGGGTTCGGCCGGAAGCCGAAGGCAATGATCACCCGGTCGGCCGGGATCACTTCCTCGGTGCCGGGAACCGGTTCGGGTCGCTGGCGGCCGCGGGCGTCCGGGGCGCCGAGCTTGGTGGTCACCACCTTCACGCCCTCGACCTTGCCGTCGCCCACGATTTCCACCGGCTGGCGGTTGAACTTGAACCGCACGCCCTCTTCCTTGGCGTTGGCCACCTCGCGGGCGGAGCCGGGCATGTTTTCCTCGTCGCGGCGGTAGGCGCAGGTCACGCTTTTCGCGCCGTGGCGGATGGAGGTTCGGTTGCAGTCCATGGCGGTGTCGCCGCCGCCCAGAACGACGACTCGCTGGCCGCGCATGTTGATGAACTGCCGGGAATCGGTTTCCAGCCCCAGCTCGCGATTGATGTTGGAGACCAGGAAGGGCAGGGCCTCGTAAACGCCCTCGAGTTCCTCGCCCGGGAAGCCGCCCTTCATGTAGGTGTAGGTGCCCATGCCCATGAACACGGCGTCGTGCTGGTCGAGCAACTGCTCCATGGACACGTCCTTGCCGACCTCGACGCCGAGACGGAATTCCACGCCCATGCCTTCCATGACCTCGCGGCGGGTTTCCACCACTTCCTTTTCCAGCTTGAACGGCGGGATGCCGAAAGTCAGCAGGCCGCCGATGCGCGGGTACTTGTCGTACACCACGGCCTTGACGCCGCTGCGTACCAGGATATCGGCGGCACCCAGCCCGGCCGGCCCGGCCCCGATCACCGCCACCTTCTTGTCGGTCCACTTCACGTGGGACACATCCGGCCGCCAGCCCTGCTTGAAGGCCTCGTCGGTGATGTATTTTTCCACCGAGCCGATGGAGATGGCGCCGAAGCCGTCATTCATGGTGCAGGCGCCCTCGCACAGGCGGTCCTGCGGGCAGATGCGGCCGCAGATCTCGGGCAGCGTGTTGGTCTGGTGCGACAGTTCCGCCGCCTCGAACAGGTTGCCCTCGTCGACCAGCTTCAGCCAGTTGGGAATGTAATTGTGTACCGGACACTTCCACTCGCAGTACGGATTGCCGCAGGAAATGCAGCGTCCGGCCTGCTTGGCCGCCGTTTCCTTGTCGAACTGCCCGTAGATTTCGGCGAATTCGTGGATGCGCACCGAGGCCTCGACCTTGGGCGGATCCTGCCGCGGCATTTCCAGGAATTGCAGGTTGTTCTTTGCCATGAGCGAGTTACTGAAAAGATTGGCGACCCGCAGGGCACGCAACCGGCATCAAGCGTTGCGTGCTCAGCGGCTCTGGATATCCGGCAACGGCTGAGCCGCGCCGTGCGAATCAGGCAGCCCGGTTCAGGGTGTCGAGTACGGTGTTGACATCCTCGGCCTTGGGCTTGACCAGCCAGAACTGTCCGACGTAGTCGCGGAAGTTGTCCAGGATCTGCTGGCCCCAGGCGCTGTTGGTTGCCGCGACGTAGTCGACGATAAGCGACCGCAGGTAATGCCGGTGGGCCTCCATGTTCTCGGCGACCACGCGATGGATGTCGATCAGCTCGTGGTTGTAGCGGTCCACGAACTCGCGCTTTTCATCCAGCACGTAGGCCATGCCGCCGGTCATGCCGGCGCCGAAGTTGATGCCGGTGTGGCCCAGCACCACGATGCAGCCGCCGGTCATGTACTCGCAGCCGTGGTCGCCCACGCCCTCCACCACCGCATGGGCGCCGGAGTTGCGGACCCCGAAACGCTCACCGGCCAGACCGGCCGCGTACAGGGTACCGCCGGTGGCGCCGTACAGGCAGGTGTTGCCGATGATTGTGGCTTCATTGGTCTTGTAGGCGACGCCGGCCGGCGGGCGGATCACGATACGGCCGCCGGCCATGCCCTTGCCGACGTAGTCGTTGGCGTCGCCGGTCAGGTCCAGGTGGAGCCCGCCGGCATTGAACACGCCGAAGCTCTGGCCGACGGTGCCGGTAAGCTTGAGCGTGATCGGACTGTCGGCCATGCCCTGGTTGCCATGGCGTCGGGCGATTTCCCCGGACAGGCGCGCGCCGATGGAGCGGTTGTTGTTCTGCACGCGGTAGCTGAATTCACCGCCCCGCTGATGCTCGATGGCGTCGAGTGCGTCCACCACCATCTGTTCGGCCAGCTCGCCCTTGTCATAGGGCTCGTTATGCGGCTCCAGGCAGTAGCGGGGCACATCGTCGGCCAGTCCGCCCTTGGACAAGATGGGCGACAGGTCCAGGTGTTGTTGCTTGTCGGTGTCACCGGGCAGCAGTTCGAGCAGGTCGGTGCGCCCGATCAGTTCCTCCAGCGAGCGCACGCCCAGGCCGGCCATCAGTTCACGGGTTTCCTGCGCCACGAAGCGGAAGAAGTGCTGCACCATTTCCGGCAGACCGATGAAGTGTCGGGTGCGCAGGGTCTCGTTCTGGGTGGCCACGCCGGTGGCGCAGTTGTTGAGATGGCACACGCGCAGGTACTTGCAGCCCAGGGCCACCATCGGGGCGGTGCCGAAGCCGAAGGACTCGGCACCGAGGATGGCGGCCTTGATCACGTCCACGCCGGTCTTCAGGCCGCCGTCGGTCTGCACCCGCACCTTGTCGCGCAGGTCGTTGGCGCGCAGGGTCTGGTGGGTCTCGGTCAGGCCGAGTTCCCAGGGCGTTCCCGCGTAGCGAACGGAGGTCAGCGGCGAGGCGCCGGTGCCGCCGTCGTAGCCGGAAATGGTGATCAGGTCGGCGTAGGCCTTGGCCACGCCGGCGGCGATGGTGCCCACGCCCGGGCCGGACACCAGCTTCACCGACACCAGCGCCTGCGGGTTGACCTGCTTGAGGTCGAAGATCAGCTGCGCCAGGTCCTCGATCGAGTAGATATCATGGTGCGGCGGCGGGCTGATCAGCGCCACGCCCGGCTTGGAATAGCGCAGGCTGGCGATCATCTCGTTGACCTTGTGGCCGGGCAGCTGGCCGCCCTCGCCGGGCTTGGCGCCCTGGGCTACCTTGATCTGCAGCACCTCGGCGTTGACCAGGTAGTGCGGGGTCACCCCGAAGCGGCCCGAGGCCACCTGCTTGATCTTGGACATCTTGTCGGTGCCGAAGCGCGCGCTGTCCTCGCCGCCTTCCCCGGAGTTGGAACGTCCGCCCATGCGGTTCATGCCCTGGGCCAGGGCCTCGTGGGCCTCGGGCGACAGCGCGCCCAGGCTCATGCCGGCGGAGTCGAAGCGCTTGGTGATGGCCTCGATCGGCTCCACGTCGTCGACCCTGATCGGCTCGATGTCGTCACGCAGCCTGAACAGATCACGCAGGACCGTGACCGGACGGTTCTGGACGATGTCGGCGTAGACCCGGTACTTGTCGTAGTCACCGGTCTGCACGGCGTCGTGCAGGGTGGCGATCACGTCCGGGTTGTAGGCGTGGTATTCCTGCCCGTGGACGAACTTGAGAATACCGCCCTGGTTGATGGCCACGCGCGGGTTCCAGGCCACCGCGGCCAGGCGGGCCTGATCGCCGTGCAGGTCGGCGAACATCGCGCCCTGCACCCGGCTGGTGGTGCCGGTGAAGCACAGGTTCACCACTTCGTCGTGCAGGCCGACGATCTCGAACAGCTGGGCCCCGCGATAACTGGTGATCGTGGAGATGCCCATCTTGGACATGATCTTGTACAGGCCCTTGTTGATGCCCTTGCGGTAGGCCGTGCACAGCTCCGGCGCGGGCGTTCCCTGGATCTGGCCGCAGCGGGCCAGATCGTTGAGGCATTCGTAGGCCAGGTACGGATGCACGGCGGTGGCGCCGTAGCCGATCAGGCAGGCGAAGTGATGCGAATCGCGGGCGGTGGCGGTTTCCACCACCAGGTTGGCGTCGCAACGCAGATTCTCGTGTACCAGCCGGTGATGCACCGCGCCCACCGCCAGCAGCGCGTGAACCGGCATCCGGTCCTGCTGGATGTGGCGATCGGACAGCACCAGGACGGTCGTGCCGGCGCGCACCGCGGCCACGGCTTCGTCGCAGACCCGTTCGACGGCCGCCTGCAGCCCGCCATCGGCCTGGCTTTCGTCCGGGCTGTACTGGAGATCGATGACGGTATGCGCGTAATCCGGGTCGTCCAGCGCCAGCAGCTGCCGGAACTTGCCGGTGGACAGCACCGGGGAGTCCACCACCAGCCGCTTGGCCCGTTCCGGGCCTTCGTCGAACACGTTGCGCTCGCGGCCGAAGCAGGTCTCCAGGCTCATCACGATGCGTTCGCGCAGGCTGTCGATGGCCGGGTTCGTCACCTGGGCAAACTGCTGGCGGAAGTAATCGAACAACACCCGGTCTACCCGGGAGAGCACCGGGAAGGGGGTGTCGTCGCCCATCGAGCCGGTGGCTTCCTGGCCGGCCTCGGCCAGCGGCCGCAGCACCTGGTCGCGTTCCTCGAACGACACCAGGAACAGCTTTTCGTACACCTTGACCTGGTCGCGTTCTAGCCAGTCGTCGAGGTCGTCGCCGTCGAGGCGGGATTCCAGCTCGCGCGCGTGCTCTTTAAGCCACTGCTTGTACGGGGCGCGCCCGGCCAGCCGCTCGTCGATCTGACGCGGCTGGATCAGCTCGCCGGTGTCGGTATCCACGGCGATCATGTCGCCGGGCTTGAGCCGGCCCTTGGCCACCACCTGCTCCGGTTCGTAGTCCCACACACCGATTTCCGAGGCCAGGGTGATGTGCCGGTCGTTGGTGATCACCCAGCGGGCGGGGCGCAGGCCGTTGCGGTCCAGGCAGCAGGCGGCGTAACGGCCGTCGGTGAGCACGATACCGGCCGGGCCGTCCCAGGGCTCCATGTGCATGGAGTTGTATTCGTAGAAGGCGCGTAGGTCCGCACCCATGTAGTCCACGTTCTGCCACGCCGGCGGCATCATCAGCCGCATGGCGTAGAAGATGTCCATGCCGCCGGCCAGCAGCACTTCCAGCATGTTGTCCAGGCTCTGGGAATCCGAGCCCTCCATCGACACCAGGGGCTGGATCGAGGCCATGTCCGGCAGTTTGTCGGAGGCGAACTTCCCGGCCCGGGCAGTGGACCAGTAGCGGTTGCCCATCACCGTGTTGATCTCGCCGTTGTGGGCGAGATAGCGGAACGGCTGGGCCAGGCGCCACTGGGGCAGTGTGTTGGTGGAAAACCGCTGGTGGAACACGCACAGCGAGGTCTCCAGCCGTTCATCGGCCAGATCCTGATAGAAGGCGGGCAGGTAGGTCGGCATCACCATGCCCTTGTAGGAGAACACCCGGGCCGACAGCGACGGCACGTAGAAAGTGTCGTCGTCCGGCAGGGCGTTTTCGGCGCGCCGGCGCGCGAAGACCAGTTTTGCTTCGAACCGATCGCCGTCCATGTCGTCCGGGGCGTTGACGAACACCTGCTCGATCACCGGCAGGGTTTCGATTGCCTGGGCGCCGCAGACGCTGGTGTCGGTCGGTACCTCGCGCCAGCCGGCCAGCGTGAGGCCCTCGCGCTCCAGTTCCCGGGCGAGGGTGTCGCGGGCGGCAGCCGCCAGCGACTCGTCGCGGTGGAGAAAGATCAGGCCCGAGGCGAAGCGCTCGGCCAGCTCGATACCGGCCTCGGCGGCAATGGTGCGCTGAAAGCTCGCCGGCTGCTTCATCAGGATGCCGCAGCCGTCGCCGGTCTTGCCGTCGGCCGCGACTGCACCGCGGTGCGTCAGCCGCTCCAGCGCCTTGATGGCGGTGTCCACCAGCCAGTGGCTGGGGGTGTCGTCCATGTTGGCGATCAGGCCGAAACCGCAGGCGTCCTTTTCGAACTCGGGACGGTAGAGTCCCCCGGTCATCTTGTGCATAGCGTCATCCTCGGTGCCGCGGTCGCCGCCGGCACCTTTCCCGCGGGCGGCAGGATCAGGAACGAGCGGGAACGCGCCGGTTTCAGGGCCGCCCATTGTGGATGGTGGCGGCCGCGGCGATAGCTGCGAGCCCTTGAGTATAGCGGTTCGATCGCCGGCGGGCAATCGGCGGCGCTCGGCAGTCGGCCATAAATAACGCGATAAATCAGTGCGTTAGGGTCTAATGACTACTCGGGCCGTGCGCTCTCTGCCAGGGTTCGGGACAGTGCATCGGGCTGGAAATCGCCGGTCACCACCGCCTCGCCCAGCCCGCGTAACAGCACCAGTCGCAGTTCGCCGGCGATCACCTTCTTGTCCCGGGCCATGAGTGCCCGCATGCGGTCGGGTGTCAGGCCCTGCGGCGGCCGGGTGGGGAGCCCGGCCCGTTCGATAAGCTGGACCGCGCGGGCGCGATCCGCCTCGCCCAGCCATCCCAGTCGAACCGACATGTCTGCGGCCATGCACATACCGGCGCCCACCGCCTCGCCGTGCAGCCATTCGCCGTAGCCCATGCCGGCTTCGATGGCGTGGCCAAAGGTATGGCCGAGATTCAGCAGCGCACGGACGCCGCCTTCTCGCTCGTCAGCAGCCACGACCTCGGCCTTGTTCCGGCAGGACCGGGCGATGGCTTCGGTCAGCAGCGCCGGTTCCCGCGCTCGCAGCCCGTCCATGCTGGCCTCCAGCCATTCCAGGAACGGCAGATCGCGGATCAGGCCATACTTGATGATCTCCGCCAGCCCGGCGGACAGTTCCCGATCCGGCAGGGTCGCCAGCACGTCGGTATCGGCAATCACCGCCCGGGGCTGATGAAACGCGCCGATCATGTTCTTGCCCAGGGGATGATTCACGCCGGTCTTGCCGCCGACCGAGGAGTCCACCTGCGCCAGTAGTGTGGTGGGCACCTGAATGAAGTCGATCCCACGTTGATAGATGGCCGCCGCAAAGCCGGCCAGGTCACCAATCACACCGCCGCCCAGGGCCACCAGGGTGGCATCCCGTCCGAAACCGGCCCGCAGCAGGCGGTCCAGCACCTGCTCGGTCCGGGCCAGGGACTTCTGTCCTTCGCCGTCCGGCAGCACCAGGGTTTCGGGATCACCAAGGGCGGCCGCCACCCGATCCAGATACAGCGGCGCCACGCGATCGTTGGTGACCACCAGAAGCTGGCCGCTACCGCGATGGCGCTCGTACAGTTCGGGTTGTGCCAGCAGTCCGGGTCCGATGTAGATGGGGTAGGTCCGCTCGCCGAGGTCGACGGCCAGCTGCTGCATCGGGCCCATCCGGCGCGCTAGATTTCGGCCGTGCCGATGCTCTCCAGGCGCTCCACGATCTCGCGCGCCAGGCGTCGGGCAGGCTGGTCGCCGGTCTTGACGGTGAGATCCGCAATGCTCCGGTAGAGCGGGTCGCGCTCTTCCATCAGCTGGGTCAGGGTGGCCTCGACGTCATCGCTGCCTTCCAGCAGCGGGCGATTGCGGTTGTTGCGGGTGCGTGCCAGCTGCTGCTCCAGCGAGGTCTCCAGATAGACCACCACGCCACGCGCGGAGAGCAGGTCACGATTGGCCGACTCCAGAATCACGCCCCCGCCGGTGGCCATGACCGTATTGGTTTCGTTGACCAGCGTGGCGATCATGTCGCTTTCGCGCTTGCGGAAGCCGTCCTCACCCTCCATGTCGAAGATGAAGGAGATGTCCACGCCCGTGCGTTTCTCGATTTCCTGATCGGAATCGATGAACTGCATGCCCTTGATTTCGGCAATCCGGCGACCGACGGTGGTCTTGCCGGCGCCCATGGGGCCGATGAGGTAGATGTTTGGGTTGGCTGCCATGTAACTTGCTAGGTCGTCTCCAGGAGCGCGTCGTCCGGACACAGGCGGGCGCGTGTTCCCGGACGATTCAGCGAACGACGCGCAGCGGGGATTCTAGAGCAATTGACGCCAATCTTCGACTCCGGCCACTCGTTGCAGGTTTCATCAGGGGGACGCCGTGACGTTGACCGAGGCGGTGCCGCGGCTGATCAGACCGCTTGGGCTGGTGACTTCCACGCGGAAGACACCACTCTCGGGTTCATCGCCGGCTTCAATGCGGAAGCTGGCAGTGAATGGCAGGCCGCCTGGCGGCCCGGTCCGGTTCGGCACCACGAAGGTATCCGGTCCTTCAAGGGTCCCGACCGAGGTCGAGCCCGTTACGGTCGTACCCTCTGCGGGCGTCTGCCCATTCGCGTCCTCAACCGAGACGCTGACGGTCCCCGCGCCCTCGACGGGAATTTCCAAGGGGTCCGGCGTGATATCGACGAAGTAGGCAGATCCCGACATCACGATCACGATATTGCGACGCACGTTGAGAGTGGCGGCCGTGTCGTCGCAGGCCATGGGATCGGTGCACAGCAAGCCGGTGAAGTCTCCGCTACCCGTGTTGAAGCTGCCGTCGCTGTTGAAATCCAGAAAGGGTTCGTTGGAATCGCGTAACCCGTTTTCATTATCATCGCGGAACGCCTCCGCGAGGTCGTCGAACGCTTCTCCCGGGTCGTATCGACCGTTCGAGGGGTTGGCATCGGTGAAGCTTTCCTCGCCAATGGCCGTCACGCGTATCGTGGCGCGCCCGTTGGCGGGCCGCGGGTCCTGGCTGACGAAATTCACCGAGCAGCTTCCGCCCGTGGTTTCACAACTGCCGGGGATGGCCCCGCCTTCGGTCGTGAATGACACGGTCGTGCCGTCAGGCACCGGATTATTGAAGCGGTCTGCAGCACGTACGGTGATGGCAGTCGTCGTGCCATCGATGTCGAAGCCTTCGATATTGAGAGTATCCGCACTCACCGAGAAGCTGTCGTTGTCCGGGATGCCGGTCGTGATTGCAAGCCCGTTGGATTGCGCGGTCGTGGTGACGCCATTGCGTGTCGCGGTGGCGGTGACCTGCACCGTCGTGGCCTGTGTGCCGCTGCTGATCGTCGTCTGAGCAATGCCTGTAGGGCCTGTCGTGGCCTGGGCATTACTCAAACTGATGCCGCCAACAGTAGTATTCAGTTCGAAAGTAACCAGTTGATTCGGTACTGGGCCGCCGCTGTTATTGGTTACCGCGAACGTCACCGTGGATTGGCCGGGCAGGGCGCCCGAGCCCTGGATGCCAATTAACGGATTACTGGCACCCTGGAACTGTATGGCGCCCAACGGTGCCTGTTCGGTCTGCAATGTCACGCTGGCCTGCAGGGAGCCGCCGTTCACGTCGGTTCGGGCAGTGATCGTATCCGCACCGCTACAGCCGCGAGCGGTGTAGGTGGTTGTCACGTTGCCGCTCTCATTGGTGACAACCGCGGGTTCGATCTCGGCCAGGCTTGATTCCGCGCAAGCGGAAGTGAAGAACACGTCCGAACCGCTGGATACCGGGCTACCGTCCCCATCAATCAGTCGAACACTGAGCGTGGCACTCTGGCCGGCCTGCAGCGTAGTCTGGTTGGTGCCGATCACGCCCTCGCTGAATGTGCCGGTATTGTCGACCGAGCCGATGCGGACCGACTCTTCAACGGGACCATTCCCCGGGTCGTCCGGCCCGGTATCGGGGTCGTCGTTCCCCGATGTCGTGCCACCACAGCCTGCCACCAGGGCGAGTAGGCCGGTAATGAGAAGCGTGCGGAGGTTCAACTGATGCATGTGTTTCTCGGTCATTGGCTTGTCTTGCGGCTGTTTCGGCAACTGAGGTGACGTCAGTTGATCTGCAGGCCTTCCTTGAGAATCTTGGGGGTGACGAACAGCAGCAGCTCCCGCTTGTCGCGCTGCTTGGAGGTGTTGCGGAAGAACGCTCCCAGCAGGGGGATGTCGCCGAACACGGGCACCTTGCTGACCACGTCGCGGTCTTCCTGCTCGTAGATGCCGCCCAGCACCACGGTCTCGCCGTTTTCGACCAGCACCTGGGTGGTAAGGCTGCGGGTGTTTATCGAGGGCACCTGCCCGCCACCCTGGACGTTGATGGCGTCGCCCTGGGTATCCTGGGTGACGAACAGGTCCATGATCACGCGTTCATCGGGGGTGATCTGGGGGGTGACGGTCAGGCTGAGCACGGCTTCCTTGAACTGCACCGTGGCGGCGCCGGAAGAGGCGGCTTCCAGGAATGGGATTTCCACGCCCTGTTCGATCTTGGCCTCCTTGGCATTGGCCGTGATCACCCGCGGCGACGAGATCACCTCGCCGCGGTTCTCTGATTCCAGTGCCGACAGGGCCAGGTCCAGATTGAAGGTGTCGCCAATAATGGTAGTCGCCAAGGTTCCGGCCGGATTCGCCACCGGCAGATTGACGGCGAAGCTGGTGTCAGCGGTGTAGTTGCCCCCGCTGGGGGATTCAAACGCGGCGTTGTCGGTGGCGCTGGCGCTCACGCCGAGATTGCGGGCGAACTCGCGGTTGGCGACCACGATGCGTGACTCGATCAGCACCTGCCGCACCGGGATGTCCAGCCGGTTAATAACCCGGCGGATTTCCTCGAGCTTGGCGCGGGTTTCGTTGATCAGCAGGGTGTTAGTGCGCTCGTCCACCGTCACCTGACCGCGGGACGACAGCAGCGACACTTCACCGGATTTAAGCAGTGCGGCGAAATCGGCGGCCCGGGCGTAATTGATCTGGATGATCTCAGAGACCAGCGGGGCGGAGTCGCTGGTGGCCTGCTGCGCCTCGAGCTCGGCCTGTTCGCGGGCCGCAATCTCCGGCAGCGGGGCCACCAGGATGACGTTGCCCTGGCGCCGCATGCCCAGGCCTTCGGACGCCAGGATGATGTCCAGCGCCTGGTCCCAGGGGACGTTGTCGAGTTCCAGTGCCATGGCGCCGGATACGCTCTCCGACACCACCATGTTGACGTCGGCGACGTCGGCCAGGATCTGCAGCACGGCGCGTACATCCACGCTCTGGAAGGACAGCGATATGCGTTCACCGGTGTATTCCGGTTCGCGGCTGCGCTGTTCTTCGGCGGTAACCGGCTGCAGCTCGATGACAAAGGTGTCGTCGGACTGGTAGGCCACCTGCTCGAAGTCGGCGCCTTCAATGGGCGTGATCGCTACGCGCGTCGCCCCACTGCGGGCCAGTGCATCGATGTATTTCACCGGGGTGGCGAAGTCGATCACGTCCAGCCGCTTTTCCAGGTCCGCCGGCAGCTGCACGCCGCTCATGGTGGCGACGATTTGCTGGCCCTCGTTATTGACGTCCACCGGGCCTGGCGTGCCGCTGAGTTCGACTGTCACCCGGCCGCCGCCGGCTTCCGTGCGGCGGAAATCGATATCGGTAATGCGCGGGCCGGGTGTCGGCGTCGCTGCCGGCGCAGGCCCGTCGGTGGTGGCGGTCGTCTGTCCGGTGCCCTGACCCAGGCGGATCAGTACCCGATTACCGTCGCGGCTCAACTGGTAGGGCACGATCCGCGACAGCTCCAGCACCACCCGGGTCCGGTCGGCGCCCTCGGCCAGGGCGATCGCCTGCAGGTTGCCGGCGTCCACCCGCCGGTAGCGGGGTTTGGCGGCCAGTTTCGTGCCCGGCAGATCCAGCGACAGGCGGGCCGGCTGGTCCACGGTGAAGGCGCTGGCCTCCGGCGCCGGGCCGGAGAGGGTAAGCGTGACCAGCACCTGATTGCCGGCCAGTCGGGCGTGTTCCACCGATTCCAGTTCCGCCGCGGTGGCCTGCGCCGGGAAGATGCCTGTCAGCGTCAGCCCGACGAGCAGGGCAGTCCAGCGACCGGCGGGGCGGTTGAGGCGCTGTTTCATGGCATGCATTCCGTTCAAACCCGTTGATTGCCGCGGCTGGCGGCTATTGTTCAAGCGCGATGCTGGCATCGCGTTTCATGTAACCGCCGAGCCCGTCGGGCACGATTTCCACCAGCCGGATGCCGGTCTTGTCGATGGCCACGATCTCGCCGAAATTCTTGCCCATGTGGTTGCCCACCGTCACCCGGTGTACGACGCCGTCCGGTGCACTGACCAGCGCGTACTTCGTGCCGGCGACCTTCAGGCTGCCGGCCATGCGCAGGGCGTCCAGCGGGAATTCCTCCAGCGGCTCGCGGTTGCGGTTGAAATCGGGCGAGATGCCGGAGTTGCTGCGGCGCTGTTCCTGTTCGGTGCCCTCGGCGAACGGCACGAAGGGTTCGCGTCGATCGGCCGGCCGGTAGGCGAACGGTTCATAGGTGCGCATCTGGGGTATCGGCTCGATGTCGTCGGACTTGCGCGCCTTGATCTCGGCGGCATAGGTGCGCAGGTCCGACATGTCCTCGCTGCAACCTGCCAGGGCCGCGGCCAGGCCCAGCAGAACCAGTGGTCGCAGGGGGCGGCGCCCGGTCACTGGTCATCCTCCGTGGTCCCGGCGGTTTCATCACCGTCCAGATAGCGGTATGTATTGGCCACCACGCTCATGCGCAGTTCCCCGCCCTGGCTGTCCTCGGCGGGCTGGATGCTGACGTTGTCCAGGGTGACGATGCGCGGCAGCGCGGCCACGCCGGAAACGAACGCGCCCAGTTCGTGATAGCTGCCGGTGACCACCAAGTCGTTGGGCAGCACGGCGTAGAAGTCCTTGACCAGTTCCGGGCGCGGCTTGAACAGTTCTTCCTCCAGTCCGCTGGCCAGACGGGTCTGGGAGATATCGTTGAGCAGGTTGGGCACCTCGGTCTGGCTGGGCAGTTGCCGCAGCAGGTCACCGAAGGTCTGGCGCATTTCCGCGAGCTGTTCCTTGTAGGCGTCGAGATTGGCCACCTTCTTCTGCTTGCGCTCGAACTCGGCGCGCAGCGAGGTTTCCTGCTGGCGGGCGCGGTCAAGCTCGTCGCCCTTGGGCAGCACGAAGTACCAGCTGCCCAGGCCCAGCAGCACGGCCGATACGATCACCACGGCGCCGACATAGGCCCAGGTCGGCCAGCTGCCGACATTGTGCTGGTCCAGCGCCCGGAGTTCGTCGACAAATTCGTTGAGTCTCATGGCGTTTCGGCCTCCGACTCGCCGCCCTCGTCATCCGGCTTCTGGGGGTTGACGGTACGAAAGTTAAGCGTGAATTCGGCGGCACGCTGGGAGCCGCCGCTGCTGCCCTTGATCACCACCAGCCGCGGGTCCTCGAACCAGTCGGAGTCATCCAGGTTGACCATGTAGGCCGACACCCGGCCGTTGGATTCGGCGATACCGTTGACCGTGGTGGTCTTGCCATTCTGCTTCAGCGAGGTGAGGTAGACGCCCTCGGGCAGCGTTTCCACGATCTGGTCGAAATAGTGGACGATCTGGGAGCGCGACTGCTGCAGTTCCTCGATGATGCGCATGCGGGTGATCAGGTTGTCCCGGGTTTCCTCCAGCGCCTCGATTTCCTCGATCTGCTTGTCGATCTCGGCGATCTCGGCCTTGAGGAAGCGATTGCGGGCCTGCTGGCTGTCGATGGCGCTGTTGTAGGCGAACACCCCGAGGGCTACCAGACCCAGTGCGCCGATTGCCGCCGCGGCGAGTGCGGTGAAGAACCGCTTCTTGCGCTGTTCGCGACGGGCTTCGCGCCAGTCCAGCAGGTTGATGCGGATGAGTGTCTGCATGACGCCGGTCAGCCCAGTGCCCGCAGCGCGAGGCCGGTTGCCACCATCAGGGCCGGGGCCTCGGCATCCACGCGGCCTCGCCGGGCGCCGCCGCTGGCCTTGAGCCCGGCCAGCGGGTTGCCCGCGGCAGTAGCGATTTCCAGCGTGCGGCCGACGTGGTCGTCCAGGCCGGTAAACAGCGCGCAGCCGCCGGTGAGGATGATCTGCTCCACGCTCTCGATCTCGCCCGATTGCGAGAAGAACAGCTGCAGCGAGCGATCGATCTGCTGGGCCAGTTGTTCGGCAAAGTCCGGCACGATGGATGCCAGGTAGTCGGCCGGCAGTTCGCCGCTGCGCAGTCGGGCCAGCGCGGCGTCGGACGAATCCAGCCCTTCGTGCCGCTGGATTTCCTCCACCAGATGGCTGCCACCGAAGGCCTGTTCACGGGTGTAGATGGTTTCGCCACTGTGCAATACGTTGACCGCCGTGGTGGTGGCCCCCACGTCGACGACCGCCACCGTGCGTTCCGCGCCCTTGTCGGGCATCTGTTCGATCAGCAGCCCGCAGGCGTTCTGCAGCGCATAGCTTTCCACGTCCACCAGTCTGACCTTCAGGCCGGCGATTTCGACCGCGGCGATCCGCATTTCGACATTGTCGCGCCGGCAGGCCGCCAGCAGCACCTGCTGCATGTCGCTGTCGTGGGGCGAGGGGCCCATGATCTGGAAATCCAGGCTGACGTCCTCGATGGGGTAGGGGATATAGGCATCGGCCTCGAAGCCGATCTGCTGTTCGATCTCGTCCTCGGTCAGGGTGGCGGGCATGTCGATGATCTTGCTGATCACCGCCGAGCCGGACACGGCGACTGCCGCCTGTTGCTGGCGGCAGCCGGATTTCTGCATCGCACGGCTGATGCTCTGGGCCACCAGTTCCGGTTCCGCAATCTGGCGATCCTGCACCGCGTCGGGTGGCAGGGCCTCGGTGGCAAAGGCCTTGATCAGAGGCGCGCCGAGGCTGCCGCCGAGTTCGAGCAGCTTGACCCGGCCGGCGCTGATGTCCAGCGCCACCAGTTCCGGCGATTCGCGTCCCGTGATCGAATCCAGCAGACCCATCAAATTCCCCCAGTACCAAGGCCGGTGGTCAACGGCGCGATTTGCCCCTCACCCCCGAGGCTTTCTGCAAGCCGCTGACTTGTAATCAATATCGTGACCCATCCGGCCTGAAAGAACCATCGCAGAAGTTATCGGCGCCGACAAGCCGCACTGAAGCGGGGCTGCAGGCCGCACGCGGCCCCGGTATCATGACGCTTGGCTTTTGGCGTGCGTGCCGCTTGCGCCACACGTCGTACCTCGGGTGGACACTCACATTGCCGCGTGCGGTCAAGGTTCTTCTGGTTATCCTGGCGGGTCTGCTGTCCGCGTCACTGCTTGCGGCGGGCGTGGTCGGCGGGACCTATCTGTATTTCGGCCCGCAGCTGCCCAAACCGGGCGAGATCGGCGAAGCCCAGCTCAATGAACCGCTGCGGGTTTATACCGCCGACGATCAGCTGATTGCGGAATACGGCGCCGAACGGCGCCTGCCGGTGACGTTCGAGGACATTCCTTCCAGGGTGATCGACGCCTTCCTGGCGGCCGAGGATGACCGCTTTTTCGAACATCCCGGGGTGGATTACCAGGGCCTGCTGCGGGCGGCGTGGAATCTTCTTCTCACCGGCGAGAAGACCCAGGGTGGCAGTACCATCACCATGCAGCTTGCCCGAAACCTGTTCCTGTCGCGCGAGCGCACCTATACCCGCAAGATCAAGGAAATCTTTCTGGCGCTGCGCATCGAGGCGGCGCTGTCCAAGAACCAGATTCTCGAGATCTACCTGAACAAGATCTATCTGGGCAATCGTGCATACGGCGTGGGTGCGGCGGCCGAGGTGTACTACGACAAGACGCTGGCGGAACTGTCGGTGGGCGAGGTGGCGACCCTCGCCGGCCTGCCCAAGGCCCCGTCGCACTACAATCCCGCGCGTCACCCGGAACGCGCCCGCAGCCGGCGTGATTACGTGCTCGGCCGGATGGTCGAACTGGACTACATCAGTCGCGACGAATACGAGACCGCGCAGTCGCAGCCGGTGGAGACCGCCACACGGGTGGCGGACAGTCGTTATGAAGCCGATTACGTGGCCGAGATGGTGCGCCAGGAAGTGGTCGACCGGTTCGGCGAGGATGCTGCCTACACCGCCGGCTACAAGGTCACCACCACGCTGCTCAGTGAACGCCAGCGCGCCGCCAACCGCAGCCTGCGGCGGGCATTGCTGGCCTATGATGCCCGACACGAGTGGCGCGGTGCGGAAGCCGACATGGCGGCGGGCGATGTGGGCGATACCGAACTCATGAACGACGCCCTGGCCGAACGCCCCGATGCCGGCGGGCTGGTGCCGGCGGTGGTGCTGTCGGCCGGTGCCGACAAGGCCACGCTCTACACAGAGCGACATGGGCAGGTGAGCGTGAATCGCGGCCGGGTCGCCTGGCTGAGCGAGGGCGATTCACTCGGCAGCCTGATCAAGCGCGGCGATATCGTGCGGCTGGCCTACACCGGCGACGACGAACAAGCCTGGTCGCTGGTGCAGATTCCCGACGTGCAGGGCGCGCTGGTCGCGCTCGATCCGCGCGACGGGGCGATCCAGGCCCTGACCGGCGGCTTCGACTACGGCCTGAGCAAGTTCAATCGGGCGGTACAGGCAAGACGCCAGCCGGGGTCCTCGTTCAAGCCATTCCTGTACGCCGCGGCGCTGGACAACGGCTTCACACCGGCCAGCATCATCAATGACGCGCCGGTGGTATTCGACGCGCCCGGCTTGGGGCGCGACTGGCGGCCCGAGAACTACAGCGGCCGCATTCACGGGCCCACCCGGCTGCGCGAGGCCCTGATTCATTCGCGTAACCTCGTGACCATTCGTCTGCTGCGCTCGATCGGCATCGACACCGCCATCGACTACATCAGCCGGTTCGGTCTGCCCGTGGATCGGATGCCGCGGGATTTGTCGCTGTCCCTGGGCAGCGGCACCTTCAGCCCGTTGCAGATGGCCCGCGCCGATGCCGTGTTTGCCAACGGCGGTTTCCTGGTGGAGCCCTACTTCATCCGCGAGATCCGCGATGGCCGTGACGAAACGGTATACCAGGCCGAACCGCTTACCGCCTGCCCGCAATCCTGCAGCGGGGCCGACCGGCCGTTCGCGCCCCGCGTGATTCCGGCACAGACGGCCTGGCTCATGAACAGCATGATGCAGGACGTGATCCAGCACGGAACCGGCCGGCGTGCCACTCGACTGGGCCGTCAGGATCTGGCCGGCAAGACCGGTACCACCAACGAACAGCGCGACGCCTGGTTCACCGGCTTCAATGCCGATCTGGTGGCGGTGGCCTGGGTCGGCTTCGACAAGCTCGAACCCCTGGGCAGCGGCGAGACCGGCGGTCAGGCGGCACTGCCGATGTGGATCGACTTCATGGGCTCGGCCCTCGCCGGTCAGCCCGAGCACAGCATGGCGCGGCCCTCGGGGCTGGTCAGCGTGCGCATCGACCCGGAATCCGGGCGGCTGGCCGAGGGCGGTGCCGACGGTATATTCGAGGTCTTCCGCGAGGAGAACAAGCCCGAGGCCGGCGCGCCCGGTCAGGACGGCGGCACCGAGCAAGTCGAGCAACTGTTCTGATCGCGCCGGGGACGGCGCCGGTCTATCAGAGGATTTCTGGCGATGGCCAACGGCAAGCGGGTAGAGGCGATGCGCCAGCAGCTGGCGCAGACGGCGGCGCAGATGATCCAGGAGCAGGGCATTCGCGACTACCGGCTGGCCAAGGAGAAGGCTGCGGCCCGGCACGGGGTGGATATCCGTCGCGGGCCGCTGCCCCGCAATACCGAGATCGAGGCGGCGCTGGCGGCCTACCAGCGGCTGTTCGCCGGGAGCGACGCGGCCGACCAGCTGGCTGAATTGCGGCGGGCGGCCCTGCAGGCCATGCGCGAACTCGAGGCGTTTGAGCCGCGGCTGGTCGGGGATGTCCTCAGTGGCCTGGCAACGCCGCACAGCGATGTGCAGCTGCATGTGTTCGCCGATCACTCCGAGGCCTTCGATTTTCACCTCCAGGATCGCGGTATTCCCTTCGAACTGGGCGAGCGCCGCTTCCGTTACGGCCGTGGTGACTATCACCACTATCCGGCATTCCGTTTCGCCGCCGGCGGGGTCGGTTTCGAGGCGGTGCTGTTCCCGCTGACGGAACTGCGCCAGGCGCCCAACAGCCTGATTGACGGCGCTCCGCTGGCGCGGGCCAAGGCCGAGGAGGTGGCGCGGCTGCTGGCCGATGATGTCGCCGGCATCTGATCGGTCCCCGGTGGGTGGTCGCTGGCCGGCCACCCTGACCGTACTGATGGGGACCATCTCGGTGGTCCTCACCACCACCATCGTGAACGTGGCCGTGCCCGGCATCATGGCCGACTTCGACATGGACCAGCTGCATGCCCAGTGGTTGTCCACGGGTTTTCTGGCCGCCATGACCGCCACCATGCTGGCCAGCGCGCGGGTGGTGGAGCGGCTGGGCCAGCAGCGCACTTTCAGCATTGCCCTGTGGCTGTTCGTCGCGGCCTCGCTGCTGGCCGCGGCCAGCTGGAATACGCCGGTGATGATTGCCGCGCGCATCCTGCAGGGGGCGGTGGCCGGCATCATCCAGCCGCTGGCTCTGGTGGTGATCTTTCAGGTGTTTCCCGACGACGAACGCGGCCGGGCGCTCGGCCTCTACGGCATGGGCGTGGTGCTGGCGCCCGCCGTGGGTCCGGCCGTGGGTGGCTGGCTGATGGATGTGTTCAGCTGGCGCGCGGTGTATCTCGCTGCGCTGCCTTTCTGTGCCGTCGGCCTCTGGGGCGCCCGACGCACGCTCGGTAATCATCGGTCCGAGACGGTGCTTCCGTTCGATTGGTGGGGGATTTGCCTGCTCGCGGCAGGCCTGGCGCTGCTGCTCGGCGGGCTGGCGGAACTGGGGCTGGCGCACGGCTGGATTCCCCCGGGCTGGCTGATTGCCGGCGGACTGGTGTCGTTGGTCGGATTCCTCATCCTGCAGCAGCGCCGGGCCTCGCCGCTGGTGAATCTGGGCGTGTTTCGCCAGCCCCCGTTTGCGCTGGCCTTCGTGCTGGCGCTGGTCTACGGGGCCGGGCTGTTCGGTTCCACCTATCTGTTGCCGCTGCTGGTGCAGGGGGTTCAAGGGTTGTCCGCCACCATGACCGGGCTGGTGCTGATGCCCGCGGGGCTGGCGCTGGCGATGGTGTTTCCGGTGTCCGGCCGCCTGAGCGACCACTGGCCGGCGCACCGGCTGATCATCGCCGGGCTGGTGCTGGTGGCGCTGGCGTTCTTCGCCCTGGCGACCACCGGGCCGGCTACCGGTTTCGTGGTGCTGGCGGCGTTCATCCTCGTCGGCCGTATCGGGCTGGGGCTGATTCTGCCGGCCCTCAATCTGGATGCCCTGCGGGGCTTGCCGGATGGCCTGATGCATCAGGGCTCCGGGGTGATCAACTTCGCTCGGCAATTGGGCGGGGCATTCGGCGTCAACCTGTTCGCGCTGCTGCTGGACTGGCGCGTGCGCCAGCATCTGCATGCTCGGGGCGAGTCGTCGCTGGCGCTGCACAACCTGTATCAGCCGGGTGCGGCCGACCCCGCCGGCCTGCAGGCATTGACGCGGGGCTTCGCAGAGACTTTCATGGTGCTTGGTTCGTGTTTCGTCCTGGCGGTGATTCCGGCAGTGGCGATGGGAGTGCGGCATGCGCGAGTTCGAGCGAATTCTTCTGGCCTATGACGGCAGCGAGCGGGGGCGGGTGGCCCTGCGCGGGGCGCAGCCGCTGCTGAAACTGCCCCAGTCCGAGGTTCATCTGCTGGCGGTGGTGCCACTGGCCAGTGCGGTGGCCGCGGCGGAGGGCTTCTACACCGAAGCCATGTACGAGGCCGAGCGTGATCGGGTCGAGCAGATTCTGGCCGAGGGCGTCGAGATTCTGCGCGACCTTGGTGTCGAGGCGCGCGGCCACCTGCGGGCCGGTCTGCCGGCGCAGGAAATCGCCGAGCTGGCGGAGTCGCTGAATATCGACCTGGTCGTGGTCGGCCATCAGCAGCGCGGGCCGCTGACGCGCTGGTGGCAGGGCTCCGTCAGCGCCTCGCTGCTGGACCGTCTCAGCTGCGCCATGCTGGTGGTCCAGGCTTGCGACCCCGCCCTGGCGGAAGAATAGCCCGGCCGGTTGCGCCCGCCTGATCCGGCGCGGATCATGCCGGCATGACCGATGCCACCCGCAAGTCGATCGACGAACTGACCTGGGACAACCGTTTCCAGGCGCTCGGTACCGCCTACGGCAGGCCCCAGACACCTACCGAATTGCCCGACCCCTTGCGTATCGCGGTCAGCGAGGAAGCTGCCGCGCTGATCGATCTGGATACCGCCGACCCGGCATTCGTTTCCACCTTCGCCGGCAATCGGCTGCCGGCCGATTGCCAGCCGTTTGCGCATCGCTACGCCGGGCACCAGTTCGGCGTGTGGGTACCGCAGCTGGGCGATGGCCGCGTGGTGTCTCTCGGGCAGGTCCGCAACCGTGCCGGCAAGTGCTGGGACGTGCAGCTCAAGGGTGCCGGCAAGACCCCGTATTCCCGGCATGCCGACGGGCGGGCGATGCTGGCCTCCACGTTGCGGGAATATCTGGTCAGCGAGGCGATGGCGGGGCTGGGCATTCCCACCACCCGGGCGCTGTGCGTGATCGGCTCCAGCCTGAAGGTGGCGCGGGAAACCTGGCATCCCGCCGCGGTGCTGACGCGGCTGGCCCCGACCCACGTGCGGTTTGGCAGTTTCGAATACCTCTTCTACCGCTCGCAGTTCGACCATCTGGCGCCGCTGGCGGATCACGTCATCGAACTGGAGTATCCCGATCTGGCTGACCAGGCGCCCGGTGAGGGCCGCTATCAGGCCTGGGTGGCCGGCGTGATCGCGCGTACCGCCGAGCTGATGGCGGCCTGGCAGAGCGTGGGTTTCGTCCACGGCGTGATGAACACGGACAACATGTCGGTGGCCGGCTTCACGCTGGACTACGGGCCGTTCGGCTTCATGGACGACTACCGGCCCGATGCGGTGTTCAATCACACCGACGAAACCGGACGCTATGCGTTCAGCCGCCAGCCCGACGCCGCCCTGTGGAATCTGGGCTGCTTCGTACAGGCGATTCTGCCGCTGCTGTCCGAGGATCCGGATACCGCCATCGGCATGGGACAGGACCTGCTCAAGGCCTATCGGCCGGCCTTCGATGCTGCGTACAACCGCCGGATGGCGGCCCGACTGGGGCTGCCGGATACGCCGGAAACCGCCGATCTGCGCGATCGTCTGCTGGGCCTGATGGCGGCGAATGGCGCCGACTTCACCCTCGGCTTCCGTGGACTTTGCTCGGTAGCGGCCGGGGATGAGGGCGCCTGGCTGGCGGAATTCACCCGGCCGGATGAAGCTGCGGCCTGGCTGCGGGACTGGCATGCGGCCTGGCCGGTGTCCGCGACGGCGATGGCCGAATGCCTGGCGGCGGCCAATCCGCGCTACGTCCTGCGTACCTATCTCGCGGAGCAGGCGATTCGCGCGGCGCAGGACGGCGACTACAGCGAGATCGAACGGCTTCAGCGTCTGCTGGCCCGCCCCTTCGATGCACAACCCGACATGGCCGGCTATGCCCGGCGCCCGCCGGCCTGGGCCGCCGATATCGCGCTGAGCTGTACCGCCTGAGTCGCCGCCCGCGGCAATGGAAACCACCGGGCCACGGTCTAATGCATCGAATCGATGACAAGGGTGGCCGCCGGGCAGACATGAGCAGCAGGCAACATCAGTTCGATGCGATGACGGCGGCGGTGGCCGACGATCTGTTCCGCTACGCCGTGTGGCTGTGCCGGGACCGCGATCTGGCCCAGGACCTGGTGCAGGAAACCCTGCTGCGGGCCTGGCGTTTCATGGACAAGCTACGGGATTCCGGGGCGGTCAAGGCCTGGCTGCTGACCACCCTGCGGCGGGAACACGCGCGTCTCTATGAGCGCAAGCGACTGGACCGGGTGGACATGGACATGTCCTTCATCGAGGACGAATCGGGACGCGACCCGTTTGCCGACGCCGAACGGCGGGAACTGCAGCAGCGCATCGCCGCGCTGCCCGAGGACTACCGCGAGCCCCTGGCCATGCAGGTGATTCTGGGCTGCAAGGTGGCCGAGATCGCCGAGGCCATGGCCCTGAGCGAAAGCGCGGTGATGACCCGCCTGTTTCGCGCGCGCAAACAACTTATGGACGGCACCGACCGGGCCGTGGAGAGTGTGCAATGAATTGCCTGGAATTCCGCCGGGCCTGTCAGGCAGACCCGCAGCATCTGACCGCCGAACAGCAGGCGCATCGTCTGCAGTGTGCGGCCTGCAACCGTTTCGCGGCCGAACAGCTGGATTTCGACCGGCGCCTGGCGTCGGCCCTGCGGGTGCCTGCGCCCGAGGGCCTGACCCAGCGGGTGATTTTCGAACGCAGCCTGCGTGGTCGGCGCCGGCGCACTGGCTGGCTGGCAATGGCGGCGTCGGTGCTGGTGGTGGTCGGCTTGACGTCGGTTCTTCTGATGCCGTCGTCGGGGTCGGATATTCAAAACTTTACCGCGCACATGACGGCCCATCCCGTGGATCAGGTGCCGCTGGCGAAACCCGATGGCATGACGTTGCAGCGGGTGGCGGCCAATCTGTCCTTGCCGGCGGTGTCGGGTCTGTCCGCCATTGCCCGGGCCCAGCTTTGTGTGGTCGACGGGCATCGTGGCGCCCATCTGGTCGTGGACTCTGGCGAGGCTCCGGTCACCGCGTTCGTCATGCCCGGCATGACCGCCGAGCAGCTGTCCGGTCTGGCAGAGGTGCCCGGGCTGTCCAGCCAGGTGGTGAGCACCCGCGAGGGGCTGATCCTGCTGTTCTGTCCCGAACAGAGCCGGCTGGTTGAACTGGGCGAGCGTATGCGCCGGCAGCTGGGCTGGCAGGTCTGAGGACTGGTTCGCATGGGTGCGTCCGGCCCCTACCCCGGTTAACCTTGGACCCGTCGGCCGACCGTTCGGCGGTCGGGGCGGTTTCATGGCTGTTGTCGGGGAGAATGCATGCTGGGGGTCGTGGGAATCCTGGTATCGCTGGGACTGCTGATGTTTCTGGCGTACCGCGGGGTATCGGTGATTCTGCTGGCGCCGGTGCTGGCGCTGCTCGCCTGCCTGTTCCAGCCTGGCGCCGTGCCGTTGCTGGCCACCTATACGCAGGTGTTCATGCCGGCAATGGGGGATTTCGCGGCCACCTATTTCCCCATCTTTCTGCTCGGGGCCATCTTCGGCAAGCTGATGCAGGATTCCGGCTGTGCGCGATCGATCGCCCTGCAGTTCCGCGACTGGCTGGGCGAGCGCCATGCCGTGCTGTCGATCGTGCTTGCCTGCGGGCTGCTGGAATACGGCGGCGTATCCGCGTTCGTGGTGGCATTCTCGGTCTATCCGCTGGCCGCGGCCCTGTTCCGGGAACTGGATATTCCCAAGCGGTTGCTGGGTGGCACGCTGGCGCTGGGAGCGTTCACATTCGCGATGACGGCCCTGCCCGGCACGGCGCAGATCCACAACGTGATTCCCATGTCGTATTTCGGCACCACCGCATTTGCCGCGCCGGTGCTGGGCCTGACGGCGGCGGTGATGATGGTGGGCGGCGGCGTGCTGTGGCTGAACTGGCGGCTGCGGGCGGCGCGCCGCACCGGCGAGGGGTACGGCACCGGGCATACCCGCGAGCCGGAAGTCATCGACGGCGACGTGCCGGGCTTCTGGACCGCGCTGCTGCCCATCGTCGCCGTCATCGGCGTCAATCTGGTCATGGTCCGGTATGTCATGCCCGGCTGGGACACCGGCTATCTGGGCACGGATGCCTACGGCAATACCGATTTCGAGTCCGTGCGGGGCCTGTGGGGCATCATCCCGGCGCTGCTGATCGCCGGTCTGCTAGTGGCGGCGGTGCATTTCCGCTCGCGGGCAGGGCTCAATCGCACGCTATCGGATGGCGCGATGGGCTCGCTGCTGCCGATGTTCAACACCGCCAGCGAGGTGGGTTACGGCACCACCATCGCCACGCTGGCCGCGTTTGCGGTGGTCAAGGAGTCGGTACTCAATATTTCGCCTGGCAACCCGCTGATTTCCGAGATGGTGGCGGTGAACGTGCTGGCGGGCATTACCGGCTCGGCGTCGGGCGGCCTCGGCATCGCCCTGTCGGCGCTGGGCGAAACCTACAATGAACTGGCCGCCAGCCTGGGCGTGAATCCGGAATTCATGCACCGCATCGCCTCGATGTCCTCGGGTGGCTTCGATTCGCTGCCGCACAACGGCGCGGTCATTACCCTGCTGACCATCTGCGGCCTGACCCACCGGCAGGCCTATCCGGATATCGCGGTGGTATCGCTGCTGATCCCCTTTCTGGTGACCGCCACCTGCGTCGCCGCGCTGAGCCTGATTTTGTAATACTGAGGTCTTGTTTCTTGTCCGGGCCCGGATATGCTAATTTGTCACCGCTTTGTGTCGGGATACGAGGGCCCGGTAGACCCAAGGCAATTCCCAACCAGGAGAAGTGATTATGACGGGTAAGTGGATCAAGGTTGCAGCTCTGGCGGCGCTGGTTGCCGGCGCGGCAGGTTGCTCGAACAGCGAACTCCAGGCCCAGATCGACGAGGCAATGCGTACGGCGGAAGCCGCGCAGAGCACCGCGAATGCCGCTCAGAGTTCTGCCGATTCGGCCCAGCAGACTGCCGATCGTGCGATGAGCGCGGCGCAGGAAGCCAAGTCCTGCTGCCAGGCCAACTCGAAGCGCATCGAGCGCATGTTCGAGGCCTCTCAGCGCAAGTAATCGGAACAGTCGATCCGGTTCGTCAAAGCCCCGCTCCGGCGGGGCTTTTTCGTTGCGGCCGCGTTGCTTGTCAGTCGCTGGCCGTCAGCCGGGTGCCGCCGATGGCCTCGGGCATGCCGTGCTGCCGTGTCCCGGCCGACTCGGCCAGTTCCCAGTCGATTGGCGTGTCGGGCCGGTTCCGGGTGGCGTTGATGACGGACTGAACCAGGGGCGTGTAGCTGTCCACCCGGCCCTTGCCGTCAGCATCGGGCGGATGCGCCTCCAGGTACAGTTCGCCGGCGTGCCAGCCGGTCTTGTAGGGCTGGTTGACGATGTTCACCGGCGTGCCGGGATCGATCATGGAATAAAGCGCTGCGATGTCCTCCGGATACAGCCGGATACAGCCGTGCGACACGCGCAGCCCGATACCCGCCGGCTTGTTGGTGCCGTGCAGCAGATAGGCGGGAAAACCCAGATACAGCGCATGGCGGCCCAGCGGATTGTCCGGCCCCGGCGGCACCACGCGGGGCAGGGGGTCGCCGGCCTCGGCATGCTCCTCGCGGATGGATTCCGGCGGGGTCCAGGTCGGGTCTGCCGCGGTGCGCGTGATGGTGGTGCGGCCCAGTGGGGTATCCCAGCCCTCGCGGCCGATGCCCAGCGGGTACGTGATGACCCTGCCGTGGTACTGGCTGCCCGCCGGGGGAAAGTAGTAGAGCCGCATTTCGGCGATGTTGAGCACCAGCCCGCGGCGGTCGGCGTCGGGCAGTATGTAGCGCGTGGGCAGGGTCACCGGCGTGCCGGCGCCGGGTAGCCAGGGATCGACCTCCGGGTTGGCCAGGCGCAGTTCCCGATAGCCGACATTATGACGGCGGGCAAGGGCCACGAACGTATCCGATTCCCGGGCCTCGACGGTGATGGTCTTGCCGATGAGATCGCTGTCATCCGGTGGCGCCGGGTAGACGGCGGCCTGGGCGGCGGTGGACGCCAGCAGGGCAGTGATCAGCAACCAGAATCGACGCATCGACAACATTCCCGCATGCAGACAGACACAAAAAAGGCCGGCATTTCAGCCGACCCCCTCGCGGACACAATAATACCAGTTATCAGGGGGCCAGGCGCTGCAGCCGCCAGCGCCCGTCGCTGCGCCGGTAGACCAGCCGATCGTGCAGGCGATTGCGCCGGCCCTGCCAGAATTCGATCGCCCGCGGGCTGAGGTTGTAGCCGCCCCAGTGCGCGGGTCGCGGCACCGGGCTATCGTCGCCGAACTGCTGCACCGTCTGTTCGTAGGCTCGTTCCAGCGTCTGACGGTCGGCAATCACCCGGCTCTGCGGTGAGGCGTGCGCGCCGATGCGGCTGCCGCGGGGGCGCGAGGCGAAATAGCTGTCCGAGTCGGCGGGCGACAGCGGGGCAATCTCGCCCTCGATGCGTACCTGGCGTTCCAGCCGATCCCACCAGAACACCAGCGCCGCATGCGGATTGGCGTTGATTTCCCGGCCCTTGCGGCTGTCGTAATTGGTGTAGAAGCGAAAGCCGTTGTCGTCGAATCCCTTGAGCAGCACCGTGCGCGCGGACGGCTTGCCCAGCGGATCGGCGGTGGCCAGGGTCATGGCCGTGGGGTCGAACAGATCGGCCGCGCAGGCCTGCTCGAACCAGGTGGCGAACAGCGCCATGGGGTCGGCGGGAACCCGGTCTTCGGTGAGATCGTCCTGGTCGAGCTCGGCGTGCCAGCCGCTTTCACCGGGGTTGTCGCTCACTCGCCGGTTTCCATGGTGAAACCCAGCTTCACCGTCACCTGCCAGTGGGCGACGACGCCGTCCTCCACGTGGCCGCGGGTATCCGTGACCTCGAACCAGCGGATGTGACGCAGACTCTGCGCTGCTTCGTGCACGGCGTTCTCCACCGCTTCCTGGATGCTGTTCGGCGAGGAGCCGACGAGCTCGGTGATCTTGTAGACGTGTCCACTCATGGCAGCCACTCCGTGATGGTCGGGATGCGCTTTCAGCCTAGGGCCTGGATGGTTGCTTGTGCAACGTCCTTCTTGCGGGCGTGCGGGCCCGAAAGGGCGGGTCGAATCGGCCGGCGGCCATGCTAGCCTAACCGGCTTTCAAGCGGGAGATATTCATGCGTGCAATCAGAATCGACCGGACCGACGACGGCACTCGCGCGGCGCTGCAGGATGTCAGAGTCGATGAGCTCACCGAGGGCAATGTCATCATTCGTTCCCATTATTCCAGCATCAATTACAAGGATGCGCTGGCGGTGACCGGCAAGGGCAAGATCCTGCACCGCTACCCGCTCAACGGCGGCATCGATGTGGCCGGGGTGGTGGAGCAGTCCGAGGATGACCGCTTCCAGCCCGGGGACGAAGTCGTGGTTACCGGCTACTTCCTGAGCGAAAAGCGCGACGGCGGCTTTGCCGAGCAGGTGCGAGTGCCCGCGGATTGCGTGGTCTCGCGCCCGGAGGGACTGACGCTGTTCGAGACCATGGCGCTGGGCACCGCCGGGTTCACCGCCGGTTACGCTGTACGCCGGCTGGTGGAGAATCACCAGACGCCGGATATGGGCCCGATTGCCGTGACCGGCGCCACCGGCGGTGTGGGTTCTTTTGCCATCAGCCTGCTGGCTGCGCGGGGCTTCGAGGTCAAGGCCGTGACCCGCAAGACCGACTCGGCCGGTGATTATCTGCGCGGCCTGGGCGCGGCCGAGGTGATCTCGCCCGATGACATCCCCGACGATGGCAAGCCCATGTCTAGAACTACCTGGGGCGGCGGCGTGGACAGCGTCGGCGGCGAGCTGCTCGCGCGGCTGATCAAGCAGATCGTGCCCTATGGCAACGTGGCTGCCATCGGCCTGGCCGGCGGAGTCAAGCTGGAAACCACCGTGCTGCCGTTCATCCTGCGTGGCGTGGGGCTGCAGGGTATTCACTCGGTGGAATGCCCGATGGATCGGCGGCTGGCGATCTGGGCCGACCTGGCCGGCGAACACAAACCGGCGAAGCTGGACGAGATCGTCAGCCAGACCGTGACCCTTGATCAGGTGGCAGAGGCCTGCCAGGCGATCATCGCCGGCGAGATCACCGGCCGCACCGTCGTCGACCTGCGTGGCTGACACCGACCACTTCGCATTACATCCCCGGCTGGCGGCGGATACGTCGCCAGTCGTCGATCTGGCGTTGTCGCGAGTCCTGCTGATGGACGATGCCCGGTATCCGTGGCTGATTCTGGTCCCGATGCGTCCCGATCTGCGGGAAATCTATGACCTCGCCGCGCATGACCAGGCCAGGCTCTGGCAGGAGGTCACCCGGGTCGGCGAAACCCTGATGCGGGAAACCGGCGGCGACAAGCTGAATGTTGCCGCGCTGGGAAATCAGGTGCCGCAACTCCATGTGCACGTGATCGCGCGGCGCACCGATGACGCGGCCTGGCCGGGACCGATCTGGGGCGTGGGGCAGGCCGAGGCTCGTGACACGCGGGTGCGTGATGCGCTTGTTCGGTCGTTGCGGGATGCGATTGAATCCTGATCCCGGGTCCGAGCCGCGTTTCCGGGCCCATCAGCAATAATCAGAATCAGAAAAGGAGGCGTCCCATGACCGCCGAACAACTTGCCATTCTCTCCGCGGGCGTATTCTTCACGGCCGGACTGCTCACCGGCATCTGGAAGTGGCGGGCCATCATGGCCAGCCCGACGGCCGAAGCGCCGTACTACGTCAACATCGCCCATCGGGCGGCATTGCTGTACAGCTTCGCGGCGCTGCTGCTGGCCTTTTTCGCGGCGCGCAGCATCTGGTCCGAGGCGTGGAATCTGGCCGGCGTGATCGGCAACGTGGTGTTCTACGCGGCCGCCATTCTGATGTACTGCATCCACGGCTTCCTGCGGGATACCGACAACCAGCTGGAACGCCCGCATCGCCTCGGCAAGCGGGAAATGCCGGCCTGGCAGATGACACTTTTCATGGCCCTGCTGGCGGTGGGCGAGGTCGGAGGCTTTTTGATTCTGTTCAGCGGCGTGCTCGCGGCCTGGTGGGGCTGAATCACGCCTCGGCGGCGTGATGCCGTCGATTACTCAGCACCGGTTTTCCGGCCCGGGTCCCGGCCCGGTTGGTAGGCCGTAGACGCACGGGCCGACTGTGAGGCGACCGGCGCCGAAGAGATGCTGGCGCAATGCCAGCGTCTCTTCGGCGGCCGTCAGGAAAGCCCTAGTAAATGCCGCGCGTATCCGGCGCTTCCAGGCTGCCCGCATCCACGATCAGATTGACGGTGGCCAGCTCGTCACCCGAGAGCGACTCCATACCGTTGACCGCCTCGATGAACCGGGCGCGTTCGCCGTCGCTGACCAGATCCTTGGTGTAATCCCCCAGCTTGGCTTCGTAGTCCGGGCGTTGCCAGGGGGTGTCCCCGCCGGGGTGGGCATTGGCCCGGGTTTTCTCGTCGGCTACTTCGCTGCCGTCGGCCAGGGTCACGATCATGCGGCCGCCGTAGGCCTGCACGTTCGGGTCCTGGTCGTGGTAGAGGTCTTCCCAGCGCTGGTCGAACTGAGTTTCGATGCGGGCCATCAGCTTGCGCATCTCGTCCTTTTCGGCCTGGGTCATCTGGTAGGCGCGGTCCTTGTGGAACTCGCCGGTCTGGATGCAGCGGGCGATGGCGAACATGATGCTGTGATCCAGCGTGCCGCGGGGAGACTCCGGGTCGATCTTCTGCGGGTCGTTCGCATCGGTGCCGATCACGTGGTGGGTGTGATGGCTGGTTTCCAGCACGATCTTGTCGATCTGGTCGAGATCCACGCCGTCGCCCTTCTTCGGCAGTTGATCGCGCAGCTGCAGCGCCAGGTCGATGATCGCCTGGCCCTGATATTCGAACGCGTGCTGCTTGGGGTAGGTCTTCATGATGTTGCGCAGCGCATCGACGCCCGGCTCGGCCAGCTCCACCTTGTACACGGCGTTCTCGTCGTCCCGGCCATTGAGGAACCGGCGGATGATGCTGTCCACGCCTTCGTAGACCGGGTTCGGGCCCTTGAGGCCGTGCAGGGCGTGGTTGACCGCCTTGATGGAGATCTCCGCCGAGAAGCCGGGCACGAATTCCTTCTGCGCACCGATGTCGCCCTTGCGAGACTGACGCGAGGAAATGGCGTTGTGCACGGCAAAGTTGATGGCGTGATAGGCCTGCTCGGTGTTCAATCCCAGCATCGACGAGATGCCCGCCGCCGTGCCCGCGGCGATATGGGTCATGTGGTCGACCTTGTGCTTGTGCAGGCAGATGCCGGTGCCGTCACCGGTGCCCACGAGCGCCACGTGCACCTCGTAGGCCACCACGATACCGCGCAGGATGTCGGCGCCGCTCACGCCAAGGTGCTGGCCCACCGCGATGATTGGGGAGATGTTGTCGTCCGGGTGGGAGTACTCGGCCGCCAGATAGCAGTCGTCGTTGTCCAGAAAGCGCACGGCCACGGCGTTGGCAAAGGCCGCGGGCAGCGGGGCGAAGTGATCCTTCAGGCCCCAGATCGTGGCCTTGCCCGTGCCCTTGGAAGCCAGCGCGTCGGCGCGCGCCACCTTGACCGCCGTTTCATTGGCCGCACCCAAGGCAATCGCCGCGTTGTCGATGATCCGGTTCTTGGCCATCGCCACGGCTTCTTCGTCCTGCGGGGCGTCTTTTGCCCGGGTGGCAAGCTCGGCCAGCTTCCAGGCCAGTTGCTGTTCGCGGGCAAGCTCGCCGCTGGCTTTTTCGGCCTGAACGGTGTGGATCGTGGCGGTCATGCAAATAATTCCTCTGGTTAATCGGGTGACACGCTGGAGGCGTCCTCAACGGGGGCGGGATATTAAACGATCGCTGGCGCGAATATAAGGACAGGCAACGAGCGCCGTCGCCGGTTAAGCCGTAATCCTCCTCGCTGCAGCCAGGCCAGCCAGCATCAGGGGCGTGCCCCGCAGTGGGCATGTATTGATCCGGGTGCGGTAGGCTGGCAGCTCATTTCCAGATCAAACGGGAGCTTTGCCTGATGCGTTCATTCATTGCGTTACTCATGGGGATGTTTCTTCTGGCCGCCTGCTCGCAGGGCGGTGACGAGGCCTCGTCGGGTGGCAGCAGCGCCTCTTCGGACGAGGGGGGCTCTACCAGCCTCAGCATCGATACGGAAGATGGCGGAGTGTCCTACGAGAACAAGGGCAGCGGGGGCGATACGTCGATCTCGATCGATACCGACGAGGAGTAGTCGGCCGTTGACTGCCGCCGGTCTGATGTATCGACCGGCGGCTTGACGCGGGCTAACCGGCAAGACGTGTTTCCGGATGGCGCGGATAGTGGTAATGTGCGGCTCTGGTTAACCGTACGGTAAGCAGTCATGGCCAACCCGCATGTGGACGTTCTGATCATTGGCGCCGGGGTGTCCGGCATCGGCACCGCCTGTCATCTGCAGCGTGGCTGCCCCGAAAAGAGTTTTGCGATTCTCGAGCGCCGCGACGACATCGGTGGCACCTGGGATCTGTTCCGGTACCCCGGCATTCGCTCGGATTCGGATATGTATACATTCGGCTTCGATTTTCGCCCCTGGAAGGAGCCGAAGATCCTGGCCGATGGGTCGTCGATCAAGAGTTATGTGCAGGCGACCGCGGATGAATACGACGTGCACCGCCACATCAACTTCGGGCTGAAGGTCGAATCCGCCGAATGGTCCAGCGCCGATGCCTGCTGGACAGTCACGGCCTTGCGCGAGGCCACTGGCGAAACCGAGACCTTCACCGGCAGCTTCCTGATGGGCGCCACTGGCTACTACCGCTACGATGAAGGTCACAAGCCGGACTTCCCGGACGAGGACAAGTTCCAGGGCACGATCATCCATCCGCAGCACTGGCCGGAGGATCTGGACTACGCGGGCAAGAAGGTGGTGGTGATCGGCAGCGGGGCCACGGCGGTAACGCTGGTGCCGGCGATGGCCGGTACTGCCGAGAAGGTCACCATGCTGCAGCGTTCTCCCGGCTACATCATTTCGCTGCCGGCCATGGACAAGATTTCCGAAGCCCTCTACAAGGTGTTGCCGGATGATCTGGTCTATCGCATGACCCGCGCCCGCAACGTGGCCATGCAGCGGGTGATCTACAACACCTCTCAGCGCTTCCCGGGCTTCATGAAGTGGTTGCTGCAGCGGGGTGCGCGTCGGGCGCTGGGTCCCGATTTCGACATGCGCCACTTCGAGCCTGACTACAATCCCTGGGACGAGCGCATGTGCGCGGTGCCCAGCGGCGACCTGTTCAAGGCGCTGCGCAGTGGCGAGGCCGATATCGTGACCGATCACATCGAACGGTTCACGAAAACCGGCATTCGCTTGCAGTCGGGCGAGGAACTGGAGGCCGACATCATCATCTCGGCCACCGGCCTTGACGTTCGTCTGCTCGGCGATATGGATCTGACCGTGGATGGCGAGGCCGTGGATATCTCCGAGCGCGTGCTCTACAAGGCCACCATGCTGGAAGGCGTGCCCAACGCCGCCATCATCTTCGGTTACATCAATGCTTCCTGGACGCTCAAGGTGGATATCGTCGGCCAGTACCTGTGCCGGTTGCTCCAGCACATGGACGATCAGGGCGTTGACATAGCGGTCCCGCGTGACCACGAGGACTGCCGCGAGGAAGGCTCCGCGCTGGACGCGCTGCAGTCCGGCTACATCCAGCGGGTTGCCCACAAGCTGCCGCGCCAGGGCACCAAAGCGCCGTGGCGCATGACCCAGGACTACAAGACCGATCGCCCGATTCTCTGCAGGGAGCCGATCGACGACGGTTACCTGGAGTTCGAGCGGGCGCGGGATCATCAGGTGAAGGCCTCGCGCGCCGCCTGAGCGGAGGCCGTGCGGAAACCCAGCGCGGCTGTATCACTCACCAACCCGGCCGAAAAGGCAGGTCGGCTGAAGCCGGCTCTAAGTCGGCCTTCATCGCTGTGGGGCGTGCTTCAGTCTGCCGCTTTCACCAGTGCGGGCAGCTCGGGTTAGTTTGCGATATCGCACCCGAACGGGGCCGGCGTCCGTCATCAGGACGCCGGCCAGCTTTCGGACGCGGTTACATCGGCAGGCCGGACAGCGGCAACTCATCCAGCAGCATGGTCAGCGAGTCCGGTCCGAATGCCCCGAGCGGCAGACCGCCGGGCACCGGTGCCGCGCTACCCATCGGCAGGCCCAGTTCGGGGATGTTCAGCGTCAGGTCGAACGTGGCGCCGGCAATGACCTGGCTCAGCGGCCTGGTGAGCGGGCTGCCCGCTGCGACCAGCTGCTGCGCCGGCCCGTCCATCTGCTGGTAGACCGGCAGCAGCAGGCTGTAGCCGGTATTAGTCAGTGCGCGATAGCTGAAGGCCAGCGGCAGTGCCGGCGTGCCGTCGGCCAGCTGAATGGCAAACCCCTGGAATGCCGCGTTGCCGTTGTTGAACATCTGCGTGACGTTGCCGGTCTGCGGGCTGTCCGGGTCCACGGCTGACAGTGCGGCGGCTCGCAATCCGCCTTCACGGAAATCCTGTCCGGTTACCAGAGCATTGGTGGCGTCGTCGATGTTGTTCAATGATTGCACCAGCGTCTGCGGTCCCAGCGACGCCGGGTCCCCGGCGAAGCCCCCGAGGGCGCCGGTCAGTGCGTCGAGATTCTGGGCCGAGCCAGCGCCGGCGAATCCGGCCAGTAATGTTGCGGTAAGCACGCGATAGGCATGGCGTTTCATGGCTCTCTCCTGCGTCGGTGATTTTGTGGACCAAGTGTCGCATTGTTGCGTACGTCGAGGAACGTCACGAGTATGCAATGGCCGGGCCTGATTCCCGGTGCGACGGGTCTGCCGATTGTCGTCGGGTTCGTGCAGGCGTCTATAATGCCGGTTCGCTTGATTTTCGCCGTCGCCGCATGCCGGCCGGCGCCCTGGCCGCCAATTCTATGACCGATTCCGACGCGCCGGACCGCAAGGCCGCCAACAACTTCCTGCGCAACCTGATTGCCGAGCAGATCGCGTCCGGCGAGCACCAGGGCGACGTGGTGACCCGGTTCCCCCCGGAACCCAACGGTTATCTGCATATCGGCCATGCCAAGTCGATCTGGCTGAATTTCGGCCTGGCCGAGACGTTCGGCGGCCGCTGTCATCTGCGCTTCGACGACACCAACCCGGGTGCCGAGAACCCCGAGTACGTGCAGGCCATCCAGGACGACGTGCAGTGGCTGGGCTACGACTGGGCCGGCCACGTCCGCTACGCCTCGGACTACTTCGACGAGCTGTATCGCTACGCCGAACATCTGATCGAGGCCGGCCTGGCCTATGTGGATGACCAGTCGGCCGAACAGGCCAGCGCCAACCGCGGCACGCTTACCGAGCCCGGCGTGAACAGCCCGTTCCGCGACCGCGACGTGACCGAGAACCTGGACCGTTTCCGCCGCATGCGGGCCGGCGAGTTCGCCGACGGTGCCTGTGTGCTGCGGGCGAAGATCGACATGGCCGCCGGCAACATGAATCTGCGCGATCCGGTGCTGTATCGCATCCGTCGGGCCGCCCATCACCAGACCGGGGACGCCTGGTGCATCTACCCGTCCTATGATTTCGCCCACGGCCAGTCCGACGCCATCGAGGGCGTGACCCACTCCATCTGCACGCTGGAGTTCGAGGACCATCGCCCGCTCTACGACTGGCTGATCGAGCGCCTGCCGGTGCCCTCGCGCCCGCGCCAGTACGAATTCAGCCGGCTGAACATCAACTACACGGTCACCAGCAAGCGGCGTCTGAAGCTGCTGGTGGACGAGGGCATCGTCGAGGGCTGGGACGACCCGCGCATGCCCACGCTCTGCGGTATCCGCCGGCGCGGCTACACCCCGGCGGCCATCCGCCGGTTCTGCGAGATGGTGGGGGTGTCGCGTGCCGACGGCGTGGTCGACATGGCGATGCTGGAACACGCCCTGCGGGACGATCTCAACGAGAACGCCCCCCGCGCCATGTGCGTGATCGACCCGCTGAAACTGGTGATCACCAACCTGCCGGAAGATCACGTGGAAATGCTCACCGCTGCCGGTCATCCGCAGCGCGAGGGC
Organism: Salinisphaeraceae bacterium; assembly: GCA_965216055.1. Taxonomy (GTDB): domain Bacteria; phylum Pseudomonadota; class Gammaproteobacteria; order Nevskiales; family Salinisphaeraceae; genus Spectribacter. The sequence goes on from OZ244134.1 coordinate 1,483,996, forward strand.
TTCGCCGACCGCCAGCTGCCCTTCACCCGCGAGGTGTGGATCGAGCGCGAGGATTTCCGCGAGGAGGCCAACAAGAAGTACAAGCGGCTGGTGCTGGGCAAGAAGGTGCGGCTGCGCAACGGCTACGTGCTGACGGCGGATGACGCCATCAAGGACGCCGACGGCCGCATTACCGAAGTGCACTGCAGCTATGATCCGGACACGCTGGGCAGCGACCCGGCCGACGGCGTCAAGCCCAAGGGCGTGATCCACTGGGTGTCGGTCAGCCACGGCAGGCGCGCTACCGTGCGGCTGTACGACCGGCTGTTCGCCCATGAAACGCCGGGCCGCGGCGAGACTGATTTCCGCGACCAGATCAATCCCGATTCGCTCACGGTATACGAGGACTGCTGGATCGAACCGGGCGCGGCCGATGCCGAGCCCGAGACCATGTTCCAGTTCGAGCGGGTCGGCTATTTCGTGGCCGACCGCCATGAGCACACACCGGACGCACCGGTGTTCAATCGTAGCGTGGCGTTGCGGGACACCTGGGCCAGGATCGAGGCGGCCGGGGCGTGAGCATCCATACCGGTTTCGTCGAGGGGGACAAACCATGCCTTCATACGTGACCTTGCTGGCCGGCGTCGTACGGGTTGTGGCGATGGCCGCGGGCCTGGCGACGGGCGCCGCGGGGGCCACCGAATTGCGCGATGTGGTGATCGCCGGCAACAACTGGGATGGCACCGCCACAGTGTTCGACCCGGACACCTTCGAGGTGATCACCGAGATCAACGTGGTGCCCGACCGCGAGCGGCGGATGGAGGAGATCCGCGGCAATCCCTGGCGCTGGGTGCAGTTCCAGTTCATCCGCCACGTGATCGGCGAAGGCAACGATCAGCTGGTGGACGACATGTTCACCTCCAACGACGGCCGCCGGCTGTTCGTCTCGCGCCCGAGCTTTGCCGATGTGGTGGCCATCGACGTAGCCAGCGGAGAGATCGTCTGGCGCACGCCGGTCGAAGGCGCCCGGGCCGATCACGCCGCCATCTCGCCGGACGGCGAAACCTTCCTGGTATCGGCCTCCATGGCGGGCAAGGTGCACGCCATCGACACCGACACCGGCGAGATCATCGGCGGCTTCGACTCCGGTGATCAGCCGCACGAGAACAGCTATTCCGAGGACGGCGAGCGCATCTACCACGCCAGCATCGGCAAGGTGTTCGTGCCCACCACCGCCAGCTGGCTGGACTGGCTCAAGGGTGACCGCTGGTTCCAGGTGGTGGATGCCGACAGCTTCGAGGTGCTCAAGCGGGTGGACATGGGCGAAAAGCTGGCCGAGTTCGGCATGCCCTGGGTGGATTCCGCGGTGCGGCCCATGGCCGTGCATCCCGACGAGCGTTTCGTCTACATGCAGATTTCGTTTCTGCACGGCTTCGTCGAGTACGACCTGGCCGAGGATCGTGTCACCCGGGTGGCCAAGTTGCCGGTGCCGCCGGAAACCGAGGCCATGTCGACCTGGGATTACCAGCTCAATTCGGCTCATCACGGTTTGGCCATGAATCCCGCCGGCAGCAAGCTGTGCGTGGCGGGCACCATGGATGGCTATGCCGCGATCGTGGATCGCGAGACGCTGGAGCCGACCCTCATCGAACTGGCGGAGGATCCGCTCGACGCCAAGCCCTACTGGGCCACCGAAAGCACGGATGGTGAGCACTGCTATGTGTCGGTGAGTCAGCAGGATCGGGTGTCGGTGATCTCGTTCGACGCCGCCGAGGAGGTCGCCAGCGTACCGGTGGGCGATCACCCCCAGCGGGTGCGCACCGGCCGCCTGCGGCTGGACGAGGCCGCGCCGTGACCGCGCCGCGCCATGCCGGCGCCAGCGTGGACTGGCAGGCCTGTCTCGATACGCTCACCCGTGGCGCGCGGGCGCTGAAGGTGCGCACGTCCGCCGAGTCGCGGCAGGCGATGATCGATTACCTCAAGCACCTGGAATCCTGGAATCGCACCTACAATCTCACCGCCGTACGCGAGCCCGCGGACATGGTGGTGCGCCACCTGCTGGACAGTCTGTCGGTGGTGCCGTATCTGACCGGCCAGCGTTTCGCGGACGTGGGCACGGGCCCGGGCCTGCCCGGCATCCCGATCGCACTGGCCCGGCCGGGCAAGGCCGTGGTGCTGGTGGAGTCCAACCGCAAGAAGGCGGCATTCCTGCGCCATGTGGTGCGGGTGCTGGGGCTGGATAACGTCGAGGTGATCCAGCAGCGGGTGGAAAGCTGGCACCCGCCGGCGAGCTTCGACACCGTCATCTGCCGCGCCTTCGCCGCCGCGCCGCTGGCGCTGAAAAGCCTCGGGCACCTCTGCGGGCCGGCGGGGCAGGTGCTGCTGATGAAGGGGCGCGACCCGGCGCCGGAACTGGACGAGCTACCGGATGGCTTCCGGGTAGCTGCCACCCACGAATTGAGCGTGCCGGGCCTGGATGCCGCCCGTCATCTGGTGGTGGTGGAACCGGGGCTGCTCTAACCCCGTCTGGTATCGCTCCGCCCGGGGCTTTATTCTTGCGACCTGTTTCCATCGGGTCCGGTATTGCTCGCATGCGCATTCTCGCCGTTGCCAACCAGAAGGGAGGTGTGGGCAAGACCACCACGTCCATCAATCTGGCCGCGTGCCTGGCGGAAGCCGATCAGCGCGTGCTGCTGGTGGATATGGATGCCCAGGGCAACGCTACCATGGGCGTCGGCTTGACCCGAGCCGACCTTAGCCTGACCGCCTGCGACGTGTTGCTGGGTGAGCAGCGACTCGCCGATGTGGTGCGCCCGGTGCTCGACGGGCGGCTGAGCCTGCTGCCGGCCAATGGCGACATGACCGCGGCCGAAGTGGGGCTGCGCAAGCGGCGCAACGGGGAGCTGGCCCTGCGCGAGGCGCTGGCGGATGGTTCGCCCGAATTCGATTACGTCATCGTCGATTGCCCGCCGGCGCTGTCCATGCTTACCGTCAACGCGCTGTCGGCCTGCAACGGGCTGCTGATCCCCATGCAGTGCGAATATTACGCGCTGGAGGGGCTGTCGGCGCTGCTGGATACGGTCGACAAGGTGCGCGCGGTGATCAATCCCGACCTTGCCATCGCCGGGCTGCTGCGCACCATGTACGATCCGCGCAACCGGCTGTCCGGCGAGGTCTCGGATCAATTGCTGACCCACTTTTCCGGGCAGGTGTACGACACCATTATCCCGCGCAACGTGCGCCTGGCCGAGGCGCCCAGCCACGGGCTGCCGGCCATTGACTACGACGCCGGTGCCAGCGGTGCGCGGGCCTACCGGGCGCTGGCGCTGGAAGTGCTGGGGCGGTCCGAACATGCCGCGGCACGGGCCTAGAATGCGCGGCATCGCGCGAATGCCTGTCGCGGAGGACTTCCCGCTGCCGGCCTCATCTATCGACGGAGCCGATCATGGCCGCTAGAAAACGCGGACTGGGACGTGGGCTCGATGCCCTGCTGAGTGGCGATTTCGAGCCGGATGCCGCCGCCGCGGCCGATGCCGGCGAGCTGCACGAACTGGGCCTGGACGAACTGCACCCCGGGCGGTTCCAGCCGCGCGTTGACATGGACGACGCCGCGCTGGAATCGCTGGCCCAGTCGATTCGCACCCAGGGCGTGCTGCAGCCGCTGGTTGTCCGGCCGGACGGGCAGGGCTACGAGATCGTGGCCGGCGAGCGCCGCTGGCGGGCCGCGCGCCTGGCTGGTCGTGAGACGGTGCCGGCGGTGGTGCGGGCGGTGGCCGACGAAGTGGCCATGGCGGCCGCCCTGATCGAGAACATCCAGCGCGAGGATCTCAATCCGCTGGAAGAATCGGCCGCGCTGGCCCGGCTGATCCGGGAATGCGGCATGACCCATGCCCAGTGCGCCGAGGCGGTGGGCCGTTCCCGGGCGTCGGTCTCCAACCTGCTGCGCCTGAACGAACTCGACGAGGGTGTCCAGCGGATGCTGCGGGAAGGCCGCCTGGAAATGGGGCATGGCCGGGCGCTGCTGGGGGCCGCCACGGACGATCAGCTGGCGCTGGCGCAGCAGGTGGTGGCGCGTCGCCTGACGGTACGCCAGACCGAAGCGCTGGTGCAGGCGCAGGGCAAGCCCGACCGGCGCCGGCCGAAACCCGCCAAGTCCGCGGCCACGCAACGGCTCGAGCAGGATCTCAGCGATCGTCTGGGCACGCGGGTGGCGATTCGCCCGGGCCGGTCCGGGCGGGGGCAACTGGTCATTGATTACGCCGATGATGGATTGCTTGAAACTCTGGTTGAGCGCCTCAAGTAGGGTTCATGGGGCTTTTCTCCCGCGCCTGACGGCGTAATTGACCCGCTGGGGGGACTTCTTTATAGTCTCGCGTCGCACCGCGCGGGGCACGGGAGATTCGTGTGTGCCGACGGTTGTCATGCAACGCGTTGGTTCACTGATATGAAGCGCTTGCGCCTGCGCGGCATGCGTCTCGCCCTGGGGGTTTTCGCTGCACAAGCGGTGGTGGGTTTGACCGCCGCCCTGGGCTGGCAGATGGCCCGCGGGGGATGGAATGGATGGGCGGCGCTTTACGGGGCCGTCGTGGCGGTAGTGCCGGGGTTGTTCTTTGCCTGGGTCACACTGCGGCATCCGGCCGACGCCGACCCGAAGCGGGTGGCGCGGTCGCTGTACATCGGTGAAGCCGGCAAGCTGGCGCTGACCGTCACCCTGTTCACCATCGGGGTCATGGGGCTCGGCGCGCATTTTCTTGCCTTGCTCAGCACCTACGCGATCTGCTTGGCAGTGTACTTGCTGGCCATGGCAGTGAATCGCTGAACAGGACCGAAACCGTCACGTTCGCGTGACAGTCGTTAACTGGACGGGAAGACAACGATGGCAACTGCCGAAAACGGGGACGGGAACGCGGTCGGCTCCTACATCGGTCATCACCTGACCAACCTCAAGTTCGATCTGACGAGCATGCAGTTCGACTCCCACGCGGAAGGTTTCTGGGTGCTGCATGTCGACAGCCTGTTCTTCGCCATCGCCCTGGGCGGCCTGTTCCTGTGGCTGTTCCGGGCCGCGGCGCGCCGCGCCACCGCCGCCGAGCCGGGCGGTCTGCAGAATTTCGTGGAAATGGTGGTCGATTTCACCGACACCCAGGTGCGCGACATCTTTCACGGCGACAGCAAGCTGGTCGCGCCCCTGGCCCTGACGATCTTCGTCTGGGTCTTCCTGATGAATTTCATGGACCTCATTCCGGTCGACCTGCTGCCGGTGCTGGCCGCCGGGGTGGGCATCGAGTATCTCAAGGTGGTCCCCACCACCGATCCGAACATCACCTTCGGCATGTCGCTGACCGTCTTCGCCCTGGTGATCTTCTACTCGATCAAGATCAAGGGCGGCTGGGGTTACGTGAAGGAATTCCTCACCCACCCGTTCGGCTGGTGGCTGGCGCCGTTCAACCTCGTGCTCAAGCTGGTCGAGGAAATCGCCAAGCCCATCTCGCTGTCATTGCGACTGTTCGGCAACCTCTACGCCGGCGAGCTGATCTTCATTCTGATCGCGCTGTTCACCCTGGGCGCGGGCGCGGAACTGATGACCGCGCCGCTGTTCGCCCTGCAGGTGGCGCTGGGCGGCGCCTGGGCGATATTCCATATTCTGGTCATCACGTTGCAGGCATTCATCTTCGGCATGCTCACGATCGTGTATCTGAGCATGGCGCACGAACATCACTAGCATTTTGGTTGTTGCCGGCTGACCGGGTTGGCAACTGTTACGGGCCTCGTTAGACCCTTATTTCAGGAGGAAAGTCATGGAGATTGTTGTTGGTTTGACCGCGGTGGCCGTGGGTCTGCTGATCGGATTCGGTGCCATGGGTACCGCGATCGGGTTCGGCCTGCTGGGCGGCAAGTTCCTGGAAGGCATTGCCCGCCAGCCGGAAATGGCCCCGATGCTGACCGGCCGCATGTTCCTGATCGCCGGCCTGCTCGACGCGGTGGCGATGATCGGTGTGGGTATCGCGCTGTTCTTCACCTTCGCCAACCCGTTCCTGGCCGCCGTTTCGTAAGCGATCGGCTTGTCATCCGTCATGCGGTGTATCCGCCGCACGCGATTCACTAGAGGGAGTCGGGCATGAGCATCAATGCCACCCTGCTGGGCCAGATGATCGTCTTCGGGATCTTCATCTGGTTCACGATGAAGTACATCTGGCCGCCGCTCATGGACGCCATGCGCGAACGCCAGAAGCGCATCAGCGACGGCCTGGCGGCTGCCGAGCGTGGCGCCCGAGAGCTCGAGGAGGCCACCGACAAGGCCGAGGCGACGCTCAAGGAGGCCCGTGAGCAGGCACAGGAAGTCCTGTCCAATGCGCAGAAGCAGGCCAATGAGAACGTCGAGCGTTCCCGCGACGAGGCCCGTGCGGAAGGCGAGCGTCTCAAGCAGGCGGCCCGCGACGAGATCGACCAGGCCGTGGCTCATGCGAAGGAAGAGCTGCGGCGTGAGGTGGGTTCGCTGGCGGTGGTGGGTGCCGAGCGTATCCTCAAGCGCGAGATCGATGCGAAGGCCCACAACGACATCATCGACGACCTCGTGGCAGGCATTAAGTAATGGCTGAGCTCCGAACACTGGCCCGGCCCTACGCGGAGGCGGTTTTCGAACTGGCCAGCCAGGGCGGGCGTCTGGCCGAATGGGGCGACGCGCTGCAGGCGCTGGCCGCCATCGCGGCGCATCCCGACGTGTCGCGCCTGGTGGGCAACCCGCGGGTCGACGACGATCAACTGGCGGATGCCATCATCGGCATCGCGGACGATCGCCTCGACGACGCCGGGCGCAATTTCGTGCGACTGCTGTCGGAAAAGGGGCGGCTGACCCTGCTGCCCGCGATTGCCGAGCAGTTCGCGGCATTGCGGGCCGCCGCCGAGAATCGCGTGGAGGTGACCGTGACCGCGGCTGCCGAGATTTCCGAATCGCAGCAGCAGGCGCTGACGAAGGCGCTGGAGCAACGCCTGTCGCGGCAGGTCAGCCTGACGGCCGAAACCGATGCCGAACTGATCGGCGGCGCCGTGATTCGAGCCGGCGATCTGGTGATCGACGGTTCGCTGCGTGCCCAGCTGGCACGTCTGGAACAGTCGCTGGCTCACTAACTTAAACATTGAAGGATCGCGCGGGCCGGTGGCCCGCGTCAGCGAACCAACGAGGACACCCGGTATGCAACTCAATCCGTCCGAAATCTCCGACCTGATCCGCCAGCGGATCAACGATTTCGAGTCCGTCACGGAAGCCCGCAACGTGGGCACCGTGGTCAGTCTGGCCGACGGCATCGCCCGCATTCACGGGTTGGCCGATGCGCTGCAGGGGGAAATGCTCGAATTTCCCGGCGGCACCTACGGCCTGGCGCTGAACCTGGAGCGCGACTCGGTCGGCGCCGTGCTGATGGGCGAATACAAGCACATTTCCGAGGGCGATACGGTCAAGACCACCGGCCGTATTCTCGAGGTGCCGGTGGGCGAGGGCCTGCTGGGTCGCGTGGTCGACCCGCTGGGCAGTCCCATCGACGGCAAGGGCGAGATCGAATCGGAAGGCACGCAGCCGATCGAGAAAGTGGCGCCGGGCGTGATTGCCCGCCAGTCGGTGGATCAGCCGGTGCAGACCGGGCTCAAGTCGATCGACGCCATGATCCCGATTGGCCGTGGCCAGCGCGAGCTGATCATCGGTGACCGCCAGACCGGCAAGACCGCGATCGCGATCGACGCGATCATCAACCAGAAGAATTCCGGCATCAAGTGCATCTACGTGGCGATCGGGCAGAAGAACTCGTCGATTGCCCAGGTGGTGCGCAAGCTCGAGGAACACGGCGCCATGGACCACACCATCGTGGTGGCGGCCGGTGCCTCGATTCCGCCGGCGCTGCAGTACATCGCGCCCTACTCCGGTTGCGCCATGGGCGAATACTTCCGGGACAAGGGCGAGGACGCCCTGATCATCTACGACGATCTGTCCAAGCAGGCGGTTGCCTATCGCCAGGTATCCCTGCTGCTGCGTCGGCCGCCGGGCCGTGAGGCCTACCCGGGCGACGTGTTCTATCTGCATTCCCGGTTGCTGGAGCGCGCCGCGCGCATCAACGCCGATTATGTCGAGGAGATCACCGGCGGCAAGGTCAAGGGCAAGACCGGTTCGCTGACGGCGCTGCCGATCATCGAGACCCAGGCTGGCGACGTCTCGGCGTTCGTGCCCACCAACGTGATTTCCATCACCGATGGCCAGATCTATCTGGAAACCGACATGTTCAACTCGGGCATCCGTCCGGCGGTGAACGCGGGCCTGTCGGTATCGCGTGTGGGCGGTTCCGCCCAGACCAAGATCATCAAGAAGCTGGGCGGCGGCATTCGTCTGGCGCTGGCCCAGTACCGCGAGCTGGCGGCTTTCGCCCAGTTTGCCTCCGATCTGGACGAGGCTACCCGCAAGCAGCTCGAGCATGGCGAGCGCGTCACCGAGCTGATGAAGCAGGCCCAGTACAAGCCGTACTCCGTGTCGCTGATGGCGGTGTCACTGTTCGCCGCGGAAAAGGGCTTCCTCGAGGATGTGGCCACCGACAAGGTGGTGGATTTCGAAACCGCGCTGCATACCTACATGCAGTCGGAGCAGCAGGCGCTGCTCGACAAGATCGACGAGACCGGTGATTACACCGACGAGATCCAGTCCGAGCTGCACGCTGCCGTCACGGCGTTCAAGAGCAGCCACACCTGGTAAGTCCAGTCACCGGTAAATAGGGATAAACCATGGCAGGTGCCAAGGAAGTCAAGGGCAAGATCCGAAGCGTCGAGAATACGCAGAAGATCACCAAGGCGATGGAGATGGTCGCCGCGTCCAAGATGCGGCGTGCCCAGGAGCGGGTGGAAGCCGCCCGCCCGTACGCCGAGAAGATTCGACGCACTATCGGGCACCTGGCGCACGCCAATCCGGACTATCAGCATCCGTTCATGACCGAGCGCGAGATCAAGCGGGTGGGTTTCATCGTGATCTCCACCGATCGCGGCCTGTGCGGCGGCCTGAACATCAATCTGTTCCGGCATGTGCTCGGTCAGATGCGGGGATGGCAGGACAAGGGTGTCGAGGTGGATATCGCGGTGGTCGGCCGCAAGGCCATCAGCTTCTTCCGCCGCATCGGGTCGATCGAAGCGGAAACCTCCAACCTGGGCGACAATCCGCACCTGGAGGACATGCTCGGCACCATCAAGGTGATGCTCGATGCCTACCGCGACGGCAAGATCGACCGCATCTTCGTGCAGAGCAACGACTTCGTGAACACCATGACCCAGCGGCCGGAAGGCCGGCAGCTGCTGCCGATCGAGCCGGTCTCCGACGAGGAACTGCCGGACTACTGGGACTACATCTACGAGCCCGAGGCCAGCGAGCTGCTGGGTGACATTCTCACCCGCTACGTGGAGGCGCAGGTCTACCAGGGCGTGGTCGAGAACGTGGCCTGCGAGATGGCCGCCCGGATGGTGGCGATGAAATCCGCCAGCGACAACGCCGGCGAGATCATCGACCAGCTGGAGCTGGAGTACAACAAGGCCCGCCAGGCCGCGATCACGCAGGAACTGTCGGAGATCGTGGCCGGTGCGGCGGCGGTCTCCTGATTACCGCCCGGAATCCGAAATACGAGTTGAGAAGCGCTTCTTAAGCCTGAGGACATAAGACATGAGTGACGGCAAGACCGGAAAGGTCGTACAGATCATCGGTGCGGTGGTGGACGTGGAATTCGACCGCGATTCGCTGCCCAGCATTCATGACGCGATCATCATCGACGCCAGCAACCTGGTGCTGGAAGTCCAGCAGCAGATGGGCGACGGCGTCGTCCGCTGCATCGCCATGGGCGTCACCGACGGTCTGGCGCGCGGCGCCGAGGCCCGCAACACCGGCAAGCCGATTTCGGTGCCGGTGGGGCAGGCGACGCTCGGCCGCATCATGGATGTGCTGGGCGAGCCGATCGACAACCAGGGCGCCATCGGTACCGACGAGCGCTCTCCGATCCACCGTACCGCGCCGACCTATGAAGAGCAGGCCGGCGGCCAGGAACTGCTGGAAACCGGCATCAAGGTGATCGACCTGCTGTGCCCGTTCGCCAAGGGCGGCAAGGTCGGCCTGTTCGGCGGCGCCGGCGTGGGCAAGACCGTGAACATGATGGAGCTGATCCGCAACATCGCGGCCGAGCATGCCGGCTACTCGGTGTTCGCCGGCGTGGGCGAGCGCACCCGTGAAGGCAACGACTTCTACCACGAGATGCAGGAGTCGAAGGTGCTGGACAAGGTGGCGCTGGTCTACGGCCAGATGAACGAGCCGCCGGGCAACCGTCTGCGCGTGGCCCTGACCGGCCTGACCATGGCCGAGTTCTTCCGCGATGAAGGCCGCGACGTGCTGCTGTTCATCGACAACATCTACCGTTACACGCTGGCCGGCACCGAGGTGTCCGCGCTGCTGGGCCGCATGCCCTCCGCGGTGGGCTACCAGCCGACCCTGGCCGAGGAAATGGGCCTGCTGCAGGAGCGCATCACCTCCACGACCACGGGCTCGATTACCTCGATCCAGGCCGTGTACGTGCCGGCGGACGATCTGACCGACCCCTCGCCGGCCACGACGTTCGCGCATCTGGACGCCACCGTGGTGCTGGCCCGCTCGATTGCCGAGCTGGGCATCTACCCGGCGGTGGACCCGCTCGATTCCACCTCGCGCCAGCTCGACCCGAACGTCATCGGCAACGAGCACTACGACTGCGCCCGCGCCGTGCAGCAGACGCTGCAGCGCTACAAGGAACTGCGTGACATCATCGCGATTCTGGGCATGGACGAGCTGTCCGAAGAGGACAAACTGGCCGTGTCCCGTGCCCGCAAGATCCAGCGCTACCTGTCGCAGCCGTTCTTCGTGGCGGAGGTGTTCACCGGCACCGAAGGCAAGTACGTGCCGCTGGCCGAGACCATCCGCGGTTTCCGCGGCATCGTCGATGGCGAGTATGATCATCTGCCCGAGCAGGCCTTCTACATGGTCGGCACCATCGACGAAGCCGTCGCCAAGGGCGAGGAGATGAACAAGAAGGAGGCCGCCTAGGCGGCCCCGGCCGCGGGCTCAACGCCCCGGCCCCATCGACGTACCAGCATCGGGACATACCGTGGCAGAGAACACGAATCTGAAAGTCGATATCGTCAGCGCCGAAGGCCAGATCCATTCGGGCGGCGCCCGCATGGTCTATGCGCCGGCCGAGATGGGCGAGGTCGGTATTGCGCCGCGCCATGCCCCGTTGCTGACGCGCCTCAAGGCCGGCCCGGTCCGGGTGGAGGACGAGGAAGGCAAGACCACGCACTACTTCGTGTCCGGGGGCATTCTCGAGGTACAGCCGCACCTGGTGACGGTGCTGGCCGACACCGCCGAGCGTGCCAAGGACATCGACGAGGCGGCCGCGGAAGCCGCCAAGCGGCGGGCCGAGGAAGCGTTGTCGCAGGCGCATGACAAGGTGGATTTCGCCCGCGCCCAGGCGGAACTGGCCGAAGCCGCGGCCCGTCTGCATGCGGTCAAGCAGCTTCGGGGCACCGCCCGGGGCTGATCCGGGCCGTCGGGAGGCCGTGCCATTCGGTAGTTCCGGGGCAGGCCGACCATGGTTTTGACAGAATAGGGGTTTCCACCACCTCTCGGAGCCCGTCGCCCATGGCCCTGCACATCGTGGTTCTCGCTGCCGGCCAGGGGACGCGCATGCGTTCAGCGCTGCCCAAGGTCCTGCAACCGCTGGGCGACCGACCGCTTCTCACCCACGTCGTCGAAACCGCGCAGCAACTGGCGCCGGCGCGGATTCATGTTGTTTACGGCCACGGGGCCGAGCAGGTCCAGTCGTCGCTGGGCTATCTCGATGTCGCGTGGGTGCATCAGGCGCAACAGCTCGGCACCGGCCATGCCGTGGCCCAGGCCATTGGCGACATCCCGGACGATGCCCGCGTGCTGGTCCTTTATGGCGACGTGCCGCTGATCCGCGCCGATACCCTGCAGACCCTGACCGAAGCCGGGGGCGCTGATGCGCTGTCGCTGCTTACCGTGACCCTGGACGATCCGACCGGTTATGGCCGCATCATTCGCGATGACGGTAATCGTGTTGTCGGCATCGTCGAACACCGGGATGCCACAGTCGATCAGCGTCATGTCCGGGAAATCAACACGGGCCTGTTGTGCGCACCGGCCGCCCGATTGCGCGACTGGCTGGCCCGCATCAACGACCAGAACACCCAGGGCGAGTACTACCTCACCGACATCGTGGCACTGGCGGCGAATGACGGGACCCGAATCGTGGCCGGCCAGGGTGGATCGGCCGAGGAAGTCCAGGGCATCAACGATCGGCAGGATCTGGCTCTGGCCGAGCGCCTGCTCCAGCGGCGCCAGGCCGCGGCCGTGATGGCCCAGGGCGTGACATTGCGCGATCCACAGCGCTTCGACCTGCGCGGCCGCCTGACCGCTGGCCGGGACTGCGTGATTGACATCGACGTAGTGATCGAAGGCGACGTCGTGCTGGGTGAAGGCGTGCACATTGGGCCCTACACCACCATCCGCAACAGCCGGGTAGGCGACGGCTGCACCGTGCACTCGCACACCGTGATCGAACATGCCCGTGTGGGTGATCGCTGCCAGATCGGTCCGTTTGCCCGGCTGCGGCCGGATACCGAGCTTGCCGAGCGCACCCGCGTGGGCAACTTCGTGGAAACCAAGAATGTGCAGGTGGGTGCCGGCAGCAAGATCAATCATCTCAGCTACGTCGGCGACGCGGATCTGGGCAGGGATGTGAATGTCGGCGCCGGCGTGATTACCTGCAATTACGATGGTGCGGCCAAGCACCGGACGGTGATCGGCGACGGTGCCTTCATCGGCTCCGACTGCCAGCTGGTGGCGCCGGTCGAGGTCGCGGCGGGGGCCACTATCGGGGCGGGTTCCACCATTACCAAGAACGCCCCGGCCGGCAAGCTGACCGTGTCCCGTTCCCGGCAGGTCACCGTGCCCGGGTGGAAGCGGCCCGGGAAAGGCTAGTGCGAGGTCTGATGAAACCAGAAACGTTATCGTCGTCCGTCGGCATCAAGCAGGGCATGACCGGCGAGGAGACTTCCCCATGTGCGGCATAGTCGGCGCTGCCGCCCGGCGTGATGTGGTCCCGTTGCTGCTCGAAGGGCTGCGACGACTGGAGTATCGCGGCTATGACTCTGCCGGCATGGTTGTGGTGGACGAGCATGCCCGGCTGGTCAGCGCCCGGGCGGTCGGCAAGGTGGCAGCACTGGCCGACCGGCTGGAAGCCGAACCATTCGGTGGTCACGTCGGCGCGGCGCATACGCGCTGGGCCACCCACGGTGGTGTGTCGGAGGCCAACGCGCATCCGCAGCGCTCCGGTGACAACGTGGCGGTGGTGCACAACGGCATCATCGAGAATTACGAGACCCTGCGCCAGGCGCTCGAGGCAAGGGGTTATGGCTTCGAGTCACAGACCGATACCGAGGTCATTGCGCATCTGATCGACAGCCATCTCCGTGCCGGTCTGGGTCTGCGGGCCGCCGTGCGCGCCGCGCTGGGCGAGCTGGAGGGTGCGTATGCCATTGTCGCGGTGACCCCCGACGAGCCCACTCGCCTGGTGGCGGCGCGGCGCGGCTCGCCACTGGTACTGGGCGTCGGCGATGGCGAATATTTCGTCGCCTCCGATGCCGCGGCCCTGCTGCCGGTGACCCGGCATTTCGTGTTTCTCGAAGAGGGCGACCTGGTCGACCTGACCGCGGATTCGGCCGAGGTGCTGGATTTGCAGGGCGAGGTGGTGACACGTCCGGTGGTGGAGTCTTCGCTGTCCGCGGACGCGGCGGACAAGGGCGGCTACCGCCACTACATGCTCAAGGAGATCTTCGAGCAGCCCAAGGCACTTGGCGATACCCTGTCGGAGCGTTTCGCCCACGGCCGGCCGCTGGAGGCGGTGCTGGGTCCGGATGCCGCGGCATTGCTGCCGCAGGTTCGTGCGGTGCACATCGTGGCCTGTGGCACCAGTTATCACGCCGGTCTGGTGGCCCGGTACTACCTGGAGCAGGGAGGCGGCGTACCCTGCACCGTGGAGGTGGCCAGCGAATACCGTTATCGCGATCCGGTGGTGCCGCCGGGCACCCTGTTCCTGGCGATCTCCCAGTCCGGCGAAACCGCGGACACCCTGGCCGCCCTGAGATTCGCGAAGACCAGCGGTTACGTCGCCACCGCGGCGATCTGCAATGTCCCGGAATCCTCGCTGGTGCGCGAATCCGACCTGGTGCTGATGACCCGCGCCGGACCCGAGATCGGGGTGGCGTCGACCAAGGCCTTCACCACGCAGCTGGCTGCCCTCGGGCTGTTTGGCATGCTGGTGGCCCGCCACAACCGGCTGGATGCCCGCATGGAAAAGCTCTATGCCCGGCAGTTGTTACACGTCCCCGCGCAGGTCGAGAAAACCCTGCAGCTGGAATCGGCCATGATCGAATGGGCCGAGTGGTTCGCCGACAAGCACCACGCGCTGTTTCTCGGACGTGGACCCAGCTTCCCCGTCGCGCTTGAAGGTGCGCTCAAGCTCAAGGAAATCTCCTATATCCACGCCGAGGCCTACCCGGCCGGCGAACTCAAGCACGGCCCCCTGGCGCTGGTGGACGCGGACATGCCCGTGGTGGCGGTGGCCCCCAACAACCGGCTGATTGAAAAGCTCAAGTCCAACCTGCAGGAAGTCCGCGCCCGCGGCGGCCAGCTGTTCGTGCTCGCCGATCCGGACACCGGCATCCGCTCGGAGCCGGGTATCGAGGTGGTGACCATGCCCGAACATATCGAGGCCTTGCAGGCGCCGCTGGTCTACACCGTGCCGTTGCAGCTGCTGGCATACCACGTCGCCGTGGCACGGGGTACGGACGTGGATCAGCCGCGAAATCTCGCAAAGTCGGTGACCGTCGAGTAACACGGCGATTGCCGTTTTTCACCCCCTGTTCATGTTCGCGTCAAGGCCAATTTAATCGTTGCGAGGCATCCTCGTGATATCAAAAGTTCATTTCAGGATGCCACGTGCCGATGCGACATTTTTCCTGCCTTTCGATGTTGGCGGGCGCCTTTCTGACGGGCGTCTCCTCTACGTCTTTCGGTAGTAGCGCCGCCGTCAACGATGACCAGCTGGGTGCCTGGTACATGTATTTCTGGCAGGCAGATATCGAAGGCAGTGCGTTCGGTTTCCAGGGCGATGTCCAGTATCGCAACTGGGACCTGATCGGCGATCTCGAACAGCTTCTCATCCGCGGTGGTCTGAGCTGGGCGGTTCCTGACACCTCCCTGCGCTTGACGCTGGGGCTTGCCCACATCACGACGGGGGCCTTCGGTTCCAGCGGCGATACCACGACAGAACGCCGAATCTACCAGGAGCTTGCCGCGCCCCACAGGCTGGGCAGTCGCTACTACCTTCTTCATCGATTCCGGCTTGAGCAGCGTGACGTCGATGATCAGTCCTGGCGCAATCGTTTCCGCTATTTCTTAAGCCTGAATATTCCCTTGAATCGGAGAACACTTTCTGCAGGAACGGTTTATCTTGCTGCCTACAATGAAATATTCCTGAATCTCGAACGTGATATCGGTAGCGGCCGGAAGGTCGATTATTACGACCGGAACCGCACGTATCTCGCGCTGGGCTACGGTCTGTCGACGGGGCAACGTATTCAGTTCGGCTACATGAGGCAGGACACCGATACGTTGTCCAAGGGTCAGCTGCAACTTAGTTTCCATCAGGCTTTCTAGCTGGAGTTGTCGCCGCCATCGCCTAAACGTGCGGAAGCAGTATTGTTACAAGGCGTGGCTTACATTGCCGATATTGAGCCGCTCGGTGGCTTATAATCCGATCGGGGGCGGATAAGGTCGTGACGCGCGGTCTGCGGCACCATGCCATGCGCCGGAGAGCTTCATGTATCGCCGAAAGTTGTTCGCCGTCGCGACCATTTTCGCGGCCCTGGCAGTAGCGGGCTCCGTGCTTTTGGTCGGGGCGCTTCGGCTAACGCAGCAACAGCTCACGCAGGCCCAGCTCGCCCGCGAGTTGCTATCGGAACATCTTGAGCTCGGCATTCTCTCCTATCGGTATTTCAAGCAGCTCACCGACGGGATTCTGATCGGCGCGAAAGCCGATCAGTCCCGAGTCCGCAACAAACGCGAAAACATTGCTCGAAGCCTGGCCCGGATTCGAGATCTTGAGGTGGAACAACGGGTCGCACTGGGGCCCGGGATGACGGCGGGGAGTATCGAGGATACGGACGAGCTGGAGCGGCTGATCGACGAAATTGCCGGGCAGCTGCAGCAACTCGCCGGGTCCGTGGAATCCACGAGTCGTCGGGACCGTATGGCCTCCACGTTCGAGGACAGTATCGATGTTGCGTTCCGGGAGGCGATCAATACCGCGATACAGCGTCAGAGGCGCGTGATCGACACCATGGAACAAGGCATTCAGCAGGCTCAGTGGAGCATGCTGATCGCGGCAGGTGTGTTTCTCGTTCTCTCGCTGGCGCTGGTAATCGGCGGCACTACCATCCTGACCCGTGGTATTGCCGGACCGCTACAGCATCTTCACCGCGCAACCAGCGCGCTTCGGCGCGGTGAACTGACCCGGCGGGTTGGCGGTCACTTTGACCAGGAGTTCGAATCCATCGCCAATGCCTTCGACGACATGGCCGAGGCCATGCTCGCGCAGCAACGAGAGCGCGAAAAGGCGCGGGATTCTCTCGAACGGGAGGTTGACCGGCGTACCCGCGATCTTTCGAGTCTGAATAAGCGGCTCGTGGAGATCGACACCGCGAGGCGAGATTTCCTCGCCGAGATTAGCCATGAGCTACGGACCCCGCTGAGCGTCGTGCTCGGTGAAGCCAAACTCGCTCTGCGGCGATATCGCGAAGGACAAACGGTCGACGAAGAGACCATGCGGGCCATTCATCAGGAAGCCGCACAGCTGAGCCGCCTGGTCGATGACATGCTTTTCATCGCGCGTACCGAGTCGAGGGTGCTTCGGCTGGAGATGGAACCCGTCGACCTGATTCGCCTGGCGCACGACGTGTCTGCCTCCATTATGCGAACACGCCAGCCATTCCGGGTTTCTGTAGAGCCGCCTTCTGATCGCGACGTGCTAATTGTTCGCGCGGATTATGGAAGAATTCAGCAACTGCTGGGGATTCTTCTGGACAACGCGGTTCGTCACGCCGGCGCGGATAGTGAAGCCACCGTCGCCCTTTCGGAGAGCGCAGGCGAAATTCACATTCAGGTCCGCGACAACGGCCCCGGTTTCGTTTCGTCCGAACTGGCGCTGATCTTCGAGCGCTTTTACCGCGGACGCCGGCAGAACGGAGGCATCGGGCTGGGACTGGCGTTGGCCAGAGCCATTGTCCATGCCCACGACGGCCGTATTAGCGCCAGTAATCATTCGGGCGGAGGTGGCTGCATCGATATCTGGCTGTCCGTCAAATGAGCGCACACCTGCTCCTCGTCGAGGATGACCCCGGTCTTGCCAGATTCCTGACCCGTGGGCTACGGGCCGAAGGCTTCTCGGTTAGCCACGCGGCATCCCTGCAGGCCGCGAAAGTGTTGCTTGAGCATTCCGATCCCGAGGCGTTCATTCTCGACCGGATGCTGCCGGATGGTGATGGCCTGAGTCTGTGTCGGCGGCTCCGGGATGCTGGCGATTCGCGGCCGGTTCTGTTGCTGACCGCCCGGGATGACGTTGCCGACCGAATCGAGGGTCTGCGTTACGGCTCCGATGACTACCTCTGCAAGCCATTCGACTTCGACGAATTGGTCGCCCGTGTCGAGGTCATGCTGCGACGCGCTGGTCGGGTTGCCAGGCATGATGGCCCGGAGGACTGGATTCGCTGTGGCCGGGTGGCGTTGAATCCCTCGACGATGGGTGTCGAGGTAGCCGGTCAGCCCGTCAAGCTGACGACGCGTGAATTCAATCTGCTTAGACTGCTGGCGGAATCGAGTCCGCGCATACTCAGCCGCGAGCGTATCCTCTCCCGTGTATGGGGCCAGACGACTGACCCACTGACGAACATCGTCGACGTCTATATCGGCCGTCTACGACGCAAGCTGGATAGTGACGTCTCGCCATCCTGTATCGAAACTCTTCGTGGCGTTGGCTACCGCATGCCCTGACGGCTGCCCATTCATCTGGTTTTCATCTGGCGTCCAGTACGTCGTCATCGTCCCCCGGTGACACTTCAGTGACTCGCAGCCGCGTTAGCGGGCCTGATGCGGGTGCATTGCGATGACCCCGAACACGCTGGGGCGTGTTTCCCATGCTTGGAGGTCACAACCGGTTGATCGTTGCAATCGTGACCGCCCTCCGGCGAGGGGATATTCAATATCCGGCAAGGAGCATAGGTGATGAAAAGGATACTGGCGCTCGTGCTTTGTATAGTCAGCCTGAATGCAACGGGCAGAGACCTGACCGAGGCGCTTACCGCGGAAACGCAGGGAAACTTGACCCCAGCCGAGGTCATCCAGTTACTGAAGGACGGCAACGACCGCTTCATGCAGAACGAGCCGGTGGAAAGGAACTTTTTACGCCAGGTCGAGCAGACGTCCGAAGGACAGTATCCGATGGCAGCAGTGCTGGGGTGTATTGATTCGCGCGTGCCGCATGAGATCGTTTTCGACAAGGGTGTCGGCGACATCTTCTCCGTGCGCGTTGCCGGCAATTTTGTCAGTACCGATATTCTGGGAAGTCTCGAGTTCGCGACCGCAGTCGCCGGATCGAAGGTCGTTGTCGTATTGGGTCACACCGAGTGCGGCGCAATAAAGGGCGTATGCGACGGCGTTGAGGTCGGAAATCTCACAAGCACCCTGGCGAATCTTGCGCCGGCACTTTACGCCGTCGGCCACCGGCATGAGAACATTTCCGCCTCGAACAAGGCGCTGGTGAACGAGGTAGCGCATGCGAACGTGGAAATGACAGTGCAGAACATCGTGGATCGCAGCCCCGTGATGCGCGAACTGGTTGAGGCAGGTGAGTTGATCGTCATTGGCGCAATGCACGATGTGAGAACGGGACGGATCGAGTTCTTCGAGGACAGTATGATCTCGGCGGAATCGATCTGAACGCCGCTATCAGCTGTCCGGCCGGGCAGTTGGCACGGGACCGTCGTTATCCTGCGATTGATCCTCGTTTATGATTGCAGGTTAACTGGGCGCACTGCCTGATGCGTGTTTGCGAAGTAATGGTTTCCACGATAAGCCGTTCATTACCCGCAACAGCATCGTGTAGACGCGGGCAACAGAATACCTGTCGACGACGAGGGCAGAGCCTTCGGCTGAAGGGCCGAACCGTGTACCGTGCCGGTTTTCACGCTGTTGTCGACGGACGGGGAGATCGCCGTGTTCAAGCTGCTCGCGCTGATCGTGCTGCTGGCCCTGGGCGGCTGGCTGATCAAGTATCAGATCCAGATGCGGTTGCGGCGCGCCCGTGGCGAGCCGGCACCCGAGCAGCGCGGGCCGCGACCGATCACGCTGATCGGCGTAGCGCTGGTAACCATCTATGGCGTGTTCCTGCTCTGGCGCCTAATCGACTCGATGATCCTGAATTAGCACAAAAAAAGCCCCGCCGGCAGCGCCGGCGGGGCCAGGGATACCCTCAACGCGTGACGGTGTCAGTGCGAGGCGCTGGGTGCACTTGCATCACGCGGAACCCGCACGCTTTCCACCAGATCCTGGATGTGTGCCGGCGGCCGGCCGGTCACCTTGGACAGGATGATGGCAACCGTGAAGTTGATTATCGCGCCAATGGCGCCGAACGATTCCGGCTGAATGCCGAAGATCCAGTTCTCGGCGTTGTTGGGCAGCCAGTTGGTGCCCGGCACGAAGAACCAGCCCTTGTACATGAAGATGTAGAAAAGCGTGGCACCCAGGCCCGCCAGCATGCCGGCAATGGCGCCGATCCGATTCACTTCCTTGCTGAAGATACCCATCATCAGCGCCGGGAACAGGGACGAGGCGGCCAGCCCGAACGCCAGCGCCACCACCTGTGCCGCAAAGCCTGGTGGATTCAACCCCAGATACCCGGCGACCAGCACCGCGCCGGCCATGGCGATACGGCCGGCCATGAGCTCTCCCTTCTCGCTGACATCGGGCTTGATCATGCCCTTGAGCAGATCATGGGAAATGGCGGAACTGATGGCCAGCAGCAGGCCCGCCGCGGTGGACAGCGCCGCGGCCAGGCCGCCGGCCGCCACCAGGGCGATGACCCAGCCGGGCAGGTTCGCGATCTCCGGATTGGCCAACACCATGATGTCGCGATCTACCGTGACCATTTCGTTGCCTTCCCAGCCGTACTCGGAACGCGCCTTCTGGGCGAATTCCTCGTTGGTGTCGTTGTAGTACTGGATCCGGCCGTCGCCGTTCTTGTCCTCGAACTCGAGCAGGCCGGTGGCCTCCCAGTTCTTGAACCATTCCGGGCGGTTTTCGTAGGCCAGGTTGGCATTCTCTTCACCCACCGGCCCGGTCTGGATGGTATCCATCAGGTTCAGACGCGCCATCGCGCCAACGCCCGGCGCGGTGGTGTAGAGAATGGCGATGAACACCAGGGCCCAGCCGGCGGAGCGGCGGGCATCCGACACCTTGGGTACGGTGAAGAAGCGGATGATCACGTGCGGTAGCCCGGCCGTACCGATCATCAGTGACAGCGTCAGCAGGGCCGTGTTCAACTCCGACCCCTTCAACGTGGAATACGCGGCAAAGCCCAGCTCGGTTACCACCTTGTCGAGCTTCTCGAGCATGTACAGGCCGCTACCGTCATTCATGGTGGCGCCCAGACCCAGCTGCGGCAACGGCACACCGGTGAGCTGCAGCGAAATGAACACCGCCGGCACCGTGTAGGCGAAGATCAGCACGCAGTACTGGGCAATCTGGGTATAGGTAATACCCTTCATGCCGCCGAGCACGGCGTAAAAGAACACGATACCCATGCCGATGAACAGCCCGGTGGCGAACTCCACCTCCAGGAAGCGCCCGAACGCCACGCCGATGCCCTTCATCTGACCAATGACGTAGGTGATCGAGGCCACGATCAGGCAGATCACCGCCACCAGCCGCGCGGTTTTCGAGTAGTACCGCTCACCGATGAATTCCGGCACCGTGAACTTGCCGAACTTGCGCAGATAGGGTGCCAGCAGCATCGCCAGCAGCACGTAACCGCCGGTCCAGCCCATCAGATAGGCCGATGCGTCATACCCCAGGAAGGCAATCAGGCCGGCCATCGAGATGAACGAGGCCGCCGACATCCAGTCCGCCGCCGTGGCCATGCCGTTGGCCACCGGGTTGATGCTGCCGCCTGCCACGTAGAACTCGCCGGTGCTAGAGGCCTTGGCCCAGATGGCAATGCCCACGTAAAGGGCGAAGGTGGCGCCGACGACGAGATAAATCCAGGTTTGTGTATCCATGTCGGCCCTACTCCTCTTCGACGCCGAATTCGCGGTCGATCTGATTCATGCGGTAGACGTAGTAGAAGATCAATCCGACGAACACGTAAATGGAGCCCTGCTGGGCAAACCAGAACCCCAGCGGATAGCCGCCAATGCTGATGGCATTGAGCACGTCGGCCAGGAAAATGCCGGCGACGTACGACACTAGAAACCACACCACCAGCAGCTTGGACAGGAGCCGGATATTGGCCCGCCAATACTGCGCGGCGGCGATTTGGTCTTTTGTTGACATGGTCTGTCCCCCTTGCGCACAGGTTCGGGTTTGTTCCGGTGGCGGCACCCCGGGGTGACCGGCCGGATCGTTATCGGTTGCGACGCCCACGGGCGTGCCCGGACGCCCATCGGGCATCCGGCACGGGTTTTATAACGCATGATGCCGGGGACACAAATGCGCCTTTGGTCGCATCCGGCGCCGCGATCGGCTGGCCTTTTGGCCGGGAATTTCTCACACTAGCGATCATGAATCCGGTATGGAAGCCGCCGGAATCAAGGCTCACAAGGGAGAATCAATGCAAGTTGCGGTGGTCGGCGCGGGCGCCTGGGGCAGGAACATCATCCGGAATCTGGCCGAATTGAACGCCCTGGGGGCGATCTGCGACCCCAATCCCGAGCGGCTTGCCGCGTACGCCGAATCGCATCCCGGCGTGCGCACGGAAACCGACTACCGGGCGCTGCTCGACGGCGAATGCCGCGCGGTGGCCATCGCCACCCCGACCAGCGAGCACTTCGAGATCGCCACCGCCGCCATCGATGCGGGCTGTGACGTTTATGTCGAGAAGCCGGTCACCCACGACAGCGCCAGTACCCGCGCGCTGGTGGCGCACGCTGCGGCAAACGACCGGATCCTGATGGCCGGGCATCTGCTGCTTTATCAACCGGCCATTACCTGGATCAAGGACTATCTGGCGGCCGGCAAGCTGGGTGAACTCTACGGGGTGCGCCACGAGCGTCTGACCCTGGGCCGTGCCCGGTCGGTGGAGAACGTGCTCTGGGACATCGGCGTGCATGACGTGGCGGTCATGCTGTATCTGATCGACAGCCTGCCCCAAAGCATCCGTGCCAGCGGCCACCGCATGCTGCAACTGCAGGTGGAAGACGAAGTGCACGTGCACCTGGAATTCGCCGGCGGAGTGCGCGGCAATCTGCACGTATCCTGGCTGTGGCCCGAAACCACTCGCCGCACCATCATCCGCGGCTCTCGCGGCATGCTGGTCTATGATGAAGTGGCACAGACAGTCACGCTCCACCGCAAGTGGATCGACGAGGATCTGGCCAATCGCGACGAAGGCAGCGAGATCGTGCATCGCGGCGATGGCCAGCCGCTGCGGCTGGAGCTGCAGCATTTTCTGGATCGCGTCGCCGATCGCAAGCCGCCGCTGTCAGACGGGGCGAGTGCCCTTGCCGTGATCGAGACCCTCGAGCGGGTACAGGCGACCCTGGCCGAGGATCGCTAGGTCAGAGATCCAGCCTCGGTATTTCGATGGCCGGACAGCGATCCATGACCACCTCCAGCCCGGCGTTGGCGGCGCGCGTGGCGGCGACCTGGTTGATCACACCCAGTTGCAGCCACAGGATCCGGGCGCCGATGGTGATCGCCTCGTCCACGATTGATGGCACCGCGTCGGGATGGCGAAACACGTCGACCATGTCCACCGGCTCGGTGATATCGGTAAGCGTTGCCCGCACTGTCTCGCCCGCCAACGTTTGTCCCGTCAGCCGGGGATTCACGGGAATCACGTGATACCCCCGTGACTGCAGGAAATGCATTACCCGGTGGCTGTCGCACGCCGGCCGGTCGCTGGCGCCCACCATGGCGATAGTCCGTGTACCGCGCAGTACGCGTACCAAGTCGGAATCGGCTTCAACCCTCACTGATGGGTCCAGGTGGGTAAGCGCTTGTCGAGGAACGCTGCGATGCCCTCCTCCGCGTCGGCGGTGAGCATGTTGTGCACCATGACTTCGCTGGCATACGCGTAGGCGTCGGCCAGCGGCATCTCGAGCTGGCGGTAGAACGCCGCCTTGCCGATAGCCAGCGTACGACCCGACTTGGCGGCGATGGTTTCGGCCAGAGCCATGACGGCCTGATCGAGTTCGTCATCGGCCACTGCCCGGTTGACAAGTCCCATGGCAGCCGCCTGGTCGGCGTCTATCGGCTCGCCGGTGAGCAGCATTTCCATGGCCTGCTTCCGCCCCACATTCCGGGCCAGTGCCACCATCGGGGTGGAGCAGAACAGGCCGATGTTCACGCCCGGAGTGGCGAAGCTTGCGGCCCGCCCGGCTACGGCAAGGTCACAGCTGGCCACCAGCTGACAGCCGGCCGCGGTGGCGGTGGCGTGGACGCGGGCGATTACCGACTTTGGTGTTTCCACGATCGTCTGCATCAGGGTGCTGCATTCCGACATGGTGGCCTCGAAGAAGGCCCGACCCTGATCGTCTTGCGACCTGGCACCGGTAATCTCGCGCAGATCGTGACCGGCGCAGAAGGCAGGTCCCCGAGCGCCCAGCAGGATCACTCGCACGTCGGTATCGGCGGCGAGTTCGTTGAGCGCTTCGGTCATGCGCGCCATCAGTTCGCGCGACAGGCTGTTGCGCTGGGCCGGGCGATTCAACGTGAGGCGGGCTACTCCCGGGGCAGGCTGGTCGACCAGCAGCGGCGTGTCGGCCTGTGCCGCATTCCGACTTGCGTTCTGCATGCTCGGTTACCTCGGGATATCAGTGGCCAAACGTGGCGACGACCGGTACGTGATCGGAGGGACGCTTGCGCCCCCGTTCCCCCACATGGGCGGCGCATTCGGTGCATGCAGCCGCCAGCGCGGAGCTGGCCAGCACATGATCGATACGCAGTCCGGCGTTGCGGGCCCAGCCGCCGTTGCGGTAATCCCACCAGGTAAAACGGCGACGGCCCTCGCGGTCGTCGAACAGCCGCCAGGTATCGGTCAGACCCAGCTCCAGCAGAGACTGCAACGCGGCGCGCTCGGGCGGCGAACACAGGATTCGCCCTTCCCACTTGTCCGGGTCATGGGTGTCCTCAGGGCGGGGTGCCACATTGAAGTCGCCCAGCACCACCAGGCGTTCGTGACGACTCAGTTCGTCGGCCAGATAGTCGCGCAGGCGGGCGAACCAGTCCAGCTTGTAGGCGTACTTGTCGGTATCGAGGTCGCCGCCGTTGGGGCAGTAGACGTCGACAATGCGTACGCCATCCACGGTGGCCGCGAGAACCCGCTTCTGCTGGTCGTCGAAACCGGGAATACCGGCGACGGGTTCGGCCGGTTCACTGCGCGTCAGTAGTGCCACGCCGTTATAGGTGGGCTGGCCGCTGAACACGCTCCGATAGCCCGCCTCGGCGAGCGCATCCACCGGGAATTTGTCGTCGGTGAGCTTGGTTTCCTGCAGCGCCAGTGCGTCCACGGGATTGTGTTCCAGCCAGGCCAGCACGTGCGGCAGGCGCACGTTCAGCGAGTTCACGTTCCAGGTGGCGATCTGCATGTGCGTTATAGGGTCCTTGTCTGGCGAGTCGGGTTGGTGCAGCTCAGGCCGCATCCTCGACCAGCCCGTTCTGCCGCAACAGTGGCTCGATGGCCGGTTCACGGCCGCGGAAGGCCTTGAAGCTGTCCAGCGCCGGGCGGCTGCCGCCGCGTTCGAGAATCTCGGTGAGAAAGCGCCGGCCGGTGTCGCGGTCGAACAGGTCGGTTTCCTCGAAGGCGGCGAATGCGTCCGCCGACAGGACCTCGGCCCACTTGTAGCTGTAGTAGCCCGCGGCATAACCGCCCGCGAAGATGTGCCCGAAACCGTGGGCAAAGCGATTGAACGCCGGCGGCTGCAGCACCGTGACCTCGCGGCGGACCGCATCGAGCGTGCCCTGCACGTCGATGCCGCGCGCCGGGTCGATGTCGCGATGCAGGCGCAGGTCGAACAACGAAAACTCCACCTGGCGCAACATCATCCAGCCAGCCATGAAATGGCGTGACGCCTGCATGCGCTGAAACAGCTCTTCCGGCAACGGTTCGCCGGTATCGGCGTGGCGGGCGAACAGGTCGAGCGCCTCGCGCTCCCAGCACCAGTTCTCCATGAACTGGCTGGGCAGTTCCACCGCGTCCCATTCCACCCCGTTGATGCCGGAGATTTCGGCGTAGTCGATGCGGGTGAGCAGATGATGCAGACCGTGGCCGAACTCGTGGAACAGCGTGAGCACCTCGTCGTGGGTCAGCCGGGCATCGGCGCCATCCACCGGCGGGGTGAAGTTGCAGGTCAGGAAGGCCACCGGCAGTTGCACACTTTCGCCGACTCGCCGGCGAACCCGGCACTCGTCCATCCAGGCGCCGCCGCGCTTGCCTTCACGGGCATAGGGGTCGAGATAGAAATAGCCACGGTCGTTGCCGTCGGGATCGCGAATGGCGTAGGCGGTGACGTCCGGATGCCAGGTATCGACGCCGGGCTCGGCCTGGATGCGCACGCCGTAAAGCCGTTCCACCACGCCGAACAGGCCGTCGATCACACGGCTGGCCGGGAAATAGGGCCGCAGATCCTCGGCCGACAGTTGGTAGCGGGCCTGGCGCAGCTGGTCCATGTAGTAACCCACATCCCAGGCTTCCAGCTGGTCGAGGCTGTCGCGTTCACGGGCGAATTCGGTGAGCTCGGCCAGTTCGCGTTCGGCCAGCGGGCGGGTGCGCCGGGCCAGGTCCTGCAGGAAGGATTCCACCTCGTCGGCGTCGCGGGCCATCTTGGTGGCCAGCGAGTAGGCGGCGTAGTTGTCGTAGCTCAGCAGCTGCGCCTGTTCGTGGCGCAGGGCGAGAATCTCGTCCATCAGCTCAGAGTTGTCGAACTCGCCGGCCTGCGGGCCCTGGTCGGAGGCCCGGGTGGAAAACGCGGTGTAGATCTCGCGCCGCAGCTTGCGGTTTTCGGCATAGGTATTCACTGCCATGAAGCTGGGGGCATCCAGCGTCAGCAGCCAGCCGTCGAGTTCCTTGTTGGCGGCGTTCTGGGCCAGCAGGTCGAGGGCCGATTGCGGCAGGCCGGCGAGTTCGCCGGCGTCGGTGACCTGACGGTTCCAGGCCTGGGTGGCGTCCAGCAGGTTCTGCTGGAATCGGTTGGACAGGCTAGACAGGCGCTGCGCAATCTCGGCGAAGCGCTGGCGCTCGGCGCCCTCCAGCGCCACGCCGGACAGCCGGAAGTTGCGCCGGGCATCGTCCACCACCTTGCGCTGGGCATCGTTCAGTCGTGCGTATTCGTCGCCTTCGGCAATCGCGTTGACCGCCTCGAACAGCCCGCGATGCTGACCCAGTTCGGTATGGAAGGCGGTCAGCCTGGGCAGGCAAGCGTCGAAGGCGGCCCGCCAGTCGGGCGAGTCCATCACCGAATGCAGGTGACGCACCGGCGCGAACGCGCGGCTGAGCCGGTCCTCGGCCGCCTCCAACGGGGCCACGACGTGATCCCAGTCGGCGCTGGCCGCAGCGGCGGCGCTGTGTTCGACCGCGCTACGCGCTTCGGCGATCAGCTGGTCGATGGCGGGTTCGGCGTGTTCGGGGCGGATGGCGGCGAACGGCGGCAGGCCGGTGCCGTCGAGCATGCTCAGCAGCGGGTTGGTGTCGGTCATGGGTGTGAGAATCCAGTCGCAGAAGGGCAATTTGTCTGTCGGGGTGCCAAGGCTAAACAGTTGCATCCCGGTGGGCCAGTGTGGGTCGGACCTCAGATGATGCCCCGGGTTTCCAGCAGCCAGGCAAACACCCCGACGGCGACCAGAAAACCCGCCGCACAGCCCATGGCTTGCCACCGGTAACGGCGAACCAGTCCCGCCTGCTCGACGCCCGCCAGCAGGAAGGGCTGCCCGTCCGCCGGCCGGGCCATCACGTTGAGGCCGGGTTCGGCGGCGCGCTCCCGGCGTTGACGGTCGGCCTGCATGGCCGCCACGCGGCGGGCTGCCTGCCACTCGCGCTCGTCGATGTGGCCGTCGTTGTTCACATCGAAGCGCGCCAGCAGCTGCGCCTGGTCCTGTTTCCAGTCGGTGATGATGGCGCGGATCTCGTCACCGCGGTTGCCGCCGGCGTGGCGCTGGGTGCGGAAGGCCCCGATCACGTAACAGGGCGAATCCACCTCGATCAGCCGTTCCTCGTACTTGTAGCGGCCGCCGGCCAGCATCCCCAGCCAGCCGCCGGCGCCGGCGTTGGGCCCGCGGGCGGGACGTGGTGTGCTGCCGTACCAGGTATAACGGCGTCCCGGCGTGACCTTGGCGCCCACCGGGTCGATCACGCAGCGGCCGGTGGCGTCGTCCAGCGCGAACAGGTCGTCACTGGTTCCCGAATCGATCGTGCGCCAGCGGGTGTTGCGACCGCTTTTTACCTTCTTCTGGATGCGGTAGTGCCACCACACGCAGCGGTGGGCGGTCAGCGGGCAGATGATGGCGGGCCCGTCCAGCAGCGCGGCGCGACCCTCCAGCTCGACGTAGCCCTGGGCCGCCGAGCGAATGCGCGAGGTGGGTGTGCCGGCCATCGCCTGGGCGCGCCGCCAGTCGCGGACCGCGGCGATGAACAGCCCGATCCCGACCGCGGCGCAGCCCGCCAGGACCAGCCAGAACTCGCCGTCCGGCGTCACGTCAGCCGAACAGCTGGCCCACGTCGGGGTCGGTGAGCTGGGCGGCGTCGAATTCCAGCAGCGTGCCGGCACCGAAGCCCAGCATTCGCGCCACCAGCACGTCCGGGAACTGCTCGATGCGCACGTTGTTGAGGTTCACGCTCTCGTTGTAAAACTCGCGGCGGTCGGCAATCGTTTCCTCGAGCCCGGTAATCCGCGCCTGCAACTGCGCGAAGGTCTCGTTGGCCTTGAGCTCCGGATAGGCCTCGGCCACCGCGAACAGGTTGCCCAGCCCCAGCCGCATCTGGTTTTCCGCCTTGCCCACGCCCTGTACATCGCCGTCGCTGCGCGCCCGCTCGGCGTCGGCGCGCGCCTGCATCACGCGTTCCAGCGTTTCCTGCTCGTAGCCCATGTACTGCTTGCAGGTTTCCACCAGCTTGGGCAGCTCGTCGTGGCGCTGCTTGAGGACCACGTCGATATTGCTCCAGGCCTTGGCCATGGCGTGCTTGAGCCGCACCAGGTTGTTGTAGATGCCAACGGCGTAGACGGCCAGCACGATCAGCGCGCCCGCCACCACTGCCCAGATCACCGTATCGGTCATGCGCCGGTCCCCTTTCGGTTGCTCCCCCGGAGTGTAGCGCGCTGTGGTTACAATGCGATCCGATTCGCGACCCGGAGTAGATGTGACCCAGCACTTCGACCTCGCCGTGCTCGGCGGCGGCAGCGGCGGCATCGCCACGGCCCGGCGGGCCGCCCAGCATGGCGCGCGCGTTGCCCTGATCGAGGCCGGCGACCTGGGCGGCACCTGCGTGAACGTGGGCTGCGTGCCCAAGAAGGTGATGTGGCATGCCGCGGACATGGCCCATGCCTTCGAGGACGCCGCGGGCTACGGCTTCGACCTGACGCCGCCGAGGCTCGACTGGAGCCGGTTGGTTGAGCGGCGCGAGGCCTACATCCGCCGGCTCAACGGCATCTATGCCAGCAACCTTGACAAGGATGGCGTGACGGTATTCGCCGCGCGCGGCGAATTGCTGGCCCCGGGCCGCCTGCGGGCCGGGGAGGACGAGATCACCGCCGACCACGTGGTACTCGCCACCGGCGGCTTGCCGCGCTGGCCACAGCTGCCGGGCTGCGCACTGGGCACGGACTCGGACGGCTTCTTTGCGCTGACCGAGCGACCGGAGCGGGTGGCGGTGGTCGGTGCCGGCTACATTGCGGTGGAACTGGCCGGGATGCTGGCCGCGCTGGGCAGCCGGGTATCGCTGCTGATCCGCCGTGAAAGCGTGCTGCGCGGCTTCGAACCGATACTGGGCGATACCCTGCTCGAGCGCATGCGGGCCGACGGCGTCGAGGTGGTCACCAACACCGATGTGGAATCGTTGGAAGAGGACGGCGACGCCGTGCGTGCCAGTTTCAAGCAGGGCGGGCAGGGCACCTACGATACCCTGATCTGGGCCATCGGCCGGGTGCCCAACACCCACGGCATCGGGCTCGACCGGGTAGGCATCGAGCCGCACAGCGACGGCACCGTGCCCGTCGACGCGTATCAGAATACCCGGGTGGCCGGCATTTACGCGCTGGGCGATGTCACCGGGCAGGCCGAATTGACCCCGGTAGCCATTGCCGCCGGCCGCCGGCTTTCGGACCGGCTGTTCGGCGGCCAGCCGGACCGGCATCTGGATTACGACAACATTCCCACCGTCACCTTCTCGCATCCGCCCATCGGCACCGTGGGGCTGACCGAGTTCCAGGCCCGCGAACGCTTCGACACCGTACGGGTCTACGACAGCCAGTTCGTGAACCTCTGCTACGGCGTGGTGGACCGCAAGCCGGTCAGCCGCATGCGGCTGGTCTGTGGCGGGGCCGAGGAGCAGGTGGTCGGCGTGCACGTGATCGGCGAGGGCGCCGACGAGATGCTGCAGGGATTCGCGGTGGCGGTCCGCATGGGGGCGACCAAGGCGGATTTCGACAACACCGTGGCGATTCACCCCACCGCCGCCGAAGAAATGGTCACGATGACCTAACCGGACAATGTCATGCCTTTACGCCGAGCCGGGCTTGTCGCCCGCGCGCTCGCGGTGAGCCTGCTCACCGCCCTGACCGCGGCCTGCAGCGGCCAGCAACTGGTCAACACCCTGGCATCCACGGGTGGCTACGAACTGCATGCCGGGCAGGCCTACGGCGACCTGCCGCGCCAGCAGCTCGATGTGTACGAGCCCGACAACGATGCGCGCGACCGCCCCGTGGTGGTGTTCTTCTACGGCGGCCGCTGGAGCAGCGGCGAGCGGGCCGGTTTCAGGTTCGTCGCCCAGGCGCTGACCTCGCGCGGCTACGTTGCTGTGGTGCCGGATTACCGCCTGTATCCCGAAGTGCGCTTTCCGGCGTTCGTCGAGGACGGCGCCCTGGCCACCGCCTGGGCACGGGCGCACGCGGCCGACTACGGCGCCGATCCGGGCCGGCTGTTCCTGATGGGGCATTCGGCCGGCGCCCATATCGCCGCGATGCTGGCCACCGACGAACGCTACCTGCAGGCCGTTGGCGGTTCGCCGGACTGGCTGGCCGGCATGATCGGGCTGGCCGGTCCCTACGAGTTCCTGCCGATTACCGCGCAGGATTTGAAGGATACCTTCGGCCCGGAAGACACCTGGCCGGCCTCCCAGCCGGTGAACTTCGTCGACGGCAATGAGCCGCCGATGCTGCTCATGCACGGGGCGGACGATGTCACCGTCCATGCCGAGGACAGCGAGATTCTCGCGGAAAAGATCAATTCGGCGGGCGGACAGGCGGCGCTGGAACTGTATCCCGGCATCGGCCATATCCGCCTGATCGGCAACCTGGCGCTGCCGCTGCGCTGGTTTGCGCCGCAACTCGACCGCATCGGGGCCTTCATCGATGCAACCGCAGCCACGGTCGGCCCATCGCCGGAAACGCGCTAGAATAGGGCCGGGGACTGCGGACACCATCACGCCAACTGACGCAAATGGAGATCGCATCATGACCAAATCGGGACGCAAGCCGTTCTTTGCCTGGCTGGCTGTGTTCGCCCACCTGGTATCTCTGGCCTTCGTGCCCGTGGCCCAGGCGGACATGATCGGCACCGGCGCCATGCTGGATGAAGCCGACCGCGCCGAGCGCGTGGCCGAAGTCCGCGATCTGCTGGCGCAGGAACGCGTGGTCGAGCAGATGGTCGAGCTGGGTGTGGATCCCGCCGCCGCCCAGGCCCGCGTGGCCAGCCTGACCGACGCCGAACTGGCACAGATGCAGGGAAATCTCGAATCCCTGCCGGCCGGCGGCAGTGCCCTGGCGGTGCTGGGCGCGGTGTTCCTGGTGCTGCTGGTGCTCGAACTGGTTGGTGTGACCAACGTCTTCAGCCGTATCTGACCGCGTTGCCTGACGCATTGCCCGCGGCCCGGTCGGGCCGCGGGCGGTTCATTCTTCTGCTGGCGATGATGGGTCTGGCCGGCTGCGCGGCGCGCGGGCCGGTACTGATCGATCGGGTCGGTGCCGACACGGCCCCGGTGCTGCTGGCCGACACCCCCTTCTTTGCCCAGGAACGCTACCAGTGCGGCCCGGCGGCGCTGGCGATGATGCTGCAGGCCAGCGGCGTCGAGAGCACGCCGGCCGAACTGGTCGACGAGGTCTGGATACCGGAACTGGAAGGCAGCCTGCAGGCGGAAATGGCGGCCACCGCCAGACGCCAGGGCCGCATGCCGCATGTGATACCGGCGGACCTGGACAGCCTGCTGGCCGAACTCCGTGATGGCCGCCCAGTCCTGGTGCTGGAAAATCTCGGCTGGAATATCTATCCGATCTGGCACTACGCGGTGGTCATCGGCTTCGATCCAGCGGACGACGTGATGGTGCTGCACACCGGCACCGACCGGGCGAAACGCGTGGCGACCGCCGATTTCCTGGATGATTGGGGCAAGGCCGAGCGGTGGGCCATGGTGCTGCTCGAGCCCGGCGAGTTGCCCGCCGGCGACGAGCCCGGCCGCTTTCTGCGGTCGGCGGTGGCGCTGGAACAGTCCGGTCACAGCGCCATGGCCCGTCGCGCCTATGAAGCTGCCACCCGACGCTGGCCCGATCGGCCCGCGGCCTGGCTGGGGCTGGGCAATGCGTCCTATCAGATGGGGGATCTGTCCGGCGCGGTACAGGCTTATCGCATGATGCTCAAGCGCTTCCCCGACGCCGCGCCCGCCCACAACAACCTCGCAGAAGTGTTGGCCGACCAGGGGTGTCGGGCACTTGCGCTGAAGCATGCGCAGCACGCCGTGGCACGGAGTACGGCAAGCCAGCGAAAGGCGGCCGAATCGACGCTGGCGTCGATCGAACGCATGGAAAGCGGCGATATGGACTGCCCCTATTGATCTGCCGGTGGAGTGATTGGGACCTGACATGGCTTGTATGGTCAAGGCGCCCGCATTACGCTTTATGTGTAACCACATACACACTTGTGCAACATGAGCCACAGAGTCAATTTCATCATTGATGATGCCAACTGGCATTACCTGAGCGCCGTGCCCCGCGGCGAACGCAGTCGGTTGGTCAACCAGGCACTCGCCGAGTACCACCGCGTACAGACACGCCGCCAGGCAGCGCATGACATGGATCGGCTGAGCCGCGAATTGCCCGAAGTCGAGGGCTCCAGCGAAATCTGGGTGCGGACCGATCGTGACACCCGCCGCTGATGCTGGTGGTGCCCGACGCCTCGGTGATTCTCAAATGGGTGCTGCCGGCGGAACGGGAGCCCCATGCGCTTGAAGCCAGAGAAATCCGGAATGCATATCTGGACCGCGAGTGTGATCTGCTCGTGCCCGCTCTCTGGTTGTTCGAGGTGGGCAATATTCTCGCCCTGAAGTTCGCCGATCATGCCGCGGCCCAGCTTGAACTCCTGTGTGCGCTGGACATGCCCGAGCAGGCACTGGGTCCGGAGGTTCGCCACCTGGCCATCACACTCGTCCGTCGCTACGGCGTAACGTTCTACGACGCCAGTTATCACGCGCTCGCCCTACAGGCCGGCGGCATCCTCGTAACCGCCGACCAGCGCTACCTGCGCCGGGCCGCTGAAGCGGGCGGAGCCCTGTTTCTCGGCGACTGGTGATAGCAAGGGTCTGTGACACCGGGGCCGGCTGCCAGGCGGCCCCATGCTAGAATCCGCGCCCGTTTCGCTGTCGTGATCACGGGATTTTTCATCCATGTCCAGCACACTCGTCCTGTTGCGCCACGGCCAGAGCCAGTGGAATCTCGAAAATCGCTTCACCGGCTGGGTGGATGTGCCGCTGACCGAACAGGGCGAGGCGGAGGCCCGCGAGGCCGGCCGGCTACTGGCGGCCGAGGGTCTGCGCTTCGACCAGGCGCACACCTCGATGCTCAGCCGCGCCATCCGCACGCTGTGGCTGGCGCTGGGCGAAATGGACCAGCCCTGGGTGCCAGTAACCCGCCACTGGCGCCTGAACGAGCGTCACTACGGGGCGCTGACCGGGCTCGACAAGGCCGAGACGGCCGCAAAGCACGGTGAGGACCAGGTCCACGTCTGGCGGCGCAGCTATGACATCCCGCCGCCGCCGATCGAGCCGGAACGCGATGACGATCCCTGCCGCGATCCGCGCTACGACTTTCTCGACGATCGGGTGTTGCCGGCCACCGAATCCCTGAAACTCACGCTCGAACGCGTGCTGCCCTACTGGCACGACGCCCTGGCGCCCGCGCTCAAGCAGGGCCGTACGTTGCTGGTGGCGGCGCACGGCAACAGCCTTCGGGCGCTGGTGAAGTACCTCGATGATGTGCCCGATGACCAGATCACTCGACTGAACATCCCCACCGGCGTACCCCTGCGCTACCGCCTGGACGACCGCCTGCGGGTGATCGAATCGGGTTATCTGGGCGATGCCGACAAGGCAGCCGCGGCCGCGGCCGCGGTGGCGAACCAGGCCGGCGGGGGCAAGGGATGATCCACCCGCACCGCATGCCTTGCCAGTGGGTCGCGTCGTGATCCGCAGCATGACCGGCTTCGCCCGGGTGGAGCGGTCCGGTGACTGGGGTCAGCTGGCGTGGGAACTGCGGTCGGTCAACCACCGTTATCTGGACGTGACGCTGCGCCTGCCCGAGGAAGTCCGCGCGCTGGAATCCGCCTTCCGGCAGAAGGTCAGCGACCGCCTGGGCCGCGGCAAGGTGGAATGTCAGCTGCGCCTGCGCCTGGAAACCGCCGGCGGCGGTCTGGAGATCGACGCCGAGCGGCTGGCGGCGCTGGCGGACGGCGCCCGGCAGGCGGCGTCGGCGCTCGACAATGCCGGGCCGGTCGACCCGTTGCGGGCCCTGGCCTGGCCGGGCGTGCTGCGGGAGATGGCCCCGGATACCGACACGTTGCAGGCTGCGGCCGGCGAGGCGCTGGACGCCGCGGTGGCCGCTCTGCAGGAAAGCCGTGCCGACGAGGGTGCCCGGCTGGACGCCATGCTGCGCGAGCGCGCCGCCGGGGTCAGTGATCTGGTGGCCACCGTGCGGCAACGGCTGCCGGAAGTCCGCGATGCCTGGCTGGGTCGGCTGCGGGCGCGGCTGGACGAGCTGGCCGACGAGGCCGACCCCGGCCGCATGGAGCAGGAGCTGGCGATCGTGGCCCAGCGGATGGACGTGGACGAGGAAATGTCGCGTCTGCTCAGTCATGTCGAGGCCTTCGAGGAGGCCCTGGCGCGTGACGAGCCGGTCGGCCGGCGGCTGGATTTCCTGATGCAGGAGTTCAATCGCGAGGCCAATACCCTGTCATCGAAGTCGCAGGACGCGGAAATCACCCGCTGTGCGGTGGAAATGAAGGTGCTCATCGAACAGATGCGCGAACAGGTCCAGAACATCGAATAAATGACCGATTCCGCCGACACATCCCGGGGCCGGCTGTTCGTCATCTCGGCCCCCTCCGGCGCGGGCAAGACCAGCCTGACCCATGCCGTGATCGAGCGCCTGGCCGGGTACGGCCGCGAGGTCTGCTTTTCCGTGTCCTACACCACCCGGGCCCCGCGGGCCGGGGAAACCGACGGCGTGGATTATCATTTCGTGGACGAAGCCCGCTTTGTCGCGATGATCGAGGCCGGCGCCTTTCTCGAACATGCCCGGGTGTTCGACCGGCGCTACGGCACCGGCCGGGCCGAAACCGAGCGGCGGCTGGATGCCGGCCTCGACGTGGTGCTCGATATCGACTGGCAGGGCGCGCGGCAGGTGCGGGCAGCGAGCCCGGATGTCACCACCATCTTCATCAAGCCGCCGTCGCGTGACGAGCTGGAACGGCGGCTGCGCAACCGGGCGCTGGACGACGAAGCCACGATCGCCCGGCGCATGGCCGAGGCCGACGAGGAGCTGGCCCACGCCCACGAATACGATCACCATGTGACCAACGATGACTTCGCCGCCGCGGTGGAGGAACTGACCGGCGTTTTCCTTTCGGTGCTGGCATCACGCGGCGGTATTGCTTAAACTGACGGGCTAATCAAACGAGTATCGAATATCCATGGCGCGAGTCACTGTAGAAGATTGCATGGCCCGGCTGGGCAACCAGTTCGACCTGACGCTGGTGGCCTCCAAGCGCGCGCGACAGCTGGCGCGCGGAGCAAACGCCCAGGTCGGCTGGGAAGACGACAAGAGCACCGTCGTGGCGCTGCGGGAAATCGCCGAGGGTCTGGTCGACCGGAGCATTCTGGAAGAGGTGGACCTGCCGCCTGTGCCCACCAGTCAGGACGGCCCGCCGGCCCCGCCCGCCGAAGAACTGGCGGAAGAGGACGAGGATCTCAAGCCCGCCGCCAAGGTCAAGCCAGCCGAGGACGACAGCGAGGCCTGACAACCGGCGGCGGATGCCGCAACCGGATGAATCGTCAACGCCGTGCTCATGCACGGCGTTTTCGTTTGCGCGCCCCGCCCGGCCGGCTGCTGACACGTCGGGCGTTTTGGCAGTAGTCTGGTGTCTTCGGGCAGGGATAGCCCCGGCGGGCCAATCGGACCATGGTGATATCGACCGGCATTAATCGCATCAGCACGGCGCTGCACACGTCGCGCATGTCGCGCGAGTACGGTATCGATACGCTGATCGAACTGCTGCGGACCTACATGACGCCGGAGCAGATCGGCATGGTGCGCCGGGCCCATGCCTACGGCGAACAGCAGCATCGGGGCCAGTTCCGCAAGTCCGGCGAACCCTACATCTATCACCCGCTGGCGGTCGCGCGAATCCTGGCCGAGATGCGCATGGATGCGACCACGCTGTCCGCGGCGCTCCTGCACGACGTGATCGAGGACACTGATACCGCCCGCGAGCAGATCGCCCGCTCGTTCGGTGAGGAAGTAGCGCTGCTGGTGGACGGCGTGAGCAAGCTGGACAAGGCTCAGTTTCGCTCCCGCGCCGAGGCCCAGGCGGAGAACTTCCGCAAGCTGATTCTGGCGATGACCCGTGACCTGCGGGTGATCCTGGTCAAGCTGGCCGATCGGCTCCACAACATGCGCACGCTGGGCTCGATGACACCGGTGCAGCGCCGCCGCGTGGCCCGCGAAACGCTGGACATCTACGCCCCCATCGCCCGCCGGCTGGGCATCAATTCGCTGCGCCAGGAACTCGAGGAGCTGGGGTTCGAGGCCCTGCATCCGAAACGCTACGAGGTGCTCAAACGGGCCTCGGCGTCGATCGTGGGCGATCGCAAGAGCCTGGTGCGGGAAATCGAGGAAACCCTGGCCAGCGCGCTGGCACGCGAGGGGATCGAGGCCAACGTCATCGGGCGGCGCAAGAACCTGTACAGCATCTATCGCAAGATGCGTGAAAAGCACCGGCGCTTTCTCGATGTGGTCGATCTCTACGGGTTCCGCGTGATCGTTGACGAGGTCGATGCCTGCTACCGCTCGCTGGGCATCGTGCACCACTGCTACCGGCCGATCACCGAGCAGTTCAACGATTTCATCGCCAATCCCAAGGTCAATGGCTATCAGTCGCTGCACACCACCCTGATGGCCCGGGGCGGGGTCAAGTTCGAGGTGCAGATCCGCACCCGCGAGATGCACCACATCGCGGAAAGCGGCATCGCCGCGCACTGGCAGTACAAGCTGGGCAAGGACGGCCCGGCCCGTATGACCGCCATGGATGCCGAGGCCAGCGAATGGCTGGGTACGCTGCTGGAATATCACGCCGGTGATCCGGATTCGTCGTTGTTTCTGGACAACCTGCGGGTGGACCTGGTCCCGGATGAGGTCTATGTCTTCACCCCCAAGGGCGAGATCATCCGGCTGCCCAAGGGCGGCACCTGCGTGGACTTTGCCTACGCCGTGCACACCGAGCTGGGTGACCATTGCGTGGCGGCCCGCGTGGACGGTCAGCTGGCCCCGCTCAACAGCCAGCTGGAATCCGGGCAGGTGGTACACGTGATCACCGCGAAGCACGCCCGGCCCAACGCCGCGTGGCTGCATTTCCTGCGGACCGCCAAGGCCCGCAGCGGGGTGCGCAACCACCTCAAGAACCAGCGCGAGGACAAGGCCGCGCGGCTGGGCCAGCGATTGCTGGACAAGGCATTGCGGGAACTGGGCCTGTCGCTGCGCCGCCTCGGCCGGGAGGAGCGCGAGCACGGCCTGGCCGAGATGGAGGAACCGGATATGGAGTCGCTGTACGCCAGTATCGGCCTGGGAGAGCGGCTGGCGCCACTGGTGGCGCGCCATTTCCTGCCGCCCAGCGCGGCCCAGCGCGAGCGCCGCCGCAGCGAGCCGCTGGCAGTGGAGGGCACGGAAGGGCTGGTGGTCGAATTCGGCAAGTGCTGCCACCCGGTGCCCGGGGACGCGATCCACGGGCTGGTCAGCGTCGGTCGCGGTCTGGTGGTCCACCGCTTCGGCTGCAAGTACAGCGCCAAGAAGGTGCGCCCGTCCGACCGGGTGGAACTCACCTGGTCGGGGTCGGTGACCGGCGAGTACCCGGTGGAACTGCGCATCCAGGCGCGCAACGAACGGGGCGTGCTGGCCAAGCTGACTTCCAAACTGGCGGACGCCGGCTGCAATATCGAGAGCGTGCAGTCCCCCGAGCGCAGCGGTTCGATTTCCAGCATCCGTTTCCTGGTTGCCGTGACCGACCGCGGCCAGCTGGCCCGACTGATCCGCCGGCTGCGCCGCCTGTCGGTGGTCGAGCGCGTCGCCCGGGCGTGAGGGCGTGGGCGACGGCCGCCGCGCTGGTGGCGATGATTCCCCTGGCCGATGCCGCAGCCGCAGAACCTGCCACGCTGGCGGGGCACGTTGAGTTCCTGGCGTCGCTGGACCCGCCGCGCAGTTTCGATCATCCGGCCAGCCTGGACCGGGCGGCCGCCTACATTGCCGACGAACTCGCGCAGGCGGGCTGGACCACCCGGGAACAGCCGTTCGAAGTGCGCGGCAACACCTACCGCAACATTGTTGCCCGGCGCGGACCGGTCGACGCGCCCCGGGTTGTCGTGGGAGCGCATTACGATGTCCATGGTGATCTTCCCGGCGCCGACGACAACGCCAGCGGTGTGGCGGTTCTGATCGAACTGGCGCGGGCGCTGCGTGATTACGAGCCGGGCATGGGTCTGGAACTGGTGGCCTACACGCTGGAGGAGCAGCCCGCCTTCTCGCTGGGTGCAATGGGCAGCGCCCATCATGCCGAGGAGCTGCTGGCCGCCGGCGTCGAGGTACGCGCCATGCTGGCGCTGGAAATGCTCGGCTATTTCCGGGACCTGCCCGGCACCCAGCGTTTCCCGGTGCCGGGGCTGGGCTGGTGGTATCCCACCACCGGCAATTTCGTGGGCCTGATCGGACGCTGGCAGGACCGGCCGCTGATGCAGCAGGTCCAGGCTGCGATGCGCGCGGCCGGCGAGGTGCCGGTGCATTATCTGGCCAGCCCGCTCGATTTTCCGGGGCTGGACAACTCCGACCACCGCAACTACTGGCCGCACGGCTGGCCCGCCGCCATGGTCACCGACACCGCCTATTATAGGAACCCCAACTACCACACCCGCTTCGACATTCCCGGCACGCTCGACTACCAGCGCATGGCCGCGCTGGTGCCGGCCCTGGCCGCGGCGGTACGTTCACTCACCCAGACAGAGGATGCCTCGACACCATGACCCGCCAAGTGATTCAGACCGACCGCGCGCCCCAGGCCATCGGCGCCTACTCTCAGGGCGTGCGCGCCGGCAACACGCTGTACGTGTCCGGCCAGATTCCGCTCGACCCCGACACCCAGGCGCTGGTCGAGGAGGACATGCCCGGGCAGATCCGCCGGGTGTTCGCCAACATCGCCGCGGTGGCCGAGGCCGGCGGCGCCACCCTGGCGGACGTGGTCAAGCTGCAGATCTATCTGGTGGACATGGGTGACTTCGGTGCAGTCAACGAGGTGATGGCGGAAACCTTCGCCGAGCCTTTCCCGGCGCGGGCCGCAGTCGGGGTGGCGTCGCTGCCCAAGGGGGCCCGGGTGGAGGCCGACGCCATCCTGGTGGTGGCCGACTGACGTGCCCGTCGCTGCCAGCGATCCGGTCACCGCGCTGCCCGGCGTCGGTTCCGGACTGGCAGCGAAGCTGTCGCAGCTGGGCGTCGAGCGGGTGGTGGACCTGCTGCTGCATGCCCCGCTGCGCTACGAGGACCGTACCCGGGTAGTGGCGCTGGCGGCGTTGCGGCCCGGTGGCTCCTCGCTGGTGGTGGGCTGTGTGGAGCACGCGGAAATCCGCCACGGCCGCCGCCGCAGTCTCAACGTCGTGCTGGCCGACGGGGCGCACCGGGTACGCCTGCGTTTCTTTCATTTCGGGGCCGGGCAGACCAATCGCCTGGTGCCCGGGGTATGGCTGCAGGCGTTCGGGGAGGTCCGGGCGGCGCCGGGCGGCCTGGAAATGGTGCATCCGGAAACCCGGGTGCTGTCGGGCCCCGCTGACGGACAAGCGCCGACCGATCGCCTGACGCCGGTGTATCCCACCACCGCGGGGTTGACCCAGGCCCGCCTGCGGGGGCTGATCGAGCCATTGCTGGCGCGGCTGGACGAATCGGGTTTTCTGCCCGAGTCGCTGCCCGATGAAATCCGTGCGGATCAGCAGTTGCCCCCGCTGGCCGAGGCTTTGCGGGTTCTTCACCGCCCGCCTGCGGATGCCGATCTGGCCGCATTGCTGGATGGCAGGCACCCGGCGGTTCGACGGCTGGCGTTCGAGGAAATGGTGGCGCACCAGGCCGGTCTGCGGGAACGGCGGCGCCGCATTCGCCAGCGCCAGGCGCCGCGGCTGGTGCCCTCGGGCGGGCTGCTGCGGCAGTTTCTGCAGCAACTGGGCTTCGAGCCCACCGCGGCCCAGCGGCGGGTGCTGGACGACGTACTGACCGACATCGCCGGCGGCGAGCCCATGCTGCGGCTGGTGCAGGGCGACGTGGGCTCGGGCAAGACCCTGATCGCCGCCGCCGCTGCCGTGGCGGCCGCCGAGGCCGGCTGGCAGACCGCGTTCATGGCCCCGACCGAGCTGCTGGCCGAACAGCATGCCGCCACGCTTGCCGGCTGGCTGGACCCGCTGGGCCTGCCGGTGCGGTCGGTGATCGGCGGTCGCACCGATGCTTCCACCCGGGCCGCGCTTGCCGGCTCGGCACCCCTGGTGGCGGTGGGCACGCATGCGCTGTTCCAGTCCGGTGTGGGCTTCGGCCGTCTGGGGCTGACCGTGGTGGATGAACAGCATCGCTTCGGCGTCCATCAGCGGCTGGCCCTGCGCGATCAGGGCAGCGCCGGTGCGCTCACCCCCCATCAGCTGATCATGACCGCCACGCCGATTCCCCGCACCCTGGCGATGAGTGCCTATGCGGACCTGGATACTTCGGTGATCGATGAACTCCCGCCGGGCCGCACGCCGGTGACCACGGCCGCGGTGCCCGCCACCCGGCGCGACGCCGTCGTGGATCGCATCGCCGCCGCCTGCGCGGGCGGGCGCCAGGCCTACTGGGTGTGCACCTTGATCGAGGAAACCGAGCAGGTACAGGCCCGCGCCGCCGAGGCCACCGCCGAGGAGCTGACCCAGGCGCTGCCCGACTGTCGCGTGGGGCTGGCCCACGGCCGGATGAAATCCGCCGACAAGGAAACCGTGATGCGGGCGTTCTCGGCCGGCGAGATCGATCTGCTGGTGGCCACCACGGTGATCGAGGTGGGCGTGGACGTACCCAATGCCTCGCTGATGGTGATCGAGAACGCCGAGCGGCTGGGCCTGGCCCAGCTGCACCAGTTGCGCGGGCGGGTCGGCCGCGGACGTACGGAAAGCCACTGCGTGCTGCTGTACCAGCCGCCGTTGGGCGAGCTGGCCCGGCGACGGCTGTCGGCCCTGCGGGCCACCACCGACGGCTTCGTCATCGCCCGCGAGGATCTCGAGCTGCGCGGCCCCGGCGAGGTGCTGGGCACGCGTCAGACCGGCGCGGTGAATTTCCGCATGGCCGACGTCATGCGCGACGCTGATATGGCCCCCGCCGCCCAGGCAGCGGCCGACCGGCTGCTGACGGCGCATCCGCGGTCGGTGGCACTGCTGGCCGAGCGCTGGCTCGACGGCGGCAGCGACTACGCGTCGGTGTAGACGGGTCTCACAACCAGCCGCGGCGCCGGAACAGGATCAGCATGCCCACCGCCAGCGTGAGCATGCCGCCCAGCAGCATGGGATAGGCATAGGGCAGGGACAGCTCCGGCATGTTGCCCGGCAGATCGGTGTCGAAGTTCATCCCGTAGAGGCCGGCCACGAACGACAGCGGGATGAAGATGGTGGAGATCACCGTGAGCACCTTCATGGTGTCGTTGAGCCGGGCCGACGACAGCGACAGATGCGTGTCCAGCAGGCTGCCGCAGGCGTCCCGGTAGCCGTCGAGCAGGTCGTTGACGCGGCGCGCGTGATCTTCGGCGTCGCGGTAGTAGGGCAGGTTGTCCGCCACCAGCAGCGGGTGTTCGGCGCGCACGATATCCGCGAGCATTACCGACTGGTGCCAGAGCACCTTGCGCAGGCCGATCAGATCGCTCTTGATGCGATGAATGCTGCTGACCGGATTCTGGCGCGGCCGATTGAAGATGTCTTCCTCCAGCGCGTCGAGTTCGTCGGCATAGGTTTCCAGCAGCGGGAAATCGAAGTCCACGATCAAGTCGATCAGGGCATACATGAGGTAGTCGGCGCCGGCGTGCCGGATGCGGCCCTTGCCGGCCTGAATGCGCTGACGGATGGGTGCGGTGAGATCCTCGCCCCCGGCGTGGAAACTCAGTACCAGTTGTGGCGAAGCAAACACGCTGATCTGCTCGAAGTGCAGCCCGTTGTCGTCCCGGCGGGGCAGGGCCATGGTGACGAACAGGCAGTCGTCGAATATCTCCAGCTTGGGCCGTTGACCGATGTTCTGGACGTCCTCGACCGCCAGCGGATGCAGCCCGAAGGAATCCCGCAGGCGGGCCAGGACCGACGGCGGGGCGTCGCCCTGGAAATGCAGCCAGTCCAGTCGAGCCGACGCGGTAATGTCCGGGCACTGGCGGAAATCCTGATACACCGCTTCGGTGGCGCCGCCCGGATCGTAGGCGACATGGCGGATCACCAGTGGATGCTGGCGCGCCACCTCGGTATCGCTGGCCAGGGCACCGGGGCGGGAACCGGGACGAAGATTATCGGGCAGCAGATAACGCAGCATGGCGACTCCGGCAAACTTGCTGAAAACTGGCGTCAGACTATCGCCGCGCGGGGCGATGGGCTACTGCCGGCCGCGCGGTGCCGGTGCGCGGGCCGGTGCCCAGACTTCAACCCGCTCGGCACCGGCCGCCATCAGCGTGCGGGCCAGCTCGGCCACGGTATGACCGGTGGTGATCACATCGTCGACCACGGCAATGCGGCGGTCGGCCACCGAGGCCGCGGCCCGGAAAGCCCCGCGAATATTGGCGGCCCGCTCGCGGGCGGGCAGGTCCGCCTGGTGACCGGTCTCACGGCGGCGTGAGGCGGCACCGGGTTGCACCGGCAGATGCAGATGCCGCCGCAGACCAGCGGCAATCTCGGTGGCCTGGTTGAAGCCGCGTTCGCGGCGGCGGCGCGGATGCAGCGG
Source organism: Salinisphaeraceae bacterium (assembly GCA_965216055.1). Lineage (GTDB taxonomy): Bacteria > Pseudomonadota > Gammaproteobacteria > Nevskiales > Salinisphaeraceae > Spectribacter. The sequence continues at coordinate 1,527,079 of OZ244134.1, forward strand.
GACCGGCACCAGCATCTCCACGTCGGTCCCGATCGTCGCGAGGCGTTCGGCGAGCAGGGTCGCCAGCAACTGTCCGTGGCTGAGACGCCGGTTGAACTTGAACCGCGTCACCAGCCAGTCAACCGGCGCGATATAGTCCAGCGCCGCCACCGCGGCAGCCTGGGGCGGCGGGGCCCGCAGGCAGCGGGCGCAGCGGGTGGCGGTAGTCCCGGGCAGGGGCAGGGCGCAGGTAGCGCAGGAATCGCCAAGCCGGGGCAGATCGCGATCGCAGCCGGGGCAGAGATCGCGGTCCGTGTCGCCTTCGGCGCCGCATAACAGGCAGTGCGGTGGGTAGGTCAAACGCTGTATGCGTTGCAACCAGTTGTTTACCGACATGGGTGTTCCCGGTTGACAGCTATCCGGCGATCGGCAATCGTCGCGGCGTCATCACGCCAACCCGCGACTGCCCGCATGATCGATTCGCCTGCCCACACGCCTCGTCACGACTGGACCCCGGCGGAAGTCGCCGCCCTGTTCGAACTGCCCTTCAGCGAGTTGCTGCATCGCGCCCAGAGTGTGCACCGCGCCCAGTTCGATGCCAATGCGGTGCAGCTGTCCACGCTGCTGTCGGTGAAGACAGGCGCCTGTCCCGAGGACTGCGCCTACTGCCCGCAGAGCATCCGTTACCAGACCGGCCTGGAGCGCGAGGAACTGATGCCGCTGGCGCAGGTGGTGGACGCCGCCCGCCGCGCCAAGGCGGCCGGCGCCACCCGTTTCTGCATGGGCGCGGCCTGGCGCCGGCCCAAGGACAAGGATCTGGACCGGGTGATCGAGATGGTGCAGGCGGTCAAGGCGGAGGGCATGGAAACCTGCGTCACCGCCGGCATGCTCAAGACCCAGCAGGCCGAACGTCTGGCCGAGGCCGGACTGGATTATTACAACCACAACATCGATTCCTCCAAGCGCTACTACGAGGAAGTCATTACCACCCGCAGCTACGAGACCCGCTTCGAGACACTCGAGGCCGTGCGCGACGCCGGGGTCAAGGTCTGCTGCGGCGGCATCGTGGGCATGGGCGAGGAACCCGAGGACCGTGTGGAGTTCCTGAAGACGCTGGCCAATCTGCCGGAACATCCCCAGAGCGTGCCCATCAACAATCTGGTGCAGGTGCCGGGTACCCCGCTGTACGGCGTGGAGCCGATCGACGAACTGGATTTCGTGCGCACCATCGCGGTGGCGCGCATCCTGATGCCGGCCTCCTACGTGCGTCTGTCCGCCGGCCGCGAGGCCATGAGTGAATCCACCCAGGCGCTGTGCTTTCTGGCCGGCGCGAACTCTATCTTCTACGGGGACCAGCTCCTGACCACGGCCAATCCGCAGCACCGCAAGGACCTGGCGCTGCTGGAAAAGCTAGGCATGCACCCCGAGGCGCAGCCGCGCTACACCGAATTGCCGGAGGACGCGGTGAGCCCCTGCGCCGACGCCGCCCCGCAGGCCGCCGCCGGGCAGTGACCCCCTCGCTGGGCGCGCATCTGGCGCGTGAGCTGGCGGCGCTGGAAGACCGCCAGCGTTATCGCCATCGGCGCGTGGTGGCGGGTTCCCACGGCGTCCGCATCGAAATCGACGGCCGCCGCTGCCTCAATTTCTGCAGCAATGACTATCTGGGTCTGGCCGCCGATCCCGGCGTGGCCGAGGCGATGGCCGCCGCGGTCCGGCAGACCGGCAGCGGTAGCGGGGCGTCGCAGCTGATCAGCGGTCACAACCGGGCCCACGCCGAGCTGGAGGAACAGCTGGCCGACTACCTGGACCGGCCCCGCGCGCTGCTGTTCGCCACCGGGTTCGCCGCCAATGTCGGCATTATCGACGCGCTGGTGGGGCGGGGCGACACCATCGTGGCGGATGCGCTCAACCATGCGTCGCTGATCGACGGGGCCCGCCTGTCCGGCGCCACCAAGCGGATTTATGCGCATGCCGATGCCGGTGCTGCGGATGCGGCACTGGCGGCAGCTCCGGCCGGCCATCGGCTGCTGGTCACCGACAGCGTGTTTTCCATGGACGGCGATCTAGCGCCGCTGCCGGCGTTGATGGCGGCCGCCGGCCGGCATGACGCCTGGACCATGGTGGACGACGCCCACGGCTTCGGCGTGCTCGGCGGCGGACATGGCGCCTGCGCAGCACGTCCCGAGTCCCGGGTCCCGAGTCCCGATATCTATGTCGCCACACTCGGCAAGTCGGTGGGCGCGGCCGGGGCGTTCGTGGCCGGCGACGAGGCGCTGATCGAGTACCTGATCCAGCGGGCGCGCACGCTGGTCTTTTCCACCGCGCCGCCGCCGGCGGTGGCGGCGGCCGCGTCCGCGGGTCTGCGGCGCCTGCGCGAGGACGACTGGCGCCGCGCGCACCTGTTCGATCTGATCGCCCGTTTCCGCCGTGGCTGCGAGCAGCTCGGTATAGTCCTGGGCAGCAGCATCCGTGACGCAGCCGGTGCCTCGCCCGCAACTCGGAACTCGACACTCGAAACCCCGCTTACACCCATTCAGCCGCTGATACTGGGCAGCGATGCCGACGCCCTGGCGGCTAGCCGGGCGCTGCTCGAGCGGGGCTTTCTGGTGTCCGCGATCCGTCCGCCCACCGTCCCCGAAGGCACCGCACGGCTGCGCGTCACGCTCACCGCCGCCCACGACGCCGAGCAGGTGGATGGCCTGCTGGCGGCCCTGGCGGATTGCGTGCGCCTGCCGGAGCCGGTGGCATGACCCCCCGGCTGACCTGCCTGCCGGGCTGGGGTGTATCCGCCCGCATCTGGGATCCGCTGCAGTCCCGTCTGGCCGGGCGCCTGGACGTGCAGGCACTGGATTTGCCCGGTCACGGCGGCCGGCAAGCGCGGGTGATGGGGCTGAACAACTGGACCGACGATCTGGTCGAGCGGATGACCGGCCCGGGCGTCCTGCTGGGCTGGTCGCTGGGCGGTCTGGTCTGCCTGAACGCGGCCCGTCGCTATCCCGGCCGGGTGCAAGGCCTGATTCTGGTCGGTTGTCTGCCGCGGTTCGTACGTGGTGGCGACTGGCCCTGGGGCATGAAGCCGTCGGCGCTGGCCGAAACGCGGCGCGGCCTGGCGGCGGACTTCGCGAGTACGCTGCAGGAGTTCCTGATGTTGCAAGTGCTGGCCGAGCCCGGCGCCCGGCACCTGGTGCGTCAGTTGCGCAACGAATTGCTGGCGCGTCCGCCCGGCCTGCCGGGACTTGAGGCGGGCTTGGACCTGCTGCACGAGGCGGACCTGCGGCCTGCCCTCGCCAGCCTGGATTTGCCGGTGCTGGCAGTGGCCGGCGAACGCGATCGCATGGCCCATCCCGACGCCATGGCGTGGATGGTCGAGCAGCTGCCGCGGGCGCAGCTCTGGCGGGTGGCCCGGGCCGCCCATGCGCCGTTCCTGTCGCACGAGCGGGAGTTCGCCGACCGCGTGGCATCGTTCGTGGAGGATCTGACACCGGCGACCGAGGGCGCTACATGACGCCGAGTCTGTTCGTGACCGGCACCGATACCGAGATCGGCAAGACCCACGTGGCTGCCGCGCTGATCCGGGCGCTGCGGGCGGCCGGATTGCGCGTGGCGCCGTTCAAGCCGGTATCGGCCGGCTGCGAGCGCACCCCCGAGGGTCTGCGCAACGAGGACGCCCTGGCGCTGATGCAAGCGGCTGGCGGCGGCTTCGCGTACGACGACGTTAACCCGGTGGCCCTGGCGGAGCCCGTGGCGCCGCATCTGGCGGCGGCGGATAGCGGGCTGGTGATTGATCCGGCGGTGCTGGACGCTGCTCATGCGCGCCTGGCCGCCAGCGCGGATCTGGTGGTGGTCGAGGGCGCTGGCGGCTGGCGGGTGCCGCTGACGCCCACGCTGGATACCGCGGACTGGGTGGCCGGCCACGGCTGGCCGGTGCTGCTGGTGGTGGGGATGCGGCTGGGCTGCCTGAATCATGCGCTGCTGTCCGCCGAGGCCATCGCGCGACGCACCCGGCTGGCCGGCTGGGTGGCCAACGTCCTGCCGCCGGCGCAGCCACGCTGGCAGGACAATGTGGCCAGTCTGTGCGCGCGAATGCCGGCAAGCGCGGTCCACGCCGTGATCCGGCCCGGCGCCGATCCGGACGCCGCCGTGCAACCGCTGACCATGATCTGGCGTAGCCGACAGTAACCGAAACGAACCCGTAGTGAGTCCCGGGTTTGCCAGTCCCCGGCGGGCTGGCTAGAATCCGGCTGGTTTCACCATCGGGGTAGCCTGCTCGCCATAAGCAATCGTCGCCATGTCGCGCCTGGTCATTCGTCCCAATGCCTCGCTGAGCGTAGAACATGCATGCGTGTTCTTCGCCGGAATGTGCATGGTGTCGTTCGGCATTGCCGGCATCCTGGCGTGGCAGGGCTTCTGGATGGTACTGCCGTTCGCCGGCCTCGAGATGGCGGCTCTGGCAGCAGGGCTCTGGTGGGGTATGCGGGACAACGCATACCGGGAAGTGATTTCGGTGGCGGATGACGTGGTCCGGGTGGAAGCCGGCCGTCATCAGCCGGAACGGCGTTGGGAGTTCCAGCGCGCCTGGGCACAGGTGCGACTCGAACCCGGACCGTATGTGACCAGCCCGTCGCGACTATGGCTGGGCTCGCACGGACAGGGCTGCGTGTTGGGGCAGTGCCTGACCGACGAAGAGCGCGCCGCCGTCGCCGGCCGTCTGCGGCGCTGGCTGCGGGGGACGGCGATGGGTCGGCAAGTGACAATCGGAGAGGACGGTTGAAATGAAAGGACTTAGCTATCTCGCGGCCGCACTGTCGGCCGTGATCGCCGGACCGGCGGCGGCCGAGTGGGGGCTGAACATGCCGAAGGGCGTGACGGCCATGACCCGCGAGATCTACGGCCTGCACATGCTCATCTTCTGGATCTGTGTGGCCATCGGTGTGGTGGTGTTCGGCGCCATGATCTACTCGCTGATCGCGCATCGGAAATCGCGCGGCGTCGAGGCGGCCCAGTTCCACGAGTCCACCAGCGTCGAAATCGCCTGGACGATCGTCCCGTTCGTGATCCTCATCGGCATGGCGATTCCCGCCGCTGGCACGCTGATCCGCGTGGAGGACACCAGCAATTCCGATCTGACGGTGCGGGTGACCGGCTACCAGTGGATGTGGCAGTACGAATACGTCGACAGCGGCGTGAATATCTACAGCCGTCTGGCCCAGGACAGCAACGCTGCGCGCCAGCTCGATTCCGGTATCGATCCCAACACGGTCGAGAACTACCTGCTGGAAGTGGACAACCGCATGGTGGTGCCGGTTGACCAGAAGGTGCGCATCCTGCTGACCGCCGACGATGTCATTCACGCCTGGTGGGTGCCGGAACTCGGCGGCAAGAAGGACGCCATCCCCGGCTTCATCAACGAGATGTGGTTCAAGGCCGAGGAGACCGGCGTGTATCGCGGTCAGTGCTCGGAACTCTGCGGTCGCGGTCACGGCTTCATGCCGATCGTGGTCGAGGTCGTGAGTCAGGACGAATTCGACGCCTGGGTGGCGAAGAACGGCGGCGACGCGGCCGGCACCCAGACCACCGATGCCGGCGATTCGGCATCGGCCCAGGAAACCGCCTCGGATGCGGGCGGCGAATCCACCCGGGTCGCCCAGGCCGACACCGGGGGCAGTGATGCCGGCGGCGGTGACATCCCGATGGACACGCTGATGTCCGAGGGCGAGGAAATCTACAACAGCCAGTGCGCGGCCTGCCATCAGGCCGACGGCTCGGGCATGCCGGCGGCGGGATTCCCGGCGATGAAGGGCAGCGAGATCGCCACCGGATCGCTGGATACGCATATCGACCGGGTTCTCAATGGCAAGGGCGCCATGCCGTCGTACAAGGACGGTATGTCCGACCGGAAGATCGCGGCGGTGATCACCTTCGAGCGCAACGCCTTCGGCAACGACACCGGCGATGCGGTCCAGCCGTCCCAGATCAAGGCAAAGCGTTAAGATTTTCTAGCGGAGTCAGGCAATGAGTCACGCACACGAGGCAGGTCACGACGACCACCATCACCACGGACCGGTCACGCTCAAGGACGGGTTCTTCCCCTGGATCATGCGGTGGATCAGCACCACCAATCACAAGGATCTGGGCACCCTGTACCTGATCTTTTCGCTGACCATGCTGTTCATCGGCGGGGTGATGTCGCTGATCATCCGGGCCGAGCTCACGGGTCCGGGTATCCAGTTCGTCGACCCCGACTTCTACAATCAGATGATCACCCTGCATGCCCTGGTGATGATCTTCGGCGGGGTGATGCCCGGCTTCGTGGGGCTGGCCAACTGGATGGTGCCGATGATGATCGGGGCCTCCGATCTGGCCCTTCCGCGGGTTAACAACTGGGGCTTCTGGATTCTGCCCTTCGCCTTCGCCATGCTGCTGTCGACGCTGTTCGTCAACGGCGGCGGTCCGGCGGCCGGCTGGACCATGTATCCACCGCTGGTGCTGCAGTCGGGCGACTCATTGCCGCTGATGATCTTCGCCATCCACATGATGGGCATCTCGTCGATCACCGGCGCCATCAACGTGGTGGTGACCATCCTCAACATGCGCGCCCCGGGGATGACGCTATTGAAGATGCCGCTATTCGTGTGGACCTGGCTGATCACCGCCTATCTGCTGATCGCGGCCATGCCGGTGCTGGCGGGGGCGGTCACCATGCTTCTGACCGACCGTTACTTCGGCACCACCTTCTTCTCCGCCACCGGCGGTGGGGATCCCGTGATGTTCCAGCACATCTTCTGGTTCTTCGGGCATCCCGAGGTCTACATCATGATTCTGCCGGCGTTCGGCATCGTGTCGACCATCATCCCGACCTTCGCGCGCAAGCCGTTGTTCGGGTATGACTCGATGGTCTACGCCACAGCATCCATCGCCTTCCTGTCGTTCATCGTCTGGGCCCACCACATGTTCACCGTGGGCATGCCGGTGGCCGGCGAACTGTTCTTCATGTTCGCTACCATGCTGATCGCGGTGCCAACCGGCGTGAAGGTGTTCAACTGGGTGGCCACCATGTGGCGAGGGGCGATGACGTTCGAAACGCCCATGCTGTTCGCGCTCGGCTTCGTGTTCCTGTTCTCGCTGGGTGGCTTTTCCGGCCTGATGCTGGCGATCACCCCGGCGGACTTCCAGTACCACGACACCTACTTCGTGGTGGCGCATTTCCACTACGTGCTGGTGCCGGGCGCGGTGTTCTCCATCATTGCCGCCATCTACTACTGGATCCCCAAGTGGACCGGCGTTATGTACAACGAGACGCTGGGCAAGTTCCACTTCTGGTGGTCGGCCGTGTGGATCAACGTGCTGTTCTTCCCGCAGCACTTTCTGGGTCTGGCCGGCATGCCGCGCCGTATCCCGGACTACGCCACCCAGTTCACCGAGTTCAACGTGATTTCGTCGGTGGGCGCGTTCGCCTTCTTCATCGGGCAGTTCGTGTTCATCTACAACATGATCCAGTGCATGCGCGGTGCGGGTCAGAAGGCCACGGACCGCGTCTGGGAAGGCGCCCGGGGGCTGGAATGGACGGTGGCCTCGCCGGCGCCGTATCACACCTTCGAGACCCCACCGACCATCGATCCCCGGGAAATCACCGCGGTGCCGGAGAAACATGCCTGAAGACAAGGCACTCCGGCGGCGTAATCTGGTCACCGCGGCGGTGCTCGTCGCGGTGGCCCTGGGTTTCTATGTGGCGATATTCATCAGCATGAGCGGCTGATGATCCAGCCAACCAGAACAACACCCGGCCACCCGCGCAAGACGGCTGTGGTCATCAGGTAGAGAGGGAGAACCATGTCCGTCCAGACACGAAACGAGCAGTACTACGTGCCGGAGCCCAGTGCCTGGCCGTTCATGATGACCGTGAGCATGATCGTCATGCTCGGCGGATTCGCAGCGGTGCTCAACGGGTCCGACGGCATTGGCGCCTATGCGATGGCTGCCGGTCTGGCGATGGTGCTGGTGATGAGTTTCGTGTGGTTCCGCGGTGTCATCCGCGAGAACCGTAGCGGTGCCTACGGCGCCCAGGAGGACATGACCTTCCGGTGGGCCATGAGCTGGTTCATCTTTTCCGAGGTGATGTTCTTCGGTGCCTTCTTCGGCGCGCTGTTCTATGCCCGTGTGCTGTCGGTGCCCTGGCTGGCGGGTGAGGGCAGCGAGTTCACCACCAATGAATATCTGTGGCAGGGCTTCGAGGCAACCTGGCCCACCAACGGTCCGGCGGGTGTCGGCGGCGAGTTCGAGATCATTCCGCCCTGGGGTGTGCCGTTCCTCAACACCATCCTGCTGCTGACCTCGGGCGTGACGCTGACCATCGCGCACTGGGGACTCAAGGAAGGCAACCGGCTCAAGCTGAACCTGGGTCTGGCCGCGACCGTCGCGCTGGGCCTGGCGTTCCTGTTCTTCCAGGCCGAGGAATACATCCACGCCTATCAGGATCTCAACCTGACGCTCAGTTCGGGCATCTACGGTTCGACCTTCTTCATGCTCACCGGCTTCCACGGCATGCACGTGACCCTGGGCACGATCATGCTGATCGTGATTCTGGGGCGATGTCTGAAGGGCCACTTTTCCGAGCACGACCACTTCGGCTTCGAGGCCGTGGCCTGGTACTGGCATTTCGTCGACGTGGTGTGGCTGGGCCTGTTCGTCTTCGTCTACATTCTTTGAGGGCGGGCCCGGCGCTGTTTTCGGACAGCGCCGGGCGTCAGCGCGGCAACACGCCGTGTGGCTGGATCCAGCCCGCGGCGTAGCCGATCACCAGCAGCGCGATCAGCGCCAGTGACAGGCTGATTCGCCACGTCAGTGCCCGCACGGTCCGTTTGCTGTCGCCGTCGTCCTTGACCAGAAAGACCATGCCCGCCATCAGAGCCGTGACGATGGCGACGAGGAAGATGACGATGATGATTTTGGCCATTGAGTCTTGAGGTTCCGTCCGCCCTGGTGGGCCTGGCTCGTGTTTCTGCCGGGGATGCTGGTGCTGGGCGGGCTGGGCACCTGGCAACTGCAGAGAGCGCAGGACAAGCAGGCCATCCTAGAGCAGAGAAGTACGGCACGCCAGGCGGAACCGATGCGTCTGGCGGAGGCGGCCGCACCGGCGTCGGAATACGGCCGGCGAGTGGTGCTGTCGGGCGGCTATCTTGCCGGGCGCCAGCTACTGCTGGACAACCAGGTCTGGCAGAGCGCCGCCGGCTACCGTGTGTGGACGCCGCTGCGTCTGGATGACGGCCGGCTCGTACTGATAGACCGGGGCTGGGTGCCCCGGAGCGGCGACCGCGCCGAGCCACCGCGTCCCGATGTGCCGGCCGGCCGGCAGCGTGTCACCGGACTCTGGCGGTCGTTGCCGGAGCCAGGAATGCGGCTGGCGGCGCCGGATGCCTGTAAACAGTCGGACTGGCCGCGGGTGCTGAATTATCCAACTGCGGCGCAGGTCGAGTGCCAGTACGAGGCCCCGATCCTGGCCGGCATCGTGCTGCTGGACGAGTCCCTGCCGGGCGGGTTCGAGCGCGACTGGCAGTCGGTGGGGATCCCGCCGCAGCGGCACATCGGCTATGCGGTGCAGTGGTACGCCATGGCGCTGGCAGTGCTGGTGATATTTCTGATCATGAATACGAAGCGACGCGCATGACGCAACCAACAACCCGATCGCGACTGAAACTGCTGGTGCTGGTGGGGCTGTTCTTCGGCCCGCTGGCCCTGGCCGCGCTGATGTATTACGCCGTGCCGCGCTGGATGCCCACCGGTGGCGGCAGCAAGGGCGTGCTGGTGCAGCCGGTGCAGGCGTTGCCCGATGCAGCATTCCGGGACGAGGATGGCGCGGTGGCCGGGCGCGAACTGTTCGATGAGCTGTGGACCGTGCTCACCGTGGCACCGCAGGGTTGCGGCGAGACCTGTCGGGCCGTCCTGGCCGAGACCCGCCAGGTGCGCACACTGCTGCACCGCCGGGCCACCCGGGTGCAGCGTGTGCTGGTGACCGGGGATGCCGCTGACGCATCGCTGACGGACAACGGTCATCCGGATCTCGTGGTGGTAACCGGCGGCGATCGGCTGCAGGCTTTTCTGGACGAGCGCGCCTCGGCCCCGGCGGCCAGCGGGGTGATCTACCTGATCGATCCGCTGGGCAATTGGGTGCTGTACTACCCGCGCGATCTGGACAGCCCGGCCGATGCCCTGTTCAAGGACATCAAGCATCTGCTCAAGCTTTCGCACATCGGCTGATGCCGCTGCGGCGTTGCCGGAATTCACATCCATGACCGATCACTTCTATCGTCTCAATCTGCTCGCCATTGCGCTGGCATTCGTGGTGATCACGGTCGGCGCCTACGTGCGGCTGGCCGACGCCGGGCTCGGCTGCCCCGACTGGCCGGGCTGTTACGGCCACCTGGATGTGCCCGCCCTGGGCGCGGAAACCGAGGCCGCCAACGCGGCCTTCCCGGATCGCCCGGTCGAGGCGCCCAAGGCCTGGAAGGAGATGATTCACCGGTACCTCGCCAGCACCCTGGGACTACTGATTCTCGCGCTGGCATGGATGGCCTGGCGTCGCCGGGCCCTGGCGCATCAGCAGCGGGTGCTGCCGTGGACGCTGGTGGGGCTGGTGATCTTCCAGGGTATTCTCGGCATGTGGACGGTCACCTGGCTGCTCAAGCCGCTGGTGGTGACCGCCCACCTGCTGGGCGGCATGACCACGCTGGCGCTGCTGTGGTGGTGTCTGCTGCGCCAGGGGCGCCATTTCAAAGGCTGGGCCGCGTGGCCGCGGCTTCGGCTGCTGGCCGGCGTGGCGCTGGTGGCGTTGTTTGCCCAGCTGTTCCTGGGGGCCTGGACCTCGACCAACTATGCCGCGCTGGCCTGTCCGGATTTCCCCACCTGCCAGGGTCAATGGTGGCCGGACACCGACTATGCCCAGGCCTTCACCCTTTGGCACGGGTTGGGGATCAACTATGAATATGGCGTTCTTGACGCCGAACCCCGCGCCACCATCCACTGGGTGCACCGGCTGGGTGCGATCGTGGTAGCCGCGGTGATGTTGTTACTGACCGCCGTGCTCTGGCGGGCCGGCGGACGCGATGATCGCTGGCGCTGGCTGGCCGGCGCGTTGCTGCTGGCGGTCACGCTGCAGATCGTTCTGGGCATTACCACGGTGGTGGCCCATCTGCCGCTGCTGGTGGCGGTGGCCCACAACGGGGGGGCGGCATTGCTACTATTGGCGGTCATGGCGGTCAATCACGCAAGCTGGCAAACGGGGGCGCGGGCCTCATGAGCGCCAATTCCCTGGACCTGGCGCGGCCCACGCTCGCCCAGCGGCTGGCCGACTACTACGAGTTGTGCAAGCCGCGGGTGGTGCTGCTTATCGTGTTCACCGCCATGGTGGGCATGTTCCTGGCCACCCCGGGCATGGTGCCCTGGCCGGCGCTGGTGTTCGGCACCGCCGGCATCGGCCTGATGGCAGCCTCGGCGGCGGCGCTGAACCAGATTCTGGACCGCCAGGCCGACGCCCGCATGGCGCGGACCTGCGGCCGTCCGCTGGTAACCGGTCACCTGGGTGTGCCGGAATCCGCGCTGTTTGCGCTGGTGATCGGGCTGCTGGGGATGGCCGTGCTTCACTGGCTGGTCAACCCGCTCACGGCCTGGATGACGCTGCTGACGCTGGTGGGCTATGCCGGCATCTACACCCTCTACCTCAAGCGTGCGACGCCCCAGAACATCGTCATCGGCGGCGCGGCCGGGGCTGCGCCACCGGTGTTGGGCTGGTCGGCGGTAACCAACACCATCGATCCCCATTCGCTGCTGCTGTTCCTGATCATATTCGTCTGGACGCCGCCGCATTTCTGGGCGCTGGCGATCGAGCGCCACCGGGAATACGCCGAGGTGGACATCCCGATGCTGCCGGTCACGCACGGACTGGCGTACACGCGCACCCAGGTGCTGCTGTACACGGTGATGATGGTGCTGGTGACCCTGCTGCCGTTCGCCGTGGGCATGAGCGGGCTGCTGTACCTGGTCGGCGCCAGCGTGCTGGGCGGCTGGTTCCTGTATTACGCCATTCGCCTGAAGTACGCCCCGCGGCCGGGTCTGGCGATGAAGACCTTCGGCTATTCGATCGTCTACCTGATGGCCATTTTCACGCTGCTGCTGGTTGATCACTACACGCCGGCGCTGGTCTGACGATCAGAAAAACCACCAGCCGCCGCTTTCCAGATCCTCGCGGCAACCGGCCAGTTGCCGGGTATAACGATCGGCCCGGGCGCTCACGCGATAGGCCACGTTGATCAGCCACTTCTTGTTTGCCCAGGTGCGGCGTTTGAAGCCGTTCTGACCCTCGTGATACGCCAGATACTGGCTATAGGCATCGTGGTGGGCAATGCCGATCTGGCGATGGCTCTGGTGCACGTACCAGGCCACGAAGTCGACAGCGTCCTCGAAGTCGTCGCGGTCGGCCCAGCTGTTGCCGCTGTCGCGCTGGTACCAGGCCCAGGTGCTGTCCAGCGCCTGGGTATAGCCGTAGGCGGAGGAAGGCCGCGTCCAGGGGATGACCCATAACAGCCGGGTGCGTGGCGGGCGCACGTCCTGCTGGTAGGCGGATTCCTGGAAGATGATCGCCATCTGCACGGGAATCGGCGTGCCCCAGCGTTCTTCCGCGGCGCGTGCGTCCTCGTACCAGCCGTCCTTCTCGTGAAAGATGGCGCAGAGGTTGTCCGGCTGCCGCGGCGGCGCGACCGCGCAGGCGCTCAGCCACAGGCTGAGGCTCAGTATCCAGGGCCAGAGGGGCATGGCAGCGGCCGGGTCACGCAAGAGCGGAAGGTGGATTGGCGGGCGTTACCGGCACTCTAGCAACAACCGGAGTGGGCGGCGATTGGCAGTAAAAGTTATAAAAAAATAATGAATAAGATATTTTAAATATAACGACGTCAGCGTAGGCTGCACGTCACGCTCAGGGCCTGTGCCCATTCGGCCCCTATGCCACGAGACCAATGTCATGAAAGCCGCACAGATTCGCGAACATAGCAGTCCGCTCGACGCCAGTCAGGCCGCCCAGCTGGAGTCGCTGGTGGAGACCCTGTCGCCCCTGCAGGCGACGTGGATCAGCGGGTATCTGGCCGGGCTGAACGCGGCGTTGTCGGAATCCGGTGCGGTGGCCGACGCCGCGCCGGCCGCGGCGGCGAGCAGTTCGCAGACGCTGACCATCCTGTACGGGTCGCAGACGGGCAACGCCGGGGGCGTGGCCGGCAACCTGCGCGATGCCGCCCAGGCCGGTGGCATTACCGCGCGGCTGGCCGATATGGCCGACTACAAGCCCAAGGACCTCAAGCAGGAAAGCAACCTGGTGGTGGTGGTTTCCACCCACGGTGAGGGCGAGCCCCCGGACGACGCCGAGGATTTCTACGAGTTCCTGCATGGCAAGAAGGCGCCCAAGCTTGATGGGGTCCGGTTCTCTGTCCTGGCCCTGGGTGATTCCAGCTATGAGCATTTCTGCGAGACCGGCCGCGTGATCGACGAGCGCCTGGCCGAGCTCGGGGGTACCCGGGTGATCGACCGGGTGGACTGCGACGTCGACTACGACGATGCCGCGGAAGCCTGGACCGCCGATGTGCTGGCCAAGTTCGCCGCGCCCGAACCGGCCGGCAATGCCCATCCGACGGTCACCACCCTGCCGACGGCGTCACGCGCGCCGGAGGCGCCCACCCGCAAGAACCCGTTCGAGGCCTCGCTGCTGGCGAACACGGTGCTCAACGGCCGCGGCTCCGACAAGGAGGTGCGCCACATCGAGCTGGATACCGAGGATTCCGGCCTGATCTGGACCCCCGGTGATTCCCTCGGCGTGGTGCCGAGCAACCCCCCGGCCGCGGTGGATGCGTTGCTGGCGGCCCTGCAGCTGGACGGTGATGCGCGGGTGACCGGCGTGGACGGCGAAGTCAGCCTGGCGCATGCGCTGCGCCACCAGTATGAGATCACCACGCTGACGCGGCCGTTCGTCACGCAATACGCCCAGCTGGCCGAGTCGAGTGCCCTACAGAACCTGCTCGGCGACGATCAGCGCGATGCCTTCGCCGACTATGTCTACGGCCGTGACATCACCGATCTGGTCCGGGAATATCCGGTGCCGGGTCTGTCGGCCTCGGATTTCGTGCGCCTGCTGCGCAAGCTGCCGCCGCGGCTGTATTCGATTGCCTCGAGTCATGCCGCCAATCCGGACGAGCTGCACCTGACCGTCGCCGCCGTGCGCTACCACAGCCACGGCCGCGACCGCCTTGGCGTGGCATCCACCCATCTGGCCGATCGGGTGGGCGAGGATGACCGGGTGCCGGTGTATATCGACGCCAACAAGAGCTTCAAGCTGCCGGCCGACAACGACACGCCGCTGATCATGATCGGCCCCGGCACCGGCGTCGCCCCGTTCCGCGCCTTTCTGCAGGAGCGCGAGGAGCAGGGCGCCGGCGGCGACAACTGGCTGTTCTTCGGCGCGCCGCATTTCCGCACCGACTTCTACTACCAGACCGAATGGCTGCGCTGGCGTCGCGACGGCCTGCTCAGCCGTCTGGATGTGGCCTTCTCCCGCGACCAGGCCGACAAGGTCTACGTGCAGCATCGTCTGCGGGAACAGGCCCGCGACGTATACGGCTGGCTCGAGAATGGCGCCAATGTGTATGTGTGCGGCGACGCCAACCAGATGGCCCGCGACGTACACGACGCGCTGGGCGATATAATCGCGGAGCAGGGCGGCATGAGCGCCGACGCGGCTGCCGACTATCTCAAGCGGTTGCAGAAGGAAAAGCGTTACCAGCGGGACGTCTATTGACGTCAAAGTTTCGGGTTTCAGGTTTCCAGTTTCGAGTGAGAATGCTCGAGGCTGGACTCGTGTCATCTCGAAACCCGAAACACGAAACTTGAAACTGCAGTAGCTATGCCCGAGATTCAACCCGATTTCAACGACGTCGAGCACATCAAGTCGCGCAGCAACTATCTACGCGGCACCATCGCCGATAGCCTGGCCGACCGCGCCACCGGCGCGGTGGCCGACGACGATACCCAGCTGACCAAGTTCCACGGGTTCTACCAGCAGGACGACCGCGACCTGCGCGCCGAGCGCAAGCAGCAGAAGCTGGAGCCGCACTACCAGTTCATGGTGCGCCTGCGGCTGCCTGGCGGGGTGCTCACGGCCTCGCAGTGGCTGGCGCTGGACGAGATCGCACGCACCTACGCCAACGGCACGCTCCGGGTGACCACCCGCCAGACCTTCCAGTACCACGGCGTGTTCAAGGAACACCTCAAGCCGCTGCTGCAGGCGGTTGACGCGGCGGGGCTGGACGCCAAGGGGGGTTGCGGCGATGTCAATCGCAACGTGGTGGCCAACACCAATCCGCACCGGTCACGCCTGCATGCCCAGGTCCACGACTGGACCCATCGCCTGAGCGAGCACCTGCTGTGGCGTTCCAGGGCCTACGAGGAACTCTGGCTCGATGGCGAATCGACCGGCGAACCAGATCACGAGCCGCTCTACGGCAGCCAGTATCTGCCTCGCAAATTCAAGATCGCGATTGCCATCCCGCCGGAAAACGACAGCGATGTGTATGCCAACGACCTCGGCTTCATCGCCATCGCCGACGGCGACGACCTGCTCGGTTTCAATGTCTCGGTCGGCGGGGGCATGGGCGCCACCTACGGCGAACCTACCACCTACCCGCGCCTGGGCTCGGTGATCGGGTTCTGCAAGCCGGATCAGGTGCTGGCGGTGGCCGAGCATGTCATCGGAATCCAGCGGGACCATGGCGATCGGGTGAACCGCAAGCGGGCCCGCTTCAAGTACACGCTGGACGATAACGGCCTCGACTGGTTCAAGAGCGAGCTGACCAACCGCCTGGGATTTTCGCTGGCGCCCGCGCGCGACGCGATGTTCACCGGCAACGGGGATCGCTTCGGCTGGACCCAGGGCGACGACGGGCGCTGGCATCTGACGCTGTTGATCGAGAACGGCCGCATTGCCGATTTCGAGCACCAGCAGCTGATGACCGGCCTGCGCGAATTGGCCGGCGTGCATCGCGGTGAATTCCGTCTGACCTGCAACCAGAACCTGATCGTGGCCAACGTCGAGGAAGCGGACCGACCGGCAGTGCAGGCCCTCGTGGATCAGTATAACCTGGATGGCGGCGGCAGCCAGACGGCGCTGCGGCAGGCGTCGATGGCCTGCGTGGCTTTCCCCACCTGCGGGCTGGCGATGGCGGAATCCGAGCGTTACCTGCCGACTTTCATCGGCAAGCTGGACGCGGTGATGGCCGATGCGGGCCTGGGCGACAAGGCCATCGTCATTCGCATGACCGGCTGCCCCAACGGCTGCGCGCGTCCCTATCTGGGCGAGATTGCCTTCACCGGCAAGGCGCCGGGCAAGTACAACCTGTATCTCGGGGCCTCGTTCACCGGCGATCGGCTCAATAAGCTCTATCGCGAGAATATCGGCGAGGACGAGATCATGGCCGAGCTCGTGCCCATGATTCACCGCTATGCCGCCGAGCGTGAACCCGGCGAGCACTTCGGGGATTTCGTGGTGCGCGTGGGCATCATCCACCCCACGCGGGAAGGTCGGTTTTTCCACGAGGACGTGGGCGACGCTGCTTGAGCGTTCTGACCTATGATCCAGTAGTCGCGGCCGAGGCGCTGAGCGCCACTGATCCGCGGCTGGCCAGGTTGATCGAACGGGTCGGGCCGGTACGCTTCGGCGCCGACCGCATGCGCGGCGACACCTTCGAGGTGCTGCTGCGGGCCATCGTGTACCAGCAATTGTCCGGCAAGGCCGCCGGCACCATTCACGCCCGGGTGCTGGCGCTGTTCGGTGACAACCGGGCCAGTGCCGCCGGGCTCGAGCGTCTAGACGATGAGCAACTGCGTGGTGCCGGGCTGTCCGCCAACAAGCTGCGGGCGGCCCGGGATCTGGCCGATCACTGCCTGGACGGGCGCCTGCCCAGTATTCGCCGACTCCGCCAGCTCGACGATGAAACCGTCATCCAGCGGCTGTCCGCCGTGCGCGGCATTGGCCGATGGACCGCCGAAATGCTGCTGATCTTCCGGCTCGGCCGTCCCGATGTATGGCCGGTGGACGATCTCGGTGTGCGCAAGGGTTATGCCGTCATCCGGGGCTGCGAGATGCCGTCCCCCGCGGCACTGGCCGATGCCGGGAAGATCTGGACGCCCTGGCGCTCGGTAGCGGCCTGGTACTGCTGGCGGGCGGTACAGAACCCGGAACTGCTGTCAGCCAACTGACGCGACAGCCGGCATGACGGCAGGCTAGAATTCGTCGAGGTTCCACTCGCGAGCGATGGCATGAACGACGACAACACGGCAGACATCGGCAAACTCATCCTGCGCGCCTACATCGGCCTGGCGATGCTCGGCCACGGTATCCCCAAGATACTGGGCGGCATCGGCAGCATTGAAGGCATGCTCGCCAACCAGGGGCTGCCCGGTCTGCTGGCCTACGGTGTCTACGTGGGCGAGGTCGTCGCCCCGGTGATGCTGATTCTGGGCCTGTACGCGCGGATCGGCGGGGTGCTGGTGGTGATCAACATGCTGTTCGCCATCGCGCTGGCGCACACCGGTGAAATCTTCGCGCTGACCGAACGCGGCGCCTGGGCGCTGGAACTGCAGGGCTTCTATCTGTTCGGCGGTCTGGCGGTAGCGCTGATCGGCGGCGGACGCTACGCCCTGCGTCCCGAGGCATAGCGGGGGTCGAAACCCGGCCCGCCTCGTCAGGGGTGGGCCGGTACATTGCCGGGCGGATTTTTTGCCGTAGCTGACTGGTCGGATGAATCCGACCCTACCGGGATTCGGGCCACTGTGGTTTCGGCAGGTGGTGTGGGGCGCCATTCATGGCGCCGGCCGGATTACATACCGTGTCCCGATGGCCGGATGAATCCCACCCTACCCGGAATTACCCGTCCTGCTTCTGATAATGCGCCATCAGGATTTCCGCGACTTCCGGGCGCGAGAACTCCGGCGGCGGGGCCTCGCCGCGGCCCAGCATGTCGCGCACGGCGGTGCCGGACAGCAGCACGAAGTCGTCCTTGGTGTGTTCGGGCACGTCACGCATCATCACCACCTTGCCCAGCTTCTTCGAGAACGCGGTGTGGTCGGCGCGATAAATATCGATCGCCAGGGCATTGTCCGGCACCTGCTCGTCGAAGATGGTCTGGGCATCGAACGGGCCGTAGTAGTCGCCCACGCCGGCATGGTCGCGGCCGACAATCAGATAGCTGCAGCCGGCGTTCTGGCGGAACAGGGCGTGCAGCACCGCCTCGCGCGGGCCCGCGTAGAGCATGTCGAAGCCGTAGCCGGCAATCATCACGGTGTTTTCCGGGAAGTAGTGCTCCACCATCTTGCGGATGGCGGCGTCGCGCACGTCCGCGGGGATGTCGCCGGGCTTTAACTTGCCCAGCAGCATGTGTACCAGCACGCCGTCGGCCCCGGTGTCCGCCAGGGCCATCTTGCACAGCTCCTCGTGGGCCCGGTGCATGGGATTGCGGGTCTGGAAGGCCACCACGCGTTCCCAGCCACGGTTCGCGAATTCCTCGCGGATCTGCCCGGCAGTGCGGAATGTATCGGGGAAGTCGGTTTCGAAGTAGCTGAAATTCAGCACCTGAACCGGCCCGTGCACCGCGAATCGGCCCTGGGACAGGAACGTACCCACGCCGGGATGATCGCGGTCGGTGGTGCCGAATACCTGTTCGGCCAGGGTTTCCAGTTCGTCAGCGCTGAACTCGTCGATGCCCTCGACGTGCTGGATGGCCAGGATCGGTTCGCCGGCGACATTGGGGTCGCGCAGGGCGATGCGGTCGGCGCCGCTCAGGGCGGCCGGATCCTCGATCAGGTTCAGCACCGGCACCGGCCAGAACAGGCCGTCAGTGGTGCGCAGCGTCGCGCCGACCGACCGGGCATCGGCCTTGTCCATGAAACCCGCGAGTGGATTGAAGTAGCCGGCGCCCAGCATCACGGCGTTGGCGGCGGCGGCCGAGGAGACCGTGAGCCCCGGCAGGCTGGCAGCTTCGGTGATCAGCGCGTCGCGCTGCGTGCTGTCGGCGACATAACGGGGGGCGAGCTCGGACGAGCCGTGCGGTTGAATCATCGGGGCACCTGAGTTGGAGTCGGGAACGCGGCGCGCGCACGGTCACTGCTCGGACCGGCCGCCCGGTGCGTCATGGGCGATCGGTCAGCTGTCGCCCTTCTTGCAGTTGGTGTTCTGGCATTCGCCGTAGAGCACCAGCGTGTGCTTGGACAGGTCGAAGCCGTTGTCCTCGGCGATCTTGCGCTGGCGCTGCTCGATGTCGCGGTCGAAGAATTCCTCGATGCGGCCGCATTTCACGCAAACGATGTGGTCGTGATGCCCCTGCTCCAGCTCGAACAGGGCGTGACCATCCTCGAAATGGTGGCGAATCACCAGGCCGGCATCCTCGAACTGCGCCAGCACCCGGTAAATCGTGGCCAGGCCGACGTCCTCGCCCTCGTCCATGAGCATGCGATAAACGTCTTCGGCCGACAGATGGTCGGCCTTGTTCGCTTCGAGGACCTGCAGGATCTTCAGCCGCGGTAGCGTCGCCTTGAGTCCCGCCTTGCGCAGGTCGCTGGTTTCCATCGCCCTTACCTCGAGAATGTCAGGGGTTGACCCGTACAGCCAGGGACAACTTTACCTTCCTCGTAGGCCACTTGACCAGACACGATGGTGGCCACGATGGACGAACGGAAGGTGGTGCCGGCAAATGGCGACCAGCCGCATTTCGACAGAATCGGCCAGTCATCCACGATGGTGGGCTTTTCCGTGTCGATCAGAACCAGATCGGCCCAGTAACCTTCCCGGACAAAGCCGCGTTCGGTGACCTGGAAGCGCTCGGCCACGTTGTGCGAGGTCTTGCGCACGATGGTCTCCAGCGAGAACAGCCCGCGGTGCATGTGCTCCAGCACCGACAGCAGCGCGTGCTGGACCAGTGGCAGCCCGGCGGGCGCCTGGAAGTAGGGCTGGTTCTTTTCTTCCAGCAGATGCGGTGCGTGGTCGGTGGCGATCACGTCGATGCGGTCCTCGGCCACCGCCCGCAGCAGGGCCTGGCGGTCGGCGGAGCTCTTGATCGCGGGATTGCACTTGATCAGCGAGCCCTTCTCGGCGTAATCGCGCTCGTCGAAGAACAGGTGATGCACACAGCCCTCGGTGGTGATCTGCTTGCCCGCCACCGGCCCGGACTCGAACATCTCCAGTTCGCGCGCTGTGGTCAGGTGGATCACGTGCAGCTGGGTGCCGTGCTCCCGGGCCAGCGCGACCGCCTTGGAAGAGGACTTGTAACAGGCCTCGGCCGAACGGATATAGGGGTGCTCGCTCATCGGCACGTCCTCGCCGTACTTCTCTCGCGCGGCGGCCTCGTTGGCCAGCACCGTGGGTGTGTCCTCGCAGTGGGTGATGATGGGCACCGGTGCGGCGGCGAAGATCGCGTGCAGGGCGTCATCGTCGTCCACCAGCATGTTGCCGGTGGAGGCACCCATGAACACCTTGATGCCGCAGTTGTTGAGCGGGTCCAGGCGCTTGATGGCCTCGATATTGTCGTTGGTGGCGCCCAGGTAGAAGCTGTAGTTGGCGCGGCTGGTACGCGCGGCAATGGCATGCTTGTCCGCCAGCGCATCGGCATCGATGGTGGGCGGCTTGACGTTGGGCATCTCCATGTAGGTGGTGATGCCGCCGGCCACCGCCGCAGCCGATTCGTGGGCGATGTCGGCCTTGTGGGTCAGCCCCGGCTCGCGGAAATGCACCTGGTCGTCGATCATGCCGGGCAGCAGATGGCGGCCGTCGGCATCGATGACCTGCGCATTGGCGGGCGCGGCGATTTCACGATCGACGCGCTCGATCCGGCCGTTCTTCACGAGCACATCGGCGTCGGTGATGGCGCCTTCATTGACCAGGCGCGCGTTGGTGATCAGCAGTTCGGACATAACAACCCCGCTAGATTGGCGGGCATGATATCGCAGCAGGACGCCGACGGCGCGGCCGTCGGCGTCCTCCACGACGATCTCCGCTTCAGAATCGCACGCTCAACCCCGCGCTGAAGCGGCGTCCCGGCTGCGGGATGCGAAGAAATGAGGTGTGCCGGATGATCTCCTCGTCCAGCAGATTGTCGCCGCGCAGATACAGCTGCGTGCGGGCACCCGCACCGGGCAGTTCCACCCCGATGAAGGCCGTCACGTCGGTGTAGCCGTCGGTCGTGGTTTCTAGTGGTGCAGTGCGGTCCTGGTCGTCGGCCGTCAGGGCTTCCAGCGTGGCCTGCCAGGGGCCATGGGTGAGGTCGAAGCCCAGACCCAGCCGCGCCGGCGTGATGCGGGGCAGGTTGGTGTCGTCGTCCAGCTCGCCGCGGACCATGTCCCCGAACACCCGGGCGGTCAGGCCCGTCGCGCCGGTCAGCAGGTCGTAGCCCAGCTCGAATTCGGCACCGTAGAACATGGCATCGGCGGCGTTGTAATCCAGCAGGAGCAGTTCGCCGGCCGGGTCGAACACGCCTTCCTCGGTCACGCGATCGGCCTGGCCGTCCTGGGCCGGGGCGCCGGTACCGTCGGCATTGAGGCCGGCATCCACGGTTTCCAGGAACACGAAATCGGCATAGTCGGTGACGAACAGATTGACCGACCAGCGCAGCCGGCCCGCGGTCTGCCGCAGCCCCAGGTCGAGACTGTTGGCGGTTTCCTCGTCCAGGTCGAGGTCGCCCCGCTCGAAGGTCTGCGTGGCCTCGTGGGGGCCGTTGCTGTAGAGCTCCTCGGCCGCCGGCCCGCGCTGGTACTGGCCGAGATTGACGGCCAGCACCACGTTGTTGCCCAACGGTCGCAGCCCGCCCACGGACAGGCTGATCGGCGTGTGATCGCGATCCGGGTTGCCCCCCTCGGCCTGATGTTCCTGATACTCGATCCGGCCGCCCAGTTGCAGCGTCCAGGCGCCGACCGGCCGTTCCTCCACCGCGAACAAACCGACGTTGCGGGTATCCACCGGCGGCACGAACACTTCTTCTTCACCGAAGGCCTCGAACTGCCGGTCGAAGGCCTGGATGCCCAGCGCTCCGGTCCAGCCGGCGGCATCGCCGTGGGTCAGCGCCAGGCGCAGCTCGGTTTCCTCGTTGTCGAAGAACACCTCGCCGCCCTCGTCGTGGAGGTAGTCGGTGTAGGCCCCGGCGAATTCCAGCCGGTCGAAGCCGGGCAGGGGGTCGAGCAGCTCGCCGCCCAGGTCGATGCGATCCTGGTCGATGTTGATCACGGCATCCTCCCCGGGAATACCGTACTCGCTGCCGTAGCCGCTGAGCGCCGCGCCCAGGTAGCCGCGCTCGCCGGTCCAGGCGGCGCCGCCGCTGTACTGGTCGGTTTCCGAAAAGCTGTTGCCGATGAGCCGGTCGTCGTCAGCCTGGTAGTCGTCGCTTTCAGTGACCCCGCCCTGGAGGTTCCAGGCCAGCGGCCCCGCGCCGCCGGACAGGTCCAGCCGGGCCAGCGAGTCATCCAGGGTGGAATCGCCGATCGCCAGGTCCATGTGGCCAGTCAGCCGCGTGGGGGCCGCGCGGGGGATGCGGTGGGTGACCACGTTGACCACCCCGCCGATGGCACCGGAGCCGTAGAGCAGAGTGGCTGGCCCCTTGAGGACCTCGATCTGGTGCGCGGATAGCGGGTCGATGGAAACGGCGTGATCCACGCTCAGGGTGGAGACATCGCCGGACCCGAGCCCGTTTTCCTGCACCCGCACGCGGGCGCCCGACAGGCCGCGGATCACCGGGCGGCCCACGCCCACGCCGAAGTCGGAGGAGGACACGCCCGGTTCACCGTCCAGCGTCCGGCCCAGGCTGTTATCGCGCTGGCGCAGCAGTTCCTCGTCGGCCACCACGGCCGCGGGTTGCAGGGCCTCGGCCTCGCCGCGGTCGCCCAGCGGCAGGGCCTCGACGGCGATCGGTTCGAGGGTTTCCGGTTCGGCGGCCGTTGCCGCCCCGAGACTCAGCGCCAGAATGGCGCCGGAGACGAGAATACGCATGAGAAAGGTCCTGATCGGTGGCGCCCGCGGGCGCCGGATGCAATCGCCCCCACGACAGGCGGAGACGGCGGATCGAACGAATCAGGACAGGGCGGGCGGTGCGCGGCTGCGGTAGGGAAGAGCCGGGCGCGCCGGCGGCCGGAGCAGCGCGGCCGATATTCGTACGCCTTGGGTGCCCGACAGCGCAGCGGTTGCGGCACCGGCCGGCGGGACGATATCCAGCCCACCGCCTTGGGTGCAGACCACACAGGCGTGGTCGGCATGGCCGATGACCGGGTGTTCGAATGCGTGCGCCGCGGCCAGCAACTGCACCGCCAGCAGGGCGGTAATAAGCAGTCGCAGGGAGAGGCGCTTTGATCGCATCGTTATAGTGTAACGTTATCGACGGCCCCGGAGGCAACCGATGCCGGTATTTTCGTCGATAATGGTTTAACGCGTGCGGAATCCTGCGATTCCGCGCCCGGGCGGGGAACATCAGACCCCGGGATCGCGTCATTTGCCGGGCCGGTGGCGATCGACCAGACTGGGTGGAAGCTGGTCTGGTGGACGTCCAGGCGCGGCTATGACAATTTCGTGGCACTCGCCACGAGGAGGCAAATTGATGGCCACCACCCTTCGCCCCGATCCGACCTTCTATCCTTCCCCACGGCTTGCCATGGCCGGTCCAGCGGAGCAATACGGCTATGTCGCATTGCTGTGCCCGGACGGGAACCGGCCGGACGCGATTGCCGTTGTGGACTTCGACCCGGCGTCACCGACCTATACGCACGAAGTGCACCGGGTAGAAATGCCCAACACGGGTGACGAGCTCCACCACTTCGGCTGGAATGCCTGCAGTTCGATGCTGGGGCCGCAGTCCTGTCACCCGTTCGTTCAGCGGCGTTACCTGATCGTGCCGGGCCTGCGATCGTCGCGACTGCACATTATTGATACCCAGCCCGATCCCACTCAGGCACGGATCGTCAAGACGATCGAGGCCGACGAACTGCTGTCCAAGACCGGCTACTCCCGTCCGCATACCATTCATTGCGGGCCGGAGGGGATTTATATCAGCACCCTTGGCGGAGCCGGCCCGGATGGTGACGAGGGGCCGGCGGGCATTTTCCTGATGGACTGCGAGAGTCTGGAAATCCTCGGTCGCTGGGAAATCGATCGCGGCCCCCAGGACCTGCATTACGATTTCTGGTGGCACATCGCCCACGACATCGCGATGACCAGCGAATGGTGCAAGCCGCCGCAGTTCGAAAATGGCCTGGTGCCGGAGGCGTTGCTGGGCAACCAGTACGGGCATCGGATCCACTTCTGGGATCTGTCCGCGCGCAAGCACCGGCAGGTTATCGACCTGGGCGAAAACCACCAGATGGCCCTGGAATTGCGCCCGGCGCATGACCCTACCCGCCAGCACGGCTTTCTCGGGGTGGTGGTCGACACCACCAACCTGGCGGGTTCCATCTGGACCTGGTATCGCGACGGCGAGGAATTCCGGATCGAGAAAACCGCTGAAATTCCGGCACAGCCGGCCGCCGCTGATCAGTTGCCGGAACTGCTCAAGGGGTTCGAAGCGGTGCCCCCGCTGGTGACCGACATTGATCTGTCGCTGGACGACCGTTATCTGTACGTTGCCTGCTGGGGCATCGGGCAGCTGCGGCAATACGATGTCAGTGAGCCGATGGCGCCGAAACTCAACGGCACCATCGAGCTGGGCGGTGTGGTCAACGCCACCCCGCATCCGAATGGTCAGCCGTTCGCGGGTGGACCGCAAATGGTGGAAATCAGCCGCGACGGACGCCGGGTGTATTTCACCAACTCGCTTTACAGCAGCTGGGACGACCAGTTCTACCCGGGGGGCGTGCCGGGTGCATTGGTGAAGGCCGACATCGCCGCGGATGGGACGATGACACTGGACCCGGATTTCTTCGTGCGTTTCGGTGAAGGCTATCGCGCCCACCAGGTACGGCTGCACGGGGGTGACTGTTCCACGGAATCGTTTGCCTACCCATGAGATAGCGGCGCATGGATGCACACTGGGCCTGGGTTGCGGCTATCGGCCTGGGCCTGTTTCACGGTCTGAACCCGGGCATGGGCTGGCTGTTTGCCGTATCCAACGGGCTGCAGGCCGGCCGGGGCGGGGCCGTCTGGCAGGCCCTTTGGCCCATCGGTGGCGGCCATCTGCTGGCGATGGCTGTCGTGCTGGTGCCGGTAGCTTTGCTCGACCGGGCACTTTCCCAGGACGGGGGCCTTCAGCTGGGCGCCGCGCTCCTGCTCATCGGGTTCGGGCTTTACAAGCTGTGGGTACCGCGGCATCCACGGATGCTGGCCCGGGTCGGACCGCGGCGTTTGACGCTGTGGTCGTTTCTCATGGCCACGGCCCATGGCGCCGGCCTGATGCTGGTACCGGCGTTTCTGGGACTCGGACACGCGGGACATCATGCCGGTCATGCAGCGATGCTGCCGGCGGGTGTGGCTGCCGCGGTGCTGATGGTCGCCGTCCACACCCTGGCTATGATCCTGGCAGCCGGGCTGGTCGCCTGGCTTGTCTACCGCTATCTTGGCCTGCGCCTGCTGCGATCAGCGTGGTTGAACACTGATTATCTGTGGGCCGTTACGCTGATTATCGTCGGGGGAGTCGCGCTGGTGATGTGAATGCGCCTCAGCCGTATCCCTGGTCGATCATCATCTGGCGCATCCGGAATTTCTGCACCTTCCCGGTAATGGTCATGGGAAATTCCTCGACGAACCGGATCAGCCGCGGAATCTTGTAGTGGGCGATCTCGCCCTCGCAGAAGTCGCGGATGGCCTGCTCGTCCGCCGTGGCGCCGGCCCGAAGCCGGATCCAGGCGCAGAGTTCCTCCCCGTATTTTTCGTCGGGCACGCCAATCACCTGGACATCCTCGATATCCGGATGGCGGTAGAGGAATTCCTCGATCTCGCGCGGGTAGATGTTCTCGCCGCCACGGATCACCATGTCCTTTAGCCGCCCGACGATCCGGCAGTAGCCGTGTTCGTCCAGCGTGGCCAGATCCCCGGTGTGCATCCAGCGGGCGTCGTCGATCGCCTCGCGGGTCTTTTCGTCGTCGTCCCAGTAGCCCAGCATCACGCTGTAGCCGCGGGTGCAGAGTTCGCCCGGCTCGCCGCGCGGCACCACCCGGCCGGCTTCGTCCACGATCTTGACTTCCAGGTGCGGCTGTATCCGGCCGACCGTGCCCACTCGGTTGGCAAGACTGTCGTCGGCGCCGGTCTGGAAACTCACCGGCGAGGTTTCGGTCATGCCGTAGGCGATGGTGACCTCGCTCATGTGCATTTCGTCGATCACCCGCTTCATCACCGCTTCCGGGCAGGGCGAACCGGCCATGATGCCGGTGCGCAGTGACGACAGGTCGAAGCTGCCGAAATCCGGATGCGACAGCTCGGCGATGAACATGGTGGGCACGCCGTAGAGCGCCGTGCAGCGTTCGGTTGCCACGGTTTCCAGCACCGCGCCGGGGTCGAAGGCCTCACTAGCGTAGACGATGGTGCTGCCATGGGTGATGCAGCCGAGATTGCCCATTACCATGCCGAAGCAGTGGTAGAGCGGCACCGGCACACACAGCCTGTCCGCCGGCGTCAGGCGGATGGCCTCGCCGACGAAGAAACCATTGTTGAGGATGTTGTGGTGCGACAGCGTCGCGCCCTTGGGGTTGCCGGTGGTACCACTGGTGAACTGAATGTTGATTGGATCGTCGGCCTGCAGGGTGCCGGCGATCTCGTCGAGTTGCTCGCGATGGTGTGGCATCACCCAGGCGGGCAGCGTGTTGAAATTGAACATGCCCGGCGTCTGTTCGCGGCCCAGCCGGATCACATGGCGCAGCGACGGCACTTCGGCGGCATGCAGCCGCCCCGGTTCGCACTCGGCGAGTTCGGGGGCCACGTTTTGTAAGATGGCCAGGTAGTCGCTGCTGGCGTAGGCCGGCATCAGGATCAGCGCCTTGCAACCCACCTTGTTCAGCGCATACACCAGCTCCGAGCGGCGGTAGGCCGGGTTGATGTTGACCAGTACCAGACCGGCCCGGGCGGTAGCCAATTGCGTGATCAGCCAGGCCGCGTTGTTGTGTGACCAGATGCCGATGCGATCCCCGGGCTCCAGCCCCAGGGCCAGGAATGCCGCCGCGAACTCGTCCACCCGGGCCTGCAGTTCGCGATAGGTCAGGCGCAGATTCTCGTGCCGGCTGACCAGAGCCTCGCGGTCGCCGTGTTCGGCCACGGTCCGGTCGAACGCCCGGCCGATGGTGTCGCCCAGCAGCGGTACCGGACTGGCGCCGTGGACATAGCTGAGTTCGCCTGCCGCCATCGTCTCCTCCTGTCGTGTTGTTGTACGGGGTCGACTTAAACGCGTTTGCCGGCGGCTGGCAAGCCGCCGTAGTGTGCGTCAGCCGGGAGTCGGTGGCCCCGTCTCCGGTGTGCTGTCGTAGCGCATGGCCAGACGCACCATGTCGGCGATGCTGTCGACCGCCAGCTTGTGCTTGATGCGCACCAGGTAATTGGACACGGACTTGTGCGACAGTCCCAGTGTGTCGGCCACGGCGGCGTTGCTTTGCCCCCTGGCTACCAGCCGGAATACATCCTGCTCGCGCGGAGTGAGCGCCTGCACCGGGTTGGCCAGGGCGCTCACCCGGCTCACCGCCAGTGCCTCGGCCATGTCGGGGCTGAGGTAGGTCTCACCGGCCAGGATTTCCCGCACGCCCTCGAGCAGGCATTCCGGCGGGCTGGTTTTGGTGATGTAGCCGGCGGCGCCGGCACGCAGCGCGCGGGCGGCGAATGTGGGGTCGTCGTGCATGGTGAACACCAGCACCCGCGGTGGGCGCGGCCGGGTGCGGATGCGCCCGATCAGTTCCAGCCCGTGCACGTCCGGCAGCGACAGATCGAGGATCACCAGCTGCGGGCGGCTGTCCTGCAACAGCTGCCAGCCCGCCTCGCCGGTGCTGGCCTCGCGACAGGCGCCGAAGCGGCGCAGTTCCAGCAACTCGCGGCAGCCGCCGCGTACCACTTCGTGGTCGTCGATGAGCAGGATGGCGGGGGTGGTACTCAAGGCGCAGGCGGAACCGGGGTTATTCACCTGATGATGCGCCGGGCGCCATGGCGGTGCAATCGGGCGATATGCCCGATCCGGTTCGTCTCGGTCGGGCGCGAGCGGCGCTCATGGCATCATCATTCCCGCGATCCAACCGCTGCTGCCGACGTTGTCCAGCCCCCGCGACATGACCGATCCGGACACCGGGCCGCTGCCTGACTCGCGGCGACGTCGCGGCATGTCGCTGAAATTGCGGCTGCTGGCGATCGTCGCCGGGGTGTTGATGCTGGGCCTGGTGGCGGACCTGGTGATCATCCTGCAGGGGGCTCGGCAGGCCGTGGTGGACGAGATCAACGCCAACCTGCACTTCAGCCGCGATCTGCTGGACTTTTTCGTGAGCGACACCCGCTATCTGCTCTCGCGGGAAGATGTGGAACGCCTGTCGGTGGTGTTTCAGGATCTGCGCCACGTACGCGTCGCCGTAGCATCCTTGCCGGGCGAGTGGACGGTGCTCAACGAGCCCACCGCCGTGGCGAGTCCCCCCGGCTGGTTCAAATACCTGGTGGTCCCCTCGGGCCGCGATTTTCCCGACATCGAGTTCCACGGCTGGGGCAACGCCAGCATTCGCATTCAGGCCACGCCGGACGACGAGGTGGCGGAAGTCTGGGGCGAGGTCACCGGTCTGCTGCCGCTGATGCTGGGTCTGGTGGTTCTCGTTTGCCTGCTGGTCTATGTCGGTATCTGGTTCGGGCTTGCGCCGCTTCGCGGTCTGCACGACGGTTTCCGGCGTCTGGAAGCGGATGAATTCGATGTACGTCTGCCCACCGACGCGGTGCCGGAGCTGGCCGACACCCAGCGCCGTTTCAATCATCTGGTCGCGGTGCTGGCCGGCCACAACGCCGAGCGTGCCGCGCTCATGCGGCGCCTGGTGACGATGCAGGAGGACGAACGCCGCAGCATTGCCCGGGAACTGCACGACGAGATGGGACCGCACCTGTTCGGGTTGCGGTCGCGGCTGAGTGCCCTGGCCTGGTCGGCCGAGGCGGGGGGTACCGCCTCCATGCCCGACCGCGTGCGGGCGATGCAGGACGGCCTGGAACACCTGCAGCAGCAGGTGCGGCGGCTGCTCAAGCAGCTGCGGCCGCCGGTGCTGGATGACCTCGGCCTGGCCCAGGCGCTGGACGGATTGGTGGCCGACTGGCACCGCCGGCATCCGGAGGTCGACTGGGTGCTGGCCCGCTGCGATCTGGCGGTGATGCCGGATGACGCCGTCCAGGTCACCGCCTATCGGGCGGTGCAGGAATGCCTGACCAACGTGGCCCGCCACGCGGCTGCCACCCGGGCCGTCGTGCGGTTGTGGACCGAGCACGACGCGCGACTGCGCCTGGATGTCACCGACAATGGCGCCGGGCAGCCGCATCGGCTGGTGCCCGGCATGGGGTTGCGCGGTCTGCGCGAACGAGTGGTGGCGCTCAACGGGGCGATGGCGCTTGAATCCGGGGAACAGGGCGAAGGCCTGCGCGTGAGCGTGATACTGCCGCTGACCGCATTCGCGTCGCCGGATTATCCCGAGCCGATTGACTGACTGGTCACCAGCACCGGATCGCAAATCGGGAAGATATCCACTATCCAGCCCGCGGGCCAGGGCTTAGCGTCTTTTCCGGGGGTCGCCACAGGCGGCCGGAGACATAAACGACGCAGCGTCGGGGGGAATACAAAGCCGGTCACGCTCAGTCGGCCGGCGCGCTCGCCGGGTCTGGGCCCGGAACCGGGTGCTGCGTCTCGGAGGAGAACGCTTTCATGTTCATCAAGACAAAGGCCGGCCGCGCGGCGCCGCTGGCATTCGGTACGCTGTTCCTGTTCGCCGGTCACCCGGCGCAGGCCCAGGAGGAAACCGGCGCGCTGGCGCCGATCGATATCGAGGCCACCCTGCCCACCGAGGTTGATCAGACCCCGGGCGCGGCCACCCAGATCACCGAGGAGCAGATCGAGACCTACCAGCCCTACACGCTGATGGACACGCTCGACTTCGCCCCCGGCGTGCGCACCATCTATGACGACGTGCTGGGCCGGCGCTCCGGCATCGCCATTCGCGGCGCGCCCGCCCGGCGGTCCCGCAAGGTGCTGCTGATGGAGGATGGCGTACCGATTAACGCCTCCACCTATATCGATCCCAGCGCCCACTACACCCCGCCGCAGGAACGGCTCGAACGGGTGGATGTGCTCAAGGGCGCCGGGCACGTGCTGCACGGGCCGCTGAACAACCACGGCATCATCAACTTCATCAACAAGCAGCCCACGCAAACCCCGGAAACCACCGTGGAACTGGCCGGCGGCGATCCGAGTACCTTCAAGCGCCACATCATGCATACCCGCACCGACGGCCCGCTGGGGCTGGTGCTGTCCTACTCGGGGCTGGATGCCGACGGCAGCTTCGATATCGAGGACTTCAGTTACGACGACTTCTTTGCCAGCGGC
Source organism: Salinisphaeraceae bacterium (assembly GCA_965216055.1). Classification (GTDB taxonomy): domain Bacteria; phylum Pseudomonadota; class Gammaproteobacteria; order Nevskiales; family Salinisphaeraceae; genus Spectribacter. The sequence continues at coordinate 1,557,639 of OZ244134.1, forward strand.
GATCTCGCCATCAACGACGCTCAGGACCTCGGTTTGTCGATCACCTATTTCCGCGAGCGCTCGGACTATGACGAAAGCAACCTGCTGCCGGCCGAGTACGCCGCCAACCCGCGCAGCAAGCAGGGTCGCTTCGCGCAGGAGAACAACAACTTCTCCATCAACTACTGGAAGTTCGACCTCACCCACGACTGGCAGCTCAGCGACACGCTGTCCATGTCCACCAAGCTGTTCCATACCGACCTCGAACGGCCGCGCTTCACGGTGGAGCCGGACGAGGTGGACGTGAACAACGGCATACCGGATTTCAGCCCGGGCGGTTACGAGGATCCGGCGTTCTTCTTCGAGCCGGGCGTGAGCGGCGTGATGATCGGCCGCGACCGCAGCTACCAGACCACCGGCCTGGAAACCCGCTTCCAGCTCGCCGGCATTCAGACCGGTCGGGTCACCCACAACTTCCAGTGGGGTCTGCGCTACGAGGTGCACGAGTTCGAAAACCGGGAGCCAGTCGGTAACACGGGCGAACTGCTGGATGAAGGTAATCGCGGACGGGTCGGCATCGGCGTGACCGAGCCCACCACCGGGGAGGAGAATTCGCTGGCGGAATTCGATGCCGATGCGGTATCGGGCTTCTTCCAGGATGCTATCCGCATGGGCTTCTGGACGGTGACGCCCGGCATCCGCGTGGAACGCTACACCCAGGAGCGCGAGGTCATCATCGACGACAGCGGCCCTGGTTCGCCGCGCGAGAAAGACGACAATACTCTGGTGCTGCCCAGCATCAGCGTGGTCTACGACGGTTACGAACGCACCCAGTGGTTCGCCAACGTGGGCCGTGGCTATACGCCGGCGTTCGCTCGGACGGCCGACGACTTCCCGCTGGAGCCGGAAACCGGCATCAACTCGCAGATCGGCTTCCGCACCGCGGCGTTCCCGGGGCTGCGCATGGAAGGCGCGGTGTTCTACAACGCTTACCAGGACACCATCACCCAGGAGCCCATCACCATCGACGGCGCCAACCTGGTGGTTAACAACGACGACTCCCGCTCCTACGGGTTCGATCTGGGCGGGCGCTTCAACTCCGCGGCGCTCACCGGGTCACGGCTTAACCTGTTCGCCGAGCTGGCCTACAGCTACACCAAGGCCGAGTTCACCTCCGGCCCGGTGGACGGCAATCGCATTCCGGAAGTGCCGGAACACGCGGGTAACCTCACCCTGGGCATGGAGCACGAGGCGGGCTGGCATCTGAGCGCCACCGTGCATCACTTCGGGGATTTCTTCTCCGGCAGCCTGAACAGTGACGTGATCACCGTGGCGGACGAGGACGGCAATCCGATCGACCCGGCCAATCCCACCCGGCCGACCGGAAGCTCGGAAATCCGCGAGCCGATCATCTTCGGCAACGTGCCCAGCCACACCATCTACTCCGCACGGGCCAGCTATCAGTTGCCCAACACCGGCACCACGCTCTGGCTGCAGGGGCGCAACCTCACCGACAAGCTGTTCCCGGTGGACTATGCCAACGGCCTGCGGCCGGGCCCGGAACGCACGGTGATCATCGGTTTGACTTCGAAGTTCGAGTAGCGGGAGCGCTGCGTTAGCACGGGCCGGGCTGTGCGCAGGCACCGCCCGGTTCTCGTGATCGACGGACCGGACGGGCAACCGTTAGGCGCTGGCGTCCAGCCGTTGCGCTCCGAGCTGCCGAATCGTCTCCACCATCGAATGCAGCCCGTTGCGCCGATTGGCGGTGATGTGCTGTTCCAGCGCCAGTTCCTCGAAGATGGCCTTGATATCGGTGTCCACGATTTCCTGCGGGGACTTGTCGGAGTAGATCATCAGCAGTACCGCGATCAGGCCGCGCACGATGTGGGCGTCGGAATCACCCAGGAACCGGATCTGCTCACCGTCTTCGGCCTCGTCGGCAATCAGCCATACCTGGCTCATGCAGCCGCGGACCTTGTTCTCGTCCCGGTAGGCATCCTCGGGCAGGGGTTCGAGCTTGCGGCCCAGATCGATGATGAAGCGATAGCGCTCCTCCCAGTCCGGCAGCATCTCGAAGGTGTCTTTCAGTTGTTGCAGCTTGGTGTCCATAGCTCCGATTCTAACAACCGGCCGCCGGGCCGCCGAATTCGATAGAATCGCGGGCCGATGAGCACTCATGAGCGAAAGTCCTGGCTGGCGCTGCTGCGCGGCCTTGTGGTCGGCCTTCTGAGCCTGCCGATCCACGGTTATCGCGCGGTGATCTCCCCACTGCTGGGCCCGCGCTGTCGCTACTATCCGAGCTGTTCCGCGTACGCGCTCGAAGCATTGCGGATCCATGGACCACTGCGGGGTGGCTGGTTGGTGGCGCGGCGGATCACCCGATGCCATCCGCTGCGCGAGGGCGGCCACGATCCGGTGCCGCCGGCGGATGCGTCGCGGTCGCCCAGACGGTAAGATGCCGCGGCGCAAAAAACCATGACCCAGTTTTCCGAACACAAGATGCTCAACATGCCCTCGCTGGACGCGGATATCCGCGGCTGGTGGGAGGCCGAGCGCGTATTCGAACGCTGCGGCGAGGCGCGCCGCGATGCGCCCACCTTCACCTTCTACGAGGGTCCGCCCACCGCCAACGGTCGGCCGGGCATCCATCACGTGCTGGGACGCACGGTCAAGGACACCTTCTGCCGCTACAAGACGATGCGCGGCTACCGGGTGGACCGCAAGGCCGGCTGGGACACCCACGGCCTGCCGGTGGAAATCGAGGTGGAGAAGGAGCTGGGTCTTCAGTCCCGCGAGGACATAGAGGCCTACGGCATCGCCGAGTACAACGCCGCCTGCCGGGAGTCGGTGTTGCGCTACAAGGCGCAATGGGACGATCTCACCCGGCGCATCGGTTACTGGGTGGACCTGGATGCGCCCTATGTCACGTTCGCCAACGAATACATCGAATCGGTCTGGTATCTGCTGAAGAAGCTGTGGGACCAGGGCCTGCTCTACAAGGGCCACAAGATTCACTGGTACTCGCCGGGCTCGGGCACGGTGCTGTCCAGCCACGAGGTCAGCCTTGGTTACCAGGAAGTACAGGACCCGAGCGTGACCATCCGCTTTCCGCTGGCGGGGGAGGCCAACAGCTTCTTCCTGGCCTGGACCACCACGCCCTGGACGCTGATCTCCAACGCCGGCCTGGCGGTGGGCCCGGACCTGGATTACGTCAAGGTCCGGCCCACGGGTTCGGACGCGGCCGACGAGGTCCTGATCCTGGCTGAAGCCGCCGCGTCGCGGCTGCTGGGCGAGAACTACGAGGTGATCGAGCGCCTGACCGGGCGCGCTCTGGTCGACACCCGTTACACGCCGGTATTCGATCACTTTGCCGACCACCCCGAGGCCGATTCCGCCTGGCGGGTGGTGCCGGCGGATTTCGTGTCCACGGAGGACGGCACCGGCATCGTGCACATCGCCCCGGCCTTCGGCGCCGACGACTACGCCACCGGCCAGGCCAACGGCCTGCCCCTGCTGAACCCGGTCGAGCGCGATGGCCGGTTCGCCGCCGACTGGCCGCTGGTGGGCGGGCAGTGGTTCAAGGATGCCGACAAGATCATTGCACGCGATCTGAAGGACCGCGGCCTGCTGTTCGCCCGCGACGTCACCGTGCACAACTATCCGCACGACTGGCGCAAGGGCACGCCGCTGATGAACTACCCGGTGGAGTCCTGGTTCGTGCGCACGTCCCCGCACAAGGACCGGCTGGTTGCCCTCAACGACACCATCAACTGGTATCCGGCGCATGTCGGGCGCGGCCGCTTCGGCGACTGGCTGGCCAACAATGTGGACTGGGCCCTGTCGCGCCACCGCTACTGGGGCACGCCGCTGCCCATCTGGGTGTCGGATACCGATCCGTCGCATGTCGAGGTCATCGGGTCCATCGAGGAACTGCGCCGGAAAGCCGGCGATGCGGTCCCCGCGGACGCGGATCTTGATCTGCACCGCCCGCACGTCGACAACATCACCTGGCCGGCGCCGGACGGCGGCACCATGCGGCGGGTGCCCGAGATCATCGACGTGTGGTTCGATTCCGGCGCCATGCCCTTCGCCCAGTGGCACTACCCGTTCGAGAATGCCGAGGCCTTCAGGGCCAACTTCCCGGCGGACTTCATCTGCGAGGGTGTGGACCAGACCCGCGGCTGGTTCTACACGCTGCACGCCATCGCGGCGCTCACCGAAGAATCGGTGGCCTTCCGCAACGTGGTGGTCAACGGCCTGCTGCTGGACGCCGGCGGCGAAAAGATGTCCAAGTCGAAGGGCAACACGGTGGACCCGTTCGAGGCCCTGGATACCCACGGCGCCGACGTCATTCGCTGGACCATGCTGGCCTCGAGCCCGCCCTGGGACAATACCAAGTACGCCGAGCGCAGCCTGCGGGATACTCGCGCCAAGGTGTTCGGCACGCTGGAGAACGTGTACGCGTTCTTCGCCACCTACGCCAACATCGACGGTTTCGACCCGGCCGCCCCGGCGCCCCCCGTGGCCGAGCGGCCGGAGATGGACCGCTGGATCCTGTCCCGGTTGCAGACCACCGCGGGCGAGGCCGTCGTGGCGATGGATGACTACAATCCCACCATTGCCGCCCGGGCAGTCGAGCGCTTCGTCGACGAGCTGTCCAACTGGTATATCCGCCGCTCGCGGGAACGCTTCTGGGCCGGTGCCCGGGCCGACGAGGCGGATGCCGACGACAAGCGCGCGGCCTATCACACCACGCTGACCTGTCTGGCCGCGGTGGCGCGTTTGATGGCGCCCATTGCGCCGTTCTTCGCCGAATGGCTGTACCGAAATCTGGCGGTCACGCCGGGCGAATCGGTGCACCTGGCGGCGTTTCCGGCGGCCGATGAATCCTTGCGCGATGCCGGTCTGGAGCGGCGCATGGCGCTGGCCCGGGCCATCGTCGGCAACGTGCTGGCGCTGCGCAACGAGGCCGGCATCAACGTGCGCCAGCCACTGTCGCGCATTCTGGTGGTGGAGGAACCGGCGGTGACCCGGGCCGATGTCGAAGCCGTGGCCGCGGTGGTGCGCGACGAGGTCAATGTGGACGCCATCGAATTCGTCGCTGGTACCGGCGATCTGGTCACCCGCAGTGCCAAACCCAATTTCAAGCAACTCGGCAAGCGGCTGGGCAAGCTGATGCGCCCGGTCGCCCAGGCGGTGGCCGAACTCACCGACGAGCAGATCGACGAATACCTGCGGGACGATTGCCTGACGCTGACCATCGCCGATCACCCTGTGGAACTGGACGAGGGCGACCTGCTGATCGAGGCCGAGGGCGTCGAGGGCTGGCTGGTAGGCCGCGAGGACGGCGTTACCGTGGCCCTGGACGGCGCCATCACGCCGGCGTTGCGTCAGCGTGGCCTGGCCCGCGAAGTAGTCAACCGCATCCAGCGCCTACGCAAGAGCGCCGACTTTCATGTCGCCGACCGCATCGACGTTCAGTTCGCCGCCGACGCCGAGCTGTCGTCTGCCATCGACGCCCACCGCGACTGGGTCTCGGGCGAGGTACTTGCGATCAGTCTGCGGAACGGCGACACACCGGCCGGCGAGGCTCGTGAAACCTTCGATATTGACGGGCTGAAACTGGTGGTCGGCCTGAGTCGCCGCCAGCACGAACAGGCCGGTTGAAACCGGCCCTGCGCCCTCACCCAGCCCGTAATGGATCGTCGTGGGGCGATGGCATGGACCCGCCCCCTTTTTCGGCGTCGTGATGCGCCAGACTGGGGATTCCAGTACAGCAATGGAGGACGGATCCATGCGTAACCAGATTACGAGTCTTGGCATCGACCTGGCAAAGAATGTATTCGAGCTGTGTGGTCTGGATGCGGGCCACGCGGTGGTGTATCGCCGGCGCGTGCGGCGAGGCCAGTTACTGGCCACGCTGGCGCAGCTGAACGTCGAGGTGGTGGGCCTGGAGGCCTGCGCGGGCGCGCATGACTGGGCGCGCCGTTGTCGGGAACTGGGGCATGAGGTGCGGTTGCTGGCACCCCAGCACGTCAAGCCCTTTGTTCAGGGCCAGAAAAACGACCGTCAGGATGCCCAGGCGATTGCGGTGGCCGCCACCCAGGGGCACCTGCCCACGGTGGCGATCAAAAGTCGGGACCAGCAGGACATCCAGAGCCTGCATCGGGTGCGCGAGCTGCACAAGCAACAGCGCACCCAGCTGATCAATCAGGCGCGAGGCTTGCTGCACGAGTACGGCCTGGTCCTGCCGGCGGGGGTGGCCGGCTTTCGCCGCGGCGCGGCTGCTGCGCTCGACGATGCCACGCTCAGCCCGCTGTTGCGGCAACTGCTGGCCGATCTGCTGGCGCGCTACCGGGCCACCGACGACCAGGTCCGGGCCTACGATCGTCAGATCGAGGCGCTGGGCCGACAGCTGCCGGTATGCCGGCGGCTGCAGGCCATCGAAGGCATTGGTCCGCTCACCGCCACCGCCCTCTACGCCCATGTCGGCGACGCCCGGTACTTTGCCCGGGGTCGCCAGTTCAGCGCCTCGCTGGGTCTGGTGCCCCGGCAATACTCCAGCGGCGACAAACGCCGGCTGGGCGGCATCAGCAAGCGCGGGGACCGCTACCTGCGCACGCTGCTCATCCATGGGGCCCGAGCGGTACTCACCCGGGCCCAGCATCTGTCGGGGCGACGCGGGGCCTGGTTACGCCAGCGCCTGGCCCAGCAGGGCGCCAACCGGGCGGCGGTGGCCCTGGCCAACAAGAATGCCCGCATCGCCTGGGCCCTGATGGCCCACGACTGCGACTATCAGCCTGCCTGAGTCACATCAGGCCACCGACCCAATCACAGTCACCCACCCCGGAGGGCACCGTCGCGGTGATGGTCAACAGGTCAAACCGACGCCGACACAACGCTGATGAATCGTTGGGCCGACACAGGTCGATAGGGCGATGAGCGGTACGGCGTGCGCGAATTCCATCAGGGCCCGGGGCCGACAACCTTGCCCCAACCCAAGGCCGGATATACGGATGCCACCTGTCCTTCTGACCCGCACCGCCAACACTTGCACCATTCGGGCGGGTCCATATACGCGATTCATCGCGCCTGTTTCCAATACCCGTATCGGCACGAGAAGGCTGACACGCTGGCTTTGATTGCGCTACACTAGCGGGCTATCGCCGGCACGCGGCAATTCGGCAACCAGACAAACCAGAGCAGCGACAATGAGACAGGATATCCACCCCAACTACCGCCCGGTCGTGTTCAAGGACATTTCCGGCGAGCTGGCGTTCATGACCCGCTCCACCGCCCAGACCAACGACACCATCGAGTGGGAGGACGGCAAGGAATATCCGCTGGTCAAGCTGGACGTGTCCAGCGCCACCCACCCGTTCTACACCGGCAAGCAGACCATCATGGATGCCACCGGCAAGGTCGAGCGCTTCCGCCAGCGCTACGGCATGGGCAAGAAGTAGCACCCGGCAACGCATTTTCGGTTATCGGACGGCGCGCCTCGGTGCGCCGTCTTTCGTTGTGAGACTGTTATGACCGTCGCCACCCGCTTCGCCCCGTCGCCCACCGGCTATCTGCACGTGGGCGGGGCCCGCACCGCGCTGTATTCCTGGCTGCATGCCCGCCAGGCCGGCGGCGCTTTTCGCCTGCGCATCGAGGACACCGATCGCGAGCGTTCCACCCCGGAAGCAGTGCAGGCCATCCTCGACGGCATGGCCTGGCTGGGGCTGGATCATGACGACGCCATCGAGTACCAGACCGACCGCTTCGACCGCTATCGCGCGCTGATCGGGCAACTGGTGGAAGCCGGCCATGCCTATCCCTGCTACAGCAGCGCCGAGGAAGTCGAGGCCATGCGCGAGGCCGCCCGCGCCCGCGGGGACAAGCCCCGCTACGACGGCACCTGGCGCCCGGCCCCCGGCAAGACGCTGCCGGAGCCGCCGGCCGGGGTTGACCCGGTGATCCGCTTCGCCACGCCGCAGGCGGGTGAGACTGTCATCCACGATCTGGTCAAGGGCGATCTCACCCTGCCCAACAGCGAACTGGACGACCTGGTCATCGCCCGCGGCGACGGCACCCCCACCTACAACTTCTGTGTGGTGGTGGATGACATGGACATGGGGATCACCCACGTTATCCGCGGTGACGACCACGTCAACAACACGCCGCGCCAGCTGGCCATCCTCAAGGCACTGATCGCCATCGGCGCCGCGGGCGAGGGCGCAGAACCGCCGCACTATGCCCACGTGCCCATGATTCTGGGCGCCGACGGCAAGCGTCTGTCCAAGCGCCACGGCGCGGTCAGCGTCATGGCCTATCGCGAGCAGGGCATCCTGCCGCAGGCGCTGCTCAATTACCTGGTGCGTCTCGGCTGGGCCCACGGCGATCAGGAGATATTTTCGCGCGACGAGATGCTCGCGCATTTCGACATCGCCCGAGTACAGGGCGGGGCCGCCACCTTCGACCCCGCCAAACTGCTCTGGGTGAATCAGGAACACATCAAGACCACGCCGGCCGCTGCGCTGGCCGACGAGTTCACCTGGCACCTGAGCCAGCAGGGCATTGACCCCGCGGATGGCCCGCCCGTCACGGACGTCATCGAGGTGCTGCGGGAGCGCGCCCAGACCCTGGTGGAAATGGCCGACAAGGCGGCGATGTTCTACCGGCCGGTCACCGGCTACGAGGACAAGGCGGTGAAAAAGCACGGCAAGCCGCCCGCCGCCAACCGCCTGGCCGAGGTGCACGCCGCATTGGCCGCGCTGGAAGACTGGCAGCCCGAGGCCATCCACGCGGCGGTTCATCGGGTGGCCGAGCAGGCCGACGTTGGTCTGGGCAAGGTGGCGCAGCCGATCCGGATCGCGGTCAGCGGCACGGCGGTGTCGCCACCGATCGATCAGACGTTATGGTTGCTGGGGCGGGACGAGACGCTGGCACGAATTGCCGCGGGGACCACCAGGCTCCGGGAGATGGACCTGCCCGCCGCGGATTGAGGCAGCCCGTCGCCGGACAGTGCCGCGACAGGTCTGGAAGCCCCCGTCAGTCGATCGGAAACGCGGTCCAGCCGTCTGTCCAGGGTTTGGCTGCCCCCGGTGCAATGGCGCCAGCGTAGATCGCGCCTTCATCCCAGAACTCGCCCTGCGGCGGACGCACCGGACTGCCGCGGATGGCGTCGTTGGCGGGCGTGAATGACGGCGTCTGGTTGTCCCGAGCGGCGGCCGTGAGCGGTGGTTCGCCGCCGAAACGGTTCGAAGCGGCGGGTCCGCTCAGCCAGGCGCGTTCATCGAATCCGTCATCGTCGTCCTGGGCGCCGCGCTCCAGCGGAAACAGTTGTGCCTGACTGGCCTCGCCGGCGTGGAATACGGCGCCGCGGATGGCGAGGGTGCCGAATGCCGCCTGTTCGGCAGTTGTCGCGTCGCGGATATCCACTGCCGCCAGCGGGAAGTCGGTCACGATCAGGTTGCTCAACTGCCCGGCGGTGCCGCGGCGCAGGGTCATTCCGCGCTGGGCCGTGCCCGGGTTACCGCCGCCGAGCAGAGTCAGGTTGTAGAGCACCGGCGCCGAGCGTGGCGTGGAGTCATGGTTGTCCGACCCGTTGTCGGCTTCGATCGCATTGTCCCCGGTATCGCCGTCCTGCTGGATGATCACGAACTGCCCGCCGCCGGTCCAGCCCATATCCCAGTCGAGGCCGTCGTCACCGGCTCTGGTAATCAGGATGTGGCGCAGCATCGGGGTGCCGCCGAACACTTCCACGCCGTCATCCAGCGCCATGTGGACCTGAACGTGGCGCACGATCGTGGCGTTGCCGCAGCCGCCCAGGGTCAGGCCGTTGAGTTCGTTGTTCGCTGATAGCTCGAACCCGGCAAACTCGATGCGCACGTACTCCAGTACCCCGCAGGTGCCTGCCGGGTCCTGGCCGCCGAAACTGGCGCGCCCTCCTGTCGGGTCCAGCCCCTCGACCTGCGCCTCGGGCCGGTTGATCGGTGCGTCGCCCAGCAGTACCACGCCGCCCCAGTCGCCGCGTCGGCGCTCGCCCGGCGGTCGCGTGCTGGTGAACACGATGGGGGCATCCACCCGGCCGCGGGCGAGCAGCTGGGCACCGCGCGTGATCACCAGGGCGGATCCCGGTTCACCGAGAATGCGGGTCCCGGCCTCGATCGTCAGGCGGGCGCCGCTGTCAACGTAGATCACGTCCTGCAGCCGGTAGGTCCGGTGGTTGCGCCACACGGTATCGCCGCTAATGGGGGCGTTGACCGGGATCGTGGCACCGCCGCCGCCCGGCAGCGCGCCACTGGTCACGAGAAAGCCCGCGAAGCCGCCGATCACGATTACCAGCAGCGACAGCAGGGCCACGCCCATGGAGTGGTTGCGTCCCGCCTTCACGACGCCCTCATCGCCGCCCGGCGGGACCGTCGTGTTGCCGGCCGAGTCCGCCCGCTGGACCCGGTCGGCCAGTGCAATCAGGTCGGGTCGACCACTGAGACGGGCCTGTTCCAGCAGATGCTGCCGATAGGCAGCGTCCCGACGCAGGCTGGCGAAATTGAGGCGCTCGCCCTGCGTGTTCTCGAATGCCTGCTTGAACGCCCACAGGGCGCTGACGAAGTCTGGACTATGGTCTTCCGCGCCCGCCATGTCTGTACCAGTCCGGATAAAGACATGACTGTGAACGGGTCTCGTTAAGCGGATGTTACGAGCGACGGGTAACCGGCGACCAGCCACGCTCGATGATCAGCGCCACCATCACCATCACCGGCACGATTTCCAGGCGGCCGGTCCACATCAGCAGCATCGCCACCAGTTTCCCGCCGGCGGGCAGGGTGTCGTAGTCGATGGCGCCCGCCGACATGCCGGTGTTGGACTGGATGGCGAAAACCTCGAACAGGGTGCTGCCAAGCGGTGTGTCCGCCGGCACGAAGTGCAGCATGGCGAACAGCCCGGCCAGCGCGACCAGCAGCCAGCCGATTGTGAGCGTCGTGGCCGCGCGCACGCGCTCGCCGGCTTCGGCGCGGGTCAGGGCCTCGCCGTCCATCATGTACCGCATCACCTGATGCGGTGAGCGGGCCGCGGCCGTCAGACTCCACCCGATGGCCTTGAACAGGGTCACCAGTCGCGCCAGTTTCAGCCCGCCGCTGGTAGAGCCGGCCATTGCCCCGAGCGTTACCGCCAGTGTCAGCAGCATCAGGGTCAGCGGCGGCCAGGCAGATACGTCGCCGTGTGCGAAGCCCGCGGTGGTCACCGCCATCACCCACACGAACAGGCTTTCGGTCCAGGCGATGTCCGGTGCCGCCAGGGCGTTTTCCAGCGTTATCAGCAGTGCGCCGCCGAGCAGGATCCACCAGAAACTGCGCACTTCCAGCCCTTTGAACAGGCCGCGTCCGCTGCGGATGAACCGATAGTGGAGGGCGAAGCCGATGGCGCCCACGATGGTGATCAGCCCGTAGCCGAGCTGCCGGGCCGGCCCGGCAGCGGTAATCGGATCGGCAACCACCGTGAAGCCGCCGGTGGCGATGGCGGTCATGCCGTGATTCACCGCCTGCCAGAGGGGCTCTCCCAGCAGCCACAGCAACCCGATGGCCAATGCCGTATAGATCAGGTAGATCGACCAGATTGCCTGCACGGTGGCTCGCACCGAGGGCAGGATCTTCTGACGGCGGGCTTCCGAGCGGTACAGGGACAGGGCGCTCTGATGGGTGGGCAGCACCGAAAGCATGATCACGATTACCCCGACCGCCCCCACCCATTCGCTGAAGCTGCGCCACCACTGCAGATAAGCCGGCAGCGCGGCCGGATCGTCCGCGAGACTGATGCCGGTGGTGGTGAAGCCGGACAGCGACTCGAACAGCGCATCCAGCGGCTGGGCATAGGCAACGTGGCCGGACAGGTAGAAAGGCAGGGCGCCCACCGTAGATACCGCCAGCCAGGCCAGCGCCGCGATCAGGAAGGCGTGTCGCCGCTGGGTTTCCGCGGCGTCACGGCACATCCAGAACAGCAGTTGCCCCAGTGCCAGGGCGCCGATACAGGTCACCGCCATTGCCCCGACGCCGGTTGTCTCGCCGAACAGCAGCGCGACGGGAATGGACAGAGCGGCCATCGCCGCCGGCACGTGAAGGAGCATGCCGATGCCGCGCAGCACCGGCCCGTGGGCGCCGCCGGCGGCGGCGCGGATCACGAATCGGCGCCGTTCAGGCGCGACAGCACATCCTGTGATGTTCTCCGGGACGTGAACACGATCACGCGGTCGCCACCCTGCAGACGGGTCTGCCCCCGCGGGAAGAAGTGCTCGTCGTCGCGGTGGACGGACACCACCACCAGATCCTCAGGAAGCGCTTCGTCGGCCTTGAGTTCGGCCAGGCTGGCGGCCAGCAGCGGCGAATCCGCCGACAGCGTCAGCTCGAACAACTGCTGGCGTCCGGCCAGGGTGGTGACGTCCTCGGCATCCGGGTAGAGCACCAGGTCGAGCAGGTGCTGGGCCACCAGCACTTCCGGGTCCACCATCACGCGGATGCCCAGCCGCTCGAACAGCTGGGTATGCGACTTGTGGTTGACCACGCTGGTCAGGCTGTCGATGCCGGCCTCCTGGCCCAGCACCATGGCCATCAGGTTGGCGGCATCGTCGCTGGTGGCGGCGATCAGCGCGTCGGCGCGCTTGCCGCCGGCCTCCTCGAACACGTCGTCCTCGGTGATCGAGGCGTGCAGCACCAGCGCGTCATGACGCCGGGCACAACTCTCGGCCGTGGCTTCGTCGGACTCGACCAGGACCACGTTGTGACCGTCCTTCAGGGCCAGCCCGACCAGGCTGTCGCCGACCGGGCCACCACCCACCACGATGATGTGCACTGTGTTGCCTGCCTTGTTTCAGCGCGGCCGTCGTCGCCGCCGGACCGGGAATACCGTAGCAGAACGGCCCGTCGAGGCCGTGATCAGGCAGCCAGTCGAGCCTCGACCAGCTCGCGGATCTTTTCGCCCACGGCGCGGGCCGAGGCCGGGTTCTGGCCGGTCACCAGGCGCCCGTCAACCGACACCTGTTCCTGCCAGTTGTCGCCCGCCTCGTGGATGGCGCCGCGCTCGACCATGGCGGAGGCCAGCAGGAAGGGCACAACCTGGTCCAGTTCAACCGCGCGTTCTTCCTCGTCGGTGAACACCGATACCCGCTTGCCGTCCACCAGCCAGCGGCCGTCCTCGGTCTTGACGTTGAGCAGCGCCGCCGGTCCGTGGCAGACCGCGGCCACCACGCCGCCCTGGGCGTCCACGGTGCGGGTGACTTCGGCCAGCGAGGGATTCTCGGGCAGGTCCCACATGGTGCCGTGACCGCCGGGGAAGTAGATGCCGGCGTAACGGCTGGGGTCGATCTGGTCCGCGGACAGGGTCCCGCCCAGCTTGTTGTTGACGATCTCGTCCTCGAGGAAGCGCTTGTTGACCGGGTCGTCCGTGTCGCGGCTGCCCGGGTCCATGGGAACCTGACCGCCCTTGGGGCTGGCGAACTCGATGATGAATCCCGCTTCCGCCAGCACGTAGTAGGGTTGTGCCACTTCGGCCAGGTGATAGCCGGTGGGGTTGCCGGTGTCGCCGAGGGTGTCGTGGCTGGTGATGACGAACAGCACGCGCTTGTCGTTCATGGTTGATCCTTCTTGCCGGTGAGTCAGTGTCAGGAGGTGGGGATGATCCCTGCCTCGATCAAGCGCGGGCGGCGCGCTTGCGGTCGGTCTCGGTCAGCCCGGACTTGCGCAGCCGGATCGCCGCCGGGGTGATTTCCACCAGTTCATCCTCGTTGATGAACTCCAGGGCCTGTTCCAGGCTCAGGCGGATCGGCGGCGACAGGTTCAGGGCGTCGTCCTTGCCGGAGGCGCGCACGTTGGTGAGCTGCTTGCCCTTGAGCGCGTTCACGGTGAGGTCGTTGTCGCGGTTGTGGATACCCACCACCATGCCTTCGTAGACCTCCTCGCCCGAGCCCACGAACAGCCGGCCGCGCTCCTGCAGGTTGAACAGGGCGTAGGCCAGGGCTTTGCCGGTGGCGTTGGCGATCAGCACGCCGTTGATGCGCTCGGCCACCGCATCCTCCACCCGCGGCCCGTAGTGGTCGAACACGTGGTAGAGCAGGCCGGTGCCGGAGGTGGCCGAGGCAAACGCGGTGGCAAAGCCGATCAGCCCGCGGGCCGGCATGTGGTAGAGCAGCCGTACGCGGCCGCGGCCGTCGGGGGTCATGGACTGCATCTTGCCGCCGCGCTCGGCCAGCATCTGGATCACGGTGCCCTGGTCGTCGGATTCCACGTCGGCCACCACTTCTTCCCAGGGCTCCTGCAACTGGCCGTCGATCTCGCGCACGATCACCTGCGGCCGGGAGATCGCCAGTTCATAGCCCTCGCGGCGCATGTTCTCCAGCAGAATGCCCAGATGCAGCAGGCCCCGCCCGGATACCCGGAAACGGTCCGGGTCCTCGGTGGCTTCCACCCGCAGGGCCACGTTGGTCTTAAGCTCCCGTTCCAGGCGCTCGCGGATCTGACGGCTGGTGAGGTACTTGCCCTCCTTGCCGGCGAACGGCGACTTGTTCACCCCGAAGGTCATGCTCATGGTCGGCTCGTCCACCGAGAGTGTGGGCAGGGTTTCCGGCACCTCGGGGTCGCACAGGGTTTCGGAAATGCCCAGGTCCTCGATGCCGGTGACGGCGACGATGTCGCCCGCACTGGCCTGCTCGACCTCCACCCGCTCCAGACCGAGAAAGCCGAAAATCTGCAGGATCCGGCCCTGACGGGGCTTGCCGTCGCGGTTGAGTACGGTCACCGGGCTGTTCGAGGTGATCTGCCCGCGGCGCACCCGGCCGGTGCCGATCACGCCCTTGTAGCGGTCGTAGTCCAGCGAGGAAACCTGCATCTGGAACGCGCCCTCGGCGATCACTTCCGGCGGCGGTACCCGGTTGACGATGGTTTCGAACAGCGGCTGCATGTCGCCGCTGCGTACGTCCGGGTCGAGGCCGGCATAGCCCTGCAGGGCCGAGGCGTAGACGGTCACGAAATCCAGCTGTTCGTCGCTGGCGCCCAGGCGGTCGAACAGGTCGAAGGTCTCGTTGAGCACCCAGTCGGGTCGGGCCCCGGGGCGGTCGATCTTGTTGATCACCACGATCGGCTTCAGGCCCAGCGCGAAGGCCTTGCTGGTCACGAAGCGGGTCTGCGGCATGGGGCCGTCCACCGCGTCCACCAGCAGCAGCACGGCGTCCACCATCGACAGCACTCGCTCCACCTCGCCGCCGAAATCGGCATGGCCCGGCGTGTCGACGATATTGATCCGGTAGCCGTTCCAGTCGATGGCGGTGTTCTTCGACAGGATGGTGATGCCGCGCTCCTGCTCCAGCGCATTGGAGTCCATCACCCGCTCGGTTTCCGCGCCGCGGCCCTCCAGGGTGCCGCTGGCACGCAGCAGCTTGTCCACCAGCGTGGTCTTGCCGTGATCGACGTGGGCGACGATGGCGATATTGCGGACGTGGTCACTCATGACGGTTGGGAACTCGGGTCGGACAATAAAAATCGGGCCGACGCGAGGCGCCGGCCCGATGACGGGTAGGGATGCTGTGGGCGGGTCAGGCCGGGACCATGGCCTTCCGCAGTTTCTGGATTGCGCTGTTTTCCAGCTGCCGGATGCGTTCGGCGGATACGCCGTACTTCTGGCCCAGCTCGGCCAGGCCGGTCTTGCCGTCCTCGTTGAGCCAGCGGCTGTTGAGGATGTCGCGGCTGCGATCATCCAGCGTGGTCAGCGCACGCGACAGGTTGCTGTGCTGGTGGCTTTCCCAGTCGCCGTTCTCGACGCCGGCTGCCGGATCGTATTCCTCGCCGGTCGCCAGGTAGTCCTCGGGCGAGTAGACGTTCTCGTCATCGCCGGCGGTGGGCAGCGCGTTGTAGGACACATCGCCACCGGACAGGCGGCGTTCCATCTGCAGCACCGTCTCCGGCTTGACCCCGAGGTCGTCGGCCACCGCCTTGACCTCCTTGTCGTTGAGCCAGCCGAGCCGCTTCTTGGCGCTGCGCAGATTGAAGAACAGCTTGCGCTGGGCCTTGGTGGTGGCCACCTTGACGATGCGCCAGTTGCGCAGGATGAACTCGTGAATCTCGGCCCGGATCCAGTGCACGGCAAACGAGATCAGCCGCACGCCGACGTCCGGGTCGAAACGCTTGACCGCCTTCATCAGGCCCACGTTGCCTTCCTGGATGAGATCACCCAGCGGCAGACCGTAGCCGGCGTAGCCGCGCGCCACGTGCACCACGAAGCGCAGGTTGGACAGCACCAGCGTCTGGGCCGCCTCGAGGTCGCTGTCGTCGCGCAGACGGCGCGCCAGGCGCTGTTCCTCGTCCATGTCCAACACCGGAATGCCGGAAACCGCCTGGACATAGGCACCGAGGCTGCCGGATTGTGGCGCCGGCAGTCGCTGGCTGTGCAGTTTGATTGCGTTGGCAGTTGTCATGATGTCCTCAAAGCCTCCGTAAGGGACTTTTCCTGATACCCTGAATATAGCAGTTAACGCCCGAAATCTCCACCGCTTGAGACCGCGGTCGCCCCGGGGAGTTCCGCGCCGCAGCATCCCGCAAGCGATTGATTTGCAATTTGAATGGTGGGTATTTGTCGAGCCTATCGTGGCTCGATGGCACGCAGGTGACGGCCTACCGTCCAGGCCGAGCCCAGCCAGCCCAGCAACACCCCGCTGAGGATCAGGAAACCGCTCTCGCGCCAGCTCAGCCAGGCCATGCCGGCGTCGTTGCCATACAGGCTCACCAGCCGCTCCACCGGGCCGGACAGGGCCAGCAGGCAGATCGACAGCAGCAGCCAGGCCAGCAGGCCGCCGCCGAACCCGTACCAGAAACCGCTGTAGAGAAACGGCCGGCGCACGAAGCCGTCCGGGGCCCCCAGCAGTTTCATGATGGCGATTTCCTCGCGCCGGTTCTCGATGTCCAGCCGGATGGTGTTGCCCACGATGAATACCACCGCAAAGGCCAGCAGCACTGCAATCAGCCCCACTGCCCGGCGGGCCACGTCGAGTACCGCGTACAGGCGCTTGAGCCAGGCCTGATCCAGTCGGGCCTGATCCACTTCCGGACGTTCACCCAGGGCCTCGATCAGCGCACTGACACCGTCGGCATCGAGGTCCGGCGAGGGCTGCAGGGTGATCACCGCCGGCAGCGGATTCTCCGCCATGGCGTCGATGGCCTCGCCGAAGCCGGACAGCTGCCGGAACTCCGCCAGCGCCGCCTCGCGCGAGATGAAGCGCGTGCCGGCGATGTCCTCGCGCTCGGCCAGGCTGGCGGCCAGCGCCCGGCCGCGTTCGGCGTCAACATCGCCTTTCAGGAACAGCGAGGCCTGCACCGTGTCCTGCCACTGGTAGGACAGGGCGTCGAGCTGGGTCAGCAGCAGCCGCAGGCCGCCGGGCAGGGCCAGGGTGATGCCGATCACGCAGGCGGTGAGCAGGCTGGCCACGGGGGTGCGGTAGAGCCGCCCCAGGCTGTCGATCAGGTCCCGGGCGTGCTGCTGCGCCAGCCGGGTCGGGGCGAGCTGGGTTTCGCGCTTGTCGCGGGCCATCTCAGGCGGCCACCCGGCCGTGATCCAGGGCGATGCGCCGGTAGCCCAGCGATTCCACCAGGGCGATGTCGTGGGTGGCGATCAGCACGCTGGTGCCGGCCTCGTTGAGGCGGGAGAAAAGCCGCATGATCTCGGCCGACAGGGCCGGGTCGAGATTGCCCGTGGGCTCGTCGGCCAGGATCAGATGCGGCCGCCCCACCACCGCCCGGGCGATGCCCACCCGCTGCTGCTCGCCGCCGCTCAGCGTGATCGGCCGTTTGCGTTCGTGGGAGAGCAGGCCGACCGTATCCAGCGCCGCGCGGGTGCGCCGCACGATGTCGGCATGGCGCATGCCGCGGATCACCAGCGGCAGGGCCACGTTGTCGAACACCGTGCGGTCGAACAGCAGGTTGTAGTCCTGGAAGATCAGCCCCACCCGCTGGCGGTAGCGCGGCACGCCGGCGCGGCCGATGCGGGCCAGATTCTTGCCGTTGACGATCACCTGACCGTGGGTGGGCCGTTCGATCAGCCCGATCAACTTGAGCAGGGTGGACTTGCCGGCGCCGGAATGGCCGGTCAGGAACGCCATTTCCTGGCGGCCGAGGGTGAGGTCCACGCCCTCCAGCGCGATCTGCCCGCCGGGGTAGCGCTTGGCCACCTGATGGAATTCGACGATGTTCACGGATAACGGTGGACCGGCGCCACCCGCCGACTACCCACTCCGGCCATCGAACAGCGCCTCCATGAACTCGCCGGCGTTGAAGGGGCCCAGGTCCTCCACGCTCTCCCCGACCCCGACGAACCGGATCGGCAGGGCCAGCCGTTGGGCAATGGCGAACACGATGCCGCCGTGCGCGCTGCCGTCCAGCTTGGTCAGGGTCAGGCCGGTGAGCCCCATGGCGTCATGAAAGGCCACCGCCTGCTGCAGCGCATTGCCGCCGGCGGTGGCGTCCACCACCAGCATGATCTCGTGCGGGGCGTACTCGTCGAGCTTGCCCAGCACGCGCTTGATCTTGCGCAATTCCTCCATCAGGTTGCCCTGGGTATGCAGCCGGCCGGCGGTATCGGCGATCAGCACGTCCGTGCCGCGGGCCCTGGCGGCGGAAAAGGCATCGAATACCACCGAGGCCGGGTCCGAGCCGGTGGCCTGGGCAATCACCGGCACGTCCACCCGCCGGCCCCATTCCTGCAACTGCTCCACCGCCGCGGCGCGGAAGGTGTCGCCGGCGGCCAGCATCACCGACAGCCCCTGGTCGCGGAACTTCTGCGCCAGCTTGCCGATCGTGGTGGTCTTGCCGGCGCCGTTGACCCCGACCATGAGAATCACGAAAGGCCGCGTGTGATCGGGAATGGTCAGCGACTCGTCGGCCGAGGCCAGGAGGGTGCCCAGGTGCTCGTGCAGGGCCTCGCCCACGTCCCGGCGGGTGCGCAGCTTGCCGCCGTCGAACAGCGTCTGCAGCCGGTCGATTACCTGGGCCGTGGCTGCCACGCCCAGATCGGCCAGCAGCAGCTGGGTTTCCAGTTCGTCGATGGCGTCCTGATCGACGGTCTCGCCCGGCAGGAGGTTGCGCAGGTCGTAGGTCAGCCAGGAATCGCCCCGGTTGAGGCGGGCCCGCATCCGGGTGAGAAACCCGGGCTGGCGGATCGAACGGACGGGATCGGTGTTGGCCATGGTGTCAGCCTTGATGTCGGGAAGCGCAGCAGAGTCGCCGGCGCCGGGTGGCCTTCCCGGCGCGGCACGGTCGGTGTTTCGCTGGCCCGCCCTCGGGCAACCAATCGTGATGGCTCGGTTCAGTCACGGGCCGCGCCAAACTCCGGGTGTCGCTTGTGGTGCCGGATTACCAGGACGCGAATGCGCCCATCCGGCAGCAGTCTGTAGATGATGGAATACGGAAACCGCTTGACCATGGCACGCCTGACGCCACGACGTTCGGCATGCATGTCCGGATGCTCGCGGAGCAGCTCGATGGCTGCGTGAACCTCGGTACGGAGCCTGTCTCCAAGGGCTGGCTGCTTGCCGTTGTAGTAGCGTACCGCCTCGTTGAGATCCGCGATGGTTGCCGGATGATATTCAACCCTCATCCGCCGCCGCTGTACGCCGCGTGAATTCTTTGTGATCGATTGCTTCGACTGCGCCGGACTCGAGCTCGCTATCGCGATCAAGCGCCACGTCAATGCCGTCCCGGTCGAATTCGGCAGCCCGATCGAGGCTTGCCCACACGGCCAGGGCCAAACGCTCGCGTTCTCCCGGCGGCAGGCTCAACGCCTCTCGCTCCAGATCGGTGACGTTGCGGCTCATGGCGTCAGTTTACCGCGATTGCCTGGTCACGGCATCAATCACCGGGCGCTTACCTCGGCAAACGCCGCGTCGGCGGCTTCGAAGGTGGCGTCCAGTTCCACCGCGCTGTGGGCGGCCGACACGAAGCCGGCCTCGAATGCCGAGGGGGCCAGATACACGCCGCGCCGGAGCATGGCGTGGAAGAACGCCTTGAACGCCTCGGCATCGCAGGCAGCCACATGCTCGAACCGGGTGACCGGGCGCTGGTCGGTGAAAAAGATGCCGAACATCGCGCCTGCCTGCTGGGTGGTCAGAGGCACGCCGTGCCGGCGGGCGGCGGCCTCCAGGCCCTCGCACAGACGCCGCGTGGTGTCGGCCACCCGGTCATGAAAGCCCTCGGCCGAGATGGCGGTGAGGGTGGCCAGCCCGGCGGCCATGCCCAGCGGGTTGCCCGACAGCGTGCCGGCCTGGTAGATCGCCCCGGTCGGGGCCAGACCGTCCATCACCGCGCGGGGGCCGCCCACGGCGCCGACCGGCATGCCCCCGCCCACGATCTTGCCCAGGGCGGTCACATCCGGGGTGACGCCGAAATGGCCCTGGGCGCCGCCCAGCGACACGCGAAAGCCGGTCATCACCTCGTCGAACACCAGCAGGGCGCCGTAGCGGTCGCACAACTCGCGCAGGCTTTCCAGAAAGCCGTCCACGGGCGGCACGCAGTTCATGTTGCCGGCCACCGGCTCCACCATCACGCAGGCCACGTCCTCGGGATTGGCCTCGAAGATGGCGGCCACCGATTCCAGGTCGTTGTACTCGGCGGTAAGCGTGTCGGCGGTCACGCCGGCCGGAATACCCGGTGACGCCGGCAGGCCGAGCGTGAGCGATCCGGAGCCGGGTTTGACCAGCAGGGCATCCACATGGCCGTGATAGTTGCCGGCGAATTTGATCACCTTGTCGCGACCGGTGTGGCCGCGGGCCAGCCGCAGGGCGGTCATGGCCGCCTCGGTGCCGGAATTGACCATGCGCACTGCCTCGATCGAGGGCACCAGTTCGCAGATCTTCTCGGCCAGCCGGATCTCGAGCTCGCACGGCGCCCCGAAGGACAGGCTCTTTGCTGCCTGTGCCTGGACCGCCTGCACCACGTCCGGGTGGGCATGGCCCAGGATCATCGGCCCCCAGGAGCCGACGTAGTCCACGTAGCGGTTGCCGTCCACGTCGAACAGCCAGGCCCCCTCGGCCCGGTCGATGAACGGCGGGGTGCCGCCCACCGAACTGAACGCCCGCACCGGCGAGTTCACGCCACCCGGAATCACGCGGCGGGCGGCATCGAACAGGTCGCTGGAACTTGGCATGAACTTGGTCCTTCAGTCGGTTGGAAACAGGGCGCGCAGCTCGCGCACCGTGGCGGCCGGATCGGCGCTGGCGAACAGGGCGTTGCCCACGCACAACCAGTGGGCGCCGGCGGCCACCAGTTCGCCGCCATTGTCCGGATTGATGCCGCCGATGGCCACAATCGGCCGGGCGAAGCGCGCTCGGGCCCGAGTCAGCACGGCCGGGTCGGCCGGCGGCGCATGGGGCTTGGTCTGAGAACGGAAGAAGCGCCCGAAGCTCAGGTAATCGGCCCCCTGATCGGCGGCCCGCGCGGCATGATCCAGGCTGTCGTGACAGGTGGCGCCGATCAGGGCGTCCGGCCCCAGCGCCTTGCGGGCCTCGGCAATCGGTGTGTCGCCCAGGCCCAGATGAATGCCATCCGCCCGCTGTGCTGCGCCCAGATCATCGTTGACCAGCAACGGCACCCGGTGCGCGCGGCAGCTTTCGCCCAGCTTTGCCCGCCATGTGGCGTTGGTGCGGCGCCGCTTGTCGCGCAGCTGCAGCAGGCCGATGCCGGCCGCGAGCACGTCGCGGGCCATGAACAGCGCCCGATCCGGGGCGATGGTGTCGAGATCGAGCAGCGCGTAGACGCCGCCAGCGGCCAGCGCGGTCAAGGCGCGCGGCGGGGCAGGCGGCCCGGGATCATCTGCCCGCCGCCTGGCTGGAAACCGGCGGCCAGGGCGTTGGCGACGTACTGCTGGGCAGCGGCGACCGCCGCGGGCACCTCATCGCCGGCAGCCAGACGCGCGGCGGCCGCCGCGGCCAGGGTGCAGCCGGAGCCGTGAAAACGATGCGGCTGCCGCGACCATTGGAAGCGCCGAACCGGCTCGCCGTCGTGAAACAGGGAATTGACGACGGTGTCGCCGGGCTCGTCGCCACCGGTAATCAGCACCCAGCCTGTCCGTCCGCGCGACAGTTGCCGGCCGCAATCGTCCAGATCGGCCGCGTCCGGGCACAGCAGGCGGGCCTCGCCGGCGTTGGGAGTGCTCAGGGTGGCCATGGGCAGGACAACCTCGATCAGCGCGCGCGCGACCGGGTCTGCCGCCAGTTGACCCCCGCCGCCGGCGCGCAGAACCGGGTCGACCACCAGCGGTATGGCCGGCCGGGCACAGTGGAAGTCGGCGATGCAGCGGGCCTGGTCGGGGCTACCGAGCAGGCCCACCTTGATCGCGGCGAATGGCATGGCCGCGGTTAGGGTGTCCAGCATGGCGGCGAAGCGCTCGTCGGGAACCGGCCAGACCTCGTAGGCGTCACGCGTGTCCTGGCGGGTCAGGGCAGTGAGCACACCGGCCGGGTGGGCGCCCAGCGCGCCGATTGCTTCCAGATCGGCCTGAAAACCCGCACCGCCGCTGGGATCGTGCCCGGACAGGACGAGGACATTCGGGGGTATGATCATGGCTCGATCATAGCAGCGGGTCGCGCAATTATGCACAGCGGCTGACCGTTGCAGCCGGCTTGTCTGTCCAGGTTTCGGTGGATCGCCTGTACAGGCTGTAACTGATTGATTTTAATGCCCTGTGAACCTGTGGTTACAATTTCGCCGCTTAGGCGGAACCCCCGGTAAAACGCCCACTTCGGCGTGTCTTCCCAACTGTGTCCACAAAGTTATCCACAGCTTCTGTGAACTACCCGGGCGACCTGTTCACGATCAGTCGGTTAGCTGCTTTAATTCATCGAATCTCTGGCTGACGAATCGCCTGCCCCGCCAGTCGGCGGACGGTTATGCACATTCGATCGGCTGGACACAAGGGGGCGATTTTTGCTGCAGTGCATCGCGGCGCAAGGCTGCACCGGTTTTTAACTTTCTGAAATAAAATAATAATTTCAGAATTCCCGGAAATTGGGCGCTGAAGCCCAATCGCCGGAAACCCACGTATCATCGACCGCGGCGCGACTTATCCCCAATTTCATCCACAGGTGAAATCCCCTGCAACGCGGCGTGGGCCGCGGGAACTCGGTGAACCCGGGTGGTCAGGTCGCCGTTCCGCGCGAGCCGGAATACGCGATAGCCGGGCGCGCGGGCATGATCCATTACCGGTCGTACGCTGCGGGGGCGGAACTGCCGGGTTACCGCAGGTGAGGTGATCTGCCGGCATCCCGACAGGCGCCGATCGCTGCTGTGATGGACATGGCCACCGATCAGCGCGCGAACCTGAGGCCGGGCCGCCAGCTCCGCCAGTAGTATGTCGCCATCGGCCAGTCGCATCGCATCCAGCCACTCCGCGCCTACCGGGCCGGCCGGATGGTGACAGGCAACCAGCGCGGGCGTGTCGGGTGACCGGTCGAGGGCATCCAGCAGAGCGGCCATTTGGCGCTGACCCAGCCGGCCAGCCGGCGACCCCGCGATACGCGAATCCAGCAGGTGCAACTGCCAGGCGCCGATCAACGCCGGGCCCCGAAGCCGGATGCCGGTCAGATGCCGGTTCATGGCAGCCGGGTCGTCATGATTGCCGGGAATGGCCCAGACGGGGCAGGGAAGGTCGGCGAACTGACGGGCCAGCCGCTGGTAACCCGCAGGCGTTTCGTCGTGGACCAGATCCCCGGTCAGCACCAGCCCGTCCGGCGCGGGGTAGCGCTGGCGCATGTCCATCAGCACCGCATCCAGCGCCGCCTGGTTGTGGCAGCCCCCAAGCGCCTCGGCCGGATCGGCCAGCAGGTGGAGATCGGTAAGCTGGATCAGCAGGGCGGACGTCGGCATCGGCGGATGCTCCGGCAGGGCTCGTTGTGATGACCCCATCAGGTTACTGCGAAACTCGGGCCGCGGCGGGCGTGACGTCGCCCGGCCACGCGTGCAGGCTGTGGGCCGGATTGTGACCTGCGGAAAATGCCATGTCCCAACGCAGCATCGGATTGACGCCAGCCCTGCACGACTATCTCTGTGCCAACGGCCTGCGGGAATCGGAACCGGCCGCCGCGCTGCGCGCCGAAACCGGCCAGCGCAGCGATGCCAACATGCAGATCGCCCCCGAACAGGGGCAACTCATGGCCCTGCTGTTGCGCCTGATGGGTGCCCGCCGCGGCATCGAGATCGGCGTCTACACCGGTTATAGCGCCCTGTGCATGGCCGAGGCACTGCCCCGTGACGGTCACCTGCTGGCCTGCGACATCAACCCTGATACGACCGCCATCGGCCGGACCTACTGGGCCCGGGCCGGGGTGGCCGACATCGTCGACCTGCGCATTGCCCCCGCCCTGGAAACCCTGGATGCCGAAGTCCGCGCCGGCCATCTCGCCCGCTATGACTTCGCCTTCATCGACGCCGACAAGACCGGCACCATCGACTACTACGAACGCTGCATGGCGCTGGTCCGCCCGGGCGGCCTGATCATGCTGGACAACACCCTGTGGGATGGGCGCGTCGCCGATGACGCCTGCGAGGATGACAGTACCCAAGCCATCCGCGCCGCCAACCGGCACATCGCGGCGGATGACCGGGTGGATATCGCCATGGTGCCGGTCGCGGACGGGTTGACGCTGGCCTACCGCCGCTGAAGTCGCATCGACCACTGGGTCGTTTGCAGTCGACCTGCTGATTCCGGCGCCGGGGGACGCTCGGCCCGGCCTGTTCGAGCGCACCCCACGGATGCCGTAAGCCACGTGAATAACTGCCGAAAAACAGGGCTGAACCGATATCGTCTGACTCTCCCCGGATACTTCAAGATAGCTAATCCGGACAAGGGGTTATCGCTACACTTGCATCTCCAAGGGTGCGTTGGCTAGCCTTGTTTTTCGTCGGCTTGTAATGCCGATGATTATCTGCACAAAAAGTCACTCGTGAGGAGAACAGCAATGAAAATGCTCAGATTTATTACGACATCCATCATTGCGTTGTTCGCGGTTGCTGCCACCGCCGCTGTGAACATCAACACCGCTACTCAGGAGAAACTGACAACGCTTGATAATGTCGGCGAAGCCCGTGCGCAGGCGATTATCGACTACCGTGAGAAGAACGGCGATTTCGGCAGCAAATCGGAGGTCACCGACGTGCCGGGCATCGGCGAAAAGACACTGGAATCGATTCGCGACGACATCACGGTCGGCGGTGAATGAACCGATTGAAACCCTAGGTGCCACAACAGAGCCCGCCGGCCGTCCGGCGGGCTTTTTCGTTGAGCGAGCCGCAGGAAGCCCGGCGCCGTCCCGGAAATGTTCCGGCCGCAGCGAATCGACAAGCGCGTGCTATGGTGCATTGGTGTATTAACGCCATCACACGCCATGAGCCGTATCACCATCACCATCGCAGATGAGCGCTATCGGGCGCTGAAGGAAGCTGCCGCCAGTCGGGGGAAATCGATTCGCGAACTGATCGATGAGAGCCTCGAGTTCTATGGCATCAAGACACGAGAGCAGGCAGAAGACCTGGTCCGGGGTGCCCGCTTGCGGAGCCGGATGACGCCGGATCAGGCGCAGCAGATCGCGAACGAGGAAGTGCGTCGTCAGCGCGGTAAATGAGGGGAGCGGTCGTTGTTGACACCAGTGTCGTTATTGCCGGCCTCCTCACCGGTGATCCGGCATCTTCCGTGGCACGGATTCTGGACGGCATGCTCGGCGCGGCCTTTCCTTACGCTATCTCGGAGCCGCTGCTCGACGAATACCGGGCGGTTATGCGACGCCCCAGGCTCCGCGATGCTCACGGACTCGACGACAGTCGAGTGGATGCCGTCCTGGTCACAATCGCCGAGCACGCGATCGTGATATCGCCGCAGCCGACCGTCTCGGCACCAGACCCGAGTGACCAGCATCTATGGGACCTTCTCGCCGCGAGGGACGATCTCCGACTGGTCACGGGTGATCAGCGCCTGTTCGAAGAGAGTGTCTACCGGCAGCGGATCATCTCGCCGAACGAGTTCTCGGAGAGCGCCTGGCGCCGCTCCTAACAGACCGGAGTTACATCTTGCGTTTCACCCTGTCCTTCCCGCCATCGGCACTTTTGACGATTCGGCTGACCCGCGAATAGTGCAAACCGAAATACTGTCCGATCTCGTTGAGCGTATAGCCACCGCTGGCATAAGCCGCCCGTATGGCGGCATCACGGCTGTCGGCCTCCGCCGCGAACTCCGACAGTGATCGCGCGCGGCCGGCGCGCTGGCGACGGGGAATTTCCTGCAGGGATTCGCGTTGCTCGATTCGTAGCTGCATGTCATCGACAAACGCATCCGACCCGAGAAAAATCTGGTTCTTGAGGTTGTCCCACATGGACGCTTGGCCAGCACCGTCAAGGACGAATGCGGCATACGCCTGAGTGGCCGATGTGCGGTTGCCGCCAAATCTGGTTAGCAGCCAGTCGGCCGTAAGCCATTCCGGCCTGGTGGACGCGCCGGCCGTCGACCGGTAACTGCTCCAGGGCCAGTCGCCGGCGCGCCTCACCATGCCGGCTCGGACGGGATTCAGCACCACGTAGCGCGCCACTTCCAGAAGGTACGCTTCCTTCTGAACCAGGATCGCCTTGTAGCGGCCCTGGAACAGATGGCCGACCCGCTGATGCCGCTGGTTGGTTTTCTGCGTGAACACGCCGTTCAGCTGTCGCATGCCTTGTGACAGATTGCCATCCGGCGTTTCGATCACGAGATGGTAGTGATTGCTCATTAGGCAGTAGGCGTAGACTAGCCAGTTGAACCGTTGTACGACCTGCGCGAGCACACTCAGGAACAGCTCACGGTCCTCGTCGTCCTCATAGATGTCCTCACGCCGGTCACCCCGGGCGGTGACGTGATAGAGCGCGCCGGCGAACTCGAGTCTGAGCGGTCTGGCCATCGGCTGGTGCGAGATTGCTTGGCTGGGGCGACATCGTCGACCAGCTTGGGGCAAAAGGCAAGACCTGACCCCGTCGCCTCGTGACCCCGTCGCCTCGCCCTGACCCCGTCGCCTCGCCAGACCTGACCCCGTCGCCTCGCCGTCGCCTAAAGGCAAGACCTGACCCCGTCGACTATGCTTCGCCGTCGCATCAAATGCATCGACGCTGACCCCGTCGACGCAAAAAAGGGAGGCCATTGGCCTCCCTTTGATGATGGGCTAGGGCTTCTCAACCACTGCTACGGCGTCACCGCGGTGCAGTTACTCGGCGCCCACTTGGGTGTATCAGTGGTGCACGTCCAAGTAACTTGGCCGTTAGTGACTGTAGAACTCGGGACTAGGTTGATAACCATCCCGTCAAGCGGGCTGGTCCCACTGGCTGCAGCCGTAACGGTGATATCGGTTCCGTCCCATGCCACGCTGGCAACGTGCTCGCCGGCCGTATTTGCCGTGAAAGAATCCCAGGTCGCGGGTGGCAGCGAGTCATTCACATTAACGTACTCGGCTACAGCGGTTTTTACCGGGGCAGCTGCGGACATCAATTCTGTTGCTTGAGCGCGGCGCGTATAATCCTGATAAGCCGGAATAGCAATCGCGGCCAGAATACCGATAATGGCAACCACGATCATCAGTTCGATGAGCGTGAAGCCCTGTTGCTTTTGCATGGTCTTGACCATTGAAAACTCCTTCGATGGTTGAAGCGTAACGAGACGTTCCAGTTTTAATGACGCCTTCGGGGTTATCGTCAGCAAGGGCCATGCCTGAATACGGAAACCGGCGAAATTCCGCCAAATCGGGCTTTTTCTTTTTGCGTCAGACAGTTCCTACGCCGCCGGCTGGCGATCAGCGTCACAATATGACGTGTTGCGTCAGTTTTCGTCACCGGGTAGCGGCCCCGCCGGTCGCCAGGTGATCAGTCGATGCCCAGCTTCTTCAGGCGATAGCGCAACGCCCGGAAGCTGATGCCCAGCTTCTCGGCCGCCCGGGTCTTGTTGTAGCGGGTGGCTTCCAGGGCTTGCATGATGCTCTGGCGTTCCAGGTCTTCCAGCCGGCTTCCCAGGGCGGTGCCGGTTGATGATTCCGTACCGTCCGGCGCCGGGGTGGAATCCGGTTCGGCGAGGTCGGCGCGCTGCAGGGGGGATTGCAACCGCAGGTAGTCGACGCCGATTTCGGCGTCGTCGCAGAGCGTGACGGCGCGCTCCAGGATGTTTTCCAGCTCGCGGACATTGCCGGGAAAGGTGTGGGCCTGCAGGGCGTCGCGCGCGGCGGGCGCCAGCGCCGGGACGGAATCCAGGTCGAGATGGGCGGCCAGCCCGGCGAGAATACAGTCGGCCAGTTCGGGGATGTCGGCGGCGCGCTCGCGCAGGGGCGGCACGTGGACCTCGATCACGTTCAGGCGGAAGTAGAGGTCTTCGCGGAATTCCCCTTCTTTGACCAGATGCGCCAGGTCGCGATGGGTGGCGCAGATGATGCGCACGTCAACGGGAATCTCGGTTTCGGCGCCGACCGGGCGCACGGCCCTTTCCTGAATGGCCCGCAGCAGCTTGACCTGCATGTGCCGGGGCAGATCGGCGATTTCGTCCAGGAACAGGGTGCCGCCCTCGGCGGCCACGAACAGGCCGTCCTTGTCGCGGGCGGCGCCGGTGAAGGCCCCCTTCACGTGGCCGAAAAACTCCGATTCCATGAGTTCCGTGGGAATGGCCCCACAGTTCACCGGCACGAACGGCATGCCCGCCCGCGGCCCCTGGGCGTGGATGGTGCGGGCCACCAGTTCCTTGCCAGTGCCGGATTCGCCGGTGATGTACACCGGCGCCTGGCTGCGGGCCAGTTTGGCGATGGTCTGGCGCAGGCGCTGCATGGCCGGGGTGTCGCCCAGCAGTCGGGGTGATTTGCCGTTGCGGCGGTTGACCGGGGCTGCGGTCACTGGCTGGCTGATCTTCAGCGCCTGGTCCACCAGCCGCCGCAGCTTGTGCACGTCGACCGGCTTGGACACGAAATCGAACGCCCCGGCCTTGAGGCTGTCCACCGCGGCCTCGGTATTGCCGTAGGCGGTGACCACGGCCACCGGCAGGTCCGGATGCTGCGCGTCGATGTGGCGGATCAGGTCCAGGCCGTTGCCGTCGGGCAGACGCATGTCGGTCAGGCACAGATCGAACGCCTGATCGGCCAGGGCGTCGCGAGCCTGGGCCAGATCGGCGGCGGCGATCGTATCCAGCCCCATCCGGCCGAGGGTGATCTCGATCAACTCGCGGATGTCGGCCTCGTCATCGACCACCAGCACCCGCTGGCGGGATTCGTCAGCCACGCTCATCCGGCGGCCTCCACCTGGTGCGTGGACGACAGCGCCGGGCCCAGCGATTCCGGCCGCGCGAACAGGATGCGAAAGCGCGCGCCCGGCCGGACCTGGGCCACGCTGATGCGGGCGAAGTTGCTTTCGCACAGTTCCCGGGTGACGTAGAGCCCGAGGCCGGTGCCATCGTTGTCGGTGGTGAAGAAGGGTTCCATCAGATGCTCGGCCACATGATCCGGCATGCCGGGGCCGTTGTCGGCGACATCCAGCCACACCTCGCCGGCGTCGGTGCGGCCGGCGGCGATGCGGATGATCAACGGCGCGTCATCGCGTTGCGCATGCCGCTCGGCGTTCTCCAGCAGATTGTAGACAATCCGGCGTAGCTGATCGGCGTCCACCTGGATGTCGAGACTGGGCGGGAGGTCGGCCAGGCGAATATCCGCCGGGCTGTCCTGACTCTGCTGATAGTCGTGGATGGCGCGGGGCAGCCATGCCGCCAGGTCCAGACGCGCGGGCAGGGCCTGGCCCCGGCGCGACAGGCCCAGCACGCTCTGCACGATGGCGTCGATGCGCTGGGTGTGGCGGTGAACGATGTCCAGCAGCTTGCGGTCGGCCGCTTCCAGCCGGTCGGATTCGTCCAGCAATTGCCCGGCGTGGTTGATGGCGGACAGCGGATTGCGGATTTCGTGGGCAATGCTGGCGGTCAGCCGGCCCAGCGAGGCCAGCTTGATCTGTTGCGCGGCCTCGCTGACCCGGCGGGCGTCCTCGAGGAATATGAGGACCGGTGACGCCTCGCCAGCGCCGAGTCGGCTGAAGTGGGGAATAACGCTGTGGTCGCCTGTGCTGACCGGGTCGGCAGCCCGGCCGGGTGAGAGCAGCCACGCCTGCATCGCCCAGGACAGGGCGGGCATGACGCTGGCCAGGCGCTGGCCGATGGCGCCGTTGTCGATGCCCAGCATGTCGCGGCCGGCGCGGTTGATAAGCCGCACGCAGCGCTTTTCGTCAATCACCAGCAGGCCGATGGTCATCTGCTGGATGATGCGTTCATTCAGCGCGGACAGGTCATCCAGTTCCGACTTGCGGGCCGCGGCCAGCGCCGCGCTGGTGCGAGCCTGGCGGGCGAGGCCGCTGGCGGTCAGTGCGGTGAGGAAGAACAGCGCGCCGAGAATGCCGGTCTGCACCCAGGCGGCCGACCCGTCGGCGTAGCGCAGGTAGCGCCAGCCTTCCTCGCCCAGCAGGCTCAGGCTGGCCACGGCCGCGAACAGCATCGCCATGCGTGGCCGTACCAACATGCTGGCGCCTGCGAGGGGGGCAATCAGCAGTACCGCCAGGCCGTCGCGCACGCCGCCGCTGGCCAGTACCAGGGCCACCACGAACGCGATGTCGGTGCCGATCAGCAGATAGACCTGCGTGCTCAGCGACGGCCAGCGCCGATACGCGGCCAATGCCGACGGGATGCACAGCAGCAGATAGGCGACGCTGGCGAAGGCGAACAGCGCCGGCCACATCACCGAGAACAGCGTGACTGTGCCGTCGTTGAGATACAGAACGGCCGCGCCCACCGCCACCACCCAGCGGTAGAGATTGAGCGCGCGCATGGCGCGCCAGTCCTGTTCGATGAAGGACGGGGCGGTGGCGGCGGCTGGGTGAATGCTCACGCGGAACGGGTTGTTCGCGTTGCCGGCGCGGCGGTTTGGCCCGCGCTCAGCGGCCGTCGGGCAGGTGGTCGCGGCAGCAGTAGCTGGCGCCGCCGCGGGTCAGGGCCTGGTCCACCGGCACATGAACGCCGCAGCGCTGGCAGGCCACCATCGGGCGGTAGTCGTCGCGACTGCGGGTGTTGTCGGGCGGGGTCCGCGACGGCGCGGTCAGCTTGCGGAAGAGATACCAGCCGACCAGCACCAGCGCGACCAGAATGACCAGTCTGAACAGCAATGTGTGTCCTCCGCAGCAGTGAGCCGGTTGCGCGCCAGTCTACCCCAGCGGCGGTGCGCTGGCCCGACGCTACATCGCCGGCTGGATCCCGAGCTGGTCGAAGCCCTTGTCGGTGAAATTCTGCCGGAACATGTCGCGCAGCTCGCGGGCCTGCGCGTCGTAGGCGGTCTTGTCGGCCCAGGTTTGTCGGGGGTCCAGGATTTCGGCCGGCACGCCCGGGCAGGTGCGGGGCATGCGCAGGCCGAAGATGTCGTGGGTGTCGGTTTCCACCTCATCCAGGTCGCCGGCAAGCGCGGCGTTGAGCAGCGCGCGGGTGTGCTTGATCGAGATGCGCTTGCCCTGCCCGTACGGCCCGCCCGACCAGCCGGTGTTCAGCAGCACGCAGCGGGCCTTGTGGCTCTTCATCTTGCGGGCAAGAATATCCGCGTACACCGGCGGTTTGCGCGCCATGAACGGCGACCCGTAGCAGGCCGAGAACGCCGCCTGCGGTTCGGTCACGCCGACCTCGGTGCCGGCCAGCTTGGCGGTGAAGCCGGAGACGAAGTGATACATCACGTCCTCGGCATCCAGCAGCGAAATCGGCGGCAGCACCCCGAAGGCGTCGGCGGTGAGCAGTACGATGGTTTCCGGATGGCCGCCGCGGGCGCCCTCGGCTACGTTGGGGTTGGCGTCCAGCGGGTAGGAGAAGCGGGTGTTCTCGGTGATCGAGCCGTCGGTCAGGTCCAGTTCCTGCGGATCGGTTTCGGCCAGCGGTTTGCCGGGCAGCGCCGGGACGTTCTCGATCAGCGTGCCGGGCATGGACAGGGCCGCGGCGATCACCGGCTCGGCCTCCTTGTCGAGGTCGATCAGCTTGGCGTAGCAGCCGCCCTCGAAGTTGGACACGCCGTCGGCGGTCCAGGCGTGCTCGTCGTCGCCGATCAGCTGGCGGCGCGGGTCGGCCGACAACGTGGTCTTGCCGGTGCCGGACAGGCCAAACAGCACGGCCACGTCGTCGTGGTCGCCCACGTTGGCGGAGCAGTGCATCGACAGTTCGTCGATTTCCGGCAGCAGGTAGTTCATCACCGTGAACATGGTCTTCTTGACGATGCCGCAGTAGTCTGCCCGGCCCAGCACCAGGCCGATGCGGTTGCGGATGTCCATGATCACGGCGCGCTGGCTCAGGGTGCCGTCGCGGGCCGGGTCGCAGTGGAAGCTGGGCACGTTGAGCATGGTCCAGCGCTTGTCGGCGGCGTTGGTCACGCCTTCCACGCCGCTGGCGAACATGTTCTGGGCGAACAGCGCGTGGGTGGCGTACTCGCCGACGAAGCGATAGGGCACGGCGTAGGCCGGGTCCCAGCCGCAGGTGACGTCCTGCACGAACAGCGTCGACTGCCGCTGGTTCAGGTGCGCCACCACCCGTTCGAGCAGCGGGCCGAAGTGATCGGGATCGAATCGTTGCAGATCGGCCTTCCACCAAAGCTTGTCTTCCACCTCGGGCCAGGCCACGGCGAAGGTGTCGGCCACCGGGCGGCCGGTGCAGGAGGGGTCGGAATAGAACACCAGCGGGCCGTCCACGCCGAGTTTGGTGGCCCAGGCTTTCGGTTCGTCGTCCGGGCCGTCCGGGCGGATGCGGCCACGATCGCTTTCCAGCGCGGCCCGGAACAGATCCGGCCGGGACAGGTTGTGCCGGTACTCGACGGTGTCGAGCCCCAGCCGCTGCCGTAGCTCGGCGCGAAAATCCATGTTAGGGCCTGTTAACGCTATCGAGATCGCCGCGACGCAGGCCATTTTTCCGCAAGACAAGGCGGAGCGAGTGCGGTGTAGTGGCACTACATAAGCGAGCGACAACGCCGGATTGCGGGAAAATGGCCCGCGTCCCTCCGGGTTGCGCCCAAAATGCGCCGATGCGGCGTTGCTCGTCGTTCATTTGGCTGACCAAACTTCTCTCCTCGCGCCTTGCCTCGCCGCATTTTGGGACAGCAACGCGGCGATCGGCGGTAGCGTTAACAGGCCCTCGATCCCCTGCAGATCAGGCGTAAGCTGCAACGAAAGACGGCAGCGACGTACCCGCCGCTACCGTGGAAAGCGAGCAAGGCTAATGCTTGTGCCCGCGCCAGGCAACCAACGGTTGCTATGATCGCGGCGGAGTCTGCGCGTCGGGCGCGGCAGTGACAGGACCATCCCGCATCGGGGACAGGCGGAGACGGGCACATGAACTGGCTAATGGTAGCGCTGGGCAGCGGACTGGGTGGCGTTGCCCGCTATGCCTGTGTGGGGCTGGTGGATCACCGGCTGGACAGCCCGTTTCCCTGGGGCACGTTGCTGGTGAATCTGCTCGGGTCGGCGGCGATCGGCTGGGTTGCCGGTATGGCGGAGCATGCGTGGCTCAACGACGAACTGCGGCTGTTCCTGATGGTCGGGCTGATGGGCGGTTTCACCACGTTTTCCGCCTTTTCCCTGCAGACCCTGACGCTGATCCGAGAGGGCGCGATGCTGCCGGCCGCGGCCTATGTCACCGCCTCGGTTCTGCTGTGCCTGGCCGGCGTGGCGATCGGCCACGGGCTGGCCCGGTGACGCATTGCCGCAGGGCGGCGTCCTTCGGCCGCAATCGTGGCCGTTGATTACTTGTCATGCCCCGGTAGTCCGGCCGCGATAAGAACGAGGCCCTTCCGGCACAGTTGTGCCGCCCGGCCAGACAAGGAATTCGGCAATGACTGACTGGCTCACCCGGTTCCATCCACGCCGGCTGGTCCAGGCCCTGGACGCAATCGATCAGGACTGGCCGCCGCAGCGAGTCGCACACTGGCGCCGACTCGCGCCGGTACTGCTGACCGTGGCCGTCTGCCTGCTGGGCATGAACTACCTGCGGTTCTACGAGGTGTTCCAGAGTGTGCTCGAGGCCGTGATTGGCCGGGCCGAGGCCTTACGCATCCTGCGTGGTACCTGGGGCCAGCTACTCGGCAATCTGTGGTGGGCCGGCGTACTGGTTGTTGGCTACGTGCTGATTCCGGTTGCGGTGATCCGTTGGGTGCTGGGTCACCGGCTGGCCGATTACGGCATCGGCTGGCATCACACCACCCGTTATCTGCCCTGGGCGGCGGCGCTGGCGGCGCCAATCGTCGGCTTTGCCTACGTGGTGAGCTTCACGGCCGAATTCCAGCACACCTATCCGTTCTATCGCCTGGCCGGCCGCAGCTGGTTCGATCTTCTGGCGTGGCAAAGCCTGTACCTGCTGCAGTTCATCTGCCTGGAATTCTTCTTCCGGGGGTTTCTGCTGCACGCGCTGGCGCGGGTCTACGGCGCCGCGGCCATCTTCCTGATGAGCCTGCCCTATCTGATGATCCACTTCACCAAGCCCTGGCCGGAGGCAGCCGGCGCCGTGGTATTCGGCATCCTGCTCGGCATTCTGTCGCTGCGTGCCGGGTCGATCTGGCCCGGCGCGCTTGTGCACATGAGTATCGCGCTGGCGATGGACGGGTTTTCGCTCTGGCAGAAGGGGCAGTGGCCGGTGTCGTTTCTGCCGTAGGGTGGGATTTGTCTCGCGGGAGGCGCGGCACGGCGTAACAGGTGCCGAATCGGGACGGCCGCATGAATGCGGCCCTACTGCGAGGCGGTATATCGATCTGTAGGGCGCCATTCATGGCGCCTGTCCAAATCAACGAGCCCCAATGCCCGAAAAACGTCATTGCGAGGCCCCGGCAGGGGCCGCGGCAATCTCGCTTCTTCCTGGCAATTCCGCATTTCGAGAGCTTCAAGAATGAAGAGGGCCCGGCCCCGCTAAAGCGGGCCGGAATCTTTATCTTTCTCGGGGTCACCGTAATGCCGGATTGCAGGCAATACTTCGCTCATGCCGGCCGACGCCCTGTTATTGCCAGCCCGACCTCACCCAAGCCGCGCCTCCAGCTCGGCGATCGATCGGGCCGGCGGCGCACAGGCCGTCCCCCGGCAGACGTAGGCCACCGGACCATCCGGATCCGCGCGCTTGTCCGCCAGACCGGCGGGCAGGTCGGCATCCGCGGCAATCGCGTAGACGGCGGCCAGCGGATTGGCGGCTGCCGCGGCGTCGCGCCAGGTTCGCGTGGTTCGTGCATCGGCGTCGCGCAGGATCACCACCGGCGGCGGGTCGAGATACTCGTCCAGCGCCAGCAGCAGGCTCGAGTGCGCCATGGGGTAATCGTTCATCAGCGTGGCGCCGGCGGCCAGGGTTTGTTCGGCGGCGGTCAGATACCGTGGTTCGCCGATCAGCCAGCCCAGATGCAGCAGCGCGCGGGCGGCCACGGCGTTGCCGGCCGGGGTGGATTCGTCCTGGAACGGGCGCGGGCGGTGCAGCAGCGGCTCGTGATCGTCGGGGGTGAAGTAGAACCCGCCGTTGGTGTTGTCCGCGAAATGCGCCAGCAACGCGTCGGCGATGTCCGTCGCCCAGTCGAGATCGGCCGTGTGCCATCGGGTGCGCAGGGCGGTGAGCAGGGCGTCCAGCAGGAAGGCGTAGTCGTCGAGAAAACCGCGGGTGTGGCTGCGGCCGCCGGCGCGGACGGCCAGCAGCCGGCCGTCCTGCCAAAGATGTTCGTGGATCATGGCCAGGGCGTCGTCGGCGGCGGTCGCGCAGTCGGCGCGGTCCAGCGCGTCGGCGGCGGTGAACAGGCCGCCGATCATCAGGGCATTCCAGCTGGTCAGGATCTTGTCGTCCAGGCCGGGCCGGTTGCGGCTGGCGCGCTGGTCGAACAGCGTCCGGCGTGCCGCGGCCAGGCGCGACGCAACTGTATCCGCCGCCAGGCCGAATCGCTCGGCCAGGGTGGCGTCGTCGACGGCGCGCTGCAGATGCCAGCGGCCTTCGAAGTTGGCCGACCGGTCCATGCCGTAGGCGGCGGCGAACAGCGGCCACGCCTGGTCCAGCGCGGCTTCAGCCTCGGTCTGCGACCAGATGTAGAAGGCGCCTTCCCGGCCGTCGCTATCGGCATCGAGGCTGCTGTAGAAGCCGCCGTCCGGGGCGGTCATCTCGCGCAGGACCCAGTCTGCGGTGGCGTGGGCGGCGGCGGTCAGCCCCTGTCGCGCACAGGCGGCCAGCAGCGGGCCGTTGTCGTAGAGCATCTTCTCGAAATGGGGAATCGCCCAGCGGTCGTCCACGCTGTAGCGGAAGAAGCCGCCGCCGAGGTGGTCGAACAGGCCGCCCGCGGCCATCCGTTCGAGGCTGAAGCTCGCCATGCGGGCCGCGCGTTCATCGCCGCGCTGGCCGAGGCGTTCGGCCAGCGCCAGGCTGCCCGGGTGCGGGAACTTCGGGGCGCTGCCGAAACCGCCGTACTTGCTATCGAAGCTGGCGGCGAGTTCCTTGCCGGCGCGGGTCAGGGCCTTGCTGTCGGGCAGCCGGCCGGGCGCCGGGTCCAGTCGCGCGAAAATCTTCTCCAGTTGCTGCTTCTGGTCGCCCAGCTTGTGGCTGTTGCCGGCGTACCAGTCGGCCACCTGGCGCAGCACGTCTGCGAAGCCGGGCATGCCCAGGCTGGCGGTAGCCGGGAAATAGGTGCCGGCCATGAACGGGGTCTGAGTATGCGGGTCGATCACCACGGTCAGCGGCCAGCCGCCGGGCCGCTGGGTCAGGATCTGGTGTGCCATCTGGTAGATCTTGTCCAGGTCGGGCCGTTCCTCCCGGTCAATCTTGATGTTCACGAAGTGCGCGTTCATCAGCGCGGCGATGCCGTCGTCCTCGAAGGACTCGTGGGCCATCACGTGGCACCAGTGGCAGGCGGAATAGCCCACCGACAGCAGCACCGGCTTGTCCTCGGCGCGGGCGGTTGCCAGGGCCTCGTCGCACCAGGGCCACCAGTGCACCGGGTTGTCGGCGTGCTGGCGCAGGTAGGGGCTGGTCTGGTCGGACAGTCGATTGCTCATGGCGGCTTGGCGTTCGGAACGGGAACACAGGGTGGCATTATCACCGGCATCAACCGAACACCCGCGCACCGCCGTGGTCCATGATGGCAAGCAATGCCATCTGTCATGGAGTCAGGTATGCCGGTGATTCGTTTGTTGATTGCGCTCGGCTTGGTGACCAACGCCCCGCTGGCCCTGGCCGAGGCCCAGGCGACAATCGCCGTGTCGATCGAGGAATGGACCGTGCCCTGGGCGGATACCCGGCCGCGCGATCCGACGGTGGCCGCGGATGGCCGCATCTGGTTCGTCGGCCAGACGGGGGATTACATCGCCCGGCTGGATCCCGAATCGGGCGAGTTCCAGCGCTTCGGTCTGGCCCGCGGCACCGGGCCGCACAACGTCATCACCGGGCCGGATGGGCAGCTCTACGTGGCCGGCAATCGCAACGCCCGCATCATCCGGGTGGATCCAGCAACCGGGGATCAGGAAACCTTCCGTCTGCCCGGTGGCAAAGGGGATCCGCACACCCAGCAGTTCGGGCCGGATGAAGACCTGTGGTTCACCATGCAGGGCTACAACGCCATCGGGCGGCTGAATCCGGACCGCCACGAGTTCGACGTGATCAAGCTGCCCACCGAGCGTGCCCGGCCCTACGGGTTGCGCATCGCGCCCAGCGGCATGGTGTGGTTTACACAGTTCGGCACCCGCAAGCTGGCGCGGCTGGAGCCGGGGGCGCTCAAGGTTCGTGAATACCAGATCCAGCGCGACGACGCGCGGCCCCGGCGGCTGGCGATCGCCGACGACGGTGCCATCTGGTACGTGGATTATCTGGGCGGCTATCTGGGTCGGCTGGATCCGCCCTCCGGCGCGTTCACAGAATGGGCCGCGCCCAGCGGCAAGCAGGCGCTGCCCTACGGCATGACCATGGACGGCGAGGGCCGGCTTTGGTTCGTGGAAACCGGGGTCAATCCCAACCGGCTGGTGGCGTTCGACCCGGCGGTCGCGGATTACGTGGCCAACGAGCCGATTCCCAGCGGCGGCGGGGCAGTGCGCCACATGGTGTACGACGCCGAGCGCGACGCCATCTGGTTCGGTACGGATGCGAACACGATCGGGGTGGCGCGCATCGGCCAGTGACGGGGTGATGGTCGGTAGTCGCCCGGCGGTCAGATCTGCCTGCTAAACTCCGCGGCCATGTTCGTGCACCCGCAATTCGATCCGGTCGCCATCAGCCTCGGGCCGCTGGCCGTGCACTGGTATGGCCTGATGTACCTGCTGTCGTTCCTTATCGGCTGGGGCGTGGCCGTGTGGCGTACGCGGTCTTCCCACGTCCACTGGGACCGCGAGGAAGTAGGCGACTTCCTGTTCTACGTGGTGCTGGGCGTGGTGGTCGGCGGGCGCGTCGGCTACATGGTGTTCTACCAGCCGCAGCTACTGCTGAGTGACCCGCTGCAGATCTTCTTTATCTGGGAGGGCGGCATGTCCTTCCACGGCGGCATGCTCGGGGTGTTCGCGGCGGCTGCCTGGTTTGCCCGCAAGACCGAACGCAAGTTCTTCGACGTGACCGATTTCGTGGCCCCGGTGATCCCCATCGGTCTGTTCTTCGGTCGCATTGCCAACTTCATCAATGCGGAGCTGGTTGGCCGGCCCACGGATGTGCCCTGGGCAATGATCTATCCGCAGGTCGATGTCCTGGCCCGGCATCCGTCGCAGCTCTACCAGGCCGCGCTGGAAGGCATCGTACTGCTGGCGCTGCTGTGGTTCGTGGCGCGGCGCCCGCGCCGCCGGATGGTGGTGTCGGGGTTCTTCCTCATCGGCTACGGCGCGCTGCGCTTCACCGCGGAATTCTTCCGCCAGCCGGACGCCCATCTCGGTTTCATCGCCTTCGACTGGATGACCATGGGCCAGCTGCTGTGCCTGCCGATGATTGCCGGCGGCCTGCTGTTGCTGGCGCTGGCGCATCGCGGGGTGAACCAGCAGGGAGTGCGTGACTGATGCGCCAGTACCTCGAGCTGATGCGCCACGTGCGCGAGCACGGGGTGGTCAAGAATGATCGCACGGGCACCGGCACTCGCTCGGTGTTCGGCTGGCAGATGCGCTTCGACCTGAATGACGGCTTCCCGATGGTGACCACCAAGAAGCTGCATCTGCGCGCGATCATTCACGAGTTGCTGTGGTTCATTGCCGGCGACACCAACATCGGCTACCTCAAGGCCAATAACGTCTCGATCTGGGACGAATGGGCCGACGAGAACGGCGACCTGGGCCCGGTCTACGGCTACCAGTGGCGGTCCTGGCCGGCGCCCGACGGCGGCGCCATCGATCAGCTGACCAACGTGCTGCGCTCCCTCCGCGAGAATCCCGATTCCCGCCGCCACATCGTCTCGGCCTGGAACCCGGCGGAGGTGGACCACATGGCGCTGCCGCCCTGCCACACGTTGTTCCAGTTCTATGTGGCCGACGGCCGGCTGTCCTGCCAGCTCTACCAGCGCAGCGCGGATATCTTCCTGGGCGTGCCGTTCAATATCGCCTCGTATGCCCTGCTGACGCACATGGTGGCCCAGGTGTGCGGCCTCGGGGTGGGCGATTTCGTGCATACCTTCGGCGATGCGCACCTGTACTCGAATCATCTCGAGCAGGCGGACGAGCAGCTCACCCGCGAGCCGCTGCCATTGCCGCGGCTGGAACTCAATCCGGCCGTGACCGACCTGTTCGCATTCACGTTCGACGATATCCGGGTGGTGGGCTACCAAAGCCACCCGGCCATCAAGGCGCCGATTGCCGTCTGACCGCAGGCGGCGGGCGTTTCGTCCTGCCAGGAATCAGGGAGCATGCTCATGACTTGTCCTAGTGCGATTGTTGTTGGCGTCGGCGCGGAACAGGGCATCGGCGCCGCGGTGTGCCGACGCTTTGCCGCCGAGGGGTATCACGTGTTCGTGGCCGGCCGCACGCCGGCCAAGATCGAGCAGGTGGTGGCGACCATCCGGGCCGCCGGCAACAGTGCCGAGGCGGTGACCACCGACGTGACGGTGGAATCGGACGTGATCGCCCTGTTCGATCGCGCCATGTCGGATACCGCGGATCACGCCCCGGCGGATGTGGTGGTCTCGAACACCGGCAACAACGCCATCATCGATTTCCGCGAGTTGACGGCCGATCAGTTCGAGGATTTCTGGCGGGTGGGCTGTTTCGGCGGCTTCCTGGTTGGCCGCGAGGCGGCCCGCCGGCTGGTGCCGCTGGGGCGCGGCACGGTGATCTTCACCGGCGCGTCGGGCAGTCTGCGGGGCAAGCCGGGATTCGCCCACTTCGCCGCCGCCAAGGCCGGTCTGCGCATGCTCAGCCAGAGCATGGCGCGCGAGTATGGCCCACAGGGCATTCACGTGGCACATGTGCTGATCGACGGCGGGGTCGATGGCGAGCGGGTGCGCAAGTTCGTGCCGGCACTGGCCGAGGCCAAGGGCGAGGGCGGACTGCTAGACGTCGACGCCATTGCCGACACCTACTGGCACCTGCATTGCCAGCACCCCTCGGCGTGGACTCAGGAAATCGACCTGCGGCCGTTCAAGGAGTCGTACTAGTCCTCCTGCGCCCGCAGTTCATCCGCCACAATGCGCACGTGCCGGTCGTGGAAACCCAACTCCCGCAGCGCCTCGTCCAGCTCCAGGAGATAGTCCCGGTTGCGGCCGCTGGGGCCGGCCGCGTGGCGGATATGCGCGGCGATCTCGTGCTCGGGCGCGGGTCCCAGAAAGGCATCGTTGTCCGGCCCCGCGATGTAGACCAGTCCTTCGGCGCTGCTGCCATCGGCGAAGGTCAGTCGCGTGACCAGCCGCAGATAGCCGTTCTTCTCCCGGTGATCCAGATGCTCGAACACTCCGGGTGTCACGCGATAGGCCATGCCGCCGCAGGTCACGCCGGGTGATTCGATCAGCGTGACTACGCGGCCGGGCGCTTCCGGCGTGCCGCGATGGTCGTGCGAACCCTGCCAGAAGCGTCGCGCCCAGCCCTGGATGGTGGCCGGTTGCCGCGCCAGAAACGCGAAATCGGCCTTGTAGATCAGCGAGCCGTAACCGAACAGCCACACCTCGTCACGGCCCGCCAGATGATTCTGACGGCGGTTGTGTTCGATCGTGTTGACGGACATGGACCGGATGGCGACCGCCGGATGCGGTGTCGTAAGCGGATTGCAGGTCCACATTCTACGCGGCCGCTGGGCCGCGGGCAGCCGTGCCACAATGCATCGCGGCGCTGGACCGGGAGACGCGCGTGCGCAGATGGCTGTTGTTGGCGGGGATCGGCTTGCCCGGATTGTTGGGCCTGGCCCTGGCCGGTATCTGGTTTTTCTACGATGTAGATCAGCACCGGACAGCGCTGGAAACCGCGGTGTCCGAGGCCACCGGCCGCGCGTTCCGTATCGCGGGCGAGCTGCGCCTGAGTCGCGGCTGGCCGCCGGCGTTGTCGGCGACGTCGGTATCGCTGGCCAATGCGGACTGGGCCGGCGATGAGCCGCTGGTTGAAGCGGAGCGCGTCGACATCCGGATCCCGCTGCTGCCGCTGCTGAGCGGCACGATCGATATTCGCCATGTTGCCGTGGACGGGTCGGCGATTCGTCTGGCACGCCACTCCGAACATGGGGCCAACTGGCACCTGGCGGGATCGGCCGATAAGCCTAGCGACGCGGGCTGGTCCCTGCGCTTGCCCCGGTCCGCGATCCTGCGGGATGCGCGTATCACCTACCAGCCGGATGAGCGCGCCGAGGCCGGACAGGCCACGGTGTCACGGCTGACGCTCAGGGCGCCGGGGCTACTCCGGCCTATGAAACTAACGCTGGAAGGCCGGTACCGCGAGCGCGATCTCCGGATCGACGCCAGCCTGGACCCCTGGCAGCAGCTCCGGGAGGCTGACGCCGATTACCGGATCCACGAGTTCGACTGGCAACTGGGCGATTCGAACCTGACCGGGTCGGGACGCCTGGTGCGGGATGGGGAGCGGCCGCGCCTCACCGGGGCGCTGACTTCGGACGCGTTCGATCTGCGGCCGTTTCAGGGCGAGGCGGCCAAGTCCGGTGATGACCGCCTGATCCCGGACACCCCGATCCCCCTGGCCCCGCTGCAGGCGCTGGATGCCGCTATCGAGCTCACCGCCGGTCGCGTGATCAGTAACGGCCTGGTGCTGGAGGAACTCGATGCCACGCTGTCACTGGAAGCCGGCCAGCTTCGCCTGGACCCCATCCGGGCGACGCTTGCCGGCGGCAAGCTGGCGGCGAGTCTGGGTCTGGATGCCAGCGCGTCGCCGCCGATGCTCGCGGTCGATGTGCAGCTCGATGGCTTTCGGCCGGGGGAGTTGCCCGCGCTGCAGGACGCTGATCTGATCGAGGGCGCGCCCAGCGACTTCCGCCTGCAGGGCGAGGGCGCCGGGGGCAGCCCGGCGGCGGTGGCCGGCAACTTCAACGGGGATCTGCAGCTGTCGGTGGGCCGGGGCACGCTGGGCAACAATGCCGCCAACGTCATCGGCGCGGATGTGGTGTTCTCGGTGCTGCAGCAGATCAACCCGCTGGCCGACGAGGAGGCCCGTACCGACCTGATGTGTGCTGCCCTGAAGCTGGCGATCAAGGACGGCGTGGCGCAGGGAGAGAAGGCCATCGGCATGCAGACCGACAAGGTCAACGTTCTGGGCAACGCGGTGATCGACCTGGCCTCCGAGGCGGTGGCCATCCGGGTCAAGCCCACCGCGCGCAGCGGCATCGGGGTGAATCTGGGCACGCTGGCCGGCGGCTTTTCCATCGGCGGCACCCTCACCAGGCCGCGCCCCACCTCCGGCGACCTAACCGCCAAGCTGCAGGCGGCCGGCCGTGTCGGCGCGGCTATCACCACGGGCGGGTTGTCGCTGATCGCGGAAGGAGCATTCGATCGCACCTTCGCCACGGATGATCCCTGTGGCGTGGTGCTGTCGGACGGCGCCAGCGAGTCAGCGGAACCCGGGATACTGGAACGGGCCGGTGACAAGGCCCGCGATCTCTTCGACGGCCTGTACGGTCAGTAGTCGGGCAGGGCCGCAACCACGGTGACATTGTCCTGAGCCACCGCGTTGGTGGTGTCAATCCGGGTCAGCAGATCGGTAACCGCCGCCCGGGCGCTGACCGCCGTGTCCATTGCCTCGGCCAGTGCGGATTCGGGCAGGGTCTCTATGCCGTCGCTGGCAATAAGATAACGTGGATGCGGTGCCATGACCGGCGGCAGTTGGGCAACATCAACGCGGGTAAGTGCCGGCCCCAGGCAGCTGCATAGCATGGGCCCGTCACCATGGACTTCGTTGACCCGGGCAAGCCTGTCGCCTGCCAGGCGGTAGATCAGGCTGTCGCCCACGCTGGCCCGGTAGACGGCATTGGACGTGAACAGCAGCGCCGCCAGCGTGGTGCCCAGGCCGGCGAGGGCGGGGTCGTCACGTTCAATCGCGTGCAGGCGCGCGTCGGCGGCCCGCAGGGCCGCTTCCAGGATGGCAGGCGGTTGTTGCCAGCGTTCGGCGGACGTGGCGTGCAGGTGATCCACGAAGCTGTCGATGGCTGCGCGGCTGGCCACGTCCCCACCGGGGTGGCCGCCCATGCCATCGGCCACCACCGCAAGCTGAAAGTCGCCAAGGCTTGTCCACGCCAGGCTGTCTTCCTGCCGGCGGCGAGCGCCCCGGATCTGGTCACCATGGATGTCCATGGTGCTAGTCTCGGGGCACGCCGGGGGCTTCGGCAAACAGGGAGAGGTTATGGACGTTTTCTTTCGTGTGCAGCTGGCCAAACCGGAGTCGATGTCGCTGGCCGAGTTCTTCGACGTCTGGATAGCGGAAACCGAGGCGGTGATGGGCGCTCGCGATGCGGGCGTGATCAGGTGGGTCTACAAGGTGGCCGGTCAGTACGAGGTGGTCGGCGTGATCGCTGTCGACTCGGCCGAGCATCTCGATGAGCTGATTCACCAGCTTCCGGTGTGGCGCGACTCGGCCGGCCATACGGTGGTGGACATGGAGTGGCTGCCGCTGACCGACTATGCCGCCTGGTCGAAGCAGATGAAGGCGCACAACGCCGGCTGACCCGCCGGGCTCAATCCGCCAGTGGGCGCTCGGGTGTCGACGCCCGCTGGCGTGTCTGCCAGGCCGGTGGCTCGTGGACCGGTACGTCCGTCGGGGGTAGCGGTGGGCGTCCCAGAATCGCGTCGGCTGCCTTTTCGGCCAGCATGATGGTGGGGGCATTGATGTTGCCGCATGTCAGCCGCGGCATGATCGAGGAATCCACCACCCGCAGGTTCGTGATGCCGTGCACGCGGCAGGCCGGATCAACCACTGCCCGGTCATCGGTGCCCATGCGACAGGTGCTGCAGGGGTGATAGGC
Source organism: Salinisphaeraceae bacterium (assembly GCA_965216055.1). GTDB lineage: Bacteria > Pseudomonadota > Gammaproteobacteria > Nevskiales > Salinisphaeraceae > Spectribacter. The sequence goes on from OZ244134.1 coordinate 1,602,027, forward strand.
GGTTTCCGCGTGCTCGGCCACCCAGGCGTCGATCTCGTCGTCGGTAGTCACGGCCGGTCCCGGTGACAGCTCCTCGCCCCGGTAGTGGTCGAGGGCGGGCTGGGCGAAGATTTCCCGCGTCAGGCGCAGGCCGGTGCGGAAAGCCTCGCGGTCGGTGGCTTCCTGCAGGTAGTTGAAAGTCAGCACCGGCGCACTTTGCGGGTCGGTGGACCGCAGACGGACGTGGCCGCGGCTGTCCGGCTTGTTCGGCCCCAGATGGGCCTGGAAGCCGTGACCGGGTGCGGCGCTGGAACCGTCGTAGGCGATGGCCCCGGGCAGGAAGTGGAACTGGATGTCCGGGTAGCGCAGACCCGCCCGGCTGCGGATGTAGCCGTTGGCCTCGAACTGGTTGCTGGCACCGAGCCCGTCGCGGCGTAACAGCCAACGGGCCCCGATGCCGAGCTTGCTGAGGGCGCCGAGGCGGCCATTCAGGCTGATCGGTTGCCGGCAGGCGTGCTGCACCCAGATTTCCAGATGATCCTGCAGATTGGCGCCCACGCCGGGCAGGTCATGTACGACTGCGATGCCGTGGTCGCGCAGGTGGGCCGTCGGGCCGATGCCCGAAAGCATCAGTAGCTTGGGCGAGTTGAACGCGCTGGCCGCGAGGATCACTTCCCGCCGGGCCTGCAGCCGCTGCGACCGGCCGCCGCGCCGGTAGACCAGGCCGGTGGCGCGACGGCCATCCAGCAGGATTCGCTCGGCCAGGGCCTGCCGGATGACCTGCAGATTGGGCCGCCGCCGGGCCGGCTCGAGATAGGCGCGGGCGGTGGAGCAGCGCTCGCCGTCGCGCACCGACATATCCATGCGCCCGAAGCCTTCCTGACGATGGCCGTTGTAGTCGGCCGTGTGTCCGTAGCCGGCCTGGGCCCCGGCCTCGATGAAGGCCTGGTAGAGCGGGTTGGCCATGCCGTTGCCATTGCACACGCCGACCGGCCCGCCGGTGGCCCGGTAATCATCGGCGCCGTAGACACAGTCCTCGGCCCGCCGGAAATAGGGCAGCACATGGGCGTAGTCCCACCCGGTGGCGCCGCGCGCGGCCCAGTCGTCGAAATCGCCCGCGCTGCCGCGTACCCAGGCCATGCCGTTGATCGACGACGAGCCGCCGAGTACCTTGCCGCGGGCGTGGTGCAGGCGCCGGCCGTTCAGACCCGGTTCGGGCTCGCTGTACAGCCCCCAGTCATAGCGCTTCATGCCCATGGGAATGGACAGGGCCGCGGGCATGCGGATCAGCGGGGAGCGGTCGCTGTCGCCGAACTCCAGCAGGCAGATGGAGAAGCGGCCATCCGCGCTCAGTCGGTCGGCCAGCACGCAGCCGGCCGAGCCGGCGCCGACGATGAGGTAGTCGAAGGTCTGGGTATCGGTCATGAACAGCGGCACTTTGGCAGGCTGCGACAGGTTAACAACCCGGCCATGACAGCCGGAAAGCGTACTCGTGTACACTATTTTCGTGTACACGAAACCAGTGTGAAGCGATGAAGAACATTACGCTGAGTGCGGATAATGCGCTGATCGAAGCCGCCCGGGCCCGTGCCCGCGCCGAGCACACCACTCTCAACGCCGAGTTTCGCCGCTGGCTGGCGGACTACGCCCGACGTGACCAGCAGTTGCAGGAAGCCCGGGCGGTACTGGACGAGTTGCAGGGCAGTGTGCGAATCGGACGCAAGCTTACCCGGGACGAAATGAATGAGCGTTGACCGGTTCATCGACACCAACGTCTTCATTTATTATCTTGAGAATACCGATCAGCGCAAGGCCGCGATTGCGCGCCAGTTGATTGACGACGGCCTGTCCCGTCAGCACACCTGTATCAGCTTTCAGGTGGTCCAGGAATGCCTGAATTCGGTGATTCGCAAGGCCGAAATCAGGTTGAACCATACCGGCTGTACGCGGTTCCTGGATACGGTGCTGGCGCCGCTGTGGCAGGTCATGCCCAGCGTCCAGCTCTATGGCGCCGCGCTGTCGCTGCAATCGCGTTACGGCTACAGTTTCTACGACAGCCTGATCATAGCCGCCGCCCGCGAGGCTGGTTGCCGGCGCCTGCTCACCGAAGATATGCAGCACGGCCAGCGGATTGGTGATCTGGTAATCGAAAATCCCTTTTACGGCACTTGAGCGAATCGCAACACGACCAGCACTGCGGTTCACGCGACTCCATGAGCGCACATAACGACGGGGGACTCCCGCTCGACGAGCTACAGACCCGCGATCGCCATCGCCTGATCAGCCAGCGACAGCGGGCGCGGTCGCCGGACACGCGCCGGGCGCTGGAAGCCGAGGTGGCTGCGAGCGCGGCAAAAACGCGCGAACGGTTGGCAGCGCGCCCGCCGATCGACCTGGTCGCGGAGCTCCCGGTATCGACCCGCGCCGAGGAGATTGCGTCGGCGGTGCGTGATCATCAGGTGGTGGTGGTCTGCGGCGCCACCGGTTCCGGCAAGACCACCCAGCTGCCCAAGATCCTGATGCAGGCCGGGTTGGGTGCGCGCGGGCTGATCGGCCACACCCAGCCGCGGCGGCTGGCGGCACGCAGCGTGGCCCAGCGCATTGCCGACGAGGTCGGGGTGCCGCTGGGCGGGCTGGTCGGTTTCCAGACCCGGTTCGAGCAGAGCGTCGGCGAGGCCACCCAGGTCAAGCTGATGACCGATGGCATCCTGCTGGCCGAGACCGCGCGGGACCGATTCCTCAACCGCTACGAGGCCATCGTCATCGACGAGGCCCACGAGCGCACGCTCAATGTCGATTTCCTGCTGGGCTACCTCAAGCGGCTGTTGCCGAAACGGCCCGATCTGAAGCTGATCGTCACCTCGGCGACCATCGATCCCGGCCGCTTCTCGGCGTTTTTCGACGACGCGCCGGTCATCGACGTGGAGGGGCGCAGCTATCCGGTGACGGTGCGCTACCGTCCGCCTGACGAGGGCACCGATCAGCCCGAAGCCGTGGAGGCCGCGGCGCGCGAACTCTGGCGGGAGGGGCCCGGCGACATCCTGGTGTTCCTGCCCGGCGAGCGTGATATCCGGGACACGGAACGGCATCTGGCGAAAGCGCTGGCGGACTCCAAATTCGCCGGCGCCGAAATCGTGCCGCTTTACGCCCGCCTGACCCGCTCGGCCCAGAACCGCATCTTCGCGCCCAGCAACGGTTTCCGCGTGGTGCTGGCCACCAATGTGGCCGAAACCTCGTTGACCGTGCCGGGCATCCGCTACGTGATCGATACCGGGCTGGCCCGCATCAGCCGCTATTCCACGGCCGCCAAGGTGCAGCGGTTGCCGATCGAGCCGGTTGCCCGGGCAAGCTGCAACCAGCGCGCCGGCCGCTGCGGGCGGGTAGCGCCTGGCATCTGCATTCGGCTGTTCGCCGAGGACGACTACGACAACCGTCCGGCCTTCACCGATCCGGAAATCCGCCGCACCAATCTGGCCAGCGTGCTGCTGACCATGGCCGATCTGCGGCTGGGGGATATCGAGGACTTTCCCTTCGTCGACCCGCCCGAACGCCGCCATATCCAGGACGGCCGCAACCTCTTGCAGCAACTGGAGGCGCTCACGCGCGGCAGGGATGGGCACCGCATCACGAAGCTGGGCCGGCGGCTGGCCCGGCTGCCGCTGGATCCCCGCATCGGCCGCATGCTGCTGGCCGGCCACGATCACGGGGTGTTGCCGGCCCTGCGGGTGCTGGCCGCGGGGCTGACCATCCAGGACCCGCGCGAGCGCCCGACCGAGGCCCGGCAGGCGGCGGACGAGGCGCACAAGCCGTTCACCGACAACCGGTCGGATTTCATCGGCCTGCTCGGGGTATGGGACGCCTTTGCCGCAATAAAACGCGAGCGCTCCGGCAACCAGTTGCGCAAGTGGTGCCGCGAGCATTTCCTCAACTTCATGCGCCTGCGCGAGTGGGAGGACCTGGTCCGCCAGCTGCGCCGCATCGGCAGCGACATCGGCCTGCCCAACCAGCGGCTGACCGCGAAGCTGGCCGATAGCGACTACAACGCCCTGCACGCGGCGCTGCTGGCCGGGCTGCTGGATCATGTCGGGCAGCTTGACGAGCGGGGCGAGTATCTGGGCGCCCGCGGACGGCGCTTCCGCATCTTCCCCGGCTCCGCATTGGCTGGCCGCAACCCGAAGTGGCTGGTGGCCGGCGAACTGATCGAGACCAGCCGGCTCTACGCCCATCACGTGGCGATGGTGGAACCGGCCTGGATCGAGCAGGCCGCCGCCCATCTGGTGCAGCGCGAGCATTACGAACCGCACTGGGCCAAGCGGCGCGGGCATGTGGCTGGGCGCGAGCGGGTGAAACTGTTCGGCCTGACCCTGGCCGACGGCCGCAAGGTGGACTACGGCCGCATCGACCGGTCGGTGGCCCGCGAGATATTCATCCGCGACGGGCTGGTGGCCTTTGCCGTGACCGACAATCGCGGCCGCCTGCCGGATTTCCTGAGCCACAACCAGACCCTGGTCACCGACATCGCGGACCGCGAGGCCCGCTTCCGCCGCCGCGATCTGCTGGTGGACGAGACCACCCAGGCCGCGTTCTACGAGGAAGTGCTGCCGGCCGCGGTTTGTGACCGCAAGTCGCTGATGGCCTGGATCAAGGCCCATGGGGACGCTGCGCTGCGCTTCGACGAGGACAGCCTGCTGCGGCATGCGGGGCTGGATCTGCCGGCGGACGCCTTTCCCGAGGCGCTGCGTCTGGGCGATATACCCATCGGCCTGGTCTACCGCTTCGAACCGGGCGACCCGGACGATGGCGTCACGGCCCGTGTGCCGCTGCCGATGATCAACCAGTTTCCTGATGATCGCGCGGACTGGCTGGTGCCGGGTCTGCTGGAGGAAAAGATCCGCGAGTACTTCAAGGCCCTGCCCAAGGCCCAGCGCCGCCAGGTGGTGCCGGTGCCGGAGTTCGCCCGGGCCGCCGCCGAGCGGCTGGATTTCGCCTCGGGCAGCCTGCGGGATCGGCTGCGCGAGGCGGTTCGGGCCATGACCGGCAACGCCATTCCGGCGGATGCCTGGCAGGGCTTTTCACCGAGCCGGCATCTGCAGATGCGTTTCGAGGTGATTGACGACCAGGGTCGGGTGCTGGACAGCGGCCGCGATCTGAACGCCCTGCGCCAGCGGCTGGGCGAGCGGGCTCGAGAGGCGGTCCAGTCCCGCCCGGATCACGGTATCGAACGGCGGGAACTCACCGAGTGGCCGGATATCGATCTGCCCGGGTTCGTGGAACTGGATCATGGCGGCGTCACCCTGCGGGCGGTGCCGGCGCTGGTCGACCGGGGCGAGCATGTGGACCTGGTGCTGCTCGATGATCCTGTCGAGGCCGAACGCGAGCACCGCCGCGGCGTGATCCGGCTGCTGCGGCTGGCTGTCCGCAAGCCGGCCAGATTTCTCAAGCGCGAGCTCACGGGTTTCAAGCAGCAGGCCACCCAGCCGCTGCCGGCGCCGCCCGACACCGCGCTGGTGGATGCCGGCATTCTCGCGTCGCTGGAGGCCGATCCGGAAGGGCCGCTGCTGGCCGATCTGCTGCAGGCCGTGATCGGGGCGCGGGTGGACGAGCCGCCGCGCGATGCCGCCGGGTTCGACGCGTTGTCCGAGACGGTCCGTGGCGCGATCGTGAGCGATGCGGTGGCACTCTGGGATCGCCTGTCGCCGGCACTCACGCGTTACGCGCAGTTGCGCCGGCGCCTGTCACGGGGATTGAGCCTCGATGCCATGCCCTGCGTCGAGGACATGCAGGATCAACTGGCGCACCTGATCCACCTGGGCTTCATCAGCCACCTGCCCGATCCGCGCCATCTGGACCGTTACCTGGCCGCCCTGGAACAGCGCATGGACAAGCTGCGCGAGGCGGGCAGCGCAGCCGATCGCGAGCGCCTGCGCCAGATCAGCCCCTACTGGATCGCCTACAAGCAGAGGGCGGAGCGCGCGGCCCGGCGCGGCGAGCGTCCCGACAATCTGATCGACCTGCGCTGGATGATCGAGGAATACCGGGTGCAGGTATTCGCCCAGCCGCTGGGTACGGCGGTCAAGGTATCGCCGAAACGGCTCGACGCGGTTTTGGAAAACTGCTGATCGGCGGTCAGAATGACGGCTGATGCCATCCCACGGAGAAAGCCTTGTTCATCGCCATGAACCGATTCCGCGTCGCCCCGGGCCGCGAGGCCGATTTCGAGGAAGTCTGGCGCGCCCGCGACAGCCATCTGGAAGGCGTGCCGGGTTTCCGCGAGTTCCAGTTGCTGCGCGGCCCGTCGCATGAGGACCACACCCTGTTCGCCTCGCACTCGATCTGGGAATCGCGCGCGGCGTTCGAGGCGTGGACGAAATCGGAGGCCTTCCGCAAGGCCCACGCCGGGGCGGGCGACACCAAGGGTATGTACCTCGGCCCGCCCCAGTTCGAGGGATTCGACGTCGTTCTCTAAAGCGATGACCGACGCCGAACCGGTCGGGCGTTACGCCCCGTCGCCCAGCGGGCCGCTGCATTTCGGCTCGTTGCTGGCCGCGGTGGCCAGCTTCGTGCACGCCCGCAGCCGCGGCACCCGCTGGGTGCTGCGCATGGACGACATCGACCGCCACCGGGAAGTGCCGGGGGCGGCCGACGGCATCCTGCGCACCCTGGAGGCCTTCGGCCTGACCTGGGACGGCCCGGTGCTCTACCAGAGCCGCCGCCTCGATGCCTATCAGGCGGCCCTCGATCAGCTGCGCGAATCGGGCCGCGTGTTCGATTGCGGCTGCACACGCCGGAAGGCGCAGACCGGCCCGGCCGGCATCGAAGGGCCGGTGTATCCGGGCACCTGCCGGGACGGCCTGCCACCCGGTCGGGTGCCGCGTTCGGTTCGGTTTCGCACCACCGAAGGCGATCTCGCATTCGAGGACGGCATTCAGGGGGCGATTACCCAGAATCCGGCCAGGGACGTGGGCGATTTCGTGGTGCGCCGGGCCGACGGCCAGTTCGCCTACCAGCTGGCGGTGGTGGTGGACGATGCCGCCCAGGGCGTGACCGAGGTGGTGCGCGGCGCGGACCTGCTGACCTCGACGCCGCGGCAGATTCTGCTGCAGCAGGCGCTGGGGTTGCCGGTACCCGCCTACTGGCATATTCCGCTGATCACCCATGCCGACGGGCGCAAGTTCAGCAAGAGCGAGGGCGTCGCGGCGCTGGATCCGTCGCGGCCCGTGCCCGGTCTGCTGGCCGCGCTGGAGCGACTGGGCCAGTCACCGCCCGCGGATCTGGCCGCGACCGACGTCGACACAGTTCTGGCCTGGGCCGTGGGCAACTGGCAGATTGATCGTGTGCCGCGTCGATTGCCGCCAACCGTCGAAACCGCCCGCGCCTCGTGAGCATCCGCATCAAACGCGTGTATGCGTCTCCGGCCGCCGATGACGGCCGCCGTGTTCTGGTCGATCGGCTGTGGCCCAGGGGGCTGTCCAAGCAGCGCGCAGAGCTGGATGCGTGGTGTCGCGACGTGGCTCCGTCGCCTGAACTGAGAAAGTGGTTCGGCCATGATCCCGAGCGCTGGGCGGCCTTTCGCGCCGCTTATCGTGACGAGCTGGCGGCGATGGATGCGGCGACGCTGGCGCCGCTGGTCGAGGCGGCCCGCGATGACCGGCTGACCCTTCTCTACGCTGCCCGCGACGAGCAGCACAACCACGCGCGGGTGCTCGCGGAATTCCTGGAGGCACAGCAATGAGCGAATCCGATGACGCAGTCGCCCTGGCCGAACGCGTGCGCGAGGCCTGCATCGAGGCGGCGCTGGCCGGCTACGAGGATGCTGCCATGGCGGGTTTGTGCCGTGAAGGTTGCTGGGAGGCGGCGATCAGTGCCATTCGGCGGTTGTCGATGGCGGCGCTGACGGCGGAAGGCGACGACGGTTGAGCCGACAACTGTTGATGAGTGGCCGCTTGAAAGCGGCCCTACAAGGTCATCCGCCGAAGGGCGCCATTGCATTCATGGCGTCTGCCCGAATCAACGGGCCGTCCAACGCCGAAAAACGTCATTGCGAGGCCCCGTCAGGGGCCGCGGCAATCTTGATTTTTTCCGGCAATTCAGCATTTCCAGAGCTTGAAGAATGAAGAGGGTTCCGCCCCGCTAAAGCGGGCCGGAAGCCTCGAAGCCCTGCGGTGCCCAGCTCGTCCCGACGGGAAAGAAGAGCTGCCTATTCGCTCCCGCTAGCGCTTGCCGGCCGGGGACCTTACCAGCGCTCCCGCCCCCACCGCTCCGGATTCGCCCAGTAGCGGCTGTTCAGCCAGTCCGGCACGTCCTTGTAGTCGTGGATGTTGAAGCGGTACAGCCGCCAGTCGTCGAAGCGTCCGGCTCGCCTGAGGCCGTAGCCGATCAGGTCGGCGTTGGTCCATTTGGCCGCCGGACTCACGATCAGCCAGAACCGGTGGGTGTAGAGGTCGCGCAGGCGGCCCAGACCCTGGGCTGCCGCGCGGGCCGGGCGATCTTCCAGCAGGTCGGCGACGAGGGCGAGATCGAAGGGTTGATCGCCGACCCGGGCATCGTCCATCTCGGCCGGTGTCAGCGTCAGGCAGTCCGCGCCGGGCGCGCGCTCGCGAATGCGCGCGGCCAGCGGTGCCTCGTCCTCGGTGACTAGCAGAATTCGCGCCGGCGGTGGGTCGCCCAGGTTGTCGGCGAGATAATCAAGCAGGTCGGGTGGGGGCGCGGCGTCAGCCATCCAGCAGTTCGATCCAGTGGCGAACGGGCACGCCGGCGGCGGTGGCCAGATGCAGCTGGCAGCCGATGTTGGCGGTGACGATGGTGTCCGGGTCACCGGCCTGCAGATTGGTCAGCTTGTCGTCGCGCAGACGGTTGGCCATGGCCGGCTGCAGGATCGAGTAGGTGCCGGCAGAGCCGCAGCAGAGGTGCTTGTCCCGGATCGGCGTCAGCCGGAAACCGGCAGTCTGCAGCACGCCGGCCACCCGGTCCTGGAGACCGGGCGCGTTCTGCAGGGTGCAGGGCGGATGATAGGCCACCGGCCGGTCGGCGCCGATGTGCTGGAATGGTGTGAGGTCCTCATCAGCCAGGATATCGCCCAGATCCCGCACCAGATCGGTAACCCGCTTCGCCTTGTCCGCATAGTCGGGGTCGTCGCGCAGCAGATGGGCGTATTCGGCCAGTTGAGCGCCGCAGCCGCTGGCGGTGACCGCGATGGCCTCGGCGCCGGCGTCGATATGCGGCCACCAGGCATCGATGTTGCGGCGGGCGAAGTTCAGCGCCTCGTCACGGGCGCTCAGATGCTGGGGCAGGGCGCCGCAGCAGCCGGCCTCGCGAACGCGCACCAATCGGATGCCCAGGCGGTCCAGCACCCGTGCGGCGGCGGCATTGGTGCGTGGCGCCGCGGCCGGCTGCACGCAGCCGTCGAGCACCAGCATGGTTCGCGTGGCACCGGTGGAATCGGGCCAGTGACCGGCGGCCTGACGCGGGGGGGTCTTGGCCTTCAGCGGCCCCGGCATCAGGGGCCGGAATAGCTGGCCCAGCCGGAGCAGCAGTGCGAAGCGCCCGCGATAGGCCATGAATCGCCGCAGGCCCCAGCGCATGAAGTGCTCGACCGGGCCGCGACGCACCTGCCGATCCACCAGGTCACGACCGATATCGGCCAGCCGGCCGTATTCCACCCCGGACGGGCAGGTGGTCTCGCAGGCCCGACAGGTCAGGCAGCGGTCGAGGTGGGTCTGGGTAGCGCGCGTGGGCTCCGCGCCTTCCAGCACCTGCTTGATCAGGTAGATGCGACCCCGCGGACTGTCGCGCTCGTCGCCCAGCACCTGATACGTGGGACAGGTGGCGGTGCAGAAGCCGCAGTGGGTGCAGGCCCGCAGGATGCGGTCGGCCTCCCGGCCGTCCGGGGTCGACAAAATGTCTGCGAGGATGGACGTCTGCATAAAGTGAACGGTGTCCCGATTACATCCAGTGGTCGCGGGTATGGAAGACCTGCTTCACAGGATCAAAGTGCAGCAAAGGCGCAAAGCATATCGTCTCGGTAAGTCCCAGTGTCCGTAACATCGCCGTGCATTGACCCGGGTGCCGGTGTGCGCGTGCCCGGATGAGGTTATCAATCACTGCCAGCGCGGCCGATGCCGCTCTGGCGGAACGCGATTGCCGCGCCTGGGAATGGCGGTAGATCTGATCGACTTCCCGCTGATACTCCGTGGCATGCCGCTGCGAAAGCTGCCCCTGGTGGTGAACCCGGAAAGCCCCGAGCAGGCAGTCGAGCAGGAACAGGCGGTCCTGCTGGTAAAAACGGAACCAGAGGTCGAAGTCGCCCGCGTAGTCGAGCGTATCGTCCAGGCCGCCGACCCGTTCCCATAAGTCGCGTCGCCAGAAGGTACTTTCCTGCTGAATCCAGTGGCGGTCGCCCGCCAGAAATCGACGGCGGGAGCGGTAGCGGTGCTCGGGAACGGCAAATGCGCGAGATTGGTCGTCGATCAGGCAGGGACGCCCGGTTACCCAGTTGACCTGTAGGTTCTGGGAAAAGAGCAGATCGAGCAGGCTCAGCGCGCCCGGATGCAGCACGTCATCGGCATTGATCCAGCCCATGACGTCGCCGGTTGTCATCGAGAAACCGAGTTGAAGTCCGGCATACATGCTGATGCCAGGCACGACGCGGTACTCGGTTATCTGATTCGCATGAGATGCCAGAATATCCGTCGTGCGATCGGTGGAGCCGGCATCAATGACGATGTGCTCGAGGTTCGGATAGTGCTGGTGGTCAATGGATGCCAGGCAATCGGGCAAATAGGCCTCGGCATCGAGCGTCGTGGTGACCAGCGAAATGCGTGTTGCCATCGTGTCGGTGCCTCGCCGATTAGCAAGTCGGTGGGACGGCAATGGGGTCCGATGCTCCTCGAGTCCTTGCAACGGACACCCCCATCGTTAATCCGGACTGATCAGAGTTCAGGGTAAAGGCGGCCCGGATTGAGAATGCCGGCCGGGTCCAGGGAGTTTTTCACCCGCTGGTGCAGCCTGAACATGGCTTCGGGCAACGGGTGGAAACGGCTGTCGTGATCGCCGCGGAACAGGGTGGCATGGCCCCCGGCCTTCTCGGCCGCGTCGCGTACCGTCGCCGGATCGGCGTCGCTGACCAGCCAGCGCTGGGCACCGCCCCAGTCCAGAGCTTGGTCGCCCGGCAGGTTGGCCAGCGGCGCGGCCGGCGGCAGGGAAAGTCGCCATAGCGGTTCGGCGCCGGCGGTCAGCGGCGTCTGCAGTTCGCGGATACGGGTCCAGCGATCGGGATCATCATCCACATCGCCCCCGATGGCGTCGCGGGCCGCATCCACGGCGCGTTCGGCGCCGGACAGACGCAGATACAGTTCGCCAGCCTCCCAGTAGGCGCCCGAGAGCGGCCACGGCTTGCCGGCCAGTTCGCTCATGCGGTTGATGGCTGTCGTGGCGTCGAGTTGCTGGACCAGCGTGGTTTCCGCCGCCGGGCGGGGCAGCACCTTGAGGCTGACGCTGACCAGCACACCCAGCGTGCCGTATGCCCCGGCCATCAGCCGCGACACATCGTAGCCGGCCACGTTCTTCATCACGTCGCCGCCGAAATGCAGCAGTTCGCCCCGGCCGTTGATCACGCGGGTGCCGAGCACCAGGTCACGCGCCGCGCCACCCCAGGGGCGGCGGGGTCCGGACAATCCTGCGGCAATGGTGCCGCCGAGGGTGGCATCGGCGCCGAAATGCGGGGGCTCGAATGACAGCATCTGCCCCTGTTCGGCGAGTACGGTTTCCAGCTCGGCCAGACGGGTGCCGGCGCGGGCGGTAACCACCAGTTCGCCGGGCTGATAATCCACGATCCCGGTCAGGGCGCTGACGTCCAGAAACGCCCCGTCCACCGGGTGTCCGAGAAAGGCCTTGGTGCCGCCGCCGCGAATTGCCAGCGGGGTACTGCGCTCGTGGGCAGCGGCAATGCGCTCGCGCAGGGCGGAGATCAGGTCCTCGGTACCGGTCACAGCCGCTCCAGTTCCGGATGCGGCAGTTCGCCGTTGTGCACGTGCATGGCCCCGAACTCGGCGCAGCGGTTCAGCGTGGGCACGGCCTTGCCGGGGTTGAGCAGGCCGTGCGGGTCGAAGGCCGCCTTGATGGCGTGAAACTGATCCCGCTCGGCGTCGTTGAACTGCAGGCACATGTGGCCGATCTTCTCCACGCCGACGCCGTGTTCGCCGGTGATGGTGCCGCCCACTTCCAGGCACAGCTCGAGAATCTTCCCGCCATAGGCCTCGGTGCGTTCCAGCTCGCCGGGGTTGTTGGCGTCGTAGAGAATCAGCGGATGCAGGTTGCCGTCGCCGGCGTGGAACACGTTGGCCACGCGCTGGCCGTATTCCTCGGACAGCGCGTAAATGCCCTTGAGCACCCGGGCCAGATGCCGGCGCGGGATGGTGCCGTCCATGCAGTAGTAATCCGGGGCGATGCGGCCCATCGCCGGGAAGGCCGCCTTGCGCCCGGACCAGAACAGGGCCCGCTCGGCATCGTCACGCGAGACGCGCACGTCGGTGGCACCCTCGCGTTCGACCACCGCGGTGACCGCGTCGATGTGTTCCGCCACCTCGGCCTCGGTGCCGTCGACCTCGCACAGCAGGATCGCCGCGGCATCGGTGGGATAGCCGGCGTGGACAAAGTCCTCCACCGCGCGGATCGCCGGGCCGTCCATCATCTCCAGCCCGGCCGGGATGATGCCGGCGCCGATGATCGCCGCGACCGCCTCGCCGGCCCGCTCGACATCATCAAACGCAGCCAGGATCACCCGGGCGGATTCGGGGCTCGGCAACAGCTTGACGGTGACTTCCACGATCACCCCCAGCATGCCCTCGGAACCGGTCATCAGCGCCAGGAAATCGTAGCCCGGCGCATCCAGCGCCCGGTTGCCGATGGTCAGCAGGTCGCCGTCCACCGTCACCACCTTGAGTTCCAGCAGGTTGTGCACGGTCAGCCCGTATTTCAGGCAGTGCACGCCGCCGGAATTCTCCGCGACATTGCCGCCGATGGAGCAGGCGATCTGGGACGAGGGATCGGGCGCGTAGTACAGCCCGTACGGCGCGGCGGCCTCGGAGATGGCCAGGTTGCGCACTCCTGGCTGCAGGCGGGCACAGCGGTTGTCGGCGTCGATGTCCAGAATCCGGTTGAACCGGGCCAGTGACAACAACACCCCGTTGCCCAGCGGCAGGGCGCCGCCCGACAGCCCGGTGCCGGCGCCGCGGGCCACCACCGGCACGCCCGCCGTACTGCACAACTGCATGATCGCCTGCACCTGGTCGACGGTATCCGGCAGCACCACGATCATCGGCAACTGGCGGTAGGCGGACAGCCCGTCGCACTCGAACGGGGCCAGGTCCTCGGTCCGGTGCAGGACCGACTCGTCGGGCAGAATCGACTGCAGGTCGCGCACCAGTTGCGACTTGTGATCGGCGATGTCCGATTGAGCAACGGCCATGGCGTTATCCGGTTCCGGCCGGCCGCGGTAGTCGCGGCCCGCTTGCGACATTGGTGCTCAGTCTAGCGGTCCGGGGCCTGCTCCCGCATCCGTACCGCCTCGGTTAGACTGCGCGCGTTACCGGCGATGGAGTACCCGTGCGGATTTCCCTGATCGTGGCCATGGACAACAACGGCGTGATCGGCCACGAGGGCGGCATGCCCTGGCGCCTGCCGGCCGATCTGCGGCACTTCCGGCAGCACACCACCGGCAAGCCTATCCTGATGGGGCGGCGCACTTTCGAGTCCATCGGCCGCCCGCTGCCGGACCGCGACAATCTCGTGCTCACGCGGCAGGCGGATTTCCACGCCGAGGGCGTGCGCCGGGTGGCCGACCTGCAGGCCGGCGTCGATCTGGCGACCGGCGACGGTGCCCCGGAACTGATGGTAATCGGCGGTGCCCAGGTCTACGGCCTGGCGCTGCCGCGGGCCGATCGCCTGCTGATTACCCGTGTCGACGGGACGTTTCCGGGGGACACCTGGTTTCCCGCCATCGACGAAACCGAATGGGATACCGTCGCCGAGGACTACCGGGCCGCGGATGATCGCAACCCCGTGGCCTGCCGGTTTCTGGATATGTGGCGCCGGCACCGGCCGGCGCCCGTCAACCACGAGGAGTGATGAACCATGGCGGATGTGAAAGCTGAGTTCGAGCAGGCACAGAAGGATGTGGAAACCCTGACCAGGCGGCCCAGCAATGAAGACCTGCTGGCGCTGTATGCCCACTACAAGCAGGCCACCGCCGGCGATGTCGCGGGCAAGCGCCCCGGCATGACCGACTTCAAGGGCCGCGCCAAGTACGACGCCTGGGCGAAGCTGAAGGGCACCGATGCCGAGGCCGCGATGCAGGCCTACGTCGCCAAGGTCGGCCAGCTGCTGGATGCCGAGCGCGGTTAGGCACACAGGCGCGGGTCGCGGGGAATGAGTTCAGATCGTCCCGTTTGGCTGATCTTCGATCTGGGCGGCGTGCTCATCGACGTCGAGCCGCTGGAGGCCACGCTGGTGCGGCTGGCGGCCGAATCCGATACCCCGGTGGCCGACCTGCGCGAGCCGCTGCGCGAGGCCTTCGCCAGCGAGCAGCGGTCATTGTCGGAACAGTTCCAGTGGGGAGATCTCGACGAGGCCGGGTTTCTGGCGGCGCTGGATGCCCGACTGACGCGGCCGCTGGGCCCGGCAGTGCTGGCTCGCCACATGGCCGGCATGCTGCGCGGCGCGATCGCAGAGACGCCGGCGTTGCTGGCGGGGCTGGCCGCCCGTTACCCGGTGGCCTGTTATTCCAACACCAATCCGGTGCACTGGCGTGCCGCACTCGCGCGGTTCGATTTCATGGGTCTGTTCCGCCACGCCATGGCCTCGCACGAGGAGCGCTTGGCCAAACCGGACGCGCGGGTGTTCGAGCGGGTCGAGGCGCGCCTGGGCGCCGCGCCGGACGAGTGCCTTCTCATCGACGACCGCCGGATCAATGTCGATGCGGCCCGGGCCGCTGGCTGGCACGCGCTGCCATTCACCGATGCCGACACCCTGCGACGCGATCTGGCGGACCGGGGCATCACGCCGTGACCGGGCCGGTCATCACCGATGCCCCCGCGCCGCTGATCGATCTGATGCGGACGGTGCCACGCTGGCTGGTATTGACCGGCGCCGGCATGAGCACCGCCTCGGGTATTCCCGACTATCGCGATGCAGATGGGGCCTGGAAGCGCCAGCAGCCCATGACCGGCCAGGCCTTCCGCGCCAGCCCGGCACGCCG
Organism: Salinisphaeraceae bacterium; assembly: GCA_965216055.1. Lineage (GTDB taxonomy): Bacteria > Pseudomonadota > Gammaproteobacteria > Nevskiales > Salinisphaeraceae > Spectribacter. The sequence goes on from OZ244134.1 coordinate 1,617,259, forward strand.
TCAGCGTTACTGGGCCGGCAGCTTCAGCGGCTGGCCGCGAGTGGCGGCCGCCGAACCCAATGCCGCCCACTTGGCGCTGGCCGGGCTGGAAGCGGTTGGCCGGGTCACCGGGGTGATCACCCAGAACGTGGACCGGCTGCATCAGCGGGCCGGCAGCCGCCGGGTTGTGGACCTGCACGGCCGACTGGACCGGCTGATCTGCCTCGACTGTGGTCGCCGCTTCGCCCGCACCGCGTTCCAGCAACGGCTGGCGGCAGCCAATCCGGCCCTGTCGGCCGCCGATGCCGAGGCCGCGCCGGATGGCGACAGCCCGGTGGCCGCGGCACGCAGCCAGCGATTCAACGTCCCCGATTGCCGCCGTTGCGGGGGCGTGCTGAAACCGGACGTGGTGTTCTTCGGCGAGAACGTGCCGCGCCGCCGGGTGGCGCGGGTGCGCCGGCTGCTGGCGGACGCGGACGGCCTGCTGGTGGTGGGTTCGTCGCTGATGATCTGGTCGGGCCTGCGTTTCGTGCGCGCTGCCCATGCCGCCGGTCAGCCGTTGGCCGCGGTCAATCTCGGCCGCACCCGGGCCGACGACCTGTTCGACCTGCGTCTGACCGCCGACTGCACCGCCGCGCTGCCGGCTGTGGCGGCAGCGCTCTAGGGTTGCTCGTGACCCGCGTCCCGGCCGTGATCGACCAGCCCGAAGGGCACACCGCCCGGCACCAGCGCGCCGGCCAGGCCGAACAGGACGGCCCGCAGCCGAGCGTGCATTCGATGAACTCGCCGCATGTTGTATCTCCTGCGTCAACTCGCCCGGGCAGACTGCCATGAGCCGGTTGCCGTTTCGTGACGCGGCCGGGCGCGCCCGCATCGGCATCGACCTGGGTGGTACCAAGATCGCAGGCGTAGTGCTCGATGCCGAGGGCAGAATTGCCGTCGAGCGGCGGGTGGCCACGCCGGTCGGCGATTACCGCGGTACCGTGGCGGCGGTTCGCGATCTGGTAGCGGCGCTGGAATCCGAGACCGGTGCCGGCGGACTGAGTGTCGGCGTGGGTACGCCGGGTTCGGTGTCGCCGTCGACCGGCCTGATCCGCAACGCCAATTCGGTCTGTCTCAACGGTCAGCCGCTGGGCCGGGATCTGGAGGCCGCGCTGGCGCGGCCGGTGCGGCTGGCCAATGACGCCGATTGCCTGGCCGTGTCCGAGGCCGCCGACGGGGCCGGGGCGGACGCTGACAGCGTGTTCGCGGTGATTCTGGGCACCGGCGTGGGCGGGGGGTTCGTCCATCGCGGGCAACTGCTGGCCGGGGCCAACGGCATTGCCGGCGAGTGGGGCCACAATCCGTTGCCCTGGACGCGGGATCCATCCGAGTGGCCGGGACCGGTCTGCTGGTGCGGCCGAACCGGCTGCCTAGAAACCTGGTTGTCCGGGCCGGCGCTGGCCGCCGATTATCGTCAGCGCGGCGGAACCGAATGCGACGCCCGCGTGATCGTGACCCGGGCCGGGCAAGGCGAGGCGCTGGCGCAAGCCGTGCTCGCCGACTACGAGCACCGGCTTGGGCGGGCGCTGGCCGGCATCATCAACGTGCTGGATCCGGCGGTAATCGTACTCGGCGGCGGGCTGTCGCAGGTATCACGCTTCTACGAGCATCTGCCGGCGCTGTGGACGCCGTTCGTTTTCGCCGATCGCGTCGTGACCGGGATCCGCCCGGCCGTGCACGGCGACGCCAGCGGCGTTCGGGGCGCGGCCTGGCTGTGGTAGCGCGTATACTGCCGACTCTCAGATAGTCGCAACAACCCGGTCATGCTTCAGCTATACACCCACTATCGCAGTGTGTCGGCGCACCGTGTGCGCATCGCGCTCAACATCAAGGGCGTCAGCTACAAGTCCATCTTTCTCGACGTGGGCAATGCCCCGGCCGAGCGGCTGACCTATCTGAACCTGAATCCCCAGGGTCTGATCCCGGCGCTGGTGGTGGACGAGAATCTGCTGATTACCCAGTCCTCGGCGATCCTGGAATACCTGGAGGAGCGTTATCCCGAGCGGGCGTTGCTGCCCGAGGACATCGCCCTGCGGGCCCGCATCCGGTCGTTCGCCCAGATCGCCGTGGCCGACACCCATCCGCTGAACAATCTGCGCACGCTGCGCTATCTGCGCGACGAGATGAAGCTCGACTACGAGCAGCGCAGCCAGTGGTTCGTGCACTGGCTGCACAAGGCTTTCGCGCCGATGGAGTCGATTCTCGCCGGCACCGATCACGACGGCGCCTACTGCTTCGGTGACCGGGCCAGCCTGGCGGATGTATGCCTTGTCCCGCAGGTCAGCCTGGCCGAGCGCTACGGCGTGGATCTCAGCGATTATCCGCGCCTGCGGCAGGTCTACCGAAGCTGCCTCACCATGGCTGCATTCCAGGCGGCCGCCCCGGAGACCCAGGCCGACCACGCCGCCTCCGGGCGCTGACGCGTCCGGGATGACGGAGTCCGGGCGCGCGGCCTGATTTCGACCACGCGGGTTGGCGCCGCGTGCGGGCGGCGCTAGGCTGGCGGCACGTTGTCTCGACCGGGGTCGCCGTGGATCTGTCCCAGCCCGCTGATATCGAAAACCTGGTTCGGGCTGCCGAGGCGGCGCCGGCACCGGATGATCCACCCGATTTCGCCACCTTCCTGCGCGCCTATCTCGGCGATGCCCACCCGGGGCACCTGCAGGAGCGGCCCGCGGAAACCCTGCTGGCCATCGCGCGCCGTCACCGCCGGCTCGCCGATGCACGTCCCCCGGAACAGGCCTGCATCGAGGTTTACTCGCCCGACTATCCGGCCGGCGACCGCACCCGGGTGGTGGCCACGGTGGCCGCGGATATGCCGTTTCTCGTGGACAGTCTCGGCATGGCGGTGCGCCAGGCCGGCGGCGTGCCGGACTGGCTGCTGCACCCGGTGTTGCGGGTGTCCCGTGATGAACAGCACCGCTGTGCGCGGGTGCTGGGCCCGGCCGACAGCGACATTCACGGTGACGAGGAATCCTTCATCCATCTGCAGTTCGAGGCCGGACCGGATTACGACGACAACGCACTGAGCGCACGACTACCGTTGATCCTCGACGACCTGCGGGTGGTGGTGGACGACTTCACCGCCATGCGCCGCGCGCTGCAGCAGGCCATCGATGATACCGCCCGGGCGCCGGCCGGTGCCGATGCCGAGGAACGCAGCGAGGCCGAGGCCTTTCTGCGCTGGCTGGGCGACGACCACTTCACCTTCCTGGGTTATCGCCAGCGCACTGTGGGATCGGACGATGGCCTGAGCACGGTGCCGGATTCCAGTCTCGGCCTGCTGCGCGAGGATCGGCCGGGGCTCGACCCCGACGGATACCTGGCCCCATCCGCCGAGCTGGACAAGCACGCCATGTCCACCCGGCCGGTGGTGGTGACCAAATCCAACACCGCCAGCTGGCTGCATCACGCCGACATCATGGATGTGGTGACGGTCAAGCGCCTGGATGATGCCGGCAACGTGATCGGCGCCCATCGTTTCCTGGGGCTGTTTTCCGGCGACGCCTATGCCGCCAGTCCGCGGGACATTCCGATGCTCCGGCGCAAGGTGCGGGGCGTGGTGGCCCGCGCGGCCCTGCGGCCCCGCAGCCATGCGGCCAAGACGCTGCACTATCTGCTGGAAACCTATCCGCGTGACGAGCTGTTCCAGAGCGGCGAGGAGGAGCTCTATCGCACCGCCATGGGCATGCTGGCGCTGCGGGAATCCCAGCGCATGCGGCTGTTTCTGCGCCGCGATCGTTACGGACGCTTCTTCTCCTGCATGGTGCATCTGCCGCGCGAGCGCTATTCGGTGGCGGTTCGCTACAGCATCGGCAACCGCCTGGCCGAACTGCTCGGTGGTGAGCCCCGGGACTCCTGGTCGCAGTTCCTGCGCGGCGGTCTCGTGCGGATGCATTTCAGTGTGGCCACGCCGCCGGGCACCGATCACCACCCCGACGTGGCGACGATGGAAACCGAGTTGCTGCGCACCATCCGGCGATGGCCGGACGCGTTTCGCGCCGCGCTGGCGGACGAACCGGACGCGCCGGCGGGGCTGACGGCCTATGCCGAGGCCTTCTCCGCCGCGTATCAGGAACGCCACGAGGCGGCCCGGGCGGTGGCCGATGCGCAGGAACTCGAGACACTGGCCGATGGGCAGCCGCGGCTGCGGCTGGTTCGCCGCGACGGGACCTTCGCGGTGCGGCTCTACGGCCGCGGCGCGGAAACCCCGCTGGCCGAGATGCTGCCGGTGCTCCAGCACTTCGGGCTGCAGGTGACCCGCCAGCGGCCGTTCACCGTGCGGCCGGCCGCTCGCGAGTCGGCCTGGATTCACGATTTCGAGATCCGGCCGCTGGCGGACACGCCCGACGCCGAGGCGATCGAGCGGCTGGAGCAGGCCTTTGCCGAGGTCTGGGCGGGCCGGGCCGAGGATGACGCCCTCAACGCGCTGGTGCTGGGCGCCGGCCTGTCTGCCCGCGACGTGGCCCTGCTGCGCACGATCACCCGCTACCTGCGGCAGACGCCATTGCCTTATAGCCTGGACGGCATCGAGCAGCGGCTGGTGGAATATCCCGATCTGGCCGGGGCGCTGATCGGGCTGTTCCACGCCCGCTGCGAACCGGACCTGGCCGACCGGCGTTCGCGTGAGCTCGCCCACGTCGAAACCATCCACCGGGGGCTGGATGCGGTGGCCAGTCTGGATGCCGACCGGGTGCTGCGTGCCTGCCTGGCCGTGGTGCTGGCCACCCTGCGTACCAACTACTTCCAGCGCGACGAGCAGGACTGCCCGCGGGCCGCGATCAGCCTCAAGCTGGATCCGCACCGGCTGCCGGAACTGCCCGAACCGCGGCCGATGTTCGAGGCCTTTGTCTACGCCCCCACGGTGGAGGGGATTCACCTGCGGGCCGGCCGGGTCGCCCGGGGCGGCCTGCGCTGGTCCGACCGGCGGGAGGATTTCCGCACCGAGGTGCTGGGGCTGATGAAGGCGCAGGTGGTCAAGAATGCGGTGATCGTGCCGGTGGGCGCCAAGGGCGGCTTCGTGGTGAAGAACGAGGCGCCCGGGGATGACCGCGATACCCGTCAGGCCAAGGGTCGGGCGGCCTACCGCACCTTCATCAGCGCGTTACTCGACATTACCGACAACAACCGCGGTGGCGAGGTGGTCCCGCCGCCGGCGGTGGTACGTCACGACGGCGATGATCCCTATCTGGTGGTGGCCGCGGACAAGGGCACGGCGACGTTTTCCGATCTGGCCAACGAGATTTCCGCTGAATACGGCTTCTGGCTGGACGACGCGTTTGCCTCCGGCGGCTCCGCCGGCTACGACCACAAAGTGATGGGCATTACCGCGCGCGGTGCGTGGGTGGGCGTGCAGCGCCACTTCCGCGAGCTGGGCACCGACATCCAGGAAACGCCGTTCTCGGTGGTGGGTATCGGCGACATGGGCGGCGACGTGTTCGGCAACGGCATGCTGTTGTCGCGACAGATCCGGCTGCTAGCCGCGTTCAACCATCGCCACATCTTTCTCGACCCCGATCCCGACATCGAGCGCAGCTACGCCGAGCGCGAGCGCCTGTTCACCGCGGAAGCGTCGGGCTGGGACGCCTATGACACCAGCGTGATCTCCGCCGGTGGCGGGGTGTTCGAACGCAGCGAGAAATCCGTCGAGCCCTCCGAAGCCGCCTGTACCGCACTCGGTATCGAGCACAAGCGCTACACCCCCAACGAGCTGATCCACGCGTTGCTGACGGCACCGGTGGACCTGCTCTGGAACGGCGGCATCGGCACCTACGTCAAGGCCCGCACGGAGTCACATGCGCAGGTCGGCGACCGGGCCAACGACGGGCTGCGGGTGGACGGCCGCGAGCTGCGCTGCCGGGCGGTGGGCGAGGGTGGCAATCTGGGACTGACCCAGGCCGGCCGCATCGAGTACGCGCTGGCCGGCGGTTACATCAATACCGACGCCATCGACAATTCCGGCGGGGTGGATTCCTCCGATCTCGAGGTCAACATCAAGATCGCCCTGGGTCCGCTGGAAGCCGCCGGCGAGCTGCAGCGAGAGGCCCGCAACGCGTTGCTGGAATCGATGACCGAGGACGTGGCGCAACTGGTACTGCGCACCAACTATCTGCAGACGCAGCTGATCAGCCTGCTGGCATCCGACGCCGCCGCCCGGCTGGACGAGCACGTCAACCTGATGCGCATGCTCGAGCGCGACGGGCTGCTGGATCGCGCCATCGAGGGCCTGCCCGGCGACGACGTGATCGAGGACCGCGTCCGCGACGGTCGGGGCCTGACCCGGCCGGAACTGGCGGTACTGGTGTCCTACGCCAAGATCACGCTGTTCGCGGACGTGCTCGACAGCGACCTGCCCGACCAGCCGCATCTGGCGGATCTTCTGCTGGCCGGGTTCCCGCCGCGGCTGCGTGACGAGCACGCCGAGGCCCTGCGGGGGCACCGCCTGCGGCGCGAGATCATTGCCACCCTGGCCACCAACCATCTGGTGGACCGCATGGGCATTGCCCTGGCGCACCGGCTGGCCGCCGAGCGCGGCGTGGCGCGCGCCGCGGTGGTGCGGGCCTATCTGCTGGCAGCCGAGGCGCTGGACAGCGAAACTCTGTTCGAGGCGGTGGAGGGGCTGGATAACCGGGTCACCGCCGATTGCCAGTACCGTCTGCTCAAACGGGTGACCGGCCTGCTCAAGCATGCGGTGGGCTGGCTGCTGGCCCGCGCCGACGGCCAGGCCGACATGGTGGGCTGGCTGGATGACAACCGCGCCGCCGCCCGGCAGCTGCTGGCCGATATGTCCGCGCAGTTCTCCGGCGCCTACGAGCGTCAGTTCCGCGACCGTACCCAGGTGCTCGAGGCCGACGGCGTGCCGTCGGACCTGGCGCGGCGGCTGGCGGCCGTGGATGCCGCGGGCGGGCTGTTCGACATGCTGGGTATCGCGCGCCACTGTGCGGCCGACCCGGAAAAGGTGGCGGGGCTTTATTTCGAGGTGGGCGATCGCTTGTCCCTGCAGTGGCTGCAGCAGGCGATCCAGGGACTGGCGGCCGAGGGCCGCTGGCAGGCCCTGGCCCGCGCGAGCCTGCGCGACGACTGCTACCGGGCACATGCGCGGCTGGTCGCCGATATCCTGATCCGCGCCGACGGCGAAACGCCCGATATCGACGGCTGGCTGCACGCGCCGGGCAGCCGGGCCGCGTTCGTGGCGCAGCGCCTGAGCGAACTGCGCGGGACCGAGCAGCCCGGTTTCGAGCATCTGTCCGTGGCGGTTCGCGATCTGGCCGGCCTGGTGCCCGATGAGCCGGGTCGCTGACGCGGCCGATGTTCGAACCTGCGGACTGGCGAGACCGGCTCTGGTCGGAGATTGAGCAACCCTGGGATCTGATTGTCATCGGCGGCGGGATCACCGGCGCCGGTATTCTGCGTGAAGCCAGCCGCGCGGGATTGCGGGTGCTGCTGGTGGAGCAGAACGATTTCGCCAGCGGTACCTCGAGCTGGTCGACCAAGCTGGTGCACGGCGGCCTGCGCTATCTGGCCAACGGGGAGTGGCGGCTCACCCGCGAATCCCTGCACGAACGCCAGGCACTGCTCGACGCCGCCCCGGGGCTGGTCGAGCCGATGGATTTCCTGATGCCGGTCTATGCCGGCCACCGGCCGGGTCGGCTGGTCACGCGGCTGGGGCTGGCGGTCTACGACCTGATGGCGGGGCGCTGGCACGCCCACTATCGCGGCCGGGCGAAGGTGATGAACGAGTTGCCGTATCTGGCCCGGGACGGCCTGCGCGGCGCGTTCGTCTATCCGGATGCCCGCACCGACGACGTGCGGCTGGCGCTGCGGGTAATCGGCGAGGCGCTGGACGACGGCGGGCGGGCGCTGCATTACGCCCGCGCCGAGTCGCTATGTCGCGACCCGCGGGGCCGGGTCAACGGCATCGTGCTGCAGGACCGGCTCGCGGATCGCCGGGCCACGGTCACGGCGACCGCCGTGATCAACGCCACCGGGCCGTGGAGTGATCGGGTGCGGGCCCAGGTGGAGGGGGCGCCCCGCCTGCGGCCGCTGCGTGGCAGTCATCTGGTGTTCCGCCGCGCCGACTGGCCGCTGGAGCGGGCGCTGATGCTGTTCCATCCCGAGGACAACCGGCCGATGTTTGCCGTGCCCTGGTGCGGGGCCACGCTGGTGGGCACCACCGATCTCGACCATGCCGGCTTCCCGGATACCCCGCCGCGCATGACCGACGCCGAAGGCGACTACATCATGGCGGCGGTCACGCATTACGCGCCCGGCCTAGGGCTTGCTCGCGACCGGGCGGTCAGCAGCTTTGCCGGGGTCCGGCCGGTGGTGGCCGGCGACGCGGATGACCCCGGCCAGGCCTCGCGCGAGAGCGGCATCTGGGCGGAACAGGGCCTGGTCAGTGTCACCGGCGGCAAGCTCACCACCTATCGCGTGACGGCGCGGGAGGTGTTGGCGACACTGTCCGATCGACTGCCGACGCTGGCGCGCTTGCCGGCCGACGCCCCGATCCTCGGCGGTGGCGGCGATCGCCTGGCCGGGCGCTACGGCCGTCACGCAGCGGCTGTTCGGACGCTTGGCGAGGCCGAGACGATCGCGGATACGCCCTTCACCCGGGCGGAGTTGCGCTGGGCGCTGCGTCACGAGGGGGTGGCGCACCTGGATGACCTGCTGCTGCGACGCACCCGTCTGGGGCTGTTGCTGCCGTCGGGCGGCGAATCCGCGTTGCCGGCGGTCGAAACGCTTTGCCGGGCGGAGCTGGGCTGGAGCGAGGCGCGCTGGCTCGAGGAGTGCCGCGCTTACCGGACGACCTGGCGCCGGTTCCACGCACCGCGCTGATGTCGTCGGTCAGCTGCGCGTACGGCTGATGGTGAGACCGGATTCCACCAGCGCCACAACGGCACGCGTTTGATCGCCCTGGCGGCCGGCGGCCATCGCGGCGGCCAGCGTTCTTGCACTGCGTGGAGACAGCAGCAATCCCTCCTGCCGGGCGGCGAGATTGGTCGCTTCATCGGCGGCGGCATCGTCAATGCCCGTGTATTCGACGCGCCCGGTCTCGCGTAGCCAGGCATGTTCGCGGCGAGTGCTGACGTGTCCGGGTGCATGCATGATCCGGTCCGCAGCGTCCCGCTGCTGGTCACTGAAGAACGTGCGGTGCGCATCCTGGTACGGGTCCTGTTCCCGATTGGTGGCGAGCTCGGGTGCCGTGTCCTCGATCGCGACCAGTCGGGTGGACGAATAGCCGAGAAACGGGACGAACAGGTTGAAGGCCTCCAGCCCCTGATCGAGCGGCGCGGCGATGGTGCCGGGAAGATGTCGGATCGCCGCAATGATGCCGCGCCGCAATGCCCGTCCGGAACCGGCATGCGCGTCTCTCAGCAGGCCGGGATAGGGCTCGGGGCCGGCTGCCAGCCCGTTGACGAACTGGCGGCGGTCGGAGTGTTCCAGCCAGTCCTGCACGGCGCGGTTGCGCAGTTCGTTGAGCATCGCCGCGGGGCTGGTGTGCCGTGTACTGCGCGGTGAGCGCATCAGGATCACCTCGGCACCCGCCCGCTCGGCCTGATCGAGCCGTGCCGCATCGGTTTGCGCGTCGCCCTCGCGAAAGTGCAGGCGGCAGCGCAGCCCCAGGTGTGCGGCGGTCGCTGCCACGGCGATGCCGTGCAACCCGGAGCGTGACGCGGCCACCAGTTGCTCACGGCCGCGTTCGATGGCGACCAGCCCCTGGAGCAGGGCGTTGGCCAGTTTCTGGCCGACAATGTCGGTCTCGGTGCGGCGGGCGATGAACAGGGGAGCACCGCCGTTGGTATCGGTCAGGCGATCTGCCCGGTAAAGGGCCGGCGTGATACGGCCCGACAACCTGGACAACCGCTGGTCGAAGTCATCCAGAAACGACGGCCGCGCGCGGATTGCCGCGTAGTCCGCCGCCAGTGCTGCGAGTGCCCGGCCGAGGTCACTGTCGGCCGTCGCCTCGCCGAAGCGCTGACTCTGGCTGCCGGCGGCGGCGCCGGGTTCGGCGTCGCCGTGGATATCGGTCAGCAGCAGGGACTCGCCCAGTGCTTCGACCCGTTCCCAGTCACCGGCAAGCCCCTGCCTGAGGTTGTCCCGGTAGGTCTGCGCCATCGCGCGGAACGCATCCCGGTGACCGGCCGCCGCATACAGTTCGAGCAGCTTGAAGCGCAGGTCCTGGCGCTGTGGCTGTTGTTCCAGCGTCTGTTCGAGCACCGCCGCCACTTCGTCGTAGAAGGTTTGCGCGGAATAGTCCTCGCCGGTGTCGTTGCGGTCGTTCATCGTGGTCCTCGTGCCGGGCAATACGGTGGCATGGCCCAGCATGGTATATCGGCTGACCGGTCGTGAAATTGCAGGCGCGTTGCAGGCAGGCCGCGCGTCACGAATTCCCGGATAGCCTAGGGACGATGTGCTGCCGCCAGATACTCGTGACTGCCCATTTCCCGCAGTCGGCTCACGGTACGTTCGAATTCGAAGGCCAGGCGCTTGCCGGTATAAAGGTCCGCCGGGGCGGTCGCGGCGGAGACAATCAGCTTGACCCCCCGGTCGTAGAATTCGTCCACCAGGTTGATCAGCCGCCGGGCGGGGTCGTTCTCGGCGTTGTCGAGCACCGGAATGCCGGATACCAGCACGGTGTGGAAGCAGCGGGCGATCTCGCTGTAGTCCTCGGCGCTGCGGGGGCCGCGGCAGAGATCGTCGAAGCTGAACCAGACGACGTCGCTGCCGAGCCGTCGCACGGGTACCGCGCGTTCGTTGATCTCCAGGTGCGTGCCGGATTCGCCGCCGCTACCGGCCATTTCGCGGAAGTAGGTGGCGAGATTGTCCTCGGCATCGGCATCCAGAGGGTGGTGGTAGATCTCGGCCCGTTCCAGCTGGCGCAGGCGATAGTCGATGCCGTGGTCGAGCTCCATCACGTCGCAGTGTTCCCGGATGCGGTCGATGACCGGCAGGAAACGCTCGCGCTGCAGCCCCCCGGCGTAGAGATCGTCGGGCGGGATGTTCGAGGTAGCCACCAGGGTGACCCCCTGCTTGAACAATTCGGTAACCAGGCGCCCGAGAATCATCGCATCGGCCACATCGGCGACGTAGAACTCGTCGAAGCACAGCACCCGGTCGCGGGCCATTTCCCGGGCGATCAGTTTCAGCGGGTCCTGCTTTTCGCTGTAGTGCCGCCGCCGCTGGTGGACCTGGTGCATGAAACGATGGAAGTGGCTGCGCCGCTTACGGGTGAACGGCAGCGACTCGAAGAAGCGGTCCATCAGGTAGGTCTTGCCCCGGCCCACGCCACCCCAAAGGTATAGCCCGTTGACCGGTGTCCAGCCCCGGCGCAGGCGTTTGGGCGGCGTGTCGACCAGCGCGTCGTGAATCGCCTGCAGCGCTTCGACCGCAGCGGCCTGGGCCGGGTCGGACTGGAATTCCGGATCAGTCAGGTCCTGCTCGTAGCGTTGTCTCGGTCCGGCGGCTTCAGCGGCGGGCATTGCGGTCGATCGCTCGAAGGTGTCGGCGTAGTATACGCGTCAGCCATGGCCAACCCCGACGCCCCCTCCGCCGCGGACCAGCAGCTGATCGAGTCCTTTCTCGATCAGCTCTGGACCGAATACGGCCTGGCCGACAGCACGCTCGCGGCCTATCGCTCGGACCTGCGCCAGGTGACACTGGCGCTTGGTCACGGCGGTACGCTGGCCGGGGCGCAGCGCGCCGACCTGCTGGACTGTCTGGGTCGGCGTCAGCGGGCCGGGGCGAGTCCCCGCAGCGCCGCCCGGTTGCTGTCCAGCCTGCGCCGGTTCTATGGTTGGCTGGTGGCCTCGCGGCGGCGGGAGGATGACCCCACCGCGCTGATCGAAAGCCCCCGCCTGGGCCGGCGCCTGCCCCATACGCTGACCGAGGCCGAGGTGAACGACCTGCTGGCCGCCCCGGATACGCAGACGGAACTGGGCCTGCGCGATCGGGCGATGCTGGAGCTGATGTATGCCACCGGGCTGCGGGTATCGGAACTGGTGGGGCTGCAGCGGCATCAGGTGAACCTGCGCCAGGGCGTGGTCCAGGTGGTGGGCAAGGGCGGGCGCGAACGGCTCGTACCGGTGGGCGAGACCGCTCAGGACTGGCTGGAGGCCTATCTGCGTCGGGCCCGGGCGGCGCTGCTCGACGGCCGGCCCGGCACCGATGCGCTTTTCGTGACCAGTCGCGGGACGGTGATGACGCGCCAGAATTTCTGGCACCTGATCAAGCGCTATGCCGCGCGGGCCGGTATCCGGCAGGGGCTGTCGCCCCACGGGGTGCGGCATGCCTTCGCCACCCATCTGCTCAACCACGGGGCGGATCTGCGCGCGGTGCAGATGCTGCTCGGCCATGCAGACCTGTCGACCACGCAGATCTACACCCATGTCGCCCGGGCGCGGTTGCAGGATCTGCATCGTCAGCATCATCCCCGTGGCTGAACCCGTGCGCCTGGACGGGGTCTATCCGGCGTGATGCAACGATTCCACTCGATCCCCACGATGCTGGCCGTCGGGCTGACCATGTGCCTGACCTGCCAGCCCCTACGCGCCGGCGATCTGTCCGATCCCGAATTCCGGCAGACCGTGGCGGACCGCTTTCCGGGGGTGGCAGCGAGTGATATCTCCGAGACCCCGCTGCCGGGCATGTGGCAGATCTCCCAGTCCGGGGTGGTGGGTTACATCAGTGCCGACGGCCGCTATCTGTTCGACGGCGACATGATCGATCTGGAGAAAGAAGTCAATCTGGCGGAGGTCGAACGGCGGGACTGGCGACTGGAGAGGATCGGCGCCGTGGCCGAGCGGAACATGATTCTGTACGAGCCCGCGCAGACGCGCCATACGATCACGGTCTTCACCGATGTGGCCTGCCGCCACTGCCGGCGTCTGCACCAGGGCATGGACCGCCTGCTTGCCGCCGGTATTCGCGTGCGCTACCTGTTCTATCCGCTGTCCGGACCCGATTCCAATGCGTTCCGGCGGGCCCAGGCGGTGTGGTGTGCCGATGATCGCAAACAGGCGCTGACGCGGGCCTTCCGGGGCGAGCAGCCGGGTGCGGATGCCGATTGCGACAACCCGGTAGCGGATCAGTACCGACTGGCCGCGGACACCATGAATCTGCGCGGGACTCCGACCATCCTCACCGAGGACGGTCGCTTTCTGCCTCCGGGCCTGCCGGTGGGCGCCATCATTCGCGAGGTCACCGGGCAGCAGTCGGCGGGTCGCTAGCGTCCCGGCCCGATCAGCGCTCCAGATACTTGAGCTTGTCCGGCACGTCTTCCCACTCCTTGGCGTCGGCGGGCGGATCCTTGATCTCGGTGATCACCGGCCATTCGGCGGACAATTCCTCGTTGAGCTTGAGGAAGTGCTGCTGATCCTCGGATAGGTCGTCCTCGGACACGATCGCTTCGACCGGGCATTCCGGTTCGCACAGCGTGCAGTCGATGCATTCCTCGGGGTCGATCACCAGGAAGTTGGGCCCCTCGTGGAAGCAGTCCACCGGGCAGACCTCCACGCAGTCGGTGTACTTGCACTTGATGCAGTTCTCGGTGACGACGAATGTCATCGGGTGGCTCCGGGCGTCATGCAATGGTGGCAATGATAACAGCTACCCTGCGCATGTTGCGGTGCGCAAACGGCGGATCGATCCGTTCGGCCGATGACCGGGCCGGGTCGGCGAGTGCCGTCGCCAAAGGCCCGGCGCAGGCCGGATGACGGGCCGACATAATATTGAAACATTCGCCGCGCATCTTGTGCTCCGAGCTTCCCGGGGGACCGCGCCGAGCCGTGGTGATGCGGCCGCACGAGCCCCCGGTGTCCTACATCTCGGGAGACACCGATGACGCGTTTGTGGTCGATATTACCCTGGCGTCCGACCCTGGCCGGCATTCTGCTTGCGGCCGGCGGAACGGCCGCTGCCCAGGACTCCATCGACAACCTGTCGAAGCAGCTGATCGAGCTGCGCGGCGAGGTGGAGGAACTCAATGACGAGCTGGCCAGCGCCAAGGACCAGCATCGCAGCCGCATGAACGCGCTGGCGCGCCAGCGTGGCGAGGCTGAGGCCAGCCTGGAGCAGGCGCAGCTGCAGCTCGAGGAAATCGAGGGCCGTGTGGCCAGCGCACGCGAGGATGCCGAGGACGCCGGCGCCGACGCGGATCAGCTGGAGCCGGTGGTCATGGCGATCATCGAGGCGTCCGAGTCGATGGTCAGCAACCGCCTGCCGTTCAAGCGCGACGAACGTCTGGCCGAGCTCGATCAGATTCGCAGCCGGCTGGAACAGGATGTGATCACCCCGCACAAGGCCATCAATACCCTCTGGGCCTTCTACGAGGACGAGATCCGCCTGACCGGCGACAACGGCCTCTACCAGCAGACCGTTCGCCACGATGGCGAAGAGCGGCTGGCCGATGTCGCCCGTCTGGGCATGGTGATGATGTTCTACCGCACCAGCGGTGGCGCTTACGGCAACGTGGTGCGTGACGGCGACCAGTGGCGCTACCAGCCGGTCGACGACAGCGGTCGCCTTGTCAGCGAGCTGTTCCAGACCTTCGAGCGTCAGGTGCGCACCGGTTTCTTCGAGCTTCCCAATGCTCTCGGCGAGGCCGGCGTGCGCCGGGCTGCCGCCGACACCCCCACCGACATCGCCCAGGCCGAATCCCGAGGGGAGAAGTAATGACTGTCATCAACAATGGTTGGCGGCTCGCCGCCCTCGCGGCGGCCCTGTGGCTGGCCCCGGTTCAGGCGCAGGATGAACCCGCCCCGGCCGGCGATGCGCCGTCCGCTGAAGCACCCGCTGCCCCGGCCCCGGCGGCCGAGCCCAGCGAGGAAAGCGTGGAACAGCGGCTGGAGGAGGCGTTCAAGCGCGAGTTCGCATTCCTGGTGGAGCAGAAGGCGCAGCTCGAGCAGAGCCTGCAGGAGTTTCGGGCCCGCGCTTCCCGCGAGGTCAGCCAGGTCAAGGGCCGCGTGGATCAGTTGCAGAGTCAACTGGTGGCGGTGCGCGACCGGCAGACCCAGGCGCGAGAAGACCTCAAGCTGATTCAGGAGCGCACCCGCTCCACCCGCAACGCGCAGCAGATACTGGAAGGTACCTTCTCGCAGGCAGAGTCGACCCTGGGCGATTACGGGATCGACAAGCTGGGCAGCGATGAGTTCGCCCAGCTCGCCAACGGCGAGAAGGTGCGCGAGACCTTCGCCACCGCGCGCGAACTGATCGCCGAGCGCAGCGAAATGCGCACCACCGAGGGTGCCTTCTTCACGCAGGACGGCAGCCGCATCGACGGGCAGCTGATCAAGGTCGGCGGGATTGCCGCCTACGGTGTGTCCCCCGATGCCGCCGGCGTACTCGCCCCGGCCGGCGGCGGCCGCTACAAGATCTGGGAGAACGCCGCCTCCGACACGGTGCGCGAAATCGCCCAGGGCGCCAGCCCGGCGGTGCTGCCGCTGTTCCTCTACGAGTCGCTGGATACCAGCGCCGAAGGCAGCGGCACGGAATCCGTGATCGAGCACATCGAGAGCGGCGGCACCATTGCCTGGATCATCATGGGTCTGGCCGGTGTGGCGCTGCTGTTGATCCTGGTGCGCATCGCGTTCCTGGCCCGGGCCAGTTCCCGCACCGGGCAGCTCGAGCGCGAGGTCGGCGCGCTGGTACGCGACGGTCGCATGGACGATGCCCGCGAGGCCTGCAGCCGCTTCAAGGGCTCGGCGGCCCGCGTAGTGGGCTCGGCCCTGCGCAACATGGACCGCCAGCGCGAGCATCTGGAAGACATCATTTCCGAGTCGATCCTGGCGGAAAGCGGTCATCTGAACCGCTTCGGCGCCATGATTCTGGTGATTGCCGCGGTTTCCCCGCTGCTGGGTCTGCTCGGCACCGTCACCGGCATGATCAGCACGTTCGACGTGATTACCAAGTTCGGCACCGGTGATCCCAAGCTGCTGTCCGGCGGCATTTCCACCGCGCTGGTTACCACCGAACTGGGCCTGATGGTGGCGATTCCGACGCTGCTGATCGGCAATGTGCTGTCGTCCTGGGCCGAGCGCATCAAGGACAGCATGGAGAAGGCCGCGCTGCGGGTGACCAACCTGTATCACGCCGGCCGTGAGGGCGCCGCGCCACGCATGGCCCACGCGGGGAGCCCCGCCTGATGGAACTCGGTCGCCTGTTCGAGCGGGCCCAGTTCTACTACGAGGCCGGGGGCTATGTGATGCCCTGGCTGGTGCTGGCCACGCTGGTGCTTTGGTTCGGGCTGGGCTACCGCGCGGCAGTTCTGCGGCGCGGCGGCAATATCTCCGTTCGAGTGGTACTGCGCCGCGAGATCGAGGGCCGTGGCGGCAAGGCCCGCGGGATCATTGAACAGGCCGCCCGCGATGGTCTGGCCGTGGCCCGGAGTGGCGGGGCGCATCTGCGCCGTCGGCTGGATGACGCGCTGGCTGATCATCACATGGAGATCAAGCGCTACCGGAAGCTGGTGGGCGCGATCGTGGCGGTGGCGCCGGTACTGGGCCTGCTCGGCACGGTCACCGGGATGATGGAGACGTTCCGGTCGCTGGACGACGCCGCGCTCTACACCCGCAACGGCGGTATCGCGGCCGGTATTTCCCAGGCGCTGTTCACCACCCAGCTGGGCCTGGCGGTGGCGATTCCCGGGCTGGTGATCAAGGGCTTTCTCGACCGCAAGCAGCGGGTGATCGAAATGGAGCTGGCCCAGATCAAGGACATCCTCAGCAGCCGCGAACTCGCGGCCGACGCCGACGGAGGCGAGCTATGAAGTACCGGCAACGGGAAAGCGAAGAGCAGCAGGGCATCGATATCTCGCCCCTGATCGACATGGTTTTCATCCTGCTGATCTTCTTCATGGTCAGCACGACCTTCGTCAAGGACATGGACCTGGACATCGACCGGCCCAAGGCGTCCACCGCCGAGCCGTCGTCGACCAAGGCGATCCGCATCTACATCGAAGGGTCCGGCCAGACCTATCTGGATGGCCAGCCGGTGCAGACCTGGGTGATCCAGAGCCGGCTCAAGGATCTGCTCGAGGTCAGCACCGGTGGCTCGGTGCTGGTCGTGACCGACGGCAACGTGCCGTCGCAGAAACTGGTGGAAGTGGTGGATCAGGCGCGCCTGGCCGGTGCGTCCGACGTGGGCGTGGCCACCCGGCAGGAAGCCGGCGGCCGCACCTGATTTCTGACTCACATCGGCACAGGAGAATCGACATGAATGCAACACACGTACGCCGTCACGGCATTGCCCTGTCCTACATGGTGGCGGGCTCGCTCTCCATCTTCAGCCTGGTCGTGCTGATGAACGAGTTCTCGCGGGCACCGGATCGCGAGGAGCGGACCACCAGCGCCGAGTTTTCGGTGGAAAAGCTCGAGCAGCCGGAGCCGGAACAGGTGGTCCAGAAGCCGGAGCCGCCCCCCGAGCAGGAGCCGCTGGAACCGCCGCAGAATCCACTGCGTGGTCTGGATTCCTCGCTGCCGGGTCTGGACCTGGGTATCCCTGCGGTGGACATGGACAGCGTGGCCGGCGCCAGCGATGACCTGCTGGGCGAAACCCGTGACGTGGTGATGACCGGCGATACCGTCGATGAGGCCCCGCGGCCGATTCGCCAGGGCGCGATGAACTATCCCACCGAGGCCCGCGCCGAGGGCGTCGAGGGCTACGTGCTACTCAGCGTGCTGGTCGACGAGAACGGTTCCGTGGAGCGGGTGAAGGTGCTCAGCGCCGAGCCGGGTGGCGTGTTCGATCAGATTGCCGCGCAGGGCATCCAGCAGTGGCGATTCACCCCGGCCAAGTACAAGGGTGAAACGGTCAAGACCTGGGTGCGCCAGCGGATCAGCTTCGATCTCAGCTAAACGGATGTTGCGGAGTCTGATTCCCATGCGCCCCACGCTCACTGCTGCGTTTCTGGCCCTGGCCCTGACCGCCGCCGGCCCCGCCGTCCTGGCCCAGGACGAGGGCAACGGCGAGGCTTCGGTACAGATGCCGGCCGACGGCGACACCAGCGATCTGACCGTGGCGGATCGCCTGTCGCTCGCCGGTGTGCTGATAGGTGACGGCTACTATGATCGCGCGCTGACCGTGCTGTCCGACATCGATCCGTCGGCGGAGGATCTCGACCGGGTGCGCTTTTACACGCTGCGCGGGCTGGCGCGCCTGAACCGGGATGATCCGGCCGGGGCGCGCGATGATTTCCGCGACTCGATCACCGCCGGTCAGGACAAGCCGGTGATCTATGTCTATCTGGGTCAGGCGCATTTCCGGTTGCAGGAATATGCGGACGCCCTGGACGCCATCGACAAGGCGGGCAGCGCTGCAGCGAAGTACCCGTCGCTCTATATCCTTCAGGCCGAATCACACTGGAAACTGGACCAGCCCGTGGGGGCCTTCCAGGCTCTGGAGGCGGGCCTGGCGCGGTATCCGGATAACCATCAGTTCCTGCGCCGTCAGGTGTTCTACATGATGGAACTGGGCACCTACCAGGCCGCTGCGGAACTGGGGCGGCGCTACCTGGGCGAGATCGAGGGCGGGCCCGAGGACTACCTCGCAATTGCCGTGGCCTTGCACCGGGGCGGCGAGAGCGACGAGGCGCTGTCCTTCCTGGAATACGCCCAGCTGCGTTTTCCCGAGAACACCAAGATCACCCAGGCCCTGGCGCAGGTGTATTTCGAGACCGGCCGCGGCAAGGCGGCGGCGGATGTCTACGAAAAGGCGGCCGCGGTGCATCCCGAGCTGACCCATGAGGCCGCCGAATTCCACCGGCGTGCTGGCCAGCTCTTCCGGGCACTGAACCTGAATGCCCGCGTGCGCGATCCCAAGGAAAAGATGCGCCAGCGCGTGGCGATCCTGGTCGAACTGGAGCGCTACGAGCAGGTTGCCGCCGCCCAGGCATCGCTCAACCGCGTGGGTCTGCTGGAAGACCAGAACATTCGCTACGCCCTGGCCTATTCCTTGTTCAAGGCCGGCAAGTTCGATGCGGCGGAGGCGCATCTCAGCCGACTCACGAAGGGGGATCTGGTTCGCCAGGCCACCCAGTTACGCCAGTACATGCAGGAATGCCGTAGCGATCCCTGGCTGTGCGCGTAACGCGCCGGCCCCCGACAGCGAGCCGAATCATGTTCTATCGTGCGCTAGCCCTGTTCGCAGTGCTCAGCCTGTGTGCCCCTGCCTTCGCCCAGACCGGCGGTGACGTCTGGTTGTTCATCTTCGCCGAGGACGGCACTCCCGTCGCGGGCGTGGACATGCAGGTGGACGGCGAGACGGTGGACACCAGCAGCCCCGCCGGCGCCATCTACGCGCGGATCCCCGCGGGACGCCGCGACGTCAGTCTGGTTCGCGACGGCGAGACCCTGCTCGAGCTCGATCTGCTCACCGCGGACGAGGAAGACATCCAGATTCTGGTGACGCTGCGCAGCGGCCGCGAGCCGGATGTGGCGATCGAGAGCTCCGGGGCCGATCCGGTCCTGGCCGGCCAGACCGAGGAGCAGCGTATTGTCGGCGCCCTCAAGCCCGGATTGCTCGAAGGCGAAGTGGTGTCGGTGGAAGACGGCGCGCCGATCGTCGGCGCCGAGATCTTCGTGGCCGGCACCGAAACCCGAATGCGCACCAATGCCGCCGGCCAGTACCAGGCGGAACTGCCGCCCGGCAACTACACCCTGTCCATCGTGCACCCCGACTACGCCGCCCAGACGCTGGAAAACATCCGCGTGATTCCCGGCAAGGCCGTGACCGCCAGCGTGGAAATGGCGCCTTCCGGTGTGCAGCTGGCCGAATACACCGTCACCGCCCCGTTCATCGAGGGCAGCGTGGCGTCGACCTTCACGCAGCAGCGTGAGGCCAGCGGCGTGACCGAAGTGATTGGTTCGGAGCAATTCAGCCGTACCGGTGACAGTGACGCCGCGGAAGCATTGCAGCGGGTATCAGGGCTCACGCTGGAACAGGGCAAGTTCGTGGTCATCCGCGGCCAACCCTCGAGATACACCTACTCCCAGTTCAACGGGTCGCCGCTTCCCAGTCCGGACCCCGTTCGGCAGGCAATTCCGCTTGATCTGTTCCCGGCCGACATTCTTTCGGGCATTGAGGTGCAAAAGGCCTATTCGCCGGACAAGCCCGGTGCCTTCGGCGGTGGCCTGGTCTCGCTGAATACAAGGGGTGTACCGAAGAGCGGGTTTCTCAATCTGGAGGTGTCTACCGGCGCCAACGGCCAGAGCACTGGCGAGACTGGGGCGACCTACGACGGCGGTGTCGAGGACTTCCTCGGCCAGGACAATGGGGCCCGCGAGCTGCCGTCGTCGGTTCGCGCTGTCGCCAATGTCCAGGACCTCAGTGAAGCCGAAAGCATTCAGCTGGGTAGGGATTTCAATGACGTTTTCCTGGTCGAGACCATGGAGTTGCCCGCCGACGTGGGCTTGTCCAGCGCCGGTGGCCGCGGGTTCGAGACGCCATACGGTAGGTTTGGCTTCCTGACCTCGGCCTCCTATAGCCACAAGTACCGTCAAGTGGTCGAAAGAGACATCGACTTTGTCGGTACGCAGGATAACCTAAACGCGGATGAGGATTTCACCGAACGGCGGACCGATCGGGATATCCAGATCAGTGGCCTTGCCGTGATCAGCGGCGAGTGGGAAAACCACAAGCTCAATCTCAATAATTTCTTCATCCGTGACACCAAGGACCGTACTCAGATCGCGGATGGATTCAGCCTGGTAAGTGACGAGTTCCAGGAACGTCGGTTCCTGCTCGAGTTCAACCAGCGCGAGACGCTGTTGCACCAGCTGGTAGGTGAACACGATTTCGGCGCGGTCAAGATCGACTGGCGAGCGCAGACTGCCAGCAGCGAGCGTGATCGACCGGACCGGCGTACATACCGCTTTGTCGGTCCGTTGGGCAGTACCGATCCGCTTCGATTCGGCAACGAGGAAGCGCTGGAGCGCAATTTCAACGAGGTCCAGGACGATGTCGACAGCTACGGCATCGATCTGACGTTTCCTTTCGGCCGGTTGGGTCCGGTCGACACCACGTTCAAGATCGGTCTTGCCGAATCGATGCAGGAACGCACTTCCGATACACGGCGCTTCCAGTTCGAGCCCAGCGCCCGCGCCAACCTTGTCCGGCCCATTCCCGAGTTCATTATCAATGATTTCACCATTGGCGATACGGTTGACTTCACCGAGTTGACCACTGCCACCGACGACTACACGGGCAACGCAGACGTGTCGGGACGGTACGTGATGGCGGACCTGCGTTACGAGGAGCTGCTACGGCTGGTGTTCGGCGTTCGCCGTGAGGATTCCGAATACGACATCCGCACGTTCCAGGGTCAGGCAGGTGCGGACGCGGTCGTCGGCGGTTTCGATCGATCGGACAATCTACCCGCTTTGTCACTGACCTGGTTCGCTACGGAAAAGGTCCAGGTGCGTGCATCGGTCAACAAGACCATCTCTTATCCGCTGCTGGTCGAGTTGTCGGATACCCGATTCTTTGACCCGGATACCAGCGATATTTTCGATGGGAATCCGGATCTGCAGCCGGCGGAAATTACCAGTTATGACCTGCGTTGGGAGTGGTACCCGTCCGCGACGGAATCCCTGAGCGCGGGTATCTTTTTCAAGGACTATACCAATCCCATCGAAGAGCGCTATATCCCGATCGGCGGCGGCGGCGACGCCGTGACCTTCACCAATGCGGATACGGCGGAGGTTATCGGGGCCGAAGTTTCGGGCCGAATGGGGCTGACCTGGTTCACCGAGAATGGATGGCTGCCGGACTGGCATGTCATCAAGCGGAGCTATGTCCAGGGCAATCTCGCCGTTATCGATTCGGAAGTCGAAGTCGCGGATGCGGGAGTCGCCACCAATCCACAACGCTCCCTGACTGGGCAGGCGGATACGGTACTCAATCTGCAAGTGGGCTTCGACGGTGATCTCCATGACCTGACGCTGGCCGTCAACCGCGTAGGCGAACGGTTGGATGCTGCGGGAACCCAGGGGCGTCCTGACATTTTTCAGCAGCCGTCGACCTTCGTTGACCTGACCTACAGCCTCAAGTTATTCGATCGCGCCAAGATCAAGCTCTCTGCTGAAAATCTGCTCGATGAAGAAATCAGCTTCGAGCAGGGTGGCCGTCTTCAACGTCAAATTCTCACCGGTCGTTCGTTCGGTGCGTCCTTCGGTTGGGAATTTTTCTGAGTGTCATCGAACTGCAACAGCTGACGTTTACTTTCTATGTGCTCGAGGTTCGCCTTCACGCACGCAAACTTGAATTTCTGGGAGGAAATCGGAAATGGCTTTTAAATTCGCGAGCTCGGCCCTGGCGGCCGCAGTTCTGGGACTCGCCCTCAGCGGCTGCGGCGGCGAAGGCGGTGACCTGATCACTGGTGACCTGGGAGGGCAAGGTGGCTCTGGCGGTGCCGGCGGCTCAGGTGGCCAGGGTGGCACTTCCGGTGGCGGCACATCCGGCACCTCGGGAACGTCTGGTACTTCGGGTACATCCGGCACGTCCGGTACATCCGGCACGTCCGGTACTTCGGGCACATCCGGAACCGGCCCCGCCGCAGACCCGACAAGTGCTTTCAACCGTCTGGGAATGCTGCTGCCACAGTACATCCACCCGCTGGAAGATAATGTCGATCCGGCTGACGGCTCCGCGCCGATGATTACCCCGGCCGATCCGGTTGCCTGTCCGACCGGCACCACCGATACCGGTTCTACGGTGACACTGTTTGACGACGGTGCTCAGTTCCCCGGCGGTTCGGCGAACCCGTCGTTTCCCGTCTGCGTGCTCGACAATCGCATCACGCAGAGTGCGACATTCGACAATGGGCATGTCTACGTACTGAACGGCGAAACGCTGATTGGCGACGGCGATGCCGAGGATGCGGCCAACCCGACCCAGGTCACGATCACCATCGAGGCGGGTGCGCAGTTCTTCGGCCGCGAGGGCGTGGAAACGGCGCTTCGCTTCACTCGTGGCGCGGACATCGACGTGCAGGGCACATCCGACATGCCCGTAGTCATGTCCGGTATCCAGGCCAACAACTTCGGCGAGATCGACAGCGATGATGATCCGACCGATTTGACCGGTCGCGGCGACTGGGGCGGCCTCGTGCTGAATGGCTTTGCCCAGACCAACAGTGACGATGCTATGGGCGTGCCCAATGAGTTTCAGAGCGAAGCCACGACGCAGACCATTTTCTATGGCGGCAACGATGACGCCGACAGCAGTGGCTCGATCAACTACCTGGTCATCGCCGAGTCCGGCGACCCGGTGGGCGGTCAGGGCGCCGAGGTCCAGGGTCTGACGCTGGAGGCCGTGGGTAGCGGTACCAGCATCTCGAATCTTCAGGTCATCGGTTCCAACGATGACGGCATCGAGTTCTTCGGCGGCACCGTCAACGTGTCCAATGTGGTTATCAACGGTGCGGAAGACGATTCGCTGGATATGGACCAGGGCTACCGCGGCACAGTCAGCAACGTCATCGTGCGTCAGGCCCAGGGTCTGGGTGACCACGGTATCGAAGCGGATAACAACGGTGATGCGCCGTTCGACGATACCCCAGTGTCCCGTCCGAACATCGTTAACGGCCTGTTCCTGATCTGGGGCGACCCGGAGTCGGGTGGCGCGCTCTTGCGTGAAGGTTTCGGCGGTCAGCTGGTCAACTCCGTTTTTGCCGACGGGTCGGTCGTCATGAACGTGCCCAGTGCGGCGGTTGCCGGCACCAGCTGCTTTGACAACGACGACGAGGTCGATGAAAACCTGAACGCCTTCGGTGTGTCCTACTTCTGCACCAATAACGCGTTCGAGGATGACAGCGATACGTTCGAAGCGGATTGGCAGGCGGGCATTGCCGACAATGGCGCGACCGTCACCTTCGAAGCGATGGAGGACATGACCATCAGCGTCGATCCCGCCAGCTTCTTCGTGACCACCTCGGTGTCACCGACTTCGAACACCAATGCGCCGACCGCCGGTAACTATATGGGCGCCGTGCCCAATAGCGACGCGCAGGCCATGACCGAATTCTGGCGCGGCTGGACCGTGCACTTCGGTCAGTAATCGCCGACCCGACAATCGGTTGGTATAAGGGGGTGCCGCTTCGGCGGCACCCTCTTTTTATTGGTACGGAATGTTCGTGACCACCACGTCGAAACAACCGCCGGTCTCCGCCACCCATCCGGTTACCGGCCTGCTCGGGCTGGCCGGGCTGTTCGCGGGGCTTGTGGTGCTTGCCCGGTACGACATTGGGCTCAACCAGGTGCAGCAGGCGCTGTTCGTATGTGTCGCCGCGGCGCTGCCGATGATGCTGCTGGAGACGCTCTGGTTCCGCCGTTATCGCCAGGGCGGTACGCGCAAGCCGGTCCGGCGGATCGATTTCGCCCGGGTTGGCGCGAAGCTGCTTGGGCTGTACGCGGCCTTCACCCTGATCGCTATCGGGTACTGGCTGTTTCCCGAGTACGCGGACCGGTTCTACGGGCCGTTCTTCTACGTGCTGCGCGATGTGTGGCCCTGGCTGGCGGCACTGGCGGTGCCGTATTTCCTGTGGCTGGACGCCCGCCTGATCGAACCGCGAGACGGGGCCTGGCAAGCCGGGATGGCCGTGCTCGGACAGTGGCGGCGGGTAGACCACCTGATACTCCGTCAGTTCGCCCTGGGCTGGCTGATCAAGGCCTTCTTCCTGCCGCTGATGTTTGCGCTGCTGGCCCGCTCGCTGGCCTACGTGCTTCAGGGCATTGAAACCGGTGCCCTCTGGCAATCGGGGCAATGGTTCCGGGTGGCGCTGGAAATGACCTTTCTGGTGGATCTGGTATTCGGGGTGCTGGGCTACACGCTGGCCATGCGCTGGCTGGACAGCCACATCCGTTCGGCCGAGCCGACGCTGCTCGGCTGGGTGTCGGCGCTGGCCTGCTATCAGCCCCTGTGGGGCGTGATCGGCGCGACCTATCTGGCGTACGACCGCGACGGTTTCGGCTGGCAGAACTGGCTGGCCGGTTCCGATGCGCTGACGCTGGTCTGGTCCGTGCTCATCATCGGCCTTTCGGCGATCTACGCCTGGGCAACGGTTGCCTTCGGGCTGCGGTTTTCCAATCTCACGCACCGGGGCATCATCACCAGCGGGCCGTTCCGGGTGACCAAGCATCCGGCCTATATCGCCAAGAATCTCAGTTACTGGCTGATTGCCGTGCCGTTCGTGGCCGCTGGCGGCTGGGACGACGCGCTGCGCAACTCATTGCTGCTCTTGCTGGTCAACGTCATCTACTACGTCCGCGCCCGCACGGAGGAACGGCATCTGGCGCTGGACCCGGTCTATGTCGAGTACGCGCTCTGGATCGAGCAGCATGGGTGGCTGCGCAAGGCGGGCGAGTGGTTGCCGGCGCTGTTCCGGTTTCGCTGGCGGTCGGCCGAGCAGGCGCGTGCGGCGCTGGGGCCGACGGGCGCGGCATTCGGTCCCGCAGGGAACGCTTGAGTCAGGCCGGCAGGGTCGGTGTCTCGCGCAGGCCCATGCGCCGCCACTCGTCCCGGGCCAGGTCCTCGTCATGCAGGGTGAACCTGCCGGCGCGGCGATCAGCGAAGTAGCGTTCCAGCGTCAGGTAGACGGTGGGGAAGGCCAGCTCCGTCCAGGGGATGTCGGCCTCGTCCATCAGCACCGTCTCGGTGCTTTCGGGCCCCGGCGCGTGGCGGCCCTCGCGCAGGTCGGCACGGTAGAACATGTGGATCTGGCCGATGTGGGTGACGTTGATCAGGGAAAACAGCGGGCCGATGTCGACTTCGGCGCGGGCTTCCTCGCGGGTTTCCCGGATCGCCCCGTCAGCGGCGGTTTCGCCCAGCTCCAGGAAACCGGCCGGCAGGGTCCAGAAGTGGCGGCGCGGCTCGATCGCCCGCCGGCACATCAGGATGCGGCCCTCCCACTCGGCCACGGTGCCTACCACCGACAGGGGGTTGTGATAGAAGATCTTGCCGTCGCGGCTGCAGACATCGCGGTTGCGGTCGTCGCCGGCGGGCGTTTCGTGCGTGATCGGTGCGCCGCAGTCGGGGCAGAACTTGAAGCCGGGTTTCATGGCGCCAAACCCTAGCATGGGCGGCCGTGTTTCGGCGCGCGTTGCTGCTATTCTTGGCGTCATGGCGAATGAGGATTTCGACGCGCCCGACGACAGCGATCTGCGGGCGCTGGTGCGCGGCTGCGGTGCGCTGCTGGGTGACGTGCTGCGGGCCCACGCCTCGGCGCAGGTGTTCGATCACGTCGAGGAATTCCGGCGCGGCTACATCGAGCTGCGGGACAGCCGCGACGAGGCCCTGGCCCGGCGCATGGAAGACCTGGCCAGGGAGCTTCCGCCCGCGGTGCTTACCGAGGTGGTCCGGGCCTTCGCCATCTACTTCAATCTGGCCAACCTGGCCGAGGAAATCCACGCCCACCGGGCCCGCCGGGCACTGATGGAACGGGGCGGGGCCGAGTGGCGCGGCTCGTTCGAGCGCAGCCTGCGCGAGATGCACGATGCCGGCGTGTCCGGCGAGCAGGTCCGCCGCCTGCTCGAGCGCCTGTCGTACACGCCTGTGTTCACCGCGCATCCCACCGAGGCGAAGCCGCGGGTGGTGCTGGAGGCGCTGCGGCGCATGTTCCAGCTGATGCATCGTCTGGCGGACGAGTCCGTGGGCGAGGTGGCGCGCCAGCGGCTGGAGGAGGAGCTGCGGCTCAACATTCAGGTGCTGTGGAAGACCGAGGAGCTGCGCCGCGCCCGGCCCACGGTCGAAGATGAAATCCGAAACGGGCTGTATTATTTCCGCGAATCGCTGTTCGCCAGCGTGCCGCGCATCTACCGCAACCTGGAACGGGCGCTGGAACTGGTCTATGGCGATGAGGCCCCGGCCCCGCCGGTGCTGTTCTTCGGTTCCTGGATCGGCGGTGATCGCGACGGCAACCCGTTCGTCACCGAGAACGAAACCCGCTACGCCCTGCGCATGGCCGCCCGCGAGGTGCTGGCCGAGTATCTGCGCCGGACCGAAAAGCTGATGCGCGAACTCAGCCACTCGCTGCGCTGGTGCGAGCCCAGTGCCGCGCTGCTGGAGAGTCTGGAAACCGACGAGCAGGAACTGGCCGCCCATGCCGGCGAGCGCCCCGAGCGGTTCGCCACCGAGCCCTACCGGCGCAAGCTGTTCTTCATGCGCGGCCGGCTGCAGGCGATGCACGACCAGTTGCAGACGGAGCTGCGGCTGCGTGCCCAGCGCTCGGAACGGCCGGCGGTGGCCTACGAGGATGCCGAAGCCTTCATCGACGACATCGAGCTGATCCGCGAATCCCTGATCGGCCACGGCGACGCGGCGGTGGCCGACGGCGGGATCAAGGATCTGTTGCGCCTGGCCCAAACCTTCGGTTTCCACCTGGCGCGGCTGGACCTGCGCGAGGAATCCAGCCGTCACGAGGCCTGCGTGGCCGAGATTCTGGGTGCGCTGGACGACGAACCCATCGACTACGCGGGCCTCGACGAGGCGGCGCGCGAACGCTGCCTGACCGAGCTGATCGCGCAGCCCCCGGCCTTCCAGGCCGAACGGGCCCAGATCAGCGCCGAGACCCGCCACACCCTGGCCAGCATGCGCGCCATCGCCGACATGCGCGCCAGCCTGGGCGATGGTGCGTTCGGCAGCTACGTCATCTCCATGACCCATGCCGTTAGCGACGTGCTGGAAGTGGTCTTCCTGCTGCGCCTGACCGGCGCCTACGATCCGAACCGTGCCGCTGCCTGCCCGGTGCGCGTGAGCCCGCTGTTCGAGACCGTGGAGGATCTGACCCGCATCGAACCGGTTCTGGAAGCGCTGCTGGCCAACCCCGCCTACCGGCGTTTCCTGGCGGCCGATCCCACGCAGGAGGTGATGCTCGGCTACTCCGACTCCTGCAAGGACGGCGGCATTCTGGCCTCGCGCTGGCAGCTCTACCGCGCCCAGCAACGGGTGGTCGTCATCTGCGATGCGGCGGGGGTGGATTCCGTGCTATTCCACGGTCGCGGCGGCACCGTCGGGCGCGGCGGCGGGCCCACCTATACCGCCATCCGGTCGCAGCCGCCGGATACGGTGCGCGGACGCATCCGCTTCACCGAACAGGGCGAGATGATCTTCGCCAAGTACAGCAATCCGGAAACCGCGGTCAATGAGATCACCCTGGGCCTGACCGGCACCATGGCCGCCAGTCTGCCCGGCCGTGAGGACCCGCCCGGTTACGACGGGCTGATGGCGGATCTCGCCGAGACCGGGGAGAGCCATTACCGGGAACTCACCGAGCACACGCCCGGCTTCTTCGATTTCTTCTACGACGCCACGCCGATCACCGAGATCGGCGCACTCAACATTGGCTCGCGCCCCGGTCACCGGCGTCCGGCGGAGCGCAGCAAGTCTTCCATTCGTGCCATTCCCTGGGTATTTGCCTGGGGGCAATCCCGGCACACCCTGCCGGGCTGGTTCAGCGTGGGCACAGCGCTGGCGGCGTATCGTCGTCAGCATGGCGCCGCCCCGCTGCAACGCATGCTGCAGGAATGGCCGTTCTTCGGCGCCTTCCTGGATGCGGTGCAGATGTCGCTGTGCAAGGCCGACATGGACATTGCCGCCGGTTACGCGGCGCTGTGCGAAAACCGGGAGATCGGGGCGCGTTTCGAACAGACCATCCGTGCCGAGTACGACCGCACCCGGGAGGAAATCCTGGCGCTGACCGAAGGCCGGCGGCTGCTGGACGACAACCCCGTGCTGCAACGATCGCTGGCGCGGCGCCGGCCCTATCTCGATCCGCTGAACCAGATCCAGCGGGTGGCCATCGGTCATTACCGCAGCGGCGGCGGGGACGAGTGGCTGGACCCGGTGCTGCGCAGTATCAACGCCCTGGCGGCGGGGATGCGCAACACCGGCTGAGCGGCAGCCCCGGCAGCCGGGGCTGTGGCATATTAGAAGCGGTCATTCACAGCCTCGGGAGATTCGCCATGTTGATTCGCTTGCTGGTACTGGTGGCCATCCTCCTGCCCCTCGGTGCAGTCGCGCAGCCCGCCGCACCCATCATCCATCCCGAGGTGCGGGCTATAGGCACCGTGCCCGGCGCCATGCAGCAACTGTTCGGCACCGAGTCGGTTCGCGCCGCCGTGAACGCGGCGATCGAGGCGAACGGCTATCGCGCTGGCGCCGGGGTCGAGGGCGTGCCGGTCGCCACCTATGTGTTGCGCGTGCAGTACATTGTTCACGCCCAGCCCGGTGCGGAAGCCCCGCTGGTTGCCGCATCCGCCTCCACGCAACTCCTGGAAGGCTCGGATATCGGCGGCGGCAAGCTCACGCTCTCCCTCTACGACGGCATACAGCAGAGTGTGCGGCAGGCCCCGGCGCTGGCCGAGGCCGGTATTGCGGTGCGGGAAGCCTTCGACGTGGAACTCGCGGACCGCGTCGGCAAGGCGCTGGCGCATCTTGATCGCCTGCGTCGCTGATCCGTTGCGGCGCGGTGTTATCCTTCACGCCATTGATTCAAACGCAGTAACCGACCATGGCCGCTGAACAGGAACTCCCGGAAATCAAGCTCGATGCGGATAACCTCTACCGCGAGGAAACCGTCACCGACGGCCGCAGCGGCTCCATCCGCATGATGATTCCCGTGACCGAATCCGGCGAGCGCGACGAACAGCGATCGGTGCGTTACGAGGGCTACACCAACCTGATGACCCCGGCCGGCAGTCTGCCAATCCATTTCGAGCTTGATGCCGAGGACCTGTCTCAGGCGCTGGCACAGTTCCCCGACGCCGCCAAGGCGTCGATCGAACAGACCATGCAGGAACTCCAGGAAATGCGCCGGCAGCAGTCCGGCTCCGGCCTCTACGTGCCCGGCCAGGACTCGCCCGGCATGGGCGGTGGCGGCTTGGGTGGCTCCGGTGGCATGCCCGGTGGTGGCGGGGGCGGCATCCAGTTCTAGCTGGGCTTGTCGTTGACTCGTCGCGTGGCCTGGGGATTCGGCACGGCGACTGGGCTGACGAGTCGCAATCGATATGGTGCCCCGGGGCGAGACCCGACCGATTTGTCGGGATCGCGAGGCAGGATGCCGGAGCGACGCGAGCGTTAGCGAGCCCGGAGGGCCGATGATAGGAAATCATCGGCAACAAATCGGCGCGAGCGTAGCGAGTCCGAAGGATTTGGCCCACGGATGGGCCGAACAACTCGCACGTGACCTGGTGCCCGGGGCGAGACTCGAACTCGCACTCTGTTGCCAGAATCGGATTTTGAGTCCGTAATTTTGGGCCAGTACGCGGCGGTACTGGCTGGTATGTAACCAGCCGAAGGTAGACAAAACAGGCGCTTGCAGTAGTATTGAATCCGATGCGTTGGTATGTAGCGGTATCTGAGCTGCTTACATATTGCTTACTTTTGAACTCACCGGATTCTGGAGGCGCCGCCATGAGGCTGACCAAGACCGCCGTTGAAGGGGCCGAACTGCCCGCGACTGGAAACGCATTTTTATGGGATGACTCCCTGCCGGGCTTCGGGCTTCGCGTCACCGCCAAGGGGGTGCGCTCCTATATTGTCCAGGCGCGGGTAGCGGGCAAGTCGCGGCGCGTCACCTTGGGCCGTCACGGTGTACTGACCGTGGATCAGGCCCGGAAGCGCGCGAAGGCCGAGCTAGGCCGCATGAGTGAGGGCACCGACCCGACCGAAGTGAAACGCCGGGCCAAGGCGGCGCAGAAGCGTGACGAAATCATGGCCGTCACGCTGCGCGACGTGATGCACGCGTATCTGGTGGACCGCCGGAGCCTGAAAGCGCGGAGCCGGGCCGATATCGAGTATCACGTTACCCAGTCGTTCAAGGCATGGGCCGACCAGCCGGCCGTCGCGATCACCCGCGACATGGTGACGCGCCGATTCCGGGAAATGAGCGACCGTTCCCCGGCGCAAGCAAATCAGGCGATGCGCAATCTTCGGGCGCTGCTGAACTACGCCCGAGCCCAATACCGAACCCCCGACGACAAGCCGGTCATCCCGGAGAACCCCGTAGACGTGTTGAGCGAGGCGAAGGTGTGGAACAAGAGCCGGGCCCGCAACAACTATGTGCCCATTGCGAAGGTGGGGCACTGGTGGGCGCACGTTGGGGCGTTACGGGCTGACCCTTCCCTAACCCCCGCCAGCCGCACGGCGGCCGATCTGGTGGCGTTTCTAGCGCTCACCGGGCTACGCGTTGGCGAGGCGCGCGCCCTGCGATGGGATCAGGTAGATATCGACGACGCCAGCATGAAGCTAGGCGACACGAAGAACCGCAGCGACGTGACGCTGCCGTTAAGTGATGCCGCGTTGGCGGTGCTGGCAGGGCGGGGCGATGGGGAGTACGTATTCCCGTCGCGATCCGGCAAGGGGCACGTAAAGGATGCCCGCGCAACCCTGGAGAAGCTGGCTGGGGCAACCGGGATCACCGTCACGGCACACGACCTGCGCCGGACATTCCGGGCAGTCGCAGGCAAGTGCAATATCGAGTTATGGCGGACCAAGGCGCTAATGAATCACCGCCAGAATCACGACGTGACGCTCGCGAATTACACCGACCTGGAGGATGTGCGTTACCTGCGGCCCGAGGCTAACGCAATCGGCAACTGGATCGAGGAACAGGGGCGGATCGCGCAGGCGGATAACGTGGTGCCATTCCAGCGGGAGGTGTCGGCGTGACGGCGGATAACTCAACAAGCGACCAGATACCGGAGGAACTATCGCGGCGCCTGAACCTGGTCAATCGGCTGCTAGAACTTCGCAGCGAAGATGCCGAATTATTCGACACTGTGATCTCTGACGATCTTTCGCAGGCGATCGAATGCGACGACAGGCGACGGGCCGTTTATCGCGAATATTGCTCGGGGCTAACCGAAGATTGGCGCGACCACGATCCGGCCGCACAGTCCGAGCTTGGCCGGCGCGGGCGTCCGAAAAAATGGTATCCCCGCCTAGTGGAAGAGGTCTGGATTCGGGCGAGCTTTCTGAACTGGCGCGACCAGTGCGGCATTCGTCCGGCCTGTGACAAGCTCATTTACCGAGGCCTTGGCGTTACTGTCTATGACACCCCTGACGGCGAGTTCCAGCCGATTACGTTCGAGGCAGACGGGGATTATTGCGACCTACCGGAGCCGCCGCGCCTGCGGGTAGAGCTGGACGCAAACGATACCGATCATAACCTGGCGCGGGTCTATTACAACGAGTTCCCGAAACTTGACAGCATGCGCCGTGCGCGAGCCGAGTACCAGCTCAAACAATACAAACGGGCTTACCGGGGGGAGTCGAGCATCTACACCCGCGAGATGATCAACCTTATTTTCCCGCCTCGCCGAGTGTAATTTAATTCGGCCGCCTTGGCCGATTAGCAGGGGTTGCGCCGCCTTAGGCTTACAGGACGGTTGCTCTACGTACCAACCAGTACGGAGCAATCCCGATGCAACCTGCCCGAGATGAAAAGTACGCCGCCCGAGCCCTTGGCGTTAGCCCGCACTGCATGCAGGCGTGGAGGAAGCGCGGCGACGGCCCTGCCTATTACAAGTATGGGGCTCGCGTCGTTTACTACGACGATGACCTAGAGGCTTTCAAGGAAGCCAGCCGCCGCACCAGCACGAGCGAGGTGGCGGCATGATCGAGGCACCCCACCCGCAGACCCGCGACGAGTTCTGGTGCTGCACCTGGCACCGGGGGTGCCTGGGCCAGCCGCAACCCCATTCCCTGATTGCTGTATTCCGTAGCGCCGACGATGCCGTGGCCTACCGGGACGCGCATCCAGACCTCGCGATATTCGTGTCGCGCGAGTTCGAGACGGAGGCGGGCGCCTATGACTGATAAAAGAAAAAGCCCCGCCCCGGCGGCAACCGGAAGCAGGGCTCAACAAGTCATCCAACACGCGAATCATAACCCCGCCGACACCCTGCTGTCACGGCTAGAGGGCGTGCGAGAGACCGGCCCCGGCCGATATTTGGCGCGCTGTCCGGCCCATGACGACAAGTCGCCGTCATTAAGCGTCCGTGAACTCCCTGATGGAGTAATTTTGCTCCACGACTTCGCCGGGTGCGGCGCAGCGGACGTGCTGGCCGCTGTGGGCATGACGCTCGCGGACCTATTCCCGGACCGCCTACCAGACTGGCAACCGCAGCGACGCGGGCAGCGCCGTATCCCGGCCGCCGACGCCCTGGTGGCGCTGGACCGTGAGGCCCTGACCGTGGCGGTGATTGCCAGCGACATGCGGCGCCACCGCGAGATTGATGAACCAACGTTCGCACGCCTGACGACGGCAGCCGCCCGGATCGGCGCCGCCCGCGACCTATGCGGGGTGCAGCGATGAATGGCACACCCGTAACACTTGAGGCTAACCGTTACGTCTATCAGTGCGCCGAATGCGGTTTGCTTGACGCGGCTGAGCGCTCGGACCGCCTGACGTGCTCCGCACGATGCCGCACGCGAGCACACCGCAACGGCAACCTTGCGTTACTGCGCAGGCTCGCAGACACCCCG
Source organism: Salinisphaeraceae bacterium (assembly GCA_965216055.1). Classification (GTDB taxonomy): domain Bacteria; phylum Pseudomonadota; class Gammaproteobacteria; order Nevskiales; family Salinisphaeraceae; genus Spectribacter. The sequence goes on from OZ244134.1 coordinate 1,650,754, forward strand.
TGCGGACAGGTTACCCCCGCCAGCATTCTGCAACACAACGCCGTCACGACTCTACGCCCTGATTTAGCCGGGCGCATAGCGAGGGGCGAGAAAACCCTGGACGACGTGCGGGGCGAGATTTGGGTGTCTTTCTGCCAGCGAGTTGAAGCGGCGCGCAAGGCAATGGCTGATGCCCTGGAGGTGCGGCCATGACTGACGCACTCGCACGAATCGACAAGGAGGTGGCCCGGCGGGAATCCGGCGATGCAAAGGAGCCGCTGCACCTGGCCCGGTTGATTCACCAGCGCTACCCCGGCCTAGTGAGGTGGCAAGGACAATTCTGGCAATGGCAGGGCGGCGCCTACCTGAGCATGACCGACGACGCCATCCGCGCCGACATCTATACCGCTATCGATGACATCGGCCAGACGCCCACGCGGACGAAAGTGTCCGACACCCTGGACGCCCTGCGGGCGGTTGCCTTCACCGACGACACCATCGAGCCGCCCTGCTGGTTGAGCACCGGGGCCACCCTGGAGCCCGGAGCCGTAGCGGTGCGCAACGGCGTGCTGGACATCGTGTCCGGCGAGCTGTCGCCGCCGTCGCCCGACCTGTTCACGCTGGCTGCGCTGCCCGTCGAGTTCGACCCCGATGCCGATTGCCCCCAATGGCAGAAATTCCTGCGCCAGCTATGGCCGGAAGATGAACAAGCGATAGACGCGCTACGGGATGTTTTTGGCTATCTGGTGGCCGGCGACACGTCACACCAGAAGGTGGTGTTGATGGTGGGGCCCAAGCGCGCCGGCAAGGGCACGATCCTGCGCATCCTGACCGCGCTACTGGGGCGAGCCAATGTCGCCGCGCCAACGCTGGGCAGCCTGGCCGGCCCCTTCGGCCTGCAATCCCTGATCGGTAAATCGGCTGCCCTGATATCCGACGCCAGATTGAGCGGGCGAGCGGACCAAGAGGCCATCGCCGAGCGGCTGCTGTCCATATCCGGCGAGGACCATGTATCTGTTCCGCGCAAGTTCCTGCCCGACTACACGGCGCAGATTGGCGCCCGTTTCGTACTGGCCACCAACGAGCTGCCCCGGCTGCATGATGCGTCCGGCGCCCTGGCGTCCCGATTCGTCCCGCTGGTGCTGACGCGCAGTTGGTACGGGCGAGAGGACCGCCACCTATCCGACCGACTAATGGCGGAGCTGCCCGGCATTCTCAACTGGGCGATGGAGGGTTACCGGCGCCTGTCGGAAAGAGGGCATTTCATCATCCCGGATACCGCCGCTGACGCGATGCAAGAGCTGCAAGACCTCGGCTCACCCATCGGAGCGTTCCTGCGCGACGAATGCGTCATCGAGGCCGGGGCCGAAGTTGCCTGCTCCCACCTTTATCACCGCTGGGGCGAGTGGTGCGAGGAGCACGGGCGGAACCATCCCGGCACCGAACAATCCTTCGGCCGTGACCTGCGGGCTGCCGCCCCTGGAGTGCAGGGCACACAAGTCCGTCGCCAAGGCCAGCGAGTGCGTGTGTACCGAGGTATCAGGCGGCTCCGCCCTGGCGAGTGTCACGCGCCGTCACGCAGCCGTCACGCGCAGGATGATGCATCGCGTGACGCCCAAAGCATTGCGGCACAAGGGCTTGAGGGGGTGTCACGCAGTGTCACGCACAGGTCCAGGGTTACGCGCGAAGAAAACACCACACAGAGCAATGAACACAATGGGGTGGCTCGCGTGACATCGCGTGACACCTGTCCGAACTGCGATGGGGAGGGGTGCGAGTGGTGCGCTTGAGAGCTTCGCATTCATTCCCGGCCCTAGATGCCCTGTACCCGGCGACCACAAGATGCCCGAAATGGCATTGCGCAACGGATTGTAAGTCCGATGGTTATATTAGTGATAAAGGCGTAAAATCAGACATATATATGACTGTTACTATGATGATGAAGTAATGAGTAAGCGAAAGGTAAGCACATGGCCGCAAAATCCACCATCCCGAGCGAGTTCGAGCCGCGTTTCCTTGACCACATGGACGGCCGCACCATCGCGGCCCGGACATTGCGCCAGCGGCTTGCCGAGGTGCACTCCGATTTGGGCGGCGAGGCTGCACTGTCCTACGCGCAGAAATCCCTATGCCGGCGGGCAATCTGGCTGGAGTCTGTCATCGAGACCATGGAGGCCGAAGCCGCCGAGGGTGGGGAGATCGACGTAGGCCGCCAGACGCAGGCGCTTAATTCCCTGCTGGGGCTATGGCGGACGCTCGGACTTGAGCGCAAGCCTCGCGACGTGCCGGACCTGCAAACCTACCTGCGCCAGCGTGCCAACGGCGAGGCCACGGCATGACCGCCGCAGTGGCCAAGGCCAGCACGGTGTCTGTAATAGACGCATTTACGGATGCACAATTACTCGGGAACAGCTTTGCCGGCGACACCCGCGAAGCCTGGCGGGCGATTCTGTCAGCCGCGTTCGGGCTGAATCTGACCACCCCTCGCGCCCGGTTGTTCGACCGCCTGGCCGGCGGACGCAAGCCACCTTCCAAGCGCGTGCGCGAACTATGGGCGATTGCCGGGCGGCGCTCGGATAAGAGTCACACGGCCGGCGGCATCGCGGTGTACCTGGCGACCATCGGCGCGCAGCTAGATGGCACCCTGGACCGGCTTACCGCAGGCGAGCGGGGCGTGGTGCTGGTGCTGGCCGTGGACCGGGTGCAGGCGCGGGTGGTGCTGTCCTATATCCGGGGGCTGCTGGCTGACTCGCCGGTACTGTCCGGGATGGTGGCGAAAGAGACCACCGACGGCGTGCTGCTGACCAATGGCGCGTCAATCGAAGTTGCCACGAATTCCCATCGCGCCGTGCGAGGTCGCACGCTGCTGGCCGCGATACTGGACGAATGCGCGTTCTATCGGGACGAAGCGAGCGCGACCCCGGACATCGAGGTATACCGCGCCCTGGTGCCGTCACTGGCGACCACGGGCGGGATGCTGGTCGGCATTTCATCGCCCTACGCCCGCCGGGGCCTGCTGTTCGAGAAATGGCGGAAGCACTACGGCCGCGACGACGACGTGCTGGTGGTGCAGGGCGAGACGCTGGACTTCAATCCGACGCTTGACCGCCGCATCATCGAGGAAGCCGAGGCCGACGACCCCGAGGCTGCCAAAGCCGAATGGCGCGGCCAATTCCGCGACGACGTGGAGTCATTCCTAACCCGCGACGTGGTGGAACAGGCACAGCGGCATGACCCGCTTGAGCTGCCCTGGATGCGCGAGCATCGGTACTCAGCATTCACTGACCCGGCCGGCGGCGGCGCTGACGAATTCACCTTGGCCATCGGCCACCGCGAGGATGAGACCGCCGTGGTGGACCTTGTTCGCGCCCGTCGCGGTACGCCCGCTGACATCGTGGCCGAATACGCCCGCCTGCTGAAAAGCTACGGGCTCAAGACCGTGACCGGCGACAAGTACGCCGGAAGCTGGCCGGCCGACGAATTCGAGCGTCACGGCATCAAGTACGTGAGCGCCGACAAGCCCCGTAGCGGGCTATACCTGGACCTGCTGCCCGCCCTGAATTCCGGCCGCGTCGAGTTACCGCCCGACCCGCGCCTGGCATCGCAGTTGATTGGCCTGGAGCGGCGCACCAGTCGCGCCGGCAAAGACAGCATCGACCATCCGCCCGGCGGTAGTGACGACCGCAGCAATGCGACTGCTGGTGTCGTGGCTGCCCTGTCTGGCCCGCAGCGCATGTCATACGCCGAAGCGCTGAAATACGCCCTGTAACGGATCACCACCTGAACCAGAGGAAACGACGATGAACAAGCGATATTGCGAAGGCCCCGACGATACGGATTGCGTTGTCCGCGATGGCGGATCGGTTCGCGTCCGCACCATTGCCATGGACGGCTGCGGCTGCGGTTGCACGCCTGACCCCGAGCGCGAGGCAGCCGAGCAGAAGCAGATTGCCGCCGCCAAGGCTCACAACGACGCGGTGAATCGCTGGGCCGACTATTACACCGGCCTGGCCGATGGGCGCGAGGCCCTGAACCACGATGCCGACGACTGCGGGCAACTGGATTACGAAGCCCGCATTTCCGCCGCCTGGAAAACCCCCGCCATGATTGGAGGCTGAACCATGAACATTGCCGAGAAACTGAAAGCCGACACGCTCACCGTTGCCGAGTGCGACGACCTGCTGGCGGCAATCAACGACCAGTCCCGCGACGTGCAAAAGCGCATTGCCGAGATTCGCCCGGCCGGCAAGAATCGCCCGCACGGCCCCGAGCGCCGCAAGGCCCTGGAATCGGGCACGCCCGAGGATGTCCGCAAACTGGACGATGAACACGCTGACGCCGTGATCCGGGCCGACCAGCTACAGGCCCAACGCGACGCCGTACAGCGCCGCAGGGACGTGGCAAGAGCCCGCGAGGCTGCCGAAGCAGTACCCCAGCACCATGCGGAACTGTCCCGCCGTCTGGAGGCCCTGACGGCCGCGCAGAAGGCACTGGCAGATGCGTGGCATGCCGTGGATGAGTCCTACGCCAATGCCTGGCAGGGACGCAATCTTGCCGCACGCGGCGGGCATTATCCCGAGGGTGCCGACCCGGACCTGGTGGCCCGTGCGCTTCAGGCAGCGGCCGGCGGCATCAACACCCGATCCCGGCTGGCCAACCTTGGCCCGAACACCATTGCCGAGGAATTGGGCGTGCAATCCGAGCGGGTGGCGGCATGAGCAAGCGCGACCAGCAGATAGAAGCCGAGGTTAATCGCCGCGTCGAGACTATCGACCGGGCCAGACGGATCGCCCCGAACGAGGATTACCGCAACCAGACTGCCGACGGCATCCGGGCCATTGCGGTGTCGGCGGTACGCGGTCCCGAGGCCATTGATGGGAAGTCACCCGACGCCATCGCCGGGCTGTTCGACCACCTGGTCGAGAACGCCGCCAAGGGTGACCCGGTACGGCGAGCGCTTCACTAGCAGGCAGCGATCCCAACCTGCTACGGACCAGCGGGCGGTGTCCGCCTAACAACACCCGCAGCCGGCGCCGTTGCCATGGGACGGTGAGCCGGCCGAAGGCTGCCCGATTGGATCGCGGGCGGCTTTCGTCATTCCTTGACCCCGAATCAGGGGCGGTGCATTCTGATTTTTCGGGGCTGGTAACCCCAAAGACGTGAGCGGAAGCCGTGGCCGATATCGCGGCATTATTGTGTCCGGTTCAATGGCCGGGTGGGCGTGAATACAAGACCGCATAGCGGGAATAAGCGCGCCGTTCTCACGTTCGGTTACCACCACCCGGCCGCCCTTCGGGGCGAGGCTTTGGTATCAACTAACGTGAGGTGATGAATATGATTATTGGCCAAGAAGATAAGGTCTGCCAAAAGACTCTGATGAAGCGCATGCACGATGCGCGATTCGCGCTTACCGGGCTGGCAAGCATCCAGGAGAATCTAACCAGCGACGACCGCAAGCCCGAGTGGTGGACGGCGTACCACGAGAGCGCGGTCTGGTCCACCATCCAGGTTATCGCCACCGAGCTGAATTATTGCGTGGAAACGCTGGACGCCATGAAGCAGGCAGGCGTGAAGCTGCGGCCCGAGGATGGCGGCGATGCGTGACTGGGATTTCATGTATCGCGAAGCCGCCGCGATGGCTGACTGGATAGAGTTGGCCGACCAGCAAGGCGACTTCCCGAGGGCACACCGCACCCTGTACATGCTGGAGGGCTATACCCATTGCGCCAAGATGCTGTTTGGCGAGGAAAGCTATCTATTCAAGGGACTGAGCCGCGAGCTACAGCGGGCTAGAGGGGCGTTTGCCATCCCTGGCCTGACCTGACGCCCGCCAGTGCCGTAAATCATGGCCCCGCTTCGGCGGGGCTTTCTTTTTGCGCAACCTGAAGCGCGCCGAGCGCCGCCTTGGCCAGATGCTGCGGGAGCAGAAGGAGCAGGGCGGGTTGAACACTGGCGGGCGCCCCCTAAAAACCGGTTCCCGTGTGGAACCAGTTTCAAGTGAAGCCCCAACCCTAGCCGACTCCGGCATCGACAAGAAGCTATCGAGTCGGGCGCCATGGTGCGGCGCAGCGCGCAGCGAACGCCATCCGGGCCGCGCGACAACCGAATCGGTTACACGTCCCGCCAGTGCTTACATATTGCTTACACGGAGACGCGGGCGGAATTTCTAAGAGATGCGTGGTTAGGCGTAAGTAACTGTTTTTGAATGGTGCCCGGGGCGAGACTCGAACTCGCACTCTGTTGCCAGAATCGGATTTTGAGTCCGACGCGTCTACCAGTTCCGCCACCCGGGCTGGGCGCGGCATTATAACGGCCGCACCCCCGGCTGCGCATCAGTACTCGGCCAGAATTCGCTCCAGATCGCTGCGAATCGCGCCCATGCTGTCCTGGAAGCGGATATCCGGATTCGCCTCGGTGCCGTTGATGATCACGGCAAACGCGCCCCAGCCGCCGTCCTCCAGCCGGAGGTAGCCGGCATAGGCGCGCACGCTGACCGGTTCGGTCAGAGAGCCGGTCTTGGCCGCCACGCGCATGGCGAAGTCGTTGTTGCCGTTTTTCACGGAACGGGACGGCGTGTACTGTGGCACCGGCAGACTGCCGATCAGCGCCGGGAACAGGGCCGGTTGCCGGTACATGTAGGCGAGCAGGGACACCACGTCCGCTGCCGACAGTCGATTGTCCACGGACAGGCCGCTGCCGGTGGTCAGCGTCAGCGGCGGGTCCTCGGGAAATGTACCCAGCCAGGGTTCGGCCTCGGCATTCGCGCGCCGGCCGAGCTCTGCCAGCATCGCGGATGCGGCTGCCAGTCCGGATCGACTGTCCGCCTCTGCCGCCAGCCCCAGCGTCAGGACGTCGGCCATGTAGTTGTTGCTGTAGGCCATCATGTCGCGGAGCTGATTGGCCAGGGCGGGGCTGGTTTCCTCGGCAAGCGTGATCAGGTCCGGGTCCGGCGGCGCGTGATCGACGCGTACCGTGCCGTCAACGTCGATGCCCTGTCCGGCCAGTACGGCCTTAAGCACCTGACCGGCATAGCGGCTGGGTTCCGACACCGATCGCAATAGCGAAAAGTGGCCGCCGCCGGCGGGCACCACACCCGCGAGATGCAGGGTCTGGCGGTGGCCGTCGGTGGCGCGCCAGGCCCAGTACGCCGCGCGGGTGTCGGGCTCCCCGGTGGCGATGTCGCCGCGCAGTGAGAAGCCCTTCAGGCCGGGCGGCATCAGGGTCAGCCGGGCCGGCAGATCGGGTTCTCGGGCGGGAATGATGGTGACTTCGACGTTACTGAAATTAACGCCGGCCGCGGACAGCGGGGCGTCGTAGCTGTTCTCGCTGACCTGCCGGGCGGCGCAGCGGTCCTCGGTCAGGCAGGGAACCGGACCGAACAGGCTGTCGTTGATTACAAGGTCACCGGTTACCCGCTTGATGCCGCGCTGGCGCAGACGGCTGGCCAGCAGCGACAGGCGGCTGTAATCCAGGCCGGGGTCGCCGGCGCCGATCAGGACCAGGTCGCCGGTCAGGGTGCTGTCACGCACCTCGCCGCGGCTGGCTACGCGATTGACGAAGCGGTGGTCGGGCCCCCAGCGGCCCAGTGCGCCGGCGGCGGCATAGAGCTTGCTCACCGACGCGGGTGTCAGTCGGGTCTTGGGTGCCAGCGACGCCAATGTCTGCTTGCTGCCCAGGTCGACCACGAGTGCGCTGACTCGTGCCTGATCGCCGGCCAGCGCCCGCAATGCCGGTAACGGCTCATCATCGGCGGCGTGGGTAGCGAGGCTGATCGCCAGCAGGACGGGGATTAGGCAGCGCGCCGGCATGTTCGGGCCCTCGGGGTGTGGCTGGATCGGCCCGATAGTAACCATGCCGGCCGTGGCCTGCATTCGGGTCGCCTCGCGATTGCCGCTACACTTCGCCCGCGATGAAATTCGAGCTGATCAAACGCGATGGCCAGGCGCGCCGCGGCCGCCTGGCCCTGGGCCACGGGGTAGTGGAAACGCCGGTATTCATGCCGGTGGGTACCTATGGCACGGTCAAGGGCATGCTGCCGGAGGAATTGCAGACCCTGGGCGCGGACATCATTCTCGGCAATACCTTTCATCTGATGCTGCGACCGGGCACTGAGGTGATCGACGCGCACGGCGGGCTGCACGGCTTCATGGGCTGGGATCGCCCGATCCTGACCGACAGCGGTGGCTTCCAGGTCTGGAGCCTGGCCGACATCCGGCAGATGGACGAGGACGGCGTGACCTTCCGCTCGCCGCTGGATGGCTCGAAGCGGCGGCTGACCCCCGAGGACGCGATTGCCGTTCAGCACGCGCTGAACTCGGACATCGTGATGGTGCTGGACGAATGTACCGACTATCCGGTTGCCGAGGACGCGGCTCGGCGCTCGATGGCGCTGTCCATGCGCTGGGCGGCGCGCTGCAAGGCGGCGCATGGTGACAACGCCAATGCCCTGTTCGGTATCAACCAGGGCAGCGTGTACCCGGCGCTAAGGCGGGAATCCATGCGCCAGCTGGTGGATATCGGCTTCGATGGCTATGCCATCGGCGGCGTGTCGGTGGGCGAGACCGCAGAGGAGCGTGCCGAGGTGCTGGCGGCCACGTTGCCCGAAGCCCCGGCCGAGGCGCCGCGGTATCTCATGGGCGTGGGCACGCCAGCCAATCTGATCGAAGGGGTGGCCGCCGGGGTGGACATGTTCGACTGCGTGATGCCCACCCGCCATGCCCGCAACGGCTATCTGTTCACCTCCGTGGGTACGGTCAAGATCAAGAACGCCGCCCATCGCCACGACACCGGTCCGCTCGACCCGAATTGCGACTGCTACGTTTGCCGGCGCTACAGCCGGGCGTACCTGCACCACCTGTACCGGTGCGGGGAAATTCTCGCCTCGCGGCTGAATACCTGGCACAACCTGGCCTACTACCTGGGGCTGATGCGCCGTATCCGCGAGGCCATCGCCGAGGATCGGTTCGCGGCGCTGGCACGCGAGTTTCTGCCCTGATGAGGAAACCATCGATGCTTGCCGGCGTCTGACCGGACGGCTGTGGCATAATGCCGCGCTTTCGACGCCGACCCGACTTCATTACCGGACCAGAAACATGTTGGATTTTCTGATTTCGCCGGCCTATGCGCAGGGTGCGCAGGCGCCCGGGCCCAGCATCATGCCCACGCTGATCATGGTGGGCCTGTTCTTCGTGTTCATGTACTTCATGATCATCCGGCCGCAGATGAAGCGCCAGAAGGAGCACCGCCAGTTGCTCGAAAGTCTCGAAAAGGGCAACGAGGTGGTCACCCAGGGCGGCATCGCCGGCAAGGTGCGAGACTTGGGCGAGAACTTCATTGCCATCGAAGTGGCTGACGGCGTCCTGATCAAGGTCCAGAAACAGTCCGTGTCCAGCGTGGTGCCGAAGGGTACGCTGGAGACGCTCTGACGTGACCGACGAGTGCGCGACGTCTGAACCCGCCTTTGTGTTTTCCGCGGTGACGGTGTCCACCGCCGCTGCCGGCCCGCGTCTGCCATGAATCGTTATCCGCTCTGGAAGTATCTGCTGCTGTTGGTCGTGCTCGGGCTCGGCGCCCTGTACGCGCTGCCCAACATCTTCCCCGAGCAGCCGGCGATTCAGATATCACGGGACGACGGTAAGAGCGTGGCATCGAGTCTGACTGCTCGGGTTCGCAATGCCCTCGACAAGGCCGGCATTGACAGCGGCGACGCCAGCATCAATGAAGGTAAGCTGCTGATCCGGGTGGGCAGCAGTGAAGCCCAGTTGCGTGCGGCGGACGCGCTGAAGCAGGCGCTGGGCAATGATTACATCGTGGCGCTCAACCTGGCCCCCACCACCCCCGACTGGCTGCGCGCGATCGGCGCCAAGCCCATGAATCTGGGCCTGGACCTGCGCGGTGGCGTGCATTTCCTGCTGGAAGTGGACATGGCGACGGTGATCGAGGAAACCTACGATCGCTACGCCCGCGACCTGCCGCGTTACCTGCGCGATAACGACATCCGTTATTCGCGCGCCTTCCGCGATGGCGAGCAGGTCAAGATTCGCTTCCCCAACCAGTCCGCATTCCAGGCCGCGCAGGACGCGCTCAGCAGCGAGTTCCCCGAGCTTGATATCCGGGTGTCGGAGGACGAATCCGCCACCCTGATCGTGACGTTGTCGGAAGAGGAAGCCGAACGCATCCGCGACTTCGCGCTCCAGCAGAACCTGACCACCCTGCGCAATCGGGTGAACGAGATCGGGGTGGCCGAGCCGCTGGTGCAGCGCCAGGGTCAGGACCGCATCGTGGTGGAACTGCCGGGCGTGCAGGACACTGCCCAGGCCAAGCGGCTGCTGGGCAAGACTGCGACGCTGGAGTACCGGCTGGTGGCGCAGGGCGAAGATCCCCGCGCGGCGGCGGAATCGGGCGTGGCGCCGCCGGGCACCGATCTGTTCCGGCGCCGCAATGGCCAACCGATCCTGCTGGAGGAGGACGTGATTGCCTCGGGCGATCAATTGGTGGATGCCTCCGCCGGGTTCGATCAGCAGAGCAACCAGCCGGCGGTATTCGTGACCCTGAATGGCGCGGCGGCCGACCGCATGTTCAACGTGACCCAGGATCACGTGGGTGATCCGATGGCGGTGCTGTTCATCGAGAACAAGATCGAGACCCGCTACGTCGATGGCGAGCCGGTTTACGAACGGAAGAAGATCGAGGAAGTCATCAGCGTCGCCACCATTCGTGGGGTGTTCGGCAAGCGTTTCCAGACCACCGGCCTGAGCAGCAACGAGGCCCACGATCTGGCGCTGCTGCTGCGGGCCGGCGCCCTGGCCGCCCCGGTGCAGATCGTCGAAGAGCGCACGGTCGGGCCGAGCCTGGGCAAGGACAACATCGCGCAGGGCCGCAATGCGGTCATCATCGGCTTCCTGCTGGTGGTCGCCTTCATGCTGGTCTACTACCGGACGTTTGGTCTGTTCGCCAACGCGGCGCTTTTCACCAATCTGATTCTGATCGTGGCGCTGCTGTCGCTGCTGCAGGCCACGCTCACCCTGCCGGGCATTGCCGGCATTGTGCTGACCGTGGGTATGGCGGTTGACGCCAACGTGCTCATCTTCGAGCGCATCCGCGAGGAACTCGATAGTGGCAGCGCACCGCAATCGGCGATCGCCAGCGGCTACGACAAGGCCCTGTCGTCGATTGCCGATGCCAATGTGACCACGCTGATTGCGGCGGTGGTGCTGTTCGGCTTCGGCACCGGTCCGATCAAGGGCTTCGCGGTCACCCTGTCGCTGGGCATTCTCACGTCCATGTTCACGGCCATCATCGGTACCCGCGCTCTCGCCAATCTCGTATACGGCCGCCGGCAGCGGCTGCAATCGGTATCCGTCTGACATGCGCCTGATTCGTCCCGATACCCGCATCGACTTCGTCGGCCTGCGCAGGGTCGCGGTGATTCTCTCGCTGGTGGTGATCGCGGTCGCGGTCGGCTCGCTGGCCACGAAGCAACTGGCGCTTGGCGTCGATTTCACCGGTGGCGTGGTGATCGAGGTTGGCTATCCGGAAGCGGTGGAGTTGGAGAGTGTGCGTGCGGCGCTGACCGAAGGCGGTTACGACGACGCCGTGGTGCAGTTCTTCGGTGGCTCGCGCGACGTGCTGATCCGCCTGGCCCCACAGGAGGGGGCGGAGTCCGCCCAGGTCAGCAGCAATGTCCTGAGTGTGCTGGAGGATGCCAAGCCCGGTGTCGAGATGCGGCGCATCGAATTCGTCGGGCCCCAGGTGGGCGAGGAACTCACCAACAAGGGCGGGTTGGCGCTGCTCTACGCGCTGATCGGCATTCTCATCTACGTGATCTTCCGCTTCCACTGGAAGCTGGCGGTGGGTGCGGTTCTGGCGCTGGGCCATGACGTGATGATCACGCTCGGGCTGTTTTCGCTGCTCCAGATCGAATTCGATCTCACCGTGATCGCGGCGCTGCTGGCGGTGATCGGCTACTCGCTCAACGACACCATCGTGATCTTCGACCGCATCCGCGAGAACTTCCGGCGCATGCGCAAGGTGACGCCTCCGGAAGTGGTCAATGCGTCGATCAACCAGACCCTGGCCCGCACCCTGATGACCGGCCTGACCACGCTGCTGGTGCTGCTGGCGCTGCTGTTCATCGGTGGTGAAGCGCTGGAGGGCTTCTCCATCGCGCTGATTGCCGGCGTGGTGGTGGGGACCTATTCCTCGATCTACGTGGCCAGCTCCCTGGCGCTGTGGCTGGCGCTGGACAAGGAAGATCTGTTCCCGCCCAAGGAAGAGACCGCCGAAGAGCACATGTAGCCGTCGGCGGGCCGCGCCGGACGACGATTACTTGAGCGCGTGCTCGATGGTGGCGCGCAGCATCGGCTGCAGTTTCGGAGCGCCGCTGACCACGTCGCCGGTTTCCAGCGGATCGCCGTCGCCCAGGCTGGTGGCCATGCCGCCTGCCTCGATCACCAGGATCACGCCCGCGGCCATGTCCCAGGGCTGGAGGCCGAACTCCCAGAAACCGTCGAGACGGCCGGCCGCCACCCAGGCCAGGTCGAGCGCGGCCGAGCCGCCTCGCCGGATGTCGCCGCACTTGTTCAGCAGCGATTCGAAGGCCGGGAAGTACTTCGCCATGCCCGCCTCGCGGTGGTAGGCAAACCCGGTGGCCAGCAGCGCCGGCCCCAGCTGATGACACTGGCTGACGCGGATGCGCCGGCCGTCGAGCATGGCACCACGACCGCGGCTGGCCACGAACAGTTCGTCCTTGTACGGGTCGAAGATCACCCCGTGGGCCAGCTGCCCGCCCACCCGGCAGGCGATGGACACGGCGAAATGGGGAATGCCGTGGATGAAGTTCGTCGTGCCGTCGATCGGGTCGATGATCCATTCCACATCCGCCTGCCGGCGCGCCGGACTGTGACCGGATTCCTCGGCCAGGATGGCGTGGTCGGGATAGGCCCGGCGGATGGTGTCGATGATCGCCACCTCGGCCTGGTGATCGACCTCGGTCACGAAGTCGTTACGGCCCTTTTCGCGCACGTCGAAGCCGCGCCCCTGTCGCAGATGGCGCATGCAGATGTTGCCGGCGGCGCGCGCCGCCGACACGGCGATATTCGCCAGTGGGTCCATAGGGTCGCAAACAACGGTGGAAGGCCCGCTAGAATAGCAAACCCGGTAGCCGCGACGCCGCGAAACGGCTGCCGCACAGGGGATTGATGATGAGCGACAACAACTCGCACAGGGGCGAAACGCCGGCGGTGCGCATCGTGCTGGTGGCGCCCCAGCATCCGGGCAATATCGGCGCCGCCGCGCGGGCGATGAAGGCCATGGGGCTGGCGGACCTGGCGCTGGTGACCCCCGACCGCTTCCCTCATGCCGATGCCACCGCCCGCGCCGCCGGGGCGGACGACGTGCTGGCGGCGGCCCGGGTGGTGGACGATCTCAACGCCGCGCTGACCGACTGCACCCTGGTCATCGGCACCAGCGCCCGCTCGCGGCGGCTGCCATGGCCGGTGGTGGACGCCCGCGAAGCGGCGCGCCGGACCATCGGCAACGCCGGGCCCGCTGCCATCGTGTTCGGCCGCGAGCGCAGCGGCCTGACCAACGAGGAGCTGGATCGGTGCCATGTTCATCTGCAGATACCCTGCAATCCGGACTTCGCCTCGCTGAATCTGGCGGCGGCAGTGCAACTGGTCTGCTACGAGCTGCGAATGGCCGCGGCACACGAGCCGGGGCCGGCGCCCGACGCGCTCCCGCTGGCTACCGCGGCGGAACTGGAAGGCCTGTATGACCATCTGGAAGCGGTGGCGCGGGCCGGTGACTTTCTCGATCCGGATGAGCCTCGTCACATGATGCGCCGCTTCCGGCGGTTGCTCGGACGGCGTCAGCTCGAGGCTGCGGAACTGCGTCTGCTGCGCGGACTGCTGCGGGCGCTGGACCCGCGCCGCCGGCCTGCGGATACGGGGCCTTCTGACGTATAATCCCGACCCGGAAAGTCGGGAATCGATAACGCTATGCGACTGACATCGCGGGGACGCTATGCCGTCAGCGCCATGGTGGATGTGGCTCGCCACGGCGACGACGAGCCCGTGTGCGTGGCGGCCGTGGCGCGCCGGCAGGGCATTTCTCCGGCCTACCTCGAGCGGCTGCTCCGTCAGTTGCGCGAGCAGGGCCTGCTGCGCAGTACCCGCGGTGCCCGCGGCGGTTATCGGCTGGGCCGTGGTGTGGCCGGAATCACCGTGTCTGACGTGCTGAGTGCGGTGGGGGAGTCGCTGGACGCCACCGCCTGCGGCAGCCTCGATGCCTGTAGTGACGACGAACGTTGCGGCACCCACGGCCTCTGGGCCGGTCTGACCCGGCACGTGGAAGATTATCTCGGCGCGATCACCCTGGCGGAACTCGATGCGGGGTCAGCGACCGCGCCGTCTACCCTGGAATCGGCATGAACGTCTACTTCGACCATAACGCCACCACACCCCTCGACGAACGGGTGCTCGAGGCCATGCTGCCGTACTTGCGTGGCCAGTTCGGCAACGCCGCCAGCCGGCATGCACCCGGCCGCACCGCCCGGGCAGCTATCGATGCCGCCCGTGAACAGGTCGCGGCCCTGGTGGGCGCCCATCCCGGGCAGGTGGTGTTCACCGCCGGGGGCACGGAAGCCGACAACATGGCGCTCAAGGGGTTGACGGCCTGTCGCCGTGGCCGCTTGCTGTACAGCGCGATCGAACACCCAGCGGTGCTGGAAACTGCCGAGGCGATGAGCGTTTCCAGCGACACCATCGCCGTGGACCGCCAGGGCCGCGTGGATCTGGCCGACCTCGACCGGCAGCTTGCCGCCGATGATGTGGCGGTGGTGGCGGTGATGGCCGCCAACAATGAAACGGGGGCGATCCAGCCGATTACCGAGGTGGCGGACCGGGTGCGGGCCGCGGGTGCGCTGCTGCATGTGGATGGCGTCCAGGGGGCGGGCAAGCTGCCGATACGCTATGCGGAAACCGGCGCGCATACGCTGGCGGTATCCAGCCACAAGATCCATGGCCCCAAGGGCGTGGGGGCGCTGGTGCTCGACAAGCGCGTGGACATCCGGCCGCTGCTGCACGGCGGCGGCCACGAGGGCGGCCTGCGGGGCGGTACCGAGAACACTGCTGCCATCGTGGGCTTTGGCCGGGCCGCCGAACTGGCCGAGGCCGAACGCGCGGCGCGTGGCGACCACACGCAGCGGCTTCGCGACCGGCTGCAGGCCGGCCTGGCCGCGGCCCTGCCGGAAGCAGTGGTATTCGCCGCGGAGGTCGAGCGGCTGCCCAATACGCTGCAGTTCGCCGTGCCCGGTTTCGACGGCGAGAGCTTGCTCATGGCGCTGGACCAGTTCGGTTTTTCGGTGTCATCCGGCTCCGCCTGCGCGTCCGGGTCCGGCGAGCCCAGCCACGTCCTGCTGGCCATGGGCATCGATCCGGTGGTTGCACGCGGCGCGATCCGCGTCAGCCTCGGCAAGGACAATACCGAGGACGAAGTCGATCGGTTCCTGTCGGTGCTGCCGAGCGTGGCGCACAGCCAGTCCATGCCCGGCCTCAATCCCGCGGTGATGGGCGGATGAGCCGGGCCGGCATCTATCTGGACAATGCCGCCAGCACCCCGGTGGACCCGCGCGTCATCGAGGTGATGGCCGACGCGCTGGCACGTCACGGTGCCAATCCCACCGCTGCACACGACCCGGGCGAGCGGGCGGCCGACGCCGTGGCGCGGGCGCGTGAGCCGGTGGCGGCCGCGATCGGTGCGGCACCGGACGATCTGCTCTGGACCAGCGGCGCCACCGAGGCCAACAATCTGGCCATTCAGGGCGTGGCGGCGGCGTTCGCCCGCCAGCCGGGCCACATGATCACCCTGTGTACCGAACACCCGGCCGTACTGGGGCCGATGGCGGCGCTGGAAGCGCGGGGCTGGACCGTCAGCCGGCTTCCGGTCGACGCCAACGGCCTGTGCGGCGCGGAAACGGTGGCCGCCGCGCTGCGACCGGATACGCGGCTGGTGTCGGTGATGCAGGTCAACAATGAAACCGGCGTTTGCCAGGATCTCGCGGCCATCGGCGCGGCGCTGCGTGGCCATCCCGCGGCGCTTCATGTCGACGCCGCCCAGGGCGCCGGCAAGCTGCCGCTGGATGTCGAGGCCATCGGGGCGGACCTGGTGTCACTGTCCGCCCACAAGCTGCACGGCCCCAAGGGGATTGGCGCACTGTACGTGCGGCGTCGCCCGGCGCCGCATCTGGCGGCTGTCTGGTACGGCGGCGGACAGGGGCGCGGGCTGCGGCCGGGCACCCCGGCCACACACCAGATTCTGGGGATGGGCAAGGCCTATGCGCTGGCCGCCGACCACGCACCAGCGGAAAACCGCCGCATCGCCGCCTTGCGCGACCGGCTGTGGCAGCGGCTGGCAGCGGTGGGGGACCTGGTCCGCAACGGCGGTCCGGAACAAGTGGCCCCGGGGCTGCTCAACGTGAGCGTCGGCGGGGTGCATGCGGATGCGCTGCACTATGCCTGCGCCGCCGGCGAACCGGCGCTGGCGGTGTCGCGGGGCTCCGCCTGTGCTGCGGGCGGGGCGGCGTCGTCCTATGTATTGCGCGCGATGGGCCGCGAACCGGCGCTGGCGGCGGCCAGCCTGCGACTGTCGCTGGGCCGTTTCACCAGCGCCGCGGATGTGGATACCGCCGGGCGCGTGATCGCCGCCCACATCGAGCGGCTGCGGGCGATGGCGCCGATGGACGCCCCGGCGGACGCGGTGGTGGCCTGATGCGGCTGTCCGAGGCGGTCCACCGGCGTTTTTTTGCCCCGGCGCACTGGCTGGATACACTGCGGCCGGGGGGCATTTCGGGGCGCGCTGAGACCCCGGACGCCTGCGTGGCGTTGTGGCTGTGGTTCGAGCGGGACCGCGTGCGCGAGGCGGCGTTCCGGGTACGGGGCTGCCCGGTTGCGGTGGCCGCGGCGGATTACGTATGCGAGCGTGTGCAGGATCGAACGCAGGCAGCAGCGCGTGGTCTGACGATTGGGGAGATGGAACAGGCATTGTCGTCCCCGCCGGCGCGTCGCAGCGCGCTGCTGGTGGTCAACGACGCGTTGATGGCGGCACTGGATTGTCAAACGGTAGAGGCTTGAAGGCAGGTACCGATCATGAGCATTGAACTCACGCAGAAAGCCGCGGAGCGAGTCCGGGAGCAGTTGTCCCAGCGCGGGGCCGGCATCGGCCTGCGGGTGGGCGTGCGCAAGTCCGGCTGCAGCGGTTACATGTACACGATGGACTATGCCGACGAACTGGGCCCGGATGACGAGGTCTACGAGCAGCACGGCGCTCGCCTGGTGATCAATCGCAAGCACCTGCCGATGCTCGACGGCAGCACGCTCGACTTCAAGCAGGAGGGGCTCAACCGCATGTTCCGCTTCGACAACCCACGTGCCCAGAACAGCTGCGGCTGCGGTGAATCTTTCAACCTGGTGTCCTGAACCGGCGAATTCGTTGCCGCACTGCGGCATTGCGGGCTAAACTGCCCGGCTGAGCGGCCCGCAAGCGAAGCGGGCCGTCGTGTTATCAACGACAATCAAGCGGGAGCCCCAATGGCCGTCGAGAGGACCCTTTCCATCATCAAGCCCGATGCCGTCGCCAAGAACGTGATCGGCGACATCATCAGCCGCTTCGAAAAGGCCGGCCTGCGCGTGATCGCGGCCCGCATGGCCCATCTCAGCCAGAGCGAGGCCGAGCAGTTCTACGCGGTGCATCGCGAGCGCCCGTTCTTCGGCGAACTGGTCGGATTCATGACCTCCGGCCCGGTGCTGGTGCAGGTGCTCGAGGGCGACGACGCCATCGCCCGCAATCGCGAGATCATGGGCGCGACCAACCCCAAGGAAGCCGCCCCCGGCACCATCCGGGCCGATTTTGCCGAGACCATCGACGCCAACGCGGTGCACGGCTCGGATGCACCGGAAACCGCGGCGCAGGAAATCGGCTTCTTCTTCTCCGACGAGCAGATCTGCCCGCGCGGCTGAAAGCATGAGTGCGACCACCGCCAATGAACGCGTCAATCTGTTCGGCCTCGACCGTGACGGGCTGGTGACGTTCTTCGCGGACATCGGCGAATCGGCGTTCCGCGCGCGACAGGTCATGCAGTGGATCTATCGCCGGGGTGTTACCGATTTCGAGGCCATGACCGACCTCAGCCGTGCCTTGCGGGCGCGGCTAGGGGAAATCGCCGAGATCCGCGCCCCCGGCGTGGTGGCCGAGCAGTGCAGCACGGACGGTACTCGCAAGTGGCTGCTGGGCGTGGATGGCGATGACCGTGTCAATGCCATCGAAGTGGTCTACATCCCGGAGGGCGAGCGGTCCACGCTGTGCGTTTCCTCGCAGGTAGGCTGCGCGCTCGACTGCAGCTTCTGCGCCACCGGCAAGCAGGGCCTGGCCCGCAACCTGACCACGGCCGAGATCATCGGCCAGGTATGGCAGGCCGAACACGGCCTGCGCAGCGATCGCGGCACCGACCAGCGGGTGCTGTCCAACATCGTGTTCATGGGAATGGGCGAGCCACTGGCAAACTACCGTCAGCTGGTGCCGGCCCTGCGCATCCTGCTGGACGACCTGGGTTTCGGTTTGTCCAAGCGGCGCGTCACGGTGTCGACCTCCGGGCTGGTGCCGTTCATGGACCGGTTGCGCGAGGAGGTGGACGTGGCGCTGGCGGTATCGCTGCATGCGCCGATCGATGAGCTGCGCGACGAACTGGTCCCGATCAACCGCAAATATCCGCTCGACGACCTGATGGCAGCCTGCGACCGCTATACCGCCGGCAAGGACCGCCGTGCGCACGTGGTTTACGAATACGTGCTGCTGGCCGGCGTGAATGATCAACCGGCGCACGCCGACGCGCTGATCCGGTTGCTCGGCCAGCGCGCGGCCAAGGTCAATCTGATCCCGTTCAACCCGTTCGAGGGATCCGGCTACAACCGGCCGGTCGAGCGCGACATTCGTGCGTTTCAGGATCGCCTGCACAACCACGGACTGCGCACCACCGTGCGGCGAACCCGTGGTGACGATATCGACGCCGCCTGCGGCCAGCTGGTGGGGCGGGTGCAGGACCGGCAGCGGCGTCACTTTCGCGACGTGCCCATCCGGGTGGCGGCGCCACGCGCCGAGGCATGAGCCGCCTGGCAGCGGTCGCCCTGTTGCTGGGCCTCGGACTGGTCGGGGCTGGCTGCGCGACCGGCCCGAACGCGGATGCCGACGCCGCCCAGGCCGCCGACGCCAATGCCGATCTGGGCATCGACTTCCTGCGCAAGTCGCGCAACGAGCAGGCACTGGACAAACTCAAGCGAGCCCTGTCATTCGAGCCGGACCATGTCCGCGCCAACTGGGGGCTGGGTATCGTCTATGCCCGGCTGGAATCGTTCGACCGGGCCGACACGCATTTCCAGCGGGCCTTGGCGTCGACCGATTCGCCCGCTATCTTGAACAGCTATGGCGCATTCCTGTGTGATCGCGGGCGCGTCGACGAGGCGATATCCCGATTCGACCGGGCGGCAACGCACCCGGAGTACACTACGCCGGCAGTTGCCCTGAGCAACGCCGGCATCTGTCTGGCGCGGGCCGGACGTGACGGCGACGCGGAGTCGTTCCTGCGCCGGGCGCTGGACGCCGACCCGGCCTACGGACCGGCGCTGGCACAGATGGCGCGGCTCTCGTTCGGGCGCGGTGACCACATGAGCGCACGGGCGTTCATACAGCGGCGCGAGGGCGTGGCCGAGCTGCCTGCGGACCTGCTCTTGCTCGCCGCCCGCAATGAACTGGCGATGGGCGAACGGGGCGCCGCGCAGCGCTACCTGCGCCGTTACAACGAGGCCGCACCCGATGACGAGCGCACCATGAATCAACTGACAGACGAATCCGATGAGTGACGAGCCCAGCGAGGACGACAACGGCCAGGCGACCCCGGCACCCGAGGCCCAGCCCGCGCCGGCGGCGCCCACGCGCGTGTCTCCGGGACACCTGCTGCGCAGCGCCCGCGAGGCGAAGGATCTGTCGCTGGACGAGGTGACGGCGCAGACCCTGCTTGCACGCGGTACGGTCGAGGCCCTCGAGAACAACGATTTCGACCGGCTGTCGCAGCCGGTGTTCGTGCGCGGCTACTACCGCAAGTGCGCCAAGGTCCTCGGGGTGCCCGAGGACGAGGTGATGGCCGCGTACAGCGAATGGACCGGCGTGCCGGGGCCCTCGCCGGCATCGCCGGGTCAGGTGGACGTGATTCCGCAGGATGTCACCCCGGGCGGTCGCCGGGTGGTGGGCGCGGTAGCGGTGATACTGCTTCTGGGCCTGGTTGCCGTGTTCGGCTGGCAGGCCTTGCCGGGCAGCGGTCAGGGCGATGACGTGGCCTCGACGGCGCCAGCCAGCGACGAGCCGGCCAGCGTTGCAACCGACGAGGAAAGGTCGAGTTCCTCGGCCGGCTCGAGCATTCCGGCGCCGGCAACCGATGACGCGGAGGGATCGCCGCCCGTCCCGGCGAGCCCGGCAACCGACGACGCCGTGACGCTGAACGAAACGCCCGAGCCGGCGGAAACGCCCGACACCCCGACCGAAGAGGCTGCCGCCGATTCCGGGCGCGGCGACGCCCCGGCCGATACTCGCCTGGTGCTGCGCTTCGAGGAGCGATCCTGGGTCGAGGTACGGGATGCCTCCGGCAATCGTCTGATCCAGGGCATCATCGGTGGCGGCAACATGCGCGTGGTGGACGGCGAGCCGCCGTACCGCGTGGTGCTGGGCTTCGCCCCCGGCGTGACCGTCACCATGGGCGAACAGACCCTGTTCACCGGCGAAGACGCCGGCCCCGATCGCACCGCCCGTTTCACCGTCCAGGCCGACGGCTCCATCCAGTGAGTGTCCGCTCGTCACAACCGACGCCCCCGGCGCGGGGCGGAGGCACCGCATGAGCGGCCGGGGCGTGCGCTCCATCCGCGGCATGAACGATATCCTGCCGGTCGACGCCAGCGCCTGGCAGACGCTCGAGCGCGTTTGCCGCGAAACCTTCGCCGCCTACGGGTACCAGCCAATCCGGTTGCCGCTGCTGGAACGCACTGAATTGTTCACCCGCGCTGTCGGTGAAGTTACCGACATCGTGGAAAAGGAGATGTACACCTTCGAGGACCGCGGCGGCGACAGTGTCTCGCTGCGACCTGAGGGTACGGCCGGCTGCGTGCGGGCCGGTATCGAACATGGTCTGCTGCATAATCAGGTGCAGCGGTTCTGGTATGCGGGGCCGATGTTCCGTTACGAGCGCCCGCAGAAAGGGCGGTACCGCCAGTTTCATCAGTTCGGGGTGGAGGCCTACGGTCTGACCGGCCCCGATGTCGACGCCGAGCAGATCGCCCTGTGCGCGCGCCTGTGGCGGCGGCTGGGTCTGACCGGACTGCGGCTGGAGATCAATTCACTGGGTACCGTCGAGGAGCGACAGGACTATCGCCGGGAGCTGATGGCCTATTTTTCCGCGCGGGTCGACCAGCTCGACGAGGACAGCCGCCGCCGGCTGGAGCGCAACCCGATGCGTATCCTCGACAGCAAGAATCCCGACCTGCGGCCGGTGATTGCCGCCGCGCCGGCGTTCGAGGACAGCCTCGGCCCCGAGTCGCGCGAGCATTTCGACGGCCTGCGGGGGCGTCTTGATGCGTTGGGTATCGACTACGTCGTGAATCCTCGGCTGGTGCGCGGGCTCGACTACTACACCCGTACCGTGTTCGAGTGGCTGACCGACCAACTCGGGGCCCAGGATGCGGTATGCTCGGGCGGCCGTTACGACGGGCTGGTTGACCAGCTCGGTGGCAGTCCCACCCCGGCGGTGGGTTTTGCGCTGGGCGTGGAACGACTGGTAGCGCTGATTCAGGATCAGGGCACGGCCCCGGACGAGGTGGCACCGCACGCGTACCTGGTTCACCAGGGTGGCGAGGCCGAACACCAGGCAATGCTGCTGGCCGAAACCCTGCGCGATGCGCTGCCGCATCTGCGTCTGCATACGCATGCCGGCGGCGGCAGCTTCAAGAGCCAGTTCAAACGCGCGGATCGCAGCGGCGCCGCCCTCGCGCTGGTGATGGGTGAGGAGGAGACCGCGCAGGGCGTGGTCCAGATCAAGCATTTGCGGGCCGATCAGGCCGCCGAGCAGATCGGCCGGGACCAGCTGGCGGACCGCCTCGGGCGGTACCTTGCCGGGTCCGGTGGGAACGACGAATACAAGGAACAGCAATAACCATGGCAGACGAGCACGAAGACGAGGACGTTCAGCGCATCAAGAACTGGTGGCGGGCCAACGGCGCGTCGCTGGTCATCGGCGTGGTGGTGGGTCTGGCGGTGATTGTCGGCTGGCAGGGCTGGCAGGCCTATGTCGAGAACCAGGCGATGGCCGCGGCCGATCTCTATCAGCAGTTTGCCGCGCTTCAGGAAAGCGGTGCCGATGATCAGGCGCTGGTCGATCTCGCGGAACAACTGCAGTCCGATTACGGCAGCAGCCCCTACGCTGCCAAGGCCGGCCTTGCCCTGGGGCGCCATTTCGCGCAGGCGGATGATAACGAACGCGCGCGTCAGGCACTGCAGTGGGTGATCGACTACGCCGAGCAGGCACCGCTACGGCATCTGGCCCGGGTGCGGCAGGCGCGGCTGATCTGGGGCGAGGGCGATGCCGAGGCGGCCCTGGCCCAGCTGGATACCGACCATCCCGACCTGTACGCCCCGTTGTATGCCGAGCTCAGCGGCGACATCCACGCTGCCCGCGGCGACCGTGCCGCGGCCCGCGAGGCTTATCAGCGGGCCCTGGACAACCTGCCGGCGGATGCCGACCCGTCGGCGCTGCAGCGCAAGCTGGATGACGTGGCACCCACCCGCACCGCAACGGCGGAGGCGCCGTGAGAGTTCTGGCCGGCCTGACAATCCTCGCTGCCGGCCTGCTGGCCGGCTGCGCCAGTGATGGCGGGGCGCTGCCCGAGCCGTCGCCGCTTCCCGATCTGGATCAGCAGCTGATCCAGGGAGAGGTGCTGTGGCGGCGCAGTGGCGGCAACGGCGCGGGCGACAAGGTGTCCGGCTTCCGGCTCGCCCTGGATGGCGCGCGTGTCTATACCGCCAATCGTAGCGGCCGCGTCAGCGCCATCAATATCGAGGATGGCAGCCTCGCCTGGCGTACCGATACCGAGCTGCGGCTGGTATCGGGGCCGGTTCATGCCGATGGGCGGCTCTTGGTCGGGACGCGTGACGGGGAACTGGTCTCGCTGTCGGCCGAGGACGGCAGCCGGCAGTGGTCGGTGACCCTGTCCAGCGAAGTGCTGGTGCCGCCGGCTGCCGGCAACGGAACGGTCGTGGCAAGGTCGCTGGACGGCCGTATCGTCGCGCTCGAGCTGGCTACCGGCGAACGGCGCTGGACGGTGGAACGCCAGGTTCCCACGCTGACCCTGCGCGGCGGCTCGGCACCGCTGATCGACGGCGATGCCGTCTATGCCGGTCTCGACAGCGGCAAGGTGCTGGCCCTGAGTCTGAGTACGGGCGAACAACTCTGGGAACAGCGGATCGCCGCGCCGGCCGGGCGTACCGAACTCGAACGGGTGGTGGACGTCGATGCCGAACTGTTGCTGGCCGACGGGGTGCTGTATGCCGCCAGCGTCGGCGACCGGCTGGTATCACTGGCGCTGTCCAGTGGCCGGGTGCGCTGGTCGCGGGATATCGGCAGCCGCACCGGGCTGACCTTCAATCCGGGGCAGTTGTTCGTGACCGACCGCGACAGCAACGTGCTCGCCACCAACCGCCGCAGTGGCGCCACCATCTGGAAAAACGAGGCGCTGGCCTATCGCAACCTGACGCAACCGGTCATGTACAAGTCCTATGTGATGGTGGCGGACTACGAGGGCTATCTGCACTGGATGATTCCGGAGGATGGCACGCCGATCGGCTACGCCGACGTGGTAGGCGAGCCGGTCCGGTCCGCGCCGGTGGTGATTGGCGATCGGATTCTCCTACTCGGTGTCGAGGGCACGGTGGTCGCGGTCGAGGGCATCTTCCCCGACGACGCCGACGACTGAACCGGAACAAACGCTGACATGCAGCCGGATCTGCCGGTGGTAGTGCTGGTCGGACGACCCAACGTCGGCAAATCCACCCTGTTCAACCGCCTGACCGACACGCGGGATGCCCTGGTGGCCGATCGGCCCGGTGTCACGCGCGACCGGCAGTACGGCGTGGTGCGCACGGGTGAACGCCGGTTCCTGGTGGTGGATACCGGCGGGCTGGGGGTGGACGATGCCGAAATCGACGCCCTGGCCGCCGCGCAGACCGACGTGGCGCTGGCCGAGGCTCACGCCGTGGTTTTCCTGGTGGACGGCCGTGACGGTCTGCTGCCCGGCGACATGGCGATTGCCGACCGCCTGCGGCATCTCACCGTGCCGGTCTACCCGGTGGTCAACAAGACCGAAGGCCGCACCTCGGAAGAGGCGGTGGCGGAGTTCCACGCCCTGGGCATGGGCACGCCGGACGCCATTTCCGCCTCGCACGGTGGCCGTATCGACGCCCTGGTTCAGCGCCTTGTGGCGGGTCTGCCGCCCGGCACCGATTCCGACGACGGCGCTGCCGGCACCCGCCTTGCGGTGGTGGGACGGCCCAACGCGGGCAAGTCCACGCTGGTCAATCGCCTGCTCGGCGAGAGCCGCATGCTGACCATGGACGCCCCGGGCACCACCCGTGACGCGGTGGCTGCCGAGTTCGAACACGACGGCGAGCGGTTCCGGGTGGTGGACACCGCCGGCATCCGGCGCCGGTCCCGTATCGACGATCCGCTGGAGAAATTCAGTGTGATCAAGGCGATGCAGGCCGCCGAGTCAGCCCACATCGTGGTGATCATGGTGGATGCGCAGCGCGGTCTCGAAGCGCAGGACGTGCGGCTTCTCGGGCTCATGGTGGACCTGGGCCGGGCGGTGGTGCTGGCGATCAACAAGTGGGACGGCCTGGACCAGGACCGCCGCCGGGCGCTGCGCGAAGAGCTGCGCCGGCGGCTGGTGCATCTGGATTTCATGACCATCTGCACCATCTCGGCCAAGCACGGTTCGGGCCTCCGGGAGTTGATGGCCGCCATACGAGAGGCTCGCGATGCAGCCGGGGCTGATCTGTCCACCGGGGCGCTGACGCGGGTGCTCGAGCAGGCGGTACTGGCCCATGCGCCACCCGCGTTGCACGGGCGGCGGATCAAACTGCGGTATGCCCACCAGGGCGGGCGCAATCCACCGCGGATCGTGATTCACGGTAACCAGACCGACCGGCTTTCGGCCGAATACAAGCGCTATCTGATGCGCCGCTTTCGTGATGCCTTCGGTCTGCGTGGCACCCCGGTGGAGCTGGTTTTCCGGACCGGGGAGAACCCCTACGACAAACGCGGATCCGCGTCGCCGCGAAAGCGCTGACGCCGGCGTGCCGGCGGCCGCCGCCTAGCGGCGGCTGTCGGCCGCGCGAACCGGCGCCTGCCGTACGTCGATCAGATAGTCCTTGGCGCCGGGCATGAAGGACGGTTTCTCGCCGTCGATATAGAACTGCCAGACCTCGACCTGCAGCTGATTTTCCGATGGCTGCCGGCGCCAGCCCACGACGAGACCGTCGTTGCTGTGCACGAAGTGCAGTCGCCGGATCTGCATCCAGATCATGGCGTCGTCGATATTGTCGAAGTGACGCTGGCCTTCCTCGAGCTTCACCCGCGTCATGCCCTCGTGCGGCTGCCAGCCCTCCGGTACGCCCTCGAAATGCAGGCCGAGGCTGCCGGCCCAGCGCTCCTGGCGCGGCTTCAGAACCGCCCAGCGCGTGGCGCCGTTCCAGCTGTAGGTACGCAGGCGACCCGGACCGGCGCTGATGATCATCTTGCCGGCCGGTGTATTGGCGACAACTTCCGTGCCGTTGGACAGTGCTATCTCGGTATGGTCCGGCACTGGCGGAGCCTGGCGCGGCACGTCGGCGGCCGTAACCCTGGTGCCGCCGTCCTTGCTCGGCAGGTCCACCGCCGCGGGCTTGGCCGGCTCCGTGCTCGCACAGCCACCGAGCGTGGCCAGTACGAACAGGCCGCCGAGCATTGCAGCGCGCCGGCGAGAGATCGGGGGTGTCGGTTGATTCCGCATGGGCATGTTCCCGGCCCGGGGCATTTGGTCGGGCCGCTTGTTGAAGGGACTCAGTTCAGGATATCGGCGTTATCCGGTCAAACCTTATCACCACTTTTCGGGTCTTGCGCGGTGGTGCCGGTGACCCGACAGGCAAGGCTGCCCCGACGAAGCTGAACTTGCATGTCGTCGCCCGGGCGGGCATCGGCCGCGTCGGTAATCACCCGCTGCTGCTCGTCCCGGACAATGGCATAGCCGCGTGTGAGCGTATTGAGCGGGCTGACAGCGTCAAGCGCCCGGGTGGCCAGCCGCCAGCGGTGCTGCTCATCACCCAGCCGCGCCTGCATGGCAATGCCGAGACGCCGATCCAGCCCCGCCAGCGACGTGCGGGCTGCGCGCAGGGCTGTGTGGGGATGATGGCTCTGTAACCGCCGGGTCAGGCCGTGCAGACGCTGCCCGGCTTCCTGATACCGGCGCCGGGCCAGGCGTCGCAGACGCTGTTCCAGCTCGTCCACGCGCTGCATCCGCTGTTCCAGGGTGCGGGCGGGATGACGCCGCGCCAGGCGCGTGTGCAGGCCGGTCAGCCGCTGGTCCAGACGTGCCATCCGCCGCTGCAGGCTGGTATGGCTGCGCCGCATCAGGGCGTCCAGGCGCTGGTGCCAGGCGTCCAGGTCGGGGCAGACCAGTTCGGCCGCGGCCGAGGGGGTGGCGGCGCGGACATCCGCGGCGAAATCCGCGATGGTGAAGTCGACCTCGTGGCCCACGCCGCTGATCACCGGCAACGGGCAGGCACGCAGGGCCCGGGCCACTGTTTCCTCGTTGAAGGCCTGCAGGTCTTCCAGGGAACCGCCGCCGCGCACCAGCAGCAGCACGTCGCAATCACCCCGGTCGCCGGCCCGTTCGAGCATTCGGACGATGTCGCCGGCCGCGTTGGCCCCCTGTACGGCGGTGGGATAGATCACCACCCGGGCGACGGGATAGCGGCGCCGCAGTACCGAGAGGACATCGCGCAGGGCGGCGCCGGTGGCGGAGGTAACCACGCCGATGCAGTGGGGCACGGCGGGCAGCCGTCGCTTGCGGCTGTCGTCGAACAACCCCTCCTCGGCCAGCCGGTTGCGCAGCGCTTCGAAGGCACGCTGCAATTCGCCGGCGCCGGCATCCTCGAGATGCTCTATGATCAGCTGGAATTCGCCCCGGGCCGGGTACAGGCTCACGCGGGCCCGGGCCTGCACGCGATCGCCGTCCTCGGGCGGCTGGCCGAGCCGCCGATTGCGGTTGGCGAACATGGCGCAGCGCACCTGGGCCCGATCATCCTTGAGGGTGAAGTACCAGTGTCCGGACCGCGGCCGGGCCAGATTCGAGATCTCCCCCTCGACCCAGAGAAGGGGAAAGCTGTGCTCCAGCAGTTCCCGTACGGCGGTCACCAGTTCGGAAACCTGGTAGATGGTTCTGGTGCTGGCGGAATCGGTCATGGTCAATCGATGCGGCGGGCCTTTATAATCGCGCCTCGGCAAGCGCCCCCTTAGTGGCGCGCTTCGGTTCCCGCGGCACGGTAGTCCCATGCGCATCAGCGAGCAAGCACTGACTTTCGACGACGTCCTGCTGACGCCGGCCTATTCGGACGTCCTGCCGCGGGACGTGGACCTTTCCACCCGGCTGACGCGCGAAATCACGCTCAACATCCCGCTGCTGTCCGCCGCCATGGACACGGTCACCGAGGCCCGCCTGGCCATTGCCCTGGCGCAGGAAGGCGGCATCGGTATCGTGCACAAGAGCATGTCCGCCGAGGACCAGGCCGCCCATGTGCGCACGGTCAAGAAATATGAATCCGGGGTGATTTCCGATCCCATCACGGTGACGCCCTCGGCCACTATCCGCGAGGTCATCGAGCTCACCCGGGCGCGGCGTATCTCCGGCGTGCCGGTGGTGGACGGCGACCAGCCGGTGGGCATTGTCACCAGCCGTGATCTGCGCTTCGAAACCCATTTCGACGCCCCGGTGACCAGCGTGATGACACCGCGCGAGAAGCTGGTGACGGTGCGTGAGGGGGCGTCGCGCGACGAGATACAGACGCTGCTGCATCGGCACCGCATCGAGAAGGTGCTGGTGGTCAGCGATGACTTCTCCCTGCGCGGCATGATCACGGTCAAGGACATCCAGAAATCCAGCGATTTCCCCAACGCGGCCAAGGACACCGGCGGCAGTCTGCGGGTGGGCGCGGCAGTGGGCACCAGCGCCGATACCGAGGACCGGATCTCCGCCCTGGTGGAGGCCGGTGTCGACGTGATCGTGGTCGATACCGCCCACGGCCATTCGCGCGGGGTGATGAACCGAGTGGCGGCGATCAAGAAACGCTGGCCGGACCTGCAGGTCATCGGTGGCAACGTGGGCACCGGCGAAGGGGCCCTGGCGCTGGCCGAGGCCGGGGCGGACGGCATCAAGGTAGGCATCGGGCCCGGCTCGATCTGTACCACCCGGGTGGTGGCGGGTATCGGCGTGCCGCAGATTTCCGCCGTTGCCAACGTGGCGTTGGCACTGCGCGACAAGGGCGTGCCGCTGATCGCGGATGGCGGCATCCGTTACTCCGGGGATCTGGCCAAGGCGATTGCCGCCGGCGCCAACGGGGTGATGGTGGGCGGTATGTTCGCCGGCACCGAGGAGGCACCCGGCGAAATCGAGCTCTACCAGGGGCGTTCGTACAAGTCCTATCGCGGCATGGGGTCACTCGGGGCGATGAGCGGCGACTCGGGCTCCGCGGACCGGTATTTCCAGGATCCCAGCGAGGAAATCCAGAAGCTGGTACCGGAGGGTATCGAGGGCCGCGTACCTTACAAGGGGCCGCTGGGCGGCATCGTGCACCAGCTGATCGGGGGGTTGCGGGCGTCCATGGGTTACACCGGCTGCGCCAGCATTGAACAGATGCGCACCCGCCCGGTGTTCGTGCAGATTACGGCGGCGGGCATCCGCGAGTCCCATGTGCATGACGTCAGCATCGTCAAGGAAGCGCCGAACTACCGCGTCGACTGACCGCCATCCCGCCTGACGCCGGGTCAGGCGCCACACCCCGATTCCCGGCGCGCGCGTCGCCTGTCACCAATACGGATGCGAAACCGGATGGATATCCACCAAGAAAAGATCCTGATTCTGGATTTCGGGTCCCAGTACACGCAGCTGATCGCGCGGCGGGTGCGCGAGGCCGACGTCTACTGCGAAATCTACGCCTGGGACGCCCCGGAAGCGGCGATTCGCGAGTTCGCGCCGGTAGGGGTCATCCTGTCGGGGGGGCCGGAATCGGTGACCATCGACGACGGCCCGCGGATTCCGCCGGTGGTGATCGAGCTGGGCGTGCCGATGCTGGGCATCTGCTACGGCATGCAGGCCATGGCCGCGCAGCTTGGCGGCGGCGTGGAAACCTCGGCCCAGCGCGAATTCGGTTATGCCCGGGTGCGGGCGCGCGGGCATTCCCGCCTGCTGACCGATATCCAGGACCACATCAACGAGCAGGGTCATGGCCTGCTGGATGTGTGGATGAGCCATGGCGACCGGGTGACCCGGCTGCCGGAAGGCTTCAAGGCAATCGCCGAAACCGAAGGCGCCCCCCTGGCCGGCATGGCCGACGACGAGCGCGGCTACTACGGTCTGCAGTTCCACCCCGAGGTTACGCATACCAAGCAGGGCAGCCGGATTCTGGAGCGTTTCGTGCGCGATATCTGCGCCACCGCCGGCACCTGGCGGTCGAGCGATATCATCGCCGACCAGATTGCGCGGGTCCGCGCGCAGGTGGGTGAAGGCCGGGTGCTGCTGGGGCTGTCGGGCGGGGTGGACTCATCCGTGACCGCCGCGCTGCTGCACGAGGCCATCGGGGACCGGCTGGTCTGCGTATTCGTGGACAACGGGCTGCTGCGCCTGGGTGAGGCGGATCAGGTCATGGCGACCTTCGCCCAGCACATGGGCGTGAACGTGGTGGCGGTCAACGCCGAGCAGCGCTTTCTCGAACGGCTGGCCGGGGTGACCGACCCCGAGGTCAAGCGCAAGGCGATCGGCAACACCTTCATCGACGTGTTCGAGGAAAAGGCGGCCGAACTGGAAGGCATCGAATGGCTGGCCCAGGGCACCATCTACCCGGACGTGATCGAATCCGCCGGGGCGGCTACCGGCAAGGCCCACGTGATCAAGTCGCATCACAACGTCGGGGGCCTGCCCGAGGCGATGAAACTCAAGCTGGTGGAACCCCTGCGCGAGCTGTTCAAGGACGAAGTGCGCGCCATCGGGCTGGAACTGGGTCTGCCGCGCGACATGATCATGCGCCACCCGTTTCCCGGTCCCGGGCTGGGCGTGCGCATTCTCGGCGAGGTGCACAAGGAGTACGCCGACAAGCTGCGCGCGGCCGATGCCATCTTCATCCAGAGCCTGCGCGATGCCGGTCTCTACGATCAGGTCAGCCAGGCCTTTGCGGTCTACCTGCCGGTCGCCAGCGTGGGTGTGATGGGCGACGGGCGCCGCTACGAGCACGTCATCGCGCTGCGCGCGGTGGAAACCATCGATTTCATGACCGCGCGCTGGGCGCATCTGCCCTACGAGTTTCTGGATGATGTCTCGCGCCGCATCATCAATGGCGTGGACGGCATCAGCCGGGTGGTCTACGACATCTCCGGCAAGCCACCGGCGACCATCGAATGGGAGTAGACCCTCGAGTCGGCTTCGGCCGGCCGGTTGAAACCGGCCCTACCGCGCTGATGGGGCAAACGTAGGGCGATGGCATGGACCCGCCCCCTTTTTCGGCGTCGTGATGCGCCAGACTGGGGATTCCAGTACAGCAATGGAGGACGGATCCATGCGTAACCAGATTACGAGTCTTGGCATCGACCTGGCAAAGAATGTATTCGAGCTGTGTGGTCTGGATGCGGGCCACGCGGTGGTGTATCGCCGGCGCGTGCGGCGAGGCCAGTTACTGGCCACGCTGGCGCAGCTGAACGTCGAGGTGGTGGGCCTGGAGGCCTGCGCGGGCGCGCATGACTGGGCGCGCCGTTGTCGGGAACTGGGGCATGAGGTGCGGTTGCTGGCACCCCAGCACGTCAAGCCCTTTGTTCAGGGCCAGAAAAACGACCGTCAGGATGCCCAGGCGATTGCGGTGGCCGCCACCCAGGGGCACCTGCCCACGGTGGCGATCAAAAGTCGGGACCAGCAGGACATCCAGAGCCTGCATCGGGTGCGCGAGCTGCACAAGCAACAGCGCACCCAGCTGATCAATCAGGCGCGAGGCTTGCTGCACGAGTACGGCCTGGTCCTGCCGGCGGGGGTGGCCGGCTTTCGCCGCGGCGCGGCTGCTGCGCTCGACGATGCCACGCTCAGCCCGCTGTTGCGGCAACTGCTGGCCGATCTGCTGGCGCGCTACCGGGCCACCGACGACCAGGTCCGGGCCTACGATCGTCAGATCGAGGCGCTGGGCCGACAGCTGCCGGTATGCCGGCGGCTGCAGGCCATCGAAGGCATTGGTCCGCTCACCGCCACCGCCCTCTACGCCCATGTCGGCGACGCCCGGTACTTTGCCCGGGGTCGCCAGTTCAGCGCCTCGCTGGGTCTGGTGCCCCGGCAATACTCCAGCGGCGACAAACGCCGGCTGGGCGGCATCAGCAAGCGCGGGGACCGCTACCTGCGCACGCTGCTCATCCATGGGGCCCGAGCGGTACTCACCCGGGCCCAGCATCTGTCGGGGCGACGCGGGGCCTGGTTACGCCAGCGCCTGGCCCAGCAGGGCGCCAACCGGGCGGCGGTGGCCCTGGCCAACAAGAATGCCCGCATCGCCTGGGCCCTGATGGCCCACGACTGCGACTATCAGCCTGCCTGAGTCACATCAGGCCACCGACCCAATCACAGTCACCCACCCCGGAGGGCACCGTCGCGGTGATGGTCAACAGGTCAAACCGACGCCGACACAACGCTGATGAATCGTTGGGCCGACACAGGTCGATAGGGCGATGAGCGGTACGGCGTGCGCGAATTCCATCAGGGCCCGGGGCCGACAACCTTGCCCCAACCCAAGGCCGGATATACGGATGCCACCTGTCCTTCTGACCCGCACCGCCAACACTTGCACCATTCGGGCGGGTCCATATACGGATGCCACCTGTCCTTCTGACCCGCACCGCCAACACTTGCACCATTCGGGCGGGTCCATATACGGGTTTCAACCCGCCAGGGCAAAGCTGGCAGTCGGGCCGGAATGCGACCGCCGGCGTGCGGGCAACGTCGAGCGTCCCCGGCTAGTGGACCGGATTCTCGTCCTTGTCGCGTTCGATTTTCGCGTAGGCCGAGTGGTTGTGGATGGACTCGAAGTTCTCCGCCACCACCACATACCGCCGGAATCGTTCGTCCTCATTGAGCTTGGCGGCGATGTCCCGCACCAGGTCTTCAACGAACTTTGGATTTTCGTACGCGCGTTCGGTGACCACCTTCTCGTCCGGGCGCTTGAGGATGCCGTACAGCTCGGATGAGGCCTGGCTTTCGGCCAGCTCGATCAGCTCCTCCAGCCAGAAGAACTCGTCGGCCCGTACCGTGATATTCACGTGCGAGCGCTGGTTGTGCGCGCCGTAACGGGAAATCTTCTTGGAACAGGGGCAGAGCGTGGTGACCGGCACCTGCACGTTGACGTACATGTCACTGGTATCGCCCTTCTGTTCGCCCCGGAAGGTGACTTCGTAGTCCATCAGGCTGGTCACGCCGGTCGCCGGTGCCGCCTTCTCGATGAAGTAGGTGAACGACATCTTGATGTCGCCGTTGTCGGCCTCCAGGCGCTGGGTCATTTCGTGCAGCATGTCGCGGAACGAACCCACGGTGATTTCGCGCTCGTGGCTGTTGAGAATCTCGACGAAACGCGACATGTGGGTGCCCTTGAAGTGATGGGGCAGGTTCACGTACATGCTGAAGGTGGCGACCGTATGCTGATCACCGCCCGACCGTTCGCGGATGCGCACGGGATGGCGAATGTCGCGAATGCCCACCTGGTTGATGGGAATCCGGCGCGGATCGGGGCGGCCCTGGACGTCCTCGATGGGCTCGCCGTCCAGGTTGTTGATCTCCTGGGAAGCAACGGTCATGCAGTCACCTTGAATCTGGGGGAGACCGGACGGGCGCGACGTGCCGTCATCCGGATTTCACAGTTTAACCGATCGGTTCAGGCCGGCACAAAGCGGTCAGCCCGGCGGCCACTCGAAACTACGTCCGGCCAGGATATGGAGATGCAGGTGGAACACGCTCTGGCCCACGTCCGCGCCGTTGTTGGTGACCAGGCGGAAGGCCTCGCCGTAACCCTCGGCGCGGGCGATATCGCCGGCCTTGAGCATCAGGTGGCCCAGCAGGGCCTGATCCTCGGCGGTGGCATCGGCGAGCTTCGCGATCGGCTTCTTGGGAATCAGCAGCAGGTGCAGCGGGGCCTGGGGATTGACATCGCGGAAGGCCAGACACTGGTCGTCCTCGTAGACGATATCGGCGTTAATCTCGCGATTGATGATCTTGCTGAAGATGGTATCGGCCATGACTTGGCTCCCCGACGATGGTGTGCAGTCGGCGGATGGTAACGCGGGGCTTCGGCGCATACCATAAGGCGCTGATATTCCTTCGGTAACGCGAACGGGCGGGGACAATGCGGCTGATCGAGATCACGGTGCCGTCGGGGGACGCCGAGCCTGTGGCCGAACTGGCACGGCGCCACGAGGTGGTGGACTGCTGGTGGCCGCAGGCTGACAGCGACCGCCAGGGCATTCGCATCCTGGTACACGAGGAAGCACTCCAGGCGCTGCTCGATGCCCTGCAGGAACCGGCGGAATCGCGTGACTGGCGCATCGTGCTGCAGATGCCCGAAGCCGTGCTGCCGCGCGAGGAAGCCGACCGGGCCGAGTCATCCAACGGCAGTGGCGGCCGCAGCCGCGAGGAATTGTTCCATGAGGTGGAGCGCGGTGCCCGCATTGATCTCAATTTCTTTCTGCTCACCGGGCTGTCGGCGGTGGTTGCGGCCATCGGCATGGTCGAGAACAACGTGGCAGTGGTGATTGGCGCAATGGTGATCGCGCCGCTGCTGGGGCCCAATATCGCGCTGGCCCTGGGGGCCTCGCTGGGGGATCGTCAGCTCATGGCCCAGGCTGCGGTTGCCACCGGCGGCGGGCTGCTGCTGGCCGGCGCGGTCGCCTTCGGGCTCGGCCTGGTCATGGCTGGGGATTTCGGCGCGGCCACGGAGCTAACCAGCCGCACGGATGTCGGTCCGGCCGGGGTCGCGTTGGCGCTGGCCTCCGGGGCGGCGGCGGTGCTGTCGCTGACGACCGGTGTCTCCGCGGCCCTCGTGGGCGTGATGGTGGCGGTAGCTTTGCTTCCGCCGGTGGCCGCGGTCGGGCTGATGCTGTCGGCGGCAAACTGGTCGGCGGCCGCGGGCGCCGCATTACTGCTGGCGGTGAACATCGTCTGCGTGAATCTGGCCGCCAATCTGGTGTTCCGCTGGCAGGGGGTGAAGCCGCGCTGCTGGATCGAGGCCCGCTCGGCGCAGCAATCGGGGTTGGTGGCGATGGGAGTCTGGCTGGTTTGCCTGTTAGTGTTGTCGACGGTAATCGGCCTGCGCATGGTGGTCTGACGCGGCCGGTTTAGAATATGCGCATCGGGGGTCGGCGGCGAACGCGACCGGCCGGGTCGGGCAAAGGGGAGCGAGTGACATGAAATATCTGGTTACCGGGGGCACCGGCTTCATCGGCCGTTTTCTGGTGGAGCGCCTGCTCAAGCGGCGCGGCTCACGCGTCTATGTGCTGATGCGCAAGGCCAGCGCGGACAAGTACGACGCCCTGCGCGAACGCCTGGGCGTGTCCGAGGAGCGGTTGATTCCGGTCTGGGGCGACATCACGCGGCAGGGCGTAACCGACGCCGCCACCCGGAAATCCCTGGCCGGGGAGATCGATCACGTCTTCCATCTGGCCGCCGTCTACGATATGGGCATGTCGGACGCGGTAGCCGACCGGGTGAACAACGAAGGCACCCGCAACCTGGTGGATTTTGCCAACCAGCTGGGCGGCAAGGTCCGCCTGCATCACATGTCGTCGGTGGCCGTGGCCGGTGCCGAATTCGACGGTGTATTCAGCGACGAAATGTTCGACGAGGGCCAGCCCCTGCGGCATCCCTACTACCGCACCAAGTTCCAGTCCGAAAAGATCGTGCGCGAGCACGCCCGGGTCCCCTGGCGGGTGTATCGCCCCGGCATGGTGGTGGGGCACAGCGAAACCGGGGAGATGGACAAGGTCGACGGGCCCTACTATTTCTTCAA
Source organism: Salinisphaeraceae bacterium (assembly GCA_965216055.1). GTDB lineage: Bacteria > Pseudomonadota > Gammaproteobacteria > Nevskiales > Salinisphaeraceae > Spectribacter. The sequence continues at coordinate 1,686,148 of OZ244134.1, forward strand.
GGCGATCCAGACCGTGCGCGACCGGGTGCCGAAATGGATGCCGCTGCTGGGCATCGGCGGCGGGCAGATGCCGATCGCGCCGGTGGATTACGTGGTGGAGGCCACCGATCGCATCGCCCACCTGGAAGCCGACAAGTGGGATGGCCGGGCTTACTTCCTGCTGCAGAAGAATCCGCCGACCGCCGGCGAGATGCTGGCGACCTTCATGGAAGCCGCCCACGGGCCGAGCTTTGTGCGTCAGTTGCCCACCCAGGAGATTCCGGCCGGGTTCGAGCAGACCTTCCGCCATATCGCCGGCCGCATACCGATGGCCCGCACGCTGGAAAAGCAGTTGTCATCGGCGCTGGGCGTGCCGCTCTCGATTCTGGGCTACGTCAACAACCGCACGGAATTCGACGACCGCAACACCCGCAGCGCCCTGCGCGGCAGCAAGGTCAAGTGCCCACCGCTGGCGGATTACGCCGAGACACTGTGGCGTTACTGGGAGCTGCACATGGACTACGACGTCAAGGTGCCCAAGCGCCTGATGACGCGGGTCCGCGGCAAGGTGGTGCTGATCACGGGTGCCTCCTCGGGCATCGGCTTCATTACTGCCAAGAAGCTGGCCAAGGGGGGCGCCAAGGTGTGCCTGGTGGCTCGCAATCCCGACAAACTGGCGGAGACCCGGGAAATCATCGCCAGGATGGGTGTCGAATCCTGGATCTACCCCTGCGATCTGAACAACATGGAGGCCATCGATGCGATGGCCGAGAAGGTGCTGGCCGACCATCACCATGTGGACATCCTGATCAACAACGCGGGGCGGTCGATCCGGCGCGCGGTGTTCGAATCGTTTGATCGATTCCACGACTATGAACGCACCATGCAGCTAAACTATTTCGGTGCTATCCGCCTGATCATGGCGTTGCTGCCCAGCATGGGGAAACGCCGCACGGGTCAGATCATCAACATCTCCAGCATTGGCTGTCTGACCAACGTGCCGCGGTTCTCGGCCTACGTGGCCAGCAAATCGGCCCTGGACGCCTTCTCCCGCTGCATTTCCGGGGAGGTGGCGTCGCGGAACATCGATATCACCACCATCTACATGCCGCTGGTGCGCACCCCGATGATCGCGCCGACCAAGCTCTATGACTACGTGCCGACCCTCACGCCCGAGCAGGCGGGGGACATGGTGGTGTCAGCGGTGATCGAGCGGCCCAAGCGTATCGCCTCGCCTCTGGGCACCACGGCCCAGGTCAGCTACGCCCTGTGGCCCAAGGTCAATGACTACGTACTGAACAAGGCCTTCCACATGTTCCCGTCCTCGGCGGTGGCGCGGGGCAAGCGTCCGGGCACCGAGGAGGAAAAGCCCACCCTGCGCGGCATGGTGATGGCCGCGCTGCTGCCGGGGCCTTACTGGTAGGGCGCAAAGGCGCGCTAGGCGTGGTGGTCGGCGGGCGTCAGGAAGCCTCAGCGGCGGCCACGTCCCGGCGTTCGGCCACGGCGCGGGCCAGTTCGGCCAGCAGCGGCTCGGTGTCCGCCCAGGACAGACAGGCATCGGTCACGCTCTTGCCGTATTCCAGCTCGTCGGGCGCACCCAGTGACTGGTTGCCCTCTTGCAGGTGGGATTCGATCATGACACCGAACACGGCGCGGGAGCCCGCCGAAATCTGGCCGGCCACATCGTGGCCGACTTCCAGCTGCTTTCTATGCTGCTTGCGGCTGTTGGCGTGCGAGAAGTCGATCATCAGGTGGCCCGGCAGCCCGGCATTCTCCAGCTGTGCCACGGCGCCGGTCACGGCGTCGGCATCGTAGTTGGGCCCGTTGCTGCCGCCGCGCAGGATGATGTGGGTATCCGGATTACCGCTGGTGGCGAAGATGGCCGAGTTGCCGGCCTTGGTCAGCGACAGGAAGTGGTGCGGATGATGGGCGGCGCCCACGGCATCGACCGCCAGCTTGATGGAACCGCCGGTACCGTTCTTGAACCCCACCGGGCAGGACAGGCCGGAGGCCAGTTCACGATGGCCCTGGCTTTCCGTGGTGCGGGCGCCGATGGCGCCCCACGCGACCAGATCGGCCAGGTACTGCGGGGTGATCAGGTCGAGGAATTCCACCCCGGCCGGCATGCCCTGATCGGCCAGATCCAGTAGCAGCTTGCGCGCCAGATGCACGCCCTTGTTGATGTGGAAGGAGTCATCCAGGTCCGGATCGTTGATCAGGCCCTTCCAGCCCACCGTCGTGCGCGGCTTCTCGAAATACACCCGCATCACGATCAGCAGGTCCCTGCGGTAGGCATGGCGCGCGGCCATGAGCTTTTCCGCGTACTCGCGGGCAGCCGCCACATCGTGGATGGAGCAGGGCCCCACCACCACCAGCAGGCGGTCGTCCCGGCCCTGCAGGATGTCCTGAATCTGGGTGCGGGCGTTGTGTACCGTTTCGGCCGCAGCGTCGGTAATGGGCAGTTCGTCAATCAGCGCGTCGGGGGTGACGAGCTCCTTGATGCCCTTGATCCGGAGATTGTCGGTTTCGTACATCATGATGAGCGTGGCAAGAGCGCGGTGCGCGGGTTCAAAGGCCGCGTATCCTAGCAGATTCGCGGGCCACGCTTGATCGGCAATACGAAGTGGCCAGGCGCGGTCTGTACTCGATGTCGTACTGAAGCCGGCCCGTCCCGGAGATGATCCCAATGACCCTGACCCGCCTGTTGCTCGTGGCCGGCATCGCCGGCCTGCTGATTGCTTATTTCCTGGTTGATCCGGGCCGATTGCTGGGGGGCGCCTGCGAGGGCCAGTTATTCTCGCTGGCCTGTCTGGACGCCCAGCGCGGCGCAATCGAGGCCCTGCGGCAGGAAATGCCGGTAGTGCTGGCGGCCGGGTTCTTCGCCGTGTACGTGCTGGTGGCGGCCCTGTCGATCCCGGGCGCGGCGGTGATGACCCTGGCCACGGGCGCGGTATTCGGCCTGGGCTGGGGCCTGCTGATCGTGTCTTTTGCCTCCAGCGTGGGCGCCACCCTGGCGTTCCTGGTCGCCCGCTTCCTGCTACGGGACGGGGTGCAGCGCCGGTTCGGCCGCCGGCTGACCGCCATCAATCGCGGGATCGAGAGGGATGGCGCGTTCTATCTGTTCGCCCTGCGCCTGGTGCCGGCGTTCCCGTTCTTCGTGATCAACCTGGCAATGGGGCTGACGCCCATCCGCACGGCCACATTCTATGTCGTCAGTCAGATCGGCATGCTGCCCGGCACCGTGGTGTACGTAAATGCCGGCACCCAGCTGGGCCAGGTGGAATCCCTTGGCGGCATCCTGTCGCCGGGGCTGATCGGTTCGTTCGTGCTGCTGGGACTGTTCCCGCTGGTGGCACGAAAAGGGCTGGAATGGTTTCGCAGCCGTCAGGCGCTGCGCGGATACCAGCGCCCGGCCCGGTTCGACCGCAACCTGATCGTGATCGGCGCGGGCTCGGGCGGGCTGGTGGCCGCCTACATCGCCGCGGCGGTCAAGGCGAAGGTCACCCTGATCGAGCGCGACCGCATGGGTGGCGATTGCCTGAATACCGGCTGCGTGCCCTCCAAGGCCCTGCTGAAGACGGCGCGCTTTCTGCACGACGTCAAGCGCAGCGAGGCATTCGGCGTGCACACCGCCTCGGCGGAATTCGACTTCGGCCAGGTGATGGACCGGGTCCGCGACGTGGTGGGGCGCATCGAGCCGCATGACTCGGTGGAACGCTACGAGGGGCTGGGGGTGGAATGCCTGCAGGCCAGCGCCCGCCTGGTCGACCCCTGGACGGTGGAACTCGACGACGGCCGGCGGCTGACCGCCCGGGCCATCGTGCTGGCCACCGGCGCCGAACCGCTGATACCGCCGATCGAGGGCATCGACTCCGTCGCGGTGCTGACCTCCGACAACCTCTGGGATCTGCGGGAACTGCCCGAACGTCTGGTGGTGCTCGGCGGCGGTCCCATCGGCTGCGAGATGACCCAGGCCTTCGCGCGTCTGGGCAGCCGGGTGACCCAGGTGGAAATGCTCGACCGGCTGATGACGCCGGAGGACCCGGAAATCGCGGCCGGCCTGCAGCAGCGCCTGGAAGCCGAGGGTGTGGATGTACGTACTGGCCATCGCGCCGTCGAGGTGCGGGTGACGGACGGTCGGCAGGTGCTGATATGCGAGCATGGCGGCGAGACGGTGGAAATCGAATTCGACCGACTGCTGGTGGCCGTGGGGCGAGCCGCGCGTCTCCGGGGTTTCGGGCTCGAGGATCTGGGCATCGAGGCGGACCGCACCATCGGCGTCAACGAATTCCTGCAGACCACGATCCCCACCATCTACGCCTGCGGCGATGCCATCGCGCCCTACCAGTTCACCCATGTGGCGGCGCACGAGGCCTGGTTCGCGGCGGTCAACGGGCTGTTCGGCACGTTCCGGAAATTCCGGGTGGATTACTCGGTGATCCCCTGGGTGACGTTCACCGACCCGGAGATCGCCCATGTCGGCCATAACGAGACCAGCGCGGCGGGCGAGGGCATCGAGTACGAAGTGACCACCTACGGGATCGACGATCTGGACCGTGCCATCACCGACAGTGACGCCCGGGGCGTGGTGAAAGTGCTCACCGAGCCCGGCGCGGATCGGGTGCTAGGCGCCACCATCATGGGCCCGCACGCCGGCGAGCTGATCGCCGAGTTCGTGACCGCGATGAAACAGGGGATCGGTCTGAACAAGATCCTTGGCACCATCCACGCCTACCCCACCTATGTCGAGGCCAACAAGTTCGCTGCCGGCGAATGGAAACGCGCGCATGCGCCGGCCTGGGCACTGCGTTTGCTTTCGCGGTTCCACGCCTGGCGCCTGTGATCCCCCGCCGGTGCTGACTCGGGTCGGTGATAACGCGATCGGCGATGCCCCCGGGTTGGACAATCGCTATTTCTCCGAGGAGGATGGAGGGGTCGGGCGCATTCGTTGCTGAACGGGCCGCCCGGCTGCACGGAGGAAGCCGGTCCGTCTTCAGGGCGAACCGGGCCGTGCCGGAGGAGCGATAACAATCGAACAGGAGCGAACGCCAATGAGCATCAAGTCCTTTGTTGAGTCGTTGAAAGGCGGCGGTGGAGGCGCAAGTGACGTGTCCATTCATCCGGCCATCGATAACGGCATCAAGCCGGGATCGGACAATTTTCAGGGCGGCAGCCTGCTGTGCCATTGTTCCAGCAACCCGGTGAAGGTATCGGTGGGCGCGCAGACCGCGCACAACCACGCCTGCGGGTGCACCAAGTGCTGGAAGCCGGAGGGCGCACGATTCTCGCTGGTCGCGGTGGTGTCCCGCGATGCGGTGTCCGTGGCCGAGAACGGCGACAAGCTGTCGATCGTGGATGAAAGTGCCCCCATTCAGCGCCACGCCTGCAAGGAGTGCGGGGTACACATGTTCGGGCGCATCGAGGATACCGAGCATCCGTTCTACGGGCTGGATTTCGTGCATACCGAGCTGTCGCCGGAGTCCGGCTGGTCGGCACCGCAGTTTGCCGCATTCGTGTCCTCGATCATCGAGTCGGGCGAGAATCCGGACAACATGGACGCCGTGCGCACCCGGCTGCGTGAGCTCGGGCTCGAGCCGTACGACTGCCTGGCACCGGCGCTGATGGACCTCATCGCCACCCACACGGCGAAGAAAACGGGCGCGCTGCCGGCCTGACCCGAAACGGCACAGGTCAGCCCCGCTGAACGGGGCCGGCGCGCAGGCGCCGGCCCCGTTTTCATTGCGGCATCCGGACGCCGACGCCCGAGCACCCTTTCCACGTAGAATTCGCGGCCATGATGGCGCTTGTTCTGGCGGGTATCGCCCTGGCGGCGGCCACGCTGTCCGGTCTCACCGGGCTCGGTGGCGGCACGCTGCTGATCGCGGCGCTGTACGCGCTGGGGTTCACGCCGGCCGTGGCGGTGCCGCTGCATGCGGCGGTTCAGCTGGTATCCAACGCCGCCCGGGTGGTGGCCTATCTGCCCCATGTGCGGTGGTCGGGTTTCGGGCTGTTCCTGGTGGGGGCGCTGCCGGCGCCGTTTGCGGTGGCGCCGCTGGTCGTCGCGGTGCCGGCGGATGTGGTGCGTATCACGATGGCCGCATTTCTGCTGCTGGCCCTGGTGCCGGGATGGCTTGCACGGCTGCGCCTGGCGGGTGCGCCGGGCCTGGTGGTGGCGGGCGCGCTTTCCGGTGGTCTGGGCGCGGTGGTCGGCGCCACGGGGCTGATTATCGCGCCGTTTTTTCTCGACCGCGGCTGGCCGAAGGAGACCGTCATCGCCACCATGGCGGTCTGCCAGGCGGCGGGCCACGCGGCCAAGATTGTGGCCTTCGCCGTAGCAGGGTTCGGGTTGGGCGGGCAGCTGGACCTGCTCTGGCCGATGGCGCTGGCAGTGGTGGCAGGCACAGCGCTGGGACGGTGGCTGATCGGGCTGGTCGACGAGAGCCGCTTCCGCTGGCTGGTGACGATGATTCTGCTGGTGCTGGCGTGTCAGCTGGGTCTGGACGGCGTAATCGGACTGGTTCAACAGGGAGTAACGCAATGAGCGAGGTGAGCCCCGCCGATATCGAGCGGATGATTGCCGACAACGTCGACCTGGCGGAGGGTTTCCGGTTCGAGGTACTCGATCTGGCCGACGGGGCGCGGGTAAAGCTGCACTACAACGACCGGATGCTGCGCCTCGGTGGCACGATTTCCGGGCCCATACTGATGATGCTGGTGGACACGGCCATGTATGCCGCCGTGATTGCTCACGCCGAACACGGGCAGTACGGCGTGACCAGCCACCTGAACATCGAATTCCTGCGCCGTCCGCCCCCGGCCGACCTGATCGCCGAGGCCAGGCTGCTGCGCGTGGGTCGCCGGCAGGTTAGCGGAACCGTGCTGATCCACAGCGAGGGGGATTCGCGTCCGGTGCTGCATGCCACGGGCGGCTATGCGCTGTTCCCGCCGGTCCGCGGTGCCTGATTACCAGTCCCCGGCCGCCCGCCGGGCAATGTCGTTGGCCGGGCGGGCCAGAAGTCCCGACGCGGTGGCGCGGACCTCGTAGCGGGCCCCGTCACGCATGGGCAGATAGGTGGCGCTGCCGTAACTGGCGTCCACCATCGGCAGCCAGGCCGGATGGCGCTCGGCCCAGGTCCAGAGATCGAGGCCGGCATCATCGGTCAACTGGTGCACGCTGCGCAGGCGGTATTGCTCGTCCTCGGCGGTGCGATAGCGGCCGGTCAGCCGTTCCAGCCGGTAGCGTGGTTCCATCCCGAACAGCACCAGGGGCGTGTGCCATTTCAGGAAGCGGGCATCCAGCTGCCACTGATCCCCGGCCAGTTCGTACACCCGGTCAGGCGCCTCGGGCAGTTCCAGGCGGGCGCGAAACCGCTGGTCGGCTAGTTTCTCGAAGGCGAGGGTGGCCACCGGATGTTCCGCGCTGAGCCGTTGATAGGTCAGCAGATTGAAACCGATGGCGCCCAGCAGCGCCGCCAGGCCCAGACTGGTGCAGCCGAACAGGCCATTGCGCAGCGCCGCCCCCGGGCGTCGGCGCACGCGGGCACCGCCCAGGGCGAGAAAGAACAGGCCGATGGCCCCCAGCAGGCCGATGATGGAGACGGGATCTGGCATCGCAGACCATTCGAGGTAATCGCGGGTCGAGTCTACACCCCGAGAGACGCTAATCGATCAACCCGGCGGCGCGCCCACCAGGCACCGTAGCCGAGCCCGTAGTGCGGCCTCGCTCGCGCAGGCGATGGTTACGGTCTTGATCGGGGTGCCAGTACCACGGGTGATCTTCAGGGCCTCGCGCGGCAGGCCGAGCCGTTGCGCCAGCAGCGTGATCACGGCGTCATTGGCCCGCCCCTGATCGGGTGGCTGCCGAACCCGCAGCTTGAGTCGATGGCCCAGCCAGCCCGCGATCTCGGTACGGGAGGCGCCGGGCACGACCTTGACCAGCAATGTGACAGTGCTGGCCTGTTTCATGCTTGGTGTTGATGCGTCCTGATTCGTTGCCCGGCCGTATGCGGTAGGCTGGCACCAGATGCGGCCCGGTGCCCACACGGGAGTTGCTCGAATGATAAATCGGATCTGCAGCCTGGCAGTACTGATGTTGACCGGCGTCGGAATGGCGTCGGCGGATGCCGAGTATCCGGCGCCCGGCAAGCTGTTCGAGGTGGAGGGCCATCGCATGCACCTGCATTGCACGGGGCAGGGCTCGCCCACGGTCGTGCTGGATGCGGGGTTGGGGGGCACCTCCCTTGACTGGTCGCGGGTGCAGCCCTGGCTGTCCGACAGCAACCGGGTCTGCAGCTATGATCGTCCGGGCTATGGCTGGAGTCAGGCCACCCCGGGGACGCGCAGCAGCGCAGTGATTGCGCGCGAACTGCACATGTTGCTTCGGCAGGCGGACGAGGCGCCGCCCTATATTTTGGTCGGCCACTCTTTCGGCGGCTGGAACATGCAGTTGTTTGAGCATCAGTATCCCGAGGACGTGGCCGGTCTGGTACTGGTTGATGCCAGTCAGGCACACCAGATCGAACGCTACGAGCAGGCCGGCACCACCGTGGCACCGCGGGGCCGTTTCATGGTGTTCTCGCCGGCCACCATTCCGCCGGCCCTGCCGGCCGATATCCGGCCGGTTGTGGAGGATCTGACCTATCGTGCGGTGACCAATCGAACGGTACATACCGAGCTGGCGGCATTCCGCGACAGCGCGCTGCAGGTACAGCACACGAGTCTGCCGCCGGAACTGCCACTGGTCGTGGTCTCGCGGGGGCGTCCGATTCGCTCGGCCAGCGCTTCGGCGGTTGAGTCCGAGAAATTGTGGCGCGACATGCAGCAGGAATTCGTCGAATCCCATCCGGGCGCGGTGCATCTGGTGGCGCAGCACAGCGGGCACCATGTGCATCTGGAACAGCCCGGAGTGGTTGCGGGCGGCATCTGTATCGCGATGCAGATGGCGCGGGCCGGAGAAACGCGGCGTCTGCCGCAGGGATGGCTGGAACAGCGATGTCTCAATCCGCTACGCAGCGCCAGCGCTTACCTGCCGGCGCGCTGACCCGGGCGCTGCTGGGCCTGGCGGTGGCCGCCATACTCGCGGCCTGCACCCGGGACCCGGTCGCCCCGGATCTGCGTTACGCGCGGTCAACGGACAAGCCGATGGCCGATGTCATGCTGGACCTGGAACTGGCGATCACCCAGCAGAATTTCGCGATCACCGCCCGCAACAATCTGGGCGAGCCGATTCGCCGGCGCGGCCATCCGGATTTTCCGGATGCGCACATCGTCAGCTTCTGCAACCTGGAGTACGCCCGCCGTGCCATCGGTATCGATCCGGCCCTGATGGTCTATATGCCCTGCAAGGTCACGGTGCTGGCGCGGGGCGAGACAGTGCTGATCCAGACCTATCTGCTGCCGGAAACGCTCGCGGCCGCTGGGGCGGCCGGATTCGCACGCGAAGTCAACTCGATTCTGCGCGGCATCGTGGATTTCGCGGCCTCGGGCCGCTGAACCCGCGATACCGTGGCGTCGTAGCTGCGGCGCAGGATGTCGCTGACCAGCGTGCGTGTGGCTCGTCGCCAGGCCTCATCGGTGTTGCTGCGCATGTCCACCGAGCCGCCGGCTACATCAATGCCGGTATCAACCTCGCGGATGACTGCGTTGATGTTGAGGATCAGACTGCTGACTTTCTGCGCCCATCCTACCAGCACTAGCTCCGCGTTCAACTGGCGTGCGATATCGAGTTCGCAGCCGTTGCAGCGGTGGAGATAGCGATACCGCTCCCGGGCCCGATCGATGGCTGACGCCACCGGGGCGACGTCAACCGGACAGAACGCGGGCAGATCGGCGAGCAGCTTTCGCGTCCGTTCCGTGGCGCGCCGTGTTCTGGCGATATCCTCGGCCTGCCGCCCTTCGATCTCCGCCTGAAGGCTGGTGTCAACCAGATCGAAGGGCAGGATGGCCACGCTGCGGCAGTCGCCATCCGACGCCCGGGTGTTCGTCCCCAGGGTCAGGCCAGCGGCCATCAGCGTGAGTGCCGCCAGGTGTTGGCGCCGTACCCGAATCAGCTATCGCCCGCCGGCTGCACGCCGGTCAACTGCAGAGATTCCTCGATCAGCGGCTGGTCGCCCTCCGACGCGGGGACCCGCGTGCGGATTTCATACACTTCGCCCGGGATCGATTCGGAGACGATGAATTCGTACACCTTGTCCCGGTAGGGGGCCATTTGCGGGCGGTCTTCGTCCTGATAGGGCATCAGCCGTATCTTCTTGGCCGAGACCTGCTTGCCGTCGTAATCGACCGTGACCGTCTCCACCTCGGACTCGTGCTCCAGCGCCAGCTTTACCTGCTTCTGGAAGAAACGCCAGGAGCCGCCGGTCAGGCGATCCATTTCCGACACGTCGCGCTGCAGGAACATCATGATCACCGGATTCCCGCGCGCCGAGGGCACCTTGCGCACATAATTGTTGTCGTCGCCGCTGTCATAGTCGAACGAAACATTGCGCGCCTGGGCGTCCTCACCGGGCTTGCTGGTCATGCGAATGCCCTCGCTGAGGTCATCCTCACCGGCCTTGGTGGCCCGTTTGGTCAGCCGGTACTCGTAGGTAATCGGGCCGCTCGCGCCGTCCAGGTGATTCTCCAGGAACAGCAGCTGATTGGCCTGCGAGAATTCGTCGTCGTCCGCGGTCTCGGCCGCGGCCACGCCGGCGGGCGCCGTCAGCGCGGCGGCCAGCAGGCAGGTCAGGGTATGTCGCTTCACATCATCCTCCGTGGTGTCGCGTGTCTTGCGGCGCGTTGTCGATCAATCGTCATCATCCGGCACGGCCTTGTCGCTTTCCGTGAGCGGTACCAGGGGTACGTTGTAATCGGCCAGGATGGACTCGATTTCGTCCCTATTGTCGCGTATCAGATTGGAAACGGTTTCCAGCCACTCGTCCTCGCCATAACGTACCGCCATCCGGATGGGGAACGAAACGGCCAGACCCTCGCCGGGCTCGAAGGGAACAACGCGCAGCTTTGGCGTATCGATCTGTTGCGCGTAATACCCGCCGATCGGTCCCCAGAGCATGACGATATCCAGGTCGCCGTTTACCAGTTCGTTGCGGATCACGTCCCCCGGATCGAAATCACGGCTGCCGGACTGGGTGCGGTACCCCACCAGATTGGTGAGCATGCCGTTACGCTGCAGCCAGGTGACCGGCGGCGACTTGGTGAATCCGCCGATTCGCAGGCTCTCCCGCTTGTCGGCCGGCAGATCGAGAAGATCTGCGGGCTCCCGGACGTCGTCCAGCCCAGTGCCCTCCGCGAATACCATCACATAGGTGGACCGGAAGTAGGCCGGCGTGGTCTGGCCCACTTCGAAGCCGGAGCCGGCCGACAGCACCACATCGCAGGCATAGCGGTTCTTGTCGTCAAGAAAGTTCTTGAGCGAGACGCGCCCGAAACCCATCTGCTGGGGCACCCAATAATACTCGAGCGGCAACCCCAGCTTGTCGGCGAACAGTTCGGCAATCTTGTTCTCGAACCCTTCGCCGGCCTTGTTGACCATGGGCATGTTGCTCGGATCGGCGCAAGCCCGGAACGCCTCCCGCTCCTGCGCGCCCGGGGCGGCGGTGCCGAGCAGCGCGGCCGTGATGCCGGCGGCCCATGCCAGGTAACGTGTTTTCATTGGAATCCTCGCTTGCAATCTGGGTGGAGATGGCTCGTTCGATGCAATGGCTTGCGGGGGACGGCGGTCCGGTAACAGGATGGCCCTGGAAGGCGTCGATGGACCCTGAACCGGGAAACCGAATACGTCAATCGCCCGTGCGGGTACGCAGGAGACCGAACATGGCAGCAAGTAAACGATTGGTGACGGCAACGGCCGCGGCCCTGATGATGGTGGGCACTGCGGTCGCGGACGACAATCTGGACCGCGCCGCCGTCGAAGCGATCCTGGCGGATGCGCAACAGCGACAGGATGGTCTGTACGATGCCGAAGTTGCCGGGGCCGATCTGGCCGGTCTGGATTTTCTCGGCGTGGATCTGCGAAGCATCAACGTCTCGAACAGCGATCTGACCGATGCGGATCTGTCCGGGGTCAATCTGGATCTGGGACGCATGGTCGGCGCGGATCTCAGCGGCGCCCGTTTCGCCGGCGCGAGCATGTTCAGCGTGGTTGCCAAGGATGCGCGTTTCGTGAATGCCAGCCTGCCGAAGGTGCGGCTCATCGGCGATCTGTCGGGCACCGATTTCAGCGGTGCCGATCTGTCCGGGCTGCGGGCAGGGGCCGACATGACGAATCAGTCGATGGGCCTGATGAACGCGGTGTTCAATGGCGCGGACCTGGTGGGGGCCGATCTGTCCGGTGCGGATCTGTCCCGTGCCTATCTGAAGTTCGCTGATTTCACCGATGCCGATCTGGCGGGAGCGGATTTGTCGGGTGCCGACCTTGCCGGTGCCGAATTCCGGGGTGCGGATCTTTCCGGTGCGGATCTCACCGGTGCCATCGTGCCGCGCACGGATTTTCGCGGTGCGCGGGGACTGGATACGGCCAAGGGCCTGGATACGCTGAAGGAGCGTGATCGCGCCCGTTTCGACTGAATCGCCGTCGGCATCGTTCATGGCGCGGCGGCGTACTCGGCAGTGAAGGTGTTGTCTTCCGTGTCACTAACCGACACGTTCAGCGGGGCGTCGTCCTTCGGCTGATAGGAAAAGCGCAGGCTGGGATTCTCGCTGAGAGAAAACGTCATCGTGGCGCTCAGGACGTTGCGATCCCCGGCGCTGATGTCGATCGCATCCACGTAGTGCGCGGGCACGTGCAGCCGGGTGACCTGGTTCATCTGCAGGCCGGTATGATTGGGATGGCGCGTGAGCATCTGGATGCGTCGTCCGGGCTTTTCCGAGCCGCTGAGCTCGCGCAGACGAATCTGTCCCATGTTGGACAGGGCTGCGTCCGGGTCCTTCGAAGCCGGCGCGGAACAGCCGCCACTGGCCTTGACGTAGCGCGTGGTCATGTAGAGCTGGCCGTCGCTGGTTTCCGCGATGGCCCGCATGTGCGTGTAGGCGTTCACCCGGACGCGGGTGGCGATATCGGCACTGGCCGCGGCCGGCCCGAACTCGAATTCGGCCGACATCGGGACCGGGTTGTTGTCGATTACCAGCCACAGGCGCTCGATGCGGCGCTCGCCGTCCGGGGGCAGCTTGTCGGTAATGGCGATCGGGACGATGGCGGCATCCTCCGCGCGATAAGGCGCGTCCAGGCCGATGATCGCCTCGCCGTCCCGGATCGGGCGGTCACCGAAGTGTTCCGCCTTGAGGCCGGGCCAGGCGCTGGATTCGGGGATCTGGTCATCGTCTCCGCTTGCGGCACCGGCCGTCGCCGGGCCGAGAAAGCCGACAATCGCGGTGGCCGCAATGAGATGCCGTGCAAGCATACGGCGGATCGGGCGCGGTTGGTGATTGGCCATGACGTCTACTCCCATTCCAGTTCCGCGAATGCCGCGGTGACATTGCGCCGGTGGACCTGATCGAACAGCGGCCAGTCTTCCGCCCGGTCGTAGCCGATGTTGGCGATCGCCTGCTCGATCGTGCGTCCCTGGTCGATCGCCTCGCGCACCTCCGTGCGGAGATGGCCAAGGTAGCGCCGTAACGGGGCACCGCCGGCCGGCCAGGGGGCACATGCCGGCCCGTGTCCGGGCACTATTCGTTTGACGTCCGAGCGGCCCGACAGTTCATCGAGGGCCCGCAGCCAGCCATTGATGCTGCCGTCCAGCGCCGGCATCCGGTCGAGGAAGACCAGATCACCCGTCCAGAGCGTGCCCGAAGCCGAATCGAAGACGGTCAGATCGGTGTTGCTATGGGCGGTCGGCCAGGCTTCCAGTAACAGGGTGCGGCCACCCAGATCGACCCGATAGGTATCTTCTACGGTCGTGGTTGGCGCGACAATCCATGAGGTGTCTGCATCCGCGGCATAGGTTCTCCTGGCCGCCGCGAGATAGCCGTCTGCGCGCACGGCGAGTGCCCGGGGCAGTTGCGCGTGGCCGATCAGTGGGCGCTCGTCGCCGGTCAGCGCCTTGTTGCCCAGCAGATGGTCGGGATGAACATGGGTGTTGATCACCGCACAGATCGGCCGATCCGTCTGGCGGGCAACGCTGGCGGCCAGCTGGTGGCCCAGCGTGGGCGAGCCGAGGGTGTCGATAATCGCAACACAATCGTTGCCGACCACGAAACCGGCATTGGCGATGTCATTGCCGTTGTCCGCGCTGGCCTGCTTCGCCTTGCCCTGGTGCACGAAGATGCCGGGGGCGATTTCCTGTACTGGCAGGGCGCCGGCGGCCACCCCGCTGCCGGCCATCAGCATGGCCGGCAGGAGGCCGCAAGCGAGCCATCTCGCTAAGGTCGTCACGCGAAAGGGCCGGGCGGCGAGCAGCATCAAGATAGTTGCCGCTCGCCTGCGCCTACTTCGGATCGGGGCTAACGGCTGGCAGCGCTTCGTCCGAGCGGGCCTTGAGGTAGGCCCAGAGCTGGCCGACGTGACTCATCACGTCCGGGTTTTCTTTCCAGGCCGGCATCACCGAATAGGTACCCGTGGTCGAGTCAAAACGCTTCTTGCCGTTGGCGACGATCGCGGTGAACTCGCCCTGGTTCAGATCCTCCAGTCGGTCCACGAGGCTGGGCGCAAACGTGCTGCCCACGCCGTTTGGCCCATGGCAGGTGTGGCAATGGGCGTGATACTTCTCGTAGCCGGTGACGACGGCCTGATTGGCGACGCAGTGCTCGTCGTCGCAGGACACGTCATATGGCTTGCCCGACGCACCATCACCATCGCCGCTCGAGGCCGCATCATCGGCGGGCTGGGATTCGGTGTCGGCCTCGGCCACCTGGGTGTTGCCGCTGTCCTGGCTCTCGTCAGCGCCGGCCTGTTCCTCGGTTGCGCTGTCGTTGGATGCTGTCTTGCTCTGGCTCTCGGAGCAGGCGGCCTGCAGGCCTGCCGTGCCCAGGACCAGGGTCAGGAAAAACAGGGAAAAGAGTCGGCGGGTCATCCTCATTTCGCACCTATATCGTGATCGGAATCGGGGTGGCCCTCAGTGTGTCTGTCCGGGGCGCGTCCCGCAAGAAAAGCGCCCGCACCCCGAAGCAGGGTGCGGGCGCGTGTCCACCAACTGGTGTCGGTCGGACTTAGAGTGCGCTATCCGGCAGCGCGAACAGCGTCAGGACGCCGCCCAGCTGCGTGTTCTGGGACAGCGCCTTGTAGGCACCCACGGCGCCCAGGCCGGCATTCGGGTCGGTCAACCCGGCAGCCATGCCGATACCGGCCCAGCCACCGATGCCCGAGAGCACGCCGACATACTGCTTGCCGTCATGCTTCCAGGTGTTGACGTTGCCGATGATGCCGGACGGCGTCTTGAAGCGATAGAGCTCCTTGCCGGTCTTGGCATCAACCGCCTTCAGGTAGCCCTCGAGCGTGCCGTAGAACACCACGTCACCCGCGGTGGCCAGGGCGCCGCTCCACACCGAGAAGGGCTCGGCGATGGACCACTTGATTTCGCCCTTGGTGGCATCCCACGCGATGAACGTGCCCAGCCGTGGCTCGTCCGCCTCTTCCGGATTGACCGGATTGGTGATCGAGTTGGGGGCCGGGTACATCGACAGGGTGGCGCCGACGTACGGCTGACCCGCGGTGTAGTCCACCTTGAACGGCTCGTAGTCCATGCACACGTGGTTGGTGGGCACGTAGAACAGGCCGGTCTGGGGCGAGAACGCCGCCGGCTGCTGGTCCTTGGAACCAAGGGCCGCCGGGCAGATGTTCTTGACGTTGACATCTTCGCCCTGGACTTCGGTGGAGTACTTGTCCACCACCTGCGGACGACCGGTTTCCATGTCGACCTCGGTGGCCCAGTTGACGGCCGGATCGTACTTCTTGGCCACCAGCAGTTCGCCGGTCAGGCGGTCCTGGGTGTAGGCGAAGCCGTTGCGGTCAAAGTGCACCACCAGCTTGCGCATCTTGCCGTCGATCTTCTGGTCGACCAGGATCTTTTCGTTGACGCCGTCATAGTCCCACTCGTCGTGCGGGGTCATCTGGTAGGCCCACTTGGCCATGCCGGTGTCAACATCGCGCGCGAAGATGGTCATCGACCACTTGTTGTCGCCCGGACGCTGGTTCGGGTTCCAGGTGGAGGGGTTGCCGGTGCCGTAGTACAGCAGGTCGGCGTCCTGGTCGTAGGTGAACCAGCCCCAGGTGGTGCCGCCGCCGATCTTCCACTGATCACCCTTCCAGGTCTTGAGACTGGAATCCTTGCCGACGGGCTTGCCGGTGGCCGCGTTGATGGTCTCCTGCGGGTCCATCTTCATCTCGTCGTCCGGACCCGTGCTGTAGGCGCGCCATACCTGGCTGCCGTCCTTAACGCTGTAAGCGGTGACATAGCCGCGGACACCGAATTCACCGCCGGAGATACCGGTGATGACCATGTCCTTGACTACCAGCGGGGCGTTGGTGTTGGTCTCACCCTTGTCGGGATCGCCGTTCACCGTTTCCCACTTCACTTCGCCCGACTTGGCATCCAGCGCCACCAGCGTGGTGTCTGCCTGCTGGAGGAAGATGGTGCCGTTCGGATGGTAGGCCAGACCGCGGTTGACGGTATCGCAGCACATGACCGGGATCACGTCGGGGTTCTGGCTGGGCTCGTACTTCCACTCGATCTTCTTGGTGTCGAGATTGATCGCGAACACCTTGTTGGGGAAGGGCGTGTGGATGTACATCATGTTGCCCTTGACCAGCGGACCACCCTCGTGGCCACGCAGGACGCCGGTGGAGAATGTCCACACCGGCTGCAACTGGTCGGCGTTGTCGGCGTTGATCTGATCCAGCTGGCTGTAGCGCTGACCACTATAGTCACCGCCCCACATGATCCAGTTATTCGGATCATCGGCCATGCTGCTCAGCTTCTCGTTGGCGATCGCGCCTCCGGAAGCCACCAACGCCGCAGCGGTAAAGGCACTTGTCATCAAGTGCTTGGCTGTCGGTCTCCTGTCGCTCATTTCAATCTCCTCCGTGCATGAATGGGCTCAAGCCCGCTTGTTATTCCGCATTGCGGTTCCCGCCGATTGCCACCGTGCGGAATTCTCCTGACGCGCTTATACGCCCTATCTCTGACGCTTAAGCGAGTTCACTGGGTATCATAGCCCCATATGAGCGTCAATGGGCGTCACGCCTCTTGTCATTCAACTACGTACTGTCGCACGCGTCGGATTCACCCGCGGTCCGCGGCCTGCCGTCGGGTTCCGCGGCGACGTCACGGTCTCCGCAGCGCGCCGGAAAAGCCGGCTTCGGTGGGGCCGCAGATAGCGCCACACCAGGCACGCGAGCGCGACCAGGGCGGCGGCCCAGCCGATGCCGCGGGTGCTGGCCATCGGGCGGGAAAACGCGGGATCGGCGCTGATTTCCGCCAGCTGCCCGGGCCGGTTGAGCCGGGCGTAGCCAAAGCCCGTATCGGCAGCGAGCGTCTCCAGGTAGCCCGCCGCCAGGCGCGAGGTAAGCGGCTCGCCACCCTGGGTGAAGAAACCGCGGTTGTCACCGTTCAGGCCGAACTTCGGCACCGGTGACGGCGAGGTGGCGCCGACACCCACGAGCACGCCGCTTACGCGGTCGCGGCTGGCCGGCGGATCCGGTCGGCTCTCCTCGTCGACCGCGGGCATCTCATCGCCATCGGTGAGAAAGACCAGGGCCGGCGGCCGCGGCCAGTCGTGAATCTGGTCGATGGTCGCGAACAGGCCCCGCGCAATGTTGCTCTGCGGCACCCAGGTCATGCGCCAGTCGATGCGCTCGACCATGCTGGCCAGTTCGTCGCGGTGCCCGCAGACCTCGATCGGTCGGAAGGCGACGGCGGTATTCCAGCCGGTAAACAGGCCCACCCCCACGCGCGACCCGCAGGGTAGCTGGCTGATGGTGTCGTCCACGGCCTGACGCGCGATCGCCAGCCGGCTCACCGACTGGCCGTCGTCGTCCAGGTAATCGCGCACCAGCATGCTCTGACTGATGTCGATCACGAACAGGTAGTCGTAGACCCGCCGCTCGCCCGGCAGTCCGGGGTTGATCAGCGCGACCACCAGTGCCACCGCCGCGGCGATCAGCCACAGCGAGGTGGTGGCGGGGCGGGCCGCAGGCCAGCGCCTCATGGCAGCCCGTCCGGCAGTTCGTGCACGCTCACCCAGCCGGTGCCGCTGTCACGGCGGTCGATGTTGGAGCCCACTTCGGACTGGCTGCCGATCCAGTCGCGGGTCTGCATCAGCCGTTCCACGTATTCGAGATTGTACTTGGCGGCGTAATGGTCCGGCTCCAGGTAGAGCACCCGCTGGTAATGCGAGCGGGCCTGCAGCACCAGCGGCACCATCTCGCTCAGGCGGGTCTCGTCGGCTGCGTTGGCGGCCAGCAGGAAGTACAGGTTGGCCAGGTTGTAGTGGGTGGCGATCAGCGCCTGACCCTGCAACGTCGGAATCAGCTTGCGGTAGATTTCCGCCGCGTCGCGTGCTGCCCCGTTGCGACGTTGGCGGTAGGCCAGGGCGAAACGGGCCGCCGGGGCATCGGATTGTGCCAGTGCTTCGAGGCTGCCCTCGGCCACGAGACGGTCGATGCGGGCCGACTGCCACCAGCCGATACCGGCTACCGAGACCCCGACGACGCCCAGGCCGATCAGTACCGACGCCAGTATCACTTGCTGTCGAAAACGCATCAGGCCCATCTCCGGAGGGTAGCGGCTCGAGCGGCCAGCAGCAGGCCCACCATGGCCAGTGCCGCGATGTAGCTGAACGGTGCGAGGGCCTGGCGGGGCAGGGAGACCGGCGTGCGCAGCGTCTCGCGCTCCAGCTGGTCGATGTCGGCGATCGCGCGACGCATGGCCTCCGGGTTGTCGGCCTGATAGGCCCGGTAGGGCACGCCCAGCCCGCGGAAATAGTCGTGCAGTTTCTGTTCCGGCGATGACGCCTCCCCGCCGGGTTCGCCATCCATGGCCAGGGCCGGATGCCCGGCCGTACGCATGTAAACCCAGTAGAGCCGCAGATCGCGCTGCCTGAACCACTGCCGGATGGTGCCCGCGGCATCGGGCGGGATGGCGGCCGCGCCGTCGGATACCAGCAGGACCACGCGCGACCCCTGAGCCGCCTGTTCCTCGAACAGGTTGGCGGCCATGCCCAGCGCGCCGCCCACCGATGTCAGTGCCAGCCCGTCCTCGGCAGCCGCCTCCAGGCCTGCGCGGATTGCGGTGAGTCGGGTGGTCAGCGGCAGCGCGAAGATCGGGGAGGTGCTGAACTCGATCAGCCCGTACAGGTTGTCCGGCCGCCGATTCACGAAATCCAGCAGCAACTCGCTGGCGGCCCGAGCCTTGCCGACTTCCGAGGAGCCCTCGGCGGACCGCCCGGCGAAGGTGTCGTTCATGCTGCGACTGCGGTCCAGCACGATGGCCACCTGGGCGCCCTGGCTGGTGACTATCGTCTGCCGGTCGTCCCGATACGGGTCCGCCAGACCCACCAGGATGGCGGCTATGGCAAGGCAACCGGCCAGCCGCAGGCCGGTTTCGATCAGGCGCGACCACGGGTCGGGCGGCAGGCCGTGGATACCGGGATGGTTGAGCGCGGCCACACCGGGCGCCAGCAGGGGCAGCAGTGCCAGCGGCAGGGCCAGCAGTACCCAGGGTCGGGTCAGGCCGAGGTCGAACGGACTCATGTCCGGGTGTCGCGTTCGGCATCGCGTAATGCGACCGCCAGGGCCTCCAGTTCGGCCCAGGGGTCATCGCGATCCGGCATCTGCTGATCGAAGAACAGCCGCCGGGAGTCCGCGAAGAAGGCATCGATGTCGTCGCGGCAGGTCGCGAATCGCGGGAACCGGCGGCAGAAGGCGTCCACGTCGGCCGCGAATACCGCCTGCCCGGCGGTATGATCGAAGCCGCGGTGCAGGTGGCGGAACGCGGTCGCCAGGGCGTCTGGCGACGAGGTGCGGCGTTGCGCGCGGACGGCGGCCAGGGCCTCGGCAAAATGCCGCGCATGGCGCGGTCGCCAGGGCTGGTACAGCCACAGCAGCCACCCCACCCCGCCGGCGAGCGGCAGCGCCGAGAATGCCAGCAGGGCACCGTGTTCGCCGCGCCGGGCGGAAAACGGCTCGATGTCGGGCTGCATGGAAACGATGTTTTCGCCTTCGTCGGCGACGTTCTCGCTGAGCAGCGGCGACTGGGCAAACGACCAGGCCGGCATCCGGGCGGTGATGGCCGGCCGGTCCGGGCGCGTGAAACGAAGTTCAAAGCCGGGCACCGTCTTGGTGGTGACGCCTAGCGGGGTATCGAAGGTCTGATAGGTGAGCGTGATCTCGTACTGCTGGCCGTTGTCGGTCCGGCGGGTGGCAACCTTGACCTCCTGGCGTTCCAGCCAGTCGTCGATACGGCGACGCAGCGGCAGGGAAGCGCGCTGCAGGGTGGTGCCGGGCGCCACCGTGATGCGATAGGTCAGCACCAGCCGATCCCCCACCACCTGGCCGAACGGCCGGGGCGCCCGGGTATCCACGGCCACGATCCCCGCGTCCTGCGCCGGTGAGTCGGCCCAGCCCAGCGGCGGTTCGTCCGCACCGTGGGCAAGGCCGGCGGCCAGGGTCAGCAGGATGGCCCAGCCCCGCCGGATCATTGCGCGAAATACCGGTTGAGGCGGTCTCGGTCCACGGTATCCTCCAGAAAGAACGGGCGGCGCTGGTGCCCGGTCAGCAGCCGCTCGAGCCACTGGCGGTGGTCGCGTGCGGCCCGTGCCGCCCGGGCCCGCAGCCCGGCACGCATCCACAGGGTGCGGGCCCGACCCGTTTCCGCGTCGCGCATGCGTACCAGACCATTGCCGGTGCGGGCCAGATCCTCGGCCGAGTCCCGCAGCACGATCGGCACCACCTCGTGGCGGGCCAGGTCCCCCAGCAGCCCGCTCAGCAGTTCGCCCGGCAGATGAAAATCCGATACCAGGAAAACCAGCGCCCGATGCCGGCCGATCATGCCGGCGGCCCGGCGCAGGCCGGCGGCATCCGGTGCCGTTGGCGGTTGGTCGCGCAGCTGCGCAAGCTGGTCCTCGATCAGCGCCGCATTGCGGGTGGCGGGAATGAACGACGGCCGTTCGGTACGGGCGCCGCATACCGCCAGGCCGAACGGGTCGCCGGTGCGGTAGGCGGACATCGCCAGCGATGTCAGAAAGTGATGCCGCAGTTTACGCTTGCTGGTGACGCCCTCGAAATCCATCGACGCGCTGTCGTCCACCAGCGCGTAAACCGGAATCGCGCTGTACTGGTTGAACAGATTGACGAACAGGCGACCGAAGGGATCGGCAAGACTGGCCCGCAGCGCCAGCCGGCGCGGGTCGGGGGCGTCCAGCAACGGGGCGCGGGCGCGGAATTCGTGCCCGGCCCCGGCCATGGTGCTGGCATGGTGACCGGGTCGCGGATACCGGCTGCGCCAGATCAGGCGATAGTCGAAATCGGTGGGTGCCTGGGTGGGCGTGCTGGCAGCCATGCGGGTCGGGTTATCGCCGCGATGCGCGCTCAGGGCGCGCCGACGCGGGCCAGGATTTCGCGCATCAGTGCCGGGGCAATGCGGGCCCGCCGCAGTTCGTAGACCGGCTGCAGGAAGACGCGATGGGCCATGGTGGCGTGGAAGATCGTCTGGATGTCCTCGGGCTGGACATGTTCGCGATCCGCCAGCCAGGCGGCCACACGGGCCGCGCGGATCAGCATGCCGGCGCCGCGCGGACTGGCACCCACCTCGATCAGGTCTTCCATCTCCACGCCCTCGACTTCGACCCCGGCGGCCACCGGGTCGCGCGTGGCCTGCCACAGTGCCAGCGCGTAGCGCTCGAGGGCGGGGCCCGCCTGGACCCGATCCTGGATACCGGCCGCGGCCGCGTGGATATCCTCGACCGGCAACTGAGCCGGTTCGAGGCTGGCCAGCAATTCGTCGGTGTCGTGGAAGCGGGTATCGAACATCAGCTGGCGGCGGATGTCGTCGTCGTCGCTGATCTCCACCGGGATTTCCATCAGAAAGCGGTCGCGCGCCGCCGAGGGGATTTCGAAGGTCTCCTCCTTTTCCACCCGGTTGCGGTCGGCAAACACCTGCAGCCGCGGGAAGTGATATTCGCGGTTGAAGGCGGTGACGCTGCGCTCGGCCATAACCCGCAGCAGCAGGGAATGCACCTGCGGGCGGGCGCGGTTGACCTCGTTGAAGAAGAAGAACGACAGCGCCTCCCCGTGGCGAACCAGCGGGCCCGGATCCACCTGGGGGCGGCCCTCGGCGTTGATATAGGTGTAGTAGAGCAGGTCGTTGGGCATCAGGTCGATGGTGCCCTCCAGCCGCTCGAACGCCCCGCCGGTGGCCCGCGCCAGCGCCCGCAGCAGCGTCGTCTTGCCCACCCCGACATCCCCTTCCAGCAGGGCATGCCCCCGCGCGAACAGCGCGATCAGCAGCAGGCGCACGGCCTGCGGCTGTCCCAGAAACACCTCGTTGAGACGCGTTTCCAGGGTCAGCGCGCGGTCGCGCAGGTCACTCAGGTCGGTGCCGCCCATGCTGGTATCGTCGGCGCCCGGCATCAGCGGCGGTTTCCGCGGGTGGATTCAATCGTCGTCATCGTCGCCACCCCCGCGGGTTTCCGGAATGAAATCCTCGTTCTCGATGATGCAGCGGTCCGCCGCGCGGGTCATGACCTCGGCGAGCTGACTTCTTGCGGAGGTTGCCGCCGATCCTTCTCGCAGGATTTCCGGTCGTTCGCCGGCGGCGCTGCGGCCGCGGTTGAAGGTGTCCATGGCCACGAAGGCGTCGTAGGACACCTGCTTGGCGATTTCATCGATGGCGCAGGAGCATTTGTACATGGTGGTGAGGTTCACGCCGCCAAGCGTGCCCATGCAGTCGAGGACGAATTCGACGCGGTCCTTCGTCGGATAATCGTACTTGTCGGGTTCGTGGGCGCCGGCCGTCATGACGAAACTCATGGCGGCAGCGAGCGCGAGAACCGGCTTGCCGATGCGCATGCGATCTCCTCCGTGTGGGCGTTCAGAGACGCCTTATTGATGTCGTGTAATGCCCGGGGATAGTGCACCCCGGGACTGCGCTTTGGCAAAGCGCGTTCCGGAAGCCGCCCGGCCGACTGAAAGGCCGGGCGACTCCGGAGTCGCTACGACCGACCGAAGTCGATCGGATGCTGCCTGCGCGGTCTAGCGGTTGAGGGCGCGATAACCCGCAAGCAGGATCAGGGCGCCGATGATGGCGGTGACGATACTGCCCAGACTCAGTCCGCCGGTGGTGCCCAGGCCCACCAGCGAGCCCACGAAACCGCCCACGAAAGCGCCCGCGATGCCGATGAGCATGGTGACGATGATGCCGCCCGGGTCCTTGCCGGGCATGATCCACTTCGCGAGTGCGCCTGCAATCAGGCCGAGGATGATCCAGGAAAGAATGCCCATAGTGTTCTCCTAGTCGAAGTTGTTGTCATGAGCCCCCCCATGTACCCTGGGTTCTTGACGGCAGCGCGTCAGCTGCAGGGGAATCGGAACCGCGCCGCTATTCACCGAACCACCGAGTCAGGCGCGCCCGCGCCTGCTGGCGGACATCGTCGTCGATATAGGCCGACAGCGTGCTGACCGCCAGGGCCAGTGCCGCCATGTCGTCGGTATAGCCCACCGCGACCAGCCAGTCCGGCACCGAATCCAGCGGCATGATGAAGTAGGCCAGCGCGCCATAGGCGGTGCGGCGAGCCCAGGCGGGCGTATCCGGCCGGCGCGCGGCGTAGTGCAGCTGCAGCGCCTTTTCTACCGCCTGGCGACCGGCGTCGCCGGCGTGGCGCGCCAGTTTCGACCACAGCGACGCCTCGCGGTAATGCGTGTTGGCATTGACAGGATTGCGGGCCTCGTCAGTCACAGTGGCACTGGATTGCTGGCTCGGTTGACCGAAAAGTTTACGCGACGACAACATGGACCTTGGCGACAGTAGCATCGTTTGACGTACGAGTGGCTACGATGGTCGCTGGTCACTGCGTTGCCGTTTGATCCGGTGATCTGGCGATAGGGCTAGGTATCGGGTCAGCCAGGCCACGCCTGACAAAAGGGCCGCCACGATCAGCCCGAGTATTGTGGCTAGTGACCAATGCGACGAACCTGCGGCCGCCCAGGTCAGGGCCTTTTCGCCGGTCAGCCCCAGGCCGGCAATTAGCAATGTAAGGTTCACTGACAGTAGCACCCACCGCATCATGGCAATGTTCCGGTTATCCGGGTGCGGCTGCGGCGTGGTTGCGGAATTCGGGTGATCCGCTGCGCCCAGAGCCAGGTGCCGGTGAGAACCAGCGCCGAAGCGCCGAGGCCGAAAATGCACCAGATCAGCTTGCTGATCAGCCCGCCGAAATCACCGAAATGCAGCGGGTCGGCGGTATGCACCCAGCGATGGGCGGCGGGTAGCTCGTCGCCGCGGACCACGGCCAGTACTTCAGCGGAATAGGGGTCGACGTAGACGTTGTTCGCGCGATCACGCACCAGCACGGTATTGGCGTCACCATGAATGCGCACGGCCGCTGTGGGGTCGTCGGGCAGGCGGATGGTGCGGATGTCCAGCTCCGGATAGGCCGCCCGCGCCGCATCGGCCAGCGCATCCAGCGAGGCGCGCTTGCGGCCCGCCGGGGCCGATGCATGCGGCGCCTCGATTGGCACATCGGTCAGGCCCGCACCGGCGTCTAACATTGCCATCTCCGTCAGATACCAGATGCTGGTAAGCGCGATCAGCACGGTGAACCAGACCGACCACAGGCCGATCAGGCGGTGCACGTCGGACCAGAGCACGCGCCGGCCGCGTGTCGTACGCAGCACGAAGAAACGCCGCCACCAGCGCTTGTAGAACAGCAGCGCGGTGACCACGCTGACCAGCAACGGAATGGCGAAGGCGCTGACCACGTAGATGCCGAAGGCCGGCAGCGACAGATTCATATGGAAATTGCGCAGCGCACGCTGGATGGTTAGCCAGCCTGACTCACCCTGCACTTCAGCGGTGTAGGGGTTCACATAGACGCGGCGCACGCGTTCGGTGAACGATGCATCACCTGGTCGCAGCACCTGGAACTCGACGGCGAAGGCCGGGTTGGCCGGCAGGTGGATGAACCAGACCTCGTGCTCCGGGTATCGCTGGTGCACGGCGTTGGCCATGGCCGAGAGCCCGACCGGCTGCGTGCCGGACGGGGGGACCACCCGCATCGCCGGGTTCGCGAGCCAGTCCAGCTCGTCGGCCACCGTGGCCAGGCTGCCCGAGAACAGGATCACAAACAGCATCAGACCGAACTGCACGCCCATCCAGCCGTGCAGGGTGAACCACAGCTTGTTGCGGTTGCTACGCGCCATTCACTGGTGCGTCGGATCAGTGCCCAGCGCCCATTTCCCAGGTTACGCTGCCAAGCAGCGTGCGGGATTCCCCGGGCGAGGCGGCGTTGACGAAGCCGGCCTCGAAGTAGCGCTCGTCGAAGGCATTGAGCAGATTAAGCTGGAAGCGCAGTGCGTCGCCGTTGGGCAGCTCGGTGCTGTAGCCGGCCTGCAGGTCCACCGTGGTGTAGCTCGGCAGGCGTCGGATATTGGTGCTGTTGACGAAACGTTCGTCGGTATAGAACACGCCGCCGCCGACATCGAGGTGCCGGGCGCCGGCCTGCCACAGTTCGGAATGGAGCCACAGGCTCGCGCGATGTTCCGGTACGTTGGGGTTGCGGTTGCCTTCGTTGGCATTGCCGGGCGTGACGATCTCGCTGTCTATATAGGCGTAGCTCGCGTTGATATCCAGGATATCAACCAGCCGGGTCGTCAGCTCCAGCTCCGTGCCGCGGCTACGCACCTCGCCGATCAGGCGGGAAAAGCCACTGCCATCGCCGATGGGCTCCGGGATATTGGTCTGGCTCAGTTCGTAGGCCGCCAGACTGATCAGCCCCGTCGCCCCCAGCTCACGCTTGAAGCCGACCTCGACCTGATCACCCTCGGTAGGCTCGAAGGCCTGTCCGTTCGGATTGCCGCCGAAATTCGGCTGCAGGGATTCCGAGTAGCTGGCGTAGACCGACCAGCGGTCCCTCGGTTTGTAGAGCACACCCAGGCGTGGCAGGACGTCGCTGCCGGTGTTGCGACTATCGATGCCGAAGGTCGGAAAGAAGGAGGTCGATTCCACGTCGGTGTAGCCCAGCGATGCCAGCAGATTCAGCCTGGGAGTGATCCAGGCGCTGTCCTGCAGTACCAGTTGCAACTGCTCTCCACTGCCGCCGGCACGCGGCCCGCCGGGCGGGCCGAAGAAGACGAAGTTCGCCGATTCCTGCAGCTCCCTGTCGCTGACCCGGTTGTAGCGCGGGTCGCGCACGTTGACGTCTGGCACGTCGTCGCTGCCGTTGTTGCCGCTCAGCGGCCCGCTTTCGGTTTCCTCGTCGCGGTATTGCATGCCCGCGAGCACGGTGTGCGCCATGCCGAACCAGTCGGCGGTATGGATATAGTCCACGTCGAGCTGGAGCTGCTTGTCGGTGTCGTCGTCGCGCAGGCTGTAGCTGCGCGTGATGGTGCCGTCGGGCTGCACGCTGCCGGGGCCGGTCGGCCGCAGCGCCGTTGCGAAAAGCACGTCGTAGAGGTAGCCAGCGTGCCAGCGAACAGTGTCCCTGGCTGTCAGGCGATGCTCGCCCTTGAGTTGTACCAGCGTCGTTTCCGTGCGTTTCTCGTTGAACGCTTCGCCCAGGAAGCGATCGGCGGGGACGAGCGCAGACGGCTCGTTGGTGGCGTCATCGAAGGGGATGCCGAATTCGAAAGTCCCGTCATCCCGGGTGTGCTCGGCGTGGAAGTCGAACGTGCTCGCGTCAGTGGGCCGCCAGCGCAGGGTGTGCGCGAGTACGGCGTCGTCCTGTTCCACGCGGTCGATGAAGGTG
Organism: Salinisphaeraceae bacterium; assembly: GCA_965216055.1. Taxonomy (GTDB): domain Bacteria; phylum Pseudomonadota; class Gammaproteobacteria; order Nevskiales; family Salinisphaeraceae; genus Spectribacter. Next base: position 1,713,016 of record OZ244134.1, read on the forward strand.
TCACCCGCGGTCCGGGATACCACGGTGCGGTGGGTGAGCACGCCATCCCCGACTAGTGAGCCGCCGGTATCCAGAGTGGTTCGGATGGCGCCGTGCTCATCGGCCTGCGCCGATACCGAGAACAGCGGCCGGATGGTCGGCTGCTTGGGTACGATGTTGACGACCCCGCCGGGGGAAACCGCACCGTAGAGAATGGAGGCCGGCCCCTTGAGCACTTCGACCCGCGCCACGTCTGCCAGCCCCAGCGGCGCACCGGAATTGTTGATCTGGAAGCCGTTCTTGAAGATGCGGTCGACGGAAAATCCGCGCAACGTGATATCGTTCTGGCCGCCCACATTACCTTCGTTTGCGATATGACCGACGCCCGCAATGTTGCGTAATGTCTGGTCGAGATTGCGCGCACCCTGATCTTCGATCAATGCCTGATTGACCGATGACACCGACGCCGGCGTGTCGACGACGGGCGCATCGATTTTGGTCGCTGCAGAGGAACGCGCTGGTTCTTTGCCCTGATATCCCTGAACCGGCTCGTAGGGGGACGCCGGCCGGTCACCCTCTACCGTAATCGGACCAAGCACCTCCTCATTCGATTCCGTGGTCTGGGCGAGGGCCGTTGTGTCGGCATCGAGCGCCTGCTGGGCGGTTACAGTACCGCCGGCCAGCGCGGCCTCTCCGCTTCCCAAACCGAGAGAGATGAGTACTGCGAGCAGTTTGGCGCCTACTCGGTGTTGCGCGGAATCGTACTTCTGCTCAGGCACACGTGGGCGATTCATGCTTCTACCCCCTTGTAGATCGCGGCTCTGGATCATCGGCTATGGAACCATGTTCGCGTTAGTAAAATAATCGCGAACAATAATGAGTCGCAATTATGATCCAGCGAATGCTGCCCTGCAACTCGCGCAGGCAACCTCCCGCAGGATGCACCGCACGGGCGGCGCCTATACGAGCGCTGACGGCGATCCCCTCTCGGGGCGCGCGCGGCTTATATGGTGGTGTGACCGGGTAGCCAGTCACGAGAACAAGCGAGCTGTCGGACTGGTATCAGGTCTGGCAGCGGGGACAGAAGAAGGTACTGCGCTGGCCGATAATGCGACGCCGGATCGGCGTGGCGTCGCGCGGACAGGGCCGACCCTCGCGGCCGTACACCGCCAGCGACAGCTGGAACCAGCCGGTGCCGCCGTCCACCCCGATGTAATCCCGCAGGGTGGTGCCGCCGGCGTCGATGGCGCGGGCCAGCGTTTGCTTGATGGCCTCGACCAGACGCACATAGCGAGCGCGGCCGATACGCCCGGCCGGGCGGCTCGGGTGAATGCCGGCTTCGAACAACGCTTCGCTGGCGTAGATGTTGCCCACCCCGACCACGTTGGCGGCGTCCATGATGAAGGCCTTGATCGCGGCCCGCCGGCCGCGTGACCGGGCGTAGAGCCAGTCGCCGTTGAACGCATCCGACAGCGGCTCCGGGCCCAGTCCCGCAATCAGCGTGTGTTCGTCGGGCGGCTGGCGCAACCACAACGCACACCCGAAACGGCGCGGGTCATTCAGACGCATGACCTGGCCGGAATCCAGGCGGATATCCAGATGGTCATGCAGACCGGCCGGTGTGTCGGCCGGCACCACCCGCAGGCGTCCGGACATACCCAGATGCATGAGCAGATGGCCGTCACCGGCGGCCAGCAGCAGGTACTTGGCCCGCCGGGTCAGGGTGTCGATACGGCGGCCCGGTAGATCCAGGACCAGTTGCGGGGTCACCGGCCAGCGCAGGCGGGGCTCGCGTACCGTCACGGCGATGACACGCCGGCCGACCACATGCGGTGCCAGCCCTCGGCGCGTGGTTTCCACCTCCGGTAATTCCGGCATCAGCGGCGCTCGCCCGACGGGGTAAGGCCGGGTGCTGCCGGGACACGGCCGGTTGCGCGCACCCGGGGCTACTCCTCGGCCGGCGTCAGTTCGACATCCGGCTGTGTCTTGAGTGATGACGTGCCGGGATGGGTCAGTTCCAGCAGCGGCGCCGATCGGTTCGCCCCGACCTGGAAGACCACACCCAGATCCTCCCGGCGCAGTTGCAGTTGCGGTTCCCGCGCGACCACGCAGAACGTGAAACTGCCGTGATCCGCAGTGTCGATGACCACGGTTTCCGGCGCCGGCCGGTCATCCGCCGGCCCGGCCCACATCGCCTGTGTGCGTTCCCAAAGATCAACCGTGCGCTGAACGGCATCCGCACTGATGGCGTCGGTCGCCGGCTCGACGGTCCAGCTACCCTGGTCGTCGCGACTGAGTTGCCGTTCCGGCAAGGTCAGTCCGGTGATGCGCGCGCCTGGCGGTAGCAGGCGACGGCTGATCAGATCGCTGTAGTCACCGTCCAGGGCCTGCATGTTGGGTTCGTTGATCAGGTGGATGTCGGGCCCGACCTGGGCGTACCGGAAGCCCTTGACCGCCTCGCTGCCGCCAAGCTGGATGGCCGGCACGTCGTTGAACTGCACTTTGGCAACCGGTTCCAGCAGCCCCAGCCGGTCGAGGTTGATCTGACCCGCCGCCATGCGGCGTCTGGATGGGGTCGAGGCCAGCCGCAGTATCTGATTCACCGTTGCCTGATCCGCGCGGGTCGTTACCGGTGCCTCGAGTCGCCAGCCGCTATCGGTAAGGGACAACTCGATGGCCGGCTGCTCGGGTGTGGTAATACGTATCTGCTCGATCGCCTCGCCATGCAGCGGCGTGAGCGTATCCGGTTCTGCTTCCTGTGGCCGGTCGAGCCAGAGCAGGGCGCCCATGACCGCGGCGCCGGCAATCAGACCAACATTGAGAAGGGTGCGTGCGCGCATGGCCGATCAGCCGCGCCGGCGCCACCACCACCGGCCCAGGCCGGTGGCGAGCAGCAACAGGGGCAGGCCGAGCACGAAACCCAGCCAGATGAAGCGCGTTTCCCAGGGCGCCAGCGTCAGCGAGGCATCCGGGGCGGTCGGTATGTCGACGGCGATTTGCGAATCCCGGTGGGCTAGCCACTGGATCAGCGCCATCGCGAACGGCCGGTTGCCGAGCGTGCCCAGGTTGGCATTAGTGGCGAAGTCGCTGTCGGCCAGCGCCGCCACCCGCTGCGTGCCGTTTGATTCGGGTCCGTCGGTCTCGCGTTCCAGCGCCATGCCGATGGTCACCGGTCCGGCGCGATCGCCGTCCTCCTCGGAAAAGCTGACGTCCTCGCCGTCCAGGTCGCCGGTTTCCAGCCAGGAGCGGGCCGGCGTCCGGATCAGTGAGGCGGCCTGCCAGGCGGCGGTATCCATCGCGGCGACGCCGCCCGCGAAGGGGAACAGCGTCAGGCCGTCGAGCCGCTCGGTGACGGCGTGGCGGGGGTAGTTCACCACCAGCGACAGCGCGGGATGGCCGGTGCCAAGGGCCTGGTAGTCGGGATAGATCACGGTACCCGGTTGCCACTGGAGCCCCAGCGCCTTCGCCAGCGCCGGCATGGGGTCGGGCGTGCTCGGGTCGGTAAGCCACAGCAGATTGCCGCCGTTGTCCAGGTAGTCGCGAATCATCCTGACTTCGCCGGGCAGTGGCGCTTGCTGGGGGCTGGCGATGACCAGTACCGACGTGTTGTCGGGAATCGCCGGGGACTCGCCCAGATTCAGCGGCCGGGTCTTGAGCCCCTGCCGGCCCAGCGCGGCGCTGAACTGGCTGTAGCCGCCGGGTTCGGCGTTCTGCGAGTCGCGTTCGCCGTGCCCGGTGAGAAACACCACCCATTGGTCGCGCCCGGCGGCCAGGCGCTGGAGCGCGCTGGTGACGGTTTGCTCGGTGAGATCATCGAGCGTCACGTCGCGCTCGTCGTAATTGACTCGCACCTCGCCGTCACTGCGCACGCCAAGCTCGCGCATTCGCTGGGGCGCCTCGGCCGGGTCCACGAATGTGAGCGACACGCTGTCGTCGGCGCGACGGTAACGGTCGAGCTGATCGCGGATGGACTGGCGGGTGGGGCCGGGATACGCGTAAGCAGTGAACCGGACGTCCCCCGGCATGGCATCGAGAATCCGCTTCGACGCCGGCGTGAGGGAATTGCGGTTGGCGTGGGTCCAGTCCGCATGCAGGGTGTAGCGCCCACTGACGAATACCAGCAGTGCCGCCACGGCAATCATGAGCAGGATGGTCAGGACATGCTGGAGGCGCATGGTTAGTGTCCTGTCCCGTAAGTTTCTCGTATAAATATGCGCGAGCAATCGGCGTGTCTGGCAAGGCGCGAAAGCGAGTCGTAGCTTGCACTACGGCGAGTTTTCGCAACGCCGCCAGACGCGGCGAGGGCCGCGTATATTGAGAGGTTACTTGCGGGACAGGGCACTAGTGCCGCTCCATGTCCAGCCGCTGGACGGTCAGCGCCAGGAACAACCCGCAGAAGATCAGGTAGTAGGCGACATCAGCGGTGTCGAAGATGCCGTAGAGCAGATTGTCGTAGTGCCCGATCAGCGACAGCTGGCGGGCGAGGTCTCCCAGCGGCAGTGTCATGCCGAGAATGGCCGGTTGCCAGTCGAAGAACGACACCGCGTGCAGCAGCCAGATGCCCAGCAGCAGGCCGAAGCTGGCCACGGCCGCCACCGTGGGCTCGCGGGTCAGCGACGAGATGAAGATGCCGGCGGCAGCGAACGCGGCCATCATCAGCCACAGCCCGAGCAGGCCGGCGGCCAGCATGCCCAGGTCGAGCTGGGTGCCCAGACTCAGTGACAGCGGCATGAGCGCGGTCAGGCCGAGCATGACGGTCAGGAATGCCTGGATGCCCGCAAACTTGCCCAGCACCAGGCCGGTTAGGGTGACGGGCGAGGCCAGCAGCAGATCCAGCGTGCCGGCCTTACGCTCCTCTGCAAACAGGCGCATGGTCAGCAGGGGAATGACCAGCAGCAGAATGATGGTGGCGAACCGGAACAGCCCGCCGCCGATGACCTCGGTGACGCCGTTGTAGTCGCGCAGACGCTGCGGGTTGAGCATCAGATCGGCCAGGCTCATGGCGAACAGCAGCCCCAGCAGCAGCTGCACCACGGCGAGCATGGTCCAGGCCAGGGGCGAGACGAACAGCCGCGCCAGTTCCTGGCGGGCGATGAGCCAGATCGAGGTCATCAGGCCGCCTGCCGGGGTGCCGCGCGGTCGGCGCTGGTCAGTTCGGTAAAGATGTCTTCCAGCGTACGTCGCGGCTGACTCAACTCGAACAACCCCCAGTCATCCCGCGCCGCCTGACGGGCCAGGGCCTCGCGCGGGTCGGCACCGGGCGCGCAGGTCAGTTGCCACAGGTCGTCGTCCGTGACCTGGACCCTTTCGACACCGGGGACGGCGGCGATGATGTCGCTGCCCGGCGGTCGGCGCAGGCCCAGGCGCAATGTTCGTACATGGTCGTCGCCATCGACTTCGTGCATCGGCCGGTCGAACACCAGTTGCCCGCCGTGGATGATGGCGACCCGTGCACAGGTCGCCTGGATCTCCGGGAGAATGTGGCTGGACAGGATCACGCTGTGGGACTCGCCCAGCCGCCGGATCAGCGCGCGGATTTCGCGGATCTGGTTGGGGTCGAGCCCGGCCGTGGGCTCGTCGAGAATCACAACGTCGGGCCGGTGCAGAATGGCCTGGGCGATCCCCACTCGTTGCTGATAGCCCTTGGAGCAGTGACCGATCAGTCGACCGCCCATGTCGCTAAGGCCGCAGTCGGTCATGGCCGAGGCCACCGCCGCGGTCTGCTCCCGGCGCGGGATACGGTGCAGGCGGGCGCAGAACGCCAGGTATTCGCGCACGGTCTGTTCCGGATACAGCGGCGGGCGTTCGGGCAGGTAGCCCAGATGGCGCTTGGCCCGGCTGGGGCAGCGCGCCATGTCGTGGCCGTGGATGATCACGCGGCCCTCGGACGGGGCCAGGCAGCCGGCCAGCATGCGCAGGGTGGTGGACTTGCCGGCGCCGTTGGGGCCCAGCAACCCCAGAATTTCCCCGTTCCGCAACTGCAGGTCGAGCCCGGAAACGGCCCGGATCAAACCGTAGCGACGCGTCAGGCCTTGCGCATCGACAAGCACGTCGTTATTCATGGCCTGATTCATTCCCCTTTTCGATATACCCGCTGATGACCACTCCCGGCGCGCCCGGTTCCCGGGCCCACCTTCTGGTTGGTGTCGACACCGGTGGCACCTTCACCGATTTCGTCGCATTCGACGGCGAGCGGTTGCGCGTGGCCAAGATCGCTTCCACGCCGGCGGCGCCCGAACGTGCGGTCACCGACGGGCTCGGCCGCCTGGCGATCGTCGAGGCCAACCTGGTTCACGGTTCCACCGTCGCCACCAATGCGCTGCTGGAAGGGCATCACGCGGTGACCGCCTACGTCACCAATGAGGGCCTGACCGATGTGCTGACCATCGGGCGTCAGGCGCGTCAGGAATTGTACGCGCTGGAACCGGCGCCTCGAAAGATGCCGGTGCCACCCGAATTATGCCTGGCCGTGGATCAGCGCAGCGATGCCGGTGGTCGCGAGGTGACGCCGCTGGGCGATGCCAGTCTGGCGGCGCTTCGGCAGCGCCTGGCCGACCTGGCCCCCGAGGCGGTGGCGATCAATCTGTTGTACTCGTTTTTCGATGACCGCGCCGAACGGCGTCTGGCCGAAGCACTGGCGTCGGAATATTTCGTGAGCCGGTCCAGCGCCGTGCTGGCCGAATACAAGGAATACGAGCGCGGTATCACGACGTGGATCAACGCCAGTCTCAGCCCGCGTGTGGGACGTTACCTGGCTCGGCTGCAGTCGGCGGTGGGCGGGTTTTCGGTCATGCACAGTGCCGCCGGGACGATGTCGGTCGAGCGGGCCCGCGAACGGGCGGTGGACATGCTGCTGTCCGGGCCGGCCGCCGGTCTGGTCGGCGCCCGATTCGTGGGGCGGCTCGCCGGTCGCGAACGGTTGCTCACATTCGACATGGGTGGCACCAGTACCGATGTGGCACTGATCGACGGCGACATCCCGCTGACCAGCAACGGGGAGATCGGCGGGTTCCCGGTGGCGGTTCCGATGGTCGACATGCACACGCTGGGCGCGGGTGGCGGCTCGGTGGCCCGGGTGGACGCGGGCGGCCTGCTGGCCGTGGGGCCATCGTCCGCGGGCGCGGACCCCGGGCCGGCCTGCTACGGGCGCGGTGGTACCGAAGCCACCGTCACCGACGCCAACATGGTGCTGGGTCGCCTGCCGGCTTCGACTCGGCTGGGCGGTGACGCCGCCCTGGACCTGGCGGCGGCGCAAACGGCGGTGGATGCGGTAGCGCAACAGCTCGGGACCGACCGTATGGCTGCAGCCGAAGGTGTCCTTGCCGTGGTCAACGAGGCCATGGCCGGCGGTCTGCGGGTGATGTCGGTTCAGCGCGGCGAAGATCCGCGCGAACGCACGCTGCTGTGTTTCGGCGGGGCCGGCGGTCTGCATGTCTGCGCGCTGGCCGACACGCTGGGCATGACCCGGGCCATGGTGCCGGTGCATGCCGGCGTACTGTCGGCGCTGGGCATGCTGGTGGCGAGGCGGTCGCGCGAAATGTCGCGCAGCGTGCTGGAAGCGGCATCGGTGCTGTCGGACTCGCAGATTGAAGCCTGGCTGAAAAATCTGCGGACTCGGGGCGAGGCGGAACTGCGCGCCGAAGGTGTCGATGCCTCGGCAATCACGGTCAGCCCGTCGCTGGATATGCGCTATCAGGGCCAGAGCGCGGCCCTCAACATCAGCTGGCAGGACATGGCCCAAGCGCACACGGATTTCCATGCCGCGCACGAGCGGCAGAACGGTCACCGTCTGGATGAACCGGTGGAGATCGTCACCGTCCGGCTGAGTCTGGCCGGCCCCGAACTGGATCTGGCCCTGCCGCAACGTGCCGAGTCGTCGACATCGGTCGATGCGCAGGAACATGTCGCGGTCCATGGGTGTGATGACCGGGTGCCGGTGTATGCGCGTGATTCGCTGCCGGCCGGGTGGCGCGCCGAGGGGCCTGCCATTGTGCGGGATGCCGTCGCCACCATCTGGCTGGCGCCGGACTGGGCCGGCGAAACAGATACCTACGGCAATCTGCTGCTGACATCGTTACGCAATCAATCGGCCGTAGGGTGACGGTGGGTTTCGAGTGGTGCACCTCATCGGGGCGGTAGCCGTTGGTCTTTTTGTTCGTTTGCCTACGGCATTCTTTTGCCGCCAGTATGTTGCGGTGCATTACTCGAGTGGCTTGACAGCTGCGCCATAACTGTTCATAAAACGTGACAGGGTCCGTCGCAAACGAGACATGATGACCTTGGGGCACGGGTTAATGAGCGAGAGTACGGGGATTTTCCCGTGGCGCAGTCAATGGCACACGGCTTGCTACTTCACGGTGCAGGCCGGGCCCGTGGTTCGTGAAACGGACTCTTATGACTCTGGAACTGGCGGGTCCGGTTCCTGGGGACCCGGATTGGTATTCCACTTGGAGGGGAATCAACGATGCGTTTAAACAAACTCGCGGTTAGTGCGGCGGGCGCAGCCTTTGCGTTCGGCGCTGTGCCTGCAGCGCAGGCAGTCGACATGAAGGCTGGTGACTGGACTTTCTCGGTCAACGGCAACGTCAATGCTCATTACGTAAATATCAGCTGTGAAGATGGTGGCCGCCCTGGCGGCGTCGCGGGCGGGGTTGCTTGCGCGCAGAACGTCGACACCGGCGAAGACCAGTTCTCGAACGTGCGTACCGGCCTGTTGCCGGCGGCGATTGTGTTCACGGTGGCCACGCAGCAGAACGGCTGGGACGTGTCCGGGACTTTCGGGTTCTATCCCGGCATTGCCAGCAATGACGGTGGTTCGCCCAATCTGCAGCAGGGTGCTCCGGCTGGTACCAACGTCGGATTGGCGACCACCGGCATCGACGCTCGTCAGGTGTTCCTGAAGTTCGGCAGCGCCAATTTCGGCGAAGTCAAGATGGGTCGCGATTTCGGCCTGTTCGGCTTCGATGCCATCATCAACGACATGACCATTCCCGGCGTGGGTGCCAGCACCAACGCGGTGGGGGCGCCGGCCAACACGTCGCTGGGCCGTATCGGACTGGGTTACATCTATACCGATACCCTGGCGCAAATCAATTACACCACGCCAGATTTCGGCGGTTTCTCGGCCACGGCGGGTATCTTCCAGACAGTCGATTCCCTGACCTCCGCAACGTCGCTGGGTGTGGCGGAGTCTGCACCTGGCTTCCACGGCCAGTTGCGCTACGCCTGGGGCAGCGGATTCGTGTCGGTCAACGGCATGAGCATGGATGTCGATAGGGTTGCCGATAACAATGGCGTAGGTACTGCCGGCGGCGCTGTTGATTCCGATGCCACTGGCTTCGATGTCAACTACAAGCAGGCATTCGGTCCGCTGGAACTGCTGTTGTCGTACTATACGACCGAAGGTCTGGGCACCACGGCGTTGCTGTTCAACGGCTTCGACGCCGCCGGCAACCAGCGTGACTCCGATGGCGGGCTGGCCCAGCTGACCTTCACGGCCGGCGCCACCAAGTACGGCATCAGTTACGGCGAGTCCAACCTCGACGCCAATGCGATTGACGGCCCCGGGCTGGTGGACAAGAACTCGTCCGTCACCGGCGGCATCTACCACAGCCTGACCCCGAACCTGACGTTGCTGGCGGAGTACTCGGCGGTGACGTCCGAGGCGCAGGACGGTGGTGAACTCGAGGCCGACAACTTCAACGTGGGCGCGTTCTTCGCGTTCTAAGCGAGTCAGACGGCAAGTCTGCGTTTGCACCGGGGCCGGGCGGCTATCAGCCGTCCGGCCCTTTCTTTTGGTTCGCCGGAATTTGGCGTTATATGCTGTCCACGGCACCTCGGCGTGAACGTGATGTGCGCCGGTTGAAATAAGGGGAGACTCCTGAATGGGTAACCGCAAACAGCGATTGGTTGTGTGGGGCGCTTTATTGTTCCTGCTGGCTCTGGGTGGATGTAGTTCTTTGGCGAATCTGAACCGGGCCGATGCCGGAGAAGTGCCGCCCGACTACGTCAACATCGAGCGCACTGGAAGCCTGCTGATTCAGTTGGTGCCAACGGGGCTGGGTGCCAAGCCTGTTAACGATCACCCGGCCGCGTTCGAGGCCGAGCAGCTTCAGGCACTTCTTTTGTCCCTGCGTATCCGATCGCAAGACGAGGGTGTGGTGACCCTTTCATCGCCCGAGCGTCTTCGAGCCGTGTCAGCCGGGCTTTCGGAAGCCCTTGCGAGGGCGCAGCCAAACCAGGATGTTTTCGTGGCCTTTTTCCGCAGCAAGTCGGGCCCGCTTTTCCTGAGTAGCCAGCGGCTGGTGACGTCGGCGCGGGTATTTTTCGAGGACGACAAGCTGAACCTCGTATTCGACGAGCTGGACAACGTGTACAGTTCGTTCCGCGATCCCCAGACCAACCCCCTGGAACCGGGATCACGGACCGACGCCACTGACGTCGACGGACAACGTCTGGTCGAGCGGGGTAGCTGGACCTGGCGTGGCGACCGGCGTGACTGGGTTCAATTGAAGGCGACGAAGGCGGCGATTGCCGCGGCGCGCGCTAACATGCCCGCCACCACCTCGCTCGGCGCCGATCGGGGCGCGCAATCCCTGCAATATGGACCCGCGGCGTCTGAAGGCGACGGACCTGACCGCCAGACCGCACCCGCGCCGATGAGCGAGGATACGGCCACCATGCCTGCGGCGCCGCCGGCATCATCGCCCGCCAGGGTCGCCGATGAGATGCCAGCCGCCGCACCTGTACCGGCAGCCGCCGAGGAGGCCGCCGAGTCGATGGACAGTGGCAACGATGCCTGGCAGCGTCTCGAAACGCGCCTGCAATCGCTGAAAAAGTTACGCGATCAGGGGCTCATCAGCGACCAGGACTACGAGGACAAGAAAGATGAGCTGCTGGAAGATCTGCCTTGATGGGTCGGAGTGGCGTCTAGTTCGAGGCGGTGAAGTAGTAGCGCACGCCCAACCGGAATTCCTTCTCGAAGTCCAGATCGGTTTCCCGCGCTGCCAGTTCCAGATCGAGCGCGGTGACCTGGTAGGCGGCGGTGAGCGCGATCTGCGGGGTCACGTGGAACAGGCCGCGCAGGGCATAGCGAAAGCCGGACAGCGTGGCGGTGGAGTCGTCCAGCTCGTCGTAGTCCACGTAACCGACGGACGGGTTGATCTCGAGCGTGGGTACCGGGTGCCAGCGCAGCCCGCCGGATACGCCCAGACCGCTGCCGCTGGCGCCATTGGTATCGATATCCTCGTAGCTGGCCAGGGCATAGATATCCAGCGCCAGATCGTAGTCGACGACCAGCGACACATGCTGGCCCAGGTCGTGGTTCAGGCCGGCGCCAAGCTGCAGGAACTGCGCCTCGCCGCCGCGATCGCCCTCGATGTCGTCATAACGGGCCTGGACGAACACTGCCGGTAACAGGCTGATGGCGCCCTCGGCGGCAAAGCCGTCGTACTCCTCGGTGAAACCGCTGTTCAGACCGCTGCGGTCGATGTCGCCGGCGGCGATCCAGTCGGCCTGCAGATAGGTGTAGTCGCTGGCTGAGGCTGTCGCGCCCACGCCGGCCAGGAGCAGCAGTGCCGTGGCCCGGATTCCATTGATCATCGTATTCGCCTGACGGTGTTGGATAAACCGACACGCTAGGCGACGAATGTTGCGGGAGATTGACAGCGGAATCGCCGCCATCACAAACGAAAGCGCCGGTGCGGGGCACCGGCGCTTCATGAACCATGTTCAGTGGGTCAGGCGAGGCTTACTTGATCTTGCCTTCCTTGAAAACCACGTGTTTGCGCACGACCGGATCGTACTTCTTCATCTCGATCTTGTCGGGCGTATTCCGCTTGTTCTTGTACGTGGTGTAGAAGAACCCGGTGTCGGCGGTGGAAACCAGTTTCACTTTTTCGCGCATCAGACTCTCTCTCCACGCTTGCGGACGTCGGCGAGGATGGTGTCGATGCCCTGCCGGTCAATGATGCGCATGCCCTTGGCGGAAACGCGCAGCCGCACGTAGCGCTTTTCGGATTCCACCCAGAAACGGTGCCAGTGCAGATTCGGCTCGAACCGGCGCCGGGTCTTGTTGTTGGCGTGGGAAACGTTGTTACCGGTGACCGGGCGTTTGCCGGTGACCTGACAGACTCGCGACATGGGAAGCCTCGACGACGCTGTTTGAACGAGTAATACGAAGCCGCGCTTTATACCAGCTACCGGCGGCCTTGGCAACGGCAAGGACCTGCCCGACCCCCTGGGCCGGGCAGGTATGAATGCCGCTTACTTGGTGAGGTAGATGCGGCCGCCGACGCGGATTTCGTTTTCCAGGTCCACGTTGGCCTTGCCGCCCGGACCCTCGAGATCCAGCTTGGTGGTGCGATAGCCGGCTGTCAGCGCGAATGTCTCATTCAGGTTGAGCACCCCGTCAACGCCGAAGCGCATGCCATCCAGATCGGCGTTCGAATTGTCGACGCTGCCGTAGTCGAGATAGCTCGCATAGGGATTGATCTCGAGCGTGGGTGCTGCCTGCCAGCGCAGGCCGCCGGTCACGCCGAAGCCGTCGGCTTCGAAGCTGGAGCCCGAGTCTTCCTCGATGCTTTCGTAGCTGAGTACGCCGTAAAGATCGAGCGGGTTGGCGTTGTCGCCGATGGCGGTGCGCAGGCCCAAGCCGCCTGAAAACAATTGCAGGTCGCCGCCGTTATTATCGGCCTCGAGTTCATCGTAAGCACTTTCGATGAACAGGTTGGGGGTGAGGTCGATCGATCCCTTGAAGCCGTAGCCGTCGTAATCCTCGTCACGCTGAATACCGCCAAAGCGAGTTTCGGCTTCGCCGGTTGCGACGAAATCGCCGTCTACGTAGGTGTAATCCGACTGCGCCGCAAGCGCGGTCAACGGGCTCGCAAGCAGGGTGGTCGTGAGAAGCGTTACAGATGTTTTCATGCCAACTCCAGTTAGTAGTCGCAGTCCCTCGCACCACAGCGGAGCGTGCACCAGTTTGTAGCACGCAAGGTGGTGCAATGCAACAATTACTTGAGAGTTAGGTGGTTGCCGCAGCTCAGAGCCAGCCGCGTTCCGCGAACGACACGGCCTCACCGGCACCGATCACGAAATGATCCAGCGTGCGGATGTCCACCAGCGCCAGGGCGTCAGTCAGCCGCCGGGTCAGGCTGCGGTCGGCTTCTGAGGGCTCGGCGACCCCCGAGGGGTGGTTGTGGGCGAAGATCGCCGCCGCGGCGTTGTGGCGCAGGGCGGCCTTGACCACTTCCCGGGGGTACACCGCCGCGCCGTCGATGGTGCCCCGGAACAGCTCCTCGTAGGCCAGCACCCGATGGCGCGTGTCCAGAAACAGGGCTGCGAAGACCTCGTGCGGCTGGCGGGCCAGCCGGGCGGTCAGGTAGTCCCGGGTGGCCGCGGGGTCGGTCAGGGGTTCCGACCGGTCCAGACGCTCGGCCAGGTAGCGCCGCGCCATTTCCACCACCGCCTGCAGCTGCACGAACTTGGCGGTTCCCAGGCCGTGACCCTGGCAGAACTCGTCTCGGTCCGCGGCCAGCAGTGGGGCCAGGCCGCCGTAGTCATCGAGCAATTCACGGGCGAGCGACACCGCGCTCATGCCGCTCACACCCGTACGCAGGAAGATCGCCAGCAGTTCGGCATCGGTCAGGGCGCCGGCGCCTCTGTCCAGCAGTTTTTCACGCGGCCGTTCGTCGACGGGCCAGTCGGTGATGGGCATGGCGCGGCTCCGAAAATCCCGGTTACGGTGCCAATCCGGGCCGGGTTGCGCAATCACCGCGGGCCGGCAAAGCCGGTAAACTATACCGACTCTGGCAAAGGGTTCTTAATGAAAGCGCTTTCCCAACGTCGCATTCTGCTGGGCGTAACCGGCGGCATTGCCGCCTACAAGGCCGCGGTGCTCACCCGTCGGCTGGTGGAAGCCGGCGCCGAGGTGCAGGTGGTGATGACCGAGGGCGCCTGCCGTTTCATCACGCCGCTCACACTGCAGGCGTTGTCCGGCCGGGCCGTGCGCCGCAGTCTCTGGGACGAGTCCGCCGAACTGGGCATGGGCCATATCGAGCTGGCGCGCTGGGCCGAGCGGGTGCTGATCGCGCCGGCCACCGCCGACTGCCTTGCCCGGCTGGTCCAGGGACGGGCGGACGACCTGCTCAGCACCCTGTGCCTGGCCACCACGGTGCCCGTGCTCGTGGCACCGGCGATGAATCACGTGATGTGGGCCCACCCCGCTACGCGCGCTAATTGCGAGACGCTCACGGCACGCGGCGTGACCATTCTGGGCCCGGATGACGGCGAGCTGGCAGAGCGGGAAAGCGGCGCCGGCCGCATGCTGGAACCCGAAGCAATCCGTGATGCGCTGGCTGCGCATCTGGCGCCGCAGGCGGGCGAACTGGCCGGCCGGCATGTGCTGATTACCGCCGGTCCCACGCGGGAGCCGCTGGACCCGGTGCGCTATCTGACCAATCGGTCCTCCGGACGCATGGGATATGCCCTGGCGGCGGCCTGTGTAGCAGCCGGCGCCCGCGTGACACTGGTGACCGGGCCTACCGATCTGCCGGTGCCCGACGGGGTTGAGGCGGTGCGGGTGGAGACGGCCGATGACATGCATGCGGCGGTGTTCGCCCGCGTCGAGCAGGCCGATGTGTTCATCGCGGCCGCGGCCGTGGCGGACTATCGCCCGGCCCGCCGGGAGACCCACAAGATCAAGAAGGACGAAGCCGACTCGAACGTCGAACTGGCACGCAACCGCGACATTCTCGCCGAGGTGGCCGTCGCCCGGCCGCGGCCGTTCGTGGTGGGGTTCGCCGCCGAAACCCGCGACCTGAAAGCCCAGGCCCGGGCCAAGCGCGTTGCCAAGGGCGCGGACATGCTGGCCGGCAACCTGGTCGGGGTGGATCGCGGCTTCGATCAGCCCGACAACGCGCTTTATGTCTGCTGGGAAGGCGGCGATTGCCACCTGCCGCAGGCCCCCAAGACACGGCTGGCCGACCAGCTGGTCCAACTCATTTCCCAACGATTGTCCGATGCACAAACTCCAGATCCGACTGCTTGATCCGCGCCTCGGGCGCGATTTCCCGATGCCGGACTACGCCACGCCGGGGTCGGCGGGGGTGGACCTGCGGGCCTGCCTGGACGCGCCCCTGACGCTGGCGCCCGGGGAAACCGAGCTGCTGCCTAGTGGCATGGCCATTCATATCGCGGACCCCGACCTGGCTGGCGTCGTGCTGCCCCGGTCGGGTCTGGGGCACAAGCACGGCATCGTGCTGGGCAATCTGGTGGGGCTGATCGACTCCGACTATCAGGGGGAACTGATGGTGTCCTGCTGGAATCGTGGCCGGACTGCCTTCACTATCGAGCCCGGCGAGCGGGTGGCGCAGCTGGTGCTGGTGCCGGTGGTGCGGGCGGCGTTCGAGGTGGTCGAGGAATTCGAAACCAGCCAGCGGGGCGCTGGCGGCTTCGGCTCATCCGGACGCCAGTAGACCCGAACCGATAACAAGGCGGATGCAACAACCATGTCGCTAAGCTCTGAACAGGCCATGCAGGTCGCCCGGGTCCTGGGCGAGGCACTGCCCTACATCCGGCGCTTCGCGGGCAAGACCGTGGTGATCAAGTATGGCGGCAACGCCATGACCGAGCCCGAGCTCAAGCGCGGCTTCGCCCGCGACATCGCGTTGATGAAGCTGGTGGGCATCAATCCGGTGGTGGTACACGGCGGTGGTCCGCAGATCGGGGAACTGTTGGCGCGGCTGGGCAAGGAAACCCGCTTCGTCGGGGGCATGCGGGTGACCGACGCGGAGACCATGGACGTGGTGGAAATGGTGCTCGGCGGGCTGGTGAACAAGGAAATCGTCAACCTGATCAATCAGCACGGCGGCCGGGCCGTCGGGCTGACCGGCAAGGACGGCGGGCTGATCCGCGCGCGCAAACTGGCAATGCATGAAGGCGAAGCGGACGAGCTGGTGGACCTGGGTTACGCCGGCGAGGTGTCGGCTATCGACCCGGCCATCGTCCGGCGGCTGGACGAGGACGACTTCATTCCGGTGATCGCCCCGATCGGCGTGGGTGACGACGGTCGCTCCTACAACATCAACGCCGATCTGGTGGCCGGCAAGATGGCGTCGGTGCTGGGCGCCGAAAAACTCATGCTGCTGACCAACACCGCCGGCGTTCTCGATGCCGACGGTTCGGTGCTCACCGGCCTGTCGCCGGCGCGGGTGGAGACGCTGATCCAGTCCGGCGTGATCCACGGCGGCATGCTGCCCAAGATCCGCTGCGCGCTGGATGCGGTGGCGTCCGGCGTGAGTGCCGCGCACATCGTCGACGGGCGGGTGGAGCACGCCATCATGCTGGAACTGTTTACCGACGCCGGGGTGGGGACGCTGATCCGGCCGGGCAACGGCTAACGCCGGTCGTTTACCGAGGTCAGAACGAGGTAACGCTGCCGGTCTGCCCGATGGCGTTGTGCGAGGGCGTCCCGGCGCTGTTTCAGTCGGGCGACCGCCTCTGTCTGCTGCTGTTGCGACGTTGCAGTGGCCCGGATGTCGGCATCAGTGGCCTGTGCCTGACGGGCGCGCGCGAGTTGTGTATCGAGCTTTCCCAGTGACTGCCGTGCGATCGATAGTCGGGCGTCCAGCAGGTCCAGCCGGTCCCGGTAGGCGGCATCGAGGTGGTCGAGGCTGGCATAGGTGGCCGTCAGCGAACGATCGTACGCGGCCTGCTGCGCCCGTTCGGCCGCCTCCCGGCGGGCCCGGTCGCGTTCTGCCTCCAACGCTGCCAGCTGGGCGCGAGATGGTTCAGCCGGCTGGCGCTCCACTACGTCGCCGTTGGCATTGAGGACGGCCCGTTCGCCGCGGGCGTATTCGGGCGGAATGCGATCGCCGAAATGCGTCTTGCCGGATTCGTCGGTCCAGCGGTAGAGCTGGCTGGCGGCATCCAGCGGCAGACACAGTGCCAGCAGGGCGAGCGGGCCGAGGGCGTATCGATTCATCGCCGGATTAACGGCCGGTGCCGCGCGGAATTTAGTCGGCGTCGCCGTAAGTCTTCCGATAGGCGCGGATACCCTCGATCGCCTTCTCCTGCTCGGAATGGCGCGCCAGGTACGCTAGCAGGTCATCGACCGTGCAAACGGCCACCGGCTGGATACCCGTGTCGTCGGCCAGTTCATGCAGGGCCGAGCGGCTGCCGGTGCCGCGCTCCTGGCGGTCCAGTGCCACCACCAGCGCAGCGGGCTGCGCGCCGGCGCGGTGAATGAGCTGGATGGCCTCACGTACGGCAGTGCCGGCCGTAATCACATCGTCCACAATGCCGACACGGCCGCTCAGCTCAGCGCCCACCAGCTGGCCGCCCTCGCCGTGGTCCTTGGCTTCCTTGCGGTTGTAGGTGAAGGGCAGGTCCAGGCCATGGCCGGCCAGGGCGCAGGCGGTCGCGGTCACCAGCGGAATGCCCTTGTAGGCAGGGCCGAACAGGCCGTCGAGCTGAATGCCGACATCCAGAATGGCGCGTGCGTAGCAGTCGGCCAGCGTGGCCATGGCGGCGCCCCCGGCAATCGCGCCCAGGTTGAAGAAGTAGGGGCTGACGCGGCCGGATTTGAGGGTGAACTCGCCGAGCCTGAGCGCGCCGTGGTCGAATGCCAGGTCGAGAAAGCGGGTCTTGTGATCCTGCATGGGAACGGAGTGTCGAATGCTTTCGGTATGATAGCCGCGCCCGCACCGACCTTCATCCCGATGCGCATCATCTCGTTCAACGCCAACGGCATTCGCGCCGCCGCCCGCAAGGGTTTCTTCGACTGGCTGGTCGGCCAGGACGCCGACGTGGTGGCGATTCAGGAACTCAAGGCCCAGGAGCATCAGCTGGCGCCCGATCCCGTGTTCTGGCCCGAGGGCTATCACTGCGCCTACCACGAAGCCACGGCGCGCAAGGGTTATTCGGGCGTGGCCCTGTATGCCCGACGCGAGCCCGACGAGGTGATTCGCGGCATGGGCGAGCCGGAGTTCGACGGCGAGGGCCGCTATATCGAGGCCCGTTTCGGGGATCTCGCCGTGGCCAGCCTGTACGCCCCGTCCGGGTCGTCGGGGGATCATCGCCAGGCGTCCAAGGAACGCTGGCTGGAATACTTTCCGGAGTTCCTGCGGCGCCGGCGCGACGCCAACGGCGAATTGATCGTCTGCGGCGACTGGAACATCGCCCATACCGAGAAGGACCTGAAAAACTGGAAGTCCAACCAGAAAAACTCGGGATTTCTGCCGCACGAACGGGCCTGGCTGGACCGGCTGTTCGGGGAGCAGGGGTTTGTCGACGGCTTCCGCGTGGTCGATGACCGGCCCGATCGCTACACCTGGTGGTCGAACCGGGGTCAGGCCTGGGCCAAGAACGTGGGCTGGCGCATCGACTATCAGGTGATCACGCCGGGGCTGGCCGAGCGGGTGAAAGGTGCCGACATCTTCCAGGCCGAGCGGTTGTCCGACCACGCACCTCTGATCCTGGACTATGACTGGTCCTTCTGAGCCCGTCGCCCGCTGGCGGGCGGCGCTGGCCGTCTACGGCAAGCCGCGCATTCTCGGCATGGGCCTGCTCGGCTTTTCCGCCGGGTTGCCGTTTCTGCTGGTGTTCTCCACGCTTTCGGCCTGGCTGACCCAGGAGGATGTGTCGCGCACCACCATCGGGTTCTTCTCCTGGGTGGGTATTACCTATTCCATCAAGGTGTTCTGGGCGCCGGTGATCGACCGGCTGCCGCTGCCGCTGTTCACGCGTGTGCTGGGTCGCCGCCGCAGCTGGATGTTGCTGGCGCAGCTGGGCATTGCCGCCGGGCTGATCGGCATGGCCATGACCGACCCGCAAATGGATTTGCGCGGTCTGGCGCTATGGGCGCTGCTGGTGGCGTTCGCCTCGGCCACGCAGGACGTGGCCATCGATGCCTGGCGCATCGAGGCGGCGCCCGGGTCCTGGCAGGGGGCGATGGCGGCCACCTATCAAGCCGGCTATCGCATCGCGATCCTGACCGCCGGGGCCGGTGCGTTCTATCTGGCCGCCGGCATCGACTGGCCGCAGGTGTATCTGGTGATGGCCGGGCTGATGGGCGTGGGCATGGTCACGGTGCTGTTCGTCGGCGAACCGGACGTGGTGGTGACGTCGGGAACCGAACAGCGCGAACAGCGCGTGGTGGATTTTCTCGCCCGCAGCCCGCACTGGCCGCGCCGGCTGCAGCAGATTACCGCCTGGCTGCTGGAGGCCGTGGTCTGCCCCTTCCTGGACTTCTTCGCCCGCAACGGCCGTCTGGCCCTGGCGATTCTCGTGTTCGTGGCGATCTTCCGGGTCACCGATATCACCCTAGGCGTGATGGCCAATCCGTTTTATCTGGACATGGGCTACACCCTCGAGGAAATCGCCTCGGTGGCCAAGATCTTCGGGGTGGGCATGACCATCGGCGGCGCCGTGCTCGGCGGGGTGCTGGTGGCCCGCTACGGCATCATGCGGCCATTGCTGGCAGGTGCGGTGCTGGCCGCGGGCACCAATCTGGTGTTCGCCTGGCTGGCCACGCGCAGCGATCCCGGGCTGGTGGGGCTGGCGATGACGATTTCCGCGGACAACCTCGCCGGGGGCATGGCCGGTTCGGCGTTCATCGCCTACCTATCCAGCCTGACCAACACCGCCTACACAGCCACCCAGTACGCGCTGTTCTCGTCGCTGATGACCCTGCCCGGCAAGTTCATCGGCGGATTCTCCGGCATGGCGGTCGACGGCTTCGGCTACGTCTGGTTCTTCGTGCTGACCGCCATCGCGGGCGTACCGGCGATTCTGCTGGTGACCTACCTGATGCGCGTGGCCAATGTGGATCGCGGGGTGGCCGCCCCCGAGCGGCTTTGACAGCGGCCGCCGCCCCGCGCATGTTCGCGCCTGAACGGCCCTCAAGAGGATAACGATGATGCGCATGCTGATGACGCTAGCTGGCACCGCACTGATGGGTGCCGCCTGGGCGGACAATGGCGGTGGACAGGCGCTGACGCTCTACCAGAGCGGCGCCGCCCTGGTGGCCGACACCCAGGACCTGCCGCTGGACAAGGGCCGCCAGACGCTGACGCTGGCCAATCTGCCCGATCGGCTTCGGCCGGAAACCTTCTGGCTGGCTGGCGACGGCATCGAGCTGCTGGGATCGCGTTATCGAGACGGCGGTGACGACCGCGCAGCGATGCTGGGCGCGCTGGTCGGAAAGACCGTGACGCTGCGCCGTGCCGACGGCAGCGGCGGCGATGTCACCCGCGAGGCCACCCTGCTGTCCGCAGACGGCGTGCCGATGGTGCGCGTGGATGATCGGGTGGAATGGCTGGACGCGGAATCGCCCTGGCGGCTGGCGCTGTCATCCGTGCCGGACACGGCGTTGCCGGCCGGCGCGTTGCAGCTGGATATCCGGGCCGACCAGGGCGGGCGCCAGCCGCTGGAAATGCTGTATCAGGTCGACGGCATGAGCTGGCGCACCGAGTACGTGGCCAGCCTGGACGAAAATGCCGAGCAATTGACCCTGCGGGCGCAGGCGGTAATCAGCAATAACGCCGGCACGGACTGGCGGCAGGCGCAGCTGGCGCTGATCGCCGGAGACGTGGCGCGGCAGGGCGGTCAGCCCAAGGCGATGATGATGCGCAGCGAAGCTGCCTCCGCGGCGGACGGCATGCAGGCCGAGCAGGCCGCCGATTACTACCGTTACGAACTGGATCAGCCGGTGACCCTGGCCGACGGTGAGCAGCGCAGCGTGCTGCTGATGCCCGAACAGCGTATCGAGGTCGAGCGGGAATACCGCTTCGACCATGGCTGGCAGTATCTCGACAGCAACCGGCAACGCGCCCACGCCGGCATCCGGGTGGCTTTCGATAACACCCTAGGTCAGCCCATGCCGGCCGGCACCATCCGCGTCTATGGTGATGGCACCACGCCCCTGCTGATCGGCGAAGCCGGCATCGGCAATACGCCCGTCGGCGCGCCGGTCGAGCTGGAGCTCGGCCGCGCGTTCGACATCACCGCCGAGCGCACCACCACCGATACCCAGCGGGACGGTCAGGCGCGGGAAATCGAACGTGAACTGGTGATCGCCAACGCCAGGTCCGAGCCGGTGACGGTCCGGGTGGTGGAATCCATGCCCGGCGACTGGACCATGCTGTCGGCCAGTGCCGACCACAAGAAGGTCGACGCCCAGCGCGCCGCCTGGTCGCTGGAAGTCCCGGCCAAGGGCGAAACCCGGCTGACCTATCGCGTTCGCTATCGCTGACGGTCAGCCGGCGCCGGTCACCGTACGGAACACCTCGGCGCCGGGCTGATCCACCAGGCTGACCACCGGCCAGCCCTGCTGCCAAGCGTGTTCGGCCAGCCGGTCGTCGGGGTCGACCGCCGCGGCCCGGTCGGCGCGCGCGAGCAGCGGAATATCGTTGTGGGAGTCCGAGTAGGCGGTGATTCCCTCGAACGGCCCGTGGGCCGCCAGCCAGTCCTCCAGCCGGGTGATCTTGCCGTCGCGGAAGCAGGGCGTGCCGTGGATGCGGCCGGTATAGCGGCCGTCGATGATCTCCGGGTCCGTGGCCAGCAGGTGCTCGACCCCGAGCAGCTCCGCGATCGGCTCCGTGACGAATCGGTTGGTGGCAGTGATGATCAGCAGCGTATCCCCGCGCCGACGGTGGCAGTCGATCAGTGCCGGCGTGCCGGGCGCGATCACCGGCTCGATGCAGTCGGCCACGTAGCGGGTCCGCAGGGTCTGCATGGTGGTCAGCGGGTTGTCGATCAGCGGTTGTAGAGCAAAACGCTGGAACGCATGGATGTCGAGCGTGCCGTTCAGATACTGCGCATGGAACTCGTCGTTCCGGCGCCGGAACTCGGCAGCATCGACCACCCCCTGTTCGCAGAGGTAACGGCCCCACAGGTAATCGCTGTCTCCGTCGAGCAGGGTGTTGTCCAGATCGAATGCCGCCAGCTGCATGATGAAAACGTCCGTGAAGTGCGAGCGCGAGAGGTTACGGCAGCCCGGCATTGCGGCGCCAATCGGGGATTGGCTGCATCCGGCGCGTCGCACCGCTAGACTGGGCCTGCGGACACGAAAGATGTTCCGCGCAACAACCATAAACGGCCGGCCCGCCGGCCGCGCACAGGAGGAACAGATGATGTGGAAATCGGGATTGACGGGGATCGTTATGGTGCTGGCCCTGGCTGGTTGCGGCCAGTCGGACAGCGGATCGGAGGCCGATGCCGGGGCCGTGGATAGCAGCGACCAGGCCTTGAGCGCCGGTAGCAGCGGTTCCGGGGGCACCTGCTTCGATGTCGCCGACTGCGGGGATGGCCAGCAGATCATGTTCGGTGTCTCGCAGGAGGACTGCGCCGACGCCAACGGCTCCAGCTGGATGGCCGAAGGCGGCAGTTGCGAAGCGCTCTGACCTCACCCAGCCGATGCCGGCGGGTCCGTTCCGGGCCCGCCGGGTAACGCCTTTGGCACATTCCTCCCCGGTGTGAAAGAATCGGGGAAAGTGTTTCACAGGTAAGACCGTGATCGATTCGGACGGCTTTCGCGCCAATGTCGGAATCATCCTCACCCACGAAGACGGTCGGGTACTCTGGGCCAAGCGAATCGGCCAGGATGCCTGGCAGTTTCCGCAGGGGGGCGTACGCGCTGGCGAAAGCGCCGAGCAGGCCCTTTTTCGTGAACTGCAGGAAGAAGTCGGGCTGATGGAGCAGCACGTGCGCATCGTCGGCGCTACCCGCGGGTGGCTGCGTTACCGACTGCCCAAGCGTTTCGTGCGCCGCCACCGCCGTCCGCTGTGCATCGGGCAGAAGCAGAAGTGGTTTCTGTTGCGTCTGGAGGCGCCCGAATCCTGCGTGCGTTTCGACAGTACCGATCATCCCGAGTTCGACGGCTGGCGGTGGGTGGATTACTGGCATCCGGTGGACGAAGTGGTGTTCTTCAAGCGCGACGTTTACCGGCGCGCGCTCAGGGAGCTGGCTGACTGTCTGCCGGAGGCGGTGGGCGGGCAAAAAAATGCCCGACCCTCGGAGGCGAGTCGGGCGTAGTTGGGGGGAGAGGACGGTCGGGCCGTGTGCGAGTGGGGTCGCCGCGGCCTTGTTGTTTTGTTGGTTAGATCCGGCGCGGCACCTCCGCCAGGCAGACGGTGCCGGGGAAGCGCGCTACCGAATCTGCCGATACTCTAGCCGACCCTCTTCGTGAATGCAAATCACTCCTATTAAGCTATGCGGATGAGGTTTCACCTTCTAGTGGTTTGACACTCATTCTCATTTGCGGTTAACTACGCTCAGTTGCTTGGTTCGAGAAGCCGGATGTACGTCTGTCTCTGCAAGGGTGTTACCGAACGCGAGATTCGCGAGGAAGTCCGCTCGGGCGCGTGCCACATGCGCGAGCTGCAGCGGCGTCTCGGTGTGGCCGAGTGTTGTGGCTGCTGCGCGCCCTGTGCACGCGAAATTCTGGCGGAAACGCTGCAGGAGCAGCATCGCAAGACCCGGCTGTTGCCGGCGCCGTTCCTGCCTGCGACCGCGAATGCGAGCTAGAAGCAACTAATAGACCAATAAAAACAGACGCTTACGGGTTGATGCCGGGCGTCGAAGTGCTATACTCCGGCGCAAAGCCAACGCCGCTACGTCGGGAGATCGCATGAAAGGTGACGCCAAGGTACTCGAGTACCTCAATCAGGGGCTCAAGCTCGAGCTCACCGCCATCAACCAGTACTTCCTGCATGCGCGCATGTACAAGGACATGGGCTTCTACGAGCTCGGCGCCAAGGAGTACCAGGAATCCATCGAGGAAATGCAGCACGCGGATCGCTTCATCGAGCGCATCCTGTTCCTCGAGGGCCTGCCCAATCTGCAGGACCTGGGCAAGCTACGCATCGGCGAGAACGTGCCGGAAATGCTCAAGTGCGATCTCGATGCCGAACATGAAGCCCACGCGTTCTATTCGGAAGCCATCGGATACTGCGAAAAGATCGCGGACTACACCACCCGCGCGCTGTTTGCCGACGTGCTGGCCGACGAGGAAGAGCATATCGACTTCCTCGAGACGCAACTCGGGCTGGTGGAAAGCATGGGCCTGCAGAATTACCTGCAGAGCCAGGCCGGGAATCCGAACCAGGAAGGAGCCGGCGAGGGCTGAGCCGAAATGCGCTCACGATGACGAGAAAGGCCCGCTTCGGCGGGCCTTTTTCTTGGCGCCGGCCGATGCCGGGTCAGAATGGCTTGACCACCGCCAGCACCACGATCGCGATCAGGAACACGCCCGGTACCTCGTTCATCAGCCGGTAATAGCGGGCGCTGCCGGTGGCGCGCCGTTCGCGAAAGCGCTTGACCTGAACCTGGCACCAGCCGTGGTAGCCCACCAGGCCGACCACCAGCAGCAGCTTGGTGTGCATCCAGCCGCTGCCCGACAGCCAGGAAAGGCCGAGATGCCAGAGCAGCCACAGCCCGAATGCGATGGTCAGGGCGGCGCCAATGCTCATCAGGATGGACAGTCGACGTTCCATGACGCAGAACCTATCCAGGCTGATCGCGTCGGTGGTATCCGCGTGATAGACGAACAGGCGAGGAAGGTAAAACAGCCCGGCGAACCAGGTAACCATGAAAATGACGTGGAATGCCTGTATCCAGAGCATTGATTATCTCCGTGAACGTGGACGGGCTGTTTTCGCGGACAGGGACGTCCGCGCGCGAGCGTAGCGAGCGAGAGCCAGCGCGGACATGCGCCGCGCTGAGCGACCAAGGACTTGGGCAGGATGCCCAATGTCCGCATCGGCAATCACAGCCCGGCGAACCAGGTAACCATGAAAATGACGTGGAATGCCTGTATCCAGAGCATTGCTTATCTCCTTGAACGTGGACGGGCTGTTGCCGCGGGCAGAGGTGTCCGGGCGCGGCATTGTAGAGCAATGCCGCCGGGCGCAAGGCGCGTTCAGGGGTGGTAGGCCCGCTCGATATCCTCGGGCAACAGGATACCGAAGACGGGGCCGTCCTCGCCGGCCCGGCGGCGGATCACGTAGAGAGCATCGGCCTCGGTGCGCTGCAGCTGATCGTGGGCTTCCTGGAGCGTGGCGCGAATATCGATAGCCACCGCATCCAGGCGTTTGCCCGGGATATCACGCACGGCGACGGTCTCGGGCAGCACCACGTCCTCGTCCTCCTCCGCGGCTGACAGATAGCGCATCAGGGCGGCGGAGCGGAGCAGGGTGGCGCGGGCCTCCGGCCGGCGCAGCAGCAGCCACTCCACGGGACGTTTGACCAGCCGCTGTCGGAGACCGTCGGGATTGATCGGGTCGTCGATGATGGCGAGACTGCGGTTCATGGTCGCGGTCACGCTCGCCCGGCGCAGGTACTGGGAGACCGGGTCGTTGCGGTAGTCCAGGCCACGTCGGTGCAGCAGCATCTGGAAGATCGAGTCGCCGCCGGTGAACCGCCGGGAAATCACCAGCGCGGGAATCAGGGCCAGCATCCCCGGCAGTAGCAACTCGGTGCGGTCGGACAGTTCCAGCAGCGTCACCATGGCAGTAAGCGGCGCATGCAGCAGCGCGCCGATCATCGCGCCCATGCCGATCAGCGCGTAGAAGCCCGGGTCGCTGGCGTGGGCCGGTGCCAGCAGGCCGCCAGCCGCGCCCAGCGCGCTGCCCAGCGCCGCGCCAATCACGAAGGCGGGCAGGATGACACCGCCGGGGATCGCAGCGGCGGTCGCCATCGCCGCGGTCGCCAGCTTGGCCAGACCCAGCCCGAGGGCCAGGCCCAGGCCGAGTTCGCTGGCCAGGGCCAGATTGATGGTGTCGAACCCCGGCGCCAGCGTCTGCGGATACGGCAGGGCCAGCAGCCCGGCTGCCAGCCCGGCCAGACCCATGCGCACCATCACGGGCATGCGGCTGAAGCCATCCGTCAGCCAGCCCGTGACCCGGGTCAGCGCGGCCGCCGCCAGGCCCATGAGCGCGCCGACGAAGACGATATAGGGAAGCTCGGTCATGCTGTGCAGGCCGGGTTCGGCCGTGACCAGCTCCGGGTGGATGCCGGTGAGGTTATAGGTGGTCAGCGCGCCCGCCACCGCGGCGATGATGATCGGGGCGAAGCTGGCGATGGTGTACTCCATCATCACCACTTCCATGGTGAACATGACCGCCGCCAGCGGTGTGTTGAACGAGGCGGCGATGCCCGCCGCGGCACCACAGCCCACCAGGGTGCGCACGCTGTTGTTGGGCAGCTGCAGCCGGCCGCCGAGCCAGCTGCCCGAGGCAGCGCCCACGTGGGCGGCTACGCCCTCGCGGCCCACCGACTGGCCCGAGGCCGCTGCCAGCGCCGCGGTGAAGAACTCCACCGCCGCCGTTCGGACCGGCAGGTAGCCCTGGTGATAGACCAGCCGTTCGATCACGCTTGCAATGCCCGTCTGCCGCGGCGGCTTGAGCAGCGCGGTAATCAGGGCGCCGATGATCAGCGCCCCCGCCAGCGGCACCAGCAGACGGACTGGCGTGCCCGCTTCGTGCAGCCGGGTGCCATCAAGGCCCAGAAGCAGGGCGCCGGGGCCGCGCCACCAGTCGATCACCGTATGCAGGCCCAGGATCAGCAATCCGCAGAGCGTGCCGGTCATCGCCCCCAGGACACACAGCAGGCCCAGCCCGGGCGTGTATTCCACATCCGCCAGCTGGCGCCGCAGGCGCTCGCGGATCTGATCGGGATGCCAGGCGCGGGTGGGACGGGTCATCCGGGTCTCATGCTGGCGGTCGACCGGCCACCGCGGCGCGGTTGTGCCCCCCGGGCGCGGCCGGACCTTTATAATCGCGACCTCGTATTATGCGGTGGTGAACATGAGCGTGTCAGGACAGCAACGATTGCAGGTCGGCATCGTCGGCGGTACCGGCTACACCGGTAGCGAACTGCTGCGCCTGTTGCTGCCTCATCCCGGGGTGGATGTCGCGACTGTCACGTCCCGGGCTGAAACCGGCCGGCCGCTGGCCGAGGCCTACCCGCATCTGCGCGGGATCACCGATCTGGTCTTTCGCGAGCCGGATACCGCCGCGCTGTCGGGGTGTGACGTGGTGTTTTTCGCCACCCCGCATGCGGCGGCCATGCATCTGGTGCCCGAGTTGCGGGCGGCGGGTCAGCGGGTGATCGACCTGTCGGCCGATTTCCGGTTGCGTGACCCGGACGTCTGGGCGCAGTGGTATGGCGAGCCTCATGCGTGCCCGGATCTGATCGATACCGCGGTCTACGGTCTGCCGGAGCGTCACCGCGCGAGCCTGCGCGACGCGCAGCTGGTGGCCTGCCCGGGCTGCTATCCCACCAGTATCATTCTGGCCATGCTGCCGCTGCTCGAGGCCGGCCTGGCTGACCCCGCGCGTCTGGTGGCCGATGCCAAGACCGGCGTGTCCGGCGCCGGTCGCACGCTCAAGACGCCGTTCCTGTTCGGGGAGATGGCGGAGTCGTTCAAGGCCTATGGCGTGGCCGGTCACCGCCATCTGCCGGAAATCCGCCAGGTGCTCGGCAATGTGACCGCTGGCGATGTCGGACTGACATTCGTGCCGCATCTGGTGCCGATGGTGCGGGGCATCCACGCCACCTGCTATCTGGATGTTCCGGATCGCGATGCCGATCTGCAGGCACTGTTCGAACAGCGTTACGCCGGGGAGCCCTTCGTGGACGTGATGCCGCCGGGCGCGACACCGGAAACGCGGACCGTGCGGGGTTCCAATACCTGCCGGCTGGCGGTTCACCGGCCGGGCGACGGCGACACGGTGGTGGTGCTGTCGGTCATCGACAATCTGGTCAAGGGTGCCGCAGGACAGGCGGTCCAGTGCCTGAACCTGATGGCCGGGTTCGAGGAAACCGCCGGCCTGATGTCCCCGGCCCTGGTGCCATGATGCGGCTCGCGTCGGCATCGTGAGTGACGGAAGCCATCGGCTGATCATCCGCACCGCCGCGCAGGCGCGCCGCCGCCGCCTGATGGTGGTGATTGCGGTGGCGACGCTGCTGGTCGGCGGCTGGGGCATCTACTGGCTGGGGCGGCTGCATGCCCCCACGGCCATCGAACGGCAGGTCGCCAGTCAGCAGAAGATCGAGAGCGACCGCAAGCTGCTGCTGGCGGAGAAACGGCGTCTGGAGGCCGAGAATCGCAAGCTGTCGGAACGCAACGTGATGCTCGAGCGCGGCGCGGATGTCGACCAGCAGGCCATCAGCACGTTGCAGAACTCGCTCGACAACCTCCAGGCCCAGGTGGCCAAGCTCAAGAAGGAACTGGCGTTCTACCGGGGTATTGTCTCGCCCTCCGAGGCCGAGGCCGGCCTGCGCCTGCAGGAGTTTCAGGTTCACGAGGCCAGCGAGGTCGGGGTGTATCAGTTCCAGCTGGTGCTGATTCAGGCGGTCGAGCATGATTCCGCGGTCAGCGGGGAGGTCAAGCTCCGATTGGAGGGTTTGCGCAACGGCGAATCCGTCAGTCTGACCTGGCCCGAGCTGGCGCTTGATTCGGCCGATGAACTCGTGTTCTCTTTCAAGTACTTTCAGGAGCTGGCCGATACATTCCGGCTGCCGCCCGATTTCGAACCCACGCTGGTCGAGGTGGTGGTGAACACGCAGCCGGGCGCGAAGCCCGTCACCGGATCGTTCCGCTGGCGCGAGGTATTCAGGCCGGATGACTGACGCCCGGTTCACTATTGCGAGGAGGTAGACCGACCATGTGGGGAAACGACAAGGATCGCGATGAAGTGCCGGCCCGGTCGCCCAAGGCGACCAATACCGTGGACACGCTGATCGGTCGCCAGACCGTGATTACCGGCGACGTGGCCTTTACCGGCGGCCTGCACGTGGATGGCAAGGTCAAGGGCAAGGTGATGGCGGAGTCGGACAAGAATGCGGTGCTGAGCGTGAGCGAAAGCGGCACCATTGAAGGCGACGTCCGCGTGCCCCATATTGTCCTGAACGGTGCGATCGAGGGCGATGTGCACGCCGACCAGCGGATCACGCTCTCGGCCAAGGCCAGGGTCAACGGGAATGTCTACTACCGCCTGATCGAGATGACCAGCGGCGCCATGGTCAACGGCCAGATGGTCCACGAGGGCGCAGCCGAGGACAAGGTGGCACCGTTGCCGGAACGTGCCAGCGATGGCGCAGCGGACCCGGAAGAGCACAGCCGTGCGGCTGGCACGCTGTTCGACGCCTCCCGGGAAAAGAAGACCAGCCTGTAGGATTTGGCCCGGTCAGTTACGATAGGGATGCTATGAGCGAAACCCTCGAACAAGATATGCAAGCCGAGTCGGCGATGGTGTTCACCGATGCCGCGGCCGGCAAGGTCCGTGAATTGCTGGATGATGAAGACAATCCGGCGCTCAAGCTCCGGGTATTCGTGTCCGGAGGCGGCTGTTCCGGGTTCCAGTACGGGTTCACCTTCGACGAGAACGTCGAGGACGGAGACACCGTGATCGAGAAGAGCGGCGTGACCCTGCTGGTCGACCCGATGAGTGTTCTCTATCTCGGCGGGGCCGAGATCGACTTCACTGACGGCGTCGAAGGCGCGCAGTTCGTGATCCGGAACCCCAATGCCACGACCACCTGCGGTTGCGGCAATTCGTTTGCCGTCTAGCCGGGTGATGGCGGTCGGCTGACGACGGCCGGCGCGTAGATCCCGCCGAGTATTACCGCCCGGGTGGCCCCGGTCACCGACGGCACGTTGCCCGGCAGTCCGGCGAGCGTGCGCATGGCGAGCCAGGCGAACGCCGCGGCCTCTACCCAGTCCGCCGGTATGCCGGCGTCATCGGTCGTGATCACTTGAGTCGGCGCCAGCATCGCGCTCAGTCGTTCCCGAAGACGTGCGTTGCGGGCACCACCGCCGCATAGCAGTACCTCGTCGGTGCGTCCTGGGCAGGCAGCCACCGCGTCGCGGATACTGCCGGCGGTGAATTCCAGCAATGTCCGCTGGACATCGGCCGGCGCGATCGCGGGCAGGCCGGCCAATTGCTGATCCAGCCAGCCGAGGTGGAAATACTCCCGGCCGGTGCTCTTGGGTGGTGCCGTTCGGATATAGGGGTCGGCCATCAGGACGGACAGCAGGCCCTCGTGAACGCGGCCGGTACTCGCCCATTCACCATCGGTGTCCTGAAGCTGGCCCTGGTGCCGGGCAATCCAGGCATCCATCAGCGCGTTGCCGGGACCGGTGTCGAATCCGGTCAGCCGGGGGTCTTCGAGGGTGGCGCCGGCCGGCAGGCAGGTCAGGTTGGCAATGCCGCCGATGTTGATCACCGCGCGCTGCCGGTCCGGCAGGGCAAGCATCGCCTGATGGAAGCCGCAGACCATAGGGGCGCCCTGGCCGCCGGCCGCCATGTCGGCGCGTCGGAAATCCGCCACCGTGGTGATGCCGGTCCGGGCTGCCAGGCGGTTGGGGTCGCCGATCTGCAACGTGAAGGGATGCGGCGGTTGCGGGTCGTGGTAGAGCGTCTGGCCATGGCTGCCGATGGCGCGGATACGCCCAGGCGCCATACCCGCCTTGTCCAGCAATGCGAGAACGCCGTCGGCCATCCAGTCGGCCACCTGCTGGTCAAGCTGGCCGAGTTCCCGGATATCGATCGGCGGTCGGGTTTGCGTGATCTGCAGCAACCGCTTTCTTAGTGTATCGGGCGGTGGATGGCTGTGTGTGGCCTCCAGCGTGGGACGATCGCCATCGGCGGAATGGGCCAGAACGACATCCGCGGCATCGAGACTGGTGCCGGAGATGACCCCGATGTAGTAAGCGGTCACCGACGGGTCAGTCGCCGTCGCGATTGTCTGCGACCTGTACCTGACCCAGCGAGTCGAGTTGCGCCACGAGCGGCTCGGCGTGTTCCTTGAATGCTGCCATGTGCTTTTCCGCCAACGGCTCGGCCGTGGGCAGGGCCACCCGCATCGGATCCTTGGGCGTGCCGTAAACGCGGAATTCGTAGTGTAGATGCGGGCCCGTGGCCAGCCCGCTCATGCCCACATAACCGATGGTCTGGCCCTGTCGCACACGGCTGCCGATGCCCACGCCGGATGCGAACCGCGACAGATGCGCGTAGCGGGTGGTGTACTGATTGCTGTGCTTGACGATGATGGTATTGCCGTAGCCGCCCTTGGTGCCCCGGAAGGCGATGCGGCCGTTGCCGGTGGCGCGTACCGGGGTGCCGGTGGGGGCGGCGTAATCCGTGCCGTGATGCGCGCGGATCTTGTGCAGGATCGGATGCTTGCGGCCGGTGCTGAAATGCGAACTGATGCGGAACTGGTTGAGCGGCGTCCGGATGAAGGCCTTGCGCATGGCTGTGCCATCCGGCGCGTAGTAGTCGCTTTCACCGTCGGCGGCGGTGAAGCGTAGCGCCTTCAGCTGGCGCCCGCGGTTGTTGAACTCCGCGGCCAGGATTGCGCCTGTACCGATTTTCTCGCCGTCCCGGAACAGCTCCTCGTAGATCACGGTGAAGCGGTCGCCCTGCCGGATGTCGAGGACGAAGTCGATGTCCCAGCCGAAGATATGCGCCAGTTTCATGATCAGCCGATCGGACAAGCCGGCTTCCAGGGCGTCAACGTAGAAGCTGGTGTCAATGCTGCCCACGGCATAGGCCTCGCGGCGTTCCACCTCGGCCGTGTCGATCCGGGCATTGAATCCATCCTCGCCCCGGCGGACCTCCAGCGTGCGGATCTTGTCCAGTGGGTAATCCACGGCATGTACCACGCCTTTCGGGTCGGCCTGTACCCGCAGCGTGTCGCCGGCCTTGAGGCCGCGGGTGAAGTGGCGGCCGAACTCGTCGAGGTTGGCGATTGCCAGCGAGTCGCCGTACGACAGATCGTGGCGCTGGAACGCCAGCGACAGCGTGTCACCACGCTGGATTTCGATCGACGACCAGCGCGGCATCGCCGGCGCCGGGTCCAGGTTGGCGGGGGCGAAGATTTCGGCATCAAACGCCGAACCGGCGGGGGCGGGTATCGCCATCGCCGGGGCGACGTCCAGCGGTTCGGGCGTGGTTTGCGGCATGGCCAGGGCCACCCGGACCGGCTCTGCCGAGGCTGGCGCATCGGCAGTGGGCGCGTGCGCCATCGCCGGCGTTTCAATGGTGACGGTATCGCGAGTCGAGGAGGAGTCGGCCCTGGCTCTGGAATCGGTGGCCACGGAACTGGGCGCGATCAGCGCAATGGCGGTCGCGACCGCTGCAACTGTCAGGCTTATACCCAGCCAGTGCCACGGCGTTGTCCGGCGCACTGGTTGTCTGACGCCGATATAATCCTGCCCGATTCGATTCATGGATCCCGTTCCCCAAACCCGGTTCCGTGGTTGTCCGGCGGTTGCAATGGCCAACCCTCGGAGCTTAAACAACCATAAAACCGGGCGTTTAGCAAGCCAAATACGTGTAAAATATCAAAAGCCGCGGGACCGGCCAGCGGCCCAGTGACGAGGTTTCAATTCATTCATGTCTGACCAGCTCGCCGAAATCCGCCGCGGTGCGGACGAGATCATCCCCGAGCCGGACTTCGCCGAACGGTTGCAGGCCGCAGTGTCCCAGAATCGTCCCCTGCGCGTGAAGGCGGGCTTCGACCCGACCGCTCCCGATCTGCATCTCGGGCACACTGTTCTGCTAAACAAGATGCGTGCCTTTCAGGACTTCGGCCACGACGTCATTTTCCTGATAGGCGACTTCACCGGCATGATCGGTGACCCGACCGGCAAGAGCGCAACCAGAAGACCACTCACGGCGGAAGAAGTTTCCGCCAACGCGCGCACGTACGAGCAACAGATATATAAGGTGTTGGACCCGGCCAGAACCCGGGTGGTGTTCAACTCCAGCTGGATCAATCCGCTCACACCGGCCGACCTCGTTCGTCTGGCGGCCAGCCATACCGTGGCCCGCATGCTCGAGCGCGACGACTTTCACAAGCGCTACAACGGGGGCCAGGCCATCGCCATCCATGAATTCCTGTATCCCCTGATCCAGGGGTACGACTCGGTGGCGCTCGAGGCAGATGTCGAGCTCGGGGGCACCGATCAGAAGTTCAACCTGCTGGTCGGGCGCCAGATCCAGCAGGCGTACGGCCAGAAACCCCAGGCGGTGTTGACCATGCCCCTGCTCGAGGGGCTGGATGGCGTCCACAAGATGTCGAAGTCGCTGGACAACTATGTCGGTATCGAGGAGCCGCCGGCGGAGCAGTTCGGCAAGCTGATGTCGATATCCGACGAATTGATGTGGCGTTACTTCGAGCTGCTCTCCTTCGAGCCGCTGGAGACCATTCGCGGCTACCGGGACGACATCGCGCAGGGGGCCAACCCGCGCGACATCAAGTTCCGGCTCGCCCGGGAACTGGTCGCCCGTTTCCACGGGGCGGCTGCGGCCGAGCAGGCGCAGGCCGAGTTCGTCGAGCGGTTTAGTCGCGGCGGGCTGCCGGAAGATCTTCCCGAGATGGCCATCGCCGTTCCCACTGCCGGGGTGCAGCTGGCGGCACTGCTCAAATCGGCCGGCCTGACCGCGAGCAACGGAGAGGGAATCCGGCTGATCAAGCAGGGGGCCGTGCGTGTGGATGACCAGCGCGTCGAGGATCCGGGCGCCGTACTTGCCCCGGACGCCGTGCACATCCTGCGGGTAGGCAAGCGCCGGGTAGCCCGGGTTCGGCTTGAAAATGCCGATTAGACAGTCCGCATAAGGGCTCGGGAGGGACCACGGGCCGGCCTGCCGAAAAGAATTTCAGAAAGTTGTTGACACTCGAGTTACGGCCCCTATAATACGCCCTCCTTGCAGCGGACAGCCGCCGCAAACGCTCTTTAAAAACATGGACAAGTGGCTTGTGTGGGTGCTCCACCGGTTGCGGCGAAAGCCAACGACCCAAAGAGCATCCTAAGCGAATATCGCTTGGGTCGCTCACGCACGAACCTGACTTTCGGGTCAGTATTCGTGCACCAGTTTGAAGCTATAAACTGGAGAGTTTGATCCTGGCTCAGATTGAACGCTGGCGGCAGGCCTAACACATGCAAGTCGAGCGGAAACGACACCTTCGGGTGGGCGTCGAGCGGCGGACGGGTGAGTAATACGTAGGAATCTGCCCAACGGTGGGGGATAACTCGGGGAAACTCGAGCTAATACCGCATAATCCTTACGGGGCAAAGCGGAGGACCCTTCGGGGCTTCGCGCCGATGGATGAGCCTACGTCTGATTAGCTTGTTGGTGGGGTAACGGCCTACCAAGGCGACGATCAGTAGCTGGTCTGAGAGGATGATCAGCCACACCGGGACTGAGACACGGCCCGGACTCCTACGGGAGGCAGCAGTGGGGAATCTTGGACAATGGGCGAAAGCCTGATCCAGCCATGCCGCGTGTGTGAAGAAGGCCCTAGGGTTGTAAAGCACTTTAAACAGGGAAGAAAAAGGCTCGGTTAATACCCGTGCCCTTGACGGTACCTGTCGAATAAGCACCGGCTAATTCCGTGCCAGCAGCCGCGGTAATACGGAAGGTGCAAGCGTTAATCGGAATTACTGGGCGTAAAGCGTGCGCAGGCGGTTACGTGTGTCGGATGTGAAAGCCCCGGGCTCAACCTGGGAATTGCATTCGAAACTGCGTGACTAGAGTGTGGTAGAGGAAGATGGAATTCCACGTGTAGCGGTGAAATGCGTAGATATGTGGAGGAACACCAATGGCGAAGGCAGTCTTCTGGGCCTACACTGACGCTGAGGTACGAAAGCGTGGGGAGCAAACAGGATTAGATACCCTGGTAGTCCACGCCGTAAACGATGAGAACTAGACGTTGGTCGGTCTAACCGGTCAGTGTCGAAGCTAACGCGTTAAGTTCTCCGCCTGGGGAGTACGGCCGCAAGGTTGAAACTCAAAGGAATTGACGGGGGCCCGCACAAGCGGTGGAGCATGTGGTTTAATTCGATGCAACGCGAAGAACCTTACCTGCCCTTGACATCTTCGGAAGCTTGCAGAGATGCGAGTGTGCCTTCGGGAACCGAATGACAGGTGCTGCATGGCTGTCGTCAGCTCGTGTCGTGAGATGTTGGGTTAAGTCCCGCAACGAGCGCAACCCCTATCCTTAGTTGCCAGCATTCAGTTGGGCACTCTAAGGAGACTGCCGGTGACAAACCGGAGGAAGGTGGGGATGACGTCAAGTCATCATGGCCCTTATGGGCAGGGCTACACACGTGCTACAATGGCAAGTACAAAGGGTTGCGAGACCGCGAGGTTCAGCTAATCCCATAAAGCTTGTCGTAGTCCGGATTGCAGTCTGCAACTCGACTGCATGAAGTCGGAATCGCTAGTAATCGCAGATCAGCATTGCTGCGGTGAATACGTTCCCGGGCCTTGTACACACCGCCCGTCACACCATGGAAGTCGGCTGCACCAGAAGAGGCTAGTCTAACCTTCGGGAGGACGGTCTCTACGGTGTGGTCGATGACTGGGGTGAAGTCGTAACAAGGTAGCCGTAGGGGAACCTGCGGCTGGATCACCTCCTTTAAGAGAATGCTTCGCCAACGCTGGTGGAGCGCCCACACAAGTCACTTGTTCAGAATCGTGAGAGAAAAGAGCTGGAACCGTAGCGCCGCGCGCTCGTTTTGATTCTTTTCTCTGACCCGCGGGCCTGTAGCTCAGTTGGTCAGAGCGCACCCCTGATAAGGGTGAGGTCGGAAGTTCAAGTCTTCCCAGGCCCACCATATTTTCGGGGCCATAGCTCAGCTGGGAGAGCACCTGCTTTGCAAGCAGGGGGTCGGCGGTTCGATCCCGCCTGGCTCCACCAGTCAGCGGGACCGAAATCACAAAAAGCGGCTTGTGCTTCGAGCCGCTTTTTGTGACTTCGGATTTCGATGTCACTGTTCTTTAACAATTCGTAAGATCGCAAACGAACACTGTAGATTACAGTAGTTGTCTAGTATGTTGATTGCGTTGAGTGGTTGTATGACCCGGCAATCTCGGTACACCGAGAGCGCTTGAGGTTATATGGTCAAGCAACAAAGCGCACATGGTGGATGCCTAGGCGGCAGAAGGCGATGAAGGACGTAGTAGCCTGCGATAAGCTTCGGGGAGGTGGCAAACAACCTTTGATCCGGAGATTTCCGAATGGGGAAACCCACCGCATTAGCGGTATCCATGGCTGAATACATAGGCCATGGAGGCTAACCCGGGGAACTGAAACATCTAAGTACCCGGAGGAAAAGAAATCAACCGAGATTCCCTTAGTAGCGGCGAGCGAACGGGGACCAGCCCTTAAGCCTGGTTTGTTTTAGTGGAACAGTCTGGAAAGTCTGGCCATAGTGGGTGAAAGCCCCGTACACAAAAAAGCGTACCAGGTGAAATCGAGTAGGGCGGGGCACGTGAAACCCTGTCTGAACATGGGGGGACCATCCTCCAAGGCTAAATACTCTCTGCCGACCGATAGTGAACCAGTACCGTGAGGGAAAGGCGAAAAGAACCCCGGAGAGGGGAGTGAAATAGAACCTGAAACCGTGTGCGTACAAGCAGTGGGAGCATCCTTCGGGGTGTGACTGCGTACCTTTTGTATAATGGGTCAGCGACTTACTTCTCAGTAGCAAGCCTAACCGTATAGGGGAGGCGCAGGGAAACCGAGTCTGAACAGGGCGAATTAGTTGCTGGGAGTAGACCCGAAACCGGGCGATCTACCCATGGCCAGTGTGAAGGTCGGGTAACACCGACTGGAGGCGCGAACCGGGAACTGTTGAAAAAGTTTCGGATGAGCTGTGGGTCGGAGTGAAAGGCTAATCAAGCCCGGAGATAGCTGGTTCTCCTCGAAAGCTATTTAGGTAGCGCCTCGTGTATCACTACCGGGGGTAGAGCACTGTTTCGGCTAGGGGGGTCACAAGACTTTACCAAACCGAGGCAAACTCCGAATACCGGTAAGTGCAATCACGGGAGACACACGGCGAGAGCTAACTTCCGTCGTGGAGAGGGAAACAACCCAGACCGCCAGCTAAGGTCCCCAAGTCATGGCTAAGTGGGAAACGATGTGAGAAGGCACAGACAGCCAGGAGGTTGGCTTAGAAGCAGCCATCCTTTAAAGAAAGCGTAATAGCTCACTGGTCTAGTCGGCTCGCGCGGAAGATGTAACGGGGCTAAAGCCATGCACCGAAGCTGCGGACGCGTGTTTACACGCGTGGTAGAGGAGCGTTCCGTAAGCCATTGAAGGTGTGCCGGAAGGCATGCTGGAGGTATCGGAAGTGCGAATGCTGACGTGAGTAACGATAAGGCCGGTGAAAAACCGGCCCGCCGAAAGCCCAAGGGTTCCTGCGCAACGCTATTCGGCGCAGGGTGAGTCGGTTCCTAAGGCGAGGCCGAAAGGCGTAGTCGATGGAAAACGGGTTAATATTCCCGTACCTCGCATGACTGCGATGGGGTGACGGAGAAGGTTAGGTCAGCCGGGCGATGGTTGTCCCGGTTCAAGCGTGTAGGCAGGTCTCTTAGGTAAATCCGGGAGATCAATGCCGAGACGTGATGACGAGCCCCCAAGGGGGTGAAGTGATTGATACCATGCTTCCAGGAAAAACCTCTAAGCTTCAGGTCATGTGGGACCGTACCCCAAACCGACACAGGTGGGCGGGGTGAGAATCCCAAGGCGTATGAGACAACTCGGGTGAAGGAACTCGGCAAAATGGCACCGTAACTTCGGGAGAAGGTGCGCCCGCATTAGGTGAAGGCCCTCGCGGCCGGAGCTGAGACGGGCCGCAGTGACCAGGTGGCTGCGACTGTTTACTAAAAACACAGCACTCTGCTAACTCGTAAGAGGATGTATAGGGTGTGACGCCTGCCCGGTGCCGGAAGGTTAAGTGATGGGGTTAGCTTCGGCGAAGCTCTTGATCGAAGCCCCGGTAAACGGCGGCCGTAACTATAACGGTCCTAAGGTAGCGAAATTCCTTGTCGGGTAAGTTCCGACCTGCACGAATGGCGTAACGATGGCCACACTGTCTCCACCCGAGGCTCAGTGAAATCGAAATTGCTGTGAAGATGCAGTGTTCCCGCGGCAAGACGGAAAGACCCCGTGCACCTTTACTACAGCTTTACACTGGATTTTGAACATTCTTGTGTAGGATAGGTGGGAGGCTTTGAAGCGTTGGCGCCAGCCGGCGTGGAGCCACCCTTGAAATACCACCCTGGAATGTTTGAGGTTCTAACCTGGGCGCCTTATCGGCGTCAGGGACAGTGTATGGTGGGTAGTTTGACTGGGGCGGTCTCCTCCCAAAGAGTAACGGAGGAGTGCAAAGGTACCCTCAGCGCGGTCGGAAATCGCGCATTGAGTGCAAAGGCAAAAGGGTGCTTGACTGCGAGACCGACGGGTCGAGCAGGAGCGAAAGCTGGTCTTAGTGATCCGGTGGTTCTGTATGGAAGGGCCATCGCTCAACGGATAAAAGGTACGCCGGGGATAACAGGCTGATTCCTCCCAAGAGTCCACATCGACGGAGGAGTTTGGCACCTCGATGTCGGCTCATCACATCCTGGGGCTGAAGCAGGTCCCAAGGGTATGGCTGTTCGCCATTTAAAGTGGTACGCGAGCTGGGTTTAGAACGTCGTGAGACAGTTCGGTCCCTATCTGCCGTGGGCGTTCGAGATTTGAGAGGATCTGACCTTAGTACGAGAGGACCGGGTTGGACGTACCTCTGGTGTTCCGGTTGTCACGCCAGTGGCATTGCCGGGTAGCTACGTACGGAAGGGATAAGCGCTGAAAGCATCTAAGCGCGAAGCCCACCTCAAGATGAGATCTCGCTAGCCCCTCGAGGGCTCTCAAGGGTCGTCCAAGACTAGGACGTTGATAGGCCAGATGTGTAAGTGCGGCAACGCATTCAGCTTACTGGTACTAATTGCCCGTGAGGCTTGACCATATAACGCTCAAGCGTTTTCAACGACAACGTGTTCGTTGCGATCTTGCGAATTGGCTGGCCGAGTCCTTGACTCGACCGGCAGACGGTTTGCCTGGCGGCCATAGCGAGTGGGAACCACCCGACCCCATTCCGAACTCGGAAGTGAAACCGCTCAGCGCCGATGGTAGTGCGGGGGAATCTCCGTGCGAGAGTAGGTCACCGCCAGGCTCTTAAATGACAGACCCCCAGCCGTAAGGCTGGGGGTTTTTCATTTTGGGCTTGATGATCTGACCTGCTCTCAAGAGGAGAGTAGGGTGAGCCGGGAAAGGGCGAAGCACTGCTTCGCCCCGGCGAACGCCCTCGGCCCGCAGGGCCGAGGGCCGGACCACCGCCAGGCTCTTAATACAAAGCCCCGTGCAGCAGCACGGGGCTTTTTTGTTTGTGGGGGTGACTTGCCGAGCCCGCAAACCGTCGGGCTGATGCGGACGGTACAGTTCGCCAACAGGCTTCTATCCCGCCATATCGGGTTCCTATCGAGAGGAAGCCGGGTCTGCCGCCGTACAAGGGTTGCTCCGTTCAGAGGTCGCCGCCCTCTTCCTCCATTGCCGGCCCGCGGCGTCCGGTGATCCGCGCCATCAATCGAGTCCAGAGTGTTCCCGGCTCGGTTTCAAAGACATCTGCTGCCTCGGCCGTAGTGATCAGCCAGGCGCCGGAGCTGATTTCCCTTTCCAGCTGATCGGCGTCCCAGGCCGTATAGCCGGCGAAGAAGCGGACCTGGCTTGCCGGTGGCGCCCGTTCCAGTACGGCATCGATGCTTTCGGAATTGATGCTGTAGGACATGGTCGGGGTCACCCTCCGCATGCCCGATACATCCGCATCCGACTCGTTTCGCTGCAATACGCTCAAGGCGCGCGGACGTATCGGGCCACCGGCGAGGACGCTGTAGTCCGCCGCCCTGTCGTGAGGTAGGTTCGCCAGTATATCCGCCAGTGTTCTGTTGGTTGGCCGGTTGACGACGACACCGGCGGCGCCGTCCTCATCATGTCCGATTACAAGGACCGCGGTTTGCTGAAACGGGCCCCGGGAGCCGGGTGCGGCCACCAGAAACGTCCCCTGCAGACTACTGGATGAATCAGGGGGCGCGGCGGCGATCGGTCCTGCCCCGATGCCGAGGATGAATAGTGTGGCGATCGTGCGCCGAAAAGATTCTGAAAATGCGTGAACGTACATGAAAGGACTCATCCTGATTGTCCGGGACCGTAGGCGGCGCATTCGGTTTCGACGCCTCGATTCGGCCATAATAGCCAGATGCAGACGACGGTACGGGATTTCGCGATAAAGCGCAGGGCGATAGGCGGGACCAGCCGTGCATGATGCGCTGCTCGATGTTCGCGCCGGGCCCGTCGCGCGGCAATACATCGAGAGTTATGGTCTGACGCCGACGGCGATTCGGGCTGTGGCCGGGGCCGCCGGTGGGCCGAAATGGCTGATTCTGGGCAGTCTGGATCGTTGGTTGTTCGGAGACTGGTTGCACGGTGCCGGGCCGACGGTGGAACTGGTCGGCTCGTCCATTGGTGCCTGGCGTTTTGCGATGGCCTGCAGCCTGAACGATCCTGCGGGCGGCATCACCCGGCTGGAATCTGCCTACATCGAGCAGTGCTATTCCGCGGCTCCGTCGCGCGACGAGGTCACGCGGACCACGCGCGGGATTCTCGACGAGTGTCTCGACGAAACGGTCGTGAAGGGCGTACTCCAGCATCCCCGCTTTCGCCTGACCGCCATCACCGCCCGCGGTCGGGGGCCGGCCGCGGCGGAGGGCCGGCTTCCTTTGGGGATGGCCGGCGTTGCGGCGGCGTCACTCAACCTCGTCCACCGGCCCTGGCTGGGATCCCTGTTCGGGCGAGTCCTGTTCCAGTCGCCCGGGGCCCGGATGCATGTCGCTGCGGACGGGATTGCAACGAGGCGGGTTACCCTGAGCCGCGACAACATGGCCGACGCTATCTACGCCAGCGGCAGCATTCCGATGTTGATGGCGGGTGTTCGCGATCCGGCCGGGGCTCCGCGTGGTTGTTACCGTGATGGCGGCATTGTTGATTATCACATCGATCAGCCGTTGATCGACGACGGCGTCGTGCTCATGCCGCACTTCGCGGGCAGCGTCACGCCCGGCTGGTTCGACAAATGGGTGCAGCGCAATCCGCGTTTCACTCGCCGACTGCTGCTGGTCGGGCCGGGCCCCGGTTTGCTGGCCCGCCTGCCGCACGGGCGGGTGCCGGACCGGCAGGACTTCCGCCGCTACGCTGGCCACGATGACGCGCGCATTCGTGATTGGCGCCAGGCGGTGGGCGAGGGTGAGCGGTTCGCCGACGACTTTGCGCGTGCCGTTGACCGGCAGTTGCTCGCGGCGCGGGTTCGGCCCCTGACCATGACGCACTGACCGATTTGAAGAATCCGACGCCCGAGACCTGCCATGGATGCTCATGACGCCGCCGATCCGTTGATCGGCCTCGCTTCGCAATCATCGCGTCGATCCGCCTTGCTGGACCAGATCGGGATCGCCCATGCGACCATCCGGCTGGCAGTGGACGAACGGCCGTTACCCGGTGAAAGGCCGGAGGACTACGTGATCCGGCTGGCGCTGGCGAAGGCCGAGGCCGGTCGGCGCGTACGTCCGGACCTGCCCGTACTGGGCGCCGATACCTCGGTGATAATCGATGGCCGCATTCTCGGCAAGCCCGCGAACCGTGAGGATGCACTGCACATGCTGGCCCTGTTGAGCGGACGGGAACACGAGGTGCTGACCGGCGTGGCGCTCGCCGGGCCGGCGAGCGATCACGTCCTGAGTGTCAGCCGGGTCACCATGGATCACATCGATCCGGCTCGCGCCGACGCCTACTGGGCGTCGGGTGAACCCGTCGACAAGGCCGGCGCCTATGCCATCCAGGGGCTGGGCGCGGTCTTTGTCCGGCACCTGGCCGGCAGCTATTCCGGGGTGATGGGGCTGCCGCTGGCCGAGACCGCGGAATTGCTGGCCGGCTGCGGGATTCGCCGACCATGAGGCTGGCGGTCGCGTTGACGCGAGGGCTGCCGCTGTTCGCGCTGCTTGCCGCGCTGGCGGCGTTCGTGTGGCCGAGCGTGTTCGTGCCGGGACGGGATCTCATCGTGCCGTTGCTCATGCTGATCATGTTCGGCATGGGCGCCACCCTGACCCCGCGGGATTTCGGCCTTGCGCTTGCCCGGCCCGGCGCCATCGGCCTGGGCGTGACGCTCCAGTATCTGGCGATGCCTATCGTGGCATGGTTGATTGCCATCCTCATGGGGTTGCCCGATCAGATAGCAGTGGGGCTGATCCTGCTGGGAGCCGTGTCGGGCGGTACCGCTTCCAACGTGATCTGTTATCTGGCCCGCGGTGACGTGGCCCTGTCCATTTCCATGACGGCCGTATCGACGCTGGTCGCGGTGGTAGCCACGCCGGTGCTCACCTGGCTGTACGCCGGTCGCGGCGTGCCTGTGCCGCTGCTCGACATGATGCTCAGCATCACACGGATCGTGATTCTGCCGGTATGTGCGGGCATGGCGCTGAACGTGCTGGCGGGTGCCCGTCTGGCCGGACTCAAGCCCTGGCTGCCGGTGGTGTCGACCGTGGGCATCGTGCTGGTGATCGGCATTATCGTCGCGCTCAATCGTGAATCACTCGCCAGCCTGGGGCCGGCCGTCGTGCTGGCGGTGGTACTGCACAACGGCTCCGGTCTGGCGCTGGGCTATGGCGCGGCCATGGCAATCTGGGGCGATTCCGTGCGGGCGCGCACCATCGCCATCGAGGTCGGCATGCAGAACTCCGGGCTGGCGGTGGCATTGGCCACCCAGTACTTCAGTGCCGTGGCGGCCATGCCGGGGGCGCTGTTCTCGGTGTGGCACAACCTGTCGGGTTCGGTGCTCGCAGCCTGGTGGGGGCGCCGGGCCTGACTAGGGCCTGTTAGCACTACCGAGATCGCCGCGCCG
The DNA here is from genome assembly GCA_965216055.1 of Salinisphaeraceae bacterium. Classification (GTDB taxonomy): domain Bacteria; phylum Pseudomonadota; class Gammaproteobacteria; order Nevskiales; family Salinisphaeraceae; genus Spectribacter. The sequence goes on from OZ244134.1 coordinate 1,755,773, forward strand.
CGGGCCATTTTTCCGAAAGCCAAGGCGGAGCGAGTGCCGTGTAGCCCCGCTACATAAGCGAGCGACAACGCCGGATTGCGAAAAAAATGGCCCGCGTCCCTTCGGGTTGCGCCCAAAATGCGGCCATGCGGCCATGCGGCGTTGCTCGTCGTTCATTTGGCTGACCAAACTTCTCTCCTCGCGCCTTGCCTCGCCGCATTTTGGGACAGCAACGCGACGATCGGCGGTAGTGCTAACAGGCCCTAATCCGAACGCTCCGCCAGCCACTCCGCGGCCATGCGCCAGGTATTGGCGGGTGCCTTGCCGCCGGCGAACACGCCGGCATGGCCGCCCGGGGCCATGGCAAAGGTCTTGTCGCCGGACATCACCACGTCCATGACGGCGCGGGCGCTGGCCTCGCCCACCAGCGTGTCGTTGTCGCCGGCGATTGCCAGCAGCGCGCAGTGGATATGCTCGAACTTCGCTTCCGAGTCGCCCAGCGTGATGCGGCCGGTGGCCAGGGCGTTGTCCAGCCCAACCTTGACGAAGAAATCCTGCACGATGCCGCCGGGGTAATCGAGCATGTGGTCGAACCAGCGGCTGGTGGTGGTGTGAACCTCCACGTACTGGCGATCGGCCAGGTGCACCAGCAGATCCCAGTAGGTCATCAGGCTGCCTACCGGGGCGGTCATCTTGAACAGCAGTGAATTGGCCCAGCCGGGAACCTGGAGATAGCCCGGGTCCATGTCGTGGAGCCGGAAGCCGGTGTAGCGCCGGACCAGGTAGGTGGGCAGGTTCAGCAGCATCAGGACTCGCGCGGCCAGGGTGGAATCATGCATGTCGATGGGGCTGGCCACGGTAACGATGTTGCGGATATGCGCATCGCCCGACACCCCGGCGTAGATCAGCGAAAACAGCCCGCCCATGCAGTAACCGAACAGTGTCAGGTCGGTTTCGCCGGAATGGCGCCGAACTTCGGCCAGCGCTGCCGGCATCATCTCCATGGTGTATTCGCGCACGCCCAGATGGGAATGCTCGCGCCCGGGTTCGCCGAAATCGAGCAGATAGACATCAAACCCCTGGGCAAGCAGATAACGCACCAGACTGCGTTCGGGCAGCAGATCGAAGATCAGCGTGCTGGCCGCCAGCGGCGGCACCAGTACGACCGGCGTGCGATGACGGTGCCGGACCACCGGGATGCGGCGGTCCCCCACGCGAATGGTGCGGCTGGTCAGCGGCGGATAGTGGCGCAGCTTGAGCAGACCCTCCTCGAGGAGTACCTCGTAGGGCGTCTGATCCGCCTTGATCAGGCGCTCGGGCCGGAACAGCCGGTCATAGCCGTTGGTCAGGGCCTGGGACAGCCCTCCGGCGCGGCCGGGCCGTGCGTCCGGCGTGAATCGTCTGAACATGAGCACCCCCGATGTCGGGGCTTCATGATACGCGCCGGGCCGTCGGGCAACCAGCGATCAGGGCTTGCCGGCAGCCTCGCCCCAGAGTTCCTCCAGTCGGTCAGTCCGGCCGCAGGCGTTCTTGTAGAAGTTGTAGCGGACCGGCTTCTTCTCGTAATAGTTCTGGTGGTAACCCTCGGCCGGATAGAAGGTTTTGGCCTCGCGGATCGGGGTGACAATGGGTGAGGGGGCGTCAGCGTCGTTCTTCAGGGCCTGTCGCGAGGCTTTGGCTAGCCGGCGCTGCTCGTCATTGGCCACGAAGATCGCGCTCAGGTACGAGTGCCCCTTGTCGCAGAACTGCCCGCGGTCGTCGGTGGGGTCGATGTTGTGCCAGAACGATTCCAGCAGCGTCTCGTAGGTCACCACGGACGGGTCGTAGCGGACCTGCACCGCCTCCAGATGACCGGTGTCGTTGTAGGTCACCTGTTCGTAGGAGGGATTTTCCACGTCGCCGCCGGTATACCCCGATGTGGTCTCGACCACCCCCGCCACCTCGTCGAAGGCCTGCTCCACGCACCAGAAGCAGCCGCCGGCGAATACCGCCGTCGCCAGGTCATCACTGGCCGCGGCCTTGCTGGTGTCATCGGTCGCGGCCGGTGGCGTTTCGGCCTCGTTGCCGGAGGTCGATTCGGCGCAGGCCGGCAGCATGGCCACGGCTGCCGTCAGGGTCAGCGTCATCGCTATCCATCGCATCATCGGGTTACCTGCCGTGGGCTCGCTCAGTAGACCGCGCTGCGGTCATAATGCTTGCCCGAAATATTACGTCAGGACCAGCCGATGGGATTCTACGAGCGTTACTGTCTGCCGCTGCTGCTGGATTTTGCCTGCGGCATGAAGCCGATCCGCAAGCAGCGGGAAAAGATCCTGCCGCTGGCCCGCGGCCAGATTCTGGAAGTGGGCATTGGCACCGGCCTGAACCTGGCGCATTACGACCCCGCGAAGGTGGAAAAGATCTGGGGCCTGGACCCGGCCACCGACATGCACCGCAAGGCCAGGAAACGGCTGGCCGGCACCTCGCTGGACGTGGAGCTGATGCCCCTGTCCGCGGAAACCATTCCCGGCGAGGATGCCCGCTTCGACACCGTGGTGCTCACCTATACACTGTGCAGCATTCCCGACCCGGTGGCCGCGCTGCGGGAGATGAAACGGGTGCTCAAGCCGGGTGGCCAGCTGATCTTCTGCGAGCATGGCAAATCGCCGGACCCCGGCGTGGCCCGCTGGCAGGAACGGCTGACGCCCGCCTGGCGCAGGATTGCCGGCGACTGCCGCATCGGCCGCGACATCCCGGCGCTGCTTGCCGAGGGCGGGTTCACGCCCGATGATCTTCAGCAGGGCTACATTCCCGGCCCGAAACCGCTGGCCTACAACTACTGGGGCACGGCGCCCAGCTGATCGCTGCGCGCGACCCGCTCAGGCGGCTTCGGCGTTGGTGTCGGCGCCGCGCGTTTCTCCGGGATGGTCCACGTGCCGCAAGGCGCGTCCGAGGGTCTGTCGGCTCAGCGCCGGCGTGAAATCCCCGTCGCGCCAGGCGAATTGGCCGTTGACCATCACGTGCCGGACCACGCCGGGCACACGGTTGACCATCTGGTGGTGGTCGAACTCGTCGCGCCAGACATGCTGCACGGTCGTGGTCGGGTCCCAGGCTCGCAGGGCTTCAGGATCGATGACGGTGATATCCGCCTGGGCGCCGATATCGAGTGTGCCGGCGGTCAGACCGAGGAACTCGGCCGGCTCCCGCGTCAGCCGCCGCACCTGGGTGGCCACCTGCGCCGGGCCGTCCTCGGCGGCGAGCTTGAGCGTGCGCAGGTTGCCGTCGTAGAAGGCCATGTTGGTCAGATGCGCGCCGGAGTCGTTGAAGCCCGGCAGGATCAGCGGATGGAACAGCAGCTTCTTGAGCATCGCCGGATCGCGGTTGGCCACGGTGACATGCCAGCGCAGCTCGGTGTCGAAGGTGCGCAGCAGGTAGACGAAGAAATCGCAGTCGTCGCCCACCGGGTTCGGCATCGAGGCAAACGCCGCCTGTTCCTCTGCCGAGCGCGCCGCCCCGGCATCGCCGGCCTGCCATCGCCGCAGCCGTTCGAAGACCGCCTGCATGGATTCGCCGACCCATTCCGGCGCGCCGCCGGCGTCCAGGAACATGTCGTCGAGCCGGCGGCTGAGAACCTCGTCTTCCAGCCGCAGCTTGCGCTTGAGATTGGCCAGGTTGAAGCCGGACTTTCCCTTGCGCCACATGGCGCGGAAGCGGGCCACGAAGTCCGGGTCGTCGAGGATGCGCCGGCGGGCCGCCCGATCTTCCAGGTCCGGCTCGTTGAGCTCGCGCAGTTCCGGAATTTCCTCGGACAGCGGGGTGATCGGCCCGTCGGCCCACACGGTGAACGGGGCGGACAGCGCCTGCAGCCGGAAGCGGCCGTTGATCAAGCGCGAGTTGAGCAGCTTCGACAGCACCAGTCCCATGCGGCCGATAGAGCGGTTGGTGGTCACGTCCAGCGCAGCGACTGCGGTCAGCTTGAGCGGCTTGCCGAACAGCCGCCCGCTGGTGAGCAGGAACTTGCGGATGATCGACGGCCGGCTGTCCTTGTTGGGCGTGGCCTGCCATACGCGGTCGCGTTCACGCAGGATGCCGGTCAGGCGCTTGAGCTCGGCATAGGTGGCGAACTGGGTGGGAATGCGCACCCGCCGGTGCGGATCGTTGGCCAGATAATGGAAGGGCAGGTCATCGGTGGAAAAGCCGAGATAGCCCTCGTCCATGCCCTTTTCCAGTAGCCGGGCCATGGCCTCGATCTCGGCATCGGTCGGCGGCCGTGACACGCTCTCCTGCAGGCCCATCACCTCGATGCGCAGCATCGAGTGCGGAATCATCGGCGCGATGTTCGGGCCCAGGGCCAGCCGGTCGAAATGCGCCAGATAACCACCGGACTCGTTCCAGGTGATCTGGTCCCCCACCTTCTGCAGCACGTGCTTGGGGATGTTCTCCACCCGGGCGAAACAGTCCACCAGCGGGTCCTGGCCGGCCTTGCGCTGGTTGCCGAAGGCCATGCCCAGGCTGCAGTTGGCCACCAGGGCCGTGGTGGTGCCGTGGCGGATGGCCTCCGGCAGACCCGGAGCCAGTTCCACTTCGAGGTCGAAATGGGTGTGGATGTCGAGCAGGCCCGGCATCAGCCACAGGCCCTCGGCCTCGATCACGTCCGCGGCCGCGCTGCCGGGCAGGTCCGACCCGCGCGCGGCGATGCGGCCGCCGGCGATGGCGATGTCCTCAACCCGCGGTGATGCGCCCTCGCCATCGAACATCAGCGCGCCGCGGATCAGTACGTCCCATTGATCAGGTCTGGCAATCACGGTGACCCTCCCGGGCCTCACGGTAACCTTTGCCTAGGAAACCGCGCCTGCCGGCGTTTGTCCAGCCCCCGGCCGATAGCGTCCTACTCGGGCAGGGCGAACACCAGCAGTCGGTCCCCGGTGGGGAAGCCGAAAAGCCCGTTGCCGCCTGCCGCGACCGCCAGATACTGACGCCCGTCAACGCGATAGGTAACGGCCGGTGCGTTGACCCCGTACTCGGCCCGATGGGTCCACAATGTGGCGCCGGTTTCCGCATCCAGCGCATGGAACGCGCCATTACCCTCGCCGGTAAAAACAAGATCGCCGCCGGTGGCCAGCAGGCCGCCGACCATGGGCTGGTCAAAACGCCGCTGCCAGACCAGCTTGCCGGTGAGCGGATCGATGGCGCTGACGTTGCCCCAGCCCGGCTCGTCGGTGAAGCGGAAGTAGCCGTAGCTTTCCCAGGGGCTGTCGGGGCCGACTTCCAGCGGTTTGATGAAATAGGTCGCCGGTTTGTGAATGCCCTGCACGTAGATCAGCCCCCGCTCCGGATGGCGGGCCGCGGGGGACCAGCTGGCACCGCCCAAGATCGCCGGCGTGACCCGGGTGCCGTCCTCGGTCGGCGGCGCGAACAGGTTCTCCTGGGGCACGAATGGTTCGGACCGTTTCACCAGTTCGCCGCTGGTCCGGTCCAGCAGATATAGCCAGCCGGTCTTGCCGGCCTGCGCGAGCAGCTTGCGCGGCTTGCCGTCGATCTTGGCGTCGAACAGCACAGGCGGGCTGGCGGCCTCGTAGCCCCACTGGTCGTGGGGCACCTGCTGGAACGCCCATGCCAGTTCGCCGGTGTCGATGTCCAGGGCCACGATGCTGGAGGTGTGGCGGTTGTCGCCGGGCCGGGACTGCCCGTCGATCTGCGGCGACGGGTTGCCGGTGCCCACGTACAGCAGCCCCAGTTCCCGGTCGACCGCCGGGGCCTGCCAGATCGACCCGCCGCCCACGCGCCAGGCGCCGCCGTGATCGGCCATGGCGGCGCGCTCGGCGTCGATATCTCGTTTCAGAGGCGTGCCGCCGGGCGTGGTGGTGGCGAAGTCGCCGGCCCAGTCGGTCTCGTTGACGGTGTGCCAGCGCCAGAGCTCCTTGCCGGTATCGGCGTCGAAGGCCGCGAGGAAGCCGCGCAGGCCCTTGTCGCCGCCGGCAATCCCGATCACCGACAACTGTTGTTGTCCCTGCTCGTCGGTTTCGACGTGCAGGCCGTAGCCCGCGCCGCTGGTGCCCACGAACACCTTGCCGTCGACCACCTGCGGCGCCATGTTGAACGACAGCCCGGTGGCGCCGACCACCTTGCCGCCCTTGAAATGGGGGTTGCCGGTGATGGCGGCCACCGCCTCGGCGGCGTCCGGCCGGGTATTGCTCGGCTGGACGTCCCAGATCACCTCGCCGGTGTCGGCATCGAGCGCGATCAGCCGCGCATCGATGGTGCCCAGGAATACCCGGTTTCCGGCCACCGCGACCCCGCGGCTGGAAGGCCCGCAGCAGAACTTGTCGGTGGTGGTTTCGTGGCGATAGCGCCAGAGTTGCTCACCGCTGGTCGCGTCGAGGGCGACCACGTCGTTGTAGGGGGTGGACAGGTACATCCGGTCGCCGTGCACGATGGGCGTGGCCTGGAAGCTGGCCTTGCGGCCGTTGTCGTGCTGCCAGACCAGTTCCAGGCCGTCCACGTTGTCCCGGTTGATCTGCGACAGGGTCGCGAACCGCGTGTTGGCGTGGTCGCCGCCGTGCAGGGGCCAGTCGTCCGGGCTCGCCCCGACACCGGTGCTCATCAGGATGGCCGCCAGCGCGGCCCGTGTCGTGTTGTTCATTGCACCTCCGGTAATCGAATGGCCAGCAGGCTGCCGGCGATGGCAAGCAGGGCCAGCAGCGCCAGCGCCGCGGGAGTGCCCAGCAATGCCGCCAGCGACGCCAGTCCGCCGCCCACCAGCAAGAGTACGCCGATCAGCGTGTTGCTGACGGCGGTGTAGGCCGCCCGGTGCTCGGCATCGGCCAGATCCACCAGATAGGTCTTGCGCGCCAGCCGCACGCCCGCATGCAGCCACATCAGCGCGAAGAACGCGGCGGCCAGCAATAGCGTGGGTGTCTGGAACAGTCCCATGGTCGCCACTGCCAGATGCACCAGCGCGGCCAGCAGACCGGTGGCGATCAGCACCCGGCGGGCCGAGCGGTCCGCGGCCCGTCCCCACCAGGGCGCGCCGAGCAGGTCCGCCAGTCCGCTGACTGCCAGGAATACCGCGAAGCTGGTCAGCGTGCCGCCGCCCTGGCGCGCCAGGTCCACGTAGAAAGGGGCCCCCAGGGCGGTGGAAACGAGTAACCCTCGAACCAGGATGAAGCGGGCGAATGCCGGGTGATCCCTTACCAGGCGCAGATTTACCCAGGCCTCGGTCAGGGCGTTGCCGCCACCGCTGGTGGCGCCGGGCACTTCGCGCAGGCCGGCAAACACCGCCGCGGCGATCAGCCAAAGCAGGCCGGCCATCGCCAGGAGACCCGCGAGTATCGCCGGGGCGTCCGACAGTCCCGGCCACAGCAGTACCAGCGCCGACAGCAGCAGGGCGAACCCGCCCGCGCCACTGGCGGCGTAACCGGATAACGTTCCCCGCCGGGTCTTGGCAATGGTCTTGCCGAGCACGTCCTTGTAGGCCACGGATGCCACGCCCCGGCCCAGCGACAGCAGGGCCAGAAGCGCGAGCAGCACGGCCCCGGCGGCGGCGCCCTCCAGCGACCATGCGGTCCAGGCCATGCCGGCCGCGGCCAGGCCCTGGGTCGCGGCACCGGCCACCCAGAACCACTTGCGCACCGACACCCGGCGCATCCAGCCGGCCACCGCCAGTTGCGGCAGCAGCGCCAGCGCCTCGCGCAGCGGCACCAGCCAGCCCAGCATCCAGGGCGGGGCGCCGAGCGATCCCAGCAGCCAGGGCAGGGTGAGTTTCGGGCTGGCCAGCAGATCGCCGGCTTTGTTGGCGAACAGCGCCGGCAGGTGGACGAAGAAATTGGCCGGTTGCTCCCGGCACGCGGCGTCGGAAATATCGCGACAGACCCGCGCGTCCTCGTCACCCGTGACCAGGTCGTAGAGATCGCGGGCGGGGCTGGCGGGTGGCGTGGCCGATCGGGTCATGCGCAAGCGGGCGGGCGGGGCCTGGCGGGCGTGAGTGTCAGCGCCGCATCATGCCCCGGAACATTGGCGGGTTGGAAGACGGGAACGCGATCAGCGTCGACGGGCCGATCCGCGTCCCGGCAAGCGCCGGCGCTGGCACCAGTCCCCGGCCAGGCGCGGCCATCGCGGATCGATCGCGGCCACCCAGAGATACAGCCAAGCGTCACCGTAAGGCGTGTCGATGCGCCAGCGATTGTAACTGCGTGGCATGTCCTCGAGCCGATCCAGTGTTCGCAGCGTCGCGCGGTCCACCGCATAGACCTCGCCGACCAGCGCATGGTGCCCGCGGGCCGCGGCGGCCGGAAACGGGCCGGTATCGAACAGGTGATAGCGGGGCGGAGTCACCGCCCGGCCGAGATAGACCGCGTTGCGCAGGTACCCGGCATTGGATTCGCCGCGGCGCAGGGTGCCATAGACGAACACGCGAATCGGCCGGCTGTCGGTCAGGTCATGCATGGAGAGCGGCCAGTGGCAGGCAAAAGAAAAACGCCGCCCGAGGGGCGGCGTTGCGGAATCGGGCCGGACGCCCGGCCGATCAATGCTGGACCGTGATCTTGCGCGGCTGGGTGGCGGCGCGCTTGGGAATGGTGATCTCGAGCACCCCGTGACTGCCGCGAGCCTCGACCGCATCGGCGTCGACCGTGTCCGGCAGGGTAAACCGGCGATGGAACCGACCACGGGCGCGTTCCACCCGGCGGCGGACATCGCCGTCGCTGGCATCGGGCACGATCTGTTCGCGATCGCCGCTGAGCGAGAGCACGCCGTTTTCCAGCGTGATGTCGATTGCCTCCGGGGCGATGCCCGGCACGTCGGCGTAGAGCACGAATCGTTCCGGATACTCGTGGATGTCCACTGCCGGCACCCAGTCCGCCGTGGCACTGCTGGACTCGGCGGGCTGACCCGATTCGTCGAATAGCCGGTTGATATCGTTCTGGAGCTGGGAGAACAGGCTCCAGGGTTCGTAGCGCATCATGTTCATGACTACCTCCTGTATTCTTGATGAAAGAGCCTTGGCTCGACATCTGCTGAATAGGGACCGAGGCGGGCGTTTTCAAGGCGCCCACACAGTTCGGCCGTGCATCCGAGAAGCCAACCAACCGATTGAGTCTGATGACATCGCCCGAGGAACAAGTCGCCATCCGCGACGCTGCCACCGTCGTGATTCTCCGGGACAGCCCGGGTGGACCCGAGACTTTCATGCTGCGCCGCAACCGCCGGACCGTGTTCGGTCCCGGGGCCCATGTGTTTCCCGGTGGTGCGGTGGACCGCGCCGATGCCGCCGCGGACATGCTTGCCTGCTGCGACGGCCTCGACGATGCGGGCGCCAGCGCGCAGCTCGGCATCCCGGCCGGCGGCGCGGCGTTCTGGATTGCCGCCATCCGCGAGTGCTTCGAGGAGGCCGGGGTATTGCTGGCCACCGATGAACGGGGCCGACCACTGCCGCCGGATATCGATCTCAGCGCCGAGCGGGCGGCTCTCAACGCCGGTGAAACCAGCCTGCGCGACATCTGCCACGAGCGCGGTCTGCGTCTGCCGCTGGATCGCATCGTCTACTACAACCACTGGATCACGCCCCCGGGCGAGCCACGGCGTTTTTCCACCCGCTTCTTCGCCTGCCCGGCGCCGGCGGGTCAGGCCGCTGCCCATGACGGGCAGGAAACCGTGGCCGGTTGCTGGCTGCAGGCCGCGGAGGCGCTGGACCTGCACGCGCGCGGCGAGCTGCCGATGATGCCGCCCACCGTCCTGCAGCTGCGTTTTCTGGCCGAGCATGCTGATGTGGCCGGCGTGATGTCGGTGCTGCGAGGCATCCAGGACGTGCCAGCGGTATCACCCACACTGGAGCGGGAAGGTGACGGGTTTCGCGTGCTGCTGAGTACCGGCCGCCATGAGTGACGAGTTCGAGCCGGGTGTTGTGGCGCCGGTGGCGCCGGGGGTCCGGCGCATCACCGCCCCCAATGGCGGACCGATGACCGGTCCCGGCACCAACACCTATCTGGTGGGCGAGCGCGACGTGGCGGTCATCGATCCGGGGCCGGACGATGCCGGGCATCTGGCGGCCGTCGCCGAGGCCGCCAATGGCCACGCCCGCTGGATTCTGGTGACCCACAATCATCCCGATCATACCGCCGGGGCCCGGTCACTGGCTCGACGGCTGGGCGTCGGCGTGCACGCCCACCCGGCGCCGCTGACCGGCATCCGCGAGCGCGGCTTCACGCCCGATCATCATTTGGCGGACGGCCAGTACATCGAAGGCGACGGGCTGACCCTGCGTTGCCTGCACACGCCCGGACACAGCGCCGATCATGTCTGCTTCCTGCTGGAGGATCAGGGCCTGCTGTTTGCCGGGGACCACGTGATGGAGGGGGTGACCGTGGTGATTGCGCCGCCGGATGGCGATATGGCGGCCTATCTGGCATCGCTGCGGGCCCTTCGTCGGCAACATCTGCGGCGGCTGGCCCCGGCCCATGGCGGACTGCTCGACGATCCCGATCAGCGTCTGGCCGGGATCATCGAACACCGGCTGCAGCGCGAGGCCGACATCCTGGCGGCGCTCGAGGACCGGCCCGCGGACGTGATGGCGCTGACCACGGCGGTCTATCCGGCACTGGGCGAGCCCCTGCGTACCGTGGCGGGCTGGCAGATTCAGGCCCATCTGGACAAACTGGCGAATGAAAAAAAAGTCATGCAACGGGACGACAATGGCACCTGGCAACGTGTGGCTTAACGGCAGCCGGGGGTTGGCAGCGGTGGTGCTCATGCTGTCGCTGGCAGCCTGTGATGGCCGCATCAACCGCGACAACTTTGACCGCATCGAGGAGGGCATGAGCCGGTCGGCGGTGATCGAGCTGCTGGGCGAACCCGACGAGCAATCCTCGCTGGGCCTCGGCAGTTTCAGCGGGGCCACACTGCGCTGGGTGGACGGCGATCGCAGCATCGCGGTGATGTTCGCCAACGACAAGGTGGCGTTCCGCAGCTTCAGCCGGGCCGACCCGTGAGTGATGCCCCCGTTCTGACCCGGCGCGACGGCGCCACGCTGCTGGTCATCATCAACCGGCCGGAAGCCCGCAACGCGGTCGACCGACCCACCGCCGAGGCGTTGTCAACGGCGTTCGAGCAGTTCGAGCGCGATCCGGGCCTGTCGGTGGCCGTTCTCACCGGCGATGGCGGGCATTTCTGCGCTGGTGCCGACCTCAAGGCGGTCGCCTCGGGCGAGCGGCGCAACCGCCTGGCCCCTGAGGGTGACGGGCCGATGGGGCCGTCCCGCATGACATTGTCCAAGCCGGTGATTGCGGCGGTGGAGGGTCATGCCGTGGCCGGCGGGCTGGAACTGGCCTGCTGGTGCGATCTGCGCGTGGCCGCTGATGACGCGGTGTTCGGCGTGTTCTGTCGCCGCTGGGGCGTGCCCCTGATCGACGGCGGTACCGTGCGGCTGCCGCGCCTGATCGGCGCCAGTCGGGCCATGGACATGATCCTCACCGGCCGGCCGGTGGATGCCCGCGAAGCCCTGGACTGGGGGTTGGCCAACCGCTGCGTGCCGCCCGGCACCGCCGAGGCGGCGGCGCTGGAACTGGCGCGCCAGCTGGCGGCGTTCCCGCAGGACTGCCTGCGCCACGACCGGCTCTCCGCCCTGGAACAGTGGTCGCTGCCGGCCGATGCGGCCCTGGCCAACGAATTCGACCACGGCCTGGCCTCGATCGAGCAGGCCGCCGTGGGGGCTTCCCGGTTCGCCGGGGGCGCCGGTCGCGGCGGTTCGTTCGACTAGGGGTTTCTGAAAAGGCAGCCCCCTAGCGCGCGAACAGCTCGTCGAAGAAACGCTGCATGTGGGCCCACGAGCGGTTGGCGGCCGCGGCGTCATAGCCGACTGCGTCCATGCCGAGGTTATCCGCGGCGGGATTGGTAAACGCGTGCTTGGCGCCGCCGTAGGCCACGAAATGCCAGTCCACCCCGGCCCGCTTGCGCATGGCCTGCTGCCAGGCATTGGCATCAGCCGCCGGCACCAGCGGGTCGGCGGCGCCGTGCAGGATCAGAATCGCCGCGTTGATGGTGTCGCCCGGCGCCGGCGTCGGCAGGTTGCCGTGGAAGCTGACCACCCCGTCGAGGTCGGCGCCGCTGTAGGCCAGCTCCAGCACGCTGGTGCCACCGAAACAGAAGCCGATGGCGGCCAGCCGGTCGGCATCGACGCGATCATGTCCCGCCAGTTGCTCCAGGCCCGCCGCAGCCAGCCCGCGCAGTTCCGGGCCGGCGGCCCTGGACCATTCGCCCGCCTCGGCCGGGTCCTCGGTGGTACGGCCGCCGCCGTACATGTCGGCGGCGAAGGCCACGTAACCCATTGCCGCCAGATCGCGTGCCCGCTTCCTGGCGTAGTCGTTCAGGCCCCACCATTCGTGGATGACCAGCACGCCGGGACGCGGCCCGGCGAGGCTGTCGTCGTAGGCGATATAGCCGCGATGTTCGGTGCCGCCGATGTCGTAGGAGAGGGTATCGGTGCGAATGTCGGCTTGGACGGTAGCGGTCATGACGATCAGGCCGAGGGCTAACAGGCGAGGGAACATGGCAGGTCGAAGGGTCAGGGAAGCCGGAGCCGAAGACTAGCCCGCGGAACGGCGGCGGTCCAAGCCTCGCGTCGTTTGCTACCATCAACCACCGCTGAACGAACGGTCAATTACCACAAGAGGGGGAAGCGCCGCATGAGCGAGAACGTGATCCAGATTTTCCGCCAGACAGCGCGCACGCGGGCGGATACGGCGGCGCTCAAGAGCCCGCTGGGCGATGGCTGGCGGACCATGACCTGGCGCGATTACGAGCGCGATGTGATGCTGGCCGCGCGCGGCTTCATGGCGCTCGGGCTGGAACGCGGGCGGGCGGTGTCCATCATCGGCTTCAACCGGGCCGAGTGGCTGATTGCCGACCTGGCCGCGATCGCCGCCGGCGGGATGCCGGCAGGCATCTACACCACTTCAAGCGCCGAGCTTTGTGCCTATGTGGCCGGTCACTGCAAGGCCCAGGTCGTGGTGGTGGAAAACGCCGAGCATCTGGCCAAGTTCCAGAAGGTTCGCGACCAGCTACCCGAGCTCAAGGCCATCGTGATGATGGAGGGTTCCGACCCGGCCGCGGATGTCCATACCTGGGAGGAGCTGCTGGCGCTGGGCGATCAGACCGACAACGCCGAGGATCTGGAGGCCCGTATTGCCGCCCAGACGCGGGACGACGCCGCCACCCTGATCTACACCTCGGGCACCACCGGCAATCCCAAGGCCGTGCAGCTGTCGCATCACAACCTGATCTGGACCGCCAGTACCGTGGCCCGCAAGGTCGACGCCCGCGCCGGTGACGACCAGATCAGCTACCTGCCGCTGTCGCACATCGCCGAACAGATGTTTTCCATCCACGGTCCGATCACCTTCGGCGGCACCATCTGGTTCGCTCCCAGCCTGGAGGAGCTCGGCGCCACGCTCGCCGCCGTGCGCCCGCAGACGTTCTTTGCCGTGCCCCGCGTGTGGGAGAAGATCCAGCATCGCATGCAGGCGGCCGGAGCCGAGGCCTCACCGGTGCAGAAGAAGATCGTGGCCTGGGCGAAATCGGTGGGGTTGAAGGCCGCGGCGGCGGAAGAGAACGGCGGCAGTCGGCCGCTGCTGTATCCGCTGGCCGAGAAGCTGGTATTCAGCAAGGTCAAGCAGCGTCTGGGCCTGGACCGTACCCGGTTCCGGGGCACCGGCGCGGCCCCGATCTCGCGCGAAACCCTGGACTTCTTCGCCGGCCTGGACCTGATGCTCTACGAGGTCTGGGGCCAGAGCGAAACCACCGGGGCCGGCACGTTGAACGTGCCCGGCGAGGTCAAGCGCGGGGCCATCGGCAAGCCCTACCCGGACACCGAAATCCGCATCGCCGACGACGGCGAGATCCTGATGCGCGGTCCCAGCGTGTTCATGGGTTATCTCGACAACGAGGAAGCCACCCGCGACACCCTGGATGCGGACGGCTGGCTGCACACCGGCGATGTCGGCCACATCGACGACGACGGCTTCGTGCACATCACCGACCGCAAGAAGGAGCTGATCATCACCGCCGGCGGCGAGAACATCTCCCCGGCCCACGTCGAGGGCGAGCTCAAGACCATCGGCGTGGTCAGCCAGTGCTGCGTGATCGGTGATCGCCGCAAGTACCTGTCGGCCCTGATCACGCTGGACGAGGAATCCCTGCCGGAAGCCGCGGCCGCGGCCGGCAGCCCGGCGAAGACTGCCGCCGAAGCTGCCGAGTGCGAGCGCTTCCGGGCCTGGTTCGACCAGCAGCTGGCCGCGGTCAACGCGCGTCTGGCGCGGGTGCAGACAATCAAGCACTACCGTTTGCTGGCGGAGGATTTCTCCATCGACGGGGGTGAACTCACGCCGACCATGAAGCTCAAGCGCCGGGTGGTCTACGACAAGTATGCCGACCAGATCGAGGCACTCTACGCCGACTAGCTATCAGCGGCCGCGAAAGCTCGGCGGCCGCTTTTCCATGAAGGCGTTGATCGCCTCGGCGAAGTCCTCGGTGTGCTGGCAGGCATCCTGGTACTCGGCTTCGCCGGCCATCTGGCCGGCGAGGCTGTCACCCGCGCCGGCGTCGACCAGTTGCCGCGTCCAGGCCAGTGCCCGGGTGGGGCGGGCCGCCAGTGACGCCGCCAGCGACATCGCAGTGTCCTCCAGTTCGGCGTCGTCCACCACCTGCCAGATCAGACCCCAGCGTTCGGCGCGTTCGGCGTCGATCACCTCGCCGGTGAGCATGGCGCCCAGGGCCTTGGCCCGACCGGCGAGCCGCGGCAGCAGATAAGTGGCCCCGGCATCCGGCACCAGGCCGATACTGCTGAAGATCATCTGGAAGGCGCCGGCCCGGCCGGCCACTACCATGTCCACCGCCAACGCCAGGCTGCAGCCGGCACCGGCTGCCAGGCCGTGGACCGCCGAAACCACCGGCATGTCCAGCCCGCGCAGCTTCTCGATCAGCGGGTTGTAGTGGACCCGCAGCGGGTCGCCCAGTTTGAAGTCGCCGCGGGTCATGCCGCTGCCCACGCCTTCCTTGAGATCGGCGCCACTACTGAAGGCGCGACCGTTGGCGCGCAGCAGCACCGCGCGGGCGTTGTCGTCAGCCTCGGCGGCATCCAGGGCCCGGGGCAGTTCCCGCAGCATGGCCTGGTTGAGGGCGTTGAGCTGGTCGGGCCGGTTCAGGGTGATGACGGCGACGCCGTCGCGGACGGTGGTGTCGAGTGTCTCGTATTGCATGGTGGCTTCCGATGGAGGGTCAGGCGGGCCGTGCCCGTTGGACGATGGCGCGTTGCTCGAGGCCGTCCGGCAGCGTGCCGTAGGCGAGATAGCATGGTTCGCCCAGTCTGCCGGCGCAGAAGGCCTGTGCCACCGGCTCGTTGCCGGCGCGGATCAGGAGCGAGGCCTGCAGGCCCAGGGCCAGGTCTTCGGTGAACCGCCGCGCCCGGGGTTCGAGGTCGGCGGGCCGCTCGAATTGTGCTAGCAGGCGGGCGAGATGGGCGTCGAATGCCGGATGCTGGCCGCGTGCGGCGCGCAGCTCGGCGATCACCGCCTCGACCGATTCGGCGTCACGACTCATCGCCCGCAGCACGTCCAGGCACTGGACATTGCCGGAGCCCTCCCAGATGGAGTTGAGCGGCGACTGCCGGAACAGCCGGGGCATGATGGTTTCTTCCACATAGCCGGCGCCACCCAGGCATTCCTGGGCCTCGTTGACCTGCGCGGGGGTGCGCTTGCAGATCCAGTATTTGCCTACGGGCGTGGCCAGGCGGGCAAATGCCTTTTCCGTCTCGTCGCCGTTGGCCGCGGCACCGAACGCACGCGCCAGCCGCAACGACAGCGCCAGGGCGGCTTCCGATTCCAGCGCCAGATCGGCCAGCACGTTGGTCATCAGCGGCTGGTCGATGAGGGGGCGACCGAAGGCTTCGCGATGGGCGCAGTGGTGGATCGCCTGGGCAGTGGCCTGGCGCATCAGCCCGGCCGAGCCGACCATGCAGTCCAGCCGGGTCTGGCCGACCATCTCGATGATGGTGGGCACGCCCCGGCCCTCGGCCCCGATCATCCAGCCGAAGGCGCCGCGGAATTCGACTTCGGACGAGGCGTTGGAGCGGTCCCCGAGCTTGTCCTTGAGCCGCTGGATGTGGATGGCATTGCGATTGCCGTCCGGCCGCCACTTGGGCAGCAGGAAGCAGGACAGACCGCCCTCGCTGTAGGCCAGCACCAGAAAGCCGTCGCACATGGGCGCCGAGAAGAACCATTTGTGGCCCACCAGTTCGTATTCGCGGCCGGGCCCGGGCCGGCCCAGCGGGGTGGCGCGGGTGGTATTGGCACGTACGTCGGAACCGCCCTGTTTCTCGGTCATGCCCATGCCGATGGTCAGCCCCGTCTTTTGCTCGAACGGGCGGCAGTTCGGGTCATAGTCCGGCGCCAGGATGCCCGGCAGCCACTGCTCGGCCACGTCCGGTTGATGTTGCAGCGCCGGGACCGCGGCGTGGGTCATGGTGATGGGGCACATGGTCCCCGACTCGAACTGGTTGTGCAGATAGGCCAGGGCCGAACGCACCACCTGTGCGCCGTCACGGTCCGCGGTCCAGGTCAGGCTGTGCAGGCCGTGTTCCCGGGCCAGTTGCATCGAGCGGTGATAGGCAGGGTGGAACTCGACTTCGTCGATGCGATGGCCGTAGCGATCAAAGGCTTTCAGCCGCGGCGGGTTCTCGTTGGCCTGGAATCCGATGTCCAGCAACTCTTCACCACAGACAGCCCCGAAGCGGCGCAGTCGGTCGTCGCCCCAGCCGCCGCCCTCGCGGGCCAGGGCGTCCATCAGTGCACGGTCGCCGGTGTAGGCGTTGACGCCGGCGAGTGGCGGTGGCTGGTTGGTGACCTCGTGCGTGGGATGGGTAATGTCGGGCCAGTCGGCGCCGTGGTTGATCGGATCGGGGTGGCTCATGGATGGCTCCGTGCCGAGACCGCGCGCAGGCACAGCGCCACGATCTGCTGGGTGAATTCGTTGACCGGCAACGCCGGCGGGTCGGCGGCCTGTGGCGACAGCGGGCCGACCAGTGTTTCGGCCAGAAGCCCTACCAGGGCGGTGGCGCTGAGATCGGATGATTGCGGCGGAAATGCCGCCTGACGGATGCCGTCCTCGACCAGGTCGGCCAGAATCGCTGCATAGGTGCGCCGGAACACCAGCCGCTCTGCCTCCACCAGCGGGTCGACCGGCTCGGCGAGCAGGGCATACGCCAGACGCGGCGCCGCTAGAGCCCGCTGAACGAAGGTCTCGGCGACCCGCTGCAGGCGGAGGGCCGCACTGTCGGCACCCGCGGCGGCGGTCGCAACGGCATCGACTTCCTGCCCCGCGACGCGCTGGAACACGGTGGCGAACAGTTCCGCCTTGGACGGGAAATGCCGGTAGATGGTGCCGGTGGCCACGCCGGCATCGGCCGCCACGGTCTGCATCTGGGCCGCCTGATAACCGCCCGCGGCAATGCGCTGCCGCGCGGCCAGCAGGATGGCGGCTCGGGTGCCGGCCCGACGCGACCTGATGAGGTTGGTTTCCCGGTAGGCGATGGCAGAGGTTCGGCTTGGGCTTCCCAAGAAGTGAACCGGGATTCACATTACCTGTCAAGCCGGCCGTGACAAACGGGTTGCCACGGCCGGATGTGATTTACAGGTTGATCAGAATGCCCGGCCCGAACACCGGCAGACCCTGGCCGACGACCACGCTGTCGGTACTGCCGGCGGCTTCCAGCTCCACCAGCCGGAAACGCACATCACCCTGAATCGCCGGATCGCCGAAGAAGATCGGGTCCGGCGGCGGAATTTCGTCGCCTTCGCTGCAGGCGCTCAACCCCACGGCCACCAGCACCGCCAGCATCAGCCAGCTGTGGCGGCCGCGGCGACGGCGGGCCATCACCAGCAGGCCGGCCAGCAGGCCGCCGGCCATCAGCGGGGCATCGACCTGCCAGTTCTGCACCAGCGGGTCGTCGACCGGCTCTTCCGGCTCCGGCAGGGCGCGCAGCACCACAAGCAGGCTTTCGCTTTCGCCCGCGTCGAATACCCGCCCGGCGCCGCCGTCGAACTGGAACTGGGTGCCGGTTCCGTCACCGGTGCCAACCACGTCGGTTTCGTTGTCATCGAGGATGCCGTTGCCGTTCTCGTCCACGACGATCTCGAATTCCAGCGGCGCATCCAGGTCACGCAGCCGCAGCCCGATCAGTGCCTCGACGCCGCTGTTGAGCAGCATGTCCGCGCGGAATCCGCTCAGGGTGACATCGTCGTCACCGGTGTTCTCCAGGCGGAAGGCCAGCACCAGCAGGTCGCTGTCGAGGGTGGCGTTCACCGCCTCCGGGGCGGTGTTGGTGACGGTCAGACGCGGGGCGCCCGCGCGTTCGAAGGCGCCGCTGTCGCAGGGCGTAATGCGCTCTGCATCGCGCTGGTCGCGCAGGTTGACGGCCGGGTCGTTGCACAGGGCGTCGGCGCCGGCGTCGACGGCGGGAGAGTCCGCCTGCAGCGGGTGGGTGGTGGTGGGGCCGCCGAACAGCTGGAGGTCGCCGAGGCTATCCGCGCCCGTGGTGACGGTATTGGCGTCGACCTCGACGGCATCGGCCACGAAGTCGTTGCCCTCGCCACCGGCGCTGTTGCCGGTGACCAGGCTGCTGGCCAGCGCGATGTCCGGGGTGGCCGTTGCGCCCACGGCCAGACCGCCGCCGTTCTCGGCGGCACGATTCCGCGCCACCGTGGCAAATTCCAGTCGGGTGCTGCCGCCGCTGATCTGATAGACCCCGCCGCCGTCGCTGACCGTGGCTTCGTTGCCCGAGATGGTGCTGTTGGTCACCACCAGTGTGCTGTTGCCACCGTTCCACAAACCGCCGCCCTGACTGGCCGAATTGAAGGCCACCACCGAGTCGTCGATGCGGGCGGTGCCGCCGCTGACATGCAGGCCGCCACCGTTGCCGGGGTTGCTGCCGGTCATGTTGCCGTCGGCTTCGTCGTCGCCACCGAGGGTGACCTGATTGAGCTGCAGGGTGCCGCCGGTCATTTCGATCGCCGCGCCGGCCCGTTCGGCGGTGTTGCGAAACAGTTCGGTCCGGGTCAGCGTGACGTCGGCACCGGCGTTGAACAGGGCGCCGCCGGAGCCGCTTTCCCCGTCCGCCGCGTTGTTGCGCAGGCGGGCATTGCTCCAGTCGAGACTGCCGCCGGCCAGATAGACACCTGCGCCGCCCTGACCGACATCCGCGCCGGCCGCGCCATTGCTGGTGATGTCGATCTGGCTGCCGGTGAGGGTGCCGCCGTCGCTCCAGATCGCTCCGCCGGCGATATCGGCGCCGTTGCCGCGCATGGACACGGTGTTCAAGGTCACGGTGCTGGCGCCGTCCACGTAGATACCGCCACCGCGCAGGGTCCGGATGTTGCTGCCGTCCTGGGGATCAGGCTGGAGGCCGTTGTTGGCGAAGGCGACTCGGCTGGCGGTAACCGACGCGCTGTCGAAAAGGGCGAGCGTGCCGCCGTTACGCGCGGCATAGTTGGCGTTGAGAATGCTGCCGTTGATCTGGATGCTGCCGCCGCGGCTGAGGATGCCGCCGCCGTCGCCGTTCTCGCCGGACGCGTCGCCGTCGGTGATGGTGCTTTCGACGATTTCGATGGCGCCGCCATCGTTATAGATGTTGCCACCACCCTCGCCTTCGGCATCGTGGCTGGTCAGATTGGACGCGGTGATCGTCAACGTGCCGCTGCCGCCCAGCCAGATGCCGCCACCGTTGCCCGTGGCGAGATTGTTGTTGACGTTGGCATCTTCCTGCAGCAGCCCACCGTTGGGCAGATGCAGGCCGCCGCCATCGGCGGGGACGAAGCCGTCGCTGTTGCCATCCTCGTCACGCTCGCCGGCGACGTTGCGGGTGATGAAACCGCCTGACCATTGCACGTTGCCGGGTGCGCCGGAGCCGTCGGCAATGGCGCCGCCGGCACGATAGGCGGTGTTGTTGTTGAGGCTGCTGCCACTGGCGCTCAGGCTGCCGCCGACATCGATATAGATGGCGCCCCCGGCTCCGGTACCCGCGGCAGTGCCCGTGGCCAGTCCGTTGACGATATTCACGCTCTCCAGGGTCAGCGGCGCGCGGGCGATGATGTTGCCGCCGTTGGCGGTGGTTGCCCGGCCCCCGGCGAGATTGACCCGCTGCAGGGTCAGGGGCGTGTCCAGTTCGAGCACTCGGTGATCGGCATCGTTTTCGGCCAGGGCATCCAGGAGCACCCGGGGTTGATCGCTGTCGATGTCGGGATCGCCGCCGTCGATGGTCAGCGCGTTGCCGCCAGCATCGTTGACCGCCAGCGCCATCGTGGGCAGTTCCAGCGTGCTGCCGGCCAGGTCGCTGGCGAAGGTGATGATGTCGTCGCCCGGCATGCCGTCAGCCGGGCAGTCCTCATTATTGACCGCATTGGCATTGGCGTTGTCCAGCGCCTCGCGCAGGGTGCAGTCGCCGTCCGCGGCCACCGCGTCGTCGAGCACGGTGACTTCATAGGTTGCGGCCTGGGCAAGGGGCAGGACCAGCATCAGCACGCCGGCACCGGCCAGGCGCCGCCAGGGGCCGCGCACACTCGAAAGGGTCAGCATCATCGTCAATCCTCGTTGTGCCGTGCCGGGCGGCATACGGCCAGTCGAAAGCGCGTGATCGTAACATTGTGACGGGCTTGGACAGCGGCTCGCGCCAGTGGTGCGGCGCGGGTTAGAGTCGCAGTCACACGACTGGCGGCATCAGGCCGGTGCCGACGGTCCCGATACGCCACCGAAGGGGATGCTCATGGTGACAGCCGCTACAACCAATCAGGATGTCCGTCGCCAGGTCAGCGACGCCGAGTGGGAACGCCGGGTGGACCTGGCCGCCTGCTACCGGCTGGTGGCCATGTTCGGCTGGGATGACCTGGTGTTCACGCACATCTCGGCCCGGGTGCCCGGGCCCGAGCACCATTTCCTGATCAATCCCTACGGCATGTTCTTCGAAGAGATTACCGCCAGTTCGCTGGTCAAGATCGACGCCGAGGGCAACAAGGTGATGGACTCGCCCTACGACACCAATCCGGCCGGGTTCACCATCCACAGCGCCATCCACGCCGCCCGCGAGGACGCGCTCTGTGTGCTGCACCTGCACACCCGTAACGGTATCGCCGTGTCGGTACAGGACGAAGGACTGCGGGCCTATTCGCAGCAGTCGCTGTTTCCGCTGGCGTCACTGGGGTATCACGACTACGAGGGCGTGGCCCTCAACGAGGACGAAAAGCCACGACTGGTAGCGGATCTGGGTAACGCCAACAATCTGATCCTGCGCAACCACGGTCTGCTGACCGTGGGCGAGACGGTGGCCGACGCCTTTCTGGCCATGTATCTCCTGGAGAGCGCCTGCCAGATACAGGTGCTGGCGCAGAGTACCGGTCAGACGCTGCGGGAAGTGCCCGATCCGATCGTCGCCGGTATCAAGCAGCAGGCGGACAAGGTCACGCGCGGACTGGGCGGCAAGCTCGCCTGGCCCGGATTGCTGCGCAAGCTCGACCGGCGCGACCCGTCGTTCAGGGACTGAACCGGCCGGGCGCCGCCCACAAAAAAGCCGACCCGCAGGTCGGCCCGCGACACGGGGCATACCCCCGAAGCCGCTGTAGAGGCCGGAATGTGCCAGCGGCAAATGACGACTTCATTTCAGGTTGCTCGCACATCGGCGGGCAGCCGTTTTACCGGCGCGAACTCACCCACGAAGCCGATTTCCGGCGTAAGCCAGTGACCGGTCTCCGCCGATACCACCTGCTGCGCGTGCATGATCAGCGCGCAGATGTCGGCGGCGGTGGCGCCGCCCCGGTTGATGATGATGTTGGCGTGCCGAGGCGAAATTTGTGCCCCACCGCAGGTCAGGCCTTTCAGGCCGCATTCGTCGATCAGCCGGCCCGCGCCGATGCCCTCGATCTTGCGGAAGATCGAGCCCGCCGAGGGTTCCGTGTCCAGCGGGGGATGACGCTGGCCGCGCCAGTCGAGATTGGCCGCCATGATCTCGCGCAGCCGTGTGGGGTCGGCCGGGGTCAGCGCGAAGGTGGCGGACAGCACGATGTCGTCACGGTCGTGCAGCACCGAGTAGTCATAGCCGAACCGGAAGTAATCCACGCCTACCTCCCGGCACTCTCCCTCGGCCGTGAGCAGCCGTGCACTTTCCAGCACTTCCGCGATGAACATGGTGCGGTCCCGCTCGGGCGGCGGCGACAGGAAATGCAGGTTCTGCCACAGCGCCCCGCCGACGGTGGAGGGGATGCCGACGTAATGTTCCAGGCCGGACAGGCCGCGTTGAACCGCGGCGTCGATGACATCCGGGTACATGGTGGCGCCGCTGTCGGCGGTGAGCCGATGGTCGGTCACGCTGATCGACCCGCCGCTATTGCGGATCACCAGTCCGGGATGGCCGCGGTCGCCGACCAGCAGGTTGGCGCCGCAACCCAGTAGCAGGTAATCGATGTCCAGTCGGCGGGCGGCGCATACGGCGTCTGCCAGGTCGTCGGCGCCACGGGTTTCGAGCAGGCACTCGGCGGTTCCACCGACCTGAAAGGTGGTCAGCGGTGCCAGCGGGGCCCTGCGCGTGAGCGGGCGGCCGATGGCCTGTTCGAAATCCCGAATCTGGGCGGGATCGATGGGACGGACTCTGGGCATGGTTTGGCGGCCATCAGGGCGACGGAATGAGCCGGGCAGGGGTTAGCCAGTCTGCAGCGAATCCAGTATCGTACCGCGCTGGTTTGATTTTGATGAGCACCCACCTGTGACGCTTACCAGTTTTCAGCCGCCCAAACGCCTGCTCATGGGGCCCGGCCCCTCCGACGTGCACGATCGCGTACTCGCCGCGATGGGCCGCACCACCATCGGGCACCTGGATCCCGAGTTCATCCGCCTGATGGACGAGATCAAGGCACATCTGCGCGCGGTGTTCCTCACCGACAACGATCTGACGATGCCCATTTCCGGCCCGGCCACCGCCGGCCAGGAAGCCACCATCGTCAATCTGCTCGAGCCCGGCGACAAGGTAGTGGTCTGCGTCAACGGCGTGTTCGGCGGCCGGTTGGCCGAAATGGCCCGCCGCGCCGGCGCCGAGGTGACCACGGTGGAGCAGGACTGGGGCCGGGCAGTCGATCCGGAGGCCCTGCGCGCGGAGCTCAAGCGCGTGGGTCCGGTGAAGCTGGTGGCGTTCGTCCACGCCGAGACCTCGACCGGCGCCCTGTCGGATGGCGAGACGCTGGCGAAGATCGCCCACGAGGCGGGGGCAATGGTGCTCATGGACACGGTCACCTCGCTGGCCGGGGTGCCCGTGCGCATTGACGACTGGGGCATCGACGCCTGCTATTCGGGCACACAGAAGTGTCTGTCCTGCCCGCCCGGCCTGTCGCCGGTGACCTTCAGCAAGCGGGCCCAGGACGTGATGAACGAACGCCAGACGCCGGTACAGAGCTGGTTCCTGGACCTGTCGCTGCTGACCGGCTACTGGAGTGGCGGGGCCCAGCGGGCCTATCACCACACCGCGCCGGTGAACGCCCTCTATGGGCTGCACGAGTCGCTGGTGATGATCCTGGAAGAAGGGCTGGAATCGGTGTGGGCGCGACATCGTCGCTGCCATGAAGGTCTGGTCGCCGGTCTGGAGGCCATGGGCCTGACCATGGCCGTGCCCGCGGAGGAACGGGTGCCGGAACTCAATGCGGTCCGGGTGCCCGAGGGTGTGGACGAAGCTGGCGTACGCCGGCGCCTGCTCGAGGACCACGGGATCGAAATCGGCGCGGGTCTCGGCCCGCTGGCCGGCAAGATCTGGCGTATCGGCCTGATGGGGCAGAGCAGCCGCCCCGAGAACGTCGCCCGCTGTCTGGCCGCGCTGGAAACGGTGTTGCAGCAGTCGGGTCATCACGTTCGCCCCGGTGAAGCCACGGCAGCAGCCGAGGCCGTTGCCGGCTGATCATGCCCACAATGACCGGGGGCAGGGAATGCAGGCGGAGATAGCCGACCCGAGCGGGGCGCCTGCCGCCGCCACCCGCCGGGTGGCGGTGTTCGACCTCGACGAGACCCTGACCCGTCACGATACGTTCCTGCCTTTTCTTCGCGGCTACCTGCGCCGCCATCCCACATGTGTGCTCGGCCTGCTGTGGTTGCCGATACGCGTCGTGCGGGGCTGGCTGGCCAACCGCCGAACCGGGATCAAGCGCGCCGTGCTGGTCAGTTTTGCCGGCGGCCAGCCGCGACAGCGGCTGCTGGCCTGGGCGCAGGCATTCGTCGATGATCTGCTCGAACACGGCATGCGCCCGGCCGCGCTGGACTGCGTGCGCGAACACCTGGCCGTGGGGGACAGGGTGATCCTGGCCACTGCCAGTCTCGACATCTACGTGGAACCGCTGGCCCGGCGGCTGGGCATCGAGGAAGTGGTCTGTTCGCGCGTCGCCTGGACCGGCGACGACCGGCTGGCCGGGATGAATGGCCTGAACTGCCGCGACGCCGAAAAGCTGGCCCGCGTCCGCGCGGTGTTGGGCGATGGCGTCGAGCCGACCGAAGTGATCATGTACTCCGATTCCCATGCCGATCTGCCCCTGCTGTCCTGGGCCGGGCAGGGGGTGGCGGTATCACCCACCCGCAAGCTCGCGGCGCTGGCGGAAAAGCTGGGGCTGGATCACCGAGGCTGGTGAACGGCAGCAGGTTAGTGGAACGTGCTCGCTAGCTCGCGTTGCACTGGCGGTCGGTGCAGTAGATCGCGGGCTGGTTGATCAGCACGGACTGCACGGAAACGTCGGCCGCGCCGACACTCAGGCCCAGCAGGTTGAACAGTGGTTCCAGCAGGGCATCGTCCAGCGTATCGAGTACCGGTGCCAGAATGCCGGTGACGAGGTCCAGCAGGTCGCCGCCATCGGGATTGCCCAGTCCCAGCAATCCGCCCAGCAGGCCGTCCAGGATGCCGTCCAGCAATCCGCCGATTAGTCCACCCACCAGCCCATCCAGGGCGTCGAAGACGTCGCCCAGGGCACCGGCGTCGAAGAGATCGACGTCCAGATTCGCCAGCAGATCGTCGGACAGGTCGCTTAGTGCGCCATTCAGGGAATCGGAAAGATCCGGGCCCACGGTTTGGGTCTGAATACCGGCCTCATCCTGAGGCGGGAACGGGCCGACGAAATCGACTGCCTCGGAATCCGGCGCACCGACCGAGACTCGCGGCGCGTTCTCCGCGGTGACCTGGGCCACGCCGGCAATGTTCAGAATCGTGATGTCCTGACCGGGTGCGGGTGGCTGCGGGTTGAACGCACCTATGTCGGCAAACTCGCCGATGCCGAGATCGGCGATGCGGGTGGTGGCGCCAACCTCGACGAAATGCTGGAAGGTGCCGTCGTTTTCGGCCAGCGGCGTCTGGCCCGCACACTGGATGTCGTCCAGCGTGGCTTCGGCGGATGCCACCTTGATGTAGATCGGCAGATTGAGGAGCGGCCCGCCCAGCAGTCCCGGTAACACGTCGAGCACCGTCACGTTCAGTTGAATCGCGGCCTGTGCTGTGGTCGCACGGGTGCGCGGCTGATTACCGCCGTCGAGTCCCGCCCGGCCGAAGGCGATCTGCGGTGGCTCGATGATGTTGATCTGCCCGTCTACGGTCGCGATACCGCCGAGGTCAACGCCCACGGGCAGATCGACCGGGGAGCCGACGTTCGCCGCCTGGGCCAGGCCCGTGAGCAGGTCCAACGCATTCAGGGGCAGGCTTGCGGCCAGCTCCTCGAAGCCTTCTTCGATATTCAGGATCTGGCCCAGCTGCGAAGAGCGGCCGGGGTCGGCCAGATCGGCCAGATCCCGGAGTGTGGCGGCCGCCAGAGCGTTGGTCGAGCCGGTGGTGGCGTCCAGTGTGTCCGCCAGGAAGCCGAGTGATTCCGGGAGCGTAAATTCGGTTTGCAGCAGATCTTCCACGCCGGTAATCGTCGCGTCGGCCTGCAGCAGATCGCCAATTGTGAGCTGGGCGTCCACCAGCCCCTCGTAGCTGACCAGATTTACCTGGTTGGTGCCCAGCAGCGCAGCCAGAATCCCCTCGCTGCCGTCGAGACCGCCGATGCGGGCCAGTGACGAGCCGATCGAGATGCCTGCTTGCGGGCGACTGATGGCGGTGGCGGAGGCCGTTAGCGGTCGGTCAGCGGTGAAGAAGGCCACCAGCGGCGTTGGCGCCGGGCGGGTCAGGGTGACCTGGACGGAGTCGGCCTCGAATGCATCACTCGGTGCGAAACTGAGCAGCGAACCATTGCTTTCCTGGATGCCCAGCGAAACGTTCGGCGAAATTGCCGGGGCGCCGTCGTCGTCGGCCTGGTTGCCGATGGCGTTCTGTACCGCCAGTTCCGCGGCGGTCTGCGGGGCATCGGGATCGCCGACACGACACCCGCCAATGGTCCGGGCGGCATCCAGGGCCGCCACTTCCGCGGTGCGCTGAAGCTGGGTCTGGGTGGCGTAAAGCCGGCCCACATCGATAGCCAGCCCCAGTGTCGCCACCAGCGCCACCAGCGTGAACGCGGTAAAAACGAGCGTGGCGCCGCGCTGCCGTCCCGGACTGGCGGGGCACCCTCGCAGTTGCGGAAGGCGATCGGGCATCGACAAACTCCAGGGAAGACAAACGCCACCGGGCAGGCGATGGCGCCGGATGAGCCCCGGCTGCAGTCCGGTCGCGCCACCCGGTACCGTACCTTGTCTAGGGTTATCGGGAGTCTTGCAGAAAACCTGAGGGGCGGAAAGCCGATAAACCGTCGCCGTGGCATGCAATCCACTCGGCAGCGGCGTAGAATCGCGCGCCTTTCCGGAATCCGGCATGCCGATGACACCGCTCGAGTACGAGGTCAGCGCCGCTTCCCCGCGTGGTCACCGCTTCCGCGTGACCTGTCGGGTGCCCGAGCCAGACGAGGCGGGCCAGTGTTTCACGCTGCCCGCCTGGGTGCCGGGCAGTTACCTTATCCGCGAGTTCGCCCGCAACATCCTGTCGGTGACAGCCAGCGATGCGGCGGGCAACCCGGTCGTCGTACAAAAGACCGACAAACAGACTTGGCGGGCGGCGCCGGTGACCGGCGCGTTGACGCTGGCCTACGAGTTGCACGCAGGGGACAGTTCCGTACGCGCCGCCTACCTGGATGATCGACGCGGTTTTTTCGATGGCACGTCGGTCTACCTGCGGCCGATCGGACACGAGACGCGGCCCTGCCGGGTACGTCTTCTGCCGCCGCCGGACGTTGACTGGCAGGCGGTAACCAGTCTGCCGGCGCTGGCCATCGATAACACGGGATTCGGCGAATATGCGGCGGACGATTACCGCAGCCTGATCGATCATCCGGTCGGAATGGGCCAGGACATCGATCGGATCGACTTCCGGGCCGGCGGGGTACCGCATGCGTTCGTCTGTTTGGGTCGGCATGACGCCGATCGCGAGAAGCTGGCGGCCGATCTTGCCCGGGTGTGTGAAGCCCAGGCAGCGGTGTTCGGCGAGATGCCGATGAATAATTACCTGTTCCTGGCCCAGATCGCCGGCGCCGGTTACGGTGGCCTGGAGCACCGTGCGAGTTCCGCCCTGCTGGTGGACCGCAACGCGTTGCCCGTCGCCGGTGCCGCCGCTCGCAGCGAGGCCTATGCCGAATTGCTCGGTCTGTGCAGCCACGAATACTTCCACCTCTGGAACGTCAAGCGGATTCAGCCGGCCGCGGTGGCCGACAGCGATTTGGCAACGGAAGCCCATTTCGAGGACCTGTGGGCCTACGAAGGGGTGACTAGCTACTACGATGATCTGGCCCTGGTTCGGGCCGGGCTGATCGACGAAACCGCTTATCTCGCCCGGCTGCAGCGTATCGCCAACCGGCTGGCCGGCAATCCGGGCCGGCGCTGCCAGAGCCTGGCCCAGTCCAGCTTCGATGCCTGGACCAAGTTCTACCGTCCGGACGAGAACAGCCCCAACGCGGTGGTCAGCTACTACGGCAAGGGGGCGCTGGTGGCGCTTTGCCTGGACCTGCTGCTGCGTGATCGCAGCGAAGGGCGTATCAGCCTGGACACGGTCATGGCCCGGGTCTGGGCCGAGCATGGGCGGCCAGGCATTCCGGTACCCGAAAACCGGCTGGAGGCAATCGCCGCCGACGTGGCAGGCGCCGATCTGTCCGATTTCTTCGACGGCGCCGTGCGTGGCACCGAGGAACTGCCTCTGGCCGAACTTCTGGCGCGCTTCGGCGTCCGCGCCCGCCGGGTGACGCCGGATGCGCGCGACGGCGCGGCCTTTCTGCTGGCCCAGGGGCTGCGGCTCAACGCTGGCACCGGGCCGGCGCGGTTGCTGCACGTGCTGATGGACAGCCCGGCGGAAGTGGCGGGCCTTTGTCCCGGAGACGTGATCGTGGCGGTGGACGGTCTGCGCGCCGAGGCGGACACGCTGACCCGGCGGTTGCGACGGGTCCCGACCGGGACGCCGGTAACGCTGCACCTGTTCCGCGATGACGAACTGCTCACGCGGCAGCTTGCCCTGCAGGCACCGGCGGACGAACAGTGGCGATTCCGCTTGATGAGCCGCTGCGACGCCGAGACGGCGGCGCGGCGCACGGCCTGGTTGTCACTGCCGGCATGACGGATGCCATGCACTGGGTACCGGCCGCCCGGGCCACCACGCTGCCGGCGCTGTTCGCCGGCCGGGTGGCGCTCACGCCCAACGAAACCGCCTATCGTTACTTCGATCCACCGGCCCGGCGCTGGCGGTCCCTGACCTGGGCACAGACCGAGCGGCTGGTCGGCCGCTGGCGGGCCGGCCTGGCCAGCAGCGAACTGGCCGCCGGGTCGCGAGTCGCCATTCTGGTGCGCAACAGCCCGAGCTGGGTGGCAGTCGATCAGGCGGCGCTGGATCAGGGGCTGGTGTCGGTAGGCCTGTTCTGCGGTGATACGCCCGCGAGCAGCGGTGACGTGCTGCGCGACAGCGGCGCGGCGCTGGTGGTGGTAGCCAAGGGCCGCTGGTGGCGGTCGATCCTGGCGGAGGGCGACTGCCCCGCGGTGCAGACCGTGGTGGCCCTCGATGGGGATACCGAGGGCGACGCGCGGCTGGTGGCCAGTGAGCAATGGCTGCCGGACGAGCCGCGGCGGGCGACATTGGCCCCGGCGCCGGCGGAACTGGCCTCGCTGGTGTATACCTCCGGCACCTCCGGGCGTGCCCGTGGGGTGATGCTCAGCCATGCCAGTCTGGTGTGGAACGCCTATGCTTGCGCCCGCGCAGTCGACACGCCGGTGGACGAGCATCTTGTGTCGTTCGTGCCGCTGGCCCATGCCTACGAGCGCACGGTGGACTACCACCGCGCCCTGATTACCGGGGCCACAGTGTCGTTCTGCCGCCACCCGCGGTTTCTCAGCCTGACCCTGGCCAACGCCCGTCCGACGGCGCTGGTCGGGGTGCCGCGTATCTACGAGCACTACTACACCGAGTTGCAGCGGAGCCTGGCGCGGCGGCCACGTTGGGTGCGCCGGCTGGTGCGCCTGACCACGGAACTGGGGTGGTCGGTATTCGAACGGCAGCAGGGTCGCGGGCCGCGGCGACTGCGGCATCTGGCCTGGCCGCTACTGCGACAGATGGTGGCGCGCCCCTGTCTGCGCCCGTTCGGCGGTCGACTGGAGGTCGCGGTTTCCGGCGCGGCGGCGCTGCCGCGTCCGGTAGCGCGAACGCTGATCGGCCTGGGGTTGCCAATCCTGCAGGGCTACGGCCTGACCGAAGCCGGTCCGGTGGTCAGCGTCAATCGCATGGATGACAACGATCCTGCCAGCGTCGGGTCGCTACTGGATGACGTGCAGACCCGGCTGGGGCCCGACAATGAGTTGTGGGTCCGAACCCCCGGGGTGATGCAGGGCTACTGGGACGATGCCGAGGCCACCGCGGCGGTGCTGGAATCCGCCGGCAACTGGCTGCGCACCGGGGACAAGGTCAGCCGTCTGGATCAGAGCCGTCTGTTTCTCACCGGCCGGCTCAAGGAGATCATCGTGATGGCGACCGGCGACAAGGCATCGCCCGAGCCCCTTGAGCGTACCATCGGTCTGGACCCGCTGTTCACGAGAGCGGCGGTGGTGGGTGAGGCCCGTCCCTATCTGGCCGCGCTGGTGACCTGCGATGACGCGGCGCTGCGTGCGCTCATGGGCACGCTGAGCCTGGATCCCGACAATCCCGCGGATCGGTGGGACCCGCAGCTCGAGCGGGCGATGCTAAAGCGCATCAGTCAGCGCCTGCGTCATTTCCCGGGTCATGCGCAGATCCGGCGGGTGGCGGTCGTCGACGAGGTCTGGAGCGTCGACAATGGCCTGCTCACCGTGACCGAGAAGCTGCGCCGGCGGGCCGTGGCGCGGCGCTATGCCGGTGAAATCGAGCGGCTTTACGGCCGCCGGGCCGCCGCCGCGCAGAAGACCGATTTTTCCTACAATGTGAACGTCGGCTGATCGGGGGAACCTGTGATTGCAACACTGCTGGTGATTGTCGCGGCCTACCTGATCGGTGCGCTGTCGGGTGGGCTGTTGATCGGCCGGTTGCTGGGCAAGGCGGATCTGCGCGCCGCCGGCAGCGGCAACGCCGGGGCCACCAATGCCCTGCGTACCGGCGGCCGGCTGTACGGCGTGCTGGTATTGCTGTTCGATCTGGCCAAGGGCGTCGTGGCCGCCGGGCTGCTGCCGCTGGTGGTGGCCGGCGGGCCGGTCTGGCTGGCGTTCGCCTGCGGCGCGGCGGCGGTGATCGGCCACATCTATCCAGTGTACTTCGGATTTGCCGGCGGCAAGGGGGCCGCGACGCTGATCGGGGTGCTGCTGGTACTGGCGCCCGGGCCGCTGGTGCCCGGGGTGCTGACGTTCGTGGTTGTTCTCGTGCTTTCCGGCATGGTCAGTCTGTCGATTCTGCTGGCAATGGGGGCGGTCGTGCTTGCCCAGGCAGTGTGGGCATGGCCGGCCCTCGGCTCCGCGCCCATCCTGTTTGCCGTCGCCATGTGGCTGCTGATGCTGTTCACCCACCGCAGCAATGTCGCCCGGCTTATGGCCGGCGAGGAAAGCCGCTTCGAGCGGGTGATGCTGCTGCGCCGGCGCCGGTGAGCGTAGCCACCCGCACGCCGCTGGATCCCGGCGCCGTGATCTACCATCTGGCTGATGGCCACTGGCATTCGGGTGCGGCGCTGGCGGATACGCTGGGCCTGAGCCGAGCCGCGGTATGGAAGCGGGTAGCGGCGGCACGGGGGCTTGGCTTGGCCATTCATGCCGTGCGCGGCCGCGGTTACCGGCTGGCGCGCCCGTTCGAGCCGTTGCAGGCGGATGTCATTCGCCGGGCGATGCCGGTTGATGCCGCGTCAGCACTGAACTCGCTCACCGTCTGTGGCTCGGTTGATTCGACCAGCGACCGCCTGCTGGCCGCGCCCGACACCGGCGCCCATGCCCTGTTCGCCGAGCATCAGAGCGGGGGGCGCGGGCGTCGCGGTCGCCAGTGGGTATCCCCCTATGGCGCGAATCTGTACCTGTCGCTGAGCTGGATGTTCGATCCGGCGCCCAATGCGATCGGCGCGCTGGGGCTGGCGGTGGGTATCCGTCTGGCCGAGGTCCTGCGTGACCTCGGCGTTGCCCGGATTGGTCTCAAGTGGCCGAACGATCTGCTGGTGAACGGCGCCAAGCTCGGCGGGATACTGATGGAACATCGTGGCGAGGCCGCTGGCGGCTGCCGGATCGTCACCGGTTTGGGCCTGAATGTCGCGATGGAAGCGGGTCAGGCCGGGAATGTGGACCAGCCATGGACCGCGCTGGACCGGCTGCTCGCCGGGCCGCCGCCGCGAAACCGGTTGGCGGGCCGCTGCCTGGCGGCGGTGATCGGCGCGATGCAGGATTACCAGCGACATGGCTTCCCGCCCTTCCAGCGGCGCTGGCCGGATTTCGATGCCTTGCGGGATGCCCCGATCGAAGTGGATATCGACGGGCACCGCCAGGCCGGCTACGCGGCCGGTCTGGCGCCGGATGGGGCTCTGCTCGTGCGATTGAATGACGGCGTGCGTCGCTGTTACGCCGGCGATGTCACCGTGCGGGGAGCGGCATGACGCTGCTGGTGGATATCGGCAACACCCGGGTCAAATGGGCCCGGGCCGATGCGGCCGGCCAACCGGGTCCGGTTCAGGCCCTGGCCCATGGCGGGCGCGGCGACTGGGTCGATACGTTGCCGACCGATTGTGACGGCCCGGTCTGGTTTGCGACCGTGGCCGACGCCGATCTGGCCACTCCGCTGCAGGCCTGGTCCCGAGCCCGGCTGGGCCGGGCGGCGGTAGAGGTGGTGTCCACGGCGAGCGCCGCGGGTGTGCAATGCGCCTATGCCCGACCGGAATGCCTGGGCGTCGACCGCTGGCTGGCCTGCATCGGCGCGTTTCACCGCGGGCCCGGCTCGGTGGTGGTCGTGGATGCGGGCACGGCCCTGACGGTTGATGTGGTGGATGCCACGGGACGCCATCAGGGCGGATTGATCGTGCCGGGCATGGCGACAATGCAGCAGGCGATTCAGGCGCATACGCGGATTCGCTCACAATCCTGCGACAACGTGCCGGACGCGCTGGCGCGCGATACCGATGCAGCGGTGGCCGCCGGGGCATTGCAGGCCGCGCTCGGGCTGATCGAGCGAATTGATCGGCGGCACGCGCCGGATCGCCGCATTCTTGCCGGGGGCGAAGCGCCGCGACTGGCTAGTCACCTGCCCGGAAACTGGACCCCGGCCCCCGATATCGTGCTGGAGGGACTTGGCCGGGTGGCCGTGGAACGTCAGTGAGATTACAGCTGGACTTGCGGATCCATCGCGGTGTGAAGCAACCGCACCACTTCGATACGGTTTTCCGCCACGCGGTACCAGATAACGTGCGAACCGATCGGCAGGCTACGCAATCCCGGACGCACGTCGTCCCGGGCTGCGCCAAGGGCCGGGTGGATGCCGAGCTGGCGCATCAGCCCATCCAGCCGGTCGAGATACTCGACCCACTGCGGATAACCCCATTTTTCGATGGTATAGCGTTTGACCTCACGCAGATCGTCGGCCGCAGCCGGCGCCAGGCGAATGGCTCTATCCGGCATCGAGTTCGTTTTTCAGGGTGGCCCAGGCAATCCCTTCGCCACGGTCGAGCTGCTCGACGCCGGTATCGAGGGCGGCACGCAGGCTGGCCATGCGCGTTTCCCGATCTTCCATCTGGCGCAGGG
This sequence comes from Salinisphaeraceae bacterium, assembly GCA_965216055.1. Classification (GTDB taxonomy): domain Bacteria; phylum Pseudomonadota; class Gammaproteobacteria; order Nevskiales; family Salinisphaeraceae; genus Spectribacter. Next base: position 1,788,953 of record OZ244134.1, read on the forward strand.
ATTCGCGAATCACTTCACTGACATTGCCGTAGCGGCCGGAGGCCAGTTGTTTACGAATGAATTCCTCGAAGTGTGTGCTGAGGGTGACGCTGGTGGTGCGCGGCATTGGCAGCTCGACATGGCTGTGAGATCTATTGGTACAAAGCCTAGGCATACTAGGGCTGCGTGTCAAAACCCGGATTCGGCAGCTGCGCGAATCGTCAATCCGCCATGATTAGCGATAGAATCCAGGACGGCGCCCCGGATAGCGCCGGATTGTTAAGCGAGGGCAGGACGCCCAAGCGTGACTAGCGTGATGGACCGCCTTAAGCCGGCGTAGCTCAGTTGGGCTCGCCGGAGAGAGACGAAGCACGGCTTCGTCCCGGCGAGCGGGCGCCAGGGAAGGCGCCCCGGATAGCGCCGGATTGTTAAGCGAGGGCAGGACGCCCGAGCGTGACTAGCGTGATGGACCGCCTTAAGCCGGCGTACCTCAGTTGGGCTCGCCGGAGAGAGACGAAGCACGGCTTCGTCCCGGCGAGCGGGCGCCAGGGAAGGCGCCCCGGATAGCGCCGGATTGTTAAGCGAGGGCAGGACGCCCGAGCGTGACTAGTATGATGGACCGCCTTAAGCCGGCGTAGCTCAGTTGGTAGAGCAGCTGTCTTGTAAACAGCAGGTCATCGGTTCGATTCCGGTCGCCGGCTCCATATCCTCCCCCGCGGCGCGGCCGCTCATCCTGCGCTGCACCATTGCCTCCCTCTATCACCAAATCGGAAATCGCGATTTGACTGTGCCGCGCAGCGGCGTAGCTTTTACTGGGCAATAGGCGCGTTGTCAGGTATCGCGCGACCGAAGCCCTTAAAAAGAGCACGACAGCATGAGCGCGGAGGAAACAGCCAAGTCACGGCAGGTTGAAGCCATCTGTGAGCGACACGCCAATCGGGAGGGGCCGTTATTGCCGATTCTCCACGATTTGCAGGCGGCATTCGGCTATGTACCGGGCGAGGCAATCGGCGAGGTCGCGCGATACCTGAACCTTTCCCGCGCCGAGGTCTATGGCGTGGTGACCTTTTATCACGATTTCCGGCGAACACCGCCGCGCCCGCACAGTCTGAAGGTGTGCCGCGCGGAGGCCTGCCAGGCGGTGGGTGGCCGCGAGGTCTGGGCAACGGCGTCATCGCTGGCGGCCGATCCGGCCTGCCGGGTGGATGTGGAGGCAGTCTATTGTCTCGGCAACTGCCCCTGCGCGCCGTCGGCCCAGTTCGATGAACGCACACTTGGCCGGCTGACGCCGGATCGTGTCAGCAATCTGATCGCCGGCGCGGTCGGAGGCGAAGCATCATGAGGGTATTCGTACCGGCAGACAGCACGGCGGTGTCCATCGGGGCCGACGAGGTCGCGGCGGCACTGCGGTCCGCGGGCCTTGATGTGGTCCGGACGGGGTCTCGCGGCCTGTACTGGTTGGAACCGCTGGTCGAGGTGGAATCCGGTGGACGCCGCATCGGCTATGGGCCGATCCAGGCAAACGACACCGCAACGCTGGTCGAGGCGCTGCAGGCGGAAAGCCGCGATGATCCGCGCTGCGTGGGTGACGTCGACGAGTTGCTCGCCAGTCAGGGGCAGCAACGGCTGACCCTCGGCCGCACCGGCCGGGTGGTACCGGGCGACTGGGACGATTACGTCGCCCATGGCGGCACGGCCGGATTGCGTGCCGCACTGGACATGGAACCGCAGGCGATTGTCGACGAGGTCAAGGCCTCCGGGCTGCGCGGCCGTGGCGGGGCGGGCTTTCCCACCGGCATCAAGTGGCAGACCGTGCACGATCAGGAAGTGACGCCGAAGTACATCGTCTGTAATGCGGATGAAGGCGACAGCGGCACATTTGCCGATCGCATGCTCATGGAAGGCGACCCGCTGTGCCTGCTGGAAGGCATGACCATCGCGGCGCTCGCGGTCGGCGCCGAGCGGGGCTATATCTACCTGCGGTCCGAGTATCCGGACGCGCACAGCATGCTGGAAAAGTCGCTGGAAGCGGCGCGCGCCAACGGCATGCTGGGCGAGTCGGTGATGGGCTCGGGCCAGGCGTTCGATATCGAGGTTCGTCTGGGCGCCGGGGCTTATATCTGTGGCGAGGAGACCTCGCTGCTGGAGAGCCTGGAAGGCAAGCGTGGCATGATCCGGTACAAACCGCCGCTGCCCGCGATCCAGGGCTTTCTGGGCCGGCCGACGGTGGTCAACAACGTGATTACACTGGGCTCGGTGCCGGCCATTCTTGCCAGCGGCGGCGCGGCCTATCACGGGGTCGGGGTCGACAAGTCCCGCGGTACCCTGACCGTGCAGCTGTGCGGCAATGTGGCGCGCCCCGGCCTTTACGAAGTTCCGTTCGGGGTCACCCTCGGACACGTGATCAACCAACTCGGCGGCGGCTGCGCCAGCGGTCGGCCCGCCCGGGCGGTGCAGGTCGGCGGTCCGCTGGGCGCGTATCTGCCGCCCGCCCTGTTCGACACGCCGCTGGATTACGAGGCGTTCGCCGAGGTCAACAGCATGATCGGCCACGGCGGCATCGTGGTGTTCGACGACACCGTGGACATGGTGGCGCAGGCGCGGTTCGCGCTGGAGTTCTGCGCCATCGAGTCCTGCGGCAAATGCACGCCCTGCCGCGTGGGGTCGGTGCGCGGCCAGGAAGTGATCGACCGGATCACCGCCGACGACGATCGCGATCGCAATATCGCGCTGTTGCGCGAACTCTGCGAAACCATGATCCAGGGGTCGCTCTGCGCCCACGGCGGGATGGCGCCTTTCCCGGTGCTGTCCGCCCTGAACCATTTCCCGGACGATTTCGAGCCGCGCACCGCCGCGGCCTGATTCCGAACTCATCAGCGGTCCTCCCAGGAGGCAGCCATGTCCACCCAGCTCAAACCCACCGATTTCGGCACCCCCGCCAGTCATTCCGACCAGCAGGTGACGCTGGAAATCGACGGCCAGTCCGTGACGGTGCCCGAGGGCACGTCGGTCATGCGGGCAGCCCTGGAATCGGGCATCGATGTGCCCAAGCTCTGCGCGTCCGACAACCTCGAGCCGTTCGGCTCCTGCCGGCTCTGTCTGGTCGAGGTCGAGGGCAAGCGGGGCTATCCGGCGTCCTGCACCATGCCGGTGGCCGAGGGCATGGAGGTGCGCACCCAGAGCGACAAGCTCAACGAGCTGCGGCGCGGGGTGGTGGAACTCTACCTGTCCGATCATCCGGGTCAGAGCGTCACCCCCGACGGACACGGCGATGATGAATTGCTGCAGCTGGCCGATCAGCTCGGGGTGACCGAGGTTCGCTACGGCCGCGACGGGGCCAACCACCAGGACGTGGCGCCCGATGCCTCCAACCCCTATTTCCGGTTCGACTCGAGCCGCTGCATCGTATGTTCGCGCTGTGTGCGGGCCTGCAACGAGGTGCAGGGCACCTTCGCCCTGACGGTGGACGGCCGCGGTTTTGCGTCGATGATCAGTGCCGGTACCGATTCGGACGACTTCCTGAATTCCGAATGCGTGTCCTGTGGCGCCTGTGTCCAGGCCTGTCCCACCGAAGCGCTGCTGGAAAAGGACGTGATCGAACTGGGCATGCCGGAACGGGCAGTGACCACTACCTGCGCCTACTGCGGGGTGGGCTGTTCCTTCCAGGCCGAGATGAAGGGCGACGACGTCGTGCGCATGGTGCCCTACAAGGAAGGCAAGGCGAATCATGGTCACTCCTGCGTCAAGGGCCGCTTCGCCTGGGGCTATACCCAGCATCCGGACCGCATCACCTCGCCGATGATCCGGGAAAAGATCACCGATCCCTGGCGGGAGGTGAGCTGGGACGAGGCCTACGATTTCACCGTCCAGCGCATTCGCGCCATCAGTGACGAGTACGGCCGCGCGGCGCTCGGGGCGATCACCTCCAGCCGCTGTACCAACGAGGAAACCTATCTGGTGCAGAAGCTGGCGCGGGCGGTATTCGGCACCAACAACGTCGATACCTGCGCCCGGGTGTGCCACTCGCCCACCGGTTACGGCCTGAAGACGACCCTGGGCACCTCGGCGGGCACGCAGGATTTCGACTCGGTGGAAGAATCCGACGTGATGCTGGTGATCGGTGCCAATCCCACCGATGCCCACCCGGTGTTCGCCTCGCAGATGAAGCGACGGCTGCGGGCCGGCGCCCGGCTGATCGTGGCCGACCCGCGGGCCATCGATCTGGTTCGTTCTGCGCACGTCGAGGCCGACTATCATCTGCAGCTCAAGCCCGGCACCAACGTGCCGCTGATCAATGCGCTGGCCCACACCGTCCTGGACGAGGGGCTCGCCGACGAAGGCTTCGTCCGCGATCGCTGCGAGGTCGATGAGTACGCGGAATGGCGCGACTTCATCCTGCGACCCGAAAACAGTCCGGAAACCGTGGCCGAGATCACGGGCGTGCCGGCCGCCGATATCCGCGCCGCGGCGCGGCTGTACGCCACCGGCGGCAACGCCGCGATCTATTACGGTCTGGGCGTGACCGAGCACAGTCAGGGTTCGACCATGGTCATGGGCATGGCCAATCTGGCCATGTGCACCGGCAACATCGGCCGCAATGGCGTGGGGGTGAATCCGCTGCGCGGCCAGAACAACGTGCAGGGCTCCTGCGACATGGGCTCGTTTCCGCACGAACTGCCGGGCTACCGGCACATATCGCGGCAGGACGTACGCGACATCTACGAGAAGGAATGGGGCGTCACCCTGGACACGGAGCCGGGTCTGCGCATTCCCAACATGATCGACGCGGCCACCGGCGGGACGTTCAAGGCGCTGTACGTGCAGGGCGAGGACATTCTCCAGTCCGATCCGAATATCAAGCATATTGCCGCCGGCCTGTCAGCAATGGAGTGCGTGATCGTGCAGGACCTGTTCCTGAACGAAACCGCCTCCTACGCCCACGTATTCCTGCCCGGTTCTTCGTTCCTGGAGAAGGACGGCACCTTCACCAACGCCGAGCGCCGCATCAACCGCGTGCGCAAGGTGCAGGAGCCACCGGCGGGCAAGGCCGACTGGGAGATTACCCAAGACTTGGCGCAGGCGCTCGGGTATCCCATGCACTACAACCATCCGTCCGAGATCATGGATGAGGTCGCTCGCACCACGCCGACGTTCCAGGGCGTCAGTTTCGATCGTCTCGATCAGCTCGGCAGCATCCAGTGGCCGTGTAACGAGGAACACCCGGAAGGCACGCCGGTCATGCACGTCGGCGAGTTCGTGCGCGGCAAGGGCAAATTCATGCTTACGCCCTATGTAGCCACCGACGAGCGGGCCAACCGGAAGTTCCCGCTGCTGCTGACCACCGGCCGGATACTTTCCCAGTACAACGTGGGCGCCCAGACCCGTCGCACCGAGAACCGTGTCTGGCACGGCGAGGACTGGCTGGAACTGCATCCGTCGGACGCCGAGACCCGGGGTATCCGGGACGGCACGCTGGTAGCGGTGGCGTCGCGCATGGGTGAAACCACGCTGCGAGCGATCGTGAGCGAGCGCATGATGCCGGGCGTGGTCTACACCACGTTCCACTTCCCGGAGACCGCGGCCAACGTGATCACCACCGAGTATTCCGACTGGGCCACCGAGTGCCCCGAATACAAGGTGACCGCGGTGGAGGTGCGTCCCTGCAACACCATGTCCGAGTGGCAGAAGCGCTATCTCGACGATCGGGAGAATCAGCAGCGCATCGCGGAACCCGAAACCGAGAAGGCCTGACCGAATCATGACCGCCCCGGTCGACAGGGCAGATGCCGACCGGGCCTGGGTGGCCGGTCGGATAACCGCGCAGCGGTGGTCGGACGGCGCGGTCCAGCCGGTCACGCGCGCCTTCCCCGAGGAAGTGCCGGTGGCCGTGGTCGTCAACGACGAGAACTACGCGGTGATGCTGGCCTCGCCGGCCGATACCGAGGACTTCGCCTACGGTTTCCTGCGGTCGGAAGGCGTGATCCGGCATCCGGAGGAAGTGGACAGCGTGAATCGGCACCTGCGGCCGGAAGGGCATGTCGTCGAGGTTCGTCTGATCGGCGAAATGCCGGCGTCCGCACGGCGCGAACGACGCCTGGCCGGGGTCAGCAGCTGCGGCCTGTGCGGGGTGGAAAGCCTGCGCGACGCCATCAAGCCGCTCGGGCGCGTACCCGACGGCCCGGCCTTCGACGGCAACGCGGTGCTGCGGGCCATGGCGGGGCTGCGCGACCACCAGCCGTTCAACGCGGTGGCGGGGGCCATGCATGCGGCGGCTTTCGCCGGTCCCGACGGCATGCTGCGGACGGCCCGCGAGGATGTGGGTCGACACAACGCCCTGGACAAGCTTATCGGCGCTCTGCTGCGGGAACGCGTGGATCCGGCGAGCGGCTTCGTGGTGATGTCGAGCCGCTGCAGTTATGAACTGGTTCAGAAGGCCTCGGCCTTCGGCCTGCGCCTGCTGTGCACCGCCTCGGCCCCGACCGCCCTGGCGGTACGGCTGGCGCGCGAGGCCAACATCACGCTGGCCTGTCTGGTGCGGGAGGGTGGTTTTCTGCTGATGACGGGGGCGGAAAGAATGGAAATGCGGGAGGTGATCGCGAATGGATGACCACAAGATGGTTCACATGGCCAATCAGATTGCCGCCTACTTTCAGGCCTATCCCGAAGCGCGTGCCCGGGAGGGCGTGCTCGACCACATCCGGAAATTCTGGCCACCGCAGATGCGTTCTCAGCTGGTGGCATTCCGGGTCGGGGGCGGCGAAGGGCTGCACCCCCTGGTGGAGTGGGCCGCCCAGGAGTTGTCCGACGCAAATGCCGGGGCGCCCGCCGGTTCAGCCTGAATCGGCGGGGAGCAGGTGGTCGCCCGCCAGGGGAAACAGCGGCGTATCCCGGCAGACCTCGAACAGGGCCGCCACGATCGGTGATAGCGGGTCGCGAGCCAGGGTGATCAGGCCCACCTGGTGGCGTACCTCCGGCTCCACCAGCGGAATGCTGTGCACCGTGCTCTCGTTGCCGAACAGCTCGCTGAAATAGGCGGGCATGATGCTGGCCCAGCCGCCGAAGCGGACATGGGACCACAGGGCGACCACCGAATCCGTCTCGATTTCCGCCACCGGGCTGCACTGCGCGGCATGGAAGGCACCGTTGATGATGCGCCGGTTCTGCATGTTGGGCGTGAGCAGGCACAGGGGCAGTGCCGCCGCCTCGGCCCAGGTCACGCTTTCGCGGTTGGCCCACTCGTGCTCGGCCGGCAGAAACAGCTGGTAGTGCTCGTCATAGAGATGCCGGGTTTCCATGCGCTCGATCGGCTCGTTATCGAGATAGGTAATGCCGGCGTCGAAGTGGAATGCCTCCACCTCCCGAAGAATCTTGTCCGACGTGCGCGAGTGCACCGAGACGGCCACGCTGGGGTAGCGTGCGCGCATGGCGCCGGACACCGCCACCACCATGGGCAGCGCGGACGGGATCACGCCCAGCGCCAGGCGCCCGCTCAGGCCGCCCTTGAGCGCGGAAAGCTCCTGGCGCATGGCATCGCAGTTATCGAGAATGGTCTCGGCCCAGCGCAGCACCCGTTCGCCTTCAGCGGTCAGAGCGTGATAGCGGTGGTCGCGTTCCACGATCGGCACGCCCAGTTCCTGTTCCAGCTGGCGGATACGGCCGGAGAGCGTGGGCTGGGTGACGTTGCAGCGCTGTGCGGCCCGGGTGAAGTGGCGCTCCTGGGCGAGCGCGGAAAGATACTGAAGCTGCCGGATATCCATGGGGACGGACCCTGCCGAAGTTCGCTGACCGGCATGGTAACCGAGTCGGTGGCGAATCGCCGCGCCAGCGGTTGACATCGTGCCGGTGAACCCGAAGAATACGCGGCTCTTCGCGGCCGGGTACGCATCCGAAACGCGCGGAGGAAGAAGCACCGGAGGGGTGCCCGAGCGGTCAAAGGGAGCAGACTGTAAATCTGCCGGCTTAGCCTTCGAAGGTTCGAATCCTTCCCCCTCCACCAAATTGCTGTGTTGTGGGCGATGTGCGGGCGTAGTTCAACGGGCTCGCCGGGAGCAGCGAAGCACAGCTTCGCGCCGGCGAGCGGGCGCCAGGGAAGGCGCCCCGGATAGCGTTGGATGGTTAAGCGAGGGCAGGAGCCCGAGCGTGCCCGAGGAGAAGCAGGACGAGCAGGCGGGCGTAGTTCAACGGTAGAACCTCAGCCTTCCAAGCTGATGATGTGGGTTCGATTCCCATCGCCCGCTCCAGATCATGCCCGGATAGCTCAGTGGTAGAGCACTCCCTTGGTAAGGGAGAGGTCGGCGGTTCAAATCCGCTTCCGGGCTCCATGTTGATTCCGCCGATGGCGCTCTCTGCCGCTACGGTGGGACGCGAGCCGAAAACGCGATTCTCGGTTCGCTACCGACCGGCTACGCCGGCGGTTGGCGCGTTCCTGCGCCAAGCGGGGCCTTCGAGCGGCTCCTTGTCGGAAGGGTTTCGGGAAACGGACTACATACAAAGGTAGGCAGCATCCATGTCCAAAGCAAAATTCGAGCGCAGCAAGCCGCACGTGAACGTGGGCACGATTGGTCATGTTGACCATGGCAAGACGACGTTGACGGCGGCGTTGACGGTGGTATCGAACCGTTTGTTCGGGTCGGAGCTGTCGGCGTTTGACATGATTGACAAGGCGCCGGAAGAAAAGGCGCGCGGTATCACGATTTCGACCTCGCACGTCGAGTACGAATCGGAAGGCCGGCACTACGCCCACGTGGACTGCCCGGGTCACGCCGACTACGTCAAGAACATGATCACTGGTGCTGCGCAGATGGACGGCGCGATTCTGGTGGTGAGCGCGGCCGACGGCCCCATGCCGCAGACGCGCGAGCACATCCTGCTGTCGCGCCAGGTTGGCGTACCGCACATCGTCGTGTACCTGAACAAGGCCGACATGGTGGATGACGCCGAGCTGCTCGAACTGGTGGAAATGGAAGTGCGCGAACTGCTCGACGCCTACGACTTCCCTGGCGACGACACCCCCGTGATCGTTGGCAGCGCCCTCAAGGCTCTGGAAGGCGAAGAGTCCGAGCACGGCATTGAATCCATCGTCAAGCTCGTGCGCGCGATGGACGACTTCATCCCCGAGCCCGATCGTGCCGTGGACGGCGCCTTCATCATGCCGGTGGAAGACGTCTTCTCGATCTCCGGTCGCGGCACCGTGGCCACCGGCCGCATCGAGCGCGGCATCGTCAAGGTGGGCGACGAGATCGCGATTGTCGGCCTCAAGGACACTGCCAAGACCACCGTCACCGGTGTGGAAATGTTCCGCAAGCTGCTTGACGAAGGCCAGGCGGGCGACAACGTCGGCATCCTGCTTCGCGGCACCAAGCGCGAAGACATCGAGCGCGGCCAGGTGCTGGCCAAGCCGGGCAGCATCACCCCGCACACCAAGTTCGAGTGCGAGGTGTACGTCCTCAAGAAGGAAGAGGGCGGTCGTCACACCCCGTTCTTCAAGGGCTACCGGCCGCAGTTCTACTTCCGGACCACCGACGTGACCGGTGCCTGCGAGCTGCCGGCGGACGTGGAAATGGTGATGCCGGGTGACAACGTCACCATGAACGTGGAACTGATTGCCCCGATTGCCATGGAAGAAGGCCTGCGCTTTGCGATTCGCGAAGGTGGCCGCACCGTGGGCGCCGGGGTGGTGACCAAGATTACGGAGTAGGTCGGAAAGCCGCCGGTCCGGGCGCCCCGTGCGACCCGGGCCGGCCTTTTCGGCAGGCCGTACTGCCCGATTGCGAGCGACGCTTGTCGGTGCCCGCAGTTGTGGTACCATCCGCCTCCTTTTTCGGCGGCGCATCGACAGGCCAGTAGCTCAATTGGCAGAGCAGCGGTCTCCAAAACCGCAGGTTGGGGGTTCGAGTCCCTCCTGGCCTGCCATCTCAGTGTGCTGACCCGGTTCAGGATTGTAGATTCCATGGCAACTCAGGAAGAACACGGCAGTTCCGTGAAGGACACCGCGCTGCTCTGGCTGGCGGTGCTTGTCCTCGGCGGCAGCATGTTCGCCTATTACTGGTTCGAGCCGCAGTACAGCGACCTTGTCCGCGTGCTGGGCATGCTGGCGGGCGCGGCGGTGGCGGTGTTCATCGGCCTGCAGAGCGCGACCGGCAAGACTGCCTGGTCCTATATACAGGGCTCGCGCACGGAGTTGCGCCGGGTTGTCTGGCCGGGTCGGCAGGAGACCATCCAGACCACCCTGATGGTGATTGTCGTGGTCATGATTCTTGCCGTATTCATCTGGGCGCTGGACGTGATGCTCGGATGGGGCGTGCAAATGTTGACGGGGCGATAGGGGTTTTGGTGATGGCCAAGCGTTGGTACGTGGTTCATGCCTATTCCCAGTACGAGAATCAGGTCAAAAAGGCGCTGATCGAGCACGTCAGGCGCCACGAGATGGAAGAGCACTTCGGTGACATCCTGGTGCCCACCGAGGAGGTGGTCGAGATCAAGGAAGGGCAGCGCCGTACGACGGAGCGCAAGTTCTTCCCCGGCTACGTACTCGTCAACATGGAAATGAACGACGACACCTGGCATCTGGTGAAGAACGTGCCGAAGGTGTTGGGTTTCATCGGCGGTACCGCGGATCGTCCGGCACCGATTTCCGACAAGGAAGCCGCGCAGATACTGAACCGGGTCGAAGAGTCGGTGGAAAAGCCCCGGCCCAAGACCCTGTTCGAACCGGGCCAGGAAGTGCGCGTCACCGACGGTCCGTTCGCCGACTTCAACGGCGTGGTCGAGGAAGTCAATTACGACAAGAATCGCCTGCGGGTGGCGGTGATGATCTTCGGGCGTTCCACCCCGGTGGATCTGGATTTCTCGCAAGTGGAGAAAGGCTAGTTTCGAGTTTCGGGTGTCGAGTTTCGGGACTGCGAGTCTTCGAAACTTGAAACACGAAACTTGAAACTTAGAGATATCAAAGTTTCCTGGGAGCTGAGGCATGCTGTCAGCGTTGGGACCAGGGCAAGGACATAATCATGGCTAAGAAGATCAGCTCGTACATCAAGCTGCAGATTCCGGCCGGCAAGGCCAACCCGAGCCCCCCCGTGGGCCCGGCGCTGGGTCAGCACGGCGTCAATATCATGGAATTCTGCAAGGCGTTCAACGCCGAAACCCAAGATACCGAGGCCGGCCTGCCGATTCCGGTGGTGATCACGGTCTACGCCGATCGCAGCTTCTCGTTCGTCAAGAAGACGCCGCCGGCATCGATCCTGCTCAAGAAGGCCGCCAAGATCGACAAGGGCGCCGCCGATCCGCTCAAGGAGAAGGTGGGCCAGGTCACGCGTGCGCAGCTCGAGGAGATCGCCGAGACCAAGTGGCCGGATCTCAACGCGGCCGACATGGACGCCGCAGTGGCGATTATTGCAGGTAGCGCCCGGAGCATGGGCATCAAGGTGGAGGGCTGAAGTCATGGCAAAACTCTCCAAGCGTCAGCGGCTGTTCCAGGAAAAGGTCGACGCCGAGCACGCCTACTCGCTGGACGAGGCGATCACGCTGCTCAAGGAACTTTCCAGCGCCCGTTTCAACGAGTCGGTGGAAGTCGCGGTCAACCTCGGTGTTGATCCGCGCAAGTCCGACCAGAACGTGCGTGGCTCCACCGTCATGCCCAACGGCACCGGCAAGAGCGTGCGCGTGGCAGTCTTCGCTCAGGGCGACAAGGCCGATGCCGCCCGCGAGGCCGGCGCCGATATCGTGGGCTTCGACGACCTGGCCGAGCAGATTCAGGGCGGCGAGATCAACTTTGATGTGGTCATTGCCTCGCCGGATGCAATGCCGGTGGTGGGCAAGCTGGGCCAGATCCTCGGGCCGAAGGGCCTGATGCCGAACCCCAAGACCGGCACCGTCACCGCCGATGTGGCGACTGCCGTGACCAACGCCAAGGCGGGTCAGGTCCAGTACCGCACCGACAAGGGCGGCATCATCCATTGCGGCATTGGCAAGCTGGATTTCGATGCCGAGGCATTGACCCAGAATCTCAATGCGCTGATCGCCGATCTCAAGAAGGCGAAGCCCGCCAACGCCAAGGGCATTTATCTCCGGAAGATGACGCTGTCCACGACCATGGGTCCGGGGATAACCATCGATCATTCCGGCGTCGCCGCCTGAGGCGACACCCGATTAACCGCACCGGTCGGCCTCGGCTGACCGGTGCGGCAGAGGAATCTTTGCTGCGTAGCCCATCGAACAAGGCTGCGTCGTCAAAGACCGCCGGTGGCCGGCCTCACGGTCGGCATTAAAGGCGAATCAACGCCGGCCTGCGCAGATGGCGTGTCGTTTTTGTCGCGATTCGCCGTTGAACGGCACCGGTCCCGTGACCGGCGTCATCAAGGGAATCGGCGTCGTGTGTTGCGGCGTCGAACGACAAGGAGTGATGGCTATGGCCATGAGTTATGAAGCCAAGAAGGCCATGGTTGCGGAAGTCAGTGACGTGGCTGGCCGTGCCCATTCCGCCGTGCTGGCGGAATACCGCGGGATGACCGCGGGCCAGATGGACGATCTTCGGGTCAAGGCACGCGAGGGCGGCGCCTACCTGAAGGTGGTCAAGAACAATCTGGCCCGGATCGCGCTCAAGGGCACGGACTACGAGTGCATGAATGATGCATTCGTGGGGCCGGTGATCCTGGGATTCTCCCTGGAGGATCCGGGCTCGGCCGCGCGCGTGATCAGCGGTTTCATGAAGGGTAATCAGACCCTGAAGGTGACCGCGATCGCATTTTCCGGGCAGATGCTGCCGGGCGAACAGCTCGACCGCCTTGCCAAGCTGCCGACCCGTGACGAGGCGCTGGCCCAGCTGATGGGCGTGATGACCGCGCCGATCACCAAGCTGGTCCGCACCACGCGCGAACCGGTGGCACAGGTTGCCCGTGCCACGGCGGCGGTGCGAGATCAGAAGCAGGCCGCCTGATACCGCGGGTCCGGCACAACCGGATCACCATGGTCTTAACGATAACCGAAGGCGGCCCCGGCCGCTGATACTGAACAGGAGCAAATGAAGATGGCTGCTAGCAAGGAAGAAGTACTCGAAGCGATCAGCGAGATGTCCGTGATGGACGTGGTCGAGCTGGTCGAGATGATGGAAGAGAAGTTCGGCGTGTCTGCCGCGGCGCCGGTGGCGGTTGCCGCTGGTGGTGCTGCCGGCGGTGACGCCGGTGGCGAGGCTGCCGAGGAGCAGACCGAGTTCGACGTCGTCATGTCCAGCTTCGGCGAGAACAAGGTCGGCGCCATTAAGGCCGTCCGTGCCATCACCGGCCTCGGTCTCAAGGAGGCCAAGGAACTGGTCGAGGGTGCGCCGTCCACGATCAAGGAAGGCGTTTCCAAGGATGATGCCGCGGAAATGAAGAAGCAGCTGGAAGAAGCTGGCGCGTCCGTCGAGCTCAAGTGATCGGCGTCGGTTCATTGCCGACATCCGTTTACATGGCCGCCGTGTGCGGGCCGGGGGATTCCCCGGCTCGCGTGCGGCGTTCAGATTGAGCTATAATCGCGCGACAGTTGCTCACGACCATATTTCGACAACGCTGACAGAATTCGGCTGGTAGCCCAGAGGCTGCCGGCCTTTTCCCGTTGTCCGACTCTGGCCGCGCCAATAGCGGCCCCGTGCCGCCGCCATTCCGATGGCGCATCTCGATGAGGTTTGCAACAGACATGGCCTACTCTTTCACCGAGAAAAAGCGCATCCGCAAGGATTTTGCCAAGCAGCATTCCGTGCTGGAGCTGCCGTTCCTGCTGGCCACCCAGCTGGGCTCGTACCGGCAGTTCCTGCAGGTTGATCTCGATCCCGCCCGCCGAAACGACATCGGCCTGCACAGCGCCTTCAGCTCGGTCTTCCCGATGGTCAGCTATTCGGGCAGCGCCGCGCTGGAGTATGTCAGCTACCGTCTCGGTGAGCCGGCCTTCGACGAGAAGGAATGCCGCATCCGCGGGTTGACCTACTCGGCGCCGCTGCGGGTAACCGTGCGCCTGGTCATCTACGACAAGGAAAGCAAGGCCAACCCGAAGCCGGTCAAGGACATCCGCGAGCAGGAAGTCTACATGGGCGAACTGCCGCTCATGACCGATACCGGCACCTTCATCATCAACGGCACCGAGCGGGTGATCGTCAACCAGTTGCACCGCTCGCCGGGCGTCTTCTTCGATCACGACCGGGGCAAGTCGCACTCGTCGGGCAAGTTCCTGTACTCCGCCCGGGTGATTCCGTACCGCGGGTCCTGGCTGGACTTCGAGTTCGATGCCAAGGACAACCTCTACGTGCGCATCGATCGCCGCCGCAAGCTTCCGGCGACGGTGCTGCTGCGGGCGCTGGGCTATGACACCGAGCAGATGCTCGAGATGTTCCACGATACCAACATGTTCCACCTCACCGACAAGAAGGTGGAGATGGAGCTGGTGCCCGAGCGCCTGCGCGGCGAAACGGCCACCTTCGATATCAAGGCCGGCCGCAAGGTGGTGGTCGAGGAAGGCCGCCGCATTACCGTGCGCCATATTCGCCAGCTGGAAGAGGCGGGCGTCAACAAGCTGGACGTGCCCGAGGCCTACCTGGTGGGCAAGGTGCTGGCACGCAACATCGTCGATACCGACAGCGGCGAAGTGCTGGCCGCGGCCAACGAGGAGATCACTGAGGAAACGGTCGAGTCCTTCCGGGCCGCGGGTATCAAGGATATTCCGACCCTCTACATCAACGATCTGGACCACGGTCCGTACATTTCCAACACGCTGCAGGTGGATACCACCACCACGCCGCTGGAAGCGCTGGTGGAAATCTACCGCATGATGCGTCCCGGCGAGCCGCCGACCAAGGACGCCGCGGAGAGCCTGTTTGGCAATCTGTTCTTCAACGCCGAGCGCTACGATCTGTCGGCCGTCGGCCGGATGAAGTTCAACCGCCGCCTGGGTCGTGACGAGGTCACCGGCGAGTCGGTGCTGTCCAACGACGACATCGCCGCGGTGATGCGCGAGCTGATCAGCATCCGCAACGGCATCGGCACCACGGATGACATCGACCATCTCGGCAACCGCCGCGTGCGGTCAGTGGGCGAAATGGCCGAGAACGCCTTCCGCACCGGCCTGGTCCGGGTGGAACGCGCCGTGCGCGAGCGTCTGAGCATGGCCGAGAGCGAAGGCCTGATGCCCCAGGACCTGATCAACGCCAAGCCGGTGGCGGCGGCGGTCAAGGAATTCTTCGGATCCTCGCAGCTGTCGCAGTTCATGGACCAGAACAACCCGCTGTCCGAAGTCACCCACAAGCGCCGTGTATCGGCACTGGGCCCGGGTGGTCTGACGCGTGAGCGCGCCGGCTTTGAAGTGCGTGACGTGCACCCGACCCACTACGGTCGCATCTGCCCGATCGAGACGCCGGAAGGCCCGAACATCGGATTGATCAACTCGCTGTCGGTCTACGCCCGCACCAACGACTACGGGTTCCTGGAGACGCCCTACCGCAAGGTGGTGGACGGTCAGGTCACCGACGAGGTGGAATACCTGTCGGCGATCGAGGAAGGCCGTTACGTGATCGCCCAGGCCAACGCGAAGACCGACGAGAAGGGTCGCCTGGTCAACGAGCTGGTGTCCTGCCGGCACGCCAACGAGTTCACCCTGGCCTCGCCGGACCGCGTCCAGTTCATGGACGTGTCGCCGAAGCAGATCATGTCGGTGGCAGCCGCCCTGGTGCCGTTCCTGGAGCATGACGACGCCAACCGCGCCCTGATGGGCGCCAACATGCAGCGTCAGGCCGTGCCCTGCCTGCGGGCGGACAAGCCGCTGGTGGGTACCGGCATCGAGCGCAAGGTGGCGATCGACTCCGGCAATGCCGTGACCGCGCGTCGCGGCGGACTGGTGGACAAGGTCGACGCCGCCCGTATCGTGGTTCGGGTCAACGACGACGAGACCTCCGCCGAGGAGGCCGGCGTCGACATCTACAACATGGTCAAGTACACGCGTTCCAACCAGAACACGTGCATGAACCAGAAGCCGCTGGTCAAGCCCGGCGACGTGGTTGCCCGCGGCGACGTGCTGGCCGACGGGCCCAGCACCGACATGGGCGAACTGGCCCTGGGCCAGAACATGCTGTGCGCGTTCATGCCCTGGAATGGCTACAACTTCGAGGATTCCATCCTGATCTCGGAGCGGGTGGTCGAGCAGGATCGTTTCACCTCGGTGCACATCGAGGAAATGACCTGTGTGGCCCGCGAGACCAAGCTGGGTCCGGAAGAGATCACCGCGGACATTCCCAACGTCAACGAGTCGGCGCTGCAGAAGCTGGACGAGTCCGGCATCGCCTTCATCGGCGCCGAGGTCAAGTCCGGCGACATCCTGGTGGGCAAGGTCACGCCCAAGGGCGAATCGCAGCTCACCCCGGAGGAAAAGCTTCTGCGGGCAATCTTCGGCGAAAAGGCATCGGACGTGAAGGACACGTCCCAGCGCGTGCCGCCGGGCATGGACGGCACCGTGATCGACGTGCGGGTATTCACCCGCGACGGCGTCGAGAAGGACGCCCGGGCCCTGTCGATCGAGGAAGACGAGATCAAGGACGTGCGCAAGGATCTGAATGATCAGCTGCGCATCTTCGAGGACGACATCTTCGATCGCCTGCGGACCATGCTCATGGGAAAGGTCGCCGACGGCGGTCCTGCCAAGCTCAAGGCCGGCGCCAAGATTTCGGCGGCGTACCTGGATGAACTGGACCGCAACAAGTGGTTCGACATCCGGCTGCGCAACGAGGAATCCCAGGCCCAGCTCGAGGCCATGGCCAAGCGGCTGAAGGATCAGAAGGCCGAATTCGACCGACGCTTCGCCAACAAGAAGGAAAAGATCACCCAGGGCGACGAGCTGGCCCCGGGCGTGCTCAAGATGGTCAAGGTCTACCTGGCAGTGAAGCGTCGCTTCCAGCCGGGCGACAAGATGGCCGGCCGTCACGGCAACAAGGGTGTGGTCTCGCAGATCGTGCCGGTGGAAGACATGCCGCATCTCGAGGACGGCACCCCGGTCGACATCGCCCTGAACCCGCTGGGCGTGCCCTCGCGCATGAACATCGGCCAGGTGCTGGAGATTCACCTGGGCTGGGCGGCTCGCGGCATCGGCCATCGCATCGAGGAAATGCTCGAGCAGCAGAAGGCCGTTGCCGATATCCGCGGCTTCCTGGAAAGGGTGTACGCCACCACCGGATCGCATCCGGAGGACATTGGCAGCCTCAGCGATGACGAGGTGCTCACGCTGGCTGGCAACCTGGTTGGCGGTCTGCCGACCGCGACCCCGGTGTTCGACGGCGCGCACGAGGACGAAATCCGCGAGTTGCTCAAGCTGGCCGGTCTGCCGGAATCCGGACAGGCCACGCTGATCGACGGTCGTACCGGCGAGGCGTTCAGCCGGAAGGTAACCGTGGGTTACATGTACATGCTCAAGCTCAACCATCTGATCGACGACAAGATGCACGCGCGTTCGACCGGGCCGTACAGCCTGGTCACCCAGCAGCCGCTGGGCGGCAAGGCGCAGTTCGGTGGTCAGCGCTTCGGCGAGATGGAAGTCTGGGCGCTGGAGGCCTATGGCGCGGCCTACACCCTCCAGGAAATGCTCACGGTGAAGTCCGACGACGTCACCGGACGCACGCGCATGTACAAGAACATCGTGGACGGCAACCACCAGATGGAGGCGGGCATGCCCGAGTCGTTCAACGTGCTGACCAAGGAGATCCGCTCGCTGGGTCTGAACATCGAGCTGGAAGAGGACGACACGTGAGGGGGTGCGCCACCCGCTGATACGGGTCCGGTGAGCCCGGCCGGCTGCGGCCGGGCCCAGCCCGCCACCTTCACGCCTTACGCTTGCGGAGCAAGAAATGAGAGATCTGCTTAACCTGTTCAAGACCGAGGATCACGTCGAGGAATTCGACGCGCTCCGTATCAGCCTCGCGGCGCCGGACACGATCCGCTCCTGGTCCTTCGGTGAGGTCAAGAAACCGGAAACGATCAACTACCGCACCTTCAAGCCGGAGCGCGACGGGCTGTTCTGTGCCCGCATCTTCGGTCCGGTGAAGGACTACGAGTGCCTGTGCGGCAAGTACAAGCGCATGAAGCACCGCGGCGTGATCTGCGAGAAGTGCGGCGTCGAGGTCACGCAGACCAAGGTGCGCCGTGAGCGCATGGGTCACATCGACCTGGCCTCGCCGGTCGCGCACATCTGGTTCCTGAAGAGCCTGCCGTCGCGCATCGGTCTGCTGATCGACATGCCGCTGCGGGCGATCGAGCGCATCCTCTACTTCGAGGCGTTCGTGGTCGTGGACGGCGGCATGACGCCGATGGAAGTCGGCACGCTGCTTACCGAAGAGGAATACCTCGACACGGTCGAGCAATACGGCGACGAGTTCGACGCCCGCATGGGCGCGGAAGCCGTGCTCGAACTGCTCAAGCAGATCGACATGCCGACCGAGGCCGCCAAGCTCCGCGAGGAGATGAACGCGACCGGCTCGGAAACCAAGATCAAGCGTCTGGGCAAGCGGCTCAAGCTGATCGAGAATTTCATGCATTCCGGCAACAAGCCTGAATGGATGATCATGGACGTGCTGCCGGTGCTGCCGCCGGATCTTCGGCCGCTGGTGCCGCTGGACGGTGGCCGCTTTGCCACCTCGGATCTCAACGATCTCTACCGGCGCGTGATCAACCGCAACAACCGCCTGCGTCGGCTGCTGGAGCTCAACGCGCCGGACATCATCGTGCGTAACGAAAAGCGCATGTTGCAGGAGTCGGTGGACGCGCTGATCGACAACGGCCGCCGCGGCCGCGCGATCACCGGCTCCAACAAGCGCCCGCTCAAGTCGCTGGCCGACATGATCAAGGGCAAGCAGGGCCGCTTCCGCCAGAACCTGCTGGGCAAGCGCGTCGACTACTCCGGCCGCTCGGTGATTGTGGTCGGGCCCACGCTGAAACTGCACCAGTGCGGCTTACCCAAGAAGATGGCGCTGGAACTGTTCAAGCCGTTCATCTTCAGCCGCCTGCAGCGGCTCGGTCTGGCCTCGACCATCAAGGCTGCCAAGAAGATGGTCGAGCGCGAGGAGCCGGAAGTCTGGGACATGCTCGAGGAAGTCATCCGCGAGCACCCGGTCATGCTCAACCGCGCCCCGACGCTGCATCGCCTGGGCATCCAGGCCTTCGAGCCGGTGCTGATCGAAGGCAAGGCCATCCAGCTGCATCCGCTGGTCTGCACTGCCTTCAACGCGGACTTCGACGGTGACCAGATGGCCGTGCACGTGCCGCTGTCGCTGGAAGCCCAGCTGGAAGCCCGCGTGCTGATGATGGCCTCCAACAATATCCTGTCGCCGGCGTCCGGTGCGCCGATCATCGTGCCCACCCAGGACGTGGTGCTGGGACTTTACTGGATGACCCGCGAACGGGTGAACGCGCCGGGCGAAGGCATGATCTTCGCCGACGTGCCGGAACTGCGGCGGGCCTACGACTCCGACGCGGTCGATCTCCAGGCCAAGGTGCGGGTGCGCATCGATGACGTCGAACGCGACGAGGCCGGGGAGCTGCACCGCAAGACCCACATCGTGGATACCACGGTGGGCCGGGCGCTGCTGTCGGAAATCCTGCCGGATTCCCTGCCGTTCTCGCTGATCAACCGTGAACTCGACAAGAAGGCGGTCGGCGACGTGATCAACGTGGCCTACCGCGAGGCCGGTCTCAAGGACACCGTGGTGTTCGCCGACCAGCTCATGTACACCGGTTTCCGTCTGTCCACCAAGGCAGGCATCTCCATTGGTCTGGACGACATGGTGGTGCCCCCGGAGAAGGCCAAGTTCCTGGCCCACGCCGAGGACGAGGTCAAGGAGATCGAGCAGCAGTACACTTCGGGCCTGGTGACCCAGGGCGAGCGTTACAACAAGGTCATCGATATCTGGTCGCGTGCCAACGAGCAGATCGCCGCGGCGATGATGAACCAGCTTGGTACCGACACCGTGACCGACGCCGACGGCAACGCCGTCGACCAGGACTCGTTCAACTCCATCTTCATGATGGCCGACTCGGGTGCTCGAGGCAGTGCCGCCCAGATTCGTCAGCTCGCCGGCATGCGCGGCCTGATGGCCAAGCCGGACGGCTCCATCATCGAGACGCCGATCACCGCGAACTTCCGCGAGGGTCTGAACGTCCTGCAGTACTTCATCTCCACCCACGGCGCCCGCAAGGGTCTGGCCGATACCGCGCTCAAGACCGCCAACTCGGGTTACCTGACCCGCCGCCTGGTCGACGTGGCCCAGGACGTGGTCGTGACCGAGCCGGATTGCGACACCGAGGAAGGTGTGTGGATGTATCCGATCGTGGAGGGCGGCGACGTGGTCGAACCCCTGCGCGAGCGGGTGCTGGGCCGGGTGCTGGCGCGGGACGTGCTCAAGCCGGGCAGCGACGACGTGCTGGTCGAGTCCGGCACGCTGCTGGACGAAAAGCTGGTCAGCTACATCGAGGACAACTCGGTCGACGAGCTGTTCGTGCGCAGTCCGATCACCTGTGAAACGTCGTTCGGCGTCTGCGCCCAGTGCTACGGCCGCGACCTGGCGCGCGGTCAGTTGGTCAACATCGGCGAGGCCGTGGGCGTGATTGCCGCCCAGAGTATCGGCGAGCCGGGTACCCAGCTCACCATGCGTACCTTCCATGTGGGTGGCGCCGCCTCCCGTGCGGTGTCCGCCGACGGCGTGGCCGCCAAGTCCGGCGGTACCGCCAAGCTGCACAACATCAAGACCGTGCAGCATGCGGAAGGTGGGCACCTGGTTGCGGTGTCGCGCTCCGGTGAAGTCGGCGTGCTCGACGAGAACCACCGGGAGAAGGAGCGCTACAAGATTCCCTATGGCGCCACCATCCACGTGGCCGACGGCGACGCGGTCGAGGCCCAGCAGCGGCTGGCCGACTGGGATCCGCATACCCACCCGATCGTCACCGAGGTGGCCGGTAAGGTGAAGTTCGAGGACTTCGTCGACGGCGTCACGGTGCAGCGGGAGGTCGACGAGATTACCGGCGTCTCCACCCTGGTGGTCACCGAGGCGAAATCGCGCGGCTCAGGCGGCAAGGACCTGCGTCCGGTGATCAAGCTGCTGGATGGCAAGGGCAAGGAACTCAATTTCCCGGGCACCTCCATCCCGGCGGCCTACAGCCTGCCGCCGAAGGCGATCGTGACGGTCGAGGACGGTCAGGCCGTGGTGGTGGGCGATATCTGCGCCCGCATTCCGCAGGAATCGTCCAAGACTCGCGATATCACCGGCGGTCTGCCACGGGTTGCCGACCTGTTCGAGGCGCGCAAGCCCAAGGTGCCGGCGATCCTGGCCGAGGCTGCCGGGACCATTCGTTTCGGCGAGGGGACCAAGGGCAAGCAGCGCATCAAGATCGTCGACGCCGACGGCAGCGAGACCGAGCTGCTGGTGCCCAAGTGGCGGCAGATCAACGTGTTCGAGGGCGAGCACGTGGACAAGGGCGAAATCATCTCCGATGGCGAGCCCATGCCGCACGACATCCTGCGGCTGCAGGGCATCCCCAAGCTGGCCGAGTACCTGGTCAAGGAAATCCAGGATGTGTACCGCCTGCAGGGCGTGCGCATCAACGACAAGCACATCGAGGCGATCATTCGCCAGATGCTGCGGCGGGTGGAGATCCTGGATCCGGGCGATACCCGCTTCCTCCAGGGCGAGCAGATCGAGTACCAGACGTTCCTGGAAGAAAACCGGCGTATTCAGGCCCGCGAAGAGCAGCCCGCCACCTGTGAGCGACTGTTGCTGGGTATTACCAAGGCGAGCCTGTCGACCGAATCCTTCATCTCCGCGGCGTCCTTCCAGGAGACCACCCGCGTACTCACCGAAGCCTCGGTGCGGGGCGCGCGTGACGACCTGCGCGGCCTGAAGGAGAACGTCATCGTTGGTCGTCTGATCCCGGCTGGTACCGGTCTGGCCTACCATGAGCAGCGTCGGCGTGACCGCGGCGGACTGCTCGGCTTCCCCGATGCCGCTCCGGCGGCCGCGGTGGAAGAGGAGGCGCTGACCCTCGAGTCGGAGCCGTCCGCAGAGGCCGGCGACAGCGCCGACGACGACCAGGCGTAGACGTTTTGCCCGCGCCGGGGCCCGTTCTGCGGCCCCGGCGCGGTATATCTTGACACCCGGGGTGGGAGTCTTTAGTATTCGCCGCCTCGCCGTGACAGGCCGGGTGCCCCCGGCCTATCTTTTATTACCGGAAACAAGGTTTTAGCTCGTGGCTACGGTGAATCAGCTCGTCCGTAAGGGACGCAAGAACAAACCGGTCAAGAACGCCGTGCCGGCGCTGCAGGGATGTCCGCAGCGACGGGGTGTTTGCACCCGTGTCTACACGACCACGCCCAAGAAGCCGAACTCGGCACTGCGTAAGGTCGCCCGTGTGCGTCTGACCAACGGTTTCGAGGTCACCAGCTATATCGGCGGTGAAGGGCATAACCTGCAGGAGCACTCGGTAGTGCTGATCCGCGGCGGTCGTGTCAAGGATTTGCCCGGTGTTCGGTATCACACGGTGCGTGGCGCACTGGATGCGTCCGGCGTCGAAGCTCGTCGTCAGGGCCGTTCCAAGTACGGCGCCAAGAAGCCGAAGTCGTAAGGGATAGTTAGATATGTCACGTCGTGCCGCCGCGCCCAAGCGCGAGATCCTGCCGGATCCGAAATTCAAGAGTGACCTGCTTGCCAAGTTCATGAACATGCTCATGCGCGACGGCAAGAAGTCCAAGGCCGAAGCCATCATGTATGGCGCGCTGACCGAAATCTCGTCGCGCAAGAAGACCGACAATCCGCTGGAAGTTCTGGAAGAGGCGCTGGATAACGTGCGCCCGGCGGTCGAGGTCAAGTCCCGCCGTGTCGGTGGTGCCACCTACCAGGTGCCGGTGGAAGTGCGTGCCGTGCGCCGCACCACGCTGGCAATGCGCTGGCTCATCGATGCATCCCGCAAGCGCGGTGAGCATTCCATGGCCCGCCGGCTGGCCGGCGAAGTGATGGACGCGGCGGAGTATCGTGGCGCGGCGGTCAAGAAGCGGGAAGACACGCATCGCATGGCCGAAGCCAACAAGGCGTTTTCGCACTTCCGCTGGTAAGCGGTCGCGACATTCGACACTACTGCAGAGATTTCCATGCCCCGCAAGCATCCTATTGAGCGCTATCGCAATATCGGCATCATGGCCCACATTGATGCCGGCAAGACGACGACGACCGAGCGCATCCTTTACTACACCGGCATTTCCCACAAGATGGGCGAGGTGCATGACGGTGCTGCCGTCATGGACTGGATGGCGCAGGAGCAGGAGCGCGGCATCACGATTACCTCGGCGGCTACCACCTGCTTCTGGCAGGGCATGGAGCAGCAGTTCCCCGAGCAGTACCGCATCAACATCATTGATACGCCCGGGCACGTGGATTTCACCATCGAGGTGGAGCGTTCCCTGCGAGTGCTCGATGGTGCGGTGTGTGTGCTGGACGCCAACGCCGGTGTGGAGCCGCAGACCGAAACGGTCTGGCGGCAGGCCAACAAGTACCACGTGCCGCGCATGGTGTTCGTCAACAAGATGGACAAGCTCGGCGCGGACTTCTACCGCTGCGTCGACATGATCGACAAGCGCCTGGGCACCAAGCCGGTGCCGGTGCAGCTGCCGATCGGCGCCGAGGACGACTTCGAGGGCGTGATCGACCTGCTGCGGATGCAGGCGATCTACTGGAACGAGGAAGACGCTGGCCGGACTTTCGAGGCGCGCGAGATTCCCGATGCGCTCAAGGCCGATGCGCAGAAGTATCGCGATGCGATGGTCGAGGCGGCCGCGGAAGCCAACGAAGAATTGATGGACAAGTATCTCGAGGGCGGTGAGCTTACCGACGACGAGATCAAGAGCGGTCTGCGCCTGCGCACGCTGTCCACCGAAATCTGCCTGTGCCTTTGCGGCACGGCGTTCAAGAACAAGGGTGTCCAGGCGCTGCTCGATGCGGTGGTCGACTACATGCCGTCGCCGGTTGAAGTGCCGCCGATCAAGGGCACCGACGCCAACGATGCGGACAAGCCCGTCGAGCGCAACGCCTCCGACGACGAGCCGTTCGCGGCGCTGGTGTTCAAGATTGCCACCGATCCCTATGTCGGCTCGCTGGCCTTCATCCGGGTCTATTCCGGCGTTCTCAGTTCGGGCGACTCGATCTACAACTCGATCGATGGCAAGAAGGAGCGCATCGGCCGACTGCTGCAGATGCACTCGAACACCCGCGAAGAAATCAAGGAAGTCCGCGCCGGCGACATCGCCGCGGTGGTGGGGCTCAAGAGCGTGACCACCGGTTACACCCTGTGCGCGCTCGATTCCCAGGTGATTCTGGAGCGCATGGAGTTCCCGGAGCCGGTGATTGCCGTGGCGGTCGAGCCCAAGACCAAGTCCGATCAGGAAAAGATGGGCGTCGCGCTGGGCAAGCTGGCCCAGGAGGATCCCTCCTTCCAGGTTCGTACCGACGAGGAGTCCGGCCAGACCATCATCTCCGGCATGGGCGAGCTGCATCTGGAGATCATCGTTGACCGCATGAAGCGCGAGTTCAACGTCGAGGCCAACGTCGGCGCCCCGCAGGTCGCGTATCGCGAAACCATTCGCGCCACGGTCGAGCAGGAGGGCAAGTTCGTGCGCCAGTCGGGTGGCCGCGGCCAGTACGGCCACGTGTGGCTAAAGATCGAGCCGCAGGAAGAAGCGGGCGCGGGTTACGAGTTTGTCAACGCGATTACCGGCGGTGTCGTGCCCAAGGAATACATTCCGGCGGTCGACAAGGGCGTCCAGGAATGCATGCGGAATGGCGTCATAGCGGGCTATCCGATGGTTGACGTCAAGGTTACGCTGTACGACGGCTCGTACCATGATGTTGACTCCAACGAAACGGCGTTTAAAATTGCCGGCTCGATGGCGTTCCGCGAAGGCGCTAGCAAGGCCAAGCCGGTCCTGCTCGAGCCGATGATGGACGTCGAAGTGGTGACGCCCGAAGAATACATGGGCGATGTCATGGGCGATCTGAATCGCCGTCGCGGCACCATCAAGCAGATGGAAGACGGACCCACGGGCAAGACCCTGTCCGCCGAAGTGCCGCTGTCCGAGATGTTTGGTTACGCCACGGACGTGCGCTCCATGAGCCAGGGCCGGGCGACCTACACCATGCAGTTTGAGAAATATTCCGAGGCGCCGGCGAGCATCGCCGACGGCCTGATCAAGAAGCAACCGGCAGAAGCCTAAGGGGAGTTAGCCGTGTCGAAGGCAAAATTCGAGCGCAGCAAGCCGCACGTGAACGTGGGCACGATTGGTCATGTTGACCATGGCAAGACGACGTTGACGGCGGCGTTGACGGTGGTATCGAACCGTTTGTTCGGGTCGGAGCTGTCGGCGTTTGACATGATTGACAAGGCGCCGGAAGAAAAGGCGCGCGGTATCACGATTTCGACCTCGCACGTCGAGTACGAATCGGAAGGCCGGCACTACGCCCACGTGGACTGCCCGGGTCACGCCGACTACGTCAAGAACATGATCACTGGTGCTGCGCAGATGGACGGCGCGATTCTGGTGGTGAGCGCGGCCGACGGCCCCATGCCGCAGACGCGCGAGCACATCCTGCTGTCGCGCCAGGTTGGCGTACCGCACATCGTCGTGTACCTGAACAAGGCCGACATGGTGGATGACGCCGAGCTGCTCGAACTGGTGGAAATGGAAGTGCGCGAACTGCTCGACGCCTACGACTTCCCTGGCGACGACACCCCCGTGATCGTTGGCAGCGCCCTCAAGGCTCTGGAAGGCGAAGAGTCCGAGCACGGCATTGAATCCATCGTCAAGCTCGTGCGCGCGATGGACGACTTCATCCCCGAGCCCGATCGTGCCGTGGACGGCGCCTTCATCATGCCGGTGGAAGACGTCTTCTCGATCTCCGGTCGCGGCACCGTGGCCACCGGCCGCATCGAGCGCGGCATCGTCAAGGTGGGCGACGAGATCGCGATTGTCGGCCTCAAGGACACTGCCAAGACCACCGTCACCGGTGTGGAAATGTTCCGCAAGCTGCTTGACGAAGGCCAGGCGGGCGACAACGTCGGCATCCTGCTTCGCGGCACCAAGCGCGAAGACATCGAGCGCGGCCAGGTGCTGGCCAAGCCGGGCAGCATCACCCCGCACACCAAGTTCGAGTGCGAGGTGTACGTCCTCAAGAAGGAAGAGGGCGGTCGTCACACCCCGTTCTTCAAGGGCTACCGGCCGCAGTTCTACTTCCGGACCACCGACGTGACCGGTGCCTGCGAGCTGCCGGCGGACGTGGAAATGGTGATGCCGGGTGACAACGTCACCATGAACGTGGAACTGATTGCCCCGATTGCCATGGAAGAAGGCCTGCGCTTTGCGATTCGCGAAGGTGGCCGCACCGTGGGCGCCGGGGTGGTGACCAAGATTACGGAGTAGGCGCGGCCTTACCCGGTTATCAATCGGGTGAGCGACGTCTGCCGGGAGTTCTCGTGAATCGGGCCGCATGGTCATTCACGGGCAGAAACAAGGGCCGTGTTGCTGGCCGGGCCGTTGCCTGGCCGGCTGCTGACAGCGGCACCCTTTCGATAAGCGAGACAAAGTAAGCAATGGCAACGAGTCAGAATATCCGCATCCGTCTCAAGGCGTTCGATCACCGTCTGATCGACAAGTCGGCGCGTGAGATCGTGGAGACGGCCAAGCGGACCGGGGCTCAGGTGCACGGCCCGATTCCGTTGCCAACCCGCAAGGAGCGCTACACCGTGCTGATCTCGCCGCACGTCAACAAGGACGCGCGTGATCAGTACGAGATCCGCACCCACAAGCGGATGATGGACATCGTCGAGCCGACGGAGAAGACCGTCGACGCGCTGATGAAGCTCGACCTGGCTGCCGGCGTGGACGTGCAGATCAAGCTGCAGTAACAGCGCAGCGTCTCGAATGCCGCCAGCCTGCTGGGCCGGCGATGAAAACTGGGTTTAACGGGCCGCTGCTTGAGACACGGCGGCGGCCTCTGACACTTGAACTGTCGCCCCCGTTAGCGAGTGGCGATAAGCAAGAAGGAACTGGTAATGGCGATAGGTTTGGTTGGCCGCAAGCGCGGCATGACGCGCGTGTTTACGGACGCGGGCGCCTCCGTGCCCGTGACGGTGGTTGAGGTCACGCCCAACCGTGTGACCCAGATCAAGACCGCCGACACCGATGGATACAGCGCTGTACAGGTGACCACCGGCGAACGCCGGGCCTCGCGCGTTAACCGGCCCAGCGCCGGTCACTTCAAGAAGGCTGGTGTGGAGGCGGGCCGCGGCCTCTGGGAATTCCGGCTGGCCGAAGGCGAGGACATGCCCAAGCTCAAGCGTCCGGTTGCCGCGGCCGAGCCGGCCGAAGGCGAAGAGGTCGAGGCCGAGCCGTCGTTCGAAGAAGTCGATATCGAGGTCGGCGCCGAAATCACCGCCTCGCTGTTCGAGGATGGCCAGGTGGTTGACGTGGTCGGCCGCTCCATCGGCAAGGGCTATGCGGGCGTGATCAAGCGTCACAACTTCCGTGCCCAGCGGGCGACTCACGGTAACTCCAAGGCGCATCGCGCGCCGGGTTCCATCGGTCAGAACCAGACGCCGGGCCATGTGTTCAAGGGCAAGAAGATGGCCGGCCACATGGGTGATGCGCGTACCACGGTTCAGAACCTCGAGATTTTTCGCGTGGATGCCGCGCGCAACCTGTTGCTCATCCGGGGCGGCATTCCGGGTGCCAAGGGCGGCGACGTGGTGATCCGTCCGGCAGTGAAAGGCTGATAATAATGGAACTTGCGGTAGCCAACGACGCCTCCGGCGTCAACGTTTCCGACGAGTTGTTCGGCGTGGACTTCAAGCCGGCACTCGTCCATCAGGTGGTCACGGCCTATCTGGCCGGCGGCCGTGCCGGAACCAAGGCGCAGCGTACGCGCGCCCAGGTCCGGGGCGGCGGCAAGAAGCCCTGGCGGCAAAAGGGTACCGGCCGTGCTCGTGCTGGCACCATTCGCAGCCCCCTGTGGAAGGGTGGCGGCCGGATCTTCGCGGCAAGCCCGCGTGATTTCGGTCAGAAGGTCAACCGCAAGATGTATCGCGGTGCGATGCGTTCGATCCTCGCCGAGCTGGTCCGCCAGGATCGCCTGGTGGTGGTCAAGGATCTGAGCCTGGCCGAGCGCAAGACGCGGAAGCTGCTCGAATTTCTGGACGCGACCGGTGCCGGCCGACGTGGCCTGATTGTGGTGACCGAGGTAGACGAGAATCTCGCCTACTCGAGTAACAACATTCCCTACCTGTCGCTGACGGACGTGGCGGGACTGGACCCGGTGTCGCTGGTCGGCGCCGAGAAGGTGATCGTGACCGTCGACGCAATCAAGCAAATCGAAGGGTGGCTGTCGTGAATCAGGAACGCATCTACGAGGTCCTGCGCGCACCGCACGTGTCCGAGAAGAGTTCGGTCCAGGCCGATGCCCACAATCAGGTCGTGTTCCAGGTGGCCGTCGATGCCACCAAGGCCGAGATCAAGACCGCGGTGGAAAAGCTTTTCAAGGTGCAGGTCGAGGGTGTGACCACGCTGAATGTGAAGGGCAAGACCAAGCGTTTCCGCGGTCAGCCCGGCAAGCGCGCCGCCTGGAAGAAGGCATATGTGTCCCTTGCCGCCGGGCAGGAACTGGATTTTCTGAGCGGCGCCGAGTAGGCGACGGTCAAGTCACTAGATACGGACGGATAGAGTCATGGCACTGAAAAAGGCCAAGCCGACATCAGCGGGGCGGCGCTTCGTCGTCAGCGTGAAGAATGCGGAGCTCTACAAGGGGCAGCCGCAGGAATCGCTGGTGGCCAAGCAGTCCCGTAGTGGCGGCCGCAACAATGCGGGCCGTATTACCACACGTCATCGGGGCGGCGGTCACAAGCAGCGGTATCGGATGGTCGATTTCCGCCGCGACAAGGTAGGTGTGCCGGCCAAGGTCGAACGGATCGAATACGATCCCAACCGCAGCGCGCATCTGGCCCTGCTGGTCTACGCCGATGGCGAGCGCCGTTACATTCTCGCGCCGCGGGGCGTAAAGGGCGGCGACCAGTTGCTGGCCGGGCCCGAGGCGCCGATCAAGCCTGGCAACGCCATGCCGATCCGCAGCATTCCGGTGGGCACGACGATCCACGCGATCGAGATGCGGCCGGGCAAGGGCGCGCAGATCGCGCGCAGCGCCGGCGTTTCCGCGCAGCTTGTTGCCCGCGAGGGTGATTACGCCACGCTGCGGCTGAAGTCCGGTGAAATGCGCCGGGTGTTCGCCGCCTGCACCGCCGTGATCGGTGAAGTGGGCAACGCGGAACATTCGCTGCGGTCACTCGGCAAGGCCGGCGCGACTCGCTGGCGGGGCAAGCGCCCGACGGTTCGCGGCGTCGCCATGAACCCGGTAGACCATCCGCATGGTGGTGGTGAAGGCCGGACCAGCGGCGGCCGTCATCCGACCAGTCCCTGGGGCTGGAAGACGAAGGGCTTCAAGACGCGCACCAACAAGCGCACGGACAGCATGATCGTTCGCGGCCGCGGCAAGCGGAAGAAGCGTTGATCGCACTCGACTGGGGAATTTAGCAATGCCGCGTTCCATCAAGAAAGGGCCGTTCATCGACCTGCATCTCGCAAGCAAGGTCGCCAAGGCTCAGGAAAGTCAGACCAAGCGACCGATCAAGACCTGGTCGCGCCGTTCGATGGTGACACCCGACATGATCGGACTCACGATTGCCGTGCATAACGGCCGTCAGCATGTGCCGGTGTTCGTGTCGGAGAATATGGTCGGCCACAAGCTGGGCGAGTTTGCGCCCACCCGGACGTTCAAGGGCCACATCGGCGACCGGAAGTCCTAAGTTACCGGATTGGAAGTATCATGACGGATTCGTTTGCCAAATTGCGATTCGCGCGTATCTCGCCGCAGAAGGCGCGGCTGATCGCCGATCAGGTCCGGGGTATGCCGGTCGAGCGGGCGCTGGAAACGCTCCGGTTCCAGCCGAAGAAGGCGGCCCGGACGATTCACAAGGTGCTGGAGTCGGCCATCGCCAATGCCGAGCACAACGAGGGCGCGGACATCGACGAGCTCAAGGTCAGCGTCATCATGGTGGACGAAGGTCCGACCATGAAGCGGATCAAGCCCCGGGCACGCGGCCGCGCGGATCGGATTTTCAAGCGTACCAGCCACATCACCATCCGGGTGGCGGACAAGTAAGAGGCGATTATGGGTCATAAAGTCCATCCAACCGGTTTTCGGCTCGGGATCACTACCGAGTGGAGCTCGCGCTGGTACGCGGAGAACGCGGCCTATCGCGACACGCTCAATACCGATCTCGAAGTGCGTGAGTACATCCGCAAGCGCCTGGCGCATGCGTCGGTCAGCCGCATCCAGATCGATCGGCCGGCCCGCTCCGCGCGCATCACCATTCATACCGCCCGTCCGGGCATCGTGATTGGCAAGAAGGGCGAGGACATCGACAAGCTGCGCGGTGAAGTGAGCAAGCTCATGGGCGTGCCGGTGCACCTGTCGGTCGAGGAAATCCGCAAGCCGGAGCTGGACGCCAAGCTGGTGGCCGAGAACATCGCGCAGCAGCTGGAGCGCCGCATCATGTTCCGTCGTGCCATGAAGCGCGCGGTGGGCAACGCCATGCGTCTGGGCGCCGGCGGCATCCGCGTGAACGTGGCCGGTCGTCTGAATGGCGCCGAGATCGCGCGTTCGGAGTGGTACCGCGACGGCCGAGTGCCGTTGCATACGCTGCGTGCCGATATCGACTACGGGCTCGCTGAAGCCAAGACCACCTACGGCATCCTCGGTGTCAAGGTCTGGATCTTCAAGGGCGAGATCTTCGAAGCAGAGAAGCCGGTCGCCGTGGAAGGCGAGGAAGCCGGCCGGGCAACGGGATAAACCGCCATGCTGCAACCCAAACGAACCAAATTCCGCAAGGTCCAGAAGGGCCGCAACCGGGGCCTGGCCCAGCGCGGCGCGCAGGTCAGCTTCGGTGAGTACGGCCTCAAGGCGGTCGAGCGCGGGCGCATTACCGCTCGGCAGATCGAGGCCGCGCGTCGTGCCATGACCCGTCACATCAAGCGTGGCGGCAAGATCTGGATTCGCATTTTTCCGGACAAGCCGGTCACCAAGAAGCCGATCGAAGTGCGCATGGGCAAGGGCAAGGGCAACGTCGAATACTGGGTTGCCCTGATTCAGCCCGGCCGCATGCTTTACGAAATGGAAGGCGTCCCGCGTGAAGTCGCGCAGGAAGCGTTTCGCCTGGCGGCCTCGAAGCTGCCTGTGCGTACCGCCTTTGTTGAACGCAGCATTCTGTAACGGGAAGTCAAGCGATGAAGCCGTCTGAGCTACGGGAAAAATCGGACGCCGATCTGGGCAAGGAACTGATCGAGTTGCGGCGCGAGCGCTTCAACCTGCGGATGCAGGCGGCGACCGGCGCGCTGGAAGGCAGCCATCAGTTCCGAACCATCCGGCGGAGTATCGCGCGGATCAAGACCATTCAGCGCGAACGCGCCGCGACGGCGAACAAGGGTTGAGTCTCATGAGTGAACAAAAGACACAGCGTGTGGTGGTTGGCCGCGTCGTCAGCGACAAGGGCGACAAGACCATCGTCGTGCTCGTCGAACGGCGGGTGCAGCATCCGCTGTATGACAAGTACGTACGGCGTTCGACCCGCATCCCGGCACACGATGAGGCCAACGAGGCGAATGCCGGCGACCTGGTCGAAATCCAGGAGTGCCGCCCGATCTCGCGGCGCAAGGCCTGGCGCCTGGTCCGTGTGGTCGAGCAAGCTGGTGAACTGGAGGCGGCAGGACAATGATCCAGACAGAATCACAACTGTTTGCGGCGGACAACAGCGGCGCGCGCCGGGTCCAGTGCATCAAGGTGCTGGGTGGCTCGCATCGCCGCTACGCGGGGGTGGGCGACATCATCAAGGTGACCGTCAAGGACGCAATTCCGCGTGGTCGCGTTAAGAAGGGTGACGTGCTCAATGCCGTGGTCGTTCGTACCCGGCGCGGTGTGCGGCGTTCGGATGGTTCGATCATCCGTTTCGACCGCAATGCGGCGGTGCTGCTCAACGCGCAGAACGAACCGGTAGGCACGCGTATTTTCGGCCCGGTGACGCGTGAACTTCGTGCGAAGTTCATGCGCATCATCTCGTTGGCACCGGAGGTGCTCTAACCATGGCGTTGAAGCGAATCCGCAAGGGCGACCAGGTGGTCGTGATCGCCGGCAAGGACAAGGGCCGGCGGGGTACGGTGCTGGGCGTGCGCGACGATCGTCGCGTCCTGGTCGAGGGCATCAATCTGGCCAAGAAGCACGTCAAGGCCGACCCCAATGCCGGTGTGCAGGGGGGTATCGAGGAGCGCGAGATGCCGTTGGCCGAGTCCAACGTCATGCTCTACAACCCCGAGACGGGCAAGGGTGATCGGATCGGCGTCAAGTGGGTTGATGCCAGTGGCAGTCGCCGCAAGGTCCGGTATTTCAAGTCCAACGGCGAAGTCGTCGACGCGTAAGGCGTGGAACTGGTAATGAGCGAAACAGAAATCGATACAGCACGGCTGCGCCAGTATTACCGCGAGCAGATCGTGCCCGCGCTGATGGAGCAGTTCAGCTACACCAGCCGCATGGCGGTACCGCGGGTCAGCAAGATCACGCTGAACATGGGGGTGGGCGAGGCGGTCGCCGATCGCAAGGTCATCGACCATGCCATGGCGGACATGGCGGCGATCGCCGGCCAGAAGCCGCTGATGACCCGGGCGCGCAAGTCCGAAGCGGGTTTCAAGATCCGTGAAGGCTGGCCGGTGGGTTGCAAGGTGACCCTGCGGCGTTCGCGCATGTACGAATTCCTGGACCGTCTGGTCAACGCGGCCCTGCCGCGGATCCGGGACTTCCGCGGCCTGAATCCGCGTGCGTTCGACGGTCGCGGCAATTACGCGCTGGGTGTGAAGGAACAGATCGTGTTCCCGGAAATCGAGTACGACAAGGTGGATGTGCTTCGCGGCATGGACATCATCATCACCACCACCGCACGAAACGACGAAGAGGGGCGGGCGTTGCTCCAGGGCTTCAACTTCCCCTTCCGCAAGTAACCACGGAACCGTTCGTTATGGCGAAGAAAAGCATGGTGGCGCGCGACGTGAAGCGCGCCCAGATGGTCAAGAAGTACGCGGCCAAGCGCGCCGAACTCAAGGCGCGCTGTGTCGACATCAATCTGCCGCCGGAAGAGCGCTTCGCGGCCGGGCAGGAGTTGCAGCGGTTGCCGCGCGACGCCAGTCCCACCCGCATGCGCAATCGCTGTCAGGTCACCGGCCGGCCGCGCGGTTACTACCGCAAGTTCGGTCTGGCCCGGAACAAGATTCGAGAAGCGGCCATGAACGGGGAAATTCCCGGTCTGGTGAAGTCCAGTTGGTAACAGTGTTGTGGTCGCCGCGGCTCAGGTCGCATGGGCCACGGAATCACCGAATATAGGTATCGGTACATATGAGTATGACTGACCCAATCTCCGACATGCTGACCCGGATTCGTAACGGGCAGACAGCGGAGAAGACCCAGGTGAGCATGCCGGCATCGAAGCTCAAGAAAGCGATCGCCGAAGTGCTCCGCGACGAAGGCTACATTCAGGATTTCGCGGAAACCGAGGTGGGCGGCAAGCCGCAGCTCACGGTTCGGTTGAAGTATTTCCAGGGACAGCCCGTGATCGAACGAATCGAGCGGATCAGCAAACCCGGATTGCGTATCTATCGGGGCAAGAATGATCTCCCGAGCATCGTCGGCGGGTTGGGTATCGCCATCGTGTCCACGTCCCAGGGCGTGATGACCGATCGCGCGGCGCGCGACGG
The DNA here is from genome assembly GCA_965216055.1 of Salinisphaeraceae bacterium. Classification (GTDB taxonomy): domain Bacteria; phylum Pseudomonadota; class Gammaproteobacteria; order Nevskiales; family Salinisphaeraceae; genus Spectribacter. Next base: position 1,822,811 of record OZ244134.1, read on the forward strand.
CGGCCACGGTGGCGAAGTGCTTTGCATGGTCGCGTAACCCCAGTCAGAGGCAACGTAAGCAATGTCCAGAGTCGCAAAGGCGCCGATCACCATCCCGTCCGGCACCGAAATCAAGCTCGACGGGGGTGTGGTATCGGTCAAGGGCAAGAACGGCGTGCTCGAATTCCGTCTGCCTGTCGATACCAGTCTCGAGGTCGAGGACGGGGAGGCGCGCGCAGTGTCCACCGCCCGGGTGACCAACCTGGCGATGGCCGGCAGTGTCCGGGCGATCGTCGCCAACATGGTCCACGGGGTATCCGAAGGGTTCGAGCGCAAGCTCGAGCTGGTGGGCGTGGGTTATCGCGCCCAGGCGCAGGGCAAGAACCTGAATCTGGCGCTGGGCTTCTCGCATCCGGTCGTTTACGAGGTGCCGGAAGGTGTCACGGTGGAAACCCCGAGCCAGACGGAAGTGCTGGTCAAGGGGGCGGACAAGCAGGCCGTCGGTCAGGCCGCCGCCAACATTCGCGCCTTCCGCCCGCCCGAGCCCTACAAGGGCAAGGGCGTGCGCTATGCCGATGAGCGCGTGATCCGCAAGGAAGCCAAGAAGAAGTAGCGCCGGCACCGTCGCTCCATTTGCAACCGTTTGGTACGGAAACCGCAATCATGCACAAGAAACAGGTAAGTCGACTCCGCCGGGCCCGCCGCACGCGCATGCAGATGCGTGCGCAGGGTGCGCACCGCCTGGTGGTCAATCGGACGCCGCGACACATCTACGCGCAGATCATCGCGCCGGCGGGCGACCGCACACTGGTCTCGGCGTCGACGCTGGAAAAGGATCTGCGTTCATCGCTGGGCGGCACCGGGAATACCGAGGCGGCCAAGGCCGTTGGTCGGGCGATCGCCGACAAGGCCAAGGCGGCCGGCATCGAGTCGGTGTCGTTCGACCGGTCGGGGTTCGCCTATCACGGGCGGGTCAAGGCACTGGCCGACGCCGCCCGCGAGGGTGGTCTGCAGTTCTAATGCAAGGTGCTCGGCCCGGCATGGCGGTTGAATACCGCCTGCATCAGGTCGGTTACTGATCAAGAGTCACGAATCACTAGAGTCAAACATGGCACAGGTTGAACGTACGGAAGGCGACCTTCTCGAGAAGCTCATCGCCGTGAATCGTGTGGCCAAGGTGGTCAAGGGTGGCCGCCAGTTCGGTTTCACCGCGCTGACCGTGGTCGGCAACGGGGACGGCAAGGTCGGCTTCGGCTATGGCAAGGCCCGCGAGGTGCCCCTGGCCATCCAGAAGGCGATGGAAGCCGCGCGCAAGAACATGGTGGATGTGCGCCTCAAGGGCGGCACCATCCAGCACGAGACCACCGGCTGGCACGGTTCCAGCAAGGTGATCATGCGGCCGGCCAGCGACGGCACCGGTGTGATTGCCGGCGGCGCGATGCGTGCCGTGCTGGAAGTCGCAGGTGTCGGCAACGTGCTGGCCAAGAGTTACGGCTCGCGCAATCCCATCAACGTGGTTCGGGCGACGGTCAACGGCCTGCGGGACATGCACGATCCGCAGTTCATCGCGGCCAAGCGTGGCCTGAGTGTCGAACAACTCACCGCGTAATCCCGGACAGGCAGGACATCATGGCGAACGATAGCGCGAAACAAATCAATGTCACTCTGGTGCGCAGTCCGGCCGGCCGGCTGGAAAAGCACCGCGCCTGCGTGCGCGGGCTGGGCCTGCGCCGGATGCACCAGACGGTGACGGTCGCGGCAACGCCCGAGAATATGGGCATGATCAACCGAGTGTCCTACATGCTGTCGGTCGAGGAGGCCTGATCATGCGTTTGAACGATCTCCACCCGGGCGAAGGCGCCCGGCAGACGGAAAAGCGGGTCGGTCGCGGCCCGGGTTCCGGTCTCGGCAAGACGGCCGGCCGTGGTCACAAGGGCCAGAAGGCCCGTTCCGGTGGCTACCACAAGGTGGGCTTCGAGGGCGGTCAGATGCCGCTGCAGCGGCGCGTGCCCAAGCGTGGTTTCCGCTCGGTCACCGAGCAGACCGTCGCGGTTCGTCTCGACGCCCTGAACAAGCTCAGCGGCACGGTGGATCTGGCGACGCTCAAGGACGCCGGCATCGTGCCGCGCGAAGCCAAGCGGGCCAAGGTGATCGCCTCGGGGCAGATCACCGCCGCGGTGGAACTCCAGGGTATTCGTGCCTCCGCCGGTGCGGCGAAGGCCATCGCGGACGCCGGCGGCAAGGTCGAGGGGTAATACGTGGCACGAGGCGCCAAAAACACGGGCGGTGGCATGATGCCGGATGCGGGCAAGCTCACCGAGGTTCGGCAGCGCCTGCTGTTCCTGCTGGGTGCGCTGATCGTCTTCCGCATCGGCTCGTTCATTCCGGTCCCGGGCATCGACCCGGCGCAGCTGGCGCAGATGTTCGAGCGCCAGTCCGGCACCATCCTGGATCTCGGTGTCATGTTCACCGGCGGTGCGCTCGAGCGCCTGTCGATTCTGGCGCTGGGCGTGATGCCCTATATTTCGGCCTCCATCATCATGCAGTTGATGACGGCCACGGTGCCTTCGCTCAAGGAAAAGAAGAAGGAGGGCGAGGCCGGCCGCCGTCAGATCACCCAGTACACCCGCTACGGCACGCTCGGTCTGGCGAGTTTCCAGTCGATCGGCACCGGCATTGCGCTGTGGAACCAGGGCATTGCCCTGGACGGGGTGACCCAGTACAGCTTCATCTTCACGACCGCGATCTGCCTGGTTACGGGCGCGATGTTCCTGATGTGGCTGGGTGAGCAGGTCACCGAGCGAGGCATCGGCAACGGCATCTCGATCCTGATCTTCGCCAGTATCGTGTCGGGATTGCCATCGGCGATCGGCGGCACCATGGATCTGGTGCGCACCGGCGAGCTGAATGCGCTCACCGCGGTCGTACTGTTCATCGGCGCGCTGGCGGTGCTGGGCTTCGTGGTGTTCATGGAACGCGCGCAGCGGCGGATTCCGGTGCACCATGCCCAGCGGCAACGCGGGCGAAAGATGTACGGCTCCCAGACCCAGCATCTGCCGCTGAAGCTGAACATGGCCGGCGTCATTCCACCCATTTTCGCCTCCAGCATCATCTTGTTTCCGGCCACCATCGTCCGCTTCCTGGGCGAAGGCGGCACCATCGGCAACTGGGTGGCCAATGCGATCTCCCCGGGACAGCCGCTGTATGTGCTGCTGTACTCGCTGATGATCATCTTTTTCTGTTTCTTCTACACCGCACTGGTGTTCGATTCGCGCGAAACCGCGGACAACCTCAAGCGGTCCGGTGCCTTCATTCCCGGCGTTCGCCCCGGTGTGCAGACGGCCAACTACATCGATACGGTTCTGACGCGGCTGACGGTGGCCGGTGCGGCCTACATCACGGCGGTCTGTCTGCTGCCCGAGTTCCTGATCCTGCAGTGGAACGTGCCGTTCTATTTCGGCGGCACCTCGCTGCTGATCATCGTGGTGGTGGTCATGGACTTCATGTCGCAGCTGCAGGCGCACCTGATGTCGCATCAGTACGAGGGTCTGCTGAAGAAGGCCAACCTCAAGGGCCACGGCGGCGCGGGGATGTTGCGCTGAATTGGAGCGAGCGGCGACGGACGCAAGGCGCATTGCGAGGCTGATTCGGCGCGAGCCGGGCAACGCGTTCCCCTTCGCGCCCCTCGCGGATCAACGTTTTTAGGTGACGAACTATGAAAGTCAGGGCATCGGTCAAGAAAATCTGCCGCAATTGCAAGATTGTCCGGCGCAACGGCGTGGTCATGGTCATCTGTGCCACCGACCCGCGCCACAAGCAGCGGCAGGGTTGAAATATCTGCCGAGAAACAGTACATTGGCCGGCTTTCCCGGGGGTCCCGCGAGGTTCCGCCCGCGGCCGCGGCCAATGCCTTTGATCAACGGTTAGCGAAGGTCCTTCAATGGCGCGAATTGCTGGAGTCAATCTCCCGATCAACAAGCACGCGGTAGTGGCGCTTACGTCGCTCTACGGCGTCGGCCCCACGCGGGCGAAACTCATCTGTGAGACCGCGCAGGTCGGCACCGATACGAAGATCAAGGATCTCACCGAAGGCGAGGTCGAACAGCTTCGCGCCGCCGTGGGTCAGTACACCATCGAGGGCGACCTCCGGCGCGAGGTATCCATGAACATCAAGCGCCTGATGGACCTGGGTTGCTATCGCGGTATCCGCCATCGGCGCGGACTGCCGGTACGCGGCCAGCAGACGCAGACCAACGCACGCACCCGCAAGGGGCCGCGTCGTCCCATCCGTCGCTAGTCGCGACGACAGGGTAATTCCGGCCTCCGGGTCAGATCACGGGCATTAATACGACTATGGCGACAGAGAGCACGGGAACGAGCACGCGGGCGCGCAAGGCAAGGGCCAAGCGCAACGTGGCCGAAGGTATCGCGCACATTCACGCGACCTTCAACAACACCATCATCACCATTTCGGACCGGCAGGGCAATGTGCTCGCCTGGGCCACTGCCGGCGGCAGCGGTTTCAAGGGCTCGCGCAAGAGCACACCGTTCGCTGCCCAGGTGGCGGCCGAAAAGGCCGGCCAGGGTGCTGCCGACTACGGCGTGAAGAACCTCGAAGTGCGCGTGAAGGGGCCCGGTCCGGGTCGTGAAGCCGCGGTTCGTTCGCTCAACGGCGCCGGGTTCAAGGTCACCAGCATCATCGACGTGACCCCCATTCCGCACAACGGCTGTCGCCCGGCGAAAAAGCGCCGCGTCTAGAGGATTCAACGAATATGGCCAAGTTCATCGGTCCCAAGTGCAAGCTGTCGCGCCGCGCCGGCACGGACCTGTTCCTCAAGGGACGGGGTCGTTCGCTGGAAGGCAAGTGCAAGCTCGATTCCCCACCCGGTGCGCGCGGTGGCGGCGGGCAACGGCGCCAGCGGCTGTCGGATTACGCGCTGCAGCTGCGGGAAAAGCAGAAGCTGCGGCACATGTACGGCGTGCTCGAGCGGCAGTTCCGTAACTACTACAAGAAGGCGGCCCAGCAGAAGGGCGCTACCGGCACGCTGCTGTTGCAGTTGCTGGAGCGGCGACTGGATAACGTGGTGTACCGCATGGGTTTTGCCAGCACCCGTGCCGAGGCGCGCCAGCTGGTCAGCCATCGGTTGATTGCGGTCAACGGCTACCCGGTCAACATCCCCTCCTATCAGGTCAAGGAAGGTGATGAAATCGAGGTGCGCGAAAAGGCCAAGCAGCAGACCCGCATTCACGCGGCCATCGAAGTTGCCAGCCAGCTCGGCATCAGCGACTGGGTCGATGTTGACGAGAAGAAGCTGACCGGGACGTTCAAGACGGTGCCCGATCGCGACCAGATTCTTCAGGAAATCAACGAAAATCTGGTGGTCGAGCTCTACTCCAAGTAAGCCGCCGACCTTTGAACCTTCAGTCAACGCCTTGTTGAGAGGATTGCGAATGCAGCCTGCATCCACACAATTGCTCAAGCCGCGCCTGGTCGAGGTCGAGCAGATCAGCGACCGACGGTCCCGCGTGGCCCTCGAGCCGCTCGAGCGCGGCTACGGTCATACGCTGGGCAACGCCCTGCGCCGGATTCTGTTGTCGTCCATTCCGGGCGCCGCCATTACCGAAGTCAGCATCGACGGCGTGCTGCACGAGTACACCACGGTCGAGGGCATGCAGGAAGACGTCATCGACGTCCTGCTCAACCTCAAGAACGTGGCAGTGCGCATGCACAGTCGTGAAGAAGCCGAACTGCATCTGAACAAGAAGGGCCCGGGCCCGGTGCTGGCCGGCGACATCACCACCGATCACGATGTCGAGATCATCAATCCGGATCTGGTGATTGCCAACCTCACCAGCGGTTCTCTGCAGATGAGTCTCAAGGTGCGCCGCGGCCGCGGTTACGAGCCTGCCCAGAGCAAGGCGGAACCGGGTGACGACGATACCGGGGCCACTGAAATCGGCGCCCTGCGTCTGGACGCGTCCTTTTCGCCGATCCGGCGGGTCAGCTACACGGTGGAGCGTGCGCGTGTCGAACAGCGTACGGACCTCGACAAGCTGGTGCTGGACATCGAGACCAACGGCAGCGTCGAGCCGACCGAGGCGATCCGTTTCGCTGCGGGTACGCTCTACGATCAGCTGTCGGTATTCGTGGATCTCGAAGCCAAGCCGGTGGCGGCGGCTGCCAGCAAGGAAAGCGGCGTCAACCCGATCCTGCTGAAGGCCATCGACGAGCTGGACCTCACGGTTCGTTCGACCAACTGCCTCAAGGCCGAGAACATCCACTATGTGGGTGATCTGGTCCAGCGCAGCGAGAACGAACTCATGAAGACGCCGAATCTCGGCAAGAAGTCGCTGACCGAAATCAGCGAAGTGCTCAGCGAGCACGGTCTCAAGCTCGGCATGAGCCTCGAAGACTGGCCGCCGGCGGAACTGGAAACGGCCAACGCGGGCTGAATGCCTCCGCGTCGGCACAGGAGAAATTAAGTCATGCGTCATCGCAAAAGCGGCAGCAATCTCGGGCGACCGTCGGATCATCGCCGGGCCATGATGCGGAACATGTCCGCATCGCTGTTCAAGAACGAACTCATAAAGACCACCGTGCCGCGCGCCAAGGCCCTGCGCCAGGTGGCGGAACCGCTGATCACCCTGAGCAAGACTGATTCGGTCGCCAATCGCCGCCTTGCGTTCTCGCGCCTGCGGGACAAGGAAGCGGTAGGCAAGCTGTTCACCGAGCTGGGCCAGCGTTATGCCGAACGCCCGGGCGGCTATCTGCGGATTCTCAAGTGTGGTTATCGCGCCGGCGACAACGCCCCGATGGCCTATGTGGAACTGGTCGACCGGCCGGTTGCCATGGAAGACGAGGGCGGACAGGAAACGGCCGAGGCCTGATCCGGGCCCGCAGATCGATGCCTAACTGAAGCCGGCTTTCGAGCCGGCTTTTTCGTGGGCGACGCCTTCGCCGGCTGATGGGCAGCGTATCTCTGGTAGACTCACTGCATCGATTTGATGCCCAAATGTTTATCATGATCAAAGCGTTACAAAACGCGCTGGCGCTGATTCTGGTGCTGGCCCCGACCACCCTGCTTGCCGATGCGGTTTATCTGGCGGACGAAAGCGTCATCAAGGGCGAGATTATCTCGCTGGATGGCGAGGCGCTGGAGATCGAGACCAGCTTCGCCGGCACGCTGACCGTGGAGCGGGACGCCATCGACGGGCTTGCCACCGATGAACCGATGGTCATCACCACCGAGGAAGGTGACGAGGTGGAGGGGCGGCTGGCCTTCGTGCCCGGCGAAGGGCAACGCATCGCCGATTCCGCGTTTGGCACCACTACCTTCGAACTCTCGCGTCTGAGCGCGTTACGCGGTGCCGGCGAGCCGTCACCCGCCGAGGTGCGCCTGGCGGAACTGCGCGAACGGCGGGCGAACCTCTGGTCCGGGCAGTTGCTGGTCGGCCTCGGCGGTACGTCGGGTAATTCGGAAAGCCGTAGCCTCAATTTCGGCGCGCGCGCCAAGCGCGAAGCCGAGGATGATCGGCTGTTCCTGAACCTGCTGGTGAACAAGGCGCAGCAGGATGGTGTGGAATCGGCCGACGAGAAGATCGGCACGGTAAGGCTGGAACGGGATTTCTCGGAACGTTTCTTCGTGTTCGCCCAGACCGAGGCAGAGCGTGACGATTTCGAGAACATCGACTTCCGTTCCACCACCACGCTCGGCCCGGGCTATTTCTTCCTGGAACGTCCGGGACACCAGCTCAAGGGCCGCATGGGTCTGGGTTACGAGTACATTGCCCGCAATACGGGTCAGGACGAAAGCGAGGCGGTCCTGACGCTTGGCTACGACTATCTGCTGGATGTATCCGATTGGTTCCAGTTCACCCACAATCTGACCGTGATCCCGCAGGTCAGTGATTCGCCGGCGGACAATTTCCGGGTGGACTCGACGCTGGCGCTGGAAGCGCCGCTCGGGGGGTCATCCCTGTGGTCGCTGGCGGCCCAGTATCGCCATCAGTACAACAACAACCCCGAGCCGGGCGTCGAGGATCTGGATGCCACCTATCTACTGAATCTGGCGCGAACGTTCGAGTAGCCTAGTTGGGCGCGGCGGGTGGCTGCTGCCGCCATTGGCTCGGCGTCAGACCGGTGTCGCGCCGGAAGGCCCGGGAAAAGTTGGCGGCATCGGCATAGCCCAGTTCCATGGCGATCTCCGTGACCGACAGCCGGTCCTGTGACAGCAGGTCGCCGGCGCGGTCCTTGCGTGCCTGCTTGCTCAGTTCGCGAAACGACGTGCCTTCCTTCTGCAGATAGCGGTCCAGCGTGCGGCTGGAGATATTGAGCGCGGCAGCCAGCTCGCAATGCCCCGGCGGCGGGCCGTGGGCCTCTCGCAGCATCATGCCGACCCACGCGGCGACGCCCTCGCTGACCCGCGCCCGTTCCAGCATCTCGGCGCAGCGGCTCTCGGCCATTCGCAGCGCGGTCGGGTCCGACATTGCCAGCGGCCGGGACGCGAGGTCTCTTGGCCAGATCATGTCGGCGCCCGGCTGGCCCATGACGCCGAAATGCGTGCGCATCTCCCGCAGTGAGTCATACCGGGCGACATGCGGCGGGGTCTCGATCGAGAAATGCACGTCGTAGGGCGGCATGTCGCCGGCGATGAGGTCGTGAAGCTCTCGGTGGACGCAGGCCACGATCAGTTCCAGATGAAAGGCGAAGCAGGCGTGCGACATGCCGGCCGCGGGCGTCAGCGTCAGGCGCATGGTGTTGTCGCGGCAGCCGTAGCGCACCCGGAAGGTTGGCAGGATCAGGCTGAAGAAACGGGCCACCAGGCCCAGGGCGTAGCCGGCCGTGGGGCTGCTCAGGATTCCGTAGCTGACGGCGCTGTGGGAGGTCAGCTTCAGCGCGGCCGCCAGCGCCAGCCCGAGATCACTACGCCCCGTGGCGGCTTGAGTCGCCGCGAGCAGATTCTCGATCTGCGCCAGGCTGATTGTGCCTTCCGGCTCGGCCAGCGCGTCCGCGGCAATGCCGCTGTCCGCGATCAGCGCATCGGTATCGATATCCATCGCGCGGACGACTTCCATCAGCCGTGCGTAGTATCTCGCCGGCACCTGCCGTTCCGTCGACATGGACGCTCCCGGTAAAACCCACGACGTCAGTGTCTGAAAATGACAGGTGGTTGTCAAAAAATAACCAGCGCGAGCGGTCGAGCAGGGGCAACATATCGTCAACGGAGTCTCCATAGATTCCGAATGTTGCGGAGAGGAGGATGACCATGACGGTACGAAGCATGGACGGGAGCAATCCCGTCGAGTGGACCGATGGCAAGCGCGTGCTCTGGCTGCTAAGCCCGCTGTTGCCGGCGCTGGGCGTGGCCTTTCTGGTGGCCTTCTACGCCAGCCAGTCGGGGCTGCTGCTGTGGGGCATGCCGCTGTTCTTCTACGGCCTGATCCCCGTGCTCGATCTGCTGATCGGGGTGGATCGCAACAATCCGCCCGAGGCGGTTGTGGTGGACCTGGAGCAGGATCGCTACTACCGCGCCATCGTCTACGGTTACATTCCCACCCAGTATCTGACCACCATCCTGGGCGCCTGGCTGCTGGCCACCCAGCCCATGGCCTGGTGGGAAATCCTGGGCCTGATCTTCACCGCCGGCATCGTCAACGGCGTGGGCATCAACACGGCGCATGAGCTGGGTCACAAGAAGGCGTCGCTGGAGCGCTGGCTGGCCAAGCTGACGCTGGCGCCGGTGGCCTACGGGCATTTCTTCGTCGAGCACAACAAGGGCCACCACCGCCATGTGGCCACGCCGGAGGATCCGGCCAGTTCCCGCATGGGCGAAACCTTCTGGGAATTCCTGCCGCGAACCATGATCGGCAGTGTCCGCTCGGCCTGGGGCATCGAGAAGGAGCGTCTCGGCCGCCAGGGCAAGAGCGTCTGGCACGTGGAAAATGACAATCTGCAGGCCTGGGCCATGACCGCGGTTCTGTTCGGCGGCCTGACCGTCTGGCTGGGCTGGGCGGTGCTGCCGTTCCTGTTGGTCCAGGCATTCGTGGGCGCGTCGCTGCTGGAAGTGGTCAACTACATCGAGCACTACGGCCTGCTGCGGCAGAAGGACGAAAAGACCGGCCGCTACGAGCGCTGCAATCCGTCGCATTCCTGGAACAGCAACAACGTGGTCACCAATCTGTTTCTGTACCAGTTGCAGCGGCACGCCGATCATCACGCCAATCCCACCCGGCGCTACCAGTCGCTGCGCCACTTCGACGAGTCGCCGCAGCTGCCGTCGGGGTATGCATCGATGATCGTGCTGGCCTATATCACCCCGCTGTGGTTCCGCCAGATCGATCCGCTGGTGGCCAAACACTACGACGGCGATGTCTCGAAGGCGAACCTGCAGCCGCGCAAGCGGGAGGCATTGATTGCCCGCTGGCAGGATGCCGATCTGGATACCGGCCATCCCGACCCCTATCCGGATGCTCACCAGACGCCGGCACCGCCGACGCGATCGGACGCTGGCCAGTACCGTTGCACCGACTGTGGTTACGTCTACGACGAGGCCGTCGGCTGCCCGGATGAGGGTTTTCCGGCCGGCACCGCCTGGGCGGATATTCCGGAGGACTGGGCCTGCCCCGACTGCGCGGTGCGGGAAAAGCCGGACTTCGCGCCGCTCTAGCGTCCCGGCGAATTGCCGGGTCCATGATTCAAGTTCGCGGCCGATTACCCCGTGCAGACCGGGGCAAGCGGCCGCCCTCGACACAGGAAAGAACCATGAACCGTTTGATCCAGACCATCACGTTGATGACCGCCGCGGGGTTCTGTCTCCATGGCGCCACTGCCTTCGCCAAGGTCCCCGAATCCGAGGCATCCAAGCTGGGCGGTGAACTCACCCCGGTGGGCGCGACCAAGGCCGGCAACGACGCTGGCACCATACCCGCGTGGGACCCCTGGCCGCAGAAAGGCAAGCTCAGTGGCGAAGACGTCACGGCCGAGAACTACCCCGACACCATCGGCAAGCTACTTCAGGAAGAACCGCGGCTGGTGATCACCGCCGACAACTACCAGGATCATGCCGACAAGCTCACCGAAGGCCACAAGGCCATGTTCGAGCTCTACCCCAACTACAAGATGCAGGTGTACCCGACGCACCGGAACGTCGGCTACCCGGAAAACATCTACAAATTCACCAGGCAGAACGCCACCACCACCACCCTGGACGGCTGCAACGACTGCCTGCGCAACGCCGAGCTTGGTTTTCCCTTCCCCATTCCCAAGACCGGCACCGAAGTCATGTGGAACCACCGCCTTCGCTGGCGCGGGGAACACGTACGCCGCAACAACGACCAGGCCATCGTCCAGCAGGACGGCGACACCCAGATCACCAAACTGGTCGAAGAAGTCAAATTCCCCTACACCCTGCTCAATGATGACCGGGTCATCATCGATGACCAGGACGACATCATGATCTACTACCTGTCCGAAACCCTGGCCCCGCCGCGTAACGCCGGCGGCTTCCTGCTCGCCTGGGAACACGTCGGGTATCGCTCCGCCTGGCTGTACAACACCGGGCTTCGCCGTGTTCGCCGTGCCCCCAACGTCGCCTACGACAACCCCTACGAGGGCACCGACGGCCAGCAGTTCTACGACCAGGTCGACATGTACAACGGCGCCATGGACCGTTACGACTACAAACTGGTGGGCAAGAAAGAAATGCTCATCCCCTACAACAACTACAAGATCAACCAGCCCGACCTCACCTACGCCGACGACCTGCTGGGTGACAAATACATCAACCAGGACCTGATGCGCTACGAACTGCACCGCGTGTGGGTGGTCGACGCCACCCTGCGCGACGGCACCAGCCACCAGTTCAAGCGTCGGACCTTCTACATCGACGAAGACGGCTGGAACATCGTCGCCGTGGACGCCTACGACAACCGCGACGAACTGTGGAAGTTCCAGGAAGCGGCCAACGTGCATCTGCCCACGGGCCAGTTCGTGGGCGGTGCGCCGGAACTGATCTACGACCTGCAGTCCGGGTTGTACTTCTCCACCGCGATGACCAACGAAGGTCAGCCCAACGACTTCTCGGTGACCTACGAAGACCGCCACTTCTCGCCGCAGACCCTCAAGCGGCGGACTACGCGCTAGGTCGGCCATGGAAGCGTGTCTGGCTGGGTGCCGGATGCCGCCGCAATGGGTAGCGGCATCCGGTGCTCAAACCCTGTCATGGCCAGTTCATGTGGCCACCGGCAGGCCCCGACGGAAGGTTGGGTACGCCGGGTTTCCGGATAGTCGTCTTGTCTTGGCGGGTAGGGTTTGCTATCAAGCACGTAAAGGGCGCATCACGATGCCGCGCGATGCAAGGGCTAACACCGTCTGCGGCGCCTGAGCGGCACGGCGGGGGACGCCTGCACAATCGTCAACCGGGCCCGACATGGCCGGTTCACGAACAAGGATATTAAGCCCGGCTGGGCCCGGGGTATTTAGGGAGGAGACCTCATGCAGGGTAAGGGATTCGGCGCCGCTGGCGTACTGCTGGCCGCCGCGTTGGGGGCCGGACTGTATGCGCCGGGTAGTCAGGCAGCCACTTATGACTGGGATTATTTCGGCGGTATCGACGCCTCCGTCAATACCAGCTTCTCGCTCGGCGCCCAGGTGCGCCTGACCAAGCCCAGTTCGGACGTGGTTGGTGTGGCCAACTTCAACCCCAGCGTCTGTCGCTCGCTGTGCCAGCCGCACCTGTCGACTGCACCCGGTGACGTGCCCGGCCGGGTCCAGCTTGGTCTGGAAGCAGAGGGCAACTTCGTCAACCAACTGGGGCTGGATGCCCGCGGTGTGGCCAGCATCAACCATGACGACGGCACCCTGAACTACGACCAGTACGACATCACCCAGGCCCCGTTCCAGGTCAATCAGGATTTCGAACTGCGTTTCCGCGAGAACATCGGCCCGCTGAGCGATGTCATCGTGTTTGCGCGCTACAACGCCTTCCATGATTTCGTGAACTACGATCGCGAGCAGGATTTTCCCAACTTCTACACACCGGAGGATCGCGCGCGTGATGATGCCCGGCGCGCCAGCGGTGAATACGGCTTCCCCTCCGTGGGCACGCCGACGCTGCGTCCGGCCGGCGACAAGTTCAACGAATATCTCGGGCAGGACTTCGATCTGCTGGACGCCTATGTGAGCGGTTATCTGCCCACCGCCGGCTTGTTCGGCACCAATATCGGCGACCTCAAGGTCACCGTGGGCGAACAGACCATCAACTGGGGTGAGTCGACTCTGCTGGTGGTCAATTCGCTGAACACCATCAACCCGCCCAACGTGAACGCGCTGTTCCGGCCGGCATTCCTGAGTCTGGCGACGGTGTTCGAGCCGGTTGGCGCGATCAAGATCGGGGGACCTCTGACGCTCAACACCAGTTTCGAGGTTTTCTACCAGTATGATTGGGAGAAAGTCGAGATTCCGCCACGCGGCGGCTTTCTGTCATTCATCGACGTGACGCTGGGCGCCAATGACAACAACATCAATCCCGGCTTCGGTCAGGCACCGGATGACCCCGACGGCAACCTTCGGGCGGAACAGCAACTGCTGACGGCGGTTGCCGATGTCAGCGGCCAGGTGCCGGTGAATGAGCGTGATGCGCCGAGCGGCGGACAGTATGGTGCCGCCTTCACCACCTATCTGCCCGATTTCAACAACGGCACCGAGCTGAGGTTCTACTACCTCAACTATCACAGCCGGCTGCCCTATGCCTCGGCCTACGCGGGCGATGAAACCTGCCTACAGTCGCCACCGACGGGCGATACCCTGACCGACACGGTCAATGTGCTGGGAGATTGTCCCAATGCGGATCTGGCGCACTTTCTCGGGGCAATCGGCAACTCGGCCGGCGGTGGCGCGGGGGGGGTTGCCACCACGGTGCTGGGCGAGGTTGTGAACGGCCTGAACACGGATCAGCTGCCGGGTGTTACCCAGCCCAACGGCGATCCCTGCCCCGCGGATGCCGCCCCCGGCTCCGGTCCCTGCGCCGAGTTCTATCCGCTGGACAGCTTCTCGATTCTTCTGGAGTATCCGGAAGACATCGACATGTACGGCATCAGCTTCAACACCAGCTTCGGCGATATCTCCGTGCAGGGTGAAGTGGCCTATCGCCCGAATCTGCCGCTGCAGGTTGACGATATTGATGTGGCATTTGCGGCGCTGCAACCCTCCGCGCCTGTGGGTTGTGCGGCGGGGGCGTTTACCGATAACACCGATGAATGCGAACCTGCGACCTTCGACGACCGCTACACAATCGGGGTCCCGTTGGTTGGCGATCTCGCGGGTACGCTCGCCAATGGCGGTGATCTCGTCGGCGCCGTCGGCAATCTGCTCGGCGTGGACGCTGATGCAGCGCAGGGCATCGTCAATCAGCTGACTGGATCCCTGGCCAACGCAGGCCTCGATCTGAACGATCTCGAGGCGGGCCTGAGCGGTATCGCTGACGAAACCGTGTTGTCCGATCCGCCCGGCCGCCGCAATGCCTTTCCCGATTACCTGACCCGCTACCGCGGCATGGATACGGTGCAGCCGGGGCAGTACATCCAGGGCTATGAGCGCATGGACGTGCTGCAGTACAACCTCGGCGCGACCTATGTCATCGGCCCGGGCAACTGGATCAAGGCCAATCAGATCATCCTGCTGTTCGAGACCGGTGCCACCCATGTGCCGGGCCTGCCCAGCCGCGATGAACTGCAGATCGAGGGTCCGGGCACATTCAATCACGCCAGCGTTGGTAACGACGGTACCGGCGCCCCGGCCTGTCCGGAAGGCGTGGTGCAGGGCACCTCGGCCGAACGCCAGGGCAACACCCGCCTCTGCGGGCCGTTCCAGTTGCGTTTCAACCCCACGCAGCAGCGTGACGGTTTTGCCGACAAGTTCGCCTGGGGTTATGTGATCATCGGGATCGTGCGTTACGAAAACGTGTTCCCGGGTATCTCCTTCGAGCCGATCTTCATCATCAAGCACGATGTGAGCGGCACCGCCCCCGGCCCCGG
This sequence comes from Salinisphaeraceae bacterium, assembly GCA_965216055.1. Taxonomy (GTDB): domain Bacteria; phylum Pseudomonadota; class Gammaproteobacteria; order Nevskiales; family Salinisphaeraceae; genus Spectribacter. The sequence goes on from OZ244134.1 coordinate 1,837,823, forward strand.
CGAGAACTTCATCGAGAACCGGAAGATGTACGTGCTGAACGTGGAAATGCGCATCCAGCAGAAATGGAGCATCACCGCGGGCGTGACCTTCTTCGAGGGGGCCGACAAGTTCAACTATCTGGCGGATCGCGATTTCTTCCAGCTGGGTATTCGCTACCGCTTCTAAGGGGGTGCCGGCCCGGCGCCGGCACCCTGCGTTCGATCAACAAGAGTCCCGCCTTATGAGCAGATCCGGTTTCCCCGTATCGAAGTGGCGCCAGCCGCTGGCCCTTTGCGGTCTGCTGCTGGTCGCGACCGGCGGCCCTGTCGCCCTGGCCCAGGAAGAGGCTGCCGCCGAGGCGCCGCAACCAAAGCCGGCCGAGATGGCGCCCCGGGCGCCCTTCGAGCTGCTGCTGGATGTCGAGCCGCGGGGCAACGGGTTCGTGGCCGTGGGTGTTCGGGGGCACGCACTGACCTCCGAGGATGGCCTGACCTGGACCCAGGCGCCAGTGCCGGTCCGGGCCACGCTCACGGCCGTGGATTTCGTCGATGACAAGCGTGGCTGGGCCGTGGGTCACGCGGCGACCATTCTGGCAACCACCGATGGCGGCAAGAGCTGGACGCTGCAGAACTTTGAGCCCTCGCTGGAGACGCCCTTCCTGGACGTGGTCTTCACCGATGCCAATACCGGATTCGCCATCGGCGCCTACGACCTTTTCTACAAGACCACGGATGGCGGCGAGACCTGGACCGAGTACGAGCCGCAGCTTTCCATGGGTGGCTGGCATCTCAACAGCATGGTGGCGCTGGATGACGGTACGCTGGTGATCGCCGGCGAGACCGGATTGCTGTCCAAGTCGACCGATGGCGGGGAGACCTGGAATCTGATCGAGGCTCCGTACAGCGGCACTTTCTTCGGCATTCGACAGCTCGGCCCCCAGGGGCTGTTGCTATTCGGCCTGCGGGGGCATGCCTTCGTCACCGACGACGTGGCCAGCCTGCCGGTGCTGCCGCCGGATACCGATCTCGGGTATCAGTTCAAGCTGCCGCCGAGCATGGAAAAGGACGACGAAGAAGACGACGACGCCGGCGAGGGTGAAGAAGACGCACTGGCGGCGGCGGAACGCAAGGCGGCCAAGGAGAAGGCGGCGAAGTCCAACTGGGAGGTGGTCGAAAACGCGGACTCGGTGCTGAGCCTGTTCGGAGGCACCCAGACTGCGGATGGCGGGTATGTCCTGGTGGGAGTGAACGGCAGGATCTGGGCCAGTGACGATCGCGGCCCGCAGACACGCCGGCTGCCCAACCCCCGTGAAGGCGGCCTGACCGACGCGGTCGAGACGCCTGACGGCAATCTCGTGATCGTCGGCGAGAACGGCGCCTTCCTCTACAAGCGCAACCGCTGATCCGCGGCAGAGCGGCGCAACCGGAGTTTTCAATGAGTGCCCAGAAGCGAATCCTGCGACTGATCGAACCGCTGATCTACGCCAAGCCCATGATCAGCATGACAGTCCTGCTCCTGATGACCGTGGGGTTGGGCGTGCTGGCCTCGCAGACCCGCATCGATGCCGGCTACCTGAAGTCGATTCCGCTCGAGCATCCGTATATGGATGCCTTCATGGATTACCGGGAGGACCTCGGCGGCGCCAACATCATCCTGGTCGCCCTGATGCAGGAAGAGGGCACCATTTACAACGAGGATTTCCTGGGCAAGCTCAAGAAGGTCACCGACGAGGTGTTCTTCCTGCCCGGCGTGAACCGGGCCCGGGTGCAATCCATCTTCACGCCCAATGTGCGCTATATCGAGGTGGTGGAGGGCGGCCTGTCCGGCGGCAATGTGGTCCCGGCGAACTACGAACCCACCGAGAAAATGTTCGACCTGGTGCAGACCAACGTGGGCAAGGCCGACGTGATCGGCCGGCTGGTCTCCGAGGACGAACGCGGCGCTCTGGTTCAGGCCCAGTTGCTGGATATCGATCCCAAGACCGGTGAAGAGCTCGACTATGTCGAAGTCGCGCACCGCCTGGAACAGATCCGACAGGAGTACGAAACCCAGGACATCAAGGTCCACGTGATCGGCTTCGCCAAGGTGGTCGGTGACATCGTCGACGCCTCGTTACAGGTGTTCATCTTCTTTGCCGTCACCCTGGTGATGACCGCACTCCTGCTGTGGGGTTATCTAGGTTCCTCCAAGCTGGCGGCGATCGTGCTGGTGGCCTCGGTGATCTGCGTGGTGTGGGAGTTCGGGCTACTGACGCTTGCCGGCTACGGGCTGGATCCGTTCGCGATCCTGGTGCCGTTCCTGGTGCTGGCGGTATCGGTGTCCCACGGTGTGCAGTACGTCAACGCCTGGGTGCACGAGATGGCCGACGCCGGGCGAACCAATTTCGATGCCTCGCTGATCACGTTCCGACGGCTGTTCATTCCCGGCAGCACGGCCCTGATCACCGACCTGGCCGGTTTCCTGACCATCCTGCTGATTCCAATCGACATCATTCAGGAAATGGCCCTGAATGCCGCGTTCGGCATGTTCGCCATCATCATCACCAACAAGGTGATGGTGCCGATCTGGCTGACCTGGGTGAACATCCGCAACCCGCAGGCGTTCAAGGAAAAGCAGATCCGCCGTGATCATTTCTATGACGGCCTCTGGCGCGCCATCTCCTACACCACCCGCCCGGGCGTGGCGGTACCCATCCTGCTGACCTGCGGGGTACTGCTCGGCTGGTCGGTGTGGAAGCATGACCAGCTTCAGATCGGCTCGTTCAGCGAGGGGGTACCCGAACTGCGGCCGGATTCGCGCTACAACCGGGACAACGCCGCCATCGTCAACAACTTCTCGATCGGTACCGATCAGCTCAAGGTGATGGCCGAGACCGATCCCGAAGCCTGCATCAAGTACGACGTGATGGAGGAAATCGACCGCTTCGCCTGGCGCATGCAGAACACCGCCGGCGTGCAGTCCACGGTGTCGCTCGGCCAGATCGCCAAGCAGGTCAACATGGGCTTCAACGAGGGCTGGCTGAAGTTCAAGATCCTGCCGCGCAACCGTTACGTGCTGTCGCAGGCGATCACGCCCATTCCGTCGAGTACCGGCCTGCTGTTGCCCGACTGCAGCGTGATGCCCGTGATCATCTTCACCGCGGACCACAAGGCGGAAACGATCGAGAACATCGTTGCCGAGGTGAAAAAATTCCGCGACGAGGAAGAAAACCGCGACACCGCGGTTGATTTCACGCTGGCCTCCGGCAATGTCGGCGTGATGGCAGCCACCAACGAGGTGATCAAGGACAAGGAGATCGAGGTCCTGCTCTGGGTCTACCTGGTCATCGTGATCCTGATGCTGCTGGCCTTCCGCAGTCTGGCCGCGCTGATCTGCATCGTGGCGCCGCTGTCGCTGGTGTCCCTGATGGGGTACGGCGTGATGACGCTTGCGGGAATCGGCCTGAAGGTTGCAACACTGCCGATTCTGGCCCTGGCGGTGGGTATTGGCGTGGATTACGGCGTCTATGTCTACAGCGTGTTCCAGGAGGGTGTGCGCGACTTCGGTTTGAGCCTGCAGGACGCCTACTACCGCACCATGCAGAAGACCGGCAAGGCGGTGGTGTTTACCGGCATCGCCCTGGGGGCAGGTGTGGCCACCTGGCTGCTCTCCGATCTGCAGTTCCAGATCGATATGGGCATCCTGCTGCTGTTCATCTTCACCGCCAACATGATCGGCGCCATCCTGGTGCTGCCGGCACTGGCCTACTTCTTCATGGACTATCCCAAGCCCGAGGGTGGTTACACCCGGCTGGAGGATATCGACGAGAGCCAGTCCTCCGCGCACTGATTGCGTCGAGACGCGGCCGGAATCACGGGGCCGGCGGATTTGTCGCCGGCCCTGCCCGATTCCGGTGTAGGGCGGGTTTCAACCCGCCAGCAAGGGCCGGCACCGAACCCCGGCAGGCGCAATGAATTGCGCCCTACCAAGTGGCGTGGATATGGCCTGATTCCGAGGTAGGACGGGTTTCGACCCGCCAGGAAGACTACGGTGTCACGCTTTCCGCGCCGCAATCCACCTGGATGATCTCCGGTTCCGGCGTATCCAGCCGCAATGCCGTCAGTTTGTTGCCCCAGGCACAGCCGGTATCGATGCCCCACACGTTGCAGTCGGGCCAGGCCACCTGCCCGAGCGCGGACCAGTGGCCGAACACGATGCGCTCGTCGGCGCTGGCCCGCCGGGGTAATTGAAACCAGGGCATCAGCCCCGCCGGCGCCTCGGCAATGGTCTTCTTGTAGCCAAGGTCCATGCGCCCGTCGTCGTGACAGAAACGCATCCGGGTCATGGCGTTGACGATGACCCGCAGGCGGTCGTTACCACGCAGATTTTCCGACCAGGCATCCGGCTGGTTGCCGAACAGATCCGCCAGAAACGACTTGTAGTATGGACCCCGGAGCGCTGCCTCGACTTCCCGCGCCAGATCACCCGCCCGGGCGATATCCCAGGCCGGCAACAAGCCCGCGTGGACCATCGACCAGCCCAGCGCCGCGTCATGATGAAACAGCGGCCGGTGCCGCAGCCATTCCAGCAGCGGCTCCCGGTCCGGGGCCGCGAGAATGGGCTGCAACGTGGGGTTCAGGCGATGTTCGGCATCCGGTCGCTGGCATTGCGCCAACAGGCTGAGATCGTGGTTACCGAGCACCGTGATGGCCGAGTCGCCCAGGCTGCGCACGAAGCGCAGGGTTGCCAGGGAGTCCGGGCCCCGGTTGACCAGGTCGCCGACGAACCAAAGCAAATCAGTACTGCTGTCGAATGCCAGGCGCTCCACGAGCTGCGTCAGCGGCCCGTGCGCGCCATGTACGTCGCCAATTGCGTAGGTGGCCATTGAGTGCGTGTCTTTGAATGAAGAAACTCGGGTGCCCGAGCAAAGGCTCTCGTATCCCGGAAATGCCTGTTGACGGTCCGGGTGGGTCGGGATGCCCGATGGGAATTATTGCACCGGGCTTTCGCGCCGGCCGCAATTGACTCTCGACATTGTCACAGATCCACCACGGTTGACTGAACCCATCAAGGCATTGTTCAGGCGGTCGATAACATCGATGATCAAGACCCGTTCGGCGATACCAGTGGCCGGTCGGCGCACAGGCAAATGTTTCGTTAAACTCCGTACGTGGGGGCAAGACCGCCCACGGTCTGGATCCAAGGAGGACTAGTTATGTTGTCGTATCTTCGCATGCTCATCGGTTTGTTCGAGGTGCGCGTCGGTGATGCCCGTCGGCAGGGTGGCGCCACGCTGATTGAATACGCTCTGATCATCTCCGCGATTGCCGTCGTGGTCTTGCTCGGATCGCTCGCCGTGACCGGTAATCTGACGACGTTCTTCGGTGAGCTCGGCGGATCGCTGGATGCCACACCATAGTTCTTTGCGCGCGTAACGCCCAAGCACTTGTGTCGAGTGTATCCCTTGGATCCGGCACCGGTCCTTGGAACAGGGCTCCGCATGATGATTTGCTCATACCGGGATGATCGTGTCCGCATGAGCTTGGCAGGACGAACCGGCCGAACATTTCGACAGCAGGGTGCAGCGCTGATCGAATTTGCGTTCGTGCTTCTGCCTCTCATGCTGATCATTGCCGGCGTACTGCTCTACGGCCTTGTATTTGTTACCCAGCAAGCCATGGCATTCAGCGCCCAGCGGGGCGCTGATGCCATGGTTCAGGTGGACCCGACAGCCTTTCGGGACGCTGCCGGTCAGCTTGATCTGGCCGGCTTCTGTGCGGCGGGCGCTTCCCTGGCTGATGCGCGCGTCAATCAGATTCTCCCGGATGTCGGCCTGCTCGAGTCTCCGGCGATTAACGTCACCGCCCGGAGTATGCCGCTGCCGGGATGTGTGGTAACGGTTGCCAAGGAGTTCCCGTTGCAGATCCCCCTGGTTCCGCTGCCGACTACGATCCACGGAGTGGGCTTTGTGCCGGCCTCCTGAACGTGCACCGATACGACTCCGGCGCCGAGCCCAGGACGGGGCGGCACTGATCGAGTTCGCGTTCGTGTTGCCGTTATTGCTCTCGCTGCTGATTGGCATGAGCTATTACGGGTACGTGTTCATGCTTCAGTCAGCGGTGACCAATGCCGCGCAGCAGGCGGCGAATGCGGCAACGTCCACTGACCCCGTGGGAATGTCGAGTTCCGACTACGATGCCTTGGTCGGCGAAGCCGTTGCAGCCTCCATATTCAGCAGTCTTGACTGGTTGCCCGATTCCATCCTGGATGGCACTTCCGGTGATTCCTTTTCATGCAATAACGATGAGGAGAACGGACCGCTGGGGTGTGCATCGATTGTTGGTGGTGACGGCATTCTCCGCGTTACGGTCACGATGAATGTCACCGCCAACTCCTCCCCCCTCCTGCCACAGATAAACTTGCCGCCTTTCGGGCCGATACCCCCGGTACCGGGCGGCGGCGTGCTGACCGGAACGGCCGAAGTCACACTTTAGGTTTTCACTATCCGGCTCGGCGGCGTATTCTTGTCCCGGTCAAGGGGAGACATTCATGAGTAGTACCGCGCTGAAGGCATTTGCCGGATTTCTGGTCGTCGCGGCCGTGATCCTGGCGTTCGTGGCCTATCGCTTCGGTGGTGGTTTCGCGCCGGCCGAGCAGGCCGCCGAGGAGACGGCGCCGCAGCCGGGCGAAAACCAGGTACTGGCGGTGGTCGCCACCAGTCGTATCCCGCCCTATCAGCCGATTCCCGCCGAAAGCGTGGCGCTGGTGCCGATTTCCGTGGAGCCGGCGCAGTACTACACCGATGTCAACGAGGTCGTCGGTCGTTCGCCGCTCCGGCCCGTGCCGATGGGGTCGCCGGTTACCGATGACAGTTTCTCCGCGGCCAACACCCTGGCGCAGGCGATTCCCGCCGGCTCCCAGGCCATGTCGCTGGAGATTTCCGACGTGATTGCGGTCGGCGGGTTCGTCAAACCCGGCGATAAGGTCGACGTGCTGCTCTATATCCGCTCGTCCGGTCGCGAGGTGGAGAATTCCCAGGCCCGCGTGCTGCTCGAGGATGTGCGGGTTCTGGCCTACCAGGAGCGGTTGATCAACGCCGATCCGGAAGGCGAGGACGGCGATGAGGCCCGTCAGCAGCGCCGGGAACGTACGGCGGTGGTGGCGGTGCCGGAGGCGGCGACCACGCGGGTCATGCTTGGTGCCAGCCTTGGCGAGCTCCGGTTGTCGCTGCGAGGGGAAGAGGTCGTAGTCGATTCGACCACCGAGCAAGCGGATGACGAAAGCACTGGCGATGTCATTAATGGTGACGACAAGCCGGAGGCGCTGGCACCGGGGTCGTCGCGAGTCGCCGCCAAAGACGGCAGTGCCGACGATGACGAGGCCGCGGCCGATGACGACAACGACAAGGTCATCACGCTGTCCGAGCTGGCCGCAATCGAGCGTCGTCAGACAGGTAGCGGTGGTGCGCAGGCCCCGCGCCGGCCCGCCTACAGCGTGATCGAGGTCTACGAGGGCACCAGCTCCAAGCGCATCACCAAGCCCATTCGATAAGCGGCGGACAAGGGACGAAGCCATAATGAAGCCAATCCAACGATTCGCCGTCGCGGTGTTCGCCTTGCTCGGCACCGGTCTGGCTCATGCCGAGATCGTGCAGGTGGGCGTCGGCAACCAGGAGGTCCTCAAGACCGATCAGCGCATTGACCGCGTCGCGCTCGGCGACCCGGAGATCGCCGGCGTCAACGTGCTCGGCGTACGGGAAATGATGCTCACCGGCAAGAAGCGGGGCGATACCACCTTGCTGGTGTGGCCGACGGGTGGTGACGAGCCGATGCGCTATTCGGTGGTGGTCGGGTCCGGGGATCTGCCGGACGTGCTGCTGGACGGCAAGCGCGAGCAGGTTCGCACCCAGGTGCAGACCGATATCCGCATTGCCGAGGTCAGCCGCAGTGCGATGCGGCAGATCGGTTTCAACATCATCAGTAATCCGATGCCCGGCGAGCAGGTTGCCGGCCTCAGTGCGCCGGGCTCGGGTGGTGGCTTCGAGTTCGGGGGTGGCGGTGGCATCAACCCGCTCAGCGATACCGCGTTCCGCCCCATTGGCGACGCCTTCAACCTGCTACTGAGCGATTCCGACCAGGATTTTGCCGGCGTGCTCAGCGTGCTGGAGCGCCGCGGCCTGATGCGGACGCTGGCCGAGCCGTCGCTGGTCGCCATGAGTGGCCAGACCGCTACCTTCCTGGCCGGCGGCGAGTTCCCCATCCCGGTGGTGCAGTCCGGTGGTGGCAACGGCAGCGTGACCATCGAGTTCAAGGAATTCGGCATCCGTCTGAGCCTGACCCCCACGGTGCTGCAGAACGACCGGATTGCCCTGAAGGTGGCCCCGGAAGTCAGCGAACTGGACTTTACCTCCGGTGTTACCGTGCAGGGTGTGCAGGTGCCCGGCATCAGCGTGCGCCGCACGGATACCGCGGTGGAACTGGGCGATGGCGAGAGCTTCATCATCAGCGGCCTGGTGGACCAGAGCCTGTCCGCGAACGTCGACAAGGTCCCCTGGCTGGGCGACATCCCGATTCTGGGCACCTTCTTCCGCTCCACCAGCTACGAGCGGCAGGATCGCGAACTGATCATGGTCGTCACGCCCAATCTGGTGACGCCGCTGGCCCCCGAAACCCGGGTGAAGATGCCGGGCGAGGAATACGACGAATACAACCCGAGCGCGGGCGAGCTGTTCTTCCTGGAGACAGGCGACTTCGAGGAACGGGACACGGGTTTCACTCGCTAGGTTAGGCAACGATCGTGAAAACCCAGGCACTTATCGTTGCGGATGATTCGGATCTCCGGGACTGGCTGACCAGAAATCTGGGCGGTCAGGTGGGCGTGCTGCCCGCGGATCACGATGATCCCGCCGGGCTTGCCGGCGAAATCGAATCCACGCCCGGCGTTGGCCTGGTGTTCGTGCAGTTCGATGCCGGTAATGCCCTGGAACGGGCGCGTCTGGTGGAGCATCTGGCCGAGCGTCACCGGGAACTGCCGGTGGTGGCTCTCGGGCAGCAGGAGGATTCCCAGGCGGTTCTGGCGGCGATGCGTGCCGGCGCGCGGGATTTCCTGGTTGTCCACCGCGACGATGACAACCTCACCGAGCTGGTCGGCCGGGTGCTGCGGCGAAGCCCGCGCACCGGGACCAATACGGTCGGCCAGGGCCAGTTGCTGACCGTGTTTGCCGCCGCGCCCGACGCCCGCATTCCGTTCCTGGCCATGCACATGGCGCTGGCGCTGCAGACCCAGGTGGGCGAGGAAGGACGCGTGCTCCTGCTCGACCTGTCGCTACCAGGTGGCGCCACGCTGGTATTTCTCGATACCGACCAGACCTACGGCGCCCTGGATGCCCTGCGCGACGTCGAGCGTTGCGACCAGACGCTGATCGACACCGCCTTCCCGCGCTACGACAACGGGCTCTATTTTCTCAGCCTTCCGGAGGAGGTCGCCGGTCCCCCCGCCATCGATGCGGATCAGCTCCAGCGTCTTCTGGAAACGCTGCGTGGGCTGTTCGAGCACGTTGTGGTGGCCGCGGATGCCGGCATTTCGCTGGCCCCGCTGGCGGCCGCGGTCGGCCCGGCGCGCCAGGCCGTTCTCCTGACCGATCAGTCGGTGCTGACCAGCCGCCAGAACAAGCACATGTTGCACGGTCTGCGCCAGATCGACTGCCCCCTGGACAACGTCGGTCTGGTGCTGGATCAGGTGCAGTCCAGGGTGGGGCTGGAACCGGACCGTCTCGCCGCGCTGCTGGATCTGCCCTATCTGGCTGGCCTGTCCGGGCGCCCCCAGGCGCGGCTGGAGTCGATGAACGCGGGCGAGCCGATGTTCGAGCACGCCCCGCGTGATGCCTTCAATCGCGATGTGCTGGCTCTGCTGGAGCAGATCACCGGCCAGACGGTCCAGATGCCCAAGACAGGGTTCATGTCACGGTTGTTCGGTTAAGGGCCTGTTAGCAATCATGGCAGCCACGCCCGACACCCGACGGTTCCGGCTCAGCGACCAGTATCAGACGCTGAAGTCGCGGTTGCATCAGCACATGATCCGGCTGCTGGAAGACGGTGATGTGCGGCTGGAGGAATGGTCGCGTACCAAGGCCCGGGATTTCATCCGCAATCAGGTGCGCGCCTATGTGCGGGATCACCGCCTGCCGGTGAATCAGTCCGAGGCCGACGCCCTGGCCGAGGATACGCTCAACGAACTGGTCGGCTTCGGCCCGATTCAGCCGCTGGTGGATGACGACGAGGTCGACGACATCGTGGTCAACGGTCCGGACCACATCTTTACCGAGCGCGGCGGCCGTCTTGGCGTGGAGCCGCTGCGGTTCAACGACAATGCCCACATCATCCGCGTGATCCAGCGCATTCTCGCCCCGCTTGGGCGACGGGTGGATGAGTCCACCCCGATGGTTGACGCCCGTCTGCCGGACGGTAGCCGCGTCAACGCGGTGATTCCGCCGATCGCCCTGGACGGCCCCTGCGTGTCGATCCGCAAGTTTCGCGAGCAGCCGCTGACGGCCGAGGAGCTCATCAGTTACGGCACGGTGGACGCCGAAACCCTGGCGTTTCTCGAAGCCGAGGTCGGCAAGCGGCGCAATATCCTGGTCATCGGCGGCACCGGCTCCGGCAAGACCACGTTTCTGAATGTCATCAGCCAGTGGATCGGGGCCGACGAGCGCATCATCACCATCGAAGATGCGGCCGAACTGCGCCTGCGCCACGAGCACGTGGTGCGGCTGGAAACCCGGCCGCCCAATCTGGAGGGCGAGCGCCAGGTCACCGCGCGCGATCTGGTTCGCAACGCCCTGCGCATGCGCCCGGACCGCATCATCGTTGGCGAGGTTCGCGGCGACGAGGTGCTGGACATGCTCCAGGCGATGAACACCGGCCACGACGGCTCCATGACCACGTTGCACGCCAACGGCCCGCGGGACGCCGTGCACCGGCTACAGCTGCTCGCCGGCTTTGCCGGCTTCAACGGGGATGAGCGCACACTGCTGCACCAGATCAGCTCGGCGCTGGATCTGATCGTCCACGTCAGCCGGCTGGGTTCCGGCGAGCGCCGGCTGATGTCGGTCCAGCGGGTAGGCGAGGTGGATGGCGATCACCTGCCGATGGAGGTGTTATTCACCCATCCCGACGCCGATCGCGAGAACGCATCATGATGGCGCTGATCCTCGCCGGCGCGATGTCCCTGCTGCTGGTGGCGGCGGCGGTGTGGCTGTTCGCCCGCGCCCAGACCCGCGCCGGCGACGAGGCGCTGGAAGAACGTATCGGGCAGACCACTGCCAGTGACTTCGTCGACGAACTTGCGGGCATGCGGCATCTCCAGCGGATTCGCAACCCGCTGACCCGGGTGGTCTGCCATCAGTTCTGGGGTGCCGGCATCGACATGAAGCCGGGCACGGCGAACTTGATGATTCTCGGGTTCATCGTGCTGGTGGTGCTGCTGGCGCTGATCAATCTGCTGGTGGGCCTGGCCCTGGGGATCGCGGTGCTGGGCGTCAGCGTGCTGGTCCTGCGCCAGCGGGTGCAGGCGCGCCGGCGGCAGATCGCGGACCAGCTGCCCGATTTCCTGGAATACGTACTGCGTTCACTGACCGCCGGCAACACGCTGGAAGAGGCCATGCAGAGCGCGGCGCTGGAAAGCGTCGAGCCCTGCCGCTCGCTGTTTCTGAGCGTGTCGCGCCAGGTGCGGCTGGGGGCGTCGATGGAGGCAACCCTGTCGGAGGCGGCTCAGGTACATCAGCTGCGCGCCCTGCACATCCTGGCCCTGTCGGCCCGGGTCAATCGCCGCTTCGGCGGATCCATGCGGCGTGTTATCAAGAGTCTGATCGGCGCCATTCGCCGGCAGGAGGCCGCCAGCCGGGAACTCAAGGCGCTGACTGGCGAGACCCGCTTCTCCGCCTACGTGGTGGCGGCCATCCCGATCTTCATCTCCGGCATCATGTTCCTGATCAACCCGGGTTACTACGAACCCATGATTGCCAGCGGCGGCGGCCGCATCGCCATGGGGGTGGGTGTGGCCCTGCAGGTGCTCGGCCTGGTGATCATCTGGCGCATGATGGCGTCGTTGCGGGACGGTGGCCTGTGATCGCGAATCTGCCATTGCTGATTGCGGCCGCCATCCTGCTGGTGGTGCTGGGCGTCGGGCTGTTTACGGCCGCCGGCATCCAGGAAGGTCGACGCAAGCGCATGGCCCGGCGGCTGGCCGGTGCACGCCAGCGCCAGGCGAAGGGCGGGCCCAAGGGGACTTCCGAGTGGCTGGCGCGAGTGGCCGACCGGGGCCAGAGCCTGGACCGGATTCTGGACGATCCCGAGGAAACCACCGTGCTGCTGGCCCAGGCCGGCTGGCGCGGGGTGCGGGCACGGGCCGCCTTCTACGGCATGCAGGTGCTGATGCCGATCATCGGGCTGGTGGCGGCGGTGCCCCTGTGGTTTGTCTTGGTGCCGCAGTTCGGTGCGCTCATGGTTGGCGTCCTGCTGGTATTCCTGGTGCTGCTGGCGGCGGCACTGCCGCGTCTGGTGCTGCGCTCCTCGGCCAAGAACCGGCGCGAGCGCATTCGCGCCGAAGTGCCGCTGTTCATCAATCTGATGATGCTGCTGTACGAGGCCGGCCTGAGTACGCGCCAGGCCCTGACCAGCCTGGTGCAGGATGGCGAGGGGACGCTGCCGGAGATGATCGACGAACTGGCGCCGGTCCTGCGTCAGGTCGAAGCGGGCGCGGACATGAGCCAGCTGCTGATGGAAACCAGCAAGACTCTTGCCGTGCCGGAACTGGAAAGCGTGCTCGGCGTGCTGCGGCAGGTGGAGCGCTATGGCGGCGAGATCCGCGAGCCCCTGAGCGACGCCCTCGACACCATCGAGGAGCGGCGTACCATGGAGATTCGCGAGAAGGTGAACGTGATGGCGGGCAAGATGACCGTGGTGCTGGTGGCCTGCTTCTTTCCGGCCCTGCTCATCTTCATTGTCGGCCCGGCGTTCGTGTCCATCTCCAACGCCCTGGGCTCGATGGGAGGCAGCTGATGCGGTTTCTCGGTGCTTGTCTGCTGATGATACTGATGGCGGGTTGCACCAGCTCGCCGCCGCGCCCGGATCTGGCGGAACCGGCGCAGTTGCTCCAGGAGGCCCGCGGCGAGGACGAGAATCGCCGGCTTTATACCGACCTGATTCGCGAGCTGATGGGCAAGGACCGGCTCTACGCCGCCATGGCCCATCTCGAGGCGCAGCAGAAGCAATTCGGCGACACGGCGGAACTGCGGTTGTTGCGCGCCGACCTGCTGCGCAAGCTGGAAGAGCCGGTGGCGGCCGAACAGATCTACCGCCAGTTGCTCGACGAGGGCCGGTTTCGCGGTGAGGCTCGGCATGGTCTGGGTCTGGTCTATGCCCCCCAGGACCTCACGCTGGCGGTGCGGCACCTGCAATCCGCGGTGGCGCTGCTGCCCACCGACGCCCGGATTCGCAACGACCTGGGTTATGCGTTACTGCGGCAGGGCCAGGTCCATGAGGCGGTCCGCGAGCTGGCCACCGCCTACCAGTTGAGCCCGGGTGAGCGCCTGCCGCGGAACAACTACATCGTGGCCCTGCTGATCGACGGCGAGGAAAGACGGGCCGCGCGCATCGCGGCGGAACACGAGGTTGGCGGCGACGAGATCAAGCGATTGCGCCAGCGCGCCGCCTCGCTGCAGCAGCTGGCTCGCCAGTCCGTATCGCCGCTGCCCGGCGCGGAAACCGAGCCCCGGCCGGCACCCGAACCGACGCCAGGCCGGGCCACCAGTGACGACCGCCGCAACGCTGCGACCACCATCGGCGGCGGCGGCGGATGAATGCCCGGCCGGTCGGCGCCACTCGACGCCGGCCCGATTTCAACGAGGATGGGTCATGAAAAAACCGATTGTTGTCAGCCTGATGCTGCTACCGCTTTACGCCTGGGCGGGTGAGGTTACCGACGTGGGCGATACCACACGCGACGCGTTGGACAAGCAGCGTCGCGGCGTCGGGGCGGTGGAGAACCGCCCCATGCTCAAGGACGTGGCCGACCGCACCTACGAACGCTATCTGGAAAGCTTTACCTACCCGATTCCCGAGCGCTTCGAGTCCACCGACAGCTTTTCGGCCGGGGACTGAAAGGCGGCCGTTGGGCCGGCTCGCGTGACCGGCTGATGGCGCGGACATGGCGGAATCATCTCGGGGGCGTTTGCGGGGATTGACGCAGCCACTGGCCGTTGCGGCGGCGCTGTTGTGGGCGTTGCTGGCACCTGTTCTTCTGTTCCACAGCCTGTCGACCCAGGCCGACCACCTGGCCGACCGGCTGGCGGCGGCGGCACAGACGGAACTGGCGCCGAAGCTGCGCCAGGACCGGGTGCCCGCCGACCTGGTGGCCGCTGCCGAATCGCTGCTGGCCGAGCCGCGATACGCGGTCAACTACCTCACACTGCGCAACGCCGATGGCGTGGTGCTGGCCTCCGTCGGCGCGCTGGAATCGGTGGGCGATGCCCTGCCGGCGGCGCAGGCCCGCCAGTTTCGCGGTTTCCTCTATCGGGCGACCAGCAGCGATCGCCGACTGATTCTGAACCGCGACGGCGAGCGCATCGGTTTCGTGGACGCCGGCATTGCCTGGCGTCGTGCGCTGACCGCCGCATTGCCGACGATCCTGGTGCTGCTGGTGTCCTGGCTGATCGCCCTGGTCGTGATTTGGCGGTGGCTGCCGGGGGTCATTGCCGCCTGGCGGGAGCCGGATGACCTAGCGGCAGCGTCACGGCCGGCGCCGGCGACCGCGCCACTGCCCGTCCCGACCGTCGCCCCGGCTCGGGCTCGTGATGCCGATAGCGACGCCATTGCCCGTTACCTGGATCGTGCGGGTATCGGCTGGGTGGCGCTGGATCACCAGCAGCGGATTGCCCGGGTCAATCAGACCATGCAGTCGCTGCTGCATCGGGATGCCAGCGCGTTGAAGGCCACGCGGCATGATCAGACGCTGATATTTCTCGATGATGATGGCCAGCGGATCGAAGGCCCTGTCTCCGGGATCCTGAACAGCCAGGCCGAATCGGTCGTGGAAACGGCCGCATTACTGCAGTGTCAGGGGCGGCCCCCGGTGGCGGTGTCGGTAAGGGCCGTGCCGGAACCCGCGGGTTCGCCGCATGCGCTGACCGCGACCTTCGAGCCCCGTGAGCCGCCACCGCCGGCCGTCATCGATGATCCCGCGGGGTTGCTGGTCGAATCCGCGCCGGGCGTGCTGGCGCTGGTGGACTCGGCCGGCCGCATCCGCCGGACCGGTACCGGATGGCACGGACTGTTCGGGCAGGATGCGTTACCGGGCACTACCGTAACCACGCTACTACCCGATGAACCGGCCAATCTGATCGGCCGCGCCGTGCCGCTGGATCTGGCAGCGGGGCCGGCCTCGGCAATTGTTTCGCGCCTGACCGACCACGACTATCTGGTGAGCATTGCCCCGGCCGCTACGCCACGGCATGCCGCCGTGCCCGGCGGCGCATCCGGCACGACAGACCTGCTGGCGGCGATGCAGGCGCATGCCGACGACCGTGAGGCCACGGGCGGGTTGCTGATGGTTGCCGATGTGGTCGGCTGCGGCCGCCTGAACCGCCGGTATGGGCGCGTGGCAGTGGATCAGATGCTTGATCAGCTGGTGGAGCAGTGGCACCGGCAATCTGACGACCCGGATGCCTGCATTGCCCGTATCGGTGGCGATGAAATCGCGCTGTTCCGGGCCTCGGACGCGCCGCCGGCCGAGGCATTATCGACAATCAGTCGGCAGCTGGAAGCCGCACTCCGGCAATCACCGGCACCGGCACCGGCACCGGCGTCGGCGCCGTGGCCGGCGCTGCGTTGGGGCGGCGTCGCCACCGGCGACGGAACGCCGCCGGCGCAGCTTCTCGACCGCGCGCTGATCGCGGTCCAGGCCATGCGCCTGGGCGACGACCGGCAGCCGCTGCTGTATGCGCCGCATCTCGATCGGCTGGTGGAAGAACGGTCGGATGAGGCCGGGCACCGCCTGGCCGTTGCCATGGCCGGCAATGAGCTGGACCTGCAATTCTGGCCGGTACTGGACGGGCAGGGCGGCGTGGCCGCCGCCTCGGTGCAGGTGATTGCACCGGCGTCCGGCGACGATGTGCGGTTACTGGCGAGGGATCAGGACATGGGCGCGGCGCTGGATGCCTGGACCCTGGGCCGGCTCGGCCGGGTGGTCGGCAACTGGCGCGACATCGGTCTGCCACCCCTGCCTTTGCTGTGGACACCCGGTCAGGATGCCGGCGAGGCCGTGGATGGCGTCTGGCGGCATGAATCCGGTACGCACCGCTTGTCGCCGGACGCGCTGATCATTGTCGGCGTGCCGACGACCACCCTGCCGCGGGCCGTGGAGGATGGCGATGACGAAGCCCCCTCGGCACAACTGCGGCTGGTGCCGCAGGCCTTGCTGGCCGGGTTGGCCACAGACCAGGCCGCGGTGGCCGGAGTCAAGGGCATCGTGGGCCGGGCGCGCCGTCAGCGGCAGCCGCTCGTGGCGGGCCCGGTGGGCGATGAGGAAACTGCCGGTCTGCTGGTGGCGCTGGGTTGCGGCCTGCGGTTCGGCAGCGCCGTGGCACCCCCGCTGTCGGCGCGGGCATTCGGGCGTTTCCTGGCACGGCGCCGCGTGGCCACGCTTGTGCAGGAAAAGGACACCGGCACCGGCTGAGTCAGGCGGTTTCCTCGCTGAACCGGTTGGCCAGCGCCGCGAATTCGGCCGGCGTCAGCTGTTCCGGGCGCTGACCCGGGTCGACGCCCGCATCGACGATCCCCGACCGATCCAGCAGCCCTTTCAGGCCGTTCCGGATGGTCTTGCGCCGGGCCGAGAACGCGGCCTGCAGGACCCGGTCGAAGTCCCGCTGGCAGTCGATGGCAAACTCGGGCACCCGCGGACGAACGCGCACGATGGCGGATTCCACCTTCGGCGGCGGCTGGAAGGCCCCGGGTCCGATGGTCATCAGACGTTCCGCCCGCGCTCGTGATGCCACCGCCACCGACAGCCGGCCGTAATCGGCCTCGCCCGGCCCTGCGACCATCCGGTTGACCACTTCCTTCTGCAGCATGAAATGCATGTCGCGGACCGGCGCCGGGCTGGCGAGCAACGCGAACAGCAGCGGCGAGGAGATGTTGTAGGGCAGGTTGCCGACCAGCCGCAGGGGCGGATCGCCGCCGAGGCTGGTGTAGTCGAACCGCAGGGCGTCGGCCTCGTGCAGGGTGAAACCGGATTGGCCGCCGAACCGTTGCTGCAGTGCCGGCGCCAGGTCGCGGTCGATTTCGATCACGTCCAGACGGGGGCAGCGGTCCAGCAATGGTTCGGTGAGCGCACCGCGGCCGGGGCCGATCTCCACCAGATGATCGGTTTCGGCCGGGGCGATGTGGTCGACGATACGGCCGATGATGGCCGGGTCATGCAGGAAGTGCTGACCGAAGCGTTTACGCGCGGGCATGGCTGGCCAGTTCATCGGCCATCGCCACGGCGGCGTCCATGCTGCCGGTATGCACGTCGTGGGTCCCGGCCAGATCCAGCGCGGTGCCATGATCGACTGACGTGCGGATGATGGGCAGGCCCAGGGTGACATTGACGGTGCGGCCGAAACCCAGATGCTTGATCACCGGCAGACCCTGGTCGTGGTACATGGCCAGCACCGCATCGGCGCGCGCCAGTTTGTCGGGGGTGAACAGGGTATCCGCGGGCAGAGGGCCTTCGATGTCCAGCCCCGCGTCGCGAGCCTCGTCCAGCACCGGCTCGATCACATCGATTTCCTCCCGGCCCAGGTAACCGCTCTCGCCGGCATGGGGATTCAGGCCGGCCACCAGGATGCGCGGCCGGGTGATGCCGAAATGGCGGCGGAGATCGGCATCCAGAATCCGTAGCGTGCGGGCCAGCGACGACCGGGTGAGTTGTGCGGGCACGTCGGCGAGGGGAATATGCACCGTCGCCAGCGCCACCCGTAGACCCGGCGTGGCCAGCATCATCACCACGTGCGCGGCCCCGGTGCGCTCGGCGATGAAGTCGGTATGGCCGGAAAAGGCGTGGCCGGCCTGATTGATCACCGCCTTGTGGACCGGACCGGTCACCATGGCATCAGCCTGTTGGTTGCGGCACAGGTCAACGGCCTGTTCCAGCGTGGCCAGGACGTAGCCGGCGTTGGCCGCTTCCACGAGGCCGGGCCGGCAGGGGGTCGTCAGGGGAATCGGCAGCACCCGGATCCGTCCCGGTCGGGTGGCGACGGGCGCCGAGGTGGTGTCGGTTCCGGTATCCACCGTCAGCGGGAGTCCCAGCAGGCGTGCCCGGTCGGCCAACAGATCGGGATCGCACACGGCGATGATCTCGCAGTCATGGTGCTGCTGAGCCAGCCGTACGGCCAGATCGGGACCAATGCCGGCCGGTTCACCCGGCGTGAGCACCAGTCGATTCATGGGCATCGGATTCGTCTCGTGGTGACGCGGCGCGCCCGGATCAGCTGTCCCGGTAGCCTTCCAGCCGGATGTCCACGAAGGCTTCGTCGCGGATCTTGCGCAGCCAGATTTCGGACTCCTCCTGCATTTTCTGGCGCCCGAGCGCCTGGCGTGCCCGCTGACGGCGCCGCTCCTGGCTGAGATCACGCTGACGCGTGTCCTGCACCTGAAGCACGTGCCAGCCGCTTTCCGTGCGAAACGGCTTGCTGGTCTCGCCGGGCTTCAGCGACCGGAGTTGTTCGGCGAACGGGGGCGACATGCTCTCCGCCTGCAGCCAGCCGAGCTCGCCGCCCTGGTTGGCGCTGCTGGTGTCGTCGGAATTCTCGCGCGCCAGCTGGGTGAAGTCGTCGCCGGCCAGTATCCGCTTGCGCAGCCGTTCGGCCTCGGCCTCGGCGCGCTCGTTGTTACGGATCTCGTTGAGTTCGAGCAGGATATGGCGGACCTGATATTCCTTGACCACGGAATCCTCCGACGCGGTCTGCCGGCCGTCGGTGCGCCGCACATCGGCCAGCTGGATCAGATGGAATCCGCTGGGTCCACGGAACGGTTCGCTGATTTCCCCAGGCTGCAGACGCGGCACCACGTCGGAAAACAGGGTGGGGAGGAAGCCGCCGGCCAGCCAGCCCAGATCGCCGCCCTCGAGGGCGTTCTGGCCATCCGAATGGGCCACCGCCAGTTCGCTGAAACTGTCGTTCTTCCGGGCCCGTTCCCGCAGCGCTTCGATCCGGTCGCGTGCCGCATCGATGGTGCTCTGGCTGGCATTTTCGCTGACCGAGACCAGGATATGACGGATGCGGTACTCGCGGTTTTCCTGGACCCGAAGCGACTCGCTTTCCAGATAGCGATCGACGTCCTCGTCGGTGACCACCACGCGGCCGGCGATTTCACGCTGCTTGAGCTTGTCGATCAGGATCTGTTCGCGCAGTCGCTCGCGCATTGCGGAAACCGACAGGCCCTCGGCTCGCACCGAGCCCATGAACTGATCGGCAGTCATGCCGTTCTGGGCGGCCATGCGCTCGATCGCCTGGTTGAGCTCGGAATCGCTCACGCTGAGCCCGGCGCGCTGGGCACGCTGCATCTGCAGTTTGCGCAGGATCAATTGTTCCAGGACCTGGGATTGCACCACCTCGTCCGGAACATTGTCGATCTGGGGGCCGGCGCGTTGCCGCACCTGCGCGATGGCGCTATCCAGCTCGCTTTCCAGGATCAAACCGTCGTTGACGACGGCCACGATCTCGTCGAGCTCGGAATCCTGCCCGACGCCCAGGGCGGGTGACAGGGGCAGGCCGGTGGCGACCAGCAGCAGGGCTAGGCGAATCAGTCTCATCGATACCGCAGATTGGTGAATTGTGAGCCGGCGGGAACGATATCACGATCAAGCAGGCCCCAGATTTCGTCGCCGAAGCGTCCCAGCCCGGTGAGTTCCACCTGGAACAGCAGCGCGGAGGCTCGCTCCCCGGTGGCATCGCGCACGAAGCGCCGGAATGCCAGGCGGGTGGCCCAGCAGCAACTGGGGCGATAACCCACGCCGGCCAGCATCTCCACGCTTTGACGGCTTTCCAGCGAATAGTTCCAGCGGTTGATCACCTGCCACTGCTCGTCGATCTGCCAGGCCAGGCGCAGATCGACCTGTTCCAGGGTCTCGGTGGTGCCGCCCGGCAGCTGGCGCAGATCCCGGAAGTAGCGATAGCCCAGGCTGGCATGCCGATCGGGCCCGTCGTCGTAACCGATCCGGACGCTGGCCCGGTTGATCCGATCGTCGCCGGGGCTGGCCTGCAGGGCCAGCCGGCTTTCCCAGTGGCGGGTGGGTTTGAGCGCGGCGGTGGCCACCACATCCGAGTCCTGATCGTCGTAGCCGATGACGCCGGTCACCGGGGCGTTGACCTTGAGATCCCGAAAGCCGAAAACTCGACCGAGCCCCAGGCTGAGTACATCGCGGCCGCTTTCCGGATCGATGAAGCGGGTTGTGACACCGGCGGTGAGCTGGTTGGCGTCGCCGACGCGATCCACCCCGACGAAGCGATTGCGGGCGAACAGCCGGTGGAAATGCAGATCGGCCACGGCGGTGTCGAACAGCGGCAGGGCGCTCTGGTCCTCGTGGCCGGTATAGAGGTAGAACAGGCGCGGCTCCAGGGTCTGGAGCCAGCCGTTATCCATCCGCCGCCGCAGCCGCAGGCCGACGTCGAGCGAGCCGGAACCGATATCCCGTTCCAGCGTCGGCCCGGTATCCGGGCGATAGCGGGTATGCCGGTAGGCCGCTTCGCCGCGGGCGAACCAGCCCAGCGCCTCGTGCTGCCAGAGCAGCCGGGGGCGCAGATCGGTGCGCCGGGTGGGAATGGCGTTGTTGCGGTCGAAGCGCACGACCTCCGCGTCCAGCCCGAGCTGTGGTCCGCGGTTGGGGGTGAGCAGGCTGATCTGCGCCGCCGGCAGACGCTCGAACGGATCGGGACGGTTGTTCAGCGTATCGGCCAGAACCGGCTGATAATCCTGGGCCAGCACTGCCGCCCGCACACCCGGCGCCGCCAGGGTCAGGCGCAGCAGCCGCTGCAACTGGGACTGGCTGGTGCCGGACAGCGTGGTGCCGAGGTCCTCGAAATAGGCCTCGTCGCTCACCCGTGTGGCATCCACCTGCAGGCCGAGATAACGCCCGAAGCGGCCCTCGTGGTTGGCGCGCAGCAAACTGCGGTCATCGCCGAAGCGCTGATCGGAGGGCAGATACTCCGCGGCCACCTCGCCCCGGTGATGCGCATGCAGGTAGCGGAACTCCCCGCCCAACTGCAGGCCCCGGCGGGACAGCAGGCGCGGGGTGAGGGTGGCGTCGTAGTTGGGCGCGATGTTGATGTAGTAGGGCAGCGCCAGTTCCGCGCCGTCATCCGATGAGTAGCCGAGGGTTGGCGTGAGCAGCCCGGTGTGGCGCTCGTCGTCGATGGGAAAGTTCAGATAGGGGGTATAGATCAGCGGAATGCCGCCGACCCGCAGAACCGTGTCGAAGGCCTCGCCGCGACCACGATTGCGATCCAGCTCGATGCGGTCGGCGGCGAGCTGCCACGCGGGTTCGTCGCCGGCACAGGTGGTGTAGGTGGTATCCGTCAGCCGATAGTTCTCGCCGCCCAGCGCGGCCACGCTGGCGGCCCGGCCGCGGCCGCCGTTGGTGGTCAGGGCGTAGTCGGTGCCGATGAACTCCCCGACCCCGGAGTCCAGCCGTACATCCGCCTGTTCGGCCGACAACTGGATGCCGCGGCCGCGGTAGCGCAGGCCGTCGTTGGCAATCACCCGCTGCGCGCTGCCGTCGTATTCCAGGGCCGGGGCGGTCAGAGCCTGGCCCGCCTGCTCCAGGCGGACGTTGCCGCTCACCGTGGCCAGGGGGCCGTCCAGAATGGCCTGATCGGCCGTGACCTCGGCATTGGCACCCGGTTCGGCGGCCGGTATACCCACGGGCAGCGGGCAGATGCCGGCCGACGCGGCGCTGGCGGGCAGCGTGGCGATGAGGATAAAGTGCCGCCAGCGACGTATGTTTTCCACTCCAGTCACGCGGACGATTCGCCTTGGTCGATGAGTCGGGCCGGCCCGGGTCCGGCGAGACGCCGCGCGCCCCGACCGGCGATTATGCGTGGCGTCAGAAGGACCCGCAAACAGCAGCTTATCGCATGACCCAGACCCTGACAGAGGACGCCCGCCTGACCGAGTTGCGCGGCTGGCTGGCGCAGGCCGCCGGGTTGCGCGATGTGGCGCTGACCCCGGCCTCGAGCGACGCCAGCTTTCGCCGCTACTTCCGCGTGACCGCGGACGACCGTAGCTGGATCGCGATGGACGCGCCGCCCGACCGGGAGGACTGCCACGCGTTCGCGGACGTCGCCGCCCTGATGGCTGCCGCCGGACTGCATGTGCCGACCATCCATGAACAGGACCTCGATCGCGGCTTCATGCTGCTCGAGGATCTGGGAGATAACGGGTACCTGAGTGCCCTGGATGCCCGCAGCGCGGACGTGCTGTTCGCCGACGCCCTGGATGCATTGATCGAATGGCAGGTTGCCAGCCGGCCCGGGGTACTGCCCGAGTACGATGACGACACGCTGCGCCGCGAGATGGCGCTGTTCCCCGACTGGTACCTGCAGCGCCATCTTGGCGTAACGCTGGACACGGCCGAATCCCGAACGCTGGATCAGGCCTTCGACACCATCATCGACCAAGTCCAGGGCCAACCCCGGGTGTTCGTGCATCGCGACTACATGCCCCGCAATCTGATGGTCTGCCAGCGCAATCCCGGTGTCATCGACTTCCAGGACGCCCGCTTCGGCCCCTACAGCTACGACCTCATCTCGCTTTTCAAGGATGCGTTCATCAGCTGGCCGCAGGAGCAGGTGGATATCTGGCTGTCCGATTACTGGCGCCGGGCCTGGGCCGCCGGCCTGGCGGTGCCGGCGGAATTCGCCGATCTGCGGCGCGATTGCGACTGGATGGGGTTGCAGCGCCACCTTAAGGTGCTGGGCATCTTCGCCCGCATTCGCTACCGCGACGGCAAGCCGAAGTATCTGGCGGATGCGCCCCGTTTTCTGGCCTATCTGCGGCCGGTCGTGCAGGCCTACCCGGCGCTGGCCGGTCTGCGCGAGCTCCTCGAACGCCACGTGTTCGCCGGTGACGATGCCGGCTGACGCGCCGACCTGTGGCGCCATGATCCTGGCCGCCGGGCGCGGCGAGCGCCTGCGCCCGCTGACCGACCACCTGCCCAAGCCGCTGGTGCCGGTGGCGGGCCGGCCGCTGATCGAACACCATCTGCACGCCCTGGCCGCGGCCGGCTTCGACCAGGTGGTCATCAATGTCGCCTGGCTGGCCGAGCGCATCATGGCCGCGCTGGGCGAGGGCGACCGCTTCGGCCTGCGCATTCTCTATTCGGTTGAGACGCCGGGGGCGCTGGATACCGGCGGCGGCATCCGGCAGGCCCTGCCGCTGCTGCCGGATGCGCCCTTCCTGGTGGTCAACGGCGATGTGTTCACGGATTTCGATTTCCGCCGGCTCGCGACGCCGATGGGCGGGGATGACCTGGCGCGGCTGGTGCTGGTGCCTAATCCGGCGCATCACCCCGACGGGGATTTCGCGCTGGTCGGTGATCGGGTGCGGCAGGGCACGTCGGGGGATTCGCGCCGGACATTCGCGGGAATCGGTGTCTACCGGCCGGCCCTGTTCGGCGGCGAGCGACCGGTCCGCTTCGGGCTGGGGCAGGCCCTGAAACCTGCCATCGAGGCCGGCCGGGTCGCAGGCCTGGACTTCGACGGGCGCTGGCACGACGTGGGCCGCCCGGCCACCCTGGCGGCGCTTGGCGGGCCACCGGTGTCATTGCCCGGATGAATCGACGGCAACGGCTGCGGCGGGCGCGCTGTTAGACTATCGCCTTCATTCCACGTCCGCGCGAGTCGCGATCAGGAGAACCGTCCATGCGGCGAATGCCGATCGTCCTGCTGCTGACCTGCCTCGGCCTGGCGGCCGGCTGCGCCAGCAACCCCGAACCCATGGTAGCGCCGCAGGCGCCTGACGAGTCCCGGCTGGAACCGGCCCTGGCCGCCATCGAGAAAGCCACGGCCGCCGGGGCCGAGCGGCTGGCGCCGGGCCCGCTTCGCGATGCCCGTCAACGCCTGACTGCCGCCCGGGCTCTGCTGTATCAGGTCGCCGGTAGCGGGCAATCCCTGAGCGATGACCAGCAGGCACGGCTCGAAGGCCTGGTGCAGGCTGCCACCCTGGACGCGCGTTATGCCCTGTCGCAGACCCAGGCGCGGGCGGTGCAGACCAAACTGGACCAGCTGCAGGCGGAACTCGATGCGCGACCGGCCGCGCAGGCCGAGGAGGCGCCGCAATGACCCGTATCTGTTCCGTACTCAGCCTCTTGATCAGTTCCGCATGGCTCGGCGGCTGCGCCGTCTGGCAGACCGACCCGGTGCCGCCTCCCCCGCCCCCGCCGGCGGCGGTACAGCTCGGGGATGGCGACGTACCGGAGTCCGTGCAGGAAAACCTGCGCCGCAATGATCAGGGCGAGCCGGTGGGCTTTGCCGCGCTCGATGCTGCCGAAGAGGCGGTCAATGCCGCGCGACGCACGACCGGTGTCGACGAGTATGCGCCCGAGGCGCTGCAGCAGGCGGTGCAGACACTGGACGCCGCACGGGCCACCTGGGCCGGCATCGCCGATGATCCGCTGTCCTCGCCGGCGGGTCTGGCGGAGGTCGGCCGGCAGGCGCACGCGGCAAGGCGCTGGGCACAGATTGCCCGGGCCGATGCCCGGCGCGAGACCGGGCTGCGCCGGCTCGCAACCGTCAGCAATCAGCTGGAGGCCCGGGACGCCGTTGACCGGCGCTGGGCAGGCAACATGGTCGTCCCGGGCGAATTCGGAGAGCTGGTGTTCGCCACCGGTACGGATCGGCTGACCCGTGATTCCTTGGCAGTGGTCGACCGGGTCGCGACCTTCCTAGACGAGCATCCACGCTACCGGGTGCAGGTTGTCGGCCATACCGACGACACGCCGCCCTCGGCCGGCAATCTGTCGGCATTTCTCGACGACAACCCCGACCTGCAGAATGCGGGCCGTGGCGAACAGGCGGCCGCCTACAATCGCGCCGTATCGCAGCGCCGGGCCGAGGCCGTGCGCGCGCTGCTCCTCGAACGGGGCGTTGCAGCCGTTCGCATCGACGTGGCGGGGCGCGGCGCCGCGGATCCCCGGGCCAGCAACAATACCGCCAGCGGCCGACGCGCCAATCGGCGGGTGGAAATAACGCTGATACTGCCGCCACGGAATAGTGGCAGCTAACGCGATCTAATCGGCTTCGGCTTCGGCCGACGCTTCCAGCGCCGCGGCGATCGCGGCGTGGCTCTGTTCGGCAAGTGCCCGCCGGTCCCGGCCGGCTACCGGAACCGGCGGGCAGAACGTCACTCGGGCGCGCATCCCGTGCTTTCGGAACAGGGCCATGAAATGCGGCGCCAGGCTGGCGGCCCCCACCCAGGGTGCGTCGGGGTGGTGACCCGGGCGGGCATCGCCACGCGGATAGTGCAGGGCGGCAGGCTGCAGCTCGTGGCCGCCGTCTATGGCAGCCGCGAACAGCCGCGCATGAAAGCGGCTGGGTAGAAGGTCGGCCCGGGTCGTGGCCTCGGGAAACAACATCACGCAGCGGCCCGCGGCCAGTGCGGTGCCGATACGATTGCTGGCCTCGCGGGTTTCCCCGGCCCCGCGCGGCAGGAAGATGGTGCCGGTAAGCCGGGCAAAGCGGCCGATCACCGGCCAGTCGCCGACCTCCGACTTGGACACGAACGCGGCGTCCAGCAAGCCGCCGAATACGATGATGTCCAGCCAGGACACATGGTTGGCCACCACCAGCGTGCCCGGCGCCGGGGTCGGGCCTCTTACCTCGACCGCGATGCCCATGATGCGCAGCAGGCCGCGGTACCACCAGCCGGCCATCCGGCCCGCGCGCCGGCGCAGCATCGGCATGGCCGCGAGGATGGCGAAGCCGGCCAGGATATGGCCGGCCAGTCGCAAGCTCTTAAGCGATAGCCGCCATGCGCCGGGCGGGGGCGGGTTGTCGGTGCAGGAAGTGGCGGGCATAACGCGGGCAGAGATTAGCCACATCCAGGTGCATGAACAAATCCGCCACGCCGAAATCCGGGTCCCAGCAGGGCGGACCGCCGACCCGGGCGCCCAGGCTGATGTAGGCCTTCAGCAGCGGCGGCAGACGCCCCGGCGATGCGGCGGCATCCGCCGAGGGTAGTGCCAGACGCGGGATGACCCGCTGTGATGCGGGGCCCATGTGGTTGTCCGCCAGGTAGCGGTAGATGGCATGGGCGCGGCCCAGACCCCGGTTCAGTTCGATGCTGGCGCAGCCGATCAGGTGCTGATAGCCCTCGCGCCGGATCAGTTCGGAGATGCCGGACCAGAGAACCGCGATCACGCCGCCGCGCCGGTAGTCGGGATGCACGCAGGTGCGGCCGATCTCCATGAACCGGCCGGGCAGGGCCAGAACGGCGTCGAGGTCGAACTCGCCGGCGGAATAGAAACCGCCGGTGGCCTCCAGCCGGTCATCGGTGAGAATGCGGGTGGATGCAACCACCGCCCCGGTCCAGGTGTCGCGCACCAGCAGGTGGCGGCAGTGGGTATCGAACGCGTCGCGCTCCAGACCGGAGTCTGCATTCTCGACCCGGGCGCCCATTTCGCGCACGAATACGCGGTGGCGCAGGGCCAGGCTCTCGGTGATTTCGTCGGGCTTCTGTGCAAGTGCCGTGACCAGGCGGGGTGTCCGGGTCAGGCGGGTGACATCGCGGGCGGCGGTTGCCATGGCATTGTCCTCGTGCCGTAATGTGCGACACAAGGCTAGGTAGCGACGATGCCACTTCAATGACAGGGCGGTGACGGCACGATGACAGGCGCCGGCCGCGGGTCACCTACATGTGCAAATTCTGTCGTTCGGGCCGCGCCGTGGGACCGGCGGCCGCTCAGGCCGTGTCGCGGTCCGGTGCTGTCATGTGCACGAAGCGGCGCTGGTGGGCGAAGGGAATGCCCTCGGCGTCGAAGCGCTTCTTGATCGCTTCCACCGTGTCCCAGTAGGCATCCCAGAATTCCGGCCGCTGCAGCCAGGGCCGGAACAGGATGTCCACCGAGGATTCGGTGATCGCGTTGACCCGAATGGCCGGTGGCGGGTCGGCCAGTACCCGGGTATCGGTGTCCACGATTTCCTGCAATACCGTCTTGGCCCGGTCGACATCCCCGTCGAGACTGATCGAGACGGTCAGGTCCATGCGGCGGGTATCACGGGCGGAGTAATTGGTGATCGGGCTGGCCCAGACCTGATTGTTGGGGATGGTGATTTCCTGGTTGTTGGTCGTCACCAGCAGCGTGTTGACGATGCGCACCGCCTCCACCGTGCCGAACTGGCCGGCGGCCTCCACGAAGTCGCCCTTGCGGAAGGGCTTGAACAGAATCAGCATCACCCCGGCTGCCAGCGCCGAGAGCTGGCCCTGCAGTGACAGCCCCACGGCCAGGGCGCCGCCGCCGACAATCGCCGCGGCCGCGGTGGTCTTGACGCCGAGCTGACTCATCGCGGCGATCACCACGAACACCATCAGAACGACATTGGCCACCGTGCCGACGAACTCGACGATGGTTTCGTCGGCCTGCGCCCGGTTCATCGACCGTTTCAGTGCCGCCACCAGCAGCCGCGCCAGGATGCGGCCGATGACGAAGATGAAGATGGCGCCGGCGACCTGCACCAGATAGGGCAGTGCCAGCTGCAGCAGCGTGGCCGGGTCGGTGAGCTGGGCGATGGTGGTTTCCACGGCGGTTCCCCCGGTTTTCAGGCGCCGACGGCAGCCTCGAAATTGTCGCGGAAGCGGTTGACGATGGCGCAGAACAGCGCCGCCGTCTGTTCCGTATCATAGCGGGCCGAGTGGGCCGCGCTGCTGTCCCAGCCTAGGCCGGCGGCCTCGGCGGCCCGCCGCAGCACGGTCTGCCCGTAGGCCACCCCCGCCAGGGTGGCGGTATCGAATACCGAAAACGGGTGGAACGGGTTGCGCTTGATGCCGGCGCGTTCCACCGCGGCGTTGACGAAGCCGAGATCGAAATGGGCGTTGTGCCCGACCAGCACCGCCCGCTTGCATTCGGCATCGCGGATCGCACGGCGCACTTCGCGGAACATCCGGCCCAGCGCCTCGCGCTCGGGCAGGGCGGGCCGCAGCGGATGATGCGGGTCGATGCCGTTGACCTCCAGCGAGGCCGGGTCGATGCGCGCGCCCTCGAACGGCTGGACATGGAACGAGTGTGATTCGTCGATGCCCAGCCAGCCGTCCTCGTCGAAGCGCAGGGTCACCGCGGCGATTTCCAGCAGGGCGTCGGTGGCGGCGTGGAAGCCTCCGGTTTCGACATCCACCACCACCGGCAGGAAGCCGCGAAACCGCTTGACCATCGGGATCGGGGGGGCGTACCCGTACATGCCATCTTCGGAACCGCTCATTGGCGCATGGTAGCACCTGTATAATCGCGCCCCCTGACGCAGCAACCGCGGAAACGATTCCATGGCAGAGGTGAAAAAGGCCGTCCTGGCGTATTCGGGTGGGCTCGATACGTCGGTGATTCTCAAATGGCTGGGGGATACCTACGGCTGCGAGGTGGTGACCTTCACCGCCGACATCGGCCAGGGCGAGGAACTGGACAGCGTCCGTCCCAAGGCGGAGGCGCTGGGAGTCAGTGAAATTTTCGTCGACGATCTGCGCGAGGAATTCGTGCGGGATTTCGTCTACCCGATGTTCCGGGCCAACGCCATCTACGAAGGCGAGTACCTGCTGGGCACATCGATCGCGCGGCCGCTGATCGCCAAGCGCCAGGTCGAGATCGCCGCCGCCACCGGCGCCGATGCCATCGCCCACGGGGCCACCGGCAAGGGCAATGACCAGGTGCGCTTCGAACTGTCGGCCTATGCGCTGAATCCGGATATCCGCGTGATTGCGCCCTGGCGCGAATGGGACCTCAACTCGCGCGAGAAGCTGCTGGCCTATGCCGAGCAGCACGGCATCGAGATCGAGAAGAAAAAGGGCGGCGGCTCGCCCTATTCGATGGATGCCAATGCGTTGCACATCTCCTATGAAGGTGGGGTGCTCGAGGATCCCTGGACCCCGGCCGAGGAGGACATGTGGCGGTGGACCGTGCCGCCGGAAGCCGCGCCGGATCAGGCGCAGGAAGTCGACCTCACCTTCGAGCGGGGCGACATCGTCGCCGTGGATGGCGAGGCGCTGACGCCCTACAACGTACTGGCACGTCTGAACCGCATCGCCGGCTCCCACGGCATCGGTCGCATCGACATTGTCGAGAATCGCTATGTGGGGATGAAATCCCGCGGCTGCTACGAAACCCCGGGCGGCACGCTGATGCTCAAGGCGCATCGGGCGATCGAATCCATCACGCTCGATCGCGAGGCGTGCCATCTCAAGGACGAGCTGATGCCGCGCTACGCCAAGCTGATCTACAACGGCTACTGGTTCGCCCCGGAACGCGAGATGCTCCAGGCCGCGATCGACGCCTCGCAGACCCACGTCAACGGCGTGGTGCGCCTGCGGCTGTACAAGGGGTCGGTGTCCGTGGTGGGCCGGGACTCGGCCAACGACAGCCTGTTCGATGCCGCGGTGGCGACCTTCGAGGACGATGCCGGGGCCTACGACCAGAAGGATGCGGAAGGCTTCATTCGCCTGAATGCGTTGCGGCTCAGGCTGGGACGCCGGCGCCGCTGACCCTCTGTTCGCAGCGGTATCATCGCTGACGACCACCCCGGTCCGGGCTGACCATGCGCCAGATCATCATTTCGCTCACGGCGATGTTCGCCAGCCTGGCGCTGCTGATCGCCGGGAGTTCGCTGCTGGGCACGCTGCTGTCGGTGCAGCTGTCGGATACCGGATTTTCCCCGATGGCCATCGGCCTGATCCTGGTCTTCCATTCGGTGGGCTTCGTGCTGGGTACCCGCGTGGCGACGCGACTGATCCGGCGGGTGGGGCAGATCCGCTCGTTTGCGGCCTTCGCCGCGATCGGCTGCGCGGCGGCCCTGATCCATCCGCTATATGTCAGCGGCTGGCTGTGGGCGTTGCTGCGGCTGCTCGTCGGCTTCTGTCACGCCGGGCTGATCATGGTGCTGGAGAGCTGGATTTCCGGACGTGCCAGTACCGCCACGCGCGGGGCCCTGCTGGGCATCTACCAGATCGTCTACTTCTCGGCGGCTGCCGGCGGGCAGTATCTGGTGGGCTTCACCCCGGAGCAGGTCTATCCCATGTTCAGCCTCGTGGCCATTCTGATGGTGCTGTCGCTGGTACCGCTGGCGCTGACCCGTTCCGAGGCGCCGGTGATGGGCTCGGTCGACCGCCTGGGCTTCGTCGAACTCTGGCAGCTATCGCCGAGCGGCTGGCTGGGCGCGGTGGTGGCCGGGCTGTTGTCCAGCGCGTTTCTTGCCCTGGGCCCGTTGTACGCCTCCTCCATCGACATGGACGTGGCCGGAGTGGCCCGCTACATGATGTTCGCGGTGGTCGCTACCATGCTGCTGCAGTGGCCGCTGGGGCACCTGTCCGATCTGATGGACCGCCGGTTTGTGCTCGGGTTTCTGGCCGCGGCGGCGGGCATCGCGGCGGTGGCCGGCATGCTGTTCGGGCAGGATTACGGTTGGGCGCTCTACACGACCACCGCCATCGTGTTCGGCGTGGCCGGCTGTCTGTACCCGATCAGCCTGGCGATGATTACCGACAACATGACCGAGGGCAATCCGGTGGCTGCCAGCGCCGGGTTGCTGTTCACGTTCGGACTGGGTACCTGCCTCGGGCCACTGCTCGGGGCCGGCTTGATGGAAGCGCTGGGGCCGGCCGGGCTGTTCGCGTTCCTGGCCGCGGGCCTGTTGATGCTGGCCGGATTCGTGGTGGTGCGCATGCGCTACACGCCGGCGCTGCCGATCGAGCAGCAGGGCCGCTTCGTCAACGTGGTGGCTTCCCAGACGGCGCCGCCGATACTCGAACTGGACCCGCGGACAGATGATTTCCGCGACAACAGCGGGACCGGCGGAACCTACCAGGGGCCCTAGATCAGATCATCTGCCCCTGGTCCGCAGGCGGCGCCACCGGCATCACCCCGCCGGTCATCCAGCATTGCTCGCATGCGGCGGTCGAGCTGCGGGTAAGCACGAACACATAGGCCGACCGACCCCCACCAGGCAGGTCGAGCACCACCCGCACCAGCGCCTCGTCGCCATCGGTCTCGGCGTCCAGGATACGGGCCGTCCGGTGGCGCAGCATGTCCTGATAGCCCTCGTGGATCATCCGCGTGAATGCGCTCAGGCCGCCGATGGCCGCGCGGTTGTCCGGGGAGGCGAAGCGGTAGGCCCGCGCGATGCCGCTGTCATCCTCGCCGTTGTCGCGCAGGGCGGCGAGCTGGCTTTCCACCACCTCGGCGGGTGTCAGATCCGGGGCCGGTTTCGCGGCCGGGGCGGCGATCGCGCCAGCGCTGGCTGCAAACAGGATGATTCCGATGACTCGTCGAATGTCCATGCGTTTCCCCGTAACGATGATGGCTTCCTGTCCGTGATACGCGTCGGGCCTTTTTTGCGACGCCGCATTGGCGTAGGCTTGCCGCCCGTGTGTTTACGCAAAACAGGATATCCGGATGACCAGATTGTTGACGCTTATTGTATTCGGCCTGGCGCTGACCGCCTGTGGCCAGGATTCCGGTGGCGACGCGGCGCCGGCCGGTGACGCCGAGCCGCAGGCTGCCGAAAGCGCCGCCGGTGATTCGGACGCCCTGTCGCTGGATACCGATCAGCAGAAGCGCAGCTATGCCCTGGGCATGGACATCGGCAAGTCCCTGTCGGACATGCCGGCCGAGCTCGAGCTGGACTATCTGACGGCCGGTCTGCGGGATCGGTTGCAGGACGGTGAGACGCAGCTGACCGAGCAGGAATCGCGCGAGACGCTACAGGCCTTCATGCAAGAGCTGCAGGCAGCCCAGCAGCAGGAAAAGGCCGCCGAGGCCGAGGAAAATCAGGCCGCGGGCGAGGCCTTCCTGGCCGAGAACAAGGACAAGGAAGGCGTCACGGTCACCGACAGTGGCCTGCAGTACAAGGTGATCGAGGCCGGTGACGGCCCGACACCCGGGCCGGAAGACAGCGTGCGCGTCCACTACGAGGGCACGCTGATCGACGGCACCGTCTTCGACAGCTCGCGCGAGCGCGGCGAACCGGTCACCTTCCCGGTGAACGCGGTCATTCCGGGCTGGACCGAGGCGCTGCAGCTGATGAGCGAGGGTGCTCGTTACCGCCTGTTCATTCCCGCGGACCTGGCCTATGGTCAGCAGGGAGCCGGGGCCAATATCGGTCCCAACGAGGCGTTGATCTTCGACGTCGAGCTGCTGGAAGTGCAGCCGGCCGATAGCGACGAGTAATCGCGCGTCGATGAGTCTTCTCGAGCCCGCCAACAGCCACGATGCTGATGGCGGGCTTTTTTTATCCGCATCCCGTGTTCGGTCGATCGCCTTTACCGGGCCGGGGCCATTGGCGACAATGCCCGACTGGTCGGCCGGGGTGACGGATCAGCAGCAATCGGAAACCAGCCATGAATCTGCATGAATACCAGGCGAAGGCGCTGTTCCAGCGTTTCGAGATTCCCGCCGGCCAGGGCAGTGTGGCCCGCAGTGTCGGCGACGCCGAGCGGGTCGCCCGCGAGCTGGGCGGCGATCGCTGGGTGGTGAAGGCCCAGGTCCATGCCGGCGGCCGTGGCAAGGCCGGCGGCGTGAAGATCTGCGACGGCATGGACGAACTGCGTGCGGCCGTCGAGGGCATGCTGGGCGAGACGCTGGTCACCAAGCAGACCGGCGGCGAAGGCTTGCCGATCAATTCGGTCTACATCGAGGCCCCGGCAGCGATCGAACGCGAGCTGTACCTGTCGGTGCTGGTCGATCGAGCCAGTCGCCGGGTGGTGTTCATGGGGTCGGCCGCCGGCGGCATGGACATCGAGGAAGTGGCCGAGGCCACCCCCGAGCAGATCATGCATGTGGCGGTGGATCCGGCCGCCGGCCTGCAGGCCTATCAGGGCCGGCGGCTGGGGTTCTTTCTGGGTCTGGACAAGAAGCAGGTGGGCGAATTCTGCAAGCTGCTGGATCGCCTCTACCGGCTGTTCGTGGACCTCGACGCCAGTCTGGTCGAGATCAATCCCCTGATCGTCACCCGCGACGGCAATCTGGTGGCGCTGGATGCCAAGCTGAACCTGGACGACAACGCCCTCTACCGCCATCCGGATCTGGCCGAGATGCGCGACGTCAGCCAGGAGGACGCGCGCGAGGCCGAGGCCGCCGAACATGATCTGTCCTACATCACGCTGGATGGTGATATCGGCTGCATGGTCAACGGCGCCGGTCTGGCCATGGGCACCATGGACCTGGTCAAGCTGCACGGCGGCGATCCTGCCAACTTCCTGGACGTGGGCGGCGCCGCCACCGCCGAGCGGGTGACCGAGGCGTTCAAGCTGATCCTGTCCGGTGACAGCGTCCGCGCGATTCTGGTCAACATCTTCGGCGGCATCGTGCGCTGCGACCTGATTGCCGAGGGCATCATCAAGGCGGTCAACGAGGTCGGCGTCTCGGTGCCGGTGGTGGTCCGGCTGGAGGGCACCAACGCGGAGGAGGGCCGCCGGATGCTCCAGGACGCCGACATGGACCTCACCGCGGCAGACAATCTCACCGACGCGGCCCAGAAAGTGGTCGGCGCCGCCCGGGCCGCCTGACACGGCTCGCCGCATGCGCTTCGCCACCGGACGCCTGCCCGCGGGCTGAGTCGTCCTCCACGCCACCTACTTTTCGGACAACATCCATGAGCATCCTCGTCAACAAGCAAACCCGCGTGATCTGCCAGGGCTTCACCGGCAAGCAGGGCAGTTTCCACTCCGAGCAGTGCCTGGCCTACGGCACCCGGCTGGTGGGCGGCGTCACCCCCGGGCGGGGCGGCGAAAGCCATCTGGGGCTGCCGGTGTTCAACACCTGCCATGACGCGGTGGCGGAAACCGGCGCCGAAGCCACCATGATCTACGTGCCGGCCGCCTTTGCCGCCGACGCCGTGCTGGAGGCCGCCGATGCCGGGGTCAAGGTGATCGTGTGCATCACCGAACACATTCCGGTGCTCGACATGCTGCGGGTGCGCGCCGCGCTGGCCGACAGCGATGCCGTGCTGATCGGCCCCAACTGCCCGGGAATCATCACGCCCGACGAATGCAAGATCGGCATCATGCCGGGCCAGATCCACCAGAAGGGCCGCATCGGCATCGTGTCCCGATCGGGCACGCTGACCTACGAGGCCGTGCACCAGACCACGCTGGCTGGCCTGGGGCAGTCCACCTGCGTGGGCATCGGCGGCGATCCGATCCAGGGTCTCGGGTTCATCGACTGCCTGGAACGTTTCGAGGCCGATCCGGACACCCACGGCATGGTGATGGTGGGTGAAATCGGCGGCACCGCCGAGGAGGAGGCCGCCGAGTTCATCAAGTCCCGCGTGACCAAGCCGGTCGTGGCCTACATCGCGGGCGTGACCGCACCGCCCGGCAAGCGCATGGGCCATGCCGGTGCCATCATCAGCGGCGGCAAGGGCACGGCCGACGACAAGTTCGCAGCGCTGGACGCGGCCGGCGTGGCCACCGTGCGGTCGCCGGCCGAGATCGGCGAGCGCATGGCGGAGCTGCTGGACTGAGCCGGCTGCCGCCACGCCTATCCAGCGCGAGTCGCGCGTTGTTCCCCGGTCGTTCCCGCCCATGACCCAGCCCTGCCGGATTGCCATGGCCCAACTCAACCTGTGGGTTGGGGACATCGAGGGCAACGTGGACAAGATGGCCGCAGCGGTGGCCGAAGCCCGGGATCACCACCGCGCCGACCTGGTGGTGTTTCCGGAAATGGCGGTACTCGGCTACCCGCCGGATGACCTGTTGCTGCGCCAGGGCCTGCCCGATGCCGTGGCGCGCGGGCTCGACCGCCTGACGCGGGAGGTGCAGGGCATTACCGCCGTGGTGGGCTATCCCGAGTTCACCGACGAGGCCATCTACAATGCCGCACTGGTGATCACCGACGGCGTCCGCCGCGCCAACTATCGCAAGCAGTGCCTGCCTAACTACGGCGTGTTCGACGAGCGCCGCCACTACCAGCCGGGTGACGCCCCCTGCGTGGTTGATGTGGCCGGGTTGCCGGTGGGCGTGACCATCTGCGAGGACATCTGGCAGCCCGAACCAGCCGCCGCGGCCCAGGCCGCCGGCGCGCGCGTGCTGGTCAATCTGAACGCCTCGCCGTTTTCCATGGGCAAGCAGGCCGAGCGCGAGCGGGTGGTGGCCCGCCGGGCCCGCGACAACGCCCTGCCCATCGTCTACGTCAACTGCGTCGGGGGCCAGGATGAACTGGTGTTCGACGGGCGTTCGATGGCGCTGGATGCCACCGGTCGCCTGCGGGCCAGTGCGCCGGCCTTCGTCGAGGGTGTGTTCGCGCTGGAGATCGACGGCGACCAGCCGGCGGGCGACATCAGCCCGGCAGACCCGGACGAGGTTTCCGTGGCCTACGACGCGGTGGTCCAGGCCACCCGCGACTACGTCGAACGTAACGGATTCGCCGGCGTGCTGGTGGGCCTGTCCGGTGGTATCGACTCGGCGCTGACCCTGGCGGTGGCGGGCGATGCCATCGGCGGCGAGCGGGTCTGGGCGGTGGGCATGCCGTCGCGCTATACCGCGGAGATCAGCAATGCGTACGCCGCCCTTCAGGCGGAGGCCCAGGGGGCGCGATACGACGAAGTGCCTATCGAGCCGATGTTCGCCCGCTACCTGGAAACACTGACGCCGCTGTTCGCCGGCCGTGAACCGGACACCACCGAGGAGAATCTGCAGTCACGCATCCGCGGCGGGCTGCTGATGGCGCTTTCCAACAAGTTCAACTATCTGGTGCTGGCCACCGGCAACAAGAGCGAAATGGCGGTCGGCTACGCCACGCTCTACGGTGACATGTGTGGCGGGTTCGCCCCGCTCAAGGATGTCTACAAGACCGACGTCTACCGCATGTCCCGGCTGCGCAACGCCCGCGGCGAGATCATCCCGACCGAGGTGATCGATCGGCCGCCCTCGGCCGAGCTGCGTCCCGACCAGGCGGATACCGACTCATTGCCCCCCTATGATCTGCTGGACCCGATTATCGAGGCGTACGTCGAACGGGGGCGGTCGGTGGCCGACATCGTCGCCCAGGGTTACGACGAGGCCGACGTGCGGCGTGTGGCGCAGCTGGTGCGGCGGGCGGAGTACAAACGGCGCCAGGCGGCGCCCGGGCCCAAGGTGACCGACCGCGCGTTCGGGCGCGATCGGCGCTATCCGATTACCGCGGTCTACGGCGACTTGTAGGCAGTACGGCCGCCGGCGGGCGGCGGTGCGGCCACTGACGAGGGGGTGTCCGCCTGGTCGCCGGCAGTCGTGGGCGGTTGATCCAGCGGCGGCAGGTCGTAACGGGGCTCCAGGCCCTCCTGCTGCCGGTAGAACTCCCGGCGATGCACCAGGAATCCCGGGTAGGACGCGGTCAGCACCGCCTGGGCGTTGAGTGCCAGTTCCTCGAGACCCGCCTTGCGATAGGCATGCTCCATGATTTCCAGCGCCCGCGGGATGGAATCGGTGCCCTGGTAGCGCTCCACCACGAACTCGGCCCGGCGGCTGGCGGCGACGTAGGCCCGCCGCTTCAGGTAGTACTCCGCAATCGCCAGGCTGTGTGCGGCCAGCCGATGACGGATGTTGATCATCCGCAGCTGCGCGTCCTTGCGATAGACGCTGTCCGGGTAGTTGCGGATCAGCAGGTTGAAGTCGGTAAAGGCCTGCCGGAGCTGGGTCGGATCGCGCTTGTCCGGATCCGCGCCGAGAACGGTTTCGGTCTCCACGCGATCATAGTTGGTCGCCCCGCGCAGATAGTAGACATAGTCGATGTGCGGGTGACGGGGATGCTGCTTGATGAAGCGGTCGGCGGCGGCCAGGGCTGCATCCGGCTGCTTGGCGGACTTGTTCGCGTAGATGCTTTCCAGCTGCGCCTGGATCGCGTAGTCGGTGAACGGGAAACGCGCCTGGATTTCCTCGTAGAGCTCCAGCGCCTTCTGCGGATCGTTGGAGTCCAAGAACCCGCGGGCCGTATTGTAGAGCGTTTCCGCATTGGCCCGGGCGATGGCCCGGCCCTCGCCGCCGCCGACGATGTCGCGCGCTACCTGCAACTCGTCAGCCCGGTCGGAGCTGGCGCAGCCGCCGAGGGTTGCCATGACGGCGGTCAACAGAACGAGGACGATGGAGGTTCGCATGCTAATCTGACTTCGATCGCAGGCCGGCGACCGCGCTGGGAAATAACCGTCCGAGTATACCGAATGATGTCCGACGCGAGTAACAGCGAGTGCCGCGAGTTCACCATTCCGGTGGAGCTGGCCGGCCAGCGCCTCGACAAGGTGCTGGCGCAGCTGCTGAACGACTACTCGCGCAGCCGTCTTCAGGCCTGGTTGCGGGCCGGCGCGATTCGGGTAAACGGGGAAACCGCGGTGCCGCGTTCGGCAGTGCAGGGTGGCGAGCGCATCCAGGCCCGGCTGGAACCGGGTGAGCACGACACGGCGGTCGCAGCGGAAGCGATACCCCTCGACATCCGGCACGAGGACGACAGCCTGCTGGTGGTCAACAAGCCCGCGGGCCTGGTGGTGCATCCCGGCGCCGGCAATCACGATGGCACCCTGCAGAATGCACTGCTCCATCATGATCCGCGCCTGGCCGAGCTGCCCCGTGCCGGCATCGTGCACCGCCTGGACAAGGACACCAGCGGGCTGATGGTGGTGGCCCGGACGCTGCCCGCCCACAAGCATCTGGTGGATGCCCTGGGGGCGCGCGAGATCAAGCGCGAATATGAGGCCGTGGTCCAGGGCGTGCTCACCGCGGGTGGTTCGGTGGATGCGCCGATCGGCCGGCATCCGGTGGACCGCAAGCGCATGGACGTGCGCCCGGGGGCGCGGCCGTCGGTGACCCACTACCGGTTGCTGCAACGCTTTCACGCCCACACCCATCTGCGGCTGCAGCTCGAATCCGGACGCACGCATCAGATTCGCGTGCACATGCAGTATCTGCGACACCCGATCGTGGGCGATCCGGTCTATGGCGGCCGCCCGGCGCCGCCGGCCGGGGCCACCGCGGGACTGCGCGAGGTACTGACCGGCTTTCGCCGCCAGGCCCTGCATGCCCGGCGTCTGGGGCTGACGCATCCGTCGAGCGGCGAGTTTCTGACCTGGCGGGCCGATCCCCCCGACGACCTGCGCGGCCTGCTGACCGAGCTCGAAGCCGACCGTCTCGCGCGCGAGACGCCATGACCGGGGATGACTTCCTGCCGGCCGACTGGCCGGCCCCGTCCCGTGTTCGCGCCGGCACCAGTCTGCGTACCGGCGGGGTCAGTCAGGGGCCTTGGCGTAGTTTCAATCTCGGCGCGCATACCGATGACGATTCCGCCGCGGTGGCGGAAAACCGGGCCCGGCTCCGGGATTATCTGGGCCTGCCCGCCGAACCGGCCTGGCTGCGGCAGGTGCATGGCATTGATGTGGCCGATGCCGCGGAGGGGTCCGATCGAACGGCGGACGCCGCCGTGGCCCGGAGACCGGACGCGGTATGCGCGGTGCTCACCGCCGACTGCCTGCCGGTGCTGCTGTGCGACCGGGATGGCGAGCGGGTCGCGGCGGCCCACGCCGGCTGGCGCGGGCTGGCCGGCGGGGTACTGGCGGCGGCGGTGGCGGCGCTGGATGTCGACCCGGCATCGCTCATGGCCTGGCTGGGACCGGCCATCGGCCCGGGCGCTTTCGAGGTGGGGGCCGAGGTGCGCGACGCCTTCCTGCAACGCCGGCCGACACACGACACGGCGTTTCGTCCTGCAGCCACTGGCGGCAAGTACCTGGGCGACCTGTACGCCCTGGCACGCGGTGAACTGGCAGCCGCCGGGGTAACGGCCGTGTTCGGGGGCGGGTTGTGCACCGTTTCCGATCCGGCGCGTTTCTATTCCTATCGACGGGACGGGGTGACCGGGCGCATGGCCAGCCTGATCTGGCTGGCCGCGTAGCTGCCATTAGCCCGCCTTGCGGCGCTTGGCGCCGGGCAGGATATCGGCCAGGAAGCGGCCGGTGTGCGAGGCCTCGACTGCCGCCACGTCCTCCGGCGTGCCGGTGGCGATGACGCTCCCGCCGCCGTCGCCGCCCTCCGGCCCGAGGTCGATGACCCAGTCGGCGGTCTTGATCACGTCCAGGTTGTGCTCGATCACCACCACCGCGTTGCCGTGATCGCGCAGGCGGCCCAGCACCCGCAGCAGCTGGGCGATGTCGTGGAAGTGCAGGCCGGTGGTGGGCTCGTCCAGGATGTAGAGTGTCTTGCCGGTGTCGCGCTTGGACAACTCGCGGGCCAGCTTGATGCGCTGGGCCTCGCCGCCGGACAGGGTGGTGGCGTTCTGCCCCAGCTTGACGTAGGACAGGCCCACATCCATCAGCGTTTCCAGCTTGCGGCGCAGGGCCGGCACCGGCTGGAAGAAGTCCAGCGCCGTCTCCACCGTCATTTCCAGCACCTCGTGGATGGTCTTGCCCTTGTAGTGCACTTCCAGGGTTTCGCGGTTGTAGCGGGCCCCCTGGCAGACGTCACAGGTGACGTACACATCCGGCAGGAAATGCATTTCCACCTTGATCACCCCGTCGCCCTGGCAGGCCTCGCAGCGCCCGCCCTTGACGTTGAACGAGAACCGGCCAGCCTTGTAGCCGCGGGCCCGGGCCTCGGGCGTGCCGGCGAACAGATCGCGGATGGGGCTGAACAGGCCGGTGTAGGTGGCGGGATTGGAGCGCGGTGTCCGGCCGATCGGGGACTGGTCGATGTCGATCACCTTGTCCAGATGATGCAGACCCTCGATGCCGGTGACGGGCGCCGAGCGGGCCACGCTCCGGTTGACCTGGCGGGCCACCGCCGGCAGCAGCGTTTCGTTGATCAGGGTCGACTTGCCCGACCCGGATACGCCGGTTATGCAGGTCAGCTGCCCCAGGCTGATGTCCACATCCACGTTCCGGAGATTGTTGCCGCGGGCGCCCCGTACCGACAGCATGCGCTTGTGGTCGAAGGGCAGGCGTTCGGCGGGGATGTCGATCTCCCGCGTACCGGCCAGATACTGGCCGGTCAGCGATTGCGGCTCGGCGGCGATCTGCTCGGCGGTGCCGCTGGCCACCACGTGGCCGCCGTGAACGCCCGCACCCGGTCCCATGTCGAGCACGAAATCGGCCTCGCGGATGGCGTCCTCGTCGTGTTCCACCACGATCACGGTGTTGCCCAGGTCGCGCAGCCGCTCCAGCGTGTTGAGCAGGCGCCGGTTGTCGCGCTGGTGCAGACCGATGGAGGGCTCGTCGAGTACGTACATCACGCCGACCAGGCCGGCGCCGATCTGGCTAGCCAGGCGAATGCGCTGGGCTTCACCGCCGGACAGGGTCTCGGCGCTGCGCGATAGCGTCAGGTAATCCAGCCCCACGTTGACCAGGAACTCCAGCCGCTGCCGGATCTCCTTGAGAATGGGGGCGGCGATGTCGGCGCGGTGGCCGGCGATATCGAGATTGCCGGCCGCGTCGAAGGCGTTGCCGATGCTCATGCCCACGAGCGTCGGCAGGGTGGTGTCGCCCACGCGGACGTGCCGTGCGGCGCGATTGAGACGCGCCCCGTGGCAATCCGGGCAGGGCTTGTTGGACAGATACTTGGCCAGTTCCTCGCGCACCGCCATGGAGTCGGTCTCGGCGTAACGCCGCTCCATGTTGCGGATCACGCCCTCGAAGGCATGACGGCGGACCTTGCGCCGGCCGCGGGCGCTCACGTAACGAAACTCGATCTTCTCGCTGCCCGACCCGTTCAGGATCACGTCGCGGGCCTGTTCCGGCAGGTCCGCCCAGGGGGATTCCAGGTCGAAGCCGTAGCGCTCGGCCAGGGATTCGATGATGCCGAAGAAGTAGGGATTGCGCCGGTCCCAGCCGCGCACCGCGCCGCCGGCCAGCGACAGGGCCGGATCGGTGATGACCCGGTCGGGGTCGAACACCGACATCGAACCCAGCCCGTCACACGAGGCACAGGCCCCGTGCGGGCTGTTGAAGGAAAACAGCCGCGGTTCCATGTCGTTTATGGAGTAGCCGCAGGCGGGGCAGGCGAAGCGGGCCGAGAACACTTCGGGCTCGCCGTCCCCGCGCCAGGGCAGGATCCAGGCGATGCCCTCGGCCAACCGCAGCGCGGTTTCGAACGACTCGGCCAGCCGCTGCTGCATCTCCGGGCGAATCTTGAAGCGGTCCACCACGATCTCGATGTCGTGCCTCTTCTTCGGGTCGAGTTCGGGGACCTCGTCGATCTCAATCACCTCGCCGTCGACCCGCGCGCGGATGAAGCCGGCGCCCCGCATCTGTTCGAACACGTCCCGGTGTTCACCCTTGCGCGAGCGGATCACCGGCGCCAGCAGCATCCAGGCGGAGTCCGCTTCCAGGGTCAGCGTGGTGTCCACCATTTGCGACACGGTCTGAATGGTCAGCGGTTCGTCGTGATCCGGGCAGTAGGGGATGCCGGTGCGCGCGAACAGCAGGCGCAGATAGTCGTGGATTTCGGTAACCGTGCCCACCGTGGAGCGCGGGTTGTGGGAGGTCGACTTCTGCTCGATGGAGATTGCCGGGGACAGCCCTTCGATGCTGTCGATGTCCGGCTTTTCCATCATCGACAGGAACTGGCGGGCGTAGGCGGACAGCGACTCCACGTAGCGCCGCTGCCCCTCCGCGTAGATGGTGTCGAAGGCCAGGCTCGACTTGCCCGAGCCGGACAGCCCGGTGATCACGATCAGCTTGTCGCGCGGCAGGACCACATCCACGTTCTTGAGGTTGTGGGTGCGGGCGCCACGTATGGTGATTGTATCCATCGGGAAGCAGCGGGTCGGGGAACGGATCAACCGTGTACTATACTGCGCCGCGCAAAATGCGCGCAAAAACGCTGCCGTGACGCGGTCTCCACGGCATTTCGTCAAGCATTTACCAGAGGGCCGACGATCATCACCCCGCTGTTTGAACAACCCGACCGCCGGTCCCGGAGCCGTCCGTGAACGCCCTGGAATGGCGTGCCACGGGCGGGCTGGCGGCAATCTACGCCGCGCGCATGTTGGGTCTGTTCATGATCCTGCCGGTATTCGCGCTCTACGCCCAGGATCTGCCGGCGGCCACCCCGTTCCAGGTGGGGCTGGCGCTGGGAATCTACGGGCTGACCCAGGCGCTGCTGCAGATTCCCTTCGGCATGGCCTCGGACCGCGTCGGGCGCAAGCCCATGATCGTGTTCGGCTTGCTGGTGTTCGCGGCCGGCAGTGCGCTGGCGGCGGCGGCCGACAACATCCACTGGATCATCGCCGGACGGGCGCTGCAGGGGGCCGGGGCGATCGCGGCCGTCACCAATGCGCTGCTGGCCGACCTCACCCGCGAACGCCAGCGCACCACCGCGATGCTGGTGCTGGGCATCGGCATCGGGGCCTCGTTCACCCTGGCGCTGATGCTGGGGCCGGTGCTCGATCGCTGGATCGGCGTGCCGGGCATCTTCGGCCTGACGGTGGTACTGGCGCTGGCCTGCATTCCGCTGGTGATCTGGGTGGTGCCGCCGGCACCCGCCACGCGGGCCGCCCACGCCGGCATCCTGCGGGACGTCCGCCGGGTGGTGGCGGACGGCCAGCTGCTGCGGCTGGATGCCGGCATCTTCATCCTGCATGCCATTCTCACCGCGCTGTTCGTGGTGGTGCCGGTGACCCTGGCCGATGATCTCGGGGTGGCCAAGGGCCATCACTGGATGATCTACCTCCCCGTGATGCTGGGCTCGCTTGCCCTGACCGTGCCGCTGATGCGGCTGGCCGAGGGACGTGGCCACACCCGGGCGGTGTTCCTGGGCGCGGTCGCGCTGCTGGCCATCGCCGCCGCGGCGCTGATCTGGGGACAGGGCAGCGTGGTCGGGATGGTGGCCGCGCTGCTGGCGTTCTTCGGGGCGTTCAACCTGCTGGAGGCCACGCTGCCGTCGCTGGTGTCCCGGGTCTGCGATACCAGCGTGCGCGGCGCCGGGCTGGGGGTGTATTCCGCCAGCCAGTTCTTCGGCGCGTTCGTCGGCGGGGCCGCGGGCGGCCTGACATTCCAGCACCTCGGCGCCACCGGCGTGTTCGGTGGCAGCGCCCTGCTGGCCGTGATCTGGCTGATCGTTGCCTGGGGCCTGCGGCCGCCCGTTGCGCAGCAACTGCCCGCAGGGGCAGACTAGCCGGCAGATTCGGACGCTTGGCGTTCCTCGAAACAGACAGCAGGAGACAAGGCATGGCACGCGGTATCAACAAGGCGATTCTGATCGGCAATCTCGGCGCCGACCCGGAGGTTCGCTATACCGCCGGTGGCACGGCGGTGGCCAACGTCAATCTGGCCACGTCCGACCAGTGGAAGGACAAGCAGTCCGGCGAGATGCAGGATCGCACGGAGTGGCATCGGCTGGTGTTCTTCGGCCGCATGGCGGAAATCGCCGGCGAATACCTGAAGAAGGGCAGCAAGATCTACGTCGAGGGCCGCATCCAGACCCGCAAGTGGCAGGGGCAGGACGGCCAGGACCGGTTCACCACCGAGATCGTGGCCAACGACATGCAGATGCTCGACGGACGTGGTGGCGGCGGCAGTGCCAGCTACGACGGCGGCGGCCAGGGTGGCGGCCAGTACCAGGGCGGTGGGCAGCAGCGCCAGCCCCAGTCGAAGCCGCAGCCGGCGCCCGCGGCGCAGGGGTTCGACGAGGACCTGGACGACGACATTCCCTTCTGATCAGTCCCTGGCGCCTGGAACGCGTGGCTGCCGGCCGCTCCGGGGAGCGGTCATGCCGGTGTTCGTGTGCCAATCCATTTTCGATAGAGATGCCGGTGTACCCATGAAAGCCATTCTCTGTACCCAGCACGGTCCGCCCGAGTCGCTGGAATACGCCGATGCCGATGATCCGATCCCGGGCAAGGGCGAAGTCCTGATCGGGGTCAAGGCGGCCGGCGTGAATTTCCCGGATACGCTCATCATCCAGGGCAAGTATCAGTTCAAGCCGGATATGCCGTTTTCGCCCGGGGGCGAGGTGGCCGGCGAAGTGCTAGAAGTGGGCGAGGGCGTGTCGCATGTCAAGCCGGGCGACCGCGCCATGGCCCTGATGACCTGGGGCGGGTATGCCGAAAAGGCGGTGGTGCCGGGTATGGGCGTGGTGCCGATGCCGCCGGACATGCCGTTCCCCGAGGCTGCCGGTTTCCCACTGGTGTACGGCACGGTGATCCACGCGCTCAAACAGCGCGGACGGCTGGCGGAGGGCGAGACCCTGCTGGTGCTGGGCGCCGCCGGCGGCGTGGGATTGGCCGCGGTGCAGCTGGGCAAGCTGATGGGCGCTCGGGTGATCGCGGCGGCCAGCAGCCAGGCCAAGCTCGATCTGTGTGCGGAACACGGCGCGGATGAGCTGATCAACTACACCGAAGGCGAGCCGCTCAAGGAACAGGTCAAGGCCCTGACCGATGGTAAGGGCGCGGACGTGATCTTCGACCCGGTCGGGGGCGATGCCTTCGACCAGTGCCTGTCCTGCATCAACTGGGACGGCCGGCTGCTGGTGGTGGGGTTCGCCTCCGGCCGGATTCCGGAGGCCGCGGCCAATCGCCTGCTGCTGAAGGGCTGCTCGGTGATCGGGGTGTTCTGGGGCAAGTTCGTGCAGGTGGACGCCCAAACCAACATGGCCAATTTCATGCAGCTGATCCAGTGGTATAACCAGGGCCGTTTCCGGCCGGTGGTCAGCCGTACCTATCCGCTGTCGCGGGC
Source organism: Salinisphaeraceae bacterium (assembly GCA_965216055.1). Taxonomy (GTDB): domain Bacteria; phylum Pseudomonadota; class Gammaproteobacteria; order Nevskiales; family Salinisphaeraceae; genus Spectribacter. The sequence continues at coordinate 1,882,693 of OZ244134.1, forward strand.
GGCCGATGCGCTCAACGACATGCTGGCGCGCAAGGCCACCGGCAAGCTGGTGCTCGAGATCGAATGATGTCCGGTTGTCCCGGGGATTGATCAGGGGAAGCCTGGCGGCAGGCTCGCAACCGCAAAGCACGCGAGGTTCGCAACGCGTCTCACGGGCCATTCGTGCTGTGGCCGGGAGTCGTTTGCGATTCGCGTGCGATATCGATCAGGCACTAGAATGGTGACCGGCTTGAAGCTTCTGAAGAATCGATGACGCGCAAAGTGTACGTCCAGACCTGGGGCTGCCAGATGAACGAGTACGACTCCATCAAGATGGTGGACGTGCTGCGTGAATACGGCGGCGCCGAGCGGGTGGACACGCCCGAGGCCGCGGATATCATTCTGCTGAATACCTGCTCGGTGCGCGAGAAGGCGCAGGAGAAGGTGTTCTCCCAGCTTGGCCGCTGGCGTCCGCTCAAGGATGCCAACCCCTCGCTGGTGATCGGCGTGGGCGGCTGTGTGGCCTCGCAGGAGGGTCACGCCATCCGCGAGCGGGCGCCCTATGTGGATCTGGTATTCGGCCCGCAGACGCTGCACCGCTTGCCGGAGATGGTCGACAACGTGATCGACAATCGCGCGTCGGTGATCGACATCGCGTTTCCCGAGATCGAGAAGTTCGACCGGCTGCCGGAGCCGCGCGCCGAGGGCCCGGCGGCGTTCGTGTCGATCATGGAAGGCTGCTCCAAGTACTGCAGTTTCTGCGTGGTGCCCTACACCCGGGGCGAGGAAATCAGCCGCCCGTTCGACGACGTCATTCTCGAAGTGGCCGAGCTGGCCGCCCAGGGAGTGCGCGAGATCACCCTGCTGGGGCAGAACGTCAACGGCTACCGCGGACCGATGGTCGACGACCAGGGGCGCGATGCCGGCATCTGCGACCTGGCGCTGCTGGTCAACTATGTGGCCGACATCGACGGCATCGAACGGATCCGCTACACCACTTCGCACCCGCTGGAATTCTCGGATTCCCTGATCGCCGCCTACGGCGAAGTGCCCAAGCTGGCCAACTATCTGCATCTGCCGGTGCAGGCCGGGTCGGATCGCATCCTGCAGTCGATGAAGCGCGGCTACACGGTGGCGGATTTCCGCGACAAGATCGCCCGCCTGCGCATGCTGCGTCCGGATATCAGCCTGTCTACCGACATCATCGTGGGTTATCCCGGCGAGACCGACGACGACTTCGAGGCCACCATGGCGCTGGTGGAGGAAATCGGTTTCGACCAGGCCTTTTCCTTCATCTACAGCAAACGCCCGGGCACGCCGGCCGCGGACCTGGCGGACGACACCCCGCGCGAGGTCAAGCGCGAACGCCTCCAGCGCCTGCAGCGGCGCATCGACGCCTTCAATGCCGATTACATGGGGGCGATGGTGGGCACCCGGCAGCGGGTGCTGGTGGAACGGGCCTCCCGGCGCGGCGGCACTCAGCTTGCCGGGCGCACCGACTCCAACCGCTGGATCAACTTCGACGGCCATCCCGGCCTGATCGGGCGCATGGTCGACGTGGTGGTCACCGAGGCCCTGAACAATTCCCTGCGCGGCCGACTCGCGGACCACGAGGAGGCCCTGGCGATTTCCGCCTGACGGCGGAGTCGTGGTCCAACCTTGGCCGTCGCCAGTCAATCACTTCTGCTTGAGCCGGCCGAGCCGGAACGGCTCGCCCATCTGTGCGGTCCGGAGGATGCCAACCTCCGGCAGATCGAGCAGGGGCTCGGGGTGGCGATTCACAATCGAGGCAACCGGTTCCAGCTGCATGGACCCGACGCGGCCGTATCGGCCGCCTTCACGGTGCTGCGTGAACTGTATGACGCCTCCCGCAGCGGGCCGGTCACTCCAGAACGGGTGCATATCGGGGTGCGTTCGGCGGCCCGCGACGTGAACGTGGACGACGACGATCCCGATGCCCCGTCCGCTGATGAGCCCGTGATCAAGACGCGTCGCGGCCTGATCCGCGGCCGCGGCCCCAACCAGCGCCGCTACCTCAAGAGCCTGGCCGAGTTCGATCTGAACTTCGGCGTCGGCCCGGCCGGTACCGGCAAGACCTATCTGGCGGTGGCCAGCGCGGTGGCGGCGCTGGAGGCCGACCGCGTGCGCCGGCTGCTGCTGGTGCGGCCGGCAGTCGAAGCGGGCGAACGGCTGGGCTTTCTGCCCGGGGATCTGGCACAGAAGATCGATCCCTACCTGCGGCCGCTCTACGATGCGCTCTATGAAATGCTGGGCTTCGAGCGGGTGGCGCGGCTGATCGAGCGCAATGTCATCGAGATTGCCCCGCTGGCCTACATGCGCGGGCGCACGCTCAACGAGTCGTTCATCATCCTGGACGAGGCGCAGAACACCACGGTCGAGCAGATGAAGATGTTCCTGACGCGCTTCGGGTACGGCTCCACCGTGGTGGTCAACGGCGATACCAGCCAGATAGATCTGCCCCGACACCAGCAATCCGGGCTGCGCCAAGCCCTGACGGTGCTCGACGGCGTCGGCGACATCAGCATCACCCGCTTCACCAGTCAGGATGTGATCCGCCACCCCCTGGTCCAGCGCATCGTCGAGGCCTACGAACGGCACGAGGACGCGGCCGAATCATGACCGTGGTGGTGGATATTCAGCGCGAATCCGCCGAGCCCGCGCCCGACGACGAGGACTTATCCCGCGCCGTCGCGGCCGCGCTGGCCGGGCGGCGGGATCAGGCCGAGCTGTGCCTGCGCCTGGTGGACGAGGCGGAAAGCGCGGCGCTCAATCATCGCTACCGCAGTCGCACCGGGCCCACCAACGTGCTTTCCTTCCCCTGTGACGCGGCCCTGCCCGATTGCCATCTGCTGGGTGATCTGGTCATCTGCGCACCGCTGGTGGCACGCGAGGCCCGGGCACAGGGCAAGACCGCGGCCGACCACTGGGCGCATCTGATCGTGCACGGCGTGCTCCACCTTCTGGGGTACGATCACGTCGAGGATGCCGACGCCGACATCATGGAAAACGAAGAACGCGCGGTGCTGGCAGGGCTGGGCATTGCCGATCCCTACGCGCTACCCGCCGACACCGACACGATGAGCCAATGAATCAGGAATCCGACACCCCCGACCAACGCGGCAATGGCTGGCTGCGCCAGCTGGGCCAGAGCCTGGCCGGGCCGCCGCGCGACCGCGAGGAGCTGATCGAGGTCCTGCGCGAGGCCCAGGCCAATGATCTGCTCGACAGCGATGCCCTGTGGATGATGCAGGGCGTTCTCAGCGTGTCCGAGATCCAGGTCCGCGACATCATGATCCCGCGCTCCCAGATGGTGGTGGTCGAGCGTGATGCCGAGGTGGCCCACATCCTGCCGGTGGTGCTGGAGTCGGGGCATTCGCGGTTCCCGGTGATCGGCGAATCCCGCGATGAAGTGGTGGGCATCCTGCTGGCCAAGGATATGCTGCGGGTGGCCATGGACGGTTCCGAGCGCGGCTTCGACCTGGACGACGTGCTGCGGCCGGCGGTGTTCGTGCCCGAGGCCAAGCGGGTCAACGTGCTGCTCAAGGAATTCCGCGCTTCGCGCAACCACATGGCGGTGGTGGTGGACGAGTACGGCGGCGTGGCAGGGCTGGTCACCATCGAGGACGCGCTGGAACAGATCGTCGGCGACATCGACGACGAGTACGACCAGACCGAGGGCGCCTCGATCCTGCGCCAGGAAGCCAATCGCTACCTGGTGCGCAGCCTTACGCCGGTGGAGGTATTCAACGACTACTTCGACACCGAGTTTTCGGACGAGGAGTTCGACACCATCGGTGGCCTGGTGATGCACGAATTCGGCCACATGCCTCGGCGCGGCGAGACCGTCGTCATCGATCGCTTCCAGTTCAACGTGCAGCGGGCCGACTCGCGCCGCATCCACCTGTTTTCACTGACCGTGTTGCCCGAGGCCGACGCGTGACGCGAGGCGGGTTCCGGCTCGCGACCTGGTGTCAGGATGTGCTGCTGCCCCCGTTGCTGGGGGTGCTGGTAACCGCCGGATTCGCGCCTTACGGTTATTACGGTCTCACCCTGCTGGGACTGATCGGCCTGCTCGCCCTCTGGTGGCAGGCGTCGACGCCCCGGCGCGGGGCCTGGCGCGGCTGGTGGTTCGGCGTGGGGTATTTCGCCACCGGCATCTACTGGGTGATTGTCAGTACGCATGTTTATGGTGGCGCCCCGCTGGCGCTGGGCGTGTTCCTGGTGGCCCTGCTGGTGGCGGTGCTGGCGCTGTTTCCCGCGGTGATCGGCGGGCTGGCCGTGGCGATGCGCGGTCTGCCGAAATCGGCGTGGGCGCTGCTGGCCGTGCCGGCCGCCTGGCTCCTGCTGGAACTGGCCCGGGCCACCGTCGGTACCGGCTTCCCGTGGCTGTCGCTGGGCTACACGCTGATCGATGCGCCGGTGCGCGGGCTGGCGCCCATCGTCGGCGTCTACGGCCTCGGCGCGTTGCTGGTGGCGGCGGCCGGCACCCTCTGGCTGCTGTTCGCCGGTGGGTTGTTCGACCGGGTGCTGGCCGCGGCGCTGGTGGTGATGCTCCCGATCGGGCTCTGGGCGCTGCCCGCCCCGTTGTCCTGGACCACGCCGGCCGGAACACCGCTGTCGGTGGCGATCCTGCAGGGCAATGTCGATCAGGCCGAGAAATGGCGGCCGGAGAATCTGGAACCCACCAAGCGGCTCTACCGGCAGTTGTCGGACGAGGTCGATGCGCGGCTGGTGATCTGGCCGGAGGCAGCGATCCCTTCGCTGCGCGTCCTCCAGGAGGACTATCTGGCCGGGATCGACCAGCGGGCGGCACAGACCGGTCGCACCGAACTGATCGGCTTTCTGGTCTACGACCGGGTGGAGGAACAGTTCTTCAACGTCGTCGAGGCCATGGGCATCGATCAGGGCCGCTATCGCAAGCGCCATCTGGTGCCCTTCGGCGAATATTTCCCGGTGCCGGACTTCATCAAGCCACTGGTCGATGGGGTGAACATGCGCTACAGCTTCACCCACGGGCCGGTCGACCAGCCGCTGATCGAGGTGGATGGCATCGGCCTGGGCATCTCCATCTGCTTCGAGGATGCGTTCCCGCGGGAAATCCGCCGGGCGCTGCCGGACGCGGGCATGCTGGTGAATGTCACCAACGATGCCTGGTTTGCCGACAGCACCGCCCCGCATCAGCATCTGGAAATCGCGCGAATGCGCGCGCTGGAGGCCGGCCGGCCGCTGTTGCGTGCCGCCAATACCGGCATCAGCGCGGTGATCGGCCCCACCGGCCGGGTGCGCCAGCGCACGCCGCAGTTCGAGGTGGCCAAGCTCGAGGCCGAGGTAACGCCGCGGCAGGGCGCGACGCCTTTTGTCACCTACGGCAATACCCCGGCCTGGTCGTTGGCCGTGGTGCTGGTGATGGCCGGGGTCGGGGTCTCCCGCTGGCGCGGGAAGCCGGCCTGATTTCGCGCGTCGTCGGGCTCGCGCTCGGAGCCGGTTAGGTCGTCCGTTGGCCCCTGCGATATCCTTGCGCGCCTCGTTCCGCCAACCATAAAGCCAGCAACACCGGATGGAATCCGAATACAAGCCACGGGAGATCGAGCCCGTTGTCCAGGAACGCTGGACGCGCGAGCAGTGCTTCGCCGCCGTCGAGGATGACAGCCGCGAGAAGTTCTACTGCCTGTCCATGTTTCCCTATCCCAGCGGCAAGCTCCACATGGGGCATGTGCGCAACTACACCATCGGCGATGTCATCAGCCGGTATCAGCGCATGTGCGGCCGTAACGTACTGCAGCCCATGGGCTGGGATGCCTTCGGGCTGCCGGCGGAAAACGCGGCGATCGCCAACGGCGTGCCGCCGGCAGAATGGACCCGCGCCAACATCGATTACATGCGGGGTCAGCTGAATCGGCTGGGTTTTGCCTACGACTGGAACCGCGAGCTCGCCACCTGCGACCCGGATTACTACCGCTGGGAGCAGTGGCTGTTCACGCGTCTGCTGAAAAAGGGGCTGGTCTACCGCGCCAAATCGGTGGTCAACTGGGACCCCGTCGACCAGACCGTGCTGGCCAACGAGCAGGTGGTGGAAGGCCGTGGCTGGCGTTCGGGCGCGGTGGTGGAAAAGCGCGAGATTCCACAGTGGTTCCTGCGCATCACCGATTACGCCGACGAACTCCTCGCCGACCTGGATCGTCTGGACGGCTGGCCGGATGCCGTGCGCACCATGCAGGCCAACTGGATCGGCCGCTCGGAAGGCGTGGAGATCGACTTCGCGATCCGCGGGCAGGACGCGCCGGTCACGGTCTTTACCACGCGTCCGGACACTCTGATGGGCGCAACCTACATGGCGCTGGCCGCCGATCATCCGCTGGTCACTGCGCGCGAGGCCGCCGATCCCGAGCTGGCGGCATTCTGCCGCGAATGCCGTCGCGGCGGTACCGCCGCGGCCGACCTGGAAACCCGTGACAAGCGCGGTTTCCGGCTCGACCTGGAAGCTTTGCACCCGCTGTCGGGCCAAGCGCTGCCGGTCTACGTCGCCAACTTCGTGCTGATGGGATACGGCACCGGCGCGATCATGTCGGTACCCGCGCACGATCAGCGCGACTGGGACTTCGCCCGTGCCTACGGCCTGCCGATCAAGCCGGTGATTGCCACCGCCGACGGCGTGGCGCCGGATGTCAGCGAGGAAGCGTTCACCGAACATGGCAGCCTGATTGATTCGGGCGAATTCACCGGCCTGAGCTTCAACGAGGCCTTTGACGCCATCGCCGACCGGCTGGCGAAGGACGGCCGCGGCCGGCGGCGGGTGCAGTACCGCCTGCGTGACTGGGGTATTTCCCGCCAGCGCTACTGGGGCTGCCCGATCCCGGTCATCCACTGCGAGGCCTGCGGCGCGGTGCCGGTGCCCGAGGCCGATCTGCCGGTGCGCCTGCCCGAGGACGTCACCCCCGAAGGCGCCGGATCCCCGTTGCCGGGCCTGGCGGAATTCGTCGAGGTCGCCTGTCCCGATTGCGGTCAGCCGGCGCGGCGTGAAACCGATACCTTTGACACCTTCGTGGAATCGTCCTGGTATTTCGCGCGCTACACCTGCCCGGACAACGACACGGCCATGCTGGACGGGCGCGCCAACTACTGGCTGCCGGTGGATCAGTACATCGGCGGGGTGGAGCACGCCATCCTGCATCTGCTCTATGCCCGCTTCTTCCAGAAGCTGCTGCGTGACGAGGGACTGTCGGCCCCGGACGAGCCCTTCGCCCGGCTGCTGACCCAGGGCATGGTGCTCAAGGACGGGGCCAAGATGTCCAAGTCCAAGGGCAACACGGTCGATCCCCAGGCGATGATCGATCACTACGGCGCCGATACCGTGCGCCTGTTCATGATGTTCGCCGCGCCGCCCGAGCAGTCGCTGGAATGGTCGGATGCGGGCGTCGAGGGGGCGTTCCGTTTCCTCAAGCGGTTGTGGCGGCTGGTGGCTGATCACGCCGCCACGGGTCCCGCGCCGCTGGCGGATCCGGATGCGCTGGACGAGGGTCAGATGGCGATGCGGCGCAAGCTGCACGAAACCATCGCCAAGGTGGGCGATGACATCGGCCGGCGCTATACCTTCAATACCGCCATCGCCGCGGTGATGGAACTGTGCAACGCCCTGGCGAGATTCGAGGACGACTCCCCCGGCGGCCGGGCCGTGCGCCAGGAAGCCCTGGATGCCGTCGTGCGCATGCTGACCCCGATCGTGCCGCACGTGGCCGAGGTTCTCTGGCAGGGCCTTGGCCACGGTGATGATCTGCTGGACGCGGAGTGGCCGAGCCATGATCCGGCGGCCCTGGCGCGGGATGAAGTGGAACTCGTGGTGCAGATCAATGGCAAGGTGCGCGGCCGCATCCGCGTGGCCGCGGATCTGGACGACGACGCGATCGAGGCCGCGGCTCGCGAGGAGCCCAATGTCGCCCGTTATCTGGCCGACCAGGCGGTGCGCAAGCGCATCGTCGTGCCCGGCAAGCTGCTCAATCTGGTGGTCTAGTGCGCGCCGCCGTACTCCTTCTGCTCAGCCTGTGGCTGCCGGCCTGCGGCTTCCACATGGCGGGCAGCGTTGCCGGCGTCGAACTGGAGGGCCTGCAGGTCGAGTACCAGCAGCCATACAGCGTGCTGCCGCCGCCGCTGCTCGACGTGCTGCGCGCGCGAACCGGCGACGGCAAGGGATCGGCGGCGCGCCTGGTGATACGGGATATCGACGACACCCGGCGGGTGCTGTCGGTCAGCCCGCAGGACGGTCGCGCCAATGCCTTCGAGCTGATCAGCGAGGCCAGCTTCGACCTGATCCGGGACGGGGAAACCCTGCTGCGCGATCAGCAGGTCAGCACCCAGCGCGACGTGGGCTTCGACGACAGCCGGCGGCTGGCGGCGGATGCCGAGAGCCGGGACCTGCGCGCGGCGATGCATGCCGAACTGGCGGACCTGATCCTGCTGCGGGTCGAGACCGCGCTGGCACCATGAGCGACGACGACCGCATCGGCCCCGAGCCGTCCCCGATTGATCAGCCGCAGCTGGCGGCGCTGGTGCGCGGACGCCGCACCATCGCCCGCTTTCTGCCGGAACGGCCGGCCGACGAGATCGTCATGCGGGCCCTCGAGGCCGCCCGCTGGGTACCCAACCACAAGCTCACCCAGCCCTGGCGCTTTCACCTGCTCGGGCGCGAGACGGCGACGCAGATCGTCGATCTCAACGCCCGCCGCGTGGCAGCGGCCCGGGGTGAGGCCGCGGGCGAGGCCAAGCGCCAGCGCTGGGGCGCGATCCCCGGCTGGCTGGCGGTGACCCAGGTGCTGGACCCGGATGCGCTGCGCGCCCGCGAGGACTATGCCGCCTGCGCCTGCGCCGTGCACAACCTCACGTTGTCGCTATGGTGCGAGGGCGTGGCCAGCAAATGGACCACCGGCGAGGTCACCCGGGACCCGGAATTCCATGCCCTGCTGGAGATCGATCCCACGGTCGAGGACGTGATTGCGTTACTCTGGTACGGCTATCCGGACGAGGCCCCGAAAATGCGGCGGCGTCCGGTCGACGAACTGCTCAGCCGCAAGCCCTGAATCCCGCGGCGTTCATTGCAATGTCCCACCGCCTCGGGTAATATCGCGCGCCTTTCGGGGTGGCAGGCCCCGGCGCATTCCGCTATCTGCGAGACACCGACATGAAGACGTATTCCGCGAAACCCGGCGAGGTTGCTGCTGACTGGTATCTGGTTGATGCCGATGGCAAGACGCTGGGCCGGCTGGCCACCGAGATTGCCACGCGTCTGCGCGGCAAGCACAAGCCTGAATACACGCCCCACGTGGACACCGGCGATCACATCGTGGTGATCAACGCCGAAAAGGTGCACGTGACCGGCAAGAAGCGCGAGCAGAAGCGCTACTACCGCCACAGCGGCCACCCCGGCCATCTCAAGGAAACGACGCTGGAAGAACAGCTCGAGCGTCATCCCGAGCGAGTGATCGAGCTGGCCGTGAAGGGCATGCTGCCCAAGAACCCGCTGGGCCGTGCCATGTACCGCAAGCTGCGGGTCTACCCGGGTGGTGAACACCCCCATACCGCGCAGCAGCCCAAGGCGTTGGAGATTTAATCGATGGCAACCGAACAGAGCTACGGCACCGGCCGCCGCAAGACCGCGACCGCTCGTGTCTTCCTTCGGCCCGGCAAGGGCGACATCACCGTCAACAAGAAGTCGCTGGACGACTACTTCGGTCGGCCGACCTCGCGCATGATCGTGCGGCAGGCGCTTGAAGTCACCGACTCCACCGAGCGCTTCGACATCTATGTCACCGTCGAAGGTGGTGGGCCGAACGGCCAGGCCGGCGCCATTCGCCATGGCCTTGCCCGCGCGCTGATCCAGTATGACGAGGGAATGCGGGGCGCGCTGCGCGCCGCCGGCTACGTGACCCGTGACGCCCGCAAGGTGGAGCGCAAGAAGATCGGCCTGCGCAAGGCCCGCAAGGCGCCGCAGTACAGCAAGCGCTAAACGGGGCGACGATCAACTGGGGGATCGTCTAATGGTAGGACTGCGGACTCTGACTCCGCCAGTGGGGGTTCGAATCCCTCTCCCCCAGCCAAACCAAAGAACCCGCCCTCGTGGCGGGTTTTTTGTTTGGATTAGGTGACTTATTCAAACCCCCACATGTCTAACGATCGGTTCGACCGATCTGCGTGAGCGGATCGGAACAGCGTAGCGACGCGACGCTGGCCCGAGTAATCCATCTCCCCCAGCCAGACCAGAAAACCCGCCCTCGTGGCGGGTTCTCTGGTTTGAACAGGTGAATTAAAGGCATGCAAGCACCACGGAAAAACCGGGACAACTCCGACTGAGTTGCCCCGGTAGTCTGCGTCGAGTCGTCGTGGCTTACGCGCTCACTCCTCGCGTTCGCTGCGCAACACTTCGGCGTTCTGCAGTCCGACTTCCAGCTCGACCCGCACACCGTTGGCATCGGTCGCGGTTACGTCGTAATGGTTGTGTTCGCGGTCGATGTCCTCGAACGCGCTGTAACCCTGGGCTTCCAGGCTCTGGAGTACCTCGATCATGCTCTTGTCATGGCCGGGGCCGTTGGTTTGAGCCATGGCCATTCCGGCAGTGGCGAGCAGGCTGGCGGCGGAAAGCGTCTTGATCAGTCGCATCGTCATAACCTCTATCGGTGGAAAGAGTGAACATCCTGACCGCACGCAATTGAACCGCCCATGAACCGGCTGTTAATCCGCTGTTCATCCGCCCAGGTGCTATAAAGCGCCCATGACGAGATTGATTCTTTCACTGACCTGCGTACTGTTTGCCGGCATGCCGGCGGCGGCTGATGACCAGGCCGAAGCCCGCGCGGCGCTCGAGGCGGGCAAGATTCGTCCCCTCACCGAGCTTCTGGCACGAGTGGAGACGGATTGCCGCGGCGACATGGTGGAAGTGGAACTGGATGAGGATGACGATCAGTGGTCCTACGAGATCACGCTGGTGGGTCCGCATGGTGATGTCGCCGAGCTGGAATACGACGCCAGCAGCCTGGCCCTGCTCGAAGCCGAGGGACGGGGCCTGGCGGCGCTGCAATGCGTGCCGCCCGGCATGCCCGACTAGGTTCCATGCGAATTCTGGTGGTCGAGGATGAGGCGCGCCTGCGCGACCAGTTGCAGGCGGCGCTGGTGCAAGCCGGTTACGCCGTGGATACGGCGGCTGACGGTGAGCAGGCGCATTTCATCGGCAGTACCGAAGCCTGCGACGCGGTGGTGCTCGACCTCGGGCTGCCGCAGCTGGATGGTCTGAGCGTATTGCGGCGCTGGCGGGCCGATGGTTTTGCCATGCCGGTGCTGATCCTCACCGCACGGGACGCCTGGCATGAGAAGGTGGAGGGGATGGATGCCGGCGCTGATGATTACCTGGCCAAGCCGTTCCGAATGGAGGAACTGCTGGCGCGGCTGCGGGCCCTGCTGCGCCGTGCCGGCGGGGCCGCCAGCGCGGTACTCGAGATTGCCGGCGTAAGCCTGGACACGCGAACCGCGCGGGTCAGCCTTGACGGGGTCCCGGTCAAACTTACCGGTCACGAGTATCGGGTACTGTCCTACCTGATGCATCACGCGGGCGCGGTGGTTTCGCGTAGCGAGCTGATCGAGCACATCTACGCGCAGGATTATGATCGCGACTCCAATACGGTGGAAGTGTTCATCCGCCGGCTGCGGGCCAAGCTCGGCGAACATGTCATCGCTACCGAACGTGGTTTCGGTTATCGCATCGGCGAGCCGTGCGCCTGACACCCTGGTCGCTGCAGGGCAGGCTTCTGCTGGGGGCCGCCATCTGGGGGCTGATGGCGCTGGTACTGACCGAACTGCTGTTGCTCTATACCGCCCGCGGTCAGATGGAGGCCCAGCTGCGTCAGCGATTGAGTGCCGATCTCGACCAGCTGCTCGCGGCGTCGGCCGCGCAGCCCGGCGGGCGTCTCGCGATCGAGCGGGAGCTCAGTGATCCGCTTTACCAGCGGGTATTTTCCGGCCACTACTGGCAGGTTGCGCGAAAGGACCGGGTAGTCGCCCGGTCCCGGTCATTGTGGGATCAGGCGCTGCCGTCAGGCGCGCCGGCGGGTGGCGATTCCGGGTCGGTCTATCTTTCGGGTCCCCGCGGCCAGTCGTTACTGGCTCTCACGCGGCAGGTGACCCTGCCGCGGCTCGAGGGGACCGTGCGGTTGACCGTCGCCAGCGATCTGGATGATGTCGAGGCCGCCATGCAGCGTTTCGGCCTGGTCCTGACGGCGGGGTTCGCGGCGCTGGCGCTCGGCCTGGTGCTGGCAGCCGTGCTGCAGGTTCGTCTGGGGCTTAGGCCGTTGCGCCGGCTGCGCGATGAACTGATCGCCATTCGGCGGGGTAGCGCCAGTACCCTGGCCGGCGAGTATCCCAGCGAGGTCGCGCCACTCGTGACCGACATGAACGCGGTGCTGCGCGACAACCAGACGCTGATAGAGCGGGCCCGCAGCCGGGCCGGCAACCTCGCGCATGCGTTGAAGACGCCGTTGTCTGTGCTGGGCAACGAGGCGCACCAGCAGCGCCGGCATGGTCAGACGGCACTGGCCGAGCGCCTGCAGCAGGTCACCGACGAGATGCAGCGCGATATCGACTGGCACCTGGCCCACGCCCGCATTGCGGCCGTCAACCGTCCCGACGCCCGGACCCCGCTGTCGCCGGTGCTCACGCGGCTGCAACGAACCCTGTCACGACTGTTTCGGGAGCAACGGATCGACGTGTCGTCCATGCCGGACCTGACCTTCCGGGGCGAGTCTCAGGATCTGGAACAGATGCTGGGCAATCTGATGGAAAACGCCTGCAAATGGGCGTCACGGCAGGTCATCGTGACGGCCGTCAGCCGGGGCGAGCGACTGGAAATCCGGATCGAGGATGATGGACCCGGATTGGCGCCCGAGGCGCGGGACAACGTCCTGCACCGCGGCCGGCGTCTGGACGAGTCGGTGCCGGGATCGGGCCTGGGATTGTCCATCGTGCTGGACCTGGCCGAGCTGTACGGCGGATCACTGGCGCTCGGGGCCTCGTCAGCGGGCGGCTTGTCGGCCCGGCTGCGGCTGCCCGCCGCGCGCTGATCAATCGCCGGCCAGCTGGTCCGGGAACTGGCGCGCCAGCTTGTCCAGCTTGGGCTGGGCCACCATGCAGACATAGGGCTGGCTGGGATTGTTGATCGCGAAATCCTGGTGGTACGCCTCGGCCTCGTGGAAGGCTGTCAGCGACTCTAGCCTGGTGGCGATGGGAGCGTTGAACACCCCGCTCCGGTCCAGTTGCTCAATGTATGCCTGCGCCACCCGCCTCTGCTCGTCGTCGGCGAAGAATACGGCAGAGCGGTACTGGGGGCCGAGGTCGTTGCCCTGACGGTTCAGTTGAGTGGGGTCGTGGGCGACGCTGAAGAACACCTTCAGCAGGGTGCCGAAGCTGACCACTGCCGGGTCGTAGCGCACGCGGATGACTTCGGCATGGCCGGTGCGGCCGGTACACACGGCCTGATAATTGGCGGTCTCGGCGTCGCCCCCGGCGTAGCCGGAAGTGACGTCGGTGACGCCGGCCAGGGCCTGGAATACCGCTTCGACACACCAGAAGCAGCCAGCGGCCAGCACCACGTCGCCCCGGTCCTGTTCGGCCGGCAGGTCGGTTTCCGGATGCGGGATACTGTTCATCGGGTTCGCGTCTCCACGCCGCCGGCGGCGGCCACGATCAGGGTATCGGCAGGGCGGCGCGCGAACAATCCCACGGTCACGACCCCGGGAATCGCATTGATACGGTCCTCCATCTCGATCGGGTTGAGAATCTCGAGGTTGTGAACGTCGAGAACCGGATTGCCGTTGTCGGTCGTGAAATTCTCGCGCAGCTCGGGTTCACCGCCCATCTTCACCAGCTGGCGCGCCACGAAGCTGCGGGCCATCGGGATGACCTCCACCGGCAGGGGGAAGCGACCGAGCAGTTCCACCTGCTTGGACTCGTCCACCATGCAGATGAAGTGACGGCTGGCGCCGGCAATGATCTTTTCCCGCGTCAGGGCGCCGCCACCCCCCTTGATCAGCTCCAGATGCGCATTGGCCTCGTCGGCGCCGTCGACATAAAGGGGCAGATCACCCGCGGTATTGAGCTCGACCACCTCGAAGCCGGCGGCCTTCAGCCGCCGGGTGGTGGCCTCCGAACTGGATACGCAACCCGGTAGCGACGGCTGGCGATCGGCCAGTACATCGATGAAGTGGTTGACGGTGGAACCGGTGCCCACGCCCAGCCATTCGCCCTCGCGAACATGCTGGTAAGCCGTTTCCGCCGCCTGTCGTTTGAGTGCGTCCTGATCCATCAGTGCGTTTCCCCTGTCTTGACCGGTCGCGGTCCGAAGATCGCGGTGCCTACACGCACCATGGTACTGCCTTCGATCACCGCCGCGTCCAGATCGCCGGACATCCCCATCGACAGGGTATCCATGGTGAGACCGTGATGGCGGCAATCCTCTGTCAGCCGGCGCAGGGCGGCGAACGGGGCCGCCTGTCGGGCGGCATTGTCGGCTGGGGCCGGAATCGCCATCAGGCCGCGCAGGGTCAGGCGGGGCAGGGCAGCGATCTCGCGGGCCAGCTCGAGGGTTTCTTCCGGTGCAACGCCCGCCTTGCTGTCCTCACCGTCGATGTTCACCTGCAGGCAGATGTTGAGCGGCGGGGCGCCATCGGGCCGTTGGTCGGACAGTCGCTGCGCGATCTTGAGCCGCGACACCGAGTGCACCCAGTCGAAATGGGTGGCAATGTCGCGGGTCTTGTTCGACTGGATCGGGCCGATAAAGTGCCAGACGAGGTTGTGTTCGCGCAGTGCCTCGATCTTGGGCAGAGCTTCCTGCAGGTAGTTTTCGCCGAAGTCCCGCTGGCCGGCCCGGGCCGCGGCGGCAATCTCGCCCTCGGTGCGGGTCTTGCTGACCGCCACCAGACGAATGGCCGCGGGGTCGCGCTGCGCCCGCCGGGCGGCGTCATCGATGGAGGCCCGGACGGCGCCGAGACGTTGTATCAGTTCCTGCATATTGCCGCGTCGGAGTTTACCGGCTAGGTTAGCCATCAAAAGCCACGGAATTATAAGGGTTTAGCGACAAACCGCATGGATATTTCCCAGCTACTGGCGTTTTCGGTCAAGCAGAACGCGTCGGACCTGCACCTGTCGGCGGGTCTGCCGCCGATGATTCGTGTCGACGGCGACATGCGCCGGATCAATCTGCCGGCGATGGAACACAAGGAGGTGTTCGATCTCGTCTACGACATCATGAACGACAAGCAGCGCAAGGCGTTCGAGGAATTTCTGGAAACCGATTTCTCGTTCGAGATTCCGGGCCTGGCGCGCTTCCGCGTCAATGCGTTCAACCAGAACCGCGGCGCCGGCGCGGTGTTCCGGACCATCCCCTCGGAGGTGCTCACACTCGAGGATCTACGGGCGCCGAAAATCTTCCAGGACATCGCCGACTATCCCCGCGGCATTGTTCTGGTGACCGGGCCGACCGGCTCGGGCAAGTCAACCACCCTGGCCGCGATGGTCAATCACAAGAACGAGAATGAGCTGGCGCATATCCTCACCGTCGAAGACCCGATCGAGTTCGTGCACGAGTCCAAGAAGTGCCTGGTCAACCAGCGCGAGGTGCACCGCGATACCCTGGGGTTCAACGAGGCGCTGCGATCCGCCCTGCGCGAGGATCCGGACTGCATCCTGGTGGGCGAGCTGCGGGATCTCGAGACCATCCGCCTGGCCCTGACCGCCGCGGAGACCGGTCATCTGGTGCTCGGCACCCTGCACACCAGTTCGGCGGCCAAGACCGTGGACCGCATCATCGATGTGTTTCCCGCCGCGGAAAAGGACATGATCCGGGCCATGCTGTCCGAATCCCTGCGGGCGGTGATCTCCCAGAGCCTGCTCAAGAAGCGCGGCGGTGGACGGGTGGCGGCCCACGAGATCATGCTCGGTACGCCGGCCATCCGGAACCTGATCCGGGAGAACAAGGTGGCGCAGATGTATTCGTCGATCCAGACCGGGCAGGGGCAGGGCATGCAGACGCTGGATCAGTGCCTGCTGGATCTGGTGCGTAAGGGCGAGGTGACGCGCGAGGAAGCGCGTCGGCGGGCCCAGAACAAGGACCAGTTCTAGTTAGGAGGTCCTGATAATGGATCGCGAACAGGCACTCAAGATGGTCATGGAACTGCTGCGGCTGCTGACCAGCCGCGGCGGCTCCGACCTGTTTCTCACCGCGGGGTTTCCGCCGGCAATCAAGGTGGATGGCGAACTCACGCCGGTGATGGACCAGCCGCTGTCGCACGAGAACGCGGCGCTGGTGGTGCGGGCGATCATGAATGATCGTCAGGCCAAGGAATTCGACGCCACCAAGGAATGCCAGTTCGCCATCAGCCCCAAGGTGGGGCGCTTCCGTGTCTCGGCCTTCGTGCAACAGGGCCGGGTCGGCGCGGTGTTGCGCACCATCAACACCGAGATTCCCACCTTCGAGGAACTCGACCTGCCGGCGACGCTCAAGGATGTGGTGATGTCCAAGCGTGGCCTGGCCCTGTTCGTCGGCGCCACCGGCTCGGGTAAGTCCACGTCGCTGGCGGCGATGATCGGCCACCGCAACGCCAACAGCGCCGGCCACATCATCAGCATCGAGGACCCGATCGAGTACGTGCATCCGCACGGCCGCTGCCTGGTCACCCAGCGCGAAGTGGGCGTGGATACCGACAACTGGGACAACGCGCTGAAGAACACCCTGCGCCAGGCGCCGGATGTGATCCTGATCGGCGAAATCCGGACCCGCGAGACCATGGAATACGCCATCCAGTTCGCCGAGACCGGCCATCTGGTGCTGTCGACCCTGCACGCCAACAGTGCCAATCAGGCGCTCGACCGGATCATCAACTTCTTCCCCGAGGAAAAGCGCGAGCAGGTGCTCATGGACCTGTCGCTGAACCTGCGGGCGATCGTGTCGCAGCGCCTGGTCCGGCGCGAGACGGGTGGCCGGGTTGCCGCGATGGAGATCATGCTCAACACGCCGCTGATTGCCGACCTGATCTTCAAGGGCGAGGTCAACGGCATCAAGGAGGTCATGCACCGATCCACCGAGCAGGGCATGATCACCTTCGACCAGTTCCTGTTCGACCTGTTCGAAAGCGGCGTGATCAGTTATGCCGAGGCACTGCGCAATGCCGATTCCCAGAACGAGCTGCGCCTGAACATCAAGCTCAACAGTACCCGCGGCCGCGAAGATCTGTCCGCGGATGAAACCGTCAACAAGATGAGCGTGGCCGAGGACGAACCCGAGCAGACAGGGCTGTTCCGGCGCTAGAGGCAGACATGACTTCGGAATCGCAGCAGGCCGCCGGTCGTCCGACCGACGACATCGCCCCGTATCTGGCCCTGGCCATCGACCGCGGGGCCTCGGACATCTACTTCACCAGCAATGCGCCGATCATGCTGCGCATCGAGGGGCAGACGCATCCGGTCACCGGCGGTGCCGGGCAGGCACTCGCTCCGGAACGTATCGAGGCCTTTGCCAACGCCATCATGACGCCCGAGCAGCAGGCGCTGTTCCGATCCCTGCGGGAGGTGGATTTCGCCATCCGCTATCGCAACGTCGGGCGCTTTCGGGTCAACGTGTTCCGCCAGCGCGGTTCGGTGGCCATGGTTTTGCGAAACGTGGGCAAGGTGCCGGAACTGTCCGAACTGGACATGCCCCCCATCCTGGCCGATCTGGCGATGATGCGCCGCGGCCTGGTGCTGTGCGTGGGGGCGACCGGCTCGGGCAAGTCGACCACGCTGGCGGCCATGATCAACCATCGCAACGCCAACCAGTCGGGGCACATTCTCACCATCGAGGATCCGGTGGAATTCCATCACCCGCATCGGCGGGCCATCGTCAACCAGCGTGAGATCGGGCCTGATACTCGCTCCTACGCCAATGCCCTGCGCTCGGCAATGCGCGAGGCACCGGATGTGGTGCTGATCGGCGAGGTGCGCGACCGCGATACCGTCGAAGCCTGCATCCAGCTGGCCGGCACCGGCCACCTGGCGCTGTCCACGCTGCATGCCAACAATGCCTATCAGACCCTGCAGCGCATCATCAGTCTGTTTGCCGAGGAGCAGCGCGAGCAGCTGTTCATGGACCTGTCGCTGAATCTGCGGGCCATCGTGTCGCAGCGCCTGGTGCGCGGGCGGGACGGCAAGCGGATCGCGGCGATGGAGGTTCTGGTCAACACTCCCTACGTGGCGGATCTGATCCTCAAGGGCCGGATCGACGCGGTGCGCGAGGCCATGTCCGACACCGCCCAGGGCAAGGGCATGCGGACCTTCGATGATTCGCTGTTCGAGCTCTACCAGAGCGGCCGTATCGATCGGGAGGTGGCCCTGGACCATGCCGATTCCCGCGATAATCTGGAGAATCGCATTGCCTTCGATGCCGGTTGAACCGGCGGGTTGCGCGCCTGTGTTAGCCTCTCGCGCCTTTGGATCATGACGGAGTCACGCATTCGCGCGCCCGAGCGGTGTGTCGTCGGTTGGCGCGAGTGGGTCGCGTTGCCGGAACTGGGTATCGAGGCGATCAAGGCGAAGGTCGATACCGGCGCGCGTACGTCCGCCCTGCATGCGTTTTCGGTTGAGCCCTATCCTGATCGGGGTGGGCGGCGCGTGCGTTTCGGTGTTCACCCGCTGCAACGCGATAACCGCACGGAAACCTGGTGTGACGCGGAAGTGGTGGACGAGCGGCGGGTGGCCGACTCCGGCGGGCATCGCGAATGGCGGCTGGTCATCGTCACGCCGATTACGGTCGCGGAACGGACCTGGCCGATCGAACTGACGCTCACCGCGCGTGACACGATGCTTTTTCGTATGCTGTTGGGGCGCACTGCGATGCGGCACCTGACCGTTGATCCCAACGCCTCGTTTCTTACTGGTAACCGGTAATCGGCATGCAAATCACGATTCTGTCGCGAAATCGTCGGCTCTATTCCACCCGGCGTCTGGTGGAGGCCTGTGAAGCGCGCGATCACGAGGTATTCGTGATCGACCCGCTGCGCTGCTACATGAACATCGTCCCGCATGCCCCGGAAATCCATTACAAGGGGCGCAAGCTGGAGGGTGGCGACGCCATCATCCCGCGTATCGGCGCGTCGGTAACCTTCTATGGCACGGCGGTCCTGCGCCAGTTCGAGATGGTTGGTGTCTATCCGCTCAACGAGTCGGTGGCGATCTCGCGTTCCCGCGACAAGCTGCGCTCGATGCAGCTGCTATCGCGCAAGGGCATCGGGGTGCCGGTCACCGGCTTTGCCCACTCCCCGGATGACACCGACGACCTGCTCGATCTGGTGGGGCGTCCCCCGTTCGTGATCAAGCTCACGGAGGGCACCCAGGGCAAGGGCGTGGTGCTGGCCGAGACCCGCAAGGCGGCGGAATCGGTGATTGACGCCTTTCGCGGCCTGGACGCCCACTTTCTGCTGCAGGAATTCATCAAGGAAGCCCGGGGCGCCGACATCCGCTGTTTCGTGATCGGCGACAAGGTCGTGGCGGCCATGAAGCGCCAGGCCAAGGATGGCGAGTTCCGCTCCAATATCCACCGTGGCGGCGTGGCCACGCCCATTCGCATCACGCCGGAAGAGCGCTCCACCGCCGTGCGGGCGGCGCGCATCATGGGCCTGAATGTGTCGGGCGTGGATCTGCTGCGTTCCAATCACGGTCCCGTCGTGATGGAAGTGAATTCCTCGCCCGGGCTGGAAGGCATCGAGGCCGCCACCGGCAAGGACGTGGCCGGTCAGATCATCAGCTTTATCGAGAAGAATGCGCGCCTGGGCAAGACGCGGACGCGTGGCGGCGGTTAGCGCGGCGCTTTGGCCGACGAAGTTTCAAGTGTCGAGTTTCAAGAAGGAGACAGCCGACTCGTCCACTAGAAACTCGAAACTGAGAACTCGAAACTGAATGGCTAATACATCAGCTCCAAATGACGTCGATGTGGTGATCGGCGGCACCCGCGTACCGCCAGCCTCCCGCACCACCATTGACCTGCCGGTGGCCGATCTCTATACCCATGCCACCCTGACCATGCCGGTTCACGTGATCCGTGGTCGCCGGGCCGGCCCCACGGTGTGCGTATCGGCGGCGATCCACGGCGATGAACTCAACGGGGTGGAAATCATCCGCCGATTGCTGCGGCTGCCGGCCATGCGCAATCTGGCGGGCACCCTGATCGCGGTGCCCATCGTCAACGTGCATGGCTTTCTGCGGCATTCCCGCTATCTGCCCGACCGGCGGGATCTCAACCGCTGCTTTCCCGGTTCCGAACACGGCTCGGTGGCCGCCCGGCTGGCGCATGTCTTCGTCACCGAGATCCTGGCCCAGGCCGATTACGCCATCGACCTGCACACCGGTGCGGTGCATCGACCCAATCTGCCGCAGATTCGCGCCAACCTTGACGATGAGCAGACCCGGCTGCTGTCGGAGGCCTTCGGTTGTCCGTTGATGGTCAACGCGGGACTTCGCGAAGGCTCGCTGCGCGAGTATGCGGCCAGCCAGGGGGTGCCGATGCTGCTCTACGAGGCCGGCGAGGCGCTGCGTTTCGACGAATTCTGCATTCGTGCCGGCGTGCGGGGCATCACCGGCGTGCTCCGGCAACTGGGCATGCTCGCCCGCCGCGGCCGCCGCAAGCCGCCGGCGCCGCCGGTGATTGCTTTGGACTCCAACTGGGTGCGAGCCCCCGAGTCCGGCATCCTGCGGTCGCTGGTGGACCTGGGCGCCCGGGTCACCAAGGGTCAGCCGCTGGCGCTGGTCGCCGATCCGTTCGGCGAACAGGAAGTCGAGGTCGAGGCCGATCATGCGGGCATCGTCATCGGCCGCTCCAATCTCCCATTGGCCCATGCCGGCGATGCGCTCTACCACGTGGCCGGGGTGCAGGGCGCCCGCGCTGTGGCCGATCGGGTCGAGGCCTTCCAGAGTGCGCATGATCCCGATGCCGAAACGGCCGGCGATGCGGATGAGCCGCCGATCGTCTAGATGTCCGCCCGGAAAGACCCGTAGGGCGCCTTTCGAGGGGCCGCGCCATCATCGGTATCAGGGGCTTAAAAGAACCGCGTCAACCGAACCTGAAGATAATCATCCCGCCGGAATCCGAAGGCCGGATCGGTGACCGGCAGATTGGCGAACACCCGGACGGTGGCCGACAGCCGCATCCGGCTGCCAAGGCGCCGGCTGGCTTCCAGGCTGCCCAGTGTGGCCCCGGTTTCCGCATCCACAATGGTGCCGGCCAGGAACGTGGTGGAGGGCAGATCATTCACCGACAGCCGGGCGCCGAGAAAAACATCGTTGTTGAATGGGGCGGCCCGCTGAGTGCCGAGGGAGTCACGGAACGCCTGCGCCTCATCGATATCAGCGAAGGTCAGGCGCTCCCGCCGGCCCAGCGCCGCGGCTGCCCGGGCCAGGTCCGGGTCGATGCGGCCGCGGCTGTCGTACAGGTATTCGCCGATCAGCCCAAGGCCCATGCCGGAACCGCCGAGGTCGTAGAAGCTGTACTCAAGCCCGCCCACCAGCGCGTGAAAATCCCCGGCCCGCGACCACTCGTGGATGGCTTCCAGTTTCCACAGCGTGCGCCCGCGCTGGCCCTGGATATCCAGGCCGACGCGGTCGATCTGATCGTAGACCGGCACGAAAACGGGGTTGTCCACGGTAACCGCCACGTCGCCGAGCAGCAGATCGTCGGCTGGTGGGGCGGGAATGTCGGCCTGCGCGCAATCCACCGTCAGCGGCGGCAGCAGACCACCCGTGAGCGGCAGCAACGCGACCTCGGCAGTGCAGTCATCGAAGCCGATGTCGAAACGGGGGTCGCGTGCGGTGCCGCGGAAATAGGAGAGGCCGACGTCCCAGCCGCTGAGGTTGCGCCGATAGCGCAGCGCCAGGTCCACGTGATCGTCGCCGGCGTCACTCTCGAAGCGGGCGGCGTCGTCATCGACCGGCAGCAGTGGCCGCGGGCGGCCGTCGGTGTCCGGAAACGTGCGCTCGCGAAAACCCGGCAACAGGTAGAAATCGAGTGTTCCGGCGCCGAGGAACAGGCTCAGGTTGACCATGGGCTGGCCCAGGCGGGCGGTACCGCCCGGATCCTCCACGAAGTCCCGCTGATTGACGATATCGACGATGTTGGCCGATTCCGTCGCGCCCCAGAACACCCGGCCCCAACCGATCCGCCACTCGTGGCTGCGTGCGGTATACCGGTACAGGGCTTCGCGGACATCGGCCTGGGTGCGGGCCGCGTCATGCTGGTCGATCCGGCCGAACAGTTCCACGCTGATGCGCTGATCGCGCTGGTCCCAGTCGAGCACCATCGACGGATTGAGCGAGGCTGACAGGTTGACCCCGTCGAGCTGCCGGTCGTCGGCCGGTTCATCCGGGAAATAGCGGGCCTCGAGGCCGACTTTCGCCGACCAGGCCGGGCGCTGCCACCAGGGCGTCGAAGTTGCCGCGGCGACAGGTTCTGCCCGCTGCGTGTCCAGGCTGTCTGCCGGGGACGGTGGCGCCCAGCCCACGAGCAACAGCTGGCCCAGTAACAGCGCCGGCGCCAGCCCGCGTCGGTGGCGGTCCGGGCCGCGACGGGCGCTCACTGCGAGGGCTGCATGCCTTTCATCATGTCCTGCAGGTTCATGGGTTTGGCGGGCAGTTCGAACGTGTCGGCGGCTGGCGTTTCATCGGAAATCTCGGCCAGCCGGAACTGGTTCTCGAACCGCAGAACCCCCAGACCCTCGGCGGCGAGCTTGTCGCTGATGGCATCGCCGGCGGGCTTGTTCCTGCCGATCGCGGCCATGGCCTCGATGAAGCCGCCGAATGCCCGGCTCATTTCCACCACCGTGGCATCGTCGCTGAGCACGGCCTCGCCGCTGTGACTGGCGTCGTCGGCGTCGGTCCAGGTGACGGTGTAAATCTCGCCCTCGATGCCGGCAACGGTCTCGCGCCGGCCGGTGGCATCGAGGTCGCTGACCGCGGTGGCACGGCTGATGGCCGAGGTACCACCCATGTCGGGGCTACCCATGCCGCCGGGGCTGCCGCCCGGCATGTTCGAAATGGACGCGAGGTCCATCACGATGGTCCGGCCGCCGGTGGACATCACGGTGTAGGCCTTGCCGCCGCGCAGCAGCATGTAGGCCGGTTGGTTGGGCGGATCGATGCGGACGTGGTCCGCGTCCTGCCAGCGCATCGTCATGTTGCCGCCAGCGGCGTTGTCGCCGGTGACTTCGATCGTTGCTGTACCGCCGGCGGCCGCGGCCGTGGAGAAAAGAACCATCACAATGGTCGAGAGTCGCGGCATGTTGGCTCCTTGTTGCTGGGCGGGCCGTGGCCCGGCGCTCCCGGGGACTTGTATCAAAAATTGAAGCAGACCGTCCAAGTCCCGGCGGGTTTGGCGAATGCGTTAGTCAGGCGCCGGAACGGGCCCCGGCAATCATCGCCATCACTGCCATGCGCACGGCGATACCGTTGCGCACCTGTTCCAGTACGACCGACTGCGGCCCGTAGGCGATCTCCGGATCGATCTCCACCCCGCGATTGATCGGGCCCGGGTGCAGGATCAGGGCATCGGGCTTCAGGCCGGTCAGGTTGTCGGCGGTCAGGCCGAAGTCGCGCCGGTAATCGGCGGGGGAAATATCGAGTGCCTGCTGCATGCGCTCGTGCTGGATACGCAGGGCGATGACCACGTCGGCATCGTCGATGCCCTCGGCCAGCGTGGCGCAGGGATGCACGCCCAGCGTGGCGGCGTTATCGGGCAGCAATGGCGCCGGGGCGACCACGCGGATGTCGGAGACCCCCAGGGTGCGCAGGGCGGCAATATCGGAGTGCGCCACCCGCGAGTGGCGGATGTCGCCGACGATGGCCACCCGCAACCCGGTGAAATCCGGTTTGTGGCGGCGGATGGTGAACATGTCCAGCAGCGCCTGGGTGGGATGGGCATGGCTGCCGTCCCCGGCGTTGAGCACGGCGACATCGGGGGCGGCATTGTCGGCGAAATAGGCGGCGGCGCCATTGTCCGGATGGCGGACCACGAAAATGTTGGCGCCCATGGCCTGCATGGTGAACAGCGTGTCCAGGTCGTGTTCGCCCTTGGTCTTGGATGAATGCTCCATCTGCAGGGTGAGCACGTCCGCCGACAGCCGCTTGGCCGCCAGCTCGAACGTGGTGCGGGTGCGCGTGGAGGGTTCGAAGAACAGGTTGACCACGGTGGCCCCACGCAGCAATGGCACCTTGCGTGGCGGCGCGCCGGGATCGGGCAGGAAGGTGGCGGTACGGTCGAGGATCTCGCGGATCAGGTCCGCCGGCAGGCCGTCAACCGTCAGCAGGTGCCGCAAGCGGCCCCGCCCATCCACCTGGGGTACTGTCGGTTTGGTCATCGCAGAACCAGCGTCAGCGGATCCGGCCCTTCCAGCTTGATCTGCTGGTCGGCGGGCAGATCACGTGCCAGCCCGACGTAATCGGCGGCCACCGGCAGTTCACGGCCGCCGCGGTCGACCAGCACCGCCAGCCGGATGGCGGCCGGCCGGCCGAAGTCGAACAGCTCGTTCATCGCCGCGCGTACGGTGCGGCCCGTATGCAGCACGTCGTCCACCAGCAGCAGGGTGCGCCCCTCGACATCCTCCTGCATGTCCGAGGCGCCCACCTGGGGGTGCAGGCCGATGCGCGCGAAGTCATCGCGGTGAAAGCTTATGTTGAGCCGCGATAGCGGCGCATGCGGCCACAGTCGGTCGCGCAGGGCCTGCGCCAGCCAGACCCCGCCGGTATGAATGCCCACCAGCACCGGCGGTGCTGACATGTCCGCCGCGATCGTCTCGCAGAGCCGGTCGATGCCCGCGGTAACCTCGGGATCGGCAGTGCTCATGCCGCGTTCCCGGCCAGCCAGGTCTCCAGAATCACCTGTGCCGCCATGGCGTCGGAATCCCCCTTGCGCAGCCGCCGACGGCGGGCGCCGGTGGCCCGGGCGGTACGCAGCCTGGCCTCGGCCTCGGTGGAGGAAAAGCGTTCGTCGGTGGCGTGGACGGGCAGGTCGAAATGCTTGCCCAGCGATGCCATGAAATCGCGGGCATGTCCGGTAATCGGTTGTTCGCGGCCGTCTTCCATCAGCGGCAGGCCCACCACCAGTGCATTCGGCTGCCATTCGGCCACCAGGCGCGTGATGGCCTGCCAGTCCGGGCCGTCCTGATGGTGCAGGGTGGTCAGGGCCTGGGCCTGGCCGGACAGCGAACTGCCCACGGCCACGCCGATGCGACGGGTGCCGAAATCGAAGCCGAGTACCACATCGCCGCTACCCTCAGGCATGTCCGGAATGGCCCGACAACAGCGCCGGGTCCACCCCGAGCAGGCGCGCGGCGGCCGACCAGCGGTCGGTGGCCGGGGTGCCGAAGATGATGGCGGTGTCCGCCGGCGTGTTGAGCCAGCTGTTGTGCAGGATTTCCTGCTCCAGCTGGCCGCCGCCCCAGCCGGCGTAGCCCACCGTCACCAGATACTGCTCCGGACCCCGGCCCTGGCCGATGGCCTCCAGGATGTCCTTGGAGGTGGTCACGGAAATCACGTTGTCGATGGTGAGTGTGGCTTCCCAGTCGCCGCCCGGCGGGTGCAGCACGAAACCCCGTTCCGGCTGGACCGGACCACCCCAGAAGACCGGCCCGGGGTCGGTGAGACCCTCATGATCGATGCCCATGTGGCCGAGCATGTCGCCCAGGTCCAGGTCGGTGGGGCGGTTGATGACCAGCCCCATGGCACCGTCGTCGTTGTGTTCGCACAGGAAGGTCACGGTGTGATCGAAGTCGCCCCCGACCACATTCGGCATGGCCACCAGGAACTGACTGTTGAGGTAGCTGCTGCTCATGCCGGCATTATCGGTAACCGGCCAGCCTTACCGCAACAGCGCGGGCCGTCATTCGGCGTCCGCCGGGGCGAGAAACCGCCAGACGTAGGCAAAGCGCAGGCCTTCCTCTTGCTGACCGGCACTGGCGGCGGGGGGCGGTTCGAACGGAGCGGCGGCCTCCAGTATCTGCAGTGCCGCGGCGTCCAGGGCCGGATCCCCGGAGCTCTGCCGGATGCGCGCATCACGCAACCGGCCATCGGGCGCCAGCCAGACCTCCATGGTCAGCGCGGCGTCCTGGCGGCGGCGTGCCGCCGGCGGAAAATGGGCGCTGCCGCGGGTCTCGATGCGCTGTTTCCATGTGGCCAGGTAGCTGGCGCGGGCGTCCGCCCGGGCGGTACGTACCTGCGGGTCCGGAGACCGGCCGGGTTCATTCTGGCCGGCGCGGGCGGCGCCGCCCTGCTGGAGCCGGCCGGCGGTCGCCGCGCTACCGGCACCCGATACGGAGCGGGTCAGGACCGGCGTGGCGCGCTCCCGTTCGCGACCGGCGGTATGGTCCGCCCCCTCGCGGTCGCCCCTATGGTGACCGGCGGACTGCGCCGCCGGCTGGCGGGATTGTCGGTCACGCCCGCGCTGGTCGGCTTCGGCGCGGGTGTCGGCGGGCAACGCCGCGGTGGTAGGGGCAACGCTCAGGGTCACCGTCAGCGTCCGGGGGCGCCGATCCGGTTCCGGCAGGCCGACCGCGAACAGGATCAGCCCGTGCACCACCACGGCCAGGCCCAGCGCCGGCAGCAGGCCCGGGCGCGCGCGGGCGGGGGCGTCAGGTGACGCGGTTGGCCACCGCATCCAGCAGTTGCCCGGCGATGTTGATGTCGTAGAGCCCCTGCAATTCACGCATGCAGGTGGGGCTGGTGACGTTGATTTCGGTGAGCCGGTCGCCGATCACGTCGAGACCGGCGAACAGCAGTCCCCGTTCGCGCAGCATTGGCGCCACGGCGGCACAGATCGCGCGTTCCCCGTCGGTCAGCGGCATACCTTCACCGCGGCCGCCGGCGGCGAGGTTGCCGCGGGATTCCCCGGCGGCGGGAATGCGGGCCAGGCTGTAGGGGACCGGCTCGCCGTCGATTACCAGAATGCGCTTGTCGCCGGCGCTGATCGCGGGCAGATAGGCCTGGGCCATGGCGAAGCGGGTGCCGTGTTCGGTGAGTACCTCGAGAATCACGCTCAGATTGGGGTCGCCGCGCCCGACCCGGAAGATGCGCGACCCGCCCATACCGTCCAGTGGCTTGAGCACGATCTCCCCCTGGGCCTCCAGGAACTGGCGCACGGCGGCGGCCGATCGCGTGACGATGGTCGGGGCGCACAGCTCGGGAAACGCCGTGATCGCCATCTTCTCGTTGACATCGCGCAGGGCCGAGGGCCGGTTCACGATCAGGCAGCCGGCGGCCTGCGCCCGCTCGAGAATGTAGGTGGCGTAGATGTATTCGGTGTCGAACGGCGGATCCTTGCGCATCAGGATGGCGTCGAGCTCACCCAGCGGCAGGGTGGTCGCGTTGCCCAGATCGTGCCAGTCGTGATTGTCATCGCGTACGGTCAGGGCATGCCCGTGGCCGTAGGCCACGCCATCCTCGACGAACAGGTCTGCCAGCGTCATGTAGTGGATCGGCCAGCCGCGGGACTGCGCCTCCAGAAGCAGCGCCAGTGTGGTGTCCTTGTAAGGGGTGATCGAGTCGATCGGGTCCATCACCACACCCAGTCGCAATGTCATTGTTCCGTCCCTCGCGCCGGCCATTATCACCATCGATAACGGCAGTTCCGGTTATCGGCCGTCATGGTAGCGCAACCACCCCGCGGGCAGCCGGGACGGTATCCGCCGGGTCGCGGCGCTAGGCCCCCGGTCCGCGAATGTGCTACTAATTCGGTCATGCTCGGGTGTCGCGTGACGGTGCCTGGCGGTCCGGTGTCCATACGAGGTAGCGACCGGTGGTAGCAGTGCAGGGGGCAACCAGGGACATGGCCGGCATCAAGGTCATGGTCATCGACGACAGCAAGACCATCCGCCGAACCGCCGAGACCCTGTTGTCCCGGCGCGGATGCGAGGTGATCACCGCAGTGGACGGCTTCGAGGCGCTGGCCAAGATCGCGGACCATCACCCGCAGGTGATCTTCGTCGACGTGATGATGCCGCGGCTGGACGGTTACCAGGCCTGCGCGCTGATCAAGAACAATCCGCGTTTTCGCGATACCCCCGTGGTGATGCTGACCAGCAAGGACGGCCTGTTCGATCGCGCACGCGGCCGCATAGTGGGCTCCGATCGTTACCTGACCAAGCCCTTCACCCGCGACGAACTCTTCGAGGCCATCGAGGCCTTGATCTGATACCCCATGGCACCGAGGGAGCCCGCCGTATGGCGCATGTACTGATTGTTGACGACTCGCCCACCGACATCCATGCGATGCGGTCGGCGCTGGAGGAGGAGGGTCACGAGGTGTCGGTGTCCGACTCCGCCAGCGACAGCCTGGACGTGGCCCGCGAGACGCAACCCGATGTGATTCTCATGGATGTGGTATTCCAGGGCATGAGCGGATTCCAGGGAACGCGCAAGCTGGCCCGTGACCCCGCCACCTCACATATTCCGATCGTGATCATCAGCGGCAAGGACCAGGAAACCGACCGCATCTGGGGCCTGCGTCAGGGCGCGTCCGAGTATCTGGTCAAGCCGGTGCACGCCGCGCAACTCAACCGCGTGGTGGCCGGCCTGCTGGGTACCTCCGCCTCCGGCGCCTGAATGCCATGACCGCATCGCTGGCCCACCTGCGGGATCAACCCTTCGAGCTGCTGGCGGCGCTGGAAGACCGCATCGAGGCCAGCGGGGAACGGCACGGGCTGACGGCGGCCCAGGCCGAATGGACCGGGCTCGGCTTCACGCTGGACGGCGACCGCTTCCTGGCCCCGCAGGCCGATGTCCGCGAGGTGCTTGAGGTGCCGTTGCTGGCCCGGGTGCCCGGCGCCCGGACCTGGCTGCTGGGGCTGGCCAATGTACGCGGCGATCTGGTGCCGGTGGTCGATCTGGGGGCGTTGCTGGGCCGGGGCCAGACGCCGCGCCGACCGACCAACCGCATGATACTGCTCAACGACGATCAACTGACCGCCGGTTTTCTGGTGGAGTCGGTGGTGGGCTTTCGCCGCTTCGCCCCCGCCGACCAGCGCCATGAACTGGCCGACCACGCCCGTGATCAGGATGCCCGGCCGTTCCTGCTCGGCGCCTTCGTGCGCGAGGGCATGGCCTGGCTGGTGCTGTCGCTGCGGGCGGTGGCCGCCGACCCGTCATTCCGCGACGCGGACATGTGAACGAACCGGTGGCCGGATCAACAAACAACTGGGGGGAATACGGGTGCCGAATCTGAATGCATTGTTCGCCAGCCGCCAGGGTCGCACCCTGCTCTGGATATGCGTGGGTGTCGCTGCCTTCGGGGTGGCGGGGCTGACGCTGGCGCTGCTCAACCAGCAGGCGGTGGTTGCGGGGCGACCGGAACCGTTGCCGGGCCTGATCCTGTCCACCGGACTGGTGTGGCTGATCGGCGGTCTGGCCCTGCTGGCGCTGATCGGCGTGGGGCTGGGGCTGTCGGCCGGGGAGAGCCACGACGCCGAGGACAGCGCCCAGCGCGAGCAGCGCTACAAGCGGGATCAGGAAGCCATTCTCCGCCTGCTGGATGAAATGAGCGCGCTGGCCGAGGGCGACCTCACCCTGGAAGCCACCGTGACCGAGGATGTCACCGGCGCGATTGCCGACTCGGTCAACTACACCATCGAGGCGCTGCGCGAACTGGTCAGCACCATCAACGATACCGCCGAGCAGATGGCCGACGCCTCGGAGGACTCCCTGGCCACGGCCAAGCACCTGACCAGCGCCAGCCAGACCCAGACCCGCCAGATTCTGTCCGCCACCGAAACCATTCAGAAGATGGTGACCTCGATCCAGACGGTGTCGCGCGACGCCCGCAGCGCCGCCGACGTGACCGAGCGCTCGGTGACGGTGGCCCACAACGGTGGCGAGGCGGTGCGCCGCACCATCGACGGCATGGGCAGCATTCGCGATCAGATCCAGGAGACCGCCAAGCGCATCAAGCGGCTGGGCGAGTCGTCGCAGGAGATCGGCGACATCGTGGAACTGATCAACGACATTGCCGAGCAGACCAACACCCTGGCCCTCAACGCCTCGATCCAGGCGGCGATGGCCGGCGAGGCCGGCCGGGGTTTCGCGGTGGTGGCCGACGAGGTCCAGCGCCTGGCCGAACGTTCCGCCGGCGCCACCCGCCAGATCGAGGCGCTGGTGCGCACCATTCAGGCGGATACCAACGAGGCCGTGATCTCGATGGAGAAATCCACCTCCGGCGTGGTCAGCGGCGCCCAGCTGGCCGAGAACGCGGGCGGAGCGCTGGAGGAGATCGAACGCGTGTCGCGCCAGACCAACGAGCTGGTGCGCGGTATCACCAGCCAGACCGAACGCCAGACCCGGGAGGCCGCCGAGGTCTCCGAGACCATGACCTCGATCCGCGAGATCACCGAACAGACCGCCTCCGGCACCCAGGCAACCGGCCGGGCCATCGCCCGACTGGCCGAGCTCGGGGCCAAGTTGCGGGCGTCGGTAAGCGGCTTTACGCTTCCCGGTCGGGCGGAATAGCGAGCGTCACTGTTGGCGCAGGTCAAACAAATCACTGCCGGGGGGCTCCACTGGGTCCACGCCGAACTCGAGCACAGCCTCGAGCGCGTGCGATCGTTCGTCGAAACCTTCCTCGACACGCCGGACAATCCGCTACCGCTGCAGCGGGCGCTGGTCGAACTGCATCAGATTCGCGGCACGCTGCGCATGATCCTGTGCGAGGGCGGCGCGGTGTTCGCCGAGGAAATGCGGGTGGCCGTGCACGATCTGCTCGGCGATCTGGAGGCGGCGCCGGAACGGGCCTTCGAGGCGCTGCTGGGCGCCACGGTCCAGCTCACCGACTACCTGGATGCCCTGCACAACGGTGAAACCGACAACGCGCTGGTCTTTCTGCCGTTGATCAACGAACTGCGGGTCGCCCGCGGTGCCGGCGTGATTGCCGAGAGCGCGCTGTTCGCCCATTACGCCCAGCTCTGCGAGCCGCTCGACAGCCGGTCCGGCCCGATCGACGGGCGTCCCGACAATGCCGGTCAGCCCCGGGCGCGCCAGCACCTGGCGCCGTTCCAGGCAGCGTTGCTGGGCCTGCTGCGGGATGATGCGAACGCGGAGACGCTGGGGCGGCTGGAACGGGTCGCCGCCGACATGGCGGACACCGTGGCCGACCGGCGTGGCCAGCGGCTGTTCGAGGCCGCGGCAGCGGTCATCGAGGCGATCGCGGCCGACGGGCTGGCCTGCGAACTGGAGGTCAAGCGGCTGCTCGGCCGGGTGGGGCAGCAACTCAAGGCCGCCGCGGTGAACGGCGACCGCGCGCTGGGCGATGCCCCGGACGTGCTGCTCTACGGCCTGGTCTATTTTGCCGGCCGCGCCCGTACCGACGGCCCAAGGGTGCAGGCGCTGCGCGAGGCCTACGGGCTGGAAACCCTGCTGCCGGACCCCGAGCGCCTGTCCCGCATGCGGGCGCGGTTGCGGGGCCCGAATACCGGGCTGGTCAACAAGCTGGCAGCGGAAATCCGCGAGGACATCGACAGCGTCAAGAATGCCATTGATCTGGTGCTGCGCGCCGGTGATCGGGCCAACGTGGACATGCAGACCACCGTCGCCACCATCGGGCGGGTTGCCGACACCCTGGCCATGCTGGGCCTGGACATGCTCATGCGCGTGGTCCGCAACCAGGCGGATGCGGTCACCGGTCTGCACGAACGCGGCGAGCGCGAGCACGCGGCGTGGATGGACGTGGCCCTGGCGTTGCTCAATGTCGAGCAGAGTCTCGACAGTGCATTGTTCCAGCACCTCTACCGCGGCCAGGAACCGGCGCCGGCCGCCCAGCCGGCACCGCAGCAGGATGTCAGCCGCGGCATGTCCGCGATCCACCGGGAAGCGCGGGTCAACATTGCCCGCATCCGCGATCTGGTGCCGGCTTTCGTGGAAAGCGGGGATATCGAACTGGCCGCCGAAGCGGCGCGGCTGCTGCGCGAAATCGAGGCCGGCCTGCATATCCTCTCGGAGGAAGACGGGGTCGACCTGGCCGGCCGTCTGAACGCCTTCATGGGCAGCCAGGCCATGCTTGGCGTGCGCGACGACCCGGCCCGGGTGCGCTCGCTGGCCGATGCCATCGTGGCCCTCGAATACTATCTGGAAGGCCTTGCCGGACAACCCGGACGCCTGCCGCAGCTCTACGAACAGGCCCGGGGTTACCTGTCGCAGTTGACCGTGCCGCCCGACCAGGCCGAGGCCCTGGTCAGCGATCCGACCGGGCTCGAGGATGCCGAACCCGCCGCACCCGACATCGTCGATCCGGAAATCCGCGATATCTTTCTGGAAGAGGCCGGCGAAGTGCTGGCAAATCTGCAGCGGGATGTGCCGGTGTGGGCGGGCGATCTCGGCGACAGTGAGCGCCTGGCCGAAATCCGGCGAGCGTTTCATACCCTCAAGGGCAGCGGCCGCATGGTGCAGGCCGACGAGATCGGCGAGTTCGGCTGGGCGGTCGAACATCTGCTGAATCGTTGCCTGGAGGGCGCGGTGCCGGTGGACGCCCGGGTGCGCCGGGTGGTGGACGATGCCGTGGCCGCGCTACCCGCCCTGATCGAGGATTTCAAGGCCGGCCGGGCGCCGACCGCGGCGGCACCGGTCATCGGCGCCGCGCAGGCCATCACCGGTGGTGGCGATACGGCAGACGGCGAAGTCGGGGGTGAATCCGAACTGCTGCGCATATTCCGGGCGGATGCGAAGCGCCATCTGCAGACCCTGAATGGGATCGCCGCCACCGTACCGCCGGTGCGAGTGCCCGATGAACTGGTCCGGTCCCTGCACACCCTCAAGGGCAGCGCCGAGGCGGTGGGCGAGAGTTCGGTCGTGCGCATTGCGGCGCCACTGGAACAGTTCGCGGATGCCGCCCGTGCCGCCGAGTCGTCGCTGGACGCATCGGCGCTGGCCGTGCTGGGTGATGCGGTAACACTGATCGAATCACTCGTGGCCGGTGATCGGCACGAAATTGCCGACAGTGATATCGATGGCTGGCTGGCGCGGCTCGATCAGCAACGCCGGGCGCTGCCGGCCGAGGCGGTGGACGCCTCGGACTGGCGCGAACTGATGATCGTGTTCACCGACGAGGCCTGCGACCTGGTCGATGCCCTCGAGGCCGATCTGCGCGACTGGCGCGAGTCCCCGGGCGATCTGCATTATCCCAGGAGTCTGCGCGGGCGAAGCCATACCCTCAAGGGCAGTGCGCGGACCGCCGATGCCGGAGCCATGGGGCAGGTGGCCCAGGAATTCGAGCAGCTCATGCTGCGATATGCGCGCGGCGAGCTGCCGGCGCCGGACGCACCGGCGTTCGATGTGCTCGACAGCGTGGCGGACGGTCTCTACGCCATGCTCGACCGTTTCCGTCACGGGGACCGTTCCGCCGATCCGCAACCCCTGCTGGCGGCGCTGGCGTCCCTGGTGCCCGACTCCGGGAGCGCCCCTGACGCCGCGGGTGCCGATGATGCCGGGAACCTGACCGCGCCGGTCGGGCTCGAGTCCGACACAACGTTCCCGGATGCCACTGGCGCCAGCGGCGAAGACGACCGAACCGAACAGGCACCCGAGCGGGTCCTGGCGGCCCTGGCCGAAGAAGGCGGTCCGGCCGGGGAAGACCCGGCGGCACCGGACGACACTCCGGTGGAGGAGCCGGCCGAGCCGGAACCGCTTGAACAGCTGTCCGAATCCGAGCTGACGGGCATCTTCCTCGGCGAGGCCGACGAACTGCTGGAGGGTCTGGCCTACCAGTTAGACCGTTGGCAGGTGCAGCCGGACAGCCATCGCGCGCCGGCGGAGATCATGCGCCTGCTGCACACGCTCAAGGGCAGTGCCCGGATGGCGCATGTCACCGCGGTCGGCGATATCAGCCACGAACTGGAAGACCGACTGGGTCGTACCCGCCAGGCGCCGTCGGCCATCCCGCCGCTGCGGATCGCCCTGGAATCGCTGCGGCAGATGCTCGACAGCGTCCGCCGCGGCGAGCCGGTGCCGGATGCCGAGCCCGTGCTGGCAAGGCTGCGCGAGACCGGCGAATCCGAGGCGGCGCCGGACCCGATACCGACCGCATCGGCCGAACCGGCAACGCCGGCACCCGCCACCGACTTCGAGGAACGGCTTTTCTGGGCGCCGGAAACAGCCCCGGCCGAGGACAGCAGCCTGCCGGACACCGCGCGCATTCCGGTGGTCGACCTCGACGGCATGCTCAACCAGGCGGGCGAGATCAGCATCTATCGCGCGCGCCTCGAGCAGCGCAATACCGAACTCCAGGCCCAGTTACGGGAAATGGCCCAGACCACCCGCCGGCTACGGGATCAGCTGCGCAAGCTCGATCTGGAGACCGAATCACAGATCGTGGCCCGCCATGCCGAGGACGGCGACCGCTACGACACCGAATTCGATCCGCTGGAAATGGATCGATACTCGGCCCTGCACGAATACTCCCGGAGCCTGGCCGAGAGCGCGGCCGATCTGATGAGTCTGCACGGCTCGTTGACCGACCTGGCCGAGCAGGACGAGGTTCTGCTGGGGCAGCAGGCGCGGGTGAATACCAGCCTGCAGCAGGGCCTGATGCGCACCCTGATGGTGCCGTTCGCACGTCAGGAACAGCGTCTGCAGCGGTTGGTCCGCCAGGTGGCCGGCGAGACCGAGCGGCCGGTGGAGCTGTTCATCCGCGGCGGTGACGAGGAACTCGACCGCAGCGTGCTCGAGCGCATGACCGCCCCCATCGAACATCTGCTGCGCAATGCCGTGGTACACGGCATCGAACCGGCGGACCAGCGTCGCTCGGCGGGCAAACCAGCGGCCGGGCGCATCGAGATCACCCTGTTTCGAGAGGGCACCCAGCTGGTGATCGAGGTCGGCGACGACGGGCGTGGCCTGGACCTGGACACCATCGTGGCCCGGGCCCGCAGTCTCGGCCTGGTGGCCGAAGATGCCGATGTGTCCGAAGACGCCGCCGCACGGTTGATCTTCCAGCCGGGTGTTTCCACCGCCGATACCCTTACCCAGTCGGCCGGCCGCGGCGTGGGGCTGGATGTGGTGGCCGCCGAAATCCGCGAGCTTGGTGGCGGCCTGACGGTGGCGGCGGGCGCACCGGCCGGCACCCGGTTCGCCATTCGCCTGCCCCTGAGTCTGGCGATCAGCCAGGCCCTGTTCGTCGGGGTCGGCGAGGAGCGCTACGCGGTACCCATGGGCAGCATCGAGGGCGTCACCCGCCTGTCCCGCGACGAACTGAAAACGGCTGCCGCGGCCGAAGGCGAACCCACCCTCGACTATGCCGGGCAGCGTTATCGACTGGTGGAACTGGCCGAGGTGCTGGGCGTGCCCGACTCGGCGCCGGGCGAGGACGCCCCGATCAACCTGCCGGTGATACTCGCCCGGGCGGGTGAGCAGCGCGCCGCCTTCGTGGCACACAGCATGATTGGCAGCCGCGAAATCGTGGTCAAGCCGGTGGGGCCCCAGGTGGCGACGGTGCCGGGCATTGCCGGGGCCACCGTGCTGGCCGATGGTGCCGTGATGGTGATCCTGGATCTGGCTGCCCTGGTGCAGACCCGGATGCGAGCCGTGCCTCGGCCGCCGGCGGCGGAGACAGCCGCCGCCGATTCCCGGCCGCTGGTACTGGTGGTGGATGATTCCATTACCATCCGCCGGGTATCCGAGCGCTTCCTCACCCGCCAGGGCTTTCGGGTGGGGCTGGCCAAGGATGGCATGGACGCGCTGGCGCAGTTGCAGGCGAACCCGCCCGACGCGGTGCTGCTGGATATCGAGATGCCCCGCATCGACGGCTTCGAACTGGCCACCTACATGCGCAACAGCCAGGCGCTGCGGCATACGCCGATCGTGATGATCACCTCGCGCAGTGGCGACAAGCACCGCCGCCGGGCCGAGCAGATCGGCGTGGACCGGTTCCTGACCAAGCCCTACCAGGAGGAACAGCTGTTGGCCGAGATTCGTTCCGTATTGGGCCGGGAGGTCGAGCCGGACGACCATGGCTGAGTCCGATCGCGTGCTCTACGGCCAGCTGATGCCGCTGGCATCGGGATGGCTGCTGCTGCCCAAGGCCGGGCTGGCCGAGGTCCTGGGCATGGAATCGGTGGCGCTGGAAACCGAGGGACCGGCCTGGCTGCTCGGCTTCGGCGAGTGGCGGGATCAGCGGTTGCCGGTGCTGTCGCTGGAAGCCCTGTGGGGCGAACCGATGCCCACGCGCACCCGCCGGACGCGGGTGGCGGTGATCAACAGCCTGGGCAAGCATCTGGATGCCGGGCTGTTCATGATCGTGCTGCAGGGCAAGCCGCAGTTGACGTTGCTCAATCCCGCGGCGCTGCGGCCGGCGCCGGCGCGTGAGGACGATAGCGAGTTAATTCTCTCCCGCACCCGACTGGCCAACACCGACGCCGTGATTCCTGATCTGGAGGCGATCGAACGGCGGCTGGCCGACGCCGTGGCCGGCGTCGAGGATCGGCAGCTCGCGGCCGCCGACTGGGAGCCGGGCGGCGCATCCTAGACGCGTAGGCGCGCCTAACGAAAGTCCCCCCAAAGGGTCTGCAACGCCGCCAGCGCCGCCGGCCCGGCGGTCTCCGTGCGCAGGATGCGCGGCCCCAGACGGACCCCCTGGAAGCCGCTATCCCGGGCCGCCGCCAGTTCCGGCTCGGAAAACCCGGACTCCGGACCGATCAGGAGGCTGACCGAGGTCGGGGTGGTGGCGCCCTCGACGGGCCCGCCCGCTGCCCGGGGATCGAGCATCAGGCGTCGTTCGCCGGCGGCATCGGCCAGCCAGTCATCCAGCCGGCAGGGGGCATGTACCAGCGGCAGGATCTCCCGCCCGGCCTGCTCCGCGGCAGAGCGTGCCACCGCCTGCCAGTGACGGTGCTTGCGGTCGAGGCGTTCGCCGGTCAATTTTACCTGGCCGCGCTCGGTGAACAGCGGCTGGATGGCGGCCACGCCCAGTTCCACCGCCTTGGCCACGGCAAAATCCATGCGGTCGCCGCGCGCCACCGCCTGGGCCAGCGTCACCGCCAGCGGCGATTCGCGCTGTGGCTGACGGTGTTCCAGGACCAGGGCCTGCGCGGACTTGCGGTCCAGTGTCGACAGTCGCGCCGTGTACTCGCCGCCGTGACCGTTGAACAGCACCAGATCGGCGCCGCTGCGCAGGCGCAGTACCGCGCCCAGGTGATGCGCCTGTTCGGCGGCCAGGGCCACGGTGTCACCAATGGTCAGCGTCCGGTCCACATGGAGCCGGGGCACGTGCTTGCGGCGGGCGGCGGTCACCGTCGGGGTCGCGCTACAGCGTCTTGATCAGGACGGTGGAGTTGCGCTGGTAGTTGTACAGCTGCTGCCGGGTCAGCGGCAGATCGGCAATATCGGCCTTGCGGAAACCCCGCTCCACGAACCAGTGCGGCGTGCGGGTGGTCAGCACGAACAGCCGCGACAGGTCCATCGTGCGGGCGCGCCGCTCCACCGCCTGCAACAGGCGCTCGGCCCGGCCCTGCTTGCGATAGTCTGCGTGCACCGCGACCGAGGCCAGTTCGCCGATCCGTTCCTCGGTATAGGGGATCAGCGCGCAGCAGGCCGTGATCAGGCCGTCGCGCACCATCACGCTGTAACTGTCGATTTCCAGCTCGAGCTGCTCGCGCGAGCGGGGCACGAGAATGCCCGCGGCCTCCAGCGGGGCGATCAGGTTGAGCAGGCCGCCCGCGTCCTCCACCGTGGCCTGGCGAATGATGTCGTAGGTGTCGGCGGCCACCAGCGTGCCCGCGCCGTCACGGCTGTAGAGCTCGCGCAGCAGCGCTCCGTCGGCCTCGAAGCGCACCAGATGCGCCCGCGTCACGCCCTGGCGGCAGGCCTGTACCGCGCACTGCAGGCGGGCCTTCTCCTCGTCGTTCAGGCCGTCCCCGGCCTCCAGCAAGGCCCTGGCTTCGGTGGGGGAGAACTGCGCCGGCGGATGGGCGTCGTGTTCGTGCATTTCCGGGCCGGCATGCAGCATGATCAGCTTGTCGGCCTGTAACGCTGCGGCGGTGGCCGTGGCCACTTCCTCGGCCCACAGGTTGAAGGTCTCGCCGGTGGGGGAATAGCCGATGGGTGAGAGCAGTACGATGTGATCGCGGTCCAGGTGTGCCCGGATGGCGTCCACATCAACCCGCCGCACTTCGCCGGTATGGCGGTGATCCACCCCGTTGACCACGCCCAGCGGCTTGGCGATCACCAGGTTGCCGCCGGCCACCCGCAGCCGCGCGCCGCCCATCGGGGTACTGGCCAGACCGGTGGACAGCAGTGCCTCGATGTCCATGCGCAGGGTGCCCACCGCCTGCTTGACGCAGGCCAGGGCCGGCGAATCCGTCACCCGCACCCCGCCGGACAGCACGCTTTCCACCCCGGCGGCTGCCAGGGCGGCGTCGATCTGCGGCCGGGCGCCATGTACCAGCACGACGCGTACCCCCAGGCTCTTGAGCAGGGCGATGTCGTAGATCAGATCGGCAAAGCCGGGGTCGGCGGCGGCTTCGCCGCCGAACATGATCACGA
The DNA here is from genome assembly GCA_965216055.1 of Salinisphaeraceae bacterium. GTDB lineage: Bacteria > Pseudomonadota > Gammaproteobacteria > Nevskiales > Salinisphaeraceae > Spectribacter. The sequence continues at coordinate 1,921,246 of OZ244134.1, forward strand.
AGGTGCGGCCGTGATGGGCATGGATGTAGGGGGCGCTGGCGCGCAGCGCCGCCACCATGTCCTGGCCTGACTGGGTTGTGCCGTTATCCGGATTCATGCCGCTGTCCGCCGCGAAACCGCGCATTAAAGCACGTTCACGGGCTCAGGCAGAAGCGGCGGATCAGCCCGTGCAGGATGTCGCGCATCGGGTCGATGCGGTCCATGCCCAGAAACTCGTTGGGCTGATGGGCCTGATCGATATCGCCGGGGCCCAGAATCACCGTCTCCATGCCCAGCGCATTGTAGAACGAGCCTTCGGTGCCGAAGTCCACTGCCGCCGCCGCCTGGCCGGTGAGTTGTTCGGCCGCGCGCACGATCTCGGCCTCGGCCGCGGTTTCCATCGCCGGGGTGCCGGTGAACAGCTCCTCGAACTCGATGCCGCAGTCGCTGCCGGTCAGAGCATCCCGCGCGACCGCTCGCAGTTCGTCGCGCAGCGGGGCGATGTCGAAGCCCGGCGGAAAGCGCAGGTCCACCTGCAGTTCACAGCGCGCGGGAATGCGATTGGGGCTGTCGCCACCGCGGATCACCCCCGGGTTGAGGGTGGCGTGGTCCACCGGAAAACCCGGGGCCGGGGCGCGGGTAACCAGATCGTCGCGAAACCGGCAGACCGCGGTCAGTACCCGGCGCATGCCGTCGATGGCATTGACGCCGAAGGCGGGGTTGCTGGAATGGCCGGCATGCCCGGTGACCCGGATGGCCTCCATCAGAATGCCCTTGTGCCGGCGGATCGGTACCAGCCCGGTGGGTTCGCCGATCACCGCGTGCCGGGCCGGCCGATGCCCGGCATCGCGCAGGGCCCGGGCCCCGTCCATGCCGCATTCCTCGTCGGCGCTGGCCAGAATCACCAGCGGCCGCGCGAGTCGATCCGCGCGATAATCCCGGGCCACATCCGCGGCCAGGGCGAGAAAGCCCTTCATGTCGGAGGTGCCCAGGCCGTAGTAGCGGCCGTCGCGTTTATCCAGGGTAAAGGGGTCGCTGTCCCAGCCGTTATCGTCGTAGGGCACGGTATCCAGATGCCCGGCCAGGGCCAGCCCGTCGCCGGCGTCCGTGTCGCCCAGCGTGGCAATCACGTTGACCTTGTCGTCGCGCTGGCCCACCGGCAGGCAGCGGCAGTCGAACCCGAGGTCTTCCAGCCAGCCGCCCAGGCACTCGGCGGCGGCCCGGTTGCCCATGTCGATGGCCGGGTCGGCACAGCTGATCGAGGGTGTACCGACCAGCGAGGCCAACAGCTCGGGAAAATCGGGGATGCGTCCAGCCATGTCGGGGCGACTCCGGTTGCCGGTTGAGCACGGGTAATGCCCGCACGATGGACAGTTTAACGGTTGGCGCGCTAGCGTTGGCCAACAATCGAGGAGCCAGCGCTCTTATGACTGCAATGACAAGATTCGCGGCCTGCCTGCCGCTGGCCATACTGGTGTTCCTGCCGGGGCAGCCGGTCGACTCCGGCACGACGGAGCCGGCCGCCCGCCGCGCCTTCATCGGCCCGGCCGAGTCACGCGTGTTTGCCGCGCAGCGGGCGACTGCCCCGGCGGCGGAAACGCCCGAAGTCACCCTGCGCGACGGCATGACCATCGTCACGGTGCCGAAATCCCGCCATTCCCGGCTGCAGGCAAGACGAGACGCCGATGGCGAGATTCATGTCGGTCACGGGGTGGGCGATGATCACTGAGTCTCTGCGGCGCGGCTGTGTGGCGGCATGTCTCGTCCTGACCTCGGGTGCGGTGCAGGCCGCGGATATCGTCATCATCAACGGTGACAACCCGGGTGAGGGCCTGAACGAGCCCACCCCGCGTGCGCCGGTACCCGGCAATCCCGGGGAGACCGTCGGCGCGCAGCGGCTGAATGCGATCGGTTATGTAGCCGATCTGCTGGGCAGCCGCATCGTCAGCGACGTGCCGATTGTGGTCGAGGTGACTTTCAGCAGTCTGCGTTGCCGCAGTACCAATGCGGATCTGGCGGCTGCAGGGCCGGATCGGCTGGTGTCCGACTTTCCGGGATCCCAGCCCGGTGTTTTCTATGCGCTGGCACTGGCCAACGCAATCAGCGGCGGGCGTATCGAGTCGGCGCCGGATATCAGCGCCGAGTTCAATGCCGCGCTCGATGCGCAGGACGATTGCCTCGGCGGCGCCGACTGGTATTACGGCCTGGACAACGATCCCCCGGGTGACGATCTCAACTTCATCAGCACCGCCGCGCATGAGTTGATCCACGGGCTGGGATTCGCCAGCTTCGTGGATCTGCAGAGTGGCGAGTTCTTCATGAATCTGCCCAGCATCTACGAGACCTTCATCCGTGATCTCAGCTTCGGCACCACCTGGCCGAATCTGAACAGCAATCAGCGGGCCGCGTCGGCGGCCAATGACGGCAATGTGATCTGGGACGGTCCCAGCATCACCCCGCAGGTCAGCAATCGGTTCAGCGGTGGCAGGGTTGGCAGCGATCTCCAACTGTACGCGCCCAATCCGGTGGAGCCCGGTTCCTCGATCTCCCACTGGGACGATGACCTGACCCCGAATGCCCTGATGGAGCCGTTCGTGGATGCCCGCGGCGATGTCGACATCCGCAACGGCATCGGCCTGGCCGCCTGCGTGCTGGCGGATATCGGGTGGACGCTCAACAGTGGCGTGGGCTGCCCCGACGACAACGGTGCCGGCATTCCGGCGCCGGATGGCTCCGTGGATGGCAGCGGCAATGCGGATACGGGTGATGTCCTGGGAAGCAGTGATAGCGACGGTGGTGGCGGCGGCTGCAGCCTGGGTCGCGGCGCGCCCGACCCGATCTGGTTGTTGCTGTTGCTGGTGGCGGTCTGGCGATTGCGGCGATCGGCTGCCTGAACATCTTCCGCGACCCGCGCCTGTGGCTGGCCCTGGCGGCCGGGCCGCTGGCCTGCCTGGGCCTGGTATGGACGGGGTTCGCCCGCTGGTCGGTCGGCGCCAGCGCCGAGCCGCTGTGGCTGGTCATGGCGATTCTGGTGTACCCGGTGGTCGAGGAGTGGCTGTTCCGCGGCGAGCTGCAGCCCTGGATCGGACGAAAGCTGACCCGGAATGTCGGACCGCTCAGCGCCGCCAACCTGGTCACCAGCGCGCTGTTCACCGCGCTGCACCTGCTGTTTCACCCGCCCGGCTGGGCGCTGGCGGTGTTCCTGCCGTCACTGGTGTTCGGCTATTTCCGCGATGCCACCGGCGGCCTGGCGGCCCCGATGCTGCTGCACGGGTTCTACAACGCCTGCTTCTTCCTGCTGCTGACATGACCGATGGCAGGCGCGCAGTTTTGTTAGCCTTGACGCATGAACGAGACATCCGAAAGCCGATATGACGGACTCGCCCGGCGCCTGAACGAGGCCGGGGCCACCCAGGATCCGGCGGAAGTGCACGGGTCGCTGTGCGGGGCCCTGTGTCTGCACGACCAGCTGCCGACCGTGGATCTGGTCGAGGGCGCCGACGGCGAGGCGCTGCAGCCACTGCTGCAGGCGTTGCGGGAATTCAGCCTGGAAGGGTTGTACGACTCGGACTCGGGCTTCCAGCCGCTGCTGCCGGATGATCAGGCGCCGCTGCCACGGCGGGTCAAGGCCCTGGCGAACTGGTGCAGCGGGTTCGTTTTCGGCATTGCCAGCCACGGCGAATTCGAGCTCACCCAGTGCACGGACGAGGTACAGGAAGTGGTTCGTGATCTCACCGAGCTGTCCCGTGCCAGTCTCACCGACGAGGAGTCGGGGGAAGAGCAGGGCGAGGCCGACTATGCCGAACTGGTGGAGTATGTCCGTGTCGGCGTTCAGCTGATCTTTCTGGAAATGCGCACCGCCGAGCGGCAGGACGAGCCGGACGCGCGGCTTCACTAGACCACGAATCGACCCATGACCCAGCCCATTGATCACGCCCGACGCCGGGCGCGCCTGGCCGAGCGCATCGGCGACCGGGCGGTGGCGATGCTGGCCGCCACCCCGGAGCGCACTCGCAACCGCGACGTGCACTATCCCTACCGGGCCGACAGCGACATGCGCTACCTGACCGGTTTCACCGAACCGGAAGCGGTGGCGGTGCTGGCGCCCGGCCGGCCGGCCGGTGAATTCATCCTGTTCTGTCGCGACCGGGACCCCGACCGGGAGGTCTGGGATGGCCGTCGCGCCGGGCCCGAGGGCGCCTGCCGGGATTTCGGCGCCGATCAGGCCTTCCCCATCCAGGAACTGGCTCAGCGTCTGCCGGAACTGCTCGCCGACCGGGCCACCGTCCATCACAGCCTGGGCGCCGACGACTGGGCCGATCGTCAGCTGACCGCCGCGCTCGACCGGATCCGTGCGATGGGGCGCCGGGGCTGGCAGGCGCCCACCCAGATCGGCCTGCTGCCGGCGGTGCTGCACGACATGCGCCTGCGCAAGGAGCCCGCCGAACTCGACCGCATGCGCCACGCCGCGGCGGTCTCGGCCGCCGCCCACTGCCGGGCCATGCGGGTCTGCCGGTCGGGCATGGCGGAATACGCGCTGGCGGCCGAACTGCATCACGAGTTCGAGGCTGCCGGCATGCACTGGGCCTATCCCTCGATCGTCGGCGGGGGCGCGAATGCCTGCATCCTGCACTACATCGAGAACAGCGCGACGCTGGCCGATGGTGATCTGGTGCTGATCGACGCCGGTGCGGAAAACGCGGGCTACGCCGCGGACATCACCCGCACATTCCCGATCAACGGTCGTTTTTCCGGTCCCCAGCGGGACCTCTACGCGGTGGTGCTGGCCGCCCAGGAAGCCGCGGTTGACGCCGTGCGGGCCGGCAATGATTACGACGCCTTCAACCGCGCCGCGGTGCGCGAACTCTGCCGGGGCATGCTCGATCTGGGTCTGCTGACGGGTGACCTGGAGACGGTGATCGAACAGCAGGACTACAAGCGCTTCTACATGCACGGCACCGGCCACTGGCTGGGCATGGACGTGCACGACGTGGGCGATTACAAGGTCGAGGGGAAGTGGCGTCTGCTGGAACCGGACATGGTGGTCACGGTGGAGCCGGGCCTGTACGTGCCCGCCGGCAGCGAGGGTGTGGACGAACGTTTCTGGAACACCGGCATCCGCATCGAGGACGACGTGCGGGTGACCGACGGCGCGCCCGAGGTTCTGACAGCCGGCGTGCCCAAGCGGGCCGACGAGATCGAGGCCCTGATGGCCGATGGCTGACCATTTCGACGTCCTGGTCATCGGCGGGGGACTGGTCGGGGCCAGTTTCGCCTGCGCCATGGCCGGGTCCGGCCGCCGTATCGGGCTGGTGGAAGTGGCATTGCCGAGCACCGAGCCGTCGCCGGGTGCGGTCGAGCGCACCACCGCGCTGGCCTGGGGCAGCCGGGCGCTGTTCGAGCGCTGGGGCCTGTGGTCGGCCATCGCCGGGGAGGCGGCGCCGATCCGGCATCTGCACGTGTCGCAACAGGGCCGCTTCGGGGTAACCCGGGTCGATCATGCCGACTACGGGGTCGAGGCCCTGGGCTACGTGCTACCCAACCACGCGCTCGCCGGTGCGCTGTACCAGCGTCTGGGCGAGGGCGAGGCGGTGTCGGTAATCGCCCCGGCCCGTTTCGAGCATCTGGAACCGGGTGAGGAGCAGGTCACGCTCACCATCAGCGAGGATGGCCGCCCGAGAACCCTGACCACCCGGCTGGTGGTGGGGGCCGATGGGGCCGGTTCGGCGGTGCGCTCGGCCCTGGGCGTTGGCGCGGATATCCGGGACTACGGCCAGCAGGCGGTGGTGGCCTCGGTCCGCGCCAGCCGCCCGCTGGGGGATACCGCCTACGAACGGTTCACGCCGGCCGGACCGATCGCGATTCTGCCGCGGTCACCGGAAACGGCGGCGCTGGTCTGGACCCTGCCCACGGACGAGGCGGCGCAGCGCTGCGCCGACGATGAGGATGCCTTTCTGGCCGCCCTGCAGGCTGCATTCGGCCAGCGTCTGGGGCATTTCGACCAGCTGGGGCCGCGCGGCGCCTATCCCCTGAAGCGGGTGATCTGCCCGCGGCCGATCGCCGAGCGGGCGTTGCTGGTGGGTAGCGCCGGGCATCATCTGCACCCGGCCGCTGCCCAGGGCTTCAACCTGGCGCTGCGTGACGTCACGGTGCTGGCCGGCATGCTGCAATCGGCCGACGATCCCGGCGATGCCGCCCTGCTGGAAACCTGGCGCGAGGCGCGTCGGGCGGATCAGCAGCGGGTGAGCGGCTTCACCGACGGCATCGTGCGGCTGTTTTCCAACCGGCTGCCGGGGCTGGGGCTGGCGCGCGGGCTGGGCCTGACCGGACTGGAGCTGCTGCCCGGCATCAAGCACGACATGGCCCGGCGCAGCATGGGCCTGGCGTTCGCCGCCGATGGCTGACGTGTTCGACATCGCCGTGGTCGGCGGCGGCATGGTCGGGGCGGTGCTGGCCGCGGCGCTGGAACGGGCCGGTTTCCGGGTCGCGCTGATCGAGGCGCGCGAGCCGGTGCCGCTGGGGCCGGACGACGAATACGATCTGCGGGTGTCGGCGATTTCGCCGGCCTCGCGCCGGCTGCTGGAAAATTTCGATCTCTGGTCCGGCCTCGATCACGACCGGGTCGCCGTCTATCACGGCATGCGGGTATGGGAAGGCGGCGGGCGCGCACAGCTGGAATTCGAACACACCGCGCTGGGGCTGCCGGAGCTGGGCCACATCATCGAGAACCGGCTGATCGTCGATGCCGCCTGGCGGGCACTGCGCGACGTCACCCGCTTCTGCCCGGCCGAGCTGAAAGACCTTTCCGTGGCGGCGGACGCGGCCACCCTCACCCTGGCTGATGGCCGTGAGCTGCAGGCCCGGCTGGTGGTGGGGGCGGAAGGCGCCGGCTCGCCGGTCCGGCAGTTCGCCGGCATCGACACGGTGGGCTGGCCCTATCGCCAGCGCTGCACGGTGGGCACGGTGGCCACCGAACGACCGCACCGGTCCATCGCCTGGCAGCGCTATACCCCCACCGGACCGGTGGCATTTCTGCCGATGGCGGATGGCCGCTGTTCGCTGGCCTGGCATGCCGACGATCGGCTGGCCGATGAACTGCGCGAGCTTGACGATGCCGCCTTTGCCGAGCGGCTGACCGAGGCCTCGGGCGGCGTGCTCGGCCGCGTCACCCGCATCGACAGCCGGGCGGCCTTTCCGCTGCGCCTGATGCATGCTACCGATTACGTCCGGCCCAGGATCGTGCTGGCCGGCGATGCCGCGCACGTGCTGCATCCGATGGCGGGGCAGGGCGCCAATCTCGGCTTCATGGATGTGGCTGCGCTGGTCGATGTGCTCGAACAGGCCCGCGCGGCCGGCCGCGATCCGGGCGATGAACGCCGGCTGCGCCGTTACCAGCGGCGCCGCAAGGTGGACAACCTGGCCATGATGGCGGTTACCGACGGCATCAAGCGGGTGTTCGGGGTCGAGGATCCGGCCCTGTCCCGCCTGCGCGACCGCGGCATCGCGGCGCTCCAGGACCTGGCCCCGCTCAAGCAGCTGATGATGCGCCAGGCCGTGGGTCTGGGCGGCGAACTGCCCCCGCTGCTCCGATAGTTCACCGGGCGGGCTGTTTGTCCCAGTCGATCCGCTCGCCCAGCAGCGGCTGCGGACGGCGGACGAAGCGGGGCCGCAGCAGGTTCACCAGCAGCGGCAGCACGATCAGCGACATGGCCATGTTGATACCCATGATCACCATGATCAGCAGGCCCATGTCGGCCACGAATTTCAGTCCGGACAGCAGATAGAGCGGCAAAATGCCCACCGCCATGATGGTGGCGGTGAACAGGATGGCCTTGCCGGTGGTTACCAGCGCGGCGCGGATGGCTGCTTCCCACTCGCCCTCGAGTCGCTGGAATTCCTCGCAGATGCGCGACAGCAGATAAATGCCGTAGTCGATGCCCACGCCCAGGCCGATGGCGGCCACGATCATGGAATTCACGTCCAGCCCCACGCCCAGCAGGTGCATGGCCGCCACCATGGTGAAATGCGACAGGTTGACCGGAATCAGCAGCAGCACGCCGGCCACCGCCGAGCGGTAGGCCAGCGAGAACATCAGGAAGATGAACAGGTTGAGCAGCAGAACAATCAGGTGGTGGTAGCGTTCGACCACCCGGTTGATGGCCTCCTGCAGGGCGATGATGCCGGTGCCCAGGCGCACGGTGAAGCCTTCGTGGTCCACGCCGACGTGTTCCACCCCCGCCCGCGCCGAGGCCAGGGCCCGATCCACCGTTTCCTGCTTGTTGTCCGGGTACCACAGCGACACGGTCGAATGCTGGGCATCGAAGGAAATCACGTGATTGAAGGCCTTGGCGCTGGAGCCGAGCATGGCGGCGGTGGCCGCGGCACTGATGGCCCGCTGACGCTCGTCCAGCGGCATCCAGCGCGGATCGCCGCCGTTGTAGAGGCGGTTGCCCTCGCGCAGGTAATCGGCGAATGACAGGGTGGCGGCCGGCGGGAAGTCGCTGGTCTCCAGATAATCCTGCAATTGCAGCATGGTGCGGACGGTGTCCAGCTGCTGGGCGGTCCAGCTCGGATCCTTCGGATCCTTTGCCTCCAGCACGATTTCCAGCGTGTTGGTGCCGGGGAAATGATCGTTGATCTGGCGCACCGCGGTATTGAACTCGGAGTCGTGCCAGAACAGGTGGCTGCCCTCCACCGGGTTGCCGATGCGGATCTGCAGGGCGGTGAAGACCGCCGCGCCGCCGCCGACGATGACTACCGCTGCAGTGATCGCCGCGCGCCGGCCGGTGGTCAGGCCGGCAATACCGCTCAACAGGCGTACCAGGCTGCTTCGGCCGGTGTGGTCGGTCCGGTCACCGGTTGCGGGCGCCGGGCGCCGCGGCGCGGGCAGGGTGGCCAGCAACAGGGAGATCAGCACCACGCCGGTGGGAATCAGCCACACCGCCCACATGCCGCAGAAGATGGCGTGCTTGACCATCGCCGGAATCGGCGCGGCAATCACCACCGCGATGCCCAGGACGTCGGTAAGAATGCTCAGCACCGAGGGGGCGGCCATCACCCGCATGGTGCGCCGTGCGGCTTCCAGCCGGTCGCCCACCTCGGCGTGGATCTCGTGGAAGCGCTCGGTGAACTGCACGCTGTGGGAGAACGAGCGAGCCGTGAGCAGCAGCGGCACCACCATCAGGAGCGGCTCCACCGAGATGTTCAGCCAGCCCACGAAACCGAAGGCCCAGATGGCGGCGGTCGCGCTGGTGATCAGCGGCGTGACCACGCCCACCAGGTTGCGCATGTAGAACACCAGCGCCCCGAATAGCGCCAGCAGGGTCAGCGCGAAGATGCCGGCCATCTGCCATTCGTAGCGGTAGACCCAGCCGATCAGTGCCGGCTGACCGGTCAGATAGACATCGTGATTGGCGTCGCGCGCATTCTCGACCAGCCCCTGGACGTACTCGAAGGTTTCGCCGTAGTCGATCCGGTGTTCGATGAAGGTGGCCATGATCAGGGTGGCCGAATCGTCCTCCGAGACCAGGAAATTGCGGATGTTGGGGGCGCGATCCACCCGGTTGCGGAAATCGGCGATGGCCTTCGGGCTGACCGGCGGGGCATCGCCCATCAGCGGCTGCATGTCGATGCCGTAGGGCGTGGCTTCGGCGTAGCGGGCCTTGGTGGTGGTGATCGACAACACCTGATCGTGATCCACCGCCGGGGCCAGGTCGATGTCGCGGGTCAAGTCCCAGACCTTCTGCAGGGTGTCCGCGTGATAGAGCGTGCCGTCCTTGCGCTGGACCATGATCACCATGGTCAGCGGATTGCCGAAGTTGGGGTGGTCCTTGAATACCTGAACGAACGGGTCATCGGTGGGCAGCAGGTCCGAAAACACCGTCTCGATCTGCACCCGCGGCAGGCCGGCGGCGAAGCCGATCGTGATCAGCGCGAACGCCACCAGGGCAGCCTTTCGGTGGCGCAGAACCCAGTCAGCAAGACGTTGTCGGAGCGAGTACAAGCAGCGGTCCCGTGTGGTCGGCAGGGGCGGAGATTATCGCACCCGGCTTGGATCGGGCGGGATGCATTGGTACAATCTATGACTCGATTGATAAACGCGTGGGAGAGTCTCCACCCCGGTACGAACCGGCCGGAGACGCCGAAGGCGCAAATCCGCCCGGAAACGCTCAGGCCCATGGACCACGCGACGCGAAGCCGATTCGGCTTCCGATCGACTCTGGAGAGTACCCGCCGCGGCGGGTCACCGACGGGGCGAGGCCGGCAACGGCTAATCTCTCAGGTTCCCGGACAGAGGGGCGGCAGGGTCGCGGAAGGCGGCCCGGTCGAGCCACTCGAGAAAGGGATATCCATGGGAAAGCGTACGCCCCTGTTTGACGCGCACATTGCCGCCGGCGCCAAGATGGTGGACTTCGCCGGCTGGGACATGCCCGTCAATTACGGCTCCCAGATCGACGAGCATCTGGCCGTGCGCGACCGCGCCGGCATGTTCGACGTCTCTCACATGGCCGCGGTCGACGTCCGTGGCGTCGATGCTCGCGCGTACCTGCGGCATCTGTGGGCCAATGACGTGGCCCGGGCCGATACCCCCGGCAAGGCCCTTTACACCTGCATGCTCAACGAGCAGGGCGGGGTGGTCGATGACCTGATCGTCTATCACGTTACCGACGGTCACTACCGCACCGTGGTCAACGCCGGCACTGCCGACAAGGATATGGCCTGGATGCAGGCCCGGACCGGCGGCTTCGATGTCACGGTCGAGCGCCGGCCGGATCTGGGTATCGTCGCGGTGCAGGGCCCGCAGGCCCGCGAGCTGGCCCTGGACTGCCTGCCGGCCGATCTGCGCGAGGCCGCCGCGTCCCTCAAGCCCTTCTTCGCCGCCTTCGCCGACGACCGGCTGGTGGGCCGCACCGGCTACACCGGCGAGGACGGCTTCGAGTGCATCCTGCCAGCCGCCGATCTGCCGCCGTTCTGGGAGGCGCTGGCCGCGGCCGGGGTGGCACCCTGCGGCCTGGGCGCACGCGACACGCTGCGCCTGGAAGCGGGGCTGAATCTGTACGGCCAGGACATGGACGAAGACACCCATCCGCTGGAATCGGGTCTCGGCTGGACCGTGGCCTGGGAGCCGGCCGATCGCGATTTCGTCGGCCGCGCCGCGTTGACCGGCCCGGCCGCCGACCCGCAGTTCAAGCTGGTGGGTGTGCTGCTGACCGACCGGGGCGTACTCCGCCACGGCCAGACCGTGCGTCATGGCGATGCGGGGGGCGAAGGCCTGCTCACCAGTGGCACCTATTCGCCCACCCTGAAGTGCTCCATCGGCCTCGCCCGCGTGCCGCATGACTGGGCCGAGGGCGACAACATCGAAGTCGAGCGCCGCGGACGCTGGTGTGGCGCCCGCATCGTGAAATATCCGTTCGTGCGCAACGGCGAGGCGCGCATTCATATCTGAAAAGGGAAGGGAGAAGTGCGATGAGTGAAATACCCGCTGACCTGAAGTATGCCAAGTCGCATGAATGGGTCCGGCTGGACGAGGATGGCCGGGCCACGGTCGGCATCAGCGACTACGCCCAGGGGGCGCTGGGCGATCTGGTGTTCGTGGAGCTGCCGGAAGCCGGCGAAACACTGACCGCGGGCGACACCGTGGCGGTGGTGGAATCGGTGAAGGCCGCGTCGGACGTCTATGCGCCGCTGTCCGGCGAGGTGATCGAGGTCAATCCGCAGCTGGCGGATGCCCCGGAACTGATCAACGACGACCCCTACGGCGAGGGCTGGCTGCTGAAGATGTCCATCGCCGACGAATCCGGACTGGACGATCTGCTCGACCCCGACGCCTACGAACAGGTGGTGGCCGACGAGGAAGGTTGAACCGGTTTTCAGTGGCAATTTCTCAGTGACAATGGCGGAGGCGTGATCCATGCCGTTCATCCCGCATACCGACGACGACATCCGGTCCATGCTCGACACCATCGGTGCCGACAGCATCGAGGACCTGTTCGATGAGATCCCGCGCGAACTGCGGGGTGACCATATCGACAGCGTGCCGGAAGGCATGACCGAGATGGCGATCTCCCGCCTGATGAATGAACGCGCGGCGCGTGACGCCGGCGCGTTGTGCTTCATCGGCGCCGGGGCCTACGAGCATCACGTGCCGGCCGCGGTCTGGGAGATCACCACCCGCGGCGAGTACTACAGCGCCTATACCCCGTATCAGGCCGAGGCCAGCCAGGGCACGCTGCAGCTGATCTACGAATACCAGACCATGATGGCGGGCCTGACGGGCATGGACGTGGCCAATGCGTCGCTCTACGACGGCGCCTCCGCCATGGCCGAAGCCGCGCTGATGGCGGTGCGGGCCAGCCGCAAGACGAAGTCGGCACGGATCCTGGTGCCGGCCACGGTGCATCCGGCCTATCTGAAGACCGCCCGTGCCATCTGCGGCAATCAGGATGTGCGCTTCGAGGAATTGCCGTACGACCGCAAGACCGGCACCACGAACATGAATGCGCTGCGCCAGTACGACGGCCCGAACGTGACCGCGGTGGTGATTCCGCAGCCGAACTTCTTCGGCAAGCTCGAGGACGTCGACGCCATCACCGACTGGGCCCATGAACAGGGTGCGCTGGTGATCGCCGTGGTCAACCCGCTGGCCCTGGCGCTGATCCGGCCGCCGGGCGAGTGGGGCGAGCAGGGTGCCGACATCGTCTGCGGCGAGGGCCAGCCCCTGGGCGCGCCGCTGTCCTCGGGCGGGCCGTACTTCGGCCTGATGTGCTGCCGCCAGAAACTGGCGCGGCAGATGCCCGGTCGCATCGTCGGCCGCACCCGGGACCTTGAAGGCCGCGAGGGCTATACCCTGACCCTGCAGCCGCGCGAGCAGCATATCCGGCGGTCCAAGGCGACCTCCAATATCTGCACCAACCAGGGGCTGCTGGTCACCGCGGCCACCATCCACATGAGCCTGCTCGGCCCCGAGGGTCTGCAGCGGGCGGCCGGTGCCTGCGTGGCCAATACCCGTGGGCTGGTGGAGCGGTTGACCGCGCTGCCGGACGTGGAAGAGGCCTTCACGGCACCCGGGTTCCACGAGGCCGTGCTGCGGGTGGATCAGCCGGTGAACAAGGTGCTGGAGGCGCTGACCGCGCGCGGCATCCTCGGCGGGTATGCGCTGGGGCGTGATTTTCCCGAGCTGTCGGATTGCCTGCTGGTCTGCGTCACCGAGACCAAGACCGAGGCCGATCTCGACGCCTACGCCAACGCGCTGGCCGACATCCTGCAGAGCTATAGCAAGAAATCGGCGGTGGCCTGAGCCCATGTGTGCCGATCCGTGGCGGCCGGCATCCCGCCCGGTCCGGGGCGCGCAGGGCGCAGGATCGTCTCACGTACACTGGGCAAGCCCGTGGACCGCGGCGGAAAGAACGATCCGCCGCGGCCGCAGTCGTTCAATACCAAGGAGTTTCTTCGATGGCACAAGTCACGTTTCAGGGTAATCCGATCAACACCGCCGGGGACCTGCCGGCCGCCGGCGCCCGGGCGCCCGACTTCCGGTTGACCGCGGGCGACATGTCCGACAAGTCGCTGGCCGACTTCGCCGGCAAGAAGAAGGTGCTCAACATCTTCCCCAGCGTGGACACCGATGTGTGTGCCAAGTCGGTTCGCGAATTCAACGAACGCGCTGGTTCGCACCCGGGTGTGGCGATGTTGCAGATCTCGGCTGATCTGCCGTTCGCCCAGGGTCGTTTCTGCAGCAGTAACGGGCTGGACAGCGTCACCTCGCTGTCCATGTTGCGCGACAAGTCCTTCGCCCAGGACTACGGCACGCTGATTACCGATGGGCCGCTGGCGGGGCTGTCCGCCCGCGCGGTGGTGGTGGTCGACGAAAACGACCAAGTGATCCACAGCGAGCTGGTGCCCGAGATCGGGCAGGAACCCGATTACGAGGCCGCGATCAAGGCGCTGGGCTGAGGCCCGGCGACGCAAGTTCTACCTGCAATGGTGAAGTCATGACCGAAAAGCTGATTTTCGAGCACAGCCGTGCTGGGCGCCGCGCGGCCGGCCAGGCGCCGGTTGCCGGGATGGATCCGGACCTGATCCCGGGTGCCTACCGGCGGGAATCCGCCCTCGGGTTGCCGGAGGTCTCGGAGCTGGACACCGTGCGCCACTTCACCCGGCTGTCGCAGATGAACTTCTCCATCGACACCCACTTCTACCCGCTGGGTTCGTGCACCATGAAGTACAACCCGCGGGCCTGTAATTCGCTGGCCATGCTGCCCGGGTTCACCGGCCGTCATCCGCTGGCGCCGATGGAATACAGCCAGGGATTTCTGAGCATCGCCTATGAATTGCAGGTGATGCTGGGCGAGGTGACGGGCATGGACGTGGTGTCGCTGGCGCCGATGGCCGGCGCCCAGGGCGAATTCGCCGGCGTGGCCATGATGAAGGCCTATCATGACGCTAACGGCGACACCGAGCGCACCGAAGTGCTGGTGCCGGACGCCGCCCACGGCACCAATCCGGCCACCGCCACCATGTGCGGTTGCACCGTGCGCGAGATTCCCACCGACGCCGACGGCGACGTGAACCTGGCCGCGCTCAAGGAAGCGGTGGGGCCGAAAACCGTGGGCATCATGCTCACCAACCCGTCCACCCTGGGGGTGTTCGAGCGCGACATCCTGGAGATGGCGGAAACCGTGCACGATGCCGGCGGGCTGCTGTACTACGACGGCGCCAATCTCAACGCCATCCTCGGCAAGATCCGGCCCGGCGACATGGGCTTCGACGTCATCCACATGAACCTGCATAAGACCTTCTCCACCCCGCACGGCGGCGGCGGTCCGGGGTCGGGCGCCATTGGCGTGAGCAAGCGGCTGCGTCGCTATGCCCCGGTGCCCTACGTGATGCACGACGGCGACCAGTACTGCTGGGTCGAGGACAGCGACCGGCCGCACAGCATCGGTCGACTGTCCGCCTTCATGGGCAACGCCGGCGTGATCCTGCGTGCTTATGTCTATGCCCGCATGCTCGGGCGCGAGGGGATGACCCGGGTGGCCGAGTTCGCCACCCTCAACGCCAATTACCTGGCCAGGCGGCTGGCCGATGCCGGGTTCGAGCTGAGTTATCCGGCGCGGCGGGCGTGTCACGAGTTCACCATCACCCTCAAGCGCGAAAAGCAGGAATACGGCGTCGGCGCCGGCGACTTCGCCAAGCGCTTGCTCGACTACGGTTTCCATGCGCCCACGGTCTACTTCCCGCAGCTGGTACCCGAGTGCCTGCTGATCGAGCCGACCGAGACCGAATCCAAAGAAACCCTGGATGCCTTCGTGGACGCCATGATTGCCATCCGCGAGGAAGCGAAGTCCGACGCGGATATTCTCCATCAGGCCCCTTACACCTGCCCGGTTCGGCGGCTGGACGAGGTGCGGGCGGCCAAGGAACTCGACCTCAAGTGGCAGGCGCCTGCGGAAGCCGCGGCAGGCTGAGGACCGGCTGACATGAGTCGCGGCCTGTCCGGCTGGCCTCGGTTATGGCGCGCAACACGCGTATCCTACCGGGGGCTCGGCTGGGCGTGGCGCAACGAAGAGGCGTTTCGCATCGAGGCCGTGCTGTTCGTTCTGCTGTTTCCCGCCGCACTGTGGTGGGGTGACAACGGGCTCGAACAGGCCGTCTGTGTCATGTCGCTGTTTCTGGTGATGATCACCGAACTGCTCAACACCGGCATCGAGGCGGCCATTGACCGCATCGGCACCGAACACCATCAACTGTCCGGTGCGGCCAAGGACGTGGCCTCGGCCGCGGTCCACCTGTCGCTTATCCAGGTACCCGTCGTGTGGGGCCTGATCGGTTTGAATTAAGAAGGGAGACCAATGTCTGCGCTCATCTGCGGATCCTTTGCCTACGACAACATCATGGTGTTTCCGGATCGGTTCTCGAACCACATCCTGCCGGACAAGGTGCACATGCTGAATGTGGCCTTCCTGGTGCCGGAACTGCGCCGTGAATTCGGCGGCACCGCCGGCAACATCGCCTACAACCTGCATCTGCTGGGCGGGGACGGCTACGCCATGGGTACCGTGGGCGCCGACTTCAAGCCCTATGCCGAGCGCATGGACCGGCTGGGTATCTCGCGCAAGTACCTCAGGGACATCCCCGAGTCGTTCACGGCGCAGGCCTACATCACCACCGATCTGGACGACAACCAGATCACCGCCTTTCATCCCGGCGCGATGAACGAGGCCCACAGTCAGGCGCTGCCGGACGATCTCGACATCAGCGTCGGCCTGATCTCGCCGGATGGCCGTGATGGCATGATCCAGCACGCCGAGCAGTTCGCCGAGCGCGGCATTCCGTTCATCTTCGATCCCGGCCAGGGACTGCCGATGTTCGACGGCGATGATCTCAAGCGCTTCATCGAGCAGGCCGGCTACGTGGCGGTCAACGACTACGAGTCACAGCTGATGATGGATCGCACCGGCTGGACCATGGAGGAAATGGCCAAGCGCGTGCGGGCGGTGATCGTCACCCGTGGTGGCGAGGGCTCGCACATCTACACCGATGGCAAGAAGCTCGAGATTCCCTCGGTCAAACCGGCGGCGATCAAGGATCCCACCGGCTGTGGCGACGCCTACCGGGCGGGCCTGTTGTATGGCCTGGCCAACGACATGGACTGGGAAACCAGCGGGCGTATCGCCTCGCTGATGGGGTCGATCAAGATCGCCCATACCGGCACCCAGAATCACCATTTCACCCCGGACGAGTTCGCGGCGAAGTTCAAGGACGCCTTCGGGTACGCCCTCTAGCGAAGGATCGGGACGGGCGGCGGTCGCGTGCCGCCGTCCGCTCGGGAGAATCCCATGCAGGCGAGACAGCAATGGCGAGTGGCCGTGTTGCCGGGTGACGGCATCGGTCCCGAGGTGATGGCGCAGACCGAACGGGTGCTGGCGGCCCTGGCGGATCGCGAAGGCCTGGACCTGACTGCGACCCGCTTCGGCTGGCCGTCCCACGCCTGGCATCAGCAGCACGGCGAGATCGCCCCCGCGGATTACCTGCAGACGCTGGCCGGCTTCGACGCCATCCTGCTCGGCGCCCTGGGCGACCCGGGACCGACCAGCAACCCGGACCGCTACCTGCTGTCCGACGCCGATTCCCTGGCGCCGCTGCTCGACATCCGCAAGCATTTCGATCAGTGGGCCTGCGAACGGCCCTGCCGGCCGCTGCCGGGCGCGCCGTGCTATCTGGCCGATGCGCGTGCCGCGGATATCGACATGCTGGTCATCCGCGAGAACAGCGAGGGTGAGTACGTCGGGCAGGGCGGACGGCTGGCGCCCGGCACCGAGCGGGAGATCGTCACCCAGACGGGCGTGTTCACCCGCCGCGGCACGGCGCGCATCATCCGGCACGCCTTTGAACAGGCCCGGCTGCGGGCCGAACAGCGCCGACGCGACTCGCGGGCGCGCCATTTCGATGGCTGTGAATCGCAGGTATGCCTGGTCACCAAGCGCAACGCGCTGAAGTTCTGGGGCGAGATGTATACCGAGGTCTTCGCCGAGGTAAGCGTCGACTACCCGGATGTGGCCACCCATCACGAACTGGTGGATGCCGCCTGCATGAAGTTCGTCACCCGGCCCTGGGATTTCGACGTGGTGGTGGCCTCCAACCTCCACGGGGATATCCTCACCGATCTGGCAGCGGTGCTGAACGGCGGCATGGGCGTGGCTCCGTCCTGCAACCTCAATCCCGCCGACCGCCATTGCCCCCCGATGTTCGAGCCCACCCACGGTAGTGCGCCCGACATCGCCGGGCAGGATATCGCCGGCCCTACCGCCATGCTGTTGACTGCCGCCATGATGCTGGACTGGATGGGCGAGGAGGACCCGGCCGCCCGGCGCGCCGCCGGTCGCCTGCGTACCGTGGTATCGGCCGATCTGGCCG
The DNA here is from genome assembly GCA_965216055.1 of Salinisphaeraceae bacterium. Classification (GTDB taxonomy): domain Bacteria; phylum Pseudomonadota; class Gammaproteobacteria; order Nevskiales; family Salinisphaeraceae; genus Spectribacter. The sequence continues at coordinate 1,939,144 of OZ244134.1, forward strand.
CGCACGGCGGTGGTGACCGGGGCACCACGGCGGTGGGCGAGGCGGTGCTGGCGCGGCTACGAGACGAACCAGCCGGCGCCTGACAGCCGGCGCACGTATCGACTCGCAGACGGCGCCGGCTTCGATTGAACCCGCCGCATCGGCGCAGTACCCTCGCCGGGTCTGCCTACCTCATCACGACAGGAGTCCGCCACGATGACCCATAACCACCCCGGCCATCTCTCGCCGCTGCTGCAACAGGCGACGCGCGTGCGCGCGGTGCGTGGGGAAGGCTGCTATCTGATCGATGATGCGGACCGCCGCTATCTGGATTTCACCTCCGGCATCGGCGTGACCGGCACCGGCCACTGTCATCCGCATGTGGTGCAGGCGGCCCAGGAACAGGTGGGCAAGCTGATCCACGGGCAGTACACGACGATCATGCACGAGCCGCTGCTCAAGCTCTCGGAGCGTCTGGGCGAGCGCATGCCTGGTGACATCGACGCGATCTTCTTCGCCAGCGCCGGCACCGAGGTCGCCGAAGGCGCCCTGCGTCTGGCGCGCCAGGCCACCGGCCGGCCCAATGTCATTGTCTTTCACGGCGGGTTCCACGGCCGCACCATGGGGTCGCTGTCGATGACCACCTCCAGCGTCGGCCTGCGAGCCGGCCTGCAGCCGATGATGGGCGGGGTGGTGGTGGCACCGTTCCCGCACGCCTTCCGCTACGGCTGGGACGAGGACACCGCCACCGATTTCTGCCTGCGTGAACTCGACTACATCCTGGCCACCTACAGCGCCCCGGCCGAGACCGCGGCGATGATGATCGAGCCGGTGCAGGGCGAGGGTGGTTACGTCCCGGCCAACGCGCGATTCCTGCAGGGGCTGCGCGAGCGCTGCGACCACCACGGCATGATCCTGGCCATGGACGAGGTCCAGGCCGGCTACGGCCGTACCGGCAAGTTCTGGTCGCACGCGCATTTCGACGTGCAGCCGGACATCATCATGACCGCGAAGGGCCTGGCCAGCGGCTTTCCGCTGTCCGCCTTCGCCGCGCCGCATCACCTGATGGAGAAGGGCTGGCCCGGTTCCCAGGGCGGCACCTACGGTGGCAACGCGGTGGCCTGTGCCGCCGCCCTGGCCACCCTGGACGTGATCGAGCAGGAGAACCTGGTGGACAACGCCCGCGACATGGGCGACCACCTGCGCCAGCGGCTGAATGACCTGCAGACGCGCTACCCGGCGATGGGCGACGTGCGTGGCAAGGGGCTGATGCTGGGCGTGGAGATGTTCGACGACCAGTGCCAGCCGGACGGCGACCGCACCGGTCGCCTGCTCACCGCCTGCGAATCACGCGGACTGCTGATGCTTCGCTGCGGGGCGCACAAGAACATCGTGCGCTGGCTGCCGCCGCTGATCGTCAATCGTGAACAGATCGACCAGGCGGTGGACATCTTCACCGAAGCCCTGGGCGAGACTGCCTGAGACGGTTGCGCCCGTCGCGCCGGTTCTACCCGGCCGGCGGGCGCATCCTGCCGATCAGCCCCGGCTGTTGCCGGCCAGGCGGGTGGCCAGCGCCTCGGGCTTGAGGTAACCGCCCAGCACCTTGCCGGTCTCGTCGATGATCATGGGCGTGCCGGTCAGGCCGACCTCGCGTCCGAGCTGGTACTGCGCGTTCACCGGCGAGTCGGCACAGGCCTCGCCGGATGTATCCAGCGAGTCGTTGTTCTTGACCGCCGTAATCGCGGCGCGCGGATCATCGGCGCACCAGACGGCTTCGGTAAGCCGCCAGTTGGCGGAACCGGGGCCGCCGCGCGGGAAGGCCAGGTAGCGCACTTCGATGCCGCGCTCGTTGATTGCCGCCATGTGGTTGTGCAGCCGCTGGCAGTAGGGGCATTCGGGGTCGGTGAATATCCACACCACGTGCTTGGTTTCGCCCTCGGGGCTGAACACGATGGCGTCATCCGCATCCAGCTCGGCCATCGCTCTGGCGCGGGACTCGCTACGGGCCTGCTCGGTGACGTTGGTCCGGGATTCCAGATCGTAGAGATCGCCGTTGATGGCGAACCGGCCGTCCGGGGTGACGTAGAGAATCTGGCTGCCGATATGCGCACGGTAGAGTCCCGCATCGTCCTCGAATGCCAGCTCGCCGACCTCGCCCAGTGCGGTCAGCTTTTCGCGTACCACGTCGGGTTCGGCGCGTTCGGCGGTGGCGGCGCCTTCACCGGCGGCGTCGGGCAGACCGGTCGGGGTCATCCAAAGGGCGATGGCCTGCATCAGAATGACCACCAGGAGGACGCCGACGGCGGCGATGAGCGTGTTGCGAGTCATGACAAAGCGGATGAAACCAGTTGATCGCGGCATTCTACACGGACCGGTAGGGGTGCCGGCATGACGGGCTATGCCCGGTTCCTGTACGACAACCGGCGTCTGCTGACGTTCGGGGTGCTGCTGTGCGGATTGTCCGGCAGCGGTCAGACCTATCTGGTCGCCCTGTTCGGCCCGGCGCTGCGGGCCGAGTTCGACCTCGGCAATGCCGCCTTCGGCGGTCTCTACTCCACGGCGACCCTGGCCAGCGGGTTGCTGCTGCTCTGGGCCGGCGCGCTGATCGACCGCATGCCACTGGCCCGGTTCACCACGCTGGTGATCGGCGGTGCCGCCGTCGGGGCGTTACTGCTGGCCGCCAGCCCGGCATGGTGGGTGGCCGGGATGGCGTTGTTCCTGCTGCGGTTATGCGGCCAGGGCCTGATGACCCATCTGGCCCAGACCAGCATGGCGCGATATTTCGACGCCGGCCGCGGCAAGGCGCTGGGTCTGGCGGCCCTGGGCCTGCCGCTGGGCGAGGCGGTTTTTCCGCTGCTGGTTGTAGCCGGCATAACGCTGCTGGGCTGGCGCATGACCTGGCTGACGATCGCGGCCGTCCTGCTGGCCTCGTTGCCGCTGCTGCTGGCGCTGCTCCGCCGACCGGCGTCAGCCGGGCCCGGCGCCGTCTCGCCATCGTCGGACCAGGCACGCGATCCGGCAGTGTCCTGGCACCGGCGGGAGGTACTGCGCGATCCCCGTTTCTACGCCGTTCTGGCCGCGTTGCTGGCCCCGCCGTTCATCGTCACCGGCCTGTTCATCCATCAGGCGTCGCTGGCGGCCGCCAAGGGATGGACCCTGAGCCATCTGGCGCAGAGCTTCGTGTTCTATGCCGGCGGCCACGTGCTTGCGCTGATTGCGGCGGGCCCGCTGGTGGATCGGTTCCGCTCGGCCCTGCTGTTGCCGGTCATGCTGGGGCCCATGGCGCTGGCCGTGGGATTGCTGAGCGTGTTCGAGGGCGGCTGGCTGGCCCCCGTCTATCTGGCTCTGGCGGGTCTGACGGTCGGCGGTGCCGCGACCCTGTTCGGCGCGATCTGGCCGCGGCTGTACGGGGTGCGCCATCTCGGCGCCATCCGCGCTGTGGCCCAGGCGGCGATGGTGCTGGCGACGGCCATGGCCCCCGCTCTGATCGGGGCGTTGCTCGACCAGGGGTCAGGCTGGCCCCCGATCACCGCCACCATGCTGGTCTATCTCGTGGTCACGACCGCGCTGGCCGCCGCGGCGCTGCGCGGCGGTCGATGATCCGCGATCAGGCGCCGCGCGGTACCGTCTGTGGCTCGACATACTCGAACAGGCCCTCTTCACCGCCCTCGCGGCCGAAGCCGGAGAGCTTCATGCCCCCGAACGGGGCCTCCGGCGTGGGGCCGGTGCCGGTGTTGTGGCCCACGTGGCCGAAGCGTAGCTGCGCGATCACGCGGTCGGCGCGGTCGGCGTCGGCGGTGAACACGTAGGCGGCCAGGCCGAATTCGGTGTCGTTACCGATGGCAATCGCCTGGTCGTCGCCGTCGAATTCCACCAGCGGCACCAGCGGCCCGAAGGTTTCCTCCCGGCAGCAGTCCATGTCGCGGGTGACACCGCGTACCACCGCCGGCGGGAAGAACAGGCCCTTGCTGCTGTCCAGTTCGTCGGGGGCCTTGCCGGCCACCTGTTCCGCCCCCTTGTCGATGGCGTTCTTCAGATGGCGATGCACCTTGTCGAAGCCGGCGACGTTGATCAGCGGGCCGATGTCGATGTCGTCATCCATGCCGTCGCCCACCCGCAGGGCCCGCACCTTGTCTACCAGCTTCTCGGTGAAGGCATCGGCCACGCCGCGCTCGACCAGCACCCGGTTGGCGCATACGCAGGTCTGGCCGCCGCCGCGGAACTTGTTGCCGATCAGCTGCGTGACCGCGTAGTCCAGGTCCGCGTCGTCGAACACGATGAACGGGGCATTGCCGCCGAGTTCCAGCGCCAGCTTCTTGACCTGATCGGCGGTGGCGCTGATCAGATGCTGGCCCACGCCGGTGGAGCCGGTGAAGCTGATCATGGGCACGTCCGGGTGACGGCACAGGGTATCGCCGATCGCCCGGGCCGACCCCATCACCAGATTGACCATGCCGTCGGGCAGGTCCAGGCGCTTATGCAGCAGGGTGAACAGCGCGATCATGGTCAGCGGGGTTTCGCTGGCCGGCTTGATCACCGTGGGGCAGCCGGCGGCCAGGGCCGCGGACAGCTTCTTGGCGATCATGCCGATGGGGAAGTTCCAGGGGGTGATCAGTCCGGCCACCCCGATCGGGCGGAAATGCACCGTCCAGTCGCAGTCCTTGGGCCGTTGGCTGAGCTTGCGCGGCGCCAGCTCGTCCAGATGCTGCGCGCAGTAGTCGAAGAACCCCGCCGCGTAGGCGACCTCGCCCTGGGCTTCCTTCCAGGGCTTGCCGTGTTCCAGACACAGGATGCGGCCGATCTCCTCGGCCTCGTCATTGAGCGCGTCACGGATGTCGGTGAGCCATTCGCGGCGCTGATCCAGGTCGTAGTCCATCGACACCGCGCCGCGGGCGGCGGCGATGGCGCGCTCGGTTTCCGCCTCGCCCATGGCGGGCACCCGGGCCAGTTCCTTGCCGTTGGCGGGGTTGAGCACGGCAAAGGTCTCGCCGTTGTCCGCGTCGCACCACTGACCGCCGATGTAACCGGATAGATGCTTGAGCATGGGGGAGTCGATCATGATGTTGTCTCGGTCTGTCGCCAGTCCGGCCGGCGGCCGGTCCAGGGTGCAAAGTTCTCCAGGGTTTTCGCGGCGCGCAGCACTACCGCATCCTGATGCCGGGCACCCACGATCTGCAAGCCGATCGGCAGGCCGTCGCGGTTGAAGCCGCAGGGCACCGATGCCGCCGGCTGGCCGGTCAGATTGAAGGGGTAGGTGAACGGGGTCCAGGAGGGCCAGCGCGGCGAATGCCAGCCGTCGGGCACTTCCTGGCCCTTGGGGAAGGCCGGAATCGGCAACACCGGCGATACCAGCAGGTCGAAACGCTGGTGGAACAGGCTGGTCTGCTCCACCAGGCTGGCGCGCACATTGGCGGCACCCATGTAATCCAGCAGCGAGAACTGCGCGGCCCATTCGGCCACTTCCACCAGCCCGGGGTCCATCTGCTTGCGGCCCTCGGCGTCGATATCGCGCATGGCGTTGGCCGCGCCGCCGTAGAACAGCAGGTTGAACGCGTCGATGGGATCCTCGAAGCCGGGATCGGCGGATTCCACCGCCGCCCCCTCCCGCTCCAGCAGGGCGACGGTGCGGGCCACCGCCTCGGCAATTTCCGGGTCCACGTTCGCGTACCCGAAGTCGGCTGAAAACGCGATGCGCAGGCCCCTGACCCCGTTATCGAGGCCGTCACGGAAGTCGACGCGATTGGCCGGCAGCGTGGGGTCACGCGGATCGGGCTCGGCCAGCACATTCATCAGCAGGGCGGCGTCGTCCACGGTCCAGGTCATGGGGCCGACATGGGCCAGCGGATAGAAGGCGCTGGGCGGCCACATCGGGCACAGCCCGTGGGTGGGCTTGTGGCCGAAACAGCCGGAAAAGCCGGCCGGCATGCGGATGGAGCCGCCGGCATCGGTGCCCAGTGTGAGCGGCGACATGCCCAGCACCGCCGCCGCTGCGCTGCCGCCGGACGAGCCGCCCGCGGTCTGATCCGGTGCCCAGGGATTGCCGGTGGGGCCCTCCATCGGGCAGTCGGTGACCCCCTTCCAGCCGAATTCGGGCGTGGTGGTCCGGCCGCTGGTCACCATGCCGTGACGGCGCAGGGCAGCCACGGCGGGGGCGTCCCGGTCGGCCGGGCGGTGCCGGTCGATCAGCTTCGAGCCCTTGAGATTGGGCCAGCCCTCGGCCATGAAGATGTCCTTGACCGCCACCGGCACGCCGTCGACCAGCCCGTGAGCGGTGCCGTCCTGATAGCGCTTCTCCGCCGCCCGGGCCTCGGCCCGGGTGATCTCGTCGTTGATCTGGCAATAGGCGTGGACCGCCGGGTTCAGGGCGTGAATCCGGGCCAGGCAGGCGTCGGCGGCTTCCACCGGCGACAGGGTTTTCGCCCGGAAGGCCTCGAGCATCTCGAGTGCGGTGAGATCGGCGATGTCGGTCACGAACGGTTCCTCGTTCTAGGTTGGAGCAGCGGCGGTTCCGCGTGGCGGCACGGCGCCCCGCTTCTTGTCCACCAGGTTGTGCAGGGGCTCACCCGCCTGCCAGCGATCGAAATTGGTCATGAACTGGTCGATCAGGGCGGCCCGCCATCCCCGGAAATCCCCGGCCATGTGGGCCGACAGGATCACGTTCGGCAGACCCCAGAGCGGATGATCGGCCGGCAGCGGTTCTTCCTCGAACACGTCCAGCCCCGCGCCGGCAATCTCGCCGGATTCGAGCGCCTGCACCAGTGCGTCGGTATCCACGATCGGTCCGCGGCCGATGTTGATGAACCGGGCGCCGGGCTTCATCGCACGGAAGGCGTCGGCATCGAACAGATGATGGGTGGCCTTGTTGAGCGGTGCGGCCACCACCACGTAGTCGGCGTGCGGCAGGTGGTCGGACAGCTTGTCGATGGCGTGCACCGCGGCGAACCCGGGCACGTCGCGGGCGGTTCGCGCGATGCCATCCACCTGCATGCCGGCGGCGGTGCAAAGACGGGCAATCTCGCCGCCGATGGCGCCGGCGCCGATCACCAGAACCTGCTTGTGGTCGATGCGCTCGGTATCGCGGTGGCGCCATTCGGCCGCCTGCTGCAGCTCGATGTTGCCGCGGGTGTCCTTGGCGAAGGCCAGGATCAGTCCGAGTACGTATTCCGCGATCGGCCGGTCGAAGATGCCGCGAGCGTTGGTCAGGGCAATATCCGATTCGCGCAGGGCCGGGAACAGCAGGGCGTCCACGCCGGCGCTGGTGGCATGGACCCAGCCCAGGCGGTCGGCTGCCGGCCAGGCCTCGACCACCGCATCGGTGCGGAAATCGGTGACCAGCAGCACGTCGGTTCCCGGCAGCTGGCTGGCCAGCTGCGGGGTATCGGCGCTCATCCGGACTTCGGCCCGGCCATCCAGCTGATCCAGGCCCGGTGGCGGGTCTTCGTCAGGGGCGGTCAGGACGGTAACGACGGGAAGTCGATCGGTCATCAGGCGGATCGAGCGCCTGGCTGCGACGACATGGGCTACGGCCGGAGTGAAGCGATGGAGCGGACGTTACCCAGCCCGCCATACGAACGTCAACCGACAGCTTGACCGGACCCGGGCGCCGGCCTAGTGTTTGCCGACATTCGTCAAGCAACAGGGACGCGCTGATGGCGACGCCGATGGAAAACGTGAACCAGGTACTCGCCAGCGATCCGGAGGATCGTTATGTCCGCGGCCGGATGACCTGGAACCCGGCGATGCAGGCGATCCCGATCTCGGGCATTCGCCGCATGGTCAACAAGGCGGCCGAACTCGACGACGTCATCCATCTGTCCATCGGCCAGCCGGATTTTCCCACGCCGAAACACATCATCGACGCCCACATCCATGCCCTGGAGGCCGGCCAGACCGGCTACACCATGGATGCCGGGCTGCCCGAACTGCTGGATACCCTGGCGACCTATTACAGCGACCGCTACCGCTCGACGCTGACCAGCGAGAACTTCCTGATCACCACCGGGGCCACCGAGGGCATCTATCTGCTGATCACGGCGATGGCCGCCCCGGGGCGGGAATTCATTGTCGCCGACCCCACGTTCCTGCTGTATGCGCCGCTGATCCGGATGCTGGGCGGGCAGATCCGTTCGGTGCCCACCCGCGCCGAGCATGGCCACCAGCTGGACCCGGAGCGGGTGATCCGCCTGATCAACCCCAACACTCACGCCATCATCCTGAATTCGCCCAGCAATCCCACCGGCACCGTGTATCCGCGCGAAACCGTGGAGTGGATCTGCCAGGAGGCGGCCTACCGCGGCGTGCAGGTGATTTCCGACGAGGTCTACGATCACCTCGTGCTGGACGACATGGAGTACCCCAGCGTGCTCACCTGCTCGGCCGATCTCGATCACGTGGCGGTGGTGTCCAGCTTCTCCAAGACCTTCTCCATGCCCGGCCTGCGCATCGGCTGGGTAGTGGCGGACCAGAACACCATCCGCATGCTGCGCCGGTATCACATGTTCACCACCACGGTGGCCAACACCCCGGCCCAGTGGGCGGGCGTGGCCGCACTGGTGCATGACCGCAGCTTCATCACCGATATGGTTGACGAGTACCGCCGCCGTCGCGACCGGGTGGTGGATCTGGTGTCCAACACGGCCGGCCTGACCGGTTACTGGCCGCAGGGAGCCTTCTACATCGCGCCGTCACTGCCGCCCGGCGTGGATGCGTCCAACATCGCCATGCGCATGCTCGAGGAAACCGGCGTGTGCGTGATCCCGGGTGATGCCTTCGGCGAAACCTCCACCGATCTGCTGCGCATCAGCTACTCCACCTCGATGGATCAGATCGAGGAGGCTTTCGCCCGGATACAGCCCTGGATGGAACGACAGCCGGAAATGCGGGACAGCAAGTCTGGCTAGCTACCCGCCGCAGGCGGTATCCACGTCGCCGGCTTCGGACGGCGGCTCGCTGTAGTAGGCCACGCGCACCGGATAGGTCTCGCCCTCGGCATCATGCAGATTGCCGATGCCGCGGTATTCCAGCAGTTCGCGGGTGTCCGGATCGTAGGTCAGCACCAGCGAATCCACGAAGAAGCTGACCAGCCACATGTCCAGTTCTGCCTCGAAGCGGACCGCAGTCTCGCCCTCGAACTCGGTATCCTCGATTCTCGTTGCCCGCAGATCGATCACCGACTGGCGTCCCGCCGCGGCGAAGCGGAAGCGGCGGGTCTCACCATCCATCAGTGTCTCGAAACGGGACTGCAGGAAGGGGTGGAAGCCGCTGTCGGCAGCCAGGTTCTCTGTCAGCTCGAATGCTTCGGTCTCCCGCTCGGCATTTTCGCCGTTGCGGCGGAACATGCGCCAGCCGTCCTCGTCCCGCTCGATGCCCTCCAGGTAGCCACTGTCGACCATACGCATCTCGTACACTGGTACGAATTCGTCGTGGCTGAAATCCAGCGTCTTGCGGGCGATGACCTCGCCGTCCGGGTCGCGGTAGGTCACGGTCCAGTCCACCGGCCGTCCGTCGTCGTCGAGCGTCTGCTCGTGGTGCTCGGTGTAGCGAAACTCGTTGCTTTCCAGCTGATAGCCATAGCCGGTGAAGCAATGCTTGTTGCCGTCCGCGGCCAGGGCCGGGGTGCAAAGCAGACAGGTGGCGATCAGCACGACCGTACGCATGGGATTACTCCTGATTTCTGGACAGCGGCGGAATCGGGACGCCGACCCCGAAATTCGCCGCGGTAAAGGCGGGTTCCGGCACGCCGGCGTCGCGGCGGGCCCGGGCCAGGTCATCAATGGGTTGGAACTGGCCGACGTCGGAAAGTTCGAAGGTGCCGAAGTGCATGCCGATGCTGCGGGCGGCGCCCAACTCGCGATGCGCGGTTACGGCTTCGTCGGGGTTCATGTGCACCCGGCGCACCAGCCAGCGGGGCTGATAGGCGCCGATCGGCAGCAGGGCCAGCCGGAACCGGCCGAGCCGTTCTCCGGCCTCGCGGAAGTGGTCGCCGTAGGCGGTGTCGCCGCCGAAATACACCGGCCCGCCGGCGGTATCGACGGCGTAAGCGGACCACAGGCTCAGATTGCGGTCCGGCGACGGCAGCCGCCCCGACCAGTGAACGCAGGGCAGGGCGTGCAGGGTGCGCCCGTTGGGCAGCGTCAGGGTCTGGTGCCAGTCCAGTTCCGCGATGCGGTCGGCGCCGGCGTCGGCCAGCAGCGGCCGATCCCCCGGCGGCACCACGAACAAAGGTGCATGATCGGCGGCCAGCCGCTCGATGGTGGGCAGATCGAGGTGGTCGTAGTGGTTGTGGCTGATCAGCACCACGTCGATCGGCGGCAGCTGCTCGAAGGTCAGGGTGGGCGGGCGCATGCGCTCGACCCCGAACACCGGCCAGGGGCCGATGGCATCCGACCACACCGGGTCGGTGAGGATGTTGAGTCCGTCGGCCTGGATCAGCACGCTGGCGTGGCCCACTACCGTTATGCGTAGCTCGCCGGTGGCGACCCGCATCGGCGGATCGGGAAACGAGCGCGCCTGTAGTTTTCCCCAGGCGCCGGGATCGCGGGTGACCAGATAGCGCAGAACGTCGCTTACCCCGCGGTCCATTTCCACCGCCGGGTTGAAGAACCGGGTACCGTCGAAATGGTCGCTCGGCGGGCCCTGCCAGCGCGGGTCCACCGCGCAGCCGGTGATCAGGAGCGCGGCGAGAAGAGGTAGTGACCGACGCCCCATTCGTTGCCCCGGTTGGTGCCGAACAGCTCGGCCACGGCCATGAAGAACATCCGCCAGCGCTGGATCCAGCGGTCGGCCCCCGCCTCGCCGTAGGCGGGCACGAATATGTCGCGAACGGTCTGGCGCTGGGCGTCCATGTTGGCCAGCCAGGCGTTGGACGTGGCCTCGTAGTGCCGGCCCGAGACCCACCAGTGGTCGCGAATGACCAGGTCGTCGGCCAGGTTCAGCAGCAGGTTCTCCGAGGGCATGATGCCGCCGGTAAAGAAATGGCGGGCCATCCAGTCGGTGCGGCTTTCGTCCAGAAACGGATAGGCCAGCAGCTTGTGGCAGAAGATGTGCACGAACAGCCGGCCGTCATCGGCAAGCCAGCCGCGGATGCGCCGCATCAGTTCGCCCAGATTGCGCATGTGCTCGAACATCTCCACCGACACGATGCGGTCGAAACGGGCGCCGGGGTCGAATTCGTTGATGTCACAGGTATGGACGGTCAGATTGCTCAGGCCCCGCTCGCTGGCGACGCCGTCGATGTGGGTCTTCTGGCCGCCGGAGTTGGATACGGCGGTAATGTGGCAGTCCGGAAACTGCTCGGCCGCCCACAGCGAGAACGAGCCCCAGCCGCAACCCAGATCCAGAATGCGGTGGCCGTTCTCGATACCCGCCCGCTCCGCGGTCAGGCGCAGCATGGCCTCCTCGGCGGCAGCCAGGCCGGCGTCGGGCGACTCGAACAGGCAGCCACTGTATTTCAGGCGCGGGCCCAGGGCGTGCTGGAAGAACGCTGCAGGCACCTCGTAGTGCTGGGCATTGGCGTCGTCGGTATGTTCGGCGATGGGGCCGGTGCTCGCCCTTTCCAGCAGCGCCCGGAACGCCTCGGTGCGGCGTTCGCCGTCGCGCGCCTCGGGGCTGGTCAGGCGGGTGTTGATCAGACGCCGCATGCCCGCGCGGGCCACGGCATCCGGCACCAGGCCGCGTTCGCAGAGTTCAATCGGGAGGCTGTCCAACGATGCAATCCTCGGGGCGGTCAGGCCTTGGGCGGCCAGGGGATGAAGGCACTGGTGGTGCGTACGTACTCATCGTAGCCGACGCGCTTGGCCTTTCCTTCGCGCGATTCCACGGTGGGAATGCCGGAAACCCGGAGCAGCAGCCAGGCCATGATCACCGGGCTGGCCAGGGTAGCCCACCAGTACGGCGCGCCGATCGCCAGGAATACATAGCTGACCCAGTGCAGCGACTCGAAGAAGTAATTCGGGTGACGTGAATAGCGCCAGAGGCCGGTCCGGCAGACATGGCCCCGGTTGGCCGGATCGCGCTTGAAACGATGCAGCTGATGATCGGCCAGCGCTTCGCCCACGACCGACACCAGCCAGATCACGCCACCCAGCAGCAGCCAGCCGGCACCCGGCATGTCCGGGCGGAATGCCACCACCAGGAACGGCGGGGCCAGAATCCAGGCCGCCACGGCCTGGAACCAGAAGAACAACAGCATGTACAGCGGGGCGCGCGCGCCCCAGGACGCGCGCGCGGCGGCGTAGCGGGAATCCTCGGGCTGGCCCCGCATGCGCATGGCGAGATATCCGCCCAGCCGCAGCCCCCAGAGGCCGGCCATCAGCCCCAGCAACAGGCGCACCGCCAGCGGCGCGTCGCCGGCCGCGGCGAACAGTACGCCCAGGCCGCCCATCAACCAGGACCAGGCCACGTCCACGGGGCTGGCGTCCTCGGTCCGGAGCTGCACCAGCCAGACCAGGGTGAGCACGGCCAGCGACACGACCAGGCCGATCAGATAGACACAGAGTGGGCTCATGGATAGCAGGGTTCGGTGGTCCGGTGGCTGAGGGCGTTAGAACGCGTCAGGCCCCGGATTCGGATGCATCGCTGCCCGGCGTCGGCGTCGTCAGCCGGGCCAGGGCGGCCCGCACCGGCTCGGGAATCGGTACCGCCCGGCGGTCGTGCCGGTCGACGAATACGTGCACGAAGCGGCCTTCCGCGCACGCCGCGGTTTCCCCGACCCGGAAGATGCCCAGTTCGTAGGTCACCGCCCGGTTGCCCAGATGGGCCACCCGCAGGCCGGCCTCCAGGCGATCCGGGAAGGCCACCGGTGCGTGGTAGCGGCATCCGGATTCCACCACCAGGCCGATTACCGGCCCGTCGTGGATATCCAGGCCGCCGGCCTCGATCAGGTAGCGGTTCACCGCGGAATCGAAGTAGGCGTAGTAGGTCACGTTGTTCACGTGGCCGTACAGGTCGTTGTCCGCCCAGCGGGTATCCAGGGGGCAGACATGGGGGAAATTGGCGCGGGTGGCGGCAGAATCGGACATGGCAAGGGATCGGTGGCACAGGAATTCGGACGTCGGGCCGGGCTGGCGGCCCGGCGTGGGGGGTCAGCGGGCGGAGACCTCCACGATCTTCATGGTGTTGGTGCCGCCGGGGCCGAGCATGTCGCCCTTGGTGACCAGCACCCGGTCGCCCGGGGCGATGTCGCCGCGGGCCACCATGAAATCCACCGCCTCGCGGATCAGGGCCGGGCCGGCCGGGTCCGCCGGTTCGAAGGCCAGCGGATACACGCCCCGGCATACCGTCAGATAGCCACAGGTTTCCGCCGTCCGGGTGAGGGCGTAGATGGGAATCCCCACGTCCTGGCGCGACATCAGCATCGCGGTGTGGCCGGAATCGGTCAGGGCGATGATGGCGTCGGCGCGCATGTGGCGGGCGGTGTAGGTTGTGGCCATGGCGATGGCCTCGTCCGTGCGCCGGAAATGGGTGGCCAGCCGGCGCTGGGAATGGGCAGAGAAATGACCGTTCTCGGCGCCGACGCAGATGCGGCCCATGGCCGCCACCGCATTGACCGCGTAGGCGCCCACCGCGGTTTCCGCGGACAGCATCACCGCGTCGGTGCCGTCGAGCACCGCGTTGGCCACATCCAGTACCTCCGCCCGCGTGGGTGTGGGCTGCTCGATCATGGATTCCATCATCTGGGTGGCGGTGATCACCGTGCGGTTCATCTCCCGCGACTGGGCGATGATGCGCTTCTGCACCGCCGGCAGCTCGGGGTCGCCGATTTCCACCGCCAGATCGCCCCGGGCCACCATCACCACGTCGGAGGCCTCGATGATTGCCTCGAGGTCGGCCACGGCTTCCGCGCGTTCGATCTTGGCCACGATGCGGGCGTGGCCGCCGGCCGCCCGCAGGCGGGCCCGGGCCTCCTCGATATCCGCGGCCGAGCGTACGAACGACACCGCCAGGAAGTCCACCTTCATCTCCGCGGCCAGTTCGATATCGCGGTAATCCTGCTCGGTCAGCCCAGCCGCCGACAGGCCGCCGCCGCGCAGGTTCAGGCCCTTGCGCGAGGAAAGCCGGCCACTGTTTTCCACTCGGGTGTCGATACGTCCGCCGGACATCCCGGTGACCTCCAGCGTAATGGCGCCGTCGTCCAGCAGCAGCAGGTCACCGACGGACACGTCGTCCACCAGCGGGCGATAGCCGAGTCCCACACCGGCGGCATCGCCGGCCTCCGGGTCCAGGTCCGCGTCCAGGGCGAAGGCCTGTCCCGCCTCCAGGTCGACCGCGCTTGCGGCAAAGGACTCGATGCGGATCTTGGGGCCCTGCAGATCACCGAGAATGCCCACCGAGGCATCGAGGTCGGCAGCCGCCCGCCGCACCCGCTCGGCCCGGGCGCGGTGCTCATCGCCACTGCCGTGGGAGAAGTTCAGCCGAACGACATTGGCGCCGGCACTGAGCAGGCGCGACAGGGCCGCTTCATCATCGGTCGCGGGCCCGAGGGTCGCGACGATCTTGGTACGTCGAATCATGCACCGAGACTAGCACGCGACGCGTGGCGCGCGGATGTTCAGAACGCCTCGGAAGGACCCACCTCGGCATCGCTGCTTTCGTAGCGATTGGGGATGTGGTCGCCGGTAATCATCTCGCGGTAGCTCATGCCCGGGCCCACCATCGGGTAGACGCCGGCGTCCGGGTCGATGATGACTTCCAGAAACGCCGGGCCGCGGTACTCGATGAATGCCTTGATCACATCCGCGAGCTGTGACTTGTCATCCAGCCGCTGGGCGAACTCGAAGCCATCGGCCTCCGCCGCCTTGACGAAGTCCTTCTTGTGCAGCGACTTGTCCGAGGCCGACAGCCGGCCCTTGAAGAACAGCTTCTGCCACTGCTTGACCATGCCGTCGCCGAAGTTGTTGAGCACGACGATCTTCACCGGCAGGTCGTAGGTGGTCACGGTTTCCAGTTCGCCCAGGTTCATGCGGATCGAGGCATCGCCATCGATGTCGATCACCAGCTTGTCGCGCTGGGCGAACTGGGCGCCCACCGCGGCGGGCAGACCGAAGCCCATGGTGCCCATCGACCCGGAGGTCAACCAAAGCCGCGGCTGGCGGAAGTCGAAGTACTGCGCCGCCCACATCTGGTGCTGGCCCACGCCAGTGCTGATAATCGCCTCCCCGCCGGTGAGTTTGTTGATTTCCTCGATCACGTGATGGGGCTGGATTGCCGCGGAGTCGCGGTCGTAATTCATCGCATAGTGGGCCTTCAGGTCCGCGATATGGCGATGCCAGGGCGCGTACTCGCCGGCAAAGCCGATTTCGCGGCCATACTCCAGCAGCCGGCGCAGGCTTTCGGCCAGCACCCCGACGTGGTGCCAGTCCACGTTCTTGACCTTGTTGATCTCGGAGGCGTCCACGTCGAAATGCGCGATGTGCCGCGCGTTGGGCGCGAACGCCTGCGGCACACCGGCCACCCGGTCGTCGAAGCGCGAGCCCATGGCGATCAGGAAGTCGCAGTCGTCCACCGCGTAGTTGGCAAACGCGGTGCCGTGCATGCCCAGCATGTGCAGGGCCAGCGGGTCGGTGGTGTCGAACGCGCCGATACCCATCAGCGTGGTGACCACCGGGATGCCGAAGGCCTGGGCCAGTTCGCGCATCTCCTGGGCGGCGTTGGCGTTGATCACCCCGCCGCCGGCATAGATCAGGGGGCGTTCGCTTTCGGCCAGCAGCCGGAAAAAGTCGGCGCACTCGGCGTCATCGATGCGGTTGGCCGCCAGGGCGTTCATGCGCTGGCGATAGCCGGGGATCGGCAGCACGCCTTCGCCGGCGAAGGCGCCTTCCCAGTTCTGCACGTCCTTGGGCACGTCGATGACCACCGGGCCGGGGCGGCCGGAACGGGCGATCTCGAAGGCGGTGCGCACGGTGGCCTCCAGCCGTTCCGGGTCGGTAACCAGGAACACGTGCTTGGCGGCCGCGCTCATGATGTTGGACACCGGCGCCTCCTGGAAGGCGTCCGTGCCCACAGCGGCGCGGGCCACCTGGCCGCAGATGACCACGATGGGCACGGAATCGGCCATGCAGTCGCGCACTGGCGTCACGGTGTTGGTGGCGCCGGGGCCGGAGGTGACCAGGGCGACGCCCACCTTGCCGGAGGCCCGGGCGTAACCGGCCGCCATGAAGCCCGCGCCCTGCTCGTTGGCGGGCACGATCAGCGGCATGCGGTCGTGGTGCTCGGCGTTGAAGCGGAAGATGGCGTCGTAGGTGGGCAGGATGGCGCCGCCCGAGTAGCCGAATACCGTGTCCACGCCTTCGTCCGCCAGTACCTGCACCATCATCTCGGCGCCGGTCATGCGGGTGCCGGCCAGCGGATGGCTGGCGGGGTCGGGCAGGTTGTCTCGAACTTGGGCCATGGTATCGCCTGTCTGCGCTTGCAAACCCGATATTTTAGCCGATTGTCGGGCGTCAGCGTTAGAAGCCCGTCGGCGCCGCGGTGGGATTCGCACCGGCCGGTGGCATGCTAACGTTCTCGTCCATGAGCGCCATCCCATTCATGCAGACCGCAGCATGGCCGGTCTGAAACCGGTCAATCCGGTCGATCAGGGGTTCCTGTGGCTGGAACGCCGCAATCAGCCCATGCATGTGGGCGGCCTGTTGCTGCTGCGCCCGCCCGCGGATGCCGGCGATGATTACATTCCCGCGCTGATCGAACGCACCCGCCGCGCGACCCGGGCCTATCCGCCGTTCAACCAGCGGCTGGTACGACGGCTCGGCGCCTGGTTCTGGACCGAGGACCGGGCCTTCGACGTGGAAGCGCATTTCCGGCCGCTGGCCCTGCCGCGCCCGGGCCGCATTCGCGAGCTGCTCACGCTGGTGTCGCAACTGCACGCCAATCTGCTGGATCGGGCCAAGCCGCTGTGGGAGCTGTACCTGATCGACGGGGTGGAGGACGGCCGTATTGCGGTCTACGCCAAGATCCATCACGCCATGGTGGACGGCGTGGCGGCCATGCGATTGCTGCAGCGGGCGATGACCACTGAGGCCGGCGAAGCCGAGTTGACGCCGCTTTGGGCCCTGCCGCCGCGCCGCCGGCAGCGCGGCGGGCGCAACCCGGCCCTGCGACTGGGGCAGATGGCGGGCGCCCAGCTTGCCTCGCTGCCGCGGGTGTCGATGGAGCTGTCGCGAACGGTGCAGTCGGCCTGGCAGCGGGAGCCCGATTTCGTCTCCGCCTTCCAGGCGCCGCGCTGCATTCTCAATCAACGGGTCTCGGCGTCGCGGCGTTTTGCGGCCCAGTCCTGGTCGCTGGACCGCATCCGGGCGGCGGGCCGGCAGCTCGGCGGCACCCTCAACGACGCGGTGCTGGCCATGTGCTCCGCCGCGCTGCGGCGCTATCTGCAGTCGCTGGACGCGCTGCCGGACAAGCCGTTGATCGCCATGGTGCCGATGTCGCTGCGGCAGGACGATTCCGAGGGCGGCAATCAAGTGGCCCTGTTCCTGGCCAACCTGGCCACCCATCTGGACGACCCACGGGCCCGTTTCGACACCATCGCCCGCTCCGTGCGCCACAGCAAGGCGCGCTACGCCACCATGAGCCAGACCGAGATCATGAATTACGTGGCCACGGTGATGGCGGTGGGCGGGGTCAATCTGGCCACCGGCCTGGTGCCGGGGCGCCAGCCCTTCAACGTGGTGATTTCCAATGTCCCGGGACCCAAGCAGCCGCTGTATTTCAACGGCGCCCGGCTGGAGGGGATGTATCCGGTTTCCATCGTGCTGGATGGCCAGGCACTCAACATCACGCTCAACAGTTATGACCACAAGCTGGAGTTCGGGCTGATCGCCTGCAGCCGGACGCTGCCGAGCATGCAGCGGCTGCTGGATGACCTGGAGCAGGGTCTGGCCGAGCTGGAGGCGCTGGCCGGATCGGCGGGTGCCGGCGGCCACAGTTGATTTTCCCGGCACCTGGGATTACCGTGCGCGCTTGATTTTCGGGGGCCCGCGCGGTCGCGCGGCGTGACATGCGGCCAATGCGGCACATCATCTCCATGCTGATGCAGAACGAGGCGGGCGCGCTGGTGCGCGTGGCCGGCATGTTTTCGCAGCGCGGCTTCAACATCGAATCCCTGAATGTCGCCCCGACCGAGGACGATACCGTGTCGCGCCTGACGCTGGTGACCACCGGCTCCGACGACGTGGTTGACCAGATCAACCGCCAGCTGCTCAAGCTGGTGGACGTGATCGACGTGCTGGACATGACCGGCGGCGAGCACGTGGAAAGCGAGCTGGTGATGATGAAGGTGGCCGGCGACGACCGCCTGGCCGAACAGGCCCGCGCGGCAGGCGCGGAGGTGCTGGATGCGCGCGACGGCCTGGTCACCCTGCGGTTCGTCGGCGGCGAATCCGCGGTGCGGGACCTGATTGATTCAATGAGTGGCGTCGGGACGCTGCGCGAGCTGGTGCGAAGTGGCGCCGTCGCCATCACGCCCGGCGATCTGGGACTTCGCTACGAGCAGGAGCAGTAATCGTGAGCATGCAGGTTTATTACGACAAGGACGCCGATCTGGCGCTTATCCAGTCCAAGAAAGTGGCCATCATCGGCTATGGCTCGCAGGGCCATGCCCACGCCAACAATCTGAAGGATTCCGGCGTGAGCGTCGTGGTGGGTCTGCGGGCCGGCTCGGGTTCCTGGCAGAAGGCCGAGAACGCGGGCCTGGAAGTCGCCGAGATCGAAAGCGCCGTGGCCGCGGCCGATGTGGTGATGATCCTGGCGCCGGACGAACACCAGGTGTCGCTGTACCAGAACCAGATCGAGCCGAACCTCAAGGAAGGTGCGGCGATTGCCTTCGCCCACGGCTTCAACGTGCACTTCGAGTTGATCGAGCCGCGCGCCGACACCGACGTGTTCATGGTGGCACCCAAGGGTCCCGGCCACCTGGTGCGTACCACCTACGAGGCTGGCGGCGGCGTGCCCAGCCTGATCGCCATCCACCAGGATGCCTCCGGTAACGCCAAGAACATTGCCCTGTCGTATGCCGTGGCCAACGGCGGCGGCCGCGCCGGCATCATCGAGACCACCTTCCGTGACGAGACCGAAACCGACCTGTTTGGCGAGCAGGCGGTGCTCTGCGGCGGTATCACGGCGCTGATCCAGGCGGGTTTCGAAACCCTGACCGAGGCCGGCTACGAGCCGGAGATGGCCTATTTCGAGTGCCTGCACGAGGTCAAGCTGATCGTCGACCTGATCTATGAAGGCGGCATCGCCAACATGCGTTACTCGATCTCCAACACCGCGGAATACGGTGATTTCACGCGCGGGCCGCGCATCGTCACCGAAGAGACCAAGGCCGAGATGCGCCGCATCCTGTCCGAGGTACAGGCCGGCAAGTTCGCGCGCGAGTTCATCGGCGAGAACCAGGCGGGCTTCCCGACTCTGAAGGCGGGCCGCCGGCTGTCGCGCGAGCATCCCATCGAGCAGGTGGGCGAGAAGCTGCGCGCGATGATGCCGTGGATCAGCAAGAGCAAGATCGTCGACAAGTCGCGCAACTGATTATTCCGGCGCGGCGTAGCTTCCACACCGTTCCCCCTTCCGGCGCAGTCCATGCGGCGCACCCTGATGCAGATTGCCCGCGAGGGCTGGCCCATCCTGGTGCTGGCGGCAATCGTCACATTCGCTGTCGGCCACTTCTGGCACTGGCTGGCAGCGCTGCCGCTGGCCGTGGTGGTGCTGGTCCTGCTGGCGTTCTTCCACGATCCGCGCCGGCGCATCCCGTCCGAGCCGCTGGCGGTTATCGCCCCGGTGGACGGGCGTGTGGTGCACCGGCGCGAATGCTACGACCCGTTCCTGGACCGCGAGGCCATTCGCGTGTCGCTGGACGCCTCCCTGCTGGGCGCGTATCTGCTGCGTTCTCCGGTCGAGGGCACGGTGCTGGAACTGCCGGCAGCGGGCGAAGGGGAATTCGACGGCACCGTGTCATGGCTGCGCACCGATGAGGGGGACGACATCGTGATTGCCGCCTCGGGCTGGATGTTCGGTGGCCGGCCGTGCCAGGTCCGCTACGGCGACCGCCTCGGGCAGGGGCGGATCTGCGGCGCCCGGCGGCTGGCCGGACGTGTGGACATCTTCCTGCCGGCCCACTCCCGGGTGGAGGTGGCGGTGGGCGATCGGGTGCATGCGGGATCGGACAAACTTGCCACCCTGGTACGCAAGACCCCGGTCGACCTGCCATCGATGTCATGATGGCGGCGTCTGAATCATGTCCGGTTGGCGGGCGGTGACCATGAACGAATCCGAAGACGCACAACAACAACGGCGACGGCGGCGGGGCATCTATCTGCTGCCCAATCTGTTCACCACCGGAACGCTGTTCGCCGGCTTCTACGCCATCATTGCCGCCGGCCAGGGGCGTTTCAGCGTGGCCGCCATGGCCATCTTCGCGGCCATGGTCACCGACATGCTGGATGGGCGTGTTGCCCGGCTGACCCGCACGGAAAGCGATTTCGGTCTGCAGTACGACAGTCTCGCCGACCTCGTGGCCTTCGGGCTGGCTTCGGCGCTGGTCGCCTATTCCTACAGCCTTGCCAGTCTGGCCGACGTCAGTTTCGTGGGCGGCAAGCTCGGCTGGCTGGCGGCATTCTTCTACACTGCGGCAGCCGCGCTACGGCTGGCCCGTTTCAACATCCAGCGCGGCGGTGCGAACGACCGCAAGGTGTTTCTCGGCCTGCCCAGTCCGGCGGCTGCCGGGTTGCTGGTGGGAGCGGTATGGGTCTGCCATGACCTCGGCCTGGCGGGTACCACAATGGTGGTGCCGGTGTTCCTGGTAACCGTGATCGCCGGGGCGCTGATGGTGAGCAACATCCGTTTTCACAGCTTCAAGGATGTCAAGCTCTCGGAACGGGTGCCGTTCTTCCATGTGCTGGCCGTGGTGCTCGGCTTCGTGCTGATCAGCCTCGATCCGCCCCGGGTCCTGTTCCTCGGGTTCCTGGTCTATGCGGGGTCGGGGCCCTTGATGTCCGTGATGCGGTGGCGGCGACGCCGCCGGGTACAGCAGGGCTGAGCGGGTCCGGCTTGGCAGGGCTTTGGTGCTTCGGTTATCCTGCAACAGAAGTCATTCGCATCCCGCAACATGGATTACCCCGCGCACAACGTGATTGGTACAGTCGCCGGCAACGGTCGCGGCTGTGTGCGCGTGTTTTCCGCGCTCGTTGTCCTGACCCGGCGACTTCTGCCGTAAGGCAGATACTCCAGCACGGCCATGGCGGGGCCGATACCGCTACCGAGGCATACCGGGAAGACTGACTGTCGGCATCAGCGGGCAGCGACATCGGAGCGTTCCAATGAGCGAGAATCAGAGCAGCGAATCGGCCGTGCATCCGGCCACCAAATACCGACCGTTCCCCGCGGTGGGCCTGTCCGACCGCACCTGGCCGGGGGTCAGCCTCGACCAGCCGCCGGTGTGGTGCAGCGTGGACCTGCGCGACGGCAATCAGGCGCTGATCGAACCCATGGGCATGGCGCGCAAGCTGCGCATGTTCCAGGGGCTGGTGGATATCGGGTTCAAGGAAATCGAAATCGGTTTCCCTGCCGCCTCGCAGACCGATTACGATTTCTGCCGCAAGATCATTGAGGACGGCCTGATTCCGGACGATGTTTCGGTCCAGGTGCTGTGCCAGTGCCGCGATGAGCTGATCGAGCGTACCTTCGAGGCGCTGGTGGGTGCACGGCGGGCGATCGTGCACATCTACAACTCCACCTCGTCGGCCCAGCGCCGCATCGTCTTCGGCATGGACCAGGAGGGCATCATCGACATCGCCCGGCGCGGGGCGCGGCGGGTCAAGACGCTGGCCGCGGCCTATCCGGACACCGAGTGGGTGTTCCAGTATTCGCCGGAGAGCTTCACCGGCACCGAGCTGGACTTTGCCGCCCGTATCAGCAACGAGGTGCTGGCGATCTGGCAGCCCACGCCCGAACACAAGGCGATCATCAACCTGCCGGCCACGGTGGAGATGGCCTCGCCCAACATCTATGCCGACCAGATCGAGTGGATGCACCGCCAGTTGACGCCGCGCGATTCGGTGATCCTGTCGCTGCATCCGCATAACGACCGCGGCTGCGCGGTAGCGGCGGCCGAACTGGGGCAGATGGCCGGCGCCGACCGGGTGGAAGGCACGCTATTCGGCAACGGTGAACGTACCGGTAATGTGGACCTGGTCACCCTGGCGCTGAATCTGCACTCCCAGGGCGTGTCGCCGGGGCTGGATTTCACCCGCATCAACGATGTGGTGCGCATGGCCGAGTACTGCAATCAGCTGCCCGTGCATCCGCGCCATCCGTATGCCGGCGAGCTGGTGTTCACCGCCTTCTCCGGATCGCATCAGGACGCCATCAACAAGGGTCTGAAGGACCGCAAGAATCATCCCGATGGTGTCTGGGAAGTGCCCTACCTGCCGATTGACCCGCGGGATCTGGGGCGCACCTACGAGGCGGTGATCCGGGTCAACTCCCAGTCCGGCAAGGGCGGGGTGTCCTATCTGCTGGAAACCGAATACGGCCTGAGCCTGCCGCGGCGCATGCAGATCGAGTTCGCCAAGATCGTGCAGCGCGAGGCGGATGACACCGGCCGCGAACTCACCGCGGCGGAAATCCTGCGCCTGTTCGAACAGAGCTATCTGGAAACCGGCGGGCCACTGGCGTTCCGCGACTACTGGGCCTCGTCGCGCGGTGATGCCGGCGATCGCCATACGGTCGAAGCCGTGATCACCAACGAGGGCGTGGAGCAGCGTCTCAAGGGCGCGGGCAATGGCCCGATCGCGGCGTTCATCGACGGTCTGAATCAGAGCCTGGGCCTGAACGTAGTGATCCATGACTACACCGAGCATGCGCGCGGCCACGGGGCCGAAGCCGACGCGGTGGCCTACGTCGAAGCCGGTATCGGCGACGGCAAGTCCACCTTCGGCTGTGCCATCGATGCGGATATCATTTCCGCCTCGCTGGAAGCGGCGGTCTCGGCCATCAACCGCGCGCTGGTGGATCACCAGCAGGTCGAGGGTCAGCGCCGCAGCGCCTGATTTCGACGGATAGGGGCGAGTGTGAGGCCCGATTACCCGGCCTCGCACTCGCACCACTTCCGGCTGGCGCGATAAGCTTGCGCCATGGTTGCCGATCCCCGCCAAGCCCGCCTCGAGGAACTGGGCCTGACCCTCTGGGAACAGCGGTCTCGATCCCGTGCGTCGGTGCGGGCGGCAGCGCCGGTCAGCCCCGCGGAATTGCAACCCGCCGAACCGGACACCGCGGCGCCGCCCGAACCCGCAAGCGCGGCATCGGTGGGCGAGTCGGCGCCGCGGGCACCGGAAAAGTCCCCGGACGTGGCCGCGATGGACTGGGACGAACTGGCCGCCTATCTGGCCGAATGCGACCACCGCGGCGCGAGCCGCCCGGTGTTCGGGGTTGGTGCCCGCGATGCGGATCTGATGATCATCGGCGAGGCGCCGGGCGCCGAGGAGGATCGCCGCGGCGAGCCGTTCGTCGGGCGCGCCGGCAAGCTGCTGGACCGGATGCTTTTCGCCATCGGCCGCGATCGTGCGCGTAATACCTATATCGCCAACATCTGCAAGTTCCGGCCGCCCGATAACCGGGATCCGAAACCCGAGGAAGTGGCGGCCGATCGTCCGATTCTGGAACGCCAGATCGAGTTGCTCTCCCCGAAGTTGATCGTGGCGGTAGGCCGGGTGGCCGCACAGACGCTGCTCGATACGCAGGCCCCGCTGGGCAAACTGCGGGGCCAGGTGCACCGCTATCCCGGGCGCTCGATACCGCTGCTGGTGACCTACCACCCGGCCTATCTGCTGCGCTCGCCCCAGCAGAAGAGCCGCGCCTGGGAGGATCTGCGCGAGGCCATGCGGCTGCTGGATGCCGCGTCATGAGCGCGGAACTGCGCAGCGTCTGCGACATCCGGCCGCTGACCATCGCGGATCTGCCGGCGGTGCTGTCGATCGAGCGCGCCGCCTATGATTTCCCCTGGAGCGAGGGCATTTTCCGCGACTGCCTGCGGGTAGGCTATCGCGGCTTCGCGGCAACGGGCCCGGATGCCGAACTCAAGGGCTACGCGCTGCTGTCGGTGGCGGTGGGTGATGCGCATGTGCTCAATCTGTGCGTCAGCCCCCTGTGTCGCCGCCAGGGCGTGGCCACCCGGCTGCTGGAGCAGCTGGTCAGCCAGGCCCGCCGGCAGGGCGCGGACACGCTTCTGCTGGAAGTGCGCCCGTCCAATCGCGGCGCCGTGGCGCTGTACGATGCCAACGGTTTCAACGAAGTGGGCGTGCGCAGGCGCTATTATCCGGCCGCCCATGGTCGCGAGGATGCCCTGATTCTGGCCCGCGCGCTGTGATTCGGCACGGGACGTTCCGATCATGACCAACGACGTGCGGGCCCGCTGGTCCT
Source organism: Salinisphaeraceae bacterium (assembly GCA_965216055.1). GTDB lineage: Bacteria > Pseudomonadota > Gammaproteobacteria > Nevskiales > Salinisphaeraceae > Spectribacter. The sequence continues at coordinate 1,963,531 of OZ244134.1, forward strand.
GGGCACTCTACGATTGGGCCAACTCCGCCTTCGCCACCACCGTGGTGGCCGGCTTCTTCCCCATCTTCTACAAGCAGTACTGGAGCGGCCAGTTCGAGGCCACCACCAGCACCCTGCAGCTGGGCGTGGGCAGCGCCGTGGCCAGCGTGGTGGTGATGATCCTGGCGCCGCTGCTGGGCGCGCTGGCCGATCGCAACGGCGGCAAGAAGACGCTGCTGGCCGGTTTCGCCGCGCTGGGTGTCGCGGCCACCGGTGCGCTGTTCTGGGTAGCCGAGGGCGAGTGGCTGCTGGCCATGACCCTGTTCGTACTGGCCTCGATCGGCTTTTCCGCCAGCCTGGTGTTCTACGACGGGTTGATCGTCAACGTGGCCACCCCGGCCAGCATGGACCGGGTGTCCGCGCTGGGTTATGCCCTGGGCTATCTTGGTGGCGGCCTGCTGCTGGCGGTGAACGTGGCCATGACCCTGAAACCGGCCTGGTTCGGCCTGGCCGACAAGGCGGCGGCGGTGCAGTGGTCATTCCTGTCGGTGGCGGTATGGTGGGCCGTTTTCTCCGTGCCGCTGCTGCGCTACGTGGGCGAGCCCCGGCCGGCCCGGCGTCAGCCGCTGGGCGCGGCCGTGACCGGCGGCCTGCGCGAGCTGCGCCAGACCCTGTCGCATATCCGGGCCGTCAAGGGGGCCGCGCTGTTCCTGCTGGCCTACTGGCTCTACATCGATGGCGTGCACACCATCATCCGCATGGCGGTGGACTTCGGCCTCAGCCTGGGTTTCGAGGCCAACAGCCTGATCGTGGCGCTGCTGCTGGTGCAGTTCGTGGGCTTTCCCGCCGCCATTGCCTTCGGCTGGCTGGGCGAGCGCTGGGGTACCCGCCGGGCCATCTACCTGGGTCTGGCGGTCTACGCCGGCGTCACGGCCTGGGGCTATTTCATGCAGACGGTGGTCCAGTTCTACGTCATGGCGGCGGTGATCGGCCTGGTGCAGGGCGGGGTGCAGTCGTTGTCGCGCTCCTACTTCGCGCGCCTGATTCCCGAGGGCAAGGCCGGCGAGTTCTTCGGCTTCTACAACATGCTGGGCAAGTTCGCGGCGGTGCTCGGGCCGCTGCTGGTGGGGGTGACTGCCGCCGCCACCGGCAGCGCGCGGCTGTCCATCCTGGCGGTGCTGATCCTGTTTGCCGCGGGTGCCTGGGTGCTCACGCGCGTGCCCGAACCCGACGCACGCTGAAGCCGCTTCAGTCGCGCGGATCGAGCCCGACCCGGATCGCTTCCGGCAGTTCGATGCGTTCGGGCGTATGGCCGCGGGCCTCCAGCCAGTCCTTCATGGCCCAGCCGGTGGAGGAGGGCCAGTAGCGCACTGACGCCGGCGGCAGGCACAGGGACTCGGCCAGTTCCTCGTTGTGGCGGATGGTGCCCTCGGCCTCGACGTGATAGCAGATCAGGATCTGGTTCTTGGTGTAGAAGGGATAGATGCCGATCAGCTCGCGCACCTCGCCGTCCAGGTCGAGTTCTTCCTTCACCTCGCGGACCACGCCTTCCTCGGGGGATTCGCCGGCTTCCAGAAAGCCGGTGATCAGCCCGAACATGCCCGCCGGCCAGGCCACGTTGCGGGCCAGCACGATCCGGCCCTCGCGTTCCACCACCGCGCCGACCACCGGCGTGGGGTTGTTCCAGAACACGTGGCCGCAGTCCGGATCGGGGCAGGCCAGGCGCGGGCGGTCGCCGAGTTCGGCGCGGGTCAGCGGCCCGCCGCAGCAGGGACAATAGCGAAAACTCATTTCAGGCGGGCCTCGATACGGTCTTCAAAGCGTTCACGCAGGCGCAGCAGGCCGTAGCTGGGAATGTTCATGCCCAGTGTCCAGCCCGGATTGACCGCCACGCCCATGCCGGGCGCGGTATGGGCCAGTACCCAGATGAAATCGGTCTTCACGCCGTAGCGGTATTCCGGATAGGTCCTGGCCACCCGGTGGGCGCGTTCCGGACTGGTGAACACGGCCAGTCGCTGGCTCTTGTCCTCGCCGGCCGGCAGCACCAGCGCCGGCAGATCGGCCGGATCCCGGATCTGCGTGACCTCGTGCCGCGACAGCAGCACCACGTCGGCGTCGACCAGCTCGGTGAGAAAGTCGTCCACCGTCTGTTCGCCGTTCTGGGCCGCGTACAGGTCGCGCTCGAGCGCGTTGTAGAGCTCGCTCGCGTCCTCCGCGGCGCCGGCCGTGATCGGCGCCGCCAGCAGGCCCAACAGCATGATGATGACGCGTTGCATGACGCGTTTATATCAAATCCGGGCGGGCCGGCGTGGCGCGCCGCCCGGCCGGAAGCGGCGCGCATCGCGGATGAATGCCCGCTGTTGCTGCTGGCTGCCGCCGTGGCGGTAGCGGATGGCGACGTATTCGCGGGCCAGGGCGCTGATCGTGGCGGCGAAGTCCGGTCGGGCCCGCGCCACGCGGCTCGCGTAGTCGAGCGGGCCTTCATCATCGCGCCGGGGCAGGCCCGCCGCGGCCAGCCGGCTGCACAATCGCAGCCAGGCCGCCTGGACCGGATCGGCCGCGCCGCGCGGCCGCGCCTGCCAGATCAGAAATGCACCGATCATCGCCATGACTGCCGTCAACAGCAGCGTCAGCGCCAGAATCATGGCGCGGACGTCCGGCAGCCCCAGCCCGGCGAGAAAATCGCGCTGGCGTTGCGGACCATAGGCCAGGAACCAGCGGTTCCAGCCGGCATTGGCCCAGTCCCAGGCAAGCTGGGCGCGCCTCAGCAGATCGCCGCCGCCCCGCGCCAGGTAAGGCACCGGTTCATCCGCGCCCAGCGAGCCGCCCAGCCCGGATTCGATGCGTTCGGGCGCCACCGCCCCGGTGGGATCGATACGCACCCAGCCGCGGCCTTCCAGCCACACTTCCGCCCAGGCATGAGCATCGGCGGCGCGCACGATCAGGTAGTCCCCCAGCCCCGGGCTGCCGCCCTGGTAACCGGTAACCACGCGCGCCGGAATGCCGGCCGCCCGCATCAGGAACACGAAGGCGCCGGCGTAGTGTTCGCAGAAACCCGCGCGGGTATCGAACAGGAACTGGTCGATGCGGTCCGCGCCGCGCAGCGCGCCCGGCTCAAGCGTATAGCGGAAGGGTTGCTCGCGGAAACGGGTGAGCGCGGCGGTGACGACGTCGGCCGGTGCGTCATTACCGTCGCGCCATCGTCCTGCCAGCGCCCGGGCCCGGGGATTGCCGGCACCCGGCAGGCGTCGGGCGTAATCGAGCAGATCGGGCGGCGGATCCGGTTGCAGGACGTAGCCGGGCACCGACGACAGCGTGAATGCCCGCCGCTGGCTGATCGGCTCGCGGGTGCGCAGGCTGCCGGCGGCATCCCGGTAGGCATTGGCCGGGGCGCGGGCGGGCAGGTCCAGCGCCAGCAACCAGTCCTGATCGTGGGGTTCCAGCGTGAGTCGGTAGCGGATCGGCGCGGTCCGGGGCCGGTAGTCGGGTGAGGCGTCGAGAAAACGACCCGGCCAGCCGGTGGTCCAGCGCCGGCCATCGAACGACCAGAATACCGGGCCGCGCCAGTAGCGCAGGGCTGGTGGCGGTGGCTCGGCCTCGAACTCGACCCGGAAGGCCACCGCGTCGGAGAGGGCCACCCGGCTGATGCTGCCCGGCTCCATGCTGTCGGACAGCCCCGTGCGGGCACTGGCGCCGCTGTCGGAGGGCAGCCCCCACAGCGGTCCGGGGATGCGGGGGAACAGCACGAACAGCAGTACGGCCAGGGGCAGGGCCTGGGCCAGCAGGCTGGCGGCCCGCCGCAGCAGCTCGCGCAGGGGCAGGGCGCGGCCGGGGTGATTGGCATCGATGAAACAGGCGGTAATCAGCCAGCCGGCCAGGCCCAGGAATACCGCCATCACGATTTCCTGCGAGAACAGGAAATGGGTGATGACCACGAAGTAGCACAGCCCCAGCAGGATCATCATGTCCCGGTGACGATGGGTTTCCGTGAGCTTGAGGGCCAGCATCAGCATCAGCAGGGCCACGCCGGCGTTCTGGCCGTCCACGCGGCCGTAGCTGGCGTAGACGCCGACGAAGGCGGTCAGCGCCAGCAGAAGCCGCAGCCAGCGGGCGGGTGCCGGCCAGTTCCGCCAGGCGGCCATCGCCTGCCAGCCGAGGATGGCGCCGGTGAACAGGCTGACCCATATCGGCACCCGCACGACGTGTGGCGCCATTACCAGCGCCAGCACCGCAATCAGCCGCAGACGCTGCTCAGTCGGCATACAGGGCCAGGATGCGCAGGCAACGGTCGCGATGCGGGGCGCCGCGGTCCGGCGGAATCTCGGCGCCCGGCAGCCGCAGGCCGTACACCAGCCCGCGGCGATCAGCCTCCTGCACCCAGCGGGTGAGTTGACTCAGCCGCGGTTCAATGCCGCTGCCCGGGACCATGGCGAAATCCAGCCACAGCGTTTCCTGACGCGGATCGTCGAACTGCTTGACCATCAGCGTGCCGGTGCGGGGGTAGCTTTTCCAGTGAATCAGCCGCGGCGGGTCGCCCCGGCCGTAGCGCCTCAGGCCGGCGAAATCCTCGCGGCCGGTGCGGTGGCGGTCCGCGCCCTCGACCAGGCCGGGACTGGCGGGTGGCAGCGGTGCCCGCCCGGCCGGTCGCGGGTACACCAGTACGCTCTGATCGAGGCGAATCCAGGTCCAGGCCCGGAACAGGCCCATCGGGAACAGGGTGCTGATCTTCAGGCGGGGCAGGGGCAGCCGGCCGCGCGCCCGGGTGGTCAGGGACAACCGGCAGATGGCGTCGCCGCCGGCCGGGATGTCGGTAACGGCGTCGTCCTGGGCATCCACGCTGTCATCGGCGGCTACGGCCACGGCCAGCCGGGACTGGCCGGCCGGATTGTGCAGCACCACGGCCAGCAGGGCCGGCTGACCCGCGAAGACCGGCGCCACCGGCGCTGCACGCACGGTCAGATTGAGCAGGTTGCGGTGGGTGTGATGCATGGCCACCAGCACCAGGCCGCCGAGCAGGAAGGTCAGTGCGAATCCCAGGCTGTTGCTGTAGTTCATCGACCCCAGCAGCATGGTGAACAGCAACAGCCCGAACCAGGCGCCGCCGCGCGTGGGCAGGATGTAGAGCCGCCGACGATGAATCCGCACCGGGCCGGGCTGCGGCGGGCTGCGGCGGTCGATCCAGGCCCGGGTGCGCGCGCGCAGCCGTTGCGTCAGTGTCATCCCGTGGCCGTCACGGCACCGCCACGGCATCGCGCAGCCGGCGCGCGGGTGAGACGGATTCCGCGTCGTCGGCGCCCGGCGGCAGACGGTGATCCACCACCGCGGCCAGCACCGCCTGGACGTCCTCGGGCAGCACGTAATCGCGCCCGGCCAGGAATGCCCATGCCTGGGCCGCGCGGCGCAATGCCAGGCCCGCGCGCGGCGACAGGCCGTGACGGAACGCGCTGTCCCGGCGGCTTTCGGTGATCAGGTCGAGAATGTAGTTCAGCAGCGGTTCCCGGACGGTGATTGCCTCGCAACGGGCCTGGGCGTCGGCCAGATCGGCCGGCGTCATCACCGGGGTGAGATCCGCCAGCATGTCCCGACGGCTGCGCTCCGCCAGCAGCTGGCGTTCCGCCTCCGGGGGCGGGTAGCCGAGGCGAATGCGCATCAGGAAACGATCCAGTTGCGACTCGGGCAGGGCGAAGGTGCCGGCCTGGTCCCCCGGATTCTGGGTAGCGACCACGAAGAACGGGCTGGGCAGTTCCCGGGTGGCCCCGTCGATGGTGACCTGCCCTTCCTCCATCGCCTCGAGCAGCGCGCTCTGGGTCTTGGGGCTGGCGCGGTTGATCTCGTCGGCCAGCAGCAACTGGGTAAACACCGGACCGGGATGGAACTCTAAGCGCGCCCCGGCGGTTTCGAACACCGACACGCCGAGGATGTCGGTGGGCAGCAGGTCGGCAGTGAACTGGACCCGGGCGAAATCCAGGCCGAGCGCACGGGCCAGCGCCTGCGCGAGCGTGGTCTTGCCCACCCCGGGCAGATCCTCGATCAGCACGTGCCCGCGGGCGAGCAGGCAACTCAGCGCCAGGCGGATCTGTTCGTCCTTGCCCAGGATCACGCCGGCGAGGGTATCCAGCGCAAGCTGTAACGGGTGCGCGGCGCGGGCCGGCTGCGGCGATACGCGGTTCATTCGGTCTCCCGGTGCAGGGGGCGTCATTGCCGGGTCATCGGCCGCGGCGGTCGCCGGGCGTACCCTGACACCGGCAAGGGTACCGGAGCCTCCCGCGGTTGACACCCGGCAGGCGCCGCTATGGTGACGGGCGCGGGGCCCTCATTCGTCCCGCCGGTAATCGCCCTCGATGGTGCGGTCGTCGCCCGGCCGCCGGGTGGCTCCCGGACCGGCGTTGCCGTCGGGGGTCATCACCACGGCCCGCCGCAGCAGGTTCACCGCCAGCCGGCGCCGCAGGGCGGGCACCAGCAGGGCAAATCCCAGGGCATCGGTGAGGAAACCCGGCGTAAGCAGGGTGATGCCGGCGATCAGCAGGGCCGCGCCCTCCAGCAGGGGCAGGGCGGGGGCCTCGCCCCGCTGCTGGTGGGCCTGAATTTCCTGCACCGTGCGGAAGCCCTGGATGCGCACCAGCTGGCTGCCGATGATGGCGGTGAGGATGATCAGCCCGATGGTGGCCAGCACGCCGATGCGGCTGCCCACCTCGATCAGCAGCCAGGTTTCCACCAGCGGGATGGTGATGAACAGCAGCAGCAGGCGTCCCGCCATTACAGCGCCGCCACCCGGTCACGCTGGCCGCGCAGCTCGGCCACGGCGGCGTCGATCTCGGACAGCCGGCCGCGGGTCTTGTCGACCACGTCGGCCGGGGCCTTGTCCACGAAGTTGGGGTTGTCTAGCTTGCCGCGCACCGACGCCTGTTCCTTGTCGAGCTGTGCCAGCCGCTTGTCCAGCCGGGCGAGTTCCGCGTCCTTGTCGATCAGACCGGCCATGGGTACCAGGAGTTTCATCCGGCCCGCCAGGGCGGTGGCGGCGTCCGGCGCCTCGTCGTCCGGGCCCAGGTGGGTGATCGAGTCCACCCCCGCCAGGAAGGTCAGCGCCGGCCAGTGGCGGTTCAGCCGTTCCCGGTCGCCGGTTTCCGCGCCCTGGGTGAGCACCGGCAGCGGCTTGCGCGGGGCGATATCCATTTCGCCGCGGATCTGGCGCAGGCCGAGGATGACGGTCTGCAGCCACTCGATTTCGGTTTCGGCTTCCGGGTCGAGGCGGTCGTCGTCCGGCACCGGGAATGGCTGGCGCATCAGGGTGTCACCCTCACGCCCGGCCAGCGGCGCGATGCGCTGCCAGATTTCCTCGGTGATGAAGGGCATGATCGGGTGCAGCAGCCGCAGGGCGGTTTCCAGCACCCGGACCAGGGTGCGTCGGGTGCCGCGCTGCTCGGCTTCGCCCGCGTGGTCGCCCTGGAGCACCGGCTTGATCAGTTCCAGGTACCAGTCGCAGTAGTGGTGCCAGACGAACTCGTAGAGCGCCTGGGCGGCCAGGTCGAAGCGATAGGCCTCGATGTGACGGATCACGTCGGCCTCGGTGCGCTGCAGTTGCGAGGCGATCCAGCGGTCGGCCCAGGACAGCTCGATGGCGGCGTCGGCATCCAGGCCGGTATCGGCCCCTTCGGTATTCATCAGCACGAAGCGGGCGGCATTCCACAGCTTGTTGCAGAAGTTTCGGTAGCCCTCGACCCGGCCCAGATCGAAGCGGATGTCACGCCCCTGGGAAGCCAGCGAGGCAAAGGTGAAACGCAGGGCGTCGGTGCCGTAGGCCGGAATGCCGTCGGGGAAGTGGCGCCGGGTGGTTTTCTCGATCTTTTCCTGCAGGTGCGGCTGCATCAGCCCGCTGGTGCGCTTGGCCACCAGCGATTCCAGGTCGATGCCGTCTATGAGATCAATGGGATCGAGCACGTTGCCCTTGGACTTGGACATCTTCTGGCCGTCCGAGTCGCGCACCAGGCCGTGTACGTAGACCTCGGCGAAGGGCACGTCGTCCATGAACTTCAGGCCCATCATGATCATCCGGGCGACCCAGAAGAAGATGATGTCGAAGCCGGTGACCAGGACGCTGGTGGGGTAGAAATGCCCCAACGCTTCGGTGTCCTCGGGCCAGCCCAGGGTGGAGAACGGCCACAGCGCCGACGAGAACCAGGTGTCGAGCACGTCCTCGTCCTGCGTCAGCGACGTGCCGGGCGCGAGGTCGTCGGCGTGCTTGTCGCGCACCTCGGCTGCCGAGCGGCCGACGTAGACGTTGCCGGCCTCGTCGTACCAGGCGGGAATCCGGTGACCCCACCAGAGCTGGCGGCTGATGCACCAGTCCTCGATGTTCTTCATCCACTCGAAATAGGTCTTGTCCCAATTGCCGGGCACGAAACGGATGCGGCCTTCCTCCACGGCCTTGATCGCGGGCTCGGCCAGCGGTTCGGCGCGCACGAACCACTGATCGGTGAGATAGGGCTCGATGACCACGCCGGAGCGGTCGCCGCGGGGCACCATCAGCTTGTGGTCATCGACGCGCTCCAGCAGACCCAGGGCGTCGAGGTCGGCCACCACCCGCTTGCGGGCTTCGAACCGGTCCAGCCCGCGATAGGGCGCCGGCACGGCGTCGTTGAGGGTGGCGTCCTCGTTGAAGATGTTGATCCGGGGCAGATCGTGGCGCTCGCCCAGGGCGTAGTCGTTGAAGTCGTGCGCCGGGGTGATCTTTACGCAACCGGAACCCAGTTCCGGGTCGACGTAGGTGTCGGCCACGATCGGAATCTCGCGGTCGACCAGCGGCAGCCGGATGCGCCGGCCGATCAGATGCTGGTAGCGCTCGTCATCGGGATGCACCGCCACCGCGGTGTCCCCCAGCATGGTTTCGGGTCGGGTGGTGGCCACCGACAGGGTGCCGCTGCCGTCGGCCAGCGGATAGCGGAAATGCCAGAAATGGCCGTTCTCCTCCTCGCTGATCACTTCCAGGTCGGAGATGGCGGTGTGCAGCACCGGGTCCCAATTGACCAGCCGCTTGCCGCGGTAGATCAGGCCCTCGTCGAACAGCCGCACGAACACCTCACGCACCGCGGTGGACAGGCCCTCGTCCATTGTGAAGCGTTCGCGTGACCAGTCCACGGATGCGCCCATGCGGCGCAACTGGCGGGTGATGTGGCCGCCGGATTCGGCCTTCCACTGCCAGACGCGGTCGACGAAGGCGTCGCGGCCCAGCGTGTGACGATCGCTGCCCTCGGCGGCGAGCTGGCGTTCCACCACCATCTGGGTGGCAATGCCGGCGTGGTCGGTGCCGGGCTGCCACAGCGTGCGGCAGCCGCGCATGCGCTGGTAGCGGGTCAGCGCATCCATGATCGTGTCCTGGAAGGCGTGGCCCATGTGCAGGCTGCCGGTGACATTGGGCGGCGGGATCATGATGGCGAAGGAGGGTACGTCCTCGCGGTCCGTCCGGGGGGCGAAGTGCCCGCCGGCCTCCCAGCATTCATACCATTTGGTTTCGATGGCGCGGGGGTCGAATTGCTTATCCATTGGAACGTGACTGATGACGGGTCGGATGATCGGCGGCATGACCGGCGCCTGTGCACCGGCCGTTGACGGCCACCGATCCTGGGTCAGGCTATTTTATGCGTTTCCAGCGGGTAACCGCGTTCCTGATAGAAACGGTAACGCTGGCGGGCGGCCAGACGGTTGGCCGGGGTGACGATCTCCAGGCTGCGGGTGAAGCGGCTGAAAAAGGCCGGCACCTCGTCGGTCAGGCTGATCAGCACGTCGTCGAAATCGCCCGGCGGTTCCTCGTGGTGGCCGATCACCACCGGGGTGGGGTCCTGCTCGCCCCGGGCCGGTGCCAGCAGATGCGGGACGAAGCTGCCCTGGCGAAAGGTCCAGAGCAGCCCGTCCAGCATCTGCGCCGCGGCCGCATCGGCCACGTGCAAATATACCCGGTGGCCCTGGTCATGGGCCTTTTCCGCCAGCCGGCATGCGGTGCGCATGCCGGCATCGGCGCCCTCGGCTTCAACGATATAGAAGGAGACTTCCGTCATTGCCCCGCGTTGGCGCGGGCAATCAGGAACTCCGTCAGCAGGCCGACCGGGCGCCCGGTGGCGCCCTTGTCCTTGCCGGTCTTCCAGGCCACGCCGGCAATATCGAGATGCGCCCAGCGCAGCTTGCGGGCGAACCGGTGCAGGAAGCTGGCCGCGGTGATCGAGCCGGCGGCCCGGCCGCCCACATTGGCCATGTCGGCGAAGTTGCTGTCCAGCTGGCTCTGATACTCCTCCCACAGCGGCATCGGCCAGGCGCGGTCGCCCACCGACTCGCCGGCGTCACGCAGGGCGCGCCGCAGGCTGCTGTTGTTGGCATACAGGGCCGCCGCCTCACTACCCAGCGCGATCACCGCCGCCCCGGTGAGCGTGGCCATATCCACCACCACGTCCGACTGGTAGTTCTTCTCCACGTAGGTCAGCGCGTCACACAGGATCAGCCGGCCTTCGGCATCGGTATTGAGGATTTCGATGGTCTGGCCGGACATGCTGGTAAGGATGTCGCCGGGCTTCACGGCATCGCCGTCGGGCAGGTTTTCGGAACTGGGCACTACGGCGACCAGGTTCATCGGCAGTTCCAGCTCGGCTGCCGCCTTCATGGCGCCGAACGCGCTCGCCCCGCCGCACATGTCGTATTTCATTTCGTCCATGGCCGCGCCGGGCTTGATGCTGATGCCGCCGGAGTCGAAGGTCAGGCCCTTGCCCACCAGCACCGTCGGCTTGGCGTTCTTCGGCCCCTGCATGTATTCCATGACGATCAGCTTGGCCGGCTGCCGGCTGCCACGGGATACCGCGAGCAGGGCGCCCATGCCGAGTTTTTCCATCTCCGCCTCGTCCAGCACCTTGGTCTTGATGCCCCGGTAGTCCCTGGCCAGCGCTTCGGCCTGTTCCGCCAGATAGGTGGGCGTGCAGATGTTGCCCGGCAGGTTGCCCAGATCCTTGGCGTAATTCACGCCGGCCGCGATCGCCTCGGCCTCGCGGATGGCGCGCTCGCCGGCCGGCAGATCGGAACGGCGCGGGACCTGGAAGGTCAGGCGGGACAGCCTGCGGCTATGCGGCTTGTAGTTGCTGCCGCGACAGGTCTCGAAGCGATAGAACACTTCCTCGGTGATCAGCAGGGCCTGCTTGACGGTCCAGGCGATGTCGTCCAGCGCCTTGACGTTGAGTTCCGGGAGGTAGTTGGCGGCGTCGACGCCCCCCACGCGATCGAGTTCGCGGGCGGCGGCGCGGCAGGCCTTGCGATAGGCGGCCTGGTCGAAGTCCTGCTGGCGGCCGCAGCCGACCAGCAGAATGCGGTCGCAGAGCATGTCGTCGAGCCCGTGCAGCATGGTGGTCTGGCCGAGCTTGCCGTCCATGTCGCCGCGGCGCATGACGCTGCCGATCAGTCCGTTGCCCGCGTCATCCAGGGCCTGGGCCTGGGACGAGGGCTTGCGACGGTCGAACACACCGACCACCACGCAGCCGACCCGCTGCTTCTCGGGGCTGCCGCTCTTGACGAGATATTCCATGATCGCTCCTGTGAAGGTTTCTGGCATCATGACCACGCCCCCGCCCGCGTGTTCAACGATGTGAGTAGTCAACGGCCAGGCGCTGCCGCTTTCCCGGTCATCAGCCGCCTGACGCAAAACCGGCTCTATTCTACGGAAATGCAGGAAAAAATCACTAGTTCAAGCGTCATCCGCATTTTTGTCAAAGAAAGGCGTTTCGCCCGATGCGCGTGAAACCCGCCGTTATCGATGCGTATCTGATCGGCGAGACCCTGCGCACCTGGGCGGCAGTCACCCTGGTCCTGCTGGTGCTGACCCTGGGTGTGGGCTTTGCCCGCTATATTGCCGATGCCGCGGCCGGCGAGATTCCCATGCAGACCGTCGTCCTGGTGGCGGGCCTGAGCGCGGTGGAAAACATGGAGGTAGTGCTGCCGGTATCGGTATTGCTGGCATTGCTGCTGACCGTGGGCCGGCTGTGCCGCGACAACGAGATGGCGGCGATGGCCGGGGTCGGGATCGGCCCGTCCCGGCTGTACCGGGCCTTCGCGCCGCTTACGCTGGGGGTGGCGCTGCTTTGTTTGGCCCTGAGTCTGGTGCTGGGGCCGGCTGCCGCGCGCCACCTGGAGGAGATGGAGCAGGCCGGGGCGGCGATCCTGATCCAAGCGGTGGAACCCGGCCGGTTCACCGAAATCGACGGCGGCAAGGCGGTGTTCTACGCGGGCGGCATCGACAGCGGGTCCGGCCTGATGCGCGACGTGTTCATCCGGGTGGCCCGCGACAGCGGCGGCGATACCGGCATCCAGACCGAAACCATTGTCACGGCGGAAACCGCCCGCTATGTCACCGACGCCGAGGACGGCACCCAGACCCTGGTATTGCGCGATGGCCGGCGTTACGAAGGGCGGCCGGGGCAGGCGGATTTCCGGGTCACCCGCTTTGCCGAACACGGCCTGCACGTGGCCCGCTCGATGGATCGCCAGATGCTGGAAGTCGAACAGTTGTCGCCCGGTCCGCTGTTCGAACGGGACAGTCTGGAGGCGCGTATCGAATGGCAATCGCGCCTGGCCGTGCCGGTGACGGTCCTGGTGCTGGCATTTCTTGCCCTGCCGCTGGGCCAGCAGCCGCCCCGCTCGGGCCGCTATGCGCGGCTGATCGTCGGGATTCTGGTTTTCGTGGGTTATGTGAATCTGCTGCGCCTGGGCGAAATCTGGATGCGCGACGGCAGCCTGCCGGTACTGCCCGGCCTGTGGCTGCTGCACGGGCTGGTACTGGCAACCACGTTGCTGGCCTTCCTGCGCAGCCAGGGACGTTTGCGCCGACTGCCAGCACCGGCCCTATGAACGTTCTCGACCGCTACATCGCCGGCACGATCCTGCGGGCATTCGGCGTGGTGCTGCTGGCGGTGGGTGCTCTCAGCCTGGTGATCTCGTTTCTCAACGAAGCCGATCAGCTGGGCAAGGGCAGTTACGGCCTGCTGGATGTCAGCCTGTTCGCCCTGCTGACCCTGCCGGAACGCCTGCAACTGGTGATGCCGGTGGTGGCCCTGCTGGGGGCCCTGCTCGGGCTGGGCGGCCTGGCGGCCGGCAGCGAGCTGGTGGTGGTGCGCTCGGCGGGGGTATCGGTGCTGCGCCTGGCCGGTTCGGTGGCCGTTGCCGGCCTGCTGCTGGCAGGTTTGACCGGCCTGACCGGCGAGTGGCTGGCGCCCAACGCCATGCGCACGGCGGAAACCCTGCGGGATCAGGCCCGCTACGGGCCGGAGCAGGTGCAGAGCGTGCGCGGTGGCCTCTGGTTGCGGGATCAGGGCGATGTGATCCGTATTCAGGGAAGCCTGGCCGAGGACTTCCTGACCGGGGTAGAAATCTACCGGCTGGACGAGACCGGCCGTTTCGCCGCCCTGATCCACGCCCAGCGTGCCCGCTACCGGGACGGCGAGTGGCAGCTCGAGGACGTGCAGATCACGCGCTTCGAGGACAACCGCGTGACCACCGAAACGCAGGACACCCGGCCCTGGTCGGTGTCGCTGCAGCCGTCGTTCCTGCGCCTGTCAGTGGTCAAGCCGGAGGAGCTTTCCAGCCTGGGGCTGGCCGACTATATCGACTATCTCGCGCGTAACGAGGTGGCCACCGCCGATTACCGGCTGGCGCTGTGGCGCAACCTGACCGCGCCGATCACCGTGTTCGCCATGTGTCTGCTGGCGCTACCGTTCGCCTTTGGCTCCCTGCGCAGCGTGGGGGCGGGGCAGCGGCTGTTCGTGGGCGGCCTGGTCGGGGTAGTGTTCTTCATTGTCAACGAGATCGCCGCCTCCAGCGGCCAGGTCTATGGCTTGCCGGCCTGGCTGGCCGCCAGCTGGCCCACGCTGGCGCTGGTGGTGTTGACCGTCATCTGGCTGGGCCGCCTGCGCTAGGGAAGTGCGGATTTATTGCTGCGCTCGACATCTCGGCCGCCGGCGGTGCTCGGAATGCTCATGTATTGGCTCATACACTGCGTTTCCTGCGCGCCGGCGGCGGCCAACCTGTCTTTGCTCGCGACATAAATCAGCGCTTCCGTCGTTCATTGGGGTGGTTCCACCACCGTCTCGGTATCGCTGATCCAGTCCTGCAGCCCGCGCCGCTGCGGGTCGATGGCGATCCAGACGATGCCGACCACGCTCAGCCATGCCAGCCAGGCGCCCAGGTAGCGCAGCGCCGCGTACCGCCAGTCAACGGGGCTGCCGTCGGTGCGGCGAATCCGCATCCGCCAGGCCTTCATGCCCAGGGTCTGGCCGCCGTGGGTCCAGAACCAGCCGAACAGCAGGAACGGCACGAACAGGATGTACAGGCGGAAGACCGGACTGCTGCCATCCAGGGCCCGGCCGTCGGTGAACGGCAGCAGGGCGAACACCGACATCATCCACACCCCGACCAGCAGGAACAGGTCGTAGACGGCCGCGGCCAGCCGGCGCGGCAGGCCGGCGGGATAGGGCGCGGCGCTCACGCCAGCGGCGCGTGGCGGTGGAACCAGGGGTCGGCCTGTTCCAGCTGCGCGGCCAGCGACAGCAGCAGGCCCTCCCCGTTGACCGGGGCGTTGAACATTACGCCCATGGGCAGGCCGTCCTCGGTCCAGTGCAACGGCACCGACATGGCCGGCACGCCGGTCAGGTTGGCCAGCTGGGTGAAGGGCACCCAGCGCAGGTTCTCCTTCGCCATCTGTTCCACCAGCCCGGTTTTCAGCAGCGGACGGGCCGCGCCCAGGGGGAGCAGCGCCTTGAGCGCGGCGCGCTGCCAGGCCGGGGTGACGATTTCGCCCACCCGGGCGGGCGGAAAGGCCATGGTCGGGGTCAGATACAGATCATGGCTGTCATGGAAGGCCGCCAGTCGCCGGGCATGCTCCTGCCAGCGGTTCACGCAGGCGATATAGTCGCCCGCGCTGGTGGCCCGGCCGAATGCGGCCATCGCCCGGGTATCGATCTCGAAGTCGGCTTCGCCGCAGCCGGTGTACGCGCGGACCTCGGCCACCGAGGCGGCCATCTGGCCGAACCACATCAGCAGAAAGTCCGGACCCAGGCCGGGGCCCGAGAATTCGGGTTCGGCGGCTTCCACCCGGTGTCCCAGCGATTCCAGCTGCGCCACCGCGTGTTCCACCGCCGCCACCGCCTCGGGGTGCACGGGGGTGCCCAGCGGCGACCGGGTGGAATAGCCGATGGTCAGCCTGCCGGGGGGCTGCGCGCAGGCCTCGAGGTAGGGCGTGGCCGGGGCCTTAGGGTGGAAGCCCGCCCCGGGTTCCGGGCCGGCCAGCGCGTCCAGGAAGGCCGCGCTGTCGCGCACCGAGCGCGACACCACGCCGTTGACCGCGGCGCCGTGCATCATCTCGGTCAGCGGCGGTCCGATCGGCGTACGGCCGCGGCCGGGCTTGAGGCCGAACAGGCCGCAGCAGGCGGCGGGAATGCGGATGGAACCGCCCCCGTCATTGGCCCCGGCCACTGGCACGATGCCGGCGGCCACTGCGGCGGCCGACCCGCCGCTGGAGCCACCCGGGGTATGGTCGGTATTCCAGGGATTGCGGCTGGCGCCATAGGCCTCCGGTTCGGTAATGCCCTTGGCGCCGAACTCGGGGGTGTTGGTCTTGCCGAAGATCACCGCCCCGGCCGCCTCGATGCGCTGCACGTAGGCCTGGTCTTCGGGGGCCCGCGCATCGGCGTCGCGCAGCGCCCGGCAGCCGTAGTGGGCCGGTTCACCGGCCAGGTCCTGGAACAGGTCCTTGACCAGGAATGGCACCCCGCTGAGCGGCCCCGATGGTCTGCCGCCGGCCCGGGCGCGGGCGCGCTCGTACAGCGGGTGGATGATGGCGTTGATGCGCGGGTTGACTGCTTCGGCGCGGGCAATCGCCGTTTCCAGAAGCTCGCTGGCGGTCGCCTCGCCGGCGGCAACCCGCTCGGCCAGGGCGATGGCATCCAGGCCGCGGTAGGTATCGAAATCCATACGTGTTTCCCGGTCGTGGGACCGAGCCGGGACGGCGCGGTCGGTGATACAGGCGGTTTGGGTCAGTCGCTCGCCCCGAGCGCGCGGAGCAGGCCGGGCAGCAGGGCATCCAGATAGCCGTCGGCAGCGGCCGGGTTGCCGGGCAGATTGGCCAGCAGCGTGGTATCGGCCCAGCCCGCGGCGCCGTCGGCGAGCATCGCGTAGGGGGTTCGGCGCTGGCCGAAGGCGCGGGCGGTTTCCATCAGGCCGGGCAGGGGCCGGTCGAGGATCGAGGCCGTCGCCCGGGCGACTTGACCCGACTCCTCGGCACTGATGCCACCAATCGTCACGATCAGATCGACCTCGCTGTCCACCCATCGACGCGCGGATTCGGTAATCGCCGTGGCGTCGTCGGTTACCCGCTCGATCGGCTGCAGCGTCATCCCGGCAGCGGTCAGGCGATCGACCACGGTGCTCGCCGCACTCTCCTGGGTTCCCGGCGTGTCGATTACCAGGATGGCCGCGCCGAGCGGGCTGTCGGCCTGGCGGCGGTGATCGGACTTGCCGCCCTGCTTGCCGAGTAGCTGAATCGCGTCGAGCGACAGATTGGTCCCGGCGTGGGGCTTGAGCATGTCGTAGAGCGTCAGGCCGGCCACGCTGGCGGCGGTCAGGGCCTCCATTTCCACCCCGGTGGGGCCGATGGTTTCGGCGTGGGCGGTGATCACGACCTCGGTATCCCGCAGCTCGAAGGTGACATCCACCTCGTGGATGGGCAGCGGATGGCACAGGGGGATGATGTCCGAGGTGCGCTTGCCGGCCATGATGCCCGCGAAACGGGCGGCGGCCAGGGCGTCGCCCTTGTCGGTGCGGGCCTCGGCCAGCAGCGGGATGCAGTCGGCTGGCAGCGTCAGCACGGCGCCGGCGACCGCCCGGCGCAGGGTGTCGGGCTTGGCCGAAACGTTCTTCACGAGGTCGGACCCTGATTGAGGCTGCAGCCATCCAGGTAGGCCTGGCTGCCGTCGGCGTAGTGTTCCAGCTTGAATACGGGCACTTCCCGTTTCAGGGCCTCGATTGCCCAGCGAGCCGCGGCGAAGGCCTCCGCTCGGTGCCCAGCCCGGGCCACCACGGCCACGCTGGTGTCGCCCACGACCAGATCGCCCAACCGGTGCTGGGTCAGTACCCGGGTGCCGGGATGCGCGGCCGCCGCGCGGGCCTCGATGTCGGCCAGGCTGCTTTCGGCCAGCGGCCGGTAGGCGGAGTAGGTCAGGCCGGTGACGGTCTTGCCCTGGTTATCCGCCCGAACCGTGCCGGTGAATACCACCATGGCGCCGAAGCCGGGGGCCTCGCTGGCCGCGATCAGGGCGCCCAGATCGAGCGGCGCGTCGCTCAGGCGTTGATGTGCCGGCGGCTGGGACATTCAGCCATTATGCCGCGCTGCGGCCGTCCGCGTCAGGTGTTTTCCACCGTGATCTTCGGGAATTTGCGGGCATAGTCCTTGTTCTGCCGCGACAGCACCGCCGCCATGCGCAGGGCGATACCGATGAAATGCCGGGCGGCGTTGCCGTCGGGGTCGGCGATCACGCTCGGCCGGCCACCATCGGCAGCCTCGCGGATACCGACTTCCAGGGGCACCGCCCCCAGCAGCGGCACGTCGTAGCGGTCGGCCACCTGCTGGCCGCCGCCGGCGCCGAACAGGTGCTCCTCGTGGCCGCAGGCCGAGCAGGTGTGCAGGCTCATGTTCTCGACGATGCCCAGCACCGGCACGTTGACCTTGCGGAACATCTGCAGCCCCTTGCGGGCATCCAGCGTGGCGATGTCCTGGGGGGTGGTCACGATCACCGCGCCGGATACCGGCACCCGCTGGGACAGGGTGAGCTGGATATCGCCGGTGCCCGGCGGCATGTCCACGATCAGGTAGTCCAGGTCATCCCAGAGGGTGTCGTTGAGTAGTTGCTGCAGGGCCTGGCTGACCATCGGGCCGCGCCAGACGGTGGGAGTTTCCTCGTCCATCAGGTAGCCGATCGACATCGACTGCACCCCGAAGCTGCGCATCGGGATGATGTGCTTGCCGTCTTCCGAACGCGGCTTGCCGGCCACGCCGAGCATGCGCGGCTGGCTGGGGCCGTAGATGTCGGCGTCCAGCATGCCCACGCTGGCGCCCTCGCCGGCCAGTGCCAGGGCCAGGTTGGCGGCGACGGTGGATTTGCCCACGCCCCCCTTGCCGGAGGCCACGGCGATGATGTTCTTGACCGGCTTGAGGCGCTCTACCCCCTGCGGGGCGGCATGCGGCTCGATCCGGCTTTCCACCGCGATATCGACCTCGCTGACACCGGGCAGCGCCAGCAGTTGCTGGCGCAGTGCCGCCACCACCAACGGGCCGTGGCGCTTGACCGGGAACCCGAAGCGCAGCCGCGCGCTGACCCGGCCATCGTCAACCGAGACCTCGCGCAGTGCCCGGGCGTCGCCCAGCGTGCTGCCGAGCAGATCGTCGTGATAGCCGTTGATCCGGTCCTCGATGTCGGCCTGCAGCGAATCGCTCATGGCTGCCTGGCGCCCTCCGCGCTAGTCTGATGCACCCGGTTTCGGGTTGCTTGAACAGACGACCATGTTACGCCCTGACAGTGCCCGACATGAACCAGCCGACGCTGAATCGATGACGCCCCGGTGGCAGCCATGACCGACCGGTCGCTGGCGCGAGCCCTGGGGGTGACCGGCGGCATCGTCTGTGCCGCCGGGGCCGGCGGCAAGAAGTCGTTGCTGTACGCGCTGGCCCGCGCCTGGCCGGGTCGGGTCGGGGTGACCGCCACGGTGCACATGGCGCCGTTTCCGGATGACTTCGCCCGGGCTGCGCGTATTGCCGAGCCATCGGTCCTGCGCGCGGCCGTGGCGGCGGTGCCGGGGCGCATTCGGGCCTACGCCTGCCCGGCGGACAAGCCGGGCCGTAACCGGGGCCTGCCCCCGGCCGAGGTTGCCGCCATTCACGGGCTCGGCGGATTCGACCTGACGCTGGTCAAGGCCGACGGCGCCCGCATGCGCCACGTCAAGGCGCCGCGTCCGGGCGAGCCGGTGCTGGTGCCGGGCACCGCGCGTGTGTTGTGGGTAGTGTCGGCCGCAGCCATCGGAAGTCCGCTGGACGAGCGCATCGCCCATCGCCCGGAACGCATCGCCGACCTGACCGGCGCGGCGCCGGGAAGTGTGTTGACCGTCGACCATCTGCGACGGCTCATTATCGCCGAGGAAGGCGCTCGCCAGGGCTCGGACGGCATCCCGCTGACCATCGTGATCAATCAGGTTGACGATGCCGACCGCCGGGCCGCGGCGCAGGCGCTGGCGGAAGCGGTGTCGCGCAATGCCAAGGGCATCGACCGCGTAGTGCTGACCTGCCTGCGCGAGGCACCGCGAGTGCTGGCGGTGTATGGCGGCCTGACAGAGTGAACCGACGCGGTCGTGCCGCCGTTCGCGTTACGATCGCAGTCCGGCAAACCCGCAGCATGCAGACGGCAGATAACCCGTGGACTTGAATCGACATCTGGCCTTGCTACGCGAGTCGATCCCGGAGATCGACCCGCGCGATGCCCGCGCCCTGGCCGACACCGACGGCCTGCTGATCGATGTGCGCGAGGCCGCCGAAACCGCGGAGGGCATGGCCGAACACGCCCGGGCGGTGCCGCGTGGCTACCTGGAAATGCGCATCGGTGACCTGGCGACCGGCACGGATCAGCCGGTACTGCTCATGTGTGGCAGCGGCACCCGCTCGCTGCTGGCGGCCGATGACCTGCGCCGGCTGGGTTACGACGACGTTCGTTCCGTGGCGGGTGGTTTCTCGGCCTGGAAGGCGGCGGGGCTGCCGGTGGTGATGCCCGAGCTTGATACCGCGTTCGACAGCGGCCGCTATGCCCGCCAGATCAGCCTGCCGGAAATCGGCCTGGCAGGGCAGCGCCGGCTGGCCGAGGCACGGGTACTGCTGGTGGGGGCCGGCGGTCTGGGCTGCCCGGCGGCCCTGTATCTGGCGGCAGCGGGTGTGGGCACCCTGGGGCTGGTTGACGACGACCGGGTGGAGCGCAGCAACCTGCATCGCCAGGTCCTGCACCGCGACGATCGGGTGGGCTGGGACAAGACCGCCTCGGCGCGGGCCACGCTGACCGGCCTGAATCCCGAGATCGACATCCGCACCCATCGCGAGCGCCTGACCGCCGATAACGCAACGGCAATTCTCGGCGACTACGACCTGGTGGTGGACGGCTGCGACAACTTCGCCACCCGCTATCTGGTCAGCGATACCTGCCGGCAACTGGGCCTGACCAGCGTCTACGGCGCGGTTCAGGGCTTCGAGGGCCAGGTATCGGTGTTCGCCCCCGGCTGCGGCCCCTGCTATCGCTGCCTGTTTGCCGACGCCCCGCCGCCGGAACTGGCGCCCTCCTGCAGCGAGGCCGGCGTTCTGGGCGTGGCGCCGGGCATCATCGGGCTGCTGCAGGCGCTGGAGGCGCTCAAGCTGATTGCCGGTTTCGGCGAACCGCTCATCGGCCGGCTGCTCCTGTTCGATGCCCGTCGCAGCCGGCTGCGCGAACTGCGCCTGCCGGCCGACCCCGAGTGCGTCTGCGCCGCATCGGCAACCTCCCCGGATCATGTCGGTACCCGCGGCGGCTGACGCCATTACCGGTCTGGTGCTGGCCGGTGGGGCGGGCCGGCGCATGGGTGGCCGCGACAAGGGCCTGATCGAACTGGCCGGCCGGCCGCTCACGGCGTGGGCGCTGGACGGCTTGCGGCCTCAGGTCGATGCGCTATTGATCAGCGCCAATCGGGAACTCGACGCCTATCGGTCCTGGGGTGTGCCGGTGGTGACCGATGCCGAGCCGGATTTCCCAGGGCCCCTGGCCGGCGTGCTGGCCGGTCTGCAGGCCGCCGACACCGGCTGGCTGCTGAGCCTGCCCTGCGATGCGCCGGCGGTACCGGCTGATCTGGCCCGACGACTGCATGCCGCGGTCATCGCGGACGACGCGGAGCTGGCGGTGGCGCGCAGCGCCGGGCGGCTGCATCCGCTGCACGCGCTGTGGTCGACTGCGCTGGCGGGGGCGCTGGCCGACGGGCTGGCAGCCGGTCAGCGCAAGGTCACGGACTGGCAGAATACCCGGCGACGGGTGATCGTGGATTTCGACCAGCAGCCGGAGGCATTCGAGAACGTGAATACGCCGGAACAACTGGCCGCGTACGCCGTGCGGCGTGATGCCGTCCACCGTTCATGAGCGACGAGCCGGCAGCCCCGACACTGACGCTGGCCCAGGCCCGGGCGCGGATGCTGGCCGGCGTGACCCCGATTGCCGACCGGGAGACGCTGCCGCTGACGCAGGCGCTGGGCCGGGTGTTGGCCGAGCCGGTCACCGCGCAGGTGGACGTGCCCGGCCACACCAACTCGGCAATGGATGGTTTCGCGTTGCGGTCGGCGGATGCCCGGGGCGAGACCAGCCGCCTGCGCCTGATCGGCGACAGTTTCGCCGGGCACCCGTTTGCCCGGCCGGTGAGAGCGGGTGAGTGTGTGCGCATCATGACCGGCGGCGTGCTGCCCGAGGGCGCCGACGCCGTGGTGATGCAGGAGCGTACCCGGCGGGAGGGCGATGATGTGATCGTCGAGCGGCCGGTCGACCGGGGCAGCAGCATCCGCCCGGCCGGCGAGGATCTCGCCCGGGGGCAGGCGGTGCTGGCGGCCGGCCGGCGCATCACCCCGGCCGATCTGGGCATGCTGGCGTCGGGTGGCGCGGCGCGCGTCTCGGTATTCCGGCGGCCGCGGGTGGCGTTCTATTCCACCGGCGACGAGTTGCGTCCGGTGGGCACCCCACTGCAGCCGGGACAGATCTACGACAGCAATCGCTACAGCCTGCATGCCCTGTTGTCCGAGCTGGGGGTCGAGTTGATGGATCTCGGCGTGGTGCCGGACGACCCGGCGGCGCTGGAAGCGACCCTGCGGCGGGCAGCCGCCGAGTGCGATGCGGTGGTGACCAGCGGCGGGGTGTCGGTGGGCGAGGCCGATCACGTGCTCGCCGTGCTCAAATCGGTTGGCGATGTGGGGTTCTGGAAGGTGGCAATGAAACCCGGCAAGCCGCTGGCCTTCGGCCGGGTGGACGAGGCCCTGTTCTTCGGGCTGCCCGGCAATCCGGTGTCGGTGGTGGTGACCTTTCTGCAGCTGGTACGCCCGGCGCTGGTGCGGCTGGCCGGCAGCTGGCCGCGGCCGCCGCTGCGCCTGCCGGCGCGGCTGGCCGCGCCCATCCGCCGCAATCCGGGGCGGCTGGAGTTTCAACGGGGCCGGCTAGCCAATGACGAGGGGGGAGCCACGGTCGCGCCGCTCGGTCACCAGGGCTCCGGCGTGCTGCGCTCCATGAGCGAGGCCGACTGTTTCATCGTGCTGCCCGCGGATTGCGCCGAGCTTGCGGCGGGAGACCGGGTCAGCGTGGAACCGTTCGCCCAGCCGGTGTGGAACGGCTCGGCGGATGACTGGCGCGAGACGGAGTGAAACCATGCCCGCGATACTGCTGATCGTCATCGTCCTCGCCCTGTTCTATCTCGGCTGGCGGTTCTATTCCCGCTATCTGGCCGAACGGGTCTACGCGCTGGACCCGGATTTCACCACCCCGGCCCACGAATTCCGCGACGAGGTGGATTTCGTGCCCACCAACCGCTTCGTGCTGCTGGGCCATCACTTCACCTCGGTGGCCGGGGCCGCGCCCATTGTGGGGCCGGCGATCGCGGTCTACTGGGGCTGGCTGCCGGCGCTGCTGTGGGTAGTGCTGGGCACCATCTTCGCTGCCGGCGTGCATGACTTCGGCGCCATCGTGGTGTCGGCGCGCAACCGCGGGCAGAACATCGGCACGCTGTCCGGGCGGGTAATCAGCCCGCGGGCCTCGACGCTGTTCCTGCTGATCATTTTCTTCCTGGTCACCCTGGTCAACGCGGTATTCGGGGTGGTGATGGCGATTCTTTTCACCGCCCATCCCGAGGCGGTGATTCCGGCGCTGGTGGTTATCCCGATCGCGATCTTCATCGGTCAGTGGGCCTACCGCATGCGACGGGCGATTCTGGTGCCGTCGCTGATTGGGCTGGGGCTGCTCTACGCCGCCATTCCGGTGGGCATGCATTACCCGATCCGCGTCGACGGGCTGGCGGCAATGCTGGGGCTGGAGGTTCGCACCACCTGGATTCTGCTGATCTTTGCCTATACCTGGGTTGCCTCGCGCCTGCCGGTTTGGCTGCTGCTGCAGCCGCGCGACTACATCAACGGCCAGCAGCTGATCGTGGCGCTGGTGCTGATCTTCGCCGGGGTGGCCGTGGGAATGGATGTGGTGACGGCGCCGGCAATCAACGGCAATCTGGCGGCGGATTCCCCGCACTGGTTCCCGTTCCTGTTCGTCACCATTGCCTGCGGGGCGATCTCCGGCTTTCACAGTCTGGTGGCTTCGGGTACCACCTCCAAGCAGCTGGACCGCGAGCCCGACGCCCGCACGGTGGGTTATCTCGGGGCGCTGGGCGAGGGCTCGCTGGCGCTGGCCGCGATCCTGGCCTGCACGGCGGGTCTGGGCGGCGCTGCCGCCTGGGCCGAGAAGTACTCGGATTTTGGCGCTGCCTCCGGCGGCGGTCTGGGCAACTTCGTGGCCGGGGTAGGGCATTTCCTGGGCAATCTCGGGATTCCGCCGGAACTGGGCGCGGTGTTCGCCTCGGTAGTGGTGATCACCTTCGCCGGCACCACCATGGATACCGGGGTGCGGCTGCAGCGTTTCATCCTGCAGGAGATCGGGGAAATGGCCGGGTTCAAGCGGCTGTCGCGCCGGGTAAATCTGCTCACCACCGTGGCGGTGCTGATCCCCCTGGGCCTGGCCCTGGTGCCCGGCGGCGAGGGCAAGGGCTTCGCCTTCGGACGGCTGTGGACGCTGTTCGGTACTACCAACCAGCTCACCGCCGGGCTGGCGCTGGCGGTGATCGCGGTCTGGGTGATGGCCCGGGGCCGTAATCCAGCTGCCGCGCTGGTACCGCTGGTGTTCCTGCTGGCGATGACCAGCTGGGCCCTGGTGATCAACCTGATCAGCTTCTATCGCGAGTCGGACTGGCTGCTGCTGGGCATGGATATCGCGGTATTCGGCCTGGCGATCTGGCTGACCGCGGAAGCCCTGACGGCGCTGCGCCGCGGGCGCGACGCCGGCGCGGATCCGCCATGAACTGGCGGGACCGGCTGGGGCGCGGCTGGCGGGCGCTCAATACCTTCCACGATCAGCTGTTCATCGCGCCCTGGCGGGCGGCCCTGGCACGCGAGATACGCACCCAGGAGGATACGCTGGTGACGCTGCTGTATCTGGAGGCGATGGGGGTGCCCGGCCCGGCGGACTACCTGGCCCTGGCGCTGTATCCGGACCTGATCGAGGCCTGCCACCAGCAGCATCGCCGCGAGGGCCTGGAGCACATGCCGGTGGGCGGTATCTGCTGTTGACCGCGCCGCTGCTGTTGTTCGGCGGCAAGGGCGGGGTGGGCAAGACCACCCTGGCTGCGGCAACCGCCTGGCGGCTGGCCCAAGAGGGCGCTCGGGTACTGCTGGTATCCACCGACCCCGCGCACTCCACCGCGGACCTGCTGGGCGCGGACCTCGGCGATCAGCCCACCCGCGTGCAGGGTTCCCTGTGGGCGCTGGAAATCGACGCCGCGGCCCGGGCCCGTGGTTATGTCGACGGGATCCTGGCGGATGCGGAAACCAGCGTCAGCCCCGAGGTAATGCCGGCGCTGGAGCGGCATCTGGCGCTGGCCCTGCAGGCGCCGGGAACCCTGGAGGCAGCGCTGTTCGACCGCATCTGCGATCTGATCACCGGCGCGGGCGAGGGCTTCGATCATGTGGTGTTCGACACCGCCCCCAGCGGTCACACCCTGCGCCTTCTGAGCCTGCCGGACATGCTCGGAAGCTGGGTGGCCGGTCTGCGCCGCCAGCGCGAGAAGGTTACCGGCCTGCGGTCGATGTGGCGCAATCTGGCCGGCCGCGAGCCCGACATCGAAGACCCCGTGCTCGCCCGCCTGCGCGATCGGGCCCGGCGCTACCGTGTCGTGCGCGAGCGCCTGCGGCGGGATGCCGCCTTTCGCGGCGTGCTCACTGCCGAGCGGCTGCCGATCGAGGAAACGGCACGTCTGCTGGCGCTGCTGTCGGAGCTGGAGATTCCGGTGGATCGTCTGTATCTGAATCGGCTGCTGCCGGCGGGCGGCGATGATCCCTATCTGCAGGCCCGGCGGGCGCGCCAGACCGAATACGAAACCGAGATTCGCCGCCGCTTCGCGGCGTGGCCGCTCACCCGGGTGGAACTGGCCGCCGGCGATATCCACGATCAGAACAGCCTGGCGGAACTGGCCGCGTCACTGGCGCCGTGAGTATGCTGTTGGCTCCTGCGGCAGCAATCGAGGTGGATGATGCAGGTCACGGTTGAAGGACACGGCGTACTGGCGCCGATCTGCGGCGATCGCCACCCGGTGGAACTGCCGGTACGGCAGGCCACCGTGGCCGATGTGCTCGAGGCGCTGGCCGCCGAGCTGCCCGACATGGTCGCCCATCTGCCGCGGACCGCCTGCGCCCGGGGCGACACGCTGGTACCGCGGGATGAACCGGTGGACGACGGGGATCATCTGGCGCTGATTCCACCGGTCAGCGGCGGTTGATCCGTTTGGGTAAGCGCCGCGGCCGGGCGTAGACTCGGCACATGACCCGGCACGACACCCAATCGCGCACCGAACTGCCCCCCGCCGAGGATCTCCGTCTGCGGCGGGCCAGTCGCGTGCTGGAAGTGCGGTTCGCCGATGGCGCCGAATTCTCGCTGCCGTTCGAATACCTGCGTGTGTTCTCGCCCTCGGCCGAGGTGCGCGGCCACGGCGGGGGCGAGCCGACGCTGGTCACCGGCAAGCAGGACGTGGATATCGAACGGGTGGAGCCGGTTGGCCAGTACGCCGTGCGCCTGTGCTTCGACGACGGCCACCGCACCGGCATCTACAGCTGGGCGGTGCTCTACCAGCTGGGTCGCGATTACGCCGAGAACTGGCGCCGTTACCGCGAACGCGTGGCAGCGGCCGAGGCGGAGGCGTCCTCGTGACCCGGGCCGTTCCCCGCCTCGATCCCGCGCGTGCCGCCGAGCCGGTAGACCGGCTCGGCCGCGGCCTGCGCGATCTGCGCATCTCGGTCACGGATCGCTGCAATTTCCGCTGCCGCTACTGTATGCCGCGCGAGGTGTTCGGGCGCGATTTCGAGTTCCTGGCCCGCCGGCAGCTGCTCAGTTTCGAGGAGATCGAACGCATCGCCCGGCTGGCCGCGGGACTGGGCGTGCGCAAGCTGCGGCTGACCGGCGGCGAGCCGCTGCTGCGGCGGGAGCTGGACAAGCTGATCGCCGCGCTGGCCGCGGTGCCGGGCATCGACGACATTGCCCTGACCACCAACGCCTCGCTGCTCACGCCCGCGGTGGCCGCCGGATTGCGCGAGGCCGGACTCGATCGCATCAACGTCAGCCTTGACGGACTCGACGACGAATCCTTCCGGGCGATGACCGACGTCGACTATCCGGTGCAGCGGGTGCTCGACGGCATCGACGCCGCGGCGGACGCCGGACTGGGCCCGATCAAGATCAACATGGTGGTCAAGCGCGGCACCAACGACGACCAGATCCTGCCCATGGCCGAGCATTTTCGTGGCAGCGGCCACATCCTGCGCTTCATCGAGTACATGGATGTGGGTAACGCCAACCGGTGGCGGCTGGACGAGGTGCTGCCGGCGCGGGAACTGGTCGACCGCATCGCCGCCCGCTGGCCGGTGGAGGCCCTGCCGCCCAATCATCCCGGCGAGGTGGCCAACCGCTGGCGCTATGCCGACGGCCAGGGGGAAATCGGGGTGATCGCCTCGGTGACACAACCCTTCTGCGGCGGCTGTCGGCGCCTGCGCATGTCCGCCGAGGGCAAGCTGTTCACCTGCCTGTTCGGCAGTCGCGGTTACGACCTGCGCGCACTGATGCGCAGCGGCGCCTCGGACGAGCAACTGGCGGATGCGCTTGGCGGTCTGTGGCGGCGCCGGGAGGATCGCTACTCGGAACTGCGCAGCGGTGAGCCCGGGGACGACACGCCGGCGGACGGCGAAAAGAAGGTGGAGATGTCGTATATCGGGGGGTAAGCCGCGACCGAATGTCCGGGGGACATTCGCAGCGCGGCTTACGCCCGACAGGACGTCGGGCCGGATAGCGGCGGATTTTCAGCGAGGACAGGACGTCCGAGCGTGACTCCGTCGCAACGACTGCAAATAGCCTTATCCGGCATGGGCCGGGAGACATTCGCAGCACCACCATCACCCGCCCGCACTGCGCGTTGCGAGTTACAGGTTCGGGGCGACCGGACAGCATGTGGGCGAGAATCCGGCCCGGAGGCAGCGCTCTGCCCCTAACAATCTGACATAAATGATTTATATGGCGCTCCCTACGGGAATCGAACCCGTGTTTCAGCCTTGAGAGGGCCGCGTCCTAACCGCTAGACGAAGGGAGCGTGAGGCGGGTTTTCGGCGTTGGGCCTGCCGAGCCTGTATTATACAGGCCCCCGAGTTGGTCACCAATGATTCTATTCAAGCGATTCAGAAAGAGGCATCGTATTAGTTCGCCGGTTGTCATCCCGCGCCCGGAGCATCCGATCTCCCGGGCGGACATCTCGGACAGTGCGCTAAAGGTTCTCTATCGACTCAAGGATGCGGGTTTTCGTGCCTGCATCGTCGGCGGCGGTGTCCGCGATCTGCTGCTTGGCGCCCAGCCCAAGGATTTCGACGTGGCCACGGACGCGTCGCCCGAACAGGTGCGGGACCTGTTTCGCAACTCGCGGTTGATCGGCCGACGCTTCCGGCTGGCGCACGTGCGTTTCGGGCGGGAGATCATCGAGGTGTCGACCTTCCGCGCCGATGTGGCCGGGGCCGAGGCCGATTCCGACTCGGATGACCACGTTACCGATGACGCCGGCCGTATCCTGCGCGACAACGTGTTCGGCGGCATCGAGGAAGATGCGCGGCGCCGCGATTTCACCATCAACGGCCTGTATTACGACATCAGCGACTTCGGCATCCACGACTACGTCGGTGGCATGGCGGATGTGGCCGATCGTCAGTTGCGCCTGATCGGCGACCCGGACACCCGTTACCGCGAGGATCCGGTGCGGATGTTGCGGGCGGTGCGTATCGCCGCGAAGCTGGATCTGACCATCGAGCCGGCCACCGAGGCACCGCTGTATCGTCTGGGCGGATTGCTGGCCGATGTCCCGGCAGCGCGGCTGTTCGACGAGGTGCTCAAGCTGCTGATGACGCCGGACGGGGCGGTCTGTTTCGACCAGCTGCTGCACTACAATCTGTTCGCGCCGCTGTTCCCGGAGGCGGCCGAGGCGCTGAAAGGGCCCGATGGCGAGGCACATAGCCGGCTGATCCGCCGGGCGATCGAGAACACCGGCCAACGTATCCGGGAGGATCGGCCGGTGACGCCGGCATTCCTGTATGCCGCGTTCCTGTGGCCGGCGGTGAAGAGCCGCGCCGACAGCCTGACCGCGGACGGCATGCCCCCGGTTCCGGCGATGGCGATGGCCCAGCGGGAGGTACTGGCCGATCAGGTGCAGCGGGTCAGCATTCCCAAGCGCTTCTCGGTGCCCATGCGCGAAATCTGGACCCTGCAGCCGCGCTTCCAGCGCCGCCGGGGCAAGGCGCCGGCCCGGCTGATGGGGCATCCGCGCTTTCGAGCGGCCTACGATTTTCTGTTGCTGCGGGCCGAGGTGGGCGAGGAGCCCGCGGAACTGGCGCAGTGGTGGACGGATATCCAGGAAAGCGATCAGGCGCCGCCGCCCGCCGAGCCGGAGCGCGAGTCGTCGAACGGCGGCCGTGGTCGCGGTCGGCGCGGAGGCCGGCGCCGCCGCGGTGGACGCAACCGCCAGAAACAGGGCGAATGAACCGGGTCTGGATCGGGCTCGGCAGCAATCTCGATGACCCGGCCGGGCAGGTCCGGGCCGGCCTCAACGCCCTCGCGGGTCTGCCGGACAGCCGTCCCGGCCCGGTATCCGAGCTGTTCCGCAGCGCCCCGGTCGGGATGACCGATCAGCCGGACTTCTGCAACGCGGTGGCGGGCCTGGATACCGATCTCGAGCCGCTGTTACTGCTCGAGGCGCTGCAGGCAATCGAACGGGCAGCCGGACGCTGCCGCACGCGCCGCTGGGGGCCGCGGACACTGGATCTCGATGTCCTGCTCTACGGCGACCGGCGGATCGACCTGCCGACGCTTACCGTGCCCCATCCCCGGCTGGCCGAGCGGGCCTTCGTGCTGGTGCCGCTGGCCAGCGTGGCGCCGGATCTGCAAATCCCGGGGCAGGGCGCTGCGGCAGCGCTGGCGGCCGGAATTGCCGATCAGGGCGTGCGGCCGTGGGAGGCGGCGATTTCGTGACCGACTGGCGCTATGTGGCGGTGGAAGGGCCGATTGGCGTGGGCAAGACCACGCTGGCACGGCGGCTGGCCGAAACCTGGTCCGCCGATCTGCTACTGGAAGCGCCCGAGGAGAATCCGTTTCTCGGTGCCTTCTACGATCAGCCTACCGCCAACGCCCTGCCGGCGCAGCTGTTCTTCCTGCTGCAGCGGGCCCGCCAGACCGAAACCCTCCGTCAGCGGGATCTGTTTCACCAGCGCCGTATCACCGATTTCATGTTCGAAAAGGACCCGCTGTTCGCCCGGCTGACGCTGTCGGGGCCGGAGTGGACGCTCTACGAGGACATCTACACCCGGCTGGCCTGGCAGGCCCCGGCGCCGGACAAGCTGATCTATCTGTACGCGCCGCGCGACACCCTGATGGCCCGGGTGCGCCAGCGGGCCCGGCCGGAAGAGCGCAACCTCGACCCCGACTACCTGGCCCGGGTGATCGAAAGCTACGCCGCCTATTTCAGTCACTATCAGGACACGCCGCTGGTCACAGTCAATGCCGAACAGATGGACCTGGTGGGTAACGACGACGACTACCAGCGGCTGCTGGCGGCGCTGGAGTCTCCCGCCCGGCGGGTGGACCTGCCTGGCCCGGCGTCGGCAATGATGAATCGCCCCGAGGTGCTATAGTCGCGCCCGCCATGAAAGGAACGCTTTACCCCCATCTGCAGGAGCGTCCGGAGCGGCCGGTCACGCTGTCCGACCTGAGCCGGATGAAACAGGCGGGCGAGAAGATCGCCTGCCTGACCGCCTACGACGCTAGTTTCGCGGCGCTGGAGGATCGCGCCGGCGTGGACGTGGTGCTGGTCGGGGATACCCTGGGCATGGTCTTCCAGGGGTCGGATTCCACCGTTTCTGTCAGCGTGGACGATATGGTCTACCACAGCCGGGCGGTGGCCGCGGGCCTGTACCGGCCGTTCCTGATCACCGACATGCCGTTTCTGTCCTATGCCACCAAGCACCAGGCGCTGGATACGGCCAAGCGGCTGATGCAGGAAGGCCGCGGGCAGATGGTCAAGTTCGAGGGTGGCGAAATCCAGGCCGAGACGGTCGAGCATCTGAGCACCCGCGGGGTGCCGGTTTGCGGTCACATCGGCCTGCAGCCGCAGCTGGTGCACAAGCTGGGCAGCTTCTCGGTGCAGGGCCGGGGCGATGCCGCCGCCCGGGCGATGCTGCGCGACGCCCGCCTGCTGGAAGAAGCCGGCGCCGATCTGCTGCTGCTGGAGTGTGTGCCCTCGACGCTGGCCGCGGAAATTACCGCCAATGCGAAGATTCCGGTGATCGGCATCGGGGCGGGCCCGGACGTGGACGGCCAGATTCTGGTGATTTACGACATCCTCGGCATCTGGCCCGGTCGCAAGCCGCGGTTCGTGCGCGACTACATGCAGGGCGCGGCCGATATCGAATCCGCGGTGCGCACTTACGTTGAATCGGTGCGTGACCGCAGCTATCCGGCGCCGGAGCACGGCTTCAGCTGAGCGCGGCCCGGTCGAGCGCCGCAACCTTACCTCGCATGCAGACCCTTCACGATATTGCCGAGTTGCGCCGTGCGCTGGCCGCGGCGCGGGCCGCGGATCGCGGGCTGGTGTGCCTGGTGCCGACCATGGGCAACCTGCACGAGGGCCATATCGCCCTGGTGGAAGCGGCGCGCAAGCTTGGCGGCACCGTCGTTGCCAGCGTGTTCGTCAACCCGCTGCAATTCGGCGAGGGCGAGGATTACGACAGCTACCCCCGTACCCTGGATCAGGATGCCCGGCGTCTGGCGGCCGCCGGGGTGGATGTCCTCTATGCGCCGGGCAGCCGCACCATGTATCCCCTCGGCCCCGGGGTGGCAACCGTGCGTGTCGAGGGGGTGACGGAAGGGTTATGCGGGGCCCGCCGGCCGGGTCATTTCGCCGGCGTGACCACCGTGGTGGCCATGCTGTTCAACCAGGTGCAGCCGGACATCGCGGTATTCGGCGAAAAGGACTACCAGCAGCTGGTGGTGATCCGGCGTCTGGTCGCTGCCCTTCACTGGCCGGTGGAAATCGTCGGCGTGCCGACCCTGCGGGAACCCGATGGCCTGGCCATGAGCTCGCGCAATCAGTATCTGACCACCGGGGAGCGGGAGCTGGCGCCGGCGCTGCACGCGGCACTGTGCGAGGGGGCCGATCGGATCGCCGCCGGAGACACCGATGTTCCGGCGATCGAGGCCGACATCGCCGGCCGGCTGCAGGCGCGGGGACTGGTGCCGGATTATGTGGAAATCCGCAACGGCGATCTCTCGCGGCCGGCGCGTGCCAGCGCGGATCCGGCGGCCGGGCAACGGGTGCTGGCGGCAGTGCATCTGGGTCGCGCGCGCCTGATCGACAACGTGGCGGTAGCGCCGCGCGGCTGAAGTCGGCTATCATGCCGCGGCGCGGCAATCTCGCCGGCGGCCGGCCATCGATTCGACGAGGAACCGGGCGGCGCGGGCGCGGTCGGGCGGTGGCCCCGGTCACTGGACCTGTCCGGACCCATGGGCTACATTGCGCTTCCGGTCGAATGCCATCCCAACCCATCCGTTTTCAAGCAGGGTGATCGTCATGTTTGTGACGCTGCTCAAGGCAAAGCTGCATCGCGCGTGCACCACGCACGCCGAACTGGACTACGAGGGTTCCTGCGCCATCGACGGGGATCTGCTCGAGGCCGCCGGGATTCTTCCCTATGAACAGATCGAGATCTACAACGTCGGCAACGGCGAACGGTTCTCCACCTATGCGATCCGCGCGGAAAGCGGTTCGCGGGTGATCTCGGTGAATGGCGCGGCCGCCCACAAGGCCCAGCCCGGCGACCGGCTGATCATCTGCGCCTACGCCCGCATGAGCGAGGCCGAAGCCCACGCACACAAGCCGCGGTTGATCTACCTGGACGAACACAACCAGGTCACGCGCACCAGCAACACCATCCCGGTGCAGGCGGCCTAGGGCCGGAAGCCGCGAGCCCACGGCGCGCCCCGGTGGCGTATCCCATCGACCGCCCGGCCTGGGCGAACCTGGAAACCGCCCGCGACCGGCTAGCGGACACTCATCTCTCCACCCTGTTCGAGCGCGACGCGCAACGTGCGGATGCGCTGTGCCTGTCGGTCGACGGCCTGTTCTAT
The DNA here is from genome assembly GCA_965216055.1 of Salinisphaeraceae bacterium. Lineage (GTDB taxonomy): Bacteria > Pseudomonadota > Gammaproteobacteria > Nevskiales > Salinisphaeraceae > Spectribacter. The sequence goes on from OZ244134.1 coordinate 1,996,083, forward strand.
GATTTCAGCCGGCAACGCCTCGATGCCGGTGTCATGAGCGCGCTGACCGCCCTGGCCGACGAATGCGGGGTGCCCGACGCCATTCGCGCGATGTTCACCGGCGAGCCGATCAACCGCAGCGAGCGACGCGCGGCCTGGCATGTGGCCCTGCGGGCGCCGGCGGGGCAGGGTTATCCGGCCGATGTCCACGCCGTGCTCGACGACATCGACATGTTTGTCGCACAGGTACGCGACGGTAGCTGGCCCGGCTTTGCCGGGGGCGCGATCACCGATGTGGTGAACATCGGCATCGGCGGCTCCGATCTCGGGCCGCGGATGGTCGCGCAGGCGCTGTCCCCGGCACCCGATGATCTTCGCGTTCATTTCGCCGCCAATGTGGATCCGGCGGATCTGGACGGCATTCTCGCCGCGCTGGACCCGGCCACCACGTTGTTCGTGGTTACCTCCAAGTCCTTCGGTACCGCGGAAACCCTGGCCAACGCCCGGGCGGCGCGCGCCTGGCTGCTGGCCGCGGCGCCGGACGAGACCGCGGTGGCGCGTCATTTCGTGGCCGTGTCCACCAATATTCCTGCCGCGCAGGCCTTCGGCATCGAGCGGGTATTCGGCTTCTGGGACTGGGTCGGGGGGCGGTTCTCGCTGTGGTCGGCCGCCGGGCTGGCAGTGGCTCTGGCCCGGGGCATGGCGGTGTTCCGCGAGCTGCTGGCCGGGGCACACGATATGGATAGCCACTTCCGGGAGGCGCCGCTGGCGGCGAATCTGCCGGTGATGATGGCACTGCTGGGGGTGTGGAACCGCAACTTTCTGGGTCTGACCGGGCAGGTGGTGGCGCCGTACGCGCATCGTCTGGCCTTGTTTCCCACCTGGCTGCAGCAGGTGGAAATGGAAAGCAATGGCAAGTCCGTCACGCCTGACGGCGCGATCGCGGCCGTGGCCACGGTGCCGCAGGTCTGGGGCGGCGAGGGCACCAATGCCCAGCACGCCTTCTTCCAGATGCTGCATCAGGGGACCGACGTGCTGCCGGTGGATTTCATCCTGGTAAGCCCGACCGCCGACGATGACCGCAGCCGGCAACTGGCGGCCAACTGTCTGGCCCAGGCCGCCGCGCTGATGCATGGCCGGTCCGAGGACGAGACCCTGACCGGCAGCGACGGCGATCCGATGCTGGCCGCGCAGCGTTCGTTCCCGGGCAATCGGCCCAGCAGCACGCTGCTGATGGACCGGCTCGATGCCCGCCGGCTGGGGGCCCTGATGGCCGCCCAGGAGCACAAGGTGTTCGTCCAGGGGGTGATCTGGGGCATCAACAGTTTCGACCAGTGGGGGGTGGAACTGGGCAAGACGCTGGCCGACGACATTCTCGCGGCCTGGTCAAATGACGATACCCGGCACCTGGACGCCACCACGCGATCCCTGCTGGATCGGTTGCGGCGACGCTGATGCCGGCGTTGTCGGCCATTACCCGCTTCTACGGTGCCGCCCAGGTGGCGGCGCTGGATCGTCGCGTGATCGATGAATTCGGCATCCCCGGCTTCGACCTGATGCACCGGGCTGCCGATGCCGGCTTCCAGGCGTTGTGCGGACGCTGGCCCGAGGCTGACCGCCTGGCGGTGGTCTGCGGCCCCGGCAACAACGGCGGCGATGGCTTTCTGATCGCCGCTTGCGGCCTGGCATCGGCGATGAGCGTGCGCGTCTGGTTCCCGGGCGACCCCGGGCGTCTGACGGGCGATGCGCAGCGGGCTTACCGGGCCTTCGTGCGGGCGGGCGGGGTGCTCGCGGACAGCTTGGCCGAGGCGCTGGCCGATGCCGAGGTGGTGGTGGATGCCCTGCTGGGCACCGGACTGGGGCGGCCGCTTGCCGGTGATTTTCTGGTGGCAGTGGAGGCAATCAACCGTGCCGGTGAGCAGGGGGCGGGCGTGCTGGCGGTCGATATCCCCTCGGGCCTGGATGCCGACACCGGATCGATCTGGGGCGGGGCCGTGCACGCTGATATCACCGCCACCTTCATCGGCGCCAAGCTGGGGCTGGTCACCGGGGCCGGCCCGGCGCATGCCGGCGAGGTGACGCTGGGCCAACTGGAGGCGCCGGACCGTGCCTACGCGGACATGCCGTGGCAGGCGCGCCAGCCGGATGATGCCTGGCTTGCCACGGTGCTGCCGCGCCGGCGGCCGGATGCCCACAAGGGCGACCACGGCCACGTGCTATGCGTGGGCGGCAATACCGGCATGGGCGGCGCCGTGCGTCTGGCGGCGGAGGCCGCGCTCCGGGTCGGTGCCGGGCTGGTCAGTGTTGCCACGCGTGACGGTCAGGCGGCCGCCATGACCCAGGCGCGACCTGAGCTGATGTGCCGCGACGTGGCTGCTGCGCCGGACCTGGATTCCCTGCTGGATCGCGCTGCGGTGGTAGCGATCGGGCCCGGGCTGGGCACCGACGGCTGGGCCGGGGACCTGCTCGCACGGGTTCTGATGAGCGACCTGCCGCTGGTGGTCGATGCTGATGCGCTGAACCTGATTGCCGAAGGGCCACCGCCCGCCCGCGCCAACTGGATTATCACGCCCCATCCGGGCGAGGCCGGCCGCCTGCTGGGCCGGGCCACCGCCGATGTGCAGGCGGACCGGCCCGCAGCCGCGGGCGCGCTGGCCGAACGATTCGGTGCGGTGGCGGTACTCAAGGGGGCCGGTACCCTGATCGCGGATGGCCGTGGCGGGCTATGGGTCAGTACCGCCGGCAATCCCGGCATGGCGGTGGGCGGTATGGGTGATCTGCTGACCGGCACCATCGCCGGCTTGCTGGCCCAGGGCATCGACCCCGACACCGCGGCCGTCGCCGGTGTCTGTCTGCATGGCCGGGCGGCCGACCGGGCCGCTGCCGGCGGTGAACGGGGCCTGCTGCCGAGCGATTGTCTGGCGCCGTTGCGGGCGCTGGCCAACCCGGCCTGATCATGGAGCGCGACCTGCCCGATGAGGCCGCGACCCGTTCGCTGGCAACTGCCGCGGCGGCGGCATGGCCCCGCTCGCGGCGGCCGCTGTGCCTGTCGCTGGCCGGCAGTCTGGGCGCCGGCAAGACCAGCTTCGCCCGGGCCCTTCTGCAGGCGCTGGGGCATCCGGGGCCGGTGGTCAGCCCCACCTATACCCTGGTCGAGCCCTACGACTTCGAACGGTTCCGGGTACTGCACCTGGATCTCTACCGCATCAGTGATCCGGAAGAGCTGGCTTTTCTGGGGCTGCGCGATATCGACCGCGACCGGGACTGGCTCCTGGTGGAATGGTATGCCAACGGCGCGGGCTGGCTACCAGCCCCGGATGTGACGCTACAGCTGGACTATGCCGGCCAGGGACGGCATCTGCGGGCCTCGGCAGCGGGGGAGGCGGGCGAGGCATGGCTGGATGCCTGGCGGGAACAGATGGCCGGTGGATAGCGGCGCATCCTCAGGTCGGAATTCAAGTATGCAGCCGGAGCTACTGTTTAATATGAGAAAAATCTTGCATTGATCAGAAAAACGGCGTAGCTTCCGGAACCTGGGCAGTCAAACGCTCGCGGGAGTACACGCCAATGCGGCATGCCGGGCGAACGCTGGCCCTGCTGGCAGCGCTGATCAGCGCCGTCGGCTGGGCACAGAACAACACGCTTCAGGACGTTCGCGTCTGGGCGGCGCCGGACCGTACCCGCGTGGTTTTCGACCTGACCGGCCCCTTCAAGCACGACATGTTCCGGCTGGAGAATCCCGACCGGCTGGTGGTCGACGTGCCCGACGCCCGTCGCGCCGACGCGCTGGCCAGGAATTTCGAGGGCAAGGGCTTTGTCCGCCAGGTGCGCAGTGGCGTACGCAACGGCGATGATCTGCGGCTGGTGCTCGATCTCGCAGAGCCGGTCGCGCCCAACATGTTCACCCTGGAACCCAACCAGCAGTACGGCCACCGGCTGGTGCTGGATCTGGAAAACGGCGCGAGCAACCCGCAGCGGCAGCCCGAGGCGACCGAGCCGCACTACGGCGGACGCGAGTTCGTGGTTGCCATCGACGCCGGCCACGGCGGCGAGGACCCGGGTGCGATCGGCCCCAGCGGCACGCGCGAAAAGGACATCGTGCTGAAGATTTCCCGCGAGCTGGAGCGCCTGATTGCCGCGGAGCCCGGCATGCGCCCGGTGATGATCCGGGACGGCGATTATTACGTCGGCCTGCGGGAACGCATGGACAAGGCGCGGGAAGCGCGGGCCGACCTGTTCGTTTCGGTGCATGCCGACGCCTTCCGTGATCGCCGCGCCAAGGGCTCCTCCGTGTACGTGCTGTCGCGCAGTGGGGCGACCAGTGAGCACGCCCGCTGGCTGGCCGAGCAGGAAAACGCGGCCGACCTGATCGGTGGTGTCACGCTGCGCAATAAGGATGCCGATCTGGCCTCGTTCATGCTCGACCTGTCCCAGGGCGCCAGCATCGAGGCCAGCCTCGACGTGGGCGGGCGCGTGCTGCGCGAAATCCGCCAGGTCAACGATCTGCACAAGCACGAGGTGCAGCAGGCTGGGTTCCTGGTGCTCAAGTCCCCGGATATACCCTCGCTGCTGGTGGAGACGGCGTTCATCTCCAACCCGGGCGAGGAACGGGAACTGCGCGATGCCGAGCATCGCCGCCAGCTCGCGCAGGCGATGCTGTCCGGCATTCGTGACTATGTGGCCAGCTATCGGCCGGGCAACGGCCGCAATCTGGCCAGGGCGCGCATGCACGAGGTGCGTCCCGGGGAGACATTGTCGGGAATCGCGGCGCGCTATGGCGTGAGCGTGGACGACATACGCCAGGCCAATCAGCTCAGCCGGGATGTCATCCGGATCGGCGCCGAGCTGCGCATCCCGCCGCCGCCAGACTCGCAGGTAACCGCCTCCGCGTCGTAGACCACCCGCCGATCAGCCGTCCGCGGTGGCCCGTGCGGTGCGCGACAGTTCGTAGAAGTCCACCGCCAACCCGCCGATCACCACCGCGGCCACGAACGGCACGCCTTCCTGCCAGTTCACCACGATCGCGCCCAGCGCCGGGCCGGGGCAGTAGCCGGACAATCCCCAGCCGAGCCCGAACAGCGCGGCACCCCCCAGCAGGCGGGTGTCGACGGCCGTCGTGGTCGGCATGTGGAAGCGCTGGTCGAACAGCGGCATGGGGCGGCGCAGGATCAGTGGAAAGGTCACGGCGGTAACCGCCAGCGCCCCGCCCATCACCAGCGCCAGGCTGGGATCCCAGGTGCCGGGCAGGTCCAGAAAATCCAGCACCTTGTTCGGGTCCACCATGTGCGACAGCGACAGTCCGAAGCCGAAGATGCCGCCGGCGATCAATGCAATCAGATGGCGTGCCATGGTCAGACCCCCACCAGGTGGCGCAGCCAGCTGGCGCTGACTACCCCGATCACCATGAAGGCGACGGTGGCGGCAATCGAGCGCCGCGACCAGCGCGCGATGCCACACACGCCATGACCGCTGGTGCAGCCGGCGCCCCAGCGGGTACCGGCGCCCACCAGCAGCCCCGCGACGATCAGCAGCCACATGGGGTAGCCTTCGCGGGGCTCGAGGTCGCCCGGGAATAGCGCGACGTACAGACCGGTGCCGGCCAGCAGTCCCGCCATGAACAGCAGCCGCCAGCCGCGGCCCTCGGTCTGGCGGACGGCACTATGCAGGACGCCGGATATCCCGGCGATACGACCGTTGGCCAGCAGAAACAGCGTGGCGGCGAGACCGATCAGGGCGCCGCCGGCCAGCGCGGACCAGGGCGTGAAATTCACGATGTCGGTTGGCATGAGCTACCCGGTGTTGAACGCAAACAGCAGGATTCAGCACGCATGATAACGGTGTTGTGGGGAATTGTATTCGGATTGGCCGTCGGCCTGACGCCGGCGGGCGGGGGTCTGGCCGGTGTCGGATTGCTGATGCTGGGGGCCGGGCTGTCGCCGCCGATGGCGGTGATCGCGGCTCTTTGCGCGGGGGCGCTGGTCGGTGCGGTGGGTGCCGGCGACGGCGCCCGCTCGCGGGCGCTGGATACTGGGGTGTCGCTGTGGCTGGGGGGTGGGGCGCTGATCGGCGCTCCCCTGGGCGCCCTGTTGCTCACACAGTTGCCGCCGGCCCTGTGGGCGGGACTGTTCGCGCTGGCCGCCGGTCTGGCCGGCCTGGCACTCTGGCCCCGTGTGGCGGAAAAACCCTGGCTGCGGGCCGGTCTGTTCCTGAACGTGCCGCGGCTGCCGGCCGGGCAGCTGGCCAGCGTCGCCTTGTCGACGGCGGCCCGGGTCAAGCTGGTGACGGCCGGGGCGGCGGCGGCGACAGTGGGCGCATTGTTCGGGGCCGGCAGCGGCGCGCTCGGCCGGCCGCTGGTGGCGCGGATAGCGGGGCTGCCGGCCCGTCAGACGCTGGCGGCGACGCTGTTCCTGATGATCCTCACGGGCCTGGCCGGGGCGGGCTGGTTCTGGGTCTTCGGGCGCATCGGCGACGGCATGCTGATCGGCCAGGTGGTGCTGGGCGCGGTCGCCGGGTTCGGATTCGCCCGGCGGCTGTCGGGTTATTGCGTTGCGCCATGGTTCAACCGACTGACCGGGCTCGGAATTCTGGTGGTAGGGGTGCTGGTGGCCGTGGGCGGCATGTCATGACTTGCCGGCTGCCCTGCTGTTATACTCACCAGAGTATTGCGCCTTTACACCGGAGTGCAAATGCAGTCTTCAGTTGCAACGACCACGATCCCGCCGGAGCTCGAGGCGGAGTGGTCGTCCAAGAAAGCCGCCCTGATTTCCCGGCTCAAGCGAGTCGAGGGCCAGTTGCGCGGCATCCAGGCGATGATCGACCGCGAGGCCGATTGCGAGCAGGTGGCCCAGCAGATGTCGGCAGCCCGCCGCGCGCTGGACCGTTCCTTCTACAACATGCTGTCCTGCGTGATGGAGCGGGAACTCGACTGCGCCAATCTGTCACCGGACGACGATCCCAAGCAGCGGTTGCAGTTCGCCACGGACCTGCTGTCCCGCTACGGCTGACGCCTACCGGATTCGCGCCAGGGCGCGGAATTCGAATGCGGCCCCGACGAGCTCGCTGACCAGGAACACCAGCAGTACCGGCGTGACCGCGCCGGTCGCGACATAGCCGACTACCAGCGCGGTGACGGCAAGCCGGCCCCAGGCATCCAGCCGCACCAGCGTCAGATTGCCGGGCTGGGTCAGTCGGATCAGCGCCCACAGTACGCCCAGCACGCCCGCCACGTTGAGAAACAGGTAGGCCATGGGCGACCACGCGCCCACGCCGTGACCAGGGCCCAGCAGGGCATCGATGGCGTCGATCAGGCCCACCAGCGCGTGCGACAGGCCGGGAATGGCCATCACCGTCACGATGGGCAGGTCGATCCACGCGAACAGCCGCACGGTTCGAATCAGGTCGGCGTTGGCAGTGCTCATCTTGCGCGCCGGCAGTCGCTGACCGGTAGCCGCTTCACTTGCCGATCGCGGTCAGTGCCGGCTGCGGCTTGTGGCCCGGCCAGCTCAGGTCGATGCCCTTGAGCATGACGTTCCAGTACAGCCAGGGAAAGAAGTAGCGCTTGACGCCCCACTGCAGGCCGCGGGGTACCCGCGGGTCCATCGGGAAGCTGGATACCACCTCGCCGTCGTAGCGGAACTCGGCCATCAGCACCTTGCCGCGGGATGTGGTCAGCGGGCAGGCGCCGTAGCCGTCGTAATCACGGCCGCCATTCCCGTGGCCCAGCGCATGCAGGATGCCGCCGGTGACGACCGGAAACTGCTGGCGCACAGCGGCGGCGGTCTTGGCATTGGGGGTGTCGGTGCAGTCGCCCAGGCCCCAGACGTTCTCGAAGCGGGTATGGCGCAGGCTGTTCTTGTCCACCGTCATCCAGCCCGCGTCGCCGGCCAGCGGGCTGTTGCGGATCACGTCCGGGGCGCACTGGGGCGGCACCACGTGCAACATGTCGAAATCGCGGGTGACGTCCCCGTCGGGCGTGGTGAAGGTCGCTTTCTGCTTCTTGCCGTCCACCGCGATCAGATCATGGTGAAAGTGCGGGGTGGCGCCATAGCTGGCGATGACCTTGTCCAGCGCCTGGGCGTAGGCGGGTACCCCGAACATGGCGCCGCCCTGATTGTAGAAGGCCAGGTTCACCGATACCCCGCGCCGGCGGAACGTATCGGCGGTCAGGTAGAGCGCCTTCTGCGGCGCCCCGGCACACTTGATCGGCATGGCCGGCTGGGTGAACAGCGCGTTGCCGCCGGTGAGCTCGTTGGCCAGTTTGCAGGTATAGGGGGCCAGGTCGAAGCGGTAGTTTGAGGTAACGCCGTTGTCGCCCAGTGTGTCGCACAGGCCGTCGACCGCCTTCCAGTCCAGCTTCAGGCCGGTGGCCACCACCAGGTACTTGTAGCCGATCGTATCGCCGTTCTCCAGCGTGACCTGGTTGTTGTCCGGATCAAAGCTGGTCACCGCGCTACGAAGCCAGGTGGCCTTCTCCGGCATGTGATCGGATTCGGGGTGCTTGGTCTGCTCGGCGGTCATGGAGCCATCGCCTACCAGCGTCCAGCCGGGCTGATAGAAGTGCCACTTGGCCGGTTCCACCACCGCGACGTCCAGGTCGGGTTGGCGCCGCAGCAGGGCGCTGGCCACCGAGAGGCCGCCGGCGCCGCCGCCGACCACCAGTACGACATGGGATTTGTGTTCGCCTGTTTTATTCATGGGTCTTTCCTCGCCGCTTGAATTGCGCTCGCTGAATCCTTAAGCTTAACGCTAACAGAATATCGATATACTTTTAAAGCATATATCAACCGGAGGTTGAACATGCTCTTCCGTCAGCTATTCGACAAGGAATCCAGCACCTACACCTACCTGATCGCTTCGGGCCGCGGCCGCGAAGCGCTGATCATCGATCCGGTGAAGGAGCAGACCGATGCCTATCTAGGCCTGATCGAGCAGCTCGATCTGAAGCTCGTGCGGGCCATCGACACCCACACCCACGCGGATCACATCACCGCCCTCGGCGATCTGCGCGAGCTTACCGACTGCATGACGCTGATGGGTGAATTTACCAAGGCCGAGTGCGTCAGCGATCATGTCCGCGAGGGCGAAACGGTCGATGTCGACGGGGTGCGGCTCAAGGCACTGTACACACCAGGGCATACGGATGAATCCTTCAGCTTCGTGCTGGATGGCGCCGGTCAGCGGGAGGATGCCGTGTTCACCGGCGACGTGCTGCTGATCCGGGGGTCCGGACGCACCGATTTCCAGGGCGGGGATCCCTACAAGTCCTACGATTCCATCGTGAACAAGCTGTTTACCCTGGGTGACGAAACGCTGGTTTACCCGGCCCACGACTACAAGGGCTTCACCGTGTCGTCGATCGCCGAGGAGCGCCGCCACAATCCGCGGCTGGCCGGCAAGAGCGCCCAGGAATACGCGGATATCATGAATAGCCTCGATCTGCCCGATCCGAAGCTGATGGATGTGGCGGTACCGGCCAATCTCGCCTGCGGGCGGTGAGTGATCTTCGACGTCACGCGATTGAGATGACGGGTCGGGCGTAATGCGTCTGGCCCGCTTCCTGCCGCTGTTCGAACACCTCGCGGCGCCCGATCGGGGTAGCCGCACGGATGATCTGATCGCCGGGGCGATCACCGCCATCCTGCTGGTACCGCAGGGCATGGCCTATGCCCTGCTTGCCGGCCTGCCCCCGGAGATGGGGCTGTACGCCTCGATCGTGCCGCCTTTCGTCTACGCTTTCTTCGGTACCAGCCGGGCGCTGGCGGTGGGGCCGGTGGCGGTGGCCGCCCTGATGGTGGCCAGCGCCCTGGGTCATTACGCCGGCGGCGATCAGGCGCTGTGGCTGACCGGGGCCATGATCCTGGCCGCCGAGACCGGCCTGATCCTGCTGGTGCTGGGGCTGTTCCGGCTGGGCGCGCTGGTGAGTTTCATAAGCCATCCGGTGCTCTCGGGCTTCACCAGCGGGGCAGCGGTGCTGATCATGACCAGCCAGATCAAGCATCTGACCGGCATCGAGCTCGAGCGCGGCCATGCGCTGGAAACGCTGCATGCCTTTGTTCAGCAGCTCGACCAGCTGCACACGGTGACGCTGGCATTCGGCGTGGTTGCGATCGTGGCGTTGTTGCTTGGCCGTCAGCCGCTGGTGCGCATGCTCCAGCGGCTGGGGATGTCGGCCCGCGGCGCGACCCTGGCGTCCCGCACCGCGCCCCTGGCGGTGGTGATCGGCAGTACTGTTGCCGCCGCGCTGCTCGGTGCCGACCGCTCCCATGATCTGGCCGTTGTCGGCGGCATCCCGGCCGGTCTGCCCTGGCCCTCGCTGTCCTTCTTCGCGGCCGAGGGCTGGCTCGAACTGTTTCCTTCCGCCGTGCTGATCGCGCTGGTGGGGTATGTGGAAAGCGTGTCCGTGGCCAAGGTGCTGGCGGCCCGGCGGCGTCAGAAGATCGATGCCAACAAGGAGCTGACTGCGCTGGGCATCACCAACATGGCCGCGGCGGTGGCCGGGACAATGCCGGTGGCGGGGGGCTTTTCCCGCTCGGTGGTCAACTTCGATGCCGGGGCACAGACCCAGCTCGCGGCCATCATCACCGCGATGCTGGTGGCCTTCGTGGCGCTGTTCTTCACCGCCTGGTTCTATTACCTGCCCAATGCAGTGCTGGCGGCAATCATCGTCGTCGCCGTGGCGCAGCTCATCGACCTGGATACCGCCCGGCGCACCTGGGCCTATGACCGCGCTGACGGCGCCGCACTGGCCGTGACCTTCGTTGCGGTGTTCGTGCTGGGTATCGAGCTCGGGCTGCTGGTGGGTATCGGTCTGTCGCTGGCGCTGTACCTGTGGCGAACCAGTCGGCCGCACATGGCGGTCATGGGCCGGGTGCCGGGCACCGAGCACTTCCGCAACGTCAACCGACATGTGGTCGAGACCGATCCCAGCCTGGTGGTGATCCGCATCGACGAAAACATCTACTTCGCCAACGCCGCCCAGGTGGAGGAGTACGTGGCCCAGCATCTCACTGCGATGCCCGAGGCCCGTCACGTGCTGCTGGTGATGACCGCCGTGAGCTACATCGACGCCAGTGGCCTGGAGATGCTGGAGCATCTGGAAGAGGACCTCTCGCATGCCGGCGTGACCCTGCACCTGGCCGAGGTCAAGGGTCCGGTGGCGGACCGACTGGCGGTTTCGCGGCTGGGTAAGCGGGTGGCCGACCGGACCTACCTCACCACCGATCTGGCCTTCTGCGCGATCACCGGGCGCGAGCACCCTCACGATTAGCCACTGCGGGTCGCCGTCGGTGGCCGGCTTGTTCGGGATCCTTGCCAGGGCGAGTCCCGGCAACCGAAAAAGAGCTGTCGAGCGGCGAACCGCCCGACAGCGAGCACGGAGGAATCGGTTCGGCCGAGCCGTGGTGGCCGGGCCGGTTGGTCTGCGGTCAGTCGTACCGGAAGTTCACGCCGAAGGTGAGCTCCACCTGGTACATGGACAATTCAATATCCTGGTCGTTCGGATCGGAATCGAAGTTCGGGCCGCCGTTGAGCAGTGACAGGGCGCCGCCCTCGACATTGCTCAGCGGATTCTTGCCGCTCACGGTGTTGTCATCCGCGTACATCACGGCGAAGTCGAATCCGACGCGATTGCTGTACTGCCAGGTCAGGCCCGCGGTGTAGTGGTGCTCGGGCACCGCCGGGGCAAGGATGTTGAACAGCACTTCGGAACTCTGGATCGGCTGGGTGTTGTTGCTGAAGCCGAGCCGGTAGGTGAAATTGCCATTCTGGTATTCGTAACCGAACTTGTAGGTGGTGACGTCATGCCAGCCGAAGCCGGGGCCGTTCTCGCCTCCGAGACAGGTGTCGAAATCCACCGGGCCGCCCAGCAGGATCGGACGCGCGCAGCCGTTGACGAACTGGTTGGGGTTGAGATCGTCACCCACCGAGGACACTTCGTTGAAGTTGATCCGCTGGTAGTCGATGGCGAAGCGGTGATTGTGCGAGGGGATCAGGGCGATGCCGACATTCCACGTGGACGGGATGTCGAAGGCGCCATCCTTGTTGAAAAGCCCGCGATACTTGTCGAAGTTGGTCATCTGGATACGGCTTTGATACGAGGCGCCGAACCGCAGCCAGGAGGCCAGTTCGTAGTTCAGGCCGACTCTGGCCCCGCCGCCGAAGGAGAATTCGGTGCCGTTGTTGGTGACCCGGTCCGGGTTTTCCGAAAAGCGGGCGAATGCCTGCAGGCCGAGCGACTTGAAGCGTTGCGCCACGAATATGGGTGAAATGCCCAGGCTGAGACGGTCGCCGAACTCGCGGGCATAGGTGGGCACCACGAACAGCTGGATCAGGTCCACGCCGGGGTCGGACTGCTCGCCGCCGCAGAGCGCGAATACGCCGGGCGAACCGACATTATCGCCGCCGCCGAAGGCACCCTCGCAGGTTTCCTGAGCCATCAGCACCTCGGTGCCATCCCCCGCGGCGAAAGTGGCCCGACCGCGATCGTACTCGGTATTCAGGCCGCCGTTGCCGTAGACGGTAATGCCCCAGACGGACTTGTCGTCGATGCGCCAGGAAAACGCCATGCCCGGTATCGGGAAGAACTCGTGCTTGCTGCGCACCTCGTCCATGGGACGGCCGTCTTCGTCCAGCCGGTTGATCTGGAAAAGACCGGCGCCGGAGACGGGTGTGATGTCTGGCTCGTTCTTGACCGTAAAATCCCGGAACGGGCTGAAGCTGCTGAAATTAAAATCCATCCGGTCGCTCACGCGGGTTAGCAGGGCCGGGTTGATCGACCCCACAAAGGCATCCGAGCCCAGCGCGGTCCCGGCGCCGGCCATGCCGCGCTGCTGGGCGCTGTAGCCGTGAGCGAAGTAGCCGTTGGTGGCCAGCGCGCTACCGGTAGTCATCAGGCCGACGGCCAGAATGGCGCGCCGAAGCCCCCGCTTGTATGTCTCCCTCATCGCACCTCTCCTGCATTGATTGTTGGCGTGTCGCCCGGTTCGATCCGGGTCTGAAAGTACACTCGCGTCGCGTGGTGACGGGTTTGCGCTGTCCCGGTTTGCCACCTATCGAAGTCCGGAGAATCCACTTCGATCGGGGAAATTTATCAGCTGATTAACAGTAGCATAATTTCATGGCATTGTACCCCTACCGGTATAGCGTCGACCAAGGCTTCCGGCAATGTAAACGCCGGTCGATGCATTCCCCCGACGTATACAGGCGGGGGTAATAATGGCTGCGGCGTCGCGTGAGGTTTCTCGCGAACGCCGGTAGCATGGTAATGGTGCAAAGGGAGGAGTGCGATGAAACGCTTGATGATCATTCTGATGATGGGTCTGGGCCTGCTGGGCAGTGGCCAGGTGCTGGCGCAGGGGTTGCAGCCCTATGTGCTGGCCTATGGCGACAAGACCTCGGTGGAAGATGAAGTGCAGCGGGTCAAGAACAAGCTGCGAAACGGGGATTTCGAGGTGGTGGGGGAGTACAGCCCCTACGAAAACGCGCACGTGATCGCGTTCACCTCCCCGGCGCTGCAGTCGGCGGCCGCCGCCAGCGGCGCCAAGGGCGGTTACGGGGCGGTGCTGCATGCCAGCGTTACCAAGGTGGGTGAATACTCGCAGGTGGTCTACCTTAATCCCGAATACCTGGCGGCTGCCTACCGCATGGAGGCGGATTTGTCCGATGTGGCGGCCCAGCTCAAGAAATCCGTGGGTGCGGGCAAGCTGTTCGGTACCGAAGAGGAGCGAACGGCGGAAGACCTGCGCGAGTACCATTACATGTTCGGCATGGAGTATTTCGACGACCCGTACGAACTGGCCGAGTTCGATAGCTACGAGACCGCCGTGGCCACGGTCGAGAAGAACATCAAGGCCAACATCGGCGGCGTCGACCTGGTTTACCGCGTCGACATTCCCGATGCCCAGCAGACGTTGTTCGGGGTGTCGCGGGCCAACGTATCGGACGACAACGCCAATGATGCAAAGATTCTGCGGGATGTGGTGGACGAAAAGTTCAACACCAAGACCACGGCGTATCTGCCGTATCAGATTCTCGTGACCGGCAACAAGGCCGAGGCGTTGCACATGCGTTTCCGCATGGCGATCTGGCATCCGGACCTGACCATGCTGACCTTTGGCAAGATCATCAGCAGCCCGGGTGCGATTGATGATCTGCTCACCAGCGTAGCCAACGGCGGCGAGGAATAGGCGCATCGATCACGCGTAAAAAAGCCGCCACCCGGAGAGCCGGGTGGCGGCCTGCCGGCCGCCGCACGGGGAGAGGCGGTCAAACGATGCCCTTGTTGCCCTCCAGGCCGATAATCTGCGGCTGATTGGGCTCGCGCTCGGTGATGGTCTTCTTGTCCCGCAGCCAGTCCCCCACCACATCCCAGATGGGTTCGCCTTCGGGAATGTCGTTGACCGAGGCCCAGCCGGCTACCCGGTAGTTACGGTTCGCCTGCACCGGCTCGCCGTTGATGCGCATGTCGCGGATGCGCTTGCCCATTTCGGCGGTGGGCGCGATGGCGTAGGTCAGTCCGCCCACGCGCACCATGTCGCCGCCCTGCTGGAAATAGGGGTCGACGTTGAACAGATTGTCGGCCACGTCTTCCAGCACCAGCTTGAGGCGTTCGCCGGTCATGTCGTTGAGGGTGGTGGTGGGGTAGGTGATGGCGGTCTGATCCATCAGCCGTTCCATGGTGATCGGGTCCCCCGGCAGCAGCGAGGTGCCCCAGCGGAAACCGGGGGACAGCGCCACGTCGGCGTCCTTCATCTCCATCAGCGCATCGACAATCAACTGGTCGAAGGTGCCGTTGAAGTTGCCGCGCCGGTAGAGCACGTCCTCGGTAACCGCCAGTTCCTCGGCGAGCCTGTCGGCGTAGGGCTCGCGGATCTTCGTGATCAGCGCGTCCATGTCCGGATCCGCCGGCAGCATGTCGGCGAAAACCGGCAGCAGCCGGTACTGCCAGTCGCGGATTCTGCCGTCGGCGACGTCGAAATCGAGCACGCCCAGGAACTTGCCGTTGCTGCCGCCGTTGGCGACGATGGTTTCGCCACCATCGTTCTTGACCACCTGCGGGTGGGGCACGGCGTCGTGGGTGTGGCCGCCCAGGATCGCGTCCAGACCGGTGACGTTTGATGCCAGCTTCAGGTCCACGTCCATGCCGTTGTGTGACAGCAGTACCACCACCTGAGCGCCTTCCTTGCGCGCGGCGTTGATGTTGTCCTGCAGGTCGGATTCGCGAATGCCGAAATTCCAGTTCGGCATCATGTAGCTGGGATTGGCGATCGGGGTGTAGGGGAAGGCCTGGCCGATCACGGCCACCGGCACGCCGTTCATCTCGCGCATGGTGTAGGCCTTGAAGATCGGGTCGCCGAAGCCGGAGTCGCGTACGTTCTGGGCCAGGAACTCGATTTTCCCGTCCAGATCATTCTCGACCAGCTCCAGCACCCGCTCGTCGCCCAGAGTGAATTCCCAGTGGCCGGTCATGGCATCGACACCGAGTTCGAGGCTGGCGTCGACCATGTCCTGGCCCTTGGTCCAGAGCGCAGTCGCCGAGCCCTGCCACAGGTCGCCGCCGTCCAGCAGCATGGCGTTCGGCCGCTCGCTGCGCATCTGCTTGATCAGCGTGGCCAGGTGGGAGAAGCCGCCGACCCGGCCGTACCGGGCGGCCGCGTCGGCGAAGTCGAGGCAGGTCATGGCGTGTGCCCTGATCGAGCCAGGCTCGACGCCGAATTCGTTCAGGAAATGCTCGCCCACGAGATGCGGTGGACGGTTGCGCGCGGCACCCAGCCCGATGTTGACCGCGGGTTCGCGGAAGTAGACCGGGCGCAACTGCGCATGGGTGTCGGTCATGTGCAGGAAGTGCACATTGCCCTTCGCCGGCACATGGTAGAACTCGCCGCTTTCGGGACGTGCCGCGGCACGCAGGTTGTGGACGGGCAGGCCCGCCGCGGCAGCTGCCGCCAGCATGCCGAGAAATTCACGACGCTGCATGGGAATGTCCTATTGCTTGCGGTTGACCGGGGATTCCGGGTCCAGCAGATAAGCCATCACATCCTTGAGCTGCTGCTCGGTGAGGATGCCCGCATCGCCGAACCGCGGCATGTGGGAGCAGGCGTTGAACGCATGTGGGTTCCACAGCTTGTCCCAGGTGTACTTGAGCATCTGCTCGTTGGTGCCGCGCTGGCCGTAGTTGGTCAGGGACGGCCCGAGTGTGCCGTAGGCAACTTCTTCCGGATCGAGTTGGTGGCAGGCGTAGCAGTTGCCGCCATTGGGTTCGTCCGGATCGTCGCTGTACTGCATCCCGGTTCCGGTCTGGGCGATGGTCTCGCCGGCTTTCCAGTCGCCGAGGTAATCGCCGTCCGCGGGGTAGGTCACGCTGGCCTTCGCGGCGGTGCGAATCGCCTGGGCCTGGGCTTCGGTGGGGTCGGCGCCGGCAACCTTGCTACAGATGACCTGCATCTCGGACTGTTCCAGCCGGTCCATGCCGACGCCGTTTCGCGGTTCAAGCGAGGATTCGAGCATGGCGGTGACGTCGACCCCGGGCGTTTCGGCTTTTGTGGAATCCTCGGTCGCGGCATTGCTGCCGTTACCGTCGGAATCTGCCGCGGTCGACGCGGAATCCGGGCCGCTTTCGCTGCAGCCGGTCAGCGCGAGGATCAGACCGGCGAGCGCGGATAGAACTGATTGACGTGTAAGCATTCGACCGCTCCTAACGCTTCAGGCCGGGGGCCGCCATGGTGCCGCCGTTGGCGTTGACGCCCATGTAGGTAATGATATTCACCGCGGCTTCGGAGCCCACCTTGAGCATTGGCAGCCGCTGTTGCCGCATGCAGTTGCGCATGCGCCATTCCATTGTCCGGACCACGCCCTGCGAAATGCGGTAGGCCGGCCAGTCGGGGTAGGAAGACCGCGCGCCGTCGGCCGTGGTCAGGTTGGGCAGGTCCTGCAATCGCACGCGCTTGCCGTCCTGCCGGTGGCATGTGGCGCAGGCAAAGTCATACGGGCCCGCGCGATGCCAGAACAGTGCCTCGCCGGCCTTGTAGGCCTGCTTTTCGGCCGGATGCGATTGCGGGATGTCGATGGTCTTGCCTTCCGATTCGCTGGCGACGTAGGCGGCCAGGGCTTCGAGCGTGGTGTCGGTCTCGCCGCGTCCGGAGTACGGATCGGCGGTGATTTCGGCCCGGTCGAAGCCCTGCAGTTCCACCATGCAGTAGATCAGACGGGTTTCCAGGTCCATGACCCGGTCGGCATCCTCGAAGTAGCGGGGCAGCTGCGCATAGGCGCCTTCGACCACCCCGGGACCGAGGCCGAGATCGCATTGTTCCAGCGAAACCTTGTTCGGCCCACGGGCTTCCGCCCAGATCGAGGCGCCTTCATCGATCACGAATACCGCCGGATTGGCGTCCCCGAACATGTCGCGGTACTCACTGAACGTGCCGTCCTCCGCCGCCACGGCGGCAGACAGGGACAGCCCGCCCAACGCTACCGCCATGGCGGCGCGGATTCCTGACTTGTGCGGCATGGCGGCCTCCCGGTTCGATATGGACATGGTGTTCAGCGAATCGACGTGGTGGTCTCGGCCGTTTCGCCCTTGTTGTCCTTCCAGGCCACCTTGAGCTTGTCGCCCTTTTCGGCGCCCTGGAAACGGAATGCCAGGAAAGGGTTCTGCGACACTGCCGCCCCCCACTGGCTCTCCATCACCGTGCGGTCACCGACCGTGGCGGTGACATGGGTGATGAAATGGGCGGGAATCGGATTTCCCTGATCGTCCTTGCGCAGCCCGGTTTCCATCGGATGCTGCATGAGAACCTTCACTTCGGTGTTGTCGCCCTTCTTCTGGGCTCGAATGCGCATGCGTCCAGCCATGGTTGGCCTCCTGAATTCGTTGACGTGGCTAAGCGGGTACTGCCGGTGGCGGGATCAGCCGCCGCATCCGCCCAGCGTGACCTTGGTTTCCTTGGCGGTCATGAAGAGCTTGCCGTCCGCCTTGACCACGGCGTAGATATCGCAGGTCTGCGCGACCTTGACACGGGTCTGCACGAAGGCCTCGGTGTTGTCCGGAATCATGAAGCCGCCCGCCAGCGGATTGGGGTTCTTCTCGACCAGCAGCCAGATCTGTTCGGTGCCGGGCAGCTTGCTGGTGACCGATACCGGCACCACGGCCCCATTCTCGGCGATATCCGGGGTTTCCAGATTGATCTGATCGCTTTGTTCGGGCTTGCCGCCCAGGGCTGCGAAGGTGGCGTCCAGGGCTTCGGCCTTGAACGCGTCCTCGGGACGGGCGAACTTGGCGATGGCCTGCAGTGGCCAGGTACCGGCCGCCGCCAGCACGCCCAGCGCGCCGCCGGCCTTCAATAAGACTCGTCGCTTGAAATCCATGTTGATCACTCCGTTGTCGATATTCATGGGCCCAGATTAATTCGAATCGCCGCCCGCCAGCCACTCGGCCAGGGCGGTGATGTCTTCATCCGGAATGTCAGGTTGCGGCGGCATGGGGATCTGGCCCCATACCCCCTTGCCACCGTTGCGAATCTTGTTCGCCAGATAGGCGGCGGCGTCCTCGCGGTTGGCGTACTTGTCGCCGATGGCGGCAAAGCCGGGTCCGACCAGCTTGCCTTCCATCTGATGGCAGCCGGTACAGCCGTAGTCGCCGGCCAGTGCCATGGCGGCATCGGCGGTCATGCCGTCATCCGCCGGGGCGGTTGCGGCGTCGCCGGTCGCGCTCTGCCCGTTGCCGGCGGATGCCGGTTCCACGCCGGCTTCTTCGGCTTCCTCGGCGGTATCGATGCCGGGCGTGGCGGTGTAGGGGCGCATCTGCTGCGCCAGATTGCCATTGGCGCCACGGGCGTAGTCGGGAATCGAGGACAGGATTTCGACCTCGTCGTTACAGTCCGTCATGCAGGCCACGTTGTCGGTATCCGGCTCGCCGTCGATCTTCCAGAGACCGTGGTCGCGGGTCATGCCGTTGCGATTGGGCATCTTCGCCTGGATGTCGTCGATGTTCTCGTGTGACAGCGTAAAGTCGTAATCGACGATATAGGCCAGATTGAGAAGATAGGCGAGCACCGCATACACCTGGTCATCCGACAGCCACTTGGGATTGTTCCAGGGCATGGCCCGGTGAATGTAGTCCCACAGGGTCGAAATGGTACTGACCTTCATGAAGGTAGTGCGAACCCGCGCCGGATCGTTGAGCGCTTCCACCCGGCCGGTCTCGATATCTTCCTCGGTGACGTTGCCCAGCACCAGCGGGGTGAAGACCTCGTTGGAATCCCCGAAAGCACCATGGCAGCTGCTGCACTGGTCCATCCAGATTGCTTCGCCTTCCTCCACCGAGCCCGAGCCTGGCGGCAGACCCTTGAAGTCGGGACGCACGTCAATATCCCAGGCCTCGATCTCGGCCTCCGTGGCGGCGCGGCCGACATCGCCGTACTTGCCTTGCCAGGGGCTGGGCGAGGGTTGGGTGGCCACGACGTCGGGCTTGTCGTCGTTGTCTGTCTGAGCAGCCTCGGCGTCGGCTATTGGCGCCGTATCGGCCCCACAGCCGGCCAGCGCTGCCAGCAAGCCGAGCAGCGCAAGGCGATTAACCCACGTGCACATTGGCCACCTCCCCGTTCTCCGAGACCTGCCAGGACTGGATGGCGTTGTTGTGATAGATCGAGCGCGAGCCGCGCACGTCCCGCAACTGGGTGTAGGTGGGTTGCACGAAACCGGTGCTGTCAATGGCCCGGCTCTGCAGGATGGCGGGTGCGCCGTCCCAGACCCAATCGATGTTGAAACGCGTCAGTGCCTTGGGCAGCACCGGCTCTTCCAGGCGCGCGGTATGCCAGTTCTTGCCGCCGTCGACGGATACGTCCACCCGCTTGATGTGGCCGCGGCCGGTCCAGGCCAGACCGGATACGTTGTAATAGCCCTGTGCCAGCAGTTTCTGGCCGCCGGACGGGGTGGTTATCACCGATTTGGCCTCGTGGATGGAGGTGTAATGGCGCTGCATGCCGTTGGGCATCAGGTCGACGTAATGCGAGGTCTCGTCCTTGGTGTTGTAGGGCTTGTCGCCGACTTCCAGTCGCCGCAGCCATTTGACCCAGGACACACCCTGCACCCCCGGCACCACCAGGCGCAGGGGATAGCCGTTCTCAGGCCGCAGCATCTCGCCGTTCGAGCCATAGGCCACCATGGCGTCATCCAGGGCCCGTTCGATGTCGATGGTGCGGGTCATGCTGGAACCGTCGGCGCCCTCGGCCAGCAGATACTTCGCCTTCTTCTCGTCGAAGCCGGCGTCCTCGAGCAGCGTGGACAGCAGCACACCGGTGTATTCGTTACCCGAAAGCATGCCGTGGGTGTACTGCACGGTGGGTACCGCGGCGTTGCTCCATTCCATGGCGGAATTGGCGCCGCATTCGACGAAGTGGATGCGCGACACCGAGGGCAGGCGCATCAGATCGTCCATGGTGTAGACGCGGGGCTTGTCCACCAGCCCGTTGATCATCAGCCGGTGCCGTGCGGGATCGATGTCCACCCAGCCCTGATGATGCCGTTCGAAATGCAGGCCGCTGGCGGTGATGATGCCGAACATGCCCTGCAACGGGCTGAAGGCCACGTTGGCCTGATCGGTGGCCGCCAGGCCGGGACTGGTGCGTCGCACCAGATTCGCCTCGTACTTGGAGGGCTGCCCGTAAGGATTGTGCGCGACGGGATAGCCGAGCTTCTTGCTCCAGGGCGGCAGGTTCAGAATGTGCTCATCGCCGTCACCGGCTGCCATCGCCGCGGGCGCCGCCATGGCCGCGGTGGCCGCGAGAAAGCTCTTGCGAATGAACGACCGGCGGTCCTCGTCGATCTGGCCCCGCCGGATGGCGTCGAGGCTGTCGGTATCGAGAAAATTCTCCGGCGCCGGCCGGATACGCCCCGGTCGGACCTTGCTTCGATCCATGTTCCAACCTCCTCTCGCCATGGCTCGCGGCGCCTGTGTCGTGCGCCTTGTCTTGCTTTACCCAGCGACTGCCGCAACCCTTGCGGGACGACAGTCACTCGATGTACTCATACCCCCTAGTGTATCTCACAACAAAGCCATCGATGCAAACCCCGCGACGCCTGCTGCTCACCACGATCGGAGCCCTTGTGTGGGCGGTGTCCTGGCAAACGGGGGCGAGCGCTTCGTCGTCGGCGGCGATCGACCTGACGCCGGTTCGCCTGACCGACCGGGCCTGGTTCTTTCGCGGGGCACTGGACGCGGTATCCCGGGCCAACCGCGGCTTCATGAGCAATGCCGGTTTCGTGGTCACCGACGACGGGGTGGTGGTGTTCGACGCCCTGGGCACGCCGGCCCTGGGGCGGGCGATGATCGAGGCCATTCGCGCGGTGACGGACCAGCCCATCCGTCGAGTGATCGTCAGCCACTACCATGCCGACCATATTTACGGGTTGCCCGCCTTCCGCGACATCGGCGCGGCGATCTGGGCGCGTGGCGAGGGGCGTCGCTATCTGGCATCCGATGGCGCCCGGCGCCGGCTGGCCCAGCGCCGGGACGTGCTGGGTCCCTGGATGGGCGATCAGTCGCCGCTGGTACCGGCCGACCGCTGGCTGGAGCTGCCGCGGGGTGAGCGCAAATCATTTCGCATGGGCGGGGTCGAGTTCGTGCTGATCAGCGCCGGTTTCGCTCATGCACGCGACGACCTGATGCTACTGGTCCCGGGCGAGCAGTTGATGTTTGCCGGCGATATCTACGCGAGCGGACGCATTCCGTTCGTCGAGGACGGAGATACCCGGGGCTGGCTGACCGCGATGCAGCAGATGGAGGACGCCGCGCCGGCAATCGTGGTACCCGGCCATGGCCGGGTGTCGCGTGACCTGGACGAGGATATCCGCCTTACCCGCGACTACATCCGCTTCCTGCGCGAGCGAATGCGCGAAGCAGTAGAGAATTTCGTGCCGTTCGCGCAGGCCTATGACAACACCGACTGGTCGCGCTTTGCCGACCAGCCGGCGTTCGAGGCCGCCAATCGCGGTAATGCCTACAGCGTCTACCTGGAAATGGAGCAGGCCGTTCTGGAATAGCCGCGGCTGCCTTCAGTCGTTCAGCCCGACCACGTCCTTGCCGCCCAGCGTGGTCCACTCCAGCATCGACCCGTCGTAGAGCCGGGCATTGTCCACCCCCATGATCTCGCTGACGATGAACCAGGCGCCCGATGCCAGGTGACCGGTATTGCAGTAGGCAATGGTGCCGGGCTCGGCGCTGATGCCGGTCTTGCGGAAAATCTGACGATATTCGTCGGCGCTCAGGAACATCGCGGCCGGGCCCTGGCTCCGGGTGCGCAGATCCAGGGGCAGGTTGTTTGCGCCCCGCAGATGGCCGGCGGCCTTGACCGAGGACTTCTTCGAAACCCCGAGAAACTGCTGGGCGGTGCGGGCATCCACCAGTGGTGTGCCGTCGGCGAGCGCCGCGACCACGTCGTCGTACTCCGCGATCAGCTCGCGACGGGGCTCGCCCGCTGTCCAGTTCCCGCCGCCGGTGGCCGCTGGCTCGGTGCTGGCCTCGAAACCGGCGGCCAGCCAGGCGGCGTTGCCGCCGTTGAGGATTGCGACCTCGTCCTCGCCGAAGTACTTCAGCGTCCAGTAAACCCGGGCCGCGCCGTCCATTTCGGCGGTACTCTGCCCGGGATTGGTGATCACGATGGGGCGGTCGCCATCCACACCGGCCTGCCGCATCAGCGCCTGGAATGCTCCGGCCTCCGGCACCCGGCCGCCGATCTTGTGACCCCGGACGTCCCGTTCGACCCGCACGCGGGTGTAATCGAGCAGCCGTGCGCCGGGGATATGGCCGCCCACCCGGGTCACGTAGCGCTGGCCGTCCTCGGTGGTGTCGTATTCCGGTGGCTGGGTGAATCCGTCCGGCCAGCTACGGACATCCACGACCGTGACGCCGTCGCGGTGCTCGTGCAGCCACCGGGCGTCAACTAGAGGGCCGGGCAGCGTGGCCGCCTGCGTGGGCGCGCAGGCGCTCAGCAGCAGGGCGGCGGCAAGCGTGATCAACGATTGTTTCATCGGGTTCACCATGGGTGGTCGGGCGTTGTCAGGTATCCAGTGCCGCCACGCTGTCCTCTAGTGACACGGGCTCGGAGGTCAGGACATGCAGACGACGGTCGTCAAGCAGATTGGGTCGCGACCCGCGGCTGGCCAGGTCGGCCAGCCGCTGATCACGTGCCTTGATGACCCGCTCGATCTGCGGCCGGAACAATACCGTCATGGCCGCCAGCCAGTCGGCGACGCCGGCAAGCCGGGCCGCGCCCGGGCTGACCCGGAAGTCGTCCAGGGCGCTCAGTACGTCGGGAGCGGGCCGCCAGGTCTCGTCGGTCACCCAGCGATTGGTGGTGAATACCCGCAACGGCAGGCCGCGGGCGTCCACCGACAGGGCCACCAGATGCGTCAACGGCTCGCGTCCGTCCGCAGTGGCGACGCCGGCCCGCACGAACAGATGGAAGTGACCATGTTCGCCCCAGGCGGCCGGCATGTCCCGGTGGCAGTGGTAGAAGAACCGGTACCCGGTGTCGGTATCGCGGGCGTCCCCCGACGGGTAGTGAGTCCACTCGCGGGGTTCGGCGGTGTCGCCCATCACGGCGGACACCACGCTGGCGCCGTCGCGGGCCAGCGTGGTCATGCAGTCGATCGCGGTTTGCGCCGCGCCCTGCCGACGCTGCTTGTCCGCTT
Organism: Salinisphaeraceae bacterium; assembly: GCA_965216055.1. GTDB lineage: Bacteria > Pseudomonadota > Gammaproteobacteria > Nevskiales > Salinisphaeraceae > Spectribacter. The sequence goes on from OZ244134.1 coordinate 2,019,747, forward strand.
CCGCGACCGTCAATGCCGGATCAGCCGCCTGCGCAGGGGTTGCTGGGGCGCTGGCCGGTAGCACCGGCGCAGGGATTGGCGGGCCGTTCCGACGCGGTCTTCTGGGAGTCCGCGCTGGATTCGTCGCCCTGCTCGGAGGAGCAGCCGGCCATGGGAGCCACGCTGCCCAGAGCCAGGGCCATCGCGGAGAGCTGCGCCGTCAGGCGGCCGGCATTCTTGCCAGACTGTTTCATCGTCAATGTCCTCGAATCGGTGTCAATGGGATCACGCGTTGCCGGGCTCGGCCGTCTGGCCGCCGGTGTCGGTGCCGCGCTGCTTCGGTTTGGGTGTGCGCGTGGTGAAGTAGCCCACGCCGGCCGCCACCGCGGTCAGCATCAGCAGGACCACGATGGTGGGCAGCCCCAGCAGTTCCGGCACCGTCTGGGCTTCCGGGGCGGGCAGGGCGGTCAGCATGGGCTCCACCGCGTTGTACACGCCGGCAAAGACCACGGTGCCCAGAATCAGGCCCAGAAAGAACACCACGCCGTCCATGTGGCCGGAAAAGATGCCGACTACGGACGTACCCGGGCAGAAGCCGCCCACGGCCATGCCGGCCCCCACGCCCGCGCCGCCGAGCAGAGTGGCATAGATGAAGGCGGAGGGGATGTAGATCTCGTTCTTCGAGATGAACCCGGCCATCTCCAGAATGAACAGCCCGAAGGCGCACACCAGGATGGCGGTAAACATCACGTTGAAAACCGTCCAGTCGCGGAAGCGCAACTGGGCGGTCAGCTTGCAGGCGCTGGCGAAGCCGGCGCGCTCCAGCGCGAAACCGAATATGGCGCCGCATACCAGTGCGGTGGCCACGCTATACATGCCGATGGTGAAGCTCATGCCCAGTACCTCTTCATGAACAGACCGACGCCGGCGCCGGTGGCAAAGAAACCGATCAGGAACAGAAAGCCGGCCACACCCAGCGTGGCGCTGCCGGACAGCCCGAGCCCGCTGGTGCAGCCCAGCGACAGCCGGGCGCCGAAACCGGCGAGCACGCCGCCGAGCAGCGCAAGAGCGCCGCGCTTGGCGCGGCCGAGTTTATCCGGACCACCGAACTGCAGGCGGAAGCGGCCGGCGGTCAGCGCGCCGATCAGTGCGCCCACGGCGAGGCCGATCAACTGCCAGGTAATCCAGAAATTGAGCGGGTTGTAGCCATCGGACAGCATGCGCCCGAAGTAGGCGTTGGATTCGGCCGCGTCGCCGGCCACTGCCTGACTGGTCTTGGCCGCGATGGCGGTGGTGGCGCCGCTGGCCCCCAGCCCGTGCCCGGTAAGCACGAACGTCAGCAACAGGCCGAGGCCCAAAAGGCCGCCGGCGATATAGGGATTCCAGTACGGTTTGGGTGCAGTCTGCATGCAATCTCTCCTCCTGCGATGCATCCGGCGGGTGCCGGAACGATGCCCGGGTTCGATCACCCGGAATCGCCGCGCCGGGCTGCTTGTAATACCCGTGCGAGTATCCGTACTGTTATCACAGTCGATTTCGCGCCGTCAATTTTCCGGCACCGTGGTCGAACACTCGCTCAGCCTTGCGGAGGCCCGTCATGAAAGCGATTCCGGTTTATCCCACCCGTCGCCGCCTGCTCGGCGGTCTGTTGCCTGCGGGACTGCTGCTCGGCGCCGGTGGCGTTGCCGCGGCGGCCGACTCGCAGGCAGGCGTGGTCTATCACCTCAGCGACAGTGCCCGGGCGACCGGGGCGATCCGCAATCTGGAGAATCATCGCGCAGCCGATGACAGCATCGAGATCGCGGTGGTGGCGCTGGCCGGGGGTGTCGAGTTCCTGCGCAGCGGGGCGAAGGACGACAATGGCAATGATTACAGCGCCCTGGTCGAGGCGCTAAGCTTCAAGGACATCCGCTTCCTGGCCTGCGGTAATACCCTGGAAGCGCTTGATATCGATCCCGCCGAGTTGCACTTCGGGGTCGAGGTGGTGCCGTCCGGGGTGGCGGAAATCGCCCGCCTGCAGAACGAGCGCGGATTCGCCTACATCCACCCATGAGCCTGCGACCGATCCTGTCATGGCTGGCCGCCGCCGGTGGCATGGCGGTGCTGGTGACCGGTCTGGCCTGGCGGTCGGCGGCCCCCGCGGCGGAGCCGCGGCTGCTGATGTTCGAGCTGCCAGACTGCCAGCCCTGCATCCAGTTCGAACGGGAAGTCGGTCGGATCTACGGCAAGACGGACGAGGGCCGCCGCGCCCCCATCCAGCGCCTGCCGCTGGACGGGCCGGCGCCCGACGGCGTGGCACTGGACGCCGAGGTCGAAGTAGCGCCCACCTTCGTGCTGATCCGGGACCGCCGCGAACTCGGGCGCATCACCGGTTACCGCGATGACGAAGCCTTCTGGCTGTCGCTGACACGGCTGTTGCGGAAACTGGAAAAGGACGCGGACTGACGGACTGCCGATACCCCCGGCCGGGCAGGTGCGGGCGGTCGGGATGGCATACTTGGCAATGTTCACGCGGCGGCCCGCGCACTGCCGTGTCATATCGACCGCCGAGCCCCGGAAGCCCGTCCATGAGCATTCGCGTTCTGCCCCCGCAACTGATCAGCCAGATCGCAGCCGGCGAGGTGGTCGAGCGGCCGGCGTCCGTGGTCAAGGAGCTGCTGGAGAACAGCCTGGATGCCGGGGCCGGCCACATTCGCATCGATCTGGAGTGCGGTGGCCTGCGGCTGATCCGGATCCGGGATGACGGCCGCGGCATCGGCCGCGAGGAGCTACCCCTGGCGCTGGCTCGCCACGCCACCAGCAAGATCGCCAGCCTGGATGAACTCGAGCGGGTGGCCAGTCTCGGTTTTCGCGGCGAGGCCCTGCCCAGCATCGCGTCGGTGTCGGATCTGATCCTGACCAGCCGGCCGCACGACGCGGAGGAGGCTTTCAGCGCGGTGGGGGTGGGCGACGATGAGACGCCGCCGGTGCGCCCCGCCTCGCATCCGCCGGGCACCACGGTCGAGGTACGGGATCTGTTCGCCCGGGTCCCGGCGCGGCGCAAGTTCCTGCGCACCGAAGCGACCGAATTCCGGCATGCCCATCAGGTGGTTCGCCGGATCGCCGCCAGCCGGTTTGATGTGGCGTTCACGCTTCGCCACAACGGCAAGGCAGTGCTGGAACTGGCGCCGGCGACTTCCGCAGCCGAGCGCGAGGAGCGGGTGGCCCGGCTGTTCGGCCAGGACTTTCTCGCCCATGCCGTCTACCTGTCGAAGGCCGCTGCCGGCATGCAGCTGACCGGCTGGATTGCCACCCCGGCGTTCTCTCGCTCCCGCGCCGATCTGCAGTACAGCTACGTCAACCAGCGGCTGATCCAGGACCGGCTGTTCAACCACGCCGTGCGTGCCGCCTACCAGGATGTGCTGCACAACCAGCGGTTTCCGGCCTACCTGCTGTATCTGTCGATGGACCCGGCCGGCGTGGATGTCAACGCGCATCCGGCCAAGGCCGAGGTGCGCTTCCGGGCATCGCGGCAGGTGCACGATTTCGTTCACCAGAGCCTCAAGCAGGCCCTGCGGGCGCAGGGCGGGCATGATCAGGCCCACCATGTGCCATTGCCGACGTCGTTCGATCCGGCGCCGCGCCATGAATCCGCCGCTTCCGGCCCGTCCCCGATCCGCCAGCGGGGACTCGGTCTGGGCGAGGCGGCGGCGACGTATGCCTTCCAGCGGCCGGCGTCGACACCTGTTGGTGCGGCGCCCGACGCGCCTCCCGACGGTCCCCCGGCCACGCCGCGGCTGGGTTATGCACTGGCCCAGTTGCGTGGCATCTATATCCTGGCCGAGAACGCCCAGGGGTTGGTGCTGGTGGATATGCATGCCGGTCACGAAAGGGTGTTGTACGAGCGCCTCAAGGAGGCGATGGGCGAAGGCCGGCTGGTCAGCCAGCCGCTGCTGGTGCCGGAAGTGGTGGACGTGGGCGAGGCCGCGGCCGATGTCGCCGAGCAGGCGGCCACGGAGCTGGCATTGCTGGGCGTGGAACTGGATCGCCAGGACCCCACCCGGGTTACCGTCCGGGCATTGCCGACCCTGCTGGGCGAGGTGGATGCGGCCGCTCTCGTGCGCGATCTGTTGTCGGACCTGGCGGCGGAGGACGGGCCGGGCCGCATCGCGCGCATGCAGGATGAGTTGCTGGCGGACATGGGCTGCCGGGCGGCGGTCAAGGCGGGGCGCCGGCTCAGCCTGGCGGAAATGAACGCGCTGCTGCGGGACATGGAGGGCACCGAGCGGGCCGGTCACTGCAATCACGGGCGGCCGACCTGGGTGCAGGTGGATATCGCCGATCTCGACCGCATCTTCATGCGCGGCCAGTAAGCAAGCGGCGCGTTTCGGGTTTCAATTTTCGAGTTTCAAGACTGAAACGCTAGAGGTTATGACAAAACAGGAAACCCGAAACCTGAAACCCGAAACCGGAAAACCCGTGGTTTTCCTCATGGGCCCCACCGCCTCCGGCAAGACCGACGTGGCCCTGGCGCTGGCCGAGCGGTTGCCGGTGGACCTGATCAGCGTTGATTCGGCGATGGTCTACCGCGGCATGGACGTCGGTACCGCCAAGCCATCGACCGAGATTCGCCGGCGGGTGCCCCATCGACTGGTGGATATCCGCGATCCGGCCGAGACCTACTCGGCGGCGGACTTTGCCGTCGATGCCCGCCGCGAAATCGCCCGCAGCCACGCCGCCGGCCGCATACCGCTACTGGTCGGGGGCACCATGCTCTATTTCCGGGCGCTGTCCGAGGGCCTGTCGCCCCTGCCGCCGGCGGATGCCGCCATCCGCGCCGAGCTTACCGCCCACGCCGAGCGCCATGGCTGGCCGCTACTGCATGCACGGCTGGCGGAGCAGGATCCGGTTACCGCCCGGCGATTGCACCCCAACGACGGTCAGCGCATCCAGCGGGCGCTGGAGATCGTTTCCCTGACCGGCCGGCCGGCCAGCGATATCCAGGGCGACCGGCAGGGCGGCGCGGTGGCCGCTGGGGCGGTACGGCTGGCGCTGGTGCCGGGGGACCGGGCAAGGCTGCATCAGCGCATCGAAGCGCGCTTTCACGCGATGCTGGATCAGGGCTTTATCGAGGAGGTTGAAAATCTGAGGCGTCGCCCCGATCTAGATGCGGAAACGCCGTCGATGCGCGCGGTCGGATACCGCCAGCTGTGGCACTACCTGGCCGGCGAATGGTCCTATGAGGAAGCCGTTCAGCGCGGGATATTCGCCAGCCGGCAACTGGCCAAACGGCAGTTGACCTGGCTGCGTCGGGACCAGCGGCTACGCTGGTTCGATGCGGACGCCGCGACGGTCAACGACGACACTCACGACGCGCTTGCCGGGGCGCTCGAACTGGCATGACTCGTGCTAAAGTTTCAATCTATGGATGACGACACGCCTCCCATGCCCGAAAACGACGGAGATCAAAAAATGGCGAAGGGCCAGACACTACAAGAACCATTTCTCAATGCATTGCGAAAAGAGCGTGTGCCCGTTTCCATCTATCTGGTGAACGGCATCAAGCTGCAGGGCCAGATCGAATCCTTTGACCAGTTCGTGGTGCTGCTGCGCAACGCGGTGTCACAGATGGTGTACAAACATGCCATCTCCACCATCGTGCCGTCGCGCAACATCAAATCGTCGGTCGGCTCGGACCCGGATTCGGAGCAGGATGAGGAAACCCCTGGCAACGAGTAACCGATTGCGGCCGATCATCCGGGATCTGTCGTTGAGCCACCCGCTTGTTTGAGCGTCCCAGCAGCGGGCAGCGGGCGCTGCTCGTTCACCTGCAGTTTCCGCTTGAGGAATACGAACACGCCCGGGTGGAGTTCGTGGAGTTGGTGCGCTCGGCCGGTGCCGATGTGCTCGACGTGGTCGGCGGCAGCCGGCGTTCGCCGGACCCGCGCTTCTTCGTCGGGGCCGGCAAGGCGGACGAACTTGCCGAACTGGCAGTGGGCCAGGGCGCCGAACTGGTGGTGTTCAATCACGACCTGTCGCCGAGCCAGGAACGCAATCTGGAAGCGCGGCTCAAGTGCCGCGTGCTGGGCCGCGCGGGTCTGATTCTGGATATTTTCGCCGCCCGTGCGCGCTCCCACGAGGGCAAGCTCCAGGTGGAACTGGCGCAGCTGCGTCATCTGTCCACCCGGCTGGTGCGGGGCTGGTCGCATCTGGAGCGGCAGAAGGGCGGCATCGGGCTGCGCGGGCCGGGCGAGACCCAGCTCGAGACCGACCGGCGACTCATCGGTGATCGCATCACGCGGCTGCGGGGCCGGCTGGAAAAGGTACGCGCGCGCCGTGAGCAGGGCCGGGCCGCGCGGCGCCGGGCGGAAACCCCGACCATTTCGCTGGTGGGCTATACCAATGCCGGCAAGTCGACCCTGTTCAACCGGTTGACCGGTAGTGATATCTACGCGGCGGACAAACTGTTCGCCACGCTGGACCCGACGCTGCGGCAACTGCCGATGCCGGTGGGCGATCCGCTGATCCTGGCTGATACGGTTGGCTTCATTCGCGACCTGCCGCCGGAACTGGTGGCGGCGTTCAACGCGACTCTGGAAGAGACGCTGGAGGCGGAACTGCTGCTGCACGTGATCGATGCCGCCGATCCCGAACGGCGTGATCATGCCGCCGAGGTCAATGCGGTACTCGCCGACATCGGGGCCGATCGCGTGCGCCAGATCGAGGTGTTCAACAAGATCGACGCGGTGGCCGGTGAGTCCCCCCGGGTCGAGCGCGACGGCGACGGCCGGGTCATCCGGGTATGGCTGTCGGCCATGGACGGGCGCGGGCTGGAACTGCTGCGTGACGTGCTTACCGAGGTCTGCCGGCCGGACGTGCTGGCGGGTGTGCTCAGCGTCCCCGCGGCGGCGGGACGGTTGCGGGCACGCCTGTTCGATCTGGGCGCGGTCCAGGGCGAGCAGTATGATGACGACGGCCAGTGCGTCCTGACCGTGACGGTGACGCGTAGTGACCTGGATCGTCTCTGCCGACAGGAAGGCATGGACGCGGCGCATCTGTGGCAGACACCGCCACGGGCGCTGGCATAAGCCGAATAATCGCGATCCCCGGTATCCGACGTAGAACCGGGCGGTCTCATCCACTAGAATCCGCGGGTCTATTCTATTTCATGAAGGCAAAAATGGCCTGGAACGAGCCCGGCAAGGGGCAGGATCCCTGGGGCGGCAATAACGGCAACCGCGGCAGCGGTGGCGGGGGCGGCGGTCCGCCCGATCTCGACGAGATCTGGCGCCGGCTCAAGCAGCGCTTCGGCGGCGGTGGTCGCGGCGGCAGCGGTGGTGGCGGGCCCGGCGTGGGCGCGCCCGACCCCAAGCTGCTGTTGATCCTGATACCGGTTATCGCGGTCATCTGGCTGGCCACGGGCCTGTACATCGTGCAGCCGGGCGAGCAGGGCGTGGTGCTGCGCTTCGGCGATTACGAGACCACCACCGGCCCCGGCTGGCACTGGCACATGCCGTACCCCATCTCCTCGGTGACCCGGGTTGATGTGGAGCAGGTGCGCTCGGTGCAGAACAGCGCGGTCATGCTTACCAAGGACGAGAATATCGTCGACGTGCGCGTGGCGGTGCAGTACCGGGTGTTCGATCCCGGCAACTTCCTGTTCAACGTTCGGGCGCCGGATCAGACGGTCGAGCAGGCGCTCAAGAGCGCAGTGCGGGAAATTGTGGGCACCAGCCGTATGAACCAGGTGATCCAGGAAGGGGTTCAGGTTTCCGAACTGGAACAGCAGGCGCTGGACAATGTCGACCTCAAGGAACGCAAGGTCGAGCCCGAGAGCGAAGACGCGCTCAGTGACATCGAGCAGGAGCTGGTGGATCGCATCCAGGATCAGCAGGACAGCTATCCGAAGATCACCAACCGCTCGCGAGCGATGCTGCCGCAGAATATCGAGAGCATCCTGCAGTCGATGCTCGACGAATACGAGGCGGGCATGCGGGTGCTGGCGGTCAACGTGCAGTATTCCCAGCCGCCGGAACCGGTGCAGGGCGCCTTCGAGGAGGCGATCAAGGCTCGCGAGGAGGAAGAACGCAAGAAGAACCTGGCCCGCGCCTACGCCCGTGACATCGTCGCCCGGGCCGAGGGTGAGGCGGCCAGTGTCCTGCTCGAGGCCCAGGGCTACCGCGAGCAGAAGATCGCTCGCGCTCAGGGTGAGACCGTGCGCTTTACTGCCTTGCTCGAGGAATACCTGCGGGCACCGGAAATCACGCGCCAGCGGTTGTACCTCGAGAATATGGGCGACGTGTTGTCCGGTTCCAACCTGATCATCACCGGGGGCGACCAGTCGTCGCCGCTGCTTTACATGCCGTTGCAGGAGATGCTCAAGGGCACACCGAACAAGGGCAAGAAGAGTGAAAGTCGCAGCAGTAGCGACAATCCGCCGCCCATGATCGATACGAGCAGCAGCAACAACAGCAGCAGCGGCAGCGCGAGCCGTGATCCGCTGCGCAGCCGGGAGCGATAGGCCATGAATGGCAAGATAATGATTGCGCTGTTCGTGCTGATCGTCGGCGCCTATGCGGCGCTTGACAGCGTGTTCGTCGTGGATGAGCGCGAGCGGGTGGTGGTCGTGGAGCTGGGTGAAATCGTCGGTCAGAACTACCCGCCGGGCCTGCACTTCAAGATGCCGTTCATCCAGAAGGTCGTGCGGTTCGACGACCGCATCCTGAATCTGACCGAGGAAATCGAGCGGGTCCTGACCTCCGAGAACAAGAACCTTTCGGTGGATTTCTTCGTCAAGTGGCAGATTGCGGACACGGTGAATTTCTACCTGTCCAACCAGGGCAGTGAGGCCCGTGCTCGCAGTCTGCTGACGGAAATCGTCGAGAACGATCTGCTTGCCGAGTTCTCCAAGCGCACCATCCGTCAGGCGATCGACGATGATCGCAACGAGATTGTGGCGGCGGTGCAGGTGCAATCGGATCAGGACGCCAAGGATCTCGGCATCGACATTCTCGATGTGCGCATCATGCGGCTGGATCTGCCCGACGAGGTCAGCGAATCAGTCTACGACCGGATGCGTTCCGAACGCCAGGAAGTGATCAAGACCCTGCGCGCCCAGGGTGACGCCGCTGCCCAGGAAATCCGGGCGGATGCCGAACGCGAACGCACCATCATCCTGGCCGAGGCCTACCGCGAGTCGCAGGAAATCCGGGGCGAGGGCGATGCCAGGGCGGCGGAAATCTACGCCGATGCCTACGGCCGCGACGGTGATTTCTACGCCTTCATGCGCAGCCTAGAGATGTATCGCAACTCGGTCGGCGGCAAGGACGTGCTGGTGCTGGAGCCACAGGGCGAGCTGTTCCGCTACTTCAATCCGGACGTGTCGCAATAGTCCGGGGGTCCGCCCGTGTGGTCGGATCTGCTCGGCGCGCTGGCGCTAGTGATGGTCATCGAGGGTCTGATGCCGTTTCTGGCGCCGGAGCGCTGGCGTGAGTGGCTGCTGCAGATCGTGACCATCGACGCCCGCACCCTGCGGGTGTTCGGGGGCGTGATGATCGCGATCGGTCTGTTTCTGCTGAATTGGGTCAATTGATGCACGCCAACCGCTGGTTGTTGCCCGACGGGGTGCAGGAAGTCCTGCCGCCCGAATCCTGGCGTCTGGAAGCGGCGCGCGCTCGGCTGCTGGCGCTGTACTGGCGCTGGGGCTTCGAGCTGGTCCGGCCGCCGATGATCGAGTATCTGGCCTCGCTGCTGACGGGGGCGGGTCGGAATCTGGAACTGCAGACCTTCAAGCTCACGGATCAGCTGTCCGGCCGCATGCTGGGCGTGCGCTCGGACATGACCACCCAGGCGGCCCGGATCGACGCCCATCGCATGGTGACCGACGGCCCGGCGCGCTACTGCTACATCGGTAGCGTGCTGCGCACCCGGCCGGAGGAGCCGGGCGGCTCGCGTTCACCGCTGCAGATCGGGGTCGAGCTGTTCGGTCATGCCGGCATCGAAAGCGATCTGGAAGTGCTGTCGCTGATGCTGGAGACCCTGAGCGAGATGGGTATCGACGGGGCGTTTCTGGATCTCGGCCACGTCGCCATCTACCGCTGCCTGGTGGAACGGGCGGGCGTGAGCGACGACATCGAGGCGCGTCTGTTCGACATCATGCAGCGCAAGTCGGTGCCCGATCTCCAGCGCCTGGTCGACAGCGGCGAGCTGGCCGCCGAGGCCGCGGAGGATTTCCGGCAGCTGATCGGGCTCAACGGCGGTACCGAGGTGCTGGCGCAGGCGCAGTCGCTGGGACGTCTGGATACGCGCATCGCCGCGGCGCTGGAAACCCTGGACATGCTGGTGACCCGGCTGCAGCGCCACTACCCATCGGTGCCGCTGCACCTGGATCTGGCCGAGCTGCGTGGCTATCGCTACAAGACCGGGGTGGTATTCGCCACCTTTGCCCCGGGACTGGGGCGCGAGCTGGCCCGCGGCGGACGTTACGACGACGTGGGCGCCGCCTTCGGCCGGGCGCGGCCGGCCACCGGCTTCTCCGCGGACCTGAACGTTCTGGCTGCACTGGGTGCGCCGCCCACGGTAGCCGCGGAGGCAGTGTCCGCGCCGGCCGGCGACGACCCGGGGCTGCTGGCTGCGATCCGCCGACTGCGCGGCGAGGGCTGGCGGGTGATCGTGGCGCTGCCGGGCGAGCCGGCCGGCCATGCGGATGAGCGCGTCACGCACGACCTGGTGGAAAGCGACGGCGACTGGGTATGCCGGCCGCGAACGGAAAATCAATGATGCAGAGGGGAGCACAACCGATGGGGCGTAGCGTTGTCGTGATCGGCAGCCAGTGGGGCGACGAGGGCAAGGGCAAGATCGTCGATCTGCTGACCGACCACTGCCATTCCGTCGTGCGGTTCCAGGGTGGGCACAACGCCGGCCATACGCTGGTGATCGACGGCGAGAAGACGGTGCTGCACCTGATCCCCTCGGGCATCCTGCATGATGGCGTGGCCTGCCTGATCGGCAACGGCGTGGTGCTGTCGATGAGCGCCCTGCTGGAAGAGATGGCGGCGCTGCAGGCGCGCGGCGTGCCGGTCGAGCAGCGGCTGCATATCAGCCCTGCGTGTCCGCTGATCCTGCCCTGCCACGTGGCGCTGGATCAGGCGCGGGAACTGGCTCGCGGCAACGCCCGCATCGGCACCACCGGGCGGGGCATCGGCCCGGCCTACGAGGACAAGGCCGCCCGCCGCGCGGTGCGGGTGGGCGACCTGTTCGCCCGGGAGCTGTTCGCCGCCAAGCTCGGCGAGGTGCTCGACTACCACAACTTCGTCCTCAAACGGTATTTCAACACCGAAACGGTGGATTTCCAGCAAACCCTCGATACCTGCCTGGCCCAAGCCGAAACCATCGCCCCGATGGTTACCGACGTGACCGAACATCTGCGCCAGGCCCGGCGCGACGGCCAGTCGGTACTGTTCGAGGGGGCCCAGGGCGCCCTGCTGGATATCGATCATGGCACGTATCCTTACGTGACCTCGTCGAACACCACCGCGGGCGGGGCGGCCACCGGTACCGGGGTTGGTCCGGGCTACTTCGATTATGTGCTCGGCGTGGTCAAGGCCTACACCACCCGCGTGGGCTCCGGCCCGTTTCCCACCGAGCTGGACGACGAGCACGGCCAGCATCTAGCCTCCCGGGGCGCCGAGTTCGGCGCCACCACCGGGCGGGCGCGGCGCTGCGGCTGGTTCGATGCGGTCAGTCTGCGCCGGTCGGTGTTCAACAACAGCCTGTCCGGGCTATGCATTACCAAGCTGGACGTCCTGGACGGGCTGGATTCGGTACGCATCTGCGTGGGCTATCGCAGCCAGGGCCGGGACCTGGCCATGCCGCCGGTCGGCGCCGAGGCCCTGGCCGAATGCGAGCCGATCTACGAGGAAATGCCCGGCTGGTCGGACTCGACCGCCGGAGTGCGCAAGCTCGAGGAACTGCCGGAGGCCGCCCGCAACTACCTGCAGCGGCTGGAGGAGATTACCGAGACCCCGGTGGACATCATCTCCACCGGCGCGGATCGCGAGCACACCATCATGCTGCGGCATCCGTTTGGGTGAGGGTGTATCGTTCGCGGAATGCGCCGACCGAGGTTCGGGTCTGGGGTGTTCGATACGGAAAGGCCGGTGTCCGTCCGGCTTCGGATCGGGCCCGGCCTTCTCTCGGTCTCTCCCATAAGGGGAGAGAGGAGGGAGAACATTCGCGCTTGGCGCGAATGTGATCTTTTATGGTGCCGAGGAGAGGACTTGAACCTCCACGAGCTTTCGCTCACTAGCACCTGAAGCTAGCGCGTCTACCAATTCCGCCACCTCGGCAAGGCGCGTGCAATCTATAGACGCGTTACGGTTTTGTCAACGCCGTGACGCCAACTTCACAACGTCGGAGCGACGATTGAGTCAAAAGCAAAAATCAGGTTCGGACTGGCGCGACCGCGATCCCGCGTTCTCGCGCGAACAGTCCAGTTACCGTCAGCCCGTGCCCAGCCGCGAACTCGTCCTGGACGATCTCGACGCCCTCGGGCAGCCGATGACCCGAGCCGAACTGGAGAAGCACTACGAGCTGCGTGACGAAGCGCAGCGTGAGGCGTTCGAGCATCGTCTGCGCGCGATGCTTCGCGACGGCCAGTTGGTGGAGAACCGCAAGGGTGCGCTGGGCTCGATCCGGCGCATGGATCTCGTGCGGGGCCGCGTCCAGGGCCATCGGGACGGCTTCGGCTTCCTGATCCCGGATGAAGGCGGGGAGGACGTGTTCCTGAATCCCCGGCAGATGCGGCTGCTGATGCACGGGGACCGCGCCACCGCACGCATCGTCGGGCGGGATCGCCGCGGCAAGCCGGAAGGACGCGTGGTCGATGTACTCGAGCGGGCCAATACCCGCGTGGTCGGCCGCTTCAATCTGGAACACGGCGTGGGCCATGTCGTACCCGACAATGCCCGTATCCAGCACGACATCCTGATCCCGGAGGATGCCCGCGGCGGCGCCAGGGCCGGCCAGATCGTCAGTGCCGAACTGGTGGAACCGCCGGGCAAGCGGGGGCAGGCGATCGGCCGGGTGGTCGAGGTACTGGGCGAGCATCTCGACCCCGGCATGGAAATCGACATCGCGGTGCGCTCGCACGGGATTCCGTTCGAGTGGCCCGAAGGCGTGGTCGAGGAGGCCGAGTCGATTGGCGACGTGGTGCCCAAGCAGCATTACAAGGGCCGCGAGGATCTGCGTGATCTGCCGCTGGTGACCATCGATGGCGCCGACGCCGAGGATTTCGATGACGCCGTTCACTGCCGCCCCACCCGCAGCGGCTGGCAACTGACCGTCGCCATCGCGGACGTGTCCGCCTACGTGAAACCCGGCTCCGGCCTGGACGCGGAAGCGGTCAACCGCGGTACGTCCGTGTATTTCCCCGGTCACGTGGTGCCGATGCTGCCCGAGGCGCTGTCCAACGGACTGTGTTCGCTCAATCCCGACGTCGATCGGCTGTGTCTCGTCTGCCAGATGCGGGTGTCGCGCAAGGGCGAGGTGAGCCGACCGAAGTTCTATTCCGCGGTGATGCGTTCGCATGCGCGGTTCACCTATGAGCGGGTGGCCGACCTGCTGGCAGACCCGGCATCGGCGGACGACGATCCGGATGGCGACCTGCTGCCCGAACTGCAGGCCCTGTACGACGTGTACGAGGCTCTCTTGCAGGCGCGTCAGCAGCGCGGCGCGATCGATTTCGAGACCACCGAAACCCAGATCATCTTCAACAAGGAACGCAAGATCGACCGCATCGAACCGGTAGCGCGCACCGACGCGCACCGGTTGATCGAGGAATGCATGATCGCCGCCAACGTGGCGGCAGCCCGGTTCCTGGGCAAGCACCGCATGCCGCTGCTCTATCGGGTGCATTCGGGCCCCGATACCGACCGGCTCACCGATCTGCGGGAATTCCTGGCGGAACGCGGCCTGGGTCTGGGCGGGGGCGACCAGCCCGAGGCGGAGCACTTCGCGCGCCTGCTGAAACAGGCGGCCGAACGCGATGACGCCCGCCTGATCCAGACGGTGTTGCTGCGCTCGCTCACGCGGGCGGTCTACAGCCCGGACAATAATGGCCATTTCGGCCTGGCCCTGGCGGAGTATGCCCACTTCACCTCGCCCATCCGCCGTTATCCGGATCTGCTGGTGCACCGCGCCATCAAGCACGTGGAGGCCGGCGGCAAGCCCGCCACGTTCGACTACACCCACGGGGACATGGTGACCCTGGGTGCGGGATGCTCGGCGGCCGAACAGCGCGCCGACGATGCCACCCGCGACGTGGATGACTGGCTCAAGTGTGAATATCTGCGCGACCATGTCGGCGACGAATGGAACGGCATGATCACCGGCGTGACCGCGTTCGGGCTGTTCGTGGAACTCGACCACATCTACGCCAGCGGGCTGATCCACGTCTCCAGTCTCAGCAACGACTACTATCACTACGACGCGACGGCGCACTGTCTGCGCGGTGAACGTTCAGGTACCGTTCATCGACTCGCTGATAGGGTGCGCGTCAAGGTCGTCCGGGTGGATCTGGACGAACGCAAGATCGATTTCGAACCGGCATCGACCGTTGCCGAGCCCAAGCCCAAGGCTCGCAAAGGCCGCCGCCGAACCAAGAGGAGGTAACTGTTCATGATTCGATTCAGTCTTATCGCGCTGCTGGCGGCATCCGTGTTTGCGGCCGGCTGTGCCGGGGACCCCAACCGCCGGACCAAGATCGGTGCCGGCGTCGGCGCCGTGGTTGGTGGCCTGATCGGTAGCGAGGTCGGTGACGAGAGCGATTCCAACGTGGCGGCCGGCGCGGTTCTCGGTGCTCTGGCCGGCGGCGCCGTGGGTCGGTACATGGACAATCAGCACGCCGAGCTGCAGGAGCGTCTGGCGGCAGAACAGGCGCGTGAGGAGCTCTACATCACCCGCATGGGCGGTGACACCCTGCGCGTGGGCGTGGCTTCCGATGCGTCGTTCGAGGTCGACAGTGCCGAGCTCAACTTCGAGGCCCAGAGCACCTTCGACAAGATCGCCAACGTGTTCAAGGACTACGAGAAGACCGCCGTGCATCTGGTCGGCCACACCGACAGCTCGGGTTCCGACAGCTACAACCAGAAGCTTTCCGAGCGTCGTGCCAGCGCGGTGGCCTCCTACCTCGCCAGCAAGGGCGTGGATTCCTCGCGCATGGTCACCTGGGGCCGCGGCGAAAGCGAGCCCATCGCCACCAATGACACGGAAGCCGGTCGGGCCCGCAACCGTCGCGTGGACATCGTGATCAAGCCGATCGTCGAGGGCCAGGAAAAGGCTGCGTTCAGCGCGCCGCCCTATCTGGGCTCCTGATCCTGGCAGTCAGATCCGGCAGTCCGCGGGAGGGTGTTCGACACCCTCCCGTTTTTTTGGTGCGCCCGGCACGGGCGCACTCTTGCAGGTGGAAGTCCTGTCGGGAGTTGATCACAGCGACCGAAGCGAAGCGCAACTGCGTGAGGGTGACCGAGCGTGGGGAGGAAGCGTGGAGCGAAGCCGCGAGCCGATGGACAAGAACCGGATACAAGGCGCTGCCGAGCAGGGCGAGCGGGCCATAAACCGCGAAGCTCTCGTGATCAAGGCGAAGCGGCGTAGATTCGGCGGTTGTGCGGTGAAGGAGTGCGCTCTTACCCGGGGAGATCTCGCTTTATGCCTGAAAGGGCGACGGTGATGCCGGTGCGAGAAGTCAGCAGAGGCCGTAGTAGTTGCCATTCGGTGACGAAGGGTCGAACGAGAAGGAGTGGATGACGACGTGACGCTCGAGCGCGCATGGCATCAGAAGCCCGGTCGACCGGGGCGGACGGCGGTGGGTGCGGGTGAAGCCCAAGCCCGAGGCGTTGGCGATGAAGCGCGGTCGGTGGGTTACGACACGCAAGCCACAGGGCGAGACAGCCTGCTTTGGCAGGCACTCGCGAGAGAGAACCTGGTCAAGGCGTGGCAACGCGTCAAGGCCAACAATGGCAGTGCCGGAGTGGATGGCTGCACGATTGCCGAGACGGCGGCTTACCTGAAGACCGACTGGGCACGCATCCGCAAGGAACTGCTTGCCGGCACCTACCGGCCGTCGCCGGTACGCCGGGTACAGATTCCCAAGTCGGGTGGTGGTCAGCGGGAGCTGGGTATTCCGACGGTGGTGGATCGTGTGATCCAGCAGGCCCTGCTGCAAGTATTGCAGCCGCGGCTTGACCCGACATTCTCCGAGTCCAGTCACGGATTCCGTCCGGGCCGGCGTGCGCACGACGCGGTGTGCCAGGCACAACGCCACGTGCAGGACGGTTACCGGGTGGTGGTGGACGTGGATTTGGAGAAGTTCTTTGATCGGGTCAACCACGACGTGCTCATGAGCCGCCTGGCCAGACGGATCGATGACAAGGCTGTACTGCGGCTGATTCGTCGGTACCTAAACGCCGGCATCCTGAGCCATGGCCTGGCGATGCAGCGATACGAGGGGACGCCGCAAGGCGGCCCGTTATCACCGCTGCTGGCCAACGTGCTGCTGGACGAGGTGGACCGGGCGCTCGAACATCGGGGCCACCGCTTTGTACGTTACGCCGACGACCTGATGGTCTACGTGCGCAGCCACAAGGCGGGGGCGCGGGTGCTCGAAGGGCTGCGCAAGCAGTTTGCCCGGTTACGCTTGAAAGTGAACGAGGCCAAGACCGCCGTCACCAGTGCCCTCGGGCGTGCGTTTCTCGGCTTTGAATTCTGGGCAGCGCCCGGCGGGGTCGTGAAACGCGGTGTGGCGAGCAAAGCCAAGGCCACATTCAAGCAGCGGATACGGTGGCTGACCTGCCGTAGTCGCGGACGAAGCCTGAACCAGATCGTCGAACAACTGCGTGTGTTTGTGCTGGGCTGGAGGGCCTACTTCCGCCTGTCGCAGACGCCGACGGTGTTCCGGGCGCTGGACCAGTGGCTTCGCCATCGCCTGCGCGCCATTCAACTCAAGCACTGGAAACGGGGCAAGACGATGTACCGGGAACTGCTGGCTCTGGGCGCACGCCCAGCGCAGGCCCAACGCGTGGCGGCCAACAGCCGTCGCTGGTGGCGCAACAGTCGGTACGAACTCAACCGCCTGATGCCGATCGCCTACTTTGATCGGCTGGGGCTGCCCCGCCTCTCATGAACCTCAACTTCTCGAACCGCCTAGTGCGGACCCGCTTGCTAGGTGGTGTGGGAGGGGTCGCTCAGGAGGTCTGAGTGCCCCTATCCCGATGTCAACCGGCATGAAGCGAATCGGCACCGATGACGGACCGTGATCAGGCCGTGCCTGTGGGTGGCTGGCATGCGGCCATGGCTGCCATGCGCAGTGGCCGGCGGGTGTTCGAGTTGTGGCTGTTGCAGGACCGGGATGATGCCCGGGCCCGGGAGGCCGGCGACCTCGCGGCCGACCTGGGCGTCGCCTGCCGGCAGATGCCGCGCGCCGAGCTGGATGCGCGGCTGCCGGGCATCAAGCACCAGGGCTGCGTGGCCCTGTGCGCGCCGCTGGCCGCGCTGGGCGAGGCCGGTCTGGATGACATCCTGTCCGCCGTGGCATCGCCGTTGCTGCTGGTGCTCGATGGCGTGCAGGATCCCCACAACCTCGGGGCCTGCCTGCGCAGCGCCGCCGCGGCCGGCGCCGACGCCGTGATCACCCCCCGCGACCGGGCGGCCGGATTGAGTACCGTCGTCCGCAAGACCGCGGCCGGCGGCGCCGATTGTGTGCCGCTGATTCAGGTGACCAATCTGGCGCGCACTCTGCGCAACCTGCAGGCCGCCGGTGTGTGGGTGATAGGTACTGCCGCCGAGGCCCCGCGCAGCATTCACGAAACCCCGCTCACCGGGCCGCTGGCCCTGGTGCTTGGGGGCGAGGGCGGGGGGCTGCGCCGGCTGACCGCCCGCACCTGCGATCACCTGGCGGCGATTCCCATGGCCGGCGGCGTGGCCAGCCTGAACGTTTCGGTGGCCGCGGGCATCTGCCTGTTCGAGGCCCTGCGTCAGCGCGGTGCCTCCGGCGTGTCCTGAACCGCGTTGCCGGTACTGGCAACCGCAAGCCGGAAGCTGGTAGACTCCGCGCCGCGCAGACGCCGGCTCGGCTGTCTGCTCTCCTTGCTCCACGGTGGCCGATTCGGGCCGTCCGGGGGCATGTCCCACGAGGAGTGACAATGAGACATTATGAAATCGTGTTTCTGGTCCATCCGGACCAGAGCGAGCAGGTGCCCGCGATGATCGACAAGTATCGCGGCATGATTGAGGACTCCGGCGGCACCGTGCACCGCCTGGAGGACTGGGGTCGCCGGCAGCTCGCCTATCCCATCTCCAAGATCCACAAGGCCCACTACGTGCTCATGAACGTGGAGTGCGGCGGTGAAGTGCGCGAGGAACTGGAAGGCATCTTCCGCTTCAACGACGCCGTGCTGCGCTACCTGTGCATGCGCCGGCCCAAGGCCGACACCGCACCTTCCCCCCTGGCCAAGAAGAGCGACGACGACAAGTCGGCCGCCTGATCGCTACCTGAGGAATATCAATCATGTCCCGATTCTTCCGTCGCAAGCGCTTCTGCCGCTTCACCGCCGAAGGTGTCGAAGAGATCGATTACAAGGATCTCGACACACTCAAGCAGTACATCACCGAAACCGGCAAGGTCGTGCCCAGCCGCATTACCGGCACCGCGGCGCGCTACCAGCGCCAGCTGTCCACGTCCATCAAGCAGGCCCGCTACCTGGCCCTGCTGCCCTACACCGACCGGCATTCCGGCTAACCCAGGAGAACACGATGCAAGTCATTCTTTTGCAGAAGGTTCGCAACCTGGGGGACATCGGCGACGAAGTGAAGGTGCGGGCCGGTTACGGGCGCAACTTCCTGATTCCCCGGGGCGTGGCCCTGATGGCCACGGCGGCTAACCGCAAGACCTTCGAATCGCGCAAGGACGAGCTGCTCAAGGCCTCCGAGGACCGCATGGCCCGCGCGCAGGGCCGTGCCGAGGCGTTCCGCGGCAAAACCTTCACCGTACCCATGCGGGCCAGTGACGAGGGCAAGCTCTACGGCTCCGTCGGCCCGCAGGAAATCGTGGATGTCGTTACCAGCGAGACCGGTGCCGAACTCGATGCCAGTGAAGTGATTCTGGCCGAGGGTGCGATCCGCCAGACCGGCTACTACGAGGCCACGCTGCAGTTGCATGCGGAGGTCGAGGTACAGATCGAACTGGTGGTGGCGCAGCTCACTGACATGGGGGTGAACATGCCCAACATGCCGGTGGCCGAGGACGAAACCACGTCGGCCGCGGCGCAGCTGCCGTCCGATGAGGACGAGGACGACGACGAGTACGCCGAAGAAGCCGAGGGCGCGGCAGATGATGTGGCCCCCGGCGAAGACGGGGATGCGGACAAGGCGAGTACCGATACCGCCTGATCCCCTGTGGCCTTCCGGCATCTGACAACGCCGCCGACTTCGGCGGCGTTGTTGTTTCCGCCACTGCGTTAAACTGCCCGACTCGGGTCCCGCCGACTACTCGCCGTATCGCCGCCATGTCCGCCGAGCTCAAGCTGCCGCCGCATTCGCTGGAAGCCGAACAGGCCGTGATCGGCGGGCTGCTGCTGGATAACGACGCCTGGGATCGAATCGCGGGTCGGATCTCGGAATCCGATTTCTATCGCGAGGATCACCGGTTGCTGTTCCGCGGCATCGAGTCGCTGGCCGACGCGGGCAAGCCGCGCGACGTGGTCACCATCGCCGAATGGCTGCGCTCCCATGATCTGGTCGATCGGGCCGGCGGCACCGGCTACGTCGGCAATCTGGCGGCCGAGACCCCGAGTGCGGCCAACATCACCGCCTACGCCGACATCGTGCGTGAGCGCTCGGTCACGCGGCAGCTGATCGCCGCCGGCAGCGAAATCGCCGAACTGGGCTTTGCTGCCGAAGGGCGCAGCGTGCCCGACCTGCTGGACGAGGCGGAGAAACGCATCTTCGCCATCGCCGACCAGAGCCGGCAGAACGGCAAGGGGGCAATGTCGCTCAAGCAGGTGCTGCCGCAGGTGGTGGAGCGCATCGAATACCTGCACGAGAATCAGGGCGCCTTTACCGGCCTGGCCACCGGGCTCAACCAGTTCGATCAGCTTACCAACGGGCTGCAGAACTCCGATCTGATCATCCTCGCGGCGCGGCCTTCCATGGGCAAGACCTCGCTGGCGATGAACATGGTGGAACACGTCACGCTCAAGCTGCGCCAGCCGGCGGCCGTGTTCTCCATGGAAATGTCGGCCGAACAACTGGTCATGCGCATGATCTCGTCCTGGGGTCGCGTGGACCAGAGCCGCCTGCGCAGTGGTCACCTCGAGGACGAGGACTGGCCGCGCATCACCTCGGCCATCGGCATCATGAACGAGAATGCCAACCTGTTCATCGACGACACCCCGGCCCTGTCGCCCTCCGAACTGCGGGCCCGGGCGCGCCGGCTCAAGCGCGAACACGACATCGGGCTGATCATGGTCGACTACATGCAGCTCATGCAGGTGCCGGGCACGAAGGAGAACCGCACCAACGAGATCTCGGAAATTTCGCGTAATCTCAAGGCTCTGGCCAAGGAACTGGATGTCCCGGTGATTGCCCTTTCCCAGCTCAATCGCAGCGTTGAACAGCGCGACAACAAGCGCCCCCGCATGTCCGACCTGCGCGAGTCCGGCGGCATCGAGCAGGACGCGGACCTGATCGTGTTCATCTACCGCGACGAGGTCTATAACGAGGACAGTGACGACAAGGGCGTGGCCGAGATTCTTCTGGCCAAGCAGCGCAACGGACCGCTCGGTACCTGCCGTGCGGCCTTCCTGGGTCACTTCACCCGGTTCGAGAACCTGCAGGATCACTACGAAGACGATTTCGGCTGATGGGGTACCCGGCTTGAGCGAGCGCGCCCGCGCCGAAATCCATCCTGCCGCGCTGCGGCACAACCTGACGGTGGTGCGGCGTCTGGCGCCGGGCCGCCGCGTGTATGCCGCGGTCAAGGCCGATGCCTATGGCCACGGCGTGGCTCGCCTGGCCGGGGCGCTGGCTGACGCCGATGGCCTGGCCGTGGCCAGTCTTGCCGAACTGCGGACGCTGCGCGCCGCCGGGCTGACCCAGCCGGTGGTCCTGCTGTCCGACGTGCTGGACGGCGATCTGTCGGCGCTGACGGCGGATCCCGATGCCGAGCCGTTGCTCTTCAGTACCGCCCAGTTCGACCGGCTTGCTGCCATCGCTGCCGAGCACCCCCGGCGGGTGTGGATCAAGCTGGATACCGGCATGCACCGCCTGGGATTCGCGCCGGACCAGGCCGCCAGCCTGTACCAGCGGGTGCGGGCCACAGCCGGGCTGACGCTGGCCGGGTGGATGACCCATCTGGGTTGTGCCGACGATCCGGAGGATTCCTCCACGGAGCGGCAGGTGGCCTGTTTCGATGGCGCCCTGGCCGGTCTGCCGGGCAGCCGCTCGATCGCGAATTCGGCGGGTATCTGTGCCTGGCCCGCGACCCATGCCGATCTGGTGCGGCCGGGGATCATGCTCTACGGCGGCTCGCCCCTGCTCGATCGTTCGGCTGCCGATCTCGGTCTGAAGCCGGTGATGACGCTGACAGCACCGCTGATCAGCCTCACCGAGATCGCAGCCGGGGAGCCGGTGGGCTACGGCGCCACCTGGCGTGCGCCGGAAACCATGCCCGTGGGCGTGGTGGCGATCGGCTATGGCGACGGGTATCCCCGCCACGCCCCCAGCGGGACGCCCGCCAGCCTGAATGGGGCGCCCGCGCCGCTGGTCGGACGGGTGTCGATGGACATGATTACCGTCGACCTGCGCCGTGCACCCGATGCGCGGGTGGGTGACCGGGTGGAGCTATGGGGTGCCGACGTGCCCGCGGATGCGGTCGCCCGGGCCGCCGGGACCATCGCCTACGAACTGTTCTGCCGGCTCAGCACACGGGTCCATTTCGGCGCCGGTCAGGGGTAGACCACGTACCGAAGCGACAGCTCGCGACCGGCCAGGCGGTTGGCGACGCTCTCGCGATGCCCGGCCGGCCCGAGGTACACCAGAGTTGCGCCGGCAAGTTCACTTGCCGGTTGGCGATCCAGGGCCGCGGTCAGCGTTGCCTGATTGAACATCGCATCGGGCCCCAGCAATACCAGATACTCGTTGCCGGATGCCGCCTCGCGCAGACCGCTGGCCAGATCCCCGGCAGCGGTTTCGCCTGCCGCGGGATCGAGATCGAAGAACAGGAAATCACGATGCGCGGGCGGCACCTCCAGCCCGGCCAGTGCGAAGGCCGTGCGGCTGTCGTAGACAGGCGAGGGCGCCGTATCACCACCACACGCGGGGATCAGCAGGCACGCCAGGACCATGCCGGCGATGCAGGCGGCGGCGGTCATGATTCCACCCGGCTGTCGGGATGGCTGGCGCTCCAGGTGCGCCAGCTGGTTTCCCGGGTCGGCACCCGCGGCAACTCCCGGTCCCCGGGGCCGATCAGGCCGGATTCGGTCTGGCGCCAGCGGCGGTCCTGTCGATCCTGCCAGACGCCCCGGGTTGCGCTTTCGCTCAGGCGGATGCGCCCGGTGTCGTAGGCCCGCAGGGCCCGGTCCGCGCGCAGAATCGATACCGTCCTGCCGGCCAGCAGGACCTGCCTGACGGCCTTGCCGGTGTTGGCGTTGATCGTCACCGCCAGGGCATCGCCGTCCTCGATCAGTCCCAGCACCGTCTGATCGGCGGCCAAGGGGCCGGGCGCGGCGAGCGGGGCCAGGCGCCGGTCGGCGCGATACTGCCGGAAAGCCGCCTTGTCGCGGCGGAAAGTTGTCCTGTCAGGGTCGCCCCTGAGCACCCGGGTATCGGGATGACGCTGCCGCCAGGCCTGCCATGTCGTGGTTACCTGGGGCGTGGCCGCCAGACGCCGTGTGTCCCCCTGCGAGCCGGACCAGAGGCGTTCGCCGTCGAGCGCGCGCCAGAAGGACTTGCTGCCAGCGTCGTGCAGAACGGTATCCCCCTTGAACAGGAATACGCTGTCGCGCAGGTCGATCAGTTCATCGCCGCGCAGCCGATAGGCGGCGGTGGTGCCGCTCAGGGGGTCGTGGATGACCAGCACATCGCCCGCCGCGGTGCGGTCGCGCAGGGCGATGTGGTCGGCTACCAGTCGGCGGGGGTAGGCCCGGGCGTGACCGTCCAGCATCAGCCCGATCACCGGTTCGTCATCCGCCAGGTCGGCCGCGTCGTCGGGCGTGACCATCTCGGCGGCGTCGGTCGGGGCCGGACGATCGCCGCGACGCAATCCGATCCATTGCAGATGTTGCAATGTGGCGGGGTCGACGTCACGCAGATCGTGGTAGAGCTGACGCTCAACCAGCCCCAGCAGACTGGCCTTGATACGTGCGTAATCCGGGTGCAGGGGTGGTTCGACCTGCCGCCGCCATGCCTGCCAGTCGGCCTGAGTATCGCCGGGCCCTGCACTGGTGCGGCGATGCAGCAGGTCCATCATGGCGTTGCGGGTGCCGGCATCGCCGGCAAACGGCAGGGCGTCGATCATGGATGCCACGTAATCTCGTCGCCAGCGGGCGTCGATCCAGTCCAGAGCGGCCTTGCGCGCGTCGGCGCTGCCCGTCGCCAATGTCAGGATCTGGCCGCGCAGGCTCGGATCCTCGCGGCTCTCGCCACACCCGGCGAGCAGACCGATCAGTAGAACAGCGAGCATGGTGCCGCGTGTGGCCTGCCAGGTTGCGGGTCGTCGGATCATCGCCCGTCCATGATGATTGCGTATCCGCAAGTGTTGCATACGTGCCGCGGTGCCTGCCGGATGGCGTTACCATGGACGGATGAGCCGGGCCCGGACGCAATTCACCTGTGATGCCTGCGGCGCCCAGCAGCCCAAGTGGGCGGGGCAGTGCCCGGATTGCGGCGAATGGAACACGCTGCGCGAAAGCGCGGCGCCGGCCAGGGCGACCGGGCGCGGCTCGACGTCGCCGGTCGGCGATGCCCGGGTGCGCCGCCTCGACGATGTGTCGCTGGAAGATACGCCGCGCACCACCACCGGCATGCCGGAGCTGGATCGGGTGCTGGGCGGCGGTCTGGTGCCGGGGTCGGTGATCCTGATCGGCGGCGACCCCGGCATCGGCAAATCCACGCTGTTGTTGCAGATGCTCGCGGCACTGTTGCCGCGCCTGCCGGGTTTGTACGTCAGCGGCGAGGAATCCCTGGAGCAGGTCCACATGCGCGCCCAGCGCCTGGGGCTGGCGGCGGGCGATCTGGCGGTGCTGGCCGAAACCTGCGTCGAACGGGTGCTGGCCCTGGCGGCCAGTCACTCGCCCGGGCTGATCGTGGTCGACTCGGTGCAGACGGTGTTCTCGGAACAGCTGACCTCGGCGCCGGGCTCGGTCTCCCAGCTGCGCGAGTCGGCGGCGATGCTGGTGCGCCATGCCAAGGCCAGCGGTACGGCGCTGGTTCTGGTCGGGCATGTCACCAAGGAGGGCGTAATCGCCGGCCCCCGGGTGCTGGAGCACATGGTGGACACGGTGCTCTATTTCCAGGACGAGCAGACCAGTCGCTACCGGGTGATCCGTGCGGTGAAGAACCGTTTCGGCGCGGTCAACGAACTGGGCGTGTTCGCCATGACCGACCGCGGGCTGCGTGAAGTGGCCAACCCCTCCGCCATCTTCCTGTCCCGTCACGAAAAGCCGGTGCCCGGCAGCGTGGTGACCGTCACCCGCGAGGGCAACCGGCCGCTGCTGGTGGAGGTGCAGGCGCTGGTCGACGCCTCGCATCTCCACAATCCGCGCCGGCTCACGCTTGGGCCCGACGCCAACCGGCTGGCGATGCTGTTGGCGGTGCTGCACCGCCACGGCGGCATTGCCCTGGGTGATCAGGACGTGTTCGTGAACGTGGTCGGCGGCATGCGGGTGAACGAGACCGGCATCGATCTGGCGGTGCTGCTCGCGGTAATGTCGAGCTTTCGCGACCGGCCGCTGCCCACCGATCTGGTGGTATTCGGCGAACTCGGCCTGGCCGGGGAGATTCGTCCGGTACCGGGCGGCGAGGAACGGCTGCGCGAGGCGGCCAAGCACGGCTTCACGCAGGCGATCGTGCCGCAGGGAAATGCGCCGAAGGCCAGCCGCGGCGTCGCCGGCCTGACGGTGACCGGCGTCGGTCGCCTGGCCGAGGCGCTGGACGCGTTGCCGTAGCGCGCTTCCGGGGCGTGCCGGCTCGGATCAGTGACGCGGCCGCGCGGCGGCCGGCAGCGGCCGGACCGTAACCGTCTTGACCACGTTGGCCTGGGTGGCGGTGATCTCGATCGCATAGCCGGCCAGCTTCATGCTGACCCCGGCCTGCGGGATGGTTTCCAGGTGTTCGAGCACCACCCCGTTGATGGTCTTGGGTCCGTCGGTGGGCAGGGTCCAGCCCATGGCCCGGTTGAGTGACCGCACACTGGCGGTACCGTCCACCAGATAACTGCCGTCCGGCTGCTGGCGGACGTTCTTGAGCCGCGTGGCCGGATCGGTGGTGAACTCGCCGACGATTTCCTCGAGGATGTCCTCGAGGGTCACCAGGCCCTGCAGATCGCCGTATTCATCCACCACGAAGCCGATGCGCCGCCGCTGGGTCTGGAAGTTCAGCAACTGCTGGGTCAGTGGCGTGTTCTCGGGTACGAAATAGGGCTCCTTGGCCAGTGCCAGCATGTTCTCCTTGGTGAGGTTGTTGTCCGCCTGCAGGGCCAGCACCCGGCGCAGGTGGACGATGCCCCGCAGATCGTCGATCGAGCCATCGTAAAGCGGCAGGCGGGTATGCTGGTTGTGCACCAGTTGCGCCAGAATCGCCGCCCAGTCCTGTGCCATGTCGATGCCCACGATCTCGTTGCGCGGCACCATGATGTCCTCGACGGTGGAATTCTCCAGATCCAGGATCGACAGCAGCATCTGTTGATGTCGGCGCGGAATCATGGCCCCGGCTTCCGCCACCACCGTGCGCAGTTCCTCCGTGGATAGGCTGTGCGCCTCGGCATCCTCCGGCGACACCTTGAACAGCCGCAGGATGCCGTTGGCGATCAGGTTGATCACCGCGACCACCGGCGAGAACAGCCGCAGCAGGGGGCCGTAGACAAACGAGGCGGGGAAGGCGATCCGTTCCGGATGCAGGGCGGCCAGCGTCTTGGGCGTCACCTCGGAGAAGATCAGGATCAGTACCGTCAGGGCCACGGTGGCGCCGAGCACGCCGATATCGCCGTACAGCCGGATACCGATCACCGTGGCCACCGCGGATGCCGCGATGTTCACCAGGTTGTTGCCCAGCAGGATGACGCCGATCAGGCGGTCGGGACGCTCCAGCAGTGAGGAGGCCCGGCGGGCGCCGCGGTGGCCGGTCTTGGCGAGATGCCGCAGCCGGTACCGGTTCAGGGTCATCAGACCCGTTTCGGAACCGGAGAAGAAGGCCGACAGGACCAGTAGCAATGCCAGGGCGCCGAAAAGTATCGGCAGGGGTATTTGGTCCAAAGGCGGGCGGTCTCCTGGATGCCTACAAGGGTGTTTACGTGGGCCTGACGGCCAGTGTCAAGCTGCGGATCGGTTCCCGGCTACCAGTGACGGCCCAGGAACAGTTCCAGCACCATCTTGCTGCCGAAATAGGCGGCAATCAGCAGGGCATAGCCGCCGGCGGTCCAGCGGATCGCGGTGCGGCCCCGCCAGCCCTGACGCCAGTGGCCCCACAGCAGAATCCCGAAGAACGCCCAGGCAATGACCGACAGCACCGTCTTGTGGGCCAGATGCTGGGCCAGCGGATTGTCCAGGAATACCGCCCCGGTAACGATCGCCAGGCTCAGCAGGGCGAAGCCGATGCCGATCAGGCGGAACATCAGCCGCTCCATGGTCTGCAGCGGCGGCAGGCCGGTATTCAGGCCGGCCGTGCGGTGGTTGTGCAGCCGATGATCCTGGAATGACAGCAGCGCGGCCTGCACCGCCGCCAGGGTGAGAAAACCATAGGCCAGCAGCGACAGCAGCACATGCAGCTGCAGCGACCAGTCCAGCGGCGTCGGTGCCTCGGCGCCGCCCGGCAGCAGCGGCAGGGCCAGCGCGCAGAGCATCGCCACCGGGTAGACCACCAAGCCCAGCGGCGCCACCGGCTGGCGCCAGGACGCCAGAAACAGCAGCACGGCGGCCTGCCATGCGAACAGCGACAGCGCCCCGCCCACGCCGATCACCACACTGCGGACCTCGAGCATGGTCAGAACCAGCACGGCCAGATGGGCGGCAACGGCAATGCCCGCCGCGGCATGAACCGGCCACACCGGTGCGCCGCGCAGGTGCCGCCAGCACAGCAGGCCCGCCGCGGCGTAGCCCGCACAGGCCAGAATGAGAAGCGTTATCGTCAACGTGGTCACGATTACCCGGTGGATGCCGCGATGGAGGCCGGCGCCGCGGCGCCCGACCGATGGCGGAATGGTCGCACAGCCCCTGCGCACGGGAAAGCAGGGCCGGTACAATGCAGCCTGATTCCGAACCCGCCGAGACGCCATGTTCGACAGTCTTTCCGAACGCCTCAACCGCAGCCTGCAGACCATCCGCGGACGCGGCCGGCTGACCGAGGACAACATCAAGGCCACCCTCCGGGAAGTGCGCATGGCCCTGCTCGAGGCCGACGTCGCCCTGCCGGTGGTCAAGGATTTCATCGACCGGGTACGCGAACGCGCGGTGGGCACCGAGGTGTCCAGCAGCCTGACCCCGGGTCAGGCGATGGTCCGGGTGGTTCACGACGAACTGGTAACCGTGCTCGGCAGCGAGCAGTCGGTACTGGCGCTCAAGTCCCAGCCGCCGGCGGTGATCCTCATGGCGGGCCTGCAGGGCTCGGGCAAGACCACCACCGTGGCCAAGCTCGCCCGCACCCTGCAGGAGCGCGAGAAGAAATCTGTGATGACCGTCTCGTGCGACGTTTATCGCCCCGCGGCCATCGATCAGCTCGAGCGGGTGAGCGATGAAGTCGGTGCCGAATTCTTTCCCAGCCGGGCGGAGGACGAGCCGGTCGCCATAGCCAGGGCCGCCCTGAATGCAGCCCGCAAGGGCTTCAAGGACGTACTGATCGTGGATACCGCCGGCCGGCTGGGTATCGACGAGGCGATGATGGATGAGATCGGCCGGCTGCATGCCGCGCTCGATCCGGTGGAGACGCTGTTCGTGGTCGATGCCATGACCGGCCAGGATGCCGCGCGCACGGCTGCGGCGTTCGGCGAAGCGTTGCCCCTGACCGGGGTGGTGTTGACCAAGGTCGACGGCGACGCCCGCGGCGGCGCGGCCCTGTCCGCCCGGCAGGTCACCGGCAAGCCGATCAAGTTCCTGGGCACGGGCGAGAAACTGGATGCGCTGGAGTCCTTTCACCCCGACCGCATCGCCTCGCGCATCCTGGGCATGGGTGACGTGCTCAGCCTGGTCGAGGAGGCCGAGCAGAAGGTCGACCGGGACAAGGCCGACAAGCTGGCCCGCAAGCTCAAGAAGGGCAAGGGTTTCGATCTGGACGACCTGGGCGACCAGCTGCGACAGATGCAGCAGATGGGTGGCCTGAGCGCCCTGATGGAAAAGATGCCGGGCGGCGGCAGCATGCCCAAGGGCATGGCCGGCGCGGCCGACGAGACCCAGGTCAAGCGGATGCTGGCGATCATGGATTCCATGACCGCGCAGGAGCGGCGCTTCCCGGATGTGGTCCGCGCCTCGCGCAAGCGCCGCATCGCCGCCGGTTCCGGCACCCAGGTGCAGGACGTCAACCGGTTGCTCAAGCAGCACATGCAGATGCAGAAGATGATGAAGAAGTTCTCCAAGGGCGGCATGCAGAAGATGATGCGCGGCCTGCAGGGAGGCGGCATGGGCGGCGGCCCGGGCGGACGGCCGCCGTTTTAGCGCGTTGCTGAAAAAGGACTGTCCTGTCCTTTTCCAGCACGCCGAGTCCGGCCCAGGTCCGGACTCGGCTTCGATCGATCAAGCACTTACATGCTTGATCGCCGGCGGGACATCCCTGTCCCGCTCTAGGGGGCTGCTTTTTGAGCAGCCCCCTAGGCGCGCGCTGCGTCGGCGGGCTCGGGCGCCGTTGCGGGACCGGATTCATGCGGCGGGTTTCGCCGGGCACCAGGCCCTGATCGCCTTGCCCGGACACGCGTTGCCGGCGACAGTTGGCATTTACGCCAAAATGCGTACAATGCGCGGTTTGCAGCCGCCGCCCGGCGGCCAATGGCAATCAATTACCGGAAAGCATATGGTCAGGATTCGGCTTGCCCGCGGTGGCGCCAAGAAGCGCCCGTTCTATCACATTGTCGTGACCGACAAGCGCAACCAGCGCGACGGCCGCTACATCGAGCGTCTGGGTTTCTTCAACCCGATTGCGATCGGCGGTGAGACGCCGCTCAAGCTCGATCGCGAACGCATCGAATACTGGCGCGGCCAGGGTGCGGTGGCCTCCGAGCGTGTCACCCACCTGATCAAGCACTTCGACAAGAACGGCATCGAAGAGGCACCGTCCCGCGCGGCACCGCCCAAGAGCAAGCCGAAGCCCAAGCCGGCGGCACCCAAGGCGGAAGCCACCGAGGAAGCCGCGCCTGCAGAGGAATCGGCTCCCGCGGAGGCCGCTGCGCCGGCCGAAGAGGCAGCCCCGGCGGAAGATGCGGCACCGGCCGCCGACGAAGCACCGGCCGAAGACGCCGGCAGCGAGTCGGACGAGCAGAAGTAGCCTGTCGTGTCGAGCGGGACCGACACGGTCCTGCTGGGCCGCATCAGCGGCCTGTTCGGCGTTCGCGGGTGGCTCAAGGTGTATTCGTACACCCAGCCACCCGCCGCGATCTTCGACTATTCCCTCTGGTATCTCGGCGACAATGCGTCGCCCATGCGCGTCTGCCATCACCGCAAGCAGGGCCGCGGCCTCGTGGTCCAGCTGGCGGCGGACGACGCGGCCCCGATCGAGGATCGTGACGCGGCCGCTGCGCTGGTCGGCCTCGATGTTCGCGTGGCGCGTGAGGCGCTCCCCCCGTTACCCGATGACCAGGTCTACTGGGCGGATATGCTCGGTTGCCGCGTCATTACCCGTGAAGGCGTCGATCTCGGTCGTGTCGACGGCCTGATGGATACCGGCGAACACCCGGTGCTGGTGGTGGAGAACGGCCGGCAACGCCTGATTCCCTTCGTGCGGGGACCGGTGGTCGATTCCGTCGATACCGGCGCGGGACGTATCTTGGTGGACTGGGACCCGGATTTCTGAGTCCGCCGTGGATATCGACGTCGTCACCCTGTTCCCGGAGTTGATCCGCGAAGTCGAGCGCCACGGCGTGACCGGCCGGGCGGCGGCGCGCGGGCTGGTCGATGTCCGGACCTGGAACCCTCGCGACCGCGCGGGCAACCGCCAGGGTCGCGTGGACGACCGCGCCTATGGTGGCGGTCCCGGCATGGTAATGCAGGTCGCCCCCCTCCGGCGGACGCTGTGCGAAATCCGCGAATCGCGAGACGACTGCGGGCCGGTACTGGCGCTCACGCCGCAGGGCGAGCGGTTCAACGATGCCTGGGCCCGCCGGCTGGCGCAGGCCCCGCATCTGGTGCTGGTCTGTGGCCGCTACGAGGGCATTGACCAGCGGGTGCTGGATACCGACATCGATGCGGAGATATCGCTGGGCGACTTCGTGGTGTCGGGCGGCGAACTGCCGGCGATGCTGGTACTGGATGCCGTGATCCGGCTGTTGCCGGGCGCGCTGGGCGACGACGAATCGGCCGCGGATGATTCATTCGCCCGCGGGTTGCTGGATCATCCCCATTACACCCGGCCCCCGGGCGAGGGCGGCGATGAGCCGGTGCCGCCGGTGTTGCTGTCCGGCGACCACGCGGCCATCCGCCGCTGGCGGCTGAAACAGGCCCTGGGCCGCACCTGGCTGCATCGCCCGGATCTGCTCGATGCCCTGACGCTCAGCGACGAGCAGCGGGCGCTGCTGGCGGAGTTCGTGGCGGAGACGGGAGCCGGCCACTGAAAATTCCGCATCGGGGCGGTACACCGCCGGAATTTCAGGTACAATGCGCGGCTTTCTCAGCCGACCTTTAACAGCGACAGGCCAGCGAACAATGAGCGATATCATCCGGGAACTCGAGGCAGAACAGCAGCAGGGCAAGCAGATCCCGGCATTCGGGCCCGGCGATGAAGTGAGCGTGCAGGTGCGCGTCAAGGAAGGTGACCGCGAGCGGTTGCAGGCCTTCGACGGCGTGGTCATCGCCATGCGCAACCGCGGCCTGAATTCCGCGTTCACCGTACGCAAGGTGTCGCACGGTGAAGGCGTGGAGCGCGTGTTCCAGACCTTCTCCCCGCAGCTGGCGGAGATCAAGGTCAAGCGCCGGGGCGACGTGCGCCGCGCCAAGCTCTACTTCCTGCGCGAGCGCAGCGGCAAGTCCGCCCGCATCCGCGAGAAGCTCTGAATCGATCGGAATCAGCGTCCGGCATTGCCGGCAAGAGGCGCCCTCCCGAGGGCGCCTTTTTCGTGGGCGCTCGCTCAGGGCAGGATGCGGATGGCCGTGGCCAGGCGTTTCCGCCAGAAGGCGTTGTCCACTGTTGCCAGCGCCACCTCGTCTCGGTCGACGCTGGCGTGCACCATCTCGCCCGACCCGATGAACATGCCGACATGCGGTTCGGCGTCGTCGTCACCCAGTCGATAGAACAGCAGATCGCCCGGCAGCGCCTCGTCGAACGCGATCGGTTGGCCCGCGCGTAGCTGGCCCGGCGTGCGGGTCGGAATCCCGATGCCGGCCGCGGCGTAGGCGAAATGCATCAGACCGGCGTTGCCGAAGCCCTTTCGGTCGGTGCCGCCATAGCGATACGGCGCGCCGATCTGGGCGGTGGCGGCGGCCACCACCGTCTTGCGGGCCTCGGATAACGTCGGGTCGATTCCGCTGGTGCCCGGCAGCCGGAAGGTACAGGCGGACAGCAGTGCCGCCGCGGCAATCAGGGCGAACGCTGGCTGTCGCGTATGACGCATCGGCCGGTCAGGACGCTTCGGCGGCGGCGGAGCCGGCGATTTCCTCGGCCAGCTGGTCGAGATACTTCTCGGCGTCCAGGGCGGCCATGCAGCCGGTGCCGGCGGAGGTGATGGCCTGGCGGTAGACGTGATCCATCACGTCGCCGGCGGCGAACACGCCGGGCACACTGGTGGCGGTGTGATTGCCCCGAGTACCGCTATTGACCGAAATGTAGCCGCCTTCCATGTCCAGCTGTCCGGCAAAGATGTCGGTATTGGGCTTGTGGCCGATGGCGATGAAAACGCCGTCGACATCCAGCTGGCGGGGCGTGTCATCGGCCACCGACTTGATGCGGGCAGCGTTGACGCCCATCTCGTCGCCCAGGATTTCATCGAGAACGTGGTTCCAGATGATCTCGACGTTGCCGTTCTCGGCCTTGTCGCGCAGCTTGTCGGCCAGGATCTTCTCGGAGCGAAACTGGTCGCGCCGGTGCACCACCGAGACCTTGGCCGCGATGTTGGACAGATACAGCGCCTCCTCCACCGCGGTATTACCGCCGCCAATCACCGCCACGTTGCGGCCCTTGTAGAAGAAGCCGTCGCAGGTGGCGCAGGCCGATACGCCCTTGCCGGCAAAGGCTTCCTCCGAGGGCAGACCCAGGTACTTGGCGGTGGCGCCGGTGGCGATGATCAGGGCATCGCAGGTATAACCGCCGCGGTCGCCCGTCAGGCGCAGCGGACGCTGGCTGAAATCCACCGCGTTGATGTGGTCGAACAGCACTCGGGTGTCGAAGCGCTCGGCATGCGCCAGCATGCGTGACATCAGGTCCGGGCCCTGCAGGCCCTCGACATCCCCGGGCCAGTTGTCGACATCGGTGGTCGTCATCAGCTGACCGCCCTGTTCGATGCCGGTGATCAACACCGGGTCGAGGTTGGCGCGGGCCGCATACACGGCCGCGGTGTACCCGGCCGGGCCCGAGCCCAGGATGATTAGCTTGTGGTGGGGGACGTTCGCGGAGGCATCAGTCATGATCGGGTCTTGCTGGTTGCGGAAACGAAGGGCGATGCCGTCCGGGGCAACGCCGATTGGCTCGATTCTACTAGAGCGGGGCCAAGCGGGTGGGGTGCGGCAGCTTGGGGGGCCCATGGGCCTTGACGTACCATGGTGCTCGCACTTTCAACGGTGATCGACTTGGCCAAGCGACAAGGCATCCTGGGCGGTTTGTTCCGCCTGATCTGGCGGGTTGCCGCCGGCATCTACGCACTGCTCATTCTGGTGTTCCTGCTGGCGGTTCCGGTGTCGGCCTACCTGCTGTTCTTCGGCGGCAGTGGAGTGACGGTCGAGGACAATGTCGCCCTGGTCTGGGCGCCCACCGGTGACCTGATCGAGCAGAGCGACATGGCGGCGCCGGATGCCCTGGTCCGCGATCTGATCAGAGGTCCCGAGCCACAGTCCGTAGTGCGGGATTTGGTAGAAGCGCTGGATCGCGCCGCCGGGGATGACCGCATCACGCTGGCCTTTCTCAAGCTCGATCAACTGGGCGCGGCCAGCGCCGGCCAGCTTCAGGATCTGACCGATGCCATCGACCGCTTTCGCGAATCCGGCAAGCGGGTAGTGGCCTGGTCGCCGAGCTACAACCAGGCCCAGTACGAGCTGGCCGCCCACGCCGATCACGTCTATCTGGATCCAATGGGCTATGTGTTCGTCGAGGGCTACGGGGTCTACCGCAAGTATTTCGCGGAAGGCCTCGACAAGCTGGGCGTGGAGATCAACGTGTTCCGCGTTGGCGAGTACAAGTCGTTCGTGGAACCGTTCCTGCGCAACGACATGTCGCCGCCGGCCCGGGCCGCCAACCGCGCCTGGCTGGAGTCGCTGTGGAAGGTCTACCTGAATGAAATCACCGGCGTCCGCGAGCTGACGTCGGCGGATATCGAAGGATATGTGACGAAGTTCGACAGCAAACTTGCCGAGGCCGGCGGTGATGCCGCGGCCATGGCCAAGGCCGCCGGCCTGGTGGACGAGATCGCCTCGCTCGAGGCCACCCGCGAGGCCATGCGGGAAATCGTGGGTGCCGACGAGAAGCACGGCAGCTTCCGTCAGATCAATCACTTCCAGTATCTGAGTGCCACCGAGTCGGCCCAGCCCGAACCGCGTACCGAGAACCGCATCGGCCTGGTGGTGGTGGAAGGCCCGATCGTGGACGGCGAAAGCATGCGCGGGGCCGCCGGCGGCGAAACCGTGGCCAAACTGGTAGCCGAAGCGCGACGCGACGACTCGGTGGCCGCCCTGTTGCTGCGGGTGAACAGCCCCGGCGGGTCGGTCTACGCCTCGGAGCGGATTCGGCGCGAGGTGGCGCTGACCCGCGAGGCCGGCAAGCCGGTGGTGGTGTCGATGGCGGGCACGGCGGCTTCAGGCGGCTACTGGATCAGCATGAATGCGGACCAGATCTGGGCCCAGCCGGCCACCATCACCGGTTCGATCGGCGTGTTCGGCATCATCCCCACCTACGGCAAGCCGCTGGCCGAGCTCGGCATTCACACGGACGGTGTTGGCACCACGCCGCTGTCCGGGGCCCTGCGGGGCGACCGGCCGCTCAGCCCGATGGTCAAGCGCATCATCCAGAGCGGCATCGAGCATACCTACGACCAGTTCATCGGGCGTGTGGCCGAGGCCCGGGACATGCAGAAGACGGCGGTGGACGAGATCGCCCAGGGCCGCGTCTGGAGCGGCGCCGATGCCCAGCGCATCGGACTGGTGGACTCGCTGGGCGGATTCGAACAGGCCCTCACGGCGACCGCCGAACTCGCCGGCTTGCGACCGGGCGACTATGATCTGAAACCCATCCGCCCGCCGAGCAACTGGCAGGCGCTGATGCGCCAGTTGCTGTCGTCCCGGGCGGGTCTGGGTTTCCTGCCGGACTGGATTACGCGGCTGCCGACGGACCCGGCCTTCGACTGGCTGCGCCACGGGCTGACCGACCCGCGCGGTTTCTATGCCCACTGCTTCTGCGAGCTGGCGCCCGCGGACGGCCGGCCCTGACATGCCGTCGGTGACACTCGCCGACGGGGTGCGGCTGCACTACCGCGAGGTGGGGCAGGGCGAGCCGCTGGTCCTGCTGCACGGCCTGGGGTCCAGCGGTGCCGACTGGGAATACCAGATTCCGGCCTTCGCCGAGCATTACCGGGTGATCGTCCCCGATCTGCGCGGTTCCGGTGACAGCGACAAGCCGCGGGGGCCGTACCGGATTGCCCGCTTTGCCGATGACATCTGGCAGTTGCTGGACGCTCTCGATATCGAATCCGCCCGCCTGGTCGGTCTGTCCATGGGCGGGGCCACTGCCTTCGAGATGGCGGCCAGCCATCCGCAGCGCACGACCGCGCTGGTGGTGGTCAACTGTCCGCCGGATTTCGCGATCACCTCGCTGCGCAAGCTGCTGGAGGTGGTCATGCGGCTGGCGGTAGTGCAATGCCTGGGCATGCCGCGCATGGCGGCGATGATCGGCGACCGGCTGTTTCCGGATGCCGATCAGGCCGAACTACGGGAGACGTTCGTGCAGCGTTACGGCGCGAACCGGAAGCGCGAGTACCTGTGGTCGCTGCGATCACTACCCGGCTGGTCGGTGACGGATCGCCTTGGCCGTATCGACTGTCCGGCGCTGATGGTTGCCGCGGCCAATGACTACACCCCGGTGGCCGAGAAGCAGGTCGCGGTGGATGCCCTGCCGCGCGGCGAACTGTCGGTGGTGGACAACAGCCGCCACGCCACGCCGATCGATTCGCCGGACCGCTTCAATACGCTGGTGCTGGATTTTCTCCGACGCCAGCAGGCGTGACCCCGGCGCGGCGGGTCAGTCGACGGCCGCCTGCGCGTAATCCATCAACGGCGGTTCGCCGGCCGCCAGATGCGGGTCGGGCGGCCCGTTGCCGACCGTGCTGGCCACGATCGTCAGCAGATCGGCCGCCCGCTGCGGCATGGCCAGTTCGTCCAGATCCAAAGGCAGCAGCCCGCAGAGTTCGGACGGCCCACCGGCGCGGCCCACGTCGGCCGGCCCGGGATTGCTGATGGCATCCATCGCCAGCGCGAAGGTCAGGGTGTCGGTGGTGCCGATGCTGAAGTGCTCTGCCAGGTGACCGGGGCAGACGTCCTGCAACAGGATGTTCGCCACGCGCGGATTGTCCTGGTCGAAATCGAGCGCCGCCGTGGGCACCGGCGCCGCCGGCTGGACCAGCTCGTCGAACAGCGTGTACAGGCTGGTGTAATCGACATCGCCGGGGGTTTCGTCGCCGCTGTTCACCGCGGCGACGAAATCCGAGCCCGGCGCGAACTGGTAGATGGCCTCCGGGACCAGCCCGATCGGCAGGCTGCCTAGCCCCGTCAGATCTAACAGCTGCTCACCCAGCGCCGCCGGCAGCGAGACGGTCGTGCCGTGATTGGGGCCGGCGATCAGCACGAAATCGGCCACCGCGTCGCGGGCCGAGGGGAAGAAGCGAAGCGCCCAGCGGGGCATGGAGGCGCCCTGGCTGTGGCCGATCATGGCCACCTTGCGCCCGGTATCGCGGTGAATGCGGCGCAGGGCATTGACCACGTATTCCGCGGATATCTGCTGGTCGATCAGGCCCCGGTCGGGATAGGTGACGATGCACACGTCGAATCCCCGACTGACAAGCTGCGGGGTATAGAAAGCGGTGTACTGCTCGGTGCCGGTGACGGTGGTGCCGTGAACCAGCAGCACCGGCGACTTGTCCGGATTCTCAAACGGGGTGCAGTTCAGCGCCGCGTCGAGGTCGGTCTGCGCCGTACGCAGCGGCGGGTCATTGCTGGTATCGACCGGTCCGGCGCCGGCGCCCGGCTGGCCGGGGCTGGCCAGGCTGGGTCCACCGCCGCCCCCGCCGCCGCATGCGGCCAGCAGGCAGGCGCCGAGCAGGGCCGGCAGGCGTCGTTCGGTGCTGGACATGGGTCACCCCGAGTTCTGGAAAGCAGTCTTATCGCATTGTGCGTCATTCCGGGGCGGGTGCAAAGCGCCCGACGCCGGTGTCAGGCATCGCGCAGCATGCTCGCCACGGCCATGGCGTGATCGGTGAACAACCAGTCCACCCCGCGCATGGCTTCCCTTGTCACCAGCCCGGCGCGGCAGGGAAATCCCACGCCGACGCGCTGGTCGCTGGCGTGATGGCGCGCCAGCCGCCGGCGCCCGATCAGCGCGAAAGGGCCCGCCATCCCGGCACAACCCCGGGTCAGGGCAAAGCGGCTGATGGCCGCGACATTGGTGCGGGCCACCGGCAGCCAGGCGGACGGCGGAATGCCGTCGCAGTGATCGAACAGGGCGGGCGCCAGCGACAGCAGGTGGAAATCCCGGGCCGGCGCGAGGCCTGCCAGCGACGCCGACAGCGGTTTGTCGATCGCCGGCCGCGGTGCGGTCTTGAGTTCGATCATCAGATGCAGCCGGCCGGCGAATCGCTCGATCAGCTCATCCAGGTGCGTCAGGCCAGGACAGGCCTGGCGAAGACGGCGAAAATCGGTATCGGCAACCTGCAGCGGCGTACCGAAAACCCGCGTGGTATCGGGGTCATGCACCAGTACCGGCTCGCCGTCCCGGGTCCATCGAACGTCGCATTCCAGGCCCCAGACACCGTGATCTGGCAGCGGCGCGAACGCGGCGATGGTGTTTTCGGCAATCCCCGGATCGCCGCGCTCGCCGCGATGCGAGATTACCCGTAGCCCGGCCCGTTCGGCGTCGGTGCAGGGGCGGCGCGGCAGGCTCGACAGGGCCCGCTCGGCGGCGTTCAGCAGGGTGTGGGAAAGGGGCGCCACGGCATGTCTGTGCAGGCTCGACTCATCCCGGCAGTATACGGACGAACCCGCCGCCGCCTGTATCCTGCGGCGCGGACAGCCTGGAGAGTATCGTCATGGACAAGCCCACCCGCCTGGTGCATGGCGGCCGCGAACCGCGCCGTCAGCACGGCATGGTCAATCCGCCCGTTTATCACGCCTCGACCGTTATCTTCCCGACCGTCGACGCGCTGGAGTCGGCGGCCGCCAATCCGTTCGAGGGGGTCTACTACGGACGCTTCGGCACCCCCATTCACTTCGAGCTCGAGGGGTTGCTGGCCGAACTCGAGGGTGGCGCCGGCTGTGTGACGACCTGCTCCGGACTGGCCGCCATCACCGTGGCCCTGATGAGCGTGGCGCAGGCGGGCGGGCATCTACTGGTGGCGGACAATATCTATCTGCCCACCCGCAAGCTCTGCGCCGGCATGCTGGCGCGCCTGGGCATGACCACCAGCTTCTTCGATCCGCGGAATACCCCGGCCGCGCTGGCAGAGCTGATACGGCCGGAGACCGTGGCGCTGGTGCTGGAAGCCCCGGGCTCGCTGACCTTCGAGATGCCGGATGTGCCCGCCCTGGCCGCGGTGGCGCGGGCTCGGGATGTGGCGGTGATTGCCGACAACACCTGGGCTACGCCGATCGGGTTTCCCGCCTTCGAGCACGGGGTGGACATCAGCATCCAGGCCGCCACCAAGTACGTGGTCGGCCACGCCGACGCCATGCTCGGGGCGGTCACGGCCAACGAGAGCTGGTATGCAACCGTGCGCCGCACGGCGGTCGAGATGGGTTACTGTGCCGGGCCCGACGACGTCTATCTGGGACTGCGTGGCCTGCGCACGCTGGACGTGCGACTGGCCCGCCACGCCGACAACGCGCTGCGGCTGTGCGACTGGCTGGCCGACCGCCCGGAGGTGGCAGGACTGCTCTACCCGCCGCTGCCCGACGACCCCGGTCACGCCATCTGGCAGCGCGATTTCCGCGCCGCCTGCGGCCTGTTCGGGGTGCAGCTGAAGCCCTGTTCCCGCCAGGCCCTGACCGCGATGCTGGACGGGCTGGCACTCTTCGGCATGGGCTTTTCCTGGGGCGGCTTCGAAAGTCTGGTGCTGCCGGTCAACCTCACCGGGGCCCGCAGCGCCACCGAATGGACCCACGAGGGTCCGCTGCTGCGTCTGCATGCCGGGCTCGAATCGGCGGATGATCTGATCGCGGACCTGAAGGCCGGGTTCGACCGGCTGGCATCGGCGACCTAGTCAGTCCATCTGCAGCCGCATGGAGAAATCGGTGGCGGTGACGTTCTTGGTCAGCCCGCCGATGGAGATGCGGTCCACCTCGGTGTCGGCGTAGTCGCGGATGTTGCGCAGGCTGATATCGCCAGAGGCCTCGGAAATCACGCTGCGCCGGTTGGGCAGCAGATGGCGGCGGCACTTGTTCACCGCCCGCGACAGAATGTGGCTGGGGAAGTTATCCAGCAGCACCGAGTCGGCATCCGCGGCCAGCGCTTCGTCCAGCTCGTTGAGATTTTCCACTTCCACCTGAAGCATCAGTTCCGGATGGGCGTCCCGCGCGCGGCTGACGGCCTCGGCAATCGAACCGGCCGCGGCAATGTGGTTTTCCTTGATCAGGATGCCGTCGAACAGCCCGAAGCGATGGTTGATGCCGCCGCCACAGCGCACCGCGTACTTCTGCGCGCTGCGCAGGCCGGGCAGGGTCTTGCGGGTGTCCAGGATGTGGACCCGGGTGCCCTTTACGCGGTCCACGAAGCGTCGGGTATCGCTGGCCACACCGGACAGCAGTTGCAGGAAATTCAGCGCGGTGCGTTCGCCCGTGAGCAGGCTCCGGGCCGGGCCGCGGACTTCGCAGAGAATGGCATCGGCTTTGAGCGAATCGCCGTCGCGATAATGCC
Source organism: Salinisphaeraceae bacterium (assembly GCA_965216055.1). Taxonomy (GTDB): domain Bacteria; phylum Pseudomonadota; class Gammaproteobacteria; order Nevskiales; family Salinisphaeraceae; genus Spectribacter. Next base: position 2,059,428 of record OZ244134.1, read on the forward strand.
AGGTGACCCGGCAGCGATCGTCCAGCTGGGTGAACACCGCCTCGAACCAGGCCGCGCCGGCGAGTACGCAGGCCTCCCGCGCCACCACCCGGGCGGTGGCGGTGCGGTCCTCGTCGACGACCACCGCATTGCGGTCGCCATCGCCGATATCCTCGGCCAGGGCAGTGGCCACCATCTCGGTAATGTCGTCGGGCAGCGTGAGGGCGTTGTCTGGCTCGGCGGTGCTCATGAAATCCGGCATCCATTCAGGTTTGTCAGAAATGAAACGATTGCCCGCAGCGGGTCATCCCGCGCTGCAGTATAGAGACCTCGGTGGCGTCTGCCGAGGTCAGGCCGCCAGTCTGAGGCCGGCGAATACGTGCCGATGGTCGGCCGGGTAGAAATTGCGGAAGCTCGGCCGGTGAATGTCGGGCCGGGTATGGCGGCTGGCCCCGCGCAACACCCGGTGGGCCCCGTCGAACCATGGGGTGGAGTAGCCCTCGTAGGGAAAGCTGCGGAAACCCGGATAGGCAAACAGCGGGTTGGCGCTCCATTCCCACACCAGCCCGACATCAGCCAGGTGATCGCCCTGCCGGGCGGTCTCCCATTCGTGCTCGTGCGGAAGCCGGGCGTTCATCCAGCTGGCGAAGGCATCCGCCTCGTGGGCACACAGCCCGTGAACCGGCGCCGCCGGCAACAGGGGATCCTCCGGGTTCGCGCTGACCCAGCCGCCCGCGGGGTGCGGGCGCCAGTGCTGGGGGCATTCGGTGCCAGCATGATCCCGCCATGCAAGACCATCCGCGGTCCAGTACCGATTCTGGCGGTACCCGCCGTCCTGCATGAAGGCCAGCCACTGGGCGTTGGTCACCGCGTGGCGCGCGATCCGGAAAGCGGCAAGACGGACGGTATGAGCGGGCTGCTCGTTGTCGTAGGCCGCGACACTGTCGTTGCCTACCCGGTAGTCGCCGGCTGCCAACGCCGCCATCGCGGGTGCCGGTTCGGCCGCCTCGCGCAAGACCGCGCCCTCGGGCACAGCCCGTGCCCGCGCCTGGCGGTCGGCCATGGTCATGGTTTCCAGATGCTGGGCGTAGTGCTGGATCAGGAAATTCGGCAGATAACCGTTCGTCATCAGAGGATGCCCACTATCGTGTGCCTGCGCCCACCATGCGTTGTTGTCGTGCTCGAGTGTGCGGGTCCAGTCGAGAATGGCCTCGGTTGACGGCAGCCGGGCCGTGCGCTGGTCCTTGGGGCAGAATTCGGGGAAGTACAGATCCTGCCAGTCTGAGGTGACCTTGGTGTCGCCGAACAGTACTTGGCGCAGCCAGTAGGTCTCCACGAAGAAGACGTGGCCGAGGTGCCAGGCCAGCGGGCTCAGCGCCGGATGGGGCTGTGTCCGGGTGGGCAAGTTCGCCTGTTCGGCCGCGATCAGCAGATCGCGGCACTCGGCCCGCAGCGCGGCCAGCCGCTGGTCGTGGGCGGGGCTCAGCACGGGGTCAGCGTCGGTGTCCCGCCGGGGGCGAGGCTGATCTGGTGCTGCGGCGGCACCGGCTGCCAGCCGGGATGGTCGTCGAAATTTTCCGAAGCGATGAGGCAACCATTGCCGAAAGCCGGATGGGCCTCGTGGAAGTACAGGCTGGGGCAATCGGCGCCGATGGCGGCACGGGTGGCATGCAGCTGCTCGCCGTCGCTGATCAGCAGGTTCAGCAGGGCCCGGTCGTTATCGCCGGCCAGACGGGTGCGCAGCCAGGCGACGGTCTGTCGCAGGGCATTGGCCGGATCGGTGCGCTGTTCACGCAGCCAGGCGAACAGGTACTCGGAATCGGTATTGCCCTGGATGTCGGCCTCGATGCCGGGCGACAGGCCGGCGCGCAGCTCCCTGCGCAGCCCGGCCGCAAAATCTGCGATGTAGCCGTTGTGGGTGAAGATCCAGTCGTCCGCGGCGAACGGTTGGGTGTTGACGTCGCTGGTGCCCAGCCCGGTGGTGGCGCTGCGGACGTTGCCCACCCACTCGCGGCTGAACAGGCTGCGGCCCAGGCTGTCGAGATTGATGTCGGCCCAGATCGGCAGGGGATGGCGATACGCGCCGGGACGGCCGTCCTCACAGCGCCAGGCCACCCCCCAGCCGTCGGCGTTCACCGTGGCCGTGAGCATTTCCCGGGGGGCCCAGGACTGGCGATAAAGGCTGTGCGGCGGGCGCTGGAGGAATTCGGCCAGGCCCAGCGGGGGGCCCAGATAGGCGGCAATCCGGCACATGGTGCGTCATGGGCGATTCAATGACCGGATGGTAGCCTAGCCGGAACGCCCACCCAAGCATCCGCCCATGGCCACCGAGTCGAGCTCGACGGCACGCCTGTCCTGCACCAGTGTTCCGCCCGCGCGACGCATTCCCTCGATGATCGACGACGTGCGCGAGGGGCTGCTCGCGCCGCCGCGATGGCTGCCGCCCAAGTACTTCTACGACGAAACCGGCTCGCTGCTGTTCGAGGCGATCTGCGACACGCCGGAATACTATCCCTCGCGCACCGAGGCGGCGCTGCTGGCGGCACATGCCGGCGAGATCATGACGCTGGCGCAACCGCAGCATCTGCTCGAGCTTGGCAGCGGCAGCAGCCGCAAGACACGCCTGCTGCTGGATGCCTGGCCGGCGCCGGCCGGGACCTACTGGCCGTTCGACGTCTGCGCGGAGATGGTCGCCAGCAGCGGCCGGGCGCTGATCGATGATTACCCGGATCTGGTGGTGCGGGGGCTGGAAGGCGACTACCACGGCGGCTTGTCCTGCCTGCCGCTACCGGCGACGGGGCGCCGCCTGGTCGCCTTTCTGGGTGGCACTATCGGCAATTTCCATCCCGGCGAGGCGGAGGCGATGCTGGGGGAGATCGCCGATCTTCTGCGGGACGGTGATCACGTGCTGATCGGGTTCGACCGGGTCAAGGATCCGGCCGTGCTGGAGGCGGCCTATGACGATGCCGCGGGAGTGACCGCCCGGTTCAACCGCAATGTGCTGTCGGTGCTCAACCGGTCACTGGACGCGGATTTTCCGGTGGACGCCTACCGCCATCGGTCGGTTTACGACCCCGAACTGCAACGGGTGGAGATGCGGCTGCAGGCGGATTATGCTCACCGGGTAACATTCGGCCAGTTGAATACCGCCATCGAGGTGACCGCGGGCGAAGAGATTCTTACCGAGATCAGCCGCAAGTTCACCCCGGCGTCCTTCGGCGACCTGCTGGCAGCGGCCGGACTGGCCGAGACCGCGCATTTCGAGGCCGAGGGCGGCATGTATTCGTTGGTTCTTGCGGTTCGCGGTTGACTGCGGATTGCAGGGACAGTTTCGAGTTTCGGGTTTCAAGTTTCCGGTCAGAGGACAGGCGCGGGCAGTGACCTGCACGCCACCATTGGTTGTTGAATCTGAAACGCGAAACTTGAAACTCGAAACTACCGACCGGCCACCACGCGCTTCGACGGCTACCGAATCAGCCCTGGTCCGATACAGGCCGGATCAAAAACTCCAGTAACGCCTTCTGCACATGCAGCCGATTCTCGGCCTCCTCCCAGACCAGGCTCTGCGGCCCGTCGATCACCTCGTCGGTGACTTCCTCGCCGCGATGGGCGGGCAGGCAGTGCATGAACAGGGCGTCGGGTGCGGCGCGGGCCATCAGGGCCGGATTGACCTGGAAGCCGGCGAAATCGGTCAGTCGCTGGTCGCGTTCATGGTCACCGCCCATGCTGGTCCAGGTGTCGGTGATCACCAGATCCACCCCGTCGACGGCCGCCGCCGGCTCATTGCCCAGCCGCACGGCCGCGCCGCCGCGTTCGACGATATCGGCGTCTGGCTCGTAACCGGGCGGGGTGGCGATCCGGAGCGAAAAGCCGAACTGCCGCGCCGCGTGGATGTAGGACTGACACATATTGTTGCCGTCGCCAATCCAGGCCGCGGTGCAGCCGGCGATGCGGCCGCGGGCCTCGATCCAGGTCTGCATGTCCGCCATCAGCTGGCAGGGATGAAAGCGGTCGGTCAGGGCGTTGATCACCGGCACGCGCGAGTATGCCGCGAAGCGTTCCAGCAGCGCCTGCGAGTGGTTGCGGATCATTACCGCGTCGACCATGCGGGAGATCACCCGCGCGGTGTCCTCGATGGTCTCGCCGCGGCCCAGCTGGGTGTCGCCCGGCGCCAGGAACAGGGCGTGGCCGCCGAGCTGGGCCATCCCGGCCTCGAACGATACCCGGGTGCGGGTCGAGGCCTTTTCGAACAGCATCGCTAGGGTACGGCCCTGCAGCGTGGGCGTGAGCTGCCCGTTGCGATGGGCATCCTTGAGCTCCACTGCCCGTTCGATGATCCGCTGGAGCTCCTCCGGCCGGAAGTCGTTGAGGGTGAGGAAATGACGTACCGACATGGGATTACTCCGCGAGAAAGGAGCGGATCAGGGGGATGATGCGGTCGGCCAGTTCGTCGGCCTCCGCGGCGGTGAGAATCAGCGGCGGCAGCAGGCGCACCACCCGCTCGGCGGTGACGTTGAGCAGCACGCCGGCCTCGCGCGCCCGTTCGACCAGCACCGCGCAGGGCCGGTCCAGCTCGATGCCGAGCATCAGGCCGCGGCCGCGCACGGTGATCACGCCGTCGCAGTCCGCCAGCTCGTCACGGAAGGCCGTGGCCAGCTGTTCGCCGCGGGCGGCGGCGTTGGCGGTCAGGTTTTCCGCCTCGATGGTCGAGATCACCGCCAGGGCGGCGCGGCAGGCCAGCGGATTGCCGCCGAAGGTGGAGCCGTGGCTGCCCGGCCCGAACAGGGCAGTGGCGCGCCCGGCCACCAGCGTGGCGCCGATGGGCACGCCGCCGCCCAGCCCCTTGGCCAGGCTCACGACATCCGGTTGCACCGCGTCGTGCTGATAGGCGAACCAGTTGCCGGTTCGGCCCACGCCGGTCTGCACCTCATCGGCCATCAGCAGCCAGCCCTGTTGGTCGCACAACCGGCGCAGGGCCGGAAGGTAACCGGGCCGCGGCACGCGGATGCCGCCCTCGCCCTGGATGGGCTCGACCAGCACCGCGACCACGTTCGGATCGTCGGCGTGGGCGGCAACGGCGTCGGCATCGCCGTAGGGCACCCGGACGAAGCCCGCCGGCATGGGGCCGAAGCCCTGCTGTGCCCTGGGGTTGCCGGTGGCGGCCAGACTGGCCAGCGTCCGGCCGTGGAAGGCGCCCTCCATGACCAGGATGCGCGGTTCCTCGATGCCCTGACGGTGGCCGTGCAGCCGGGCCAGCTTGATGGCGGCCTCGTTGGCCTCGGCCCCGCTGTTGCAGAAGAACACCGCATCCATGCTGGCCAGTCTGCACAGGCGGTCGGCCAGCGTTTCCTGATGCGGAATCCGGTAGAGGTTCGACGTGTGCAGGATGCCCGCTGCCTGATCCTGCAGCGCCTGCACCATGGCGGGATGGGCATGGCCCAGGGCGCTGACCGCGATGCCGGCCAGGGCGTCCAGGTAGCGGTTGCCCTCGGTATCGGTCAGCCACACGCCTTCGCCATGGCTGAATGCCAGGGGCTGGCGGGCGTAGGTCGGGATGAGCTGGTCGGATTCGTTCACGGTGTCTTGAAACGCAAAGGCCCCGCCGCACCAGCGACGGGGCCGATTGTCGTCGGAAGCCTCGGTGCCGGCGTTAGCCGACCTGTTCGAACTTCCTGGCGATGCCGTCCCAGTTGACGACGTTCCACCAGGCTTCGACGTACTCCGGCTTGCGATTCTGGTACTTGAGGTAGAAGGCGTGCTCCCACACGTCCAGTCCCATCAGCGGCGTGCCCTGTACGGGCGCGACGTCCATCAGGGGGTTGTCCTGATTCGGGGTCTTGACGATTTCCAGCTTGCCGCCGGCGGGCACCAGCCACACGAAACCGGAGCCGAACAGCCCGGTGGCGGCGGCGGTGAACTGGTCCTTGAACTCGTCGAAGGAACCGAAGGAATCGTCGATGGCGCTGGCCAGCTTGCCATCCGGCTTGCCGCCGCCGCTGGGCGACATGCTGTCCCAGTAGACGATGTGGTTGTAGTAACCGCCGCCCTGGTTGCGTACGGCATCGCCGTGCTGGCCGGCCTTGGCGAGGATGTCCTCGAGCTTCTGATCGGCCAGCGGGGTGTTGTCCACAGCCGCCTTGAACTTGGTCAGGTAGGCGTTGTGGTGCTTGTTGTAATGGATTTCCATGGTCCGACCGTCGATGTGCGGCTCGAGCGCATCGTAGTCATAGGGCAGATCGGGTAGCTCAAAGGCCATGTAATTCCCCTTTGGTTTGATCGACAGAATGTCTCGACTGCGCCCACAATGCTATGGGTGAACACAGGGATTTCAATGGTGCGCCGGCTCAGGAACGGGATTATGACATGAGCTACCCCCGGGTCGGGACCCACTGACATGACGGCGATCGAACTCAGTCTGTTCGCGCACCGCATCCGGGCCGTGTGCGAGGAAATGGGGGCGGTGCTCCAGCGTGCCGCCTTCTCGCCCAACATCCGCGACCGGCTGGACTTTTCCTGTGCGGTATTCGACGCCAGCGGCTACCTCTCCGCCCAGGCCGCGCATATCCCGGTGCATCTGGGCAGCATGGCCTATGCCATGCGGGGCATCGTCAGCGACCGCGGCTGGGCGCCCGGCGACATGCTGGTGCTCAACGATCCGTTTCTGGGCGGCACGCATCTGCCGGACGTGACCATGATCGCGCCGCTGTTCGACCGCGGCCGGCTGATCGCGTTTGTCGCCAATCGCGCCCATCATGCGGACATCGGCGCCGAATCACCCGGTTCCATGCCGCTTTCCTCGTCACTGGACGAGGAGGGGCTGGTGATCGCCCCCACCCGACTGCTGCGCGATGACAGGGTAGATGCAGCCGTATTCAAGCGGCTGGTGGCGCCGCTGCGCGATGCCACCATCTCACGCGGCGATTTTTCCGCCCAGATCAGCGCCAACCGGGTGGGATTGCAGCGCCTGCAGGCGCTCATCGACGCCCAGGGGGCGGACGGCTTCCTGCAGGCGCTGACCGATTACAACGGGTACGCCCGCCGGCTGGCGGCCAGCGCGCTGGTGTCGGTTCCGGACGGTGATTACCGCTTCACCGACCATCTCGATGACGATGGTCAGGGCAACCGCGATCTGGCCATTGCCTGTCGGATCCGAGCCCGGCGGGGCGCGATGCAGGTGGATTTCACCGGCAGCGCGGGCCAGACCGCGGGCAACGTCAACTGCCCCATCTCGGTTACGGCTGCCGCCACCCTGTATGCCTTCCGCTGTCTGATGCCGGCCGACCTGCCGGGTTGCGCCGGGGCGTTTCACGACATCGGTATCTCGGCACCGGCCGGCAGTCTGCTCAATGCACGGCGGCCGGCGGCGGTGGCGGCCGGCAATGTGGAGACCAGCCAGCGCATCGTCGACGCGGTACTGGGGGCGCTGGCGCAGGCGCTGCCCGAGCGTATTCCCGCCGCCAGCCACGGGGGTATGAACAATCTGGCGATGGGCTGGCACGAGGGCGATCAGCCCTGGGACTATTACGAAACCATGGGCGGCGGTCTCGGTGGCGGTCCGGTTCAAGCGGGGGCCTCGGCGGTCCAGGCGCACATGACCAACACCCGCAATACCCCGGTAGAAGTGCTGGAGCGGCATTTCCCGGTGCGCGTGCGCCGCTACGAAATCCGCCGGGGCACGGGCGGCGGCGGTCGGCATCCCGGCGGCGACGGGCTGCTCCGGGAGCTGGAATTCCTGGGGCCGGCCCGCTTCACCCTGCTGACCGAGCGGCGCCGGCGCGCCCCCTGGGGCCTGGCCGGCGGTAGCGATGGCGCCATGGGTGACAACCGCCTCAACGGCCAGGCGCTGCCGGGCAAATGTCAGGGCCGGGTGGGGCCGGGCGACCGGCTGGTCGTGGCGTCGCCAGGCGGTGGCGGCTGGGGCGGTGACGACAACACCGGCCCGGGTGGTGGCGTACAATGATGCTGATGGTCCCACGAAACGGAAACGACAACCCATGACTGGCGACGCGCTCGAAATCATTCGGCAGGAAGTCGAAAACAACCCGGTGGTCCTGTACATGAAGGGCAGCCCGGATTTCCCGCAGTGCGGTTTTTCCGCGCAGGCCGCCGAGGCCCTGAAAATCTGCGGGGTGCCGTTCAAGGCGGTGAACGTGTTCGAGGATGAGGAAATCTATCGCCAGGGGGTGAAGCTCTACTCCAACTGGCCCACGATTCCGCAGCTGTTCGTCAAGGGCGAACTGGTGGGCGGCTCCGATATCATCATCGACCTGTACAAGTCCGGCGAACTGCAGACCATGCTGCAGGAGGCCACCGACGCGGCCTGATTCCGGCGCCTTTCACGGTCACCGAAACCCGCCCGGCCAGCGTGCCCGGCGGGTTTTTTCGTGAGCGTATCCCGGCTTGGCCGACACCCGGCGGTCACGGCGCGAGTGCTAGAATGGCGCACAACAACCCCGCGCGACGATTCATCACCGCCAGGAGGAGTGCGCACGCATGGCCTACAAGCACATCCGCTACCCCGAGTCCGGTCACAAGATCACCGTGGAAAACGGGCAGATGCAGATTCCCGACAACCCGATTCTGGGTTATGTCGAAGGTGACGGCATCGGGCCGGACATTACCAAGGCCTGCCTGCGCATCTGGGATGCGGCCGTGGAAAAGGCCTATGGCGGCAAGCGCAAGGTGCACTGGGCCGAGCTGTTCATGGGCGAAAAGGCCGCCCGGCTATACGACGGTGACTACTTCCCGGCGGAGACGCTGGATGCGATCCGTGATCTCTGGGTTGCCATCAAGGGCCCTCTGACCACCCCGGTGGGCGAGGGCTTCCGTTCGCTCAACGTTTCGCTACGCCAGGCGCTCGACCTCTACGCCTGTGTGCGCCCGGTGCGCCACTATGCCGGCGTGCCCAGCCCGCTGAAGGACCCCGGCAAGGTCGACGTGGTGATCTTCCGCGAGAACACCGAGGACGTCTACTGCGGCATCGAATACCAGTCCGGTACCGAGGAAAACGAAAAGCTGGCGAAGTTCCTGCGCGAGGAGATGGGCGCCAAGTTCTTCGACAAGGCCGGTATCGGGATCAAGCCGATCTCCGAATTCGGCACCAAGCGGCTGGTGCGCAAGGCCATCCAGTACGCCATCGATAACGGCCGCGAATCCGTGACGCTTGTCCACAAGGGCAACATCATGAAGTTCACCGAGGGCGCCTTCCGCTCCTGGGGCTACGAGGTGGCGCGCGAGGAGTACGGTCACTGCACCATCACCGAGGACGAGCTCTACTCGGAATACGGTGGCCGTCAGCCGGAAGGCAAGATCGTCATCAAGGACCGTATCGCCGACATCATCTTCCAGCTGATGCTGCTGCGACCGGACGACTTCGACGTGCTGGCCACCATGAACCTGAACGGCGACTACCTGTCTGACGCCTGTGCGGCGGAAGTTGGCGGTATTGGCATCGCGCCGGGCGCCAACATGTCCGATAACATCGCGGTGTTCGAGGCGACCCACGGCACCGCACCCAAGTACGCCAACCAGAACAAGGTGAACCCCGGCTCGCTGCTGTTCTCGGGCGTCAACATGCTCGAGTACATCGGCTGGCAGGAGGCCGCCGACCTGATAAGTCTGGCCTACCCGGAGGTGCTGGCGGACGGCATCGTCACCTATGACTTCGCCCGCAACATGGAAGGCGCCACCGAGGTCGGCACCAGCGAATTCGCCGATGCCCTGATCGAGCAGATCCGTGGCGGCATCGACCTGGAAACCAAGCGCAAGCAGCGGGCCGAAAAGCTCGCCCGCGAGCGCAAGCAGCGCGAAATCCGGCGCCTGCTGCAGCCGCTGGAGGAAATGATCGCCTCCGGCCGCACACCGCATACGGTGGGCGACGTGATGACCCGCACGCTGATCACCACCGACGACGCCACCACCGTGCATGACGCCATGCACCAGATGCGCCAGAGCAACGTCAGTTCGCTGGTGGTGGAGCCCAACGCCGATGGTGTCTGGGGCATCATGACCCGGCGCGATATCGTCACCAAGATCGTCAAGGAGAACAAATCCCCCGTCGATCTGACGGTCGGGCAGATCGCCACTCGGCCGGTGATCACGGTACCGCCGCAGACGCATCTGCACGAGGCCGCCAACGTGATCTCGGAAAAGAACGTCAGCCGCCTGCTGGTGGAAAAGGATGGCGAGATGGTCGGCATCACCACCGAAACCGACATCTTCGGGGCGATCGAGCAGTTCGGGTGGATTCCCGAGCCGGAATGATTTCCGGCTCGGCGTTTCAGGTTTCGAGTTTCAAGTTTCGAGCAGGGCGAACAAGGGCGGCGACCCGAAACTCGAAGCTTGTAACTCGACACTAGCCGGATGACCTTCGGCATTCTGCTGATCGGCGACGAGCTGCTCAGCGGCAAGCGCAGCGACAAGCATCAGGCGAAGGTGATCGAGCTGCTCGACGCGCGGGGTCTGGAACTGGCCTGGTCGCTGACCGTGGGCGACGATCCCGAACGCCTGACCGACACCCTGCGCTGGACGCTGAATCGTGGCGACGTGGTGTTCTCCTTCGGCGGCATCGGTGCAACCCCTGACGATCGCACGCGCCAGTGTGCCGCCGCCGCGGCCGGTGTGCCGATGGTCATCCACCCGGAGGGGCGGGCCGAACTGGAAGCGGTGTTCGGCGAGCGGACCTATCCCCAGCGAATCCAGATGGTGAACTGGCCCGAGGGCGCCACGCCGATCCCGAATCCGGTCAATCGGGTGCCGGGGTTTTCCTTCCGTGGCCATCATTTCGTGCCGGGTTTCCCGAGCATGGCCTGGCCCATGATCGAGTGGGTGCTGGACACCTGTTACGCGGGCGAGACGCCGGGGGAGCGCCAGGTGGAATTCCGGCTGGAGGCTCGCGATGTCGCGGAAAGCGACCTGATCGATGCCATGAACGATGTCATCGCGGCCCATCCGGACCTGCGCCTGTCCTGCCTGCCCAATGCCAGTGGCAGACGGAGCATCGAGTTCGGGCTGCGCGGAACACCGGGGGATGCGGCGACGGCGTATTACCGGTTTTCGGCGCACCTGGATGCCCGGGGCGTCGTCTGGGTCGCTCTGACCCCACCCGGGGCGCGCCCCGACGCTGGTTCGCGTAACATCAAGGCGTAAACGCCGCGACACGGCGCAGGAGCCGTCGGCTGATGGGAAGCAGCAGCGGGTTATTCGCTCGCAATCGGGCGGTATTGCAGGCGCGGGTGTCACGCGCGGCCTATGCGGGGCTGGTGATCGCCTGTCTGGCGGTGCTGGTGGCAACATTGCTGACCGCATTGCTCGAGTCCGGACGGGTGACCCCGGCCACTCTGATGGCGGCGCAGCTGCAGTCGCCGGTGCTCTGGCTGCTCGACCTCATGCCCCTGATGTTCGCCTTCTGGGGCCAGTACGTCAGCGTGGTGATGGCCAGCGAGGCCGGCGCCATGGTCATGGATCAGACGGAATCCCTGCGTGCACGAACCCAGTACCTGGAAAGCCATGTCGCGCCGTCATCCCCACACGACAGACTTACCGGTCTGGCCAGCCGCAACGGGTTGCTGACGGCGCTCGAGCAACGGCTGGCCGGCCCCGATCACGGCCACTCAAGCGTTGGCCTGCTGGTGCTGGACCTGGATGGCTTCCAGGAGATCAACAATGCATATGGGGCGGCCGCGGGCGACGAGGTGCTGCGGGCCGTGACACGCCGGCTGCGCCATGTGGTGCCGGATGGGGCGACGCCGGCGCGGCTGGACGGGGATTGTTTCGCGGTGATGTGGCCCGGTGTGCCGGACCGCGCGCAACTTGGCGATCTTGCCGCCGCGGCCGCTTGCGCGCTGGCCGAACCCTGTGCCGTCGGTGAGAGTCGCCTTAATCTGTTTGCCAGCATGGGAGCGGCAAGCTATCCGGACGACAGTCTGGATGCGGAATCGTTGCTGGGGCACGCCATGGCGGCCATGTACCAGGCCAAGCGGTCCGGCGGACATTTCCTGCTGCATGAGGCCCGGCGCGAGCCCGTCGACCCGCAGATGCTCAGTCTCACCGCGGAATTGCGTTCAGCTATCGATCGCGATGAGCTGGTGTTGTTCCTGCAGCCGATCGTCAAGTGCGATACCCGGCAGCTCGTAGGGGCGGAGTGCCTGGTCCGCTGGCGGCATCCTCGACGCGGCCTGCTGCCACCGGGTGACTTCGTGCCCCGGGCAGAACGCAGCGGCCTGATCGTGCCGCTGTCCGATTGGGTGATGCGCGAGGCGCTTGCGATGTCCGCCCGCCTGCAGGAGGCCGGACAGCCGCTACGTCTGTCGGTCAACGTATCCCGGCGCGCGATGGTTGAACCCGGGTTCGCCGACGCGATTTCCCGGTATCTGGCCGAGCACAGCCTTCCCGTGGACAGGCTGATGCTGGAGATTACGGAGGAAACCCTGATGCTGGACGAGCCGGGAAGCCGCGCCGTGATGCAGCAGTTGCGCCACGCCGGCATCGGCGTGGCGATCGATGATTTCGGTACCGGGTATTCCCAGCTGGCCTATCTCAAGTCGCTGCCGGTAGGGCAGATCAAGATAGACAAATCCTTCGTCAGGGATGTGGCAACATCGCAAACGGATTTCGCCATCGTCCGGGCGCTGGTGGAACTCTCCCACGCGCTGGGCATCCAGGTGGTGGCCGAGGGCATCGAACAGGAAGCACAGGCCAACACTCTGGCCGGTCTCGGCTGCGATCTGATCCAGGGCTACCTCGTTGGCCGGCCGATGCCGCTCGATGCGTTCCTGGCCTGGACCCGGGATAATGCTCTGACGTCTCAGGAGCTGGCCGAGTGAGGCCGGCGCGCGAAGACGACCAGGCAGGCCGCAGCGATCACCAGAATGGTGCCGGCCAGGCTGAACAGATCCGGTATCTCCGCCCAGATCCACCAGCCCCAGAGCCCGGCAAAGATGACCGCCGCGTAGATCAGCGATCCCACATGCGCGGCCGGTGCCACGCTGTAGGCACGGGTTAGCAGTATCTGGCCCAGGGTGGCAAAGCCGCCGGCCCCGAGCATGGCCAGCCAGGCCTCGGGTGAAGGCGACTGCCAGAGATACACGGCCGGCCCCAGCGAAATCAGCGTGCCCAGGGTCGTGAAGTAGAACACGATGCGGGTGGCCGGCTCGGTGGTGCTCAGGGCGCGGATGGCCACCATCGCCACCGCCGCGAGCACGCCCGCGGCCAGCCCGATCAGGCCGACTGGCGACACCAGCCCGGCGTCGGGCTTTAGAATCAGCGCCACCCCGACAAAGCCGATCAGCACTGCCGGCGCAATGCGCCGGGCCGGACGCTCGCCCAGCCAGAGCCAGGCAATGAACGGGATGAACAGTGGCTGGCTGTAGTTGAGCAGCACCGCGTTGGCCAGCTGCATGCGCGAAATGGCGAAGAAGAAACAGTACATGGCGGTAAGTCCGGCAGCGGCGCGCAGCAGATGGGCCCAGGGGCGGCGGGTTGCCAGTCCGGACAGGCCCGGCTGCAACAGCCAGGGCAGCAGGATCAGCAAGCCGAAGGCGTTGCGCAGAAACACCACCATCGGATTGGGTAGTTCCGCAGCGGCGACCTTGACCAGGGCACCCATGGTGGCGAAGGCCGCGGCACCGGCCACCGCATAAACGGCGCCGTGCTGCAGGTTCTGTCGCATGAGATCGGGGCGACCCGGCCGCCCGTCCCGATTACTGCCGGGTTTCGCCAGCCAGATACAGCCAGGTGCCGACCACGGTATCCGGGTTGAGCGACATGCTCTCGATGCCCTGATCCAGCAGCCAGCGGGCCAGGTCCGGGTAATCGGAGGGGCCCTGGCCGCAGATGCCGATGTACTTGCCGGCGTCGCGGCAGGCACGGATGGCCCGCTCCAGCATGAACTTCACCGCCGGATCGCGTTCGTCGAACAGGTGCGAGATCAACCCGGAATCCCGGTCCAGGCCCAGGGTGAGCTGGGTCATGTCGTTGGAGCCGATGGAGAACCCGTCGAAGTGTTCCAGGAACTGCTCGGCCATGACCGCGTTCGAGGGCAGCTCGCACATCATGATCAGCTTCAGGTCATCCTGGCCGCGTTCCAGCCCGTGCTCGGCCAGCAGACGGGTGACGCCCTCGGCCTCGCCCACCGTGCGCACGAACGGGATCATCACCTGAACATTGGTCAGGCCCATGTCGCCCCGCACCCGCTTGACCGCGGCCAGCTCCAGCTCGAAGCAGGCGCGGAAATCCTCGGACAGATAGCGCGAGGCGCCGCGGAAGCCCAGCATGGGGTTTTCCTCGCCGGGTTCGTAGGCTTCGCCGCCGATCAGATTGGCGTACTCGTTGGACTTGAAATCGGACAGCCGCACGATCACCGGCTCCGGGGCGAACGCCGCGCCGATGGTGGCGATGCCCTCGGCCAGCCGGTCGACATAGAACGCCACCGGGTCTTCATAACCGGCGATGTGGGCGGTGATGGTCTTCTGCAGGGCCGGGGTCTGCTGGTCGAATTCCAGCAGGGCGCGGGGGTGCACGCCGATCATGCGGTTGATGATGAATTCCAGCCGCGCCAGGCCCACGCCGCGGTTCGGTGTCATGGCGAAGTCGAAGGCGCGGTCGGGGTTGCCCACGTTCATCATGATCTTGACGCCGATGTCCGGCATTTCCTCGAGCGTGACTTCATTCACGTCGAAGTCGAGTTCGCCCTCGTAGACAAAGCCCGTGTCACCCTCGGCGCAGGACACGGTGACCGGCGTGCCGTCGGCCAGGACTTCGGTGGCATCACCGGTGCCCACCACCGCAGGAATACCCAGTTCGCGGGCGATGATGGCGGCATGGCAGGTGCGGCCACCTCGGTTGGTCACGATGGCGGCGGCCCGCTTCATCACCGGCTCCCAGTCCGGATCAGTCATGTCGGTAACCAGCACGTCGCCGGGCTGTACGCGACTCATCTCGCGGATGGAACTGACATTTCGTACGCGGCCGGCGCCGATGCGCTGACCGATGGAGCGGCCCTCGGCCAGCACCGGTCCGGTGGCCTTGAGCCGGTAGCGTTCCAGCGTGCTGGCGCCCTGGCGGCTGCGAACCGTTTCCGGCCGTGCCTGCAGGATGTAGAGCTCGCCGGTTTCGCCGTCCTTGCCCCATTCGATATCCATCGGCCGGCCGTAGTGCTTTTCGATGATCACGGCCTGCCGGGCCAGGTCTTCCGCGTCGGCGTCGGTCAGCGAAAAGCGCTGCCGATCGGCCTCGTTCACGTCGACGAACTCGGTGCTCTTGCCGTGGCTGGTGTCGTCCGTGTACACCATCTTCAGCGCCTTGCCGCCGAGGATGCGCCGCAGCAGGGCAGGCCGGCCGGCTTCCAGATTGGGCTTGTAGACGTAGAATTCGTCCGGGTTCACGGCGCCCTGAACCACGGCCTCGCCCAGGCCGAAGGAACTGGTGATGAACACCACCTTGTCGAAGCCGGATTCGGTATCGATGGTGAACATCACGCCGGAGGCGCCGGTGTCGGAGCGCACCATGCGCTGAATGCCGGCGGACAGTGCCACCTGATCGTGGGCGAAGCCCTGGTGTACCCGGTAGGAAATGGCGCGGTCGTTGAACAGCGAGGCGAACACGTCCTTGATCGCCAGCATCACGTTGTCCAGCCCGCGCACGTTCAGGAAGGTTTCCTGCTGGCCGGCGAAGGAGGCGTCGGGCAGATCCTCGGCAGTGGCCGAGGAACGCACGGCAACCGACATTGCCTCATCGTCGCCGGCCAGTTCGTGGTAAGCGGTCTCGATCTGCTCGGCCAAACCCGGCGGGAAGGGATGATCGATCACCCAGCGACGAATGCGCTCGCCGGTTTCGGCCAGGGCGTCGACGTCGTCGGTATCCAGCTCGGCCAGCGCGGCGTTGATGCGCTCGTCGAGCTTGTCATGGGCGAGAAACTCCCGGTAGGCTGCAGCCGTCGTGGCGAAACCGCCCGGCACGTTGACGCCGGCCTCCTTGAGATGGCTGATCATCTCGCCCAGCGAGGCATTCTTGCCGCCGACGGATTCGACGTCGCCCATTCCCAGCTGCGAAAACCAAACAACGTGACGCTGACTCAAAACTTCACCCTCCGCGGGTCGCGATGTGGTCGAAAGGCGCGCATTTTACATGGTCGGCGTCCGGTGCGTCGGGCCGGTACGGCGCGATGAGCGAGGCGGCCGGCAAACGCTGGGTGTTCTTCCTGTCGGATCGCACCGGGATCACTGCCGAAACCCTCGGCGCCACGCTGCTCACGCAGTTCGATGAAGCCGAGTTCAAGCAGTCGACGTTGCCCTTCATCAACTCCGAGGACAAGGCGCGTGCCGCGGTGGAATACATCGATCAGGTAGCCGGCAGCAGCGGGCTAAAGCCGATCGTGTTCTCGACCACGGTCAGCGACGAGGTACGGGCCATCCTGCGGGGCGCCAACGCGTTGTTCCTGGACCTGTTCGATCTGTTCGTGCCGCAGCTGGAGGGCGAACTCAACGTCAAGTCCATGCACCGGGAGGGGCGGGCACACGGCATTGCGGATCGCGATACCTACCAGATCCGCATCGACGCCATGAACTACGCTTTGAATCATGACGACGGCGTCGGGGAAGACGGCTACGAGGAAGCCCAGGTGATCCTGATTGCCCCCTCCCGCTGTGGCAAGACGCCCGCCAGCATCTATCTGGCCATGCAGCACGGGGTGTTCGCCGCCAATTATCCGCTGACCCCGGAAGATCTCGAGAACCAGCGCCTGCCCCGTATCCTGGAGCCGCATCGCGACAAGCTCTACGGCCTGTCGATCGAGCCCGACCGCCTGCACCACATCCGCAGCGAACGGCGGCGGGGCAGCCAGTATGCGTCGCTGCCACAGGTGAGCTTCGAACTGCGCCAGGCGGAAAGCCTTTACAAGCGTCAGCGGATTCCCTCCAGCGACACCACCAACATGTCGATCGAGGAAATCGCCACCATGATCATGCAGGAGAAGGGCATCCGGCGGCGCACGTTCTAGCGCCACCGACGGCAGTCGTTTCCGGTTTCGTGTTCCCAGCCCCGGACGCGACAACGATGTCGGTCGATACCGCGTCGAATGCCGATTTTTCGCCGGTTCGGCACTTGGTCCCCCTTCCCACCTCGCTTATAGTCGGGGCATGAGTCTGAAAACACGACAGCATCTGGTCCGGTCCGCCACGCCGCGCAGCTTCGCGGGGCTGATGGCGTTGTACGAAAGCAACTTCCGCCGCTTCGTGCGGCTGGTGCCGGAAACCGATCTGCCTTTCGAGCAGGCCCGTTCGCGCAGTCCCACCGATCGGGACCTGCACCTGCGGGTGCTCGAACGCTGCAAGTACACCACCACCGTGCATCTGACCTACTGGTTCGAGGAAGGAGCGCCCCAGGCCGACCCGGACCTGCACATCCGCCTTTACCGCGATGCCGGTCTGGCCGAAGCCGTGCACTGCGAGGCACAGTCCCGCTACACCGCGCTGCCGGGGCTGGACCTGGAGAACGAGCGAGCCCTGCACGCTCAGTGGCCGCGCAACCTGCTGCTCAACAAGTGGCTGGCGTTTCTGATCCAGCACGGCCACGGATTCGCCACCGTGAATCGGCCGCGTCAGCGGGGCTAGCACCAGCCGCCCACCGCGCGCACTACTTCCTCATGCCGCGATGGAAAAGCGTGCCAGCTGGCTGGAACTGCCGAAGGCGGGGTGGGACGGCCCGATGCCGGCGAAACGCACGTCGTAGCGCTGGCGCTGTGCCACGCCGGTGCACCACTGCTGGAACTGCGCACGTGTCCACTCGAAGCGATGGTCCGGGCGCCGGCGCTGGCCGGGTGACAGGCCATGCAGCCGGTTGTATTCGCGGTTGGGGGTGGTCATCACCAGCATCCGCGGCCGCAGCCGTCCGAACACCGCCTGCTCGACCTGCGGCAGGTGACCGGGGTCGACATGTTCGATGGTCTCCAGCATCACGCCGGCGTCGACGCGCGGAATCGGCCACATGGCATCGGTGAACGAATGCAGGCACACGTGCAGGTCCGGATCCGGTCGCAGAAGGTCGATGCCGAGAACCATTCTGGCCCGGGCCAGCGCCCGGATATCGGTATCCACGCCGATCAGGCGGGTGAACTGCCGGTGCTCGCGCAGGCGTTGCAGCAGTTCTCCGCGACCACAGCCGAGATCGGCAACGTGTCGGGCGCCGTCGGCGAGCAGCTCGCGAATGACGGCGTTGAAGCGCGCCTGATGCAGGGCAGTCGCCATGCCTCAGCGGGGGAGAAGTCGGGTGCCGGGCATCTGGTGATTATCGCCGCTTCGATGCGATGACGCGAGTGTCCGGCATGGGATCGGTGGGCTGGGCATAGCGGACAGCGCCCTGGGGTATGTCGAATTTCAGGCTTCCAGCCAGTTCTCAACGGCCAGGCCCGGGACACGCGCAAACTCGGACAGGTTGGCCGTGACCACCGTCAGTCCGAGGCTGACTGCCTGCGCCGCGATCAGCAGGTCGTTGGGACCGATCGGCGTGCCACGCCGGGTCAGGTGGTGCCGGATCTCCGCGTAATGCGCGTCCGCTGGCTTATCGACTGGCAAAACCTCCAGAGCCGATAACACCTGCGCGACCCGGTCCCCGAGCGCCGCCGATCCGGACTTTTCGGCGCCGTAGCGCAACTCTGCAGCCACGACGATGCTGGTGCATACCGCATAGTCGCCAACATGGGCGATCCGGCGGGTAACCGGTCCGGCCGGCTGTCGGACGAGCATGGACAGGATATTGGTATCGAGCAGGTAGCGCGGCACAACGCTCAGACCTGCGGCTCGTCGAGATCCACCAATTCGGCGTCGACATCGGGAAAGGGCACGTCGAGCGGGGCCCAGCCGGCCAGCAGCCCCAGCAGCCCGTTCTTGTCGATGGGTTCGATGATCAGGCGATTGCCCTGGCGTCGAATAATGGCCTCGTCGCCGGCCAGCTCGAACTCGCGCGGAATGCGCAGCGCCTGGTTTTTCCCGTTTCGGAAAAGACGGACGTGTCGTTCCTGATCGCTCATGGCATGACTTGTTTAGACATATGTCCTAGCATATTTTTGATGCAAACGACGGTCAACGTCATGTCGCTGGCGTTCTTTGGTATCACCCGTCCTCGGCGAAGAAGTCGCTATCGACCTGTTTCACCGGGTAGCTGTAGCGAGTGGACACGCCGACGTCATGATCCGCCATCAGCTGGGCAAGGCGGCGCCCATCGACCAGAACGATCCGGTTCTCGATGCGATCGGCATAGTCGATCGCCTCCCGGCTGAAACTCGATGTGGTGATGAACACGCCCTTGCGAGCCCGGCGCCCCTGCAGCGCACCGGCGAATTTCTGGATCTCCGGTCGGCCGACAACGCCATCCCAGCGCTTGGTTTGGAGATAGATCGTTTCCAGGCCAAGCGGGTCTTCGTCGATGATGCCGTCGATTCTGCCGTCACCGGACTGGCCGATCGTGCGCGCGGCATCGGCGTGCTGGCCGCCATAGCCCATCGCGACCAGCACCTCCACGACCAGCTGCTCGAAGCGGCCGGGAGACATCTGCATCACCTGATCGAGTAACTCGGATTCCAGCTCGGCCCGGATCTGCTTCCAGGCTGCCTCCAGCGCTTCGTCCGGCGTCTGCTCGGACGCCTGCGAGTCCTCGTCAGCCGGTCGGCTCGGCTTGTTGTCGTCGTTACTCTGATTCCGGAATTCCCGAAACTCCTGAAACTGCATGAGATCGCGCAGCGTGACTTGTGCCGGCGCGTCATCCAGGAACGCGCGGCCGCGGGCAGTGACTCGGTAGGTGGCGCGCGCCGGCGCTTCCAGCAGGCCGGCCTTTTTCAGGTGGGTGACGGCCCAGGCCGTGCGGTTTCGCATCAGGGTGACACGGCCGCTGGGAATCATCTCGCGCTGTTCTTCCTCGGACAGCTCGAAGTGCTTTGTCATCGCCTCGTGGATGCCCTTGAGCTTGCGCTCCTCGGCACCCGACACGTATTCGAGCACGGGTCGCATCAGCGTCTGAAAGTCGGGTATCGCCATCAGAGTGCACCCGTTAACAAAAAAGCCCTGCAGAAACAGGGCTTTGACTGGTGGAGGCGGCGGGAATCGAACCCGCGTCCGCAGGAACTCCACCCTCGGATCTACATGCTTATTCCGCCTTTGATTGTCGGCGATTGCTACCCGGCGGACAGGGACAACAATCGCTTAGTCCCGTTTACTCTTAACGGGTCCGCCCGGGACGGGGCTTCAACCGCGATCCTGTGAGGTATGACGTTCGAGTCCGGAAGCACAGGCACTTGCCGGGTCGAACGCTAGCGGGTTTTAGGCCGCCAGAGCGTAGTTGTCGTCGTTGGCAACTATCTTTGTTGCAACCGGTTTATCGAGGTGGATTGCAACCTCGGCATGCACCTTGGGTTTTGACACCTGCGTCGAAGCCATGTCGCCCCCGTAATCAATTGCGATGATAGCAGCTTGCAGTCATCCGTGTGCACCCACGGTGGGGTCGACTGGCGGCCACGCAAGGGGTCGGCGCGGCTGCGGCTGACAAGGCTCTGCCAGGATCAGCTCCGCATGATCTGCGCCTTGCGGCGTTGCCAGTCCTGGTCCTTCTTGTCCTGGCGCTTGTCGTACTTGGCCTTGCCCTTGGCCAGCGCGATTTCCAGCTTGGCCCGGCCGCGCTTCCAGTAGAGTGCCGTGGGGATCAGGGTATAGCCGCGCTGCTCGGTGGCGCCGATCAGCTGCGCCAGTTCCCGCTCGTGAAGCAGCAGCTTGCGCGTGCGAGTGGGGTCCGGATCAACGTGGGTGGAGGCGTCGGGCAGGGGATGGATGTGCGAGCCCAGCAGCCATGCCTCTGCATCCTTGAGGATGACGTAGGCTTCGGTAATACGCCCCTTGCCCGCGCGCAGGGCCTTGACCTCCCAACCGGCAAGGACCAGTCCGGCCTCGTAGCGGTCCTCGAGGAAAAAATCGTGCTTGGCCTTGCGGTTGAGCGCGATGGTCGAGGAGGGCTGTTTGGGGGATTTCGCCTTGCTCATGTGTCGT
The DNA here is from genome assembly GCA_965216055.1 of Salinisphaeraceae bacterium. GTDB lineage: Bacteria > Pseudomonadota > Gammaproteobacteria > Nevskiales > Salinisphaeraceae > Spectribacter. Next base: position 2,080,436 of record OZ244134.1, read on the forward strand.
AGTATAAGTGATTGAAAGTCCGAGTTTTGCGTGAGTCCCTTGGAAGTTAACCCGACGCGCTGGTCGTCGCCCGCCACATTCGTAATGGCGGCGGCCGCGGCCGTGATCGGCCTGGGCAATGTGTGGCGGCTGCCAGTCCTGGCGGGCGAATACGGCGGCGGCGCCTTTCTGCTGGTCTACGGCCTGGCGCTGGGCGCCATGGCGTTGCCGCTGCTGGTTGGGGAGCTGATGCTGGGCCGCGGGGCCCGCAGTGATCTGGTGAGCATGATCGGCCGCTGGGCGCAGGCCTCGGGTCTGTCGCGGCGGTGGGGCATCATGGGTTATCTGGCGCTGCTCGGGGCGGTGATGGTGCTGTCTTATTACAGCGTGATCGCGGGCTGGAGCATGGCGTATTTCCTGCGCTCTGCCGCGGGGCTGCTCGAGGGGCTGGACCGTAGCGGTCTGCGCGCCGGGTTCGTGGAACTGGCCGGCGATCCGGAGAGGGGCCTGGGCTGGCACACCATTTTCATGGTGGCGGCTACCGCCTGTGTGGCGCAGGGTTTGCGCCGTGGCATCGAACCCACCGCCCGCTGGATGCTGGTCGGCGCCGTGCTGGCGCTGCTTGGGCTGCTGGCGATGGCGACCGGCGACGGATTTACCGCCGCGGTTCATTTCCTGTTCCGGCCGGATTTCGCGGCGCTGGGCTGGCGCGGCGTCATCGAGGCGTTCCATCAGGCGTTCTTCAGCCTGAGTCTCGGGGTCGGGGTGATGCTGGCCTACGGGGCATACCTGCCGGACGGCTCGTCGCTGGTCCGGGTGAGCCTGGCCGTGATGCTGCTGGACACGATGTTCGCACTGCTGGCCGGGCTGGCCATCATCACGCTGGTGCTGGGCGCCGGCATGACGCCGGAAAGCGGGCTGCCGCTGGTGTTCGAATTGCTGCCGACCGCGGGCGCGGGCGGCTGGACGGTGACGCTGTTCTTTTTCATGCTGATGCTGGTGACCCTGACCAGCGCGGTGGGATTGCTGGAACCGCTGGTGGTGTGGCTGATGGCGCGCCTGCAGACGTCGCGGGTGGTCGCCGCGTCCATGACGGGGACGCTGGTCTGGTTCATCGGTCTGGGCACGTTGCTGTCCTTCAATGTGCTGGCGGATGTCAGGCTGCTCGACCGCACGCTGTTCGACTGGCTGTCGATGCTGAGTTCCCGGTTCCTGTTGCCGGCCTTCGGCTTGCTGCTTTGCGTGTTCATCGGCCGGTTTCTGCCACTGGCGGCGCTGCGTGACGCCTGGGCCGACAAGCCCTGGTTCGGGCTCTGGCACTGGCTGTTGCGCTATCCCACCCGCATCGGGCTGATTGCCGTGCTGTTGCATTCCATGGGGGTATTCGAGTTTCTGGAGCGGCTGTGGGGCACGAGCTGAACGTCGAGGTCGCATTCGCCCGCCCGGAGAGGCAGACGCTTCGCATCGTTAAGCTGCCGCCCGGCAGCACCGCCGCCGATGCGGTGGAAGCCTCGGGGATTCTCGATCGGCATCCGGAAATCGACTGGCCGGGGGCGCCGCTGGGTGTGTTCGGCCGTCGGGTGGCGGCGGATCGGCCGCTGCGCGATGGGGATCGGGTCGAGATCTACCGGCCGCTGACGGCCGACCCGAAGGAACAGCGCCGGCGGCGGGCAGGCCAGTAGCGCCTAGGGGATTGGCGGCGCCTGCTGGCCGCCGGTGTTATCGATGATCGGCGGTTCTTCGAGGTCGTCGGGATCCTGGTCAATCTGCTGCTGTTCTTCCGGCAGCAGCGCCTCGTAGCTTTCGTCACCCTCGATGCTGGCCAGCGCCCCGTCGTTGAACTCCAGGCTCAGCTTGCTTTCACGGGTCTTGCCGCGGGTGTTGCGGTAGTAGAACAGGTAATCCCAGCGGTTCGGCTGGAAGTTGCTGACAATCAGCGGCGTGCCCAGCAGGTAGCGTACCTGCGGCGGCGTCATGCCGAGTTCCAGCTGCTGAACCTTGTCCTGTGTCACCACGTTGCCCTGCAGCACGGGGACCCGGTAGTAGCTCGGCAGGGAGCAGCCGGCCAGCGATACAAAGGCGAGCAGGATCAGGACGCGTTTCATGATTATCCGCAACAGGAAAACGCCGGCACTATAAGTCACCGTTGCCGGTGCAGCAATCCGCGCCCTCAGGACCCGGCGTTATCGCGCATTTCCCGCGCGTGCTCGAGGGTGCGGTCGGTAATTTCCAGTCCACCCAGCATGCGGGCCAGCTCTTCGATGCGGGCATCGTCGTCGAGCAGGCCGATGTCCGTGCGGGTGTGCCCGTCGACCACCTGCTTGGCGACCTGCAGATGATGCCGAGCCTGGGCCGCCACCTGCGGCAGATGGGTCACGCACAGGACCTGGCCCTGGTCCGCCAGGCGGCGCAGGCAGCGCCCCACGATTTCCGCCACCCCGCCGCCGATGCCGGCGTCGACTTCGTCGAACACCAGGGTGGGAATGGGGGAACCGCCTACCGCGGCCATCTGGATGGCCAGGCTGATCCGGGACAGCTCGCCGCCCGAGGCGACCCGCTCCAGCGGCCTTGGCGCCTGGCCGGGGTTGGCGCTGACCCGGAACTGGATACGATCGTGACCGTGGGCCGACACTGCCGCCTCCGGCCGGGCTTCCACGTCGATCTCGAACCGGCCGGCCGGCATGCCCAGATCGCGCAGGCCGTCGGTGACGGCCGCGGCGAGCGTGCCGGCGGCCTCGGTGCGGGCCTGGTGCAGCTGGTCGGCGGCGTCGGCGTAGTCCGCCCGCAGCTGGTCCCGCCGGGTCTGCAACTCGGCCAGCCGGGCCCGGCCGCCTTCGAGCCGTTCCAGCGCGGCGGTAAGCTCGTCGAGTTGCGCCGGCAGTTCCTCGGGTCGGCAGTGATGCTTGCGGGCCAGGTCCTGGATTGCCTCCATGCGGGCTTCCACGGTGGCCAACCGTTCGGGGTCGAGAGCGATGCCGTCCAGCTGGCGGCGCAGATCGTCGGCGGCTTCCTGCGCCTGGATGCGGGCCCCGGCAATCAGTTCGGCCGGGCCGGCAAAGCCGTCGTCCACGGCAGCCAGGTCGCCGAGCCGGCGCTCCGCCTGGCCGAGGCGGTCGATGGCGCTGGCGGTATCGTCGTCGGTCAGCAATGCCAGCAGTGACTGGCCGTCGCGCAGCAATTGTTCGGCATTGGCCAGGCGTCGGTGTTCGGCCGTGAGCGTTTCCCATTCATCCGGTACGGGCGCCAGTGCCTGGAGTTCATCCACCTGGAATTGCAGCAGCTCCAGTCGCGACTGGCCGGTGTCGTCGGTGGCGTCCAGCTCGCGGATGTCGCGCTCGCAGGCCTGAAGCTCGTGCACCAGTTCGCCCAGTGCCGACAGTTGCGCGGCCAGGTGGCCGTGCTCGTCCAGCAGGTCGCGCTGCGCGCCGGGGCGCAGCAGGCTCTGGTGGGCGTGCTGGCCATGGATGTCGACCAGGTGCTCGCCCAGTTCCCGCAGGTCGCGTCCGGCGGCGGGGGAACCGTTGATCCAGTGACGGCTGCGGCCTTCCCGGGAGACCACGCGCCGGACCAGGCATTCGGATTCACCGGCGAGTTCCCGCTCGGCCAGCCAGGCCCGCGCGGCAGGGGCATCTGCCAGGTCGAAGATGGCGCTGATTTCGGCGCGATCGCGGCCGTCGCGTACGGCGCTGGCATCGGCGCGGTCACCCAGGAGCAGGCCCAGCGCGTCGATCAGGATCGACTTGCCGGCCCCGGTTTCGCCGGAGAGTACGGTCATGCCCGCGCCCAGGCTGAGCTGCAGGTCATCGATGATCGCGAAGTCGCGTATCGCCAGCTCGCTGAGCATGGTCGCGGATCAGTGGCCGGTCAGGGGATCGCGCTGGCCGCGCCCCCATTGCAGCTTGTTGCGCAGAATATTGTAGTAGTCGTAGCCGGGCGGATGGATCAGGGTGAGCTCGCGGTCGGCTCGTGCCACCGTCACGCGGTCGCCGGGGGCCAGTGTTTCGCTTTCCTGGCCGTCCACGGTGAAAAGCGCTTGGGAGCGGTTGGTGGCGCCGATCACGATACCGACCTCGTGCCGGCCGTCGATCACCAGCGGCCGGTCGGACAGGGTGTGCGGGCAGATCGGCACCAGCGCCAGGGCGTTAAGGCCGGGGTGCAGTACCGGCCCGCCACCGGACAGCGCATAGGCGGTGGAGCCGGTCGGCGTGGCCACGATCAGACCATCCGCGCGGTGGCGGCTGATGAAGCTGCCGTCCATGAAAGTGTCGAACTCCAGCACCCGGGCGAACTCGGCGTTGCGGATGACCACGTCATTGAGCGCCAGGAACGGACCGGCGCACGAGCCGTCGGCGTGTTCGACGCGGGCAGTGAGCAGCAGCCGGCGGTCCCGGACGAAATCGCCCGCCAGTACCTGATCCAGGGTATGTTCCATCTGGTCCGGCAGGATGTCGACCAGAAATCCCAGCCGACCGAGATTGATGCCCAGCAGCGGCGTGTCGTGCAGGGCTACCGCGCGGCCGGCGTCCAGCAGGGTGCCGTCGCCGCCCACCACCATCACCAGGTCGCAGGCCTCGCCGATGGCATGGCGGTCGACCACGTCGCCGGACCAGTCGGGCAGGTGATGGGCCGTGGCGGCGTCCACCACTACCCGACGGGCGCGCTCGCGGATCGCCTGCGCAACCCGTCGGACGGTGTCGGCAACGCCGGGATCACCGCGCTTGCCGACAATGCCGATGACCGGAAATGGTTGCGCCATGCAGTTTCCTCGGCGGCGGGCCGAACCGGCCGGCCGCGCGTCTTGACAGCCCACGGGGGCGGCTGCAGTCTCCAGTCGTGCCCGCCTGAACCGATTGATACCCGGAGCGCATTCTGCCTGCATGACCGGCGAAACGGAACACGAACAGCTGGACGACCGCGCCCGGGCATTGCTCAAGACGCTGGTCGAACGCTATATCCACGATGGTCAGCCCGTGGGCTCGCGGCTGCTGGCGCGCTCCTCCGGCCTGCAGGTCAGCGCGGCCACGGTGCGCAACGTGATGGCCGATCTCGAGGATATGGGCTTCGTGGCTTCGCCGCATACTTCCGCCGGCCGAATTCCCACGGTCCGCGGCTATCGGTTGTTCGTGGACGCGCTGCTGGCGCCCGAGCCGCTGGCCGAGCGCGAACTCGACGACATCGAGCAGCAGTTGCGCACCCACGTCAGGGACGGCGACGACGTCCTGGCCTCGGCTTCGCGCCTGCTGTCGTCGCTGTCGGACATGACCGGCATCGTCACCGTGCCGCGCACGGATACCGCCAGCCTGCGGCAGATCGAGTTCCTGCCGCTGTCGGACCGGCGGGTGCTGGCAATTCTGGTGATCAATCAGCGCGAGGTACAGAACCGCATCCTGCAGACCGAACGCGACTACTCGCGACGCGAACTCGAACGGGCGGCGGCGATTCTCAACGAGCGCTACGCCGGCAAGCCGCTGCTGCAGATTCGCCGGGCCCTGATGCGGGACATGCACGAGGCGCAGGACGACGTGAACCAGGGCCTGCTCAACGCCCTGGCGATCGCGCAGAGTGCCTTCGGCGGCAGCAGTTCCGATCGCGGCGACTACCGGATGGCCGGGGAAAGCAACCTCATGGGGTTTCCCGAATTCGCCGAGGTCGACCGCCTGCGGCGGCTGTTCGACGCGTTCGAACGCAAGCGGGATCTGCTGTCGCTATTCGATGACTGCCTGTCGGCGGATGGGGTGCGGATATTCATCGGTGACGAATCCGGCTATCGGGTGCTCGATGAGTGCAGCGTGGTTTCGGCGGCCTACACCGTTGATGGCGACGTGGTGGGCACGCTGGGGGTGATCGGTCCTACCCGCATGGCCTACAACCGCATCATCCCGCTGGTGGACGCCACCGCCAGTCTGCTGGGCACGGCCTTGAAAAGAGCCAACTGACCCCTATCTAGCGCCGGGTAACGGGCAACACGCCGCCCGCCTCATTCATTATCGAAGGCGCTAGGAGAAGCATGAGCGAACAGCAACGCCAGTCCGGCCCGCAGCCGGACGACGAGCCGGAACAGCCGACGCCACCGGAAAACGACCAGGCCGCCGACGACGGCGACGACGCGCCGGCAGATGAGGATGCGACCCTGCGCGAACTCCGTGAGGAGGCCGAGCGTTGCCGGGAACAGGCCCTGCGCGCCCATGCCGAACTGGACAACGTGCGCAAGCGGGCCGAGCGCGACGTGGCCAATGCCCACAAGTTCGCGCTGGAGCGCTTCGCCGGCGAACTCCTCGGTGTGCGCGACAGCCTGGAGATGGGGCTGTCGGCGGCCGAGGAGGACGGCGCCGATGCGACCAAGCTCCACGAGGGCATGGAACTCACCCGTCGCATGCTGGCGCAGGCGATGGAGAAGTTCGGCGTGGAGGCAGTGAATCCGCACGGCGAGGCCTTCAACCCCGACTTCCACGAGGCCATCTCCACGCAGCCGACGAACGAGGTAGCACCCAACACGGTGGTGCAGGTGGTGCAGCGCGGCTACCTGCTCAACGGCCGGGTGCTGCGGCCGGCGATGGTGGTGGTCAGCAAGGCCGCCGATGAGGATGCCGGGCAGGGCGCTTGAAAAGCCCGCCGCGGCCCCAACCATTGCGGTTAATCAGCAATTTGCGCCATTCGACTCATAACGGATCAAACAGGTAGACATCATGGGCAAGATTATTGGCATCGACCTGGGCACGACCAACTCATGCGTTGCCGTGCTCGAGGGCGACAAGGCGAAGGTCATCGAGAACGCCGAGGGCGAGCGCACCACGCCGAGCGTGGTGGCCTACACCGATGACGACCAGATCATCGTGGGCCGTCCGGCCAAGCGCCAGGCGGTGACCAATCCCACCGACACGCTGTATGCGATCAAGCGGCTGATCGGCCGCACCTTCGATGATCCCACCACTCAGCGGGACATCGATATCGTCCCCTACAAGATCGTCAAGGCCGACAATGGCGATGCCTGGGTGGAGGCGCGCGGCAACAAGATGGCGCCGCCGGAAGTGTCGGCCAAGGTGCTGCAGAAGATGAAGTCCACCGCCGAGGACTATCTCGGCGAGAAGGTGACCGAAGCCGTGATCACGGTGCCGGCCTACTTCAACGACTCGCAGCGTCAGGCGACCAAGGACGCCGGCCGCATCGCCGGGCTCGAGGTCAAGCGCATCATCAACGAGCCCACCGCGGCCGCGCTGGCCTACGGCATGGACAAGAAGGGCGACAAGAAGATTGCCGTCTACGACCTGGGCGGCGGAACCTTCGACATCTCCATCATCGAGGTGGCGGAAGTCGACGGCGAGCACCAGTTCGAGGTGCATGCCACCAACGGCGATACCTTCCTGGGTGGCGAGGACTTCGACATGGCGGTGATCGACCACATCGCCGACGAGTTCCAGAAGGAGCAGGGCGTGGATCTGCGCCAGGACAAGCTGGCCCTGCAGCGCCTCAAGGAGGCCGCCGAGAAGGCCAAGATCGAGTTGTCCTCGACCCAGCAGACCGAAATCAACCTGCCGTACGTCACGGCCGATCAGGCCGGTCCCAAGCATCTCAACATGAAGATGACCCGGGCCAAGCTGGAATCGCTGGTCGAGGACCTGATCGAGCGCACCGTCGGCCCCTGCAAGACCGCCCTCAAGGATGCTGGCATGTCGGCCTCCGACATCGACGAGGTGATCCTGGTCGGTGGCCAGACCCGCATGCCCGCGGTGCAGGAAGCCGTGACCAAGATCTTCGGCAAGGAAGCCCGCAAGGACGTCAACCCGGATGAGGCGGTGGCCGTGGGCGCCGCGATTCAGGGTTCGGTGCTGGCGGGCGACACCAAGGACGTGCTGCTGCTCGACGTGACCCCGCTGAGCCTGGGCATCGAAACGCTCGGCGGCAAGATGACCAAGCTGATCGAGAAGAACTCGACCATTCCGACCCGCAAGTCGGAAACGTTCACCACCGCCGACGACAACCAGCAGGCGGTGACCGTGCATGTGCTGCAGGGCGAGCGCGAGATGTCCAGCGCCAACAAGTCGCTGGGCCGCTTCGACCTGGCGGATATCCCGCCGGCGCCGCGTGGCACGCCGCAGATCGAGGTGACCTTCGACATCGACGCCAACGGCATCCTCAACGTGTCGGCCAAGGACAAGGCCACCGGCAAGGAGCAGTCGATCGTGATCAAGGCGTCCTCGGGCCTGTCGGACGAGGAAATCGAGAAGATGGTCAAGGACGCCGAGGAGCATGCGGAGGACGACCGCAAGTTCAACGAGCTGATCAACGCCCGCAACCAGGCCGACGGCATGATTCACGGTGTCGAGAAGAGCCTCAAGGACCTCGGCGACAAGGTCACCGAGGAGGAAAAGAAGCCGATCGAGGAGGCCATCAGCGAGCTGCGTGAAGTACTCGACGGCGACGACAAGGACGCCATCGACCAGAAGACGCAGAAGCTGTCCGAGGCCTCGAGTTCGGTGCTGGAAAAGGCCTATGCCGCGGCCGCCGGCAACGGTGAGCAGGCCGAGGGACAGGCCGCCGGGGACGGTAATAGCAAGTCGTCCGACTCCGAGGACGTGGTGGATGCCGAATTCGAGGAAGTCGACGACGAAAAGAAATCCGGCACCAACAACTGATGTGATTCGGGATTCGCGATTGCCCACCGGTCGCCCGTGTGACGGGCGGCCGGGGATAACCGCGAATCGGTGCACCCGGGCCGATAGCCCGGATCGAGTCGGCAGCCGGCAACGGCTGCCGACTTCGTTGTTACGAATCCGCAACCCATTACCGACCACGGCCCGACAATGAGCAAACGCGACTACTACGAGGTTCTCGGGGTCTCCCGGGATGCTTCCGAAGCCGACATCAAGAAGGCCTATCGCCGGCTGGCGATGAAGAATCATCCGGATCGCAATCCGGATGACGCGGAAGCCGAAGCCCGGTTCAAGGAGGCCTCCGAAGCCTACGAAGTACTCTCGGATGCCAGCAAGCGCCAGGCCTATGACCAGTTCGGCCATGCCGGCCTGGGCGGCGCGGCCGGGGGCGGCGGTGCCGGCGGCGGCTTCGGCGACATCTTCGGCGACATCTTCTCCGATATCTTCGGTGGCGGCATGGGCGGGGGCCGGTCGCGCGCGGCGCGCGGCGCCGATCTGCGCTATGACCTGAGCCTGGATCTGGAAACCGCCGTGGCCGGCGACGAGGTCAAGATCCGTATTCCCACCCTGGAGGAGTGCGAGCACTGCGACGGGGACGGGGCGGAACCCGGCTCCGACAAGCTGCGCTGCGGCACCTGTGGCGGTGTGGGCCAGGTGCGGCTGCAGCAGGGCTTTCTGTCGATCCAGCAGCCCTGCCCGGATTGCCGCGGCCGCGGCACGGTAATCAACAACCCCTGCATGCGCTGCCGCGGAGAAGGGCGCACCCAGAGCCAGAAGAATCTGTCGGTCAAGGTGCCGCCGGGTGTGGACAACGGCGATCGCATCCGCCTGTCCGGCGAGGGCGAGCCCGGCGACATGGGCGGCCCCCCGGGCGATCTTTACGTGCAGATCAACGTCAAGCCGCATGACCTGTTCACCCGCGACGGCAACGACCTGCGTTGTACCGTGCCACTGAACATGGTGACCGCGGCGCTGGGCGGCGAAATCGACGTGCCGACGCTGGCGGGCAAGGTCAGTCTGCGCATTCCGCCGGAAACCCAGAGCGGACGCGTATTCCGCCTTAAGGGCAAGGGCGTGAAGTCGGTGCGGGCCTCGGCCCCGGGCGACCTGTTGTGCAAGGTGGCGGTGGAAACGCCGGTGAACCTCACCAAGCACCAGAAGGAGCTGATGGAAGAGCTGGCCACCAGCCTCGACAAGGGCGGCTCCCGCCACAACCCGGAATCCAGTTCCTGGCTGGACAAGGCCAAGCGCTTCTTCGAGGAGCACCTGGGGTAGCAGACCAACAGGTAACCACAGATACCGCAGATGGACGCAGATTGGATTGTCGGAAATACCTGAACTTGACGACGCCTATTGCTTCCGCGCGTACTACGTCTCCGGTTGCCGGGGCGTGGCGACTGTCACTGACGCAATCAGGAATCTGTGTAAATCTGCGGTTTCTGTCTTCCCGACTTACCTGCCTGGAATGCCCGAATGAGTCACATTAAAGTCGCGATCAATGGCGCCGGTGGCCGAATGGGTCGCAATCTGGTGAGCGCCTGTGTGGCGGCCGAGGGGCTGAGCCTGAGCGCGGCGTTCGAGGCCGCGGATTCACCGTTCATCGGGGCCGATGCCGGGAGTCTGGCGGGCGAACAGGCGCTGGACGTGGCGATTGCCACGGCCGATACCCGGCGTGACCACGCCTTCGACGTGCTGGTGGATTTCACCCGGCCCGAGCCGTCGCTGCTCGCCCTTGCCGACTGCCGCGCCATGGGGGCGGCGATGGTGATCGGCACCACCGGCTTCGACGAGGCCCAGATCGCCGCGATCGACGCCGCCGCCGGCGACATACCGCTGGTATTCGCCCCGAACATGAGTGCCGGGGTCAATCTGACCCTGAAGCTGCTCGAGATGGCCGCCCGCGCGCTGGGTGACACGGTTGACATCGAGATCATCGAGGCCCATCACCGCCACAAGGTCGATGCCCCCTCCGGTACCGCGCTGAAGATGGGCGAAGTGGTTGCCGAGGCCCTGGGTCGGAATCTCGGTGACTGTGCGGTGTACGGCCGCGAGGGTCATACCGGTGAACGGGATCGCCGGACCATCGGCTTCGAGACCATCCGGGCCGGCGACATCGTCGGCGAGCACACGGTGCTGTTCGCTGGCGACGGCGAGCGCCTGGAAATCAGCCACAAGGCTTCCAGTCGGGCCACCTTTGCCAGCGGGGCGATGCGGGCGGCCGCCTGGGTGGCGGGCCGCGCACCGGGCCGCTACGACATGCCGGATGTACTCGGTCTGAGATAGATCGGGCCGGTGCCCGGTCTGTTGTGGGTGAAAGCCGGAAAAGGCGAGACCATCACCATGCGCATTCGATTTGCCGCCCTCCTGCTCGCGCTGGCGCTTCCGGGCACGGCGGCGGCCGTCTGTCCCGGGCCCGTGGCGGTACAGGTGCTGGGCTCCGGCGGGCCGATTGCCGATGACGGACGGGCTTCCAGCGCCTATCTGGTCTGGATCGAGGGCCGCGCCCGTCTGCTGGTAGATGCCGGCAGCGGCACCGCCCGCCAGTTCGGTCTGGCCGGGGCGAGCATGGATGATCTCCACGCCATCGCGCTGACCCATCTGCATACCGACCACAGCAATGATCTGCCGGCCTACCTCAAGACCGCCTCCTTCAGTGATCGCGAGCGGGCACTGGCGCTGATCGGCCCCGACGGCAACGACGGGTTTCCGGGTCTGCGGGAATTCACGCAAAGCCTGCTGGGCGACACCGACGGCGCCTACCGCTACCTCTCGGCCTATCTCGAGGATGATGGCGGCCGGCTGTTTCCGCTGGAACGGATCGAGGTTGATCACGGGCTGCGTGAACCCCGGACGGTTTGGCACGACGATCGCCTGCGGGTGAATGCCGTCGGGGTGACGCACGGGCCGGTGCCGGCGCTCGGGTATCTGGTGAGCGTCGGGGATCGCTCGATTGCCTTCAGCGGCGACCAGAACAGCGACAATCCCGCATTCGCGGCGATGATCGAGGGCGCCGACCTGCTGGTGATGCACCACGCCATCCCCGAGAACGCCGGCCGGGTCGCGCGCAATCTCCACGCCACGCCGTCGGCCATCGGCGAACTCGCCCGCGACGCCGATGTAGGCAAGCTGGTGTTGTCTCATCTGATGCGGCGCAGCCTCGATCACCTGGCGGCCAGTCGTGCCACCATCGCCGAGCACTACGACGGCGCGACCCTGGTCGCCGAGGACGGCCTCTGTCTGCAGCCCTGATTCCGGGCGCTATCCGGCAGACAGTTAGACGCTGGCCGGCTCGCCCGCTATAATCCGCGCCGCTCGCACTGCGGCCGTGACTCGGCCCGATTCGCGAGTCCCCTGAAGCGTCATCGGGAGATCTGCTTGCGTCCACCGGCACTGCTCGCACTCGCGGACGGCAGCCTTTTCCACGGGCTTGCCATCGGTTCACAAGGCATGTCCAGTGGCGAGGTGGTCTTCAACACCGCGATGACCGGCTACCAGGAGATCCTCACGGATCCCTCCTATCGCCGTCAGATGGTGACCCTGACCTATCCCCACGTCGGGAATGTCGGCGTCAATGCTGACGACACCGAATCCGGACAGGTTCAGGCGGCCGGCCTGATTCTGCGCGAGGTACCCCGCACGCCAAGTAGCTGGCGCAGTCAGGGCGGTCTGATCGATTATCTGGAGGCGAACGGACTGGTCGCCATCGGCGATATCGACACCCGCCGCCTGACCCGTTTATTGCGGGAAAAGGGCGCCCAGAACGGCTGCATCATGGCCGGCGACGTGGACGCCGACGAGGCGCTGCGCGTGGCGCGCGAGTTCCCCGGACTCAAGGGCATGGACCTGGCGGCGGAAGCCGGTACCGCCAGCACCTACGCCTGGTCGGAACCGAGCTGGACCCGGACCGCGCCGGCGGCAGCCCATCACGTCGCCGTCTACGATTACGGCGTGAAGCACAACATCCTGCGCCGGCTGGTCGATCACGGCTGCCGCGTCACGGTGGTACCACCGCGCATGCCGGTGGACGAAGTACTCGCGTTGGACATCGACGGGGTGGTGCTTTCCAACGGGCCGGGTGATCCGGACCCCTGCGACTACGCCATCGCCAGCGCACGAACCCTGATCGAACGCCGGATTCCCACCCTCGGCATCTGCCTGGGCCATCAGATTCTGGGACTGGCCGCCGGTGCGCGCACCGTGAAGATGAAGTTCGGGCACCACGGCGCCAACCACCCGGTGCAGGACCTGGAAACCGGCGCGGTGATGATCTCCAGCCAGAACCATGGATTCGCGGTGGAAGAGGCCAGCCTGCCCGAAGGCGTGCGCGCCAGTTACCGATCGCTGTTCGACCACAGTCTGCAGGGCATCGCCCTGGACGATGCCCCGGCATTCTCCTTCCAGGGGCACCCGGAGGCCAGCCCCGGGCCGCATGATGTCGCGCCGCTATTCGAGCGTTTCGTCGCGCTGATGCGCGACTCGGGACTCGGGACTCGGGACTCGGGACTCGGAAAGGCCTGATGCCTGCATCCCATTACGCAGAGCTGGAAGTCTGGCAATTGGCAATGGAGTTGGCAGAAGACATTTATCGCTTGAGCCGGACCTTTCCCCCTGATGAGCGGTTCGGGATGACCAGCCAGCTGCAAAGGGCCGGCGTATCCGTGCCCTCGAATATTGCGGAGGGGAATGCGCGAGACACGACCAAGGACTATGCGCGCTTCGTCTCCCTGGCCCGTGGTTCGCTCGCAGAAGTCGAGACCCAGTTGCTACTCGCAGAGCGCGTCGGCCTTGGAGACAAGGAGTCGGCCGAGGGATGCCAGGCCAAGGCAAAGCGCGTGGGCAGCATGCTCGTGCGTTTGCACGCCGCCCTACGCAGCAGACTCCACCCCGAGTCCCCAGTCCCCAGTCCCGAGTCCCGATAGAACCCATGCCCAAACGCACCGACATCAAGAGCATCCTCATCATCGGCGCCGGCCCGATCGTGATCGGGCAGGCCTGCGAGTTCGATTACTCCGGCGCGCAGGCCTGCAAGGCGCTTACCGAGGAGGGCTTCCGGGTCATCCTGGTGAACTCGAATCCGGCCACGATCATGACCGATCCGGATTCCGCGGATACGGTCTATATCGAGCCGATCCAGTGGCAGACCGTGGCGCGGATCATCGAGGAGGAAAAGCCCGATGCGCTGCTGCCCACCATGGGCGGCCAGACCGCGCTCAACTGCGCGCTGGACCTGTGGCGCGAGGGGGTGCTCGACAAGCACGGGGTGGAGCTGATCGGGGCCTCGCAGGACGCCATCGACATGGCCGAGGACCGCGAGCGTTTTCGCGAGGCGATGCACGAAATCGGCCTGGAAACACCGGCCTCGGCGTTGGCCCACAGCATGGCCGAGGCAACGGCGGCCCAGTCCAGACTCGGCTTTCCCATCATCGTGCGGCCCTCGTTCACCATGGGCGGGACCGGCGGCGGAATTGCCTATAACCGCGAGGAGTTCGACGATATTGTTAGTCGCGGCATTGAGTTGTCTCCGACTAATGAGGTATTACTTGAAGAGTCGGTGCTGGGCTGGAAGGAATACGAGATGGAGGTTATCCGCGATCACGCGGACAACTGCATCATCGTCTGCTCGATCGAGAACTTCGATCCCATGGGCGTGCACACCGGTGACTCGATCACCGTGGCCCCGGCCCAGACGCTGACCGACAAGGAATACCAGCGCATGCGGGACGCCTCTCTGGCCTGCCTGCGCAAGATCGGAGTGGATACCGGCGGTTCCAACGTCCAGTTCGGCGTGGACCCGGCCACCGGCCGCATGGTGGTCATCGAGATGAACCCCAGGGTGTCGCGCTCGTCTGCGCTGGCGTCCAAGGCTACCGGCTTCCCCATTGCCAAGGTGGCCGCCAAGCTGGCGGTGGGCTACACGCTGGACGAACTGCGCAACGAGATCACCGGCGGACTCAGCCCGGCCTCGTTCGAGCCCAGCATCGACTATGTGGTCACCAAGATCCCGCGCTTCACCTTTGAGAAGTTCCCGACCGCCGACGACCGCCTCACCACCCAGATGAAATCGGTGGGCGAGGCCATGGCCATCGGCCGTAATTTCCAGGAATCGCTGCACAAGGCCATGCGCAGCCTGGAGATCGGCTCCGACGGGTTCGAGCAGAAGCTGGCGGATTATGATTCCGCTGAAGCGCTGACGACCCTTCGCAACGAACTCACCACCCCGCGTGCCGATCGCCTGTGGTACGTGGGCGAGGCCTTTCGCGCCGGCATGACGGTGGCGGAGGTGTTCGAGCTCACCTGGATCGATCCCTGGTTCCTGGACCAGATCGCCGAACTGATCGAGATGGAAGGCGATCTTGCCGGCCGCGCCCTGAGCGACCTGGATGCGGGCGAGCTGCGCCGCTACAAGCGGACCGGCTTTTCCGACCGGCGTCTGGCGCGGCTGCTGGATACCGGAGAGTTCGCGGTGCGCGACGCGCGGCTGGCCCACGGGGTGACGCCGGTGTTCAAGCGGGTGGATTCCTGCGCCGCCGAATTCCCCACCGCCACCGCCTACCAGTATTCATCCTATGATGAGGAATGCGAGGCCAACCCCTCGGACAGAAAGAAGATAATGGTCCTGGGCGGCGGCCCGAACCGGATCGGGCAGGGGATCGAATTCGACTACTGTTGCGTGCATGCCGCGCTGGCAATGCGCGAGGATGGTTACGAAACCATCATGATCAACTGCAATCCGGAGACCGTGTCCACCGACTACGACACTTCGGATCGATTGTACTTCGAGCCGCTGACGTTCGAGGACGTCATGTCCGTGATCGACGTCGAGAAGCCCGAAGGCGTGATCGTGCAGTACGGCGGGCAGACGCCGCTGAAACTGGCGCGCCGGCTGGAGGCCGCCGGAGCCCCGATCATCGGCACCACGCCGGATTCCATCGACCTGGCCGAGGACCGCGACCGCTTCCTCAATCTGGTCAACAAGCTGGGGCTCAAGCAGCCGGCAAACCGTACCGCCCGTTCGGAAGCCGAAGCGATGGAGCTGGCCGAGGAAGTCGGCTACCCGATGGTGGTGCGGCCGTCCTATGTGCTGGGCGGTCGGGCGATGGAGATCGTGTTCGGTCCCGAGGATCTGGCGCGCTACATGGCGGTAGCCGTGCATGTGTCCGAAGACGCGCCGGTGCTGCTGGACCGTTTCCTGGACGATGCCATCGAGCTCGATGTGGACGCCATCTGCGACGGCCATCGCACGTTTATCGGCGGGGTGATGGAGCATATCGAGCAGGCCGGGGTGCATTCCGGCGATTCGGCCTGTTCGCTGCCGCCCTACAGCCTGTCGGGCGAGGTGCTCGACGAGATCCGCGCCCAGACCGCATCGCTGGCCCGCGGGCTGGAAGTGGTGGGGCTGATGAACGTGCAGTTCGCGGTCAAGAACGGTGACGTCTATCTGCTGGAGGTCAATCCGCGCGCTTCGCGCACGGTGCCGTTCGTATCCAAGGCCACCGGCCTGCCGCTGGCCAAGATCGCCGCCCGTTGCATGGCCGGCCGGTCGCTGGACGAGCAGGGCATTGGCGAGGAGCGCATACCGGACTACTTCTCGGTGAAGGAGGCGGTGTTCCCGTTCACCAAGTTCCCCAGCGTGGACCCGTTGCTGGGGCCGGAAATGAAATCCACCGGCGAGGTGATGGGAGTGGGCTACTCCTTCGGCGAGGCGTTCGCCAAGTCCCAGCTGGCCGCCGGCGCCGGCCTGCCGCGCAGCGGCACTGCGCTGATCACCGTGCGTGAGGCCGACAAGGCCCATGTCGCCGGGCTGGCCGCCCAGCTGGCGGAAGCCGGGTTCAGTCTGGTGGCGACCCGCGGCACTGCCGCCACGCTGCAGGCGGCCGGCATCGAGGTAAAGACGGTGAACAAGGTCAAGGAAGGGCGGCCGCACATCGTGGACATGATCAAGAATGACGAAATCCAGTTCATCGTCAACACCACCGAAGGCAAGCGTGCGATCGAGGAGTCCCAATCCATCCGCACCACGGCCCTGCGTTACAAGGTGGCGTATTTCACCACTATTGCGGGTGCAAAAGCCTCATGTAACGCACTGACATACCTGGAAAATATGTCGGTTCATCCGTTGCGGTCGCTGCACGCGTCGCTGCGCCCGGCGGGCACGGCCTAGGCAAAACCGTTATACTGGGCGCCGGCTTTAAGCGCTTTTCAACGACATTTCCAACCCGACAGAGCAATCCGAGAACGACGGGGTCATCTTCCGTTCCCCGTCCCTCGACGACGGTGCCGCCATCTGGCAACTGGTCGTGGACACCGGCGTTCTCGACGCCAATTCACCGTACGCCTACCTGCTGGTCGCCGAGCATTTCGCCGCCACCAGCGTGGTGGCCGAACTCGATGGCCGTGTGGTCGGTTTCATCTCCGCTTACCGCCCGCCTGACAAGACGGATACCGTGTTCGTGTGGCAGGTCGGCGTGGCTGAAGCCGGACGCGGGCGCGGCATTGCCACGCGCATGCTGCGGGACATCGTCCTGCGTCCGGCCTGCGCCGGCGTGTCGTATCTCGATACCACGATCGGCCCGAGCAACGAGGCCTCGATGGCGCTGTTCCGCGGTTTTGCCCGGCGCATGAGTGCCGACGTGAACGAAACCGAGCTGTTCCCGGCCGCGGTATTTCCCGGCGACGGCGAGCACGAACCCGAAATCCTCTTTCGCATCGGCCCGTTTGATCGCGAGGCCGCCCAAGCCTGATCGGCGTCACGCCCAGGAGTCATCATGGAATACATCAATCGTCTCGAATCCGAAGTTCGCGGCTACGTCCGCTCGTTTCCCACGGTGTTCACCACCGCCAAGGGCGAGCTGCTCGACGATGCCGACGGCCGGCAGTACATCGACTTCTTCAGCGGTGCGGGCGCGCTCAATTACGGGCACAACGACGACGTCATGAAGGCGGCGCTGCTGGACTACATCCACTCGGATGCCATCACCCACTCGCTGGACATGGCTTCACAGGCCAAGGAAGACTTCATCGCCACCTTCGAGGAAGTGGTGATGAAGCCGCGCAACATGGAGTACAAGCTCCAGTTTCCGGGACCCACGGGCACCAATGCGGTGGAAGCGGCTCTCAAGCTGGCGCGCAAGGTCAAGGGCCGCGACCGGGTGCTGTTCTTTACCAACGCGTACCACGGCATGACGCTGGGCGCGCTGGCGGTAACCGGCAACAGTTCCAAGCGCGGCGGCGCCGGTGTGCCGCTGAACAATTCTTCGCCGCTGCCGTTCTGCGAGTATTTCGGCGCGGGGCGCGACACTGCGGACGATCTGCGCATGCTGCTGGAAAACAGCTCCAGTGGCTTCGACAAGCCGGCCGCGATCATCCTGGAGACGGTGCAGGGCGAGGGTGGCATCAACGTGGCCAGCAACGAGTGGCTGCAGAAGATCGAGGCCCTCTGCCACGAGCATGACATGCTGCTGATCGTGGATGACATCCAGGCCGGCATCGGCCGTACCGGGCCGCTGTTCTCGTTCGAGCCCTCGGGCATCAAGCCCGACATCATCACCATTTCCAAGTCGCTGTCCGGCTTCGGGCTGCCGCTGGCGCTGACCATGATCCGGCCGGATCTGGACATCTGGAAGCCGGGCGAGCACAACGGCACTTTCCGCGGCAACTGCCACGCCTTCATCACGTCCTCGGCAGCGCTCAACCACTACTGGCGCGATGATGCGCTGGAGAAGAGCGTGCTGGCCAAGGGCGAGCAGGTGCAGGAACGCCTGCGCGCCATCGTCAAGGCCCGGCCCGGACTGGAGGCCGAAGTCCGTGGGCGTGGTCTGTTCATCGGCATGGACTGCAGGACCGAGGGTCTGGCCGATGCCATCGGCGAACACTGCTTCCAGCTCGGCCTGATCGCCGAGACCGCCGGTCCGGACGACAACGTGCTCAAGGTGATGCCGCCGCTGATCATCAGCGATGACAACCTCGCCCGCGGCCTCGACCTGCTGGAACAGGCGGTGGATGCCGCGCTTCAGGATCACGGCCTGCTGCAGGGCGCGGCCTGATCGCCAACCTCATTTCGCCGGCTGCCCATCACGGGCGCAGCCGGTGACCTCGACTGCCCTCGACATTCAGGAGTCTTGCCGATGAAGATCGTGCGTCTCGAAGACCTCAAAGGTACCGACCAGGAAGTGGTCAGTCCCGCCGGCTGGACCAGCGTGCGGTTCATCCTGAAAAAGGATGGCATGGGCTTTTCCATGCATGAGACCACCTTCCCGCCGGGCCTCGAATTCGACATGTGGTACAAGCACCACCTGGAAGCGGTGTACTGCTACCAGGGCCGTGGTGTGCTGACCAATCGGGATACCGGCGAGCAGTTCGACATCGTGCCGGGCACGCTCTACGCCCTGGACAACCACGATCGCCACACCCTCAAGGCGATCGAGGAACTCAAGCTGGTGTGCACCTTCAATCCGCCCGTGTCCGGGCGCGAGATTCACGACGAGGACGGCGCCTACCTGCCCGACACCGATTAGGGTGTCACCACGTATGGCCTGATCGCCGCCCGCACGCGGGCGGTGAGGGTGTCCTGATCCGCGCCCTCAAGCTCGGCCGCCAGGCCGAACAGACGGGCAAAGCGTGACTGGCCATCGACCTCGCGCCGGATTTCCAGCACCTCGTTTTGTTGCTGCAAGCGGCGCCATTCCGTGCGCACTGCGGCCCAGAAAGCGGCCTGCCGCTGCCAGAGATCGCGGCCGGGCGTCATGTCGAATCCCTCGATCCGTTGATAGCGGTTCAACCCGGTTTCCACGGCAATCGCCTGTCGGTTGCCGTCCTCATTCAGGCGCAGCTTGCGGTTTCCCTGGGCGTGCAGCCAGCCGGTCGGGGTCAGGGTGATGCGGTGCCGCCCGGCGAGCATGTCGTAGTCGTCACGCACGCTGTGCTCGCGTCGTGGCAGGGGGCGGGCGAATGACTCGCTCTGCCAGTACGAAGCGCCGGCCTCGTGGTGCCAGCGGCCCAGGGCCTCGTAGCGCGGGGCATCGTCCACCTGATAGACGGCCTGTTTCCAGACGCCCTCGGCGTCGTCCACCGGCTCTCGGATCCAGCGCCGGTCGCCCTGATACCGCCAGACCTGCTCGGGTTGCCAGTGCCAGTCCTGGCGCCAGTGCTTGGTGACCATCGGGTCGCTGATGTCGCCGTCGTCGTTGATGAATCGCATGACCAGGACGTGCTGCAGGCGGATCCGGTCGGGGGAATCCTCGAGCACGAACACGTATTCCGTGGCCCAGGACCGGTAGGGCCGATTATCGCGCGCCAGGTCGGGCGCCAGCGTGGCGGTCTCCACGAACTCGAAGGTGGTTTTGAACTCGCCGGCCAGCGACAGAATCGCGCGCCGGTCGCGTTGTTTGGCGGACAGATCCGCGGCCTGCACGGCTTCAAAGCGCGGGTCGGGCGCGGTGACCAGTTCCACCGGCGCGCCGCGGGTGGTGCCGCCGCGGGGTTCGGGGGCGTCGGCGCCATCGAAGCCGTAGCTGAACACGTAGCCCTTCGCGAATGCCGCCATCGGCAGGCAGCAGGCGAAAAGCAGACAACAACCGCGAATGCGCATGACGGGAAGGCCTCCGAGCGTGGTCAATACAGCAGGTTGGGCAGGAACAGCGCGATCGACGGAAACGCGATCAGCAGCACCGTGGCTGCGGCCAGGATTGCGATGAACGGCGGCGTGCCTCGGATCACGTCCAGATAGGGTCGCCGGAAGATCGCGATGGCGGTGAAGATGTCGCAACCGAAGGGCGGCGTTGCCGACCCGATGGCCGCCTGCAATACAACGAGAGTGCCTACGTGGACCGGGTCCAGCCCGGATGCGCTGATCAGCGGCGCAAAGATCGGCGTGAGCACCAGAATCACCACGATCGGGTCCACGAACATGCAGCCCACGAAATAGGCCAGACAGATTACCGCCAGCGCCAGCCACGGGCTGTCGCCGGCTGCCTGAATCAGGTCCCCGAGCACCATGTCCGGAATGCCCGCGAACGAGATCATCCAGGAAAACGCCGCCCCCGCCGCCACCAGGATGAACACCACCGAAGTGATCAGGCCGGTGGACAGGGCGATACCGGGAATTTCGGATAGGCGCACCGCCCGGAACACGCCCACCTCCAGGATCAGGGCGTACAGCACCGATACCGCCGCGGCCTCGGTGGGGGAGAAGTACCCGGAATAAATGCCGCCGACCACGATCACCGGAAAGCCCAGCGGCAGACTGGCCCAGCGCAGTGCCCGCAGGCGATCGCCCCAGCCGGCCCGGGGTTCGCGGGGAATGTTCTGCCGGCGAGCGGCCAACCAGCAATAGAGCGAGAACAATGCCAGCACCAGCAGGCCCGGCCCGATGCCGGCGATGAACAGCTCGCCCACCGACACCCCGGCCACCACGCCATAGATGATCATGCCGATCGAGGGCGGAATCAGCAGGGCGATGTCCGAACTGTTGATGATCAGCGCCATCACGAAGCTGTCGCGGTAACCGGCCTTGAGCAGCCGCGGCCGCAGCGGTGCGCCCATTGCCACCACCGTGGCCTGGGTCGATCCGGATACCGCGCCGAACAGGGTGCAGCTGGCGGCGGTGGTGATCGGCAGCCCGCCGCGCAGGTGGCGCACGAAGGTATCCACCAGGTCCAGCAGGCGGTTGGCGGTGTGGCCCTTGGTCATGATATCGGCGGCGAGAATGAACATCGGCACCGCGGTCAGTACCACCGGCTGCACACCGCCCACCATCTGCTGCACCAGCAGCGCCGGCTGAATGCCGGGAAAGAAGCCGAACAGCAGCGCCAGGGCGGCGGCGGCCAGCGGCACCATCATCGGGAACCCCAGTGCCAGCAGGACCAGCATTACTGTGACCACCAGAATCAGCATGACGCGGACTCCGGTTCCGCCTCGTTATAGACATCCGGCTCGGTGAACGACAGCCAGGTGCCCTCGGTGGTCAGGTTGCGCCAGACGGTGAGCACATACTGTACCGCGCCCAGGAACAGCCCCACGGGCACCGATAGCTGGATCAGGTAGACCGGTAGCCGCAGTGCCGGGGTGACTGTGCCGGACTGATACAGCTGCTGCACATGGGCGATGGCGAACCAGGTGAGCATCAGCAGTAGAGTGGCGGTTCCGGCCGCGATTACCACCATCAGCGCCTTGCGTGCCCGGCCACGGAACTGGTCGTAGAACGCCGACATGCGGATGTGGCGAGCCCGGCGTACGCCATAGCCCAGTCCCATGAAGGTGACCAGTACGATCAGCCCCTGATTGGCCTCCTCGGCGAATGACATGCTGCCGCCCAGCAGATTGCGGCTGATCACATTGGCGATGTTGAGCAGGGCCATCGCAAGAATGCCCCCCACCAGAATGCCCTGTTCGAGGTGTTCCACGGCGTGGTCCAGCAGGCGGAGCGGGGCGGGTCCCCGTGCGGGTGGTGTCATCGGGCTCGCCGACATGGGTTACCGGACAAGCCTAACCGGCCGGAGACCGGTGCGCGCAAGTCCGGCCCGGAAGATTGACGCCGCGAGCTTGGTGGGGTTGACTGTGCGCCGCTTCCCCGACCGTCCGGGCCCGGCATGACAGGGTATTCCGCGTGACCCAGCGACAGGCGCTTCTGCTGATCAACCCCAACAGCCGGAGCGGTGCGAACGACGCCGATGCCCTGATCACGCGCATGCAGGACGCCGGCCTGGGCGTCATTCGGGTCAGACCGGATGGTCCGGACCACATCGCCGCCGCCATCCGGGATCATCAGGGGCGTATCGACCGAGTCGTGGTCGGTGGTGGCGACGGGACCATGAATGCCGCGCTGCCGGGCGTGGTGGCCAGCGGGCTGCCCATGGGCGTCCTGCCGCTGGGCACGGCCAACGACTTTGCCCGCTCGCTGGGCGTACCGCTGGACCCGCTGGCCGCCTGCGACGTGATCGCGGCGGATCATGTTCGCCGTATCGATCTGGGCGAATGCAACGGCCGCCACTTCCTCAACGTGGCCCATATCGGGTTCGCGGTGGAAATCGCCCGCCGCTCCGATGGTGATACCAAGAAACTGATGGGACCACTGGCCTATCCCTATGCCGCCTGGACCGCGTTCCGCACGCGGCGGCGGTTCACGGTTGAATTCCGCGGGGACGACGGGCCTTGGCAGCGGCTCAAGGCGATTCAGGTGTCCGTGGGCAACGGACGTTTCTATGGTGGCGGCGTTCCGATTGCCGAGGATGCCGCCATCGATGACGGCCGGCTCGATCTCTATGCCATCCCCGCCCATCGGGACGGCCCGTTGCTGGCGCTGCTTCCGGCGCTGCGGGTCGGGCGCACCCGGGGACACGATCAGATCGAAACGCTGGCGGCGAGTCGCATCGAGGTGCGCACGCGCCACCCCAAGACCATTGCGGTGGACGGCGAAACGGTCGGCAGGACGCCAGCCAGCTTTCGCGTGCATCCGGGCTTGTTGGCGGTCTACGCTCCGCCCGTCGACTGATCCGCCATTTCGGCCAGGCCGGCTTCCCGCGTGACCCGGCCCATATAGCCCAGTTCGCGACGGGCCAGCGAATCATCGATTGTCACCGGCGAACCGAACAGTGTCACCAGCAGCCGGCTGACCGGCGGGGGATTGGCCAGGCCCAGGGTGTTCCAGATGGCGTCGCAGGCGTTGGCCGCCGCTTTCGCCACCGGCCGCGGGATGGAGCGGGAGGGCGGCGCCACGCCCAGGGTTGCCAGTTCCGCGGTCAGGAAGTCCCGATAGCGGGCCGGCTCGCCGTCGGTGGCGAAGTAGCAGCCACCCGGACGGCCCTTTTCCGCGGCCAGCAGCAGGACTTCGCACAGATTGCGCACGTGGGTGGTGGCGCGCGGATAGTCACCGCCGCCGATCCACATGAAGCGCCCGCTGGCCACCGCGGCGGCGATCTTGGGTAGCACCGAGGTATCCCCGGCGCCCCAGACCGAAGTCGGCCGCACGATCACGGTTTCCAGCCCGGCGCGCCCGTTGGCGGCTTCCACCGCGGCCTCGGCCCGGGCCTTGGTGCGCGGATAGCGGGGCAGGGGATTGGCGGGCCGCGGCCGGGTTTCATCGACGTTGTGCAGATGACTGCCGTCCGCGAGCACGGCCTCGGTGGAAACATGGATCAGCCGCCGGACACCGGCCTCCGCCGCCGCGGCGAGGACCACCTTCGTGCCGCCCACGTTGATGTGCTCATAGTCGGCCGGGTCGCCCCATTCCTCCACCTTGGCGGCGGCGTGGAAGACCCAGTCGCAGCCGGTCATGCCTCGTGCCAGTGCGGCCCGGTCGTGCAGGTCGCCGCGCACGGGTTCGGCCCCCGCCGCCGTGACCGCGGTCGCGGCGTCATCCGAGCGCGCCAGGGCACGCACGGACCAACCCGCATCGATCAGGGCTCGGATGAGATTGCGGCCGATAAAGCCGCTGCCGCCGGTGACGAAGGCGTATCGGGTCATGGTGGTGTTCCTACCATTTGAACATCGGGGCCGGCTGCAGCGGATGGCGCAGGATGTGGGCCCCGAACAGGCGAACAAGTCGACGATGGAAACGGTGGTAGGGCAGCTCCCGGACCATGGCGCGGTAGTCGCGGCGGGAGATGCCGAAACGGATCAGGCCGAGGCTGACATCAATCAGGTCCGCCCGCCGGAACGGTTCGGTCAGCGCCGCGTGTTCGTCGCGGCAACCGCGCACGCGGTGATGATTGCGGATCACCGCCGCCACGGCATCGCCGCGCTGGCTGTCGCCGTGATCCGCCAGCCACGCCCGGGCCCGTTCGACCGACGGCTCCAGGTAATCCAGCGTGCCGTCGCTCCAGATCCCCAGGTCATGGAAGGCAGCAGCAATCGCCAGACTGCGGCGCTGGTTATCGTCGAACTCGCCCAGCCGCAGGGCCAGGGCCAGCACCCGCTGTGCATGATTGCGATAGGCGGAATAGGCGTCACCCAGATCCGGCCGCCACGTATCCAGAATCTGGTCAATCAGCGGCTCGATGTTGCCGGCGGTGTCGTTCATGTCAGCAGCCCGCCGATGAAGGCACCGATCAGCAGCGGCACCATCTGCACCGCGATCAGCACGAACACCCCCGCCCCGGCGATCAGCCCGATGACCGGCAGGCCGGTAAGCGCCGTGCCCATCAGGAACAGCAGGCCGGACAGTGCCAGCGCCGGCAGTACCGCGGCCAGCAGCCCGGGTCCGACACCGCCGGCCGTGCGGCCGCCGACGATGCCCGCCAGCAACGGTCCCAGCAGCGGCAGCCAGAACAGTAGTAGTGAAATCACTGCCATCCAGATCATGCCCATGAGGATGCTGCCGTCTTTGTCCGCCATGCGAGTGCCTCCGATGTCGATCGCTGCACGGCACCTTAGCCGGTTGCCGGGCAGGGTGCCAGCGCTTTTCCGGGTGCCGGTGTACTGGCATCATTGGGGCCGATACGCGGCTCGAACAACGTGCATGAACCCCTATAACGAACAGGATTATCAGCGTCCCGCCCTGGAAGCGCCGGATGGCGCCCGCCAGCTATTGCTGCATTCCTGCTGTGCTCCCTGCGCCGGGGAAGTGATGGAGGCGGTCAAGGCCTCGGGTATCGATTTCACGGTGTATTTCTACAACCCGAACATCCATCCCCGCAGCGAATACGAGCAGCGCAAGAACGAGAACATCCGCTTCTGCGAAGCCCTGGACGTGCCCTTTGTGGACGGTGACTACGACACCGACAACTGGTTCGACCGCATCCAGGGGCTGGAGCAGGAACCGGAACGGGGCCGGCGCTGCACCGTGTGCTTCGACATGCGCTTCGAACGCACCGCCCTGTATGCCCACGAGCACGGTTTTCCGCTGATCTCCAGCACCCTGGGCATTTCCCGCTGGAAGAACATGCAGCAGATCAACCAGTCCGGCGTAAGGGCGGCCTCGCGCTACGGCCAGGTGGACTACTGGACCTTCAACTGGCGCAAGAAGGGCGGGTCGCAGCGCATGATCGAGATCGCCAAGCGCGAGGCCTTCTATCAGCAGGAATACTGCGGCTGCGTGTACTCCCTGCGCGATACCAACCGCCACCGGCTGGCCTCGGGGCGCGAGCGCATCCAGAAGGGGGTGAAGTTCTACGGTCGCGACGAGATTGGCCGCAACTGAGGCGGAGCCGCCTTGATGGCGGGCGGGTTGGCCGGCGATACAAACGCGCAAAAAAGAGCCCGCGACCAATAGGCGACCGCGGGCGAGCGAGGGACAGACAGGTAAGTCGGTGAATGCCGGCCGCGGCAGGCGCCGCGCACCGGCATCCGGGTGGCGCGTTTAGCGCATACCCTCGATCTTCTGCGCCAGCTGCGGATCGCTCTGCGCCGCCTGGGCAATGGCGTTGTAGGTGGACGGGTCGAGGCCGGCCTCATTCACCGCCTGGACCATTTCCTGATTGGCCTCCTGGCGCATGCTGGCCTGGGCCTCGGGATCGTCCGCGTTCTGCATCTTCTTCCGGTATTCCTGGCTGATGGTGCTCACCTCGGCCTGCGCTTCCACGAAGGACTCGAGTTCAGCCTTGTCGAAGTCCTTGGCCTGGGGCGCCTGCTGCTGCGCCGGCTCCTGCTGTGCCACGGCGATACCGCTTACACCCAGGCCGAGGGCGGCGGCTAGTGCCATATTGCGTGCCATGCGATGGTTGGAAGTCATGGATTAACTCTCCAGTTGCAAAGTTGCGACCCGCTACAAGGCGCGGTCACGAGAACAACAGGACGGACGCCGGATTGGTTCCCGGAGATGTAAATGGAACCGAACCGGTCCCATGACTGTTGTTTTCCGTAGTGCTTGCCACAGGGAATGCAGGGCCGTGACATTCGAACAGCGACTGGCGACCGAGATACCGCATCTGCGTCGGTATGCGCGCGGGCTGTGCGGGGACGCCGCGGCCGCCGATGATCTGGTCCAGGACTGTCTGGAGCGGGCCATGCGCAAGGGGCACCTCTGGCGGCCGGTAGGGCGCCTGCGGTCCTGGCTTTTCAAGCTGTTGTACCGGCTCTATCTCAACAGCCGCCAGACCGCGACCGCGCGCCGCGAAAGCACGCACCCGGACCCGGCCCGTGACCAGCAGGTCTGGCCAACCGGTGAGATGGACTTGCGCTGCCGGCAGGTTCTGGCGCTGGTGGATCGGCTGCCGGCACCGCAGCGCGATGCCCTGCTGCTGATGGCTCTGGAACAGCCCAGTTATCGGGACGCGGCCAGGATTCTGGGCATCCGCGTAGGCACGCTGCGATCGCGCCTGGCGCGGGGCCGGGAAGCGCTGCGCGAGATGCAGGAACAGCGCGATACGCCTCGCGCACTGCGGAGGGTCAAGTGATGCGTACTAGGGACAACATCAGCGACGAGGAACTCAGCGCCTTTGCCGACGGCCAGTTGCCGCAGCGGCGGGCAGCCAGGGTGGCAGCCTACCTGCGCCGGGATCCCTCGGCGCAGGCGCAGGTCAATGCCTATGTCGACCAGGACCGGCTGATCGCCCGGGCGTTCTCCGGTGTGCTCGAGGCGCCGGTACCGGCCCGGATGCAGCCGGGCGGCCCGGCCGGTGGCAAACGCAGCCTGCCGATGACCGGTCTTGCGGCCGCCATGCTGCTGCTTACCGCGACGCTGGTCTTCTGGTCGCTGCCTGAGTCGGGTCAGCCGGCGCTGACCCAGGTGGCACTGGAATCGTTCCATGAGTCGCCGGCGATATCGCCGGGTTCCGGCCCGCAACCGGATTTCCAGCCCGTCGGATTCGAATTCGCGGGCGCCCGGACGCTGGGGGCCGCCAGCGTTACCGAGTACCGGTTCCGCAACGCCTCCGGGCAGCGAGTCGGGCTGTATGTGGCACCGCGTGACAATGTCGATGCGGCCGCCTATCGCGTGGTCCGGGGCGAGGGTCTGAACGTCGTCACCTGGCAATCGGCCGGCGAACAGTACGCTCTGGTGGGCGAACAGGATGTCGCCGGACTCACCACCCTGGCCGTGAACTCGCGTCGGCCGTCGTCGAGCCGACCCATCCAGGTGGCAGGGCCGGATGAGCCGCCACCGAGCAGTGCGGCACCGACGCCGGCCGCCGGACCGCAGGCAGTCCCGCCGGCAGAAGCCCGGGACGCGGTGATCAGTACCGTGGACGACCCCGGCTAGCGCGCGAAGCGCGAATCGGGCCGCCGTCCCCGCGGGCAGCCCGGGCTGGCGGTATAATCGGTACCGTCATGGTCTTTTTTAACCGCCGGACATGAGTCAGTCGCTGACCGAAGGCGAACGCCGCCCGGCGCGCGGCGGCCTGCGTCTGGAAGTGCGCCGCAAGCAGCGGGCCACGCTGGTGGGCGCGGCGGTCAACCTGCCGCTGGGGCTGCTCAAGCTGGTGGCGGGCTACTTCGGCCGGTCGGAGGCGCTGATTGCCGACGGCGTCCACTCGCTGTCCGACCTGGTCAGCGACGCGGTGGTGCTGGCGGCCATCCGGGTCGGCGCCAAGTCGGCCGATCACGACCATCCGTACGGCCACGCCCGCATCGAAACGGTCGCCACCGCCTTCGTGGGCATGCTGCTGATCGTCACCGCCGGGTTCATTGCCTGGAATGCGGGTGTGGTGTTGCTGGGTGGCGCCACGCCAGTGGTGCCCGGCTGGCCGGCGCTGGCGGCGGCCGTTGCCTCGCTGGTCCTCAAGGAAGCGCTGTTCTGGTACACGCGTCATCAGGCCCGCCGGACGCGTTCGCTGCTGCTGGAGGCCAACGCCTGGCATCACCGGTCGGACGCGGCATCGTCGGTGGTTGCGGTGGTGGCGGTGGCCGGCAGCATGGCCGGGATGCCGCTGCTGGATGCTGTCGGGGCGGTGCTGATCGCGATCATGCTGGCGGCGTTCGGCTGGCGCTACGGCTGGCAGAGCCTGCGCGAGCTGGTGGATACCGGCCTGGCCCCGGACCGGCTGTCCGTGGTGCGGGATCATATCGGCGACGTCCCCGGCGTGCGCCGGATGCGCCGGCTGCGAACCCGAACCATGGGGGGACACGCCGCCTACGCCGATGTCGGCGTGATGGTGGACCCCTACATCAGCCTGAGTGAGGCCCATCGCATCAGCGAGGAAATCAGCGACCGGCTGGTCTCGCATGTCGACGAAATCGCCGACATCTGCATCCACATCGAGCCCGACGGCCACGAGGATGCGCCCGCAGCCTTCGACCTGCCCCTGCGCACCGAGCTGATGGCGCGACTGCGCGAGGCCTGGGCCGACCTGCCGATCGCGGGCCATATCGAGCGGGTAACGTTGCATTATCTGAATGACGCGGTGGATGTCGAGGTACTGCTGCCCTTCGAACAGGTAGAGCTGGTGGGCAGCGTGGCCATGGTGCGCAGCCGCTTTGCGGCCGTGGCCCGGGAGGTGCCCGGCGTGCGCGCCATTCGTCCGTTGTTCCGCTAGCGCCGGCTGCGGCGCAATCGGAGCGCCTCGCCGTCGGTCAACTCCGGGTCGTTTCACGTTTCCCGGAGCCATACCATGACGCGTTCCCATCCCCGCCTGCTTGGCCGTCTCGCCTTGGCCGGCCTCACGGTCGCGGCAACTGCAGCCACGCCGCTGTTTGCCGTGGAAGAGATCCCGGCGCCGCGCGCCGCCGCCGACCCGGTGGACGTCCCGGCTACCGACAGCAACAAGCCGCGCTTCGGCGACGGCCGGGCGCCGCGTTCGAAGCATGGCGACTACGACGGTTACAAGGACGCCGAGGAATACTGCGCCCACAATCTGTCGCAGTGACGGCTCTCTAGGAGGCGGGTTCGTCGAGCAGCTGCTGGATGTGCTGGCGGATTCTGCGTGCCTGGTCGGAACCGGCATGGGTTTCGCCGATGTACAGCGCCCGCAACCGGCCCTGTTTGTCGATCAGGTAATAGGCGGGCCAGTAGCGGTTGTTCATGGCCTGCCAGTAGGAATGATCGTTGTCGATCATGATGGGGTGGTGCAGCCCGAAGTGATTGGCGCGCTCCTGGATGCGCGACCGGTCCTTTTCCGCCTCGAACTCGGGGGTGTGCACCCCGATCACCGTGAACGGCCGGTCGGAGAGCGCTTGTTCCAGTCCGGTCAGCCAGGGAAAGGAGCGGTAGCAGTTCCAGCACATGAAGGTCCAGAAATCCAGCAGCACCACCTGCCCGCGCAGATCGGCCCAGGTCAGCGGGTCGCTGTTGAGCCAGTCGCGGGGCGCGGTGTGGGTGAAGGCCGGGGCCGGCGAATGCTGGTCGGCGCCGTCAGCGGGTGGGGCCGGCAACGCCGCGCTGGCGGTGGCGCCGAGCAGGGTCAGGGCCAGCATCAGGGGCAGTGATCGTTTCATCATGTATTTCCGGTTTGCGCGGTCTCTACGGGACCGGCACCCGCATCATCGTCTTGCGGCCCGGCATGGCGATCGGTTCGCCGGATTACTGGACCCGGTCGTCTTATTTCGGTAACAACGGGGTCGGGGCAATCATCCGACTACAACCGCGAATGCGGTGACGACGTGCGGAGGCGAGGTATGCGGGGACTGATTCCGTGGGGGCTGACCGGGGTGATGGCGGCCATGGCGGTGGCCGGCTGGACGTTCTTCCATTTCGAGCGCGAATCCCTGGCGGAGACGAAGGCGCAGGCAAAGGCCCGGCAGGCCGAGCTGCAGGATTCACTGGCGGCACGTGAGCGAGCGTTGCGCGAGCGCCAGGCGACCATCGAACGCGTCGAGCAGCAGCTTGCCGAACGCGAGGCCGCCCTGGATGAACGCACCGAGGCATTGCGCGCGGTGGGAGAGGAACTGGAGGCTGCCGAATGGCGTCAGGAGCGACTGCGTTCGCGGCTCGGCAACCGCGACGAGCGCCTGGACGAGGTCACATCCGTGGCCAGCGAACGCGAACGGGAACTCGAGGTTCAGCGAGATCTCAATGCCCGGCTGGAAAAGGAGTACGAGGCGCTGGCAGCCCGTAGCCGCGAGCTCGCGGAGGAACTCGATACCGTCAGCGAGCAGCGTGACGAATTCCGGAGCGAGCTCAGCGACGTGCTAGACGTGCGCGAACAGCTGCGCATGGAGCTGGACACCATCGTGGCCGAACGCGCCGACCTGGCCGACCGACTGGAACGCAACCGGAAGGCGCGGACCTCGCTGTCCGAGCGGCTGGCGGCGGTCAACGAGCGCATCGACGACCAGTCGTCGGAACTCGAAACTACCGAGGCGGAGCGCGCCGCGCTGGCCGAGGAACGCGAGGCGCTGGCGGCGGAGCTGACCACCGCCGAGCAGGCCCGGTCGGAGTTGCGCGACGAGGTGGCGGCGACCGACCAGGCGATCCGTGCCA
This sequence comes from Salinisphaeraceae bacterium, assembly GCA_965216055.1. GTDB lineage: Bacteria > Pseudomonadota > Gammaproteobacteria > Nevskiales > Salinisphaeraceae > Spectribacter. The sequence goes on from OZ244134.1 coordinate 2,111,354, forward strand.
AGGAGGCGGAGGTAGCCCAGGTCCGTGAACGGGTCGCCGCGCTGGAAAGCGAACTGGATTCGGCGAACCAGTCGGTCACCTCTCTGGAACAGCGCATCGAGACCCTGCGGGAGGAACGCGAAGCCGAGCAGGCCCGTTTCGATCGCCAGCGTGAGGAACTCAGGGCGGAGCTGGAACGCCGGGATGTCACCATCGACCGGTTGCAGGAACGCCTCACGGTGGTGCGCCTGGGCGCGGACCTGCTGTTCAGTTCCGGTGCCGCGCGGCTCACGGACAGCGGCGCCGAGACTCTGGGCCGGATCGCCTACATCTTCGATAACTACCCGGAGCGCATCATCCGAATCGTCGGCCACAGCGACGATCTGGGCATCAGCAAATGGCTGCGCTGGCGGTTTCCCAGCAACTGGGAGCTGTCATCGGCCCGGGCGGCGAGTGCAGCCCGTTTCCTGATCGACGAAGCCGGCATCGACCCGGCGCGCATTCACGTCGTGGGGCGCAGTCATTACGAGCCGGTGGCCGATAACGACACGGCCGAGGGCCGGGCGGAAAACCGGCGCCTCGAGATCCAGTTGCTGCCGCCCGATTACGGCCGGCACGTGGTCGACTGACCCCGGCGAGCGGGTGGACCGCTAATAGGCGAAATCGGTGTAGACCGGCGCCACCGACTGATGCCAGCGGCCGTGGTAGCGCTCCAGCAGTTCCTCGGCGGGCGTGCGGCCGGTTTCGGCGATCTCGGCAATCTGGTCGAGATAGCCGGTTTCGTCCTCGCCGTTGGCGTCGAGGCAGCCGCGGGCCCGCAGCCCGTCGGTGGCGATGGCCACCACGTCCTTTGCCAGGCTCTGGAGCGTGGTGTTGCGAAACCGGGTCTTGAGCGCGGTACGCGGCACTTCATCCCGCAGGCGCTGACGTTCCTCGTCGGTCCAGTCCCGCACCAGCGACCAGGCCGCTTCCAGGGCGGCGTCGTCATAGCAAAGTCCGGCCCAGAGCGCGGGCAGGGCGCACAGCCGCCGCCAGGGACCGCCGTCGGCACCGCGCATTTCCATGAATTTCTTCACCCGCACCTCGGGGAAGATGGTGGTCAGGTGGTCGTCCCAGTCGCCGATGGTGGGAATCTCGCCGGGCAGCGCCGGCAGCTTGCCGGCCAGGAAATCGCGGAAGGATTGACCCGAGGCGTCGATGTAGCGGCCGTCACGAACGACGAAATACATCGGCACATCAAGCGCGTAGTCGGCGTAGCGTTCGAAACCCATGCCGTCGGCGAACACCCAGGGCAGCATGCCGCTGCGGTCGGGATCGGTATCGGTCCAGATCTGGCTGCGGTAGGACAGATAGCCGTTGGGCCGCCCCTCGGTGAACGGCGAGTTGGCGAACAGGGCGGTGGCAATGGGCTGCAGGGCCAGTCCCACCCGTAGTTTCTTCACCATGTGCGCTTCGTCGCCATAGTCCAGATTCACCTGGACGGTGGCGGTGCGCAGCATCATGTCCAGACCGAGATTGCCGCGCTTGGGCATGTACTCGCGCATGATCCGGTAGCGGGACTTGGGCATCCAGGGCATGTCCTCGCGCCGGCCGGTGGGCACGAAACCGAGACCCAGCATGCCGAGTCCGAGTTCGGCGGCTACCGCCTTGACCTGCCGCAGATGCTCGTGGACCTCGTTGCAGGCTTCGTGGATGGTGAACAGCGGCTCCCCCGCCAGTTCCAGCTGGCCGCCGGGTTCCAGCGTGATGTGGCAGCCATTCGAGGCCAGCGCCACGGTGTGGCCGTCCTCCTCGATGGGCGACCAGCCGAAGCGTTGCAACCCGGCCAGGAACGCGCCGATGCCCTGTTCGCCCTCATAGGGAACCGCGCGATGATCGGCCAGTCGGAACACGAATTTCTCGTGCTCCGTGCCCAGCCGCCAGTTGTTCCGCGGCTTGCAGGCGGACTCAAAGTATTCAATCAGTTGCCGACGGTCGGTAATCGGCTCGCCGCCGGACTGTGAGGGTGCGGACATCGCGCACTCCGGGATTGAAGGAGCGCAGAAACTAGCATGGTTTTCCGGGTCCGGCCTAAGGTAATCGTGGTTCTCGAAAGCCGCTGTCGGGGACGGGTGCGCTGCCGGCCACGGGCGGCCCGTGCTACCGTTTTCCGCGCCCCGCCGTACAGTGGCCGGGGCCGGTCCAATCAGATTTCAGCGGGAGCCTGCCAATGCGAATTCGATGCGTGACGCTGCTGTTGTTGCTTGCGGCCCTGGCTGGCTGCGGCGAAAGCGGTGATTCCGGCGAGGTCTGGCGGTTCGCGCTCGAAGAAGTCGAGGGCAGCGTGCAGTGGGCCTATGCCCGGGAATTCAAGTCGATGGTGGAAGCGCGTACCAACGGCGAGGTCACGGTCCGGATTCACCCCTACGGGAGTCTCGGCACCTCGGCCGACCTCACCCAGCAGGTGCGGCAGGGGGCGTTGCAGTTCACGTTCGCCTCGCCGGGGCATCTGGGCTCGGTGGTGCCGGAGGTACAGTTACTCACGCTGCACTTCATTCTGTCCGACGACAACCGCGTCAACCACGAGGTGCTTACGGGCAACCAGCGTTTCAACCAGCTGCTGGACGAGGCCTATCGCGAGCGCGGGCTGACGCTGTACTCGATCGTGCCCGAGGGCTGGATGGTATGGACCGCGGGCAAGCCACTGCGCACACCGGCCGATTTCGAGGGGGTCAAGATCCGCACCATGGTGTCGCCGTTGCTTCTGTCCTCGTACAAGGCCTACGGGGCCGAGCCCTCCCCGATGCCTTACGGCGAGGTTTACGGCGCCCTGCAGATGGACATGATCGACGCCCAGGTCAATCCCGTTTTCGCCATTCAGGAGATGAGCTTTCACGAGGTGCAGGAGGCCATGACCCGGGCCCGGCACGCGCAGTTCATCGCCACCGTGGCCTCGGCGCCCGGCTTCATTGACGGGCTGTCGGCGGAACGTCGCGCCATGCTCGACGAGATCCGTGGCGAGCTGGCCGGTTTCATCTTCGACAAGCAGCGCGAACTCAACGACAAGCGCCTGGCGATGATCGAGGACAGCAGCGATATCCAGATCGTCGAACTCGACGACAGCCAGCGGGCAGCCTTCCGCGAGCTTTCGCTGCCGGTGCGTGACGAATATGTGGAACTCGCCGGCGAGCGCGGGCGCAAGCTGCTGGACACGTTGCTACAGGCGATCGAGCAGGCTGACGGGGCCGACTGACCATGCAGGCGGAACTCGGCGTATCGCCGCGCCTGGCGGCCTACTGGCGGCTGACCCGGCTCAACCGGCCGATCGGTATCTTCCTGGTGGGCTGGCCGATGCTGTGGGCGCTGTGGCTGGCGGCCGACGGGCTTCCGGATATCCGTGTGCTGGTGGTTTTCGTGCTCGGCTGCATTCTGATGCGCTCGGCCGGTTGCGTGATCAACGACTACGCTGATCGCGGCATCGATGGCCACGTCAAGCGCACCCGCGAGCGGCCGCTGGCCACCGGCGAGGTGTCCGAGACCGGCGCGCTGGCGCTGTTCGCCGCGCTGGCGCTGGCGGCATTCGGCCTGGTGCTGCTGCTGAATCCGCTGACCATCGCGCTGTCATTCGGCGGCGTGGCGCTGGCGGCGGCCTATCCCTTTACCAAGCGCTACACCCACTGGCCGCAGGCCGCGCTGGGCGCGGCCTTTGCCTGGGCGGTGCCGATGGCGTTTGCCGCCCAGACCGGCAGCCTGCCGTTCGGCGCCTGGCTGCTGGTCGCGGCAGTCCTGGTGTGGGCACTGGTGTATGACACCATCTACGCGATGGTCGATCGTGATGACGACCTGCGTATCGGCGTGAAATCCACTGCCGTTCTCTGGGGCCATCGCGACCGGCTGTACATCGGTCTGTTCCAGGGAGTGTTCTTTGCCCTGCTGGTGGCGGTGGGCCTGGTCTTCGCGCTGGCGCCGGTCTACTACCTGATGCTGACGGCGGCAGCCGGGTTGGCGGTCTACCATCAGTGGCTGATTCGCCACCGCGAGCGCGAGGCCTGTTTCCGCGCCTTTCTCAACCACAATGTGCTGGGGGGCGTGATCTTCGTCGGCGTGGTCCTTGGCACATGACCCCGGCCGCTGCCGGCCGCGCCGTTCATTTCTCTGCCAAGCCGTAATCTGACGATGAGCAACGAATCCCTGATTCGCCGTGACCTGGCCGTGGTCTGGCATCCCTGTACCCAGATGAAGGACCACGAAACCCTGCCGTTGATCCCGATCCGGCGGGGCGAAGGGGTCTGGCTGGAGGACTTCGAGGGCAACCGCTACATCGACGCGGTGTCCTCCTGGTGGGTGAACATCTTCGGCCACGCCAATCCCCGCATCAACGATCGCATCAAGACCCAGCTCGACACGCTGGAGCACGTGATCCTGGCGGGCTTCTCGCACGAGCCCGAGGTTGAACTGGCCGAACGGCTGGTGGCTGCCACGCCGCCCGGCCTGACCCGCTGCTTCTATGCCGACAACGGCTCGGCCGCGGTGGAAGTGGCACTGAAGATGAGCTTCCATTACTGGCTCAACCGCGGGCACGGCAAGAAGACCCGTTTCATCAACATCTCCAACAGCTACCACGGGGAAACCTTGGGGGCACTGGCGGTCGGGGATGTCGATCTCTACAAGAAGACCTACCGGCCGCTGCTGCTGGAGCCGATCACGGTGCCCGGTCCGGACTGTTTCCATAGCGAGCCGGGCGAGAGCTGGGAGCAGCACACCCGCGCCATGTTCGCGCACATGGAAGCGGCGCTGGCCGAGCATGCCGACGAAACCTGCGCGGTGATCCTGGAGCCGCTGGTGCAGTGCGCCGGCGGCATGCGGATGTTTCATCCGGTGTATCTGGCGCTGCTGCGCGAGGCCTGTGACCGGCACAACGTGCATCTGATCGCCGACGAGATCGCGGTGGGATTCGGCCGCACCGGCACCCTGTTCGCCTGCGAGCAGGCCGGGCGCGACGGCATCACGCCGGATTTCCTGTGCCTGTCCAAGGGGCTGACGGCGGGCTATCTGCCGCTGTCGGTGGTGCTGACTACGGATGAGGTCTTTGATGCGTTCTACGACGACTACGAGAACCTCACGGCCTTCCTGCACTCTCACTCCTATACCGGCAACCCGCTGGCCTGTGCCGCGGCCCTGGCCACGCTGGACATTTTCGAATCGGACGACGTGATTGCCGCCAATCGCCACAAGGCCCGCGTGCTGGGCGAGGCGATCGCACCACTGGCTGACCACCCGCACGTGGGTGACGTGCGTCAGCATGGCATGATCGCGGCGGTGGAGATGGTGGCCGACAAGGCGGCGCGCACCCCGTATCCCTGGCAGGAACGACGCGGCCTTCGGGTTTATCGCCATGCGCTGACGCGTGAATCGCTGTTGCGGCCGCTGGGTAATGTGGTCTATTTCATGCCGCCCTACGTGATCACCGACGAGCAGATCCGCCATCTCGCCGCGGTGGCCGGCGAGGGCATCGATATCGCTACCTCGACGTGACCCGGCGAGGTTGCTAGCATTTCGCCTATATAGTCCCTAACGCGCCGAACCGCGACGCAGTGTTCATGACACGGCCGTTCCCGGAAGGGAGCGGCCGTGTTTTTGGAGGTACCCGACTATGGACAAGACGCCCCTCACGCAGCGCGGCGCAGACGCCCTGCGCGAAGAACTCAAGCGCCTCAAGAGCGTGGAACGCCCCCGCATCATCGCCGCGATCGAGGAGGCGCGCGCCCACGGTGACCTGAAGGAGAACGCCGAGTATCACGCCGCCAAGGAAGAGCAGGGCTTCATCGAGGGGCGGATTGCGGAAGTCGAGGGCAAGCTCGGCAATGCCCAGATCGTGGACGTTGCCAAGGTTGGCGCCCAGGCCGGTGGCAAGATCGTGTTCGGTGCCACCGTGGAAGTGGCCGACGAGAATACCGGCGACGAGTTCACCTACCAGATCGTCGGCGAGGACGAGGCCGACATCAAGTCAGGCCTGCTTTCCTTCGCCTCGCCGATTGCCCGCGGCCTGATCGGCCGGGTCGAGGGCGACGTGGTGGATGTGGCGGTACCCGGCGGCCAGCGCACGCTGGAAGTGCTGGCGGTACGCTACGAATAGGTCACGCGCCGCTCTCGTGGCCGCGTCGGCGCCGGAATCAGGTATCGGCGGGCCGCGGCCGATATACCGTGGCGGTATGGCCGATGCGCTGAACACAGCTGGCACCGAGTTCGCCGCAGATGCGGTCGACCATCTGCCGGCGTTCGGCGCGGTCGTCGGCCGCCAGTCGCAGCTTCACCAGTTCGTGGTCGGTCAGGGCCTGATCGATTTCGGCCATCACCGCCGCGGTCAGACCGGCCGCGCCGGCGGTGACGATGACATTCAGATGATGAGCCTGCCGTTTCAGATCACGGCGGGTTTCGGCGTCGAGTTCGGGAGACATGCAAGCTCTGTGAACGTTTTGCCCATTGTAAACCGCCGCCACCTGTTCTGAACGCATGTCCCGGAAAAACGACACCCGCCGCTGGCTGGATTCCCATCGTCGCGACCCCTGGGTCCGCGCGGCCCAGGCTGACAACTATCGTTCCCGCGCGGCGTTCAAGCTGGCGCAGATCGATGACCGCGACCGGTTGCTGCGGCCGGGCATCGTGGTGGTGGACCTGGGCGCCACGCCCGGCGGCTGGAGCCAGTACTGCGCACGCAAGCTGGATCGGCGTGGCCGCATCATCGCCCTTGATCGCCTGCCGATGGAGCCGATCGACGGGGTCGAGTTCCTGCAGCTCGATTTCACCCAGGACGCCGGCCTGGCGACGCTGCGCGAGCATCTGGGCGGGGCGGCGGTCGACCTTGTGTTGTCGGATATGGCCCCCAACTTGACTGGAGTGGCGGTGGCCGACCAGATGAAGGTCATGCATCTGGCCGAGCTGTCGCTGGCGTTTTGTGATGAATCCCTGAAACCCGGCGGCCATCTGGTGGTCAAGGTATTCCAGGGCGAAGGTTTCGATGAGTTCCTGCGGGACATGCGGGGGCGTTTCCGGTCGGTTGCGGTGCGCAAGCCGGAGGCGTCGCGCGACGCCAGCCGCGAAATGTACTTGGTTGGCCGCGACTGGCGTGACTGATCTCGGAATCCGGCATCGGCCCGCGTGATCGGGGCGTATGTTTTATACTTGGGCGGTTGAACGACTGCCAGCCATTTCAAGCGGTTTCGCACGACGAACCGGGGATTGACGACTTGAACGAATTAGCCAAGAACCTCCTGCTCTGGGTAGTCATCGCCCTCGTGCTGATGAGCGTGTTCTCCAGCTTTGCGCCGGAAAGCTCCAGCAGTCGGGAGATCGCCTATTCGCAGTTTCTCGAGCAGGTCCAGTCGGGCAGTGTCCGGGAAGTGCACATCCAGGGCAGCCGCGTGGAAGGTACTACCAGCGGCGGCAGTCAGTTCGTGACCTTCAGTCCGGAATCGGACAACAAGGCCATGATCGGCACGTTGCTGGATAATGGGGTCGAGGTCACGGGCGAGCCGCCCGAACAGGGCTCGCTACTGCGACAGATCCTGATTTCCTGGTTCCCGTTCCTTCTGCTGATCGGCGTGTGGATCTACTTCATGCGACAGATGCAGGGCGGCGGGGGTGGCCGTGGCGCGATGTCGTTCGGCCGCTCCAAGGCGCGGATGATGAGCGCCGATCAGGTCAAGATCACTTTCGACGACGTGGCCGGCGTGGAGGAAGCCAAGGGCGAGGTACAGGAACTGGTCGAGTTCCTGTCCGACCCGGGCAAGTTCCAGCGCGTGGGCGGCAAGATTCCGCGCGGCGTGCTGATGGTGGGCCCGCCGGGCACCGGCAAGACGCTGCTGGCCCGCGCCATTGCCGGCGAGGCCGGGGTGCCGTTCTTCTCGATCTCGGGGTCCGATTTCGTCGAGATGTTCGTCGGCGTGGGCGCCTCGCGCGTTCGCGACATGTTCGAACAGGGCAAGAAGCATGCGCCCTGCATCATCTTCATCGACGAGATCGACGCGGTCGGGCGCCATCGCGGTGCCGGCCTGGGCGGCGGTCATGATGAGCGTGAGCAGACGCTCAACCAGCTGCTGGTGGAGATGGATGGCTTCGAGGGCACCGAGGGCGTGATCGTGATCGCGGCCACCAACCGGCCCGACGTGCTGGATCCGGCGCTGCTGCGCCCGGGGCGCTTTGATCGCCAGGTGGTGGTGCCGTTGCCGGACGTGCGCGGCCGTGAGCAGATCCTGAAAGTGCACATGAAGACCGTACCGGTGCACGACAAGGTTAATCCCAGCGTCATTGCCCGCGGCACGCCCGGATTCTCCGGTGCGGATCTGGCCAATCTGGTCAACGAGGCCGCGCTGTTCGCCGCCCGCACCAACAAGCGGCTGGTGGACCAGGACGATTTCGAGCGCGCCAAGGACAAGATCATGATGGGCGCCGAGCGCCGCTCCATGGTGATGACCGAGGACGAGAAGCGGCTCACCGCGTATCACGAGTCCGGCCACGCCATCATCGGCCTGTCCGTGCCCTCGCACGACCCGGTGCACAAGGTGACCATCGTGCCGCGCGGCCGCGCGCTGGGCGTGACCATGTTCCTGCCCGAAGAGGATCGCTACAGCTACTCCAAGGAGCGGTTGAACAGCCAGATCTGTTCGTTGTTCGGCGGGCGTCTGGCCGAGGAGATCATCTTCGGCAAGGATGCCGTGACCACCGGTGCCTCGAACGACATCGAACGGGTCACCGACATCGCCCGCAACATGGTCACCAAGTGGGGCCTGTCCGAGCGCATGGGGCCGCTGGCCTACGGCTCGGATGACGACGAGGTGTTCCTGGGCAAGTCGGTGACCCAGCACAAGCACATCTCGGACGAGACGGCCCATGCCATCGACGAGGAAATCCGGTCGATTGTCGATGGCTGTTACGAGCGGTCCAAGAAGATCCTCGAGGACAACATGGACAAGCTGCATCTGATGGCCGAGGCCCTGATGAAGTACGAGACCATCGATCGCAAGCAGATCGACGAGGTGATGCAGGGCCGCGAGCCGGGTCCGCCGCAGAACTGGGACGACTCGGACAATCCGGGTTCCGGTGGCGGCACTCCGACCGCCGACACCGGCGCCGAACCGCGGCCGTCCGGGGGTGATACGGGTACCCCCAGCCCGGCCCACTACCGGCGCTAGGGTCGCCGGTACCGGCGTTCGCGGATGATGCCGCGGGCGCTGGGCGCGGTCCGCCTCCCCGTGTCCGAACTCGATTGCCGCGGCCGGCTACTGGCGCTCGACCGGCCGGTACTAATGGGCGTGCTCAACGTCACCCCCGACTCCTTTTCCGATGGCGGCCGGTACGTCGATGTCCCGGCGGCGGTGGACCGGGCCCACGCCATGGTGGCGGCCGGGGCGGGGATCATCGATATCGGCGGGGAGTCCAGCCGCCCGGGGGCCGAACCCGTGGCCGAAACCGAGGAGCTGGACCGGGTGCTGCCGGTCATCGAGGCACTGCACGGCCGGATCGATGCGGTCATCTCGACCGACACGATCAAGCCCGCCGTCATGCGGGCCGCCTGCGCGGCCGGCGCCGGGCTGATCAACGACATCCGCGCGTTGCAGGAGCCGGGGGCGCTGGAAGCCGCGGCGGCGAGCGGGGCGGCGGTCTGCCTGATGCACATGCAGGGGGAACCGCGGACCATGCAGGCATCGCCGCGCTATGATGACGTGGTGGACGACGTACGAACGTTTCTGGCCCGGCGACTGGCCGCCTGCGAGGCGGCGGGCATCCCGCGCAGCCGGCTGCTGGTGGACCCCGGTTTCGGCTTCGGCAAGACCCTGGCGCACAACCTGGCCCTGTTGCGGCATCTGGATCGTTTCGGTTCGCTGGGCGTGCCGCTGCTGGCCGGGTTGTCGCGCAAATCGATGTTCAGCAAGCTGCTCGGCGAGATGCCGCCGGAACAGCGGGTGCCCGCCAGCGTGGCCGGCGCAACCATTGCGGTGCTTGGCGGTGCCCGCGTGATCCGCGCGCACGATGTCGAAGCCACCCGCCAGGGGGTGGAACTGGCCTGGGCGCTGCCGGCATGACGCGACGCTATTTCGGTACCGATGGGGTGCGCGGGCACGTGGGTGAATGGCCCATGACCCCGGACTTCGCCCTCAAGCTGGGCTGGGCGGCCGGACGCGAACTGGCGCCCAACGGCGGCAATGGGTCGCCCAAACGCGCCTCGGTAGTGATCGGCAAGGATACCCGGTTGTCCGGTTACATGTTCGAATCCGCGCTCGAGGCCGGGTTTGCCGCGGCCGGGGTGGACGTGCTGCTGGTCGGGCCCATGCCCACCCCGGCCATCGCCTATCTCACGCGCACCTTCCATGCCGATGCCGGGGTGGTGATCAGTGCTTCGCACAACCCGTTCGACGACAACGGCGTGAAGTTCTTCTCCGATCGCGGCGACAAGCTGCCGGACGCGGTGGAAACGGCGATCGAGGCGCGGCTGGACCAGCCGCTGGCCTGCGTGGCGCCGGCCGACCTGGGGCGGGCCAGGCGCATCGAGAGCGCGGCCGGCCGCTACGTGGAATTCTGCAAATCCACGTTCCGCGTTCAGCAGGCCTCGCTGGCCGGGGTGCGCCTGGTGGTGGATTGTGCCCACGGCGCCGCGTATCACGTCGCCCCGCACGTATTCAGCGAACTGGGCGCCGAGGTGCATGCCATCGGCGCCGAGCCGGACGGGCTCAACATCAACCGGGACGTGGGGTCGACGCACCTGGATGCGCTGGTGGCCGAGGTCTCGGCACGCGGGGCGGATCTGGGCATCGCCCTGGACGGCGACGGCGATCGCTGCCTGTTCGTGGACCACCGCGGCCAGATCGTGGACGGTGATCAGGCGCTGTACGTGATCGCCCGCGACCGTCAGGCCTGCGGCGCCCTCGAGGGGCCGGTCGTGGGCACCCAGATGAGCAATCTGGCGCTGGCACTGGCCTGCGAGAAAGCCGGCATCCCGTTCGAACGGGCCCAGGTGGGCGACCGCTACGTGCATGAACGGCTGGTGGCGCGGGGCGGCCTTCTGGGCGGCGAGTCCTCTGGTCACATCCTGTGCCTGGATCGCACCACCACCGGCGACGGCATCGTGTCGGCCCTGCAGGTGCTGGCGGCGATGATGCGGCAGGGTTGCACGCTGCAGGAGCTGGTCGCCGAGGTGGATCGGTGCCCGCAGGAGTTGGTCAACGTGCGGGTCCGGAAGGGCCGGGCAGCGGCCATTCTCGAGCACGACAGTCTGGCGGCAGCGGTCACCGAGATTGAAACGCAGCTGGCCGGCCGGGGCCGGGTCCTGTTGCGGGCCTCGGGCACGGAGCCACTGATCCGGGTGATGGTCGAGGGGCTGGATGCAGGGGAAGTGACGGCCGGCGCCGAGCGCATAGCCGCAACCGTGCGAACGCTGGCCGAGGCCTGATTCCGGCCATCAGCCGGGTGGGTCGGCTGTGCTAGCATTTGCGCCCGTTGTGTCAACGAAAGGGCGCCGCCCATGGCTCGAAAACCCCTGATCGCCGGCAACTGGAAAATGCACGGCAGCCGCGCGCACACCGCGTCCTTTGCGGACGCCGTGGCGGCGCAGCCGCTGCCGGATGGCATCGATGCCCTGGTCTGCCCGCCGTTCGTCCATCTTGCCGACCTGGTGACGCGCCTGGCCGGCACCGGCGTGCAGGTCGGCGGGCAGAACGTCTGTGACAAGGGTGGGCCGGGTGCCTATACCGGAGAGGTCAGCGCCGAAATGCTGGTCGACTGCGGGGCCACGCACGTGATTGTCGGCCACTCCGAGCGCCGTGCCCTCTACGGTGAAGACGATGATGTGGTCTCGGAAAAGTTCGCGCTGGCCCGCGATGCCGGCCTGGTGCCCGTGCTCTGTGTCGGGGAAACCTTGGCTGAGCGCGAAGCCGACCAGACCGAGAACGTGCTGCAGCGGCAGCTCGGCACCGTCCTGGGCGATCACGGCGTGGCGGCGTTCGCCGATGCTGTGGTGGCCTACGAACCGGTATGGGCAATCGGTACCGGCCATACCGCTACGCCGGCCCAGGCACAGGCGGTTCACGCATTTCTGCGCGCCCAGATCGCGGCGGAAGATGCTACAATCGCTACCGGTTTGCGGATCGTCTACGGTGGCAGCGTCAAGCCCGACAACGCTGCCGATTTGCTGGCCTGCGAGGATGTCGACGGCGGCCTGGTTGGCGGCGCATCGCTGGAGGCCGACTCCTTTCTCGCGCTCTGTCGGGCGAACTGACGGCGAAACTTAAAGCATGCTCTACACCATCTTGGTCATCGTCCAGGTGCTGGTTGCCATCAGCCTGGTCGGTCTTATCCTGGTTCAGCACGGCAAGGGTGCCGATGCCGGCGCCGCCTTCGGCAGCGGCGCGTCCGGCACCGTATTCGGGTCGCGCGGCTCGGCCAACTTCCTGAGCCGGGCGACCGGGGCACTGGCCACCGTGTTCTTCGCGGTGAGCCTGTCGCTGGCCTACCTGGTCGGTGGTGGCGGCTCGGCGCCCGAGCAGAGCGTGGTCGACCAGCTGGAGGCGCCGGGTTCGGAACTGCTCGATGAGGAGTCGACCCCGGACCAGCAGCCGTCGACGCCGTCGCCCGACAGCGTCCCCGAGTAGGGGCCACGCCGGGCAACTCGAATCGCCGACCCCATCTGGGTTGCGCCTCGTCGTCGCCGCAGCATCGCTGACCGGGGACGCCGTTACATTCTGGAAACTGCGAACGATGGCCACTGCACATCGATTTACGATCAAGAAAGGGCTCGATCTGCCCATCGACGGCGCCCCGGCGCCGGTTGTCGAAGATGGCGCTACGATTCGCACCGTGGCCCTGATCGGGCGCGACTACGTCGGCATGAAGCCGACGATGTTCGTGGCCGAAGGTGACCGGGTCGTACTCGGGCAGCCACTGTTCGAGGACAAGAAGACCCCCGGCGTCATCTACACGGCCCCCGCCGGCGGTGAGATCACGGCCATCAACCGCGGCGCCCGCCGGATGCTCCAGTCGGTGGTCATCCGTATCGACCCGGAACTGGACGACAAGCCGCACGAGACCTTCGAGCCGGTGGCAGATATGGCGTCGATGGGGCGCGAGTCGGTGCAGGACCGGCTGATTCGCAGCGGCTTCTGGACGGCATTGCGCACCCGCCCACTGAGCAAGGTGCCGGCACCCGGCAGTGTCCCGCGGTCGATCTTCGTGACCGCGGTCGATACCAATCCGCTGGCGGCGTCGCCCGAGCAGCTGATCGCCGAGCAGCCGGATCGCTTCCGCGCGGGGCTGCGGGTGCTGGAGACGCTTACCGACGGCAAGATCTATCTCTGTCAGGCGCCGGATGCAGAATTGCCGACCACCGACTCACCCAGGCTGGTAACGGCGGGATTCGATGGTTGCCATCCCGCCGGCCTGGTGGGTACGCACATTCACATGCTGGAACCGGTGGGCATGGGCAGCTGCGTCTGGCACATCGGCTATCAGGACGTGATTGCCCTGGGCGCGTTGTTCGCGGAAGGCCGTCTCGACCTGTCACGGGTGGTGGCGCTGGGCGGGCCCAACGTGCGCCGGCCGCGGCTGCTGCGCACGCGGATGGGCGCGAGCACCGACGATCTGCTCGACGGGGAAATCACCGGCGATGACGCCCGGGCGATTTCCGGCTCGGTGCTTTCCGGGCGGCGGGCCGCCGGCTGGGCCAGTTATCTGGGTCGCTACCACACCCAGATTTCGGTGTTGCCCGAGGGCCGCGAACGCGAATTCATGGGCTGGGTGATGCCCGGGCGCAACAGATTCTCCAAGATCAACGTATTTGTCTCCAGCATCCTCAAGCCGGTGAGCTACCGCTTCAACACGTCGCAGAACGGCAGCCCGCGGGCCATGGTGCCGATCGGCAACTACGAGGAAGTGATGCCGCTGGATATCCTGCCGACGCAGCTGCTGCGGTCGCTGCTGGTGCGCGATACCGACACCGCCCAGGCGCTGGGCTGTATGGAGCTCGACGAAGAGGATCTGGCGCTGGCGTCATTCGTGGATGTGGCCAAGTACGACTTCGGCCCCCATCTGCGCGCCAGCCTCGAGCAAATCGAGCAAGACGGTTGAGGATGCCGCGACCCGTTGAGACGCTGAAACCGAGATAATCATGTCCGCCCTACGCAACTACCTGGATCGGCTCCACCCCCTGTTCGCCAAGGGCGGTAAGCTGGAGAAGTATTACGCCCTCTATGAGATGGTGGATACCTTCTTCTATTCGCCCTCGGATACCACCCGCGGTGCACCGCACGTGCGTGACGGCATCGATCTCAAGCGGGTGATGATCTACGTCTGGCTGGCCACCGTTCCCTGCATGTTCATGGCCTGCTGGAACACCGGCTTTCAGGCCAACCAGGCGATGGCGGCCATGGGTCTGGATGACGTCGAGGGCTGGCGCCAGATCCCGCTGCACCTGTTCGGCGTCAGCTACGATCCGACCAGTTTCTGGGACAACTTCGTGCACGGGCTGTGGTATTTCCTGCCAGCCTACATGGTGACCTTCATTGTCGGCGGCCTGTGGGAAGTGCTGTTCGCGGCGGTGCGCAATCACGAGATCAACGAGGGCTTCTTCGCCACCTCCATCCTGTTCACCCTGACACTGCCGCCGGACATTCCGCTCTGGCAGGTGGCCATGGGCATCAGCTTCGGCGTGGTGGTCGGCAAGGAAGTGTTCGGCGGCACCGGCAAGAACTTCCTGAATCCGGCGCTTACCGGGCGCGCGTTCCTGTTCTTCACCTTTCCGGCCTACATGTCGGGCGATGCGGTGTGGACCGCGGTGGACGGCTATACCGGCGCCACCGCCCTGGGCATCGGTGCTACCGAGGGGATGGCTGGCATCGTCAATCAGATGACCTGGTGGGATGCCTTCCTGGGCGATATCCAGGGTTCGCTGGGCTCGACCTCGACGCTGGCGATCCTGCTCGGTGCCGCCTTCCTGCTGTATACCCGCGTGGCCTCCTGGCGAATCATGGCCGGCTGTGTCGTGGGCCTGGTGGTAAGCACCTGGCTGTTCGGCCTGATCGGCAGCGATACCAACCCGATGTTCTCGGTACCCTGGTATTGGCATCTGGTGCTGGGTGGCTTCGCCTTCGGCGCGGTGTACATGGCCACGGACCCGGTCAGCGCGGCAATGACCAACAAGGGCCGCTTCTACTACGGTGTGCTGATCGGCTTCATGACCGCGCTGATACGCGTGGTCAACCCGGCCTATCCGGAAGGCATCATGCTGGCGATCCTGTTTGCCAACATCTTTGCGCCGTTGATCGATTATTTCGTGACCCAGGCGAATATCAAGCGACGGCAGGCGCGTCTGGCTGCCGCCAACGGCGAGAGCCCGCAGACCGATCCGGCGACCTCGCAACAGCAACCCGCGGAGGCGAGCTGACATGGCAGGCCTGTTCAACATGAACCGCAACGGCGTGGCCTATGTGGTGACGGTAGCGGTAGGCGTGTGTCTGGTGTGTTCGGTGCTGGTGTCGGCGGCGGCGGTCTATCTCAAGCCGCTGCAGACCCAGAACGCCAAGGCCGATCGGCGCCAGAACATCCTGGCCGTGGCCGATCTCGGCGGCCCCGGCGTAGACGTCAACCAGGTCTTCGAGGAGCGCATCGAAGCGCGCGTGGTGAATCTGGAGACTGGTGAGTACGCCCCCGATCTGGAGGCCACCAGTTTCGATCAGCGCGAGGCGGCCAAGGATCCGTCTACCAGCACCAAGATCCCGTCGAGTGACGATCCGGCCGGCATTAAGCGGCGCGCAAACCATGCCGAGGTGTATCTGGTGCGTGATGACCAGGGCGAGATCGAGACGCTGGTTCTGCCGATTCACGGCTACGGGCTGTGGTCGCAGATGTACGGCTTCATCGCGCTCGCGCCGGACGGCGAAACGGTCAAGGGCATCAATTATTTCGAACAGGGCGAAACGCCGGGGCTGGGTGCGGAGATCACCAACCCCAAGTGGCAGCAGATCTGGGAAGGCAAGAAAATCTACGGCGAGAACGGCGAAGTTCAGCTGCGCGTGATCAAGGGCAATGTCGGCAGTGACACGCCTGATGCCGAATACAAGGTGGATGGTCTCTCTGGCGCCACACTCACCAGCCGTGGTGTCAGCGGCACCATCGAGTACTGGTTCGGGCCGCGGGGCTTCAAGCCGTTCCTGCGCAATATCACCGACGGACAGATTGGTAAGGGTTAACGCGCCATGTCTAACCAAGCAGTCAAGGTCGTCACCGACCCGTTGTTCAACAACAACCCGATTGCGCTGCAGATCCTGGGGATCTGTTCGGCGCTTGCGGTTACCACGCAGTTGGCCACGTCACTGCTGATGTGCCTGGCGCTGACCTCGGTACTGGCCTGCTCCAACGCCGCGATCAGCATGATCCGCAACCAGATTCCCTCGTCGATCCGCATCATCGTGCAGATGACCATCATCGCGTCGCTGGTGATCGTCGTGGACCAGGTGATGAAGGCCTTTGCCTACGATCTGGCCAAGCAGCTATCGGTGTTCGTGGGCCTGATCATCACCAACTGCATCGTCATGGGCCGTGCCGAAGCCTTCGCCATGAAGGAGCCGCCGGGCATGTCGTTTCTCGATGGTCTCGGTAACGGGCTGGGCTACAGCCTGATTCTGATCGTGGTCGGCAGCATTCGCGAACTGTTTGGCTCCGGCTCGTTGCTGGGCTATCAGATTCTGCCGCTGGTCAGCCAGGGTGGCTGGTACGAGCCGCTCGGTCTGATGCTGCTGCCGCCCAGCGCGTTCTTCATCATCGGATTCTTCATCTGGGCATTGCGCAGCTGGAAGACCGACCAGGTGGAGCGCGCCGATTACCAGATCCACCAGGTGCACCGCACCGAAGTCGTTTAGGGATAACCGGCCATGGAAACCTATCTCAGTCTGCTGGCGAAGGCCGTATTCGTCGAGAACCTCGCGCTGGCGTTCTTCCTGGGCATGTGCACCTTCCTGGCGCTGTCCAAGAAGATTTCCACCGCCATCGGCCTGGGCGTGGCCGTGATCGTGGTGCAGGGGCTCACGGTGCCGGTCAACAACCTGATCTACCAGTTCCTGCTTCGCGAAGGGGCACTGGCGTGGGCGGGGCTGCCCAACGTGGATCTGTCGTTTCTCGGGCTGATCAGCTACATCGGCGTGATTGCGGCGATGGTGCAGATTCTCGAGATGTTTCTGGACCGCTTCATGCCGGCGCTGTACGGCGCGCTGGGAATTTTCCTGCCGCTGATTACGGTGAACTGCGCCATTCTCGGTGGCTCGCTGTTCATGGTGGAGCGCGATTACAACTTCGCGGAATCCGTGACCTACGGCCTGGGCAGCGGTATCGGCTGGGCCCTGGCGATTGCCGCGCTGGCCGGCGTGCGTGAAAAGCTCAAGTATTCGGATGTACCTGACGGATTGCAGGGGCTGGGTATAACTTTCATCACGGTGGGCCTGATGTCGCTGGGCTTCATGGCGTTTTCCGGCATCCAGCTCTAGGACTCTTGAACCGTAAAGGACGCAAAGAGCGCGATTAAGGCAATGAACTTCCTGTCCATCGTGTTCCGGGCTTTGCGTCCTTTGCGCCCTTTGCGGTCAATGGATTGTTTCTATGAGTGAACTAGCACAGATTGCTCTCGGGGTCGGCGTTTTCACCGGCGTGGTGGTGATGCTGGTGATGGTGATTCTCGGCGCCCGCTCGCGGTTGGTGGCCAGCGGCAACGTGGACATCGAGATCAACGGCGAAAGGACCATCCAGGCGCCGGTCGGCAGCAAGCTGCTGGGCGCGCTGGCGGACTCCAAGCTGTATGTCTCCTCGGCCTGCGGCGGTGGCGGCACCTGCGCCCAGTGCCGGGTGAAGATTCACGAGGGTGGCGGTTCGATCCTGCCCACCGAGGAAGAGCACATCAGCAAGCGCGAGGCTCGCGAGGGTGAACGCCTGTCCTGCCAGGTCACGGTCAAGCAGGACATGAAGATCCAGGTGCCCGAGGAGGTCTTCGGGGTAAAGCAGTGGACCTGCCGGGTGCGCTCGAACGACAACGTCGCAACCTTCATCAAGGAGCTGGTGCTGGAGTTGCCGGAAGGTGAGCATGTGGACTTCCGCGCCGGTGGTTACATCCAGATTCAGGCGCCGCCCTACGAGATCAACTTCAAGGATTTCGACATCCAGCCGGAATTTCATGAGGACTGGGACAAGCACGATCTCTGGCGGTACAAGGTGGTGAACCGGGAAACCGTCACCCGGGCCTACTCGATGGCGAACTACCCGGAAGAGCGCGGCATCATCATGCTGAACGTGCGTGTTGCCACGCCGCCGCCGGGCAACCCGGATGTGCCGCCGGGAATCATGAGCAGTTACATCTTCAACCTAAAGCCGGGCGATGAGGTGACGATTGCCGGCCCGTTCGGCGAATTCTTCGCCAAGGACACTGACGCCGAAATGGTGTTCGTCGGTGGCGGCGCCGGCATGGCGCCCATGCGTTCGCATATCTTCGACCAGCTGCGCCGCATCAAGACCGACCGCAAGATGACCTTCTGGTACGGCGCCCGGTCCCGGCGAGAGATGTTCTACGTCGAGGACTTCGACCAGCTGGCCGAGGAGAACGACAATTTCGAATGGCACGTCGCGCTATCGGATGCCAAGGAAGAGGATAACTGGACCGGCGACACCGGGTTCATCCACGACGTGCTTTACGAGCGCTATCTCAAGGATCACCCGGCGCCCGAGGACTGCGAATTCTATCTCTGCGGCCCGCCGATGATGAACGCCTCGGTGGTGAATCTGCTGGAGGATCTGGGCGTCGAGCCCGAGAACATCCTGCTCGACGACTTCGGCGGCTGATCATGCGCTTGCGCCTGGCCGGGCAGTTACTCTGCCTGGCCGTTGCCGGCCTGCTGGTCGCTGGCTGCGCGGAGCCGGGACCGACGGTCTGGCGTCTGACCGGCCCGGCCCAGGGCACGACCTATGCCGTGACCGTGGTCGATCCGCCCGCGGCCGTTTCCCGCGATGATCTCGATCAGGCGATCCGGCATACCCTGGATCGAATCGACGCCGCACTATCGACCTGGCGGCAGGACTCCGACATCAGCCGGTTCAATCAGGCCCCCGCCGGTGAATGGATCGAGGTCTCGGCCATGCTGGCCGGGCTCGTGCAGCGATCGCTTGCCCTGAGTGACAGCACTGACGGACGTTTCGACGTAACGCTCAAACCGGTCCTGGCGCTATGGGGTTTCGGGCCTGGCGCCGAGACGCCGGCGTCGGTTCCGGCGGCGTCTGCCGTCGACGCGGCGCTGGCCCGCACCGGGCGCGAGGGCATCGAAGTTCGGCTGACGCCCCCCGGCCTGCGCAAGTCGGGCGCCGACCTGCAGCTCGAGCTATCCGGCATTGCCCAGGGCTGCAGCGTGGACGCGTTGCGCGATCTGCTGGCCGACCGCGGTCTGGACCGTTTCCTGGTGGAACTGGGCGGCGAGCTGTACGGCCGGGGCCGGAACCCCGACGGACGCGCCTGGCAGGTCGGGGTGGAGGCCCCGGTGGCAGGCCGACGGGATATTTCCCGGGTGGTGCCGCTGGAGGGGCAGGGCATCTCGACCTCCGGCGATTACCGGGATTTCTTCGAACTGGACGGTCAGCGTTTCTCGCACACCATTGATCCGACCACCGGACGGCCGGTGACCCACGATCTACGCTCGGTGACGGTGTTGCATGACAGCACCGAGACGGCCGACGGGCTGGCTACCGCGCTGCTGGTGATGGGCCTCGAGGCAGGGCTGGCATTTGCCCGGGAACGCGACCTGGCGGTGCTGTTTATCCGGGGGGAACAGGATGCGTATACTTCAATCATGACCAAGGCATTCGATCGCCTGACGGAGGTCAAGCAATGACGACATTTCTGGTGGTATTCACGGTGATGATCCTGGCGGTCTCCGCCATGGCCGTCGGCGTCATGGTGTCCGGCCGCGAGATCAAGGGCAGCTGCGGCGGCCTGAATACCAAAGGCGACTGCCCCTGCCAGAGCAGCTGCGAGGCCGGCGAACGCGGAGCGCCTCGCTGATGCTGCACTCGGTAACGGTGCGCGACTACATGTCCGCGCCGCTGGTCACGTTCAGCCCCGACATGGATGTGCTGCGTGCCATTCACCTGCTGCTGGAAAACCAGATCACCGGCGCGCCGGTCCTGGACAAGCTGGGCAACATCGTCGGTTACCTGTCGGAAAAGGACTGCCTGCAAGTGGCCATGGATGCCAGTTACCACGAGGACTGGGGCGGCAAGGTCGGGGAGTTGATGACCCCGGAAGCCATGACGGTCGAGTCCGACGCCTCCATCCTGCAGGTCGCCCGCATCTTCCGTAACACCTCGATCAAGTCACTCCCCGTGATGGACGAGAACCGCCTGGTCGGCCGCATTACTCGCAGCGACGTGCTGCGGGCGTTCGAGGCGATTCGCTGACAACCGGCCGGATGACCGGGGCCCCGCCCGAATGGATTCCCGGCCCGTTATTCTCCGGCTCTGACCTGCGGCCCCATGCGGACCCGATCGTTTAGCCCCCCGAATCGCCCGAAATACGCCCCGTCCAGTTCGGCCACGGGCTCTCCGGCTTCCGTCCTGACGGCCTCGATATATGCGTCGGCCCCTGCCCAGGCATGAAGATACAGCGAGCGGCAGGTCTCGTACGCTCTCAGGCCGGCCCAGTCGGCGGGGAACAGTGACGAAGGCAGGCGCGGCGCATGGAGTGCGGCCCGCCGGAACATGTGAATCGCCAGTAACCGGACCTGGAAATACTGCGCCGGCTCGATGTCACCGCAGGCCGTTTCAAGTATTGGCAGCCAGTTCGAAAAGCGGCCTTCAAAATCAAGGTAGCGGGTTTCTGCATCCTCCAGATCCCAGAAGTCGCTTATGCCGTCCCGCAGCGTGCGTAGTGTCGGAGAGTCGAGCGACTCGGATACGAACACGAAGACCTGTCGTTCCAGGTCCAGCTCCGCGAGGATTTCGGTCATCGTCTGTCTCGAGCCGAGAGGGTGAACGAACAATCCCGATCCGATCATGCTGTAGCCCTCCCACTCGAGCAGCTGCCGCAGGCGTGATCGCTGCCAGGCCTGCAGGGATCCGGGCGGCGCGAAGGCGACAAGCCACTGTCCATGCCACTGATCGAGTGGGGGCTCGTAGAACCTGCGCCTTGCCTGAACAATCCTGGCCCGGCCCGTGCTGGTCAGCTGGTAACGGCTGCGGCGGCCATGTCGCTCGGCATCGAGCCAGCCGTCCTGCCCCAGCCGTTGCAGACTGGTTCTCACGGAGCGTTCATTGACGTTGAAGGGCGCCATCAGGTCGATGAGCGTACCCACCCAGAATGAACCGCCACGTGGCTCGATCACGTCCCCCAGCAGCGACGCGATCAGGGATTTCGCGCGTGGCTGGGCGCCGTGCACGAGTTCATCGATACGCCGTTGTAGCGACGGGTTCATGTTGGACGGACAGCCTTATGCGTCAGGAAGGAATTTACGACTAGCATCCGGGAAAAACGAGCGATAACAGAGAATTAAAAATGATACGAAAATAATGTTGACAATATAAAAACGGTATCATAACGTCGATTTTATAGCACGCATCCGAACGTCATCTCCCGGATGCAAAGCAGGATCGCTCCGGAGGTATGCCACATGTATGCGCAGAACGTTGATACCGGCGTGAACCGGCTGCGCGATCGCGACGAGCTGTCCGTTGATGAGCAGGCCTTCCAGGACCGGATCGATCAGGATATCCGCATCGAGCCTAAGGACTGGATGCCGGCGGGCTATCGCAAGACGCTTATCCGGCAGATTTCCCAGCACGCGCACTCGGAAATCATCGGCCAGCTTCCGGAGGGCAACTGGATTACCCGGGCGCCGTCGCTGCGCCGCAAGCTGATTCTGCTGGCCAAGGTGCAGGATGAGGCCGGGCACGGGCTTTATCTCTACAGCGCGGCGGAGACCCTCGGGGTGTCGCGGGAAGACATGATTGCCGATCTGCTGTCCGGCAAGGCGAAGTACTCGAGCATCTTCAATTACCCGACGCTGACCTGGGCCGATATCGGCGCCATCGGCTGGCTGGTCGACGGGGCGGCGATCATCAACCAGGTGCCGATCTGCCGTTGTTCCTACGGTCCCTATGCGCGGGCCATGGTTCGCGTATGCAAGGAGGAGAGTTTCCACCAGCGCCAGGGCTTCGACATCATGATGGTGCTAAGCCGGGGCACCGAGGCTCAGCGGGCGATGGCCCAGGATGCGCTGAATCGATGGTGGTGGCCGTCGGTGATGATGCACGGCCCCCGCGACGAGGAGTCGGTAAACAGCGCGCAGTCCATGCAGTGGCGCATCAAGCTGTTCTCCAATGATGAGCTGCGCCAGAAGTTCATCGATGAAGCCGCCGAGCAGGCCGGCTACCTGGGTCTGGAGATTCCCGATCCGGATCTGAGGTGGAATCCCGAACGCGGGCACTACGACTACGGTGAACCGGACTGGGACGAATTCTGGGCGGTGCTGAAAGGCAACGGCCCCTGCAATCGCGAGCGACTCGAGGCCCGGCGGTCGGCACACAATGGCGGCGCCTGGGTACGCGATGCCGCGGTCGCGTATGCCGAGAAGCGCCAGGCGCGTCAGGCGTCGGTGTCCACGGCGTTTGACCGAACGCCCCGATCGGTCGCTGCGGCGTAAGGAAGGCATCATGAATGAGTGGCCGCTCTGGGAAATCTTCGTGCGTAGCCAGCACGGTCTGGCGCACAAGCACGTCGGCAGCCTGCATGCCGTGGATGCCGAGATGGCGATCCAGAATGCGCGCGATGTGTACACGCGTCGAAACGAAGGCGTCAGTATCTGGGCGGTGCGCGCGGCCGACATCGCCGCCTCGAGCCCGGACGACAAGGATGCCCTCTACGACTCCGCGCGCTCCAAGGTCTATCGGCATCCGACGTTCTATCCGATGCCGGACGACGTCAAGAACATCTGAGCCTGCTGATGCCGGTCTGCGATGCAACCTTCGACTTCATGCTCCGTGTCGGCGACAGCTGCCTGATCCTCGGGCAGCGGCTGTCCGCGCTGTGCGGTCATGGTCCGTCGCTGGAAGAGGATATCGCCACCACCAACGTGGCGCTGGACCTGATCGGACAGGCGCAGAACTGGCTGGCCCATGCCGGGGCGCTGGAAGGCAAGGGGCGCGACCCGGACAGCCTTGCCTACTTCCGGGACGCCCATCAGTTCCGCAACCTGGTGCTGGTCGAGCAGCCCAACGGCCACTTCGGCGACACCATTGCCCGGCAGTTCTACTTCGATGTCTGGCACTACCTGCTGCTGGCGCAGCTGATCGAATCGTCGGACGAAACGGTTGCCGGCATCGCTGCCAAGTCGATCAAGGAAGTGCGCTATCACGTCGAGCGCAGCTGCGACTGGGTGGTTCGGCTCGGTGACGGCACGTCGGAAAGTCACGAGAAGATGCAGGCAGCGCTCGAGCGCCAGTGGTCGTATGTGGGGGAATTGTTCGAGGCTGGCCCGGATCATGCGCTGCTGGTCGAGGCCGGAATTGCGCCGGAACTGTCGGCACTGCAGGAACCCTGGTCACGTCATGTCGGCGAGGTGATGACGGAGGCGACCCTGACAGTGCCCGACAGGCCGCGGTCCCGAGCGGGCGTCCAGGCCGGTCAGCACAGTGAACATCTGAGCTATCTGCTCGCCGAGATGCAGGGGGTGCGCCGGGCGCATCCGAATGCCGAGTGGTGACAGGCATGGTGACAACCAAGCAACGCCCGCCAACCGAGGCAGAGGTCTGGTCGCGACTTGAAGCGGTGACGGATCCCGAGATTCCGGTGATTTCGGTCGTGGATCTGGGGATTATTCGTGATGTTATCTGGGGCGAGGGCGAGCTGACGGTGGTGATTACGCCGACCTATTCGGGCTGCCCCGCGATGCAGGTGATCGAGGAAAGCATCGGCGACGCGGTCCGCGATCTGGGCGTCGAGAACTTTCGCCTGGAAACGCGCCTGTCGCCGGCCTGGACCACCGACTGGCTGAGCGAGCGCGGCCGCGAACGGCTCCGGGATTACGGCATCACGCCGCCGGCCGGTGGCGCGGAGCAGGTCGTGGATATCAGCCGGATCATGCACCGGCGCGATAGGATCATTGCCTGTCCGCACTGCGGGTCTTCGGCCACCGAGCCTGTCAGTCAGTTCGGCTCGACGCCCTGCAAGGCGCTCTATCGGTGTCAGGCCTGCCTGGAGCCCTTCGACTACTTCAAGGAACACTGATGCATCAGTTCCGATGCCTGCAGGTCGAGTCGGTCGAGCGCCAGACACGCGATGCCGTGATCGTGACATTTGATGTCCCGGCGACTCTGCAGGACGAGTTCCAGTACCGGCAGGGGCAGCATCTCACCCTGCGCCGATCATTCGATGGCGAGGAAATCCGCCGGAGCTACTCCATATGCTCGGCCGTTCAGGACCAAACGCTGCGGGTTGCGATCAAACGGGTGCCGGGCGGTCTGTTCTCCAACTGGGCGAATGACGAGCTGGCGCCGGGGATGGGGCTGGACGTGATGCCGCCATCCGGCTGGTTCCGTGTCGATCTCGCGGCGCCCAACGCGAAGCACTACGTTGCCTTCGTTGCCGGCAGCGGCATTACGCCGATTCTGTCCATCATCAAGACGACGCTGATGACCGAGCCCGGGAGTCGCTTTACGCTCTTCTACGGCAACCGGTCGGCCAGTTCCGTGCTGTTCAAGGAAGAACTGGAAGACCTCAAGGATCGCTACATCGAGCGCTTCCGGCTGGTCTTCATTCTCAGTCGCGAGCAGCTGGACATCGACCTGTTCAATGGCCGCATTGACCGGGAGCGCGTCGATGCGCTGATGGGGCTCTGGCTCGATCCGGCGGATATCGACGTCGCCTTCGTCTGCGGCCCGCTCGACATGATGAACGATGTCAGCGAAGGCCTGCAGGCCCATGGTGTGCCCAAGGCGGACATCAAGATGGAGCTGTTCGCCACCAGCGCGCAGGACGCCGCTCGCCGGCAGGCGCGTAGCGAGGCGGTCAGCGAGCGCCCGGTCGAGGGCGAGAGCCGGGTCGAGGTGATTCTCGACGGCCGCACGCGAGTGCTCGCCGTTGAACGAGGCCGTCAGAATCTGATCGACGCCGCACTCGGGCAGTCGGTGGAGCTGCCTTACTCCTGCAAGGCGGGCGTCTGTTCCTCCTGTCGCTGCAAGGTGGTTGCCGGCGAGGTGGACATGAATGCCGTCTTCGCCCTGGAGGATTACGAGATAGAGCGCGGATTCGTGCTGGCCTGCCAGAGTTATCCGGTCAGCGATCGCGTGGTTCTGGATTTCGATCAAGAGACCTGAGAATGAAGCTACACAGTTACGCACAGGGACAGTGGCAGTCGGGCGGGGGAGAGAGTACGACGCTGCGGAGTGCGGTCACGGGCGAGCCGGTTGCGGAGATCGCCCGGGGCGGTCTGGGTTACGCCGGGATGCTGGCGTATGCCAGGGATACCGGCGGCTCGAATCTACGGGCCCGGACCTTCCATCAGCGGGCCATCATGCTCAAGGAGTTGGCCAAGCATCTGAGTCAGCACAAGGACGAGTTCTACGCGTTGTCCACCGAAACCGGCGCCACGCGGACGGACTCGATGGTCGATATCGACGGCGGCATCGGCACGCTGTTCGCCTACAGCGGCAAGGGGCGCCGCGAGCTGCCGAACGGGCACGCCGTCATCGATGGCGAGATGGAGCCGCTGTCCCGTGGTGGCAGCTTCATCGGGCAACACGTTTGGGTGCCGCTCGAGGGCGCCGCGGTTCACATCAACGCGTTCAATTTTCCCTGCTGGGGGATGCTGGAAAAACTGGCGGCGAATCTTCTCGCCGGCATGCCCGCCATCGTCAAGCCGGCGAGTCAGACTGCCTATCTGACCGAACTGATGTTCCGCCGCATGATCGAGTCGGAACTGCTCCCGGCCGGTGCGGTGCAGCTCATCTGTGGCGGTGTCGGCGACCTGCTTGATCACGTCACCGGGCAGGACGTGGTGACGTTCACCGGCTCTGCGGCGACCGGCCGAAAGCTGCGTTGTCACCCGGCAATCGTGAACAATGCCACCCGCTTTTCGATGGAGGCGGACTCCCTGAATTGCAGCATCCTCGGGCCGGACGCGGTACCGGGCACGCCGGAATTCGATCTCTACATCAAGGAAGTCGTCCGCGAGATGACGGTCAAGGCGGGCCAGAAATGCACCGCCATTCGCCGGGTCATGGTGCCCGAGTCGCTGGTGGCCCCGGTTATTGGTGCCCTGAGCAAGCGCATTGAGGAGAAAGTCGTTCTGGGGCACCCCGGCGACGAGGGGGTAACGCTGGGTGCCCTGTCCAGTCTGGATCAGCGCCAGGAAGTCCGGGACCGCGTCAGGGATCTGCTGGGGGCCGCGGAACTGGTTTACGGCAATCCGGATCGATGCGATCCACGTGGCGCCGACAGCGATGCCGGTGCCTTCATGTCCCCGCTTATCCTGTACTGCGCGTCGCCCGTTGCCGGCAGCCCGGTTCACGACGTGGAAGCCTTCGGGCCGGTGTCCACGGTCATGCCGTACAAGTCCGCGGCGGATGCGGCGAATCTGGCCAGGCTCGGGCAGGGCAGTCTGGTGGGCTCGGTCTTTACCGCCGATCCGGATTTTGCCCGCGAGGTCGTGATGGGATCGGCCTCGCACCATGGCCGCCTGCTGGTGGTGGATCGAACCTGCGCGAAGGAATCGACCGGGCACGGATCCCCGATGCCGACGCTGGTCCATGGCGGCCCCGGACGGGCCGGCGGCGGCGAAGAGCTGGGCGGCGTGCGCGGCGTGTTCCATTACATGCAGCGCACCGCATTACAGGGATCGCCCGACATGCTGTCCGCGATTACCGGGCGATGGATGCCCGGCGCGTCGCGCCGGGAGGGTGAGCATCCGTTCCGGAAGGATTTCGACGGCCTGCGGATCGGGGATACGGTCAAGGCGGGGCCCAGGGCGATCACGATCGAGGATATCGAGCACTTTGCCGAGTTCACCGGCGACACTTTCTATGCCCACATGGACGAGGAAGCGGCGAAGGCCAATCCCTTTTTCGACGGCCGTGTGGCGCACGGCTACTACATCGTGTCGCTGGCCGCCGGTCTGTTCGTGGCGCCCGAGCCGGGTCCGGTTCTTGCCAACTACGGCGTCGACAATCTGCGTTTCATGACGCCCGCCTATCCGGGTGATGAACTCAGCGTCACACTCACCTGCAAGGAGAAGAATCTCCGCGAGGGTGCGGGCTATGGCGAGGTGCGCTGGGATACGGTCGTAACCAATCAGGATAACGAGTCGGTGGCCCAGTACGACGTTCTCACGATGGTCGCGACGGCGGCCTGATTCACGGCCGGGGGATAAAACAATGACGTCCGATGTGGTGCTTCTGGATATCGACGGACCGGTTGCGCGAATCACCCTGAACCGGCCCGAGAAGCTCAACAGTTTCAATGTCGAGCTGCACGAGGCATTGGCGTCGGCGCTGTCGACGGTCGCGTCTGACGAGGGCGTTCGGATTCTGTTGTTGACGGGGGCCGGTCGCGGATTCTGTGCCGGCCAGGATCTCGGCGACAGGCACGTGGCACCGGGCGAGGCGCCACCGGATCTTGGTGCCTCGGTGGAGAAATACTACGCGCCGCTGGTGCGCCGTATTCGTTCCCTGCCGATGCCGGTGGTCTGCGCGGTCAACGGGACCGCCGCCGGCGCCGGCGCCAATCTGGCACTGGCCTGCGATCTGGTGGTTGCCACGGCATCGGCCAAGTTCATGGAGCCGTTCTGCAAGCTCGGGCTGATTCCGGATACCGGCGGAAGCTATTTTCTCCCGCGCCTGGTCGGCACGGCCCGGGCGATGGGCCTGGCGATGCTGGGCGACGTCCTGTCCGCCGACCAGGCCGCTGATTGGGGTCTGATCTGGAAATCGATCCCGGATGACGCGTTCATCGAGGAGGTCGAACGTCTGGTGAGTCATCTGGCCGCGGCGCCTACCCGCGGGTTGGCGGAGACCAAGCGGCTGATCTACCGCAGCGCCGATAACACGCTCGACGCCCAGCTGGATCTCGAGCGCGACACCATGCGCGAGCTGGGTCGCAGTCACGACTATCGTGAAGGGGTCGCGGCCTTCGTCGAGAAAAGAAAGCCCGACTTCCATGGCAACTGACCCGGATCGCGACGGACTCGCCGCCCGCGTGGTAGCCGCCATGTATGCGCGGGACGCCGCCAGCCAGGCATTCGGCATGTCGATCCGGGAGGTTTGCGCGGCTCGTGTATGCGTGAGCATGACGGTGCGTGCCGACATGACCCAGGCGGTGGGGACATGCCATGGCGGCGTGATCTTTTCGCTGGCGGACTCGGCATTCGCGTTCGCCTGCAACCGTTTCAACGAAAAGACCGTGGCGGCCGGCTGCAGCATTGAGTTCCTGCATCCGGCCCGGGTTGGCGACGTGCTCACCGCCGAGGCGGTGGAGCAGGCCGCCACGGGGCGGAGCGGTATCTACGACATACGGGTCACCAACCAGAACGAGGAAACCATCGCGCTGTTTCGCGGCAAGTCCCGTCGTATCAGCGGGAGCACGATCGAATAAGCAGCCCGTCGCCGGCATGTCGGCAAACGGGCCAGGAGGAGAGACAACAATGACCACCGATCACGGGCGTCCGGAATCGATCGAAACGGCAAGTCGTGACGAGTTGTCGGCACTGCAGCTCGAGCGGCTCAAGGAGACACTGCAGCGCGCCTATCACAATGTGCCGCACTATCGGAAAGCGTTCGACGAGGCGGGCGTCCAGCCGGACGATGTCCGGGACTTGTCAGATCTTGCCCGTTTTCCGTTTCTCACCAAGCAGGACCTGCGGGATGCCTACCCGTTCGGTCTGTTCGCCGTGCCGCGCGAACAGGTGGTACGCATCCATGCCTCCAGTGGCACTACCGGCAAGCCCACGGTGGTGGGTTATACCGCGAACGACATCGATACCTGGTCCAATCTGGTAGCGCGCTCTATTCGCGCCGCGGGCGGAAAACCGGGCGACATCGTCCACATCGCCTACGGTTACGGCCTGTTCACCGGCGGGCTGGGTGCCCACTATGGCGCCGAGCGGCTTGGCTGCACCGTGGTGCCGATGTCCGGCGGGCAGACCGAAAAGCAGGTTCAGCTGATCCGGGACTTCCAGCCCCGCGTGATCATGGTGACACCCTCGTACATGCTGAACCTGGTCGACGAGTTCCATCGCCAGGGCATGGATCCCAGGGAGAGTTCGCTGCAGATCGGCATCTTCGGCGCCGAGCCCTGGACCAACGCGATGCGGCACGAAATCGAGGCCGCCTGCGGGATCGATGCGGTGGATATCTATGGTCTGTCCGAAGTGATGGGGCCCGGTGTCGCCAGCGAATGCGTCGAGACCAAGGATGGCCCCGTGATCTGGGAGGATCATTTCTATCCGGAAATCATCGACCCGGTCACGGGCGCGGTGCTGCCCGACGGCGAGGAGGGGGAGCTGGTCTTCACGTCCCTGAGCAAGGAAGCATTTCCGGTTATCCGCTACCGCACGCGGGATCTGACGCGGCTGCTGCCGCCGACGGCCCGGTCGATGCGCCGTATCCAGAAAATCACCGGCCGGTCGGACGACATGCTGATCATCCGGGGCGTCAATGTCTTTCCTTCCCAGATCGAGGAGCTGATCTGCAAGCAGGCGGAGTTGTCACCTCACTACGTGATCGAGGTATCGCGTCAGGACAGGATGGATTGCCTCAAGGTGCGAGTGGAACCGCGCGAGGGGCTGGCGCTGTCCGATGACGCCGCGGCGACCTCGGCGGCGCAACTCGAGCACAATATCAAGAGCGGCATCGGTATCAGCGCGGCAATCGAGATCGCGGCTTGCGGGTCAATCGAACGATCGGTGGGCAAGGCCACGCGCGTGATCGACAAACGTCAGCTCGCCTGAGCCATACAACCTGACGAGGTCTCATGAACGAAGCCTTTATCTGTGACGCCGTGCGGACCGCCTTCGGCCGCTTCGGCGGCTCGCTGGCCACGGTCCGGACGGATGATCTGGCGGCGATACCGATCCGGGCGCTGATGGCGCGTCATCCGGGCGTTGACTGGTCCCGGCTGGACGATGTTCTGTACGGGTCCGCCAACCAGGCGGGCGAGGACAACCGCAATGTGGCCCGCATGGCGGCGTTGCTGGCGGGGCTGCCGGTGGACGTGCCCGGGAGCACGGTGAATCGTCTGTGCGGGTCCAGCCTCGACACCATCGCCACCGCCGCCCGGGCGATCAAGTGCGGGGAGATGCATCTGGTGATTGCCGGCGGCGTGGAAAGCATGACGCGGGCGCCGCTGGTCATGCCCAAGGCCGAGACCGCCTATTCCCGCAATGCCGAGCTATACGACACCACCATCGGCTGGCGCTTCGTCAATCCGCTGCTCAAGGCGCAGTACGGGATCGACTCGATGCCGGAAACCGCCGAGAACGTGGCTGACGATTTTCAGGTCAATCGCGCGGATCAGGATGCCTTTGCCATCCGCAGCCAGCAGCGCTGGGCGAGAGCGGATGCAGCAGGGTTTTTCGCCCGGGAAATCGTACCGGTCGACGTGCCCCGCAGGAAGGCGGAGCCGCTGCGCTTCGACCGCGACGAACATCCCCGTCCCGACGCCGATATCGATGCGCTGGCGAAACTCCGACCCATCGTGCGGCCCGATGGCAGCGTGACCGCTGGCAACGCCTCCGGTATCAACGATGGTGCCGGTGCCGCGCTGATTGCCAGCCGTACGGCGGTCGATGCGTACGGTCTGACGCCGAGAGCCCGTATTGTGTCCGCCGCCGTTGCCGGGGTGGAACCGCGCATCATGGGCATGGGGCCGGCGCCGGCGTCGTGCAAGGCACTTGCCCTGGCTGGACTGTCGATCGACGACATGGATGTGATCGAGCTCAACGAGGCGTTCTCGGCGCAGGCACTGGCGGTGTTGCGGGACCTGGGCGTCGCCGATGACGCCGAGCACGTGAATCCCAACGGCGGCGCCATCGCCATCGGACATCCGCTCGGCGCCTCGGGCGTCCGGCTGGCGACCACCGCACTGAACTACCTCGAAACCGGCGGGGGGCGTTACGGCTTGTGCACCATGTGTATCGGCGTCGGCCAGGGCATTGCCCTGGTGATCGAACGTGTCTGACCCACAACGCCCATGATCGACATGACATACGACGACATCGACGTCACCCGGCCGGCCGAACGTGTCTGCCATATCCGCATAAATCGGCCGGAGGTGCGTAACGCACTGCGTACGCAGACGCTGACGGAAATCGCCGACGCCCTGGCCGTCGCGGCCGCCGACGAGACGGTGGGCGCCGTGGTGATATCCGGTGACAGCAAGGCGTTCGCCGCCGGCGCGGATATCCGCGAAATGGCCGATCTCGGCGCAATCGGTGTCTGGCGCAGCGGACGGCCGGCCCAGTGGCAGCGCATCGCCGATTTCGAAAAGCCCCTGATCGGGGCGGTGAACGGTTATTGCCTGGGCGGCGGCTGCGAACTGGCTCTGGCCTGTGACCTGTTGATTGCGGGTGACGATGCGGTGTTCGGCCAGCCCGAAATCAAGCTCGGTATTATGCCGGGCGGGGGCGGCACCCAGCGCCTGATTCGGGCTGTGGGCAAGGCCTTCGCCATGCAGATGGTGCTCTCCGGCATGCGGGTGGACGCAACCACCGCCGAGCGCCGCGGGCTGGTGGCTGAGGCGGTACCGGCCGATCAGGCATTGCCGCGGGCGCTGGAAGTCGCGGCGGATATTGCCGGCAATGCGCCACTGGCGCTGGCGGCGGCCAAGAAGGCGCTGAATCAGGCATTCGAAGCGCCCCTGAGCGCGGGCCTCGACTTCGAGCGCCAGTGCCTGGCACTGCTGTCCGCTTCCGAGGATCGCAACGAAGGGATTGCGGCCTTCCTGGAAAAACGCAAACCGGTCTTTCGGGGGCGGTGATGGGAAACGCTAGGAATTTCCCAATGCATGAGGTACGGCGGTGAGCAAGGCGCTGGCAGCGGAACGCACGGTGGCGGTGATTGGCGCCGGGACCATGGGGGCGGGCATTGCCCAGGTGGCGGCCCAGGCGGGCCATCCGGTGCGCCTGTTCGATGCCGTCGAGGGAGCCGTGGCTCGTGGGATTGAGGGTGTGGCAGCGCAGCTCGACGGGCGGGTTGCGAAGGGCAGGCTCGACGCCGCCGCACGCGATGCCATCCTGGGCCGCCTGCAGCCGGCGGCCTCGCTGGCCGACCTGGGCGATGCAAGCCTGGTGATCGAGGCCATCGTCGAGGACGTGTCGGTCAAGCAGCAGGTTTTCGGGGAGCTTGAAGGGCTGTGCGGCGCGGACACGATTCTGGCCACCAACACCTCCTCGCTGTCGGTGACGGCGATCGCCGCTGGCCTGGCGCGTCCGCAAAACCTTGTCGGTATGCATTTCTTCAATCCGGCGCCGGTGCTCCGGCTGGTGGAAGTCGTGCGCGGCCTGGCCACGGATCCGGCGGTGGCCGACACCGTATTCGTCACCGCGGAAGCCTGGGGCAAGGTGCCGGTGCATGTCCGCAACACGCCGGGTTTCATCGTCAACCGGGTGGCCCGGCCGTTCTATGCCGAGACCCTTAATCTACTCGAGCAGCAGGCCGCCGACGTCCCCACGCTCGACGCGTTGATGCGTGAATGCGGCGGCTTTCGCATGGGGGCCTGCCAGCTGATGGACCTGATCGGTCAGGACGTGAACGCCAGGGTCACTGCGACCGTGTTTCATGCCTTCCATGGCGATGCCCGGTACCGGCCGTCGCTGGTGCAGCGGGAACTGGTCGACGCCGGCCGGCTGGGCCGCAAGAGCGGCCTTGGCTTCTACGACTATGGCGAGAACGCCGGAACCCCGGCCCCGCAGTCGGCGGATCCGCGCCCCGCCCCGGAATCGGTGACAATCACTACCGGTGGCGGCGAGCAGGGTCTGCTCGCGCCTCTGGCCGAGCGCCTGAGAACCGCCGGTGTCACGATTGCGCTGATCGACGGTGATGGCGAAGCCATTGAAGTGGCCGGGGCAACCCTGCTGTTGTCCGACGGCCGACTGGCTACCGAACGAGCGGTGACCGAGGGACTGGACAACCTGGTGGTGTTTGATTTGGCTCTGGATTACGGCAGGGCCAGCCGCATCGCGCTGGCAGCCGCGGATACCACCGCCGATA
Organism: Salinisphaeraceae bacterium; assembly: GCA_965216055.1. Classification (GTDB taxonomy): domain Bacteria; phylum Pseudomonadota; class Gammaproteobacteria; order Nevskiales; family Salinisphaeraceae; genus Spectribacter. Next base: position 2,144,579 of record OZ244134.1, read on the forward strand.
TCTCCCGCGCCGCCGCCGCGGCGGTTTTCCAGGCCGCGGGGCTGACCGTGAGTTGGCTGGATGACGCGCCGGGTCTGGTGGTCCTGCGTACCGTCGTGATGATGGCCAACGAAGGCGCCAACGCTGTTCACGACGGTATTGCCGATGCCCGTGGCGTGGATGACGCCATGCGCTTCGGCGTGAACTATCCGATCGGCCCGCTGACCTGGGCGGATCGGCTCGGGCCGGCGTTCGTCCTGCGGGTGCTGGATCATCTGCAGGCCGCCCATGGCGACGACCGTTACCGTCCGTCGCTGCGTCTGCGGCGCCTGGCGGCGTGTGGCGGCCGTTTTCACGAGAGCGCCGAACGCCATTGAGGACATTGCCGCGCTGATGAAGTATCGCCTGAGTCGATCACTGAGGTATCGGCGGATCGGGTCCTAACCCATTATTTCTCTGTTTATTTTTCGTTAGCGGTTGCGCGGAGTCGGGCCGATGTTTATAATCCGCGCTCACCGGTTGCGGGGTGGAGCAGTCTGGCAGCTCGTCGCTCATAAGCCGAACTGGGTAGTAATTGCCAAACGGTATAAATCGGTTTTGACGGGCCTAATAAGCCGTCATAAAAGAAGTTTTTTCCTTCTAGCCTGTCCGAGACCTACCCCGATTGATGCCGTACAAGGTCGGATAAAGCGGGCAGGTTGAGGCAATCCGAATATACGGTTATTCGACCGTCGGCCCCTGTTCGACAGCTAAGCATGCATTGCTCGTTGTTCGCGAGTAGTGCCCAACGCTGCTGCTCTCTCGCGCGTTGCGTGATGTCATTGCCGCAGGCGTAAGCGCCTGCGACTTACCGGGTCCCAACTGTCTTCCCTCGATGATTCGTTTTCGCTTGGTGGTCTGACCGAGCCATGGCATTCAGTCCGAGTACCCCGTTCTTGATCTGACAGGGAAGAAATAGGACGCAAACCATGTATGGGAGTCTGTTTCTTTCTCCTACGGCTTTCTAAAGAGTGCCTCCTGGCGGGTATGGTCGCTCCCCGATGGACGAACGTCCTCCGGTAGGTTCGTGCGGGTCGTGTGTGCTCCGTGGCCGATGAGGTCGGCGAATTGCGTGGGCCGTTGCAATACCGAAACGCGCGCAATTAATGACGCGCGGGTTTCCGCTGAACCGGGTGCAGCACGACAGCCATCAGCGGAGCTGCTTCGTCGCCGAGACGTAATACTGCTCGCTGCTACCGCCGCTATCAATACCCGTCGCTCGCGGCCGATAGAAAGCGCATCGAATGAATACAAAGGTTGAATCCCGTGAGATATAAACTCGTGCAGGCCTCATTGCGCCAGATCGCGGCCGGCGTGATCCCGGCCATGCTTTTTCTGGCGGGTTGTGCCACCGGCCCGGCTACCGACGGTCCGGGCAGTTATGGGGGGCGACCGGCAAAGGCCATGAATGTGGGCTTCATCAATCTGATGCCGGCGCAGCTTACTTATTATCACCTCGGTATCACTGTCTTCGGGACCAGCGAGCAACAGCTTCAGCCGCCGGTTTCGGTGCCCGGCCATATTCAGGAACTGGTTGAAGCCGACGCGCCCTGGGGGCACACCACCTTTCTTCCCACGCCGTCCGGTCTGCCCGACCCGGGTGTCGATATCGCGCGCATCGGTTGGTCGAACCGGTACATCAAGGAACCGTATCTCGCCAGCATTACCGGCGCCTGTACCGACGAGCTTGACCTGATCGTCGTCCTGCAATCGACGGAGCGCCAGTACTTTGATCTGCGCAATCGCCATCTACCGGGCTACGGGCTGTTCGACACACCAAGGTTCACCGGACGCTGGGGTGCCGTTTATGGCAATTTCGAAGCGCTGGCCGTGGCCTGTGGCACACAACAGCAAGTCATGCGGCTGGATGATTCGGGGTACAGGGAAATCAAGGATTATCAGGCGCCAGGCGATGCAGACTCGGTCACCACAGAGCAACTTATGTTCGTCGCGCCGCCGCTTAAGGCACTGGCTGCCGATTTCGTGCGGGAATTGATTGACGAGGTAATGCGAATTCCGGGCTAGGTGTGACCTCTCAGTAAATTGTTCATCCGGGCCGCGATCCTTGAAGCTGATGGGTGCTCAAATCCGTCAGAGATAAGGAGCGACCCGGATGAACACGCACAAGAATGCGCGACTAACCGTTCACGGTCGAGAGGTGCTGGTCCGCCGCGTGCTTGAGCACGGACTGCGGCCGCTCGAGGTGGCCCAGGCGATGGCGGTGAGTCCGCGTACGGTTTACAAGTGGCTCAAGCGTTATCACGCCGAGGGGCATGCTGGCCTGTTCGACCGCAGTTGCCGGCCCCATCGCTGCCCGCATCGGCTCGATGAAGCGCAACGCGCGCGCATCATCCGCCTGCGCCGGCAGCGTCGGATCTACCGGGCTATCGCGCGCACCACGGGCGTGCCGGTGGCCACGATTGCCCGGGTGCTCCAGCAGGCCGGTCTGAATCGGCTGTCAGCGCTGACCCCGTCTCGTCCAGCCCGGCGCTATGAGCACGACGCGCCGGGCGACTTGCTGCATCTGGATGTGAAAAAGGTCAATCGGTTTGCCCGGCCCGGGCATCGCGTGACCGGGGATCGGCGCCAGAAATCACGGGGCGCGGGCTGGGACTATGTCCATATCGCCATCGACGATCACAGCCGTGTGGCCCATGCCACGATCTGGCCGGATGAGACTGCGGCCAGCGCAGTCCGGGCCCTGCTGGCCACCCTGCGCTATTACCGGCGCCTGGGGGTGCGTTTCAAGGCAGTGCTGACCGACAACGGCGCCTGCTATCGATCTCGGCGATTCGCCACGGCCTGTCATCGGCTCGGCCTGATCCATCGCACCACGCGACCGTATCGGCCGCGCACCAACGGCAAGGCCGAGCGACTTATCCAGACCGCGCTACACGAATAGGCCTATGCCCATGCCTACGACAACGCTGACCAAAGCGCGGCCTATCTGCCGTACTGGCTGCACGACTACAACTGGCATCGACCCCATGCCAGCCTCAATCATCAACCACCCGTCAGCCGACTCGGGCTGGATGTGAACAATGTGGTGGGTTCATACACATAGAACAGGAACTTTGGACGAGGACCCTTTTATGTAGAGAGACCTCCATAAAAGGATCCGCGAATGCGCTCATCTCATTTCGTCACGCCAGCCCAGATCGACACGTCAGTGGGCGCGTCAAACGCCCTTGTTAGTAGTGCAACACCAGTGGCCGGCGCATACCCGGATCACGAACCTAGCGAAACTTACAGCCGAACCATTAGTGCTTGCGGTTCTCGGGGCCGCGGTGTGGGTACTAGGGTAGTGCGGCAGTATGCCTACTCGGCAGTGGGCACAACTGCAGCGCCGATTGCCCGGATGCCAGCTGCGAGCATTCTGCGGGAACTCGCGGCCCCGCTGCAGCGCGGGGGTCGGGATCTGCCCTGCGCCCGTTTATACCGTTGGCTAGCCTGTGGATCGATAGGCCCCCAGGGGCCGCGTGCCAGCAGGTCGCAGCGCGATGCATTGCTCCTGTGCGGGGCGCTCGTTGGCTGCGCCCAGCGCGTGCTCGCCGACCTCAATGACCCGTTACCGCCCATGGTTGTGGCACAACGTTGGTCCTGCGGTACAGGGCCTCGCGATGCGCGCGTGCCGACGCTGGCTCTAGTTTGGGCGTCTCCGACCCAGAGTCACAGACCGGCAATGCCGTTGACCGCGCAGTGGATCGACCAGATGCCCGAGGCACTGGTCGATTCCGTTTTGCGCTGGGCGCCTCCAGTGGTCAATCCTGCCGACCGACGCGGCAATTATGTCGTTATCGCCCATCATCTGTGTGGTCTGCTGGCCCGCCACCGATACCCTGGCAGCCTGATTCGCGTGCGGGTACTGGATCGGTCTAGCAGCATTCGTAGGAACGCGGCCGATATGTGCGTGGCCATCGATGCCGTTATGACGGGCCTCCTGCGGGCCAACGAGATGTTCGTGGCGCGCCATGCACCGTCGCTCGATCATGGCATCCTGCTGACCGGTCGCAGCCGTGGTTGGGTAAACGACCAACGGAGGGGGCGTCATGCGTAATCAATCGTTCGTCGAATTGTTAGGCGCGCTCAACACCACCGCGCCCATTACGGAGTCGGCGCTGTTGAATGCACTGTACGTGATGCGAGCTCATCGAAATCTGGCCGGGCTGATTCCGATTGCGCAACGGTTAACCGAGCTCAGCTGCCAATACTCAGAGTTGCGGGACCTGATAGACGATTACGATGGCGGCGAGAGTTTCGGAGTACTCGAACGGGTCGGATGCGTACGAACAGAAAACCCTGTGCTCCTAGGAAATACGATACAAAACAACAATAGATTGCGCCCGTTCAGCGGCGACAGTTGCCTGGCCGATCTGCTGCTGATCCAACCCGATCACGACGATGTACCGGGTGAGCTATGGGACCGAGTTCTTGGGTGGTATTGCTATCAGGCGATCAAATTCAATCGACTAACCCTCGATCTGGTGCAGTACTGCCGCTATTTGGAGGACGTCAAACTGCGGTTGCGGTTAATGCCTCACGGTAGTCGGCTGTATAACTCGTTTCTTAGGGTTCGCTGGCTGGCCGATCGTCGATTACGAGATCAGCTGGAGCACATGGCTCAGCTGCCGCTCAGTCTCGATGAGTCAACAAGCCGGGCGCTGGCGATTGGCAGTCGCATCTCGAGCCTGTCTCGTCGGAATTGGCCGAATCTAAAAGCCCATGTCGAGCGTGAGTACGGTGCGAAGGCGTATTCATACGCATCGAATATGCTTAATCAGCACGGTGGAGTGGAGAGCGAGCTGGGGTTGATGCTCGCGACGCTCTATCTGCCGGATTTTTCACCGGATCAACAGGTCGGGCCCGGAGGCGGTGGTGGTGGATATAGGCATGGGCCAAATGTCGCGCGCAGCAAATATTTGACGGCTGTCACCGCAGACATCGTCGCCGACGGGGTCCATCGCGGGATTGTCATTGACGTCTACCCGCGCATCGACGCGCAATCTGACGAGGTTGCGATCGACGACGCCGATACTCGTGAAACCGGTGAGCCCGCCGTGACGGTATTCCTCAGCGACTCGCCGGACCTGTTGAAGGCCTATTACGCTACGCGTGCTCTGCAACACCAGATCGAGCACAGCAATGCTGCGCTGCCCTGGACCTCCCGCTCCCTGTCGGTCGAGGCGATTGCCGAAGTATTGGCGCTGATTCAATACGATCAGACGGAGGAGGAGCTGGTTCGTCTGGCGCGGCTGGCGATCGGGCTGTCATTGATCTCGGGGCGACCGCTCGAAGAGGTCGCGCGGCCAGTCATTTCCGACGGGTCGCCGGCCCTGACCGAACGTCAACGTGTGGGTATCAACCGGCACGGGCACACGCTCGTCGTCCTGAGCGCGCGACCGGAACTGTCTACGTCGAAACAGGCCGTGTTTTGTCACCGGATAGCATCCCGTGCCGAACTGATCCTGCCGGAAGCCTGGCGAGCACTCATCAACTCGGTCGCTGACCATGACACCCGCAGCGGCGTGGCAGTCGTCAGGCGCGCGCGGGAACTGCTTGGACGCTGCGATCCGGCTCATGAGGTCACGCCTGGCAGGCTCAGTCTGGCACTCCGGCGTCATCTGATTCGCGAGGCCGGTGGCGATCTGGCGGTCTACAAAATCGTCACGGACCGTACCGAGGTGAATCTCAATAACTTGGTTCATTACGCCTCATATGATGATACGCAGATCGACCGATTGTGGTCGCGCGCCGTAGACCGGCTCGTCGGCCTAGCCCGGCCAGCCGGGGCGCCACGTCGCGGGCGAGGCCGGCTTGGGGCAACTGACTGTTTCAAATTGTCAGAGCTCGGTGCGCATATTCGAGCCCTGCGTCAGCGAGTGATCGAGGCGCACGCCCAGGGTGACAGCGTCGAAACGTTCAATTCCCTCAATCTGTTTGTTGCCCAGTGGCTAGGCGTCGCCACCGCCGGGCGGAAAACCCGCTGCCCGGTTCCGGCCGTGATTCTGGGTGGCGCGCAGCCCTGGGCACTGATCCAGGATAAACATCGCGAAGATGGTTCAACTGACCGCCTGCTGCCGCTGTCGGCAACGCTGATGACGCAACTCCAATATTTTCTGGCCTATGCATCGAGCGTCGCGCTCATGGATCCATCGATCGAGCCACTCGTTGATAGTCACGGGGGCCTGACCATTCAGCTGCGCCGTATCGATGAGAATGGCGCGGTCGTCGATTATCGCCCTAAATACCAGGAGGATCTGAACGGGAGATGGCTGCCGGCGAACTGGCCCAGAAAGCTCATCCGCTCGGAAAGCAGCGCATTATGCGGTCGGTATCGGGATACCGGCCTGGGGCACTGGGTGCGGGGGCGCAATCCCTGGCGCCAGACCGCGTCATTCAAACCGATGGAGTTCCGCGACGCATGGCTGGAACTCCAGAACAGGCTGGAATCTGAACTCGGATTCGAACCTATTCGGCTTCCGCCGACTGAAACAGGTCGTCGCGCACCGCTGGCCGGGCCTGTCCGACGTGAGCCTGTCCCCTCGCCCGAAGAGCCGGTACCCGCCTATACGAATGCAGATCTGGACATGATCATGCAGAAGACTGATGCGAAGTGTTGTCACGTGATCCAGTCACCGGAGCCGAGTCCTTCCGCCGCACTCCAACTCGTCAAGAAAGCAATTTCAAAACCGGAATTGGCAGCCGACGGTGAGGCGCGGGCGGAGTTGGCAATCGCGCTATGTGATCGCATTCGCAGCCTTACCAGAGTCCCGTTATTTGCAGTACGCCCGCGGCGGCGGTTCTCGCAGGACTGGATGCCTGATGAGGGCGGGTTGCGGGCACTGGCCATGTATGAACGGGACATCGAGCCGCTGTTTCGGCGCGACCTGACGCGACTGCCCGAGCCTGAGGATACCAGTGACGCCGTCGAGCTAGGTCGCTGGCTGATGGTCGTGATCTGGCGGTTGGGCTTGACGCACTGGCCGCTGCTAGCCGAATGCTGCCGATCGCTGGTGCGACATCCGACGCTGCTGGCCGTCGGCGACCTTCGTTATCTGTGTATCCGGGTGCCGCACGCGCTGACCCGGGAACCGATGCGTCGCACCGTGTTGTTCGATGATGGTACGGCTGCGTACTGGGTCGCCGAGCGTGATCGCCTGCTGCCGCTGCTGCAAAAAATGAGCGAGCAGAGCGCCAACCGCCGCCGCAGTCACGCTGAACGGGCGCTGCGAGACTATCAGTTCTCACTTGGGGTGCCCACGACCCTGAAATTGACCCAAATGACTGCGGCAGCCACGCAGTCGCTGATGCTGCGAGCCGGCCCGCTGGTGGCGGCCTATGCTGCTGGTCGATTGTTCACCGCGGATCTGGATGATACCGAACTGCGTCGGCTTGCCGGTCTGACTCCCTATCGCAGCGGTCGGGATAATATCGAAATACCCTTGTTGTTCGATGAGAAACCGGGGGTCGACCTGGAGGAGTTGCCGCAGGATCTGCAGCTTCAGGCGGCGCACTGGTTCAATAAGTTGGTGCGGCGCCGAAGTCCCTACAAGGTCGAATGGCTAAGAGCTATCGAGGCGATTGAGCCGATTGAGCCGGCTAACGGTGTCGAGCAACTGCTCCGCGGCTATGCGATCTGGCTCGTGCGACGCAATATGGAGGAACGGCCGGAGGCCCGTTTCACTGCCGTCGATCGCAATCGGCTCGTCTCGCGGTTGCAGGTTGTGGGACATGCGTTGTTCGGCAATGCCGATGCGCAGTCGGACTCACTACGCATTGACGAGGATGTACTGGAATCGTTGCAGGAGCTGAGTGCAGAACATTTTCCGGAGCGCGCCCATCATGGCGCCTGGTACCGATTTCACGCGTATCTACGGGATCCCGAAGCCGACACCGGACAGATCGAGATCGGTCGGCTGGGTGCGAATGTCGAACATGCAGTCTCGGCGAGAATCATGAGTGTCGCCGAGCAGGGAAGGATTTCGGCGATTCTCCAGTCGGCACGCTCGGGGATCGGTAAACCGGGGCGTCGCCGGACCGCCTGGCAGGTATTCGATCTGATCAGAAATTTCGGGCTGCGTCGCAGCGAGGCGGAAAAGACTCGCGAAGCTGATCACCAGAGCGATCTGTTGTGGGTCCGCCCGTACGACGACCATGGTCTGAAAACGGCCTGGGCCCGGCGCGGCCTGCCGCTCGCGTTCGCTTCCGCGTCCACCCGTGAGTGGCTGGAGTGCCAAGTCGAAAAAAAACGAGGCGGCTGCCTGGTTGACGACGAGCAAGGCAAGGGGCTGGACCCGGCTATCTATGACCAGGTCAATCAGGCAATCAAGGGCGTTACCGGTGACCGAAACCTGGGGCTCCACCATCTCCGTCATACCGTGGCGTCGAGTCTGACGCTGACACTCATGGCAGAGGGTGTTTGTCTGGACGGGCTCTATCTTGATATGCCCTGGCTGGAGCATCTTCTGATCGATCGCGAGCGCATGGACGGCCTGCTCGATGGCGAACCCGATGGCGGCCAGGGGTTACAGGTCGTGAGTGCGCTGCTGGGGCATTCACACCCGACGACCACGCTTCGCCACTACGTGCACGTGATGTTTGTACTGCTGCATGCAGCACAGCGACGTGATGATGAGCTCGATATTACCAGGACGTTCGAGAATCGGATGTCCAGTCGTTCGACCGCACAGCGCATGGCCACTGCGGCGCGCAAGAGCGCGGCCGCTGCCGGCGCGTCTGGCGACAAAGCGTTTATGGCTCGCGTGATACGCGATGCGCTCGAGACGCGGGACCCAGCAGCGATCGATCATGACGATACGCCGATCCGGATCGACCTCGAGGTGGAGGAGGGCACCGGCGGATCGTCGGAGCCGGTCAGCGCGATGATTCATTTCGATGTACTGGAGCGCTGCGAGCGAGCGTTATGGGAGGACGACAGCGCTATTCCGGCTGATCAACTGGCGCAGCTACGCGCCGGGCTGGTTGCGCTGGGCGCGCTACCCACGGGCAAACGCGGCTCGCCCGAGCGGCGACATCCCATGGCGCGGATTGAAACCCAGCCGGTGCCGGCACGGATTGCCGCCGGGCAGGCCACCAGGGCTGCCGACGCGTTGTGCCAGTGGCTGGAATATCTGCGGGTCAATGCGCCGGCGGATTTCGGATGGCTGCTGGCGAAATGGGTGCACACCTGCGAATCCGAGCGCGGTCGCATGCGCCTGGATGGCGATGAAGAGGTGGAACGGGCACAGCAGTTCCACGCGTCGGCCAGGGTCTGGCTGGAGGTCAGTGTCGCGCCCCACACGGCCTCTCGTTCCAGCGCAACCGGCGGGGTCCGGCGCATGCGTATCCGTTGCGGGACGCAATCCGGCCAACCCCTTCGGCGTGATACGGGCGCCGTGCGGTGGGTGATGTCCTATTGCGCGGCGCTCTGGTTCGAGTTTGGCGAAAGGCCGGCCAGCTGAACTGACCCCGGGGATTACCGTGCTCTGATCCGGCACCGGCGCCCTGGATGCGCCATCCGGGCAGGGCTGCCGGCTCGACGATCCGGCGGGCTTCGGCGCTTTAGAATACGTAGGGTCCGGGTGTCATGGCGGGTGATCTTCGGTGCAACAGCGATGAGCATGACGCTGTTGTGGGCATCCGGTCAACCCGCCGGCGCGACGAGCGTTGGCGGCGTCCGATATGGGGCTCTTATCGGACAGCACCGCGGATCACTGAGTCGCATCGGCCTGGTCGGGTGACGGCGGGTGCTGCCCACCGATCCTGCACGCGCCGGCTGGGACTCTGGCCACTTGGCCGTCGGCATGTCCTCCCACTCGCGGATGGGCGCCTCGCCGACAGCCCGGGACCCGGCGGAAAATGCAATACCGGCACGGGCGGGGCTTGACGCACCAGCGGTTTCGAAGCGTGGTTGCACGCTTGCGTCACCGTGCCCGCCGCAGGTGGTTCAAGGTCCCGGTTTCAGGCGAAACCAGAAGCGCCATAGGGAGTCTACGTCAGGCGAGGTAAGTGATACCCTCGAAGCAGTCAATGGTGCTCGAAGGTCTTCGTGAGCGCCGGGGTAAATGAATGAATGCAGGGATTGTCTGGCGCTTCTGACTGCATCCGGAGAACCCGGCGGTACAAGCGCGTCAGGCCCGGATCAGGCAGAGGGAACAGCCCATGAGCGAAATCCACAGAATCACCATAGACCCTGCTCAATGCGGCGGTCGACCCTGCATTCGTGGCCAGAGGGTGCGAGTGAAGGACGTGCTTGAAATGCTCGCCAGTGGCATGTCGCGAGACGAGATTCTGGCTGACTACCCCTATCTCGAAACCGAGGACATCAGTGCGGCTCTCGAGTATGCCGCGAAACAGTCTGACCACCCTGTGGTGCATGCGGCGTAGTGCGTTTCCTGGTAGATGCGCAATTGCCACCAGCACTGGCGCGATGGCTTAGCAGCAAGGGGCACCCATCGGATCACGTTTTCGACCTTGGGCTGGCCAGTGCCAGCGATGCTTCGATCTGGGATCATGCCGTCGCGCAAGGACTGATCCTGGTGTCCAAGGACGATGATTTCGTGGCCAGACGGACGCTCGCCAGCGATGGCCCGCAGATTGTGTGGGTGCGCTTTGGCAACGTCAGCCGGGCCGAAACCCTCGCCCGGTTCGAACGCGCCTTGCCGTATCTCGTTTCGGCACTGGAGCAAGGCGATACGCTGATCGAGACAGCCTGACGCTGAGTGGCCGATGACTTGCCTGTGATGTTCGGAAGCCGCCAACTCGTCAGGCAGGCAAGACGTTGACCTGGCGGAGTGCGGTCAAGCGGGTCAGCGGATTCGCCCTCGGATTCCTATCCAGGTGACCGCGCTTGTACTTGCCCAGCGCCGCTGCGATGCCGCGACCTCCGCCTCATCACCCAGGAACACGTCGCCTCGCCTCGGTCGGATAGCCGGCCCGCAATCAGTGCGTCCCCGCCGGCTCGAGTCCTGCGTGCCGGGCGCGTGCTGCCACCATCCGGTCAACGTGCGACCCCAAAGCAAACCCAGGCTTGGCTTTGGAAAGAAAAGGTAAAGTCACTGCTTTCCGACCGGATCCGCTCGGGCGTCCAACGCCTGGTTCCGTCAGGCCGGGATCAGCAGAGAGTTCGATCGCGCGGCCTTCAACGCAGCACGGCTGGCGACAGCACTGTCGTGCCATTGAGCCTCTCGATTTCGGCCTCCGGCACGCCGTGGTCGGCAAACAGTCCCATCCAGTCTTCCAGGCCGTGCCTTACCTCGTCGATGATGGCGCCGGCCTCTGCGGCGGAAAGGCCGAAGCGGCCGGCTTGCGAGTACGCGTTGCTCAACGTGGCTTCGGGGCCGCTGACGCCCACAAGCATGGCCTGGCGAGCCTCCTGGCCAACCCGGGGCAGTGGCACGAGATCGTAAGCCGGCGTGAGCGTCAGCCAGCGGCCATCCCAGACGCACGCGTGGTTCTTGGCATGATCGTCGGTATTGCCCACCAGCAGATTGAACACCATACGGCGGAACAGCTCGGCGGTATCGATCAGCGGTTGTGAAGACGAACGACGCAGCACTTCGGCCAGGGCCGGGTAACTGGCCAGCCGGGCTTCGGTCTCGTCGAGTTGCAGCAAGGTGAGTGCGGTGAGCAGCAGCCGTCGCGTGACAGCGCCACCTCGTAATTCGCGGTCAAAGCGCCGCACAAGCAGGACACTTCGACCGGCGGCTTCCACTGTTTGGTGAGTGGGTACGGTAATGCCGCAACGTTCGGCCAGGCTCAGCGTGGCGCATTCGGTCTCGACGACGGCGTAGCGATCCGTCGACGCACCGAATTTGGCGATCCAGTACCCACTGTCGTCCTGGATGGTGGCTTTAGGCCGCGCGCCGCCGATGCTGGTGCCATGCGCCAGAGCCATCCGTAGATCCTCGGGCAGTGGCGTCTGCTGTTCGACGTGCTCGGCAGCCTGTACCAGCTGCGTCAGGCTCGCCGGCTGCAGCAGTGGCGGCTCGTAGTGTGTCGGTGAGGCCTGGAAGTGCAGTGCGCCGATTCGTTCTCCGCCGCCCGCCAGCAGATAGTCGATTTCCGACAACCTCGCCCGGTTGGTGCGGTACTCCAGCACGCGTCTGCCCCACGCATCGGGCGCAGCGTCCGCGATCGGTCCGGGCAGCCGTTCCGGCAGGCGTGCGACATGCGCCGCGGCGTCCAGAGGTAGCAAGTGCGGGTCCAGGGCGATGGCGTCTGGCCGATCCCGGTAGCTGCGGCCGTAGACGAACCGGAGCACCCCGCTGGCTTGCCACAGGCGTGCGCAGACCACGGGATCCGTCGCGTCGGGTAACCACACCCAGACGAAAGCCTCAGAAGTCATCGATAGGTCGCTTGCTGGCACGCACGCGCTCGGGCACGGAATCCGACTGTGGCATGTGCTGGGCCAGGCCAGGCAGGCCGAGGGCCCAGACGAGGGCGGCATAGACGCCGGCGCTCACGCCGGGGTCGCCACGCTCGGCGGCACGCACGGTGTTTCGGCTCACCCGTACGCGCGTGGCGAGCGAGGCCTGGGTCTCTTCCCGGCGTGCCCGTGCCGCACGCAAGCTCCGGCCGAGGTCTTCTAAGTCGGCAAGTACCGGCTCTGGCAAGGTATTGTGCGCTGGCTTTGTCATGCTCAGTATTATGTGCATAAAGCGCATTAATGCGCAAAAAAGCGGACATAATAATGCGCTCACCAGTCGTGACCACCTTGTCTCCAACGGCCTGGCTGCCGCCACTGATATTGTCGCGTGAGGTCGTGCTCACGAACGTGTCTCTGTAGGGCCGGTACCTTTTGCAGGAAAGACCCTGAGCTGGCGGAGTACCGTCAATCGCTCAGCAGGTCCGCACCCGGATTGCGATCCAGGCGACCGCGTTCGTAGTAGCCCAGTGCCACTGCCAGGCTGCGATGTCGCGACATCTGCATCGCGTCACCCAGGAACAGACCGCGTCGTCCCGCCTCGGTAAGATAGCCGGCCCGCAACGAGTGCGCCCCGATCCCTGTCGGATCGAGCCCCGCCTGCCGGGCGCGCGCTGCCACGATCCGATCGACGCCGCGACCCGAAAGGCGGGCCAGCTGCCGATCGCTGCGATGCAGGCCGACAAATACCGGTCCGGTGCGTTCGGCGCGAACGGCCAGCCATGCACGCAGGGCCTCGGCGGCGACGCCGCGCACGGGCAGGGTGGCACCGGCTGCGTCGGTCTTGGTGGCATTGAGCATCAGCTGAAAACCATTATCGTCCGGCCAGAGGCGTTCCAGGTCGAGCTGACTGATCTCGCTGCGTCGCAGTCCGCCGGCGGCAAAGCCCACGGCGATAATGGCGCGATCGCGCCGCCCGCGAATATCGTTACCGCAGGCGGCGCATAGCTGCTCGATCAGCGGGCGGGTCAAGGCCCGCCGGCGTCGCGGCGCGCCCTCGCGACGCCGGCGCTGGCGTAACCGGTAATGGATGGCCGGGTCGCGACAGGGGTTGTCGATGCCCATCGCAAGATGCAGCACCGACAGACTGGCCAGGATCCGGCGCAGCGTGGTCACCCGGAGTCTGCCACCACGACTCCACCCACCGGCTACCAGGACATCGCGAATGTCTGGCGCGAGTCCGTTGCAATGCTGCGCCACGAAGTCCTGTAGCAGATACGAGCGAATCGGGTAGCTCTCGCACGCACCGTGCGCCACCTCCGCCCAGCGCCAGAAATAGCGGATGTCACGCCGGTGCGCCCGGCGAGTGTTGTCGGCGGCGGCTGCCATCTCGGGCAGGGCCAGGGTGCGTTCTCGCTGTTGCAAGCCTGGTGGCAAGTTGCGTGGGCTCATGACGACACGCCGTATTGCCGGAGGAGCTTCAGGGCTTCGGTCATCAGGTGCTCGGTCAGATAGTCTGGCCCCCAGAACGGCCACGCCGGTTCAGTAACACGAGCACGCACAAATTTCTCGAACGCGGCTCGCGGGCCCAGCGGTTTGCCGGCCAGGGCCTGTAATGCTCTCGGCGACAACTGCGCCACGCCAATGTGTGTGAGCAGATGGCCTCGCAGGTGACGGACAAGAATATCGATGGGGTCATCCGGCCTCATGCCGACGCACCGCGCCAGCACATGGCATGGGCACGCCTGGCGAATACGCCGACAGCACCGCCTGACGCATGTCTGACAGGCAGCGCAGGCACGGGCTCTGGAGGTGTTACGTCTCGCTTGTTTCATGGCAGCGCCCCCGGTGGTTTCGGTTGTCGAGTCCGCCGATGTCAGATAGCTCGTGAGAGGTACCTGATCGGATCGGCATGTCTCGACGGTAGGACGCTGAATGCCCGCCGCAAGTGTTTTATCGCACTTTTCTGAAATTATTCACATTGGCGAAAAAGTGTGGACGTGACCGGCACCGGTGCCCGTGCCGCCGGCACGTCACAAGGGGCATACCGGCGAAGCTCCGCGCAAGTGACGACTACGCTCTGGCATCCCCCTTTTGCGGGTGACGGCGTGCAACGAAACGTGTTGTTCGACTGCTATTGCTGGGGCACGAGGTGCCGGCTGGCCTCGAAAGCTTCGTCGGGCATGCTCCAGTGCACGTACTCGCGGCTCTCCAGCGCGACCCATCCGTCGCGATGCATGCTGATTACCACATTGGGGGACTCTCGCCCTTGGCCGACCATCCAATCGTAGGCGGCCAGCATCGCCACGAGGTCCGGGCGGTAACAGCAATGGAAGAACATCCGACCCATGAGCACCTCGTGCATAACACAGTCGGTGGAAAACCAGTCGAGGGTGCCGTCCTGGCCGCCATGAAATTTGGCGTGTGCAGCCACCATGTCGGTATCGGACGCCGCGAGCTGTCGATCCATTCGTGGACCTATTTCGTCCAGGCGGACGAAGCCTTTCGGACGGTCCGACGAGCCTGGGGCGTTGCGACTGGCGCGGCGGGCATTGAGATGAATGATCTTCGAGTCGTGGCGATCTTGCATGGGGAGTTCCGGACAGTGGGTTCTCCCCCTTGAGTATTACGCGCTAGCCCAAAAGCGGCAACTCATGGAGGCGAGTAGGTTTTGCGGACTTGTGCAGCGAGCGTTCGAGCCAGGCTCAACACGTATTTTATGGCAACGTCGAAAGGCCTCGGGTTGTCGAACATGACTTATGAAGATAACTTAACTGAGGTCGAGAAAAACCGGGGCAGGGGGAAGTCATGCGCGAGATCACACATCCGATCGACGGCTATGAACTCTGTGGCGAGTCGGCTCGCCTCATTCCAGTCGTCGCCAATTCAAGCCACGAGCAGAAAGCTGTCTCGGTCACGTTGGCCGCAGTGCAAGCGGTCGAGGAATTCGGAAAGGACTTGCTGCGCAGCGTCGGCGCACCGGCCAGAAAGACCTCGCGTATCGACTGTTATACCGAGATCAAGGCTGCCGGCAAGAAGACGCTGCCGAAGGACTCCAGGCCAGACGGCTTGATCGTGATTCGGACCGGGAAGAAGTCCTGGGCAGCCATCGTCGAGGCCAAGGTCCGTGGTCAGCAGCTCACGGAGAAACAGATCACGGATTACGTAGATCTGGCACGTGCCTACAACGTTCAGGCCGTGATCACCATCTCGAATGACTTCGCGCCGCGGCCGAGTCACCACCCCGTCAACGTTTCGAAACGCAAGCTGGGGAAACTCGAGCTCTACCACTGGTCATGGACTTACATCATGACGGAAGCAGTGCTCAAGATCCGGAATCACGGGATCGCCGATCGCGACCAGGCCTATCTGCTTGCCGAGTTGGTGCGTTATCTCAGCCACGATAAATCCGGCATCTCGGGCATGGATGAAATGCCGTCCTCGTGGGCCTCTATCTGCGATTTGGTGCGGCGGGACATGCGGTTGACCCGTTCAAACGCCGAGGTTCGGGAAGTCGTCAATGCCTGGCAGGAACTCACCCGCTATGTCGCGCTTGAATTCAGCATGCGGATCGGCCGGACCGTCACCGTCGCGCTGCCATCGAAACATGTGAAGGACCCGAATGCGCGGGAGAGTGACGACATCGCCAAGCTCTGCGATCACCAGATACTGGAGGAGCATTTCGAGGTCCCGGATGCCGCGGCAAAGGTATCCCTGACGACCAGCCTCAAGGCGGGCCATGTGTCGGCCTGGATGGAGGTGAAGGCGCCACGCGATCGCAAGCAACCGAAAAGCTGCGTGACCTGGATCCTGGGTCAGCTCAAGAAGGTTGAAGGTGCGGAGAAAGTCCAGGTGTATGCCCGATTCCCGGGCCGCACAGAGAACCAGTGCGTTTCCCTCGACGTGCTACGCGAGGACAAGCAAAGCCTGCTTGAAGGTGCGCCCGGCAAGATGCCCACCGCCTTTGCCGTCCAGTGCGAACTCAACCTCGGCAACGGCATTTCCCGTCGGCGCAAAATCGTGGGCGAGATTACCGACCTGGTGCTGGATTTCTACGTCAATGTCGGTCAGCACCTGCGCACCTGGATTCCCACCCCACCACAGGTCGAGCAGCGTCCGAATAAGGCGGGCAAAGATGCGAACACTGCTGGCGGGTCCGGCCCGCTGATTCCAGGAACGGAGGCCGTGGCATCTCTATCGACTTCGAATTCAACTGACGTTTCGCGATTTTCCCAAGAGCCGTAATCAATACAAGGAGCATGGGCATGGCCGGTTATTTCCAGATCTTTAAAGGCAAGAGCGATTTCCGATTTCGGCTGAAAGCCGGGAATCACGAGATCATTCTCCAGAGTGAGGGCTACGCCGCGAAGTCCGGCGCCAAGACAGGCGTGGCATCGGTACAGAAGAACTCGCCGGACGATGCCCGCTATGACCGCAGGGAATCGGCATCGAATTACTGGTTCGTCCTCAAGGCCGGCAACGGCGAGATCATTGGCAAGAGCGAAATGTATACGACGGCCGCGGCGCGTGATGCGGGTATCGAGTCCGTAAAGAGAAACGGACCCAGCGACGACGTTCGGGATATTACGGAAGAATGAGTTGGTCCGGCGTGTCAGGCAGCTGTTTCAGAACAGGAAGCGGCTACCTGACACGCCCTGATTGATGGCGGACTCTCACCCGTTGCGGCGCCAGCGTGGATGCGGCGATCCGGACGTTAGCCCGGACTTGCTGTGTTGCTGATACCAGAAAATCCGTCAGTGGTGGTAGACCGCCTTTCAGGCAAGCGGCAAGTTGTGTGATTACGAGTCGGTTCGCACTTATCGCGTGCTGACGAAGTCAAGCTGGAGCACGATCGTGTTTCACGCGTCAGCGTTCGCGCGTTGCACGATGCCGTTGTTGCCGTGTTGCAATCTCACGCGCCTGCGGCTTCCCGGGGCGATTCACCTACATAGGTGACGCATCCTTGCGTAGTAGTTTGACCGAGTCATGGCCTCGATGTCGTGCATTCCCGTCTTGACATGCCAGGGAGAAAAAGGGCGCCGGCCTCAGTTCGTCCCGAGGCATCGGCGACTAGCAGGCGGGCTGCACCCATGCCGTTCGGGTCGAGCAAGGGTCAGGTTATGAATGAGAGCCGCGCGCGAGTTCCGAGGAGCTCGTGGCGCCAGGGTAGTAAATGCAGGCGCAGTATGACCTTGGTGAGGGTGTCTTAACGTTTCATTCAATATACAATAAAGCGCATTTAGTCGCACCAATAAAACAATGAAGAGAGCTACCGACCCATTGCCACCCAGGCTGCACCGTCGCGCGGTCGCGCTCGGCGAACGGTTGAAGCGTGCGCGTTTGCGGCGGAAACTATCGGCCGAACTCGTGGCCGAGCGCGCGCGAGTATCCCGGACGACCCTGCACCGGGTTGAGAAGGGAGATGCTGCCGTCAGCTTCGCAACCGTGATTCGTCTGTTGAGCATTTTCGGTCTGGACGCCGATCTCGACAGTCTTGCCGCCGACGATGAACTCGGCCGCCGTTTGCAGGATGCGAATCTCAAGGCACCCCGACGTGCGCCGAAGCGGCCGCCCAGCGCCGCCGGGTCCGGTCGTGATGACTGATCCCGGCGAGCTGGATATCGTTGACGTCGATCTCGCGATCGATGCCGATAGGTCCCGACCCATCGGCTGGCTAGGGCGCAGCGACGGCCCTCTATGCTTCGAGTACGCCGCCGAGTGGCTTGATTCATCGGCATTCATGGTGCTGGATCCCATGCTCGGGCATTACCCTGGTCCGCAGTACCCCCTGGCCGAACGCGAGAACTTCGGGCTGTTCGACGACTCTTCTCCGGATCGCTGGGGGCGGTTGCTGATGCGGCGGCGTGAGGCGCTTCGTGCGCAGGCCGAGGACCGGAGAGCGCGTACGCTGACGGCGTGGGATTTCCTGCTGGGTGTCGATGACACCACGCGCATGGGGGCACTGCGGCTGCGGGATCCCGCCAGTGGCGCCTATCTGGATCGCAGCGAGGTGCCGGTGCCGCCGGTCACCGAGCTGCGACGGTTGGAATCGGCCTCCTGGCAGATGGAAGCCGCGCTGGAAACCGATGATCTGTCGGCACTCGACCACTGGTTGCGGGTGCTGGTCGCTCCCGGCAGTTCGCTCGGCGGCGCGCGTCCCAAATGCAGCTTCCGTATGCCGGACGGCAGCCTGTGGCTGGCCAAGTTCCCTGCACATGGCGACGACCATGATGTCGGCCTATGGGAGCAGGTGCTCATGCGCCTGGCCCTGCGTGCCGGTATCACGACAGCCGATAGCCAACTGCAGGATTTCGGTCGTCGTTACCGGACCTTCTGTGCCCGCCGATTCGACCGCGAAGGTCAGCGGCGGCTGCCGTTCGTGTCGGCCATGAACTTCGCGGAGAAGGTTGATGGCGAAGCGGCAAGCTATCTGGATATCGTGCAGGCGCTCGACGATCATGGCACGCGCGAGGTCAAGGCAGAGCTCGCCCAGTTATTCCGGCGCGTCGTGTTCAACATTCTGGTCGGCAACCGCGACGACCACCTGCGCAACCATGGCTTCATCGTCAGTCCGGAAGGCATCCGGCTGGCACCGGCATATGACCTGAACCCGATGCCGGAGAAGGCCGATCACGCCCTGGCCATTGACGAGACCTCAACGGCGCCGGATCTGTCCAGCGCCTTGGCCACGGCATCGCTCTACGCCCTGCGTGGCAACCAGGCAGGCCGGATTGTCGACGAAATCCGCGAGGTGGTCGCGAGCTGGCAGGATGAGGCGCGAACCCAGGGCGCCTCACGCGCCGAGATCCTGCTGATGGCCCCCGCGTTTGCGGAGAAAGGCTCGTGAGGGGATTGAATGGCAGAAATCCAGACGGGACCGAACCCGTTGTTCACAAACGCCAGTTCTGCTGAGTGATCTCTGTGACACATAATCCGCCATCTGCCGCTCTTCTTTGGTTGTGATCACGACGGGCGTCACATTAATGGATACGGGTTCGGTCCCGTTAGCACGGACACTTACGAAAGGCGTCACAATGGCCCAAAGGAGTGTCCATGTCCAAGCGAAGAAGATTCAGTTCCGAGTTCAAGCGCGAAGCGGTTGAATTGACCCGTCATCCGGATGTCAGCGTGGCCCAGGTGGCCCATGACATCGGCATTGCCGCCAACCTGCTCAGTCGCTGGCGCCGCGAGATCGACGAGCCCGGCCGGACCGCCTTCGGCGGCACTGGCACGCCCCGCGACGAGGAGGTGGCCCGGCTCAAGCGGGAGAACGCGCGCCTGAAAAAGGAACGCGATTTTTTGCGAGACGCGGCCACATTCTTCGCCAGGGAATCGAGTTGAAGTACCAGGCGATCGATGCTGGCCGCGGCGACTATCCCGTGCGGCTGATGTGTCGCTGTTTGCGGGTCTCGCACAGCGGTTTCTACGACTGGCAGAAACGCCGGCCCAGTGCTCGCGTACGTGACAATCGCAGGCTACTGAGCCGCATTCGGGCGATCCATGCCGATCATCTCGGCGTGATGGGACGCCGGCGCATGCACGAAGAACTCGGCTTTGAAGGCGAACAGGCCAGTCTCAATCGGGTCGCACGCCTGATGCGCCGACACGGCATCCACGGTATCCCTGTGGCCAGGGCCTGGCGTTACAAGCCATCGGGGCTGCGACCCATCGGCATCGCCAATCATCTCGAGCGCGACTTCGTCGCGCTCGAG
The DNA here is from genome assembly GCA_965216055.1 of Salinisphaeraceae bacterium. Lineage (GTDB taxonomy): Bacteria > Pseudomonadota > Gammaproteobacteria > Nevskiales > Salinisphaeraceae > Spectribacter. The sequence goes on from OZ244134.1 coordinate 2,164,673, forward strand.
CCCAACACCAAATGGGTGACCGATATCACCCAGATCCGCACCGCCGAAGGCTGGCTGTTTCTGTGCGTGGTGATCGACCTTTACAGCAAGCTCGTGATCGGCTGGTCGATGGGCGCGACGCAGCAGCGTCAGCTGGTGCTGGATGCGATCACCGCCGCGCTGGGCCGTCGTGAGGACCCCGGCCAGCCGGTGATCCTGCATTCGGATCGCGGCACGCAATTCACCAGTCATGAGGTGCAGGGCTTTCTCAAAGACCAGAATCTCGTCAGCAGCATGAGTGCGGTCGGCCACTGCGGTGATAACGCCGCCTGCGAGGGCTTTTTCGGCGTGCTCAAGCGCGAGCGGGTCCGCCGACGGAAATACCTGACCCGAGCCCAGGCTCGCTCAGACGTCTTCGACTACATCGAGCGATTTCACAACCCGAGGATGCAACGTAGACTCGATAAACTCGATCAGCAGTTTCACGCCCTTTCCAAACCGTCCGCGTGAGCGGGACCGAACCCCAGGACAGCGACACGAACAGGGACATCCAGAACAACGGCTCACCCATGGTGGCGTCGCCGGCTAGCCACAGGTCGGTGCCGATGGCCACGATTTCCATAACGGTAATGCTAGCGGTTTCGGCCCATAGCGCGTCGTTGAAGGCCTGTTTGAAATCCATTCCGCCCTGCATGAGCGGGCCGACGGTCATGGCGAAGCCGGCGACGTAGGCCAGGGAAAAAGTGATGGCCACCACCCAGCCGATACTCAGCGCAAGCAGCCCCACCGCGATCATGAGACCGGCAATCTCGCCCGCGCCGCAGCCGGAATAGCAATGCGCGACGGATCGGAAACCACGGCGTAGAAATGAATCGCGATCGATTTGGGCACGTCCTGAGAAATAATAAACGGGCGACACCCAACGGTCCCGAGTAGGCCACCGTTAATACCCATACCCATTGCATCAGTGTGGGCAGGTGGGCGTTGTTTTGGCGCAAGTCGCGGAGAGTCCAGAGCACGCAGGCGACGACTACCGTTATCCATATACCCAATACGACGGGGCTGCCAAGAAATTGCCTAATCATCTCTATCATGTGACTTAGCTCCCGATTTTTCCGATTAAAGTTCGGCGCGCCGCAAGCGCAGTGCGTTGGTGATGACCGATACCGAGGAAAAACTCATGGCGGCTGCGGCCAGCATGGGCGAGAGCAACATGCCAAAGATGGGATATAACACGCCGGCCGCCACGGGCACCCCGGCGCCGTTGTAGATGAACGCAAAGAACAGATTCTGACGGATGTTGCGCATGGACTGCTCGGATAGCCGGCGGGCCTTTGCGATACCGCGCAGATCGCCCTTGACCAGGGTGATGCGCGCGCTCTCCATGGCCACATCGGTACCGGTGCCCATGGCGATGCCGACCTCGGCCTGAGCCAGTGCCGGGGCGTCGTTGACGCCGTCGCCGGCCATCGCCACCTGGCGGCCCTCGCCCTGGAGTTTTTCCACCAGGGCGTGCTTGTCCTCGGGCAGGGCGTTGGCCTGGACCTCGTCGATGCCCAGTTGATCGGCGACCGCCTGCGCGGTTTTTTCGTTGTCGCCGGTGAGCATGATGATCCGCAAGCCGGCATTGTGGAGAATGCGCACGGCCTCGGCCGTGGTTTCCTTGATCGGATCAGCCACCGCGATCAGGCCGGCGATCTCGCCGTCCACGGCGGCGAGCATGACGGTCTCGCCCTCGCTTCGGCGTTTGTCCGCGGCATCGGCCAGGGGGCCCGGATCAATATCGTTGTCCTGCATCAGGCGGGTGTTGCCGATCAGCACCGCGCGGCCGTTAACCGTGCCGCGCACGCCCTTGCCGGTGATCGAGTCGAAGTCGTCGGCGTCGATCGGCTTGATACCGCGCTCGGCGGCGCCGTCCACGATGGCGCGGGCCAGCGGGTGCTCGCTGGCGTTCTCCAACGAGGCGACCCATTCCAGCAAGTCGGCCTCATCGACACCGCTCGCGGTTTCCACGCCGACCAGCTTGGGCTTGCCCTCGGTCAGGGTGCCGGTCTTGTCCACCAGTAGCACGTCGACCTGCTCCATCAGCTCCAGCGCCTCGGCATCGCGGATGAGCACGCCCTCGCGGGCGCCGCGGCCCACCCCGACCATGACGGACATCGGCGTGGCCAGGCCGAGCGCGCAGGGGCAGGCGATGATCAGCACTGACACCGCCGCTACCAGGGCATAGGACAGGGCCGGCGCGGGACCGACCCAGGCCCAGGCGACGAAGGCGAGGATGGCGACCACTACCACGGCGGGCACGAACACACTGGCGACCTTATCGGCCAGACCCTGGATGGGCGCGCGCGAACGCTGGGCTTGTGCCACCATGTCGACAATTCGGGCCAGCACGGTGTCCTCGCCCACGTTGCCCGCGCGCATCACGAAACCGCCGGTCTGGTTGACGGTGCCGCCGGTGACGGTATCCCCCACTTGTTTTTCCTGCGGAATCGGCTCGCCGGTAATCATGGATTCGTCCAGCGTCGAGCGGCCCTCGATAATCTCGCCGTCCACCGGCACTTTCTCGCCGGGTCGTACGCGCAGTCTGTCGCCGGCCTTTAGCGCATCCAGCGAGACTTCTTCTTCCTCGCCGTCGTCCTTGATTCGGTTGGCCGTGGGCGGCGCCAGGTCCAACAACGACTTGAGCGCCTGCGAGGTCTGCCCGCGGGCGCGCGCCTCCATCACCTGGCCGAGTAGGACCAGGGTGATAATGACCGCCGCGGCCTCGAAATAGATCGGCGCGTGGCCGGCCTCGCTCTTGAAGGCGGCGGGCAATAAATCGGGCAGCAGCAGCGCGAAGATGGAAAATCCGTAGGCCGCGCCCACACCCAGTGCAATCAGCGTCCACATGTTGGGGCTGACGTTGAGCATGGATTTCCAGCCCCGCTGAAAGGCGAAACCGCCGCACCACAGCACGACCGGGGTGGCCAGCGCGAACTGAATCCAGCCGAAGGCATTGCCGAAAAACTCGCGGATACCCAGACCCGGCACCATCTCGCCCATGGCCAGGACCAGCACCGCCGCGGACAGCGGCACGCTGACCCAGAAGCGCCGGCTCATGATCTTGAGTTCGCCGTCGTCCTCGTCGCTGGACACGGTCGTGGGCTCCAGCGCCATGCCGCACTTGGGGCAGTCACCGGGCTCTTCGCGCACGATTTCCGGGTGCATGGGACAGGTATATTGGGTGCGCCGCTTGGGCGGCGACGCGGGCTCCAGCGCCATACCGCATTTCGGGCAGTCGTCCGGCTGATCACTCTCGACGCCGGGGCACATCGGACAGACGTACTTGTCCGCCTTGGCTTCGGCGGTTGGCTGTGCCGACGCCTCCGGATTCAGGATCGTCTCGGGGTCCGCGGCGAACTTATTCCGACAATGCTCGCTGCAAAAATGATAGGTCTCGCCGGCGTGCTCGTGGCTAAGCGCCTGCTCGGGGTCCACAGTCATGCCGCAAACTGGATCCTTAGTGGTCATCTCGTTCATGCCTCGCTCCTGTCGCTCAAGGCTTCGATAATGGGGCAGCCGGGCACGGGACCATGACCGGAACACTGCTTTTCCAGTTCGGCCAGGGTCTTGCGCATGCGTCGCAGGTCGTCGATGCGGGCCTCGATCTGGGCCAGCTTGGCCTGGGCCACGGCTTTGACTTCGCTGCGGTCGCCGCCGTCCTGGAGGCGCAGCAACGTGCCGATCTCGTCCAGGGTGAAGCCCAGGCGCTTGGCGCGGCGAATGAACTGCAGGCGATCCGTGGCGTCGGCCGGGTAGCGGCGATAACCGCTGGGCGCGCGCGGCGGGTCAGGCATTAGACCGCGCCGCTCGTAAAAGCGGATGGTCTCCACGCCGGTATCGGTGGACTTGGCAAGTTGGCCAATGGATAGACTCATGACTGACTGCTCCAGTAGGTAACCTAAACCAGCCTATTCCCGTACCCGACTACAGAGTCAAGAGGCTGCTATCGGGACGACGGCACGCTGGTTACTCCAGATTGCGCGCGGGATAGCGATTGAAATCTCGGTTGCCCTCAGGGTCCAGTAGCCAGACCGTATAGGCCTGGCGCCGATCATCCACTTCCATACCGGGGGAACCCAAGGGCATGCCGGGCACGGCTAGACCTTCGGCATCCGGTTGCTCATGCAGCAGCCGCTTGATGTCGGCAGCCGGGACGTGGCCTTCAACGACATAGCCGCCGATTTCCGCCGTGTGACAGGAACGCATGTCGCGGGGGAGATTATGCCGATCCTTTACCAGGCTCATCTGCGCGGTATCACGCGTTTGCACGGCGAACCCATTGGCCCTGAGATGCGCCACCCATTTCTCGCAGCAGCCACAGGTGGGGCTCTTGTAGACGACGGCGGTGGGCAAGTCGGCTTGACCGGCGGGCGGCCCCTGGCTGTTGCAGGCGGCGAGACCGGCGGCCAACATCAGCAGCGCCACTCGCCGGCGGGCTTCGCGCATCAATACCATGCCCGGACACCGATCACGAAGTTGGTGGAAGAGGTTGCCTCGCCCGCGCGTTCGGCGATGTCCTCGGTCTCGCCGTACAGCGCCTCGTAGCGTACGCCGATGTAGGGCGCGAACTCGCGCCTGATCTCGTAGCGCAGGCGCAGGCCCATTTCGGTGTCGTTCAGGCCCTGGCCCAGACCGTACTCGGGCACGTCGTTGGCGCTGGCGTTGAGTTCCAGGCGCGGTTGCAGGATTAGGCGTTGGGTGAGCGGCAACTCGTACTCGAACTCGCCGCGGAAACTCACGTCACCGTCCTCGCTGACGAAAAACGCGGTATCGGACTCGAACCAGTAGGGCGCCAGACCCTGTATGCCAAGCACGCCGAAAGCGCGGTCGGCACCGGGATTGGTGTCATAGCGAATGCCTGCCTGGGCGCCGAAGAAGGGGCTGATCATGCGGTTATACAGCGCCTGGAACTCGGTGTCCTCCGGTCCGCCGCCGTGGGTGGGTCCCTCGCCCTCGGTTTTCCACCAGAACTTGTTGGTATCGCCGCCGAGCCAGCCCTGGGCGTCCCAGAGGTAATTGTTGGTGCCCTCGGGGTCGCCGTACTCCAGGCGGTCGATCAGGGCGAAGCCGAACAATTTCTGGTCCTTCGTTATCTTGGGCCATTCAGCAGGCGCACCGCTCTGGGGATTACGTTCACCCGGCGGATAGATGGCATCGGGATCGGCATTCTGGCCAGGCAATTCCCTTTCGTCGGCCGCCGGCGCCAAGCCGGGCAGCGCCAGAATGAACAGCACCAGGCCCGATAGAAGGGGCAGACGGGTGTTAAACATCGGTGTTCTCCTTTTTGCTGCCGGGGCCGACTCGCACGACGCGGGCCATGCCCATTTCCATGTGATAGAGAAAGTGACAATGGAAGAACCAGCGGCCCGGTTCGTTGGCGGTGACCAGCAGCGACACGCGCGAGCCGGGCAGCACGCTGATGGTGTCCTTGAACGGGAGATGCTCGCCCTGCTTGTTCTCCAACTCCATGAACATGCCGTGCAGGTGAATGGGGTGCTCCATCATGGTGTCGTTGATCATGATCAGCCGCACGCGCTCGTTGTAGGGGAAGTCGATCGGGCTGTCGGCGTCGCTGTACTTCACCCCGTCAAACGACCACATATAGCGATCCATGTTGCCGGTCAGGTGCAGCTCAATGGTCTTGGCCGGCTCGCGTTTGTCGGCCATTGGCTTGGTGTTGCGTAATTGGCTGTAGGTCAGCACCCGGTGCGGCACATCCTTGAGGCCGGTCCCGCGTTCGGCCAGGCGGTAGCGCTGGACGGTCGCTGTGGTGATATTGCCGGGACCGTGGCCATCAGGCCCGTGGCGAGCGATCACCGGCCCGGCCGGCTCCATCATGGCGATGCTATTGTCCGCGCCCATGCCGGATTTGGGACTATCGCCGCCGGGCATGGCATGGCCCGAGTGCGACATGCTCCCGCCGCCCATGTTCATCATGTCCATATCCATGCCCATGTCGACCATGGTGCGCGTTGGCTGGGCGCGCAGGGGCGGCACGGACGCATCCATGCCCGGCCGGGGGGCCAGTGTGCCGCGCGCGTAGCCGCTGCGGTCCATGGACTCGGCCATGAGGGTATAGGCTTGATCCGCTTTCGGCTCGACCACGACGTCGAAACGCTCGGCCACGCCGATCTGAAACTCGTCGGTTTTCACCGGCTCCACGTTCTGGCCGTCGGAGGCCACCACACTCATGGGCAGCCCCGGGATACGGACGTTGAAATAGCTCATGGCCGAGGCGTTGATCACTCGCAGGCGGATGCGCTCGCCGGGCTTGAACAACGCCGTCCAGTTGGCGCCTGGATGCATGCCGTTCATCAAATAGGTATAGGTGTAGCCGGTGACATCGGCGATGTCGCGCGGGCTCATGCGCATATTGCCCCAGGCCATGCGGTCCCGCAGGGTCGCGCCCCAGCCGGCCTTGGAGACGTCCTCGGCAAAGTCGGCGGCCGTGCGCTCGCTGAAGTTGTAGTAGTCGCTCATCTTCTTCAGCTTGGCCATCAGCCGGTGCGGGTCCTCGAAGGTCCAGTCGCTCAGGACCACGACGTATTCACGGTCGGCGTCGATATGGTCCTCGCGGCTCTGCGGATGGATGACCAGCGGCCCGTACTGGCCGAGCTGCTCCTGTAGCCCGGTATGGCTGTGGTACCAGTAAGTGCCGTACTGGCGCACCGGGAAATCCACCTCGAAGGTGTCGCCCGGATCGATGCCGGGAAATACCACGCCGGGCACGCCGTCCATCTGGAAGGGCAGCAGGATGCCGTGCCAGTGGATGGAGGTGGATTCGTCCAGGTGGTTATGCACCCGCAGGTGGGCGTTTTTTCCTTCCCAGAGCTCCACGATGGGGCCGGGCACCGAGTTATTGACGGTGATGGCGGAAGCGCGGCCGCCGGCGATGTCGATGGTCTCGCGCCGGATGTGCACGTCCATGGTCACGTCGCGGGCCGGGCCGCCCGGCACGCGCGCGGCGGTGGTGTCCAGATGCGGCCCGTGGGGCGCCGTACTGGCGCGTGCATAGGTCGGCAGTAGACTGTCGAACCCGGCCAGCAGGCCGGCGGAGGCCATCGCCTGTAACAGGCGGCGGCGGTCTTTGCTGTAATTTTCGTGTCGCATGGTTACCTCGTGACTTAATCGGTTGATCTGTGCGCAGGTTTTCGATTAATGCTGATGATCGTGGCCGTCGTCGGCCGACTCAGGCTGGGGTGCCGGCTGTTTGTCATGATGACCGGGCGCGCCGTGACTCGGGCTTGCGGATTCGGCGGCCGGCGGCGCGGTGTCCTCTTGCCCCATGTCCATGCCTTGCATATCGCTGCTTTGCCCGTGAGCCGGTTTGGTATCGTGATGGCCGGGTTCGCCGTGTCCGCCGGCATCGTGCGCGTTCTGCCCGGCGGATTCGGGTTCGTTGCCATGCCGATGGCCGTGGCCATCATCAGCCGGCGCGCTGCGCTTGGCCTGGGCTACCAGAGTGTTGTAAGCCTCGGGCGTGGCCTCTGACATTTGGTCGAGAAAGGCGACCAGCGCCCACAGCTCTTCGTCCTTGTGGGTGGGGCCAAAGGCCGGCATGCCGGTCATGCGCACACCGTTTTTGATAACCCAAAACGCTTCGGCCAGCGTGCGGTGCGGGATGACCTCCGCCAAATCCGGCGGCGGCGGATTAAGGCCGGTACTTACTGGGGTCTTCGACTTCCCGGGCGGTGTATGACAGCCGCTGCACATGGCCATAAAGTTGCGTGCGCCTTGCAGCACTCGCTCGCGGCCGCCCAAGTTCTCCGGCACTTGTATTTCATCGGCACGCACTGCGACCGAGTTGGCGTAGGTGCTGTGCAGCAGCCAAGCCACCGGCGCGGGATCCCGCCAGGTGGCGGCCACGTTGAACAGACCGGAATAAACCACCGTCGGCACTGCGATTACGGCACCGACGATTAGGACAACCAAGGTGATGATTACTGTTTTCATAGGGATTCTCCGTAAAGCTCGGTAACTGCCGGACTCATTTCGAGGCAGCCAGGGAGAATGGTCCGAACAACACTTGTCGCCGCTCGCTCGCGGGCGGGGTCAGGGAAATGATCACGCGGAAATCGCCCGCATCCGGCAATTGCGCCGGCGCCACCAGTTGTTGCTCGCTCGCGCGACGCAAGGTCAAAGCGCGTGTGCCCTGGTCCGTCCAGAGAAGGGCCTCGGCCCGCATATCTGCCAGCAAAACTGGGCGCCCCCGTTCGTCACGGGCATAGACCGAAAGCCTGTCCGGCTCAGCAACCAATTCCAGGAACAGATCGCCTGCACGGCGCACTTCACCGCCATAGCGAGGCTTGTCGGCATGGCTGGGGGCATGTGCCCCAGAAGCCTGAGCGAACAGGCCGAAGGTCAGTAGAATTAGTGCCTGGAATACCCGCCTATTCGACGAATACGCACTGCCCGATGGGCGAGTCTTTTGGGTAGACATGTATCACTCCGAAGTAAGAGAACAGGAACGGGCACGGCTGACCGTACCCCGCACTGCAGGGCGTTACTTCAGGTGATAGAGGGCGGCCGGTATAGGCGGTTTTTGTGGGCGTGCAACGAAGCGGCGGGTGATATGGACTGCAGACTATGCTGCCAATCATTCCGGGCGTCCGGAGTGGACGAGTTCAGGGTGCCGGCGGCGCTGGCCGAGCAGTGGCCGGCTACGTCGCAATGACAGGGACAATCGTCCTCCGCCTCCATTGAGCCTGCCTGCGCTTGAAGATGGTGATGGGGGCCATCCGCCGTGTTCGACTGCATGGTCTGCGATGCGCTTTGCGCATGCACGCAAAACGGCGCCGCGGTTACGGTATTAGCCGCAGCCACTTGCACGCAGAGTGCGATCAGAAGCAGGCGGATCATGCGTGCAGGTCTTGGCAATCGATCATGTTCACCGCTTGAGTATAAGTCTGGACCTTGGTACGGATGCAAGCGCCAGCCATGACCTTATAGGGCTTGCGTGGACCGGGCTCGCTTTCGCTGCCGAACGCTAGAAAGTTCGTGCCGGTAGCGTATTCAAGACCGGCGCACCGCCGAACTGCCCGTTATCGCGCAACCGGTTCATGCAGTCGGAATAGCCCATGGCCCAGTTGGCCCGGTAGCCCGGTTCGTTCTCGAAGCGGCCTGAATCCTGGTTGTATTGCCGCTCATCGCTGCCGGCGTCGGCGAAAGCCGAATCGCAGCCGGCCCGGTATTCGGGGGAAGGGTCTTGCACTTGCTGCGGCGACGTGGCGCAACCGCCCAAGGCCAGCGCTGCCACAGCCGCCGAGATAATGGAAGGTGATTTTAATAGTTGCATGGGTTCTCCTCGCTATTGGTAAATGCGCCACCGTCTAAAAGCCGGTGGCTAATGACTTGTTCCTGAATAGCTCCCTTCATGCTAGGTCATCGACTCGGCTGATGTAACTATTAGAAGCCCATCAATCAGAGGCTGCCTGCGAGTTGTTGAAAGAGCGACTCCCGCAGGAGCCGCTCTTGAATACACCAACATAGCAGCGGTCACCCCTGCCTACGCTGCCTGATTCGGGCAATACCGGTCAGGGCCGCCAGTAGCAACAGCGCCCACAAGGGATCGAAGCCCGGGGCAGCGCCCTGGCCATCCCACAGCGAGCAACCGCCATCGCCGCCGCCATTGAAGTCATTGCCGTTGTCGTCTGGACCATCGGCATCGCGATTTTGGTCGCCGTCTGGTTGCGGCAATTCGACGAGTTGGCCGCAAGCGGCGGGCAACGTGGCTTGATACGCCCCGTCAACCGTCATCCCATGCAGCACGATGTGCTTGCTGGGAAACGGCGTAACCGCGTCTTCACTGACGTCGCCGTTGGGACCGATGGTAAAGGTGTTGACATAGGTCACATCGCCCCGAGGCGGGGTAGCGGTCGAACCCGCTTCGTTATCCGGGTTGGACTGGCCTACCGGAAAGGGCATCAACTCCAATTGGATAGGGCCATAAGTATCCCGGCCCTCTGCCACTTGGACCAGATTGTCGCCATCGTCGTCCTGTTCCAGCGTGGGACAGGTGGCGTTGCGGTCGTCGTCGAAGCCGTGGATGTGCTGCGGGTGCGCCTGCCCTGTTTCGAGGCCCTCGGCGTAGATAATCACCGTGAGCTGGTCGCCCTCGCGCGAAACGATGGCTTCGCCGGAGGCGCTGGAGTTGTTCAGGCCGGTCAGCTGCGCGCGGTAGACTTCAACGTCCTCGGAGGATTGAGCCAGCGCCATGCTGGGTACGCCCATCACTAACATCGTCAGGGTCGCACCCCAGGTCAACGGCCGTTTTAGCAATTCAGGTAATCGCATGATTGCTCTCCGTTGTGATGGGGTTACTGGCCGTCCTGTTGCGGACGCGGGATCAACTGGCCACAGGTCACCGGGCGGGTGGCTATGTATTGACCGCCTACGGTCAAGCCGTGCAACACGATATGCCTATTTTCCAGCGGCTGGAGCTGCGCCACGCTGGGGGTGTCGCCCTCACCTAGCTGGAAGGTCTGACGATAGGTCACGTTGCCGTTGTTATCGGCGGTGGGAAACGGCTCCAAAGCGAGAATGATCGGCCCGTAGGTTTCGCGGCCCTCGGCGACGCTGATCTGGTTGTCGTTTTCATCTCCACTGTTGCTGTCCTGGGCTAACGTGGGGCAAGTGGCGTTCTCGCTGGCGTTATCATTACCGTGGATATGCTGTGGGTGCGTCTGATTGGCTTCCAGACCCTCGGCGGCGATGATGACCGTCAACTCATCGTTGCTCGAATCCAGAGCCACGAAAGCGCTGCCGGTGACGCCGGAATTATTCAGGCTATTCAGTCGAGCCTCGAAAGTATCTGGCGCGGCGCCTTGGGCGCCGGCGGCCGAGGCGGCGGCAAGCGCTACCAAGCCGATTACAGAGGTTACTACGTTGGGGAGGGACTCTAATCGCATAATAAACTCCAAGATGGGAGAACAAAGAGCAAAGCCCATGCCTTACTAAAGACTATAAATTTAAAATACGGCCTTAAATTGCTCATTAAGAGCTTATAAGCACAGAAACAATCGAATCAATAAGGGTATAACCTAGGTTTAATAGGGATAGCACGGACATGATATTCAAGCTAAGTCGGTTTCTTGGTACCCGATTCCTCAGGCCGCGTCCGCGCCGGTGTCGGAGGTGTACATGATCGAGATCAGGCCCATGAACAAGGCCAGGCCGGTCATCAGCATGGGCCGGATACGCTGGCCGGCGACCGCGATCATGCCCACGGCCACCGCCACCGCCACCGACAGCTTGTAGCCCAGAAACCACAGCAGCCAGATGCTGCCCACCAGCGAGAACGGGATGGTCAGCATCACGATCAGGGTTTCGGTGAACGAGGCCCGGTGCATGAACAGCATGAAGAAGATCAGGCCGAGGGTCAGCGGCACCAGTATTTGCAGCCGCGCCTTGGCCCGCTCGAAGCTCTTGAACTGGCCGGCCCAGGCGATGCGGTAGCCATCGGGCACATCCACACTGTCGGCCACCACTTGCTTGGCGCGTTCCACGTAGTCGGGTATGCCGAGCCCGTCGCCCACGTTCAGGCCATGTGGGCAGCGGCCCCGCGGTCGATATCGAAGTCCAGGAAATAGCCGCCGGTAGTGCGCTCGGCGAAAGTGCTGCGGGTAAACGGCACGGGCCTGTCGGCGTTCTCCCAGGACGATTTCGATGAGATCGCCTGGCTGCTTAATACCCGGCCGCGCAAATCGCCGAACTGGCGATGTCTGGCCGAATTGTTTACGCCCGATGAGACCGATTTCCAATGTCACTTTGAATGATTTATTGCACTTAGACCTTGAAGCCCGCCATTGCAGTATTTTTCAGAAGTGCAATTGCTTTGCCTATTTTGCGGTCTAATCAAGAGTATACGTGCACAGAGAAAGTTCCATGAATAGACGAGCGGTTCTTACAGGTTTGGCTGCCATCGCAACGGTGCCTGTCGCCGGATATTTCGCATTTAGCAAGCGTAACTTGGGCGATACCAAGCAGATTACAGGTTCGGGCGTGACCCGAATCAATAAAACTGAGGCCGAATGGCGGGACATACTTAACCCGCAGGAGTTCGCGGTGTTGCGCGAAGGGGCGACCGAACGACCCAACAGCAGCGAATTGAACGCGGAAAAACGGCCCGGCACATTCGTTTGCGCCGGTTGCGATTTGCCGTTATTTAAAAGCGAATGGAAGTTTGGCTCCGGCACCGGATGGCCGAGCTTTTACGACTATATCAAGGGCCATTTGGAAACCAGCGCCGACTATAAATTAGTCGTGCCGCGTACCGAGTATCACTGTGCCCGTTGCGGCGGCCACCAGGGCCATGTATTTGATGACGGGCCGCCACCGACCGGTGAACGCTGGTGTAACAATGGCGTGGCATTGAAGTTTGTGCTTGCCTGAGCAGGGATAGTATGCGAAATACAGTGGCCGGATTTGTCCGGGCCATTGCCCACCACGCGACCGATGCTGCGCAACTTAATCGGCAGCGCCGGCAGCACGTGAGGCGTGAAGTCGGCCAGCCAGGGTGCTAGTGCACCCTGGCTGGCCGGTTGCCGCCGAAGTTTAACGATTCGGCTGCTTGGTCACCCGCAGATAGGGCTTCAAGGTCTTCCAGCCGTCCGGGAAGTGCTCTTTGGCCTCTTCGTCGGACAGGGACGGGACGATGATCACATCCTCGCCGTCTTTCCAGTTCACCGGGGTGGCTACCTTGTAGCCATCGGTGAGCTGGATGGAATCGATGACCCGCAGGATTTCGTCGAAATTGCGGCCGGCGCTCTTGGGGTAGGTCAGCGTCATGCGAATCTTCTTGTTCGCATCAATCACAAATACCGAGCGCACCGTCGAGGTGTCGCCTTCGCCGGGATGCAACATGTCGTAGGTTTCCGATACATGCCTGTTGGTATCGCCGATAATCGGAAAGTTGACCGCGCAACCCTGGGTCTCGTCGATGTCGCCGACCCAGGCTTTGTGGTCCTCGACCGAGTCCACGGACACCGCAATCACCTTGCAGTTGCGCTTGGCGAACTGCTCTTTCAGCCTGGTGGTTTCGCCCAGCTCGGTGGTGCATACCGGCGTGAAGTCGGCCGGGTGCGAGAACAGCACGACCCAGCCGTCGCCGATCCAGTCGTGGAAGTTGATTGTGCCCTCGGTGGTTTCTGCTTCGAAATCCGGGGCGATATCGCCTAAACGTAAACTCATGGTTGTTTCCTGGTTACGTGGGTGGGTGTGTGAAATTCCAAACGAAAGTGAGTTATGGGCGGTTTATTCGTCCGCGCCGTCGCCTTTGCTCCCGCGCATACACATGGCAAACATCAGTAAGCAGCCAATCATGGCGAAGGCAAAGGTCAGCAAGTTGGCGGCGACCAGCCAATCCCAGCCCAGCGCGAGGCCGACGCCGATAAGCACGGCTACGACCAGCCAGACGCGATTGCGGCCTAGCCAGCTTTGAGATTGAGTATCGACTGAACGTTTTAGTTGGGTGTCATGTGGTTCGTTAGACATGGTTGGCACTCCTTCACTTGCGCAAATACTTGATCAAGGAAAAGATGGCCAGCACCAGCACGACGAGAATCAGCAGGCCGAAAAGCATGCAGACGAGCATCATCGGGCCGCTCATCATCATGCCGCCGCCGTCCATCATGCCGTTTTGCATCATCTCGGATTGACTCATTTTGCCGGAGTCCGAAGACTCGGCGGCCCAGGTGAGGCCCGCGAACAGGCTGAACAGGGTGAACGTTATATTTTCGATCCATTTCATGGTGTTACTCCGTTGGGGAATTGAATATTGACTGCCTAGCCCAGGTGTTTGGCCCGACGGATAAACCGCAGGCGGTCCGCGGCGTCCCGCGGGTAACGGCGGTAGCCGCTGGGTGCGCGCGGCGGCTCGGGCATGAGCCCGCGCCGCTCATAGAAGCGGATGGTTTCCACCCCCCGTGTCCGCATTTTTTGCCAGTTGTCCAATTGAATAGCTCATATCGCAACTCGGTGTATGTATTTCCGGAAAGTATAGAGTCTGTAGTGTGGTACGGAGTCAATAGCTGCCACAAACCGTCCGATCAGGGCCAGGATTCAATCTGCGGAGTGGACCGAAGTCGTTCATGTCCGGTTTCTCCGTTAAGGGATTGAATATTGACTATCGTGACGACTGTCAGGTGGCTCGACCGCCGTCAGTTAACGCCGCTGCGGTGTTTTTCCGGGCACGCCCTTGGGCCGGCTTTGTGCCGGTGAGGGCGAGCCTTGCCAGGTGGTCCGTGGCGATCCGTGTGACTGCTCTGCTCCTTTGTGATGCGTTGAAAAAGAGCGCGACATATTTCGGCGTCATTTCGGTCCCCAGAGCGCTTCCAGCCGGTCGGCCCGCCCGCAGGCGGTCTTATAAAAGTTGTAGCGCACCGGATTTTTTTGGTAATAGTTTTGGTGGTACTGCTCGGCCATGTAAAAGGGGCCGGCCTCGGTAATCTCGGTAACGATCGGTGACGGTGCGTCCGGGTCTTGTTGCAAGGCCTTTTTCGAAGCGGTGGCCTGTGCTTTCTGCGGGTCGTTCGTGTAGAAGATGCCGCTGCGGTACTGACTGCCGCGATCACAGAACTGGCCGCCGGCGTCGGTGGGGTCCACATTGCGCCAGAACACGGTAAGCAGTTCGTCGTAACTGGACTTTTCCGGGTCGTAGAGCACTTCCACGGCTTCGGTGTGCCCGGTGTCGCCGGCCACGACTTCCTTATAGGTCGGGTCGGCCAGTTGGCCGCCGATGAAACCGGAGGTGGTTTTCACCACCCCGGGCACCGGGTCGAAGGCTTCCTCCACGCACCAGAAGCAGCCGGCGGCGAACACGGCGGTGGCTAGGTCCTCCCGGTCCACGCCTGCCGGCAATTCTTCCGGACCCGAGCGGGTTTCGGTAGTGGCCGATTCGCCGCAGGCGGCCACCAGGGTCGTCAGCAGCAGGGCCACTGCCGCCAGCGCAGTGGTTTTTATCATTGGGTGTTTTGACATGGTTTACTCCTGTTAGTTAACCGACGGCTGCGGCTGTTCGGGTGGCCGGTTTGGCTTGTGTTGCTCTTGGGTTTCGGTGCTCAAGTCTCGGCCACGCCAGAAGGCAAAGATGGCTGGAAAGACAATCAGCACCATGAGCAGGGCCGTGCCCACGCCACCAAGCATGGGCGCCGCTACGCGCTTCATTACGTCCGCGCCGGTGCCGTGGGTGAGCATGATGGGCACCAGGCCCATGAACAGGGCCAAGCCAGTCATCAGTTTGGGTCGCAGGCGCTTGGCCGCGCCGTCGACGATCGCTTCGGTCAGGTCGCTGCGATTACGCATTCGGCCATCGGCACTGTATTGACGCCAGGCGATGTCGAGATACAGCATCATCAAGAGGCCCAGCTCCACCGCCAGGCCGGCGACGGCGATGATGCCGACCGCCACGGCTACGGACAATTTGTATTGCAGAAACCACAGCAGCCAGATCGCCCCGATCAGGGAAAACGGCAGGGCCAGCATGACGACCAGCGTTTCCACCAGCGATTTGCGGTGGAAATAGAGCATGAAGAAGATCAGGAATACCGTAAGCGGCACCAGGATGGATAATCTTTCCTTGGCGCGTTCGTAGCTCTCGAACTGGCCGGCCCAGGCGATGCGGTAGCCGTCCGGCACGTCTACCTTTTCGGCTACAACCTGCTTGGCCCGTTCTACATAATTCGGAATACCAAGACCGTCGCCGACGTCTACGAACACGAACCCGACTAATTGTCCGTCCTCATTTCGGATCATGGGTGGGCCGGTGCGAAAGTTCAGATCGGCCACCTGGGTGATGGGGATTTGTGCCCCGCTGGCCGAGGTAACAAACGTGCGCTCCAGCGCCTCCACGCTGCTGCGGTAGTCGCGGTTGTAGCGCACCAGGATGTCGTAGCGCTCGCGGCCCTCGACGGTTTGCGACACCGCCTTGCCGCCAATCGCGGCGACGATCACGTCCTGCACGTCGCCTACGTTCAGCCCGTGCCGGGCGGCCGCGGCGCGGTCGATATCGAAGTCCAGGAAATAGCCGCCGGTGGTGCGCTCGGCGAAGGCGCTGCGGGTGAAGCGCGCGGTGCGCGTATCCGCCTGCAGGGCCTGCTCGATATCCGTGGCGGTTGATTCGATGACCGACAGATCCGGGCCAAACACCTTGATGCCCAGCGACGAGCGGATGCCGGTGGCCAGCATCTGCGTGCGGGTCTGGATCGGCATCCACCAGATGTTGGGCATGCCGGGGAAGCGCATCTGCTCGTCCATCTCCGCGACCAGCTTGTCCCAGGTCATGCCCTCGCGCCACTGGCTTTTCGGCTTGAGCTGGACGTTGATTTCCATCATGGACAGCGGTGCGGGATCGGTGGCGCTGGTCGAGCGCCCGGCCTTGCCGAACACGCGCTCGACCTCCGGGAACTTCATCAGCTCGCGGTCCATGGTTTGCAGGGTCTGCTGGGCCTCGGCAATGGACATGCCGGGCAGGGCGGTGGGCATGTAGAGAATGCTGCCCTCGTTGAGCGGTGGCATGAATTCGCTGCCCAGGCGCTGGAAGGGAAACACAGTGGACACCAGCGCCAGTGCCGCTACGCCGACCACCGCCCAGCGCCAGCGCACGGTGAACCGGACGACCGGTGCGTAGCCGTCGACCAGTTTCCGGTTCAGCCAGCTTTTGTCGCCGCGGATTTTGCCGCGGATCATCAATACCGCCAGCGCCGGGACCAGTGTTACCGATAAAAGCGCGGCAAAGAACATGGCATAGGTCTTGGTGAAGGCCAGCGGTTTGAACAGCCGGCCCTCGCTGCCTTCCAGCGCGAATACGGGCAGAAAGGACACCGCGATGATCAGCAGGGCAAAGAAGATCGATGGCCCGACTTCCTGCATCGCGTCGATAATGACCGCCGTGCGCTTCGGTTTGGATTCGCGCTCGCTATTATCCGCCTCCCAGACGTTTAACCGCCTGTGCACGTTCTCAATAATTGCAATTGCCGCATCCACCATGGCGCCGATGGCCACCGCAATACCGCCCAGCGACATGATGTTGGCGGTCAGTCCCTGGTAGTACATGGGGATAAAGGCCAGCAGGATGGCGATGGGCAGGGTGATGATGGCCACCAGCGCCGAGCGCAAATGCAGCAGGAACACGATGATCACCAGCGAGACGATAATCATCTCCTCGGTGAGCGTGACTTTCAGCGTGTTTATGGCGCGCTCGATCAGCCCCGAGCGGTCATAGACCGGCACGATTTCCACACCGTCGGGCAGGCTGGCCTTGGCCTCGTCCAGCCGGCGCTTGACCCGCTTGATCACGTCCAGCGCGTTCTCGCCGTAACGCATGACGACAATGCCGCCCACGGTCAGGCCCTCTCCATTCAGCTCGGCGGCGCCGCGTTGTAAGGCCGGGCCGAGGCTGACGTTGGCCACATCCGATACGCGAATCGGCACGCCATTGTCATTGGTGCCTAGCACCACCTTTTCCAGATCCGCGGTGGATTTCACGTAGCCGCGCCCGCGGATGAACTGTTCGTGGCCGGAGACCTCCAGCACCCGGCCGCCGACGTCGTTGTTGGAGCGGCGGACCGACTCGATGACTTTTTGCAGCGGAATGTCGTAGGACGCCAGCCGATTGGGATCGACGTTGATCTGGTATTCCTTTTCATAGCCGCCGACCGAGGCGACCTCGGCCACACCGTCCACCGATTCCAGCGCGTATTTCAGGTTGAAATCCTGGATGCTGCGTAAATCGGCGAGGCTGTTGTTGCCTGATTTGTCGACCAGCGCGTACTGATAAACCCAGCCCACGCCGGTGGCGTCCGGTCCGAGGGTGGGCGACACGCCTTCGGGTAAATCCTGGGATGCGGAATTCAGGTACTCCAGCACCCGCGAGCGCGCCCAGTAGATATCCGTGTTGTCCTCGAAAATGACGTAAACGAAGGACAAGCCGAGGAAGGACTGACCGCGCACGTACTTCACCTTGGGCGCGGCCAGCAATGTGGTGGTCAGCGGGTAGGTGATCTGGTCTTCGACCAGGTCGGGGCTGCGCCCCGGCCAGTCGGTGAGGATGATGACCTGCACGTCCGACAGGTCGGGGATGGCGTCCAGCGGCGCATTCACCAGCGAGCGGTAGCCCCAGAAGCTGGCGACCGCCACCACCAGCAGCGTTAGCAGCCAGTTGCGGGCGGAAAAGGCGATCAGACCGGCCAACGGGCCGGTGCGATAGTCGCCGTGCTGATCTTCGGGTGGCGGGATCTTGTTGTGGTCTACCATTGTTCGATCCCCGTCTTCAGCTTGGCTTCGGCGGCGATCAGGAAGTTGCCCGAAGTAATGACGTCATCGCCCGGTTCGAGGCCCTGGTTGATTTCCACCCAGCCGTCCACGCGCTGGCCGGTCTTCACGCGCACCGGCTTGAGTTTTCCGTCCTCGCCCATGTCCTTGAACACCACCCGCGATTCTCCGGCCACCAGCACCGCGCCTTCCGGCACCATCAGGCGGCGGCCCAGGTTGGCCTGTAACTTCACCTCCGCATACATATCCGGTTTGAGCGCACCGTCAGGGTTGTCCAGCACCAGGCGGATGCGGGCGGTGCGGGTCTTGCCTTCCAGGTAGGGATAGATGTAGTCCACGTTGGCCCGATATTGCTGGTCCGGGCCGTAGGGCAGGCTGACCTCGGCGGTCATGCCCTTATCGATCAGCGGCAGGTCGGCCTCGTAGACTTCGGCATCGATCCAGACGGTGGACAGATCGGCGATGCGCAGCAGCATGTCGCCGGTCTTCATGTGGCTGCCATCAACGATCATCTTTTCGACCACGGTGCCGCTCTTGGGCGCGAAGATGGGCAGGTATTCAAAGGCCTCCCCGCGGCGCTCGATGGCGCGTACCTGGTTCGGGGAGATGTCCCACAGCATCAGGCGCTTGCGCGCCGCGCGCACCAGGCTGTCATCGGGGCCGCGGCTGGCCAGACGCTGGCGGGTCTCCAGATACTCCTGCTGCGCGGAGAGCAGTTCCGGGCTATAGACCGTGAACAGCACCTGGCCCTTTTCCACCCGCGTGCCGACGTAATCGGCCTTCAGTTCGCCGATCCAGGCGTCGAACTTGAGGCTGACGTTGCTGATGCGGCGCTCGTCGTAGTCGACTTGCCCGACCGCACGAATGGTCTTGGTGACTTCGCGCATCTCGGCCTGGCCGGTTTCCACGCCGATGAGCTGGCGACGCTTGGCATCCACCGTAACCACGCCGGATTGCACCTGTTCGTTGGTGACCGAGGTTAGGTCCATGCTGCAGATCGGGCATTGGCCGGGGCCGGCCTCCTTGACCGATGGATGCATGGAGCAGGTGTAATAGGCGATGCCTTCGGGGGTGGCGGTGGCCGCACGCAGACCGTATTCGCCGGTGGTGAAGGCCAGCACCAGATCGCCGTGGCCCTGTTCTTCGGTAGACACATCCACCGCCAGGACAAAATCGCCCTCGCCGGGCACATCCAACACCCCGCGATAGACGCCGTTCCCGCCGGCTTCCAGTTGTACGACCTCGGAGTTGCGTCTGCCCTGCATGCCCTTTCCGGACATGCCTTTGGACATCGCATCGTCTTGCATCATGGCGTCATCGGCGCGCATGCTGTCGCCGCCGTCCATCGCCATGCCGTCTTTTTCCATCCTGTCACCGCGGTCCGACATATTCGGCGACATGGACTCGCCTTGCTGCATGCTTTTCCCGTCGGACATCGCGTCGTCCTGCATCATGCGGTCGCCGCCTCGCTTGGACTCATCCCGCATCATCGAATCGCCATCGTTCATGGCATCGTCTTGCATCGAGCGGTTGCCGCCGGATGACGCTTCTTGGTCCATCATGGCGCCCTGGTCCTGCATTCCCTGGTTCAATTCGCGCTGGGCCGCGACGCGCACGGTGGCGCCGTTTATGGGCTGGTCGTTTTCATCCAGTACGGTGACCTGAAGCAAGTTCCGGCCGGCCATCATGGCCGTGCCCTTTTTCATGGCCTCCATGGCCTCGGGCGTTTCGCCCGACATGCCGTCGCCGCTGTCCATGGCCATGCCGTCTTCTTGCATCACGCCGCCGGTATCGGACATGGAATCGGACATGGCACCGCCACCATCCGCTGGCATCGAGTCGCCTTGGCGCATGCCTTTTCCGGACAGACCGTTGGACATCGCGTTGTCCTGCATCATGCGGTCGCCGCCGTCCTTGTCCATGCGGTCTTTTTTGATCTTGTCACCGCGGTCCGACATAGCCGGCGACATGGCGTCGCCTTGCTGCATGCTTTTTTCACCGGACATCGCGCCGTCCTGCATCATGCGGTCGCCGCCGGACATGCCCTGATCGGCCATCATGGTGTCCTCGCCGCGCATGCCGTCGTCTTGCATCATCGCGCCGTCGTTGGACATGGCGCCGGGCTCCATCTTGTCGCCCGACATGGCGTCGCCCGGCACCATGCCGCCGCTGCCTAGCACTTCGACCTTCACCTGGTATTTGCCCACGGTGTAAAAGCCGCGGTCGTTTTTCTCCGGAGATTGGTTGGCCATCTGGTCGCCGCCCATGCCGTCTTTTTGGCTCATGGAGCCGGCCACCGGCGTGCCGCCGGAGGTAATGGACAGTCCCTGGCGACCGGTGGCCATGTCGAAGCCCAGCCGGGTCTCGCCGATGCCGTCCTTCTGGATGTAAAGGGACAGCGGCCATTCGCCACGCATTTCCAGGTTCAGCGGTCCGGCGTACAGCCCGGGTTCGACTTCGTCCAGATCGGCCGGCGCGCGCATGGACGCCATCGCGCCCATGGCCGGCATCTCGCCGTAGGCCTTAATGGAGGCGCCGGATATCGGATTGCCCCGGGCGTCGGCGACCTCCACCATGAATTGGTTATTCCCGACTTGGGGCGCCTCGGGGTTGATGTCCACCGTGACCCGGAACGGACCGGACTCATAAGTGGTGGCGTCAGCCATGTTCATCGGCGCCATGCCGGCGCCGGCAAAATAACGGAAGCCGAAAAAGCCGATGGCGCCGGCGATCAATACTACCGGCAGCGCGATTAACAGCGTGGATTTAAGGTTTTTCATGTTGCACCTGTGGGGAGTCCGTATTCTTGGGGGTGGTGGCGATGGCGGGGAGTTCACCGCCGGTCCAGCGTTTCAATTCGGCCAGCGCGGTGTGGTAATCCGCGCGGGCGCTTTCCAGTTCCAGTTCGGCTTCGAGCTTGAGTTGCTCGGCGGTGATTACGTCCAGAAAAGCGCCGCCGCCGGATCCGTATTCGGAGCGCGCGGCGCTTAAATTCTCCCGCGTGCGGGGGATTAGCTCGTTTTCATAGAGCACGATAGTTTCCGCCGCCTTGCGGGTATCCGTGCTCGCTTCTCTAAGGTCCGCCAGCAGGCGCGCCCGGGTATCTTCGAGTTCGTAGCGCAGACGCATGGAGTCCGCCTTGGCGGCATCCAGCGCCGCGCGGCGTTTGCTACGGTCCAGCGGCAGGTTAATGCTCAGCCCGAATTCGGAACGCGTTTCGCTGGCGGGCCGGTAATCGTTGTTGCGCACGATCAGGTTCAGGTCGGGGTAGAAGGCTTTTTCCGCCAGACCTTCGCGCGCCTGGTTGGCCGCCAGCAGTTTGTCCATGCGCGCCAGTTCGGGATGATGGCGCAGGGCTGCGTTTCGTAGCGTGGCGTAGGTGGGTAAGTTGCGCGGGCCGGGAAGGTTGGCCGGGGGCGGCAGTGGCCGGTCAGCGTCTCGGTTAAGTAGCGCGTTAAGACGCGCGCATACGGCGTCCTGTAAGCGGGCGAATACCAGGGCCTGTTTTTTTAACCGTTGCAGTTCAACTTCGGCCTGCAATACATCCTGCTGGCGGGCCAGACCGGCGGCGTAGCGGTTCTCGGCGATGCGCCGCAGCTCGTCGACGAGGTCCTGATTGGCGGCGTTGATCTCCAGCGCCCGGTGTACATAAGCCCACTGGGCGTAATACGCGAGCGTCTTGGCTTCCAGCCGCAGTCGCATGACCTCGACGCTATCCCCGGCGGCAGCGGCTTCGCGCCGCGCCGCGTCCGCGCGCAGCCCAAGCGTGCCGGGCCATGGTACTTCCTGGCTGAGCTCGATAACGCCGCTGATGCCGCGATCTTCGCCCGCCGGGGTGGTAAAACCGTCGAATGTTCTCGGCGCGGTGGTGACACGCAGACGCGGGTCGGGCAGGGCGCCGGCGGGTTCGATTCGCGACTCGGCGGCATCCACGGCCGAGCGCATGGCGGCGAGTCCGGCGTTTGCGGACAGCACCTGTTTGACCAAATCATCGGCATGCAGGCGGTTGTCACCGAGTTCGCCGGCAGTTGCGATTCCGCTGGTCGCGATGGACAACAGCAGAAGCCATGTGCGTGGTCCGGACCGTAGCGGGCCTCGTAGCCAAAGCGTATAGCGGCGTCTTAGTGTCGCAGCGCAATGCTGCGCGAAACATGAATGGGACATGCCCCATCTCCAAAGCGGTTGAACAGATCGGCGCGCGGTCGCGCCGACGAACGAACGTCTAGCTTTGGATCAGGGACGGGGGTCGGATGAGGTCTTCGGGGTGCGCCGGCAGGGCTCTAGTTCTTAGCGTGGTTGCACGCGGACCCGGTAACGGCGGTAGGTTGAAAGCAATAGGTGTATTGTTAAATGTCGCCGTGCCCCCCGTGGCGCAGGGCGCGTCGCAGGCAGCGCAGTCGTCGCATTGTTCGCAGCCGCACTCGTTCTGCTGCCCGGTATCGCTCACTTGACCATCATCGGCAACAGCCGGTTCCGCCTCGGGGGTTTCGCCGGCAGACATTTCCAGGCAGGGGGGCGCGCCAAAAGCCGCCGCCGTGGCCGGCAGCGGTATGGAAATCGCCAGGAAGGCGATCAGTATGGCGCGTAGCAGTGTCATTACAAGTTTAGTTTAGGTTAAATCCCGATGGATTTGCCAGATGGAATTTGTGAGGGTCGTGATGGATTAAACCCGACCCACGGCAAATCGATTGCGGCAAGCCTAAAGCCTTTACCTGGGTACGGAGTCAAGCGATATCTGGCCGGTCATGGGTAATTGGCTGTGCCGGCGCCGGTAGCCGCTTGCGCGACGGCTTTTCTTCCTTTGGCCCTAGTTTCAACCGTGGCACCCGCATCGATCAAACGCTCCAGATCGGCGGCGATATCTGTAACCGTCAATGACTGATTGAATAACAAGCGGGCATTACCCTGTGGGTCGAACACGAAAACAGCGCTGCTATGGGACACGGGGTAAAACCCGTTTTTGTCCTTTTCGCCATAGCCGTAGGTCACGCGGTAGCGTTTGGTCAGTTCGCGCAACTGCGCCTGGCTGCCGGTTAGGCCGATGAAACGCTCGCCGAAATTATCGGTGTAGCGGCGCAAGACCGCCGGAGGATCGCGTTCGGGGTCGACGCTGACGAACAGCACGCGGATGCGTTCGCGCTGCGCCGGTTCGAGCGTAGCGATGGCCGCCTTGAGCCGGCCCAGGGTGACCGGACAGATGTCCGGGCAATGGGTAAAGCCGAAAAACAGCAACCGGATATTGTCGGCGTAAGCGCCAGCGCTGACGGGCTCGCTATTTTCGTCGACAAGATTGTAGTCCAGCTCGGGCATGACGCCGGTGATGTCATGCCCTCGCCACGGCGGTTCGGACTCGCCACAGGCGGTGAGCCCGGCCACCAAAAAGAGTAACGAGATTAGACGCAAGGGTCGCGTGTTCATAGTGCCTCCGAGGCTGCTGGGTAAGGGGTCGGGCTGCGCCGGGCCCGCTCGTGGCGGAAGTGCAGGCGGAGCAAGACCAGCGTGGCGAGCACGCTCATCATGGCCGCGGGGATCCAGGTGAGCAGCCCGCCGAGCTGCTGGTCCACCATTGGCGAAATCGGCCAGGCCCGGCCGCAGACGGCGTAGACATCGAAGATGACATCGCGTGACAGTGCGATCCAGGCGCCCAGCAGGATCTGCGGCGGCATTACCGCGCACAGAACGGCGATACGCACCCCGATACCGCGGGTCACCGGCGTGGCGCCCGGCGGCCGCGGATCGAGCATGAGCCACCAGAACAGCAGCCCGTCGATCGCCATGCTCAGGTTCATCAGCCAGTAGTAGCGGGCGCTGAGCATGGCGTCGAAATGCACCGACGGAATCAGCCAGAAGTAGATCAGCCCGACGAACAACAACCCGGCGATCACCGGCTGTTGCACGACCCGGTAGATGGCGCGCGCCGGCAGGCTGCCGGTCAGTCGTTGCCATGCAGTGCGTAGCCAATTCGGCGACCCCGCGGCCAGCACCGCCGAGGGTGCGCTCAAGGCAATCAGGAACGGGCCCAGATGGTGCAACACCAAGTGCTGGCCGCGATGCACGAAGAACATGTACTGCGCCAGATAATCCAGATGCGTCTGCATCACCGCGTACATCATCGCCAGCCCGGTCAGAAAGCCGAGCGCGCCCGGCATGTCGCTAAGCTGAGAACGCCGGCCCAGGCCGCGCACATAAATCGCTAGCACTAGCATGAAGGCCGCGATCAGCGGCCACAGCGACTCCCACGGCAGTAGCAACCGCAACCACGACAGGAAACCCTCGTCCACCATGGCCGGGTTAACCGTCCCCACTTGCCGGCGGCGAATCTCCACTTGCGGGCTGACGTTCCAGGAGCAGTACGAACGCCAGCGCGCCCATGACGATGAACATATCGGCCAGATTGAAGGTGGGCCAACGCAGGCTGTGTACGCCGACGTCGATGAAGTCGGTGACACGGCCGTCAACTAGCCGGTCCAGCAGGTTGGCGATGCCGCCGCCCAAAAACAGGCCGGCGCACAAGCCAGCGCCAAGCCCCAGGGATTGCCGCCGCAATAACAGCCCGAGCCAGACGCAAAACCCGGACAGCACCGCCAGATTCAGCAGGGGCACGAAAAGCCCGCCGCCGGCAAACAGGCTGAAGGCGACGCCGGTGTTAAAGCCCAGGTACAGCCGCAGGGTCTCGCCGAGCAGCGCGACCGGCGGCTGACCCGCCAGCATGGCCTGCGCCCAGCTTTTGGTCGCGAGGTCGGTGCCGGCGGCCAGCAAGGCCGCGGCGAGCAGCAATGGGAGGGTTCGACGCATGGGCCGGTTGTTGGGTGTCTCCGTCATGGCGCGTCGGCCTGCGCGCGGACGGTATCCGGCGTCAGGCAGCGTCCGCTGTCGTGGCACGCCTGTACCTGTACTGCAACGCTCAGAGGCTCGGTTGCACTTGCTTCGGGCAAGGTGGCGGTGATGACGCTGCCGTCGTCGTATACACGCCACGGCGCGTCACCGAGCCCGCTGTCGATGTCGCGGCCGGCGGGGTAGTCGACCGTCAACGGTACGGCCGCCCCGGCGTCCGTGTCGGCGGAAAGCACCGTGGGGATCAGAAAGTCCAGTGAGGCCGGGTTGGCGTTGACATGCCAATCCCCGGCGATATCCAGCGTGACGCGCAGGGTGCGCGCATCCGTTCTCACGGCACGGATAGCGACCAGATCGGCGGTGGTCTTGGCTGCCTTATCGTCCAGCCCAGACTGGGCAACACCCTCGCCGGCGTCAGGCGCCGGCCATTGCCATGCCAGCAGGACGCCCGCCACCGCTAAGGCGGCCAGACCGGGGATGACCCAGCCGAGAACCACTGACTTATTCATGGTTTGTCTCCCGCAGCGCGCAGCGCCGCTGCCAGGGTGTCCGCGGTGAACAGATCGGGCAGGCGCTTGTGGATACGTCCCTGACGGTCCAGCACCACCGCGAATGGCAGCCCGGCGCCGCCGAATTCACGCAAGTACGCTTGCAGGCGTTCGTCCGGCTGGCTCAGGTCGGCGCGCAAGGTTGCCGCCCGCGCGAGCCGGGCGGCTTCGATCACCTTGGCACTCCGGTACACGGTTTGTTCCAGCACCTTGCAGTTGATGCACCAGTCGGCGGTGAATTCGATTAACACCGGGCGCCTGGCCGCCCGGGCGTCCTGCAAGCTCTGTTCGGTAAGCGGTTGCCACGCCAGGGCGGCATCGGCGTCGGCGCCGGGTTGCGGCCAGGCCGCGAACGCGCTCACCACGGTGCCCGCCAACACCAGCCCCGGCACCAATCGCGCGCCCAGGTCGGGTCCGACAATTAGCGCGCGCAGCAGCCAGAATGTCACTATGCCGGCCCAGCCACTCCACAAAAACGCCGCCGCATGACCGGGCAAAACGGTGGCGGCGAAAAATACCGCCCCGGCGAGCAGGATCAAGCCGAGAAACTGGTGAATGCGCACCAGCCAGGCACCGCCGCGCGGCATTTTCGCGATCAGTCCCGGTCGCGCCAGCAGCACCAGATAAGGCAAGGCCAGGCCCAGCCCAACGGCCAGGAAAATGGCAACGATGGCGGCGGGCGACTGAGTCAACGCGAAGGCCAGTACCCCACCCAGAAACGGTCCGGTACACGGCGCCGAAAGCACCGCGGCCAGCAGGCCGGCCAGATAGGGTTCGGCGTAGCCCGTGCCCTGGACCCGGTAGGCCCACTGCGGCGGCTGAAGGCCGCGCCCGGCCAGGCTCCATACGCCGAGGCCGCCCAACACCAGCGCCAATGCGATTCGGAAGCTGGGCGACTGGAAAATCGTGCCCCAGGTCCAGTTGAGCCAGGCGGTAGCAATCGCCAGACCCCCAAAGAATGTCAGCGTGCCGGCCAGCAGCGCAGCGCCCGCCAGCAGCCGCCTGCCGGGACCGTCGCCCACCACGCGGCCGATGCTGCGCAGCTTGATCGGCAGCGCCGGCAGCACGCAGGGGGTGAGATTCAGCAGCACGCCGGCGGCGGTGGCCAGCAGCAGGTATTGCCATAAATTCATGGGGTATGCGTATCGCCTTCTGGCTCAATCGAATCGGAGCACGCCTTGTCGAGCAAGCCGGCAGTGCCAGGGAAAAATTGAAAACCGGACCTAGGGGCGCGGTCAACGCCCCCAGACCCGGCATCTTGGCAACGTGCTAACGGTTTGGTTGCTTGGTTACCCGCAGGTAGGGCTTCAAGGTCTTCCAGCCGTCCGGGAAGTGCTCTTTGGCCTCTTCGTCGGACAGGCTGGGGACGATGATGACGTCTTCTCCGTCTTTCCAGTTTACCGGGGTGGCTACCTTGTAGCCGTCGGTGAGCTGGATGGAATCGATGACCCGCAGGATTTCGTCGAAGTTGCGGCCGGCGCTCTTGGGGTAGGTGAGCGTCATGCGAATCTTCTTGTTCGCATCAATCACAAATACCGAACGCACGGTCGAGGTATCACCTTCGCCGGGATGCAACATGTCGTAGGTTTCCGATACATGCCGGTCGGTGTCGCCAATAATCGGAAAGTTGACCGCGCAGCCCTGGGTCTCGTCGATGTCGCCGACCCAGGCCTTGTGGTCCTCGACCGAGTCCACGGATACCGCAATCACCTTGCAGTTGCGCTTGGCGAACTGTTCCTTGAGCTTGGCGGTCTCGCCCAACTCGGTGGTGCACACCGGCGTGAAGTCGGCCGGGTGCGAGAACAGCACGGCCCAGCCGTCGCCGATCCAGTCGTGGAAGTTAATCGTGCCCTCGGTGGTTTCTGCTTCGAAATCCGGGGCGGTATCTCCTAAACGTAAACTCATAATGGTCTCCTTGAGAAACAATGATAAACACGTCGTTCAGTTACTTTCTTCACATGGCTACCTCCTCGGACGGGCTGAGTCCGCGCCCGTTGTCGGGACAGGGCTTCATCCCTCGATAGGTGTCGCGGATTCGATATTGCTGACATAAATCCAGCCGCTTTCAGGTTGGCCGGTTCGGGCCTGTTCGCGGATAATTTCCACCGCCGCTGGGACACGTTCGTCCTGCATGCACACGATCTCCAGCTTGACTTCGGTAATGACCGCCGCCCCGATTTCCACCGAATAACGTTGTTCCTCACTGCTCAGGGCGTGTAATAGCCCCTGCACATCAATGACGGAGAGCTTTTCGTAACCGGCGGTGTGCAGCGCGTGCACCACATCCGCTATCCGGTTGCGGTGAATGAAGGCTTTGATTTCTTTCATGCTTTGTCCTCCTTGTCGGTTTCCATCCACTCGTAGATCACGGGCAACAGGACCAGCGTCAACAGGGTTGAGGTAATCAGTCCGCCGACCACGACCGCGGCCAGCGGGCGCTGGGTTTCCGCGCCGACGCCGCTGGAGAGCAGCATCGGGATCAGGCCCAGAATGGCGACACTGGCGGTCATCATGACCGGTCGCAGGCGCAGTTCCGCGCCGCGGCGCACGGCTTCGGCCACCGGCAGGCCTTTTTCGCGCAATTCATTGATGAAGCTCACCAGCACAATGCCGTTGAGCATGGCGACGCCGAACACCGCGATAAATCCGATGGCCGAGGGCACCGACAGGTATTGGCCGCTGATGAACAGCGCGACCAGACCGCCGATGGTGGCGAACGGCACATTGGCGATGATCAGGGTGGCGTACTTCACCGAATTGAACGCGGTATAAAGCAGCACGAAAATGAAGAAGATGGTCAAAGGTACGATCAGCGCCAGGCGCGAGAGCGCCCGCTGCTGGTTCTCGAACGCACCGGCCCATTCGATCCAGTAGCCCGGCGGCAGGTCCACCTTTTGTTCGATGGCGGCGTTGGCGTCCTGCACAAAACCATCCACATCCCGGCCACGCACATCCATTTGAATCACCGCGTAGCGCTGCAATTGCTCGCGGCGGACAAAGGAATAGCCCTCTGCGGTGCTGACCTCGGCCACCCGCGACAGTGGCACGATGGCGCCGCTGGCAGTGCGCAGCGGGATGTCATTGATGGCTGCCACCGACGCCTTGGAAGCGTCCTGAATCCGGGCGGTAATGTCGAAACGCTTGACGCCGTCGATCAGCGTCGAAACCGGCTGGTTGCCGATGCCCGTGCGGACCACGGTCAGCACGTCGTCGGCGTTCATGCCGTAGCGGGCCAGGGCCTCGCGGTCGACCTTGATCTGAATCTGCGGCTTGCCGATGTTGGCCTCCAGCGAGAGGTCGGCCACACCGGGGACGTCGTCAATCGCGTTCTTGATCTGGGCGCTCAAACGGTCGAGTTCAGCCAGATCCTCGCCGTATATTTTTGCCGCCAGTGTGGCGCGCACGCCCGAGATCAACTCCTCCACGCGCATCTGGATCGGCTGGGTAAAGGCGATGACCGAGGTCGGCACGGCTTCTTCGAGTTCCTCGCGCATGGCGTCAGCCAACTCGCCAATGGAACGGTCCCACTCGCTTTTGGGCGTGAGGCCGGTATAGATTTCCATGTAATTGACATCCGCCGTCTCGCCTTTTTCGGCGCGCCCGATCATGGCGATGGTGGTTTGCACCTCCGGAAACTGGCCCAGCGCGCGTTCAATATCCTTGGAAATCTCGATGGATTGTTCCAGCGAGGTCGAGGGGATGGAGGTGACCCGC
Organism: Salinisphaeraceae bacterium; assembly: GCA_965216055.1. GTDB lineage: Bacteria > Pseudomonadota > Gammaproteobacteria > Nevskiales > Salinisphaeraceae > Spectribacter. The sequence continues at coordinate 2,194,060 of OZ244134.1, forward strand.
CACATGATCGAGCCCTCCTGCAATTGCGGCATGAATTCCTTGCCCAGCAAGGGAAACAACGCCAGGCTCGCGAGCAGCGCGGCGCCGGCGCCGGCCACAATGGTTTTCTTGTGCGCCAGCGACCAGGCAAGGCTGGGCAGGTAGACGCGTTTGATGCCGCGCACCAGCCAGGTGTCGCGTTCGGCCTTGGGCTTGAGGATAAGCGCCGCCAGCACCGGGATGATGGTCAGCGTCAGCAGCAGGGAACCGGCCATGGCGAAGCTGATGTTGAATGCCATGGGCTTGAACAGCTTGCCCTCCAGCCCCTGCAAGCTGAACAGGGGCAGAAACACCACGATGATGATGAGAATGGCGAAGGCGATGGGTTTGGCCACCTCGCGCGCCGCCTGTAGCACCGCGGCGCTGCGGTCAACCTCTTCGCCTTTTTCGCGCCACTCGGCCATGATGCGGAAGGCGTTCTCGGTCATCACCACCGCGCCGTCCACCATCATCCCGATCCCGATCGCCAGACCCGCCAGCGACATCAGATTGGCCGACAGCCCGGCCTGCTCCATGCAAATGAAAGCGATCAGCATGGCCAGCGGCAGGGCCGAGATCACCACAATGGCGGAGCGAAGTTCGCCGAGGAACAGGAACAGCACGAGCGCGACCAGCAGGGAGCCTTCGATCAGCGCACGCTCCGCGGTAGAAACCGCTTCTTCCACCAGTTCCGTGCGCTCATAGACCGGGTTGATGGCGACCCCGTCGGGTAGCGCCGATTTGACGATATCGACCTTCTCCTTGACGGCGGAGACCACGTCGGCGGCGTTGGTGCCGATGCGCGCCAGCGCCATGCCCAGTACCACTTCCTTGCCATCGCGCGTTACCGCGCCAAAGCGCAGGGCCGGGGCCTGCTTGACGGTGGCCACGTCGCGCAGATACACGGGGGTGCCGGCGACGGTTTTCAGCATGATATTGCCGATATCCTGCTCGTCGGCCACCAGGCCCAGGCCGCGCACCAGATACTGCTCGGGACCTAGATTGACGTACTGCCCCCCCACCTGGCGGTTGTTGGACTCGATAACCTCCATGACATCCTTGTAGCCGAGGTCGTACTTGATCAGCTTCAACGGGTCGATCACGACCTGGAACTGGCGCTCTTGTCCGCCCCAGGACATCACATCGTCCACCCCCGGCGCGGTGCGCAGGATCAGCCGCACCGTCCAGTCCTGGATAGTGCGCAGGTCCATGTCCGAAATCTCTTGCTCCAATTGCTCGTCGGCGCGTTCGACGGTGTACCAGAACACTTGCCCCAGGCCGGAACTATTGGGCCCCATCTCGGGCTGGCCGTACTCGGACGGCATACGGTTTGACACTTCCTGGAGACGTTCGAGCACCAGCCGGCGCGCGAAGTAAATATCTACGTCGTCCTCGAAGTAAACGGAAACATAAGACAGCCCAAACAGGCTGACCGAGCGGATGTCGGTTACCCCGGGCAGACCTGCCATTCCGGATTCCACCGGAAAGGTCAGTAGCTGCTCGACGTCTTCGGCGGCCAGGCCGGGGGATTCGGTATAGATGTTGACCTGTACCGGGGTGACATCCGGAAAGGCGTCGATGGGGATGTTGTTGACCGCGCGCACCCCGAGGTACCCGAGGACCAGAAACGCGATAATCACCAGAAATTTGTAATGCAGGGAGGCTTCGACCAGTTTATTCAGCATGGGATGATTCTCTGTCTATTAGTCGCTGTCGCCGATCTGCGATTTCAGCGCCAGTGATTTGAGTAGGAACGCGCCTTGGGTGACGATTTCGTCCTGCCGGGTGAGGCCGCTTTTGATCTCGGTCCAGCCGCCACGGGTGGCGCCGGTAACGACCGGCCGCGGCGCGAATTCGTCGCCCTTTAGCGTGAACACCGTTTGCGCACCATTCATCAGCACCAGCGCGTCCGTGGGCACCGCCAGCGCCGCGTCCTCGCCTGCGGTTTGCAGTTCCACGTCCACATATTCGCCGGCGGCGAAGGTGGTGGCGCCGGGTTCAAATTCGATACGCACGGCGCGGGTGCGGGTGTCGGTGTTCAGGCTGTAATGCAGTTGGACGATGCGGCCGTCGATCCACTCACGGCCGTCGCGGCTCACCCGTGCCGGCGCGCCCACCGCCAGTCTGGCGACCACCGCGGGGTCGAGCTGCGCCTGCACCCAGGGCGCACTGGTGTCCGTGACCTCGAACAGTACATGGCCGGGCTCTACATACTCGCCGCGCACAAAATCATCGCGAATAACCCGCCCGTCCTGGGGCGAGAACAGCTCGAATTCGCCGGTGGCGCGCGAGGCATCCGCGCCTTGCAGCAGCGCGTTGATCTGTGTCTTGTTCATACCGTAGGCCCGCAGTGCGGCATACGCGCGCTGGCGCGCCACCTGGGCCTCGACATATCGCCGGTCGGACACCACCTGCTTGCCGAGTTGTTTCACCCTCTGCCACTCGCGGTCGGTTTCGATCAGGTCGGCCTGGGCGACCCCGACCTCTACGCTGGTCAGGGTGACCAGGGGCTGCCCCTGCTTGACCTCATCCCCCAGGCGCGCGTGCCGGGCCGCGACCTGCGCGCTGACGCGCGGGGTGATTTGCGCCGACTGATACGCATTGATGCGCACTTCGCCCGGCGCGGTAATGCTTCCGGTGAGCGCGCGCCGGCCTACCGCTGCCGTTTCAATGCCCTGTTCCTGCCGCTGCGCGGGGCTCATGCGCAAGGGCTGTTCCTCCACATGCTCCGCGTCCGATTCGCTATCCGCGAATACGCTGCTAATGGGCAGCAACAATGCGCCGGCCCATGCCGCTATGATCCATTTGTTCATGTACTTTGACTCCATAGTAATTGGTAAGGGATGCGCGCTAGGGTTTGCGGGTCAGCCAGTCATCGACCTCGCCGCTGGCCACCAGCCAGTCGGCCCAGGCGTCCCACAGCCGGTTCTGGATTTTCAGTGCGGCGGCCCGTGTTTCCAGGGTCTGGTTAAGCTGCACCAGGTAATCGGCGGTGCTCATCTCGCCGTATTTCCAGATGCGATCGAGCTGCGAAACCTGACTGCTCAGACTCGGCCGGCCGCTGCGCTGCCAGGCCTGCCATGCGGCATGGCTCAGCCGGTAGCGCTCGGCGGCCGAGAGCAGGCGCGCCTGGGCGCGGCGAAACGCCTCATGTTTGGTTTGTTCGGCCTCGGCCAATTCCGCGTTCGCGGTATCCACTTCGGCGGCAAAACTGTTGCGCACGAACAGGGGAATGCTCAGGTTCAGGCCGACCACGCCGAAGCTGCCGTCATCGCCGTTGCGAAATGTACGTTCCTGACCCACGGTAGCGCCCAGGGTGGGGTCCGGACGGCGCTCGCGACGGCGCAATTCCACCCGCGCCCGGGCGGCGGCACTGCGGGCCTGCAGTGCGCGGATTTGCGGCAGCGCGGTAAGCAGGGCTTGGGCGTCAAAATCGACGGGTGCGGGGATATCCGCCGGCAACTCAGGCCATTTCTGTACCACCTGCCCGGTCACCGCCGCCAGATTTTGGCTGGCCTGCGCAAGATCGGTGGCCGCCAACGACAATTCCAGGTCCGCCTGGGTGCGGGCGAGACTCGCGAGGTCCAGTTCGATCTGGCTCAGATCGCCGGCGCGGCGGCGCTTTTGGCTGAGATCAGAGAAATCCGTCATCAGGCGCGCGCGCTCCTGCGCAAGGGCCTGCGCGGCCTCGGCGGTGTGGTAGTCCGCCAGTCCGCTGAGCAGTTCACCGGTGAGCTGCTGACGTCTGACGATATATTCAGCGCGCGCAACCTGTAGCTCGGCGCTGGCAATGTTGGTGTTGGCACCGCGTTTGTCAGACCAATCCAGGGCCTGTTCCAGGCCCACGGTTGCTAATCGGGATTCCGACTGTTCCGCTTCAATTTGCAGTTGCGGGTTGTAGATCGGCCGATCCGCGGCGGCAACCCGGCCCCCGGCCGCCTCAATCTCGGCGCGCGCGGCAAGAATGCCGGGGTTAGTTTCCAGGGTGGTTTGAATAAACCGTCGTAAAACCGGGCTCGTGGCTTCGGTTTCCGGCGAGGTCTGGGCAAGCGCGAGGTTTACCGACGCAGCGGCAATCGCTAGCGCCAAGCAGACATGCGGCACGCGCCGCAAAAAAATGGTTGACATGAAAATTCAGTCTCCAGGCAAGGATCAAAGAAACAACAGCCCACGGCGCGCAGGCTGCATCGTCAGATCACAGCTGGAGACTAAATATTAGGGGGGAAGGGGGGTGCGTCGGCCGCGCGTGTGCGGAAAACGGTGGCCGCGGCGATGTTGAACGCGACGGTGGGCGTCGGCGCCAGGTTTTGGATATGGGGGGTCAAGGCCGAGCAGCAGGTGCTGCCGTGGCAGCATAGGTCGTAGCAAAAATTGGTTTGTTCGGGGACGGCCGATTCCTGCGTGTCGCACACTAAAGCTCGTGGACTCGTTGTATGCGCTGCGGAGGTCTGCTGGCTTGTCGAGGTAGCGAAGCCTTGGTCAATATCAGCCGCCCACGCCAAATTGCCGGTGATTACCAGCAGGGTGAGTATTTGGCAGATCAGGGTACGCATCGGAGCGCTAGGGTAGAAGATATGCAATTCGCGGACAAGTTAGTGCACTACGCCCACCGCGGTTCTCCCGGCCGATTGGAAGCGAGACCGTCGCCATTCATCGCGGCAAGAATCCGGCAGTCCGCGGCGCTTCCCCCGGAACAAGCGCCCACCAACTGCTTCAGTGCGGCTTGAAGCGATCTGAGTTCGCGCATACGTTTTTCTGTCTCGCGGAGCTGGGCACAGGCCAAGGCGCGCACCTGCTCGCAGTCGGCGCCCGGCGCGTCGCTGAGCGTCAGCATCTCGCCGATGCCCGGCAGGCCGAAGCCCATGGCTCGCGCCGCGCGGATGAAGTGCGCACGTTGCAGGCCGGCCGCGTCGTACAGGCGTTGGCCGCCCGCCGTATGGTCGGCGGGCTGCAACAGTCCAAGCGCTTGATAATGCCGCAGCGATTGTACGGAGCAGCCGCAGCGGCGGGCGGTTTCGCCAATAGTTAAATACATGATGATTGCCGGTTGAACCTATAACGATTGTAGCGATTAAGCTATTGGTTTTCATGCGCGGAGCCAACATGGCTGACAACAAATCAGATCTCCGGATCAGCGAATTTTCCGTGCCCAAGATGGATTGCCCCTCCGAAGAGGGCATGATCCGCATGGCCCTGGATGGTGTTACCGGCGTGCATGGCCTGGTATTCGATCTGGGCGAGCGGCAGGTCCAGGTGCTACACGATCAGGATGTGGACGAGATCACGCCTAAGCTCGAATCCCTGGGGCTGGGGGCGCGCTTGCTGGGCACCCGCGATGCGGACGACGACGATTTGCAAGCGCTGCAACAAAGCCGCGAGGCGGACGCGCAGGAGTCCGGCACGCTGAAAATACTGCTGGCCATCAACGGCTTCATGTTCTTCGCCGAATTCACGCTGGGCTGGCTGGCGCAATCCACCGGCCTGCTGGCCGATTCGCTGGACATGTTTGCCGATGCCGCGGTGTACGGTGTCGCTCTATACGCGGTGGGCCGCAGCATGCAACTGAAAACCCGCGCCGCGCACCTGGCCGGCTGGCTGCAATTGTTGATGGCTTTGGGCGTGCTCATGGAAGTCGGACGGCGCTTTATATTCGGCAGCGAACCCGTGTCAATGCTGATGATCACCGTGGGTTCGGTCGCACTGGCCGCAAACGTCACCTGTCTGTTTCTCATCTATCGTCACCGCCACGGCGGCTCGCACATGAAGGCGAGCTGGATATTCTCGGCCAACGACGTGATTGCCAATATCGGGTTAATCCTGGCCGCAGTGCTCGTAGCATGGACCGGCTCGCGGTACCCAGATTTGATTATCGGCACCATTATCGGCTTCGTGGTGCTCGACGGCGCCCGGCGTATACTCAAATTGCGGAACTGACCGCCGATGGCCAAGGCCCTGTTGCATCTCGGCCGATCCAGGCCGGGTTCGCTCGCGCCGTGGCTGAGCACTACGGCGGCCGGCGCGGTCCTGCCGCTGGCCTTCGCGCCCTGGTCCTGGTGGTGGCTGGCGCCGTTCTGCGTCGCGGTGCTGTTTCACAACGCCTGGACCGCGTCACCGGGCCGGGCCTTTGCCCTGGGCTACTTGTTCGGTCTGGGTCTGTTCGGGGTCGGGGTATCCTGGATACACGTCAGCATGACGCAGTATGGCGGCGGCGGGCCGGTGACCAGCTTTATCGCCACCGGCGGCCTGATCGCCCTCCTGGCCTTGTTTCCGGCCCTGGCCCTGTGTCTGGCGCGCGGGTTACGGCCGCAAGCCGATGCCTGGGCATTATGGGCATCGCTGCCCGCGGCCTGGCTGGCACTGGAATGGCTGCGCACCTGGCTATTCACCGGTTTTCCCTGGCTGCTGCTCGGCTACAGTCAAACCGATGCGCCACTGGCGGCGGCCCTGGCGCCGGTGACGGGCGTGCTCGGCCTGAGCGCCGTGGTTACCCTGCTGGCCGCAGCCCTGGTCTGGTGCGCCGCCGGACGCGGCTGGCGACGCTGGGCCGTGACCGCCATTGCCGTCGCGGCCCTTGGCGCCGCAACCCATGCCGGGCTGACACGCGACTGGACCCGGCCGGCCGGGCCACCGCTGGAAGTCGCGCTCGTGCAGGGTAATTTCGACCAGGCCGAGAAATGGCGGCCGGAAAATCGCAGCAAAACGCTTGCGCGCTACGCCACGCTGAGCGAGCCGCTGGAACAGGCCGATCTGATCGTCTGGCCGGAGACCGCCATGCCGCTGCTTTATGCAAACCTGCCGACGGCCTACCTGGACAAGCTCACCCGGCGCCTGGATGCGGCCGAGGCCACGTTGATCCTGGGCGCCCCAACCCGCGGCGAGAGCGGACGCATTTTCAATAGCGCCGTCGCCGTAGGCACGTCCGCCGCTTATGCCAAGCGACACCTGGTGCCATTCGGGGAGTATGTGCCCCTGCGCGGGTTGTTCGGCGACCTGCTCGACGTGTTGGGTGCCCCGGAATCCGACTTCGCCCCCGGCGCGCAAGCCACCCTACTGCCGGTCGCGAGGTACCGCGCCGCCATCGCGATTTGCTACGAAATCATCTTCCCCAGCGAGGTCGCCAGTCTGGCAGCCGGCTCGAACTTTATCGTCAACATGAGCAACGACGCCTGGTTCGGCGACACCATCGGCCCCTGGCAGCACTTGCAGATTGCGCGCATGCGGGCCATGGAAACCCAACGCTATGTGTTGCGGGCCACCAATACCGGCGTGACCGCGGTTATCGATGACCGTGGCCGGGTGCGCGCCCAGGCACCGCAATTCGAGGCGGTAAAGCTGGTATCGAGCCTGGTGCCGCGCACGGGGCTTACGCCTTACATGCGATGGCGGGACGGCCCCCTATTGATCATAGTGACTGTTTTACTACTCGCCTTGGTAATCCGACGCAGTGTGGGTTCCGCCGCCTAATTGGCACTCATTCATAAACTCCAGGATACGATTGGTCTAGTGCTGCTGGTATTGGACGGTGCTATCAGGCAAGGCCCATTCGATCAAGTCTTGCATTTCGTCGATGTTCTTCTTGCCGGGTACGACTTCGCCGTTGATAAGAAATGTCGGTGTCCCCAGGACACCGTGTTCCCGGCTCGCGCGGCGCTGTTCCCGGGTTATGGCGCGCTTGTGCCGAGGCGCATCCAGACAAGCACCAAACGATTTCTGATTCAGTCCGATCGCTGCGGCTTGCTGCACGAGGGCAGAATCGACATCGTCCTGCCGAGCCCAGTCGCGCACAGACGCGTAGAGCGCATCCAGCATCTGATAATACTGGTCGCCGGCGCAGCGGGCGGCGACCGCGCCGCGAAGTGCCGCAGCACTGGTCGGAAAATTGCGGTAGACAAAGCGCAGCCGCCCGGTGTCGATGTAACGCGATTTGATGTCGGGCAGAACTTCTCTGTGAAAGCGCACACAGTGATCACATGTCAGCGAGCCGTATTCGACCAGGGTCACCGGTGCATCGGCGCTACCGAGTGCGGTCTCGGCATGCGCGGCTGAAGCAAACAGGCACATCGGAGTGACTATGGCGACGCCGCTATGCCGCGCAAGGCGCGTAACTGTAACCTGCACAGTCCGCATCAAGCGCATAGGAATACCGATCTTCAGGCGACCCGAGCCGGGCTTTGGCGGGCGTCCTCCATCAGACACCAGCCTTGATCCAGCAGATTGATAACGCAGGGATCATGGATCCGGTAGTAAATGCTGTTGCCTTCTCGCCGTGACGCCAGAATGCCCACATCGAGCAGACGTTGCAGCTGGTTGGAGACGGCCTGGGCTTTCATGCCAACGGCTTGGGCGAGATCGCTTACGCGGATTTCCTGTTCGATGGCGATGGCGTGCAGCAGCCGCAAGCGCGTGTCGTTCGCCAAGACCTTGAACAGGTCCGCCAGTTCGCGGGCCTGGATTGACGATAGCAATGGCCGCGCGCGTAAGGCCGGCTTGGGCGGGCAATCCTTGCAATGATCGGTCATGCGATTTCCAGCCAGGGCAATCAGGTTACCGAACAGGCTTGGCTGCACTGCCGGCAGGCTTGCGCGCAGGCCTTGCAGCATTCGTCGTCGAATCTCTCGCACTCCTCGGCGCAGGCGCGGCAGGCCTTTTCGCAGATCGAACACAGCTCGGAAGCCAGCGGGGATTGCCGGCTCGTCAGCGAGGCACATAGCCAGCCGATAGCGGCGCAATCCATGCACACGCGAACACAATCCAATTTTTGCGCATCGCCGCTGCAAACAGCCGCGCAATTATCGGCGGCCTTGGCCGCTTCTATGCACGCGTCGATACAGGCTTGTTTGTCAGTCATGGTGGTCTCCTTAAGCAGGTCGCATCGCTTCAATTACATTATTACACTATTAAATGTAATAAAATATTTCAACCCTACGATTGAAGGGTTTTGGCCGACAATCAGTTCGTTTGTGGGTGGCTCAATCGGGCCGGGGTTAACACGAAAATAAGCCTATGCTAAGTTACGTAGTATGTACTTAACTTGTGTTGGCATCACGTGAAGCAATCGAGCGGGTGGCTGCCCGGATTTTCCCGGCGCAATTTTCTGCGTCTGGGTCTGACCGGATCGATGGGTTCTCTGTTCGGCCTATCGGCGGCGCATGGCCGTGGTGATCACGCCCTGCATACGGGCGGCATGACCACCGTCGGCGAGGTCGATCACCGGCGCAACGGCTTCGACCCGCATGCACTGCTTACCGACTGGGACGGTGGCCAGGTATCTTGGCTGCCGGACGGGCGGCGCCTGCGCGAATACGAGATCGTGGCGGTGGATCGCGAGATCGAGATCGCGCCGGGGCTGTTCTTTCCGGCCTGGACCTATGCGGGCCGTGTGCCGGGGCCGACCCTACGGGCCACCGAGGGCGATGTAGTGCGCATCGTCTTCCGCAATCAAGGCAGCCATCCCCACACCATTCATTTTCACGGCATCCATCCGGCCCGCATGGACGGCGTGCCCGGCGCTGGCGAGGTTTACCCCGGCGGCCAATTCACTTACGAGTTCGAGGCCCTGCCGTTCGGTTGCCATCTTTACCACTGCCATTCCGTGCCCTTGAAGCGGCATATCCACAAAGGGCTGTACGGGGCCTTCATCGTGGACCCGGACCCGGCGCGGCATCCGGAGCATGCCGAGGCCGCGCGCTCGCGGTTGCTGGGGACCCCGCAAAACGCCCGCTGGCAGGAAATGGTGATGGTGATGAACGGCTTCGACACCAATTTCGACGAGGAAAACGAGGTCTACGCGGTCAATACGGTGGCCCATGCCTATAACCAGCGCCCGATCCGGATCGAGCGGGCCCGGCCGATTCGCGTGTATCTGATCAACGTGACCGAGTTCGACCCGATCAACTCCTTCCACGTGCACGCCAATTTCTTCGACTATTACGACCACGGCACCACGCTGACGCCCACTCTGCGCACGGTGGATACCGTCATGCAGTGCCAGGCCCAGCGTGGGATTCTGGAGTTCAGCTTCGCCGAGCATGAGCCGGGGCTATACATGTTCCATGCCCACCAGAGCGAGTTCGTGGAGCTCGGCTGGATGGCGCACTTCGAGGTGGTATGAGCACTTGGCGCTATTGGGCGCATTGGTTCGTGCCGCCGGCCTTGCTGGCGGTGACCATCTTTGCGCTGTTCAAAGGCGATTGGCTCGTGGAGCTGGGTGGCGCGCCGGCGCCGTTCGAGGACGTCGTGGTCGAGCGGGTGGTGCTCGACGAACAGGGCATCGCCCTGAAATACCGGGTCGACAGCCCCGACCCGGTCACCATCGCCCAGGTCCAGGTGGACGGCGCCTATTGGCAATTCACGCAGCAACCGGAGGGCCCGCTGTCCCGCGGCGAGGCCGCCTGGATCCGGATTCCCTACATGTGGGTCGCCGGCGACGCCCATCACCTGACCCTGGTGAGCTCGACCGGCGCGACCTTCGAGCACAGCATCGACGTGGCCCAGGCCACGCCCCAGCCGACCCTGGCGAAGTTCGGCGCGTGGACCTGGGTCGGTCTATACGTGGGGCTGTTTCCGGTGGCGCTCGGCATGTTGTGTTATCCGGCGTTGCGCCGCTCGGCCCGTGGGGTTATCGATTTCGCGCTCGCCGTTACCCTGGGTCTGCTCGCTTTCCTGTTCGTGGATACGCTGCTGGAGGCGCTGGAGCAAGCGGAGCGTGCGGCCAGCCTGTTTCAAGGGCCGATGCTGGTGCTGCTCGGCGCTGCCGCGGCTTTCTTCGGTCTGCGCGCGGTTTCTCGTGGCGGCGCGGACGGCGTGTCACTGGCCTGGCGCATTGCCCTGGGCATCGGCCTGCACAACCTGGGCGAGGGCCTGGCCATCGGCAGCGCCGTGGCCGCCGGGGAGATCGCCCTGGGCACCTTCCTGGTGCTCGGCTTCACCTTGCACAATGTCACCGAAGGCATCGGCATCGCCGCGCCACTGACCGAATCGCAGCCAAGATTACCAACTTGGGCAGGTTTGGCGGCCCTGGCCGGGCTACCGGCGGTGGCGGGTTGCTGGATCGGCGCCTACGCTTTTTCGCCGCAGTTTGCGGCCCTATGCCTGGCGCTGGGCGCCGGCGCCATCCTGCAAGTGCTGATCGACGTCGGCCTGTATTTGCACGGTCGCACGGCCTCGGCGCAGGGCCTGACCGGCCAGCCGCTGCTGGCGGGCGGCCTGCTGACTGGGATGGCCCTTATGTTCGCGACCGCGCTGCTAGTATCCGGGTAGTTTGTATGGGCAAGCAAGCTGCACGGCCACCCACTGGAAACCTTGTCTTGGCATCACATCAGTTCATGGCTAATCCGTGCCGGTATTTGTGAACTCTTACCGGTTTGCGTAGTCTGTTCGTGCAATGCGTCAGTTCATGCGCCAATTCCCCCGACAGGCGAACGCCGTCCACTGGCTGGTGGCAATCATGCTGGGCGTGAGCACCCTCGCCTGGGCCTGGCATGTGGATATGCCGGTTGCGGCCGATGAAACTGTGCAGGTGGCCGACAGCCATGCGCATAGCGATGGCGGTGACTTGGTAGATCGTTGCGATCATTGCTGCCACGCCGGTGCCCATCTGGTGGCTCTGACTTCCACTAAGGGGCTGCTGAAAAACCCCACACATTTTCGCCACAATACAGCGATTGCTAGATCAAGGGAGAGTCGCCGCGATGCGGGGAACGGATAACCAGCAGGACTCGCTATTCAGTTACTCGGCGGTCAGCGATTTTGTGCCGGCCCATCATCCGTTGCGGCGGATACGCGCTTTGGTTGATGAGGCCCTGGACGGCATGCGCGGGACCTTGCTGGTCAGCTACTCGCACACCGGGCGCCCCTCGGTGGCGCCGGAGCGCATTATTCGGGCGCTGCTACTGCAAGTGCTGTACTCGATTCGCAGCGAGCGCCAGTTGGTCGAGCAGATTCGCTACAACATGCTCTACCGCTGGTTCGTGGGGCTGTCCTTGGACGATGCGGTATGGGATGCCTCCACGTTTTCCAAGAACCGCGAGCGCTTTGTCGATCATCGCGTAACCGGCCAGTTGCTCGAACAGGTCGTCTCGGTGGCCCGCCGCCGCAAGCTGTTATCCGAGGAGCACTTCAGTGTCGATGGCAGCTTGGTGGAAGCCTGGGCGTCGATGGGCAGTTACCGGCGCAAGGACGACGATTCGGACCCGCCCGCGGGTCCACCGGATTTTCGAGGTGAGTCCCGCCGCTCGGATACACATGAATGCAAGACCGATCCCGACGCCCGGCTTTATCGCAAGGGTGACGGCCAGCCCGCGCGCTTGTGCTACATCACGCATGCGCTCACCGATAACCGGCACGCGCTGGTGGTGGATGCCCAGCTCACCCAGGCGCGGGGCACGGCCGAAGTCGATGCGGCCCTGGACATGCTCAATCGTCGAGCGGGCCAATCCCGACTGACGGTCGGCGCCGACCGGCTCTACGATCAGCAACGCTTTATCGACGGTGCTCGCGCGGCGCGGGTCACACCCCATGTCGCGCAGAACACCCGACGACGATCCTCGTGCATTGATGGGCGCACGACCCGGCATGCGGGTTACGCCAAGTCCATCCACGCCCGCCACCGGGTGGAAACCCCCTTTGGCTGGGGCAAATTCAATCGGTCGTTGAAGCGCACCATGCTACGTGGGCTCAAGCGGGTCGGCGCCCAGGCGTTACTGGTGTATACCGGTTACAACCTGGTGCGCATGGTGGCGCTGGAGGCGGCATGAGCGCCTGCCGTGGGATTGGTGTCCGCGAAATATGGGATTTGAGCGGTTTTCACAGCCGAATCGAGCAAAAAATGACCAAAAAGCCCGCTGAAACGCTTTTCGCCGCGAAATCCGCGGAAACTTTAACGGCTATTTCAGCAGCTCCCTAACATTAGCCCGGCTTTTGATTCGACGGGTTCTACCCCGTTTTCGCGGACGGATTGGAAACGTCTAAAAGCTTCTGATCCTGCTTGGCGACTCGGCGTCGCATTCGTGGGTTGTGGAATCGCTCAATGTAGTCGAACACATCCGCTCTGGCGGCATCCAGTGTCAAATACCTCGCGTGCTGGATGCGCTCGCGCTTAAGTATCCCGAAAAACCCCTCGCAGGGCGCGTTATCCCCGCAGTGGCCGACCGCACTCATCGAGCAAATCAGGGTGTGCTGCTTGAGCAGGCGCTGGTAATCGCCGCTGAGAAATTGGCTGCCGCGATCTGAATGCAAGATCACCGACCAGCCGCCCTGGCGTTGCCAGATGGCCATCTCCACCGCCCGCATCACCATGCGGCGGTCCTGGCGGTGGTGCATGGACCAGCCGAGCACGACATGGCTGAACAGATCGAGCACCACGCATAGAAATAGCTTGCCCTCTCCGGTCTTGATCTCGGTGATATCCGTGACCCACTTGGTCTCCGGCTCGGCGGCGGCGAAATCTCTTTGCAGATGATTGCCGATACCTACCGGTCGGATGCCCGGCTTGCCGCGGCCCCGGCCCTTTTTGCGAGGCCAGCCCTGGAGACCGTGACGAGCCATCAGGCGGGCGACGCGATTCAGGCTCACGGTTTCGCCTTCGTGCACGAGATCCTCCTGCATGCGAGGCGCGCCAATCACGCCTCGGCTGTCCTCATGAATCTCCCGGATACGTCTCAGCAAGCGCTGATTGGCCTGCTCGCGAGTACTGGCCGGCCGAGCCTGCCAGTCGTAATACCCACTCGGAGAGACGCTGAGACAGCGGCACATCAGGCGCACGGGATAGTGATCGCGACAACGTCGGATCGCCTGATACCTCAGGACGACTCCCTGGCGAAGTACGTTGCCGCTTCGCGCAAAAAATCCCGTTCCTTGGTCACCCGGGCCAGCTCGCGTTTGAGCCGCATCACTTCCTGATCCCGCGGGGTGCCGCTGCCCTTGAACGCCTGGCTGGCGCCGGCATCGGCCTCGCGCCGCCAACGGGTGAGCATGTTCGGGTCGATCCCGATCTCCCGCGCTACTTGCCGACAACTCACGCCCGGCTGGCGGGTCAGCTCCACCGCTTCACGCTTGAACTCGGGACTGTATTTTCGTCGCTTGGTCATGAACACTCCTTACAGGCCCATTGTGAGCCTTTTCAGATGTGTCCGCAGTAACGGGGTAGAACCCCAGCGCCCAGCAAACGTCTCAGGGTGAGCGGTGTCTACCGGGCAGCCTGACGCGAAAATTGCCAAGCGGCTAGTCTCGACGTCTCGGGAGCGGATGCCATGAGCCAGATCAACCGATTGAAAGAACCCGCATTGCAGCTCCTGTCATTGCTCGTCGCCGGCGTGCTCGTAAGCGGCTGCGTTGCGACCGGTGAACCCCGCATGCGGACCCTATCGGAATTCCAGTACGGCGACCGCGATACCGGGACCATCCGTGACAGCAACTATCAGCGGCAGGGCGATATCCAGCAGCGGGGCGACGACTACATCATCCGCGACAATCAGTACCGCGTGAAGTATCGCCTCGACCGGCGGGATGACGGCAGCTATACCGTGCGCGATTCCAATTACCAGCCCGTGGGCGAGATCAGTGCGCCTGATGCCGGCGGCACGCGGCGGGTGCGGGATGGCAGCTATCGGAATCGAGGGCAAATTGAGATTCGCGACGGCGAGACAATCTTTCGGGATTCCGGGTTTCGACAGCGCTTGCGGACTGATATCCCGCTCGAATGATCGATATCGGTCATTGTTTGTCGTCAAGCGCGCATTTGCGCGCTAGGCACGGGGCAATCGTCACGCGGTAGAACCGGCGTCTAGCTACTCATACGGCGAAAATGGTCAGGCGTTGCTAACTCATCGCCTCTCCTCCCGGCATTTCCCGATCGACAATGAATTCTATTCTCTCGACGATTTCGTCATCAGAAAGGCCGAGGCGACGGTTCAGTCGAAAAATTTCTTCAGACGCGTCCTCGCTATGCTCAAAATAAAATCCCTCAAGGACGCACATGCCGGTAACAGTTTTCAGAGCGAGAGCAAGCACTATATGACCATCCAGGTCATGGACGTAGTCCCATAGAAAATATTCGCCCTCATGAGCCCGGAGGAATTCCTGCTCAACCTCTTCCGGCAACTGTTCAATAGGCTGTTTCATTTCGATCACCTCATCGAGTTTTGGGGCACCGAACCGGATGCCGCTTGCTACCTCGTGTCATGGCTTCGGACACGCCTCTGTGTGCACCGAAGACCGCACTAGTCAGCGCTGATTCCAGCGCCTCATATAGGGCTGGTCACGTCGCCGACAGAACTGCTGCCGAACAGCTCGGATACCGGATTCCTTCGGAAAATCCGGTAGGGGCGACGCGCACCATGCACGCGAGCGAACCCAATGCTCTGATTCGGCGCAGTCGATGGGATGGGAGAAATCTGTAGCGGCATCAGCCGGTGCTAAGAAAAAGCATCGCCGCATAGAGAATGACAAAGCCCAGTGCGATCATCATCAGGCGCTCGTATTGATTCATGGCGCTTCTCCGGTTTGTTGTTGTTATTGCGCGGAATCGGCGTCGTCGGATACGCAGTTGCCCCGCATGGCCCGGCTCGCCGCCGAGCCATGCATGGCAACGCGTTGTGGCGGCGGGCCGCCGGTGGGGTCAATGCGGCAGCGCGTGCTGCTCGCTTACCAGCGTCTGATGCGCCAGTACAGGTAGCGCGGCGAGCTGTTTCCTGGGCAACGTCTCGCCCAGTAGGGACGACAGACGCCGGCCATTGGCCAGACCGGCACTAATCCGGTCCCCATAAATGACTATGTCCGCCCCTATGTAACGGGCCCGGCCGCGCACGGCGCTTGGCTGCGCGATGTAACTGAGCATGTAGTTCAAGGCGGCAGCGAGATCCGGCGCTCGCGGGCGCAGCCACTCCAGGTGTCTATCCAGCAGACGACTGGTCTGCACCCCGTGGTCGACCAGCTTGTAGTGCACCGGCCGGGTGTCGTTGTCACCCACGGTCCGGATTTTTCCCAAGTCGTGCATCAGGGCGACGACCTTGATCAGATCACGCTCCACTGAGGTCAGCGCTCCCTCCATCAGCCGATCACACAGCGCCATCACATGCATGCTGTGGATCAGTAGACCGCCTCGGGCGGCGTGGTGATGCCCCAGACTCCCCCGGCAGGTCAGGATCGCCGGGCTGATACGGGTATCGAGTAGCACCCGGTTGATGAAACGACGCAGCGGTTCGGGGTCCAGCTTGCCCACCATGGTCTCGAGCGCTTCGAGCGCGGCAACGGCCGCCTCGGGACACAGCGACCGCGGCAGCAGCCGGGCTGCATTCCTTATCTCCGGCTCACTGATGGTATGCAGCGCCCGCAGATCGCCGATCACGCGGCCGGCGAATCGGCGGACATACAGCGCCGCCTGGATCGGAACGGGCCGATGGACCGGCAGATCCCCCAGCAGCCCGGATTCCGGCCAGACGTAGGCGTCGATCGAATCCGTGCTGTCCTCCAGGGTCGCCGTGGCGAACCACTTGCCGCCGGATGTCTGGCGCTGGGTCACGTCGGTCAGCAGATACTGGCCCTGGACGATGCTGTTGAGACGCGTAGGCGCCTTGTCGAGTGCTGTCATGACAGCCTCCTTTTTCTTATTAATGGGGCGTTGTTGCGTTATTGGACGCAGGGACTGCGCCAACGCCTGAGTGCGCGTCCCTGTGCGAGGTGATCTGACCGGCCAGCAGCCGCTCCATGGCCGAGCCGTCGCGCCGTGTCAGATTCGGCACGAATCGCGAGTAGGTCTTGAACAGCATGGTGGTATCGCTGTGGCCGAGCTGTCGGGCCACCCACTCCGGGTTCTCGCCCGCCCCCAGCCAGAGCGTGGCTGCCGTATGCCGGGTCTGGTACGGCCGGCGCCGCTCCAGGCCCAGATGCCGGAGAAGGGGGAACCAGACCCGGTTGTTGACGTTATCCAGATCCAGCGGCGCCCCGGCGGCATTGCAGAACACGAAGTCCGACAGGCCGGCGGTGGCCTCGTGCTGTACCTGTAGTGCCTCCAGCACCGGCTGACTGAGGTCGACCTCGCGCTGGGACCCATCCGTCTTGGTGGTTTCCAGGCGCCCGCGCACCAGGTTTCGACGCACCAGAATCTGGCGCCGCTCGAAATCCACGTAGCGCCACTGCAAGCCGTGTAGCTCGCCGGTGCGCAGACCGGTGAAGAATCGCACGATCAGATACGGCCGATAATCGGGCCGCACCGTATCGATCAGGGACCGGACCTCGGCCATGGAGAAGGGGTGAATATCCACCCGCTGCTGCTTGAGCCGCTTGATGCGATCCACCGGATTAGTGAAGTCGTAGCGCTCACCCGCCTCGCCGAGGATCTGGCCATGGATCTGGATGATGCGGTTGACCGTCTTGGCTGATAGCCCCGGATTGCCCGAGCGGCCCGGCACTTCCACCAGCCGGGCGCGGAACGCCAGGATCCCGGCCTTGGTGATCTCGCCCACCGGCTGCTCGCCAAACGCGGGAATCAGGTGCCGATCAAGCGTGGAGCGAATGGTGGCGCGATGCGAATTCCGCCACGCGGGCCGATTCTCGCTAAACCAGGTCTCTGCGAACTCTCTATAGAGAGGCGTGCCCTGCACAGCCTGGGTGCCACTGGCGGCGACAGGGCCGGCAAACCGGCTCGCATTCTTGCTGCCCGGGAAATAGCGCGCGTAGTCAAATGTGCCCAGGGTGATCTCGGCTTCGATCTTTTCGATGAGCTTTTCCAGCTTCTTGCGATTACTGGCAGTGTCGGTCAGGGCAGTTTGCTCGCGACATCGAACGCCGCGATACCGGAAGTCAAAGAACAGGCGACCGCGCTTCTCCCTAACACTACCCATGACAAGCACTCCCGTTTGCCATCGGGATCGCCGAACGATACGCGGCGCCATCACTGTCGTTCATGTCGGATTCGATGGCTTCCCATATGAACAGGATCTTCCGGCCGTTGAATGGCCGGAAATAATGCCGGCTCTCAATTAGTACCGAGTCCAGCAGGCGCTCGCGAATCGTGCGTGGCGTGTACTTGATTCGGTCAGCTAGTTCCTGCGTCGTTAAATACGTGTTGCTCATGCTAGTCTCCATCCGTCATGAATGATCATTAAATGTCGCGCAAACGCGACTCATGATGTTCATTCTAACCATTAAAAGTCGCGTGTCAACCCTAAATGTCAATTAAACGCGACAGAGGAGGCGGAGAATGATCAGGTTTCGGCTTAAGGAGCTCGTCGCCGAACGAGAATTCCAGGAGGGTCGTGTCATAACCCTGGCGGAGATTTCGAAGGGGACTGGCATTCATCGAGCGACGCTCTCGAAAATTGCTAATGAGCGCGGCTATAACACCGGTACGGAAAACATCGATCGGCTGTGCAGTTACTTCGGGTGTGCAGTCACAGACGTCATTGAGCATGTCCCGGAGTGACTTTGGTAATGCCTGTCGCCATGGGATCCTCAGGACACCGACGGTCGTTTGCAGACGGCAGATTGAGCAATGCCTGCGGAACTGGGCACCGTGCGGGCACCATTTGGGCACCGAAACGCCATGTCGGGCGTGGCGTGAGATGACCGCCATGCTCCGGCGCGCTCCTGCGTGGTTCGAAGCACGCGTAGATGCGACCGCTAACTACTTATTTCGTCATTTATTTTTTACAGGCTGTTGCGCCAGGCACAGCCGATGTTTATAATTCGCGCTCACCGGTTGCGGGGTGGAGCAGTCTGGCAGCTCGTCGGGCTCATAACCCGAAGGTCGCAGGTTCGAATCCTGCCCCCGCTACCAACCTTTACTGGTGTTGGATAGGGAGCCCCCGGTGAGGGGCTTTTTTGTTGCCGGTCGATTTATTCGGCCATCAAACGGACTAGCCTGTGGCGCAGCGTCTGGACAATCTGCTGGCGCCGGTGGTGGAGGCGCTGGGATACGAACTCTGGCATCTCGAGACGACTGGGGCCGGAGACGATCGGCTGCTGCGCATCTATATAGACAGCCCGGACGGCATTGCGCTGGAAGACTGCGAAGCGGTCAGCCACGAAGTGAGTGCGGCGCTGGACGTGAACGACCCGCTGCCCGGTGGTTACCGGCTGGAGGTGTCGTCTCCGGGCATGGACCGGCCGCTGGTGACCGATGCACATTTTGCGCGATTCCAGGGCGAGACCATCCGGGTGAATTTGTACGCGGCGATCGACGGGCGCAAGCGGTTCACCGGCATCAATCACGGCGTCGTCGACGATCGACTGCGGATCGAGTGCGACGGCGAACTGTTCGAAGTGCCGCGGGATTCGGTGGCCAAGGCGCGGCTGGTTCCTGTATTCGACTAGACCGGCGCAGGCCGGTGTCAGAGGTAAGGTCATGGCGGGCATGAACAAGAACGTGTTGCTGGTTGCCGAGGCAGTCTCCAACGAGAAGGGCGTCGGCAAGGAAATCATCTTCGAGGCCATCGAGGCCGCGCTGGCGTCGGCGACCCGCAAGAAGCATGGCGGTGACATCGCCGTGCGGGTGGCGGTGGATCGCGAAACCGGCAACTACGAGACTTTCCGTCGCTGGGAAGTGATCGACGAGGAGGCCGTGGACGAAGAGGGCGAGCCCCAGGTTGTCGAGGCGCCGGATCACCAGATCAGCCTCGCCGAGGCGCGCGAAAAGTACCCCGACATGCAGGCCGGCGAGTTCATCGAAGAGCCGATGGAATCGGTCGAGTTCGGGCGTATCGCGGCGCAGGCGGCCAAGCAGGTGATCGTGCAGAAGGTGCGCGAAGCCGAGCGGGCCCAGGTGGTCGAGGCCTATTCCGGCCGCGTGGGCGAGCTGATCACCGGTCTGGTCAAGCGCATGGAGCGCGGCGCGGTGATTCTGGACCTGGGCGGTAATGCCGAGGCCATCATCCTGCGCGAGGAAGTGATTCCCCGCGAACCCATGCGCCCGGGCGACCGGGTGCGCGGTTACCTCTACGACGTGCGCCCGGAGCCCCGCGGGCCGCAGCTGTTCGTGACCCGGACGCGCCCGGAATTCCTGATCGAGCTGTTCAAGCTGGAAGTGCCGGAGATCGGTCAGGGGCTGATCGAGCTGCGCGGCGGCGCCCGGGACCCGGGTCTGCGAGCCAAGATCGCGGTGCAGGCCAAGGACCGGCGCATCGATCCGGTCGGTGCCTGCGTGGGCATGCGCGGTTCGCGGGTACAGAGCGTGTCGAACGAGCTGGCCGGCGAGCGCATCGATATCGTGCTGTGGGACGAGAACCCGGCACAGTTCGTGATCAACGCCATGGCCCCGGCCGATGTCGAGTCCATCGTCATGGATGAGGACACCAACACCATGGACATCGCCGTGGGCGAAGACAAGCTGGCCCAGGCCATCGGCCGCGGTGGCCAGAATATCCGCCTGGCTTCCGAGCTGACCGGCTGGGAGCTCAACGTGATGACCATCGAAGAGGCCGACGCCAAGAGCGAGGCCGAGGGCGAACAGCTGCAGACCCTGTTCCGGGAGCAGCTGGATGTCGATGATGAAGTGGCAGCCATCCTGGCCCAGGAAGGGTTCACCACCATCGACGAGATTGCCTACGTGCCGCCCGCCGAGTTGCTGGCGATCGAGGAGTTCGACGAGGACGTGGTCGAGGAACTCCGCAACCGGGCGCGCGATGTGCTGCTGACCCGGGCGATTGCCTCGGCCGAGGGCGATCCCGCGGCCGAACCCGCCGAGGATCTGCGCCATCTCGATGGCATGGACGACGAACTGGCGGAACAGCTTGCCGCCAACGGGGTGGTGACGCGGGAAGACCTGGCCGAACAGGGCGTCGAGGATCTGATCGAGCTCGTCGAGCTTGATGACAAGCGCGCGGGCGAGTTGATAATGGCCGCGCGCGCCCACTGGTTCGCAGACGAGCAGGCCCAGGCCGAGTAGCAGCTGCAGTAGGGCAGCCGTGACTCACCTAATGGTCGTATCCAGTTAACGGAGACAGACGATGGCGCAGACGAAGGTCAAACAGCTAGCGGAAGAGGTCGGTATTCCGGTCGACCGCCTGCTTGCGCGCCTTGAAGCCGCCGGCGTCGACGCGAAAGGCGAAGATGACGGCATCAGCGACGAGGACAAGCTCAAGCTGTTGCGCCATCTGCGCGAGGGGGGAAGCAGCGTCAAGACGGGTGGCGACAGTGCCGCCTCGCGGCGGATTTCGCTGCGGCGTCGCTCCACCTCCGAACTGAAGCTTTCCGGCAGCCGCGGCGCACCCGGCAAGACAGTGAGCGTCGAAGTGCGCAAGCGTCGTACCTACGTCAACCGGGCCCAGGAATCCGAAGAGGCCGCGAAGAAGGAGGCCGAGGAAGCCGCCGAGGCGCAACGCGCCGCCGAGCAGGCCGAAGCGGAAGCCGAGCAGGCCCGGCGCGACGCCGAGGCGGAAGCCGAAGCCCGCAAGGCCAAGGCCGAAGCCGAGGAAGCCGCCCGGGCCGAGGCCGAAGCCGCCGCCGCGGCGGAGAAACAGCAGGCCGAGGAAGCGGACAAGGCCGAATCCGAACCGCCGGACGAAGCCCCGTCAGCCGCGCCGGTGAAGCCCGACGAGCCCCCCAAGCGGCAGCCGACCCGCGCCGAGCGCATGGTCGACCACGCCCGCAGCCGGGCGCAGGAGAACCTGCGGCGGGCCGCGGCCAGTCATGGCCGTACCGAACAGGACGCGGAGCGCGAGCGCGAACGGGGTAAGCGCAAGGAACTGCATGTTGCCGAAGGCAAGCAGGGACGGCGCAAGAAGAAATCCCGCAGTCGTCCCGGTCGGGTCCAGATGGCGACCGAACACGGTTTCGAGCGGCCTACCGCCCCGG
The DNA here is from genome assembly GCA_965216055.1 of Salinisphaeraceae bacterium. Classification (GTDB taxonomy): domain Bacteria; phylum Pseudomonadota; class Gammaproteobacteria; order Nevskiales; family Salinisphaeraceae; genus Spectribacter. The sequence continues at coordinate 2,215,867 of OZ244134.1, forward strand.
TTATCCGGGAGGTGGAGATTCCCGAAACCATTACCGTCGGGGATCTCGCCCAGCGCATGGCGGTCAAGGCCAACGAGCTGATCAAGCAGATGATGAAGCTCGGCGTCATGGCCACCATCAACCAGATGATCGATCAGGACACCGCGGTGCTTCTGGTCGAGGAAATGGGCCACACGCCCAAGACGGTCAGCGATGCCAGCGCCGAGGAAGAGTTGCTCGAGGAGCTCCGTGCCGAGGAATCCGGCACCGAGGGCAAGCCACGCCCGCCGGTGGTCACCGTGATGGGCCATGTCGACCACGGCAAGACCTCCCTGCTCGACTACATCCGTCGCGCCAAGGTGGCGGCTGGTGAGGCCGGCGGCATCACCCAGCACATCGGTGCCTACCACGTGACCCACGACAAGGGTCTGCTGACCTTCATCGACACGCCGGGCCACGCCGCCTTCACCCGGATGCGGGCCCGTGGCGCCGAAATCACCGATATCGCTGTTCTGGTGGTAGCCGCGGACGACAGCGTCATGCCCCAGACCAAGGAATCCATCCAGCATGCCCGCGCCGCGGGCGTGCCGATCGTGGTGGCGGTGACCAAGTGCGATGTGGAAAACGCCGACATCGAACGCGTCAAGAGCGGCCTGGCCGCGGAAGACGTGATCCCCGAGGACTGGGGCGGTGACGTTCAGATCGTGCCGGTGTCCTCGATGACCGGCGAGGGCATCGACGATCTGCTGGACGCACTGCTGCTGCAGGCGGAAATTCTCGAACTGACCGCGCCGGACGATGTACCGGCACGCGGTGTGGTGATCGAATCCAGCCTCGAGAAGGGACGTGGTCCGGTCGCCACCGTGCTGATCAAGGCTGGCGTGCTCAAGCGTGGCGATTACCTGCTGGCGGGGTCGCACCACGGGCGTGTGCGGGCGCTGTTCAACGAGGCCGGCGAACAGGTCAAGGAAGCCGGGGCCTCGATCCCGGTCGAGGTGCTGGGGCTGTCCGGCACGCCCGAGGCCGGTGACGAGACCCTGGTGGTAGCCAACGAACGCCGTGCCCGTGAGATTGCCGATCAGCGTGATGAACGCATGCGCGAGAACAAGCTGGCGCAGCAGCAGGCGGCGCGTCTGGAGGAAGTGTTCTCCCAGATCGGCGAGGATGGCAGTGGCGAGGCCAAGGACCTGAATCTGCTGGTCAAGGGCGACGTGCAGGGCAGTGTGGAGGCCCTGACCGAGTCCTTCCGCAAGATTCCGGCCGAGGAAGTTCGCATTCGTATCGTTTCCAGCGCCGTGGGCGGCCTGAGCGAGTCGGATATCGAGCTGGCCGCGGCCTCCAATGCCATCGTGATCGGGTTCAACGTCCGTGCCGATGCCAAGGCCCGCAAGGCGATCCAGGAAAACGGCGTGGACGTGCGCTATTACAGCGTGATCTACGAGGCGATCCAGGACGTCACCGATGCCGTCAGTGGTCTGCTCGGAACCGAGCTGCGCGAGGAGATCGTGGGTCTGGCCGAGGTCAAGGACGTGTTCCGCTCGTCCAAGCTCGGCGCGATTGCTGGTTGCCTGGTGGTCGACGGCACCGTCTCCCGCGGGCTGCCGATTCGCGTGCTGCGCGACAACGTGGTGATCTACGAGGGCGAACTGGAATCGCTGCGCCGGCACAAGGATGACGTGCGCAAGGTCGAGGCCGGCACCGAGTGCGGCATCGGCGTGAAGAATTACAACGACGTCAAGCCGGGCGATCAGATCGAGTGCTACGAGCGCACCGAAGTCCAGCGCAAGGTCGCCGAGGCGGAAGCCTCGGCCTGATCCGGGGACTCCATCCGCACCGATGCCCAATGATTATCCCCGGAGCCGCCGCGTCGCCGAGCAGATCAAGCGCGAGCTGTCCTCGCTGATCGCGACCGAGGTCAAGGACCCGCGCGCGGCGCTGGCGGTGGTCACGGATGTCGAGGTGTCACGGGACCTCGCGCACGCCAAGGTATACGTCTCCACCGCGGATCTAAATAGTGACGGCGAGGGGCTGGTGAGCGGGCTGACGCGCGCGGCCGGCTTTCTGCGCGGCCGGCTGGGCACCTCGATGCGGGTGCGTACGGTGCCGGCCCTGCGGTTTATCGAGGATCGTACCGAACGCGAGGCCGCGCGCATGGATCAGCTGATCCAGGATGCGGTCTCCGAGGATCGTCGGCGCCAGGGCGACGACGAATGAGCCGTCGCCGCCGTAGTGGCCGGCCGATCAGCGGCATCCTGCTGCTGGACAAGGATCCCGGCGGTTCCTCCAACTCCGCGCTGCAAAGCGCCAAGCGACTGTTCGAGGCCCGCAAGGCCGGTCATACCGGGAGTCTCGATCCGCTTGCCAGCGGGTTGCTGCCGGTGTGTTTCGGTGAAGCCACCAAGGTCTCGGGATTCCTGCTCGACGCGGACAAGACCTACTGGGTGCGCGCCCGGCTGGGTGAAAAGACCGCCACCGGCGACGCCGAGGGCGAGGTCACCGAAACCACGGCCGTGGGTCTGCCGGATGACGACACGCTGCAGCAGTGTCTGGCCGGATTTCTCGGTGAACAGGACCAGATTCCGCCGATGTACTCGGCGGTCAAGCATCAGGGCAAGCGCCTGTATGAACTGGCGCGCGCCGGGATCGAGGTGGCGCGCGAGCCGCGGCGAATCCGGGTGGACGAATTCCGCCTGGTGGACGCGGATGACACGTCTTTCGCGCTTCGCATCCGCTGTTCCAAGGGCACCTACGTGCGCACGCTGGTCGAGGATCTCGCCGAGCGGCTGGGCACGCTGGCCCACGTCACGGCGCTGCGCCGGCTGGCGGTGGGGCCGTTCGAGGAAGCGGGCATGGTGGGCCTTGAAGCACTGACCCGGCAGCGGGATGCCGATGGTCTCGACGGGCTGGACCGCCATCTGCTGCCGGTCGCCTCGGCCCTGAATCACTGGCCCAGCGTGACGCTGGACAGCGCCAGCCAGTTCTACCTCGAGCGTGGGCAGCCGGTACAGGTGCCCCAGTCGCCGGCCTCCGGCTGGGTTCGCATCTGTGATGCCGCCGACACGCTGCTCGCCGTGGGCGAGGTCATGGACGATGGGCGCATCGCCCCGCGCCGCATGTTCCAGGCCCGAGGGTCCTGAGGCGCGGGAAATTTTGTTGTGATCAAGACCTTTCAGGCGCTAGAATATGGCGCGAATTTCGAGTCGGTGCGTGACGGTCGAAGGTGCTGGTGATCACGGACGGTGGATACGGGCTTTTCCCAAGGGCGCGAGTGGCGCGTTTGGGAAAAGGCCGGAACCACCTGTCGTGACCATGACAGACCCGGCCGGGCGGACGGCTCTCCGTCAGGAGTAGTTGCATGTCTCTCTCGAGTGAAGAAAAGTCCCAGGTAATCAACCAGCACGGCCGCGGGACCGCCGACACCGGCTCCCCGGAAGTGCAGGTGGCCCTGCTGTCCCGTCGAATCAGCCAGCTGACCGATCATTTCGCCCAGCACAAGGCCGACCATCATTCCCGTCGCGGGCTGCTCAAGATGGTCAACCATCGGCGCAAGCTGCTGGATTACCTCAAGCGGCGCGATCCCGGCCGCTACAAGTCGCTGATCGGCGAACTGGGCCTGCGTCGCTAATCGCATGCCGGCCCGGGCCGCGTGGCCCCGAACTCCTGACAATTTCGCGAGCGCGCCCCGGGCAACCGGCGGCGCGCTTTCTGCTGTCCGAATAGAAGGAATCATCCGTGAGCAACGTCGAACCTACCTATAGCAAGACATTCGCCTTCGGTGACCATCAGGTCACCCTCGAGACCGGCGAAATCGCCCGTCAGGCCGACGGCGCCGTCAAGGTCAGCATGGGCGACACCGTGGTGCTGGTCACCGTGGTTGGTCGCAAGGAAGCCAACCCCAATGCGGCGTTCTTTCCCCTGACCGTCAATTACCAGGAACGCACGTACGCCGGCGGCAAGATTCCCGGCGGCTTTTTCAAGCGTGAAGGCCGGCCCAACGAAAAGGAAACGCTGACCTGTCGCCTGATCGATCGGCCGATCCGCCCGCTGTTTCCCAAGGGCTTCTACAACGAGGTCCAGATCATTCCGACGGTGATGTCGCTGGATCCGGAAATCGATCCCGATATCCCGGCCATGATCGGTACCTCCGCGGCGCTGGCCATTTCCGGCCTGCCGTTCGCGGGCCCCATCGGCGCCGCCCGTGTGGGCTATGTCGACGGCAATTACGTACTCAATCCCACGATCACCCAGCTCGAGGAGTCGAAGCTCAATCTGGTGGTGGCGGGCACCGACGATGCCGTGCTGATGGTGGAGTCGGAAGCCAAGGAGCTGCCGGAAGACGTGATGCTGGGCGCGGTGCTGCATGGCCACGAGCAGATGCAGAGCGTGATCAGCGAGATCAAGGCGATGGCCGCCGAAGTGGGCAAGCCGACCTGGGACTGGCAGCCGGCGCCCGAGGATGGCGATCTGAAATCCGCGGTGGCGGAGCACGGCGAGAACGCGGTGGTCGAGGCCTACCAGATCGCGGACAAGCAGGAGCGCCAGACCCGTCTGGGCGAGATCAAGCGCGACCTGGTCGACAAGCTCGCCGCCGCCGAGGGCGAGGACGGCTGGAGCGCCGATGACGTGAAGGGTGCGTTCGGCGCGCTGGAGAAGCGCGTGGTTCGCGGCCGGATCCTGTCTGGCGAGCCCCGCATCGACGGCCGCGACACCCGCACTGTGCGCGACCTCACCATCAAGACCGGTGTGCTGCCGCGTACCCACGGGTCGGCCCTGTTCACCCGTGGCGAGACCCAGGCTCTGGTGGTATCCACGCTGGGGACCGGCCGCGACGCGCAGCTCATCGATGCGCTCGAGGGCTCGCACAAGCAGCCGTTCATGCTGCACTACAACTTCCCGCCCTACTGCGTGGGCGAAACCGGATTCATGGGCGGCCCGAAGCGCCGCGAGATCGGCCACGGCAAGCTGGCCAAGCGTGCCATCGAAGGCGTGATGCCGGATCTGGAGAAGGAATTCCCCTACGTGCTGCGCGTGGTCTCCGAGGTAACGGAATCTAACGGTTCCTCCTCCATGGCCAGTGTCTGCGGCACCAGCCTGGCGCTGATGGACGCGGGTGTCCCGATCAAGGCGCCGGTGGCTGGCGTGGCCATGGGGTTGATCAAGGAAGATGATCGTTTCGCTGTGCTGACCGACATCCTCGGTGACGAGGATCATCTCGGTGATATGGACTTCAAGGTGGCCGGCAGCCGCAACGGTGTGACCGCGCTGCAGATGGACATCAAGATCACCGGAATTACCCGCGAGATCATGGAAGCCGCGCTGGAGCAGGCCAATGCCGGCCGCATGCATATCCTCGAGGCGATGGAGGCCGTGATCGGCAGCCCGCGTGAGGAAGTCTCGGAGTGGGCGCCGCGTATCTTCACGATCAAGGTTCATACCGACAAGATTCGCGATGTGATCGGCAAGGGCGGCGCCACCATCCGCAGCATCACCGAGGAAACCGGCGCCAGCATCGACATCGACGACGACGGCACCATCAAGGTGGCGGCGGTGGACAAGAGTGCCGCGGATGCCGCGATCAAGCGGATCGAGGACATCACCAAGGATATCGAGGCCGGCCAGATCTACGAGGGCAAGGTGGCGCGGATCATGGACTTCGGTGCGTTCGTGACGCTGATGCCGGGCAAGGATGGCCTCGTGCACATTTCCCAGATCGCCGAGCATCGGGTGGAGAATGTCGCCGACGAACTCAAGGAAGGCGACGTCGTCCGGGTCAAGGTGCTGGAAGTGGACAAGCAGGGCCGGGTGCGCCTGTCGATGCGCGAAGTGCCCGACACCGCCGAGGCCTGAAGACAGCGCCGCCGGCGCGATGACGTTCTGCGATGCGCGGCGGGTTGCCGTCGCGCATCGCGACGGGTATATTGACCGCACTCACGATCTGCGGGCAAAAAAAAGCCCCCAGGGGTGGGGGCAAGGTGCGAGAGAGACCTGACGGTCTCTCGGAGGAGATCGAGACAACTAGAATTTCAGGCCCGACCGCGTGTCGGGTTTTTTTTGCCTGTGTGTTCTGTTCGTTGTCATGTTGCAGTGCAGTATAGGGATGGCTCCGGGGGCTGTCAATAGGATCGCCGAAGATTTTTGACTTGGCTTGTTCACATCACCGGAAACGGCGCTGACATAGGCCTGCCGGCCGCTGTAACGGCCATTGTGCCCGGGTCTATCGAGACACGGATGTGACCGCCGGGGAAAGCCGGATGGATCGGGTATCACACCGTTGCCGCCTTCGCGCGCGAATGGTGACAGCCAGGGGTCAGGAGCGGTCGCGTTCCTTGTCGGGCATGGCCTGACGCTTGCCGCGATCCAGTGACAGATTGCGCAGGAACTCGCGTCGCACCGAGCGCCAGATGGGTAGCTGATCCTGCGACAGCTCGCGCAGGGTGGCCAGCGGATTGTTGGCGCCGAGCATCCGCCGCAGCCGATCCTTGAACTGGTGCTGCTGCTCGTTGAAAAAGGCCAGCGACAGTTCCAGGTAACTGCTCATCACGCTCTGCATGGTGTCGCCGTAGAAGCGGATGATGTTGCGCAGGACGTTGGTTGTGAAGATCGGGTCGCCGCCTTCCTCCTGCTCGCTGATCACCTGTAGCAGGATGGTGCGGGTAATCTCGCGGCCGGTGCGCTTGTCGATGACCTGGAATTCCTCACCCTTGATTACCAGCTGGCGGATTTCCTCGAGCGTGATATAGCGGCTGATCTCGGTGTCGTAGAGACGCCGGTTGGGATACTTCTTGATGATTCGCGTGTCGCTCATGCGGCGCTCCGGCTCTCGCGTGCTGGTCAGTTGGGACGGTCATGCTGCACTGCATGATTCTGACAGAACGCGGACACCGCGCCTAGTGCGCTGCGACAAGCGACAACCGCGGGGACCGGAGGCCGCGCCAGCGGATGCCGTTCAGCCGCGACCGATTTGGCGCTCGCGAATTTCCGCCAGGCTCTTGCAGTCCACGCAGAGAGTGGCGGTGGGCCGGGCTTCAAGGCGCTGGATGCCGATCTCGGTGCCGCAGGTGTCGCAGAACCCGTAGTCGTCCTGGTCCACCCGGCTGATGGCCTCGTCGATCTTGCGAATCAGCTTGCGTTCCCGGTCCCGGGTCCGCAGTTCCAGGCTGAATTCGGACTCCTGGGTGGCGCGGTCGCTGGGGTCGGGGAAGTTGGCCGCCTCATCCTTCATGTGATGCATCGTGCGGTCGACTTCCTCCATCAGCTCACGCTTCCAGCCCAGCAGAATCTTGCGGAAGTGCGCCCGCTGATTCTCGTTCATGTATTCCTCGCCGCGCTTGGGTTTGTACGGCGTGAACGTCTCGAGCGCGTCGGCCCCGGCGGTGGCGTTTTGCTTGGCAGCCATGATGATTGAGGAATGCCCTGGAAAAAACGACGCGTACGTATATCAGAATCGTCCCGGACCGGCAATTGCCGATCGTCGGCGCTGACACCGGGGTGTTTGCGTGGCAGAGTTTCCCGCCATGAACAGGGTTACGCACTCCCCGGGGCAGCCGTGGCCGTCGGCGCTGTTGTTCGATGTCGACGGCACGTTGGCGGACACGGAAGGGGTCGGGCACCGTCCGGCCTACAACGATGCCTTCGCCGAATTCGGGCTGACCTGGTACTGGTCGGCCGAGCTCTACCGATCATTGCTGGTGGTGGCCGGCGGCCGTGAGCGACTGCACTACTACCTGGAACGCGAGCGGCCGCCGCTGGACGGTCAGGCCGAGGCGGTGGCGCGGGATCCTGCCGCCTGGGTCGACGCCATTCATCGCAGCAAGACCCGGCATTTCGAGCGGCGTCTGGCGGCCGGCGCCGTGCCGCTGCGCCCCGGGGTGGCGCGTCTGATGCGCGAGGCCACGGCACGGGGATGCCGACTGGCGCTGGTGACCAACGCCAGCCGGCCCAGCCTGGAGCTGATGCGCCGCCACCTGCTGCCCGCCGACCTGCAGCAGGCGATCGCGGTCACCGCCTGCGGCGATGAGGTGGCCGAGAAGAAACCCGCCCCGGACCTTTATTCACTGGCACTGCGGAAGCTGGGTCTGGCAGCCGGCGATTGCCTCGCGGTGGAGGATGCCGGTTCGGGCCTGGCGGCCGCCCGCAGTGCCGGCATTGTCTGTGTGGTGGCCTACAACAATGACACCGCCGGGCAGGATTTCGAGCAGGCGGCGCTGGTGGTCGACCACCTCGGCGAGCCGGATCAGCCCTTTGTGTGCCAGGGCGGTGCCGACCTGGCGGCCGGCCACCTCCGGTTCGCCGATCTGCCCGTATTGCTCGAACGAGACGCTATCGGGCCGGCTTGATCGGCGCGTTGCGCAGCTTCTCGAAGAAGGCATCGGGGCGGGTATCCCGCCCGAGAAAGTCGTGTACCAGTTCGCCGGCCGGGCGCTCGCCGCCCCGTGCCAGTACGGTACGACGGAAGCGCTGACCAACTTCGGGATCCATAAGCCCGTTGTCGAAGGCGCTGAGCATGTCCAGGCCCAGCGCTTCCGCCCACATGTAGCCGTAGTAGCCGGCGGCATAGCGGCCGGCGATATGCCCGAACGTGGCGGGGAACCGTGTGCCCTCGACGTGACCCAGCGGGGTGGCGGACTCCAGTTGCCGCCACAGCGCCATGGGGTCGACCGGTTCGGGCCCGGCCAGTTGCATGTCGTACTGGGCATAGAGCCACTGCCGGCCGTAGAACAACGCCTGCCCGGCGCGGCGCGAGGCTTCCATGCGTTCCACCAGATCGGCATCCAACGGCGGGCATTCGGGGCAGACTGCCCGGATCGTGCGCAGCGACTCCAGCCGGTAGCTCCAGGCCTGGAACATCTGGGACGGGGCTTCCACGAAATCCAGTTCCACCTCGGTACCGCTGAGCATGGCGTAGCGCGTGGTCGACAACACCCCGTGGAGCGCATGGCCGATCTCGTGCAGATAGGTTTCCAGCTCGTCGGGCGTCAGGCCGCTGCGGGTGAAATTGGTGACCAGCACGGAAATCGGCTTGCGGCCGACCCGGGTCGATGCGCCACGCACCCCGAACGCCGCGGCATGGCCGTATTTGCCGTCGCGCGGATGCAGGTCCAGATACAACCCGCCCAGCCGCGTGTCGTCGCGCTGGTCGTGCACGTCGTAGTAGCGCACGTCTTCGTGCCACACCGGCACCTCGGCGGGCACGAAGCGCAGCGCATAGAGTTTCTCGGCAACATGCAGCACCCAGTCGGTCATGGCGGGCATGGGGAAATAGCGCCGCATCGCCTCGGCGTCGATGTCGTAACGGGACTCGCGCAGACGCGTGAGGTAGAAGCTCTTGTCCCAGGGCGCCAGGGTGACGTCGTCACGACCGGTGTGCTCGGCCTTCAACTGCGTCAGGACTTCCAGTTCGGCGGCCTGCAGCGGCGCCAGGGTTTTGTGGACCCGGTCGAGAAAGGCATGCACGGTGCCGGGGTTGCCCACCATGCGGCGCCGGGTGGCAAAGGCCGCGTAGCTGTCGAAGCCGTACAGGCCGGCCAGTTCGCGGCGCAGTGACTCAAGCTCTTCCAGGATGTCGAGGTTGGCGTCGCCGCCGCGGTTGTTGAATGCCCGGTAGAAGCGCTCGCGGGCATCGGCATTCGTGGCGTTCTCCATGAACGGAAAGTAGTGCGGGTACTGCATCTCGAGCTGCAGATTGCCGTCGTCATCGGTGGGTACCCGCTCGATGAAGGCGTCGGGCAGCCCCGCCTGTTCGTCCGGGCCGAAGGTCAGCACTGTGTCGTTCTCGCGCAGGTTCTGCTGGAACTGCTGGCCCAGTTCCTCGATGCGCTGCAGCAGCGTCTTGGCGCGCTGACGGCGCTCATCGGGCAGGGCCACCCCGCTGTCCTCGAATTTCGCCAGCAGATGCGCCTGTAGCGCTTCATCCGGACCGGCCCCGGGCGCTACCGCCTGGACCCGCCGGAACAGCGCCGGATCCTGATACAGGTCGGTCTCCAGCTTCGTGGTGCGGTTGATGCAGTCCTGCCCGGCATCCCGCACCGCCTGGTCCGGGTGCACGTAAGCCTGCAGGTAGGCAGGACCGATGCGGTCCGCCATCGCCGTATAGAGGTCGTCCCAGGCGGCCAGCACGTTGTCGACGCCGGCCTGGTCGACCGGCACCTGCCGGATGTCCTCGGCCGCCTGGCGGGCGGCCGCGATCCCCGCGTCGCAGGCCTGATTCACGGCCCCGGCCGTGTCGAATATCTCGATCGTGGTGCGCGCCGCGGCGGGACCGCCGGCAAGCGCCAGCAGCAGGCAGGGCAGCAGAATGGGTCGGTTCATCGGCGGGTCTCCATGTGATCCAGCCACAGGGCGGTGGCGCCGGCCACCGCCGCCGGCATGACGATCAGGTTGGCCAGTGGAATCATGGTGAAAAGGGTCGCGGTCGCGCCGAAGCCCAGGTTCAGCCAGCGGCGTTCGCGCAGCCGCCCCAGCTTGTCGGCGAAGGACATGCCGCGGTTGCCCATGGGGTTGTCGAGATACTCGAACGCCAGCATGAAGGCGCCGAACGCGAACCAGAGCAAAGGTACCGCGCCCCCCAGCAGCGGAATCGGCAACAGCACCAGCGTCAGCAGCAGAAGCAGGATGGCCCGGCCGAGGTACCAGCTCCAGCGGCGCACCTCGCCCCCGACGGCGTCCAGCATTTCACCGCGCCAGCTGCGCCCGGAGTCGGGTTCCCGGCCGGTGAGGTGCCGCTCCACCCGGGACGAGAGCAGTCCGTTGAATGGCCCTGCAATCAGATTCGCCAGCAGCGTGAAGACATAGCAGAACAGCAAAAGGGCCAGCAGCATGGCCAGCCACCAGAGCAGGCTCTCCAGCCAGGCCAGCCAGCCCGGTAGACCGGCCAGCCAGCTGTCCAGCCAGCCATCGAGCTGATTGCCGAACAGCCACATCAGCAGGCCGATAACCAGTATATTGATCGCGATAGGCGCCAGCACGAACTTGCGCAAACCGGGTTCGGCGATCAGGCGGAAGCCCTGCAGCAGGTAGCCGGGACCCAGGGCCAGATCGCCGATTCGATTCAGCTTTGGTTCAGTATTCGGTCGGTAGGGTGCAGCGTTATTGGACATCGACCCGATTGGAAGTTGTCAAAAGGAGAAATCATGACACAACGCAAATCCGTGATGACGTGGGTGTTCGCCCTGGCACTGACCATGGGCGTGGCCGGTTGCGGCGCGGAAAGCCAGACGGCCGAGCCCGAGTCCGAGCAGACAACCACCGCACCGCAGCAGCAAGCGGCGGCCAAGCCGGCGCCCAAGCCCGAACCGAAGGCGGAAGAACCGCCGGTGTGCGGCAATTGCGGCACCATTGCCTCGATTCAGGAACGCAGGACCGAGGGCAGCAACAAGAGCAAGGGCGCCATCGCCGGTGCCGTGGCCGGCGCCATCGCGGGTGTGGTGGTAGGCAACCAGATCGGCAGTGGCTCTGGCAAGGATCTGGCCAAGGTCGTCGGCGGCGTGGGTGGCGCGGCGGCCGGTCACCAGGTCGGCAAGCGCCTGGACACCGAGACCTACTACGCGGTGACCGTCAACATGGAAACCGGCGGCAGTCAGACCGTCAACGTGGCCAGCGCAAACGCCCTGTCGGTGGGCCAGCAAGTGAAGGTCGACGGCAACAATATCGTCCTTCGCTAATCGAGCCCCTGATTGCTCCTAGGGCAGGCTCACGGGCGCCGGCGGCTTCCAGCCGTCGGCGCGGTGCTCCGCCACCACGGTAGTGTCGATACCACCCCGGACGTAAAACTCGGCGGTCAGGCGCATAAAGCGTGGCGCCGTGGCCGTCACGAGGTCGTCCAGAATGCGATTGGTCACCGCCTCGTGGAACGCGCCCTCGTCACGGAACGACCAGATGTAGAGCTTCAGCGACTTCAGCTCCACGCAGTACCGGTCCGGTATGTAGGCCAGATGCAGCGTGGCGAAGTCCGGCTGGCCGGTCTTGGGGCAAAGGCAGGTGAACTCCGGAATCCGCATGCGGATGGTGTAATCCCGCGCCGGCCGGGGATTGTCGAACGTGTCCAGTTGCTTGCTTGGAACCGTGGTCATGGGCGTGTCAGCGGGCGTTGGCGTTGGGCCGCGTAGGTTACACTAGCGTGGCGTTTCGCAGCGGGTCCGGCCAGCCGGGACCCGGATAACAACGACCGTGCCGGACGCGGGGTGCAGACCGGTACGCGACATGGGGCATCGATGCGGCTGACCGCCATCAAACTCGCCGGCTTCAAATCTTTCGTGGAGCCGACCACACTGCGTCTGACCAGCAATCTGGCCGGTATTGTCGGGCCCAACGGCTGCGGCAAGTCCAACGTGATCGACGCGGTGCGCTGGGTTACCGGCGAATCCAGCGCCAAGCAGTTGCGCGGCGAAGCACTGGAAGATGTCATCTTCAACGGCTCGCGGTCGCGCAAGCCCGTCGGCCGGGCCTCGGTGGAACTGCTGTTCGACAACAGCGATGGCAAGCTGGGCGGCCAGTACGCGGGCTTCGCGGAAATCGCCATCCGGCGCGAACTCTCCCGCGACGGCCAGTCCCAGTACCGCATCAACGGCGCCCGCTGCCGGCGGCGCGACGTGGTGGACCTGTTTCTCGGCACCGGCCTTGGAGGACGCAGCAACTACGCGGTAATCGAGCAGGGCTCGGTCAACCGGCTGATCGAGGCGCGTCCCGAGGACATGCGTCAGGTGCTGGAGGAGGCCGCCGGCATTTCCCGCTACAAGGAACGGCGGCGGGAAACCGAAAACCGCATTCGCCACACGCGCGAGAATCTCGATCGCCTCAACGACCTGATCAGCGAAGTGACGCAGCGGCTGGCCCAGCTCCAGCGACAGGCCGCCAACGCCGAGAAATACAAGCAGTACAAGGGCGAGGAACGCCGCCTGCGTGCCGAGCTGCTGGCCCTGCGCTGGCGCGAGCTAGACGGCGAGGCCGAACACCAGCAGACCCAGCTGGATGCCAGCAAGCGGGAACTGGAAAGCCAGCGGGAGCAGGCGCGGGACCTGGCCGAACGCCGCCAGACCGAACAGGCCGAACAGCAGCGCGCAACCCAGGCCAGTCAACAGCAGCAGGCCGATTTCTACGCCGCCGAGGCCGAGGTGGCGCGGGTCGAGCAGTCGCTGGCCCATGCCCGCGAGCTGGCTCGCGTGAAGCAGGCCGAAACCCGCGACATGGAGGGCCAGCTGGAGGACCTGGATCAGCGCATCGACGCCGTCGGCCGGGAGCGCACCCAGTTGCAGCAGGCGATCGACGATCAGGGCCGCCAGCTGGAAGCCGCGGTGGCCGAGCACAAGCAGGCCCAGGCCCGCCTGGGCAGCGCCGAGCAGGCCGCCGAGGAAGGCGAGAGTGCCTGGGAGAGCCTGGCCGGCGACGAGAACAATCCGCTGCAGCGGGCGGAAACCGAGCGCGCCCGGCTGGAACACCTGGAACAGAATCTCGGCGCGCTGGGCGAACGCCTGGACCGGCTGCTGGCCGAGCGTGGCCGCATCGATGACGACGGCCCGAAGCAGGCCCTGACCGATGTCGAGGAAGCCCTGCAGGCGCTGGCCGGGGACCTGGAAACCGCCCGCGAGGATCAGCAGTCCGCCGAAGCCGATCTCACTCGTCTACGGGATAATCGCCGTGCCGTGGATACCACCCTGCACGAGACCCGCGATGCCCTGGCCGCCGCGCGCGGCCGGCTGTCCTCCCTGGAAGCGCTGCAACAGGCCGCTCTGCGCGAGGATGATCAGGAACTGCGTGACTGGCTGTCCGCCCGCAGCTGGGACGATGCCGCCAGCGCGGCCCATCAGTTGCGGGTTGCCGACGGCTGGGAAGCCGCGGCCGAGGCCGCCTTGGGCGGGTTCCTGCGTGCCCTGTGCCTGCCCGATCTGGATGCCCGGGTCGGGGAGGTGAGCGAGTGGCCGGGTCAGGGGCTGACCCTGATTCACCAGGATCGCGAGGATCGCGGGCCGCACGGGGCCGGCGGACCGCGCGGCACCCGCTCGCTGTCATCGGTGTTGAGCGGCCCGACGGTGTTGCGTCAACTGGCCCAGCGCATTTTCCTGGTCGAGAACGAGCGCGACGCCCATGAACTGGTCGATCAGCTGCAGCCGGGTCAGATGCTGGTCACCCGGGCCGGCTTCTGTCTGGGCCCGGGCTGGCTGCGTGTGCCCCGCCAGGACAGTGACGAACCGGGCGTACTCAAGCGCGAACAGGCCATCGACGGGCTGCACAAGGAGATCGACCGGCTGGCGGCGACCGAAACCGATCGTGCCGACGAGCTGGACGGCCTGCGTCAGCGTATTCAGGCGGCGGAAACCCGCCGCACCGAGCTCACCGAACGGCTCGACGACCTGCGCCGCCGCCACGGTGAGCGGCTGGCCGAGCGGCAGGGCCTAACCGTCCGGGTGGAACAGATCCAGCGCCGGCGGCGCGAGCTCGACGCCGAAATCGACGATCTCACCCGTCAGCGCCGGGAGCACGAGCAGGCAGTGTCGCGGGCCCGGGAGCGGCTGGACGGGACCGCCGAGGCGGCGCGCGATTTCGTCCAGCGGCGCCAGGCCCTGCAGGAGCAGCTGCGCGAACAGCGCGAGCAGCGCGACCGCGCCCGGCGGGAGTGCGACGAGGTGGCCCAGCGCCAGCAGAACCTGCGGCTGGAGGTAACCAGCAAGCGCAGTGCCCTGGAAGCCGCGGAACAGCGGCTGTCCGATCTGCGCCAGCGCCGCACCCGCAGCGCCGAACGGCTACAGTCACTGCAGGCCGAACTGGCCCAGTCCGCCCCGGAAACCGACCTGTCGCATGCCCGGGCCGAAGCCGAGTCGCGGCGGGATGCCGCCCGCAAGGCGCTGGAAGCGGCCCGCACCGGGCTGGCGGACATCGAGGCCCGGGTGGCCGATCTCAGCCAGCGGGCGCAGGCGCTGGAAACCGGTCTGGAAGCCGCCCGCGAGCGGGTCCAGCAGGCGCGGGTCGCCTTCGAGTCCGCCTCGGTCCGGCGCCAGACGCTGGAGGAGCAGCTGGCCGAGGCTGGTTACGCCCCGCGCCCCCTGTGCGAGGAACTGGCCGAGGATGCCGGTCCGGCGGATTGGGAAGAGAAGCTGGAATCCCTGGAGCGGCGCATCCAGCGGTTGGGGGCGATCAATCTCGCCGCGATCGAGGAATTCGAGACCGAGAAGGAACGGGAGGAATATCTCCAGGGGCAGTACGACGATCTGATGGAAGCACTGGGAACACTGGAGCAGGCGATCGCCAGGATCGACCGCGAAACCCGTTCTCGATTCCGCGACACCTACGAGCAGGTCAATCAGCGACTGGGCGCGCTGTTCCCGGTGCTGTTCGGGGGCGGGGAAGCCCGGCTGGAGCTGACCGAGGACGACCTGCTGGCCACCGGCGTGCGCATCATGGCGCGCCCGCCGGGCAAGCGGAATGCCTCCATCCAGATGCTGTCCGGCGGGGAAAAGGCGCTCACCGCGGTGGCGTTGCTGTTCGCGCTGTTCGAGCTCAATCCCGCGCCGTTCTGCATGCTCGACGAAATCGACGCGCCGCTCGACGACGCCAATGTCTCGCGCTTCTGCGACCTGGTCGGTCGCATGGCCGAGCAGGTTCAGTTCATCGTCATCACCCACAACAAGCTCACCATGGAACTGGTGCAGCAGCTGCACGGGGTGACCATGCAGGAACCGGGCGTGTCGCGGCTGGTCAGTGTGGATATCGATCAGGCGCTGGAAATGGCAAGCTAGGCAGGGGACCGGCGCCAGATGCTTCACGCGATTCGACAGACGGAAATCTCATGACCGGCATTCAATGGGTATTGCTGATCCTGGTGGCCGGGGCGGTCGTCGGGGTGTATTTCTACCTGCGGCGGCAGTCCGGCGTGGACCCGTGGCAGGGGATGGAAGAGGGCGAGGACGGCATCGACCGGGGCGAATCCCTCGGCGGCGACTCCTACATCGTGGGCGTGCGTACCGTCGGCGGCCCGACCGACGCCCCGTCGCAGTCGACCGGTCGGTCGGCCCCGACGGCCTCGCCGGAACCGCGTCCCGAGCCGGCCGGCGACAATCCGGACGAACCCTCCTGGATGAATTTCACCACCGGCCGCGACACGCCCCCGCCATCGCCGTCCGAACCGGTCGAGGCCGTCCGCCCGCAGCGTCCGCCCAGCGGCGAGCAGCGGCTGTTCGTACTGCATGTTTCCAGTCGCGACGGCAGCCTGTATGACGGGCCGGACATTCATGCCGCGCTGCAGGAGCAGAAGCTCAAGTTCGGTCTGCACGGTATCTACCACCGCATTACCGAAGCCAACGGCGTACCGGAATCGGTGTTCTCGGTGGCCAATATCCTGAAGCCGGGTTTTCTCGATCCGGTGGAGGCCGACCATCTGCAGACGCCCGGACTGGCGCTGTTCCTGCAGCTGCCGGGACCGCTGGAGGGCAGTCGCGCCGCGCGCGATCTGCTGGATACGGCGGCGGCGCTGGCCGAACGGCTGGGCGCGGAGGTGCTGGACGACAAGCGCAGCCTGCTCAAGCCCCAGACCGCCCAGTACATGCTGGACGAAATCGCCGAGCTGGATCGCCGTCAGCGGCTTGCCGCTCACCGGTGAAGGTGGACAAGGCGGCGGCGCGCATCGAGGAATTGCGTCGCACGCTCAACGAGCACAATCACCGCTATTACGTCCTTGACGATCCGGTTGTCAGCGACGCCGAGTACGATCGCCTGTTCCGCGAGCTGGAGGCGCTGGAAGCCGAGCACCCGGATCGGGTGACGCCGGACTCGCCCACCCGCAAGGTCGGGGCGCCGCCGGCCGACGCCTTCCGCGCAGTCACCCATCGCCAGCCCATGCTCTCGCTGGGCAACTGCTTCGACGAGGCGGAACTGGCCGACTTCGACCGCCGCGTACGCGAGGGCATCGGTGTCGACGCCGTCCGCTACACCGCCGAACCCAAGCTCGACGGCATTGCCGTCAACCTGCTCTACGAGGATGGCTTGCTCACGTGCGGTGCCACCCGCGGCGACGGCGATCAGGGCGAGGAGATCACCGACAACGTGCGCACCATCCGCAACCTGCCGTTACGGCTGCGTACCGGCGAGCCGCCGGCGGCGATCGAAATCCGCGGCGAGGTGATTCTGCCGCGCTCCCGCTTCCAGGCCCTCAACCGGGGTCTGATGGAGAATGGCGAGAAGCCCTTCGTGAACCCCCGAAACGCCGCGGCCGGGAGCCTGCGGCAACTGGACTCGGCGGTCACCGCCCGCCGCCCGCTGATGCTGCAGGTGTACGGCGTGGGCGATGTTGCGGGCACCGAGCTGCCGGCCAGCCATCGCGATCTGCTGGCGCGGCTGCGGGACTGGGGGCTGCCGGTCAACGAATTCGTGCAGATCGTGGATGGCTTCCACGGTTGCCGTGACTATTACCGGGCGATGCTCGAGCGGCGCGACCGGCTTGATTACGACATCGACGGCTGCGTCTACAAGGTCGATGATCAGCGCCAGCGCGATGAACTGGGCTTCGTGGCCCGGGCCCCGCGCTGGGCGATCGCCCACAAGTTTCCGGCCGAAGAGGCGGTGACGGTGCTGCGCGATGTGGAATTCCAGGTCGGGCGCACCGGCGCGGTGACCCCGGTGGCCCGGCTCGAGCCGGTGTTCGTAGGCGGCGCGACCGTGTCCAATGCGACGCTGCACAACCTGGACGAGATTGCCCGCAAGGACGTGCGCATCGGCGATACCGTGGTGGTGCGCCGGGCGGGCGACGTGATTCCCGAAGTGGTGCGTCCGCTGCCGGACAAGCGGCCCGATACTGCCCGCATAATCGAGTTGCCGGCCGAATGCCCGGTGTGCGGCTCGGCGGTACGGCGCGATCCCGGCGAGGCCGTGGCCCGCTGTACCGGCGGGCTGTTCTGCCACGCCCAGCGACGGGAGCGCCTCAAGCACTTCGCATCACGCAAGGCCATGGACATCGAGGGCCTGGGCGATCGCCAGATCGAGCAGTTCGTGGACGAAGGCCTTCTGGCATCGCCCGCCGATATCTACCGGCTGGGCGAGCATCGCGACACCCTCATCGGTCGTGATGGCTATGGCGAGAAATCGGTGGCCAATCTGCTGGCCGCCATCGAGGCGAGCAAGCAGACCACGCTGGCCCGTTTCCTGTTCGCGCTCGGCATCCGGGAGATCGGCGAGACCATGGCCCGTGACCTGGCCGCCCATTTCGGTAGCCTCGAGGCGCTCGACGACACGGCCCGCGCCTACGCCGAGCGGCGCCGCACCGCCCTGGCCGAGTCGGACGGCGACGAGGCGGCCGCCGATAAGCAGTTGCGGGACGATCCGCTGCGCCAGGTCCCGAATATCGGCCCGCGGGTGGCCGGCCAGCTCGGCGCCTTCTTCGCCGAGCCGCATAACCGTGAAATCATTGCCGATCTGCGCGCGATCGGCGTGAGTTGGCCGCAGGCGGATGCCGCCGACGCCGGTGGCCAGGCCTTGTCCGGCAGGACTTTCGTGCTAACCGGCAGCCTGGCGGACTGGACCCGCGACCAGGCCCGGGCCGCTATCGAGGCCGCCGGGGGGCGGGTGACCTCCAGCGTGTCGAGCAAGACCGATTACGTGGTGGCCGGGGCCGATCCGGGTTCCAAACGGGACAAGGCCGAGCGGCTGGGTGTAACTCTGCTCGACGAGGCCGGTCTGAGGGCGCTGCTGGCGAACGAAACCGCTGATGACGGGTCGCAGTAATCGACTTTCATGCCGATAAAAGGTCACACCATGATCCGGACGATGGCCCCTGCCGACCCCCGACGACTGCTCGGTGCCCTGGCGCTGCTTGCCGCCAGCGCCTGTACTGCCGGCGAGTCGCCGGCCGGCGCGGTCACCAGCGACGAGGCAACCTTTCGCGTGGAAACGGTGGCCGAGGGGCTGAACCAGCCCTGGTCACTGGCCTTCCTGCCGGATGGCGATCGACTCGTAACCGAGCGTGGCGGGCGGTTGCTGCGCCTGTCCGACGGTGAAGCCCGGGCGATCGAGGGTGTGCCGGAGGTAGCGACGGTCAACCAGGGCGGGCTGCTGGACGTGGCCCTGCATCCGGATTTCGCCGACAACGGGTGGATCTACCTGAGCTACGCCGCGGCCGGCGACGGCGGCTACGCCACGCGCCTGAGCCGGGCACGGCTTGATGACGACCGGCTGGCGGATTTCGAGGTGCTGTTCACGGCCGAACCGTTCGTCCGCGGCGGCCGGCATTTCGGGTCGCGCATCGTGTTCCGGGACGGCTATCTGTTCCTGACCGCCGGCGACCGCGGCCGCCGCGAGCACGCCCAGGATCTGGACAAGTACCACGGCAAGCTGATCCGTCTGACCCTGGATGGCGGGATTCCGCCCGACAATCCGTTCGTCGACGAATCCGGGGCCGGGCCGGGCATCTACAGCTACGGGCACCGCAATCCGCAGGGCATGATCATGCACCCGGACACCGGCGATATCTGGCTGCACGAACACGGCCCGCAGGGCGGCGACGAAGTCAATCGCATCCGCCCCGGGGCCAACTACGGCTGGCCGCTGGCCACCTTCGGCGAAAATTACGGCGGCGGGCGATTCGCGCCGGAACCGCCGCTGGCGGGCACGGTGTCGCCGGTTCACCACTGGACGCCTTCAATCGCGCCCTCGGGGCTGGCTATCTATCAGGGCGATGCCTTCCCGGCCTGGCGGGGCGACCTGTTTGCCGGGGCGCTCAAGCTTACCCACCTGGCGCGGCTGGAACTCGAGGATGGCGAGGTGGTGGCCGAAGAACGCCTGCTCGATGGCGCCGGCATGCGGATCCGGGACGTGCGCAGCGGACCGGACGGCTACCTCTATCTGCTCACGGATGGCAGTCATGGCAAGTTGCTGCGGCTGGTGCCGGCGGACTAACCGGTTGCTTGCCCCGTCGGCGGGCGGCGTTTAGCCTGCCCTACCGATTGATGACGGGGATCGACCTTGGCAAGCCACTGGCTGGATGTAACCACCGAAGAGATTCGCGCCCGGCGTGACGCGCAGGCGCAGCTCGACCAGCGCCGGGCGGATCGTCACGACGAGGTCCAGCGCTGCCTGACCGAGGTGGTGCAACCGGTGTTCGAGGACATGGCCGGCCAGCGTGGCTGGCATCTGCGGCAGGTGGAACCCACCCGCGCCGGTGAGCCGCCCGCCCTGCGGATGGTCGGCGAGGGTCTCAAGCCAGCCTGGGCCGAGGTCGGCTTCGACACGCTCACCGGGATGGCGGTGCTGCGCCGGCATCCGGGCGGCGCCGGCACGAAGCCGGCAATCACCGCCCAGCGCTGCGACGACCTGGACCGGGAGGGGCTGACGGCCTGGCTTACAGGCTGAGCTTTGCCCCCACGTAAAGATTGCGGCCGGCGGCGGTCTCGAAGAAGCGGCCGCCGAAGGCGTTGATGCGGATGTTGCTGAAGTAGTCCTCGTCGAGGACATTGTTGACGCCGGCATACAGGGTCAGGGTCCGCTGCCAGAGTTGCTCCTCCATCCCGATGCGCAGGTTGGCCACGCCGTAACCCGCCACGCGCACCTGATTGGCATTGTCGGCAAACAGTTCATCGTAGACCTGGAAATCCGCAATGACGAAGCCGCGGCCCGGCACGCGGTAGGCAAGTTCCCCGAAGAACTGGCTTTCGGGAATGCCCGGCAGCCGGCTGCCGCCGAAACTGCCGTTGGTATTGCGGAATTGCTCGAACTCGAAATCCGAATACGTGAACGCGCCGGTGGCACTCAGGTTGGCGGTGAGGTCCCATACCAGCTGTGCTTCCACGCCCTGACGCCGGGATTCGCCGGAATTCTCGAAGAAGTCCCGGCCTCCCGCACTCTGGAACACCACCAGTTCGTCATCCACCTCGACCCGGAACAGCGCCAGTTCGTAGCGCATCCGCGTGCCGACGAAACCGCGGGCGCCGATTTCGTAGTTGATGGCTTCCTGAGGCTGCAGGGCGGGGTTGAAGCCGCCGGTGCCGTCGGGATCCGCGAATTCGGTAAAGGTGGGGGTTTCGAAGGCGGTGCCGATGGTTGCGTAGAGATTCTGGTTGGGCCGGACGGCGTAGCTCATCCCCAGCGTGCCGCTGAACTCGGAGAAACTGCGTTCACCGCTGTCGTCCGGGTTGCCGCCCTGCACGAAGGCGTCTTCGATCTCGAAGCTGATGTCGTCGAAACGCAGGCCCGTCGTCAGGTCCAGCCGATTGCTCAGCGACAGCACGTTCTGCACGAACAGGCCGATCGATTCGGCTTGTTCCTTCTGATCGAAGGTCATCGCGCCCTTGTCACCGGCAACATTATCGAAGCGCTGGCGGTCATCGTGCTGGAACTCCAGGTCAACGCCGGCGGTGAGCTGATTGTCGAAACCGAACAGCGTGCCGCCCCGCGTCCACTGCAGCCCGCCGCCGAAGAATGCCCGGTCGTAGGCCACGACGCCGCTACCGCCGAACGGCAGGTACTGCACGAAGTCCCGATGCGTGTAGAACAGGCGGGCCCGCAGGTTCTGATTGGCGCCGAGCGGATTGTCCAGAACCAGACCCAGTGTTTGCTGCTCCGCGCTCTGGCGGCTGTCCAGGTCGATATTGGCCTGGCGGGCCTGACTCGGGTCGGCAATGGCTTCCGCCCGGGTGAGCGCGCCCGGGTCCTGGGTGTCCGGCGCGTCGAGCAGGCGCACCACCGTTCGCAGCGTGGCATCATCAAGTACCCGGACATTGAACTTGCCGTTGAGCAGGCGCTTGTCCGACTCGTTGTGCTCGCGGAATCCGTCGTAGCCGAGATTGTAGGCACTGAGGAAATAGCCCCAGTTTTCATGCTGATGCCCGGCCTGGGCGGATTGCCGATGGTAGCCATCGCTGCCGGCATCCAGCCGCAGCCGGCGCAGCGGATAGTCCGGCGGGTCGAAGGTCTCGATGTCGATCACGCCGCCGGTCGCGTTGCCGTAGAGCGCCGATGAAGGCCCACGGATCACCTCGATCTGTTCGATGGCGGTCAGGTCAACGATGTCGGTCTGGGCCTGGCCGTCGACCAGCGTTTCCGGGATGCCATCCACGATCAGCTTGACCCCGCGGATGCCGAACGCCGAACGCGCCCCGAAACCGCGGATCGAGATGCGCAGATCCTGGGCGAAGTTGAAGCGGTTCTGCAGGAACAGTCCCGGAATGCGGTTCAGGGACTCGTCGAGTTGCAGTTGCTGGCGACCCTGTTGCGCATCCCGGGTGTCCACCACCCCCAGCGCGGCGGGCGTTTCCGTCCAGCTGCGCTCGATGCGCGACGAATCCACCGTGATGGGTGCCAGTTCGCCGGTGTCATCCTGAGCCTGCACCGGAACGGTGAATACGGCGGCCAGAAGCAGGGTGCCGGTGAGGCGGCGCCGATGGGTGGCGGGGTCAGTCGTCGGGCGCCAGGGCGCGGATGGATACAGCATGGATGTCGGTCCTCATCATGTCGCCGAGGGCGTCGTAAACCAGGCGATGGCGTTCCAGCAGGCTGTGCCCGGTGAACCGGGCGGAGCGGATCACCACCGCGAAATGACCGAGGCCGCTGCGGGCCCCGGCGTGGCCGATGTGCTTGTGGCTTTCGTCGATCACGTCGATTTCGTCCGGGGCCAGTTCCGTGATCAGGGCCTCGCGAATACGCTGGACGCGCTCGGCCGTCACGCCGGCAGTACCTTGCGAAAGGGCTTGACCACGGTGTCCCGGTAGACGCCGGCCTCGATATAGGGGTCGGCATCGGCCCAGGCCCGGGCGTCGGCAAGGCTGTCGAATTCGGCCACCACCAGGCTGCCGGTGAAGCCGTTGTCGCCCGGATCATTGGCATCGACCGCCGGACAGGGCCCGGCCAGGATCAGGCGGCCCTGTTGCTGCAGGTCGTGCAGCCGCGCCAGATGGGCCTCGCGGGCGGTGCGGCGGCGGGGCAGGCTGTCGTCGACGTCGGTGGAGATGAATGCGTAGAGCATGTCAGGCCTCGTCGCTGGCGGATTCCTCGATATGCGGGCTGAGGTAGAAGCCCACGCCGATCATGAACACCAGGCTGAGCGCGGTCACGCCGAACAGTTTGAAGTTGACCCAAACGGTTTCGCTGAAGCTGAAGGCGACCGCCAGGTTGAGCACCGCCATCAGCAGGAAGAAGCCGGTGGCCATGAAGGTCACCCGGCGCCATACCGGCGCCGGCACCGTGATCTGGGATTCCAGCGCGCGCTGTACCAGCGTCTTGCGGCCGATGAAGGCGCTGCCGGCCAGGGCCAGGGCGAAAGCCACGTAGAGCACGCTGGGTTTGATCTTGATGAACAGCGGGTCGTGCACGGCCAGTGTGAGGCCGCCGAACACCACTGCCAGCACCAGGGTGACCAGATGCATGTTCGACACCCGGCGCTTGACCAGCCAGGTGCCGGCGACGAGTACGATCAGAGCCACCATGAGCACGCCGGTGGCCACGTAGATGTCGTACAGGAAGTAGGCGGCGCCGAAGGCGATCAGCGGCAGGTATTCGAGCAGGGCGTTCATGGGCGCGATTGTACACAGACGGTGAGCTGCTGCAGCGCCGGCATCGCTGCTGTTTGACCTGGTGCGTTATCCTCGCCCGCCATGGTTGAAACCATCCGCATCCATCCCGAGAACCCGCAGCCGCGGCTGGTGGGGCGCGTGGCCGATCAGCTGCGCGGCGGGGCGGTGATCGCGTATCCCA
Organism: Salinisphaeraceae bacterium; assembly: GCA_965216055.1. Lineage (GTDB taxonomy): Bacteria > Pseudomonadota > Gammaproteobacteria > Nevskiales > Salinisphaeraceae > Spectribacter. Next base: position 2,239,510 of record OZ244134.1, read on the forward strand.
CCGACTCGTCCTATGCGCTGGGCTGTGCCATTGGCAACAAGCCGGCAATCGACCGCATCCGCTGGATTCGCGGTTTCGGGCGCGAGCACTATTTCACCCTGCTGTGCCGCGACCTGTCGGAGATCGCCACCTACGCCAAGGTGGAAAACACCAGCTTCCGGCTGCTCAAGAACCTGACGCCGGGACCCTATACCTTCGTGCTGCCGGCCACCCGCGAGGTGCCCCGCTGGCTGTGGCACCCCAAGCGCAAGACCATCGGCATTCGGGTACCCACCCATCACACGGCCACCGCGATTGCCGCGGCGCTGGATGCGCCCATCATGTCGGTGACCGCGCTGCTGCCCGACGACGACATCCCGCTGTCCGATCCCGATGATGTGCAGGAGCGTCTGGGTGGGCACGTGGACCTGGTGGTGGACAGTGGCGCCTGCAACATCGAACCGACCACGGTAGTCGACCTGACCGATACCACGCCGCGCATCCTCCGGGTCGGCCGCGGCCCGGTGGACGCGGTGACCGGCTGAGGGTCGGGTTTTCCGTATAATCCGGGCATCGTCTTCGCAACCTGCTGCCGCGTGTCCGCCAACACCGCCAAACCCGTCGTTCTTTCCGGTATCCAGCCCTCCGGCCGTCTCACCATCGGCAACTACATCGGGGCGCTGAAGAACTGGGTGGCGATGCAGGACACGCACGACTGCCTGTTCACGCTGGTGGACCTGCACGCGATCACCGTCCGCCAGGACCCGGCGGCCCTGCGCGAGCGCTGCCACGAGTTCCTGTGCCTGTATCTCGCCTGCGGGCTGGACCCGGCGAAGTCGACCCTGTTCGTGCAGTCGCATGTGCCGGCCCACTCCCAGCTGGCCTGGATCCTGAACTGTCATACGGCGATGGGCGAGCTCAATCGCATGACCCAGTTCAAGGACAAGTCGTCCAAGCACGCCGACAACATCAATGCCGGCCTGTTCGGCTACCCGGTGCTGATGGCCGCCGACATCCTGCTGTACCAGGCCGATGCGGTCCCGGTGGGCAACGATCAGAAACAGCATCTGGAACTGGCGCGCAACCTGGCCCAGCGCTTCAATGCCCGCTACGAGGCCGAGGTGTTCACGGTGCCGGAGCCGTTCATCCCGGAAGTCGGGGCGCGAATCATGAGCCTGGGCGACCCCACGGCCAAGATGTCCAAGTCGGACGAGGTGGAGGCCAACTACGTGGCGCTGCTGGACGAACCAAAGCGGGTGGTCAAGAAGATCAAGCGCGCGGTGACCGATTCCGACGCCGAGATCCGCTTCGACGAAGTGGCCAAGCCCGGGGTGTCGAACCTGCTGTCGATGTATTCGGCGGTCACCGGCGATGGTATTGCCGATCTCGAAGCCCGGTTCGCCAGGGAAGGCTACGGCAAGCTCAAGGGCGATCTGGCGGATGCCGTCGTGGCCTTTCTGGAGCCGTTGCAGGAACGCTACCGGACGTTCCGGGATGATCCCGCCAGTCTCGACGCCATCCTGCGGGACGGCGCCCGGGCGGCCCGCGAGCGGGCAGCGCCCACGCTGGATCGCGTGTTCGATGTCAGCGGCTTTATCCCAGCCGCGGCCGGATGAGCGAAACACCGGCCGATTTCGTCGACGAGCCGCCGCCGGCAGCAATCCTGGTCCGCGGCGAACGCCTGGATCATCTGCCGGATGACCTGTACATCCCGCCCGATGCGCTGCGGGTCATCCTGGAGACCTTCGAGGGGCCGCTCGATCTGCTGCTGTACCTGATCCGGCGGCAGAACCTGGATATCCTCGATATCCCGATCCAGCGGGTGGCCCAGCAGTACGTGGCCTACATCGAGCTGATGCAGGAACTGCAGATCGAACTGGCCGGGGAATACCTGCTGATGGCCGCGATGCTGGCCGAGATCAAGTCACGCATGCTGCTGCCCCGGCCCAGCGTCGAGGATGATGAAGGCGACGATCCCCGGGCTGAACTGGTGCGGCGCCTGCAGGAGTACGAGCAGTTCAAGACCGCGGCGGAGAACGTTGATACGCTGCCGCGGGTAGGGCGCGACATGGCGGTGGTCCAGCTATCGGCCGAGCAGGTCGACATTGACCGGCCCCAGCCGATTCCGGCGCTGGCCGACCTGCTGCTGGCCTTCAAGGAAGTGATGCAGCGGGCGGAGCTGTTTGCCCATCACCAGATCGAGCGCGAGCCGTTGTCGGTGCGTGAACGCATGAGCGGTATCCTGCAGCGGTTGCAGGGCCGGGGGGCGACGCCGTTTTCCAGCCTGTTCCCGAAGAGCGAGGGCCGAATGGGCGTGGTGGTCACATTCCTGGCCATCCTCGAGCTGGTGCGCGAGGCGCTGGTGGAAGTAGACCAGACCGAGCCCTATGCGCCGTTGTCCCTGCAGGTGGCCGGTGCCCGGGCCGACCGCCGCGGCAACGACGATGTGATCACGAGTGATGGCGATGATTGAGGAAAAGATACTCGGCTGCGTGGAAGCCCTGCTGATGGCTGCCGACGGCCCGCTGACCGTGGCCCGGCTGGAAACCCTGCTAGCGGAGGACGGGGCGCCGGACCGCAAGGCCATCCGTACCGCACTCTCGGCGCTGCAGTCGGATTACGCCGGCCGCGCGGTCAATCTGGTCGAGGTAGCGGGAGGCTGGCGGTTCCGGGTCGGCGCGGATTACGCCGGCCTGCTCGGCAAGCTGTGGGAGGAGCGCCCGGCCAGGCTGTCGCGAGCACTGCTGGAGACCCTGGCACTGATCGCCTATCGCCAGCCGATTTCGCGCGGCGAGATCGAGGAAGTGCGCGGGGTGTCGGTGTCATCGTCCATCATCAAGACGCTGCTGGAACGCGAGTGGGTGCGGGTGGTGGGCTACCGGGAAGTGCCCGGTCGCCCGGCATTGTTCGGCACCACCAGCCAGTTCCTCGACGATCTCGATCTCAAGCGGCTGGAGGACCTGCCGTCGCTGCCGGAAATGCGTGATCTGGATGACCTGGATGCCGCGGCCGACCGGCTGCGTGCCGGTGCCTCCGAGGCGGAGGACGACGACGGCCATACCGCGCCCACACCCGAGGTGCCGGCGGCCGACGACCTCGATTCACCGTCTGACGCACTCCACTGATGGCCGAGCGACTCCAGAAGATGCTGGCCCGGGCGGGCTACGGCTCGCGGCGCGAGATCGAACGCTGGATCGCGGCCGGTCGCATCCGCGTGAACAATCAGGTGGCCGAACCCGGCCAGCCGGCCGGGCTCGATGACCGCATCACACTGGATGGTCGACCGCTTTCCACCGCCCGGGCGGCCTCGGTGCCGCGCCGCGTGCTGGCCTACAAGAAACACGTGGATCAGGTCGTCACCCGGCGTGACCCCCAGGGGCGGCCCACGGTGTTCGCCAAGCTGCCCCGCCTGGCCGCCGGGCGCTGGCTGGCGGTGGGACGGCTGGACGTCAACACTTCCGGTTTGCTGCTGATGACCACGGATGGCGAGCTCAAGCGGCGGCTGGAACACCCCAGCCATCGTCTGGAGCGTGAGTACGCCGTGCGCGTGCACGGGCCGGTGGACGAGCCCATGCTCGATCGGCTCACGGAAGGGGTGATGCTCGAGGACGGGCTGGCACGTTTCGACCGGATACTGGAAGGGGAGAATCCCAGTCGGGCCAACCGCTGGTTCCGCGTGACCGTGACCGAGGGACGCAACCGCGTGGTACGGCGGCTCTGGGCCAGCCAGGGGGTGGAGGTCAGCCGGCTGATGCGGGTGCGCTTCGGCCCGGTGCCGCTGCCCACCGGGATCAAGGCCGGGGGCTGGCGGGAACTGGCGCCGAAGGAAGTGGCGGCGCTGGCCCGCGCGGTGGGGCTGTCCGGGCGCTAGGGCGTGCTGAAAAAGGACTGTCCTGTCCTTTTTCAGCACGCCGAGTCCGGCCCAGGTCCGGACTCGGCTTCGATCGATAGAGTATTACATGCTTGATCGCCGGCGGGAAATCCCTGTCCCGCTCTAGGGGGCTGCTTTTTCAGCAGCCCCCCAGTTGCCCTGATCCGGATCCAGCGTTTGCCCGTTGGTGCCGCGGCCCGACGGTCCCAGCAGGTGTAGACAGGTCGACACCGCCCGGTCGGTCGGCTGCGCTTTGTCGTCCCGGCTGGGAAAGGCGCGAGCTCGCAACGGCGTGGCCATCGGTCCCGGCCGCAGGGCGTTGAAGCGCAGGTCGTCGCGATGGCTGTGTTCGGTGGCGAACAGCGTCATCAGCGACGACAACCCGGCCTTGGCGACCGCGTAGCCGCCCCAGAACGCGTTGTCTCCACGCGCGACCTCGTCATCCATGAAAACCACCGAGGCATCGGGCGACCGGCCCAGCAGCGGCAGACAGGCCTGGGTGAGGGCGAATGGCACGGTCACGCCCAGGTGCAGGGCACGTTGCCATTCCTCGAGTTCCAGTCCGGCCAGTGGCGTGAGCGCCTGGAAACGCACGGCGGCGTGTACCACGCCGTCCAGCCGGCCCAGATCGGCCTCGATACCCTCGGCCAGCAATTGATAGGGGTCGCCGCCGGCGCGGGTGAAATCCACCGGGAACAGGCAGGGCGCGAGCCCGCCGGCCGCGGTAACACGATCGGACAGCGCTTCCAGCTTTTTCTGCTGGCGGCCGGCCAGTACCAGCTGGGCGCCGGCCGCGGCGGCGGCCTCGGCCAGGGCGGCACCGAAACCGCCGGTGGCGCCGGTGATCAGGATCACGCGATCCTGCAATGCGGATTCAGGCATGGGTTTCCCGGATGGACAGGAGATCGGCCACGGCAGCGGGCAGTTCCGAGGCCTGGGTGATGAGCTGATCGGCGCCCCAGCCGGCCACGTCCTCGTCGCCGTCGAAATAGCCGTACAGCACGCCGATGGTGGGCATGCCGGCGGCCCGGCCGGCGGCGATATCGCGCTCGGAATCACCGACGTAGACGCAATCGGCCGGCGCCAGCCCCAGTTGTTCGCAGGCCAGCAACAGCGGATCGGGATGGGGTTTGGCGCGGGGCGCGCTGTCCCCACCGATCACGCAGGCGGGCGGCGGGGAAAAGGCCATGGCCGTCATCAGCGGCTCGGCCAGCGCGAGCATCTTGTTGGTAACCACGCCCCAGGCATGGCCGGCTGCCGCGATCTCGGCCAGCGCGGCACGGATTCCGGGAAACGGTTGAACGGTGTCCGTGAGACGGTCCCGATAACGGGTCAGAAAGTGCGTGTAAGCATCTGAATAGTCGGAATCATCCGGTGTCAGGCCCAGGCCGCGGGCGAGCATGCCGCGCCCGCCCATCGAGGCGGTGTGGCGTAGCGCTGCCAGCGGCAGGGGCGTCATTCCCCGGTCACGGCGCAGGTCGTTCAGGGCACCGGCCAGATCGGGGGCAGTATCGAGCAGGGTGCCGTCCAGGTCCAGCAGGACCCCGTGACGGCTCATGCGCTGTCCCCGACCGGGCGGGTTGCATGCAGGAAGTAGTTGACGTCCGGACGGCCGCCGAAACGACTGGTGCGCAGGAAGGGGTTGTAGTGCATGCCGGTGATTTCGCGGGTGGTCAGCCCGCTGTGGCGTGCCCAGCCGGACAGTTCCGACGGCCGGATGAACTTGGCGTAGTCGTGGGTGCCGCGCGGCAGCAGGCCGAGCACGTATTCGGCGCCGGCAATCGCCAGCAGCCAGGCGGCCGGGCTGCGATTGATGGTGGAGAACACGACGGCGCCGCCGGGTTTCACCAGCCGGGCGCAGTCATCCACGATCACGCCGGGCTCGTCGACGTGCTCGAGCATTTCCAGACAGGTGACCAGGTCGAAACCGCCGGCGGCCTCGGCGGCGAGATCCCGGGTGCTCTGGCAGCGGTAGCGGATTCCCAGGCCACCGTCGGCGGCATGGGCGGTGGCGGCCTCGATCAGTCCGGGGGCCAGATCGATACCGGTCACGTCGGCGCCGGCACGGGCCATCGCCTCGCTCAGAAGCCCGGCTCCGCAGCCCACGTCGAGCACCCGCTTGCCGGCCAGGCCAACGTGGCGATCGATCCAGGCGGTACGTGCGGGATTGATGTCATGCAGGGGGCGCATGTCGCCTTCCGGGTCCCACCAGCGTTGGGCCAGGGCGTCGAATTTGGCGAGTTCTTCCTGTTGACTGGTGTTGCTCATAGTTCGCTCAACATTAACCGCAAAGGACGCGAAGAACGCAAAGCCGAGATGATTGAGAAAATCCTCGGCGAGCTTTGCCTCCTTTGCGTTTGATCTTCAGGTCCGCAGAAGTGTCTGCCAGTGATCGACGCGGGCCAGCGTGTCGTCAAGATCGATAGTGGTCAGCTGGCGGTCGCGCAGCAGACGTTTGCCGGCCACCCAGGTGTCGGTGACCTGTCGCCGGTCGCTGCTGTAGACGATCTGGGCCACCGGGTCGTACAGCGGGCGGGTTTCCGGGGTATCCAGGTCGATGGCGGTGCAGTCGGCCCACTTGCCGGGCTCCAGGGAACCGGTTTCCGCTTCCAGGCCCAGCGCCCGGGCGCCGTTGAGGGTGGCCATCTGCAGGACGGTGGCGGCGGGCAGGGCGGCCGCGTCACCGGCGGCAAGCTTGCCGATCAGGGCGGCAGTGCGCATCTCGCCGATCATGTCCAGATCGTTGTTGCTGGCGGCGCCGTCGGTGCCCAGCGCCACGTTGACCCCGGCGTCCAGCAGTTTCGCCACCGGGCACAGGCCGCTGGCCAGCTTGAGATTGGATTCCGGCGAATGCAGCACATGGACGCCGGCGCGGGCGCAGTCGTCGATCTCGCCTGCCGTGAGCTGGGTCATGTGCACCGCCAGCAGATTGGGCGTGACCAGGCCCAGCTCGGCCAGCCGGGCCAGCGGCCGCCGGCCGTCGCTCTGCTCGGCCTGTTCCACCTCGAAGGCGGTTTCGTGCACGTGCATGTGAACCCGCAGGTCCATTTCGTCGGCCCGCGTGCGCACTGCCCGCAGCGGCTCGTCGGACACGGTGTAGGGCGCATGCGGCGCGAAGTTGGTGCTGATCAGCGGGTGGTCGCGGTAGGCGTCGCGCACCTGCTGGCCCTTGGCCAGATACTCCTCGGTGGTGCTGGCCCAGGGGGTGGGGAAATCGATCAGGATCATGCCTACCGCCGCCCGCATGCCGATGCGCGCCGTGGTGGCGGCGGTGACATCGGGAAAGAAGTACATGTCGTTGAAACAGGTGGTGCCGCCGCGCAGCATTTCCGCGGCCGCCAGCTGCACCCCGTCGGCGCAGAAGCCCTCGGACACGAACCGGCCTTCCGCCGGCCAGATGTGCTCCTGCAACCACTGCATCAGCGGCAGATCGTCGGCCAGCCCCCGCATCAGGTTCATGGCTGCATGGGTATGGGCGTTGATCAGCCCGGGAATCAGGGCCTGACGCGGGAGCTCGACGGTCTCCCGGGCGGCGAAGCGCTCGCCGGCTTCCGCGGCCGGCAGCACCGCCTGAATGCGGCCGCCGTCCACCGCCAGGGCATGGCCTTCGAGCACCGCGCCCGCGGGTGCCACCGGAATCAACCAGCGCGGCAGGATCAGCGTGTCGATGGGCTGACGGGAAGCACTCATTCAGGGGCGTGTGGCGGGCGATGTCGCGATGGCCGGGACTATATCAGACGGGGCCTCGCGGCAGGTGTCGGCATGCCGCGCCTATGCTAAAATGCGCCGCTTGATCAGGCCTGTTTGCGTGCATCTTCCGCACGCCGGGCACCCACCTCCCGGCCCGGGCCGCACAAGCGGCCGGCCCGCATGAACGTGTGTACATCTATGGCCGAGGTTGCAAAAGAGATTCTGCCGGTCAATCTCGAGGACGAGATGCGGCAGTCCTACCTGGATTACGCCATGAGCGTGATCGTGGGCCGTGCCCTGCCGGACGTGCGCGACGGCCTCAAGCCGGTTCACCGACGGGTGCTGCACGCGATGCGGGAGCTGGGTAACGACTGGAACAAGCCCTACAAGAAATCGGCCCGCGTGGTCGGCGACGTGATCGGCAAGTACCACCCGCATGGCGACTCGGCCGTGTACGACACCATCGTGCGCATGGCCCAGGACTTCTCCATGCGCTACATGCTGGTGGACGGGCAGGGCAACTTCGGGTCGGTGGACGGCGATGCCCCGGCGGCCATGCGATACACCGAAGTGCGCATGGCCAAGCTGGCCCACGAGATTCTCGCCGATATCGACAAGGACACGGTCGATTTCATCCCCAACTACGATGAATCCGAGACCGAGCCGGCGGTACTGCCCACGCGGTTGCCCAACCTGCTGGTCAACGGCGGCACCGGCATCGCGGTGGGCATGGCCACCAACATCCCGCCGCACAATCTGGGCGAGGTGATCAACGCCTGCATCGCGCTGATCGACGACGCCGAGCTGACCATCGACGATCTGATGCAGTACGTGCCGGCCCCGGACCTGCCCACCGCCGGCATCATCAACGGCGTGGACGGCATCCGCGAGGCCTACCGCACCGGTCGCGGCCGCATGTGGATGCGGGCGCGCGCGCACATCGAGGACATCGACGAGCGCGGCAAGCAGGCAATCGTGGTCACCGAGCTGCCCTACCAGGTCAACAAGGCCCGCCTGCTGGAAAAGATCGCCGAGATGGTCAAGGAGAAGCGGCTGGAGGGGATCACCGAGCTGCGCGACGAGTCCGACAAGGACGGCATGCGCATGGTCATCGAGCTGCGCCGCGGCGAAACCCCGGAAGTGATCCTCAACAACCTGTATCGCCACTCGCAGATGCAGATGGTGTTCGGCATCAATATGGTGGCGCTGGACGGCGGCCAGCCGCGCACGCTCAATCTCAAGCAGATTCTGCAGGCCTTCCTGCGCCATCGGCGCGAGGTGGTGACCCGGCGCACCCAGTTCGAGCTGGCCAAGGCCCGGGCCCGGGCCCATGTGCTGGAAGGCCTCACGGTGGCGCTGGCCAACATCGACGAGGTGATCGAGCTGATCCGCGCCTCGGCCAGTCCCGCCGAAGCCCGCGAGGGTCTGATCAGCCGCACCTGGCCGCCGGGCCAGCTCACCGACATGCTGGGCCGGGCCGGTGCCGATGCCTCCCGGCCGCTGGATGTGCCGGAAGAATTCGGCATGACCGACCAGGGCTACCGGCTGACCGAAACCCAGGCCCAGGCGATTCTTGATCTGCGCCTGCACCGGCTCACCGGGCTGGAGCAGGACAAGATCATCGAGGAGTTCGAGAAGCTGCTGGCGGAAATCGCCGATTTCATCGAGATCCTCTCGTCGGATACGCGGCTGTTCGAGGTGATCCGGGGCGAGCTGGTGGAGATCAAGGAACAGTTCGGCGACGAGCGCCGCAGCGAGATTCTCGATGATCATCTCGATTTGACCACCGAGGACCTGATCACGCCGGAAGATGTCGTGGTCACGCTCACGCACGAGGGTTACGTGAAGTCCCAGCCGCTCGACGCCTATCAGGCGCAGCGGCGGGGCGGTCGCGGCCGTTCGGCCACCAAGACCAAGGACGAGGATTTCATCGACAAGCTGTGGGTGACGCACACCCACGACACGCTGTTGTGCTTCTCCTCGGCCGGCAAGGTCTACTGGTTGAAGGTGTACGAATTGCCCAGCGCCGGCCGCGGCGCCCGGGGCAAGCCGATCGTCAACATGCTGCCGTTGGAAAACGACGAGCGCATCAGTCAGGTGCTGCCGGTCAAGAGCTTCGATACCGGGGAAAACGTGTTCTTCGCCACCCGGCGGGGCACGGTCAAGAAGACCCCGCTGGAAGCGTTCTCGCGGCCGCGGGCCAACGGCATCATTGCCATCGACCTGCGGGCCGATGACGCGCTGGTCGGGGTCGACCTCACCGAGGGCGAATCCCAGATCATGCTGTTCTCCGACGGCGGCAAGGTGATCCGCTTCGCCGAGGCCGACGTGCGTTCGATGGGCCGCGTGGCGGCCGGGGTGCGCGGCATTCGTCTGGGCAAGGGCCAGTCCGTGATCGCGCTGATCGTGATGCGGGAAGGCCATATCCTCACCGTGAGCGAGCACGGCTACGGCAAGCGTACGCCGGTGGATGACTACCCGCTGCGAGGCCGCGGCGGTCAGGGCGTACTGGCGCTGGCCCAGAGCGACAAGACGGGTGCGGTTATCGGTGCCACCCAGGTGGGCGAGGACGACGAGGTAATGCTGATCACCAATATCGGCACGCTCATCCGCACGCCGGTGGCCGAGATCTCGATCGTCGGTCGCAATACCCAGGGGGTGCGCATCATCCGTATCGCCGACGAGCACAAGCTGGTGGGCATCGACCGCATCGCGGCGGACGAGGACGAGGGGGAAGACGCATAGTCGCACCAATGCGGCGCCCGCGCCGACGCGATTCTCGCCGTCCTGCCATGGGCGGGTCACGATAGTCGTTCAGGCTGTGCGCCCGTGAAACGACGGGTCTTTCATCGCATTCATCAACACAAGAAGGTTTACATGGCACGAGTGTTCAATTTCAGTGCAGGACCGGCGACGTTGCCGGAAAGCGTGCTCGCCCAGGTGCGTGACGACATGCTGGACTGGCAGGGCAGCGGCATGTCCGTCATGGAAATGAGCCACCGCGGGCCTGAGTTCGTGTCCATCGCCGAGCAGGCCACGCAGGATCTGCGCACGCTGCTGGCGGTACCGGACAACTACCGCATCCTGTTCCTGCAGGGCGGTGCCACCGCTCAATTCGCCGGCGTGCCGCTGAACCTGCCTGGTGACCGGGCGGATTACATCGTGACTGGCAACTGGGGCAAGAAGGCCCACAAGGAAGCCGGCAAGTACCTCGACGCCCGCGTTGCCGCCACCGGCGACGACGGTTTTACCTCGATTCCCGCTCAGAGCGACTGGGATCTGGATGCCGCTTCGCGCTACGTGCACATCACGCCCAACGAGACCATCCAGGGTGTGGAATTTCCCAACGACCCGGACCTGGGCAATGACGTGCCGCTGGTGGCGGACATGTCGTCGAATTTCCTGTCGCGGCCGGTGGACGTGTCGCGCTACGGCGTGATCTACGCCGGTGCCCAGAAGAATGCCGGTCCCGCCGGCATCTGCATGGTGATCGTGCGTGACGATCTGATTGGTCACGCAGCCCCGGCAACGCCGATGGTGCTGGACTGGCAGGCGCAGCTGGAGGCCGACTCCATGCTCAACACGCCGTCCTGTTTCGCCTGGTACGTCTGCGGCCTGGTATTCCGCTGGCTGCTGGACAATGGTGGCCTGGAGACCATGGCCGCCACCAACGCCCGCAAGGCGTCGCGGCTGTACGATTTCATCGACCAGAGTGACTTCTACCGCAATCCGGTGGATCCGGCCGCCCGGTCGCGCATGAACGTGCCGTTCCTGCTGGCTGACGACAGCCTGGACAAGACTTTCCTCAGCGAAGCAGGGGAAGCCGGCCTGTCGTCGCTCAAGGGACATCGGTCCGTGGGCGGCATGCGTGCGAGCATCTACAACGCCATGCCGGAGTCCGGGGTGGAAGCGCTGATCGATTTCATGCGCGACTTCGAACAGCGCAACGGCTGACGCAAGCATCGCGTCCAGGCCAGATAATAGGTAACCGCAGATTGCAAAGATTTCACAGATTAAATAACGGAAACAAAGGTTTGAGTATTTTTGTTAAACATCTGCGTTAATCTACGCAATCTGTGGTTTAAAGTTTTCTTCAAAGCAAGAGCCCATGTACCGAATTCAGACGCTTAACAACATCTCGCCGCTCGGACTCGATCGGTTTCCCCGTAATCTCTACGAAGTGGCCTCCGAGCTGTCGCGGCCCGACGCCATCATGGTGCGGTCGGCCGACATGCACGGCCTGGATCTGGATGACACCATCAAGGCCATCGGCCGTGCCGGTGCCGGGGTCAACAACATCCCGGTCGATCGCATGAGCGAGCGGGGCGTGCCGGTGTTCAACGCGCCGGGGGCCAACGCAAACGCGGTCAAGGAGCTGGTGCTGGCGGGACTGTTCCTGGCGGCCCGCAACATCGTCCAGGCCTGGGACTACGTGCAGAAGCTGGATGACAGCGAGCCGGGCCTCAAGAAGAAGGTCGAAGCCGGCAAGAAGCAGTTCAAGGGCGTTGAGCTGCCGGGCCGGACCATCGGCGTGGTCGGTCTGGGTGCCATCGGCGTGAAGGTGGCCAACACCGCCCGCGATCTGGGCATGAACGTGCTCGGCTACGACCCGGGCATTACTGTCAGCAATGCCTGGCGGCTGCATGCCGGCGTGGAGCAGGCGTTGTCGGTGGATGAACTGCTGTCGCGTTCCGATTTCGTGTCGATTCACGTGCCGCTGGTCGACGGCACCGAGGGCCTGATCGACGCCAAGCGCCTGCGCCTGATGCGCCAGCAGGCGGTGTTGCTCAACTTCTCCCGGGCCGAAATCGTGGACGAGGCAGCGGTGCTGGAAGCGCTGGATGCCGAGAAGTTGAGCACCTACGTGTGCGACTTCCCCACGATGGCGTCGAAGAATCACCCGAAGGTGGTGTCGCTGCCGCATCTGGGTGCCTCCACCGACGAGGCCGAGGACAACTGCGCGGTGATGGTGGCGGATCAGATCCGCGATTATCTCGAGGTGGGCAATGTCCGCAATTCGGTGAATTTCCCCGAAACGATCATGCCGCCTACGGAAGGCGCTCACCGCATCTGCATCGTCAACGCCAACGTGCCCAACATGGTGGGGCAGATTTCGTCCACGCTGGCCCGACACGAACTCAATATCGCGGACCTGATCAACAAGTCCCGCAACCAGATCGCCTATACCCTGGTGGATGTCGATACGGAAGCCAACGAGGCGGTGCTGGAGGAAATCCGGGGTATTGAGGGCGTATTGTCGGTGCGTTACCTCAACGCCGTGAGCGAACGCAGCAGCTGACACCATGACCGATGATGGCCTCAAGGCGGCGCGCGACCGCATCGACCGGCTCGACGAGCAGCTGCAGGCATTGATCGGCGAACGGGCGGGCCTGGCCCAGGAGATCGCCCGTATCAAGGCGGAGATCGAGGGCGAGGCCGGCGACTGCTATCGCCCCGCCCGCGAGGCCGAGGTCCTGCGGGCGGTAGCGGCGCGCAACCGCGGGCCATTGTCGGACGAAACCGTCGTGCGTCTGATGCGCGAGGTGATGTCGGCGTGTCTGGCGCTGGAGTCGCCGCTCAAGGTGGCCTACCTGGGGCCGGAAGGGACCTACACCCAGGCGGCGGTCTACAAGCATTTCGGGCACTCGGTCACGGCGGTGCCGCTGGCGGCGATCGACGAAATCTTCCGTGAGGTGGAGGCCGGCAACGCCGACTACGGCGTGGTGCCGGTGGAGAATTCCACCGAGGGCGTGGTCAGCCACACGCTGGATCAGCTGGTGGGCAGCCGCCTGTCGATCGTCGGCGAGGTGGCCCTGGCGGTGCATCATCACCTGTTGTCGCATGCGGCGGACCTCGGCGAGGTCAAGCGGGTGGTGTCGCATGCGCAGTCGCTGGCGCAGTGCCGCAAGTGGCTCGACGCCAAGCTGCCCAGCGTGATGCGTGAGGCGGTTGCCAGTAACGGCGAGGCGGCCCGCATGGTCCGCGACGAGCCGGCGGCGGCCGCGATCGCCGGCCGGGCGGCGTCGGAACTCTACGAACTCCCGATCCTGTGCGCCAATATCGAGGACGAGCCCAACAACACCACCCGGTTCCTGGTGCTGGGCCAGCAGTCGGTCCCGGCCACCGGCGAGGACATGACATCCATCCTGGTGTCGATCCACAACCGGCCGGGCATGCTGCACCGGCTGCTGGCACCGGCGGCCGACGCCGGGGTGGATCTGTCGCGCATAGAGTCGCGGCCCTCCCGGCGTCAGGCGTGGGACTACAATTTCTTCATTGATCTGGAAGGCCACGTGGCCGAGGATCGTGTCCGGCAGGTGATCGACCGGATCGAGGCCGAAGCGGCCCATCTCAAGATTCTGGGGTCCTATCCCCGTGCCGTGCTCTGACGGCACTGCCGCCACTTACGCCAACCGTTTTCTCGCCGATGCCCAGTTCGCTGCTCGACCATGTCAATGCGGGGATCCAGTCCCTGGCGCCCTACGAACCCGGCAAGCCGGTTGAGACCCTGCGCCGTGAGCTGGGTCTGACCGACATCATCAAGCTGGCCTCCAACGAAAATCCCTTCGGGCCATCGCCGAAGGCGGTAGCGGCGGTGGCCGAGGCAGCCGCCGAGGGCGCCCGCTATCCGGACGGCACCGGCTACCGGCTCAAGCAGGCGCTGGCGGCGTTTCACGACATCGATCCGGCGCGCATCACCCTGGGCAATGGCTCCAATGATCTGCTGTGTCTGCTGGGGCAGATTCTGCTGGGGCCGGGGACCAATATCGTGATGGCGCGGCACGCCTTCGCCATCTATGCGCTGGTGGCGCTCGGCATGAATGCGGACGTGCGCTGGGCCGAGGCCCGGGCCCCGGATTCGGCCATGCCCCACGGCCACGACGCATCGCAGCTGGCCGCCATGGTCGACGACGATACGCGCATCCTGTTCATCGCCAATCCCAACAATCCCACCGGTACCTGGCTGTCGCCGGCGGCGATCGAGTCGTTGCTGGAACAGGTGCCGGCCCGGGTGATGGTGGTGCTGGACGAGGCCTACTGCGAATATCAGTCGCCGGATCAGCGGCCGGACAGCCGCGCCTGGCTGGATCGCTATCCCAATCTCGTGGTGACGCGGACCTTCTCCAAGGCCTACGGGCTGGCCGGGATGCGGGTGGGTTACGCCCTGTCGCATGCGGATATCGCGGATCGGCTCAACCGGGTACGCCAGCCGTTCAACGTCAACAGCCTGGCCCTGGCCGCGGCCGAGGCGGCGCTGGGCGACGAGGCTCATCTGACCCGATCCGTCGATCACAACAATGCGGCGCTACCCGCCCTGACCGCTGGCCTGGAGGCGCTCGGCGGCCAGGTACTGCCGTCGCAGGCCAACTTCGTCACCGCGGACATGGGCATGGATGGCGATGAGGCCTTTCAGGCCCTGCTGCGGGAGGGCGTGATCGTCCGGCCTATGGCCGGTTACGGTCTGCCGCGTCATCTGCGAATTACTGTGGGTACCGAGGCCGAGAACGAACGCTTTCTGGCGGCGATGGGCCGTGTGCTGGATCCGGCTGGATGAACACGACACGCGTGACATCGGTCGCGATTATCGGCGTGGGCCTGATCGGCGGTTCGGCAGCCGCGGCATGGCGGCGCGCGGGCTGTGTCAACCGGCTGATCGGTGCCGGTCGTGGCCGGACCAACCTGGAACGTGCGCTGGCACTGGGCCTGATCGACGAGATTGCGGAGTCGCCACGGGATGCCGCGGCCCGCGCCGACCTGGTACTGCTGGCGGTGCCGGTTGGCGCCACCGCGGCGGTGCTGGCCGATATTGCCCCCGCGCTGGGTGACCGGACGATCGTCACCGATGCCGGCAGCACCAAGACCGGCGTCGTGGCGGATGCCCGGCAGACACTCGGGGAGTCGGCCGTACGCTTCGTACCCGGTCATCCGGTGGCGGGGACGGAATACAGTGGTGCCGACGCCGCCTTCGCGGCCCTGTTCGAAAACCGCCGGGTGATTCTGACGCCCGACACCGAAACCGATCCGGCGGCAGTTTCCACGGTACGCGGTCTCTGGGAGGCGGCGGGGGCACAGGTCTGCGAGATGACGCCCGAGCATCACGACGCGGTGCTGGCCGCGACCAGCCATCTGCCGCACGTGCTGGCCTACCAGCTGGTCGATACCCTGGCCGGCCTCGACGAACAGCAGGAAATCTTCGATTACGCCGCGGGCGGATTCGCCGATTTCACCCGCATTGCCAGTAGCAGCCCCTCCATGTGGAGCGACATCGTGCAGGCCAACCGCGACTGTCTGTTGCCCGTGATCGATCGTTATCTGGCGGAGTTGCGCACGCTGCGCCAGGCGCTGGCCGATAACGACCGCGATGCCGTCAACCGGCGTTTCGAGCGGGCCAAGGCCGTTCGCGACCGGTTCGTGGACAACCGCACGGGCCGGACATGAGTCGGGTGGACTGGGAGGTTCGCGCCATGGCATCCCCTGCCGGGGTGGTTCGGGTGCCGGGCGACAAGTCGATTTCCCACCGGGCCGTGATGCTGGCGGCGATTGCCGAAGGCCGCAGCGACATCAGCGGCTTTCTCGAGGGCGAGGACTGCCTGGCCACCATGCGGGCCTTCCAGGCGATGGGGGTGTCGATCGCGCGCCGGGGCGATCAACTCGTGGTGGACGGGGTGGGACGCGATGGCCTCCAGCCGCCGGTCGAGCCGCTCGATCTGGGCAATTCCGGCACGTCGATGCGGCTGCTGGCGGGCCTGCTGGCCGGGCAGGCCTTCGATGTGACCCTCACCGGCGACGACAGCCTGCGGCGACGCCCCATGAAACGGGTGATCGACCCGCTGCGGCTGATGGGCGCGGCTATCGCCGGCGACGATCAGGGACGGGCCCCGCTGCGCATCGGCGGCGGAGCCCGGCTTGCGGGCATCCACTACGATTTGCCGGTTGCCAGCGCCCAGGTGGCCTCCTGCCTGCTGCTGGCGGGTCTGTACGCGAGCGGCGAAACGGCGGTAACCGAGCCGGGCGTCTGTCGCGACCACACCGAACGCATGCTCCAGGCGCTGGGTGCGGCGGTGACGCGGACCGGCAACGTCGTACGCCTGGCCGGTGGCCAGTCCCTGCAGGGTAGGGCCTTCGAGGTGCCGGCGGATATTTCCTCGGCCGCATTCGCCCTGGTGGCGGGGGCGATCAGTTCCGATTCCGAGCTGACGATCGAGGCCGTGGGCATCAATCCCACGCGTACCGGTGTGCTGCAGATCCTGCGAGCGATGGGCGCCGCCATCGAGTGCCGCAACGAGCGGATGTGCGGCGGCGAGCCGGTGGCCGACCTGCACGTGCGCGGCGGTCCCCTGACCGGCATCGACATCGACCCGGCGCTGGTGCCGCTGGCCATCGACGAGTTTCCCGTGCTGTTCGTGGCGGCGGCCTGCGCGTCCGGCACCACCCGGCTGCGCGGGGCCGCCGAACTGCGGGTAAAGGAGAGCGACCGCCTGGCGGTGATGGCCACCGGTCTGCGGGCGATGGGTGTGGCGGTTACCGAATACGAGGACGGCATCGACATCACCGGCGGGACGCTGACCGGCGCGCGGGTCGACAGCCACGGTGACCACCGGGTGGTGATGGCCTTCGCGATCGCCGGGCTGCGGGCCGAGGGGGTGGTCCGGATCGACGACTGCGCCAATGTCGCGACCTCGTTCCCCGGCTTCGAAACGGTGGCAGGCCAGCTCGGGCTGGATGTCGCCGTGCGCACCGGGGATTCGGCATGAGTACGCCCAGTAAACAGGACAATGGCGAGCTGGCTCCGGTGGTGGCTTTCGACGGGCCCGGCGGCTCCGGCAAGGGCACCCTGAGCCGTCTGGTGGCGGCTCGCCTGGGCTGGCATCTGCTCGATTCGGGGGCGCTTTACCGGCTGGTGGCGGTGGTGGCCGCCCGCGAAGGCTGGGATCCCGAGGAGCCGACGGATGTGGATCGGGCGGCGGCCGCCGCGGCGGCGCTCGATGTCGCGTTTCCGGTGGCGGGCGATGGAAGCGATGCCGCGGTGTTGCTGGCCGGCGAGAACGTAACCGCGGTGATCCGCGACGAATCCGTGGCACGGCTGGCGTCCGGCTTCGCTGCGCACCCGCCAGTGCGGACGGCGCTGCTCGAACTGCAGCGACGGTTGCGCCGCGCGCCCGGCCTGATCGCGGACGGTCGCGACATGGGCACGGTGGTATTTCCGGATGCCGAGCTCAAGCTCTACGTCACCGCCAGTCCGGACGAGCGGGCACGGCGCCGGTACGAGCAGTTGTCGCTGTCCGGGGGCGGTGCTAACATTGATCAGATTTACCGGGACATTGTCGAGCGGGACGCGCGGGATCAGGCGCGCACGCACTCGCCGATGAAACCCGCGGCCGATGCCGTCGAGGTGGATACCACCGGCGAGGCCGTCGAGCAAACGCTGGCACGCGTATTCGGATTGCTGTCCGAACGCGGGCTGGCCTGACGAGAAGAAGGGGGCCCATCAGGGCATCAACGGACCGGCCCGGACGCAATGTTCGTGTCGGCGGTTTCACACAACAACACGGCACTTCGCCCGCCGGGCAACGACCCGCATCCGCCGGAGGCCGTAGGAAATTTCCTCAACCATGACTGAAAGTTTTGCCGAGCTATTTGAACAAAGCCTCAAGGGGCAGACCATGCTCCCCGGATCGCTGGTCGATGCCGAGGTGCTGGAAATCAAGTCCGACGTGGTCATCGTCGATGCCGGACTGAAGTCCGAAGGTGTCATCCCCATTGAGGAGTTCTACGACGAGCGCGGCGAACTCTCGATCAACGTGGGCGACCGGGTCGAGGTCGCTCTGGAAGCGGTTGAGGACGGCTTCGGCGCCACCCGGCTGTCCAAGGAAAAGGCGGAACGCATCCGCACCTGGGATTTCCTCAACACCGCCTACGAGAAGAGCGAATCGGTGGCCGGCACCATCAGCGGCAAGGTCAAGGGTGGCTACACCGTGGACGTGGGCAATGTCCGCGCGTTCCTGCCGGGTTCGCTGGTCGATGTGCGCCCGGTGCGCGACACCACGTATCTGGAAGGCAAGCCGCTCGAGTTCCGCGTGATCAAGCTGGATCGCGCCCGCAACAACGTGGTGGTCTCGCGCCGCGACGTGCTCCAGGAAGAGTACAGCGAGGAGCGCAAGCAGCTGCTGGAGACCCTGCAGGAAGGCGTGGTGCTCAAGGGCATCGTCAAGAACCTGGTCGACTACGGCGCGTTCGTGGATCTGGGTGGCATCGACGGTCTGCTGCACATCACCGACATGTCCTGGAAGCGGGTCAAGGATCCCTCCGAGGTGGTCGAGGTCGGCGCCGAGATCGAGGTCAAGGTTCTGAAATTCGACCGCGAACGCACCCGCGTGTCGCTGGGCCTCAAGCAGCTGGGCGACGACCCCTGGGTCAATATCGCCCGCCGCTACCCGGAGAACACCCGCCTGTTCGGTAACGTCACCAACATCACCGACTACGGCTCTTTCGTGGAGATCGAGGAAGGTGTCGAAGGTCTGGTTCACGTGTCGGAAATGGACTGGACCAACAAGAACGTCAACCCGGCTGCCGTGGTGGACGTCGGCGAGGAAGTCGAAGTCATGGTGCTCGAGATCGACGAGGAGCGCCGCCGCATCTCGCTGGGCATGAAGCAGTGCCGCGCCAACCCCTGGGACGATTTCTCGCAGAATCACCAGAAGGGCGACGTCGTTTCCGGGCAGATCAAGTCGATTACCGATTTCGGTATTTTCGTCGGCCTGCCCGGCGGCATCGACGGCCTGGTGCATCTGTCGGACCTATCCTGGAACGAGCCGGGCGAGGAAGCCGTGCGCAACTACCGCAAGGGCGACGAGGTGGAGGCCGTGGTGCTGTCCATCGACTCCGACCGCGAGCGCATCTCGCTGGGCATCAAGCAGCTGGCCCAGGATCCGCTGTCCGACTTCGTGGCCGCGAATCCGAAGGGCACCATCGTGACTGGCACCATTACCGAAGTGGATGCTAAGGGCGCTACAGTGCAGTTGACCGACGATATCTCCGGTTATATCCGCGCCTCCGATATTGCCCGCGATCGGGTCGAGGATGCCCGCAGCGTGCTGTCGCAGGGCGAGGAAGTCGAGGCCCGCTTCATGGGTCTGGACCGCAAGAACCGCACGGTCAGCCTGTCGATCAAGGCCAAGGAAGAAAAGGAAGAAAAGGAGGCGCTGCGCGAGTACGGCGATACCGAGAACACCACCGGTACCACCAGCCTCGGCGATTTGCTCAAGGAGCAGATGGGCGACCGCGAGTAGTCCCGATCCCAGGGACCTGTAAATGCCTGACCGGGCACCGCTTGTCGGTGCCCGGTATTTGGTCTAGCCTCGAATAAGGTGGGAGTAATATTGGCGGGGGCTTCGATGACAAAATCCGAATTGATCGAACGCCTGGTGGCCAGCCAGACACATCTCGGACATCGGGATGTGGAACTGGCGGTCAAGCTGGTGCTGGATCGCGTGGCCAATGCGCTGGAAATCGGTGGCCGTATCGAGATACGCGGCTTCGGTAGCTTTTCGGTGCATCACCGTCCGGCACGCGTCGGCCGCAATCCCAAGACCGGCGAGTCGGTGGATATCCCCGAGAAGTACGTGCCCCATTTCAAACCCGGCAAGGAGCTGCGCGAGCGCGTCAACGGCGGTCCCTGAGTCCGCCGGCCGGGTCCACGGCGCGGCTGCTACAATCCGGTGCTGGTTTGGCTAGGCCTCACGGGTTTCCTCGCATGCTCCGACTGCTTCGTAATCTCGTTCTCGTGGCCGCCCTGGTGCTGGGCGTGACTTTCGGGTTTTTCAATTTTCAGCTGGTAACCGTCGACCTGCTGTTCAGCGACGCGCGAGTGCCCCTCGTGGTGGTCCTGATCCTGGATTTTGCACTCGGTTTCGCCGTTGCGCTGCTGCTGTTGCTCGGCCGCATGATGGGATTGCGACGGGAGCTTACCAGGACGCAGCGCGGCCTGAAGGACGCGCGCACCGAGATCCGCAACCTGCGGAGCATGCCCATACACGATGCTTGACGGACTCTGGCTGGTCCTACTGCTGCTGCCACTGGCAGCGGCGTCGGGCTGGTACCTGCGCGGGCGCTTTCGCCCGGCCGAGGAAAATCCGCCGGTCGTACACGCCGACTACTTGCGTGGCATCAGCCATCTGGTCAACGAGGATGCCGACAAGGCCATCGAGGTCTTCATGCGGCTGCTCGAGGTCGATAACGAGACGGTCGAGACCCACCTCGCGCTGGGCAACCTGTTCCGTCGCCAGGGCGAGGTCGACCGCGCATTGCGGGTCCACCAGAACCTGGTCGCCCGGCCCAATCTGAAGGCGATTCACCGCAATCAGGCGCGATTCGAACTGGCGCAGGACTATCTGCGCGCCGGGGTGCTGGACCGCGCGGAGGATCTGTTCCGCGAGCTGGTGGACCAGGGCATGTTTCTGGAACGCGCGCTGGTGGGCCTGTTGTCGATCTACGAAGCCGAGCGGGACTGGCGCCAGGCCATTGAAACCACCCGCCGGCTGGAATCGGCGCGGGGGCAGGCTCTGCGACCGGTGATCGCCCAGTACCACTGTGAAATGGCGGAAGCCGCGCGCGAATCCGGCGATGCCGACGCGGCGCTGAATCATCTCGGCCGCGCCCGGCACGAATATCGGGACTGCGTGCGGGCCAGCCTCCTGCGTGGCGAGATCGCCGAGGCCGCGGATGACCACACCGCAGCGATCAAGGCCTATCGGCAGGTGATTCGACAGGACATCGATTTCGTCACCGAGATCATCGAGCCATTGCGGCGCTGCCATGACGTGCTGGGTCAGCCCGACGGGTATCGCAAGCTGCTGGAACAGATCATCCCGCGCTACCCCGGGGCCGCGCCCTCCATTGCCATGGCCCGGCTGATGCAGCGTGAGGGTGACAGTGACGGCGCCATTGCCTTTCTGGCCGAGTATCTCCAGGGGGAGCCAAGCTGGATGGGTTTCTACCACCTGCTCGATCTGACCTCGACCGATTCGCGCTCCGGGCTGTCCGGGCCGCTGGAGAGCCTGCGTCAGTCGCTGCAGCAGATCATGGAGCAGCAGCCGCGTTATCACTGCGGGCACTGCGGATTCTCGGGACGCTATCTGCACTGGCAATGCCCGAGCTGCAAGCTCTGGAACAGCATGGCACCGGTCCGCGATCTCCGCCCGGCCGTGTGACCGGGGTGTTGCCGGGTTGCGCCGCTACCGGTCCCGTCGTCCCACCACCCCCTCGATGCGCTTGCGGCATTCGCCTTCCGACCACAGGCGGTCGCATTGCTGACGGTAACGATTGAGCGCCGCCTGAATGCGGGATTCGGCCTGAGCGCTGAGGTCCGGTAGTTCCAGCGCCGAGCGAAGCTTGAAGATGGCGGCGCCGTATTCGCCCCGCAGGCGGTGGGCCTCGGCTTCCTGGTAATAGGCCTCTTCCGGCTGGTCCATCTGATCGGCCGCGCGCGCCAGTAACTGATGCAGGTGCGGGTCGCGATTGAGCATGCGGCTCTGATCGAGCAGATACGCGCGGGTCTCGGCCGGCTGGTTGGTCCGCAGCAGGGCCTCACCGTAGGCAAGAATCACCGGCCGATAGGAGGAATATTCACGCCGTAGCCGGTCGAGGGTGGCCAGGGCGGCGTCATCTTGTCCGGTTTCGAACTGCGTCTGGGCCAGGGCGAGGGCAAAATGCGGATGCTCGGTGCCGGTCTGTCCCGCCAGCCCGGCCAGGATATCCCGGGCGGCGGCGCTCCGGCCGACGCGTGACAGTGCCAGGGCATAGCCGTAGTCGTCGGCCGGATGCGCCTGACTGCCCTTGCGCCGTTCGCGGAAGTAGGTCAGCGATTCGGTGGGCTGGTTGCTGGACAGCACCCGTGCCCGGGCCCTCATGAGCCGGTAGCGTTCCGATTCCTGGATGTGGCTGGAACCGTACTCGCGGGCCCGGGAGCGCGCTTCGGCAATGCGCGTGGTGCTGATCGGATGGGTCAGCAGAATCTCCGGCAGCTGGTTGCCGTAGAGCCGGGAGCGGCGCTCCATCTTCTCGAAGAAGCCGCTCATGCCGTTGGGATTGTAGCCGGCCCCGGCGAGTGTCCGGATACCCAGCCGGTCTGCCTCCAGCTCGTGCGCGCGGGTGAAATTTATCTGCTGCTGACCGAGACCGGAGATGCCCATGGTGATCGCGGCCTGGACCACCGCCGGGTTGCCACCGCCGGCGATGATGGCAAGCAGCATGGCCGCGGCGGTCGCGATCGACATGCCCTGGGTGGCCTGGATCTGGCGGGCGATGTGGCGCTGGGTGACGTGGGCGATTTCGTGGGCCATCACGCCGGCCATCTCGCTTTCCGTCTCCGACTCCATGATCAGGCCGGCATTCATGCCGATGTAGCCGCCAGGCAGCGCGAACGCGTTAACCTGCTGGCTGTTGATCAGGAAGAATTCGAAATCATCCGGCTGACTGCGCGTCTGAAGCGCCAGCCGGGTGCCGACGCTGCGCAGATAGGCGGTAATCTCGGGATCATCCAGAATGGCCCCGTTGCTGAGAAGCTGCGACACCACCTGGCGCCCGATGCGATCTTCCTCTGCCGGGGACATCACCGTATCCGCCGGCTGGCCGATCGAGGGCAGGTCGTAATCGGCGGCGCTGGCCGCCGTGCTGACGGTCAGGGCCAGACTCAGGAAGAACAGGAGGAGGGCAGGCACTAGAATGTTTCCGCTGACGGCACGGCATAATGGTACCGGGTTTGACGCCCAATTTCGGTGCCGGTTCAATCCCCGGCTCGATCCGGGCCCCGGCGAGCATGGACAGCGATCCGAGTCACGGCAATGAACATCATAAGAGACTGGTTTTCCCGCCACTTTTCCGACCCCCAGGTTGTCACGCTGACGTTGCTGCTGGGCGGCGGGATCCTGCTGGTGGTGTTCTTCGGCGGTTATCTGGCACCGGTATTCGCGGCCGTGGTGTTCGCCTATCTGCTGGAGGGGCCGGTGGCGCGTCTGGAACGCTGGCGGGTGCCCCGCCGCGCCGGCGCGGCGCTGGTGTCGCTGGTACTGCTGCTTGCGGTGCTGCTGAGCGCGTTCGCACTGGTACCGCTGCTGGCCCGTCAGGTGGTGCAGATTCTCCAGGACGTGCCCGGCGTGGTGGGCAGCATCCAGAGCTGGCTGGAAGGGTTGCCCGAACGCTATCCGTCCCTGATCACCCAGGATCAGGTGAATACCGTGATGGACGCGGCAACCCGCGACATCGGTTCGCTGCGCCAGGTGGTGCTGTCGCGCTCGGTTGTGGTGGGGGTGAGTCTGCTCTATCTGGGGGTCTATCTGGTGCTGGTGCCGCTGCTGGTGTACTTCCTGCTAAGCGACAAGGGCGTCATCCTCGCCTGGCTGCGCCGCTTCGGGCCCCGCAACGAGGGGATGGTCCGCCAGGTCTGGAGCGAAGTGGACCTGCAGCTCGCCAATTACGTCCGCGGCAAGGCGGTCGAGATTGCGCTGGTGTGGATCGTGGCTTACCTGGTGTTCTCGGTGCTCGGCCTGAAGTACGCCATGCTGCTGTCGGCGTTGGTGGGACTGTCGGTGCTGGTGCCCTACATCGGCGCCTTCTTCATGACCCTGCCGGTGATGCTGGTGGCCTACTCGCAGTGGGGGCCGACCGCCTATACGCTGTACGTGCTGGCCGCCTACATCGTGTTGCAGATTCTCGACGGCAACGTGCTGGTGCCGATCCTGTTCTCGGAGGCCGTCAGTTTGCACCCCGTGGTCATCATTGCCGCGGTGCTGTTCTTCGGCGGTGTCTGGGGATTCTGGGGCGTGTTCTTCGCAATCCCGCTGGCCACGCTGGTCAATGCCGTGATCAACGCCTGGCCGCGATCACTCCCCGACACCTCCAACGCGGCGCCTTGAGTGCCTGCATGAATCCGGGTGCCCGGTTCGCTGGAACTGCAATGGACGCGAAGAGCGCAAAGGGGTGATAAGTGGAATGGTTTTGTAGCTTTGCGTCTTTTGCGCTCTTTGCGGTTAGGTATGCATGGCTACCTGCAATCGCGTCGCGGTTACCGCCTACAGCGCCTGGGACGCGTAATCGGCCAGGCGTGACCGCTCGCCGCGGGCCAGGGTGATATGGCCGGCGTGTTCCCAGCCGCGGAAGCGGTCGACCACGTTGGTCAGTCCGGACGTGGTTTCGGTCAGATACGGGGTGTCGATCTGCGCCAGATTGCCCAGGCAGACGATCTTGCTGCCGGGGCCGGCACGGGTGATCAGGGTTTTCATCTGCTTGGGTGTCAGGTTCTGGGCCTCGTCCAGAATGATGTAGCGGTGCAGGAAAGTGCGGCCGCGCATGAAGTTCACCGACCGGATCTTGATTCGCTTGGCCAGTAGCTCGTTGGTGGCGGCGCGTTCCCAGTCGGACCCTTCCTGGTTGCCGGTCAGGACCTCGAGGTTGTCCATCAGCGCTCCCATCCAGGGCGTCATCTTTTCTTCCTCGGTACCCGGCAGGAAGCCGATATCGTCGCCCACCGGCACCGTCACGCGGGTCATCACGATCTCCCGATAGCGCTGCTCGTCCATGGTCTGGGCCAGACCGGCGGCCAGGGCCAGCAGGGTCTTGCCCGTGCCGGCCGCGCCCAGCAGGGTGACGATGTCGATGTCAGGATCCATCAGCAGATTCAGGGCGAAGTTCTGCTCGCTGTTGCGGGCATTCACGCCCCAGACCGCTTTCCGCCCCTCGCGGTAATCGTCGGCTAGGGTCAGGATGGCGCCGTCCTGGTTGACGTCGCGCACGATCAGCTCGACATCGTTGTCGGCCTCGAAATGCAGGCACTGGTTGCGGATCCACTCCTGCGTATCCTCGCCGGCGACGCGATAGAAGGTGCGGGTGCCTTCCTGCCAGGAGTCGAGTGAATCGCCGTGCTGTTCCCAGAAGTCGACCGGCAGGGTGCCGGTGCCGGTATAGAGCAGGTCCAGATCTTCGAGGACCTTGTCGTTGTAGTAGTCCTCGGCGTCGATCCCGATGACCGCGGCCTTGATCCGCAGGTTGATGTCCTTGGAGACGAGGACCACCTCCCGTTCCCGCTGTTCCGCCCGCAGCGAAAGGGCGCTCAACAGAATGCTGTTGTCGGCCTTGCTGCCGGGCAGGACGGTCGGCAGTTCGGCGGAGGGGTTGTGGGTCTCGAAATACAACCGACCCCAGGCCACCGGCGCGTCGCCGTTCTCGCCGCTGCGGGTGAGGGGGCTGAGCGGAATCCCGGCCTCGATATCGGCATGGGAGCAGCCCTGCATCAGTTCATCCAGGAAACGACTGACCTGGCGGACGTTGCGAGCCACCTCCGACAGGCCTTTCTTGCCGGCGTCCAGCTCCTCCAGTACCACCATGGGCAGGAAGATGTCGTGTTCCTCGAAGCGGAACAGGGCGGCGGGATCGTGCATCAGCACGTTGGTATCAAGAACGAATACACGGCGCGCCATGAGGCAAGCACTCGGCAGTGGTGGATTGACGGTGAAACGGGCCTAGAGTTCGACGATTGCCTGCAGCACCTCGTCGGCATGGCCCTTGACCGAAACGCCCCGCCACTCACGGCGGACGATGCCCTGGTCATCGATCAGAAAGGTCGACCGCTCGATGCCGATCGACTTGCGGCCGTACATCATTTTCTCCCGAAGCACGCCGAAGGCCTGGCAGGCGATTTCGTCGGTGTCGGCCAGCAGATGGAAGGGAAAATCGTACTTGGCGCGGAAGTTCTCGTGTTTCTGCACGCTGTCGCGCGACACCCCCAGAATCTCGGCGCCGGCCTGCCGGAACTGTTCGTACCGGTCGCGAAAAGCCTCGCCCTCGCGGGTACAGCCCGGCGTGTTGTCGCGGGGATAGAAATACAGCACCACGATCCGGCCACGCAGGTCCGCCAGCGAAATCGTCTGGTCGCCGGTAGCGGGCAGGGTGACATCGGGGGCGGGTTGGTCGAGCAGTTCGGTCATGGTGGACTGGCCGGAAAAGACTGGGTCAGGACTTGATCGGGTCGAGCATGCCGTCGGCGTGCAGGTCGTCGCAAAGATCCATGAAGGATTCCCGCAGCGTCTGCGGATGCTGGGTCATCGGAACCTGCAGTGCAATATGCACCCCGCACATGGCGCCGCCGGTGTAGCCGGATTCGTAGCCCTGGCTGGTGATTTCCACCACGCGTGCGCCCTGGCCGCGAAAGAATCCCACCAGCTCGCCCAGCAGGCCGGATTGCTGGGGCGCCGAGACCTCGGCCGCATAGGGGCGGAAATCGGGCGCCATGTCGGGATTCTCGGTATGGGCGTAGTGAAGCTGGATATCGAGTTGCTCGGCCAGGCCGGGCAGTGCGCTCTCGAGCTTGCCCAGCGCGCTCCAGTTGCCCGCGATCAGAAGCGCGGCGGTGACCTGACTGCCCAGCGGTGCCAGACGGCATTCCACGATGTCGCAGCCACGTTTTTCCACCGCGCTGATGAGATCGGCCGTCAGCGTGTCGCGGTGTGCCCCCAGCGCCGTCAGCGCAAGATATTTTCTGACTTCCGGCATGCCCTTCCCGGTGGCTGGACCCAAAGAAGCGGATGATAGCACCGGGCAGACCCCGACGGACCCGAATACGCCGTGCCTGCGTTATACTCGCCGCCCGTTTTTCGCGGCAGGAGAGGCAATGGTGGCACTGGGCGGGAGCATGGTGGCCCTGGTAACGCCGATGCACGCCGATGGCACCGTGGACTGGGACAGTCTGGGTGACCTGGTGGACTGGCATATCGCCGAGGGCACTGACGGCATCGTGGCCGTGGGCACGACCGGGGAATCCGCAACCCTGGGATTTCGCGAGCACGACGAGGTGATCGAACGCGTGGTCGAGTTGGTGGACGGGCGGCTTCCGGTGATCGCCGGTACCGGCGGTAACGCCACCGACGAGGCCATTCGGTTGACGCGCCACGCCAAGCGCGCGGGCGCCGACGCCTGTCTGCTGGTGTGTCCGTATTACAACAAGCCCACCCAGGAGGGGCTGTACCGGCATTTCCACGCGCTCGCGATGGCAGTGGATATTCCCCAGGTGCTCTACAACGTGCCGTCGCGCACCGGCGTGGACATGCTGCCGGAAACGGTGGAGCGGCTGGCCGCCATCGACAACATCGTGGCGCTGAAGGAAGCCAAGGGCTCGCTCGAGCGCATCCACGAACTGATCCAGCGGTGTGGTGATGATCTGATGATCTTCTCCGGAGACGACGGCACCGCGATGGAATCCATGCTGGTGGGCGGCAAGGGCGACATATCCGTGACCGCCAACGTGGCGCCGCGACTGATGCACGAGATGTGCACCGCCGCCATCGATGGCGAGCGCGAAACCGCCGAGAAGCTGGATGCTACCCTGCAGTGGCTGCATACCGCGCTGTTCCTGGAACCCAATCCGATTCCGGTGAAATGGGCGCTTTACGAAATGGGGCGGATCGGCCCCGGCATCCGGCTGCCGATGACGCCGTTGGAAGAGCGCTTTCACGAGTCCGTTCGGGAAGCGCTGCGCAATGTGGGAGCGATAACGTGATCCGGATGCTGACCCTGACGCTGCTGCTGCCGGTTTTTGCGGCCTGCACGGGCCCGGCCTGCCTGAATGAGCAGCCTTATCATTCGGCCGAGGAGTTCCCACCGCTGCGGGTACCGGCGGGGATGCAGGCGCCCGAGCCCGATCCCAACCTGGCGATCCCGGAAGTTGCCGGAAACGGCCCGGTAGGCGCATTTCCGCCGGATGAGGGTGAGGCCGCTGATGTCGAGGACACCAGGCGCTGCCTGGTGTCACCACCCCGCATGCCGGAGGCCCGGAGCTGACAGGCCTCTGTTAGAATGCGCGGCTCGCACCTGGTTGTGCGAACGACGACTGGAGTAACGATTACGCCGAACTGGAGAGGTGTCCGAGCGGGTTTGGGCGGAGATTGCGCGAGCGCCGCTCGCGCCCGCGCAAACGGGATGCAGGACGCATCCCCGGATAGCGTGAGAATCTAGTGAGCACAGGGATGTGCGAACGACGACTGGAGTAACGATTACGCCGAACTGGAGAGGTGTCCGAGCGGTCGAAGGAGCACGCCTGGAAAGCGTGTGTGCGGTAACCCCGTACCGAGGGTTCGAATCCCTCCCTCTCCGCCATTTCCCTGATCGGTCGTTTCCCATCGATCGATCCGCGGTTGGCGCACGACGGCATGGCCGGTCCCGTTGCGCCCCGCGACAGGCAATGGTGGTCCGCGTCGGTCCCCCCGCGACGAGACGCCGTGAACCCCGTCAGGCCCGGAAGGGAGCAGCGGCAGCGGCGGCATCGGGCGCCGGGGTGTGGCTGGCGCGGTCCGCCGCCATTTTTGCGATTCGGCCCGGGGCGGCGGGCGTTGTCGTCATGCCGAGGCATCCGTGAGATGAGCTATCAAGCCCTGGCGCGTACCTACCGGCCCCGCCGGTTCGAGGACCTGATCGGCCAGGATCACGTGGTGCGCGCCCTGACCCACGCCCTGGCGGCCGACAAACTGCATCACGCGCTGCTTTTTTCCGGCACCCGCGGGGTCGGCAAGACCACGCTCGGGCGGATTCTGGCGAAGTGCCTGAACTGCGAACGTGGCAGTGGCGCCAGCCCCTGCACCGAGGATCCCTGTCAGAGTTGCGCGGAAATCGACCAGGGTCGATTCGTCGACCTGATTGAGGTGGACGCGGCTTCCCGCACCGGGGTGGACGACACGCGCGAGCTGATGGAAAACGTCCAGTACGCGCCCACCCGCGGCCGGGTGAAGGTGTATCTCATCGATGAGGTGCACATGCTATCGCGGCAAGCCTTCAATGCGCTGCTCAAGACCCTGGAGGAGCCGCCGCCGCGCATTCAGTTCCTGCTGGCAACGACGGATCCGCAGAAGATCCCGGTCACCGTGCTGTCGCGTTGCCTGCAGTTTCCCCTCAAACGGCTGACGCTGTCCGATATTGGCGGCCAGCTGGAACGGATTCTCGGAATCGAGTCGATCAGCGCCGAAGCGGGGGCGATAACCGCCATCGCCCGCGCGGCCGACGGCAGCATGCGCGACGCCCTGTCGCTGACCGACCAGGCCGTGGCATTCGGCGGCGGGGCGTTGCGAACCGCCGATGTCCACGAATTGCTCGGCAGTGTCGGTGTGGACCGCCTGAGCAGTCTGCTGGACGCGATCGCCCGGGGCGATGCCGCCGCCCTGTGGCAGGCGGTGGAAACGCTGGACGAGACGGCGCCGGATTATGCCGGGCTACACGATGCGCTGGCCGAAGCCTGGCACCGCATTGCCGTGCTGCAACTGGTGCCGGACAGCGGGATCGACGCGCCTGACGACTATCGGACGCTGGCGGATCAGCTCGACCCGGCGGATGTCCAGCTTTACTACGACATCTGTCTGGCCGGCCGACGCGATCTCGACTGGGCCCCGGACCCGCGGACCGGTCTGGAAATGACCTGCCTGCGCATGCTCGCCTTCCGGCCGGCTGACGCGAGCGGGCCGGAACCGACCACCGCCGGCACCTCTTCCGTGCCGGCAGCAGCGCCGGTTGCCGGGCCAGCGCCCGACACTGGCTCGTCGACGCCACCGCCCGAGGAAACCGCCGCCCCCGAACCGATGCCGGTCGATAGCTCGCCGACCGAAGCCGGTAATGATCCCGTTTCCGGCTGGGAGCGGCTGATTCCGCGTCTCGGTCTGCGTGGCATGACCGCGGAACTGGCCCGCAACTGTGTCTGCCGGCAGCTGGACGGCGAGGCGCTGGTCCTCACGCTGCCGCCCGCGCTCCAGCACATGCGCACCGACCGCGCGGTCAAGCAGCTGCGTGAGGGGGTTCGCCGGGAACTGGGTGACTCGGTGCACTTCGAACTCGGTCTCGGCGAGGGGGACGGCAGCGTCGGCGATTCACCCGCCCGGCGCGACGAAAAACGCCAGACCGAGCGGCGCAGCGAGGCTGCGCGGGCGCTGGCGGAAGATCCCAACGTGCATGCCCTGCAGAGTCTGCTGGGCGCGCAACTCAACGAAGACTCCATCGAGCCCCGCAACGGCGGTGGCGACGAACAAACGCCATGAATCGGAGGTGCGGCCAATGAAAGGTTCCATCGGCAAACTGATGCAGCAGGCCCAGGAAATGCAGGGCAAGGTACAGCAGGCCCAGGAAGAGCTGGCGAGCATGGAAATCACCGGCGAGGCCGGTGCCGGGCTGGTCAAGATCGTGATGACCGGCAAGCACGAGGTGCGGTCGGTGCACATCGATGACAGCGTGTTCGAGGAAGACCGCGAACTGCTGGAAGATCTGCTTGCGGCCGCCATGAACGACGCCGTGCAGAAGGTCAGTACCGCCTCGCAGGAGCGCATGTCGGAACTGGCCGGTGGCATGAATCTGCCGCCGGGCATGAATTTCCCGGGCATGTAGGCGGGCCGGCGCCGTGGCATTCGCCCCCGCACTTGATGCGCTGATCGACGCCTTCCGGGTGCTGCCCGGGGTGGGTCAGAAGACCGCCCAGCGCATGGCATTCCATCTGCTGCAGAGCGAGCGGCAGGGTGGTCAGCGATTGGCCCAGGCGCTGGGCGACGCACTGGAACGGATCGGCCACTGCCGGCAATGCCGCATGTTCGCCGAAGACGACCTCTGCGATATCTGCCGGTCCAGCCGCCGGGACGCCCGGGTGCTCTGCGTGGTGGAGTCGCCGGCCGATGTACTGGCGGTGGAACAGAACACCGACTTTCGCGGCCGCTACTTCGTGTTGATGGGGCACCTGTCGCCCATCGACGGCATCGGGCCGGAAGAACTGGGCCTCGACCAGCTGCGCGAACGCCTGCGTGATGGGGAGGTCAAGGAGCTGATCCTGGCCACCGGTGCCACCGTCGAGGGCGACGCCACCGCCAGCTATATCGGCGATCTCGCGGCCCGCCACGGTGCCTCGGCCACGCGCATTGCCCACGGCGTGCCGGTGGGGGGCGAACTCGAATACGTCGACGCCGGCACGCTGGCCCAGGCCTTTTCCGGGCGCCGCCAGCTCTGAGTAGTCCGCCCGCCCGGACGTTCAGGCGCTGGCCAGATAGCGGGCCAGGTGTCGGAAACTGGCTAGCCGCCGCTTCGAAATGGTTCCCGCCTCGACGCCCTGTGCCACCGCGCAGCGAGGTTCGCCATCATGCGCGCAATCACGGAACCGGCATCGTTCGGCTGCAAGCGCCAGTTCCGGAAAGCCGTGGATCAGCTCGGTCGCCGCCATCGGCCATAGCCGGATGTCGCGTACGCCGGGCGAATCCAGCACCGCGCCACCGGCCGGCAGTGGATAGAGCCGCGTCGTGGTCGTGGTGTGGCGACCTTCGCCGCTGCCAGTGGACAGAGTCCCCGTCCGCGGCCGGGCGGCGGGAATCAACTCTCCCGTGAGCGCTGATTTGCCCGCGCCCGACAGCCCCACGAACACGGCCGTGCCGCTGCCGATATGGTCGACCAGTTCGATCAGACCGGTGTTGGTCCGGGCGCTGGTCGTCAGAACCGGATAGCCCAGGGCCCGGAATTCCTCCAGTCGCGCGTCCAGGGCCGGATCCGGGAGATCCGCCTTGTGACGTACGAGTGATGCCGCCATGCGATCGATTGCCG
The DNA here is from genome assembly GCA_965216055.1 of Salinisphaeraceae bacterium. Classification (GTDB taxonomy): domain Bacteria; phylum Pseudomonadota; class Gammaproteobacteria; order Nevskiales; family Salinisphaeraceae; genus Spectribacter. The sequence goes on from OZ244134.1 coordinate 2,271,653, forward strand.
CGATTGCCAGGTAACGATCCAGTTGCTCGGCGCTGATCGCGGGTTCTGGTGCTGCCACCACCAGCATGCGGTCCACGTGGCTGGCCAGCAGCCGCTTGTGGCGCCGGGTGTCGTGCCGCCAGAGGCAACCCTGGCGCGGATGGATGTGACACAGGCCGGGAGGGTCGCGGTCGACGTCGATGTCCACCCGGTCACCAGCCACCGGCGTCAGTGCACGGCTGCCGATCAGTGCATCAACACTCGAGCCGTCCGCCAGCTGCACCACCGCCCGGCGGCCATGCACCGCCAGGACGGTCGCTTCCTGCCGGCTGTTCAGGACGCGTCGACCAGCCGGTCGATCTTGGCGGCGCAGATGAAGTCGTTTTCCGACAGGCCGCCGATGGAATGGGTGCTGTAATGAATCGTGCAGTTCTTGTACCCGAAGGCGATGTCCGGGTGGTGGTCATCGGTATGCGCAATCCAGGCCACGGCATTCACGAACGCCGTGGTGTGATAGTAGTTCTTGAAGGTGAACTCGCCCCGGATGGCCTTGCCGTCATCACTGATCGACCAGTTGGACGACAACTCGCCGCAATGCTGCTCGGCCGTCGCACGATCCATGGGGGCAACCCCGCCTTCGCAGGGTTGGCAGCGGCGTTGTGCCAGATCACTCATGGCAATGTCCTCGGTAGAATGCCGGGCTAAGTTAACACCCTGTGCAAGGGGGCATCAGCCCCGTTGCCGCCGGTTACCGACTCGCTTCAACAAGAGGCCGCATTCATGCAACCCAGCGCAGACAACCTGATCTGGATCGATCTCGAAATGACCGGCCTGGACCCGGCCAGTGACGTGATCATCGAAATTGCCACCGTCGTCACCGACGCGCAGCTCAATCTGCTCGCCGAAGGCCCGATTCTGGCAGTGCATCAACCCGATGCCGTGCTCGAGGCCATGGATGAGTGGAATACCCGGCAGCACAATGGTTCCGGCCTCGTGAAGCGGGTGCAGGCCAGCCGGATTGATGAAGCGGAAGCCGAGCGACAGACGCTCGAGTTTCTCGCCGAGTGGGTGCCGGCCGGTGCGTCGCCCATGTGTGGCAACAGCATCTGCCAGGACCGCCGCTTTCTGGCCGGCTACATGCCCGAGCTGCAGCGCTACTTCCACTATCGCCATATTGACGTTAGTACGCTCAAGGAACTGGCACGGCGTTGGGCGCCCGACGTGGCCGCAGGATTCACCAAGACCAGCGCGCACCTGGCGATGGACGACATCCGTGACTCGATCGCGGAACTGGCCCATTACCGGGCGCATTTCCTGAGGGAGTGAACGGTCGGGCGTGCGATCTTTTCGAATGTCGCGCGAGAGTTCAGCGCCGTGGATGGCGAACATCAACCTACGACCGGGAAGCGCGGCAGCGCTTCAATGCCAGATGTATTCGAGGGGAACGAATAAGCTGACTGAATATGGTCGGGGTAGCAGGATTTGATAAACGCGGCAGGACTGCCGCGTTGACGGGGCCGTCAGGCGTCGCCCGCAGGGTGCTCGCCAGGGATGGCGAGCATCAACCTACGACCGGGAAGCCGCGTTAGCGCTTCGGAATCGGCGTCACTCGTCTAGTAGTGACAGATTCACTGAATATGGTCGGGGTAGCAGGATTTGAACCTACGACCTCCACCTCCCGAAGATGGCGCTCTACCAAGCTGAGCTATACCCCGAAGTCTAGAAACTGCGCCGAACAGCGAAATTGGCCAGTTCCAGAAGTGCGCGTCTGGAGGAGGAATCGGGAATCTCATCAAGGGCCGCTCGGGCCTTTGCTGCCTCGTCCTCAGCGCGGGCGAGAGTGTATGCCATCGCCCGGGTTGATTCAATCGCTGATCGCACCGCTTCCAGTTGATCACAATCGCCATCCTCGATGGCGCGACGCAGGGCACTGGCATCCTCATCCGTGGCCTGGCTCAGGGCCCAGATAAGCGGCAGGGTCGCCTTGCCCTCGGCCAGATCGTCACCGACGTTCTTGCCGAAGGCATTGTCGGTGGCATCGTAATCCAGCGCGTCGTCCATGATCTGGAAGGCAATGCCGAGGTGGCAGCCGTATCGCGCCAGGGCATCGGACTGTGCCACCGGGGCATCCGCCAGCATGGCGCCCAGCCGGCAACCGGCCGAGAACAGGCTGGCGGTCTTGCGATCCACCACATCCATGTAATCGGCTTCGCTGATGTCCGCGCGGTGGGCGTTCATCAGTTGCAGGACTTCGCCCTCGGCGATGCGATTGGTGGTATCGGCCAGCACCTGCATCACCTGCGGTCGTTCCAGCGCCACCATCATCTGAAACGCGCGGGAGTAGAGGAAATCGCCCGTGAGCACGCTGGCGCTGTTGCCCCACACCGCATTGGCGGTATCCCGTCCGCGGCGCTGCCCGGAATCATCCACGACATCGTCATGCAGCAGGGTGGCGGTATGGATGAACTCGATGATGGCCGCGAGTAGCCGATGATCGTCGTTACCGCTGAACCCGGCGGCCCCCGCTGCCAGCAACACGGTTGCCGGTCGCAGCCGCTTGCCGCCGCCGGCGATAATGTAGTCGGCGAGGGTCCGGATCAGGACGACGTCGGAGTCGAGATGGCGCCGGATGAGCGCATCGACGGCGCGCATGTCGGCTTCAACCGGCTTGAGTATCGGTTCGAGTTGCATGAATGGCCGTCGACGGGAACCGCGCAAACTTAGGCGCCGGGTCCGGGGCTGTCAAGAAAGCCAGCCGAGACCGCGGATTACATTGACCGGGAGGCGGCTTGCGCGTAGACTTCGCGCCCTTCGATGAGCGTCATGCGCAGTTGCGCCGCGCGCTCGACCCTAGATCAGGAGTTTGTTGAGATGCACGCCGTCATCAGGACCGGAGGCAAGCAGTACCGCGTCAGCGAGGGCGAGACCCTGCGCGTGGAAAAGCTGGATGTCGAGGCCGGAAAGTCTATCGATATCGACGAGGTTTTGCTGGTTTCCGACGGCGAGACCGCTCAGATTGGCACGCCGCTGGTCGACGGCGGCAAGGTGACCGCGGAGGTCCAGTCACATGGTCGCGGCGACAAGATCGACGTGATCAAGTTCAAGCGGCGCAAGAAGTATCGCCGCAAGCAGGGTCACCGCCAGGATTACACCGAACTCAAGGTCACCGGCATTGCCGGCCTGACCGGCGGCGCCAAGAAGGCCAGGAAAAAGGCCGAGCCCGCAGCACCCCAACAGGATGACCAGGCGCAGGCATCCGACGAAGGCGCCGCCAACGCGGTCGCCAAGTCGACCGAGCGCGCGGCGGACGACGCCAAGTCAACCGAATAGACTCACGGCATAATCTGAGGAGCCTCAGCGATGGCACATAAAAAGGCAGGCGGTAGTACTCGCAACGGTCGCGATTCCGAGTCGAAACGGCTTGGTGTCAAGCGTTTCGGCGGTCAGTCGGTGGTTGCCGGCAACATCATCGTGCGTCAGCGCGGCAGCAGCTTCCATCCGGGCACCAATGTCGGGATGGGCAAGGACTACACGCTGTTCGCGAAGACCGACGGGCGAGTCGAATTCGCCGTCAAGGGCCCGCGCAACCGCCGGTTCGTATCCATCGTGGCGGACTGATACCGCAGCCTATGCGGATCTGAAACCCCGCCACCGGCGGGGTTTTTTGTGGGTGACGTCCGGGAGGGTCTCCCCTGATGAAATTCGTCGATGAAGCCAATCTGCGCGTCGAGGCCGGCGACGGTGGCAACGGCTGCATGTCGTTTCGACGTGAAAAGTACGTTCCCCGCGGTGGACCGGACGGCGGTGACGGTGGTGACGGCGGCAGCGTGTATCTGTTGGCCGAGCACAATCTCAACACGCTGTTCGATTATCGCGTCACCCGCCAGATCAAGGCCCAGCGGGGCGCCAACGGTGCCGGTGCCGAGCGTACCGGCGCGCGCGGTGATGATGTCATTCTGCCAGTACCGGTGGGCACGCTCTGCTTCGACGCCGATACCGGCGAGCTGATTGGCGACCTTACCGAACACGGCCAGCAGTTATGCGTGGCGCGCGGCGGTTTCCACGGACTCGGGAATGCGCGCTACAAATCCAGCACCAACCGTGCCCCGCGGCAGACCAGCGACGGCTCCCCGGGGGAAAAGCGATCCCTGCGCCTCGAGCTCAAGCTGTTGGCTGAAGTCGGCCTGGTGGGTCTGCCAAATGCCGGCAAATCGACCCTGCTGGCCTCGGTTTCCGGCGCCCGGCCGCGTATCGCGGATTATCCCTTCACCACGCTGCATCCCCAGGTGGGTGTGGTCGGGGTCGGGGAGCTGCGCAGCTTCACCATGGTGGATCTGCCCGGGCTGATCGAGGGCGCCGCCCAGGGGGTGGGTCTGGGGCACCGATTCCTGCGGCACATCCAGCGCACGCGATTGCTGCTGCACCTGGTTGATCTGTGGCCGGTCGATGGCTCCTCGCCCGAGCAGGCCGTGGCCACCGTGGCCGAGGAACTCGCCGAGTTCAGTCCGGAACTGGCCGGGCGGGAGCGCTGGCTGGTCTGCAACAAGGCCGATCTGCTCGATCAGGCGGACGTCGCCGAGCGAGTCACGGCGTTGACCGATGCGCTGGGCTGGACCGGTCCCGTCTATAGCATTTCGGCGATCCGGCCCGACAGCGTACAACCGCTGCTGGGCGATATCATGACCTGGCTGGAAGCCCGGCGAGCGGAACATTTCGGCGACGACCAGGACCAGGACAACGATACGGACGAGGCGGATGAAGACGACTGGATCCGTTAGCGACATGCGCCAGCGCGTGGGCGCCAGCCGGCGCTGGGTGGTCAAGGTCGGCAGCTCGCTGGTCACCAATGACGGCCGCGGGCTGGATCATGCGCGCATTGCCGACTGGGTGGCCCAGATCGCGGCGCTGGCCGGGCAGGGGTATCAGATCGTGGTGGTGTCCTCGGGTGCGGTCGCGGAAGGGCTGGTACGGCTGGGCTGGCAGCGCCGGCCGGATACGCTCAACGGGCTGCAGGCGGCCGCCTCGGTGGGACAGATGGGCCTGGTGGAAGCCTATGAACGCGAATTCCAGCGCCACGGTCTGCGTACCGCCCAGGTGTTGCTGACGCACGAAGAGGTGGCTGACCGCCGGCGTTACCTGAATGCGCGCGGCACGTTGCTGACGCTGCTGGATCTGGGTGTGATTCCGGTCGTCAACGAAAACGATGTCGTGGCCACCGATGAAATCCGACTGGGCGATAACGACACCCTGGCCGCACTGACCGTCAATCTGGTGGATGCCGATCTGTTGGTGATCCTTACCGATCAGGCCGGCATGTTCGATGCCGATCCGCGTGGCAATCCGGACGCCAGCCTTATCGATACACAGCGGGCCGATGATCCGGCGTTGTTGCCCATGGCCGGCGGCGGCGCCGGCGCGCTGGGTCGCGGCGGCATGCGTACCAAGGTGCAGGCGGCGCAGCAGGCAGCCCGATCGGGCGCCCATACGCTGATTGCCGACGGCCGCTCCGAGGCCGTGCTCGGCCGGATTGCGGCCGGCGAATCGCTGGGAACCCTGCTGACCGCCGGTGAGCGCAAGCTGGCCGCGCGCAAGCGCTGGATTGCCGGCCATCGCCAGACGCGTGGCCGCGTTCACGTGGATGCGGGCGCGGCCCGGGTTCTGTGCCAGTCCGGCCGCAGCCTGCTGCCCATCGGCATCACGCGGGTGGAGGGCGAATTCCGTCGCGGTGATATCGTGGTGTGCGTCGACGCGGAGGGCCGCGACATCGCCCGGGGCATGGCCAACTACGATGCCGCCGAGGTGGCGCGGCTGGCCGGTCGGCCCAGCGAAAACATCATCGACATTCTCGGCTACGCCGGGGATCCGGAATTTCTGCACCGGGACAATCTGGTGTTGATCTGACGCGGCCGAAATCTTTGCACTGCAATCAGAGGACCAAGCCTGTGACCGACGAAAACAACGATCGCTCCACCAACGTGGTGTGGCACGAGCACCGGGTGGCGCACGAAAATCGCGTGCAGCGCCTCGGCCAGAAGCCGGGCATTCTCTGGTTTACCGGCCTTTCGGGCTCGGGCAAGTCCACGCTGGCCAACGCCCTGGAGGCCAGCCTGTTCGAACAGGGCCGTCTGACCTACGTGCTGGACGGCGACAACATCCGTCACGGGCTCAACCGCGACCTGGGGTTCACCGATGAAGCCCGGGTGGAGAACATCCGGCGGATAGGCGAAGTGGCGAAGCTGTTCGTGGACGCCGGCGTGATCGTGCTGACCGCCTTCATTTCGCCGTTCCGGGCCGATCGCGAGATCGTGCGATCGCTGGTCGGGCCGGGTCAGTTCATCGAGATATACGCCCGGGCACCGCTGGATGTGTGCGAGCAGCGTGATCCCAAGGGGCTCTACAAGAAGGCGCGGGCGGGGGAAATCCCGCATTTCACGGGCATTGATTCACCCTACGAGGCGCCGGAGAATCCGGAGCTGATCGTGGATACGGCGGATCACGGGCTCGAGGCGTGCGTGGCGCAGATCAGCGACGACCTGCGTGCCCGGGGGATGATCTAGATAGCGTCGACGACCGTCCCGGCAGGCTGTTGCGGGGTGGCAACGGAAAAGGGCCCGCCGAAGCGGGCCCCTATCGAGCGATTCGTGCGCGCTGCGGTCTAGCCGAGGGCGCGGATCTGCGCGTTCAGGCGCGACTTGTGGCGCGCGGCCTTGTTCGCGTGAATCCGTCCCTTGCCGGCGAAGCGGTCCAACACCGGCTCCGCAGCCCGGAAAGCGGCCATGGCGGCATCCTTGTCGCCGGCGTCGATCGCCTTGCGAACCTTCTTGATGTGCGTACGGGCCAGCGAACGCTGGGCCATGTTGTGGGTGCGCCGGACTTCGGACTGGCGGGCGCGCTTGCGCGCTTGCGGGGAGTTGGCCACGAAAAAGCTCCTGAAGGCATCTGTTTCGGGCGCATGAAGTGCCCGGGAAAGCCCGCTATTATTGGTATTTCGCAGGCGCTTGTCAATGCGCTCGCGGCCTTCTCCGCTGGAGGCCGGTGGAACGAAACCGCTATCATCGCGAATCAACGCCAAGGCGCTGCTTGATGTCGTCGTCCCTGCTCAAATCCACCGGCGTCGTGGGCGCCATGACGCTGCTGTCGCGCGTGCTCGGATTCGTGCGCGATGTGGTGTTTGCCGTGGTGTTCGGTGCTGGCGCGGGCATGGATGCGTTCCTGGTGGCGTTCAAGATTCCCAATTTCATGCGCCGGTTGTTTGCCGAAGGCGCGTTCGCGCAATCCTTTGTCCCGGTGCTGTCCGCCACCCGCAGCCGGGGCAGCCAGGCCGAAGTGCAGGCGCTGGTCGACGTCGTCAGCGGCACTCTGGCGGTGATCCTGCTGGGAATCACGGTCGTGGGTGTGGTGGCCGCACCCCTGTTCATCCTGATCTTCGCGCCGGGTTTCGTACTCACCGACGGGCCCGGTCCGCTGGCGGCGGAGCTGCTTCGCTGGACGTTTCCGTATCTGCTGTTCATCTCCCTGACCGCGATGGCCGGCGGGATTCTCAATACCTACGGGCGATTCGCGGTGCCGGCGTTCACGCCGGTGCTGCTCAACCTGTGCCTGATCGGTGCCGCCTTGTTGCTGGCGCCGCGGATGGCACAGCCGGAGCTCGGGCTGGCCATCGGGGTGTTTCTGGCCGGGCTGGCGCAGCTGATTTTCCAGGTGCCGTTCCTGTGGCGTCTGGGCCTGCTCCCGCGCCCGCGATGGGGCTGGCGGGATTCCCAGGTTCGCCGCATCCTCAAGCTGATGCTGCCGATCCTGTTCGGCTCGTCGGTGGCGCAGGTCAATCTGTTGCTGGATACCGCCATTGCATCGCTGCTGGCGGCGGGCAGTGTCAGCTGGCTGTATTACTCCGATCGTCTGATGGAGTTCCCGTTGGGCGTGTTCTCGATTGCGCTGGGTACCGTCATCCTGCCGAGTCTGTCGGCCAGGCATGCGGAGGGCGAACCCGCGCGATTCTCGGCCACGCTGGACTGGGCGCTGAAACTGGTGATCGTGCTGGGCCTGCCGGCCATGGCCGGGTTGTTCGTGCTGGCCGGGCCGCTGATCGCGACGTTGTTCCAGTATCAATCCTTCGGTGTGCAGGACGTGCTGATGAGCCGGTACAGTCTGTGCGCCTACGCATTCGGATTCATGGGTTTTTCGTTGGTGAAAGTGCTGGTACCGGGCTATTTCTCGCGTGAGGACACGCGCACGCCGGTCCGCTTCGGCGTGATCTCGCTGGCGGCCGCCATGGTCATGAACGTGGTCTTCGTTGGCGCCGTGGTGGCGCTTGACTGGCCGGCGCCGCACGCCGGGCTGGCGCTGGGCACGTCGCTGGGGGCCTTCGTCAATGCGGGCCTGCTGTTTCGCGGGCTGCGGGCCGAAGGGGTCTACCGGGCAAGCGCGGGGTGGGCCCCGCTGCTTTTCCGGGTCACGGTGGCGACGCTGACGATGAGCGCCCTGCTGTTCTGGCTGGCCGGGGATATTGACGGCTGGCTGGCGGCAGGGGCCTCGGAGCGGGTAATGCGCTTGTTCACGCTCATCGGCGCGGGTCTGGCGGCTTATGCGGTCGTGATTGCGGCGCTCGGTCTGCGGCCGCGCCACCTGCGGGCCGCCTGATGGAGTTCGTCCGGCGTGTATCGGCGCTGCCACCCGCGGGCCGCGGCTGTGTGCTGACCATCGGCAACTTCGATGGCGTGCATCGCGGCCATCAGGCCATCATTCAGCGGTTGACGGCGCTGGCGGCAACGCACGATCTGCCGGCAACGCTACTGACCTTCGACCCCACGCCCCTGGAATTCTTCAAGCCGGAGGCGGCGCCGGCACGGCTTTCCAGCCTGCGGGAGAAGATCCAGGATACCGCCCGCTATGGCCTGCACCGGTTGGTGCGAGCCCGGTTCGACGAGCGGTTCGCCGCCCAGTTGCCGACGGAATTCGTGCGCTCATTGCTGGTGGGACAGCTCGGGGTGGCAGCGGTGATGGTGGGGGCCGACTTCCGCTTCGGTCGTGACCGCGCCGGTGATCTCGCCATGCTCGAGAAACTGGGGCGGGAATGCGACTTTGAGGTGCTGCGGGTGCCCACGGTCTCGGTGGATGGCCAGCGCGTGAGCAGCACGCGGGTGCGCGAGGCGCTGGCCGCCGGGCAACCGGATGTCGCGGAAACGCTGCTGGGGCGACCCTATCGGGTTTGCGGGCGGGTGATCCGGGGCCAGCGGCTGGGCCGGTCGCTGGGCGTGCCGACTGCCAATCTCGATCTGCAGCGCAAGGTTGCGCCCTGTCACGGGGTTTACGCGGTACGCGTGCGGCTGGCGGACGGTCGTATGGTCGACGGGGCGGCCAGTCTGGGCACCCGTCCCACGGTCAACGGTCAGGGCTGTCTTCTCGAGGTGCATCTGCTGGATTTCAACGAGGACTTGTATGGCACCCGGATCGAGGTATTCTTCCACGCGTTCCTGCGGGGAGAGGCCCGATTCGACAGCACCAGTGCCCTGCGTGATGCGATGATGGCGGATATCGACCATGCGCGGGCGCTGCTGGCCCGAGCCCGTCCGGCCCGCGACGAGCCGAACCCCGATACCAACCGAGGTACCCATGTCTGAGTCCGCGTCCGGCCAAGCATTCCGCTATCAGAACGCCCACTGGCTCTGGATTTCGGCAATCGTGATCGTGGCCGATCAGATCACCAAGCAACTGGTGGTCCGATCGTTCGATCTCTACGACCGGCTGGTGATCGCACCGTTCTTCAATCTGGTACGCCTGCACAATACCGGGGCGGCCTTCAGCATGTTTGCGGGGGCGACGCCGCTGTTCTTCGTGGCCCTGACGGTGGTGGTGAGCATCGGCATCCTGATCTGGCTGCGCCGCAACCCGCATACAGAGCGGCTGGTGGGTGCCTCGCTGGCGCTGATTCTGGGCGGCGCGCTGGGTAATGCCGTCGACCGCGTTGCCCGCGGGCACGTGATCGATTTTCTCGATCTGCACGCGGCGGGCTATCACTGGCCGGCGTTCAATATCGCCGACTGCGCCATTACCGTGGGTGCCGCATTGCTGCTGCTGGATATGTGGCGCAAGCGCGGGCGGTCCTGACGCCAGCGGTTACCAGCACTCGTCCGGCTTGTCGCCGGTGGCGCCGCGCGTGCCGGCGGCAGTGATGAACAGGGTGCCGCAGTCGTCGTCCCGCGTCTGCATGTTGGTGGGCACCGCTTCCACCCGGAAGTTGGTGTCCTGATCGAACGGCGCGGCGGACGATACCTGCAGGTGGTAGACGATGTCGCCCGGATTGGGCGAGGCGTCGAGATCATCCAGCGCCCCGTTGTTGCGAACACCGGTCGGGCTCGAGGGGAAGCCCAGTTCCCGGATGGTCTGGGCGTAGCGCTTGCGCTGGGTGAAGTAGTTTTCCTGTCTGGCGACCAGATCACTCAGCGCGGCATGGGCCACTGAACGGTTGTTGCGCACCACCACATTGACGTAGGACGGATAGGCCACTGCGGCCAGAATGCCGACCACCGTGACCACGATCATCAGCTCGATCAGCGTCATGCCGTGTTGACGGCGGCGGCGAAGGAGCGGGATGGCGCGGGGGCAGGGCATGCGACGCAATGATACGGGCCTGGCCATGCGGCCGGAAGCCGGATCCGTCGGTTACTGATCGCCGACGCGTTCGCGCCAGTAGGTGCGCCACATGAGCCGGTGGTTTATATCCAGTATCCCGAAGTCGCTGGCCAGGAAGGTTTCCGGCCGCAGATACTGCACTTCCGCCGGGATGCCGGCGCTGCGCAGCGGGGTACTGCGGGCCATGGCAAGTGATCCGCCGGCCGCCGCGCTGTCTCCGTCATTTTCGAAGGCCGGCAGGGTGGGCGTGGCGTTGCGAATATCCACCGCATACAGCCGCCCGGTACCGGCGGGTGGCGTACAGGCGCTGCCCCCGGCTGCGGGCGGCACATAGCTGGTGACCAGCACCTTGCCGGCGATGGTGGTGGGACTGGACAGGATCTTTTCGCCGGCACTGCCGAGCGCCATCTGCCAGCCGCGCGGCGAAAAGGCGGGGTCAAGCAGGCTGTCGCACGTTCCCCCGGCGCAGTTGCCGGAAAAGTCGGCCAGGTCGGCGGGGGTTGCGGGAACCGGATCGTCGGGCAGGGTTTGCGCGTCCTTGATCACGAACAGGCGATTGTCGGTGGCGCGGTTGAGGGGATCCGCGCGATTGCCCGAGCCGATCACGACGGCGTAGAAACTCTGCGCGCCGGCACTGACCCGGAGGACATCCGGCGGATGGAAGAAGCGCCGGTCGGTGGCCAGGCTGGCGCTGCCGGCATGGCGCCCCAGGCTGGCGATGGGCTCGGCCCGCCAGTCCGCGGCATCGGGGGCGCCGATGTCCGCCCGCCAGACGCGGCCGCCGGTATCGCCGACATAGAGCCGGTCCAGGTGACCGTCGCCGTCGGTGTCCAGGGCCGTTACATCCGACGGGATGCTGTCATCCATCGCCGGATGCTGCCAGATATCGGCGCCACCACTGGCGCTATGGCCGCGGCTGCCGTGACGGGCCTTCCAGATCAGCTCGCCGGTTTCGGCATCGACCACGAACAGCGCGTTGCCCTCGTCATCGTCGCGGCCAACCAGCCCGCTGTCGGACTGGCCGGGCGTGCCGGAGCGACTGCCGCGGGCTGCGTCCTTGCCCAGCGGGTTGCCGGCGCTGGTGTAGCCGCCGTCATAGCCACCGGCGAAGACCAGGACCGGTCGCGAGCTGGTGTCCCCGTTGCTATCGGCCAGCCGGATGTAGCCCGCCTGCGGAGTGGAGAAGGTCAGGCCGAGTTCGGCGAAATTGCTACCCGTAGCGCCCTTCTCGATGGACCATAGGCCCTGGGGCGGGGCGTCGGGATTGGTGGCATCGAGGCCGTAGTAGGCCTTGCCACCGCGTCGCAGGCCGAAATACAGCCAGACATGATCCCCCTGGCTGGCCTGGATGACGCCGTCGTTGTCCCGGATCAGGGCGACCGGCGCGCCGTCCACGCCATAGGGCCGGCTGGCGGCGGTGGGGCTGCCGGACTGCCAGCGCTTGAAGTTGGCCATTACCGCGCGCGGGGCGAGTCGCCAAACTTCCTGGCCGGCGAAGCTGGTACCGCTGTTGCCGTCATTCCGAAACTGGTGCAGGAAACCGCGGTTGGTGCCGGTGAATATGCGGATGTCCGTATCGATGTCGTCACTGCCGGCACTGCCGCGGCCATAGTCGATCGCAAGTGGATGGCTGTGGAGCACGTCACCCATCTGCCAGTCCTGCGGCGGCGGTTCTTCCGCTGACGGGATGCTGCAGTTGAACCCCAGTACCGCGCCGAGAAAGCCCAGAATCGGATTGCAGAACACGCCATTGAGCACATCCCGGACCAGATCCCGCACCAGACTGGTCAGCCCCTGGACCTGGCTGTTCAGGAAGCCCAGCAGACCGCCATAGCCCTCATCACCCAGCACTGCGGGCGAGGTTTCGTAACCACGCGCCCAGGCCACCAGTTCCGCGGCGTGCAGCTTGTCATCGGCCGCCAGTGCGGGCTGGGCTTCCTCCACCGTGGTGGTATCGAGGTTCAATGGCGCCAGTGACAGTCCGTTACCGGCTGTCTGGTAGAAAATCCGCGGGCCGCCGCTCCCGCTGCCGGTATTGCCGGGCGGGTTTGTCGGGGTCGGCGGGGTTGTGGGCGGTAGCATGTACATGCCGGCGCCCCCGCGCGTGACGTGGCCCCCGTCGCGTCCGTTTACCGTGCCGGTGACACCGGTTTCGAGATTGCTGGGTTCGGTCCAGAAGGTCAGTGCGCCATCGGCGATCTGGCCGTTCGGCCCCACTGCGGGCTGCCCGAGCGCATCGACCACGATCGGATTGGCGCCGTCGGTCACGGCCAGCTTCTTGAGATTGCCGTTCCATGCCGGTGCCCGGTCCGGATCCGGCTGGAACAGGCCGGTGAACAGCGCGGGTTGAGCCTCGCCGGGGCGGGCGCGGGAGAATACCGGCTGCGGGCCACCGAGGGAGGCGCTGTCGTTACTCACCGGTAGGAACGAGTCGCGGCTGGCAAACGGGGTGGCCAGGGGGTTGAGGCCGATGGGCAGATTCATGGTGGTGCCCACGAGGTTGCTCAGCAACTGCGTGGGGCCGCCGCCGTCGATACCGTTGATCAGGTAGTAGCTATGCAGGCGATAGTTGCCACCGCCATGGTCGAAGCCCTGGTCGGCCAGATGGCGGGTCATTTCGGCAAAGGTAAAGCCTCCATCGCCGGGGCCATCGGCGCCTGCCATGCCGGAAAAGGCGAGGATGTCGGCATCCGACTCGTCCTGGCCGTCCGGATCGGTCAGCAGAATGTTGATAACCCGGATGTCGCCGCAGGTGGCGGCATCAAGCGGGCTGTTGTAGCTGGCGCCACTGGCGTTGGTGGCGGCCGGATCGGCCAGTAACGGCAGGCTGTCGTCGTGATTCAGGCCGGCGTTGTAGACCGATCCGCCGGTCAGATAGCGCAGAAGTTCGAAATAGACTTCCTTGCCCTGGAACGGGTGTGGTGCGAGTTCGGAGGCTACACCGCAGGGGCCGAGGGTGTCGCCGTGGGCGAGATGCGCGTTGACCGCGCCGCGGCCGACGGTAATCGTGCTGCGTGCGGACGGATTGCCCGGCGGAAGGTGACAAATCGTGACGCGATTGCCATTGGTGTAGTCGGCAATATCATTGTCATTGCTGTCGGCGCTACTACCGATTCGCGCAAGCAGGCCGTCTACCGTGGCATTGAGGTTATCTTCCAGCAGTTCGGTCGCCCGTAGCAGTACGACGGCCCCGTTGCTGCAGTTATCGGTGTCGGCGCGGGGATCGTCGAAGTCCGCGGCTTCGCAGGTATTGGCGTGACTGGCGAGCACCGCGACCCGAACTCCCACGAGCTGATGAAGTACCCGGTAGAGCAGCAGGCGCACCACGTCGAGCTGGTCCAGGGCGACGCTGGTGCCGCTGCCTTCGTCACCGGTGATGTCGCGCAGACCATCGGCCAGCGAGCCCAGCGTGGCGCCGGTCAGGCCGCCAACCAGCCCAACCAGACCGCCGGTAACCGGATTGTTGCCGAGCAGGGTATCCAGCAGTGCGCCGATTTCCAGGCCCAGCGCCTGTTCCAGCACCGGCAATACGGCCACCTGCTGCAGCAGCTCGCAGGCCGGTTCTCCCACTAGGGTGCTCGGATCGGCCAGCACGTTGCTGCAGACGATCTCGGTCGGGTCGAGATTCAGATCGAGATTGAGCACCACCAGCGGCGGTTGGGTATCCGCCGTGCCCGCCTGCTGGTAGATGTCGATGTCATCGGCCACCACCTTGGGTGCCGGCGACAGGGTCGCCACCAGCGACAGGCACAGTCCGCCCAGCAGCGCGCGCCAGCGCAGGCCGGTACGAGTCGGTCGATTATCGCGGCTACGGCTCATCGAATCCTTTCCTGACGGGGTACGAGTTTGATAACCCCTTGTTCTATATCGGCCGCGCCCTGGCCGGCTTGACTGCGCGAATACTGGCCGCGGACGGCAAACGCGGCGCCGGAAAACCTGGCCATGCTGGTCAGCAGACCGCCCGGCAGGGGCGCGCGATCCGGCGGCAACCGCCGGACTTCGGCATGGATGCCTTTCTGGAATAGCGGCGGCAGGGGCTGATCCGGACCGGACAGCGTCAATTGCGCCTGTTCCGGCGGGCAGAGGGCCTGGATGTCGCCGCCGCCGCTGGCGAAGCAGTGCGGTAGGTCAGGGTCCATGGTGAGCGGGAAGTTGTCGCTGTCGGCGAGTACCGTGTCGACCACGGACTGGGCGGTCTGCATCGCCTCCATGCGGACCTGCTCGTTCCGGGCCAGGCGCAGTTCGGTGGTACTGGTACGCATGGCCACCAGGCCCAGAAGGGTGATCACTACCAGGAAGATCAGCGCCGTGGCCAGGGCTATGCCGCGTTGGCGTGGCGGCATCACGGGGTTTCGGCGGATGGCGGGATAAGCGGTCATGGTGTGGTGCCCGGGGCCAGCGCCGGGTTGTGGAGGTTGATCGTGGTCTGCACCAGCCGTCGGTAGAAACGGTCATCCGGCGCATAGCCGTCGCCGCTTTCATCGATGGCGCCGTCGCCGTCGTCGTCGTGGCCGTGCAGATCGTAGCGTTTGTCGTTGCGGTACCCGGGGTCCGCCGCGGTACTGCGCATCAGTAGCTGAATCCGGGCAGTGACGGCCCGGGCCAGGTCCGCGTCCGCCGGGTCGGTGTCGTAGCGGTTGACGATGCCGTCGTCGTCGGTGTCGATGCCGATGGCGATCTGGAAATTCTCCACCCCTTCCGCGATGCACTCGGTGTCGGTCCGCGGACCGGCCTGATCGGCCAGGAAGCGCCGGCAAAGGGCCGGGATGCCGTCGCCCGGTGTCTGGCTGTAGTCCCGCACGAAATACAGGTGCGACTCGTACTCCCAGATGGACTTCGGGGGCAGCCGCGGCGCATGCGAGGTGTCCGGGACTTCGGCATCGGCGCCCGAGAAGAACAGGGAGCCGACCGTGCGGTTGGTCTGCAGGTAGAAGGTGTTGGCGCGCAATGTCGCGGCGGCGGCGCCGGAATCCAGCTCGGCTGCCGGCAGGCCGGACACGTGGCGGACGGAGAGGACATCGGCATCTGTTACCAGTGGTTCGTCGCCGAGGCAGGCGTGGGTGGCCGCTGCACTCGCACCGGGCTGGTCGAGTACCTCGATTGGTGCACTATCCAGTGCCCAGCCGCCGCTGCCGTCCGCCCCGGGCCCGCAATCCGAGTCGATGGCGGGCAGGGTGTCGCTGTCGCGGTCGATTGCGCCGACGTCGGTCATGCCGCCCATGAAACCCGCCATGCCGATGTCACGCCCCAGCGCCTGCATGGCGAACCGGCTGTTGTCCTGCATTTCCGCGATCAGGGTGTTCTGGCGGTAGTTGGTCTTGTTGGCCACGAACAGTGTGCCGATGGCGGCGGTCATCAGCAGTCCCAGGGTCATGGCCACCATCAGTTCGACCAGCGAGAACCCCCGCGATTGACGATGTCGTGTGCGCGTATTCATGAGGCGATGAAGGTTTCCAGTACCAGCGCCCGCTGATAGCTCTCGTCAGCCGTGCCGCCGCCCGTGTCGGTGGGCGCGCCGTAGAGGCCGCGGCCGGTCCCGCAGGAGGTGACGCCCGCGGGGTCCAGCTGGGTGACGCCGCGCCAGGCAATCACGATGGTATAGAACCCGCTGCCACCGCCGGCCGGACCGGTGATGCAGGCACTGGCGCGGCTCAGGCCGCCGGTTCGTGTGGTCTCGCCGTCGGCGGTGACGGTCTCGCCAGCGCCGTCCAGCGCCTTTTCCCATTGCCACAGATCGAATGCGGCCAACTCACCGGGCGAGCAATCGGTCTGATAGCAGTTTTTTTCCGGCGTTGTAATCTGTGCACGGCTGCCGCGCGGGCTGCTCGGGCTGACGAGATAATCGTTCAGCGCCACGGGGTTGGAGCGCATGCTGGAGACGATAAAGCCGGCCAGATTGGCCGCCTCCGTGCGCTGCAAGGCGTCGAAGTTGTTCTTCTTGGAAATGGCCTGCAGGCCGGCGACGGCGAGAATGCCGATGGAAAACACCAGCAGCGTGATCAGGATTTCGATCAGGCCGAAGCCGCGTTGTCTTGATGACATCGTAACCGCCACGTCACGCCCCGCAATCGAGATTGGCAATGCGCGGTCTGCCGGTCGAGGTGATGATTACCGCGCGGCCCTTGAGGTCCGGGTTATCGGGACAAAGCTCGAAGCGGCCGGTGCTGCGGCTGCGGCCGGATGGCAGGAACACAACGGGGCTGTTCAACCCGCTACCGGTGAGGGAGAACTGCCCTTCGATCTCTCCGCGGCTTGCGAGAATCGGCTCATCCGCATCCGGTTCATCACCGGCCGTGCTGTTGTCGGTGTTGGCATAGATCAGCCAGCCGCTGCGCCAATCGTTGCCGTCGGCGCAGCGGGCGCCATCCTCGCTGGGACACACCCCCACCTGCAGATTGCGCGAAATGGCTTCCGCCCGGGCGAAGGCGAGGTCGCTGTACAGATCGGCGCTGTTAGCGCTGCGCTGATTGCCCGCAATCATCTGCATGAACGCCGGGATGCCGATCACCAGCAGAATGGTGGAAACGGTGATGGCAACAAGCAGTTCCAATAACGTGAAGCCTCTCGAGAATGCAGGTCCGGACATGATTGGCCTTGTTAACGGCAAACGCGGGTTGAAGCCCTGGGAAATTCCGACAGACGGTGATATCTGGCCGACCAGCGTGCGGGCGTTAGAATGGCAGGCTCATGGCACGCCCCGATCACATCCTCATTGCCGGCGGCGGCCTGATCGGCCTTATGACGGCATGGTACGCCAGGCGCGCCGGATACGCGGTGACCCTGTTCGAGGCCGATCGCGTGGCCCGCGGTGCCTCCTGGGCCGGTGGGGGCGTCCTCTGGCCGATCTACCCCTGGCGCTATCCTGCATCGGTTCAGACCGCTGCTGCTGCGGGCGCGGCACTGTACCCGGCGCTCTGCCGGGAACTGCATGCCGCCACGGGCATTGACTGCGAACTGCGCCGGACTGGCGCAGTAATCCTGGATGCCGAGGAACAGGAACGGGCCCGGGACTGGGCGGCCGAGACCGGTCATGCCCATTCGGCCTGGGGCGCGACGGATATCGACCGCTATCTGCCCGGCAGCCAGCATCGGCAGGGCTTCTGGTTGCCCGGCGTAGCGCAGGTCCGTAACCCGAGACTGGGCCGGGCGCTGGCGGCGGCGTCGGCGATGGCGGGTGCGGATATCCGCGAGCATTGCGCGGTGAAGCGGGTGCAAAACGGTGCCGACGGTTTCTTGGGCTTCGAGACCGCGCATGGCTTTGTCCGGGGCGAGGTTGGCGTGGTCGCGACCGGCGCCTGGGCCGGCGACGTGCCGGGTGCGCGGGCGAACGCCGAGATTCGGCCGGTCAAGGGGCAGATGCTGTTGCTTCGCGGCCGGCCCGGTGCCTTGCCGCACATACTGGTGCATGACGGTTGTTACGCGATTCCAAGGGCGGATGGTCGTATCCTGATCGGCAGCACGGTGGAGGAAAGCGGCTTCGACGCCAGTCCGACCGCGGCGGGCCGGCAGTTCCTTGTGGCCGCTGCCGCCGCATTGCATGCGCCGCTTGCGGACCTGCCGGTCGAGGCGCACTGGGCCGGACTCAGGCCGGCCGCCCCGAATGGCGAACCCATTGTCGGCCCGGTGCCGGGGTGCCCCGGGGTGTTCGTCAACACCGGTCACTTTCGCAACGGCGTGGCTTGCGCGCCGGCGGCGGGTCAGGCGCTGGTGCGGGCGATCGATGAGGCGGCGGGATAATCGCGGGCTACCAGCATTCCGCACTGACATCTTTGCCATCCTTGACCGCGCTCAGGGCGGTACGCTGCCCGAGGTGATCGAGCCGCAGGACGACGCAGTCATCTTTGCGCTGGTCTTTCAGCGCCGTGGCTTCCAGCGTAAACCCTTCGTTGATTCCGTCCGCGTTGGCATCCGTGCCATCCGCGACAATCTGATACCAGCCACCTTCCGTCTCGACTTTGTCGCTGGGATAGTTGAGCCCCCCGGAGCCCATGTTGTCGGCGTAGCTGTTCGGGCTCGAGGCGGTATAGACCCGCTCCTGCCGATTGGCCGCCTCCAGTAACAGCCGTTGGGCGTCGGTGCGGCGCGACTCCCGCACCTGATTAACGTAACTCGGGTAGGCGATTGCCGCGAGGATGCCGATAATGGCGACCGCAATGACCAGCTCGATCAGGCTGAACCCGGCCTCGCCGCGTGCCCTGGAGGTCATCGCCGCAACTCCCGCCAGCTACGGCGGCCGTCGGCTTCGTAGCCGGGATTGATAGCCCGGCTCACCTTGGTGCCATCGCTGAAGGGAATGATGGCGTTGTCGAAGGCGGCGCCTGCGCCGGTGTCGGCATCCGGCACCAGCTGGGGGCGCGCGATCATGAAGCCGGCCTCACCTGGTACTGCGTTGTTGAACACGATGCCCGATGGTCGGATCGTTTCGCCGTTGAGCGACACGGTATCGGCGGTGGTGAAGGTGAGATCGCCGTTGACGTCGATCGCTGAGAACGGCGTCCGGCCACCGGTGGCGGCATCCACCACCATGAAGAAGCCGTTGCCGCCAACCGAGCAGGCGTCGTTGCTCGGAATCAGGCTGCTGAAGGCCACGACGCGGCCGCGCAGAGTGGCATCGGTGTCAATCAGCTCACCGCTGCCGGCCGGCAGATCGAGAACCCAGCCCCGCTTGTTCGCGCCGGCAGTCGTGGCCTCCGCGTCGTCCGGACCGTCCTGATAGGGCGCCGGGTTCTGCGTAACGCCGCGATAACTCTGGCCGTCCTGACTGAGCGCGACGCCCGAGAGCACCTGCTGTTCTGTCAGCCGCGCACGGCCCGGAACGGCCTTGACACTGGTGGCAAACGGCGGATTGTCGGTGAAGCTGAAGACATCCAGATCCCAGATGCCGTAGAAGCTGTTGGTCACGCTCGTATCGGCAACATTATCACCGCGTTCCAGATACTTGCCGGTGCCGAAATACACCATCACTCCGTACTCGCGACCGTAGGGATGGAGTGCCACCTGGGGCTCGGTGGTGATGACCTGGCGCTGGCCGTCGGCACTGCGGGCAGTAAACAGCGGGCTGCCACCGAATCCCGTCGTCCAGTCGGCGGCGCTGGTGGCGGTCAGGTCGAATTTCCAGAGATTGCCGTACAGGTCGCCCGCGTAGATGTAGTCGGTGATGAAATCACCGTCGAGATCCACCGGGAAGACGCTGCCCAGGCCGTTGCTGAAGGCCGGGTTGCCCTCCACGTCAGGTGTGGCGCCGGTATCGATCTTTCGGATCAGGCTGCCGTCCGACAAATCGACCACGAACAGTACCGCGGACTCGCCACTGCTGTTGTAGCCGTTGCCGAAAACCGCGGCCCAGCGGCCGTTGTGCAGGCGCACGATGCTGGGTTCGCTGAAGGTCTTGCCTAGGTCCGCATCCTCGAACTCCCATAGCAGCACGCTGGCTGCGTTGGCCTCGCTCAGCGCTGCCGGGTCGGTGACATCGAGGGCAAACATGCTGCTGCCGCCGCCGCGCAGACCGGCTACAAGCACGGTGCGCCAGGCCGAACCCCCGTCGTGATCGATGACTGCATCGACGACCACGGGATTGCCATCAACATAGAAACGGTGGTCATAGTCCGGATCGGTCAAGTCGTCGAGTGCAGGCAGCAGGTTGCCGGGAATGAAGGCGAATTCTTCGCGGCCGTCACTGGCCCGGAAGCCGTGCAGCATGCCGTCACCGGCACCCACGTAAACCATGGGCGTGCGGTTGGCGTAGCTGTCCAGGAAATTCGAGCCGGTTAGCGAGCGATAGGGCAGGCTGACCTGGTCCTCGATGGTGTCCTGATTGCCGTCCTGGCGGGCGTCGTCCCAGTCGAACGGGTAGCGAAGGCGATTAGGCGCTCCCACGTACAGCGGGCTGGAATACACGATGTCGCCGAGAAGGCTGGTGCGGTTGCGGAACGGTCCGCCATTCTGCCGTTCATTGCCGCGGTCACCGCGCAGATAGGCGAGCTGGTCGGCCGTCAGCGGCTGGCTGCCCTCGTCGTTCGTGAGTCCCAGCGCGGCGGCGCGGAACGCAACTGCGTTGCCATTGCTGTCGGAGGTGACAATCTGTCGGTTGCCCGGGCTCATGGCATTCAGCTGGTCGGCAGCGGACCATTCCCGGCCGCAGACCTGTCCCAGCACATCCTCGTCCTCGCAGGCGCCGTTCCCGGTGCCGTCAGAAATTGAGGCGGCGGTCAGATCGCCGGTCCACAGGCCGCTGACGAAGCTGGCCTGGAAGACCCGTGCGTCGCTGGAAATGGTGCCGGTGTTGATGGACAGCGATGACGCCGAGCCGCGCCGGCCGGAGATTTCCTGCAGCGTGGCGGCAAAATTGTCGGCGACTTCCTGCGGGGTATTGGCATTGAGCAGGGTGCCGCGCCCGTTGATGGTGGCATGCCAGAGATCGTCGACCTGGCCGGGACCGTACGTGCTTAGCGACAGACTGTCCCAGTCCGGCGGGTTCGCATAGGGGTCCTCGGTTGCCGCTTCGTCGGTACCGTAGATGGTTCCCTGCTGGCCCAGGGTGACGCCGAAGGTCACCATGTGGAGATCGTCATTGCAGTCCAGCCAGGGATCGGGGTTGGCCTGCTCGCAGGCCGTCGGGACGGCAACCTGGCCACGTTCGAAGTCGCCGTCCAGTCGATCGGCGAGTCGACGGTAGTAGTACATCGCCGTGTCGCCGAGTGTGTTCGAACTGCTGTCGGCATAGGGGCTGCCCTGGCCGCCATCGGCATTATCAACGCCGGATGTATAGTCCCGGTCACCGGTATAGCCGTCCGTGAACAGGATCCCGAAATTCTGCTGGCAGGGCTGCGTGATTACACTATGATTGCGGGCAAACTGCTCGCCGAGGAAGTGCAGCGCATGACGGTTCGGGGTGCCCTGGGGCTGCGAAAAATCGATATTCAGAATGGAATCGATAAAGGTGCCGCGCTCGCTGTCCAGATCCCGCATGGTTACGTCGAAGTAGTTCAGCGAGCTGCTAGCCTGGCTGCCGGTCTGATTGATGGTGCAGGCCCCAACGTTGAAGCCACTAACCTGGTCGAAGGCACCCGCAATGCCGCCGCGGGTGGCAAGGTGACGCTTGCGGTAATAGGAGAACCAGTTGGCAAAGTTCCGCATCATCGCCTGATATTGGGCGTCGGTCGTGAAATTGCCTGGTCGGACCTGGTAGCCGTAAAGGTCGCTGCCGTCTGGTGCTTTGCCCGTGATCGGATCGGCGGAATAGCCGAATTCAGCGGGAAGCGGTGATTCAAGATAGAACGTGGCCGGGAAGTACTCGATTGCCAGGTAGCGGTAGTTATCGACTGTCGCATTACTGTTCAGGCGATACCAGCCACCGCCGGCATCAATAACGAGGCCGGCGGGCAAAAGCATGTTGGGTCCGATCACGAAGCTTTCGTAGGTGCCGTTCTCGCGAACGTCGTCGGTCAGGTCGAAGCGATCGCTGGCTCTGGCGGGGTCCGCGTAGGCAGCGGCGGGGTCGGCATTGTCGTAACCGACCCAAGGCTTGTAGGTGACGGATGGGTCGAAGTAAGACTGATTGAAGTCCGGCGATCGGGTAAACGCGAACTGCGGAATGGGGGGGATGGCGAAAAAGTCGCTGTTGCTGCAATACGCACGCCGGTCCCGGGCCCCGTTGCCGTTGCAGTTGTTCGGAAACAGGTAGGTGTAGTTGTAATAGCTGCCTTGCTGGTCTCGGGGTGGTGAATACAGATTTCCGTCGCTATCCGAGAAGCTGAGCGTATTCCGGTTCCACCAGAGGGTGCCGCCATCCGTGCCGAACAGGAGCTCGAAGTCCATCGAACCGGAATCATCCACTGCCACGATCACATTCGGCTTGGCGCTATTGGTGACGAATAGAGGCTGATCGGCAAGATCGAGCGGTGTCGCGAATGTGGGGGCGGCAGCAAGCAGGCTCATGACGCTCAGCAGGGCCGAGCCGAACGAGCAGGGGATGTAGTTGATCCGCGTTGGTTTCATGCTCAGTACCGCTTCTGATAGATGCTCTGCGTCACCGCGGTGGATCCGGGATTACCGCCCCGTGCACGGCCGGTCACGCGATATTGCGCGGCGCCCTTGCCCTGGGCAGCCGTATCCGGGTCCAGGTTGTCGGCCCGGAACGCAACCTCTTCGATATAAGCACGGGGCAAGGCAACCAGACCGAGATCGGCAGCCTTGGCGCTGTCACCGGTCTCATAGAACCGGAATATGATTGGCTCTGGCTCGTCGGCCTGGCTTGCGGCATCCCATGGCGTGTCGGTGAGGAAGCCGTTGATGTCCGCTTTT
The DNA here is from genome assembly GCA_965216055.1 of Salinisphaeraceae bacterium. GTDB lineage: Bacteria > Pseudomonadota > Gammaproteobacteria > Nevskiales > Salinisphaeraceae > Spectribacter. The sequence goes on from OZ244134.1 coordinate 2,294,567, forward strand.
ACCCCGGCCAGCGGCGCGTCTTCCGTCCACAATCGCCAGGTCTCGGTGTCGTCGGCGTCGGTGTCCGACGGCGTCGGGTCGTACCTGTGATCCCGGCCGGCCTCCGGGTAGGTCGCGAGCTGGCCGAGACGCCGCTCGCCGTCGCGCAGGGCCGCATCCGCGGCCTGCAGGGCGCGGAACTGCTCGCGCTGATTGGAGGTCATGCGCTCCTGCAATGTGGTGGATCCCATGGTGGACAGGGCCAGCAGGGTGATGACGATCAGGAAAATCATGCCGGTGATCAGCACGAATCCCTGCTGCGGGGACTGACGGTGGTGGTATCGCATCATGGCAGCCGGTTCTTGAGGGCGATTACCCGATCGACCAGCACACGCTGGCGCCGATCGCTGGGCAGTTCCAGGTCGTCATCGAACAGTGTCTCCTTGAACTGCGGATCCTCGTTGGCGTCGCGCGCCTTGGTCAGGACATTGCCCTCGCTGGCGAGTACTACCTGCATGTGGACGCTGTGAACCCGATCGAAGTCGGACACGGCCTTGACGCTGGTGGCATCCCCGTAACGGTCCACGGAGCCGTCCTCGTTGGTGTCCATGCCGTAGCGGATGGACAGCGCCGACACGTTCTCGATCAGGGGTAGAAAGCTGTCGCCCACGGTGCTGCCGTCCGCACGTTTCACCGCGCTGCCGTCGGCCTGCTGCAGCGACCGCTGGCACAGCAGGGTGGCGTTGCCGTCATCATCGGTGTCGGACACGTAGAAGCGGTTGGTGGAAATGACGTCCTCGTCAACCAGGCCACCGGCGCAATCATTCAGGGCCCCATCCGATTGGAACCGGATGGTAACTTCGTCGAACTTGCCGTCTTCGCCCCGGAGCGGATCGCCGCCGTTGCGAAATACCCGCTCGGAATCCAGAAACGTGTCCGGGTAATAGCCGGCGTGCGCCACGATGGTGTCGAGAAAATAGGAAACCACACGGGCGTTCTGCTGCAGCGCCGCCTGCTGCTGCTGGACCTGGAAGCTTTCCCGGTTGCCGAGCAGGATCTCGAGAATGCCGGCCAGCAGCAGCAGACCGATTACCATGCCGATCATCAACTCGGTCAGCGTAAAGCCGGACTGGCGCCGCCGCGTGGTCATGGCACGAACTCCAGCTGGAAGCAGCGCAGATCGATTTCGTCGGCCTCGTCGTCGCAGGCGTCGAAGTCCTGGATATTCTGGCGTTCCACCTGCCGGTCGCGTTCTCGCCAGATCACCGTCACGCGGTGCGGAGACTTCCGGCTGCAGGCGTCGCCATCGGCCGGGTCGTTGTCGAGGCAATCCACCTGGCCACGTCCATTGGGTAGCCGCGCACTGATGGATTGATCCCAGGTATAGGCATCGACGGCCGCCATCTGCTCAGCGGAACATCGGTTAGTCACGCAGTCGACGCCCGGCGCCTTGCCGGCCGACGGGTTATCTATACTGGCGTAGTGATTGGCGTCCACCCCCGCCAGATTACTGCGCATGCGCTCGGCAATATCCTCGGCCGCGTCATTGGCGGTCGTGCGGGTGGCCGACACATGCGTGTTGGACAGGCTGACGGCCTGCAATCCCAGCAAACCGAGCAGGCCGATCGACACCACCACAAGCGCAATCAACGCTTCCAGCAGCGTGAACCCCCGTTGCCGGGTCAAGACTTGCATGGGCTGGCCGGGCCGCATTTCTCGGTGCGCATGTTGCCGCTGAACAACACCGTGATATCGGTGCGCTCGTCAGCATTATCGGGACGCGCCACGCTGAGCGTGCCGACGGTTCCCTCGGCGAAACCGTTGGGGTCAAACGTCACGCGCTCATCCAGCGTGCCGGTGCCGGAAATCGCCAGCCCCTGGCGCGCCTGGTTGTTGACCCGCAGAAGTGGCTCATCGGCCGCATTGCGGACGCCGCTGTTGGTCGGATCAACGAAAATGATCCAGCCCTGCTGCCAACCGCCATCGGCGGTGCAGGACTGGCCGTCGCCACTCTTGCAAACGGTCACATCCCGGCCGCGGGTGACGGCTTCGCTGCGGGCGAAATGCAGGTCGGCGAGCAGGCTGTTGGCCTGGGATGCAACCAGATTGCGTTCGATCATGGCGCGATAGGCGGGTACCGCCACAATCAGAAGGACCGCGGCAACCGCCAGACCGACCAGCAGTTCGATCAGCGTGAATCCCGCCCGGCGGCAGGCTACGCTAGTCCCCATGATGTTTCCCTCGACGCTTAGACCTACCAGCATGGAACGGGATCAGAGTTCGCGAACGCGTAATCGGACCGACGAACGTGCGCGAATTTCTGATGAATGGTCAGGTCGGCCCCGATTTCCACGCGGTCAGACCGGTTTCAGCCTGCTCGAAGCTCTGATTCTGCTGCTCCTGGCGGGTGCGATTTGCATGGCGCTCTGGCCGCAATATGCGAACTGGCAACGCGCACAGCACCGGGAACCCGCACGCCAAGCCCTGCAAGAACTGGCTCGGGCGCTGGAAGATCATCATCGGCGGACCGAAACCCACGCCGGTGCCGCCGGGACCGACCGCGAGCCGCGGGACACCGGTGCGCCAAGACTGGCGCCGACGGAGGTCGTGGATGACGGTACAACGTATTACCGACTGTCGATCGTGACCGCCAATCGGCGGGGTTTCGAAATCCGGGCTGCGCCAGTGGGGTCTCAGGCTGCCGATACCTGCGGGACGCTGACGCTCACGGCATCAGGTCAGCGCGGGATGGTCGGCGCCGCACCGGAAGCGCGCCGTGAGGACTGCTGGCCCCGGGAGCCATGAATCGGTGACAAGCCACCCCTGATGAAATTGTGGCCGCGAGGTGGTTTCTCTATAATCGCGCCGAGCTCGCGATCGACGTCGGTCCACTTCCCAACCTACTGGGGTTGTCACGCGTTGGCATGGCGTGATCGAAGGTACCCGCACCGCCGGGACAGGGTGTTTCAATGGGCTGACTCCGGCCGGATAGTGCCGGATTTGAGCCAGGGCAGGACGCCCGAGCGACGACTGATGATCGACAATTTGACTAGCCGGGATAGCTCAGTTGGGCGAGGCCGACAAGCGAAAGCGCTGCTTTCGCCGGCTGAGCGCCGGGCAGGAAGCCCGGCCGGATAGCGCTGGATACTAGCGAGGGCAGGACGCCCGAGCGATGACTGATGATCGACAATCTAATTAGCCGGGATAGCTCAGTTGGGCGAAGCCGACAAGCGAAAGCACTGCTTTCGCCGGCTGAGCGCCGGGCAGGAAGCCCGGCCGGATAGCGCTGGATACTAGCGAGGGCAGGACGCCCGAGCGATGACTGATGATCGACAATCTAATTAGCCGGGATAGCTCAGTTGGGCGAAGCCGACAAGCGAAAGCACTGCTTTCGCCGGCTGAGCGCCGGGCAGGAAGCCCGGCCGGATAGCGCTGGATACTAGCGAGGGCAGGACGCCCGAGCGATGACTGATGATCGACAATCTAATTAGCCGGGATAGCTCAGTTGGTAGAGCAGGGCATTCGTAATGCCAAGGTCGCAGGTTCGACTCCTGTTCCCGGCACCATTTGACAGCCAGGCCGTGCGCCGGCAGGGACGCCCGAGCGACGCCAATCAGGCCGACGACTCGATACGGAGAGGTGGCAGAGTGGGCGAGCCGGATACAGACGAATCGCCGATTCGTCCCGGCGAGCGCCGGGCAGGAGCCCGGCCGGAGAGCGTCGGATACCAGCGAGGGCAGGACGCCCGAGCGACGCCGATGCGTACCACGACTAATAATGGAGAGGTGGCAGAGTGGTCGAATGCACCGGTCTTGAAAACCGGCAGGGGTTTTGCCCCTCGTGGGTTCGAATCCCACCCTCTCCGCCAACTACAATCTGGACGGGAAAATTGCGGAATATGCGGGTGGATCGCGCCGACGAGGAACCACGTGGGTTGACGCGTGCCGTCCCTGGCACACGCCCTCCGGGCAGCGCTCGCGCGCTGTCCCGTTTCGTTCCTGACGAAACGGTCGAATCCCACCCTCTCCGCCAACTACAATTTGGACGGGAAAATTGCGGAATATGCGGGTGGATCGTGCCGACGAGGAACCTCGTGGGTTGACGTGTGCCGTCCCCGGCACACGCCCTCCGGGCAGCGCTCGCGCGCTGTCCCGTTTCGTTCCTGACGAAACGGTCGAATCCCACTCGCTCCGCCAATTCACAGAGGAAGACAGCATGCAGCAGCAGTTGATTGATACCGCGCGGGCGCTGGTGGCACCGGGTAAGGGTATTCTCGCCGCCGATGAATCGACCGGCACCATCACCAAGCGCCTGGACAGTATCGGTGTGGCGTCCACCGAGGCCAATCGACAGGCTTATCGAGACCTGCTGTTCACCACCGAGGGTGCCGAAGCCTTCGTCAGCGGTGTGATCCTGTTCGAGGAAACGCTGTTCCAGTCAGGCCTGGATGGTACGCCGTTCACCGATCTGCTGACCGGCAAGGGCGTGATTCCGGGTATCAAGGTGGACAAGGGTGCCAAGCCGCTGGCCGGCAGCCCCGGCGAGAAGGTCACCGAGGGTCTGGACGGGCTGCGTGAGCGACTGGCCGACTATGCCAAGGCTGGTGCGCGCTTTGCCAAGTGGCGTGCGGTGATCACCATTGGAGATGGCATACCCACGGACTACTGCATCGATACCAACGCCCATGCGCTGGCGCGGTATGCCGCACTCTGCCAGGAAGCGGGGATCGTACCGATCGTCGAACCGGAAGTTCTGATGGATGGCCCGCATGACATCGGCCGTTGCGAGGCGGTCACCGAACGCACGCTCGCGCGTGTATTCGACGAGCTGGTCGCCCAGCAGGTGCTGCTCGAGGGAATGCTGCTCAAGCCCAACATGGTGATCTCGGGCACCGAGTGTCCGCAGCAGGCGGGGGTGGACGAGGTTGCCGCCACCACGCTGCGCTGTCTGCGTCGCCATGTGCCGGCCGCGGTGCCCGGCATCGTGTTCCTGTCGGGCGGACAGAGCGACGAGCTGGCGACCCGCCACCTCAACGCGATGAACCAGCTTGGTGACGCCCCCTGGACGTTGTCGTTCTCCTACGGCCGGGCCCTCCAGGCCCCGGCGCTGGCGGCCTGGTCCGGCAACTCGGACAACGTGCCGGCCGCCCAGCAGGCCTACTATCGCCGTGCCCGTTGCAACGGCGCCGCGGCACTTGGCCAGTACACCGACGCCATGGAACAGGACGCGGCCTGAGCAATTCCGGTTACTGATGCCGGTGCTGCCGGACGGCGGGCGCGATAACGCATGAAGGCCGTTGCGGCCCTCAAGGTCAGCCCGCTGTTCCGGGCCCTGGATCGGCGGTCGCTGCGGGCACTGGGCGACGCCGCCGAATGGTGTGACTACCGGGGCGGCGACTATCTGTTCCGCCGGGGTCAGCCCGGTGATGCGCTGTTTCTCGTCGTTCACGGCCGGGTGAGGGTGAGTCGTTCTGCTGACCGTGGCGCCGAGGCGGCCGTGGTGGAAGCCGGGCTCGGGCAGACGGTGGGCGAAGTCGCCCTGGTGACGGGCGAGCCGCGGGTTGCGGATGCGCTGGCACTGCGGGATTCGCGTGTGCTGCGCATCAGCCAGGCGGCTTTCGAGACTGTCGTCCAGCGGCACCCGGCGGCCATGCTGGCGCTGGTACGGCAGCTGCTGGAGCGCCAGCGCCATGACGTGCGTCCCCATCCGCGTGATCGCCGTCGCAGTGCGCGCACCTATGCGCTGGTACCCGCCCACGACGGGATCGATATCCGCGGTATCGCCGGTGCGTTCAGCCGGACACTGGCGGGCTTCGATTCACTGATGCGGCTGGATCCCTCCCGGGTGGATCAGGCGCTGGGCGAGGGGGCGGCGGCGACCGATTTCGAGGCCGAGGGCAACGCCCGCGTAGCCGGCTGGCTCAATCGCCTCGAGGACGCCTATCGCTATCTGGTCTACCAGGCCACCGGGGAACTGGATGCCTGGACGCGCCGCTGCGTGCGGCAGGCGGACCGGATCGTGGTCATTGCCCACCGTGACCGTGATCCCGCTGGCAGCCGGGTGCTCGCCTGGCTGCGCGAGGCGGAACTGCGAGCGCCGGTAGAGCTGTTGCTGATCGGTCGGGACGGTGAGGAGGTCCCGACAGGCGGGCCGGACTGGCAGTCGGCACTGGCGGTGGAGCATCAGCATCGGATCGACGCCTCGCTGCCGGCAGCGGCACTGGGCCGGGCGGTACGGCTGATATCGGGGCAGGCGTTGTGCGTAGTGCTGGGCGGCGGCGGTGCCCGCGGCTTCGCGCACGTGGGTCTGCTGCGGGCGCTGGAGGACCGCGGACTGGCCGTGGATGCGGTCGGCGGCACCAGCATGGGTGCATTCGTGGCCGGACTGGTGGCTTGCGGTCATGATTCCGAGGCGGTGCTGGATACGCTGCGGGATACCTTCGTGGCCCACAATCACCTCAACGATTACTCCTTCTCCCGGGTATCACTGATCTCCGGTCAGAAATTCCGTCGGCAGCTGTTGAACATTTTCGGGGAACGCCGCATCGAGGATCTGCCGATGCCGTTCTTCTGCGAAAGCACCAACCTGACCCGGGGGTTGCCGGTGATCCACAATCGCGGACGCCTGGCCGACTGGGTCGGCACCAGCATGGCAGTGCCGGGCATCGCGCCGCCCACGGTCTATCAGGGCGACCTGCTGGTGGACGGTGGCCTGATGCGCAGCATTCCGTTTGAAACGATGCACGGCATGGGACTGGGCCCGGTCCTGGTGTCGGACGTCAGCCGTAACGCCGATCTGCGCGTGGAGCAGGCGCAGGGCGATCTCCCCGAGCTGTTGAGCAGCGTCGACGGTGCCCCCCGGCACCTGAACATCTTCAAGATCCTGTTCCAGTCAGCCACGCTCACCAGCGAACGGGAGACGCGGGAACTGGATCGTCAGGCCGACCTGGTACTGCACATGCCGGTAGGCAAGTCGGGGATGTTCGATTGGGATGATATCGATGACATCGTCTACCGCGCCTATCACCACGCGGACGAGCAGCTCGATCGCTGGACCGGTGGCGGCCCGGCGACCTGATCCGGCGTCAGGCCGCGGGGCCGAGCAGGCGTCGCATGACGTCTTCGAATATCCGCGAGAGGGTGGTCAGATCGGCGACCGAGACCCATTCGTTCGCCTGGTGAATGCTGGCGTTGAGCGGGCCCAGCTCCACCACCTGCGCGCCGGTGGGCGCGATAAAGCGGCCGTCCGAGGTGCCGCCGCCGGTGGAGCGGACAGGCCGACTCCCGAGGCAGGCCTCACAGGCGTCGCTGACGGCGTCGAGCAGGGCTCCGCCCCGCGTGATGAAGGGTTCGCCGGACAGGTGCCAGTCGATGTCGCAGACCAGGTCGTGCCGTTGGCACACCGCATCCACGGTTGCCCTGATCCTGTCCGGGGTCAGGGCGGGTGAGAAACGCAGGTTGAATCGCGCCTCGGCACGGCCTGGAATCACGTTGTCGGCGCCGGTTCCCGCCTGGAGATTGGAAATCTGGAAGCTGGTGGGCGGGAAGTCATCATCACCGGCGTCCCAGCTATGCCCGGCCAGTTCGGTGAGCACCGGCATGAGTCGATGCAGGGCGTTGTCGGCGCTATCGGGGTAGGCCACGTGGCCCTGACGGCCATGGGCCCGGATGTGACCCGTCAGGCTGCCACGACGACCGTGCCGGATGGTATCGCCGAGTGTGGCGTGGCTCGAGGGTTCGCCCACCACACACCAGTCGATGCGTTCGCCCCGGGCACTCAGCGTGTCGATCACGCGGCGGGTGCCGTCGCGGGCCGGGCCTTCTTCGTCACTGGTCAGCAGCAATGCCAGCCGCCCGATCTGGCGTTCACCGATTTCCGCCCGGAAACGTTCGGCCGCGGTCACCATGGCGGCAACGCTGCCCTTCATGTCGGCGGCGCCGCGGCCGGTCAGGCGGTCGCCGTCCAGGTGCGGGTCGAACGGATCCGTATGCCAGTCGTCGGCAGGTCCGGGCGGCACCACATCGGTATGACCGGCGAAGCACAGCAGGGGCCCGCGGTCCCCGGCCACCGCCCAGAGGTTGTCCACGTCGCCGAAGCGAAGGTTTTCCACCCGGAACCCGGCAGCCGTCAGGCGTTCGGCCAGAAGTGCCTGGCAGCCGGCGTCGTCCGGGGTTACGGAAGGCCGCGCGATCAGTTCGCGGGCCAGTGCCAGGATGGTGCCCATCGGCCGGGAGTCAGTCCGCGCCGGCAAGCGCGGCTTCGTAGCGCGCGGCGGTAAAGCCCACGAGAACGTCGCCGCCGTGTTCGAGAACCGGTCGCTTGATCAGGGTGGGATGACGCACAAGCAGCTCGCGTGCGCGCGATGCATCGATGGCCTGCTTGTCGGTGTCCGGCAGTTCACGCCAGGTCGTGCTGCGCTTGTTAAGCAGGGCTTCCCAACCCAGCGCCTCCAGCCAGCCGTCGAGCTGCCCGGCGGTGATGCCGTCGTCGCGCAGGTCGACGAACGCATGGTCGATACCGGCCGTGGCCAGCCACTGACCCGCCTTGCGGGTGGTGTCACAGTTCTTCAGACCGTAAAGGATGACATTCACTACAGGCGCTTTTCCCAACTTGAAACACGAAACCTGAAACTCGAAACGCGGGCGCGCATGCGCGCCCGCTCAATCCGCGCTGCGCAGCAGCTCGTTGATGCCCACCTTGGCCCGGGTGGCGGCATCCACACGCTTGACGATCACCGCACAATTCAGACTGTAGCGGCCGCCGTCCCGGGGCAGGCTGCCGGCAACCACGACGGCGCCGGCCGGAACTTCCCCGCGGGTGACCTCGCCGCTCTCGCGATCGTAGATCGGCGTGCTCTGACCGATGAACACGCCCATGGAAATGACGGCGCCTTCACGCACGATCACGCCTTCGACGATCTCCGAGCGGGCGCCGATGAAGCAGTTGTCCTCGATGATGGTGGGGTTGGCCTGCAGCGGTTCGAGCACGCCGCCGATGCCGACACCTCCGGACAGGTGTACGCCTTCACCGATCTGGGCACAGGAGCCGACCGTGGCCCAGGTATCCACCATGGTGCCGCGGCCCACGAACGCGCCGATGTTCACGTAGGAAGGCATCAGCACAACGTCGGGGGCGATGTGGGCGCCCTTGCGCACGGTGGCCGGCGGTACCACGCGGGCACCCTGAGCGCGGAAGGCGGCATCATCGAAATCGGCGTACTTGCTCGGCACCTTGTCGAAGTAGCGTGTCTCGGCGCCGGCCACGACTTCGTTGTCACGCAGCCGGAACGACAGCAGCACCGCCTTCTTGAGCCACTGGTTGACCACCCACTCACCATCGCGCGGCTCGGCTACCCGGACCTGGCCACGGTCGATCTGTTCGATCGCCTCGAACACGGCCTCGCGCACGGCCGCGTCGGCGTTGTCGGGGCGGATGGTGTCGCGCTGCTCGAACGCCTGTTCAATGGTGGTCTGCAGATCGGCCATGGGGTTGTCTGATTGCGAGTGAAGGAGGCGGATTCTACCAGCGGGCCGGCCTGCTGCCAGCCATTACCGCTCAGGCCCCGAGCCGTTCCGCCACCCGGACGATGCGGTGGGCGGCTTCGACGCATTCGGGAACGCCGGCCACCAGCGACAGCCGCAGACGGCCGTTGCCGGGATTGCCGCCGCCGGCGTCACGGCCGAGGTAGCGGCCCGGCACGGCGCGCAGGTGCTGCTGCTCGAACAGGGCGCGCACGAAGGTTTCGTCGTCGCCGCCGGCCACCTCATCCGGGAGCGCCGGCCATAGATAGAAGCTGCCGGCCGGGCGGGCCACGTCCAGAACCGGAGCCAGAATGGGCAGGACCGCGTCGAACTTCGCGCGATAGGCATCGCGGTTGGCCAGGACATGCGCCTCGTCCGACCAGGCCGCGCGACTGGCTGCCTGCACCGGCGGGCCCAGCGTGGCCCCGTGATAGGTGCGGTAGCGCAGGAACTGGCGCAGCACCTCGGCGTCACCGGCCACGAAACCCGAACGCAGGCCGGGCAGGTTGGAGCGCTTGGACAGACTGTGGAAGACCACGCAGCGCTCGAATCGATCGTTGCCCTGATCCGCGGCCACCCCGAGCAGGCCCGGCGGCGGCGCCTGCTCGTCGAGATAGATTTCGCTATAGCACTCGTCGGCCGCGAGGATGAAATCGTGGCGCTCGGCCAGCGCCAGGGCCCGGGCCAGGTAATCGGCATCCAGGACCGCGCCGGTCGGATTGCCCGGTGAGCACAGGTAGACCAGATCGCATTGCTGCCACTGTGCCGGCGTCACCGCATCGAGATCGGGTCGGAAGCCGTTTTCGGCACGGCAGGGCAGGTACAGAGGTTCGGCGCCGGCCAGCAGGGCCGCGCCCTCGTAGATCTGGTAACCCGGATTGGGCAGGGCGACCCGGGCATTCGGACCGGCCACCACCGCCTGGGCAAAGGCGAACAAGGCTTCGCGGGTGCCGGCGACGGGCAGAATCTGGGTGTCGGGGTCGGGCGGGCAGCGGTCGAGCCCGAAACGTCGCGTCAGCCAGCCGGCGATTGCCTCACGCAACCCGGCTTCACCACGGGTGGCGGGATAGCGGGAAAAGCCGTCCAGGTGGTCGATGATGGCCTGCCGGGCGCAGTCCGGGGCCGGATGCTGGGGTTCGCCCACCCCCAGGGAAATCGGCGCCACATCAGCGGGCGGAACCGCGCCCGCGAGCAACTCGGCCAGACGCTCGAAGGGATAGGGCTGCAGGCGATCCAGACGGGGGTTCATGGTTCGTCCCGCGTACGGTCGAGCACCCGCATCAGCATCTGCCGCAACTGATAGAAGATGGCCGGATCGGTGATGGGCGCGCCGTCCCGGTCCGTGATGTGGAACACGTCCTCCGCCCGCTCCCCGATGGTGGCGATCTTCGCGGTATCGACCAGGATGCCCCGCTTGCGGAAGATCTGGCCGACCGTGGACAGCAGCCCGGGGCGGTCAGCCGTGGTCAGTTCCATCACCGTGTGCTGGTGGCGGTGATCGACCGTGAAATACACCTGAGTGGGCACCGAGAATGCCCGGCTGCGACGCGAACTTCGCCGGGTGACGCGGATCTCGGAGATTTCCGGATTGGCAATGGCCTGGACCAGCGCGGTCTCGATCTCCGCGCCGCGGCGTGCATCGGTGATCGGGCGGCCATCGCTCTCGGTGACCACATAGCTGTCCATGGTGCAGTCGTCGATCGTGGTGTTGATCCGCGCATCCAGGATCGACAGCCCCAGCTGGGCCAGGATGCCGGTGGTCAGGCCGAACAGGTAGTCCCGGTCACGGGTGTAGACGAATACGGTGGTGCCCTGATCCCCGACGCTGTCGACAATCACCAGTGGCCGGTCGGCGTCGGCCTGCTGCTGATGGCGGGCGATGGCGGCGGTATGCCAGGCGATCTCCTCGGCACTGTGGCGCAGGAAGTAGTCGTCATCCAGACGGGCCCAGACCTCCTTGAACGCAGGGGTGCGGACCTTGCGGCGGGTCAGCAGGGCGGCGGCGGCGCTGCGGTTCTCGGCCACCAGCTCGGCCTGTTCCAGCGGGTTGTCCAGCCCCCGCTCCAGATTGCGCCGGGTATTGGTGTACAGCTCGGTGAGCAGGCTTTCCTTCCAGGAATTCCAAAGGTTGGGATTGGTGGCGCGGATGTCGCATACCGTAAAGATATAGAGCCGGTCCAGCCGTTCCACCGTGCCCACCGCCTGGGCGAATTCGTGGACCACGTCGGGGTCGTTGATGTCCTTGCGCTGGGCCGTCATCGACATCAGCAGGTGCTGGCGTATGAGCCAGCAGATCATTTCGCGATCCTCGCTGGCCATGCCGTGTTCGCGGCAGAACACGTCGGCATCCTCGGCCCCCAGCTCGGCATGATCGCCGCCGCGCCCCTTGGCGATGTCGTGGAACAGCCCGGTGATATAGAGCAGGTCGTGCTTGTCCAGGCTCTGCATCACCCGGCTGATTGCCGGCAGTTCGTGATCGAAGCGCGGCAGGGCCAGCCGGCGCAGATTGCGGATCACGAACAGCGTGTGTTCGTCCACGGTCAGGGTATGGAACAGGTCGAACTGCATGCGGCCGATGATGTCGCCGAACGCCGGTAGATAGCGGCCGAGCACACCGTAACGGTTCATGCGCCGCAGTGCCCGGGTGACGCCGTTGCGCTGGCGCAGAATCTCGGTAAACAGGCGCCGGCTGCGGACATCGCCGCGCAGCTTGTCGTCGATCAGATGACGGTCGCGGCGCATCAGCCGCAGCGTATGGGCACGGATGCCCACCAGCCGCGGGCGGGTCTGCATCAGATAGAAGATCTCCAGCAGCGCTCGCGGCGACCGGCGGAATACCTCGTCGTCACGCACCTCGATGAAACCCAGCCGGGCCTGGAAGCGGCCGTTGATCGGGCGGGGCGCGGCATCCTCGCCGGCATGCAGGATGGCCTCGCTGAAAAGCTGCAGCAGAATATCATTAAGCGCGGACAGCGCCTTGATATTACGGTAATAACGCTGCATGAACTGCTCGACCGCCAGGTTGTGGCTGGCGTCCTGGTAGCCCAGCATTTCCGCCACCCGCACCTGGTGGTCGAACAGCAGGCGGTCCTCGCAGCGATCGGTGACCATGTGCAGGGCAAAGCGCACCCGCCACAGGAAGGATTGCCCCCGGCGCAGTTCGCGGTATTCCCGTTCGGTGAGGAAGCCGTGTTCGACCAGGCCGTAGATCGTGTCGGTGTCGAAATGGCGCTTGGCCACCCAGGCGATGGTCTGGATGTCGCGCAGGCCACCGGGGGATTCCTTGGTGTTGGGTTCGAGCTTGTAGGCGGTTTCGTCGTAATGGGCGTGGCGGGCCTGCTGTTCTTCCAGCTTGGCCTGGAAGAAGGCGGCCGTGGGCCAGACGCGTTCCGGCTGCAGGCGCTCGCCCATGTCGGCCACCAGCCCCGGGTCGCCTGCCAGCCGGCGCGCCTCCATCAGGTTGGTGATGACGGTGACATCGTCGGCGGCCGCGTCCGTGCATTCGGCGGGGGAACGCACGCTGTGCCCGATCTGCAGGCCGATATCCCAGATGAAGGTGATGAAGCGTTCCAGGCCGTCGCGGATCTCGGCCAGGCAGTCGTCGCGATAGAGGATCAGCAGGTCGATGTCGGAATTGGGCAGCAGTTCACCGCGCCCGTAGCCCCCCACGGCAACCAGGGCGGTGCGGGTGTCGGCATTACCCATCAGCTCCTGCCAGGCCCGCACCAGGATGCGGTCCGTGCAGACGGCACGAAGCCGAACCAGTTCGTCGACGGGAACGCCGGCGCCGAAGGCTTCGCCTAGCGTCTTGCGCACCGCCTTGAGGGCGGCGCGGACCGGTTTTATTTCCAGCGGTGCAACGTCATCGGCATGCGCGAACAACTCCGACTGCAGGTCGGCCGCGTTCGACGCGCGGTCCGGCGCGGCGCTCAAGACGCGTCCCGGCCCAGCGTCAGTACCTCGACCCCGTCGGGGGTCACCAGCAGCGTGTGCTCCCATTGCGCCGACAGCGTGTGATCCTTGGTCACCACCGTCCAGCCGTCGCGCAGTACCTTCACGTGGCGCTTGCCGGCGTTGACCATGGGTTCGATGGTGAAGGTCATGCCCGCTTGCAGCACCAGTCCGGTGCCGGCCTGGCCGTAATGCAGGACCTGCGGGTCCTCGTGAAATTCGCGTCCAATGCCGTGCCCGCAGTATTCGCGCACCACCGAAAAATTGCTGGCTTCCACATGGCGCTGGATCACGGCGCCGATATCGCCCAGCGTGGTGCCGGGGCGCACGATATCGATGCCCTGCCACAGGGCCTCGAAAGCCACGTCGGACAGGCGCGCGGCCTGCACGCCGGGGTCGCCGGCGAAGAACATGCGGGAGGTATCGCCGTGATAGCCGTCCTTGATCACGGTGACGTCGATGTTCACGGCATCGCCTTTCTTCAGTTTCTTGTCGCCCGGAATGCCGTGGCAGACCACGTGATTCACCGAGGTGCACACCGACTTGGGGAAGCCGTGATAATTCAGCGGGGCGGGGATCGCATCCAGCTCGCCGACGATGTACTCGTGGCACAGGCGATCGAGCTCGCCGGTGGTAACGCCGGGCTGCACGTATTCCCCGATCATGTCGAGCACGCTGGCGGCCATGCGGCCGGCCGTGCGCATCCGGTCCTGTTCCTCGGCGGTCTTGATGGTGGCAGTCATATGTCTCGCGTGTTGGCGGGGCGGATGCCGCGGGGCCGGTCGGGGCGCGCCGCGAGCGATTGCCGGTGGGATTTCCCGCGGCGATGTGCTGGTCGGGCAAAGCCCAGTATGGTATAAAGCGCCGCCGCTCGCGGCAACGCGGGTGTTATTCGTAACGCGGCCGGCTTGCCGGCACCTTGTAAAAATTCTCACGCCCACCGGCACATGCGGCCGGGTGTCCTGTTTGCAACTGCAAGCCGGGATTGCCGCATGGGGTGGCGCGGAGGCTCAACCCGGAGACAACTCATGACCGACGTCAGCATGCGCGAATTGCTGGAAGCGGGTGTGCATTTTGGCCATCGCACGCGCTACTGGAACCCGAAGATGGAACCCTACATCTTCGGTCATCGCAACAAGATTCACATCATCAACCTCGAGGAGACCCTGCCGCTCCTCAAGGACGCCTACAACTACGTCAGTCGGCTGGCCGCGAACGGCGGCAAGCTGATGTTCGTGGGCACCAAGCGCGCGGCCCGCGATGCCATCGGCACCCAGGCGGCCCGCTGCGGCATGCCCTACGTCAACCACCGCTGGCTGGGCGGCATGCTCACCAACTTCAAGACGGTGAAGAACTCGATCCAGCGCCTGCATGACCTGGAGCAGATGATCGAGGATGGCTCGATCCGCAAGGTTTCCAAGAAGGAAGGCCTGGAGTTGTCCCGCGAGCGGGACAAGCTCGAGCGCGGCATCGGCGGCATCAAGGACATGACCAGCCTGCCGGACGCGCTGTTCGTGGTCGACGTCGGGTTCGAGAACATCGCCGTGGACGAGGCCCGCAAGCTGGGCATACCGGTGGTGGCAGTGGTGGATTCCAACTGCTCCCCGGACAAGGTCGACATGGTCATTCCGGGCAACGATGACGCCATTCGCGCCATCCGCATCTACAGCCAGGTCATGGCCGACGCGGTCATTGCCGGCCGTGGCATCTCGGTGCGTCCGGACGACAGCGGTGATTACGTCGAAGTCGACGAGACCGAAGCAGCGGCCCCGGCTGCGGCAGAGCCCGAAGCCCGGCCCGAGCCGCAGGGGGAAGCGCCCAGGGTGACTCAAAACACCGTGTTCCAGGAATCCGAGGCCGAGGCCGAACCGGCGGCGACGGCGTCGCTCGAGGACGTGGCCGCAGTGGATGCCGAAGCCAAGCCGGAAGGCGACGACGACACCGCGGACAAGAGCTGAAGTCTGCTGCGCAACACCCAGAATCGAAAGGAATACCCATGACGATCAGTGCATCTCAGGTCAAGGCCCTGCGCGAGCGTACCGGCGCGGGCATGATGGAATGCAAGAAGGCGCTGCAGGCCGCGGACGGTGATATCGACGCCGCAGCGGAAAACATGCGCCGTGACGGCCTCGCCAAGGCCGATAAGAAGGCCGGCCGCGTGGCCGCGGAAGGCCGCGTGGTCACCGCCGTGAGCGATGACGGCAGCCGCGCCCTGCTGCTGGAAGTGAACTCGGAAACCGATTTCGTGGCCAGCAATGCCGATTTCGTCGCCTTTGCCGAGCAGGTGGCCGGTGCGGCGCTGGCCGCCGGCGTTGAACAGGCCGAGGCGCTGGCTGAGCTGGACGTGGACGGCGAGACCGTCGATGCCCGGCGTCGGGCCCTGGTTGCCAAGCTGGGCGAGAACATTTCCGTGCGTCGGGTGCGCTGCATCACGGCGGACAATGGGGTGATCGGCGCCTACCTGCACGGCAGCCGGATCGGCTGTCTGGTGGCGCTGGAAGGCGGCGACGAGGCGCTGGCTCGGGATATCGCCATGCATGTTGCTGCCACCAACCCCGAGTACGCCTCGCCCGAGGACGTGCCCGAGGACGTGCGTCAGCGCGAAAAGGCGTTCCTGATCGAGCAGGCGCAGGACAGCGGCAAGCCGGACGACATCATCGAGAAGATGGTCGAGGGCCGCCTGCGCAAGTATTTCGCCGAGATCACCCTGCTGGGTCAGCCCTTCGTCAAGGATCCGGACCAGACGGTGGAAAAGCTGCTGAAGGCCGCCGGTGCGAAACTGCTGGCCTATGCCCGATTCGAAGTGGGCGAGGGCATCGAGAAGGTCGAGGAAGACTTTGCCGCCGAGGTGCGGGCCCAGGCCCAGGGCTCGGCCTGAACAACAGGGATGTCGCCCGCCACTGGCGGGCGCTCCCGCCGGTGCCGCCGCATGGCTGCGTGATTCTGGTCAAGCAATAAGAGGACTGCATGTCCGACAAGCCGGTCCACCGTCGCATTCTGCTCAAGCTCAGTGGCGAAGCCCTGATGGGCGAATCCGACTACGGCATCAGCCCGGCGGTGATTCACCGCCTGGCCGGTGAGATCGGCGACCAGATAGCCCTTGGCGTGCAGATCGCGGTCGTGGTTGGCGGTGGCAACATCTTCCGCGGCGCGGGTCTGGCCGGGGCCGGCATGGACCGGGTGACCGGGGACCAGATGGGCATGCTCGCCACCGTGATCAACGCCCTGGCCTTGCAGGATGCGGTGGAGCGCGCCGGCATGACCGCCCGCGTGATGTCGGCGATTCGCGTCAACCAGGTATGCGAGGACTACATTCGCCGCCGGGCCATCCGGCATCTGGACAAGGGCCGGGTGGTGATCTTTGCCGCCGGGACCGGCAATCCCTTCTTCACCACGGATTCGGCAGCCAGCCTGCGGGCGATCGAAATCGGCGCCGACCTGCTGCTCAAGGCCACCAAGGTGGACGGCATCTACAGCGCCGACCCCAACCGGGACGCCGGCGCCACCCGCCACGAGCACCTGAGTTATGACGAAGTCATTGACGGTCGCCTGGCGGTGATGGACACCACCGCCATCGTGCTCTGCCGGGACAATGGTCTGCCACTTCGGGTATTCGACATTCACCGGGCCGGCGACCTCGGCCGTATCGTGCGTGGTGACACCACGGTGGGTACGCTGGTCGACAACCGTCCCGGTTCCACGGAGGCCTAGCCGACATGATCGACGAGATTCTCAAGGATGCGCAGCAGCGCATGGACAAGTCCATCAGCGTGCTGCAGGACAACTTCAGCAAGATCCGCACCGGTCGCGCCAGCGCCAACCTGCTGGACCACGTGGAAGTGGACTACTACGGCGCCAAGGTGCCGATTCATCAGGCCGCCAGCGTGAGCGTGGAGGATGCCCGCACCATCACCGTGAGTCCCTGGGAGAAGTCCATGGTGCCGGTGGTGGAGAAGGCGATCATGACCTCGGATCTGGGCCTCAATCCCTCCACCAGCGGCCAGGTGATCCGGGTGATGCTGCCGCCGCTGACCGAGGAGCGCCGCCGCGATCTGGTCAAGATCCTGCGCCAGGAAGCGGAGGATACGCGGGTCGCCGTACGCAACATCCGCCGGGACGCCAACCAGGACTTCAAGGAACTGGTCAACGACAAGGACATCACCGAGGATGAGGCCCGCGGGGCGGAAAACCGCATCCAGACCCTGACCGACGAACACGTCGCCCGGATCGATTCGCTGCTCGATACCAAAGAGCAGGAAGTGATGACGGTCTGAGCGGGGCGGTTGCTGCCATGCCGGTGGAATCTGACGGGCCACGGCACGTCGCCATCATCATGGACGGCAACGGCCGCTGGGCCTGTGCCCGCGGCCATCCCCGGGCACACGGGCACAAGGCGGGTGCGGAGGCCACCCGCGCGGTGGTGCAGGCGGCTCCCGATCTGGGCATTCGCACCCTCACGCTGTTCGCCTTTTCCAGCGAAAACTGGCGCCGGCCGGGCGCCGAAATCTCCCTGCTGATGGCGTTGTTCAAGCGGACCATCCGCCGCGAGATTCATGAACTGCGCGCCCGCGGCGTACGGCTGCGCTTCATCGGCGCGCGCGAGCGCCTGTCGCCGGCGTTGCAGGCGGACATGCGCCGGGCCGAGCGCCTCACCGAGGCCAATGATCGGCTGAATCTGTTGATCGCGGTGGATTTCGGCGGCCGCTGGGACCTGGTCCGCGCGGCGCGGAAACTGGCGCGGGCCTGTGTCGATGGCGAGCAGGCACCCGACGCCATCGATGAAGCCGCGCTGGGTGACGCCACCAGTCTCGCGGACTTCGGCGGGCCGGACCTGTTCATTCGCACCGGCGGCGAGCGGCGGATCAGCAATTTCCTGCTGTGGGATCTGGCCTATACGGAACTCTACTTCGCGGACACCCTGTGGCCGGATTTCGATGCCGCGGCTCTGGCCGAGGCGGTGCACTGGTTTGCCGGACGTGATCGGCGCTTCGGGGCGGTGGACGAGACACGGCCATGCTGAAAACCCGCATTCTCACGGCACTGGTGGCGTTGCCGCTGGTCATTGCCGCCATCCTCTGGCTGCCCACCCCAGGCGTTGCGATGATTGTCGGGGTGTTGCTGACGCTGGGCGCCTGGGAGTGGAGCCGGCTCGCCGGTGTTCGCGCGGCCGGTCCGCGCGCGGCGGGGGCGGTCGTCACGGCCCTGGTGATGCTTGGCAGTTGGTACGGGTTGGTGCACCCGGGGCTGGTCCCGGCTTGGCTCGGGGCCGCCCTGGTCTGGTGGGCCGCAGCCGCGCGATGGATTCCCGCCTTTCCTCGTGGCTGGGATGCGAGCCTCGGCCGCCCGGCCCTGACGCTGGCCAGCGGCCTGCTTGTGCTCAGCGCCTGCTTCGTCGCACTGGTCGACCTGCATGCCCATCCGGCCGGCCCCGGACTGCTGCTGCTTCTGCTGATACTGATCTGGGCCGCCGATACCGGCGCCTACTTCGCCGGCCGGGCGCTGGGTCGGCACAAGCTGGCGCCCAACGTGAGCCCGGGCAAGACCCTGGAGGGCGCCGCGGGCGGTCTGGCATTGACTGCGCTCGCCGGTGCCCTGGGCGCCTGGTGGCTGGGTCTTGCCGGCGGCGTGGCCCTGGCGTTCATCCTGCTGGCGATTCTGACCGGGGCGATCTCCATCGTCGGGGATCTGACCCAGAGCATGTTCAAGCGCCATGCCGGGGTGAAGGACAGCGGCAATCTGTTTCCGGGGCACGGCGGGGTGCTCGATCGCATCGACAGTCTGCTGGCCGCGGCGCCGCTGTTCGTGCTGGGACTGCAATGGCTGCCGCTATGATTATTCGCCGCAGTCGGGATCGAAACGGCGCCGCTGCGGTCCAACGCCCGTTCATGGATTGCCTTCAATCAGGGGATTGTCATGCCTGACTGGCTGATGTCGGTGCCGGCATTCATTGTCGCGATCGGTGTGCTGGTGGCGGTACACGAATTCGGCCATTTCTGGGTTGCCCGACGGCTTGGCGTTCAGGTGCTGCGCTATTCGGTGGGGTTCGGGCCCCGCCTGCTGGGCCGGACCGGCCGCGACGGCACCGAATACTGGCTGTCCGCGATCCCGCTCGGGGGCTACGTCAAGATGCTCGACGAGCGCGAGGGCGAGGTGCCGGCGGATCAGGCGCACCGCGCCTTCAACCGCCAGCCGGTGGCCAGCCGCATTGCCATTGTGGCTGCCGGGCCCGGCATCAATTTCCTTTTTGCCATCCTGGCTTACTGGCTGGTCTTCATGCTGGGTGTGGGCGGCATCAAGCCCGTGATCGGCGAAGTGCCGGCCGAGACCCGGGCGGCTGCGGCAGGTCTGGAGCAGCGCGATCAGGTGGTGGCGGTGGATGACCGGAACACGCCGACCTGGCAGGAGCTGCGACTCACGTTGCTGCAGCGCACGCTCGACGGCGACACGGTGTCACTGACGGTGACCGCTCCCGATGGCGGTCAGCGGCGGGTGGCGCTGGATCTGAGCGGTGTGTCCGCCGAGCCCGAGACGCTGTTCACCGAACTGGGCATACAGCCGTTCCAGCCGGGCGGCGTGCCGATAATCGCTGACGTGCTGGAGGGTAGCGCGGCGGCTGCGGCCGGCATGCAGGCCGGGGATCGGGTGCTGGCGGCCGGCGGGGAGCCGCTCGACGGTCCGCAGGCGCTGGTCGACTGGGTACAGGCGCGACCCGGCGAAACCATCGACTTGAAGATCGAACGCAACGGCGAGTCGATGATCCTGCCGGTGACCCTGGCCCGAACCGAGGGGGAAGACGGCCCGATAGGGCGCCTGGGCGCGCAGATTTCCGTTGATGCCAGCCAGTGGGAGGATCTGCGCACCGTCACCCGGCTTGACCCGCTGTCCGCGATTCCGGCAGCGGCGGCCGAGACCTGGTCGATCACCTCACTGACCGTGCGCCTGCTCTGGCGCATGGTGATCGGCGACGTTTCCTGGAAGAACATCAGCGGACCGATCCAGATCGCCGACTACGCAGGCAAGACGGCAACCATCGGGCTGGAGGCGTTCCTGGGGTTCCTGGCCCTGGTCAGCGTGAGTCTGGCCGTGCTGAACCTGCTGCCGGTGCCTGTGTTAGACGGCGGGCATCTTATGTATTATGCCGTAGAAATTATTCGCGGTCGGCCGCTCTCCGAGCACGCCCAGATCATCGGCCAGCAGGCCGGGATGCTGGCGCTTCTCATGCTGATGAGTCTGGCCTTCTACAACGACATCATGCGAATGCTCGGCTGACGGCCGGGCACTACGTGAGCCTTTGATCTTCGGGAGCATCTTCATGCGCTGCCTGCTGGCTTCTGTTTGCCGTCACAGCATCCGGTTTCCATCGTGATTGCGGCCGCCAGCCGCCGTCTGGTCCTGCTCGCGGGACTGATGCTGTTCGCGGGGCAGGGGGCCTGGGCATTCACCGCTTTTACCGCCGAGGATATCCGCGTCGAGGGCGTGCAGCGACTCGAGTCCGGCACCGTTCTGACCTACCTGCCGTTGTCGGTGGGTGACCGTGTGGACCAGGCCCGCAGTGCCCAGGCGATTCGCGCGCTCTACGACACCGGTCTGTTCGAGGATGTCTCCCTTGGCCGCGACGGCAATACGCTGGTGGTCAACGTCCGCGAACGCCCGGAGATTGCCTCGTTCAGCATCGAGGGCAACAAGCAGATCGGCGGGGACGAACTCAAGGAGAGCCTGCGACAGCAGGGGATGGCAGAGGGCGAGCTCTACAAGCGGGCGCTGCTGGATCAGCTGCGGCTGGAATTGCAGCGCCAGTACTATGCCAACGGCTTCTACGCGGTGAATGTGGATACCGAGGTGACCGAACTCGACGGCAATCGGGTGGACATCGCGATCACCGTCGAGGAAGGGCAGGTCGCCAAGATTGCGGATATCAACATCGTCGGCAACAAGGACTTTACCGACGAGGAACTGCTCGACGTCATATCGCTGGAATCGGTCAAGCCCTTCTACGCTCATCCGCTGACCTTCTGGCGCAGTCGTGCCAACTACTCCCGCGAGAAGCTGCTCGGGGACATGGAGACCCTGAACTCGTTCTATCAGGATCGGGGCTATCTGCGCTTCAACGTCACCTCCATCCAGGTATCGCTGTCGCCGGACAAGCGCGACATCTTCCTCACCATCAACGTCAACGAAGGCGATCCCTACACCATCAGCAACATCGAGTTTGCCGGTGATTTGATCGTCCCCGAATCCAATCTGCGGTCGCTGGTGAGCGCCCGCGAAGGGCAGACCTTCTCGCGTCAGCTGGTGACCGACACCGCCAACCGCATCAGCTCCGGGCTGGCCGATTTCGGCTATGCCTTCTCCGAGGTGGATCCGCTCACCCGGCCGGATGACGAGGAAAAGACCGTCGAGGTGACCTTCTTCGTGGAGCCCGGCAAGCGCGCCTACGTGCGCCGGATTCAGTTTTCCGGCAACCAGAAGACCAACGATGAAACCCTGCGTCGCGAGATGCGCCAGTTCGAGGGCGCCACGTTTTCCCGGCGCGCAGTGGAACGCTCGCGGGTGCGGCTGGCGCGGCTGCAGTTCATCGAACAGGCCACCGTCGAAACCGAGCCGGTGCCGGGTTCCGAGGATCTGGTGGATGTCGATTTCAGCGTCTCCGAGCGGCCTGCCGGCACGCTCCAGTTCGGCGTCGGATTCTCGGATGCACAGGGCTTCCTGATCAACGGCAGCGTCAGCCACAGCAACTTTCGTGGCACCGGCAACCGCCTGCGTCTGCAGGCGGAGACCAACAGTTTCGCGCGGACCCTGTCGGGTAGCTGGACCGATCCGTACTACACCGAAGACGGCATCGCCCGAACGATTTCCGCGTTCTACCGCGACACGGAAGAGATTATCCGTTTCGGTTCCGGTTTCGATCTGAACTCGATCGGCACATCGGTGACCTTCGGCATTCCCATTTCCGAGTACTCCAACTTTCGGATCGGTGGCGGGATCGAACAGAATGAGATTTCCACCCGCATCGATCCCATCAGCCTGGGCGGGCAACCGACCTTCCTGACGTCGGCAGAACTGCGTCAGTTCATCCGTCAGAACGGCCGGGAGTTCTTTACCTACGAATTGCGTACCGGCTGGAACCGGGATACCCGCAACCGGTCGTTCTTCGCCACCCGTGGTGCCAACACCTCGATCAACTTCGATTTCAAGCTGCCGGGCTCGGATGTCGAGTACTACAACGCCAGCTTCACGCACGAGCAGTACTTTGCCGTGGGCACCTGGGCGGACTGGGTATCGGACAAGTTCGTGTTCGAGACCAATCTGCGGGTGGCCGACACCGGCGTCTGGGGCGAAGGCCGTGACGTGCCGCCCTACGACAACTATTTCGCCGGCGGCGCTCGTTCCGTGCGCGGCTTCCAGGACGGCTTTCTCGGGCCGCGGGACAGTTTCAACAATCCCTTCGGCGGTCAGTTCCTGACCACCATGCAGAACGAGCTGGTGATTCCGACATTCCTGGAAAGCGACAACAAGTCCACCCGGCTCAGCCTGTTCTACGACATCGGCAATGTATTCAGCGGCGCCGACGAGTTCGAATACGACGACCTGCGCAGTTCCGCGGGGGCGGCGTTCTACTGGTTCACACCATTCTTCGGGCTGCTCCGGGTAAGCTACGCGGTGTATGTGGATGAGCGGCCGAATGATCGCGTGGACCGGTTTCAGTTCTCGTTCGGCGTCGGGCTCTAGCAGGCTGCCGCGACGGTTGGCAGACAGGGACGCCGGCGCACCGGGCGCAATCAAACCATTGAGAGGTTAAATCGTGAGAGGAACAAAATTTCTGACGGCAATCGCGGCGGTCATGCTGCTGTCTGGCGGCGTGGCGCATGCGCAGGAATCGCTCAAGATCGCGGTGGTCAATCTGCCGCAGCTGGTCAGCCAGTCGCCGCAGGCCCAGCGCGCCCGCGCCGAGATGGAAGAGAAATTCACCGGCCGCCGGGACGATCTACAGTCGCGTCAGGAAAAACTGCGTGAGGATGTCCAGCGCCTGCGGCGGGACGGCTCGGTGATGAGCGCGGAAGCCCGGGACCAGCTCGAGCAGAGCATCCGGGATCAGCAGCGTCGGCTGCAGCTGGAGCAATCGGAGTTCAACGAGGACGTCCAGCGGGCGGAACAGGATGCCATGGAAGGTCTGCGCGAGGACGTGCGCGCGGTGATCCAGGAAGTCGCCGAGTCGGGTAATTACGATCTGATTCTGGGTGACGGCGTGCTGTATGCGGCGGATTCGGTGGACATCACCGGCCAGGTGCTCGAGCGCCTCAAGTCGCGGTAAGGGAGAAGGCCACACCGGTGGCGTTTTCACTTCGCGACATCGCCGATCGCTTCGGGCTGACCCTGCAGGGTGACGGGGCGGGCCTGATCGAGGGCGTTTGTTCGCTGCAGCCGGGTGCGCCGGGGCGGCTGAGTTTTCTCGCCGATCCGAAGCAGGCCGATTTCCTGGGGCAAACCGGCGCCGGGGCAGTGATCCTGGCGCCGGATATGGCCGGCCGCTGCCCGGTGCCCGCGCTGATCGCCGACAACCCGCAGCTGGCCTACGCCCGGGTTGCCGCCCTGTTTCTTCCGCCGGCACCGGCGGCGGGCGTGCACCCCTCAGCCATCATCGATCCGGCTGCGCGGATCGACCGGGCCGCGACCGTCGGCCCGCGCGTCGTGATCGAGGCGGGCGTCACGGTAGCTGCGGGCGCCGTGCTTGCACCCGGCTGCGTCCTGGAATCAGGCTGCGAGGTCGGGCCGGATTGCCGCATCGGCGCCAATGCCGTGCTGGGCCGGGACGTGCGCCTGGGCGCCCGCGTGCGGGTCGAGGCCGGTGCGGTGATCGGCGGCCGGGGATTCGGGCTGGCCCGCGACCGGGATGACTGGGTGGAGATTCCCCAGCTCGGCAGCGTGCGACTCGAGGATGACGTGGAGATCGGCGCCGGTTGCACCATCGATCGTGGCACCATCGGCTATACGTTGCTGGAACGCGGGGTCAAGCTGGACGACCAGGTGCACATCGCGCACAACTGCCGCATCGGTGCCCTGACGGTCATTGCCGGATGCACCGGCATCGCCGGCAGCACGCAGATCGGCGCCCGCTGTATGATTGGCGGGGGTGTGGGTATCGGTGATCACCTGCGTATCGCCGATGACGTGGTACTGACCGGCGCCACGCAGGTGCCCTCGGACATCACGCAGGCGGGGGTTTACTCCTCCACGCTCAAGGCGATGCCGGCCGCGGACTGGCGCCGGCGGCTGGCGCTGATCCGCAAGCTGGATCGCCTGGAACAGCGCCTGCGGGCGCTGGAGAAACCGGATAACGACAAGGGAGACAGGGCTTGAACCATCGCGACGACATCATCGGGATTCTGCGGCAGATACCGCACCGGTTCCCCTTTCTGCTGGTGGATCGGGTGCTGGAGTGCATTCCCGGGGAGCGCATTACGGCGCTGAAGAACGTCTCGATGAACGAACCCTTCTTTCCCGGGCATTTTCCCGACCAGCCGGTGATGCCGGGGGTGCTGATCCTGGAGGCGCTGGCCCAGGCCGGGCTGCTGCTGGGGATGCGTACCGCCAATACCCGTGACGAGGGCACGCTGGTGTACTTCGCCGGCATCGACAAGGCACGCTTCAAGCGCCAGGTCATGCCCGGCGATCAACTGCGGCTGGAAGTGCAGATCATCTCGGCCAAGCGCCGGCTGTGGAAGTTCCGCGGCGAGGCCTGGGTGGAAGACAAGCTGGCCTGCGCGGCGGACCTGATGGCCACGCCCGCGCGCCCCGACGGAGACAGCGATGCCGGTGATTGACCCCAGCGCCAGGGTCGATCCGGGGGCGCAGCTGGCAGACGACGTGGAGGTCGGCGCATTCAGCGTGATCGGGCCGGATGTCGAGATCGGGGCCGGCACGCGCATCGGCCCGCACGTGGTGATCAGTGGCCACACCCGCATCGGCCGCGACAATCGCATATTCCAGTTCTGCTCGGTGGGCGAGGAGCCCCAGCATCGCGGCTACAAGGGCGAGCCCACCCGCGTCGACATTGGCGACGGCAACACCATCCGCGAGTTCTGCAGTATCCACCGGGGCACGCTGTTCGACCAGGGCGTCACCCGGATCGGCCATCACAATCTGCTGATGGCCTACGTCCACATCGCCCATGACTGCGTGCTGGGCGACGGGATCACCATGGCCAATGGCGCCAGTCTCGCGGGCCACGTGAACCTGGCCGACCACTGTATTCTCGCCGGCTTCGCGATGGTCCACCAGTTCACCCAGGTGGGGACGCTGGCCTATCTCGGCTACAGCACCGGGGTGACCCGCGACGTACCCGCCTTCGTGCGCTGTTCCGGTTATACCGCCCAGCCCCATGGCATCAATTCCGTGGGCATGCGGCGACGTGGCTACAGCGAGGCGGACGTGCGGTCGGTCAAGCAGGCCTATCGCACTGTCTACCGCGCCAAGCTGCTGTTCGATACTGCCCGGGAAACGCTGGCGCCACTGGCGGAAACCAACCCGGCCGCGGCCACCTTCCTGGCCTCGTTGAACGCCTCCAAGCGCGGGATCATCCGATAACGGCAATGTCACACGCGGGCCCGCGGATCGCCGTTGTGGCCGGCGAGCTCTCCGGCGACACCCTCGGGGGCGGTCTGCTTCGGGCACTGAAAGCCCGTTACCCCGACGCGCAATTCCTCGGCGTACCCGGTCCCGAGATGACGGCGGTTGGTTGCGAGGCCCTGGCCGATATCGATGACCTGTCCCTGTTCGGCCTCGGCGAAGTCCTGCGGGAGATTCCCCGGCTGATCCGGCTGCGCCGCCATCTGATCGAACGCATCACGGCCTGGCAACCGGACGTGTTCATCGGTATCGATGCGCCGTCGTTCAACACCGGCCTCGAGCGCCGGCTGCGGCTGGCCGGCATTCCCACCGTCCACTATGTCTGCCCCACGGCCTGGGCCTGGCGGGAACGGCGGGTCTATCACCTGCGTGAGGCCGCCGACATGATGCTGTCGATCTTCCCGTTCGAGGAGGCCTTCTTCCGGCGTCATCATGTGCCGGTTCGCTTCGTCGGCCATCCGCTGGCCGATGAGCTGCCGCTGCATCCGGACGGCGACAGCGCCCGGCGCGCCCTGGGGCTGGCATCGGATGCCACCTGGGTTGGCCTCCTGCCGGGCAGCCGCAATGCGGAAGTCGATCGCCTCGGGCCACGATTTCTGGCCACCGCACGCTGGCTGCATGCGCGTCTGCCGGGGATTCGATTCGTGATTCCGGTGGCCAAGCCGTCGCTGCGCGAAAAGCTCGACACCCAGTGCCGGAACCTGGCGCCGGAACTCGCCATCACCCTGATCGACGGCCGCGCCCGGGAAGTGATGCGCGCCGCCAGCGTGGTGCTGACCGCCTCGGGTACCGCCACCCTCGAAGCGCTGCTGGCCAAGACCCCTATGGTCGTGGCCTACGCGGTGTCGCCGGTCAGCTACCACATCGCCAGGACCCTGGACCTGATCAAGGTGCCCTGGGTGAGCATGCCCAACCTCCTGGCCGACCGCATGTTGGTACCCGAAGTGCTGCAGAACGAGGCACGGCCGGAGGTGCTCGGGCCCTGGCTGTATCGACTGCTGACCTCGCAGGCGGCGCGCACGGAACAGATCGAAGCGTTCGAGAGCCTGCACGAGCAGTTGCGCCGCGGCGCCAGTCAGGGTGCCGCCCGGGCGGTGGCCGAAATCATCGAATCGCCACCATGGCACCCACTGCCGGCGTAGACGAAGCCGGCCGCGGTCCGCTGGCCGGGCCGGTGGTGGCGGCGGCCGTGATCCTGCCGGGCGGCGAGTTCTCCGGACTGGCGGACTCCAAGATCCTGAGCGAAACCGCCCGTCGCCGGTTGGCCGGGGAAATTCGCGCCCGCGCCGTGGCCTGGGGGCTGGCCGTGGTGTCGCCCGCGGACATCGATCAATTCAATATTCTCGAGGCCACCATGCGCGGCATGCAGCAGGCGGTGGCGCGGCTGGCGCCGAGGCCCGGGCTGGTGTTGGTGGATGGCAATCGCTGTCCGGCACTGGATGTGCCGGCGCGCGCGATCGTGGGCGGCGATGCCACGGAGCCGGCCATCAGCGCGGCATCGATTCTCGCCAAGGTAGCCCGCGATCAGCTCATGGTGGCACTCGATCAGGCCCATCCGGGCTACGGATTCGCGCAACACAAGGGGTATCCCACCGCCGTGCATCGGGCGGCGCTCGAGCGGCTCGGACCCTGCACGGCACATCGGCAAAGCTTTGCGCCGGTGCGTCGGGCCATGGCTGCCCGCGCGGCGCTGACCGGAGACCGGACGCTGCGTTAACATCCTTCGCCATGCCGGCCGAATTCGTCCATCTGCGACTGCACACCGAATACTCGCTATCGGACGGGCTGGTGCGGATCAAGCCGCTGCTCGAGGCTGCCCGGAACGCCGGTATGCCGGCGGTAGCGATCACCGACAACGCCAACCTGTTCGGCATGGTGAAGTTCTACCGGGCGGCGCTGGCTGCCGGTATCAAGCCGATCATCGGGGCGGACCTGTGGCTGCGCGAGCGCGCCGACGAGGCCCCGGCCCGGGCCACGCTGCTGTGCCAGGACGGCCGCGGTTATCGCAACCTCTGCGAAATCCTCACCCACACCTATCTGCACGGGCAGCAGCGGGGACAGGCGATTACCCATCCGGACTGGCTGGATGGGCGCACCGACGGCCTGATCGCCCTGTCCGGCGCGGATCACGGCGAGATCGGCCGGCTGCTGACCGCCGGCAAGCCGGAACTGGCGCGAGCGGCCGCCGGACGCTGGCAGGCGCGTTTTCCCGACCGTTTCTACCTCGAGCTCACGCGCACCGGCCGGGCGGGCGAGGAGGCCTGTGTGGCCGCCAGCCTGGAACTGGGGCTCGCGCTGGACATTCCGGTTGTGGCCACCAACGACGTGCGCTTCCTCGACGGCGACGACTTCGAGGCCCACGAGGCCCGCGTGTGCATCCATCAGGGCACCACGCTGGCCGATCCCCGCCGTACCCGTCACTACACCGCCGAGCAGTACCTGAAGACCGCCGAGGAGATGGCCGCGGCCTTTTCCGATCTGCCCGAGGCGCTGACCAACACGGTGGAGGTGGCCCGCCGTTGCAACCTCACGCTGTCGCTGGGGGAGAACTTCCTGCCGGATTTCCCGGTTCCCGAGGGACATACCGCGGCGTCCCACCTGCGCTCGGAATCGGAAGCCGGTCTGGCCGACCGGATGGCGGACCTGTTCCCGGACGCCGATGCCCGCAAGGCGGCCGAGCCCGCCTACCGCCAGCGGCTGGATCACGAGCTCGACGTGATCGAGTCGATGGGCTTTCCCGGTTACTTTCTCATCGTGGCCGATTTTATCGCCTGGGCCCGCGCCAATGCGGTGCCGGTCGGGCCGGGGCGTGGCTCCGGCGCGGGCTCGCTGGTGGCCTATGCGCTGGGTATTACCGACCTTGATCCATTGAGTTATGACCTCCTGTTCGAGCGATTTCTTAATCCCGAACGCGTGTCCATGCCGGATTTCGATATCGATTTCTGCATGGACGGCCGGGACCGGGTGATCGAGTACGTGGCCCAGCGCTACGGCGAGGGCCGGGTTTCCCAGATCATTACCTACGGCACCATGGCCGCCCGGGCGGTGGTGCGCGATGTGGGCCGGGTGCTGGGGCACCCCTACGGCTATGTCGACCGTATCGCCAAGCAGGTGCCGTTTGCCGTGGACATGACCCTCGAGCGGGCGCTGGGCGAGTCCGACGAACTGCGCGAGGGCTACGACAACGACGACGAGGTCCGCTACCTGATCGATCTGTGCCTCAAGCTCGAGGGGCTCACCCGCAATCCGGGCAAGCACGCCGGCGGGGTGGTGATCGCCCCCAGCGACCTGATCGATTTCACCCCGCTGTACTGCGAGCCCAACGGCGGCAACCGGGTGACCCAGTTCGACAAGGATGATGTCGAGGCGGTGGGCCTGGTCAAGTTCGATTTCCTTGGGCTGCGCACGCTAACCATCATCGACCGCGCCGTGGCGATCGCCAATCAGCGGCTGGCGGCGCAGGGCGGCGAGGCCATCGACATTCGTCACGTGCCGATGCACGACGCCCCCACCTACAAGCTGCTCAAGTCCGGTCACACCACTGCGGTGTTCCAGCTGGAATCCGCCGGCATGCGGCGGCTGATCAAGCGGCTGCTGCCCGATCAGTTCGAGGACATTGTGGCGCTGGTGGCCCTCTACCGCCCCGGACCGCTGGAATCGGGGATGGTGGAGGACTTCATCATCCGCAAGCACGGCCGGGCGAAGATCCAGTACCCGCATCCCCGGCTGGAGGCGGTGCTCGAGCCCACCTACGGGGTGATCCTGTACCAGGAGCAGGTGATGCAGATCGCCCGCGAACTGGCCGGCTACAGCCTGGGCGGGGCGGATCTGCTGCGCCGGGCGATGGGCAAGAAGAAGCCCGAGGAAATGGCCAAGCAGCGGGCGGTGTTCGTCGAGGGCGCCGAGGCCCAGGGCGTGGCCGGCGACACCGCCGCCTACATCTTCGATCTGATCGAGAAATTCGCCGGTTACGGCTTCAACAAGTCGCACTCGGCCGCCTATGCGCTGGTGTCCTACCAGACCGCGTGGCTCAAGACCCATTACCCGGCCGCGTTCATGTGCGCGGTGCTGTCGGCCGACATGGATCACACCGACAAGGTGGTGACCCTGATCGACGAGTGCCAGCGCATGGATATCGAGGTGCTGGGCCCGGACGTCAATGCCTCGGCCTACGATTTCTCGGTGGTCGACGACGGCACCATCCGCTACGGCCTGGGGGCGATCAAGGGCGTCGGCCGCGGTGCGATCGAGGCCATGATCGGCCAGCGCGAAGCCGGCGGCAGCTTCGCCGATCTGCATGACTTCTGTCGCCGCATCGACACCGGCAAGCTCAACCGCCGCACGCTCGAAGCCCTGATCCGCGCCGGCGCGCTGGACCCGCTCGGCCCCAACCGCGCCAGCCTGATGGCCGGGCTGGGCGACGCCCTGGCCGCGGCGATGCAGCACCGCAGTGCCGCCACCGTGGGCCAGAACGACATGTTCGGTCTGGACGCGGGCCCCGACGAGGCGGCCGGTCCGGGCCTGGCCACCTTGCCGGAATGGCCCGAGGAGGAACGTCTCAAGGCCGAGCGCGACACCCTGGGGCTGTATCTGACCGGCCATCCCATCAACGCGTGGGAGCACGAGCTGCGGCATTTCACCAGCGGGCGCATCAGCGACCTGGTGGGCGATGGCGAACGTCCCAGCGAGCGCAACGGCCGGCGCGAGGTCGTCATCGCCGGGCTGGTGGTGGAGCTGCGCCGGGTGCGCCGTGCCCGGCGGCTGATCATCACCCTGGATGACCGCAGCGGCCGCATCGAATGCCCGCTGTTCGAGGAGAAGGCCGCCCGCTTCGAGCACCTGCTGGCGCAGGATCAGTTGCTGGTCGTGCGGGGGCAGTTGCAGTGGGACGATTACACCGAGGCCTACCGGATCCAGCCCGACGAGATCATGGATGTGGACGCTGCGCGGGAACGCTTTGCCAGCCGCTTGCTGTTACAGTTGTCGGCGTCGTCGTCGCCGGACCTGCAGCAACTGGTGGGCTGTCTCGACCGGTATGGCGCGGAAGGCGGATGCCGGATCGTCGTGCGGTATGAAAACGCAGTGGGTCGGGGGATTCTGACCATTCCGGACCGGCGCGTGCGGGCCTGCGAAGCCCTGTTACAGGACCTGCGCGGCCTGCTGGGACCGGAATCAGTGGATATCCGCTACCGCCGCCGCGGCGACGCAACCGCCGCCTGACGGCGATCGATCGGAACAACCGGGAACGGCATGGCAACCAAAGACCTCGAGTATCTGGACTTCGAGAAACCGATTGCGGAACTGCAGGCCAAGATCGAGGAACTGCGGTTCGTGGCCGATGGCAGCGAGGTCAATCTCAACGAGGAGATCGGTCGCCTGGAAAGCAAGAGCCGCAGTCTCACCGAGGAGATCTTCGGCAAGCTTTCCCCCTGGCAGATCACCCAGTTGGCCCGGCACCCGCAGCGGCCCTACACCCGCGACTACATCGACGCCATCTTCAGCGATTTCGAGGAACTGCACGGCGATCGCCATTTCGCCGATGATCCCGCCATCATCGCGGGTCCGGCGCGCCTGGGCGGGCGGCCGGTCATGGTCATCGGTCACCAGAAGGGCCGTGACACCAAGGAAAAGATCCACCGCAACTTCGGCATGCCCAAGCCCGAGGGCTATCGCAAGGCCCTGCGGCTGATGCAGATGGCCGAACGTTTTCGCATGCCGGTGCTCACCTTCATCGATACGCCCGGCGCCTATCCCGGCATCGGCGCCGAGGAGCGCAACCAGAGCGAGGCCATCGCCCGCAACCTGCTGGAAATGTCGCGCCTGCGTACGCCCATCGTCTGCACGGTGATCGGGGAGGGCGGCTCCGGCGGGGCGCTGGCCATCGGCGTGGGGGATCACATGGCGATGCTGCAATACAGCGTCTATTCGGTAATCTCGCCGGAGGGTTGCGCCTCGATTCTCTGGAAAAGCTCGGGCAAGGCCCAGGAAGCCGCCGACGCGATGAAGCTCACTGCCCGCAGCCTGTACGAACATCGGCTGATCGACGAGATCATCCCCGAACCGCTGGGCGGCGCCCACCGGGATTTCGATGCCATGGCCAACCGCCTGGGCGAGCGCCTGGACGCTACGGTCAATCAGTTGCTGGGCACCGGCGGCACCGACCTGGTCAACGGCCGGCACGAACGCCTGATGCGTTTCGGCGACTTCAAGGCCTGAACCGGATCCCGCGGTGGCGTCGCCGCGCGAGCGAATCCGGGCCGCCCTGACCGATCTGGTCGAATCGGCCGCGCATGTCCGCTGGCTGGCCGCGTTCAGCGGCGGGGTGGATTCCTCGGTCCTGCTGCACGAACTGGCCGCCATCGCCCCGGACCGGGTGCGGGCCGTCCATGTCTGCCACGGCATGCATCCCGATTGCGGGCGCTGGGCCGATCACTGTCGGGCGGTCTGCGAGGAGCTGGGTCTGGCGCTCGAGCGCCGTGATGTGACGGTGGCGACGGGGCAGGGCGAGAGTCCCGAGGCGGTGGCCCGCGACGCCCGCTACCGGGCGCTGGCCGCAGCCCTGCGGCCGGATGAGCGGCTGGTGACCGCCCATCACGCGGATGATCAGGCCGAGACCTTCCTGCTGCAGGCATTGCGTGGCAGTGGCGTGGCCGGACTGGCCGCCATGCCCCATGCTCCCGCGGACTCGCAACCGGCGCGTCCGTTTCTGAGCCTTACCCGCGCCGATCTTCTGACCCGGGCCCGGGAACTCGGATTGACCTGGGTCGAGGACCCCAGCAATCAGGATGATGTGGTGGACCGCGCCTATCTGCGTGGACGGGTCTGGCCGTCGCTGACGGCACGCTGGCCGGCGGCGGCGAAATCGCTGTCCCGCGCCGCCGCCAGTGCCGCGGAAGCCCGTCGGCTGCTGGATGAACTGGCAGCGGCGGATCTGGCCGGCAGTGCCCGGGGCGACGCCCTCGACGTCGAGGCCTTGCGCCAGCTCGGCGCCGACCGGCAGCGCAACCTGCTGCGGTACTGGCTGCGCGGGCTGGGCCTCGGCTGCCCGGATCGGCGCCATCTCGCCCAGATCCGGCAACAGGCGCTGGGGGCCGCGGCGTCGCGCCAGCCTCGCGTGACCTGGCCGGGGACCGAGCTGCGCCGCTTCAACGGCCGGCTGTTCGCCTTTACCCAGCTACCGCCGGTGCCGGCCGGCTGGCAGGCGGACTGGGATTGCAGCGTTCCGCTCGAGCTGCCGGGCGACCTGGGGACGCTTGATGCCGAGACACCATGCCCGGTCCCGCTGCAGGTGCGATTGCGGCGCGGGGGGGAACGTCTGCGCTTGCCGGGGCGCGATCATCACGCCTCGCTGGGCGAACTCTGCCGGCAGGCGGGCGTCCCGCCCTGGGTGCGCGAGCGGCTGCCGCTGGTGTTCGCTCACGGGCGCCTGGTGGCGGTGGCCGACTGGCTGGTTGCCGACCCCGCCGAACTGCCGGCTGGCGCCGATCTGCCGCCGCTGCGCTGGACCACCCGCCTGCCCGGGTGGCCGCCCGCTACGTTGTGAGCCCGGGGGGATTGGGCTAGCATGCGCGCTGACGCGTTCGCGCCCGTCCAGTTCCGTTTACCTTCTCGCTTCCGGGATCCGCATGACCTCCGAATCGTCGGCGACTCGCTATATCTTCGTGACCGGCGGGGTGGTGTCTTCGCTGGGCAAGGGCATTGCCGCCGCGTCGCTGGGATCGCTGCTGGAGTCGCGCGGGCTCGAAGTCTCCATGATCAAGCTCGACCCGTACCTCAACGTGGATGCGGGCACCATGAGCCCGTTCCAGCACGGCGAGGTCTACGTCACCCGCGACGGCGCCGAAACCGACCTGGATCTGGGGCATTACGAACGTTTCCTGAAGCACCGTACCTCGCGGCTTTCCAATTTCACCACCGGCCAGATCTACAACAACGTGATCAGCCGGGAACGCCGTGGCGACTATCTGGGCGGTACGGTGCAGGTGATTCCCCACATCACCGACGAGATCAAGCGCTGCATCCTCGAAGGGGCCGAGGGCGCCCAGGTCTGCCTGGTGGAGATCGGCGGCACGGTCGGCGACATCGAGAGCCTGCCGTTTCTCGAGGCCATTCGTCAGCTCGGGGTGGAGCTGGGCCGCGACCGGGTCCTGTTCATGCACCTCACGCTAGTGCCCTACATCTCCTCCAGCGGGGAGATGAAGACCAAGCCCACCCAGCATTCGGTCAAGGAACTGCGCTCCATCGGTATCCAGCCGGACGTGCTGGTGTGCCGGGTGGATCGGCCGCTGCCCGACGGCGAGCGGCGCAAGATCGCGCTGTTCACCAACGTCAACGAGCGCCACGTCATCGCCGCCGAAGACGTGGACGACATCTACAAGATTCCCTCGCTGCTGCAGGCGCAGCACCTCGACGGCCTGGTGATCGACCACTTCGGCCTGAACGCCGGGCCGGCCGATCTGTCCGGCTGGGGCGAGCTGGTCGCCGCCCGCGCCCGGCAGGACGTGGACGTCAACGTCGCCATGGTGGGCAAGTACGTGGATCTGGCCGACGCCTACAAGTCGGTCAACGAAGCGCTGGCCCATGCCGGGCTGCATACCCGCACGCGGGTCAACATCCGCTACGTGGATTCCGAGCAGATCGAATCCGAAGGCCCGGGGGTGCTGGATGGCTGTGACGCCGTGCTGGTCCCCGGCGGCTTCGGCGAGCGCGGCATCGAGGGCAAGATTCTCGCCGCCCGCCATGCCCGTGAATCGGGGATTCCGTATCTGGGCATCTGTCTGGGCATGCAGGTGGCGGCGATCGAATTCGCCCGCCACGTGGCCGGCCTGAGCGGTGCCCACAGCACCGAATTCCAGCCCTACGCCACCGAGCCGGTGATCGCGCTGGTCACCGAGTGGCACGACGTCGGCGGCGGTGTTGAACGGCGCAGCGAGAGCTCGGATCTGGGCGGCACCATGCGCCTGGGCGAGCAGCGCTGCGATCTCGTACCCGGCAGTCTGGCCGCGCGGCTCTACGGCCGCGAGCAGGTGCTCGAGCGCCACCGGCACCGCTACGAATTCAACAACCAGTACCGGCAGGTGCTCAGCGACCACGGGCTGACGTTTTCCGGGTTCTCGGTCGAGGACGATCTGGTGGAAATTCTGGAGCTGGCCGACCATCCCTGGTTTCTGGGCTGCCAGTTCCATCCCGAATTCACCTCCACGCCACGCGACGGGCATCCGCTGTTCATCGGATTCGTCACCGCCGCGCGCGAACGCCGGACCGCATGAATCTCTGTGGTTTCGAGGTGGGGCCGCGGGCGCCGCTGTTCGTCATTGCCGGCCCGGATACGCTGGAATCCCCGCAACTGGCGCTGGACGTGGCCGGGCATCTGGCCGAAGTGACCCGCGAGCTGGGCATTCCCTATGTATTCAAGGGCTCCTTCGACAAGGCCAACCGCAGCTCGCATGACAGTTATCGCGGGCCGGGCCTGGAAGCGGGGCTGAAGATTCTCCAGTCGGTGCGCGAGCAGATCGGCGTACCGGTGCTCACCGACGTCCATACCGAGGAGCAGATCGCCCCGGTGGCCGAGGTGGTGGACGTGCTGCAGACCCCGGCGTTTCTCTGCCGCCAGACCGATTTCATCCAGCGGGTGGCGGCCTGCGGCCGGCCGGTCAACCTGAAGAAGGGGCAGTTCGTGTCGCCCTGGGACATGGCCCGCATCGTGGAAAAGGCCGTGGCCGCCGGCGGCGGTGATCGCCTGATGCTGTGCGAGCGGGGTTTCTGCTTCGGTTACAACAATCTGGTGGTGGACATGCGTGGTCTGGCCGCCATGCGTGATCACGGCTGCCCGGTGGTGTTCGACGCCACCCATTCGGTGCAGCTGCCGGGCGGCCAGGGGGCGGTGTCCGGTGGCCAGCGTGAATACATTCCGGTCCTGGCGCGGGCCGCGGTGGCGGCCGGTGTGTCCGGGGTGTTCATGGAAACCCATCCGCGGCCGGACGACGCGCTGTGCGACGGGCCGAACTCGCTGCCACTGAACCGCGTCCGGGAACTGTTGGAGACACTGCAGGCGCTGGACAGTGTGGCCAAACTTCACCCGTATCTCGAAGAATCGTTTTAATCCAGTTAGTTGGTAAAATCGTTTATGTCGAAAATCAAGTCGATCAAGGGTCTTCAGGTCATCGATTCCCGCGGGCATCCAACGGTAGCCGCCGAGGTGGTGCTCGAGTCCGGCGCGGTGGGACGGGCGATGGTGCCGTCCGGGGCTTCGACTGGTTCGCTGGAAGCCGTGGAGTTGCGCGACGGTGACAAGGATCGCTTCCTGGGCCGTGGCGTGACCAAGGCCGTGGCCAACGTCAACGGCGATATCGGCCGGGCGCTCAAGGGCTTCGACGCCGATGACCAGGCCGGCCTGGACCAGCGCATGATCGATCTCGACGGCACCGACAACAAGGGCAAGCTCGGCGCCAACGCCATTCTCGGGGTCTCGCTGGCCACCGCGCACGCGGCCGCGGCGGACGCCGGCGAGATGCTCTACCAGCACCTCGGCGGTGACGACGCCCGCGAGCTGCCGGTACCCATGATGAACGTGATCAACGGCGGCGCCCATGCCGACAACAACGTCGATCTTCAGGAATTCATGATTCTGCCCACCGGCGCCAAATCCTTTTCCGATGCGGTACGTTGCGGCGCGGAGATCTTCCAGCACTTGAAAAAGCTTCTGGCCGAACGAGGTCAGAATACCGCGGTGGGCGACGAGGGCGGTTTCGCCCCGGATCTTCCCTCCAACGCCGCGGCGCTGGAAACGCTCGTCACCGCCATCGAGCGTGCGGGTTACAAGCCGGGCGAGGATGTCTGGCTGGGGCTGGACGTGGCCAGCACCGAGTTCTACCGCGACGGCCGCTACCATCTGGCCTCCGAGGACAAGGATTTCCACGCCCCCGGGTTCGTGGACTATCTGGCCGGGCTGGTGGACGAATATCCGATCCTCACCATCGAGGACGGCATGGCCGAGGACGACTGGGACGGCTGGAAGCTGCTCACCGAGCGGCTGGGCGACAAGGTGCAGCTGGTCGGCGACGACCTGTTCGTCACCAATACCCGCATCCTGCGCCAGGGCATCGACGCCGGCGTGGCCAACGCCATCCTGATCAAGCCCAACCAGATCGGCACCCTCACCGAAACCCTGCGGGCGATCGATCTGGCCACCCGCTCCGACTACGCCGCGGTGGTCTCGCACCGTTCCGGCGAGACCGAGGACGCCACCATCGCCGACCTGGCGGTGGCCACCCGTGCCACCCAGATCAAGACCGGCTCCATGTCCCGTTCCGACCGGGTGGCCAAGTACAACCGGCTGCTGGCCATCGAGGCGGCGCTGGGTGATCGGTCGAAATACCCCGGCCGCGAGGCGTTCCCCGTCTAGCCGGCAGGCGGGGGACCACACCTCGCCGCTTGTGCATTTGCGTCGGTGGGGCGCTACACTCCGCCCATGGACCGCATCGCCATCATTGCGCTGTGCCTGCTGATCGCCGGATTGCAGTTCCGGCTGTGGGTGGGTGACGGCGGGTATGCCGATACCCACCGGCTGAGCCAGGAGATCGAGACCCTGGCCGCCGAGAACGAGGTGTTGCGTGCCCGCAACGACGCGATGGCCGCCGAAATCGCCGAACTCGACGATGGCGGCAAGGCGATGGAGGGGCGGGCCCGGTCCGACCTGGGCATGATCAAGCAAGGCGAGCAGTTCTACCTGGTCATCGATCGCCGTTGACCGGCGCCCCCGCCGCCAGACCCGACCCTGTCGTCTCGCTGCCCACCGCCGGGCCGGCTCCGGAGGCCTGCGCCCTGATGCGGGCCGACGATGCCGATTTCCGGGTGGACGAGATCATGCCGATCACCCTCACCGGCGAAGGCGAGCATCTCTGGCTGCAGGCCCGAAAGACCGGCTGGAATACCGCCGCGCTGGCGGACCGGCTGGCCGGCCATTACGGCCTGCGCTCGCGCGACATCGGCATGGCCGGTCTCAAGGACCGGCACGCGGTCACCACCCAGTGGTTTTCCCTGCCGGTGCCGATCAAGCAGGTACCCCCGGACCCGCCGGATCTGGACGGCGTCGAGTGGCTGGCGATGACCCGCCACGACCGCAAGCTGCGCCGCGGCACCCATCGCGGCAATCGCTTCGAGCTCTGTCTGCGGTCGGTCGAGGGTGATCGCGACCGGATTGAACAGGCACTCGCCCGCGTACGCGATGCCGGCGCTCCCAACTACTTCGGCGCCCAGCGCTTCGGCAACGGGGCCCGCAATCTGGACCTGGCCGATCAGCTGTTCGCCGGCCGGCGGATGAAGCCCGCCGGTCGCAGCTTCGCGTTGTCGGCCGCGCGTTCCCACCTGTTCAACCAGGTACTGGCGCGACGGGTCGAGCGGGGTGACTGGAACCGGCTGCTGCCCGGCGAATTCGTCTGTCTGGCCGGCAGCCAGAGCGGCTTTCAGCCGC
This sequence comes from Salinisphaeraceae bacterium, assembly GCA_965216055.1. Classification (GTDB taxonomy): domain Bacteria; phylum Pseudomonadota; class Gammaproteobacteria; order Nevskiales; family Salinisphaeraceae; genus Spectribacter. Next base: position 2,333,117 of record OZ244134.1, read on the forward strand.
CGGATGATGAAATCGCCGGCGACACCCTGCAGCGCCGGCTGGCGGAATTCGACATCCATCCCAGTGGTCCGCTGCCCGGCCGCGGTCGGCCGGAGGTCGCGGGCGAGGTGCTGGCACTGGAAACCGACGTGACCGCGCCCTTCGAGGCCTGGCTGGCCGGTCTGGTCAAGCACAAGGTGGACGCGGCCCGCCGGCCGCTGCGGGTGGTCGTGCCGGATCTGGCCTGGGACTGGCCGGACGCGGATTTCCTGCGATTGCGCTTCTCGCTGCCGTCCGGCAGCTTTGCCACCATGCTGGTGCGCGAGATCATCGACGTGACCGAGCCCGCAAGAGATCGACCCGCCGAGTCGGCATGACCGACCTCAGCTTGCTCTACATCGCCGATCCCATGTGTTCCTGGTGCTACGGGTTCGGCCCCGAGATGCGGCGACTGGTGGCCGCCTACGGCGACCGGATCGGGGTGGAGCTGATTGTCGGCGGCCTGTATCCGGGCAATGCGATGGTGCTGCCCCCGGGCCAGCGCCGCTGGGTGCTGCATCACTGGGCCGAAGTCCAGGCCCATACCGGGCTGACCTTCGAATTCGACGCCGCCATGCCCGAGGGCTTTGTCTACGACACCGAACCGGCCTGCCGGGCGGTGGTAGCCATGCGCCGGCTGGCGCCGGACATGGCGCTGGCCTACTTCGACCGGCTACAGGGGGCCTTCTATCGCCAGGCCCGCGACCTGACCGATGACGCCGTGCTGGTCGAGCTGGCCGGGGACCTGGCGCCGGACGCCGACGCGTTCGCGGCCTGCCTGAACGACCCGGACACCCGCGAGGCCACCCAGGAGGATTTCCACCGTCGTCATCAGTTCGGGGTACGCGGCATGCCGGCGGTGATTCTCAGCGATGCGCGCGGCTACAAACGTCTCACCGAGGGCTATCAGCCGTTCGACACGCTGCGCCAGCGCCTGGACAAGCGGCTCACGCGCGTTTGAGCAGTACGTAGACCGCCCCGGTGCCGCCGTCCACCCGGCGGGCCGAGCAGTAGGCCAGCACCTCGTTGCGCTGGCGCAGCCAGCCGGCCACCTTCTGGCGCAGCACCGGGCCGCGGTTGCCCGAACGCAGGCCCTTGCCGTGGATGATGCGCACGCAGCGGTGATCGCGTTCGCGGGCTTCGGCCAGGAATACCGCAAGTGCATGACGGGCGGTATTCACGAACTGGCCGTGCAGGTCCAGCTCGGCGTCACAACGGTACTGGCCGCGACGCAGACGGCGCAGGGTGGCCAGCTGGATGCCGGGACGGCGGAACATGAATTCCTCGCCGGTTTCCACGTCCTCCGGGTCCTGATCGAGCAGGGAGGCGATCACCGCGGCCTCGTCGGCCTCGCGTGACAGCGGGCGCGTCGAGGGCGCGGCCGGCTCCGGGCGGCGCCGCTGACTGCCGCTCAGGGGCGCGGCGTCGGCGGCCTCGCGGCGGAACAGCTCGCGTTCTTCCGGGGTCAGTGTCCTGGTCGGCTTTCGATCCATGGCGATCAGCGGTTGGCGGCCCGATGCGCTACCATAACGGCTGCTGCCGCGCCGGCATCCGGCGCCACTTTATAACCATTATCAGCACCCTGCATGCGCATTCTGCTCTCCAATGACGACGGGTGCCACGCACCCGGCCTGACCTGCCTGCGCCAGACCCTGGCCGCAGCCGGCCATGAGCTGGTCACCGTGGCGCCGGACCGCAACCGTAGCGGCGCCAGCAATTCCCTGACGCTGGAACAGCCCCTGCGGGTGCGTTCCCACGAGGACTCGGTGTACTGCGTGGACGGCACCCCCACCGATTGTGTGCATATCGCGCTCACCGGCCTGCTGGACTGGGAGCCCGACATGGTGGTCTCCGGCATCAACGCCGGCGCCAATCTGGGCGACGACGTCCTCTATTCGGGCACCGTGGCGGCGGCCACGGAGGGTCGGTTTCTCGGCCTGCCGGCGGTGGCGGTGTCGCTGCACGGCGAGTCGCCGTCCCACTATGACACCGCCGCACAGGTCGCGGTTTCCATCGTCGATCTGCTCCAGCGCGACCCGCTGCCGGCCGATACCATTCTCAACGTGAATGTCCCCGACTGTCCGCTGCACGAACTGGCCGGCCACGAGGCCACGCGCCTGGGCAACCGCCACCGCGCCGAGCGGGTGGTGCGCCAGAGCGATCCGCGCGGCAATCCCATCTACTGGATCGGCCCCGCCGGGGCCGAGTCCGACTCCGGCCCCGGTACCGACTTCCACGCGGTGGCCAGCAAGCGGGTGTCGGTGACACCGATCCAGACCGATGTCACCCGGTTTGCCGCGCTGGACCAGATCGCGGGGTGGGTGCGGGGCCTGTGACCGGCGTGACACGGCATCCGCACGCCCGCGGTCTGGGCGTGACCTCGCAGCGGGCGCGCGACCGGCTCGTGGCCGGGCTGCGTCAGGCCGGGGTCACCCACGAGGCGGTGCTCGAAGCGATGGCCCGCGTGCCGCGCCATGCGTTCATCGACGAGGCCCTGTCCTACAAGGCCTACGAGGACACCGCGCTGCCCATCGGCCACGCGCAGACCATTTCCCAGCCGTTCGTGGTGGCGCACATGACCGCTCTGCTGCTGGGCGAAGGCGACCCGCCGGACACGGTGCTGGAAATCGGCACCGGTAGCGGCTATCAGGCCGCGGTGCTGGGGGAGCTGGTGCGTTCGGTCTACAGCCTGGAGCGCATCCCGCCGCTGTACCAGCGGGCCCGGGCCTGCCTGCGGGAACTGGGTTATGTCAACGTGCGGGTGCGCCTGTCCGACGGCACGCTGGGACTGCCCGATTACGGGCCGTTCGATGGCATCCTGATCACCGCCGCCGGCGAGGAAGTGCCCGCGGCGTTGCTGGATCAGCTTGCCGATGGAGGGCGGCTGGTGGCGCCGGTAGGCGCGCCGGGTAATCAGCGGCTGATGGTGATGCAGCGTCACGGCCGGGAGGTCACCACCCGCGAGCTGGATCCGGTGAGTTTCGTGCCTCTGGTGGCCGGGCTGGAATGACGCGAATCTGGCGACGGCTCTACGACGCCGTACTGCGGGCCTCGGCCCATCCCCGCGCCAGCTGGTGGCTGGCGGGGCTGAGTTTTTCCGAGTCCTCCTTCTTTCCGATTCCGCCGGACGTGATGCTTGCGCCCATGTGCCTGGCACGGCCGGAACGGGCCTGGCGGTTTGCCCTGATCACCACGCTGGCCTCGGTCGTGGGCGGGGTGGCCGGGTATGTCATCGGCGTGTTCCTGCTCGACGCGGCCACCGTCTGGATGCAGACCATGGGCTACTGGACCGGCTACCTGCGGGTGCGCGACTGGTTCGCCGAGTGGGGTTTCCTGGCAGTGCTGGTGGCCGGTTTCTCGCCCATTCCCTACAAGGTGTTTACGATTGCGGCAGGTGCCGGCGCCATGCCGCTGCTGCCGTTCGTCGCCGCCTCGGCCATCGGCAGGGGCGGGCGGTTCTTCCTGGTGGCGGCGCTGGTGCGCTGGTTCGGCCCGGCGCTGGAGCGTCAACTGTTGCGGTACGTCGATTGGATCGGATGGACAATGGTGCTGCTCATCGCCGTCGGAGTGCTCTGGCACCAGTTGTAGCGCTGCTGGTGGCAGCGCTGCTGGCGGGCTGCTCCCTGCGGGAGACGTTCCGGCCCGAACTGCACACGGTGGCCCGGGGCGAGACGCTGTACTCGATCGCCTGGGATTACGGCGTCAAGTGGCAGAACCTGGCCCGCTGGAACGACATCGACCCGCCGTACACGATCTATCCCGGCCAGGAGCTCACACTCGATCCCTATGGCCCGGTGCGGGCCGAGTCCCCGTCATCCGGCAGGGCCGAGGAGACCTCGCGTACCGCCCGCCGTCAGCCGGCGACCAACCCCGCGCCGGCCCCGACGCCGCCACCCGCCAGCCGCCCGCGGCCGGAAGGCTGGCGGTGGCCGGCCGGCGGCGCCGTACTGCGGGCCTATACCGGCGGCGAATCGCTCAGCGGCATCGACATCGGCGGCAAGGCGGGCGATATCGTGCATGCCGCCCAGGCCGGGCGGGTGGTCTACAGCGGCACCGGGCTCAAGGGCTACGGGAATCTTGTGATCATCAAGCACGACGAGCAATTCCTGTCGGCCTACGGCTACAACCGCAAGTTGCTGGTCGAGCAGGGCCGGCAGGTCGAGGTGGGCGAGCCGATCGCGGAAATGGGGGTCGGCCCCAACCAGCAGCCGGCGCTGCACTTCGAGGTCCGCCGCGACGGCGCGCCGATCAACCCGCGCGAGGTGCTGCCGCCGCGTTGATCTGGTTGCGGGGCGGGCTTTCTGGCAAAATTCCGCTATTGCGTCGCAGGTGCGGCGCGGGGATGGGCCGCCCTCGGGGCGGCTCATTCATTCGTGATCAGCCCGTTGCCGGAGCCCACGCGTTTGTCTTCCTCGAAAGCCAGCTTCCCCCGTATCGAACGGCTGCCGCCGTACGTGTTCAGCATCGTCAACGATCTGAAGAAGGTGGCGCGAGCGCGCGGGGAGGACATCATCGACCTGGGCATGGGCAATCCCGATCAGCCCACGCCGCAGCACATCGTCGACAAGATGGTGGAAGTCACCCAGCGCGGGGACACCCACCGCTATTCGGTGTCCCGGGGCATCCCGCGGCTGCGGCTGGCGATCTGCGACTGGTACAAGCGGCGCTACGACGTCGAACTGGACCCGGACAGCGAGGCCATCGTGACGATCGGCTCCAAGGAGGGCCTGGCCCATCTGATGCTGGCCACGCTGGAGCGCGGCGACCAGGTGCTGGTGCCCAATCCGGCCTACCCGATCCATCCGTATGGCGCGGTGATTGCCGGGGCCGACGTGCGCCACGTGCAGCTCACCCCGGGCTCCGATTTCTTCGAGGAGCTGGAAAAGGCGATCAAGGAGTCCTGGCCGCGTCCGAAGATGATGCTGCTGAACTTCCCCTGCAATCCGACCACGGAATGCGCCACGTTCGAATTCTTCGAAAAGGCGGTGGCGATGGCGCGGGAATACGATCTGTGGATCGTGCAGGATCTGGCCTATGCCGACCTGGTGTTCGATGGCCACGAGGCGCCGTCGATCCTGCAGGTGCCGGGCGCCAAGGAAGTGGCGGTGGAGTCGTTCTCGCTATCCAAGAGCTACAACATGCCCGGCTGGCGGGTGGGCTTCCTGTGCGGCAATCCCACGCTGATCGCCGCCCTGGCCAAGATGAAGTCGTATCTGGATTACGGCATGTTCACGCCGGTGCAGGTAGCGGCCATCGCCGCCCTCAACGGCCCGCAGGAATGCGTGACCGAAATTCGCGAGATGTACCGCGCCCGCCGCGACGTGTTCTGCGACGGGCTCAACGAAATCGGCTGGGAAGTGGAAAAGCCGAAGGCGACAATGTTCGTCTGGGCGCCGGTACCGGAAATGTACCGCGCCGAAGGGTCGCTGGAATTCTCCAAGCGGCTGCTGCGGGATGCCGAGGTGGCGGTGTCGCCGGGCGTGGGCTTCGGCCAGTACGGCGACGACCACGTGCGCATCGGCCTGATCGAGAACGAACAGCGAATCCGCCAGGCGCTGCGCAACATCAAGCGTATGCTGCGGCGGGATTCGGCCATTGCATGACGGCCTGAAGCGGCCATTTCCGGCGCCGCCGTTCGGGGTGGCGCCGCGAGTCAAACGAAGGGAGACATCAGCGTGAAACCGGTCAATGTCGGTCTGTTGGGGCTGGGCACCGTGGGTGCCGGCACCGTCAATCTGCTGACGAACAATGCGAAGGAGATCGGGCGGCGCGCCGGCCGCGTGGTGCGCATTACCCATGCGGCGGTACAGAACCTCGACAAGCCGCGGGAATGCGCCACCGACGACATCCGGCTGACCACCGACCCGTTCGCCGTGGTCAACGATCCGGACATCGACGTGGTGCTGGAGCTGATCGGCGGCGAGGATGACGCCTACAAGCTGGTGATGGCCGCGATCGAGCAGGGCAAGCACGTGGTCACCGCCAACAAGCACCTGATCGCGCTGCACGGCAACGAAATCTTCGCCGCCGCCGACAAGCACGACGTGGTGGTCACGTTCGAGGCCGCCGTGGCCGGCGGCATTCCCATCATCAAGGCGATCCGCGAGGGTCTGGCCGCCAATCACATCGAATGGCTGGCCGGCATCATCAACGGCACCGGCAACTTCATCCTCAGCCAGATGAAGTTCGAGGGCGCGGACTTCGCCGAAGCCCTGGCCGAGGCCCAGGCGCTGGGCTATGCCGAGGCCGATCCCACCTTCGACGTGGACGGCATCGACGCGGCCCACAAGCTGGCCATTCTGGGGTCCATCGCCTTCGGCATTCCGCTATCGTTTGATCGCATCTACACCCAGGGCATCCGCGGCATCCACGCCGACGACATCGCCTACGCCGAGGAAATGGGCTACCGCATCAAGCACCTGGGCATCGCCCGGCGCAACGACGGCAGCATCGAACTGCGCGTGCATCCCACGCTGGTCTCGGAAAAGGCGCTGCTGGCCAACGTGGAAGGCGAAAAGAACGCGGTGATGGTCTACGGCGACGCCGTCGGGCCGACCGTCTACTATGGCGCCGGTGCCGGGGCCGGTCCCACTGCCTCGGCGGTGGTCGCCGACCTGATCGACACCGTGCGCATCATGAGCGTCGACCCCACCGGCCGGGTGCCGCATCTGGCCTTCCAGCCGGATCAGATCACCGACACGCCGATCCTGGACAACGAGGGCTTCTTCTGCGGCCACTACTTCCGGGTGCAGGTGGCCGACGAACCGGGCGTGATGTCCCAGATCACCGGCCTGCTGGCCCAGCACGAGATCAGCATCGAGGCGATCCTGCAGAAGGATCCGGAAACCGCCGGCGACGACGCCCTTATCATCATCGTCACCAAGCCGGTGATCGAGGGTCAGATGATGAAGTTCTTCGACAGCCTGGATGATCTGCCATACACGCGGCCCGGGCTGGTGCACATGCGTGTGGCGCAGTTCGAGGACTGATGCGTCGCGTTGCGACGCGGTTTCGAGTCACGAGTTTCGAGTTTCGAGCACGCTGTGCGGTGCAAGGCTTCGAGCGCTCAACCCGAAACTTGAAACTTGAAACTTGAAACTCGGAGAGGTATCCGCATGAGCCAACGCTATACGGGTTTGATCGAACGCTACCGGGATCGCCTCCCGGTCGCGGATGACGCCCGCCTGATCAGTCTGGGGGAGGGCGCCACGCCGCTCATCCGCCTGCACAACATCCCGCGCGACATCGGTTTCGGGGGCGAGCTGTACGTCAAGTACGAAGGGCTCAATCCCACCGGCTCGTTCAAGGATCGCGGCATGACCATGGCCGTGACCCAGGCGGTGGCGGAAGGCGCCAAGGCCATCATCTGCGCGTCCACCGGGAATACCTCGGCCGCGGCGGCGGCCTATGCGGCACGGGCGGGCATTACCGCCTTCGTGCTGATTCCCGACGGCAAGATAGCCATGGGCAAGCTGGCCCAGGCGATGATGCACGGCGCCCGCATCATCCAGATCGCGGGCAATTTCGACGCCGGCATGCGGCTGGTGCGCGAAGTGGCCGCGCAGACGCCGGTGACCATTGTAAACTCGATCAACCCCTATCGCCTGCAGGGGCAGAAGACAGCCGCGTTCGAGATCGTCGAGGACCTCGGCCGCGCCCCGGACTATCACTGTCTGCCGGTGGGCAATGCCGGCAACATCACCGCGCACTGGATCGGCTACAGCGAATGCGCCGCCACGCATCACGACGCGGTCACCAAGGCCTGCAGCTACTGCGGCGGGCGCTGCGCCTACGCCGGTGGTGGCAACGGCGAACGCCCCACCATGGTGGGCTATCAGGCAAACGGCAGCGCTCCGTTCCTGCGCGGCTCGATGGTGGATGATCCCGACACCGTGGCCACCGCCATCCGCATCGGCCATCCGCAGAGCTGGGATGCCGCCTGGGTGGTGCGCGAGGAATCCGGCGGCTGGTTCGATGAGCTCACCGACGAGGAAATCCTGGCCACCCAGAAGCAGCTGGCCGCCCGCGAGGGCGTGTTCTGCGAGCCGGCGTCGGCGGCGTCCCTGGCCGGGGCCCTGCGCGACATCAGCCGTGGCCGCATTGCCGACGGCACCAGCGTGGTGTGCACGCTCACCGGCCACGGGCTGAAGGACCCGGACATCGCCATCAGCCAGGGCAGCGAGATCGAGACCGTGCCGGCCACGCTGGATGCGGTCAGCGCGGTGATCGGCGAAGCAGTCTGACGCCGCGGTTGGTGGTCGACGCCGAACTCCACCGCATCCCGGCCCGGGACGGGGCCGGGCTGGTGCTGCGCCGCCGCCCGCTGCAGGCTGCTATCGACGCACTGCCGGCCTCGCTGCCGGCGCTGCTGCGCCGCGTCTACGCCGCCCGCGGGGTAGGTGACGCCGACACGCTGTCGCTGGACCTCGCCCGTCTGCCGGACTTCCGCCAGCTTGCCGATATCGACGCCGCCTGCGACCTGATCGAGCAGGCCCTCACCGAAGACCAGCGAATTCTGGTGGTGGGGGATTTCGACGCCGACGGCGCCACGGCCACCGCTCTGGCCGTGCACCTGCTACGGGCCTTCGGCGGCCGGCAGGTGGATTACCTGGTACCGGACCGGGCCCGCCACGGTTACGGTCTGAGCCCCTCGGTGGTCGAAGCGGCCAGCGAGTTGCGCCCGCAACTGATCATCACCGTGGATAACGGCATCGCCAGCCACGACGGCGTGGCCGCCGCCCATGCACTGGGGTGCCGGGTGCTGGTCACCGACCACCATCTGCCCCCGCCCGAGCTGCCGGCCGCCGATGCCATCGTCAATCCCAACCGCGTGGATTGCCCCTTTCCGGACAAGGCCCTGGCCGGGGTCGGGGTGATCTTCTACGTGATGCTCGCCCTGCGGGCACGGCTGCGGGAACGCGGCTGGTTCCGCGACCAGCCGGAACCGGTACTGGCCGATTATCTCGATCTGGTTGCGCTGGGCACGGTGGCCGATGTGGTGCCGCTGACCCACACCAACCGCGTGCTGGTGGGCCAGGGCCTCAAGCGCATTCGCCGCGGCCGCACCCGGCCGGGCATCGCCGCCCTGGCGCAGGTGGCCGGCCGCGAACTCAACCGGCTGGTGGCCACCGACATCGGCTTCGGCCTGGCGCCGCGTCTTAACGCGGCCGGGCGGCTCGACAACATGGCGCTGGGGGTGGAATGCCTGCTGGCAGGGCATGCCCATGGTGCCGACTCCGCGGCACTGGTGCTGGAACAGCTCAACGCCGAACGCCGCGAGCGTCAGTCGCAGATGCAGGACGAGGCGCTGGCCTCGCTGGCCGCCCTGGACCTGGGCGACGCCGGCCTGCCATCCGGGCTGTGCCTGCACGAAGCGGACTGGCACGAGGGCATCGTGGGGCTGGTGGCTGGCCGCATCCGCGAACGCTACCACCGGCCGGTCGTTGCCTTCGCCCGGGCCGGGGCGGGCGGCCTGAAGGGTTCGGCCCGATCGGTACCGGGGGTGCACATCCGCGATGTGCTGGCCAACGTGGCCACTGCTCATCCCGGGCTGGTGGACAAGTTCGGTGGCCACGGCATGGCCGCCGGCCTGAGCCTGGCGGAACACGAGCTGGACCGCTTCCGCGATGCCTTTGCCCGCGAGGTGGACCGCTGGGTTACCCCGGCGATGCTCGACGGCATCATCGACACCGACGGCCCCCTGACCGGCGACGACTTCAGCCTGGACACCGCCCGGGCCCTGCGCGAGGGCGGCCCCTGGGGCGCCGGTTTCCCGGAACCGGCGTTCGACGGCGAATTCCGCGTGCTGGATCAGCGCATCGTCGGGGAACGGCATCTCAAGCTGACCCTGATGCCGGCCGAGGGCGGCGCCGCCCTGTCGGCCATCGCCTTCAATCAGGAGCAGACCGTGGGCGAACGCATCCATGCCGTCTACCGGCTGGACGTCAACCGCTATCAGGCGATGGACAACCTGCAACTGGTGATCACCGCCATCGCCTGAAACCCCCGCGGGCCCTTGTGTTATCGTCGCCAGCCGATATCACAGGCGGACTTCATCGCGGACCGGCACCCAGCCGACCGCCGCTTTTCATGGCAACTCCCGACCCGCACAACGCGCCCCCACCGGCCAACGACCGGCAGATCGGTCACTTCGAGCGCATGCTCGACAACCTGGCCGCTGCCCGCAGTTTCGGCAAGGGCATGCACCAGACCCGCCTGCTGGCGCTGGTACCCCGGCTGCTGGACAGCGATGACGGGGTGGCCGCGCTCTACCGCCTGGCGCCGCGCTTCGACAGCGCCGGCGTGTTCCTGGGCGGGGACTGGGCCGAGCCGGCCAACCTGCAACCCCGGCTGGTGCGGGTCACGCTGCTCAGCGGCGGCATGATGCCGGCACTGGAATGCCTGAACCAGCTCCGTCTGCTGGCCATCGCCACCGGCGAGGCCGAGCCCGCGCCGGATTTCGACGCCGGGGCGGCGCGGCGTTTCCTGGACGAAGTCCTGGCCAGCAATCTGGACCTGCTGTTTCCCACTGCCACCGAATCCGATCGCGAACAGCCCAACCCGATGCGGCCGCGGCTGCAGCGGCTGTTCGCATTCCTGGTCCGCACGCTGGGCCTGAGCGGCCTGCTGGCCGCGCTGGTGGACGAGGCCGAGCGCGTGCTGCAGCAGCGCCCCATCATGGTCCAGCGCATCGAGCAGTTGCTGCATGCGGCCCACCGGGCGCTGAATGAAACCGACGCCGCCACCGGCGACGACAGCGAAACCCGCGCCCGCCGGCTGATCGACGCCCTGCACGGGCCCACCGAACTGGCCCGCGAACACGCCGGTGACGATTACACCGCCGCGCTGACCGCGCTGGACCCGGAAACGCTGGCGGTGGAAGCCCGCGTGTTCGGGGAATCCATGGCCGGCACCGGGCTGGTCGCCCCGCAGCATGCGCTGTTGCTGCGCTATCTCGCCGAGAATGCCCCCGAGCGCCTGCCCGACGCGCTTGCCCTGGGGCCGGTGGGCCGGGTGGTGCTGGTGACGCACGGGGACCTGGTCAGCGAGATCATCGGCTACGCCATCTTCCCGGAGACCGCCCGCTGCATCTACGGCCTGTCCCGGCTACTGGAGCAGGGCACGCTGTTCTTCGACCCGGTACCGCCAGGCCTGCGCCGGCTGATGGTGCTGCCCATGAACGAAGACGTGGCCGAACAGCTCCGTGCCACCAGCGAATGGCCGACCCCGCCCACCGCCAACGTGCTGCTGGTGGCGGGCACGCTGTCCGTGCTGGGTCAGCCGCGCGGGGTGGATCAGGGCCACAACCCCACCTGTCAGGCCGCCCGCGCCATCAGCATGTGGGCGCAGAACGACGCCGGCTATCTGCTGGAACTGATCGCCCGCGCCGCCCGCGACGGCGAGCTGCTGATGCATTTCGAGGGCGACGCCATCGCCTCGGCCGGTCTGGATGCCGGTCTGGCCAAGTCGCTGCATACCGAGCTGGACCCGGTATCGCTGGTGCTCACGCCGCACCTGGACCGCGTCTACATGGAAATGAGCCGCCGCACCATCGACCGGCCGGGTGACGGCCACCGCTGGGTAAACCCCGAATTCCACGGCTGGTGGGTCAAGCGCGGCTTCGCCGAAGTGCTGGATGACGATCAGGCCGTCAGTGGCTGCGACGACTTCATCCGCCTGTTCCACGCCGCCTACCACCCGGTCTACAACGGCGGGCGCCAACTGGTATACGTCCAGCCCTGCGGCGTGGCGGTCACCGACTACCGCGGCGAATTCGTGGGCTGGCACGCCATCGCCATCCAGCGCATCGAACGCGGCCCCGAGGGCGAGTGGCGGGTGTACTTCTACAACCCCAACCGCGACCGCGGCCAGGACTGGGGGCAGGGCGTGGTCACCACCACCCGCGGCCACGACGAACTGGAAGGCGAATCGTCGCTGCCCTTCGGCCAGTTCGTGTCACGGCTGTACGTATTTCATTACGAGGCCCGCGAAGTCGGCGACCCGGCCGCCGTACCGGATGCCGATGTCGCCGCCATCCGTGAAGCCATCGCCGTGAGCTGGGCCGCGAATATTCCCTGGGCAGACTGAACGGCTGCCGATCCTGTGCCGAAACCCTATCGCACCACTGAGCAAATCCACCGGGTGAGATAGCCACGGTGCTGTCGCGCCTCGCTATGACCCGTAGGCACCGTCATCGCGAGACAGGCCCGCGAAGCGGGGCTGACGCTGCGATCTCTTGGCCAGATCACACCACCACGCACGCGAAAAGCCATCCCCTCTCCCGCGAGCGGGAGAGGGCCAGGGAGAGGGTGCTCCGGCGAAGCACCAAGGTTTCGCCACCCCTCATCCTGACCTTCTCCCTCAGGGAGAAGGAGCGGTCGGGTAGCGGGATGGCAGCCAAGAAATCCGCGGAGCCGTAGCGCCGAATTCATTCGGCCTTTTCGTCATCGCGAGGAAGGCCCGTGTCAGCGGGCCTACCGCGGCGATCTCCCGCCCGGATCAACCACCACTCAGCGAGAGACCCATACCCTCTCCCGCCAAGCGGGAGAGGGCCAGGGAGAGGGCAAGGATGAACGCGCGGGGGCAAACGCCCCCGCCAACCGGCCCTACACGTAGTAGTCCAGCTCTTCCTGCGCCTTGAGCAGGTCCCGCAGCGTGTGCGGATCCTCCCCGAAGAAGAACACCAGCCCCCAGTGCGTGCCGAAGGCCGTGCGCTTGGTGACGGTCTCCTCCAGCGGCTCCGCGAGTTCGTGGAACTCGTAATAGGGGTGGTTGGAGGTCTCCTCGGGAATCTCCAGCTTGCTGACCACGCGCCGCCGCGGGTACACGCCGAAGCAGCCCGCGTGGCCGGTGGCCCCGGTCACCGCATCCGGGAAGAACGCGTCGACTTCTTCCTGCGTGGTCTTGGGGTCGAACACCAGGATGTTGGCCTGATAGGCGTTGAAGCCGTAGGCTCGCTCGATCAGCTCGAAGGCCTTGAAGCCCGGCGGGCGGTAGGCCACCTCGCCGAAGTACATGGTGCCGTCCGAGGTCACGAAGTACTCCGGGTGAATCTGCCCGAACTTGATGTCGAACGTCTTGATCAGCTTCTCGATCTGCTCGGTAATCAGGGCCCGCCAGCTTTCCAGCTCCGGCGTGGCCGGCACGAACACCGAATAACCCAGCGTCACGTACTCCGAGATGTTCAGGAACTGGATCTTGCCGTCCCACACCCAGGCTTCCACCGCGAATTCCCAGCCGTCCAGATGGCTTTCCATCAGCAGCGGGTACTCGCTTTCCGGAATGGTGTCGATTTCCTCCGCCGTGCGGATCATCCGATGGCCCAGGCAACCGGCCTTGTCGAAGGCCTTCAGGTGGATCGGGTCATCCGGGTCGCCGTCCAGCTTCAGCAGTGTCTGGTTCACGCGACGGAAGAAGCGGTACACGTCATCCTTTTCGTGGGCTTCCTCGAAGATGCCCACCCGGATGCCGCCGAGCTGCGCCCGGCGCTTCATCAGCGCCTTGTCGCGGAACAGCACCGCCTGACCGTGCAGACGCGGGTTCTCCATCAGCACCGAGTTGATCGCCCCGGCCCATTCCACCGTTTCCTCGAACAGCGGAATGGCCACGTCCACGCCCTCGTCGCGCAGCCGCTCGGCGATCTCCATCGACTTGTCGTTCAGGCGCTCGAAATTCCACGGGATGTAGGGAATCTCGTGTTCCTTGCAGTAGTCCTCGGCCCAGTCCGGGGCCACCACCACGTACCGCCGGTCGAAGCGATCCGCCGCTTCGATGGCGCCCAGGCTCCAGCCGAGCAGGGCGACGTAGCCTTTGTCCGGATTCTTATCCATGAATACTCCGTTGCGTTGCATGAGACCGCCGGCGAGCACCGCCGGCGGCCAATCTCGCTGATCAGCGTGCCGCGAAACAGGCCCGAACCAGGTCAGGCTCCGCGCACCGCCGAATCAGCGACGATATCCACAGGGTAACAGGGAGAGGTGGTTGCCTTCTTGCACGGGTGGGGGCAACGTGGTGGGAACGGCGTTCACGCGACCACTAAACGGGAGTTCGTATGGGGCCGAACGATGTTGGTAATTGCTTTGGTCTGATTTGTGGAAATAGCAAGATCACTGCGCCTGGAAACAATAGGTTAGGTGGGAAGCAGCACTGCTATGCGACATTCCTCCGAAATGCTATGCCTACATGTTGTCGTATAGTTAAGCGCTAGACAACACTCACCTTTTGAGAAATAACCCCCTAAAGATTACGGTGGATGGCAGGTGCAAAAAATGTTATCAAGCGAAGCGTCTTCGCGCTGTCGCATAACAGCGTTCATGCGATCATCGCTACGACGCTTCGGTTAGCGCGCTTGCTCTATCTCTCTCCCCCGCAATCTGCATCCTTATTCATTATAGAGTCGTTAAGTGTCGTCTAGCGCTCCGCCGAAGCGGACGCCTCGGGCCTGCAAATGACCAAAATGAGGTTGCTCATCAGACAATGGTTTGCCATCCGACACCGACGTACCAGGCTCCGCTTAGCTTAATTAGTTAGGGGCTAAAGGGATTCGTCATGAATGTAGAAGACGCAAAGACACTGTTTAAAGAAAAGTATTCGGCTCCTTGGCTTGAGCTGGTTGACGAGCATCAAGATGAGCTCTTCTACAAGACAAGATTTGACCAGATGTTTCGAGTCAGCGGTGATGAACTCCGCGCCTACGCTGCTTTTGAGGATCGTCGATCAGAGTTCTCCGCTAGTCCGGTCGAATGCTGCATGTGCAGCAAAGACTACCGCGAACAAATGATTAGCCCGGCAAACCGATTTACAGCACCTTATCTTGGGTTTCGTGGCACACCTGGGTTCGGTCCCGTCAGCACGGACACTTACGAAAGGAGTCACAATGGCCCAAAGGAGTGTCCATGTCCAAGCGAAGAAGATTCAGTATCGAGTTCAAGCGCGAAGCGGTTGAATTGACCCGTCATCCGGATGTCAGCGTGACCCAGGTGGCCCATGACATCGGCATTGCCGCCAACCTGCTCAGTCGCTGGCGCCGCGAGATCGACGAGCAAGGCCGGACCGCCTTCGGCGGCACTGGTACGCCCCGCGACGAGGAGGTGGCCCGGCTCAAGCGGGAGAACGCGCGCCTGAAAAAGGAACGCGATTTTTTGCGAGACGCGGCCACATTCTTCGCCAGGGAATCGAGTTGAAGTACCAGGCGATCGATGCTGGCCGCGGCGACTATCCGGTGCGGCTGATGTGCCGCTGTTTGCGGGTCTCGCACAGCGGTTTCTACGACTGGCAGAAACGCCGGCCCAGTGCTCGCGTACGTGACAATCGCAGGCTACTGAGCCGCATTCGGGCGATCCATGCCGATCATCTCGGCGTGATGGGACGCCGGCGCATGCACGAAGAACTCGGCTTTGAAGGCGAACAGGCCAGTCTCAATCGGGTCGCACGCCTGATGCGCCGCCACAGCATCTACGGCATCCCCGTGGCCCGGGCCTGGCGCTACAAGCCATCGGGGCTGCGACCCATCGGCATCGCCAATCATCTCGAGCGCGACTTCGTCGCGCTTGAGCCCAACACCAAATGGGTGACCGATATCACCCAGATCCGCACCGCCGAAGGCTGGCTGTTTCTGTGCGTGGTAATCGACCTTTACAGCAAGCTCGTGATCGGCTGGCCGATGGGGGCGACGCAGCAGCGTCAGCTGGTGCTGGATGCGATCACCGCCGCGCTGGGCCGTCGTGAGGACCCCGGCCAGCCGGTGATCCTGCATTCGGATCGCGGCACGCAATTCACCAGTCACGAGGTGCAGGGCTTTCTCAAAGACCAGAATCTCGTCAGCAGCATGAGTGCGGTCGGCCACTGCGGTGATAACGCCGCCTGCGAGGGCTTTTTCGGCGTGCTCAAGCGCGAGCGGGTCCGCCGACGGAAATACCTGACCCGAGCCCAGGCTCGCTCAGACGTTTTCGACTATATCGAGCGATTTCACAACCCGAGGATGCAACGTAGACTCGATAAACTCGATCAGCAGTTTCACGCCCTTTCCAAACCGTCCGTGTGAGCGGGACCGAACCCGGCACATCTTTGAAGCTGTATGTGTAGGCGGACGAAGTTCAGGTGCACGGATCAACGTTGAAGTTCATCGCAGAGAAGTGGGACTACGAATCCCCAGCACAGCTCATCGGCGAGCTTGTCAAGTTCATCCGAAGTGCAACAAAGACCTAACAAGACTGGGGTCTCGGGGTCCAGTCTTGCGTTTTTCCCTGAAATCGTAAAGCTACTCCTCACCGTCGATTACAGAGCCAAAGAAATCCACAACCGCCTTCCGATAAATCCCCTCATTCCGCACCAGCGTCTCATTGTGCCCGCCACGTAGTTCCACCAGCCGGGCGTCCGCGGCCTTCGCCAGCCGTTCCCCGTGATGAAACCCGATGATGTTGTCCTCCCGTGAATGCAGTACCAGTATCGGGACGTCGATGTCGGGGATTCGATCCAGCGTGTTGTAGCGCAGCCGTGCGAGTTGTCGTACCGGCAGCCAGGGATACACTTCGCCGGCGATGTCCGGTACCGATGTGAAGGTGGACTCCAAAATCAGGCCGGCGGGCTCCACTTTTGTGGCCAGCCAGGCGGCCACGGCGCCGCCCAGCGACTGGCCGTGCAGGATGATGCGATCCGGCGGCGTTTCCCGGCTTTCCAGCAGATGGGCCCAGGCGGCTTCGGCGTCGCGGTAGGTGCCGGCCTCGCTGGGCTGGCCGGTGGACTGGCCGTAGCCGCGGTAGTCGATGATCAGGACGGACAGTCCGATCTCATGAAACAGGGCGAGCAGGTCGACGCGATCGCCGATGTTGCCGGCGTTGCCGTGGAAGTGCAGCAGGGTGGCTTTGGCCTCCGTGGCCGGGACGAACCAGCCGTGCAGGGTTTCGCCGTCGGCGGTTTCCAGGTGAACGTCTTCGTAGGTTAGTCCGAGATCGGCCGGGGTGGCCCGCAGATCGCGGCCCGGAGTGTCGGGCATGAACAGCAGGCGTTCCTGGAATACGAACATGCAGCCGGCCAGCAGCAGGAACGCGGCGCCGCCGGCGAGCAGCAGGGTGAGGATCATGCGGGGCACGGTGGGCCGTTCACGAGCTATCAACCGTATACCGGCTCGCCGGCCGGTTCCGTCTGCTCGGGGACGTCGCCGGCGTTGCGCGCCACCGGGTAGGCCATGAGCCAGTTGTCCGGGCAGGGGGCGAGCAGTTCGCGGGCCTCGTTGGTGTCGCCGAACAGCCAGTGGTTGCCCCTCGACCAGTCCAGGATCACGGGCATGCGGTGCTTGCTCTTGCCCGTGTTGTGCAGGGGCCGCATGAAGGGGGTTGCCTCGCAGGTGATCAGGCCGCAGGTGTGGTCGGCCTCGCTGCCGTCGCGGGACTGGTACGGGTTCCACAGACCGGCAAAGAAGAACAGGCCGGCCTCGGCCGGGCGGATGCAGTGGCGGATCTTGCGGCCGTCGACCTCGGGCCATTCGTAGAAGCCGGCGGCGGGCAGCAGGCAGCGCCGTTGCCGGAACGGCGTGGCGTACATGCGGCTTTCATCCAGGCGCTCGGCCCGCAGGTTGAAGGTGGGCAGGCGCCAGGCCTTTTTCGAGTCGTAGCGCGGCGGCAGCAGGGTCCAGTACATGGCCTCGCCGATATAGTCGCCGTCCGGCGCGGGGCGAATGACCGGGACGTGGTTGGTGATGCGCACGTCATAGTGTGGCTCGAAGTCCTTCCAGAACGGCGTGACGTGCGACATGGCCTGCTCGTATGCGCGCTGGTCCGGGGTGAGGTAGCGGGTGCACATCAGTGGTCTGGCCGGATCATCCGCTCGGTCTGCCGGTTGCGGGGCTCGTCGCGTGTCAGGTGCTCAGGTAGTGCGCTTCTTCAGCCGACCGCTTTCGATCAGCTGGGCGAAGAAGTCGTTCATGGATTCTTCCAGTGGCCGGTAGGTCATGCCCAGGATGTCGCGGCTGCGGCTGTTGTCGGCCCGCCAGGGCAGGTCGACATTGCGGCTGATGAACTCGCGCGTCAGGCCCTTGGTGGTCAGCGGGCCCACCAGCCACACCAGCCACTTGGGCAGTTTGCGGCGAGGAATGGGGTAGGCGTCGCCGTAGCGGTCCAGCAGGGTGCGGGCCATTTCCAGAAAGCCGGTGTTGTGGCCGGAAACGATGAAGCGGCCCTCGGCTTCCGGCACGAAGGCGGCGCGGAAGTGCGCCTCGGCCACGTCGCGCACGTCCACCGCGCCGAAGCCGATGTCCGGAATGCCCATCTTCATGGTGCCGTCGCCGATCTGCTTGACGATGTTGAAGCTCTCGGAGGTGGCCCTGGCATTGGTGCCCGGGCCGATCACCAGCGACGGGTTCACCGTGACCAGCCGCCAGCGGGACTGGGCGTCGGCGAGCTTCCAGGCCTCCTTTTCCGCCAGCAGTTTGGAGTAGGAATAGGGCTGATGATCCACGGAGGAGCTGGTGTTCCAGATTTCCTCGGTGAACACGCCGTTCGGGGTGTCGGCCAGGTCGGCATTGTCGCCGTAAATGGCGGCACAGCTGCTGGTGAGCACGACACGTTCCACCGAGGGCGTGTCGTTGACCGATTCCAGCACGTTGCGGGTGCCAAGCTGGGCGGGTTCGATCAGGTCCTTCTGCGGGTCCTTCACGGCGATGGTGAACGGCGACGCGGTGTGGAAAACCACCGAGCAGCCGGCCATGGCCTCCTTGTACGAGCCGGGCGTGAGCAGATCGGCCCCGAAGTAGCGGATGCTGCCGGGGGCGTCCTCGGCCATGGCATCCAGGTGGCGGCGCTTGTCGGCGTTGTCCGGGTCACGCACGGCGGCGTGCACGGTGAGGCCGGCATCCAGCAGACGCTTGACCAGCCAGCCGGCGACGTAGCCGGTGGCGCCGGTAACCATGACGGGTTTGCTGGTGTCGATATCCATGGTGGGTTCCTCCCAATGAAATGCGGGCAATCATGGCCGGCCTGCAATCGCTCCGGCGCCGGGCACCGGATTAAAGGAATCCCGCAGGCGGCCGTAGTAGTGTTCTGAATACCAGGACGCTATTCAGCGATACTAATGCATTACAGGGTGGTCGCGGCCATGGCGGGAAAACCGGTTTCGAGCTGCGGCGTCGCGCTGGAACGGGACGGCTTTTTGCGGCGGCTGGTGCGGCACCTCAGCGGCGCATTACAGGATACCGTGGGTCTGGAAGAAGCCGAGGGTTTCATCAGCCTGGTCGGCCAGAACATCGGCGAGGAAATCAACGATGCCTACCGCGAGGCGCTGGCGCTGCCGCTACTCGATCGGGAACAGGTGGCGGCAGTACTGGTGGATCTCAAGCGCCGGATCCAGGGGGATTTCTATCTGATCTCCCAGGACGACAACAAGCTTGTGCTGGGCAACAGGCGTTGCCCGTTCGGTGGCGCCGAGGCAGGCCGCCCCGCATTGTGCATGATGACATCGAACGTGTTTGGCGTGATCGTGGCGGAGAATCTCGGCTACGCCCGTGTATCCATTGACCAGGCGATCGCCCGTGGTGATTCGGAATGCCGTGTGACGGTCTACCTGCAACCCGTCGAGGACGTGGACAGCGGTCGCGAGTATTTCCGCTCGGAGGTCTGAGGCTTGTACGAGGCCGTATTCCAAAGCGCCGCCATACCGATGATTCTGCTGGACGAGGCAGGGGAGAAGGTGGACTGCAACCAGGCCTGCCGGCAACTGTTCGATGGCACCCCGGGCAGTCTGAAAGGACTTCTGGCGCCGGGCGCGGATGCCGACAGCGTAATGCGCCACATACGTCGCAGCTCACGGGCACGTCTTGATCTGAAGAGTCGCCTTGCCACCCCCCTTGACGGCCGCACTGGCTGGTGCAGTCGCGTGGCGTATCCGACGGGCGTGGTATATCTGCTTGAATTTCCACAATCCAGCGAGCGGGCGAAGGCCTTTCGGCAGCAAACCGTGCTGGTGCGCAACGTCAACGCCTTGCGCAAGCGTGAACTTGGCTATCGGAAGCAGATCGAGCTGCTTGGCGAGCGCGCGGAGCGTGATGCCCTGACGGGCCTGGCCAATCGCCGGCTGCTGGATCGGGCGCTGCCCCTGGCCTGGGCGGAGGCCGGTTCGGACGGCACACCCGTCTCGATGCTCATGATCGACATTGACTGTTTCAAGCAATACAACGACGAGCTTGGCCATCCGGCCGGCGATACCGTTCTGATTCAGGTGTCGGCGGCTCTGACCAAAGGGGCCCGACGGGTTAGCGATATCGTGGTTCGACTCGGGGGCGAGGAGTTCGGCATTCTCCTGCCGGGGCTGGACGAGACTGATGCCACGAACGTCGCGACAGCCGTGATGACCGCGGTAGACGACCTGGCCATACCGCATCCGGCATCGAATGCCGGCGCGATCGTCACCGTCAGCGTGGGTGTCGCCACGCTGACGCCCGCGAAATCACTGGAACCCGCGGCGTTGATCCGGCAGGCGGATCGGGCGCTTTATCGTGCCAAACAGGCGGGGCGGCATCGCGTGGTTTTCGATGCCGGCGATGGCGGCTCAACCAGCGGACCTGCCGCGGCTGCGGACGCTTAGCGCCGGGCAATCCCGTGCCCCGTCAGGCCTTGCTCGTCTGCAGCATCGACTGCGCCATCTTGGTGATCTCTTCGCCGCCGTCGTCCAGCACCAGGGGTTCCGGGATGGCGATGCCGCGCTGCACGGCCGGGCGTTCGCCGATCGCCTTCAGCCAGCGCGACAGATTCGGCAGGTCGTCGGTTTCCACACCCGCCCAGAAGCCCACGAACACCCAGGACCAGTTGGCGATGTCGGCGATGGAGTACTCGTCGCAGAGATAGTCGCGGCCTTCCAGACGCCCTTCCAGCACCTCGTACAGACGGCGGGTTTCGGACTGGTAGCGCTCGATGGCGAAGGGGATCTTTTCCGGGGCGTAGCGGTAGAACACGTTGGCCTGGCCCTGCATGGGGCCGACCCCGCCCATCTGGAACATCAGCCACTGGATCACCCGGGAGCGCTCGGCGGTGCCCTCGGGCAGGAAACGGCCGAATTTCTCGGCCAGGTAGATCAGGATGGCGCCCGACTCGAACACGGCCAGGTCGTTCTCGTCGGTGTCCACGATGGTGGGGATGCGGCCGTTGGGGTTCAGCTTCAGGTAGTCGGGCTGTTTCTGGTCCCCGTTGGACAGGGAGATCGGGTGCAATTCGTAGGGCACGCCCAGTTCCTCGAGCATGATCGAGGCCTTCCAGCCGTTGGGAGTGGACGCGGTATAGAGATGAATCATTGAGGGAATCCTTGTCGTGATTGACTGGCGTTAGCCGGCGGCGTAGCGGTCGAGCACGTCGAAATACTGGGCCGGTTCCGGCCGGACGCGGTAATTCTCGGACAGGTCGACGTGAATCACCTCGCCTCCGGCGGCGGTGATGAACACCGTGGGGCGGGGCACATCCGAGTCGTAGCCCAGCACCTGCATGCCGGCTGGCAGGCCGTTCCGTTCCAGAATGCCCAGCGTGTCGGCGGCCCGGTTCTCGGTGTCGGTCAGAAAACGCATCGGGGCATCGAACTTCCGGGCCAGGCTGGCGGTATTGGCTTCCGGCTGCGGGCTGACCAGATGGACGGCGACCCCCCGCTGTTCCAGTTCGCGGTACTGGGCTGCGATTTCGCGCACCTGGGCCATGCACAGCGGGCACCAGTTGCCGCGATAGAAGATCCACAGCGCCGGGGTGCGGGTGAGTTCCGCAGTGGTCAGCGGCTGGCCGTTTTCCGTCAGGGTCAGATCGGGCAGGGGCTGGCCTTCGCGCAGACGGGTTGCCGCCGGCGGGAAGCGTGAATACCAGAACACGTAGGCCAGATTGGCGATCACGCCCACGACGAGGGCGATGAGTGCGGGCACGCCACCGCCCAGCGCAAACGCCAGTATCGTGCCGATGACCCCGCCGGCGAGCACCAAATAGAGGTTCTCGCTGGTTCGGGGTGTGGCGACGGCGAACAGGCGGGCGAACAGCAGCGTGGGTGCGCCGCAGGCCAGCGCGGTGCCCAGCCACGGCGACAGCAGGCCCACGGTCGCAAGCTGGTACAGCGAATACACGGTGCCAAGCAGGCCCGCCGTGATGAACGCGGAGACGAAGATCGATTTGAGCAGATTCATGGTGTTACTCCGTGTGGACAACGGCAAGTGCCGGAGCCAGGGCATCGAGGGTGACCCGGACGATGTCGTGCAGGCGTTCATGTGACGCCCCGGCGCGGGCCGCGAGGTTGAGGCCGGACAGGGTATTGAACAGGAAGCGGGCGAGCACCGCCGGGGATTCCGGATTGGTAATCTCGCCGCGTGCCTGAGCCGTCTCCACGGCGGCGGCAAAGCCGGATTCGAGGCGTTCCATGATGGCGCCGGTGGCGGCGCAGACGGCGGCGTTCCGGCCGCCCAGTTCCGCCATGCAGGTATTGGCCAGGCAACCCCGGCGTCCGGCCGGGGTGGTTGCGTGCGCGAGGACCCGCATGAATACCTCCCGGATCTCGTCGAAGGCGGCGCCGGGGCGGCGCAGGGGCTCGATGGGGCCCGCGAACAAATGCCGGTCGTAGGCGTCCAGGCATTCCAGCAGCAGGGCCTGCTTGCCCCCGAAGGTGTCGTAGAGGCTGCTCTTGCTCAGACCCGTGGCCGCCAGCAGATGATCAAGCGACGTGGCGCGATAGCCGCCCTCCCAGAAGGCGTGCATGGCCTTGTCGAGCACGGCGGTGTGGTCGAACTCGCGGGTGCGGGGCATGAGTGGAACGGATGACGAATGGTTCTGGACTATACGGTCCAATATCGCCCGCGAGAATGGCCTTGTCAACTCACGCTGGCAAAGGCGGAGGGGTGGCGTTGCGTTCAGCGGGGCGACGACGGCGCGCCCGGGCTGGGCGTCCGGCTAACCGAAGATCCGGGCGACGCTGGCCAGGCCCTCGATCAGCGCATCCACGTCGCTGTCGTCGTTGTAGGCGGCGAACGAGGCGCGGGCGGTGCCTTCCAGCCCGAAGCGAGCCATGCCGGGCATGGCGCAGTGGTGGCCGGCCCGGACCGCCACCCCGGCGGAGTCCAGAATGGTGGCAATGTCCTGCGGATGGGCGTCGCCCATTACGAAGGACAGGATAGCGGCCTTGTGATCAGCCGTGCCGATCAGGCGCAGGCCGTCGATCTGCGCCAGGGCAGCGGTGGCCCGGGCGCGTAGCTGTTCCTCGTGGGCGGCGATGGCGTCCAGGTCGAAACCTTCCAGGAAACGGATCGCCGCCCCCAGACCGATGGCGCCGGCGATATTCGGGGTGCCGGCCTCGAACTTGGCGGGCAGTTCGTTCCAGGTGCTGCCTTCCAGCGTGACCGTCTCGATCATGTCGCCGCCGCCCTGGTAGGGGGGCATGGCGTCGAGCAGGGATTCGCGGCCGTAGAGTACGCCGATGCCGGTGGGCCCGAACAGCTTGTGGCCGGAGAAGGCATAGAAATCGGCGTCCAGCGCCTGTACGTCGACCGGCATGTGGGCGGTGGCCTGGGCGCCGTCGACCAGTACCGGTACGTCGTGCTGGTGGGCCCGGGCGATCAGTTCGTGCACAGGGTGGATGGTGCCGAAGGCGTTGGATACCTGACTGATGGCGACCAGCCGGGTGCGTTCGCCCAGCTTGGCGGTGAAATCCTCGCGGTCGATCTCGGCGGCGTCGTTGACCCGGGCCACGCGCAGCGTCGCGCCGGTGGCGTCACACACCAGCTGCCAGGGCACAATATTGGAGTGGTGCTCGATCTCGGTGATCAGGATTTCGTCGCCGGGCTGCAGGCGGGGGCGGGCGTAGCTCTGGGCCACCAGGTTGATGGCTTCGGTGGTGCCGCGGGTGAACACGATCTGGTGTTCGCGTTCGGCATTGATGAAGCCGGCCACTGCCTGCCGGGCGCCTTCATAGGCCTCGGTGGAACGCTGCGACAGCACATGCACGCCGCGATGGACGTTGGCGTTGTCGTGGCGGTAGTAGTTGGCCACCGCGTCGATCACGACCGCCGGTTTCTGGGTGGTGGCGGCGTTGTCCAGATACACCAGCGGCTTGTCGTGCACGCGCTGGTCCAGCACCGGGAACGCGCTGCGCAGGGCAGCCACGTCCAGATGCGTTTCCGGCAGCCTGGTGGCGGTGTCGCTGGCCATGGTCGGAATCAGGCCAGACCGGCGAAGCGGCTGCCGGCGGGGAGCTTTTCCAGCACCGCACGCTCGAGGAATACCCGGATCGGCTCGAGGTCGATCTGGCCGATGATCTCGTCCACGAAGCTGTAGGTGAGCACGGCGCGGGCGCCGTCCTGGTCCAGGCCGCGGCTCATCAGGTAGAACACGGCGTCCTCGTCGAGCTGGCCGACGGTGGAGCCGTGGGCGCACTTGACGTCGTCGGCGTAGATTTCCAGTTCCGGCTTGGCGTCGACCACCGCCTGCTTCGACAGCAGAAGCGAATCCGAGGACTGCTCGGAATCGGTCTTCTGGGCGTCCTTGTGGACGATGACCTTGCCGTTGAACACGCCCCGGCTCTTGCCCGAGAGCACGCCCTTGTAGGCCTCGCGGCTGGTGCCGTGGGGCTTGGCGTGATCCACGCGGGTGTGATTGTCCACGTGCTGGTCGCCGGTGGGGGCATAGACGCCGTACAGGTGAATTTCGGCGCCGGTGTCGTCCAGCCGGCTGTTGGTGTCGATGCGGGCCAGTCGGCCGCCCAGGTCGATGCCGTAATTGACGATGCGGCTGTCGCGCTGCTGGCGGACGTGGAAACTGGCCACGTGGTAACCGTTTTCCGGGTGTTCCTGCTGGATGCGGATGCGCTCCAGCCGGGCGCCCGGCGCCGCATGCACCTCGGTGACGGCATTGGTGAAATAGCTGTGCTCGCCCAGGCCGACATAGTGTTCGATCACGCGGATGTCGCTGTTGTCGCCCAGTTCCAGCACGTTGCGGACCTGCGCCATGACGCGGTCCTGCCGGCCGCTGGCCACGATCAGGACGTGCAGCGGCTTGTCGGCCACCGCGCCGGCATCCGCCTGCAGGTGCAGGCCGTCGGCGGCGAAGGCGGCGTTCATGTCGGTGAAGGCACTGCCGTGGCCGTCGACCGTGGTGCCCAGGGCCGGGGCGCTGCCATCGGCCAGGCTCTCGGCCAGGGCGCGCACGCGGATGCCGGCGGGCAGGGCGTCCAGGTCCGACAGATGCCGCTGGAAGTGGCCGTCCACGATCACCGCGCGGTGGCAGTCCAGGTCGGCCGGGCACCAGTCGGCGAGATCACCGCTGGGCACGTCGGCGGCCGAGGTCGCCATTTCGAAGCGGGCGGCCTCGATGGCACTGACGTCGGTGTACTTCCAGTCCTCGATCTTCTTGTGCGGGAAGCCGCCGTCGGCGAAGGCCCGCAGGCGCTCGTGGCGCTCGCGGGTCAGATCGCCTGGCAGGTCGCGCTCGATGCGCGCGAATTCCGCCAGATAGTGGTCGACGCTGGGGCTGATGTCCTGGCGCTGTCCGGTCATGATGCCTGCGCTTGCGTGTCGGCCTGCTCGATACCGGCGTAGCCGGACTCTTCCAGCGTGTCCGCCAGTTCGATGCCGCCGGTGCGCACAATGCGGCCGCCGGCCAGCACATGCACCTTGTCCGGCACCACGTGCTCGAGCAGACGCTTGTAGTGGGTGACCAGTACGGTGGCCCGCTCGGGAGAACGCAGGGCGTTGATGCCGTTGGCCACCGTCTTGAGCGCGTCGATGTCCAGCCCGGAGTCGGTCTCGTCAAGAATCGCCAGTTTCGGTTCCAGCATGAGCATCTGGAACACTTCGTTGCGCTTCTTCTCGCCGCCGGAAAAGCCTTCGTTGACGCCGCGCTTGGCCATGTCGGGATTCATGTCGACGTGTGCGATCTTCTCGTTGACCTGCTGCATGAACTCCATGGCGTCGATCTCGCCCTCACCGCGGGCGTTGCGGCGGGCATTGATGGCGGCACGCAGCATGTACAGGTTGGAGACGCCGGGGATTTCCACCGGGTACTGGAAACCCAGGAACAGCCCGGCACAGGCGCGTTCGGTCACGTCCATGTCCAGCAGGTCGGCCCCGTCGAAGGTGACCTTGCCCTGGGTAACCTCGTAGTCCTCGCGGCCGGCCAGCACGCTGGCCAGGGTGGACTTGCCGGAGCCGTTCGGCCCCATGATGGCGTGGATCTCGCCGGCCTTAACCTCGAGGTCGATGCCGCGCAGGATTTCCGTGCCGTCGACGTTGGCGTGCAGATTCTCGATCTTGAGCATAGTTGAAACTTGTTAGCGTGAACCGCGAAGGGCGCAAGACGTCAGATCAGGATCATTCAGTCGGTCTTTGCGCGCTTTGCGACCTTTGTGGTTAGTGTGAATGCTGATGCAGGGGTCGTTAGCCGACAGCGCCCTCGAGCGTGACGTTGAGCAGCGCCTGAGCCTCCACCGCGAACTCCATCGGCAGCTTGCGGAACACGTCCTTGCAGAAGCCGTTGACGATCATGTTGACCGCGTCTTCCTCGGACAGGCCGCGCTGCATGCAGTAGAACAGCTGGTCCTCGCCGATCTTGGAGGTGGTGGCCTCGTGTTCCAGCTTGGCGGTGGGGTTACTGGCTTCCACGTAGGGGAAGGTGTGGGCGCCGCACTTGTCCCCGATCAGCAGGGAGTCGCACTGGGTGAAGTTCCGGGCGTTGTCGGCCCGCGGCATGATGCGCACCAGGCCGCGATAGGCCTGTTCGCCCCGGGCCGCGGAAATGCCCTTGGCGATGATGGTGGACTTGGTGTTCTTGCCCACGTGGATCATCTTGGTGCCGGTGTCGGCCTGCTGCATGCCGCGGGTGACGGCCACCGAGTAGAACTCGCCGACCGAATCATCGCCGCGCAGGATGCAGCTGGGGTACTTCCAGGTGATGGCCGAGCCGGTTTCCACCTGGGTCCAGGAAATCTTCGAGCGGGCGCCGCGGCAGTCGCCGCGCTTGGTCACGAAGTTGTAGATGCCGCCCTTGCCGTCCTCGTCGCCCGGATACCAGTTCTGCACCGTGGAATACTTGATGTCGGCGTCTTCCAGGGCAATCAGCTCGACCACCGCGGCATGCAGCTGGTTCTCGTCGCGCTGCGGCGCGGTGCAGCCTTCCAGGTACGACACCTGGCTGCCGGCCTCGGCCACGATCAGCGTGCGCTCGAACTGGCCGGTGTTCTCGGCATTGATGCGGAAGTAGGTAGACAGCTCCATCGGGCACTTCACGCCCTCCGGGATGAATACGAAACTGCCGTCGGTGAACACCGCCGAATTCAGCGCGGCGAAGAAGTTGTCCTTGCGCGGCACGACCGAGCCCAGGTACTTCTTCACCAGTTCCGGATACTCGCGGATGGCCTCCGAGATGGAGCAGAAGATAACGCCCGCGTCGTGCAGCTTGTCCTTGAAGGTGGTGGCCACGGAGACGCTGTCGAACACCGCGTCCACGGCGACGTTGGCGGCGCCTTCCACGCCGGCCAGCACTTCCTGTTCCTTCAGCGGGATGCCGAGCTTGTTGTAGGTCTCGAGCAGCTTCGGGTCCACCTCGTCCAGGCTCTTCGGCTTGTCCTTGGACGACTTGGGCGCCGAAAAGTAGGAGATGGACTGGAAGTCGATCGGCGGGTGGTGCACGTGCGCCCAGTTGGGCAGCGGCATCTTCTTCCAGTGACGGAAGGCTTCCAGCCGCCAGTCGGTCATCCACTCGGGTTCGTCCTTCTTGGCCGAAATGAATCGGATGACCTCTTCATTCAGACCCGGCGCGATGGTGTCCGACTCGATGTCGGTGATGAAGCCGGCTTCGTATTCGCGGCTTTCGACGAGTGTATCGATGTCCTGTTCGCGTGCTGCCATGATTGCACCGTTGACGAAAAGTTAGGAACCCGGGCTCGACGAGATGCCGGGCGCGGGCTGCAGCGGCATGCTGAGTGCCGGGCGGTTCATGTCCGCCACGGACACATCGGCGAGCGCGCCGCGGATCGCATCGTTGATCACCCGCCAGTGCCCGCGCAGCCGACAGACCGACTCCATGCTGCAGAGGCCGTCATGCGCGGCGCACTCGGTCAGGGAAACCGGGCCCTCGAGGGCCGCGATGACGTCGGCGATACTGATGTCTTCGGCGGACCGGGCCAGCCGGTAACCGCCCCGGGCGCCACGTGCGGAGTTTACCAGACCGCCGCGGTTCAGCCGCTTGAGCAGCTTGCGCACGGTGGGCAGGGCAACCCCGGTCGTGGCGGCCAGATCGGCCGCGTTGCGGGTATCGTCGTCCGCGTCGGCCAGGGCGGCCATCACCACCATGCCGTAGTCGGTAAGCTTGCTCAGTCTCAGCATGCCGGATACCGGACCATTTCAGTCCTAAATAGGGGTGAGATGCTACGTTATCAACCGGTCGCCGGCAAGGTGGCCGTGATCGCCGCCGACCGCCAAACCCGAATCCAGTCACGCAAGGAGCCCTGCATGCCCGCCCCATGTCCGATCCGTGTCGACGCCACGAGCAGTGCCGCCCATGAATGACGTCAAGCATCTCGGCTGGGATTTTCCGGCCCCGTTCACGCTGGCCATTACGGTGCAGCCCGGGGATATCGATGCACTGCAGCACGTGAACAACGTCACCTACCTCGGCTGGCTGGAAGCGGTGTCCTGGGCCCACTCGAAATCGCTCGACCTGGACTGGGATACCTATGAACGGCTAGGTGTGGCCTGCGTGGTACGTCGCCACGAGCTGGATTATCTGGCGCCCACCCATCTGGGAGACGAACTGGTTGCGGCCACCTGGGTCAGCCGCAACGACGGCCGGCTGTCGCTGTGGCGGCGTTTCCAGATCATCCGGCCGGTGGATGGCGTGACGGTGCTGCGCGGCCATTCGCATTTCGTGTCAGTACGGCTGGACAACGGCCGGCCCTGCCGGATGCCGAAGGAATTCAGCGAGGGGTATCGGGTGATGATCGACGCAACCTAGTGGTCCGGCATGCCCCGAACCAGTGTATGTGTTGCGAGGGCCGCGCGAGCCGATGGGGGAGTCCGGGTTGTAGGGCCGAATTCATTCGGCCCGGCCAGGCTCGGCGCCATTGGCTGGTTTCGGGGTAAGGTGCAATGAATTGCACCCTACGGTCCGGTGCCATGGATCGGCCCAGGACGAGGTCATCCGGCCGCCCCGATTTCCGGACCTCAGGCGAACGCCGACGCGTAAACCAGCCGGATCACGATGATGGTGGTCACGCCGATCGCGAGATTCATGGGCAGTCCGGCGCGCAGGAACTCGTTGAAGCGATAGCCGCCGGCGCTGAACACCATCAGGTTGGTCTGGTAGCCCAGCGGAGTGGCGAAGGTGGCCGAGGCCGCCATCATCACCGCGATGACGAAGGGCATGGCGGGAAGCTGCGCGGTGTCGGTCACGGACAGGACGATAGGCAGCATCACCAGCGCGGCGGCATTATTGGTGATCATCTCGGTCATCAGCATCACTGCGATGTACACCAGAATCAGCAGCAGCAGGGGGTGGCCACCGCTGGTGTTGACGATGCCTTCGCCGATCGCGCCGGCGGCGCCGGAGACCTGCAGCGCCGTTCCCAGGCTAAAGGAGCTGGCGATGACCAGCAGTACCGGCAGATCCACGCTCTTGCCGGCCTGGCCCGTCGTGCAGCAGCCGGTAAGCACCATGGCGGCGGCGCCGACCAGGGCCGCGTTGAGCATGCTGCTGAGCCCGGTCGCGGCGCTGACAACCAGCCCACCCAGGATTAGCCATGACAGCCAGGCCCGCTCGTGCCGCGGGGTTTCGGTGTCGAGGTCGTTGATCAGCAGGAAATCCTTGTTGTAGCGCTGCCGGGTCACGAATGCCGGCCGGGCCTCGAGCAGCAGCACGTCGCCCGAGCGCAGTTCGATGCGTCCCGGATTCCCCTGCACCCGTTCACCACCGCGGGCCACGGCCAGCACGACCGCGCCGTAGCGGTCGCGGAACCGGGCATCACGAATGGTCTGACCAATGACTTCCGAATGCGGAGACAGGGCCGCCTCCACCAGACGGCGCTCGGCGCGGGACTTGCCCAGCGCCGGGCCGTCGCCGGAGGTGGAGGGCAGCAGCCCGTTGATGCGCAGCAGATCGGATACCGCCTGGGTGTCGCCCACGAACACCAGCCGGTCGCCGCCACGCAGCTGCTCTTCCGAGGGCACGGCGGTGACCACGCTGTCCTGGCGAATGATCTCGACCAGATACATGTTCCCCAGATTGCGCAGCCCGGCCTGGGCCACAGTCTGCCCGACCAGCGGGCCGTTTTCCTCGACCATGACCTCCAGCGAGAACTCGCGCAGTTCGCCGAATTTCTGTTCGTCCCGGCGATCCGGCAGCAGCCGTGGCAGGATCACCAGCATCAGTATCAGACCAATCAGCGCGACGGGCAGTCCCACCGTGGTAATGGAAAACAGCGACAGGTCGTCGGCGCCGGTGAGTGCCTGATACTGGCTGTTGACCACGAGGTTGGTACTGGTGCCGATCAGGGTAAGCGTGCCGCCGAGAATCGCCGCGTAGCTCAGCGGGATCATCAGTTTGGACGGCGACAGGCCGATGCGGCGCGACCAGGCGTGCACGGCCGGAATCATGGTGGCGACCACCGGGGTGTTGTTGAGAAAGCCGCTGAGAATGGCCACCGGGAGCATCAGTCGTGCCTGGGCCCGGCGCACGGAGCCCGGCCGGCCCAGCAGGTAGCGAACCACCAGATCGACCCCGCCGGAATGATGCACGCCGGCGGCTACCACGAACAGCGCGGCAACGGTCACCAGGCCGCTGTTGCTAAAACCGGCCAGGGCCTGGTCGGCGGAAAGAATGCCGCTGGCGCTGAGCACGATCAGTACGCCCAGCATCACCAGATGCGGCGGTTGTCGCCCGGCGCTCATCAGCCCCAGAGCGGCAACGGCCAGCCCCAGTACGAACCAGGCCTCGAATCCCATCCTGTTGTCTCGTCAGCCCGCGGAATAATGGAGCGAGACCATACCGGCTTGTGGGGTTGCTGGGAATGGTAATAGCTAAAAGTGATAAGACTAGGGCGAGATCAGGCACAAAAAAGCCCGGGCATCGCTGCCCGGGCTCAAGGGTTTCGTCACGGTCGCTTTATCAGGCCACGCGGGCTTCCTGCACCTTGTCCTGATGACCACCGTTCTGGCGGTTGAGCAGGTAGTCCGGCTCGAACGCGTCGGTGAGGATGGCGTCGTAGCGCAGCGCGTCGTAGGCGGCGACCTCGTCGGCCTCCGCCTGCGACAGAATGCCGGCTTCCACGCAGCCGGCGAGCTGATCGGCCACGGTCAGCCCGCGGGTCTGGCCCTTGGCCACCGCCTTGGCGAACTTGTTGTAGAGCGGCTCGACCTCCACCAGCGTCTTGAACGCCTGCTCCATGCGGCCGGTGACGTCGTCTGCGGACTTGCCGACGTAGGTGTCGGCGGTCATGCGCTCGCGGAAGGCGCCGGGCTCCAGCATGGCGTCGGCCAGCTGTCCGCCCAGGTCGTCGCTGGCGCCGTGATACGGCCGGCCCAGCGGGAACACCATGACGCGCAGGGCCTTGCCGACGAAACGGTTGGGGAAGTTGCGGAAGAAGCCGTCGAAGGCGTCCGCGATTTCCCGCAGGCTGTCGTCCATCACCCACTGCATGTGGGGCAGGTCGGCGTCCTGCTGGCCCTCGTCGATGAAGTACTTGAGCGTGGCCGACGCGAAGTAGAGTTGGGACAGCACGTCGCCCAACCGGGCCGACAGGCGTTCCTTGCGCTTCAGGTCACCGCCGAGCATGCCCATGGTGACGTCCGAGACGAACGCCAGGGCGGCACTCATGCGGGCCAGCTCGCGGAAGTAGGGGGCGGTCGGGCCGTCGATCGGGGCGCCGGCCAGCCGCGAGCCGGTCAGGCCCAGGGTCAGGGCGCGGGCGCCGCGGTTGACGGAATAGCCCACGTGGCCCCACAGCAGCTTGTCGAAGGCCTTGAGGTCATCCTCACGGGCCGCTTCCATCTCCGGAAATACGTAGGGATGGCAGCGGATCGCCCCCTGGCCGAAGATCATCAGACTGCGGGTGAGGATGTTGGCGCCTTCCACCGTGATCGCGATCGGAATCGCCTGATAGGAGGGCGCCAGATAGTTGCGCGGACCCTGCTGCACACCACGACCGCCGTGGATGTCCATGGCGTCGTTCACCGACTGCCGCATCCACTCGGTCATGTGGTACTTGGCGATGGCCGTGACCACGGAAGGGGCGCAGGTATCCACGCCGCTGGCGGTGAGCACGCGGGCGGCTTCCATCTTGTAGTTGAGGCCGGCAATGCGGGCCGATGCCTCCTGCACGCCCTCGAACTTGCCGATGGGCATCTTGAACTGGCGACGCACGCGGCCGAAGGCGCCGGTCATGCGGTAGCTCATCTTGGAGGCCGCCGAGGACAGGGCGGGCAGGGAGATGCCGCGGCCCGCCGACAGGCATTCGACCAGCATGCGCCAGCCGCCGCCGATCTGTTCGCGGCCCCCGATCACCCATTCCAGCGGAATGAACACGTCCTTGCCGTAGATTGGCCCATTCATGAAGGCGCCGGGGTAGTGCCGCTTGCCGACTTCCACGCCGGGATGGTCTGCCGGGACCAGGGCGCAGGTAATGCCCAGTTCCCGGTCGTCGCCGAGCAAGCCGTCCGGGTCATAGGCCTTGAAGGCCAGGCCCACGACAGTGGCCACGGGTGCCAGCGTGATCCAGCGCTTGGAGAAGGTCAGCTTGAGGCCGACCACTTCCTTGCCCTCGAACTCGCCCTTGCAGACGATGCCGGTGTCGGGGATCGAGCCGGCGTCGGAGCCGGCTTCCGGGCCGGTGAGACCGAAGCAGGGGATTTCCGTGCCCTGGGCCAGTCCCGGCAGCCAGCGCTTCTGCTGGTCCTCGGTGCCGTAGTGCACCAGCAGCTCGCCCGGACCGAGCGAGTTGGGCACCATCACCGTGACCGCCGCGGTCAGGCTGCGCGACGCGATCTTGGCCACGATGGTGGACTGCGCCAGCGCGGAGAAGCCGAGGCCGCCATGCGATTTCGGGATCAGCATGGCGAAGAAGCGGTTGTCGCGAATGAACTGCCAAACGTCGTCGGGCAGATCCATCAACTCCTGGGTGATCTGCCACTCATCAAGCATTTCACAGAGCTGCTCGGTCTCGTTGTCGAGGAACGACTGTTCCTCGTCGGTGAGCCGGGTGCGCTGGAAGTTCATCAGATAGGTCCAGTCGGGCTTGCCGCGGAACATTTCCGCTTCCCACCAGACATCGCCGGCCTCGAGGGCCTCGCGCTCGGTGTCCGACATCGGCGGCAGCACGGCCTTGAAACCCTTGAAGATGGGCTTGGTCAGCAGGCTGCGGCGCAATGGCACCACGTTGAACAGCACCGCCAGCGGGATGCCGATGACCGCGGCGATCACGATACCGGTGGTGCCGATGGCGCCCAGGCCGTACAGCGCGCCGAAATACACCACGGCGGCGGCGGTCCAGGCCAGCAGCGGGGCGCCGATGTAGGCCAGGGCCCACACGGCGGCCAGGGCAGCGATCAGGGACAGGATGACAGTCATGATGACCTCCTATGACTTGGTGGCCGTGTTGGCGGCCGGGGTGCCGGTCAACGCGGCGCCGGGATGGGCAGGCGCGGCGAGGTCCGGATTCATCGCGTCATCGTCGGGCAGTAGCGCCCGCTCGAGGAACGCGATGTATTGCGAGAATTCGGTCGAGTCGGTGTGCGGCCATTCACCCGGCATGTCCCGACGGATCTGCAGGGTGCCGAGAAACACCGAGTACGTCAGCCGCGCCCAGCGCGATGCGTTGTCCGGCGACAGGCCCACCGCTTCGTAGTACTGCCGCAGCGTTTCGATACGCCGGGTGGACACGCGCGTGACGAACGCCGCGATCATCGGATCGTCGGCGGCCGCGGACAGGGCCTGGTAGATGCGGCTGGTGCGCAGCGAGGTGTTCACCTCGCGGATCACCCGCTGCAGCCGCCGGCGGGGATCGGGTTCATTTTCCAGACTCTGGAAGGGGACGCCGGTTTCCTGCTCTTCCCAGCGTTCCAGCGCCCGCTTGAGCAGCGCCTCGCGGTTGCTGAAGTGCCAGTAGAAACTGCCCTTGGTCACGCCCAGCCGGCGGGCCAGCGGCTCCACGGCAACGCCCGCAATACCCTGGTCGGCGATCGCATCGAGCGCGGCCTGCGCCCAGGCGTCGGCCGACAGCCGGGTCTTGTCGTTGATTGTTTCGCGGGTCGCGCTCATGGTTATTCCATACGCAGGCGTATTGAGAGTATGCTGCACTGCCGCGCCGCTGTCAATACGCTACCGTATGGAAGCAATGGCGGCCATCCGTGACCCCGATGGAGTGCCTGCCGACATGACCGATCCCGTCCGCGCCGATTTCACCCATGGCCTGCCGCTGACCGTGCGCTGGGGCGAAATGGATGCCCTCGGCCACGTGAACAACACGGTGTACTACCGCTATTCCGAGGACGGTCGAATCGACTACTTCTCGCAGTTGCTGGCCACCGGCGAGCCGTTTCACGAGACCGGGCCGATCCTGGCCGAACTGGGTTGTCAGTTCCGGCAGCAGTTGCGCTTTCCCGCCGAGATCGAGATCACCACCCGCACCCATCGCATCGGCCGCAGCAGCATGGGTGTGCAGCAGGCGCTCTGGCACCGGGAGGGTGCTGAGCTGGTGGCGCTGATGGAGGCGGTGCTGGTCTGGTTCGATTACCGCGCCCAGACATCGGTTGCGGTGCCCGATGCGTTGCGGGAGCGCATCCGGACGTTTGAGGTGGTGCCGCCCGCGATGTAACCGCCGCTGGCGGCAGTCAGCCGCCCAGGTAGAGCCGACGCAGATCGCTGGCCGGCAGTGCGGCCTGCCAGCGCCTATCGAACTCGCCGGCGTGCTTGCGCGCCTCCGGCGGGCTCAGTACTTGTGGTGGCGTCATGGCGCGCCGCTCGCGCTGGGTCAGACCGCTGGCCGCGTCGGCGATCAGGCATTCGGTCAACCAGGGCGCGGCATCGGGCGCCGGCGTTCGGAATTCGATGGCGCTGGATAGTGTCTGCCCGAGGGTCACCAGCGCGTGACCGCGGGCCGCCGGGCCGGTATCGGCAACCAGGATGCGGACCCGGGCATGGCGGGGCGCCCCGATAACCAGTTGCTTGACCGCCTCGCAGAACGCGTCGGTGGCATACACATCCGCGGGCAGCTCGTGGCTGTATAGGTCGAGGTGCCGGCGGGCGCTACCCGCCAGTTCCGCGGCATCGCGGGCGAGCCGGGCCACCGGGGACTCGCCCGGCTCAGACCTGTCGGGCCTGCGCGGCGGCATTGCCGGTGTAGTCGCCGGGCCGCAGGTCGCGCAGCCGGGCCTTGTCGGAGTCGGGCAGGTCGAGGCCGTCGACGAAGGCGCGGATAGCCGCCTCGTCGATGGTCTGGCCGCGGGTCAGGGTCTTGAGCTGCTCGTAGGCCTGGTCGATGCCGCGTACCCGCATGACGGTCTGGATCGCCTCGGCCAGTACCGGCCAGTTGGCGTCGAGATCGGCGGCCAGCCGGGCCGGGTCGGCCGCCAGCTTGCCGATGCCCTTCTGCAGGGCCTGGCAGGCGATCAGCGTGTGCGCCAGCCCGGTGCCGGTGTTGCGCAGGGCGGTGGAGTCGCTCAGGTCCCGCTGCCAGCGGGATACCGGCAGCTTGGCCGCCAGGTGATCCAGTACCGCGTTGGCCATGCCCAGGTTGCCCTCGGCATTCTCGAAATCGATCGGGTTGACCTTGTGCGGCATGGTCGAGGATCCCACCTCGCCGGCCACCGCTGCCTGCTTGAAGTAGCCCAGCGACACGTAGCCCCAGATATCCCGCGAGAAATCGAGCAGGATCGTGTTCACCCGCATCAGCGCATGGTAGGTCTCGGCCATCCAGTCATGCGGCTCGATCTGGGTGGTGCAGGGGCTGGGCGCCAGCCCCAGGTCGGCAAGGAAGGCCGCGCTCAGCGCCGGCCAGTCGACATCCGGATAGGCCACCAGATGCGCGTTGTAGTTGCCCACGGCGCCGTTCATCTTGCCGAGGATGGCCACATCGGCCAGCGCCTGGCGCTGGCGGCGCAGCCGGTGGACAAACACGCCCATCTCCTTGCCCAGCGTGGTGGGAGAGGCCGACTGGCCGTGGGTGCGGGCCAGCATCGGCAGGTCGGCATAGGTGTGGGCGAGGTCGGCGATGGCGGCCGTGATCCGGTCGATGGCCGACAGCAGCACCGTGTCCCGGGCCTCGCGCAGCATCAGCGCATAGGCCAGATTGTTGATGTCCTCGGAGGTGCAGGCGAAATGAATGAAGGGACTGTATTCAGAGAATTGCGGCAAGTCTTTCAGGCGGTTTCTCAGAAAGTACTCGACCGCCTTCACGTCGTGATTGGTGGTGGCCTCGATGTCCTTCACGGCCTGGGCGTCGGCGGCGTCGAAGTCCGCGATCAGGGCGCGGAACGCCTTGGTGGTGTCCGCCTCCGGCGCACCGAGTTCGGGAATGCCGGGATGCCGGGCCAGTGCTTCCAGCCAGCGGATTTCCACCGTGAGGCGATAACGGATCAGCCCCATTTCGCTGCAGATCGGCCGCAGTTCGGCGGTTTTCGAGGCATACCGGCCGTCGATCGGCGTCACGGCAGTCAGCGGGGAGAGGTCGGCATCCAGGGACATTGGCGCGATCGGGGGCGGTGATAGAATCTGCCCATGATACCTGATGCGCCGGCGATGCCGGGTCCGTACGGACCGGCTCGCACACGGCCATCGCCCTCATCAAACCAGGAGCCAGACATGCCGCAGCCGCACGGCGACGCCGCCGAATTCCGTACCGAAAAGGACAGCATGGGGGAACTCCAGGTGCCGGTGTCGGCGCTCTGGGGCGCGCAGACCCAGCGGGCGGTGGAGAACTTCCCGATCTCGGACCTGCGGGCACCGCGGGCCTTCATCGAGGCGCTGGGACGGATCAAGGGGGCGGCGGCGCAGGTGAACTGCGATCTGGGGCTGCTCGACCAGGATCTGGCCACCGCCATCCGGCAGGCGGCCGATGCCGTGGCGGCGGGCGACCACGACACCGAGTTCCCGGTGGACATCTTCCAGACCGGATCGGGCACCTCGAGCAACATGAACGCCAACGAAGTGATTGCGCGGCTGGCGTCCGACCATGCCGGCAGGACGGTGCATCCGAACGACCACGTCAACATGGGGCAGAGCTCCAACGACGTGATCCCGACGGCGATTCACGTGAGTGCGGCGCTGCAGTGCGAAAAGCGCCTGCTGCCGGCGCTGCGGCATCTGCGCGACACGCTGCGGCGCAAGGGCGCCGAGCTGTCGGATGTGATCAAGACCGGCCGCACGCATTTGATGGATGCGATGCCGGTCAGCCTGGAACAGGAACTGGGCGGCTGGGCGGCTCAGATCGATTCCGGGATCGCGCGGATCGAGGCGGCACTGCCGCGTGTCCGTCGTCTGGCGCAGGGCGGCACCGCGGTGGGCACCGGTATCAACGCTCATCCCGAGTTGGGCGCGCGCTTCGCGCAGAATCTGGCGGCCGCGACCGACGTGGCCTTCGAGGCCAGCCCGGACTACTTCGAGAGCCTGTCCAGTCAGGATGCGGCGGTGGAGCTGTCGGGCCAGCTCAAGACCGTGGCGGTGTCGATCATGAAGATCAGCAACGACCTGCGCTGGATGAACAGCGGGCCGCTGGCCGGGCTGGGCGAAATCGCGCTGCCGGCCCTGCAGCCGGGCAGTTCCATCATGCCGGGCAAGGTCAACCCGGTAATTCCGGAGGCGGCGGCCATGGTCGCTGCCCAGGTGATGGGCAACGACACCACCATCACCGTGGCCGGCCAGAGCGGCAACTTCCAGCTCAACGTGATGCTGCCGGTCGTGGCCTATAACCTGTTGCAGAGCATCGATCTGCTGGGCAGTACCGCCACCGTGCTGGCGGACAAGGCGATTGCCGGTTTCACCGTCAATCAGGCCACCCTGGACCGGGCGCTGGCGAAGAACCCGATCCTGGTGACTGCCCTGAACGCGGCAATCGGCTATGAAAAGGGTGCGGCCATCGCGAAGAAGGCTTATGCCGAAGGCAAGCCGATCAAGGAGGTCGCCCTGGCCGAAACCGACCTGAGCGAAAGCGAGCTCGATCGGCTGCTGGATCCCGCCGATCTGGCGAAGGGTGGCATCAAGACCTGAGACGCGCCGGGGCCGCAGGCACGATTCGTTTCGCAGGCAGGGCCGGTCTTCCGGCGGGCTATCGGACCGGCGCCATGAATGGCGCCCTACGGAAGGATGAACCTGTCCAGCATCGATTCCCGGGTAGGGCCGAATTCATTCGGCCGATCTGGTTTGATGCCAATGGCCGGTTCCGGTGTCAGGCGCAATGAATTGCGCCCTACGGCATGGTACCAATGGATGCGAAGGTCCCGGCCCCACCGTAGAGCCGAATTCATTCGGCCTGCCCGGCTGATCGGCGGCTCGGCTCAGCCCGGTATCAACAGGCTGGCGCCCGTGGTCTTGCGTGCCTCCAGTGCACGGTGGGCCCGGGCAGCCTGCTTCAGGGGATATTCCTGATCGATGCGCGCTGACAGGGTGCCGGCTGATACGGCCTCGAACAGCGCCCTGGCGCCTTCCAGGAGATCCGACCGTTCACGGGTGTAGTCGAGCAGGCTGGGGCGGGTGAAGAACAGCGAGCCGCGGCGCGCGAGTTCGGCTGGCTCAAATGCGGGAACGGCGCCCGAGGCATTGCCGAAGCTCACCATCATGCCCAGGGGCGCCAGGCTGTCGAGCGAATCCTGGAAGGTGGCGGCGCCCACGCCGTCATAGACAACATCGACCCCGCGCCGGCCGGCCGCCCGGCGCACCTGGGTGGCCACGTTGCCGTCGCGGTACTGGATCACCTCGGCACAACCGGCTTCGCGGGCGATGGCCGCCTTGTCACGCGAGCCCGCGGTGCCGATCACCGTGGCGCCCAGATGGGTGGCCCAGCGGCATAGCAGGTAGCCGACGCCGCCGGCGGCCGCGTGGACCAGTACCCGCTGGCCCGGCTGGACCGCGAACGTCCGGAACAGCAGGAAATGGGCCGTGAGTCCCTTGAGCATCAGCGCGGCGGCGCTGCGGGCGTCGACCGCGTCCGGCAGGGGGACGACCCGATCTGCCGGCATCAGCCGTTCCTCGGCATACGCGCCCAGTGGCGCACTGGCGTAGGCCACCCGATCGCCAACCGCGAGATCGGTGACGCCATCCCCGACGGCGGTGATTTCGCCGGCCGCTTCCAGCCCGATGCCGCTGGGCAGCGACAGGGGATAAAGCCCGGTCCGGTGATAGACATCAATGTAGTTCAGCCCGACCGCGTGGTGGCGGATACGGACTTCACCTGGGCCGGGGTCACCCGGATCCTTGTCGACCCATTCCAGGACATCGGGCCCGCCGTTGCGGCGAATCTCGCAGGTCAGCGTCATACCGGCTGATGGTCATGTGTGGCATGGCCGAGCCTAGCAAACGCAGCCGGCTGCTTGCCGCCCCGGTGGGGGCGTGCAAGCATTACGCGATGACATCAAGGCTTGTCCTGACACTCACGCTGCTGGCCGCCGCAGGCGCACTTGCATTCGCCTACCTGCTGGAGTTCGGTTTCGGCCTGGAACCCTGCCCGCTGTGCATATTCCAGCGCGTGGCAATGGCCGGCATTGCGCTGGTGTGTCTGGTGGGCGCACTGCACGGCCCCGCGGGCTGGGGGCGTCACGTCTATTTCCTGTTGGCGAGCGTCTCCGCCGGTGCCGGGGCGGCCATAGCCGGCCGCCACGTATGGCTGCAGTCGCTGCCCGCCGATCAGGTGCCCGCCTGCGGCCCGGACCTGAACTACCTGCTGGATGTGATGCCCTGGGCGGAGGTGCTGGCAATGGTGCTGCGCGGCGACGCCAGCTGTGCCGACATCGATGCCGCCTTCCTGGGCTTGTCGCTGCCGGCATGGACGCTGATCGGCTTTGTCCTGCTGCTTGGCGGTTTGCTCTGGGGATGGCTGGCGGCCCGCCGGGCCTGATGTCGGGTCCTTCATTTCACCGATTCGAGAACCGTATTCCATGACCGACACGTTGCCGACCACCGATCTCTGCGACCGCTATGCCGACCAGCTCCAGATTGCCGAGCCACTGTTTGGTGACTTTGGCGGCCGTCTGGCCTTCGCCGGTCCGATCAGCACGGTGAAATGCTTCGAGGACAACTCCCTGGTACGGGGCGCGCTGGAGGAGCCGGGGCAGGGCCGGGTGCTGGTAGTCGACGGTGGCGCCTCGGACCGCTGTGCCCTGCTGGGTGACAACCTTGCCCAGCTGGCTATCGACAACGACTGGGCCGGCATCGTGGTGTACGGCTGCATCCGCGATTCCGCGGATATCGGCGAGATGCCCGTGGCGGTCAAGGCGCTGGCCACCCATCCGCTGAAGTCCAACAAGCGGGACCTGGGCGATCGCGACGTGCCCGTGCGCTTTGCCGGCGTGGATTTCCGGCCCGGCGATTGGCTGTACGGCGATGCCGACGGCATCGTCGTGGCGGCCAGTGCCTTGTCTTTGTAGCGGAAATTTCCGTGGGCGGCCGATGGCGTGAAACCGACCTGTAAAAATTATTTTCAACCGGTATAATGCGCGGCCGTGAAATCGGATGCTGCACCGCAATAACCGGTTTCGCCTTCGCGGAAAACATTACCTCCGAGCGAGTGAATCCGGGTGTGGATCGTTCGGCGCGCGCCTGACGGCGACCGCCGGGTCGGCAACGGCACCCATCGACAGACCCCTTAGAAGAGGCATAGATCGGACATGAACAGAACCGAGCAGATCCAGGCGATCGAGAAGGAGTGGGCGGAAAGCCCGCGCTGGAAGAATGTGAAGCGCACCTACAGCGCCGAGGACGTGGTCCGGCTGCGGGGCTCCGTGGTGCCCGAAGCCACCTATGCGCGCAACGGGGCGGAAAAGCTCTGGAAGCTCGTGAACGAGGAAGACTACGTCAACTGTCTCGGCGCCCTGACCGGCGGCCAGGCGCTGCAGCAGGTCAAGGCCGGCGTCAAGGCGATCTACCTGTCCGGCTGGCAGGTGGCCGCCGACGCCAACACCGGCGAGACCATGTACCCCGACCAGTCGCTGTACCCGGTCAACTCGGTGCCGACCGTGGTCAGCCGCATCAACAACGCTTTCGCCCGCGCGGACCAGATCCAGTGGGGCAAGGGCGTGAACCCGGGTGATCCCGAGTTCATCGACTATTTCGCGCCGGTCGTGGCCGACGCCGAGGCCGGTTTCGGCGGTGTGCTCAACGCCTACGAACTGATGAAGGGCATGATCGAGGCGGGCGCCGCCGGCGTGCATTTCGAGGACCAGCTGGCCTCCGTGAAGAAGTGCGGTCACATGGGCGGCAAGGTGCTGGTGCCGAGCCAGGAAGCCGTGCAGAAGCTGGTTGCCGCGCGTCTGGCCGCCGACGTGATGGGTACGCCCACCATCGTGCTGGCCCGCACCGACGCCAACGCCGCTGATCTGCTGACCTCCGACGTGGACGACTACGACAAGGAGTTCATCACCGGCGAGCGCACCGCGGAAGGCTTCTACCGCACCCGCGCCGGCATCGACCAGGCCATCAGCCGCGGTCTGGCCTACGCGCCGTTCGCCGACATGGTGTGGTGTGAAACCGCCGTGCCGGATCTCGACGAGGCCAAGAAGTTCGCCGAGGCCCTGCATGCCGAGTACCCGGAACAGCTGCTGGCCTACAACTGTTCGCCGTCGTTCAACTGGAAGAAGAACCTGGACGACGCCACCATCGCCAAGTTCCAGCGCGAGCTGGGCGCGATGGGCTACAAGTACCAGTTCATCACCCTCGCCGGTATCCACAACATGTGGTACAACATGTTCGATCTGGCGCAGAACTACGTGAAGGACGGCATGACCGCCTACGTGAACATGGTTCAGGAGCCGGAGTTCGCCGCCAAGGATCGCGGCTACACCTTCTCCAGCCATCAGCAGGAAGTGGGCACCGGCTACTTCGACGACGTCACCAACGTGATCCAGGGCGGCGTGTCCAGCGTGACCGCCCTGACCGGTTCGACCGAGGAAGCCCAGTTCTAGGCAACCCGAGTCCAACCGCGTGACATCGAGGCCCGGCGGGATTCCCGTCGGGCCTTTTTTGTCTGGCGTCACCGGGCACCCATCCGCCGGAGCGGGCTGGTCAAATTCCGGTTCCAGTCGATAACGGGTCGGACCGACCGGGTCATCCGGTTTACAATGCGACGAAAGGTTTCGTCGGGGACACGCCATGATTCGATTGCTGCTGGTGGACGACCATCACCTGGTGCGGGGCGGCATGCTGCGCCTGCTGTCCGAGGAATCGGACTTCGAGGTGGTCGGGGAGGCCGGCAACGGGGAAGATGCCCTGCGCATGGCCCGGGAGCTGACACCGGACGTCGTGCTCATGGACATCAACATGCCCGGCATGGGCGGCATCGAGGCCACCCGGCGGCTGTTGTCCTCGCACCCGGACATGAAGGTGATCGCCGTGTCCATGTATCAGGACGAGCCCTATCCCTCGCGCCTGCTGGAGGCCGGTGCCATGGGCTATCTGTCCAAGGACAGTGCCGCCGCCGAAGTGGTGGCGGCGCTGCGGCAGGTTCACGCGGGCAAGAGTTACGTGGCGCCCAGCATTGCCAGTCAGCTGGCGGTGTCGCTGATCAAGGGAAGCGGTGGCTCGCCGTTCGATCAGCTTTCCCAGCGCGAGATGCAGGTGGTACTCATGGTCACCAAGGGGACCAGCACCCAGGCCATTTCCGACAGCCTGTGCCTGTCGCCGAAGACGGTCAGCACCTATCGCTACCGCGTGTTCGAAAAGCTGGGTGTGGCGAACGACGTTGAACTCACGCGCATGGCCATGCGGTACGGCCTGCTCGAGGACCGTTCCGACGCCGCCAGCGCCTGATCGCGGGTGTGCGCCGCGTCAACGAGCAGCCCCCGCCGCCGGTAAGCCGGCGTGCGCAGCCCTGACGGCCGGATGGCGGCACCCGCGCCGGATTGTCCGCATTGCCCGAGGCTGGTCGACCTGCGCCGGGAGGTCGCCGGCCGCTATCCCGACTACCATGCCGCGCCGGTGCCGGCCTTCGGTCCCGCGGACGCCGGATTGCTGATCGTGGGTCTGGCGCCGGGCATGCACGGCGCCAATGCCACCGGGCGACCGTTCACCGGTGACTATGCCGGTGACCTGCTATATCGGACGCTGCACGATTTCGGCTTCGCCGACCGGCCGAAGTCGTGCCATCGCGATGACGGGCTCACATTGCGGGACTGCCGCATCACCAACGCCCTGAAATGCCTGCCGCCGGCGAACAAGCCTACCGGGGGCGAGGTGAATGCCTGTAACCCGTTCCTGGCCGCCGAGCTGCGGGCGCCGACGCTTGTGCTGGCGCTGGGCGTGGTGGCGCACCGGGCGGTGGTGCGGGCGCTGGCCCTGCGTCAGAGGGACTGGCCATTCGGCCACGCGGCGGCGCATCGGCTGCCCGATGACCGGGTACTGCTCGACAGCTATCACTGCAGCCGCTACAACACCCAGACCCGCCGATTGACCGAATCGATGTTCCGTGCGGTGTTCGCGCGGGCGCGTGCCATCCTCGAGTCATGAACGCCGAGGCCTTCGACCCTCGCCGTTATGCCGGTCAGTTGACCGCACGCCCGGGCGTCTATCGAATGATCGATGCCGACGGTGAGGTCCTCTACGTCGGCAAGGCCAAGAATCTGCGCAAGCGGGTGTCCAGCTATTTCCTGCGGGCCAGCGGCAATCCGCGCATCGAATCGATGCTGGATCAGGTGGCCGATATCGAGGTCACCGTCACCCATACCGAAGACGAGGCGTTGCTGCTCGAGTCCACGCTGATCAAGAAGATTCGGCCGCGCTACAACGTCTATCTGCGCGACGACAAGAGCTATCCCTACCTGCGTATCACCGGCGATCACAGCTTTCCGCGGGTGACCTTCCATCGGGGGTCGCGCAAGGTCTCCGGGCGCCTGTTCGGGCCGTTTCCCAGCGGTTCGGCGGTGCGCCAGACGATGACCACGATTCACAAGCTGTTCCGGCTGCGCAATTGCGACGATGCCTATTTTGCGAATCGCTCCCGGCCCTGCCTGCAGTATCAGATCAAGCGCTGCTCCGCGCCGTGTGTCGGCTATATCGACGAAGCCAGCTACGCGCGCGACGTGGCGGACGCCACCGACTTGCTGGAAGGCCGCAATGAGCGCCTGGTGGCCCGCCTGATCAAGCAGATGGAAGCCGCCTCCAGCCGTCTCGAATTCGAGCAGGCGGCCGCCACGCGCGAGAAGATCGCGGCGGTGCGCCGGCTGCAGGAACAGTCCCATGTCGTGGGCGGAAAGGGTGACTTCGACATCATCGTCTGCGCCAGCGGCGGCGGCATTGCCTGTGCCGTGGTCGTGAGCGTTCGCGGTGGCATGCATCTGGGCCACCAGAGTTTCTACCCGAGCCTGCCGGAGGGCACCGAGCCCGCCGAGCTGAGTGAAGCATTCATCGGTCAGTACTACCTGGAGCGCAAGCCGCCGCCGGAAATCCTGGTGGGCGTGGAGCCGGTGGACCGGGAGTGGCTGGAACAGAGCCTGAGCGAACGGGCCGGCAGAAAGGTGTCGGTCCGCTACCGGCTGCGCGGGCGCCGGGCGCGGCTGCGGGACAATGCCAGCGCCACGCTGGAACAGGCGCTGGAATCGCGGCTCGCCA
This sequence comes from Salinisphaeraceae bacterium, assembly GCA_965216055.1. GTDB lineage: Bacteria > Pseudomonadota > Gammaproteobacteria > Nevskiales > Salinisphaeraceae > Spectribacter. The sequence goes on from OZ244134.1 coordinate 2,377,870, forward strand.
CGCGGGCCGGGGTTCGCGACCGACTGATGGCGTTGCAGGAGGCGCTGGCGCTGGCGGCGCCGCCGATGCGCATGGAGTGCTTCGACATCAGCCATACGGGCGGTGAGCGCACGGTGGCCTCCTGCGTGGTGTTCGAGGGCGGGGCGGCGAAAAAGGCGGCCTACCGGCGATTTAATATCGAGGACATCGAACCGGGCGATGATTATGCGGCCATGCGCCAGGCACTGGAACGGCGCTTTCGCCGGCTCAAGCGTGGTGAGGCGCCCATGCCGGATCTGCTGCTGATCGACGGCGGCAAGGGTCAACTGGCACAGGCGGAAACGGTGTTGCAGGAACTTGAACTGGCGGACGTGCCGGTGGTGGCGGTGGCCAAGGGCAGCGAGCGCAAGGCCGGAAGGGAACAGCTGTTTTTGCCGCGGCAGAGTCAGCCTCATATACTTCCGGCGAACTCCCCGGCCCTGCATCTGATCCAGCAGATTCGCGACGAGGCGCATCGCTTCGCCGTGGCCGGCCATCGTGGCCGCCGCGACAAGGCACGACAGCAGTCGCCGCTGGATCAGATCGACGGGCTGGGCCCGATCCGTCGCAAGCGGTTGCTGCGTGCATTCGGCGGCTCGCGCCAGATTGCGCGCGCCGGGGTGCGTGACCTGGAGCGCGTGGACGGCATAAGTCGGGCGATGGCGCAACGGATCTACGAGCATTTTCATCAGGCGGGCTAACGGCGTTCTTGCATGCAACTCAATTTGCCTACATGGCTGACGCTGTTCCGGCTGGTAATGATTCCGGTGGTGGTCATCGTCCTCTGTCTGAGCTTTCCCGGCCGGGACTATCTGGCGGCTGGCGGTTTTGCCGCGGCACTGATCACCGACTGGTTCGACGGCTGGCTGGCGCGGCGCTGGGATCAGGCCTCCGCGTTCGGTGCATTTCTGGATCCGGTCGCGGACAAGCTGCTGGTCTGCGCGCTGCTGGTGATGCTGGTGTTTCACGACCCGCGTGTGGTGGTAGCGATTCCAGCGGTGATCATCGTGGGGCGCGAGATAACCGTATCCGCGCTGCGCGAGTGGATGGCCGAACTGGGCAAGCGCCAGTCGGTGGCGGTCGGATCGCTGGGCAAATACAAGACCGCGATCCAGATGACGGCGATCTTGGTCATGCTGCTGGATCTGAGCCAGCCGCGGGGAACGCTCTATGCGGCCGGCCTGGTGCTGCTGGGTATCGCGGCGGCGCTCACCGTTTGGTCGATGGTGGCCTATCTGCGGGCGGCCTGGCCGCATTTGCGCGATTAGAGGCTCAACCGCGCCTTGACACGTGCGCTGCACGCCCTAGAATACGTGGCGAATAAGGCGGGAATAGCTCAGTGGTAGAGCACAACCTTGCCAAGGTTGGGGTCGCGAGTTCGAATCTCGTTTCCCGCTCCAGTTTGCAATGCGACTGCAGCGATCAAGCCTCGTCCCGACGGTCGGGGCTTTTTCGTTGGTGCCGAAGCGATGTCTGGCATCGGCGCTCGGACCTGGAAACTGCGCGCCGCGATCGACCGGCCGACAGCGTATAACGAAGATGACCGACTTTGGCCTGGTGGCAGAGTGGGCGAGCCGGAAGCGGATAAAGCACTGCTTTATCCCGGCGAGCGGCCGCGGCAGGACGCCGCGGGCCGGGTTTCTTGGTGAGGCCACGATGGCCGAACCTAGAAACTGCGCGCCGCGATCGACCGGCCGACAGCGTATAACGAAGATGACCGACTTTGGCCTGGTGGCAGAGTGGTGATGCAGCGGCCTGCAAAGCCGCGTACCTCGGTTCGATTCCGGGCCAGGCCTCCATATTTTCATTGCCGTTCCCCGCGGCCCCGCCGCGCCACCACCGGCGCGGCCTGCGCTAGACTACCGGCAGGCCCAGGTGGCGAAACCGGTAAACGCTGCGGACTTAAAATCCGCTGGTAGCAATACCTTGTGGGTTCGAGTCCCACCCTGGGCACCACGGCAAGGAGAGGTTGCCCGCGCTGGTGTGGCATCCACCACCTGTTGTTGCAGGGAATCCCCGATTTGACGCAAACCAGTGCAGGACTGACCGTGCAATCGCTGGCCTGCGCGCGTGGCCGCCGGGTACTGTTCGAGCAGCTCGATGTGACCCTGGCCCCCGGCGAGGCGGTTCGGGTAACCGGTGATAATGGTCGCGGCAAGACGACCTTGTTGCGGACCCTGGCCGGGCTGCGACTGCCCCATGCGGGCCGGGTGTGTTGGGATGGCCGTGATGTGCACGCCGGGGACGCGTTCGCCGACGGCGATCTGCTGTATCTGGGTCACGAGAACGCTCTCAATCCCGACCTCACCGCCGTTGAGAACCTGACCGCGTTGCGGGCCCTGCATGGCCGCCGCGGCGACATCCGGGCCGGACTGCGGCGCTTCGGTGTCGAGACAACTGCGGATCGACCCTGCCGGACGTTGTCCGCCGGCCAGCGCCGGCGCAGCGCGCTCGCCCGACTTTGTCTGGAGGGCGCCAGACTATGGTTGCTCGACGAGCCGGCCGCGGCGCTGGATGCGCCGGCCCGGCAGGTACTTGGCGAGGTGATCGGCGCGCACGTGGCGGCAGGCGGCCTGGCGCTGTTCACCACCCATGAGGCACTGGATATTCCGCAAACCCCGGTGCGGTCGCTGACGCTGTGAGCGGTTTTATGGCCATGCTCCGGCGTGATCTGCTGCTGCTGGCGCGCCAGCGCGGCGAAGTCGTGCATCATGTTCTTTTCTTCCTGTTACTGGTGGCCCTGTTTCCGCTGGGCACGCGGCCGGCGCCGGATCTTCTGCTGTCGGTGGCCCCGGCGCTGATGTGGATGGCGGCGCTGCTGGCCGCGCTGCTGTCGCTGGATCGGCTGTTCCGCCCCGATCTGGAAGACGGCACGCTGGAACAGCTTCTGCTGTCGCGCGAACCGCTGGCCCTGCTGGTACTGGCCAAGGTAGCGGCCTACTGGCTCGGCGGCGGTCTCATATTCGTGTTGGTATCGCCGCTGGTGGCAATGCTCCTGGGGGTATCGGCCCAGGCCATTCCGGTTATCATGTTGAGTCTGTTGCTGGGAACGCCGGTACTGGGCCTGATCGGCGCCATCGGCGTGGCGTTGACACTCGGCCTGCAGCGGGCCGGCGTGCTGCTGAGTCTGCTGGTGTTCCCGCTCTACGTGCCGGTGCTGATATTCGGGGCCGGCGCCATGCAGGCGGCAATCGAGGGGTTGCCCGCCGCCGGGCCGCTCTACATGCTGGGTGGTCTTCTGATGCTGGCTATTACGCTGGCGCCACTGGCCGCTGCGGCGGCACTCAGAATCAGTCTGGAGTAGGGATCGCGTGCGCGAACGGGTTGTCGGAACATGCTGATGCGCTGGTTTCATCAACTGGGCTCGCCGCCGTATTTCCAGTCGCTGGCGCGGCGCCTGTCCCCGTGGGTTGCGGTGCCGGCGGTCCTGCTGACCGCCTGGGGTTTCTACGCCGGGCTGGTGCACGCGCCGCCCGACTACCAGCAGGGCGACGCGTTTCGCATCATCTACGTGCACGTGCCGGCCGCGTGGCTGTCGCTGTTCGTCTACACCTCGATGGCGGTGGCGGGAGCCATTGCCCTGGTCTGGCGGATGAAGGTGGCCGAGGCATTCGTGATCGCCGCAGCGCCGATCGGCGCCAGCTTCACCTTCCTGGCGCTGGTGACCGGGTCGATCTGGGGCAAACCCATGTGGGGCACATGGTGGGTGTGGGACGCCCGCCTCACCTCCGAGCTGATCCTGCTGTTTCTCTACCTCGGGGTGATGGCACTGGAAAGTGCGATCGAGGAGCCGCGTAGCGCGGCCCGTGCCGCATCCCTGCTGGCCATCGTGGGCGTCGTGAATGTGCCGATCATCCACTACTCGGTGGAGTGGTGGAATACGCTGCACCAGGGCCCGACGGTGACCCGCTTCGACGCCCCGGCGATCGAGTGGTCGATGCTGCTGCCATTGCTGGTTAGCGCACTGGGCTTCACGCTGCTGTTCGCGTGGCTGGTACTGGTGCGCATGCGGGTGATTCTGCTGCGGCGCGAAGCGGGCTCGCGCTGGGTGCGGGAATGGTTGCAGAACCCATGAGCGACTGGTGGTCGATGGGCGGTTACGGCGCCTACGTGTGGAGCAGTTTCGGCATTGCCGCGGTCGTACTGGTCTGGAACATGGTCTGGCCCTACGTACAGTTGCGGCAGCTGCGCCGACGGCTGCGCCAGGAGGAGGAACAGGTTTGACCCCGAAAAGACGTCGGCGACTGACGCTGGTGGGACTGCTGCTGCTGGGTATCGGCGGCGCGGTTGCCCTGATGCTCACCGCGTTCAACGAGAACCTGATGTATTTCTATCAGCCCAGCATGGTGGCCGCCGGTGAAGCGCCCCGGGGGGCGCGATTCCGCATCGGGGGTCTGGTGGAAGCGGGCAGCGTGGAACGGTCCGAGGACGGCCTGCTGGTGAGCTTCAGCCTGGCCGATTGTGATGCCGCGGTGCCGGTGCGCTATCGCGGTATCCTGCCGGACCTGTTCCGCGAGGGGCAGGGCATTGTCGCGTACGGGCAACTGGATGAGCAGGGCGTGTTCACTGCCGACGAGGTGCTGGCCAAGCACGACGAGAACTATATGTCGCCGGAGGTGGAAGAAGCCCTGAGCAAGCCGGACGGCCAGTCCTGCATGCCCGCCAGCATGGGGGCCTCGCTGTGATTGTCGAACTCGGCCATTTCGCGCTGGTGCTGGCACTGTGCCTGTCGCTGGTGCAGGCAGTGGTGCCGATGCTGGGCTATCGGACCGGACGGACCGACCTGATGGGCATGGCCATGCCGGCGGCCTCGGGGCAGTTCGTGTTTCTGGCCCTGGCGTTTGCCGCGCTCGGCTGGGCGTTCCTGCAGAACGACTTCTCCGTAGCCTATGTCGCCGCCAACTCCAATACCGAGCTGCCCTGGTACTACCGCCTGGCCGCCGTCTGGGGCGCGCACGAGGGTTCGCTTCTGCTGTGGGTGACCATGCTGGCGGGCTGGAGCCTGGCGGTTGCCGCCTTCAGCCGATCGCTGCCCACCGACGTGGCTGCCTGCGTATTGGCGGTAATGGGCATGGTCAGCGTGGGGTTTCTGGTGTTCACGCTGGGAACCTCCAATCCGTTTGAACGGCTGTTTCCGGCTGCCGCCGAGGGTCGCGACCTGAATCCGCTGCTGCAGGACCCGGGGCTGATCATCCATCCGCCCCTGCTCTACATGGGCTACGTGGGTTTTGCGGTGGCGTTCGCGTTTGCCATCACCGCCCTGATCACGGGCCGGGTGGACAGTGCCTGGACCCGCTGGACCCGACCGTGGACCACGGCGGCCTGGGCGTTTCTCACCATCGGCATCACCCTGGGCAGCTGGTGGGCCTACAACGAGCTCGGCTGGGGTGGCTGGTGGTTCTGGGACCCGGTGGAAAACGCCTCGTTCATGCCCTGGCTGGTGGGCACCGCCCTGATTCATTCCCTGGCGGTGACCGAGAAACGCGGCATCTTTCAGAGCTGGACGGTGCTGCTGGCGATCAGCGCGTTCGCCCTGTCGCTGCTGGGCACATTCCTGGTGCGTTCCGGGGTGCTCGTGTCCGTGCATGCCTTTGCCACCGACCCCGCCCGCGGCATCTACATTCTGATGTTCTTTGCCGTCGTGGTGGGCGGGTCGCTGCTGCTCTACGCCGCTCGCGCCCCGAAGCTGGCGCGGGGGGATACGCCGGTCAAGGCCCTGTCCCGCGAAGGACTGCTGCTGCTCAACAACCTGTTTCTGGTGGTATCGGCCGCGGCCGTGCTGCTGGGCACGCTTTATCCACTGGTGGCGGATGCCCTGGGCCTGGGCCGAATTTCGGTGGGACCACCGTACTTCAATACGGTGTTCGTGCCGCTGACGGTGCCGCTGGTGATTCTGTGCGGCTTCGGCGGTGCGATGGCCTGGAAACGCACCCGCTGGCAGGTGTTGCGCGATCGGCTCTGGGTGCCGGCGCTGGTGGCAACCGTGGCCGGCGTGGGCCTGTCCTGGATAACACTGGGCACCGGCGGGGTGGTGGCCACGGCCGGCTGCATGGTCGGTTTCTGGGCCATTGCCACGGCCATGGAAGAACTCTGGTACCGCCGCCGCACCAGCTGGTCCCGTGGCGTGCTGGGCATGACCATGGCGCACGCCGGTGTGGGCGTGATGGTGATCGGCATCACCCTGGTCACCGCCTTCGGCCTGGATCGGGATGCGAGCCTGGCGGTGGGCGAAAGCAAGACGATGGCCGGCTACCAGTTCACCTTCGAAGGCACCGAGCAACAGACGGGACCCAACTACATCGCACAGGTCGGCCACGTCGCCATCAGCGATGCGGACGGCAATGCCATCGCCACCGTGCATCCGGAAAAGCGACGTTATCCCAGCCGCGGCAACGTGATGACGGAATCCGGTGTGCATAGCAACCTGTTCCGGGATCTGTACGTGTCGCTGGGCGAGCCCCTGCAGCAGGGCGGCTGGTCGCTGCGCCTGTTCTACCGGCCATTCGTGCTCTGGATCTGGCTGGGCGGGCTACTGATGATGCTGGGGGGCATCCTGGCGACGACCGACCCCCGCTATCGGCGTCTGCGTCAGCGCGAACGCCAGCGGGCTGACAGCCACGCCGTCGCTGCCGGCGTCTGATGCGTCTCGGGTTCGTACTCCCCGCGCTGGTCGTGGCGGTCCTGATCGGGCTGCTCGGCTACGGCCTGACGCGCAATCCGTCGGAACTGCCGTCGGCGCTGCTGGATCAGCCCGCCCCGGCCTTTTCGGTGGCGCGGCTCGAGGCCCCCGACCAGTTGATTACCCAGGAAGCCTTTGCCGGCAAGGTCGCGGTATTCAACGTCTGGGCCAGCTGGTGCGTGGCCTGCCGGGCCGAACATGCGCTGATCGAGGAGCTGGCCGAGCGTGGCGAAGTGGCTGTCTACGGCCTGAATTACAAGGATGACCGGGCCACCGCGATGCAGTGGCTGGATCGCTACGGCGATCCGTTCGTGGCCAGCGCCTTCGACCCACAGGGGCAGGTCGGTATCGACTATGGCGTGGCGGCGGTGCCGGAGACCTTCATCATCGACGCAAAGGGCGTCATCCGCTTCAAGCAGGTGGGGCCGGTGGACCGCGAGACGCTGGAGCAGAAAATGCTGCCGCTGGTGGCCCGTCTGAAGGAGGAGGCGGCGTGAAGGTCCTGCTGTCGGTATTTTTCCTGTTGCTCGGCGGTATCGCCGCGGCAGCGCCGCCCGCCCTGGACGAGGCGCAGACCCACCGTTACCACCAGCTGATCGACCAGATACGCTGTCTGGTCTGCCAGAACCGTACGATTGCTGAATCCGATGCGCCGCTGGCCGCGGATCTGCGCGACATCATCGGCCGGCAGATCGCCGCCGGGCGCTCCAATGACGAGATCAAGAATTACCTGGTGCAACGTTACGGTGAATGGGTGCTGTACAAGCCGCGTTTCTCGGCCGCCACATGGGTTCTGTGGCTGGGTCCGGCGGTACTGCTGCTGGCGGCGCTGGTAAGCGCGATACTGCTTTGGCGGCGGACCGGGCGGCGCGCCGAGCCCCCGGCGCCGGATGAGGACTCGTTGGCACGGATTCTCGACGATGAGCGTCGGTCATGATCGTCTGGTTCTGGGTGCTGGCCGGACTGATGGCGGTGATGGCGGCGGTTGGTCTGTTATGGCCGCTCTGGCGGGCCGGATGGCGCGGCAGTTCGCGGCGCGAGGCCAACATCCAGGCCTATCGCGACCGCATTCGCGAGCTGGACGCCGAGGTCGCGAGTGGCCGGGTGTCCGAGGAGGCAGCAGCGTCGCTCAAGGCCGAGCTGGGCCGACGCCTCGTGCACGAGGCGGGCGACGAGGAAGCGCCGGTCGCGCCAACCAGGGTGCGGCCCTGGGGTACCTCGCTGTTTCTGATCCTGCTGGTGCCGGTGCTGGCAGTGATTGTTTACGGGTCGGTCGGCGAATGGCAGCTGGCCACCGGTGACGACCAGCCGCCACTGCCGGTGATGATCGAGCGTCTGGAGGCCCGGGTTGCCAGCAGGCCGGAGGATGCGCGGGCCTGGATGTTTCTCGGGCAGGCCTACACCAGCCAGGAACGGCCGGCCGACGCGGCCGAGGCCTTCCGGCGGGCCAATGAACTGGTCGAGCAGCCGGAAGCCTCACTGCTGGTGCGTGAGGCCGAGGCGCTGGCCACCGCCAACGGCGGACAGCTTCAGGGCCGGGCGCAGGCGCTGTTCGATCAGGCATTGAAACAGGATCCCGATAACGGCCTGGCGCTCTGGTACGCGGGGATGGCGGCGATCCAGTCGCAGCAACCGCAGGACGCCCGGCGCCACTGGCAGCGACTGCTGAAGCAGGATCTGCCGGACGATTTCCGGGCGGTGGTCGAGCGCAGTCTGGAACGGATTGATGCAGCGCCGCAATCGGGCTCCTGACGCGGTTGTCACCCCCCGGGAAACGGGTTAGGGTCGCCGGCGTCACCCCCGCACATCGCCCGCGCATGGCCGACGCCACCGTCATCGAACTGGATCGACTGCCCGCCATCGTTCCCACCTATCTGCGTGCCGCACTCACGTTCAGCGGCGGGCTGGGTCCGGACGCCACCATTCCCGACATCGAATGCCGCGTGCCCGGTGTATCGGCCGACCCGGACCTGCTGCGACGCTACGCCGAGGTCTGCGGCTTCCCGCCGGACAGTGACGACGTGCCGATCACGCTCCCACATGTGCTGGCGTTCCCAGTCCATATGGCCGTGCTCACGCATCGGCAATTCCCGCTCAAGCTGCTGGGTCTGGTGCATGTGCGCAATCGCATTACCCAGCATCGCGCCCCGGCGGTTGGCGAGGCGCTGGATCTGGTCGTGCGGGTCGGCGGCCACCGGGACGTGCATAACGGCATCGAATTCGACATGGAAACGCTGATGGCCGACGCGTCGGGCAATACCGTCTGGGACTCGACCAGCACCATGCTGTCGCGTGGCGGCGGCAAGGGCCGGCGTTCGGGGCGGGGCGACAAGTCGCCGCCTGCCGTACCCGAACAGGGTCGCTACGGGCGCTGGGAAGCACCGGCCGACATCGGCCGGCGCTATGCCGGGGTTGCCGGCGACGTCAACCCGATCCACCTGTCGGCGTTGTCGGCCAAACTGTTCGGTTTCCCCCGGGCAATCGCCCATGGCATGTGGCTCAAGGCACGGGCAGCGGCAGAGATGCAGGCCGACCTGCCGGATGGCGCCCATACCCTGGAAGTGGCCTTCAAGCGGCCGGTGCTGCTCCCCGGTTCGGTCATGCTCAAGTACGATCCGGGCGAGAGTGGAATCGATTTTGCACTGATCAAGCCCGACTCGGACACCGTGCACATGGTGGGATCCGTGCGCCGCGCGTAGGGATGTGAGCGCCCGCTGACGTTCCCGGCGCACCAGAAAGGAGCAGTAATGCGAATCCGTAAAGCCGTTTTCCCGGTGGCAGGGCTGGGTACTCGCTTCCTGCCGGCCACCAAGGCCAGTGCCAAGGAAATCCTGCCGGTGGTGGACAAGCCACTGGTGCAGTACGCGGTAAAGGAAGCGATTGCCGCCGGCGCCGAGGAAATGGTGTTCATCACCAGCCACACCAAGAACTCGATCATGGATCACTTTGATCGGGACTACGAGTTGGAGGCAATCCTTGAAGCCAAGGGCAAGGAGGATCTGCTTGCGGCAGTGCGCGACGTGCTGCCAAAGGGGATTACCTGCGTGTATATCCGCCAGCCCGAACAGATGGGGCTGGGCCACGCCATTTCCTGCGCCTTTCCGGCAGTGGGGGATCAGGACTTCGCGGTGATTCTGGCCGATGACCTGATCGCCGGCGGGTCGCAGCCCTGTCTGGCCCAGATGCAGCGGGTGTATCAGTCCTATGGCGCGAGTGTGCTGGCGGTACAGCGGGTGCCCTGGGAGGAAACCTACAAATACGGCATCGTCGAGGTCGAGCCGGTGGGCCCCGGGCTGTCCGAGGTCAAGTCGATTGTCGAAAAGCCGGATCCAAAGGAGGCCCCGTCGAATCTGGCAGTGGTGGGCCGCTACATCCTGACACCGCGCATTTTCCGTCTGATCGACAGCACCGAAGCCGGTGCCGGCGGCGAAATCCAGCTGACGGACGCTATTCAGGCGCTGCTCGGCGAGCAGACGGTCATGGCCTACGAGTTCGACGGCACGCGCTACGACTGTGGCAGCAAGCTGGGATACCTGCAGGCGAACGTGGAGATGGGTCTGCAGCATGCGGAAATCGGTCCCTCGTTCCGTGCCTATCTGCGCGACCTCGACCCGGCGCTGCTGGCCGAGCCGGATGACGACAGCCATACGAACGGGTAAGTCCCTGTCGGCGGCGAGTTTGTTATCATTCGCGCCAGGGCAGTGCGGCGCCGGTACGCATTGCTGTCGTTGCCTCCTTCCGGGGTGATTCCGGCCCCCCGGCCAGCGGATCCGCCGCCGCCATGAAGAGCGAGCTCAACGAGAAGTTTCTCCGGAATTCCCCGCTGTTCGGCGCCAATGGCGCCTACATCGAAGACTATTACGAGCAGTTCCTGAAAGACCCCGAGTCGGTCGAGCCGTCATGGCGCGAGTACTTCCGGGGCCTGAACGGCGACGGCCGTGCCGATGTGGCGCATTCGCCCATCCGAGATTCCTTCATCGATACCTCGGCCAGCGCCGGCCAGGGCGCCGCGCCGCGCACTGCCATGGCGCCCCAGGCGGCGCAGAAGCAGGCCGGGGTGCTGCGGTTGATCAACTACTACCGCGTACGCGGCCATCAGAGTGCGAAACTGGACCCGCTGGGTCTGTTCGCGCCGCCCGCTGTTCCCGATCTCGACCCGGCCTTTCATGGTCTCGGCGAGGCGGACATGGATGCCGTGTTCAACACCGGTTCCCTGTTCGCGCCGGACGAGATGTCCCTGCGTGACATCATCCAGCTCTGCAAGCGGGTCTACACCGGCACCATCGGCGCCGAGTACATGTACATCACCGATACCCGCCAGAAGCGCTGGATTCAGCGGCGTCTGGAGGCTTCGGTGCAGGAGCAGCCGCTGTCCGCGGAGGCCAAGCTCGAGGCCCTGCGCCAGCTCACCGCGGCCGAGGGTATCGAGCGCTATCTACACACCAAGTACGTGGGCCAGAAACGCTTCTCGCTGGAGGGGGCCGACAGCCTGATTCCGATGCTCGATGCGATCGTGCGCACGGCTGCCGGCTATCGTATCGACGAGGCGGTCATCGGCATGGCCCATCGCGGGCGCCTCAATGTGCTGGTCAATATCCTCGGCAAGTCCCCGCAGGAACTGTTCTCCGAGTTCGAGGGCGACGTCGACCTGGATCGGCTGGATCTGTCCGGCGACGTGAAGTACCACCTCGGATTCTCCACGGATGTGGAGATCGCCGATGCCCGCATGCATCTGGTGCTGGCCTTCAACCCGTCGCACCTCGAGGCGGTCAATCCGGTGGTGCAGGGCTCGGTCAAGGCGCGCCAGGATCGGCGCGACGATGACGACGGCGACACCGTACTGCCGGTGCTCATCCATGGCGATGCCTCGTTCGCCGGGCAGGGCATCGTGATGGAAACGCTGCAGCTTTCCCAGGCCAAGGGTTATGCCACCGGCGGCACGGTGCATATCATCGTCAACAACCAGCTCGGGTTCACCATGCAGAGCCCGATTGCCGTCCAGCCGGGTGAGAGTTCCCGCACCTCCCAGTACTGCACGGACATCGCCAAGATGCTGGAGGCGCCGGTATTCCACGTGAACGCCGACGACCCGGAAGCGGTGGTGTTCGTCAGCCAGCTGGCGGTGGATTATCGCGCCGCCTTCGGCAAGGACGTGATCATTGACCTGGTCTGCTATCGCCGCCACGGGCACAACGAGGCCGACGAGCCGGCCGTGACCCAGCCGCTGATGTACCAGAAGGTCAAGGAAAGTCCGACCGCCCGGGCCAAGTTCGCCAAGCGCCTGGTCGAGGAGGGCGTGGTGGAGGCATCCGAGCCGGACCGTTTGTTCGAGGCCTACCGCGAGGGGCTGTCCGAGGGTCGCAACATCTTCCGCGCCACGCTCGGGCTGGTCGGTAACGACCACACCGTGGACTGGGCCCGGTACACCCGGCAACACTGGTCCGACTGCGTGGACACCAGCGTCCCGCTCAAGACCCTGCGCCGGTTGTCGGATGAGCTACTGAGCTTCCCCGACGGCTTCGAGTTGCACAAGCGGGTCCAGCGCATTGTCGAGGACCGGCGCAAGATGGCCGCCGGCGCCATTCCCGTGGACTGGGGCTTCGCCGAAACCCTGGCCTATGCCAGCCTGCTGGATGACGGCTTCGATGTGCGCCTGTCCGGCCAGGATTCCGGTCGCGGCACCTTCTTCCATCGTCACGCGGTGGTGCACAACCAGAAGGACGGCAGCTGCTTCGTGCCGCTGACCCAGGTGGGTCGCGAGAACGCGCGTTTCACCGTTACCGACACGCTGCTGTCCGAGGCCGGCGTGCTGGGCTACGAATACGGCTATGCCACCGCCGACCCGGAAGTTCTGGTGGTGTGGGAGGCCCAGTTCGGCGATTTCGTCAACGGCGCGCAGGTGATCATCGACCAGTTCATCGCCAGCGGCCGCGCCAAGTGGGGTCGCCTGTGCGGACTCACCATGTTCCTGCCCCACGGCTACGAGGGTCAGGGCCCGGAGCATTCCTCCGCCCGGCTCGAGCGCTTCCTGCAGCTCTGTGCCGAACGCCACATGCTGGTGGTGGTACCGTCCACGCCGGCCCAGTGGTTTCATCTGATTCGCCAGCAGATGATCCGCGACCTGCGCATGCCCCTGGTGGTGATGACGCCCAAGAGTCTGCTACGCCACCGCCTGTCGACCTCGACGCTGGATGACCTCACCGAGGGGCGCTTCCAGTTCGTGATCGACGAGCCGGCGGATATCGACGCCGACCGGGTCAAGCGCGTGGTTTTCTGCAGTGGCAAGGTCTACTACGACCTCTACCAGGCGCGCGAGGAGCAGAAACTGGATGACGTGGCGCTGGTGCGCATCGAGCAGCTCTATCCGTTTCCGGCGGACGAGTATGCGGCGGCGATTGCACGCTATCCCAACGCCACGCATATCGTCTGGTGTCAGGAAGAACCCGAGAACCAGGGCGCCTGGTACCAGATCAAGCATCGGCTGACGGTGCCGCTGGCGGGCAAACACACCCTCCTGTACGCGACCCGGCCCGGCTCCGCCAGCACCGCGGTGGGGTACCACAAACTGCACGTGAAACAGCAGAAGGAGGTCGTCGATGCCGGGCTGCGCGGCGGCCTGGAGCTGGTCGATCGCGGCAAGAGCCGCAACCGCAACGGCCGACAATCCCGCAAGAAAAAGTCATAAGGACGCCTCATGAGCATGGAGATCAAGGTTCCGGAACTCCCGGAATCCGTTTCGGAAGCAACCGTTGGTGAATGGCACGTCGCGGCTGGCGACAGCGTCGACCGCGACCAGAACGTGGTGGATCTGGAAACCGACAAGGTCATGCTGGAGGTGCCGGCCACTGCCGCCGGAACGATCAAGGAAATCCGCGTCGAAGCGGGCCAGATCGTTCATGCCGGCGATGTGCTGGCGATCGTCGAGGAAGGCGAGGGCAGCGCGGCCGGGAGTGGCGATGAAGGCGCAGACTCGGGCACTGCCGAGCCCGCCTCCGGTGGCGATGCCGACGGCGCGGAGGACGACGACGGGGGCGACCAGCCGATTCCGAGTCCCGCTGCCCGCAAGCTGATGGACGAGCACGGTCTGGGCGCTGGCGACGTCAAGGGCAGTGGCAAGGACGGCCGTATTACCAAGGCCGATGTGCTGTCCGCGGTGGAAAGCAAGTCGGAAGCGCCGGCGGCCGCCACCTCGAAGCCGGAAACCGAAAAGCCCGCCACCGGCACGGACAAGGCACCGGCCAGCGCCGACAAGGCGGATCAGGCAGCGCTCAAGGCCGGCGCGGGCGAACGGCTGGAGCAGCGCGTGCCCATGACCCGCATCCGGGCCCGCATCGCCGAGCGTCTGCTCGAAGCCACCCAGAGCACCGCCATGCTGACCACCTTCAACGAGGTGGACATGCAGGCAGTCACCGACGTGCGGGACCGCTACAAGGAAAAATTCGAGAAGGATCACGACGTCCGACTGGGCTTCATGTCGTTCTTCGTCAAGGCGGCGGTGGAAGCCCTCAAGCGTTTCCCGGTGGTCAACGCCTCGATCGATGCCGAAGACATCGTCTACCACGGCTATTACGACGTGGGCATCGCGGTGTCCTCGCCGCGCGGCTTGCTGGTGCCGATCCTGCGTGATGCCGATCAGCTCAGCTATGCGGAAATCGAATCGAGTATCCGCAGCCTCGGCAAGCGTGCCCAGGAAAGCAAGATCACCATGGACGAGCTGTCCGGGGGCACGTTCACCATTACCAACGGCGGCGTGTTCGGCTCCATGCTGTCCACCCCCATCCTGAATCCGCCGCAGAGCGCGATTCTGGGCATGCATGCGGTCAATGACCGGCCGATGGTGGTCGACGGCGAGATCCGCGTGCGGCCGATGATGTATCTGGCGCTATCCTACGACCATCGCATCATCGACGGGCGCGATGCCGTGTTGTTCCTGCGCACCATCAAGGAGCTGATCGAGGATCCGGCCCGCCTGCTGCTGCAGATCTGACCTGATTTCAGAATTCCGCGCCGGTTGCCGCGCCGCGCGGTCCGCGCCCACAGGGACTGCTTATGAGCAACAAGTACGACGTCATCGTCATCGGCGCCGGTCCGGCCGGCTACGTGGCCGCCATCCGTGCCGCCCAGCTGGGCATGCAGGTCGGCTGCATCGATCGCTGGCTGGATGACCAGGACGAGCCGTCGCTGGGCGGAACCTGCCTGAACGCCGGCTGCATTCCGTCCAAGGCGTTGCTGGAATCCTCGGAACTCTATCACCGAGCCCATCACGACTTTGCCGAGCATGGTCTGGACGTCAAGAACGTGTCGATGGACATCGGCCGCATGCAGAAGCGGCGCGAGAAAATCGTGTCCCAGCTCACCGGCGGTATTGCGGGCCTGTTCAAGGCCAACGGCGTGGAATGGCTGCAGGGCAGCGGCAGCGTGGCCGACGCGGGCAAGGTCGAGTTCCAGCCGGTGGGCAAGAACGCCCGCAAGAAAACGCTCGAAGCCGACAACATCATCATCGCCAGCGGTTCGGAACCGGTGGCGCTGGATATCGCCCCGTTCGACGGCGAACGCATCCTGGATTCGCGTGGCGCCCTGACGCTGCCGGAAGTACCCAAACGCCTGGGCGTCATCGGCGCCGGCTATATCGGGGTGGAGCTGGGCAGCGTTTGGTCGCGCCTTGGGGCCGAAACGGTGATCCTGGAAGCCCAGGAAAGCTTCATGCCCATTGCCGATAACCAGATTGCCCGCGAGGCGCTGCGCCAGTTCGGCAAGCAGGGCATGGACATCCGCCTCGGCGCCAGGGTGGTATCGGCCAACGCGAAGACAGGCAAGTCCGGCAACGTGACCGTGCGCTACAGCGTGGACGGCGATGAAAAGGAGGAGGTGTTCGACCGCCTGATCGTGGCCGTCGGCCGCCGTCCCTGCACCGATGGCCTGCTGGGCGGTGACGCCCAGGTGGAACTTGATGACAAGGGCTTCGTGTCGGTGGACGGTGATTTCCGCACCAGCCTGCCCGGGGTATACGCCGTGGGCGACGTAATCGGCGGCCCCATGCTGGCCCACAAGGGGATGGAAGAGGGCAGCGCCGTGGCCGAGATTCTCGCCGGCCAGAAACCGCACGTGAATTACGAAACCGTGCCCTGCGTGGTCTATACCTCGCCGGAGATTGCCTGGGTCGGCAAGACCGAGGCCCAGGCCAAGTCCGAGGGCATCGACTACCGGGTGGGCGCGATCCCCTTCGCCGCCAACGGCCGGGCCAAGGCGCTGGGCCAGGAAATCGGGCAGGTCAAGCTGATTGCCGATGCCAACACCGACCGGATCCTGGGCGCGCACATGATCGGGCCCTATGTGTCCGAACTGATCCAGGAAATCGTGGTGGCGATGGAATTCCAGGCTTCCAGCGAGGACATCGCCCGCATCATTCACGGCCACCCGACGCTGGGCGAGAATGTCCACGAGGCGGCGCTCGCCGTCGACGGCCGGCCGATTCACTTCGCGCCGAAAAAGCGCAAGTAACGGGCTTCGGGTTGCAAGTTTGGACGGGCAATCGAGGCGCTTGATTCGAAACCTGAAACTTATCGCCCGGTCTCGGCCCTTTCCGGTAAAATTGCCGGACCACTTCGCATCCGACTTCCTGCAACCATGGCCGGCCACAGCAAATGGGCGAATATCCAGTACCGCAAGGGTGCTCAGGACAAGAAGCGGGGCAAGATATTCACCAAGCTGATTCGTGAAATCAGCGTCTCCGCGCGCACCGGCGGCGGGGACCCGGATGCCAATCCCCGGCTGCGCCTGGCCATCGACAAGGCGTTGTCCAACAACATGCCCAAGGACAACATCGAGCGGGCGATCAAGCGGGCCACCGGCGACGCCGACGGCGCCCACTACGAGGAAGTCCGCTACGAAGGTTATGGCCCCAGCGGTGTGGCGATCATGGTGGACTGCCTCACCGACAACAAGAATCGCACGGTAGCCGAGGTTCGCCATGCTTTTTCCAAGCACGGGGGCAACCTGGGCGCCGACGGATCGGTTGCGTATCTGTTCTCCCGTGTCGGCGTGATCAGCTACGGGCCGGAAGTGGACGATGAACCGGTGCTGGCGGTGGCGCTGGAAGCCGGCGCCGAGGATATCGCCGAGTACGACGATGGCTCGTTCGATGTGCTGGCTGCGCCGGATGACTACCGGCAGGTGCGTGACGCCCTGGAGGCCGCCGGCCAGGAACCCAGCGCCGCCGACGTGACCATGCGGCCGGCCACGACCACGGAACTGGAAGGGGCTGACGCCGAGACCTGCCTCAAGCTGCTGGACATGCTCGAGGACCTGGACGATGTCCAGAACGTCTACTCGAACGTGGAACTCCCGGAAGACGTGTTGGCGGCGAGTTGAATCCCATGAGCCGCATTCTGGGTATCGACCCGGGTTCGCGCGTGACCGGCTACGGTCTGATCGACGGGGACGCCGGTCGACCGGTGCTGGTGGCACATGGCTGCATCCGGCAGCCCGACGGCGAGCCGTTTCCCGAACGTCTGGCGCGCATCTTCGCCGAGGTGGCTGCGGTCATTCGGACGCATGACCCGGCCGAGATGGCCATCGAGGATGTGTTCGTCAGCCGCAACGCGGCCAGCGCCCTGAAACTGGGCCAGGCACGCGGCGCGGCGATCTGCGCCGGCGCGGCGGTCGGCCTGCCGGTGGCGGAATATACCCCCGCGAAGGTCAAGCAGGCCCTGGTAGGGCGCGGCGCGGCCGACAAGCGTCAGGTGGCGCACATGGTGGGCATGCTGCTGGGTGTGCGCGAGCCGCTGCAGGCGGATGCCGCCGATGCGCTGGCCGTTGCGATCTGTCATCTGCACCACCGCCAGACCGCCGAGCGTCGTCCGGTCCGGGCTCGCGCCTCGTGATCGGTCGCCTCGAAGGCAGGCTGCTGGAAAAGCGCCCGCCGTGGCTGGTGCTGGATGTGGGCGGCGTGGGCTATGAAGTCGAAGCGCCAATGTCCACCTTCTACCAGCTGCCGGCCGCCGGGGAGCCGGTGGTGCTGCGCACGCATCTGGTGGTCCGGGAGGATGCCTTCAGCCTGTTCGGCTTCGCTTCCGAGGCCGAGCGCAGCCTGTTTCGCGAACTGATCAAGGTCAGCGGGGTGGGGCCCCGACTGGCACTGACCATCCTCTCCGGCATAAGCCCGGACGATTTCGTGGCCACCATCCAGGAAGGTGATGCCGACCGCCTGACCGGACTGCCGGGCGTGGGCAAGAAGACCGCGGCCCGGCTGATGGTGGACATGCGCGACCGTCTGGGCGGTGCCGGCGCCAGCGGCATGCCGATGAGCGGCCCGTCCGGCGGCGGCGTACCCGAAGACCCGGCGGCCGAAGCCCACCACGCGCTGACCTCGCTGGGGTACAAGCCGGCCGAGGCAACCCGGCTGCTGCGTGATTGCGATACCGCGGAGCAATCCAGCGAGGACCTGATCCGCCAGGCCCTCAAGCGGGCGGTGCGCTGACGTGAGTGAACCGCGGGTGATTGCCGGCGACGCCGAACCGGACGACGAGGTGGACCGGGCCCTGCGGCCGCGCCGGCTATCGGAGTACGTGGGTCAGGCACCGGTACGCGAGCAGCTGGAAATTTTCGTCACCGCGGCCCGGCGGCGGGGCGAGGCGCTGGATCATGTGCTCATCTTCGGTCCACCGGGTCTGGGCAAGACCACGCTGGCCCATGTCATCGCCACCGAAATGAACGTCAACCTGCGCCAGACCTCGGGGCCGGTGCTGGAACGGCCGGGTGATCTGGCGGCATTGCTGACCAACCTCGAGCCCAACGACGTGCTGTTCGTCGATGAAATCCATCGGTTGTCACCGGTGGTCGAGGAAGTCCTCTATCCGGCGCTGGAGGATTACCAGCTGGATATCGTCATCGGGGAGGGACCCGCCGCCCGCTCGATCAAGCTGGAACTGCCGCCGTTCACGCTGGTGGGCGCCACCACCCGGGCGGGGTCGTTGACATCCCCGCTGCGGGACCGATTCGGCATCGTCCAGCGGCTGGAGTTCTACGACGAAGCCGACCTGCGCTCGATAGTGGAACGATCGGCCAGGATCATGGCGGTCGGCCTCGATGCCGACGGTGCCGGCGAGATCGCCCGTCGCTCGCGCGGCACGCCGCGCGTGGCCAATCGCCTGCTGCGCCGGGTGCGCGACTATGCCGAGGTCAAGGCCGACGGGCATATCGATGGCCCGGTGGCCGCAGCGGCCATGGATATGCTGGACGTGGATGCCTTCGGCTTCGATGTGATGGACCGCAAGCTACTGATGTCGCTGCTGGAAAAATTCGAGGGGGGGCCCACCGGGGTGGAAAGCCTGGCCGCCGCCATCGGGGAGGCGCGGGAAACCATCGAGGATGTGCTCGAACCCTATCTGATCCAGCAGGGCTTCATGATGCGCACGCCGCGGGGCCGGGTGGCCACCCGGCAGGCCTATCAGCATTTCGGGCTGCCGACCCCGGCCCGGTTCGAGAGCCTGCCGGTGGGCGACCTGTTTGCTGCCGAGACTCCTGACAATGAGGATAAGCAGTAACGGGTAACCCTCCGTGTCTGAAATGGTTTAAAATAATGCCGGTTGTTGATCGGAGCCATCCGTAACGATGGGTCAAACCAATGCTGACGCAGCCGGCAATGCCGGCGGACGGCGCTGCTTCGAGTGGCCCATTCGCGTCTACTACGAGGATACGGATGCCAGCGGCGTGGTCTATCACGCCAACTACCTGCGCTATTTCGAACGTGCCCGCACCGAGTGGCTGCGGGCGCTGGGCTACGATCAGGCAAGGCTTGCCGCGGAACTCGGCGTCGTATTCACGGTCGTTTCCGCAACCCTGGCGTTTCGGCGTCCGGCGCGCCTGGATGACATGCTGACCGCTGAGGTGGTGATCAGCGAGGTGCGCCGCGCAAGCCTGAGTTTCGAGCAGACCCTGCGCCGCGAACGGGAACACGTGGCCAGTGGGCATTTCCGGGTCGCCTGCGTCGATGCGCAAGGGTTCCGGCCGCGGGCGGTACCGTCGGTCGTCGTCGCCGACGCACAAGGAGACTGAATGAACGTCGCAACCGATCTTTCCCTCTGGGGCCTGATCGCCGAAGCCAGCATGCTGGTCAAGCTGGTCATGCTCGGGCTGCTGCTGGCCTCCGTGGCCTCGTGGGTGGTAATTCTGAAGAAGCGCCGCGTGATCGGCGCCACCCACACCGAGGTGGAGTGGTTCGAGGATCGCTTCTGGTCCGGCGGCAATCTCAACGACATCTACCGCGAGGTGATGGAGCGGGGCGACACCCACATCGGCCTGGAGGCGCTGTTCCGCGCCGGTTTCGAGGAATTGCGCCGGCAGCGGGCCGACGGCCGCGGCAAGCCCGATGAAATCCTCACATCGGTACAACGGGCCATGCGCGTATCCCTGGCACGGCAGGTGGAACGGCTGGAAAACGGCCTGGCCCTGCTGGCAACGGTCGGGTCGACCAGCCCCTATATCGGCTTGTTCGGCACGGTGTGGGGCATCATGAACGCCTTCATCGCCCTGGGTAACGTCAAGCAGGCCACTCTGAGCATGGTGGCCCCCGGTATTGCCGAGGCGCTGATTGCCACCGCCATGGGCCTGTTCGCGGCGATTCCGGCGGTCATTGCCTACAACTTCTTCACCAACCGTGTGGACGGGCTGGAAAGCCGTTTCCAGACCTTCATGGAGGAGTTTGCCGGCATCGTCGAGCGCGGCATGCACGCCACGCCCGCCCAGCCCGACAAGTGATGGCCAGCCGGCCCGGACAACGGAGACTCTGCCATGGCATCTAAGCGGCGGCTGGCCAGCGATATCAACGTGGTGCCGTATATCGACGTCATGCTCGTGCTGCTGATCATCTTCATGGTCACCGCACCGCTGCTGACCACCGGTGTCCAGGTCAATCTGCCGCAAGCGCCGGCCGAACCGATGGACATCAGCGAGGAAAACGAGCCGCTGATCCTCACGGTCAAGGCCAACGGCGAGCTATACCTGAATATCGGCGATAACCCCGACCGGCCGATATCCGCGGATCGCGTGGAGGCACTGGCGGCACGAGTGATCGAGCAGCGTCCGGACGTGCCGGTAGCGGTGCGCGGCGACACCGAGGGCCGCTATGGCGAGGTCGTGCGCGGCATGGTGCTGCTGCAGCGGGCCGGCGCCGCCCGGGTGGGCCTGATGACCGATCATGCTGAAGACGGCGAAGAGCGTGGCTGAACTCAGGCATCTCTGGCACGACAATCGCGGGCCGATTCTCTGGGCCGTGGGTCTGCATCTGGTTCTGATCCTGCTGCTGGTATTCAGCATTCAGTTCGGTGGCATCGTGCAGGGGGGGTCGGAGCAACCCGACGTGGTCGAGGCCGTCATGGTCACCGGGGCCGGGACACCACCTCCGCGCGAAAGCGCGCCGCCGGCGGACGAACCCCCGCCCGAGCCGACGCCGGAGGAATCGAAACCGCCACAGGAAGATACGGAGGCGCAAGCTCAGCAACAGGAAGCCGAGGTGCGCGCCGAGGAAGCGGCGAAAGCTCAGGCCGAAGCCGAGCGCCAGGCGAAGGAAGAAGCGCGGCGGGAGGCAGAGGCCGAGGCTAAACGCCAGGCCGAAGCCGAGGCGAAGCGCAAAGCCGAGCAAGAAGCGCGGCGCAAGGCCGAGGCAGAGGCCAAACGAAAAGCCGAGGCGGAAGCCAGGCGCAAGGCCGAAGCCGAGGCCAAACGGAAGGCCGAAGAGGAAGCGCGTCGAAAGGCGGAAGCGGAAGCCAAGCGCAAGGCCGAAGCTGAAGCCCGGCGAAAGGCGGAGGAAGAAGCTCGTCGGAAGGCCGAAGCGGAGGCCAAGCGCAAGGCGGAAGCCGAGGCCGAGGCGAAACGCAAGGCGGAGGCGGAAGCCCGCCGCCGGCGAGAGGCAGAAGCGGCCGCGCGGCGCCAGGCATTGCAGGACGCGCTGGCCGAGGAGTCGAGCGCGCGTCAGCGGGCCGCCAACCAGGCGGCAATCGATGAATACGCGTCACTGATCAAGAATCACGTCGAAAGCAACTGGCGGCGCCCTGCCGGTGTCGAAGACATCAGTTGCCGGGTGCGCGTGGAACAGCTTCCGGGCGGCCAGATTGCGGGTTACGAGTTGCTGGGGTCCTGTGGCAGCGATGCCGTAGACTTGTCGGTAGAGCAGGCGATTGCGAAATCCGACCCGCTGCCGCGCCCGCCCAGCCGCGCCGTGTTCCAGCGGGAAATCATCTTCAATTTCGAACCGGATTAATCAACGAGGCACTTGATGACTGAACGACTCGTCGCATGGTCCCGCAGGACGGTAGTTCCGGCCCTGATGCTGCTGTTGGCAACCTCGCCGGCGCGGGCGGCTCTGGAAGTCGAGATCACCCAGGGCGTGAGCGGCGCGCAGCCGATTGCCATCGTGCCCTTCGCTCGTGACGCCAGCGTCGCCAGCGATACTGATATCGCCGCCGTGGTGGATGCCGACCTGGAGCGCTCGGGCCTGTTCGACCCGCTGTCCCGCGACGCCATGCTGGAAACGCCGGGCAGCGTCCGCGAGGTGGACTACGCCAACTGGCGATCGGTGGAAGTGGACAACGTGGTCGTCGGCCGGGTATCGCCGGACGGCCGTGGTGGCTACCGGGTCAGCTTCGACATCATTGATGTATACAAGGGGCGTTCGATCGGCGGGTACGAGATCAGCGCCAGCGAAGGTGGTCTGCGTGACGCTGCCCATGCCGTGGCCAACCGCATCTACGAGCAGTTCACCGGCAACAAGGGGTACTTTCTGTCGCGGATCGCCTACGTGGCGGTGGCACAGGAGAACAGCGGCCCCACATACCGGCTGGTGGTGGCGGATTATGACGGCCACAACCCTCAGACCATCGCGCGGTCGCGCGAGCCGATCCTGTCGCCGGCCTGGCATCCGGCCGGCACCAAGCTGGCCTACGTGGCCTTCGACCTGCAGCGCGGGCGATCCAGTCTGAGAATCCAGGATCTGGGGACCGGCGAGGTCAAGGAAGTGTCATCGCGGCCCGGGATCAATGGCGCCCCGGCCTGGTCACCCAACGGCAACAAGCTGGCGATGACGCTTTCCTACCGCGGCAACCCGGATATCTACACCTACGATCTGGCGGACGAGCAGGTTCGTCAAATTACGCGCAACGGCGCCATCGACACCGAGCCGTCCTGGTCACCGGATGGCAGCTATATCGTGTTCACCTCCGATCGCGGCGGCAAGCCGCAGGTTTACCGGGTGCGCAGCGGCGGCGGCAATGCCGAACGGCTGACCTTCGACGGTGAGAGCAACCAGCGTCCGTCCTACTCACCGGATGGTGAGAAGATCGTCATGGTGCAGGGCGGCAACGGGTTCCGCATTGCGGTTCTGGACCTCGAAACCAATAATGTCCGGGTGGTCAGCGATGGTCCTCTGGATGAAGGTCCCAGCTTTGCCCCCAATGGTCAGGTGATTATTTACGCGCGCCAGCAGGGCAACAGTGCCGAACTGGCGACGGTGTCGGTCGATGGACGCATACGCAATCGCCTGCGTCAGCCGGGCGATGTGCGCGAGCCGGCCTGGTCGCCGGCCGGATACTGATTTGCTGGTACGAGGCGGACTGGATACTCGAATTTCCCCTGTCACGACAATCCAAGGAGCTTAGGATGGTCAACCGGTTTTCACGTCGCCACGCCAGCTGGCGCGGCATGGCCCTGGTTCTGGTATCGGGCCTGTTCCTGGCCGCCTGTGCGGACAACCCGCCGCCCGGCGATCCCGACGATACTAGTGAGGGCGTTTCCACGGGTCAGGGTGACGGCAGTGTCGAAACCCGACAGATCAACGAACGCGGCCTGCTTGGCATCGACGAGAAGGACCGGGCCATGTTCGTCGACCCGGACAACCCCCTGTCCACCCGTACGATCTACTTCGAATACGACAGCAGCACCATTCAGTCTCGCTTCCGTGAGGCGATCCAGGCCCACGCGAGCTATCTGGCGGATCACCCGGACGTTCAGCTGCGGCTGGAAGGGCATACCGACGAACGTGGCACTCGCGAATACAACGTGGCCCTGGGTGAGCGGCGCGCCGAGTCGGTGGAACGTGCGCTGTCGCTGGCGGGTGCCGGATCCGACCAGATGTCCACGCTGTCGTTTGGCGAGGAGCGACCGGCGGAGCTGGGATCTACCGAAGCCGCCTACGCCAAGAATCGTCGGGTTGAACTGATCTACGTGGCCCGCTGATCATGTTGATGGCAGAAAAGCTGGGTCGATTCGGGGCGATCGTTCTGATCGGTCTCGCCGGCGTGGCCCAGGCGGATATCGATACGGCCACCAAGCTGCGACTGCAGTCGATCGAGGCGCGTCTGCCCGACGTAGACCGCCTCGAGCGGCTGGAACAACGGGTGGCCCGCCTGAGTGCGGGCGAAGGCATCCAGGTGGCCGCCAACGAGCCGGGCGACAATGGCGGTGGCACTGGCGCGGGCATGTTCTCGCTGCTGCAGGACCTGCAGAGCGTGAAGGAGGATGTGCGCACGCTGCGGGGCGAGATCGACGAACTCCGCAATCTGATCAAGCGTAACGAGCAGCGGCAGCGTGATCTCTACGAGGATCTCGATGCCCGTCTGCAAGCGCTGGAGCAGGGCGGTGGCGGCGCGTCGGGCGGGGGCTACGTGACCGTCCCCGAGAATGGCGCCGGTAGCGGCCAGGGCGAGGTCGATAGCGAAGCCGCGGAAGCCGCCTATACCGCGGCGCTGGATCTGCTCAAGGCGGGGGATTACGAGCAGGCACGTTCCAGGTTCGACCGATTTGTCAGCGATTTCCCGAACAGCGAGTTCAGTGACAATGCCTGGTACTGGCTGGGTGAGGCCCGCTACGTGGATCGTATCTATGAAGGCGCCATTGCGGCGTTTCAGCGAGTAATCAAGCGGTTTCCGAACAGCAACAAGGTGCCGGGAGCCCAGTACAAGCTCGGCGTGATCTACGACGAACAGGGCAAGCCGCAGCAGGCACGCGAGGCGTTGCAGAAGGTGATCGAGGAATACCCGGATGACAATGCCGCCGACCTCGCGCGCAAGCACCTCGACGCCATGGGTCGCTGATGTCGGATGCCCCGGTTGCCGAACGCCGTCGGGCCGATCGCCTCAGTCGGCGCGACGTGGATAGCCTGCGGATCACGGAAATTTTCTATTCGCTGCAGGGCGAGGCCCGGGCAGCCGGCGCGCCCACCGTGTTCGTGCGGCTCACCGGCTGCCCGCTGCGCTGCAAGTATTGCGATACCGCCTACGCGTTCCACGGCGGACAGCGCCGGGACATGGACGATATTCTCGCCGAGGTTGCGCGCCATGGTGTGCAACACGTCTGCGTGACTGGCGGCGAACCACTGGCCCAGCCGGGCTGCGCCGTACTGGTCCGGCGTCTATGTGATGCGGGTTACCGGGTGGCAGTCGAAACCAGCGGCGCGCTGGATATCCGGCCCATCGATACGCGCGCCTCGCGCATCGTCGATCTCAAGACCCCCGGCTCCGGCGAGTGCCAGCGCAATCGCTGGGACAACCTCGACGTGCTCACCGGCGACGACCAGATCAAGTTCGTCATCTGCGACCGGGCCGATTTCGAGTGGGCCGCGGCCACCTGCCGCGAACACAGCCTCTGGGATCGTTGCCCGGTCTGGTTTTCCCCCAGCCATGGTCAGGTGGAACCGTCTGCCCTGGCGGACTGGATACTCGGCGAGCGCCTGCCGGTAAGGCTGCAGTTGCAGCTGCACAAGCAGCTCTGGGGCGATCAGCCGGGGCGATAACGCGTGAACCGGGATGACGAGCATGCGGTGGTGCTGCTTTCCGGCGGCCTGGATTCCGCCACCTGCCTGGCCATGGCCCGTGCGCAGGGTCTGGTCTGCCACGCGCTGACCGTCGACTACGGCCAGCGCCACCAGGCGGAAATGCAGGCCGCGGCGCGGCTCGCCGTCAGTCTGGGGGCGGAACAGCACCGCGTGGTTCGGGTGGATCTTGCTGGCATGGGCGGATCCGCCCTCACCGATGCCGGCATCGATGTGCCGGAACGACCGGGCACCGGTATCCCCGTGACCTATGTACCGGCGCGCAATACCGTCATGCTGTCGATTGCACTGGCCTGGGCCGAGGTGCTGGACGCCCGGCACATCTTCATTGGCGTCAATGCGGTGGACTATTCCGGCTATCCGGACTGTCGCCCGGCCTTCATCGAGCAGTTCGAACGGCTGGCCGCGGTGGCAACCAGTGCGGCCACGGAGCAGGGACATGCCGTGCGCATCCAGGCGCCGCTGATATCCCTCACCAAGGCGGAAATCATTCGCCACGGCAGCTCGCTGGGGGTGGACTACGCGGCGACCGTGACCTGCTATCAGGCCGATACCGACGGGCGCGCCTGCGGCCGTTGTGACGCCTGCCGGTTGCGTCGACAGGGGTTCGCCGAGGCCGGTGTGGCCGACGCCACCCGCTACGCGGCAAACGCCGGCTGATTCCGTTTCACGACACCCTGGCCAATCGGGCATTTTCGGGTATCATTGCGCGCTTTCCGGCGTGCGGGCCGTTAGCTCAATCGGTAGAGCACCGGGCTTTTAACCCGTTGGTTCCGAGTTCGAGTCTCGGGCGGCCCACCATTTATCCCTCCGGAAAAATCCGAATACGTCCCGAAACCCATTGCGGGACGTGGCTTTAAGCTACACCCCTTATCCGGAGCCGTCCAGCCCCGTCCGCTGGAATCTGGGGGTACAAGGGGGTACATTGTGGGGGTACAGGACTTCAGCGGTACCCCTTGTACCCCCAGACGGGAGGCTTTGTACCCCCAATGCCCCTATCCGCAACTCAGGTCAAACGCAGCGCGCCGCGGGCCAAATCCTTCAAGCTGTTCGACGGCGAAGGCATGTTTCTGCTGGTGCATCCCAACGGCTCCAAGTACTGGCGGCTCAAGTACCGGTTCGGTGACAAGCAGAAGACGCTGGCGCTGGGCGTGTTCCCTTACGTATCGCTGGCGCAGGCCCGGGAACGGCGGTTCGAGGCGAAGAAGCTGCTCGCCGATGGGGTAGACCCGGGCGCGGCCAGGCGTGCCGAGAAAGCGGCGCAGGCCGGCAAGGAGTCGTTCGAAGCGATCGCGCGCGAGTGGTATGCGCAGAACGTCGAGAACTGGTCCGAAAGCTACTCGACCAAGCTGCTGCGCCGCCTCGAGGTGGACGCCTTCCCCTGGATTGGAACGCGGCCGATCGATGAGATCGACGCGCCGGAGTTGCTGCGGCTGCTGCGTCGGGTGGAGTCCCGTGGCGCCGTGGACATGGCGCATCGGATCAAACAGTACTGCGGCCAGGTGTTCCGCTACGCCATCGTCACCGGCCGGGCGGGGCGCGATCCGACGGCGGACCTGCGCGGGGCGCTCAAGCCGACCAAGGTCAAGCACCTCGCCAGCATTACCGATCCCAAGGCCATCGGCCCGTTGCTGCGGGCGATCGAGGGATATCAGGGCGCATTCGTCACACGCTGCGCGCTGCAACTCGCGCCGCTGGTGTTCGTTCGGCCGGGAGAGCTGCGCAGAGCTGAGTGGCCGGAGTTCGACTTCGAGGCCTCGGAGTGGCGGATTCCGCCGGAGCGGATGAAGGCCGGCGCACCGCACGTGGTCCCGCTGTCCGAGCAGGCCATCGAAATCCTCGAGGATATCCACCCGCTGACCGGGCAAGGTCGATACGTGTTTCCGGCCCGCGGTTCCGGCGATAAGCCGATGAGCGAGAACACCGTCAACGGCGCGCTGCGGCGCCTGGGCTACTCCGGTTCCGAAATGACCGGGCACGGCTTCCGAAGCATGGCCAGCACGCTGCTGAATGAGCAGGGCTGGAACCGGGACGCCATCGAGCGCCAGCTTGCCCACGCCGAGCGGGACAACGTGCGAGCCGCCTACAACTATGCGGACTATCTGCCGGACCGCCGGCGGATGATGCAAGCCTGGGCCGACTACCTCGACTCGCTGCGGCGCGGGGCTGAGGTGGTGGCTATCGGGGTCGCGTGACGATCTTGGGTCCGAAACTTCCAGATT
The DNA here is from genome assembly GCA_965216055.1 of Salinisphaeraceae bacterium. Classification (GTDB taxonomy): domain Bacteria; phylum Pseudomonadota; class Gammaproteobacteria; order Nevskiales; family Salinisphaeraceae; genus Spectribacter. Next base: position 2,405,612 of record OZ244134.1, read on the forward strand.
GGATCGGGCCGAAGGTCGCTGACCATTGGGCGGAGAATTGGGGGCATGGCGATCGGGCGGCAAATGCGCATACTTACGCGGCGCTGAAGGCGGAAAGCCTGCAGTCATTCTGGGCCGCCGTGGAGGCCGGCATCAGTGAGCTCGATCGAAACGATAGCCACCAGAGCCTGATACGGATTCAGGGATTGGTGACTGGTTTTCTCGGGCTATTGCCACCCGAAAATCATCGGCAACGCAGAGATCGTCGGCGCGATATTGCTCGGAAGCTGTCGAGTCTTCGTGAAATGATCGAAGACGAAATGGAGCGGGCACAATCTCATGAAGCCTCGGCGTTTGCGAACTGGGCCTACAGACGATATTTCCAGACAGAGGTATTCGACGTCGACACGCTGACGCATCTGCAAGGTTTGCTGGAGAGGGACGAGTTACCAGCGTGCAGCGTTGCTATATCGGGCGAATACTTACCTACACACATCAAACGGGACACCGCTGAGCAGACCTACCTCGCCCGTCAGCTCGCCGACTGGTTCACAAGCCACGTTGGCCGGCCGTGTGATTCAGAGATCGCGCGCGCGGTGGAATACCGTTGTGGTGAGTGCACCATCGAAGTCGCCAAAGCACGCCAGTCGCGCTAGAACTTTCGGTAGCAGTTAGCGCCAGAAACTTCCTGTTTTGCTTGGGCATGCGCCCGCATCCTCTCAGCACACGTTCACGAACGGATGCTGACAAATGCACACCAGCCCGCAATTACCTAACACCGGTTTCGTCCGCCTTCCGGTAATCCTTCACCACATCCCCGTCAGCCCCTCCACCTGGTGGGCCCGGGTGAAAAAAGGTGACTACCCCCAACCGCTCAAGCTTGGCAAGCAGACAACCGTCTGGCGTGCCGAGGATATCCGCGCCCTGATCAAACGCATCGGCGATGTGGACGATTCGGCCAACAACGACGAATCGAGTTCCAACGAGTAGCGGAGGCGACATGGTGACTGAAAATTTCCAGACAACCGAGTCCCCGGTCGAGACAATCGATCGATGCACCGCCATCCTCTCGGTAGTCGACGCTGCGGTTTGCGACGGCGACGACATGACGGTTGGCGAAAACCTCGGCTACGGCCTTCACCTGGTTATCTGCGGCGTCCAGGCGGCACTTACAGCCGCCCAACGTGAGATCTCTGAAGGTGGCGCTGGAACAACGCCGGCGACGTTCAGCGCGGTGAAAGAGGGTGGCGACCAATGAGCGATCTTCCACCCATTTACGTACCGATTGAGACCGCCGATTTCCATGCAATCGGCTACGAACGGCGGGACGAATGTACCGAGCCCAGAATTCTGATCACTGGCTTCCCGCATCGTCAGCACGTCACGTTCCATCGTGCAGGCGAGCAGTACGTCCGCCTGGCCAACATCCTCGATTTTGTACGGGATAGCGACCTTGTCGCCGGGCTGTGCGGATCAGATGCCCTGCGGCTCGGCTACGAGTGGGGAGCGCGCGTGAGACCTGCCTCGCAGGCCGAACCGGCCGAGTAATGACGCGCCGCCCTGGCGGGGGCGGCGCATCGCAGTAACGAACCACGAATTGGCGGGGCTCGAGACATGGTCGATGGTATCAGCGAAACGGAGGCGCCGGAACTCGCCGCGCCGGCGCCAAGGCCGCGGGACTGATGAGCGCCGCGGCGAGAAAACGATGGAACATCGCCAAATCCAAGCGCACCAGCGGGCAGTTTGCGGCGTTCCCACAGGCTTGCTGGCGGCACGAGAATTATGCCCGCCTATCACCGCATGCCAAGGCATTGCTCCACGAGTTGCATGGCCAATACAGGGGCGACAACAACGGAGATCTGTGCGCGGCGTGGGGGACTGTGAAACACCGTGGTCTGGGATCGCGCGCCACTGTCGACAAGGCTCGGGACGAGCTGGAACGGATGGGCTGGACGATACAGACCCGCCAGGGTGGCAAGCACCGGGCCAACCTGTACGCACTGACGTTTCTGGATATCGATTCCTGCGGAAACAAGCTGGACGCCGGAATCCCGGTCGGCAAGCGCCTCGATTACTGGAAGCTCGGCGAGAACATGCGCCTGAGTCCGCGCCTGTGTCGCGAGTCGGAGGCTCTGTGACGTTAATTTTCGATGCCTATGAGCTAGGTAAAACCCCGATGAATTTGCCTAGCAGCTATGCAAATAAAACGTGGGCCGATCTGGATTTGCCTAGCAGCTATGCAAGTCACGCTGTTTTCCACGGACCAATTTGCCTAGCAGGTAGGCACCTCTATAGCTCTACCAGGGGTAGCCGGGGTGCTAGCGCCGCGCTTCTGCGGCGTCGGTGCCCGGGATCATCGGTGGCGGATCAGAACAGGGCCAACCCGATGGTAACGGTGAAGGTGTTCCCTTTCGTGTGCTGCGGCGTGCAGTCGCAGAGCGCTACCGCATTGCCGGTTGGCGGAGCTGCATTGAAACGATTAGCGGAGGGAAGGCTATGACCGAAAAACTTGATGCACGCACCCATTCCCCGCGGATGTGCAGACGTTGCACTGAGCGGGCGATTAACGAGGCGAGTGGCGATCTGCGGAACCAGAAAGGCTTCTGGTGGTGCAGGACGCATCAGACGCTCGGCCTGGTTAACATCGAACACGGCCGTGTGACGGGCTGGCGCCTGTACGGGCCGATGCTTCTGAGCGAAGCCGCCAAGATGATGAACGTTTCACTGGCGGGGCTGGAGTTGCAGTTCAGCAAGGCCCGGCGCCACTAGAACGCCCATGTCGGCCGCCCGTTATCGCCGCGCCCTCCAGTTGGCCAGAGATCACGATATGGATCTCTACCGCTGGTTGTCCGACGGTTGGGTGGCTCTCCAAGACAGGGGCGATCTCGCGGTGGCGCTCGGTTTCCGCGGAGCCCCGGCCAAGGTCGCTCGAAATCGACTCCTTCGCGATGCCGCTGGGGCTCTCGCACCGGGCAAGAGCCGTTGGGCACAGGCGGAGGTGTTACGAAATGCCATCGAGAATCCGGGCGCCTTCAGCCGCGATGCCGATGCCTTGCAACTGATTCGGGATGCCCAACTCTACGGCTGCGTGCCACGGACTGAGCGCCACCTCTACACGCTGCTTTCCGACTGAAAAACCGTTTTCAGATTTCAGTGACGCGGGCGGCCAGGTGGCGGAGGCTGTAGCCGTCAAACACGAGGAACACCATGTCGGGCACCCCGCCAAACTTCAACACCGCCAAGCTTCGCTTGCTGCTTCGTCAGCGCAAGGATGCCAACGATAGCGTCCGGAACCTTACCGATGCCTTCCTTGATACCCGGGATGAGGTTTCTCGTCTGCAACTGGGTATCGAAGAAAAGCAGCGTTACGGCGAGCGGCCGAATCAGTCGGATGAGATCAATCTCGCCGCGCTGAAGGATCAGCAACGGCAGCTGCAGGACGATCGCGACCGGGCCGGCGAGCGACTCAACGAGTTGAGCTTTGTCGAGGATCTGATCGTCTACGCCCGCAAGGCCGGCTATCTCGTTGACCCAGAGCGCTGCACCGTCACGTTGCCGGCGAAGCGGGACAAGAAGAAGGATCAGGAAGTCCGCGGTGGTGGTGCCGTGCGATCTGTACAGCAGGGGACCTACATCGGATGAGTGCAACCACGAATTACCAGGCCGACGTCGAGGGGATTCGGAAGCGTATCGAGAAGGCCCGGATGGACCTTGATGATCTGCGCTTGAGGCGGCTCACTCGCGCCGAAACAGCCGAACGGCTGGAGCGCTGGGTCGATGATCAAGCCAGTCTCGTGCGGGCGTCAGTTTTCGTATCTACCGCCACGCTTGCCAGTGTCTCGATCGACGGGAGCGCGTTCCGGGCGAATGCCATGGCGGACATCAACGGTAACGGAACCGTCTCCCTAGCCCCCTATCTATGCTGGCTGGACCCCGAGGGCATGAAGCGTCGTCTCCTGGCGGAGCTGGATGAAATCGCTGATGAGCGCTGCGCGTCGACTCCGCCGAAAGATCGCAAGCGCGCACTCGAGCAGCGGGAAGCGAAGCTGCTGCAGCTCGAGCGAGACGAAGAGGCGGCGATCGTGGCCGCGGAGGCGCAAGGAATCCAGATTGCGCGGCGGCCGGATGTTCGACCGGAAGTCGTGCTCGAAGTCGAGGCTGCAGGATGAATCAGATATCAATGACACGCTCCCGCATGGGTGGTGGTCGCCGGGGACAGTTCCGGACGAATTCCGAGTATCTCGCACAGCGCGCGCCGGGGCGTGTGGCCTCTCACGCCGCCCGCTTGGAACAAGAAAGGGCCGGGTCGGCGGCCGTTGCGCGCCAGGCGGGCCGGCAGTCGCTTGCGCAATTGTCGGAGCGACATTACGGGATCGCCGATGAGACACAGCCGCGCGGGCAGGTGAATTCGCGGTCCGCTGCGGAACCACGGCTGAGGGCTGCGATTAGCCGCCATGCCGGTTCGCCGCCGGCCGACCCGCATGGGTCGCGGTCGGAAACACGGCGGCGAGGATCCTTGCGCTCAGGCCACAAACAGATGGCCCGATTGGCCGACGAGTACTGGCGCGATCGGGGCATCACCGAGCACTCGAGTGTGGTGGTAGCCCTCGGGTGAACGGGTGATGTCGGGATCCTACCTCGCTCCGGCAACACCCGTTTTCTGTCGGCGGGCGCCGCTGCTGGTTATTTGTTCATGCTGGGCAGCAGCGGTGCCACGCCGGCCCTTTCAACTAGATTCGAGGCCTTAAACCGCAATGAAAATTGACGTGATCGGCACCCGAAAGCTGCAGAGAAAATTGCAGCAGATCGAACGAGAGTTCGAACCGGCCGTTCATCGTGTCTTGAATCGCACGCTCAAGCGGGCCCGGACGGTCGCCAGCAAGGAGATACGCCAGCAAACCGGTCTGCCGGCGTCCGTGGTCAAACGAGACCTGCACGGCGACCGAGCCAGCCGGCGACGCCTGGAGGCTCGATTGGTGGCGAAACCGCCGAGCGTTAAGGGTGGTGGCATTCCCCTTGGCCGTTTTGGCGCCAAGCCATTGAAGCGCGGGGTGTCATTCAATACAGGCAAGCCCGCAGGCCGCCGGCGTTTGGCGCATGCATTCCTCCTAACACCCAAGCAGGGTGGTCGCGTGGTGGCCATTCGGCGACTACAAGGCGGCTCACGCGTCACGAATCAGCCGAAGCAGGGCTGGAATTCGAGCAACAGGGGACGCAAGCCCGGTACCGGGTATCTCGACTTTCCGGTTGGTCCCTCGATTGACCAGGTGTTTCCGGACGTTCGCCGCGACGCGCGCCGTGCGGCGAGCCGGTTCATGGCGAAAGAGATGGAACGGGAACTGAAGTACCGGGCGGAAAAGATCTGGAGCCGATAGGGCGACGCAGCTAAGGGGCAGCAAGAATGATCGATGAATCGAACAGCGACGCCGCAGTACTAGACCCGGACACTGAGATCACGATCGCCGGCCAGGTGGTAACCGTGCGCCGGTTCCGTTATCTCGAAAGCCTGAAGGCACAGGGCGAGGCCGCCGGTCTGCTGACCGCGCTGGCGGATATCCCGGCGGATGCCACTCTGCAGTCCATTCTGGACCTTATCGCCAGCCACCCGGATGACTGGCTGCGGTTGATGGCGCGCAGCACCGGGCGGGATATCGAATGGCTGGCCGGCCTGGATGATGCGGACGGTCACAACCTGGCCCTGATGGTGTGGCAGGTGAACCAGAGTTTTTTCCGGTTGCGGCTGATGACGCGGGGCCTCAGCCGAACACTGCAGCAAGCCCCGTCGACATCCTCTGCGAACTCGTCGAAGCCGGATACGGGCGTTTCCACGGCCTCGCCGCGCGATACACCCTCCCCCAGCTACGGCGATTCGTCGAGTGCCACCGCCGGCGCCGCCGGCACGAACGCGCCGAGCTGATGCACGCGATCAACGTGGGTATGGCCGGTGGTGATCAAGCGCAGCGCGTGATGCGCGAGCTGCTGGAGGACTGACCCATGGCCGGTCGCGCCGACAACCTAGATCTAGCACTGCGGATTCGAGCGGATCTGCAGCGGGCCCGGGAGGAACTGCGTTCGGCCGAGCGGGATCTGATCGACTTCGGTACCGCCGGCAACAAGGCCGAGACCGGCCTGCGCGGGATGAACCAGCAGGTCGACCGTAGTGAAAAGCGTCTGCGGCGCTTCTCGGATACCGGCGACCGCATGCGCCGCGTGCTGGGCGCGCTGGCCGGTGCGGCTGCATTCGGGGCACTGGCCCGGGGTGCCGGGCAGGTGGTGCAGAACCTGGAGGAGGTCCAGCGCACAGCGCTCGCCCTTGGCGAACCGGTCGAGCAGGTGCAAGAACTCTTCTTTGTGTTCCGGCAGTTCGGTTTGGAGAGTAACGACGTATCGGATGCGCTGAACACACTTGCCGATCGTGCACTGGATGCACAGCAAGGCACCAAGGGGATGATTGAAGACTTCCGGGATGCCGGCATCGCGGTTGAAGAATTGCGCGGCAAAGACCCGGTCGAACTGTTCGAGCTACTGGTGGATCGTCTCAGCCGAATCGACGATGTGCAGCGCCGTAGTGCCATCGCCGTGCGGCTGTTCGGGGATGAACTCGGCCGCCGGTTGCTACCGCTGCTGGTGGAGGGCTCGGGCAAGGTCGAAGAGATGCGGGAAGAGATCCGCGAATTCGGCGGCGTACTCAGCAAGGATGCCGTTGACGGCGGCGCGGCCGCAGCACGTGAATTCCGAAAGGTGCGAGAGGTCTTCAGCGCTCAGTTTACCCGGGCCGTTGCAAACAGCTCGGAGGAATTCACCAATCTTGCGGAAACGCTTTCCGAGCCCGATACGGTGCGCGGCATCGAGACGCTCGTTGGGGGCCTGGCCAAGCTGTCCGGATGGCTGATCCAGATCACCACGCTGCTGGCGGACGTGGCCGAGGGTTTTGGTGAAGCGTTCGGCGAGTCGTTGTACGGCATGGGCGGGCGCTCAACCCGCGAGCTTCGAGATGAACTGGCCGATCTGCAGGAACAGATCGAGAACCCGGGCACTATCAACCAGGTGCTGGGCACCAGGGGCTTCGAGCAGCGACGCGACCAGATTCAGGCGGAGCTATTGCGGCGCCGCCTGAACGGCACGTTAGGTGACACCGAAAACGATGAGGAAGACGAGCCTGCTACGGATAGAACGCCTGAGATTGCGAAGACTCCGCCGATCCGTGAAGGCCGTGAGGAAGACCTGGCCGAGGCCGCCGAAGCCCGGCGCGAATCCGAGGACGCGCTGCGCGATCGCATCCGGGCGATGGAGGAATCCCGGCGCAGCAACCAGGCGATGGTGGAATCGCTCGAGGAAGAGATCGAGCTGAGCCAGCTGGGTAGCCGCGAGCGTGCGCAGGAAATCGCTGTGCGGCGGCTCAACCGGAACGCAACGGACCAACAACGCGAGGCGGTACGACGACTCGCCGGTGAGCTGTTTGACCTGAAAGAGCAGAGTGAGGACACGGCGGAAGGCATGTCTGAGTTCTTCGCGGAGGCTGCTCGGAAAATCCAGAGCAGCCTGGCGGACTTCTTGATCAATCCATTTGAAGAAGGGCTCGATGGGCTTCTATCGAGTTTCGCGGATACGCTCCAGCAGATGGCGGCTGAAGCCGCGGCTGCGCAAATCACTGACGCTGTGTTCGGTAGCGAGTTCGGGCAGACCGGCGACATTGGCGGGCTGCTGTCGCAGGGTGCCAGCTTCTTGGGCGGCCTGTTTGGCGGCGGTGGTGGCGGCGCGGCCGCGGGTGCCGGGGACGCCGGCATCATCGCCAGCATCTTCCACCGCGGCGGCGTGGTCGGCGGCGCAGCCCCCAGCCGTGAAGTGTCGCCGGCCGCGTTCGCTGGCGCGCCGCGCTTCCACACCGGCGGCATCGTCGGCCTGCGCGATGACGAACTGCCGATCATTGCGCGCCGCGGCGAGGAAGTGCTGACGATGAACGACCCACGCCATCGGGATAACAGCGGCGACATGCCAGTCAACGTTGATGTGAGGGTCTACAGCCGCGATCCCGACACTCGGGTCGAGTCCCGCGCCGTCCGCGCCCGCAACGAGGCGCGACGACTCCAGACAAACAGGCGGCACCTGTGAAAGGCCGGGGGCCCCTGGGCCACACCCACGCTTGCGGGTGCGCAGAGGCGCAATTCTCGACCGATTTTCGGGGTTCCATGGGTCGGCAGCAGCAGTCATCCTAAGTCATTGATAAAGCGGGATTCGTTGCTGAGGAAGCTGCTGAATCAGAGTGACGCATGAGCCGTATCACGAACATCCACCATGCCTATGCCTGGAACATCAGCCGGATTGCCAAGGTGTTCGGGTTCGACCGGGCGACGGTGCGCAAGCGCCTGAAGGCCGCGGGCGTGCTCCCGGTGACGGAAGAGGGGATGGTGCCGATCTATGCGCTGCGTGATGTCGGACCGGCGCTGTTCAGGGCCACGGCGCAGACGCCAGCCCCCGAGATCGACGTCGAGCAGCTGCTGCCAAGAGAACGCCGCGATTGGTATCAGTCAGAAAACGAACGCCTTAAGCTGGGACGCGAAGAGCGTCACTTGGTGCCGGATGATGAGAGCCGGCGGGAAATGGCGGTGCTGGCCCGGGCGATCGCGCATGGATTGGACCGATTGCCGGCCTTACTCGAGCGAGACTGCGAACTGTCGCCGGAAGCGATGGAGCGGGTGCGGTCGAAGCTGGCCGCGCTGCGAGACGGCCTCAACCTTGAGGGTGATACGTGACTGTGTTTCTGCGTTGGGCCCTCGAAACCACGCGTTCCTGGATGATCCCGTAGGCCTTCTGAAACTGCCGCCGGCTGGCGTGCTTGGACAACCCCAGTTGGTCGCCGATCTGCGCGAAGCTATATCGGCCAACCACCCTCAGCAATACGAGCTTCGCGAACTGCTCACCCAACTCACTTAGCGCGCCATCCACCGTGAGTGCGACCTCATGCCGGATGACGTGGTAAGGCACCGGGTCGGATGGCCTGCGCCCGTGTTGAACCGGCGCAAAACCGGCCAGTTCCTGGACCCGGTGGTAGATACTTCTCTGGTGCCACCCCAGCCCCTCCCGGTGACTGACCATCCATTCGTGCCAGAGATGCACGGCAGAGTCGGCCAGGCGCCGCCGGCGCGCGGTTTCCGAGTCGCATGCACTGGCTACCATGGATTCAGCCTACCTGGGGGCCGTGCCTAACCGCCAGGCGGCGGATCCACCGGCCTCCCGCACACAGCCTGCCGCTTGCGTAGACATCCCTATTCCGACGGTTGAAGGCCCCGCCGGACGGGGCCGGTGCGATCACTCGTCCGGTGGCGCTTGCTACGCGCGAATCAAGCGCTTCCTGAGAATATGACTCGCCGGTGGCCTGGATACCGCGTCAACGCCCAACATGATGGCGCCTTCGATAATGCTGTGAGCGGCCTCGGCAGTGAATATCCTGGAATCTTCTTCTGCCATTAAATCTTCGGCGGCCCCTATAGCTTCGCGTTTGATGACCTCGAATTGAGAACTCTCTCGGTGTTGCTCAGGCTCTATGCCTCGAGGTGCCGATGCCCCGGATACCGCGTCAACGCCCAACATGATGGCACCTTCGATAATGCTGTGAGCGGCCACGGCAGTGAATATTCTGGAATCGTTGGCGCCCCTGTATTGTTCGTCTGACATTAAATCCTCGGCAGCCCGTATAGCTTCGCGTTTGATGGCCTCGAATTGCGAACTCTCTCGGTGTTGCTCAGGCTCTACGTCTTGAGGTGCCGATTGATCGGGTCGAATCTCCTCATGGGCGATGAGGTCCTGGACCGACTCGATCATGACGACGCACCCCCACTCCCATCCATCGTCACGCTCATCCGGGTGAGCTTCGAGCGAGGCTTTGATGACGCTGAGAAGCGAGCGGGCATTGCTGAGGGTGTCGCTCTTAGCGCCTGTCATGCGCTTGGGTGCTTCGTGCGCGATGGTTTTCGGATCGCTGGCTGCCGCGGGCATTGTATTTCCTCCAGGTTGAATGGAGGGGTACAAATGGGGGCACAGAGCATTGTGGTCGAAAAAGACCCTATATCGCTCAGTTGGTTACGAGGGACTTCGAGTCCCGGGCGGCCCACCATTCAACGCGCCTCACCGCCAGCCATCGGCGGTTGATCGCTCCCGGAGTTCCGAGTTGACGGCGTGCGTCCTTGCACGCCGCCCTCCGGGTGTCGCTTCGCGACATCCCGATTCGGGTCCGACCGAATCGGTCGAGTCTCGGGCGGCTCACCATTTCCTGCGCCGTTCAGTGGTCGGACGTATCCGGCGTCCCGCCTGCTGATTGCTTTAACTGCTGTACGTCCGCAGCCAGGGTGACGCTGGTCAGTTCGCCGAGATGCCAGTCGACGATGCGGCCGGCACGGTCCACGAACAGCGTCGTCGGTAGCATGCCGCTGCCCAGGGCCTGGCCGAGTCGGCCGCCTGTATCCAGCACCACGTTGTCCAGATCCAGCGATTGGGCACTTAGATATTGCTGGACCTTGGCGGCTGGCTCTCGCTGGTTGGCAAAGACGAAGGCGATGTCGTCATGCCGTTTCGCGGCCGCTTCCAGAACCGGCATTTCCCGGCGACAAGGGCCGCACCAGGTAGCCCAGAGATTGATCACCCGTGGCCCGGATTCGATATCGGTCAGCAAGACAGGTCTGCCGTCCAGTCGTTGCATCTCGACAGGCGGCAGCATGGCGGCCCGGGGTGTCAGCCACGCGGTCAACCCGGTACCGCCCAGCCAGATGAGTCCACCGGCCAGTAACGCCGAGGCCAGCGCCCGCCGGTTTCCCGGCTCGCGGATCAGATAGACCGCCACCAGGGCGATCACGACCGTTGCCGCGCCCGGCCACCAGAAGCCGCCGTCCCAGATGTAGAGGATTTCCAGGGGACGGGATGCGTACAGCGACCAGTGTCGGGCGACGAACCCCACCCGCGCGCCAATCACTCCGGCGATCAGTAGCAGCCAGAGACGATCGTTGGCGGAAGGGGATTGCCGGCTCGAGGAAAGCAGGTGGCCCGCGACCAGTGCGCCGGCGAAGCCCAGCATCAGTAACAGGCGGTCGAGCGGAATGGACAGCGGCCCCAGGGCGATGGTCTGCATGCGTGTTCAGGCTGGCGGGAGGACGCGCGGGATCATGACGGATTGCCGGCCGGGCCGCCATACAGTCGGGGCAGGCGGGTGCTGAAGCAATGCGCCGCGCCCGGTAAACTCTCGCGCTCTGCGGTGCCGGCGATAAGCCCGCCGGCCCGGTCGCCTGCCTTCAACAAGGAGATACGATGGCCATCTGGTACGGTTCGCCCGACCTCGACCTGCTCAACGGCTATGCCAGCCGCGACATGACCGGTCGTATGGGTATGGTCTATACGGAAATTGGCGACGATTACCTGCGGGCCCGGATTCCCGTGACGGACGACTGGCGCCAGGCTTACGGGCTGTGGCATGGCGGCGCCTCCTGCGTGGTTTCCGAATCCATGGGCAGCGTGGGCACGTCGCTGTGTCTGGACAGCGAGCGCGAGTACTGCGTGGGTGTCGAGATCAACGCCAGCCACATGCGTTCCGCCACTGGCGGTCATGTCACCGCCGAGGCCAGGCCGATCAAGCTCGGACGGAACCTGCACGTCTGGGAGACGCGGCTCTGGAATGATCAGGACAAGCTGATGTGTGTCTCCCGCCTGACGACTTCTATTATCGCCGGTGGGCCGCCGGCCATCGGCTAGCGGCGTTCAGTCGGGTCGTTCGTCGGTTTCGGGCAGCGGTTCGGGTGGCGGCTCCGGGGCCTCGACGGGCGGCGGCGACGGGGCGTTCTCAACCTCGGTATCCGGGTCTTCGCTACCGGACTTCGGTTCGTCGGCGGTTGCGGCTTCCTCCGCCACTTCATCCCGACTCTTCTCGATGCCGATGTGATAGGCCGCAAAGCCCGGGATGACCACCTGATTGAGTGCCATGCCGAGTACCTGACCGCGCACCGTGGAAATGACCTCGACACGGGTATTCGTGATCGGATCGGTGACGGTGCCGAGGACATCCCCCTTCTCGACCCGGTCCCCGAGGTCGACGCGGCTGAACAGGATGCCGCCGGAATCGGCCCGCACCCAGTCGGATTCGTAATAAACCGGTTGCGGTTCCCCCCACAGGCTGATGCGGCTGAGCATCTTCATGTGGTTGAGCAATGACCGGATTCCCTTGACGCCCTGGGCTACCTCCTCGGGCTGGAAGCGCATCGGCTCCCCGGCTTCCAGGGTGACGGCCGGAATACCGGCCTGCGTGGCTGCGCCGCGTAGCGTGCCGGGCGGGCCCTCGCTTTGAAGTACGGCGATCGCGCCGAATCCCTGCGTGAGATCAAGCACGGCCGGATGGTCGAGATCAGCCCGCAGCTGCGGCAGGTTGGTGCGGTGGAAGGAGCCCGTGTGGACATCCACCAGCGCGTCGCAGTGTCGGATGATGCCTTCGAAGAACGCATTGGCAATGCGCGACGCCGAACTGCCGTGGGCATTGCCGGGAAAATAGCGATTCAGATCGCGCTGGTCCGGCAGGTAGCGGGAACTGCGACGAAAACCGAACAGGTTGACGATGGGGACGCCGACCACCGTGCCTGCCAGTTCGTCGGCATCCAGCCCGTAGAGCACCCGGCGAACCATTTCGATGCCGTTGAGCTCGTCGCCGTGGACAGCCGCGGTCAGGCAGAGCACCGGGCCCGGACGCTTGCCATGCGCCACCAGTACCGGCGTGGGTACCGAGATTCCCAGGAATGATTCGCTGGCCACCCAGGACAGGCGACGCGTTGTTCCCGGCATGACATCGGTATCCAGAAAGCGAAACGGGCCCATCTCATTGCTTGATGCCGTTTCTTCTTCGGGCGGGAGGGAGGCGTCGATATCGGTCTCGACATCGGCCTCGGCGGCGACAGGCGGCGCCTCGGGTTCGGCGGCTTCCGGCGGGGGCGCATTGCCGCCGGCCTCGTCCGTCGCCGGCGTGGCTGCCGGAGGCGGCGTGATGACCAGATCGTCCTCGATCTCATTGGCCCAGCCCGGCCCGGCCAGCACGACAAGCGCGCAAGCCAGACTTCGCAGCGACGGCCACGGACGGGGCGAGCAACCCCCACAGCAGGCACCTGAGTTCACAGGATCTCCATCTTGGATGGTGCCGCCGGAGGGACTTGACGATTCTGTCGGGAACAGAATCGGACCGCCGCAGGCGGGGCCCGAAGGGCCGAGCCCCACGGACGGGGCGAGCAACCCCCACAGCAGGCACCTGAGTTCACAGGATCTCCATCTTGGATGGTGCCGCCGGAGGGACTTGACGATTCTGTCGGGAACAGAATCGGACCGCCGCAGGCGGGGCCCGAAGGGCCGAGCCCCACGGACGGGGCGAGCAACCCCCACAGCAGGCACCTGAGTTCACAGGATCTCCATCTTGGATGGTGCCGCCGGAGGGACTTGACGATTCTGTCGGGAACAGAATCGGACCGCCGCAGGCGGGGCCCGAAGGGCCGAGCCCCACGGACGGGGCGAGCAACCCCCACAGCAGGCACCTGAGTTCACAGGATCTCCATCTTGGATGGTGCCGCCGGAGGGACTTGAACCCCCACAGCCTAACGGCCACCAGGACCTAAACCTGGCGTGTCTACCAATTCCACCACGGCGGCTTGGCGCCTAGTCTACCGCTTTGTCCGCGGCGCATTCGAGCGGTTTCTTTGGCAGATTTCGAGCAAACGCATCAAGGCTTGCATCGGCCCCAGCGTTTGCGTAATGTCGGAAATGCATCATAGTGCAGCCGTCAAGCTAAGAATGGCTTGTTAGAAGCTTGGTTCACAAATAAAGCGGCAATATATTTCATGCTTGACAGGCGTCAGCCAGGCCGATGACGAGCAGCAAGACACGGGGCAGTAGACCCCACGGGCAGGTGCGGCGCGGTGCGCGCCGGGCGAGAGGAGCACAACATGTATACCGTCGATATCGATACCGGCGGAACGATGACCGATGCACTGGTCAGCGACGGTGATCGCCGTCACTCGTTCAAGACCGATACCACTCCGCATGATTTCACGGTTTCGTTTCGTCACTGCCTGGAAGCGGCGGGCCAGGCGCTGGGATTCGCATCAACCGCAGCATTTCTGCGTGACGTCTCGATCATTCGCTGGTCCTCCACCATTACCACCAATGTCCTGGGTGAGCGCCGTGGCGCGCGCGTGGGCATTCTGGTGTCAGCCGGACACGAGACCGACCTTTACGGCGACGGTAAATCCTCGGTGGTGGGCGACCTGATTGCCACCGACCACATTATCGGTATGTCCGCCGACCCGGATCGCCAGGAGATCCTGGATAGCGTCAAGAGGCTTCTGGAAAGCAGCGTCCGCCGCGTATGCGTGTCCCGGGCGGGCTCGTTTCCGGACAACAGCGTGGAAAAGCACATCAAGGCGGTGATCGAGGAACAGTACCCCGATCATTTCCTGGGGTCGGTTCCAGTGTTGCTGGGCAGCGAGATGGCTCAGATCGGGCATGACCAGACCCGGGCTCACTATTCGCTGATGAACGCCTATACCCACTCGCAGCTGGCCCAGGCGCTGTTCAAGGCCGAAGACATTCTGCGCGATGAATACAACTGGGAACGCCCGCTTTTCATCGGCCATACCAGCGGCGGCGTGGCCAAGGTCGGAAAGACCAAATCGGTGGACACGATCGAGTCCGGGCCGGTATTCGGCACCTTCGGCGGGGCCTACATCGCGCGCGAGTACGGCATCGATAACGCGGTCTGCTTCGACGTCGGCGGCACCACCTCCAAGGTGTCGATCATTCGCAACGGAGAGCCGGTGTTCCAACGTGGTGGCCAGCTCATGGGTATTCCGGTGCAGACTTCGTTCGCCATGCTGAGGTCGCGTGCCATCGGCGGCGGGTCCGTTGCCCGCGTCGCCGACGGCAAGGTGCGGCTTGGGCCGGAAAGCATGGGCGCCGCACCCGGGCCGGCCTGTTACGACCTGGGCGGTGATCGCGCCACCCTGACCGACGCGATCCTGGTGCTTGGCTATCTCGATCCTGCGGGCTTTCTCGGCGGCCGCCGGGAGCTCTCGATCGATCGGGCCCGGGCGGCGCTGGCCGATCACATCGGCGATCCACTGGGGCTTTCAGTGGAAGCGGCAGCCCGTGCGGTGCGTGATCAGGCGGCCGGCGATCTCGCCGACCTGGTCCGGAATACGATGGCCGAAGCCGGTCTGTCGGCCGCGGAAACCGCCTTGTTCCTGTTCGGCGGTAATGGGCCGACGCTGGGGGCGTTCGTTGCGGAGTCCGTAGGTATCAATCGAGCTTATGCGTTCGATCTGGGGCCGGTTTTCAGCGCCTTCGGGTCAGCGATATCGGATGTCGTTCACGTTTACGAACGTGGCGTGGGGGCGCGCTTCGGGCCGAAAGAAGAAAGCCGTATCCGGGAGGTGGCTGCCGATCTCTACCGGCAGGCCGGACGCGATCTGCGAGGTGAAGGGTTCGACCCGGCCGACGCGGCCTTCACCGCCGAACTCGAATTCGGCGAGCACGAGACGGTGGCCGGCGTGGTGCGCATCGAAACCGGGCCGGATGCTGATGACACCTGGTCCGAGGCCGCCGCACAAGCCGTGGCGGCCTGCGACATTGATACCACCCGCTGGCCGCTGCTGCTTATCCGCCTGTCGGCGCGGCATGCCATCGGTACCCACAGCCTGCGGGAAAGCGACCGGCAAGCCAGCGCCGGCACCGGGGAAACCCGTGGTCTGATGTTCCGTGAGGATAAGGCGCAGGCGCAGCCGGTCCACCGCTGGGAAGACCTGGGACCGCGCAGTGAGGTGCTCGGCCCCGCGATTATCAACGGCGCCACGCTGACCTGTCCGGTGCCGCCGGGCTGGCATCTGCGGGTTGATGCATACGGCAACGCCGAGCTGGGACGAGGGTAACCGCAGATGCACGCAGATCGGACAAGCAAGACCAGTCTTACCCTCGGCAGCCGGAGAGTGAGACATGAAGTCAAAACCGCGCCTGGCAGCGCCACTGTGATTCGCGTGCCGTTCGTTCTTCCGGAATAGCAAAACGGTAAGTCTCGAATCCGCGTGCATCTGCGGCGTCTGCGGTTTCCGCTTTGCACGGATGGACAATTCAGAACAAGGCCATCGCCATGTACAACCTGATCCGATTTACCGAATACCTGGACCTGGATCTCAACAGTGAGCTCTGGATCTGCCACGACTGTGGGCACGAGCTGATCTCGGCGCGGGAAAACTACAAGAAGGGCTGTCTGGTCGCCGACCGCGAGCCGGCCGAGGTCCATCCGCCGGTGATGGCCGGGGATTACGGCTTCGTGCCGGACGCCGACTGGGTACATGTGCTGGAGTTCTATTGTCCCGGTTGCTCGCGCCAGATCGAGGTGGAGTACCTGCCGCCGGGACATCCGGTTACCCACGACATCGAAGTGGATCTGGATGCGCTGAAAGCGCGCCTGGACAATAAGGAAATCGAAATCCGCGACGGCAAGATCTGCCGGCCGGGTGGCGACGGGGAGGACGCGTAGATGAGTGATCAAGCCACGGCCCGGCCGATGCAGTCCATCGATATCGATGTCGGTGGCACCTTCACCGATCTGGTGCTGAACCTGGACGGCGAAACCACCATCGCCAAGTGTCCGACCACGCCGCACGACCTTTCCGTAGGGTTCCAGGACGCCATCGAGGCGGTGTCGGAGAAGATCGGCACCACCATGCCCGAATTGCTGCCGCGTATCGATGTGGTGCGCTACTCCACCACGGTAGCTCTGAACCGGCTGATCGAGCGCAAGGGCCCCCGGGTAGGGCTTGTTACCACCGAGGGCTTCGAGGACACCGTCCTGATCGGCCGTGGGGCCCAGTGGCTGGATGGGCGCCGGGTGTCGGAAATTCGCAACATTCCGGCCCAGCGTAAGCCGATGCCACTGATTACCCGCGACATGACCGTGGGGGTGCGCGAGCGGGTCGACTCCACCGGCCGAGTCGTCCGGCCGCTGGACGAGGAAGACGTTCGCCGCAAGCTCCGCACCCTGATGGAGCGTGGTGCGCGGGCAATTGTCATCTCCCTGATGTGGTCGTTCGTCAATCCGGACCATGAACGCCGGGTGCGCGAAATCATCCGCGAGGAATACAAGGAGTACCAGCTGGGCTTCGTGCCGGTGGTGCTGTCTTCGGCGGTGGTGCCCAAGATCGGCGAATACGAACGCACTATGACCAGCGTGCTGGACGCCTACCTGCAGCGCGACATGCAGGCCGAGATCAGCGCCACCTGGGACAAGATCCGCGACCGGGGCTATCGCGGCTCCTTTCTGATGATCCACAACTCCGGCGGCTGTGGCGAAATCTTCAAGACCAGTGCGTCCCGCACCTTCAACGGCGGACCGATCGCGGGCCTGATCGGCTCGGCCCACTTCGCAAGGCAGCTCGGCTACAAGAACGTGATTGCGGGGGACGTGGGCGGCACGTCGTTCGACGTGGCGCTGGTGGTGGAGTCCGGCGTACGCAACTATGACTTCAAGCCGGTGATCGACACCTGGATGGTCAACATGACCATGATGCAGACGCTGTCGATCGGCGCCGGTGGCGGGTCGATTGCGGCACTGGATCCGGTGACCAAACGACTTACCGTCGGCCCCCGCAGCGCCGGCTCAATGCCCGGACCCGTCTGCTACAACCAGGGCGGTACCGAGCCCACGGTGACCGACGCCGACGTGGTGCTGGGCTACATGAATCCGGGCAATTACTTCGGCGGCAAGATGAAGCTTAGTGTACGCAAGGCCGAACGCGCCATCCGCGACCGCATCGCCGAACCGCTGGGTATCAGCGTGCTCGAGGCGGCCGCCCAGATGCGGCGCATCATCGACGAATCGATGGCCTCCGCGATCAAGCGGGAAGTACACATGCGCGGTTTCCGGCCCGACGACTTCGTGCTGTTCGCCTTCGGCGGGGCCGGGCCGACGCATGTATCCGGCTTCAAGGCCGACGTGCCGCGGGCGGTGGTGTTCCCGTCGGCCCCCGTGTTCTGCGCCGTCGGCTCATCGATCATGGACTTCGTGCACATGTACGAGCAGTCCCGCCGCATGGTGTTCATGGAGCCGAAGACGCAAGCATTCGTCGCCGACCGGGAGCAGTTCAACCGGACGGTCGAGGCACTGATGGAAAAGGCCCGCGGCGAGCTGATGGCCGAAGGGCTGCCGGTATCCGAGGCGATTTTCTCGCTGGAACTGGACATGCTCTATGGCGGCCAGGTTCAGGTGAAGCGGTTTTCCTCGCCCAGAGTCCGGCTGGATTCGGAAGAGGACGCCAGAGCCGTCTACGAAGCCTTCGAGGCCGAGATTTCAGACGCCTACAGCCCGCTGGTGGTCAATCGACCGGGCGGGGCGTTTCTCGACAATTTCGTGCTCCGGGTCACGGTGCCGACGCACAAGCCGTCGCTGGTGGAATACGAAATGGGTGGCGCCGATCCGTCCGCCGCCGCCGGCGGTTCGCGCGAGGCGTTCTGGCCGGAAACGGGTGAAAGCGTGGATACCCCCGTCTACACCTTCGAGAAACTGCAGCCCGGCAATGAAATCGACGGGCCGGTCATCATCGAGGCGGAGTTCACCACCATCGTGGTACCACCCGGACAACGTTTTTTCATCGACAAGCATGGTCTCGGCGTCATGGAGGCGGGTACTTGAGCGTGTAGCGCTCAAGCCGCCAAGGGCGCGAAGGACGCAAAGGAAACCAAGTCATCATTGTCTTTGCGTGCTTTGCGTCCCTCGCGGTTCGGAATTAAGGATTTTCGGCAGCAATCGGGCGGAATCTAACTATGGCTATCCCCACACTCGAACAGAAGCTCAGGTGGCTCAAGCCCAGTCCCGCCAGCGACGAGGAGCTGGCGCTGGCGGCGAAGCTGGACGCAGCGCAGGTGGAAATCGGCTTCCAGCGCACCAACGACATCCTCTCCGAGGCCATGGAGGTCTTCCAGCGCACCTGCCGCTGCGCCATGGGCGTGGCCGGCGATTCGCTGGTGGCGATCATGACCGCGGAAGGCGACATGGTTAATGCCTCCTGCGGCACCTATCTGCACTCCGTCATCCCGCCGCTGATCAGCAAGTTCGTCATGGAAACCTATGGTGACAACCCGGGTATTCACGACGGCGACCTGTGGTTCGCCAACGACGCAGTGTACGGCGGTGTCCACAATCCGGACCAGATGGTGATGATGCCGGTGTTCTTCGAGGGCGAACTGGTAGCCTGGACCGCCGCGCTGGTGCATACCACCGAAACCGGGGCGATCGAACCCGGCGGCATGCCGGTGTCGGCCACTTCCCGCTTCGAGGAGGGCATGAATCTGCCGCCGATGAAGATCGGCGAGAATTTCAGGCTCCGGGACGACATCGTCACCATGTTCGAGGCCTTCGGCCTGCGCGCCCAGTCGATGATCAACGTCGACCTCAAGGCACGTTGCACCACGGCCGACCGGGTACGCCGGCGGATTCTGGAAGTCTGCGAGCGGGAGGGGGCCGATTACCTCCGAGGCCTGTTCCGGCGCATGCTGCAGCAGGCCGAGGCCGGCGCTGCCGATCTGATCAGCCTGTGGCCCGACGGCCACTACCGCTGCGTGACCTTCGCCGATGCCGTGGGCCTGCAGCAGGGCATCGTGCGCAACTGCTACATGGACATGGAAAAACGCGGTGACAAGCTGGTCGTTGATTTCTCCAAGACCGGCCCGGAAACCGCCAGTTCCTACAACGCCCATCCCCAGGCGGCCATTGCGCACTTCTCCAACTACATCTATGAGTATCTGTTCCACGCGCTGCCGATCAACAACGGCACGTTCGCATCGATCGACTTCAAGTTCGGCCAGAACACTTGCCTGAGTCCCGACCCGCGGGCGGCGACGTCGAACTCGGTCATGATCTCGGCCGGCGTGATGAGCGCCAACCACAACTGCTTTGCCAAGGCGCTGTTCTCCACCTCGGACTGGCGCCAGGCCGGGGCCTCGCTGGGCAACGGCGGCAACGCCCTGGTGCTGGCCGGGCAGAACCAGTGGGAAACCGACTTCGCCGACATGATGGCCTACTCCATCAACAGCGAAGGGCAGGGGGCGCTGCCGGACATGGACGGCATGGACTCCTTCGGCTTTCCCTGGGCGCCCTTCGGCCGGGCCCCCAACAGCGAATTCGTGGAAAACGAGTTCCCGCTGCTGATTCCGGTATCCAATCACCTGCGCGATTCCTGCGGCCACGGCAAGTACCGTGGAGGGGTGGGCACCGTTCAGGTCTGGGTGGCCCATCACAAGCCGCAGGTGGCCCTGATGGCCATCGCCGACAACACCCGCCTGCAGACGCCCCAGGGTTTATTCGGCGGCTATGCCCCCTGCACGCTGCCGGGCATCGGTATCCGTCGGGCCAATATCACCGAGATGATGGCCGAGGGCAGCGAGGCCCTGAACATGGATGCCTACGACATCCTGTCCAATCGCACGGTTGGCGGGGACTACGAGGTCGAGTTCATGGGCCGTTCCGTGCGTGCCTACAACGAGGGCGACATCGTCACCTTCGCGTTCTCCACCGGCGGCTGCGGCTACGGCGACCCGCTGGACCGGGATCCGCTGGCCCTCGAGGCCGACATCCAGAAGGGCGTGGTGTCCCGGGAGGCGGCGGAGTTCGTCTACAAGGTGGTCTGGGACGAGGAACGCCAGGCCGTGGACGAAGTGGCCAGCGAGCGGGCAAGGCGAGAGGAGCTGGCGGCTCGCGCCAAGCGCGGCGTGCCCTGGGACGAATTCATGGCGTCCTGGTCGCAGAAGAAGCCGCCGGAAGACATTCTGGTGCACTACGGCACCTGGCCGGACGCCGAGTCTCGCGGCCCGCTGGTGCGTGCCTGATGGGGGCCGATGCCCGCCAGCATCTGGCCGATCTGGTCCGGGGTAAGGCCGGGGCGGGCAAGTCTCTGTTCGCCCCGATGATTTACGGCCTCGGCGCCCAGATCGAGGCCCTGTCGCCGGCGGAGATGGTGGTAGATGCCACCCGCCTGGCCAAGGGGCTTGGCGAGACGCGGCGGGTTCTGGGGCTGTCCTCCTTGTACGTCATGGTGCCCTCGCTGGCGGAGGCCGAGGCGCTGGGCGCAAGCGTGGACATGGCTGTCTGGCCACCACGTCTGATCGCGCCGGCCGGCTCGGCGGCGCTGGAAGCCGACGAGGCCGGCGCGATCGCCGACAGTCCCCGGCTGCAGGCAGCGCTGGACATGACCCGGCGCCTGTCGACCGCGGGCGACGATGCCGCCCTGCTGGTAGGGCTCACCGGACCGGCTACTCTGGTCGAGCAGTCGGTGCCGGGGTCAACGGGGGATGAACGCGAAGATGCATTCGACTATGCGGGCGGATTTCTCACCGCCCTGATACGGGCGTTCGGTGAAGCCGGCGCGCATGCGGTGGTTTTGCAGGAAACCGTGCGGGCACCGGACGACGAAAACGTGCGCGAATTGTGGGAGGACGCGCTCACGCCCGTGACCAATGTGGCTCGATTCCACAAGATGCCGGTACTGCTGGGCTTCGTCGGCGCGGCCGGGCCGGGACCTGGCGACTGGCCGGATCAGGTCGTGTCCTGCCTGCCGCCGGCGGAGGCCGCGGCGCAGGCCGGCGACAGCCACGCGCTCATACTGCCGGCTGACCCTGCAGCCTGGTGCGGGTCGGCCGATGGTGCGGCAATGATCGTCACTACGGGCGAGGTGCCGGCCGACACTCGGATTGCGCACCTCAAGACAATTATTGAGGCGCTTGCATGACCGACTACTGGAGCCTGGAACTGGAGACCAAGCCCTGGTTCGATGTCCAGGCCTGGCAGGCGCAGTGTGTCGCCGAGACAGTCCCGCGGATACGGGCGAGGTCGCGCCTCTACGCCGGGCTGCTGGCCGAGGCCGGCGATGTCACGATCAATGCGTTCGAGGATCTTCAGCGACTGCCGTTCACCGAGAAGGCGCATCTCAAGGACGCGCAGGCCGATGCGTCCAAGGCGGAACCCTTCGGGGCGAATCAGGCCGCGCCGCTGGTGGACATTGTGCAGACGGTGTCCTCCTCGGGTACCTCTGGGGTGCCGCTGTACTACCCGGTGACCCGCGCGGACGCGGCGATGTGGACCGACGCTATTGCCCAGAACTTCTTCACCGCCGGCATCCGACGCGAGGACGTGATCGCTCACCTGGTCGGGCTGCCGGGGGTGGCCGGCGGCCTGCCCTACGCCGAAGCCTTCCGCGAAATCGGCGCCACCCTTTGCTGGCTGGGCGGTTTCCCGACCGAACGCATCCTGCGGGAAATGCGCCGGCTGCACGCCACGGCGTTGCTGGCCACCACCTCGTTCGGTACCTACCTGAGTGAAGCCTGGCATGAGGTGGGCGAGGCCACCGGGATCGAATCGTCCCTGCGGAAGGTGTTGTGCGGCGGCGAGCCGGGACTGGATCAGCCGGCCATTCGTCACAAGATCGAGGTCGGCCTGGGCATTGACGGCCTGCGCGAGGTCATGGGCATGGGCGACGTGATCCCGGGCATGTGGGGGGAATGCGATGTCGCCGACGGCATGCACTTCAATGCTCAGCGCTACGTGGCAGTGGAGCTTATCGATCCGGAAAGCGGCGAACCGGTGCCCTGGTCGGCCGGCGCCACCGGCGAACTGGTCTACACCACCTTCCAGCGGGATGCGGCGCCGCTTATCCGCTATCGCTCCCGCGATCATGCCCAGGTGGTGGACGTGACCTGCGGTTGCGGTCGAACCTCGCCGCGCATACGTTGCATCGGCCGCACGGATGACATGCTTATCTACAAGGGCATGAACGTGTTTCCCACCGCCATCCGCGACGTGGTGGCGGAAGTCTTTCCCGGTCGGCTGGAACCGACCCTGCGCATCTGGAAGGCGCACCAGGACCTGGTGCGCTTCGACGAAGCCATCCCGGTGGAGGTCGAGGCCTGCGAGGGCCTTCCGGCCGCCGACTATCCGGCCATCGCCGAGGCGGTGGAAAACGCGGTGCGCGTGCAGTTGCAGGTCCGGATTCGGGTCACGGTGCTCGAACCCGGCAGCCTGCCACGCGGCGCCTACAAGAACGCGCTGGTAGCAGTGCGGGAAAGCACATGAACGTCAAACGGTTACGCCATGAGATTCGATAACGCATTCATCCCCTGTGGCTTCGCGTGGTCCTCGCCCTTCGTGCGCTGGCAGGGGACGCTGGCCGATGTGTCCAGCATGGATCTGGGTGTGAACGTCACCAGCGATGCGCTGGCGCAACGGGGCGTCGATCCGCAACGGCTGACCCAGCTGGTGATGGGCACGACGGTGCCGCAGGCGGATTCCTTCTACGCCGTGCCCTGGACCGCGGCCCGCATCGGTGCGCCGGGGATTACCGGCCCGCACATCTCCCAAGCCTGCGCTACTGCCGTGGCCTGTGTGGCCAGCGCCGCGGCCACCGTGAACAACGATCCCGACGAAACCGTGCTGGCGCTGACCACCGACCGCACCAGCAACGGGCCGCTCCTGATCTATCCGAAAAGCCGGAGCATGGGGGGCAGTCCGGATACCGAACACTGGGTGCTGGACAATTTCGCCGCCGATCCGGTCACCGGCAAGGCGATGGTGGCCACGGCCGAAAACGTGGCCACGGAAGCCGGCTTCACCCGCGAGGCGCTGGATGACGTTTCGCTGCTGAGATACCGGCAGTACGAGCAATCCCTGGCCGATGACCGGGCGTTCCAGCGGCGCTACATGCAGCCGGTGCGGCTGACCGACCGCAAGGGTCGGGTTACGGAAATCAGCGCCGACGAGGGCATTTCGCGGACCACGGCCGACGGCCTGGCAGATCTCAAACCGATGGCCGGCGGGGTGATCACGCTGGGCATGCAGACCCATCCGGCCGACGGTACCGCCGGCGCGCTGATCTGTAATCAAACCACGGCCCGCGAGCTGTCGAACGGCAATGGTATCGCACGGCTTATCGCCACCGGCTTCGGTCGCGCCGAGGCCGCACATATGCCCAAGGCGCCGGTGCTGGCTGCCGATCGCGCTCTGGCCAGTGCCGGGCTGACCTATCACGACATCAAGCTGATCAATACGCACAATCCGTTCGCGGTCAACGACCTGTGGCTGGAAAAGCAGACGGGGTTTCCGTTGGACCGCACCAACATCTACGGCAGCAGCCTGATCTATGGCCATCCCCAGGGGCCCACCGGCCTGCGCTCGATAGCCGAACTGATCGAGGCGCTGCGCCTGGAAGGCGGCGGCCTGGGACTGTTCACCGGTTGTGCCGCCGGCGATACCGCGGCAGCGTTGGTCATCGAGGTGTGCGACTAGTATCGGCAGAACAGGCCCCGGCCGGGCCGACAATGCGGAGGAGACGGGGATGACGCAGGGTTTCGCCGGAGTGCACCCACCCCGGGATTACAACGCCGCAACGGATTTCATCGACCGTCACGGCCGGGAGGGGCGGGGCGGACGTACCGCCGTCATCGATGCCGATGGACAGGTCAGTTACGACGAGCTGGCCGGGCTGGGCAACCGCGCTGGCAATGCGCTGCTCGGGCTAGGCCTGCGCCAGGAATCCCGCGTGGTGATGATCATGCACGACAGCCGGCGATTCCCGGCGGTGTTCTGGGGCGCGATCAAGGCGGGCATCATTCCCGTCCCCGTCAACACATTGCTGCGGACCGGCGATTACCGTCAGATCCTGACCGATTGCCGGGCAAGGGCCCTGCTGATCAGCGAGCCGTTGCTCGAGGAGGTGCGCCCGGCCGTCGCCGACCAGCCGTTTCTGGAAACGGTGATCGTGGACGGCCAGCCCGGGCCCGGCGAGCTGTCATTGACCGAACTGCTTGACGGGGCGAGCCCGGACCTGGACGCCGCCCCGACCACCGCCGACGACGTGGCCTTCTGGCTGTATTCCTCCGGCTCCACCGGTACCCCCAAGGGCGTGCTGCATCTGCATCGTCATCTGCCGGCCACCGCGGAATGCTACGGCCGCGGCGTGCTCGGCATCGAGCTGGACGACGTGATCTTTTCCGCCGCCAAGCTGTTCTTCGCCTACGGCCTGGGCAACGGCATGACCTTTCCGTTCGCAGTCGGCGCCTGCGCGGTCTATCTGCCCGGACGCCCGACCCCTGATGCCGTGATGGCGATCATGCGGGAGCAGCAGCCGACCATTTTCGCCGGTGTGCCAACGCTTTACGCGGCGATTCTCGCCGACGAATCGAATAACCGTGACCGTGCCTCACAGGCCCTGCGCCGCTGCATCTCGGCGGGCGAGGCCCTGCCGGCGGAAGTGGGCGAACGCTGGCAGTCGCGTTTCGGGGCCGAAGTGCTCGACGGCGTCGGCTCCACCGAAATGCTGCACATCTTCCTGAGCAATCGTCCCGGCCGGGTGCGCTACGGCACCTCCGGCGAGCCGGTGCCCGGCTATTCGGTGCGGCTGGTGGACGAAGACGATCACGAGGTCGGCGAGAACGAAATCGGCGAACTGCTGGTCGACGGCCCCTCGGCCGCGATGGCCTACTGGAACCGCCGCGACAAGAGCCTGGATACATTCCAGGGACACTGGACCCGCACCGGCGACAAGTATTACCGGGACGCCGAGGGCTGCTACCACTACTGCGGTCGCACCGACGACATGTTCAAGGTCAGCGGCCAGTGGGTCTCGCCGTTCGAAGTGGAATCGGCCCTGATCGCCCATGATCAGGTGCTGGAAGCGGCGGTGGTGCCCCATGACGACGGCGACAAACTGCTCAAGCCGCGGGCCTTCGTGGTGCTCAAGAATGGCGCGGCGGGCAGCGAGGATCTGGCCGCGGAACTCCAGGGCTTCGTCAAGGCCCGCATCGCGACGGTGAAGTATCCACGCTGGATCGAATTCATCGACGAACTGCCCAAGACCGCCACCGGCAAGATCCAGCGCTTCAAGCTGCGGGCCTACCCTTGAAACGCCGCGGGTCGGAGATCATCGCCGGTGGCAAGCGTCTTGAAGCCTGTTGGCTGGGCCCCGGCCCGGACGAGGCGTCGACCCTGGTATTCCTGCACGAAGGGCTGGGCTGCGTGGGGCTGTGGAAAGATTTTCCGGAACGCCTGGCCGCGGCCACGGGCTGCGGCGCCCTGGTCTACAGCCGCGCCGGCTACGGTGGCTCGGATCCCGTCGATCTGCCACGACCGCTGACCTACATGCATCACGAGGCGCAGGTGGTGCTGCCGCAGGTGCTCGATGCCGCGGGCATCCGGCGGGCCATCATGGTGGGTCACAGCGATGGCGGGTCGATTGCGCTGATCCACGCCGGCAGTGTCGGCGACCCGCGCGTGTCCGCGCTGGTCCTGATGGCCCCGCACGTATTCAACGAGGATGTCTGCGTGACGGCGATCGAGCAGGCGCGTAAGGCCTATGAGCAGGGCAACCTGCGGGCGGGCCTGGCGAAGTATCACGGTGACAATGTCGATGTGGCCTTCCGCGGCTGGAACGAGGCCTGGCTGGATCCCGGTTTCCTCGAATGGAATCTCGAATCCTTCCTGCCCGGCGTGCAGGTACCGGTGTTGCTGATTCAGGGGGTCCAGGACCAGTACGGCACGGCGGCCCAGGTCGAAGCCATCGAACGCCAGGTATCCGGTCCGGTGCAGACGCTCTGGCCGGAACCCTGTGGCCATGCCGCCTACCGCGATCAGCCACGGGCGGTAATCGATGCCACCAGGCGGTTCCTGGCAGCCTCAGCAGGCCCGGGCCCGAACGCTCCCGGACGGGACACGACATGAGCACGGGTCGCTGGCAGGTCGACGACGTCGACCATCGCGGACATGGTCACGCACCGCTCGCGCCGGTAGGTTTCGCCCGCGAGCCTGGTTCCGGCCCGCGGTATTCGACCCTGCCGCTGCCGCCGTTTCGTTTCCTGCCGGGACGCGATGCCGAGCCGGAAGCCGGCCATCTACCCGCGTTCGACCTGGTCAGCACGGACCCCGCGGACTGGCGCCGCTGCGCGCCTTACCTTTTAGCCGTGGATTGTTTTAACCACGGTTTCTGGTGGGAAGCTGCCTCGCTCTGGGCGGGGCTGGCCGCTCATACGGACCTGAACGATGCCGATCATCACTGCCTGCACGGCTTGACCCGGGCGGCCGAGGCCTTGTTGCGTCGGCGCATGGGATGGCGTTCCTCGGTGGCCCGACTGCGGCGGGAGACGGGTCGGGCGTTCGCGCGCGCGTCCGGGGCAACGCCCATGGGACTCCGACGGGCGACCTGGTGGCCGTGCCTGGATCGTTGTCTGCGGCCGGGTGGGGTGAATTTCCCGCGCCTGGTACTCGATGGCCGGGCGTCGGAATGATCAGGGGTATGCATAATACTGCATTGACCATCGGATAAAACGTGCAATATAGTGCTCCTTCTGACGGGTGCGGATGGCGGCAAGGAGCGAAAGCATGAGTGCAACGGCAATGACCGGCGCAAACGACACCACAGACCAGCCGGTGGACTTCCAGACCCATCCGGACAGGTACCGCCACTGGCGACTGTCATTCGACGGCGAGATCGCCCGCCTGGACATGGATGTCAGCGAGGACGGCGGTCTGTTTCCTGGCTAC
Source organism: Salinisphaeraceae bacterium (assembly GCA_965216055.1). Classification (GTDB taxonomy): domain Bacteria; phylum Pseudomonadota; class Gammaproteobacteria; order Nevskiales; family Salinisphaeraceae; genus Spectribacter. The sequence goes on from OZ244134.1 coordinate 2,433,183, forward strand.
GATCTGAAACTGAACTCCTATGACCTTGGTGTCGATATCGAGCTGCACGACGCGGTCCAGCGTCTGCGCTTCGAGCACCCCGAGGTCAAGACGGTGGTGCTCTCCTCGGGCAAGGACCGGATGTTCTGCGCCGGGGCCAATATCCGCATGCTGGGAAGCGCCAGCCACGCCCTGAAAGTGAATTTCTGCAAGTTCACCAACGAAACGCGCAACAGCATCGAGGACGCCAGCCACCACTCGCAGCAAAAGTACCTGTGCGCGATCAACGGCATGGCCGCCGGCGGCGGTTACGAGCTGGCCCTGGCCACCGATCACATCATGATGGCCGATGACGGCAATGCCGCGGTGGCATTGCCCGAAGTCCCGTTACTGGCGGTATTGCCCGGTACCGGCGGGCTGACTCGCCTGCTGGACAAGCGCAGGGTTCGGCGTGACCTTGCCGACGTGTTCTGCACCATCGAGGAAGGCGTCAAGGGACAGCGCGCGGTGGACTGGGGGCTGGTGGACGCCGTGGTTCCGGCCTCGCGAATGGCGGAGGCCGTGACCGAGCAGGCCCGGGCCATGGCCGACCAGTCGGATCGGCCCTGTGATTCGGCGAAAGGGGTGGAACTCACGCCGTTGCAGCGCCGCTTCGGCGACGACTTGATCGAGTACGAACACATCGTGGCCCAGCTCGATCGTGACGCGGCCACCGCGGAAGTCACGCTCAAGACGGTGGCCGAGGAAGCCCCGTCGACCATGGACGAGGTCCTCAAGCAGGGCGCCGGCTTCTGGGTTCTGGCTCTGGCCCGCGAACTGGATGATCTGCTGCTGCACCTGCGGGTGAACGAGCTGGAGATCGGCTCACTGCTGTTGCGGACCGAGGGCGACCCCGAACAGGTTGCCGTCTACGATGCCCTGCTCGACGCGCATGGCGACCACTGGCTGATGCGCGAAATCCGCCTGTACTGGCGGCGGGTGATGAAGCGCCTGGACCTGACCTCGCGCAGCCTGTTCGCGCTGATCACGCCGGGTAGCTGCTTCACCGGCTTCCTGGCGGAGATTCTGTTCGCGGTGGACCGCAGCTACATGCTGGACGGGATCTTCGAGGACGAGGCGCGGGAGCAGATCCCGGCCACCATCCGCCTGACCGGCTCCAACTTCGGGCCCTACCCGATGAGCAATGGCCTGACGCGCCTGCAGACCCGCTTCTACGGCCACGACGATCGGGTGGCCGCCGCTGAGCGGTTGATTGGTCAGGATATCGACGCCGAAGCCGCGCTGGCTGCCGGCCTGGTGACTTTTGCGCCTGATGACATCGACTGGGAGGACGAAGTCCGCCTGGCACTCGAGGAGCGCCGCGCATTCTCGCCGGATGCGCTGGTCGGCATGGAAGCCAATCTTCGCTTCGCCGGCCCCGAGACCATGGAAACCCGGATATTCGGCCGCCTGACCGCTTGGCAGAACTGGATTTTCCAGCGGCCCAACGCCGCCGGCGACCAGGGCGCCCTGAAACTCTATGGCAGCGGGCGTCGCGCGGATTATGACCGGACAAGGGTCTAGGAGATATCTGAAATGGCATACGAAGCAGTTGATTACGACACAAAGATCCCGAACAACGTCAACCTTGCCAGCGACCGGAAACTCCAGCGTGCCCTGGAAAAGTGGCACCCCGGATTCATCGACTGGTGGCTGGGCATGGGGCCGGAAGGCTTCCAGGACAACGAGGTCTACCTGCGCACCGCGGTAGGCGTGGACCCGAAGGGCTGGGCCCAGTTCGGTTACGTGAAGATGCCCGAGTACCGCTGGGGCATACTGCTGGCGCCGGCCGAAGAGGGCCGCACCATTCCCTGCGGCGACGACAAGGGCAAGCCCGCCTGGCAGGAGGTGCCGGGTGAGCACCGCGCCACGCTGCGGCGCCTGATCACCATCCAGGGCGACACCGAGCCGGCGTCCGTGGAGCAGCAGCGGCTGCTGGGGCAGACGGCGCCCTCGCTATACGACATGCGCAACCTGTTCCAGGTCAACGTGGAAGAGGGGCGCCACCTGTGGGCCATGGTGTATCTGCTGCAGGCGTATTTCGGCCGGGACGGGCGCGAGGAGGCGGAAGCCCTGCTCCAGCGTCGCTCCGGTCACGAGGACACGCCCCGCATCCTGGGGGCCTTCAACGAGGCCACGCCGGACTGGCTGGCCTTCTTCATGTTCACTTTCTTTACCGACCGGGACGGCAAGTTCCAGCTGGAGTCGCTGGCCCAGAGCGGCTTCGATCCGCTCTCGCGCACATGCCGCTTCATGCTTACCGAGGAAGCGCATCACATGTTCGTGGGCGAGGACGGGGTCAAGCGCACCATCCAGCGCACGGTGGACGCGATGAACGAGGCGGGCATCGAGGACCCCCACGACGTGACCGCGGTGCGCAAGCTTGGTGTCATCGACCTGCCGCTGATGCAGCGCTACCTGAATTTCCATTTCACGGTCAGCGAAGACCTGTTCGGCTCGGAGACCTCGACCAATGCCGCCAACGCCTTCACCGCCGGCATCAAGGGGCGTTACAAGGAAGCCGACATCGACGACGACCACCAGCTGCACCAGGACACCTACCCGGTGCTCGAGGCCGTTGACGGCGGATTCGAGTACGTCGAACGGCCGGCCCTGCACTCGCTCAATGCGCGGCTGCGCGACGACTACATTCGTGAATGCGCCTCGGGGATCAAACGCTGGAACCGGGTGATTGCCAAGGCCGGCATCGATTTCGAGCTGGTGCTGCCGCATCAGGCCTTCCGCCGCCAGGTCGGGCAGTTCGCCAACCTGAATGTCACGCCGGAAGGCGACATCGTCAGCGCCGATCAGTGGCAGTCGCAGGCGGACCAGTGGCTGCCCGGGAACGATGACTATGCGTACGTGAGATCGTTGATGAAGCCCTGCTACGAGCCCGGCAAGTTCGCGGGCTGGATCGCACCGGCCCGGGTGCCGGTAGACAAGAAGCCCGGCGACTTCGAGTTCGTGCGCATCGAGGGTTGAGCGGGCCCGCCCGCCGGCTATGCCCGGCGCCAGCGGAATGCGGTACGGTATGCACTATATATCCGGAACCGTAAGTGTCTTGGCCGACGAACTCGAACCACAGCTTGAAGGCTATCTGCGGGCGCTGAGCGACAGGCTGCGCGGGTTGCGTGCCGCCCGTGGCATGACACGTCGCCTGCTGTCCCGGCATTCGTCGATATCCGAACGCTATCTGGCGCAACTGGAAGGCGGCAAGGCCAACCCTTCGGTGACCGTACTCTGGCAGCTGGCCTCGGCCCTGGGGGTAGACTTCGGCGATCTGGTCCTGGCGAGCAGCGAGGGCGACCGCAGCATGGATCCGGAGCTGCGGCGTCTGCTGGTCTCGGTGCCGCCGGATGCGGTGGCCGGGGCGCGGGATCTGTTGCGGGACTATCTTGGCGAACGCCGTGACAGCCGCGGCGGCATTGCACTGATCGGCCTGCGCGGGGCCGGCAAGACCACCCTTGGCCGCCGTCTGGCGGACGCGCTGGGGATGCCGTTCTTCCGGCTTAGCGAACTGATCGAGGAACTGGGCGGCATGCAGCTCGGCGAGCTGTTTTCCCTGGGTGGCCAGAAGAGCTACCGACGGCTGGAACGTCAGGCCCTGGAGCATCTCGTTGCCGGTCATCGCCAGTCGATTCTCGAGGTCGGTGGGAGTCTGGTTTCCGAGCCCGCCACGTATCAGTTGCTGCAGAGCAGTTTCCGTACCGTCTGGCTGCGGGCCAGTCCGGAGGAGCACATGGATCGGGTCCGGGCCCAGGGTGATCTGCGTCCGATGGAGGAGAGCAACGAACAGGCCATGGCAGATCTCAAGCGCATTCTCGCGGAGCGCGAGGCCGAATACCGCCGGGCTGACGCGGTGGTGGACACCAGCGGCCGGCGCGTGGATGAATCGCTGGCGGAACTGAAACAGACGGTCGCGCGTCTGCTGCCGGCCACCGACGACGCCATCGGCGCCTGAGCGAGGAGCAATACCGACCATGACCGGAGCCGCAAACGGCATGCACCAGAACCCGCCCGACAATGTGCTGATCATCGGCGGTGGCACCGCCGGCTGGATGGCCGCGATCCTGCTGGCCGATGCCTGGCGGCAGCACGGGACCGAGATCACGCTGATGGAATCCGCGGCGATCGGCACCATTGGCGTGGGCGAGGGCTCCACACCGCGGATGCGTGCGTTCTTCGAACGCCTGGGCATTCCCGAAAGCGAGTGGATGCCGGCCTGCAATGCCACCTACAAGTGCGGCATCCGGTTTCCCGACTGGTCGATCCGTCCCGGGTATCGCAGCTATTACCACCCGTTTTTCACGCTCGACGACAATCCGTTCATCCAGCCGTTCTTCCATAATGCCGACCTGCGGCGCCGCAAGAGCCTGGCGGTGGAGGCCCATCCCGATGCATTCTTCGTTTCGCAGCATCTGGCCCAGGGGCGCCGGGCGCCGGTGGCGGGGCGCGGCAGCTACAGCACCGACTATGCCTATCATTTCGATGCCGGCCTGATCGGTGAATTCCTCAAGCGCAAGTCCCTGGCCATGGGCGTGCGCCATATCGAGGATACGGTCAATCAGGTCGAGCCGAGAGGCACCGGTGACATTGCTGCCGTGCACACCGAGCGGCACGGCCGGATGGCGGCTGACCTCTTCGTCGACTGCACCGGCTTCGCCGGATTGCTGATCGGGCGTACGCTGGAGGTCCCGTTTCATTCCTACCGCGACCACCTGTTCAATGACAGTGCGGTGGCACTGCCCACACCGACGGAGCGGAACGCCGGCCTGCCCTCGGAAACGCGGTCGACGGCGTTGCGCCACGGCTGGGCCTGGAAGATTCCGCTGACCAACCGGTTCGGCAACGGCTATGTGTACTCGTCGGATTATTGTTCGCCGGAGGAGGCCGAGCGCGAGCTCCGCGAACACACCGGCCAGCACGATCCCGGGGTGGAGGCCCGGCACCTGAAGATGCGTATCGGCCGGCGCGAGAACTGCTGGTCGGGCAATTGCCTGGCGGTGGGCCTGTCGCAGGGTTTCATCGAGCCGCTGGAGGCCACAGCGCTGATGCTGGTGCAGGAAACGCTGGAACAGTTCATCACCGCGTACGGGCAGGGCGAGGTGGCCAGGGCGGCATTCAATCGCCGCATCGGGCAGACCTTCGACGGCGTGCGGGATTACGTGTTCATGCACTACAAGCTCAACACGCGTACCGATACTCCATACTGGGTCGACAACCGCGAGAACAGCCCCTGCTCGGATGTGGTCGCGGCGCTGCTGTCGACCTGGGACAGTCGCAGCGGGGACATTCTCGGCGCGCTCAACGAGTGCAGCGAACAGCTGGTGTATTCGCATACGTCGTGGATATGCATCCTGGCCGGCATGGGGCGATTTCCCCGGAATACCCGCAAGGCGGGGCCCAAGCACCAGCCCAGCGATGCCCGGGCAGTGGCGCGCACCTGTCAGGAAATGGTGCCGTTATTCCCGGATCACCGAGCCGTGATCGATGCCATGCTCGGCGAGGCAGCCTGACGAGTCAGCCCACCCTGTCGGGTAGTTTTTCCCGAATATTGAAACTCGAAGGGTTGATAGGCCGTATAGGCAATATAATTCACGCGGTATACGCCCACGGAGGCGTGTCACCGTCGGACGGGGAATACACTACTCACCCGTACCGTTTTTAGGGTCCTGTGCGTGCGCGCGCTCGCATAGGGAATCAGTGTCATCGCAGCAAGCGATGTCTGGAGGAGGCGATATGCATATCCGCAAATACGATGTCGACTACGGTCGTCGAAAAATGATGGAAAAGACCGCCAAGGGGCTCGGCTATGCCGGCGTCCTCGGTAGCGTCTGGCCGATGCTGGCCAAGGGTCAGTCGACCGACATCAAGATGGCCTATCCCGATGAGCAGATTTCCATCGAGGAGCACACCAAGGGCAAGATTTCCGTCGGTGACACGATCACGGCCGATAACCTCGAGCACGTCGAGCATCTGCTCGATCCGATCGCCGTCGAGGAAGTCCGTAACGACGGTCGCCAGATCAAGATTCGCGAAGCCACGACCGATGTGATGGATCTCTTCGAGGAGCCATTCCTCGAGCAGACCATCGCCAACCGCGGCAAGACCGTCGTCGATGATGACGGCAACATCTGGTACGAGAAGAAGGGCACCCCGGCCAAGGGTGGCCTGCCGTTCCCGGAACCGAAGAATGCCTACGAGGCCCAGGCCAACATCAACTACGGCTGGGGTCGCCACAACTACTCGCAGTATGCGATCAAGGACTGGGATATCGGTCCGGATGGCGACGTGCAGTACCAGTACGAATTCGTCTGGTCCGAACTGCAGGTCACCGTGCGTCCGGATGGCAAGGTCTGGAACAACGAAGAAGATATGCTGCGGTACCAGTCAGTCTTCTTCACCGCGCCGAACGAGCAGTCCGGCACGTCGTTCCTGAACACCTGGCCCTACGATCAGCGCCAGTTCCCGGGCCTGGTGGGCTACCTGCCGGCGTTCAAGCGGGTGCGTGAATACCCGACCAACCAGCGCTTCGAGCCGCTGGTGCCGGGCATTACCGTGTTCCTGTCCAACGCCTGGGCCGCCGGCGATCCGCTGGCCACCTGGGGCAACATGAAGATCGTCGGCCGTCAGCCAATGCTCGGCGATTTCCATGGTGGCTGGGACGAAGGTCACAAGGATGACCCGAACTGGGGGATTGGTGTTCACGGCGGCCCCAAGGGTCAGACCTACTGGAACACCACCCAGGAACTCTGCCCCGAGTGCATCGTGATTGACCTCGAGCCGGTCAAGTACCCGCGTACCCCGGTCGGCAAGCGCCGCACCTGGCTGGACGCGCGTAACGGCGAGTTCGTCCGCAGTGTCGACTACGACCGCAAGGGCAACATCTGGAAGAGCTGGCAGGCTGGCTTCTCGAAGTACACCGGCATGAAGACCGGTGAGGGCCACGAGCCCTGGAGCTGGCGCTGGGTGCTGTGCCACGACATTCAGTCGGGCCGCATGAGCCGCTTCTACCAGGCCAAGGAAGTGACAGGCGGGTACCAGTCCGAGTGGAACACCAGTGGTGATGACGCTTACGACAAGTACCTGACCACCCAGGCGATGCGTCGACTGGGCGCGTAAACCGGCACGAGCTACTGCGGGGGATCACGGCGTGATCCCCCGCCAGTCGGCTCATCGCGGTTTCTATGGCGGTCCTTCGGGGCCGCCTTTTTTGTGGCTGTGATATCGATAACAGAACCGGCCCGGCCCGCCGCGGTGAAAGTGGCGGATCGAAGTCCGTCCGACAGAGTTTGCGACGGAGTAGGGCCGGCTTTTGCCGGCCTTCCGAAAAAGCGGCCTGCCTTTTAGCCCGGGTATGCGCGCCAGACAACCAGCCTCAGACGCGAGGGAGTTGCTGATCACCCGCGCCCGGGCCATGCCGCTAAGGCATTCGTTCGGACAAGGGCGCGGCCGAAGGAAGGTCGGGACCGATCCGCAATCATCGCGAGGAGATGGTGCGCCGGGGGAGACTCGAACTCCCAAGGGCTATTCGCCCACTAGGCCCTCAACCTAGCGCGTCTACCAGTTCCGCCACCGGCGCAAGCGCGCGCAAGTGTAGCAGACGCGATCCCGAAAGCGGAGCCCCGGTCGTGGCAAGGTCGCATCATCCATTCTCCGCCAACATCGTCCCGATCAACTGTGTCCAGATGCCGGAACCCCGCAGCATCATGCCGCCGTCGGCGGCCACCACGTTGCCGGTGACATAGTCCGCCAGCGGGCTGGCGAGGAAGCAGGCGAGGGCGCCCACATCCGTCGCGTCACCCATGCGGCGGATGGGCACCTCGTTGGCAATCCGGTGCTCACTGCCGGGTGGCGTCAGCCGCTTGAGGCCCTCGGTATCGGCGATCCAGCCGGGCAGTACACTGTTCGCGCGGATGCCGTAAGGCCCCCATTCCAGGGCCAGCGTCTTCATCAGGTTGTCCACGCCCGCCTTGGCCGCGCCCGCATGTGCCTGAAACTCGAACGGAGCCTGGGCCTGTCCCGCGGAAATGAAGATCAGGCAGCCACGGGTCTGCCGGAGTTGCTCGAAGGCGGCGCGCGCGGCGTTGAAGGCGCCGACCAGGTCGATATCGACCACGGTACGGAAACCGTTGCTCGACAGCTTTGCCGTGGGTGCGGTGAAATTGCCGGCGGCCCCTGCCACCAGGACGTTGATCGGCCCTAGCCGGCTTTCGGTGGTTGCCATGGCGTCGGCCAGCGCGTCCATGTCGCGTACGTCGGCCGCCTGGGCGACCACGGTCGCGCCCAGCTTTTCCAGCCCTTTTGCCGCATCATCCAGCTTCGACTGGGTGCGGCCGCAGATGGCGATACTGGCGCCCAGGCGGGCGAAGCACTGCGCCACGCCCAGATTGATGCCGCTGCCGCCGCCGGTGATGAATACCGTCTGGCCGGCAAAGAGTGTGGGGGCAAACACTTCCTCGAGGTTCAAGATGACTCTCCTTCTGCTGATCACGTCACGCCATCGGCGCTATCGATGCGAATGACTACCCGTGTCCCTCTCGAAAGTCCTGTAGGCAGTCGCGGCGACGCATGCTCTCGTGCTGAAAATACCGCATGGCGACAGCCCCCAGGCGCAACCGCATCCTCTTTCACCGGGTCAGCATTGTGGCGGGCGTCTAACCTCGATGCCATGCGGTATCGAGTGAACCCAAGCCAAAGTGCGGGTCTCGCCCCGATTGGCGAAATACTCTAGGCTGGCGGCAAATACCGAAAAGACGCAGGACGATGATCGATACCAGTCATATCGGGCGGGAGTTGCCCGTCCATTCGGTCGACGTGGAGCGGGGACGATTGCGCTTCTTCGCCAAGGCCATCGGGGAGACCGACCCGGTCTACCGGGACAGCGAGGCCGCCCGGGCCGCCGGCCATCCCGACATCCCGGTGCCGCCGACCTTCCTGTTCTGCCTGGAAATGGAGGTGCCAGAGCCATTCGCCGTTTATGAGGACCTCGGGATCGAGATCAGCCAGATTCTCCACGGTGAACAGCGTTTCCAGTACCACGCCATGGCGCATGCCGGCGATCAGCTGACCTTCCGCGGCCGAATTGCGGATATCTACAGCAAGAAGGGCGGCAAGCTGGAGTTCGTGGTTCGGGACACCGAAGTTACCAACCGGGATCAGCAGCCGGTCGCCAGCCTGCGCTCCGTCATCGTCGTGAGGAATCCGTGATGCCAATGCCCCGATTCGACGACATCGAGGTCGGTGACAGTCTGCCGACACTCGAGCATCCCCCCATCGACCGGCTCCAGCTGGCGCTGTATGCCGGTGCGTCCGGCGATCACAATCCGATGCACGTGGATATCGATTTCGTGAGGAAGGCAGGCATGGACGATGTCTTCGCCCACGGCATGCTCGGCATGGCCTGGCTCGGCCGGCTGGTTACCCAGTGGGTGCCGCAGACCGCGCTGCGGAACCTGGATGCCCGTTTTCTGGACATTGTGCCGGTCCATGCGGAGGTCACCAGCCGCGGGCGGGTGACCCGCAAGTTCTCGGAAGATGGCGAGAAGCGCATAGAGGTCGAAATCGAGAACGTGGACGGCGAGGGCAAGGCCAGCATCAGCGGCCGGGCGGTGCTGGCGCTGGAATAGACGTCCGGCTGGCAGCCGTCTGGCGTATGCTGGCGGCGTGATGCTTGCCGTTGCCCCATGAGTTCGGCGGAACTGCATGTCTGTCCGACCTGCGACTGGGTCTGCGAAGTGCCGGACCTGGCATCGGGGGAGCGCGCCCGCTGTCCGCGTTGCGCGCACCTGATCACGCGGGGCGGGTCACGGGATCATGCGGCAACGGTCGCACTGGCCCTGACCGGTCTGATCCTGTTGGTCCTGTCAGTGAGCTTCGATTTCCTGTCGTTCGACGTCCAGGGGCGGGGGCATACCATCAGGCTGCTTGACGCCGGCACCGTGCTGCTGGATCAGACCTATCTTTTTCTGGGCGTGCTGGTGCTGGCCACCACGGTGTTCCTGCCGGGGCTGTATCTGGCCGGGGTGCTCTACCTGAGCCTGGCGCTGGCGCGGGACCAACCCCTGCCGGGCAGCACCACGGTGTCGCGCTGGCTGGCGCCGATCGAGCCTTGGATGATGAGTGACGTGTTCATCGTCGGCATCCTGGTGAGCCTGATCAAGATCGTGACCCTGGCCAACGTGATGGTGGAACCGGCGTTCTACACCTTCTGTGTCTACGCGACCCTGATGCTGGCTCTCACCAGCCGCTTCCATCCGTCGGCCTACTGGCATCGTTTCATACCGGCCCCTGATTCATCGGCCCGGCCGCGGCCCGGCCTCACGGCCGCCGCGCAGGGCTTTGCCGGATGCCACACCTGCGGCCTGGTATTCGAGGTCGGGGGCAGGCAGGCCTGTCCGCGCTGCCGGCACCGGCTGCCGGCGCCTGCCCGGCTGCGGCTGCAACGCACCTGGGCGCTGCTTGTGGCCGCGTCGGTGTTGCTGTTGCCGGCCAATCTGATGCCGATCATGGCCACCATAAGCCTTGGTTACACCACGCCGGCGACCATCATCGGCGGCGTGGTCCACATGGTGGAAACCGGCAGCTGGCCCATCGCGCTGATCATTTTCGTGGCCAGTATCGTGGTGCCGATTGCCAAGATCGGCATGCTCGCCTGGATATGTCTTAAACTGCAGACCGGACGGCCGGCCACCCGGTTGGGGGACCTGCGGGTTTATCGGGTGACCGAAGTCATCGGCCGGTGGTCGATGATCGACATTTTCGTGGTGGCGGTACTCACGGCGCTGATCCAGGCCGACCAGTACATGGCGGTAACACCCGGGCCGGCAGCGGCTTCTTTCGCCGCGGTGGTGCTGCTCACCATGCTCGCCGCGCAGAGCCTTGACCCGCGCCTGATCGCGCAACGACATACCCCGACATGACCGACTCCGATCAGCAAACAGCCCATATTGATCACCAGCGCGGCCCCTGGCTGTCCGCGGTATGGATCATTCCGCTGGTGGCGGTGCTGGTCGGCGGCTGGCTGTTCTACCAGAACGTGCTGGCCCGCGGCGCGCTGGTGACACTGGAATTACCCAATGCCGAGGGCCTGGAAGCCGGCCGGACCGCGGTAAAGATACGCAACGTGGAAGTCGGCAAGGTCGAGGACGTGCGCCTCACGGCCGACTATTCCGGGACCATCGCCGAAATCCGCATGGACCGGGATGCCACCGGCCTGCTGGTGGAGGATACCCGCTTCTGGGTGGTCAAGCCGCGCATCGGGCGCCGCGGCATCAGTGGCCTGAACACCATCCTGTCCGGGGCCTACGTACAGATGCAGCCCGGCGAGTCCGACGAGCCCCGGTACCGGTTCCAGGCGCTGGAACAGCCCCCGGTGATGGAATCGGATGCGCCGGGGCTGTCACTGCGCCTGACCGGCCGGGAGCAGGCGGCGCTGAGCGTGGGCGATCCGGTGCTCTACCAGGGCCGCGAGGCCGGGCGCGTGGAAACCGCGGAATTCGATGCCGAAACCCAGCAGATGCGCTACCAGATATTCGTCGATCAGCCCTATGATTCGCTGATCCGCCGCAACACCCAGTTCTGGAATCGTTCCGGCGTGGATGTGCAGCTCAGCTCCGAGGGTGTACAGGTGAATCTCGGCTCGCTCGAGGCCATGCTGGCCGGCGGCGTGACCTTCGGCCTGCCGGAGGACGTCCCGCCCGGCGGCAGCGTGTCCAACGGCGACCATTTCGACCTGTTTCCCTCGCGCGATGCTGCCCAGCAGGACCGCTTCGACCAGCAGATCGAATACATCGTGCTGGTGCGTGACTCGGTACGCGGCCTCAATCCCGGGGCGCAGCTCGCCTTCCGCGGCATCCGGGTGGGCACGGTGACGGATGTACCGTTCTTTACCGAGGCGGTCAGAGCGCAGGACTTCGAGGACTTCCGTATCCCGGTGCGGATCCTGTTCGAGCCGCAGCGGCTGGGGCCGGCCTGGGGCGATCGCAGCCTGGAGGAGTGGCGCAAGCGCCTGGACGGTCTGTTTGAACGCGGGCTGCGGGCCAGCGTACGGCCCGGCAATCTGCTCACCGGCGCCATGTACATGGATATGCAGATCGTCGAGGAACCCGAGCCGAGGGGTATGGAAATGGTGGGCGACTATCCGGTGTTTCCCAGCACGGTCGGTGGCTTTACCGGCATCGAGCAGAAGATTTCGACGCTGTTGGACAAGCTCAACAATCTGGATATCGAGCCCACCCTCAACCGCCTGGGCGATACGCTGGCGTCGTCCGATCGTACCTTCGAGGAAATGGCCTCCACGCTGGATACCCTCAACCAGGTACTCAGGACCGATGAGGCCCGCAGCCTGCCCGCGGAACTGGAGAAGACGCTGCGGGAGATCCAGCGCACACTGGGAGCCTATCGCGAAGGCCAGCCGGTCTACGACCAGCTGGATCGGGCGCTGCAACAGCTGACACGGGTCCTGGATGACCTGGGCCCGCTGGCGGATACGTTGCGCGAGCGGCCCGACGCCCTGCTGTTCGGCCGCGAACCCGAGGACGACCCCATGCCGAGAGCGCCCCGATGAGCCGACTTCCGATACTGCTGATCATGCTGACGCTCACGGCAGGCTGTGCGACGTCGGTACCGGCCACGCATCACTACCTGCTCACCGGCCCCGAGGCCGACCCGGCAGCGGCCGAGGACACCACCAGCCTGACCCTGGCCGGTGTCAGCACGGCGGCCTACCTGCAGACGCAGGGCATCGTCATCCGGACGACCGACACCGAGGTGGCAACGGCGCAACGCCACCGCTGGGCCGAACCGCTGCCCGAGCAGTTGCGACGCCGGCTTCCGGCGTACCTGAACCAGTCGCTGCCCCGGGTTCGGGTATTCACGCAGCACGCGCCGGGTACCGGTCCGCGGCTGTTCGTCCACTTCGACCGTTTCAACGGCCATTTCGACGGCGTTGCCGTGATCGGCGGCACCTGGCGTCTCGAGGATGAAAGCGGGGAGCTGCTACTGCGCCGGCATTTCAGCGCCCGCCAGCCGCTGGACAATGACGGCTATCCGGCCCTGGTCTCGGCGCTGTCGGCTGCCACGGCCGGGATCGCTGGCGATATCGCCGATTCGCTAGCCCCGTTGCTCGCCGAACGACGCTGACGGCGATTCGTCCAGCGCCTGTTCAACCGCCTCGGCGATATGCCGGGCTACCCGGTCAGGGGCGCCGCCCGACAGCGATTCGTTGAGCCGCGACCATCCGGGATGGGACCGGCAACGCAGCACCCGTCGCCGCAGCCGCGTACTGGGCCAGCCCCCGGTCGGCGCTTCCGATTGCAGTCGCTGGGTAGCCGCATGGCCGCGCCGGAGCAGGGCGCGCAGTAGCATGAGCTGGCGCGCTGCCAGCAGGGCCAGCACCGCCACATCCGGCATCAGCACCTGGCGCCCCTGCAGCCGGCCCCACCAGGGCCGTATCAGGTGGTCCGTGGCGCCGGCAGCAGCGCCCAGCCCGGCGCCAATGGCAGTGGCCGCACCCAGACTCAGGCCACCGGTCATGGCATCCACTCCCAGACCGGCCATGCCGCCGGCGGCCACTGCCGAGCCGGTGCGAATGCCGAATTCCCGCCACTGGTCGGGGTCGAACAGGTCCTCGCGCCAGGTGCCGTCGTCCAGCGGCAGTTCGGGCGCCTGGTAGGCACCCAGCTCGAAGCGGAACAGATCCAGCAGGGCCGTCACCGCAGCCTGTTCCCGTTCGCGCAGCTGATGGCGCATCGCCATGCGGATTGGCGCCGGATCCTCGTGCGTCGCGACGGTGCGTCGCATTGCCGCGGCATCGATGAGCAGCGCCGCCACCTCACGACAGGCCGCCGTGATGGTGGTGTGCCGTTCGTCGCGGCGCTCGGCCTGGAGAGCCATCAGCCGTTCCCGATGCGAATCCAGTATCAGTCCCAGCTTCTCGAACAGCCGGTCCTCGGCGCCGGCGTCGAATACCACGGTGTCGAACTCCGCCAGAACATGCTGGCCCACGCGCGCCAGTTGCGTGCGCCAGTCCGCCGCGTCGGCCGCGGGATCCGCGACGAAATTCAGCACCGGCAACAGCGGTCGGCCACAGGCGGCCAGCAGCTTCAGCTCTTCGCGATGCTTGGCGCGCATCGGTTCGCGGCTGTCGATCACCAGCAGTGCGGCGTCGCTGTGCAGTAGCTGCCGCAGCACCCGGGCCTCCTGTTCGTATCGGCCCTCGTCGTGATCGCCCGCCAGGAACGCCTCGATGCCCGCGACCGGATCGACCGCCTGCGCCAGCGGCTCGGCCAGGTAGGCGCGCAGCCCCAGGGCGTCTTCCAATCCCGGAGTATCGAACAGGGCGACGGCGGCGGCCGGATCATGGCCGAGATCGATGCGGGAGACGCCGCGGGTGGTTGCGGGCCGGTCGGAAACCTCGCCGAAGCCGGCGTCGCGTGTGAGCGTGCGCAGCAACGACGTCTTGCCCGCATTGGTATGCCCGACAACGGCGAGCTGCAGCGGATTGCGGTCAGCCGCGTTCATGCGGTGAGCCCGCGAGCGTGGCCCGCCGGGATGCCGAACACCCCCAGTTTGGCGCCCGCGGCGGCGGCCAGTTCCCGCCAGGCATCAAGACGTGCGGGCGTGGGCGTCGACCCCACCAGCAGGATCGCGCCGTCTGCGCCCGCAGCTGCCAGGGCTTCGTTCAGAAAGCGTTCGGCGCCGCGGTCCGGCGTGGTGCGGACGCTGACCATGAGCAGCAGCCGATCGACCCGGATGTCGGAAAGCCGTGCCAGTAGCTTCTGCCGGCTGGTCAGGTCATCCACGTTCCCCAGCCAGTCCCATCCGGCTTCCGGGGGCGGAGCGGGCGGTTCGTCCAGTTCCAGCCCCACGGCCTGCCAGGTACCTTCCAGTACTGCCGGCGCAGCGGGATTGTCCGCATCCGGCGCCGCTGGCGCAGCCACGGCTTCGGCAGGCACAACCGATGTGGCGGTTGCCGGCATGAGCCGTGATCTGAGCCGCGCGAAGCCGGGTCGCAGTTCGTCGCGGCTCGCACGGGCCAACGAGAGCCGCGCCAGACCCAGGCAAACAAGCAATGCCACCAGGCGGGGCAGGGCACCGTAGATTGCCGTGGCAGCCAGCAGCCAGGCCGCCCAGTCCTGACGGGCCGCTAGTGCGGCCTCGCCCTGTAGCGGCAGGTTATCCGGCCCCGCCACACCCAACAGTGCCGGACCCAGTGACAGCAGCTCGGCCCAGCGGCGGAGCGCGTCGTCATCCAGCAGGGTGGTTTCCCACACCAGGTCGATTTCGCGCAGGCTCAGCAGGGTAGTCAGCGCCGCCAGCGCACCCAGCGTGAAGATCAGCCACAGCCCGTGAAGCCAGCCGGCGAAAAGCCACTTGCCGGGGCGTTCGGTCATCAGCAACCGCGTGCCGATCAAGCTGGCCGGGGGCGCGCTGGCAGGCGTCGTTCGGCGCCACCGGTGCCACCAGTGCCAGAGGCGGTCGCCAATTCCATCGCCAGACCGCACGGTCAGCGGCAGCAGCAACAGCCAGAGCCCGAGTGACGCCAGATTGATTCCGACCAGCAGTGCCAGCACCAGGGGCAGATTCACCGGTGGCGCCGCTGCCAGGGCTGCCGAAGCCGCCGACACCCCCGCCAATCCGGCGACTGCCAGGCCGATCGTGGCTACCAGACCCAGTCGCCGGGCGGCTCGGGCGCATGCGTCGGCACAACCATCGGCCTCGGCGAGCAACCGCGCACGGGTGCGAATTCGGGCATGAAACGGGCCGCCCGCGTCCGCAGCCGCCTCGTCCGTGTCGCTGACGGCGTCAGGGTGGCCGGCGATTTCTTCCTGCCGGCAGATGACCAGTGCCAGGAATGCATCCCGGATACGGCGGGTAGCGAGCGGGGCGTCCATGGCGCGACTATACAAAATACCCCCTCTGATCGGCGCCGATTCCATGGCAACATATACTGGTGACATTTCACTATCCGATCCGCCCGATGTCCGAAACCACCGTCATCGTCGGGGCCGGGCATGCCGCCGGCATGCTCACCACGACCCTGATCCAGAAGAAGTATGACGGGAAGATCGTCATCATCGGGGATGAGGCGCATCTGCCGTATCAGCGACCGCCGCTCTCCAAGGCCTATCTGTCGGGCGAAGTAGAGTTGTCGTCGCTTTATCTGAAGCCGCAGGAGACCTACGACAAGGCCGGCGTCACACTGTCACTGGATACCCGCGTCGAGGCCATCGACCGCGACAGCCGTGAACTGACGCTGGCCGATGGATCCGGTCTGACATACGACAACCTGGTGCTGGCCACCGGCTCGCAGGTGCGCCGGATTGCCGTGCCGGGAGCCGATCTGGACGGTATCCACTACCTGCGCACGATTGCGGATGTCGACGCCATTCGCCCGGCGCTGACCGCGGGGCAGCGGCTGGTCATCGTGGGCGGCGGCTACATCGGGCTGGAGGTAGCGGCGGTAGCCGCGAAACTGGGCGTATCGGTCACCGTCCTGGAAACCGAGGGGCGTGTGATGGCCCGGGTCACCGGCGAGACCATATCCCGCTATTTCGAGCGCAAGCACCGCGAGGCTGGCGTGGATCTGCGCACCGGCACCCGTGTGGTGGCGTTCGAAGCGGGCGACAACGGCCGCGTTGGCGGAGTGACCTGTGACGACGACAGCACGGTGCCGGCCGATCTGGTGCTGGTATCCATCGGCATCCAGCCGGAAACCGCGCTGGCAGAAGCTGCGGGACTGCCCTGTGACGACGGTGTTCTGGTGGACGAGTACACCCGTACCGATGATCCGCACGTGCTCGCCATCGGCGACTGCACGCGGCATCGCAATCTCTACTTCGAACAGCCGGTGCGGCTGGAATCCGTCGCCAACGCGGTCGACCAGGCGCGCACGGCGGCGGCAACGTTGACCGGCGGCGACCAGCCCTACAACGCCGCGCCCTGGTTCTGGTCCAATCAGTATGATCTGCGCCTGCAGATGGTGGGCCTGTCGGAAGGGCACGATGCGACCGCCATCCGCGGCAACCCCGATGACGACGCCTTTGCCGTTTTCTACCTCAAGCAGGGCAGACTCGTTGCCGTTGACGCCGTGAACATGCCGCCCGCCTTCATGGCCGGCAAGAAGCTGGTGGGGGCGCGGGCCGCCGTGGAACCGTCGACCCTGATCGATCTGGATGTGGACCTGAAATCGATCATGTAACATAGTGCATATTCGTCACTATAGTTCCGGTCATGCCCAGGATCACATTCATCGACTTCAGCGGTACCTCACACGACGTGGAGGCAAAGGTCGGCGGCACCCTCATGGAAGCAGCCATCGAGGCGATGGTGCCCGGTATCGAGGGAGATTGCGGCGGTAACTGCATTTGCGCCACCTGCCACGTCTACGTGGACCCGGCATGGCTGGCGCATCTGCCGGCCCCGGAGGGCGACGAAGAGGCCATGATCGAGTACACCTCCGAGCCCGAGGACAACAGTCGCCTGACCTGTCAGCTGACGGTCACCGACGAGCTGGACGGCATGGTGGTCCGGATTCCGGAAACCCAGTACTAGCCCGACGGCTGACCGGCTTCGCCCGCCGCGGACTCGCTTCCCGGGAGATTCGCCGGCCCGATGATGTGAATATCGCGCTGCGGAAAGGGAATGACGATATCGTGCTCGGCCAGGGCGGCGGCAATTGACGCGCGCATTTCATGGCCAAGCAGCATGATGTCGAGAATGCTGGTCACGAAGGCCCGGATCTCGAAATCCACGCTGCTGTCGCCGAAATTCACGCAGAAGACCGCCGGCGGCGGATCCGCCACGACCCGATCATTGGCGTTCGCCAGGTCCTGAAGCAGCTTCTGAACGAGATTGATGTCGGAGCCGTAGGCCACACCCACCCGGATGATCACGCGCGTGACTGAGTCGGACAGGGTCCAGTTGGTGACCTCCTGGGTAACGAAGGTCTTGTTGGGGATGATCTGTTCCTTCCGGTCCCAGTCGGTCAGCGTCGTGGCCCGGATGCGGATACGCGACACGGTGCCCGTGTGTTCCCCGACCGTGACCGTATCGCCGACCCGTACCGGGCGTTCGAACAGCAGGATCAGGCCGGATACGAAGTTCGCCACGATCTCCTGCAGACCGAAACCCAAGCCCACGCCCAGCGCGGCTACCAGCCACTGCAGCTTGGACCATTGCGCGCCGATCGCGCCGAGCGACATCACGATGCCGATGATCACGATGCAGTAGGTTGAAATCGTGGTCACCGCGTAACTGGAGCCCGGCGCGAGATTCAACCGGCTGAGGACCGCCACTTCCAGCATGCCCGGCAGATTGCGGGCCGCAAAGAAGGTGAGGGTGCCGAGCAGTAGCGCCAGCAACAGATCCTGCAGGGTGATGGGGATGGCGCTGCCGCCCTCGGTCACAGCCGGCACCGTCCACAGCGTGAGCTCGTCAAAGACGGAAAACGCCGGGATGAAGTTCGACCACAGCATCCAGAACCCCACCAGCGCCATTCCCGCCACGATCATGCGAAGCAGGGCATGGGTCTGGTGATTGATCAGGTCCAGGTCGAGATCGGGTGTATCGAGATTTTCCGGCATGCCCTCGCCGGAATTATCCGCGGCCTCGCGGGCTTCGCTCAGCGACCGATCCAGTTCCCGCTGGGCCAGCAGCCGTTCCAGGGCCAGTCGCCGCTCCCGGATACCCAGAGCGCGGACCGCCAGGTAATAGAGAAGGTTCACCCCCACGATCCAGCACACCGTGATGAACAGGGTGGACTGCAGTGCCACCGCCGTGTGCTGATAGCCGATCAGGGCCAGGCCCATATGTGTAATCGGTGCCGCAACCGTGGCGACGTAGAACAGCAGCAGCCAGCGCCGCGGATTCGAGGCACTGGTGCCGACGATAATGGTGCTCACGATGCGGTGCGCGAACCAGGCCAGCGCGATGCTCGCGATGGCGAACAGAAGCCGGCCGAGGCTGGATTGGTAGACCTCGCCGATGTCGGCATGCGACATCCGACCGAATGCCACGACCGGGAGCAGTACCAGCAGTAACCACACCACGCTCTTGCGCAGCGCCAGCAGCACGTTCTCGCTCCAGCGGAAATGGCGATGGCCCAGCCCGCCCTCGGTGGCGATATGCCGCAGGAACCAGAACAGGAAGAACACCAGCGCGGCATCGAACAGCCCCTGGGCCAGCGCCTGGCCGAACGCACTGACATCCGCTACCAGCACACCGGCGAGCAGGAATGCCACCGAGCCGGGCAGGGCGCGCAGAATCGTGTAGAGCAGGGCGGCCAGGGTCAGCCCAAAGTGGTCATGACGGACATGGCCGACGTTGTCCGCGGTGGCGAGCAAACGCCGGCGCAGGACGCCACGCGCCGCGAGCAGGCCGATAAGTGCTGCTGACAGCAACCAGGCCAGCGGCTGACCCGCGATGGACGGCCCGATATTCAGCATCAGGGTCTGCCAGTGCTGGCGTTCCGCCAGCCACCGGAACCCGGCAGCGGTCTCGCGCAGCGTCTGGATACTCACGGGATCGGTGCTGGGCAGCCAGAACAGACGCTCCGACAGCAGATTGCTGTAATCCCGGATCAGCGTCTGCAGGTCGCGGACCTGTTCGAACAGCACGTTGAGCGATTCAATATGCTCGGCGGTGGTCTCTCGTAACGACTCGATCAGTGCCCGACGATCCGCGGCAAGCGCTTCGGCAGACGCCGACGAGGCGACTTCGGTAGTTGCGGCATCCAGCTCTTCCACCGCGAACAGGGCAACGCGCGCGTCCTCCAGCGACTTCTTGATGCCGGCAATCACCCCGGCGTCGAGATGCTGCGCCTCCATCCGGTTCAGGCGCTTGCGCAGCAGCGCCGCGTATTCGCCCGATACGTCAAGGCCGGCGGTTTGCAGGCGAGTCTGCAATTCCTCGAATTCCTGCTGCAGGTCGCTTACCCGGGTCTCCACCAGATCGACCCGTTCCTCCGTGCTGGCGAGCGCGGCCCGGCGCTCGTCCAGCGATGTTCGGAGCGCGGACAACTCCTCACGCAACCCTGGTTCCCCCTGGGAAGGAGACGAGATATCGATCTGTTCCAGCAGGCTCGACGGCTCGTCACCGGCCGGAGCCTCGAGAACCTCGGAAGCCGACTGCGCCAACGCGCTGCCGGTGGAAACCAAGCCCAGCGCCAGCACCGCCGTTCTCAGATGGCGAGCAAAATATAGAGTTTTATTATTAGAAACAGGGCTATGGAGCACGAATCTTAGGCGCCGGGTTAGCGTGGAATGGACGTCGATTCCGGATAATCGCACGCCATTGCTATGGACGCGATATTGATGACGTCATTCGCCAGGGAGACTCAACGGGGAAAGGGAGGGGTCGGGCTCACATGCGGCACTTATCGGATATGACAATCCGAGGATCCGTGATTTAACATAATATACATTATGCGCACTTAACGCATGGGTGCACGGAGGGGTGCAGCCGTCAGGCCCGCGAGTGGCCCACATGCCCACAATCCGGATCTGCGTCGCATGCATTGCGTATCTGCTCGGTTTCCGGCTGCAGCGTGCTGTGTTCGATACCGAAACGTTCACGCAGAATCGCCTGCAGCTCAGGCAGCACTCGCTCCCATGCGTAAATACCGTCAACATCCACGTGTGCCGCCAGCGCATAGCTGCTCGATGACAGCGTCCAGATGTGCAGGTCGTGCACCGCCCGGACACCACGGACCTTAGCCAGTGAGTCGCCGACTTCACGCGCGTCGATGTGGCGCGGCACACCCTCCATCAGGACACGCAGAACCTCGCGCAACAGCCGGCTGGCTGACCACAGGATCAGGATGGCCACGAACAGCGACAGGATCGGATCGATTGGCGTCCAGCCGGTCAGGACAATCACCGTTCCGGCTACCAGTGCCGCCACCGAGCCCAGCAGATCCCCGAATACGTGCAGCAACGCGCCGCGCACGTTGAGCGTCTGTTCCCCCTGAATGAGAATCCAGGCCACCGTGAGGTTGACGCCGAGTCCGATCGCAGCGATCACGATCACCGGCATGCCGGCCACATCCTGGGGCTGTGTCAGGCGCTGGACAGCTGCCACCGCGACTGCCGCCACCACGCCGAGCATGAACAGGACGTTGATCAGCGCCCCCAGCACTTCCGCTCGCTGCAGGCCGAAGGAATGCCGTGCCGACGCCGGGCGAACCGCCAGCCAGGAGGCGATGGCACCAATAGCCAGCGCCGAAGAATCCGTGAGCATGTGGCCGGCATCGGACAGTAGCGCGAGCGAGTTGGCCAGCAATCCGCCCAACAGCTCGACGACGGCGAAGGCGGTGGTGAACAGCAGCGACCACAGCAGGACGCGGCCGCTACCATGATGATGATTGTGATGGTCTGCTGACATACCGTTCCCGGTCATGGACATGCTGGCGATATCTGAAGTGGTGACCAAGCTTATGCTGCGGCGCGGACGCCCTACTATCGGGCCATGCCGTTTGCATCGCAAGCATCCGTGGCATGCGAATTGGCGGGCTTGACTCCGTACCCGGCTCCAGGGTGTATAAAAGCAGTACGGAACGCCGCCGACAGGCTGATCCAATAATTGAACACGCTGCGCGCCATTGTTGCCCTACTGATGCTGGCAAGCCAGGTGAGCGGCGCGTGGGCGGCTGTTTCCTCGGTTGGCGGTGACGAAACGCACGACCACGCCACCATGCAGCATGGTGACATGGACCACGAGAACGCCGGACACGGTGATGACGATTGCCCTTGTGGTGCCGATTGTCGTTGCGACCATCAGTGCAGCGACCGCTGCCCGGTGCCGGTCGCCCACCTGCCGAGTGCCGGTGCGCCGGTGCGCGCATCCTTGCGTGATCACCCCGCCGGCATTGCTCGCGTCCAGACCCCGGCCCCGCCCCATCGGCCGCGCCTGATTCGACCGCCCGGTCCCCTGCTCGTCTAGCCGTCCGATTCCGATCGGCGCATCGCGTTGATCGGTGGTTTCCAGGCTTTTCGGAGATGGGTCATGGGCATTCAACCTGGCTGGCCGCGGGCGATTGTCACCGCGGCGGCAGCCTTTCTTTTCTGCACCAGCACGGCCGCGCCGGCGGACTCCCTGCGGCCGGATGATCTGGTCAGGCAGGTTCTGGCCGGCAACCCCGGCGTCGCCGCGCTGGAGGCCGCGGTAAAAGCGGCCGAGGCGCGTATCGGGCCGGCCGGCAGCCTTCCGGATCCGGAACTGCGGCTGGCAGTCGCGCCCCGCACGGTCGACGGTTTCACCACGCCGTCGGGGCAACACCGCGGTGTCAGCGGGATTGTGGAAATCAGCCAGTCACTGCCCTGGCCGGGCACCCTGGATCTGCGGGCAGATGTTGCCCGTCACGAGGCGGCGGCCGCCGGCGATGAGGTGGCGAGTCTGCGCCTGCAGCTGGCAGCCGCGACCCGCTCGCGCTATGCCGAATGGTTCTACGTCCACCGGGCGCTGGCGATCAACGCCAGTAATCAGCAGCTAGCCGACGAACTGCGGCGGGTGGCCGAGCGCCGTTATGCCACCGGCCTTGCCGAGCAGCACGATGTGCTGCAGGCGGAAGTGGAACTGCAACGGCTGCGCGAACAGGCCCTGGTATTGGAACAGCGCCGCGCCGCCATCCGGGCACGCATCAACGCCCTGCTCTCGCGCGAGCCGGATGCGCCACTACCGGCCCCCGCCGATATGCCGGCGGCCGCCCCGTTGCCGGCCTACGACAGTCTGCGGGCGCTGGCGCTTCGTCGACACCCCGCCCTGCAGCGGCTGGATCGCCGTATTGCCGCCAGTCGGGATCGCGAGGCTCTTGCGGACAAAGCCTTCTACCCGGATCTGCGGGTCATGGCCGGCAACAACGATTTCCGCCCTGCCAGCGAAACCCGTTTCACGGTTGGCGTCGGGATCAGCCTGCCGCTCGACCAGGACAAGCGCCGCGCTGCCCGGGACGCTGCCCGGGCCGACACCATGCGACTGGATTTCGAGCACCGTGATCAGCGCAATCGTCTGCTCGGTGAACTGGAAGCCGCCCGCGCGGCCGCCGAGCAGGCCCGCGCCTCGATCGATCTGTATCGGCGCGAGCTCGTGCCCCGCACGCAGGAGAATCTGAGCGCTGCACGGGCCGCCTACGGTTCGGGCGGTGGGTCGTTCCTGGCCGTGATCACTGCCGAGCAGCAGCAACTGGATGCCGAACTGAACCTGGCCCGCGCCCGCGCGGATTACTTCATCGCCCGCGCGGAACTGGCCCGCTGGGCCGGCGGCGAGCTTCCCGACCCCGCTGCGGCCGGCAACCCGGAGACCAACCCATGAACCATCCGAACCGTACCGCCGCCGTCATTGCCACCTTGCTCGTCGTGTGCGCAGCAGCGCTCGGCGCCGGCCTTTTCCTTTACGACGCTGACGGCATGTCGGCGCCAAAGACTGGCCATGACGACCACGATCAGCAGGCCGGCCATGCCGCCGGTCCCTTCCGGCTGCGGATCGTGCCGGATCAACCACCGCTGCAACCCGGCGACAACCCTCTGACCGTCCACGTCGAGGACAGCGACGGCCAACCTGTGAACGATGCCCGGGTGCGCGTGCTGGCCGAACGTCGTGCGGATACCGGCGATGCCGGGAAATCGCCGACCGTTACACTTGCAGCCGCCGGCGAGGGCCGCTACCGCGGCACGCTGTCGCTCCCGCGTGACGGCAAATACAGCCTGGCCGTGGACGCGGATGCGCCGGACCTCGGCCACGGCGATCTGATCCTTCGCTTTCGCACCGGCGAAACCAGGCTGGTGGCGGCTACCCGCACCCCGGAAGGGATAGCCCACTACACCTGTTCCATGCACCCCTCGGTGCGGGAGGCCGAACCCGGGCAATGCCCGATCTGCGGGATGGACCTGATACCGGTCGGCCGGGAGGAAGTCGAATCGGGCGTGATCACCCTGGATGCCCGCCGCCGGCAACTGATCGGGGTGGAAACCGGGCGGGCGCAGCGCCGATCGCTTAGCAAGGTGATTCGTGCCGTGGGCGAGGTCGATTTCGATGAGCGGCACATGACCAGCGTCACGCTGAAGTTCGACGGCTGGATCGACGATCTGCAGGCCGATTTTGTCGGCAAGCGGGTGGAACGTGGCCAGCGCCTTTTCTCCGTGTACAGCCCCGCCCTGCTCTCCGCCCAGCAGGAATACCTGGAAACGCGGCAGCGCCTGTCCCGCCGCGGGCCCAATGACAGCCTGATCGAGGCTGCCCGGCAGCGTCTGCGGTTGTGGGACATCGCACCGGCGCAGATCACCGCACTGGAGCGCCGCGGCCAGCCGCTGGAGAACCTGCCCATTCAATCGCCGGTATCCGGCACCGTGGTCGAAAAGCACGTCGACAACGGCAGCCAGGCTCGGGCCGGTGAAACCCTGCTGCGCATCGCCGACCTGTCCACGGTATGGATCGACGCCGAGGTCTACGAGAGTGATTTGCCGCTGATTGCCGAAGGCATGGAGGCCACGGTGACCCTGCCCTACCTGCCGGATCGAACGTATCGTGCCCGCATCGACTATATCTATCCCTACCTGGACGATCGCACCCGCACCGCCCGCATCCGTCTGGTGCTGGACAACCCCGAAGGCACGCTCAAGCCCGACATGTACGCCGAAGTCCGGCTCGAGGCCGAACTAGGTAAGCGGCTTGTGGTGCCTGAGGGCGCCGTGCTGATCGCCGGGGAAACCCGGGTAGTGTTCAGGGATCTTGGCGAGGGCGGCAGGCTCGAACCGGTGCTAGTGCGTACTGGCCAGCGCGCGGACGGGTACATCGAAATCACCGAGGGCCTGAATCCGGGAGATGTGGTTATCACCTCCGGCAATTTCCTGATCGCCGCCGAGGCGAAACTCCGGACGGGGATGGATCAATGGTGAATCCGGCTCAGGACCATCGCCGCGGTCCGCTGGCGGCCGTCATCGTCTTTTGTGCCCGTAACTGGCTGCTGACGTTGCTGGTGGTGGCGGCAGCCTCGGTCTGGGGCTATCGCTCGCTGATGGCAGCGCCACTGGACGCCATCCCCGACCTGTCCGACGCGCAGGTGATCGTGCTCACCGAATGGCCGGGCCGCAGCCCCGATCTGGTCGAGGATCAGATCACCTATCCATTGACCACCACGCTGCTGGCCGCTCCCAACGTCAAGTTCGTGCGTGGTCAGAGTTTTCTCGGACTGTCCTTTGTCTACGTCATCTTCGAGGAGGGCACCGACATCTACTGGGGCCGCTCGAGGGTGCTGGAGTATCTCAATTCCGCCAGCGCGGACCTGCCCGAGGGCGTGAATCCCACCCTGGGTCCGGATGCCACGGGCGTGGGCTGGGTGTATCAGTACGCCCTCGTGGACAAGTCGGGCCGGCATAGCCTGGCCGACCTGCGCAGCCTGCAGGACTTCAACCTGAAGTACGCGCTGGAGTCGGTGGAAGGCGTGGCCGAGGTGGCCTCGGTAGGCGGTTACGAGAAGGAATACCAGGTCAACCTGGATCCCGACCGCCTGGCCTCCCACGGTATCGATCTGGCTACTGTGGTCGAGGCTGTGCGCCGTTCCAACAGCGACGTCGGTGGACGGGTGCTGGAGATTGCCGGTCACGAGCATTTCATCCGCGGCCGCGGCTATGTCGAGTCCGCGGCTGACCTGGAACAGGTGGTGCTCGACGTCAACGACAATGGCGTTCCCATCCAGGTAAAGGACGTGGCGGACGTCAGTCTGGGGCCCGGCATGCAGCGTGGCACTGCCGAACTCGACGGCGAGGGCCTGACCGTGGGTGGCATCGTGGTGATGCGCTACGGCGAGAACGCCCTGGAGGTGATCGAGCGGGTCAAGACTCGGCTGGAGGAGGTTCGCGCCACGCTGCCGGCCGGGGTCGAGGTGGTACCGGTCTACGACCGCTCCGGGCTGATCGAACGGGCCATCGACACCCTCACGGTCACGCTCACCGAGGAGATGCTCATCGTCTCGCTGGTGATCATCGTGTTCCTGCTGCACCTGCGCTCGGCGCTGGTGGCCATCATCACCCTGCCCATCGCCATCCTGCTGTCCTTCATCCCCATGTACTACCAGGGTCTGACGGCCAACATCATGTCGCTGGGCGGCATCGCGGTTGCCATCGGGGCGATGGTGGATGCCGCCATTGCCATCATCGAGAACGTGCACCGGCGATTGCACTTGTGGCAGCAAGGCAACGGCCCCTCCCCCGCAAGCGGCAGAGAGGGTGAAGGCGCGGGTCGTACGGCTGTGATCATCGACGCCATGCAGGAGGTCGGCCCTTCGATCTTCTTCGCTCTGCTGATCATTGCCGTGTCCTTTCTGCCGGTGTTCGCGCTGGAAGGCAGCGAGGGCCGGCTGTTCCAACCGCTGGCCTTCACCAAGACCTATGCGATGTTCTTTGCCGCCCTGCTGTCGGTGACCCTGGTGCCGGCCCTGGCGGTGCTGGTCATCCGCGGCAAGATCCGCGGTGACCGGAGCTGGCTGAACCGCGCCCTGGTTGCCGGCTACGCACCGCTGGTGCGGCTGGTGGTGCGCGGACGCTGGCTGGTGGTCGGCGCGGCGGTGCTGGCGCTGGTATCGGTGGTCATCCCGTTCCGGGGTCTTGGCAGCGAATTCATGCCCCCGCTCGACGAAGGCAGCATTCTGTACATGCCCACCGCCCTGCCCGGCATGTCCATCGGCGAAGCCCAGCAGACCCTGCAGACCATGAATCGGGAGCTGATGAAGTTCCCGGAAGTCGAGCGGGTATTCGGCAAGGCCGGGCGTGCCGACACCGCCACCGACCCGGCGCCGCTTTCGATGATCGAGACCAACATCATGCTCAAGCCCGAAAGCGAGTGGCGCGACGGCATGACTCGCGAAAAGCTGATTGCGGAAATGGACGAGACAATGCGCTTCCCCGGCATGCCCAACGTCTGGTGGATGCCGATCCAGACCCGCACCCAGATGCTGGCAACGGGCATCCGTTCAAGCCTCGGCATCAAGGTATTCGGGCCGGATCTGGCCACCATCGAGGATACCGCCACCGCCGTCGAACAGGCCCTGCAGGCCGACAGTCGCACCGCCCCGCACACCCGCAGCGCGTTCGCCGAACGCACCACCGGCGGCTATTTCCTGGACTTCGACATCGACCGCGCCGCCGCCGCGCGGCATGGGCTGAACGTGGGCGATGTCCAGGATGTCATCGAAGCCGCCATCGGCGGCAAGGTGGTATCGCAGACCGTGGAAGGCCGCGAACGCTACGACATCCTGGTGCGCTACAACCGCGACTATCGTGATGATCTGGATGCCCTGGAACGGGTGTTCGTCCCAACATCGCGCGGGGCACAGGTTCCGATCACCCAGGTGGCGGACCTGACATTCCGCACCGGTCCGCCCATGATCCGCAACGAGGATGGCCAGCTGGTCGGTTTCGTGTTCGTGGATGTGGGCGACGGGCTGGGCGTGCCGGATTATGTCAGCCGGGCCAAGCAGGTTGTCGCCGACCGGGTGGAGGTGCCCGAGGGCTACCGCCTCGCCTGGGCCGGTCAGTTCGAAAGCTACGAACGGGCCAGGGCCCGGCTCACCATCCTGGTGCCGATGACCGTATTCCTGATCTTCTTCATGCTCTACTTCCACCGCAAGTCGCTGGCGGAAACCGGCATCGTCATGCTGGCCCTGCCCTTTTCCCTGGTCGGCAGTATCTGGCTGTTGTGGTGGCTGGAGTACAAGCTGTCCGTAGCCGTTGCGGTAGGCGTCATCGCGGTCGCCGGGCTGGCGGTGGAGCTGGGCCTGCTGATGATGCTGTATCTGGACATCGCCTGGCGCGGCCGGCGTGACCAGGGTCGGCTGAATGATCGCCACGATCTGATGGATGCCATCGTCGAGGGCGCCGCCAGACGCCTGCGCCCGAAACTGATGACCGGGCTGGCGCTGTTCATGGGCCTGGTGCCGATCATGCTCAGCCACGGCACCGGTGCTGATGTGATGAAACGCATCGCCGCCCCGATGCTCGGCGGCGTGGCCTCGGCCCTGGTCATGGTGTTGATCGTGTTTCCGGCCCTGTTCGCGATCTGGCGTGGGTCCGGGCTTCCGACATCCCGCTGCTGATGGCTGTTTGTTGCCCGCCTGCAAACACGGCATAGTTATGCTATGACCATGCTTTCCCGCCTGCGCAGTTTGTGGCACCCGGTAGCAGTTCTGGCGCTTGCCGTAGCGCTGCTGAGCGGCACATGGCCGGTGCTGGAAATCCACAACCATGCGGATACCGGCAAAGGCATGGTTGCCACCGCGGATCACCATCACGAGCAGGCCGATACCTGGGGTGATCGCGAAGGTCTGCACGTTCACGCCTGTGCCTGTGCGGCCCATTGTTCGGCCCTGCCGGCACCCCTGCCCGTTATCGGCGCGCGAGCCGCCTGCGTCAGCATCACGGATCACCACTGCGATCTAGCCAGCGGCGTTTCCGCGCCACCGTTCCGACCGCCCATCGCCTGACATCTCCATCGCGCCCGGCGCGCCCGAGCGTGCCGGACTCTTCCGTCTTGCGTGGAGATGCCCATGGCTTTACGCCATTTGCTGGGCGCGTGTCTGCTGATTGCCACGGTTTTGCCGTCGGCCGCGGCGGGTGACGCCCTGACCCTCGAAAAGGCAGTCGCGAGAGCGATTGCCGACAACCCCGAACTGGCGCTCGGCCGGTATCGCGATCGCGCGGCTGATGCGCGCAGTCGTGAAGCGGCGCAGCCGCCGCCACTGAAACTGGGCCTGGAACTGGAAAACGTCGGCGGCACCGGTCAGACCCGCGGCCTGAGCGGTGCCGAAACCACGTTGCTGCTGTCGCGAACCCTGGAGCGTGGCAACAAGGCGGCTCGCCGGCGCGCCCTGGCCGAAGGCCGCGGCGCCCTGGTGCGCACGGAAGCGGATATCCGTCGCCTGGATTTGCTGGCCCGCGTGGCCCGCCGCTTCGTGCATGTGATCCGTGATCAACACCTGCTGGCGGTCGCCGAACAGGCGGTTGCGCTGGCTCGCCGGGCTCGCACACAGGCACAACGGCGGGTCGAGGCCGGTGCCGCTCCCGCCAGCGAGGCCGCACGGGCCGATATCGCCTTGGCGGACGCGGAACTCGAACTGGAGCATGCCGAACACGAGCTCAAGGCGACCCGAGTCAGCCTGGCCAGCCTGTGGGGCGAGCGACAGCCCGGTTTCGGCCGAGCGGCGGGCGACATTTATACGCTCCCGCAGCCGGATGAACTGAAAACGCTGGTGGCCGCGCTCGATCAGAACCCACAACTCCGAAGGCTGGCTGACAGGCAACGAATCGCCAATGCCCGACGTCGCCTCGCGAACGCGCAACGTTCTACCGATATCACCGTGTCGGGCGGCATCCGCCGTCGCGAATTTACCGACGACAATGCCTTCATTGTCGGTCTGTCAGTGCCCCTGAGCAGTGACCAGCGGGCCCAACCCGGCATCGAGGCGGCAAGGGCCGATGCCGCCGCGAGTCGTCATGAGCGCGACGCCGCACGGCGAGAACTCTATGCCGTGCTCTATGGCCGCTATCAGGAACTGAAGCACGCCCGCACCGAGCTGGACACCTTGCGCCAGCGAATTCTGCCGGCCGCGGACACTGCCCTCGCGGACATTCGCACCGGCTACACCCGCGGGCGCTACAGCTATCTGGCACTGGCAGACGCACAGCGCGGCCTGATCGAACATCGTCGTCGTGCGATCCGCGCGGCGGAACGTTATCACCGCCATTTGATCGAGATCGAGCGGCTCACGGGATCCCCCGCAGTCGCCGTGGATGAGGGTTACGCACCATGAGCACCCTGTATTTCCCCCTGATTCGTAGCCTGTTATTGCTGGTGGCAACCATCTGGTTGTCGCCCCTGCAGGCCGCCGGTGGCCATGATCACGGACACGGCATGTCCGATCCGGGCGAACTGACCGGTCCGCACGGCGGCAGGCTGCTGGAAGAAGGCAGTTTCCGCCTGGAACTGGCCATCGTCGAGGACGGCGTGCCGCCGGAATTCCGTGCCTGGGCTACCCGCGACGGCCAGACCTTGGACCCGACGGCGGTTGATCTGGAGGTCCGCCTGGAACGTCTTGGCGGACGCACCGACGTGATCGAGTTCCGGCCGATGGACGACTTCCTGCGCGGTCGTCAGACCGTGGTGGAACCGCATTCCTTCGATGTGCAGGTCCGCGCCCGGCATGACGGGCAGACCTATCGCTGGCGTTACGCCAGTTACGAGGGCCGCACGCGGATTCCCGAGGCGATCGCCGAGGATTCGGGCCTGACCACGGGCACGGTCGGCCCCGCCACCCTGCGCCGGACCCTGTCACTCACCGGCCGCGTCCGGCCCGACCCGGACCGCGTGGCGCGCGTGGCCGCGCGTTATCCGGGTACGGTCGACCGTATCGAGGCCGGCCTCTTCGACCGGGTGGAGAAAGGCGAGGCACTGGCGACGGTTATCGCCCGTGACAGCCTGCAGACTACCCTGCTGCGCGCCCCCTTTGATGGCACGGTCATCGAGCGCCATGCGGCCGTGGGTCAGCAATCAGGCACTGCCCCCCTGTTCGTAATTGCCGATCTGCGTCGTGTCTGGGTGGAACTGGATGCCTTCAGCCGTGACCTGGCGGAGATCGAGACCGGCCAGGCGGTCACGGTGCGTGACCTCGACGGTGCGGCGCTTGCCAGCGGCGAGATTACCCATGTCGCGCCCACCAGCGGCGTACGCCAGAACGTCCATCTGCGGGTGCCGGTGGACAATCCGGATGGAGGTCTGCGTCCCGGACGTTTCGTGCGAGGTGAGGTGACGGTGGAAAGGCGCGAGGTCGCGCGCGCGGTTCGTCGCAGTGCCCTCCAGCGTTTCCGTGAGTTCGATGTGGTCTATGCCCGCTTCGGCGACACCTACGAGGTGCGCATGCTCGAGTTGGGCGCGCGCGACGATACCTGGGTGGAAGTCGAGAACGGCATCGAGCCCGGGACGGAATACGTCACCGGAAACAGCTTCCTGATTCGCGCGGACATCGAGAAGTCCGGCGCCAGCCACGATCACTGACAGGAAACCTCTCATGCTCGACCGCATCATTGCCGCGGCCATCGCCCAGCGCTGGCTGGTACTGCTGGCCATGGCCGGCGTTACCGCCCTTGGCGTGTACAGCTACCAGATCCTGCCCATCGACGCCGTGCCCGACATCACCAATGTTCAGGTTCAGATCAATACTGAGGTGCCGGGCTATACGCCGCTGGAGACGGAGCAACGTGTTACCTACCCCATGGAGACGCTGCTCGCCGGCCTGCCAAAACTGGATTACACGCGGTCGTTGTCGCGCTACGGGCTATCCCAGATCACGGTGGTATTCGAGGAAGGCACGGACATTTATTTTGCCCGTCAGGTGATCAGCGAACGCCTGACCGAAGCCCGCGACGTGATTCCTGCCGGGGTGTCGCCTCGCCTCGGGCCGATTGCCACGGGGCTGGGCGAGATTTTCATGTATACCGTGACCGCCGAACCCGGCAGCGGCTTTGATGCCACCGACCTGCGCACGATCCAGGATTGGATCATCCGCCCACAGATGCGGCTGACCGAGGGAGCCACCGAGGTCAACACCGTCGGCGGCTATCGCAAGCAGTATCAGGTCGCCCCGGACCTGGAGAAACTCGCCGCCCACGGTATCGGGCTCGACACGCTGATACGTGCGCTGGAGAGCGCCAATGATAACGTCGGTGCGGGTTACATCGAACGCCGCGGCGAACAGAATCTGGTGCGTGTACCCGGACGTCTGCAGACGCCGGAAGAAATCGGTGACGTTATCATCGACGAAGTCGAGGGAAGTCCGGTTCGGGTACGCGATGTGGCCCGGGTGGTGGAATCCAGCGCGCTGCGCACCGGCGCCGCCACCCAGGACGGCGAGGAGGTCGTTCTGGGTACCGTGATGATGCTGATGGGCGAGAACAGTCGCGTCGTGGCCGAGAATGCGGGCCGGCGCCTGGCGCAGGTGCAGGCATCACTGCCGGATGGCGTCACGGTCAATCCGATCTACGACCGCACTTCGCTGGTAGACAAGACCATCGCCACGGTACAGAAGAACCTGGCCGAGGGCGCGTTGCTGGTGATTGCCGTCCTGTTCCTGCTGCTGGGCAATATTCGGGCAGCACTGATCACCGCGGCGGTCATTCCGTTGGCCATGCTCGCGACCATGACCGGCATGGTCAGGGCCGGCGTCAGCGGCAACCTCATGAGCCTGGGCGCACTGGACTTCGGCCTGATCGTGGACGGGGCGGTGATCATTGTCGAGAACTGCCTGCGTCGGCTGGGCGAGGCTCAGCGCAGGACCGACACGGCCCTCAGCCGCGGGCAGCGGCTGGATATCCTGCGCGCGGCGGGTACCGAGGTGATCCGCCCCGCCACCTTCGGGGTGCTGATCATCCTGTCGGTGTATCTGCCGATCCTCAGCCTGACCGGCGTCGAGGGCAAGATGTTCCGGCCCATGGCGCTGACCGTGATCATGGCCCTGACCGCGGCGCTGATCCTGGCGCTCACGTTCGTACCCGCCAGTCTGGCGATATTCATGCGCGGCCGCGTTGCCGAGCGGGAAAATCCGATCATGCGGGTAGCACGGCATGGCTATCAGCCACTGC
This sequence comes from Salinisphaeraceae bacterium, assembly GCA_965216055.1. GTDB lineage: Bacteria > Pseudomonadota > Gammaproteobacteria > Nevskiales > Salinisphaeraceae > Spectribacter. The sequence goes on from OZ244134.1 coordinate 2,465,825, forward strand.
TGCGTTTCGCGCTGGCGGCACGCATTCCGGTGGTTCTGGCGGCGCTGTTGCTGGTAATTGGCGCCGGCTGGCTGGCGACCAGGCTGGGCACCGAATTCGTTCCTCAGCTCGACGAGGGCGATATTGCCATGCACGCCCTGCGCATACCCGGCACCAGTCTTTCACAGGCGGTGAAAATGCAGAACGAGCTCGAAGCGCGACTCAAGCAGTTCGACGAGGTCTCGCACGTATTCAGCAAGATCGGCACCCCGGAGATCGCCACCGATCCCATGCCGCCGTCGGTGGCGGATACCTTCATCATGCTCAAGGACCGCGTCGACTGGCCCGATCCCGACCGGCGCAAGGCCGATCTGGAAGCCGAAATCCAGGCCGCCATGGCGAAGATTCCTGGCAACAAGTACGAGTTCACCCAGCCCATCGAGATGCGCTTCAATGAACTGATTTCCGGGGTGCGCGCCGATGTGGCGGTCAAGATATTCGGTGACGATCTCGAGCAACTGCGCCAGGCCGGGCAAGCTGCCACTGCGGTCGTGGCCCAGGTGCCGGGTGCGGCCGACACCCGCATGGAGCAGGTCAGCGGCCTGCCGGTACTCAGCATCCATCCCGACCGCGATGCGCTGGGCCGGCATGGCCTCGATGTCCGGCAGCTGCAGAAAACCGTACGCACCGCACTGGGTGGCGCCGTTGCGGGTGAAATCTACCAGGGCGATCGCCGCTTCGACCTGGTTGTGCGTCTGCCCGACAAGCGCCGACACGATGTCGACGCCCTGAAACGCCTGCCTGTGACGGTCCCCGGCAGTGATCCCGGCTACGTTCCTCTGCGCGAGGTTGCCGACATCGAACTCGTGATCGGCCCCAACCAGATCAGCCGGGAGAACGCCAAGCGCTTCGTCACCGTTACCAGCAACGTGGCAGATCGCGACCTCGGCTCCTTCATTGATGACGTCAGAGCCACGATGCGCGAAAACGTGGACCTGCCCGCCGGCTACTGGGTGGAATACGGGGGTACATTCGAGCAGCTGCAATCCGCCAGCCAACGCCTGAGCGTGGCCGTCCCGGCGACGCTGGCGCTGATCCTGGCCTTGTTGTTCGCCGCCTTCGGTTCCCTGCGTGACGCCCTGCTGGTGTTCACCGGCGTGCCGCTGGCGCTGACTGGTGGCGTGGCCACCCTCTGGCTACGCGACATGCCGCTGTCCATCTCCGCCATGGTGGGGTTCATCGCCCTGTCCGGAATCGCGGTACTCAACGGCGTGGTAATGCTGTCCTTCATCCGCGAGCGGCGCCGGGAGGGCCTGGCGCTGGACGCCGCCATCCTCGACGGCGCCCTGACCCGCCTGCGGCCGGTAATGATGACGGCGCTGGTGGCAAGCCTCGGCTTCGTTCCCATGGCATTGAACGTAGGCATCGGTGCGGAAGTGCAGCGCCCGCTGGCAACGGTGGTGATCGGCGGCATCATCTCCAGTACCCTGCTCACGCTGCTGGTCCTGCCGGCGCTGTATCGCCTCACTCACCGGGAGCAGGCGGCACCCGGTTAAACTGCCCCGGGTCGGCACCACGCAGAACCCTCAATCGGGCCATGATTACGACACAAGTCCAGAATCTTGCCGTCTACGCCCTGGCGGCCCTGGCCGAGATCGCCGGCTGCTTCGCGGTCTGGGCCTGGCTGCGGCGGGACGGCAGCGTCTGGTGGCTGGTGCCGGGCATCATGGCGTTGTTCGTATTCGCCTGGCTGCTTACCCGCATCGATGTCGAGTCTGCCGGTCGGGCCTATGCGGCCTACGGTGGCATCTATATCGTGGCCTCGCTGGGCTGGCTCTGGCTGTCCGAGAACACGCGACCGACGATGTGGGATCTTGGCGGTGCCTCGCTGGCCGTGGCGGGCACTCTGGTAATCCTGGTGGGAGCCCAGATTTCCCGCTGATCTGGCGGCTGGAATCATGACTGGATGCTGTGACGAAAACGATGCTTCCCTGGCGGTCCTGCGGGAACGCCAGTGCCGGATGCTCTGGATCGTGCTGGGCATCAACGCCGTCATGTTCTGCGTGGAATTCGGGGCCGGCTGGCTGGCCGGCTCCACGGCACTGCTAGCGGATTCTCTCGACATGCTGGGTGATACGCTGGTCTACAGCCTGAGCCTGATCGTGGTGGCCCGTGGCGATCGCTGGAAGGCCGTTTCCGCCGCCTTCAAGGGCGTGATCATGCTGGCCTTCGGGCTGCTGGTGCTGGCCGAGGCTGCCGGCAAGGCCTACGCGGGCGACCCACCCGTGGTTGGCTTGATGGCTGGCGTGGGCCTGCTGGCGCTGGTTTCCAATTCCTTCTGCCTTTATCTGCTCACGCGCCATCGCGATGATGACGTCAACATGCGCTCGTCCTGGGTCTGTTCGCGTAACGATCTGATCGCCAACAGCGGGGTGCTGCTGGCGGCCGGGCTGGTCCTTCTCTCGGGCAGCCGCTGGCCAGACGTGATCATTGGCGTGCTGATCGCCGGCGTGTTCCTGCGCTCCGCCATCGGCGTTCTGCGTCAGGCCCGTCGGACCTACCAGGATGCCGGTGTCGATGGCATATCGTCGGCGGTCTCCCGCTGACATCCAGGCAGGCCGGCGTATCATTGCCGGCCTGATGCCAGACCGGAAGTGCCCACCTTGTCGCCGTTGCCCCTAACCCGTGCGTTCGCCATGGCAGTCGTGCTGCTGCCCTTTCTCGCCGCCTGCGACCAGACCCCCACCGGTCGCAACCAGTTGGCCCTGGTGCCCGAACCGATCATGCGGGATCTGGGGCAGGACGCCTTCGAACAGATGAAACAGGGGCAGACGGTGGTTACCGACGCAACCGTGCGCGGCCGGGTGGAATGCATCGCCGGCCGGATCGTCGAGGCCGCCGGGCGGCAATATTCGGGGAGCGAGGCCCCCGGCGTATGGGAAGTCGTCGTATTCGAGAACGACACGCCCAACGCCTTTGCCCTGCCGGGCGGGCGGATCGGCATTCACACCGGCATTCTAGATGTGGCCGAAACGCCCGGCCAGTTGGCCGCCATCATCGGTCATGAGGTGGGTCATCTGCTGGCCAATCACGGTAACGAACGCCTGACCCAGCAACTCGGCATCAAGGCCGGGCTGGTGCTGATCGGCATGTTCGGGGAAATCGAAAGCCAGCAGTTGTTGCAGGCGCTCGGGATCGGTGCCCAGCTGGGCATCGTGCTGCCATTCAGTCGCGCCCACGAACGGGAAGCGGACCAGATGGGCCTGACGCTGATGGCGGCGGCCGGTTTTCCGCCTGCCGAGAGTGTCGCGCTGTGGCGGAACATGGCGCGCCAGGCCGGCGATCAGCCGATGGAGTTTCTCTCTACCCACCCCGGACACGAGTCCCGCATCAACATGCTTCAGAACCAGCTGAATACGGTGGAACCGCTTTATCGACAGGCACAACCGGCGGATTGTTGACCTCGAAGCGCCAGCGCGAGGCTGATCCCTGCGGCGGGGCTGGCGCCGCGTTCTCCTGGCGATATCACGCCACGGGGCGAATCCACCGGACGGGGTAACCGCGGCGCTGTCTTACCTTGCGGTAACGGGTGCCGGTCAGAGAATGAAAACCAGGGTCACGGGAATCACGGCCAGCGCCAGGGCGTTGCCGATGGCCACGATGGCGGCAACCGCCGAGGGATCCCGCCCGGCCTGCTCCGCCAGCATGTAATTCATCACGGCCGGCGGCAGCGCGGCATAGAGAATGATCAGTGCGTCGAGCGGCGGTGCCGGTTGTGTCCACCACACCCAGGGAATCGCGATCAGCAGACCGGTGAGAGGGGTCAGCAGTCCGCCGGCCAGCCCCAGCCGCCATTCATCGATTCCACCCTCCGACAGCCGCATACCCAGCGCCACCAGCATCAGGGGGATGGCGACGTCGCCCAGCATGCGGACCCCGGGCTCGATCATCGCGGGCATGCGCCAGTCCAGTGCCAGGGTGATCAACCCCGCCGCCGTGGCCAGCAGCATTGGATGCCGGATCAGTCCCGGCAGGTCCAGCCGACCCTGCAGCACCCACAACCCGACGGTGAACTGCAGCACGTTGGTGACCACCAGCAGCACGACGGCTGCCGGCAGGCTGTCCGCGCCGAATGCCAGCACTGCCAGCGGCAGACCCATGTTGCCGCTGTTGTTGAACATGGCGGGCGGCACCAGGGTGGCCGGCCGCCAACCCGCGAGCCGGGCCAGCGGCCAGGCGATCAGACCGGAGCCGAGCACGATCACCAATGTGGCCAGGGTTAGCTGGGTAAAGGGGAGGTCCTCGCCGGTGCGTTCGGTCAGCGCGTGAAAGATAAGCGCCGGAATGAACAGCACAATGTTCAGCCGGTTGGCTGTGCCCATGTCGGTGGGCCGCCAGCGGCCATAGGCGAAACTCAGCAGCACGATGCCGAATACCGGCACCGTGATTTCGAGTAGTTGGTGGATCATGCTCTGGCCGGTCCCCGCCGGCCGTCAACGACCATCCGGCGCGGCGGGTTGGTCGGACGTCCGGGATGCCAGCAATCGGCTCGCCGTTTCGAACGGCAGCAAAACACAGCCCAGGCGGCGGGGAAACTGCTGGAGCGCGGCGAAGGCGGCCAGCGACGGGAAGCCTGGCGGCGGCGCCCCGCCCTCGCCGGCCGCCAGACCGCGCAGATAGGTGGCCGCATCGAGGATCGCGCCCAGGTCGGCACCCGGCGCGTCGCGCCGCAGGGCGCCCGCGGCGGCGCGGCTGAGCAGGCAGCCGTGGGCCGTGGCATCGCAACAGGCGATGCGATCTTCCTCGGTGGCCAGCCAGACAGTGGCCTGATCGGGGCAGAAACGGCCGTCCAGGCTCAGTTCGACCCCTTGCCCTGGTACCGGTGCCTGACTGGGCGACGCCTTGGCCAGCGTTGCCAGATCCGGCGCCGGGGATACATCGCCGGCGGCCAGCCGTAGTCGGTGCTGCAGATCGGCAGCAGCCTCGGCGGTGTCGATGTCGATCAGCACGCCGTCGTCCGGCACCGCAACTTCGGCAACCCCCACCTCGAGGCGACGCATTAACGATCGGGCGCCGCGATCGCCGGTCAGCGCCTGCAATGCCGGGAAATGTCGCCGATGCCAGAGCACCGGATTACCCCGCTTGCCGAGATGACTGGGCACGCAGGCAGCCAGCGACGGATCGGTCCGCAAGGCGCCACACAACTGCCGCAGCGACTCGGCTGAGACCAGCGGCATGTCGCCCAGCATGATCAGAGCGCCAGTCACATCTTCATCCAGGTTCGTTACTCCGGCGGCCAGCGAATGGGCCATGCCTTCGTCGGCATGCGGGCTGACCACGATCTCCACCGGCCAGCCGGCTAGCGCGCGGGCCACCGGATTGTCCGCGGCCACCACCACCACGCGGACCGGATCGGCGCCGGCGGCAAGTGCGGCTCGCACGGCATGGACCACGCAGGGCTGGCCGTCCACGGTAAGCAATAGCTTGTTGAGCGGGCCCATCCGCCGCGATTGGCCGGCGGCCAGGATCACCGCCGCGATGCGCGCCTCAGTCACGGGCGCCCCGGCGCACGGCCACCAGCTCCGCGAGGATGGAAACCGCGATCTCTTCCGGCGTCAGCGCCTTGATGTCCAGCCCGATCGGGGCATGGATACGGGCGAGCTGGTCCGCGTCGAAACCCTGTTCGCGAAGTCGTTCCAGCCGGGCGGCATGGGTGCGGCGGCTGCCCAGCGCCCCGATGTAGAACACGTCATCGCTGGTCAGGGCCCAGCTTAGGGCCGGGTCGTCCAGCCGGGGTTCGTGGGTCAGCGTGGCTACGGCAATGCCGCCGCCGCCCGCCAGCCCGGCCAGCGCCTCGCCGGGCCATTCGCCGCGCACGTCAATGCCGCGCAGATTGTCGCTGTCGGCAAACGCGCGCCGTGGGTCGATCACCACGACATCCAGGCCGGCGATAACCGCCATTCGCGCCAGGGGTTGCGCCACGTGCACCGCGCCCACAATCGCCAGCGTCGGAGCGGGCCGCAACGGCTGAATGAACCAATCGGCCTGCTCGTGCGATTCCAGCCCTGCCCGGCCGCTGGTAAGGCGATTGTGGAACTCGTCGGGCAGAGTCTCGGCATCCGCCCACTCGACCAGGCGTGGCCGCATGGAAACCAGATTGGTCAGCAGCCCCAGCGGCTCGCGCCGGGTCAGCGCCTCGGCGCAGCGTTCGATGATGGCCGGGCTCAGACAGGCAGCGTCGTCGGCCACCGGCTGGACCAGTACCTGCAGGCTGCCCCCGCAGGTCAGCCCCGCCGACCAGGCGTCGTCGTTGTCGATGCCGAAATCCAGGATGCGCGACGCGTTGGCGGCGATGGCCTCGGCCGCTGCCATTACCACCTCGCTTTCGATGCAGCCGCCCGACACGGATCCGGCGAAATCGCCCTGGTCATCGGCCACCAGCATGCTGCCGACGGGTCGCGGCGACGCACCCCAGGTGCGGATCACGGTGGCCAGTGCCACCCGGCGGCCTTCCGCACGCCAGTGGCCCGCCAGAATCAGCGGATTGATCGAGGCATCCGGTTCCGCTGCGTTGGGCATCTCAGGGGGCGGGGCAATGGGCGCCGGCGTCGGCCCAGGCGGCAATCAGGTTGCCGAAGGTTTCCCAGTCGCCGGGCACCGGTTCGCGGTCGCCGCCGGGGTTCCAGCCCCAGCCCACCAGGCTGTCTTCGGCCATGTGCTCGACCAGCTCATCCATGCTCATGCCGCCGTTGCGCTCGGTATCCTTGATCTGCCGGCAGATTTCACCGAGAGACTTGCCGTACCAGGCTTGAGATTTCGGTGCCAGATGCCAGGCCGGATTGCCGGGAACCCCGCCGGCTTCCACGTTCTCCGGATTGTGGCAGGTGAAGCAGCGCATGCCGGTCACGCCGAAATTGGCCGGGCCACGCCGGACGGGCGGTTCATGCAGTTCCATGGCCATGCCCTGCCGCGGGCTGTCGCCGACTGGATGGCAGTTCACGCAGCGCGGATGCTGAATCACCTTGCCGGCCTCGCCGAACATGGCACGGGCCAGTTCCGCGTCGTCCTCGATATCGCTGAAGGCTTCCGGGCCGCGCAGTTCGGTGTCACCGTCGGCCGAATAGGCGGGCGGTATTGCCAGAAAACCGGCCAGGACTATCATCAAACCGATTGTTTTCATTGCCATCTCCTCAGGCCGGTTTGACGAAGGGAAGATCGCGCACGGATTCGCCGGTCAGGCGGCGCCAGGCGTTGGCCACGGCCGGCCCGATGGGCGGCGTGCCGGGCTCGCCGACGCCGGTCGGGTCTTCGCCGGACTTCACGATGGCAACTTCCACCTCGGGCATTTCGTGGATGCGCAGTGATCGGTAACTGTCGAAGTTGGACTGTCTGACGCGTCCGCCCTCTTCCAGCGTGATGGCGTCGAACATGATGGCGCCTAGCCCGTAGCCGATGCCCCCTTCCATCTGGGCACGGATCACATTGGGGTTGACCGCCACACCGCAGTCCACCGCACACCAGACGCGATGCACGCGCGGGCCCTCGTCGCCGCGGGATACCTCGGCAATCTCGGCCACGTAGCTGGAAAACGACTTGTGCAGGGCGACACCGCGGGCCCGCCCCTCGGGTGCGGGGCCGGCGGCCTCGGCCAGCTTCGCGACTTCCCGCAGCACCCCGGCATGGCGCGGGTGCTCGTCCAGCAGCTCGAGGCGGCCGTCGATCGGATCCTTCCCGGCCATTTCCAGCAGCTCGTCGAGGAAGGTTTCGGTGGAGTAGGCGGTATGCGTATGCCCGACCGAACGCCACCAGAGCACCGGCACCGGGGACTCGGGACTATGCAGGGATACCCGCAGGTTGGGCAGCCGGTACGGCAGATTGCGGGCGCCCTCCACCGACGTGGGATCGATGCCGTCCTTGATCTGGCCGGCAAACGCCGAACCGGCCATGATCGACTGGCCCACGATGGTCTGATCCCAGGCCACGATATTGCCGTCGTCATCAATGCCGCCGGACAGCCGGTGCACGTTCAGGGGGCGGTACCAGCCGCCCTGGATGTCGTCCTCGCGCGACCAGACCAGCTTGAGCGGCCGCGACTGGCCGTGGGCCTTCGCCACCTCGGCGGCCTCGCGGGCCAGATGGCTGGCCTGGGTGGCCCGCCGGCCGAAGCTGCCGCCGGCATACATGGTGTGAATGACTACCTGGCCGGGCTCGATGCCGAATACCTCGCCGATCGCCTGCTGGTCCAGCGTCTGGATCTGGGACCCGAACCAGGTTTCCACCGAATCGCCCTTCGCGTGGATCACGCAGTCGAGTGTCTCCATCGGCGCATGGGCGAGGTAGGGAAAGCGGTAGACCGCATCCAGCCGTTTGGCCAGCCCGGGCTGCGCGCCGGCCACGTCACCACGATCCGTGGCGATATTGCCGACCTTCTCCGACAACGTCTCGAAATCCGCCGTGATCTGCTCGGTCGAGCGCGTTTCGGCGCCGGCCTCGTCCCAGTCGATCTTCAGTGCCTTGCGGCCCTGCATGGCAGCCCAGGTATCGCGGGCATAGACCGCGACGCCGCTGGGAATGGTCTGCACGTCCTCAACGCCCGGCACCTTGCGGGCCGCGGCGGCATCCACAGCGGCCACGGTGGCCCCGAATGTCGGCGGGTGCGCCACCATCACCGTCAGCATGTCGTCGCGCATCACGTCGAGCGTGAACTGGGCCTGGCCATTGCTCTTGATGCTGGTGTCCAGTTTAGGTATGTCGGTGCCGATCAACCTGCACTGGTCGGCGGGTTTCAGCGTAACCTCCTCGGGCGGCTCGAACTCGCTGGCAGCTTCCGCGAATTCGCCGAACGACGCGGTCTTCCCGCTGCCCTCGTGCGCGATCACGCCCTGGCTGACCGTGATCTCCCCGGCCGGCACCTCCCAGGCTTCGGCCGCGGCCCGTACCAGCAACGCCCGGGCGGCGGCACCGGCCTTGCGCATCTGGTTGTAGGAGTTGGCCATGGCGGTCGACCCGCCAGTGCCCTGCACGCCGAACGCCAGGTTCTTGTACAGCTCGGCATCGGCCGGCGCGCTGCGGGCCCGCATCTGGCCCCAGTCGGCATCCAGTTCCTCGGCCACCAGCGTGGCCAGACCGGTGAATGGCCCCTGCCCGAACTCGATGTGCTTGATCAGTACCGTCACGGTGCTGTCCGGGGCAATGCGCACGAATGCGTTCGGCGAGAAGTTGGCAGTCGCATCGTCTGCTCGGAAAAAGGCCGCGGCGCCGGAATCGGCTTCCGGCACCTGGGCGCGACCACGCCCGGGCAGCGTCATGCCGATCACCAGCCCGGCGCCGGCCAGCGCACTGTGCTTGAGGAATTCGCGGCGGCCGGTATCGATGGTATCTGTTGTCATGACCCTACCCCGCCAGCTTGTCGGCCGCGTCATGAACGGCCTGTCGGATGCGCACGTAGGTGGCGCAGCGGCAGATATTGCCGGCCAGCGCACCGTCGATGTCATCGTCCGTGGGGTTGGATTTTTCCTTGAGCAGGCTGGTCGCGGTCATCACCTGACCCGACTGGCAGAAGCCGCACTGGGGCACATCGATGGCGCACCAGGCGTCCTGGATCGCCCTGGCCTGCGGGCCGTCCAGCCCCTCGATGGTGGTGATCTTGCTGTTGCCAACGAATTTCACCGGCGTGACGCAGGATCGTTTGGGCTGCCCGTCCACATGCACGGTGCAGGCGCCGCACTGGGCCACGCCGCAGCCGAACTTGGTGCCGGTCAGGCCGAGCCGGTCACGCAGGACCCAGAGCAACGGCATGTCTTCAGGGGCATCGACATCGTGAGCGGTGCCGTTGATATTCAACTTCATGGCAAGTCCGGTTAGATCGTCGGGAACACCACTGTAAGCATTGGCATCGTTGCCGGACAACCATGGAAAGCGGCGGTATGGCGCCGCCATCCGCTGCCCACGCTAGGCCAATGGCTATTCCGGTGTGATACCGCTCGCCACCAAGACACGCGCGGCCATGTTGTAGGCGGCGATCAGGGCGACGATCTCGACCTGCTGGCGCGGCCGCGGCCAGTGCTCGCGCAGGGCCGCGAACGTGGGCTCGTCGATGGTCACGTGGCGGGTGCTGGCCACGGCGAACGCCATCAGCGCACGCTCCCCGGCATCGAACAGTTCCGTTTCTTGCGCGGCGGACGCGGCATCGGCCGCCAGGGCGTAGAACTGTGCCTGGCTGCCGCCGGCCTGCAGGAACAGCGCCTCGTGATGATGCAGTTCGTAGTCGGCGCCGGTGAGCGAAGCCACGGTGCAAATGGCCAGTTCACGGGTCAGGGCCGTCAGCTCGAATTCGCCGCGCACCGCGCCCAGCAGGGCGCCCCAGCCGCGGGCCAGCGGCGGGCTGTGCAGCAGGATGCGATCCAGATTCAGCAGCTTGCCGCCGCGGCGCTCGCGGATGGCGGCGACCAGATCGGGCGGACCGGCCGCCTCATTGTCCAGATAGGGGATACGCGGCATGCGCTTACGGCCAGGGCTTTTCCGGGCGCAGCGCGGCCAGACGCTTTTCCGGGTCTTCCTCCAGCACCATGGGATCGTGGGTGGGAAGAACCAGGTCGCTGCGCTGGCCGATGTCGCGCATGGCGCGCAGCATCTGCTCCAGGTCGTAGTACAGGCCGGGTGGAATCCCCTGCCCCACGTTGAGCTGCACCTTGCGCACGATGTCGCCGACGATGCTCACCACCCCGTCCGGGGTGTTCACGTAGATGCACTGGCTGCCGGGCGTGTGGGTATTCGGGTAGAGAATGCAGTCGATGCCGGGAAACGGCGTGACATCGCCCTCGATCAGTTCCACCCGTTCCCACAGCGGGTTGACCAGGGCGGCGATGTCCTCGCGGTCATAGAACAGTTCGCGGTTGCCGATTTCCAGGCCGCGCGGGCCGACCGGTGCGGCGGCGGCCGCCAGCTCGCTGCGCTGGACGATGATGCGGGCATTGGGCAGGTCCTCGCAGCCGCCGGCGTGATCGTAGTGCAGGTGGGTAATCAGCACGGTCTTGATGTCCTCCGGTTTGTAACCGAAGCGGGCCAGTTGCGCGGCCAGGGTGTTGTCCTCGCCGATGCTGTGCGGCCCCAGCTTGTGGATGTTCATGGCGCGATCGGCGCTGCGCATGCCGGTATCCACCAGGATCGGCTCCGAGCCACCCTCGATGAGAAAGGCCAGCACCGGCACTTTCACCGGCGCGACGTTCTTGGTCAGGCTCCAGAAGATATCCAGCACCGAGCCCACCTGGGCCTCGCCCAGGATCAGCGGATGCACCTGGTACTCCTTGGTCTTGCCGGCCTTCGTCATGATGGCGCTCCCTGGCTGCGTGCCGCGTCGATCGCCGCCAGTACCCGTTCCGGCGACAACGGCAGTTCACTGAGTTGCACGTCGAGCGGCGACAACGCGTCTTCCACCGCGTTCATCACCGCCGCCGGAATGCCCACCGGACCGCCCTCGCCCATGCCCTTGGTACCAAGGGGCGTGTTCGGGGACGGACAGACCAGATGACCGATCTCGATGTTGGGCACGTCCGGCGCCTGGGGAATCAGATAGTCCCAGAAGCCCTTGTTGAGCAGGTGGCCCTGTTCGTCGTAGCGCAGTTCCTCGCCCAGCACCGCACCCAGGCCCTGCACGCAGCCGCCGTGCAGCTGGCCGTTGACGATGGTCGGGTTGATCACCGTGCCGCAGTCGTGGGCGGCGTATACCCGGTCTACGCGGATGGCGCCGGTTTCGGTGTCCACCTCCACGATCACCGCGAAGCAGCCGCTGGGATGGGTGGCGTAAATGCTCAGCGAGCCGGCGTCGTTGGGCACCCAGCGCACCACCGGATTGGTCCAGGTGGCGGTGGCTTCCAGATTCGGTTCCTCGCCCTCCGGGACGATGCCGTGCGGGCCCGGCCACAGCGACACGGCGTTGCCGAGGTCGCGAAAGGCCAGGCTGGCCGCCCCGTCGGTCCGTTGCACGGCGCCGTCGCGCAGCGTGACCGCGTCGGTGTCGCATTCCATCATGCGAGCGCCGGTGGCCCGCAGGCGCCGCGCCAGCTTGCGGGCGGCCTCCACCGCGGCGGATACGCCGAAGCTGGCGCCGCGGCTGGACCAGGCGCCCAGGCCGTAGGGCACGCCGTGGGTGTCGCCGAATACCACGTTGATGCGATCCGGGGTCACGCCGAACTCGTCGGCCACCACCTGGGCCAGGGTGGTTTCCACCCCCTGGCCGATATCCTGCATGCCGGTAAGCAGCAGGAAGTCGCCCTGCGGCATCATGCGCACGGTGGCAGTTTCGTAGGCATTGAAAATGCTGTTGGGCACCGCTCCGCCGGCCGGCTCCAGCATCATGGCGAAGCCCACGCCCAAGTAGCGGCCCGCGGCACGGGCCTCGGCCTGACGCTTGCGGAATGCGGCCAGATCCACGCCCGCTTCCGCCATCGCCAGCAGTTCGGGGTAGTCACCGCTGTCGTAGATCGGACCGGTGAGTATCTCGTAGGGGAACTCGTCGGGCTGGATCAGGTTGCGCCGGCGCAGCTCGTTGGCGTCCATGCCGAGCTGGCGGGCCGCGATGTTCATGAAGCGTTCGATACCGTGGTTGGCGATATCCTTGCCGTAGCCGCGGTAGGCGCCGTAGGGGGCCTTGTTCGAGACCACGCCCACCACGTCCGTGCTGTATGCCGGCACCTTGTAATTGCCGGGGAAATAGAACGCCCCGACCAGGAGCTGCCCCGCCCCGGCGGCCCGGTTGGTGCCGTCGCAGCCGCAGTTGCCCAGCAGGTGCGTGCGCAGGCCCAGGAGGCGGCCGTCGTTGTCGAAGGCGCCTTCCATGGTCAGGCGGTAATCGCGGGCGTGGATACCGGAAAGCAGGTTCTCCTCGCGGGTTTCGGCCCACAGTACCGGCCGCCCCGTGCGCATGGACAGCAGGCAGGGAATGACTTCCCCGTCCACCTGCAGCTTGAGCCCGAAGCCGCCGCCCACGTCCTTGCAGATCACCTCGATGCGTGCTTCCGGCAGATCCAGGGTCTGGGCCAGCAGGGTACGGCATTGGTGCGGGTTCTGGGTGGACAGCCGCAGGGTCAGCCGGCCCTCGCTGGACCGGTAGTGGGCCAGCGCCACGCGCCCTTCCATCGGTACAGCTGTGTAACGGTGGTGGGGAATCTCGGCCACCACGGTATGCGCGGCCTCGGCGAAGGCCTGGTCGAGCGGACCATCGCTGAACTGGTATTCGAGGCAGCGGTTGTCGGGCCAGTCCTCGTAGAGTCGCGGCGCGTCTTCGGCCAGGGCTTGGTCGATGTCCACCACCGGTTCCAGGACCTCGTAATCCACGACGATTTTCGCCAGCGCGTCTTCGGCGATATAGGGGTCGATGGCTGCCACCGCGGCCACCGGCTCGCCGTGATAACGGACCTTGTCCACGGCGATGGCATGCGATTCGTTCATGCGCATGCCGATGTCGATGGTGGGCGGTAGCGGGTGCGAGAACTCGGCCGCCTCTGCGCCGGTAAGCACCTGGACGACGCCCGGTATGGCGCGGGCCGCGCTGGTGTCGATGCGCCGGATGCGGGCGTGAGCGTGCGGGCTTCGCAGGATGGCGGCATGCAGCGTGTCGGCATCGGCCAGGTCGGCCACGTAACGCCCCTGGCCGGTCAGCAGACGGGTGTCCTGAACCCGCTCGGTGGACCGCCCCACCCACTTGTCGCCGTCCATAGCCGGCCGCGACTCGTCGGCAACCGGCGGCGCGTCGCCGCGCAGTTCCGCCGCGGCATCGAGCACGGCGGCGACGATGTTCTGGTAGCCCGTGCAGCGGCAGAGATTGCCCACCAGCGCCGCGCGCACCCCGGCCTCGTCGGGCTCGGAATTGCGTTCCAGCAAAGCCTGGGCGGAGTTGAGCATGCCCGGCGTGCAGTAACCGCATTGCAGGCCGTGCCGGCGGCGGAAGGCGCGCTGCAGCACGCTCAGGCGGTCCGCCGTGCCCAGGGCCTCCACCGTCTCCACCGCGCAGCCGTCGGCCTGGCGCGCGAGCATCATGCAGGACTTCACCGGCGCGCCGTCCACACGCACGGTGCAGGCCCCGCAGCGGGCATCGTCACAGCCGGTATGGGTGCCGGTCAGGCGCAGTTCCTGGCGCAGATAATCGACCAGCAGCAGCCGCGAGGGCACCAGCGCCTCGCGTGCCTCGCCGTTGACCTCCAGCCGGATCGGGGTGCTGTCCTGCGGATTGCCGGTCATGCCGCACCCGCCGCCGCGCGTACTGCGCGGTCTGCGATCACCGGAAGAATCCGGCGGCGATAGGCCGCCGAGGCGTGCGGCGTGTCGGGGGGATCGAGCTCGCCGGCAAAGGCCTCCAGGGCGGTGCGCAACGTCGCCGAACCGGGTTCCAGGGCCGGCAAGGCATCGGCTGGCGGGGCAACGACATGTCCGTGCACGCCGCCGAATGCCAGACCGGGCCGCGCCCCGAGGTTTGCCGCGGCGCTGACGATGCCGGGGTCCGCCGCACGCCGGGAAAACTTGACGAAGCGGCTGGCCGGCGCTGCCGGCACCCGGATGGCCACGATCAGCTCGCCCCGGTTGCCGGCCGTCTCCCCGGCCAGGAAGTCTGCCAGTTGCCGGCGATGCTGCTGCCCGGCGCCGGCCACGACGATTTCGGCGCCTGCCGCCAGCAGGGCCACCGCAACATCCGCGCCGCCACCGGTGCAGAGGTTGCCCCCGATGGTTGCGCGGTTGCGGATCTGCACGTCCCCCACCGCGGCCGCGGCGGCGGCCAGCGCCGGACAGTGCCGGCGCACCGCGGTATCGGTCGCCAGCGTGGCCAGGCGGGTGACCGCGCCGATTTCCAGGACATCGCCTTGCGCCCGGATGTAGTCGAGTTCGGCCAGCCCGGAAATATCCACCAGGCGCTTGGGCGCGAGCAGGCGCTGGCGCATGTCCTTGAGCAATGCCTGGCCGCCGGCCAGCCAATAGGTATCGGCATCGGGCCGGGCCAGGATCGCGTCGAGCTCCGCCCGACCGTGCGGCCTCAGCAGTTCGAATTCAGCCGGTCGCATGTGTCCTCTCCTCCGCGCCGGTTTTCCGGCTGTCATCGTTTTTTCTGTCGTCGTTACGGCCCACGAACCACATGGACCACGGACCCTAGGCAGCAATCAGTTCCCGTACCGCGGCGGCGATACCTGGCGCATCCGGGATCAGGACCGCCTGCAGGTCCGGCGATGCGGGAATACGCGTATCCGGTGTGGTCAGCCGCCGGACCGGTGCGCTCAGCAGGGATTCATGCGCCTCGTGAATCCGGCTGGCCAGTTCGGCGCCAAAGCCGCCGCTGCGCACGGCCTCGTGCACGATCAGGACCCGGCCGCCACCGTCGGCCACCGCCTGGGCCACGGCGTCGTGGTCCATCGGGTTGAGCCAGCGCAAGTCGACCACGGTGGTTTCAATACCTTCCCCGGCCAGCTGCTCCGCCGCCTCCAGCGCGCGGGGCAGCATGCTGCCCCAGGCGAGGATGGTGGCATCCCCGCCACTGCGGTGGCGGCGCGCGCGTCCCACCGGCTCGGCGCCGTCGGTGAGCGCCACTTCGCCTTTGGTCCAGTACAGCGCCCGCGCCTCGATGACCACGCAGGGGTCGGGATCGGCCGCGGCCGAGCGCAGCAGGCTGTAGGCGTCGGCGGGCGTCGCCGCCAGTGCCAGCTTGAGGCCGGGGATGTGGGCCAGCAGGCCCTCGATGCACTGCGAGTGCTGCGAGCAGGAGCCCGGCGTGGCGCCCTGCTGCATGCGCACCACCATCGGCACCGACGACTGGCCGCGGGTGACATAGCGGATATTGGCGGCCTGGTTGATCAACTGATCGAAGGCGACGAAGACGAAATCCGCCCACATGATTTCGACGATCGGACGCAGCCCGGAAAGGGCGGCGCCGACCGCGGAACCGAGGATGGCATTCTCGGCAATCGGGGTGTCGAACACGCGATCGGCGCCGAAATCTCGTTGCAGCAGCTTGCCGACGCCGAAGATGCCGCCGGCCTTGCCGACATCCTCGCCGTAAAAGACAGTGGCCGGCTGGCTTTGCAGCTCGTCACGCAAGGCCGTGTTCACCGCCTCGGCATAGGTCATCTCGCGGGTTTCGCGCACCGCCGGGGCCGGCGCATCGATCGGCGGCGCCAGGACATGGTCGGTGGCGGTGGCCGGATCCGGGCGCGGCATGGCCAGTACCCGCTCGGCCAGAGCGTCCACCGCCGCCTCCTGTTCCCGGTGCAGGGCGTCAACCTCATCAGCGCTCATGGCGCCGGCATCGATCAGGCGCTGGCCCAGCAGCGCGAGCGGGTCCTCCGCGGCGGCCGCCTTCTTGTCGGCAGCCGGGCGGTAGTGTTCGATGTCCTTGTTGTAGTGGCCCCAGAGGCGGGGCACGCGGCACTCGATGAACATCGGCCCGTCGCCGTCACGCGCGCGCTGCGCGGCGATCGCGACGGTGTCGCGCACCACCGCCGGGTCGGTGCCGGCAATGGTTGTGCTCTGCATGCCGTAGCCGCCGGCGCGGCGGGCCAGGCGCGAAACCCTGAACATGTCCCCGGTCGGCGTGAGTTCGGACCAGCCGTTGTGCTCGCAAAGAAAGATCACGGGCAGGGCGCGAGCGGCGGCGAACGCCATGGCTTCATGGGTGGCCCCCTGGTTCATGGCGCCATCGCCGATCGACACCAGCACCACCCGCCCGTTGCCGGCGGCGAGATTCGCCAGGGCCACCCCGCAGGCCTGGGTGGTGCCGGCCCCGACAATGGAGTTCTCGCCGATGAAGCGGGTGTGCGGCGCCAGCATGAAGGCCGACCCGGCCCGCCCGCCGTTGATGCCGGCCTCGCGGTGGCAGATTTCGGCGAGGACTGCCTCGTCGCTCAGCCCGGCCGCCAGGGCCCAGGCATGGCCGCGATAGGTGGCGATGACCGGATCATCCTCCCGGAGACCGGCGACCGCGCCATAGGCCACCGCCTCCTGGCCGGCGCAGAGGTGGACCGAGCCGGCGATTCCCGGGGGATCGGTGCGGGTCAGTGCCAGCACCTTCGCCTCGAAGGCGCGCACGAAGCTCGTCCAGCGCAGGGCCTGGCGTATCGCATCGTGATCGAATGGCTGCGGCGACGACTGTGGCGCCGTATCGGCAGTTGCTCTGACCTGACCCATGGTCCCTCCTGGCACCGGTTGACAGCGGCGGGCGTCGTGCGCCGACCCGCTGAACAATGATGCTAGCGACCTTGCCAGAATTGTCAAATTATAATGTTTTTATCATATTCTGATTATTTTGACAGGCCTTCATGGGCCGCCACGACGCCCCGCAGGCTGTGCAAATACGCCGCCTGACGCTCGGTCAGGCGGTCCGTGGGTGCGGAGATGCCCAGGGCGAAGGCCGCCGGCATGCGCCCGATGGGCACGGCCAGACAGGACAGACCTTCGGCAAACTCCTCGCGGTCCATGGCGAAGCCCTGTTCGCGGATCTCGGCGAACTGCGTCTTCAGACCACTGCGGCTGGCCACGGTATGGGCGGTGCGGCGTGTCCGGGGGTGGCGCTGCAGGTAGGCATCGACCTGGTCCGCCGGGCTCATCGCCAGCAGCAGCTTGCCCGAGGCGCGGGCGTGGGCGTCGCCGGCGAAGCCCCGCGGAATTTCCGCTGCCTGTACCGGCAGGCCACCGCGGGCGCTGGCCAGCACCACGATTTCGCCCTCCACCCAACCGACGGCATAGGCGGTCTCGCCGGTGGCCTCCGCGGCCTCACGGGCGTAGGGCAGCAGGAAATCCGGTGCCTGGAACTGGCGGTTGAAGCCCTGCGCCAGGGTGGCTACCCCCAGGCCCAGCAGATAACGGTTGCCGTTGGTCTTGCGCACCATCTGCAGCGCGGAAAGCGTGTGCAGCAGGTGATAGACCACCTGGCGCGACAGACCGAGGTCACGGGCCAGCTCGGTGGCACCGATACCGCCACCGCCGTGCGCGGCGATGGCCTGCAGTAGCGCAATGGCGCGGGCCGCCGACCGCACCCGCGGTTTGGGCTCGCCCGGGGAATCAGCGCCGGCCACGCCACGAATCTCCCGGGCCGCCTTGTTCCGGAGCGTGGCCGGTGGCGGCGTGCGGCGGGGAAAGTTGCATTGTGGTCGCTCCTCTTCTAATTTCGGCAATCTTTCTTTTACGAATTTCCGCGCAAGGGGTAACATCGCATGGCGGCAAAACCCGCCAGTCCCTACTATACGGCCGACCACGAGTTGTTTCGCGATCAGGTGCGGCGCTTCGTGGCGCGCGAGATCGAGCCGCACATCCACGAATGGGACGAGGCCGGCCGGGTGCCGCGCGAGTTGTTCAGGACCGCCGCCGACGCCGGCCTGCTCGCGCTGGGCTATCCCGAGGAGCTGGGCGGCACGCCGGTGCCGGATTACCACTACCACATCGTGTTTCACGAGGAGATTGCCCGGGCCGGCTCGGGCGGCATCGTGCCGGCGGTGTGGGTTCACGGCATCGCCTGTCCGCCAATCGTGGCCTTCGGCACGCCGGAGCAGAAGGCGCGCTTCGTCAAGCCGGTGCTCGCCGGGGACAGGATCGCCGCGCTGGCAGTCACCGAACCGGGCGGTGGCTCCGACGTGGCGAACCTGCAGACCGTGGCCCGGCGCGACGGCGACGATTACATCATCAACGGCTCGAAGACCTTCATTTCCGGCGGCATGCGGGCCGATCACTTCACAGTGGCGGTACGCACCGGTGAGCCCGGCCTGGGCGGCGTGTCGATGCTGGTGGTTGAGGCGAATTCGCCGGGCTTTTCGCGCACCGAGCTCAAGAAGATGGGCTGGTGGTGCTCGGACACCGCCACCCTGCACTTTGACGACTGCCGCGTGCCCGCGGCCAACCTCATCGGCATGGAAAACGCCGGATTCGCGGCGATCATGCACAACTTCAATCACGAGCGGCTGGGGCTGTCGGCCCAGGCCTACGGGCTGGCGCAGTGCTGTCTCGATGAGGCTACCGAGTGGGCGAAACAACGCCATACCTTCGGCAAGCCGCTGATCAAGCATCAGGTGATCCGCCACAAGCTGGTGGACATGGCCACGCGCATCAATGCCACCAAAGCCACGCTGGAGGCCCTGGCCTGGCGGGTGGACCAGGGCGAAACGCCGATCGCCGAAATCTGCATGCTCAAGAACCTGGCCACCAGTACGCTGGAATTCTGTGCCAACGAGGCAGTTCAGATATTCGGCGGCATGGGCTACATGCGGGAAAGCAAGGTCGAGCGTATCTACCGCGAAACCAAGGTGATGAGCATCGGCGGCGGCGCCACCGAGATCATGAAGGACCTGGCTGCGCGCCAGATGGGTTTCTGAATACCTCACCTGCCATCCCCTCTCCCGCCTGCGGGAGGGGACCAGGGAGAAAAGCCTCGTACACACTAGATAAACAACGATTCGGAGAGGAGTGATCACCATGAATGCCACCGCCATGCGCGAGAACCCGCCCTGGGCTGCCGCCCTGCCCAGCACCGACATGCCGCCGATTCCCGAGGATTCGCTGGCCGACATCGTCGAGCGCCACGTGGCCGAGGCGCCGGCGGCGCCCTGCCTGGAATACCTGGGCGTGTCGATCAACTACAGCGAGATGGACGCCTGGGCCAACCGCTTCGCCAACCTGTTGCGGGATCTCGGCGCGAAGAAAGGTGACGTCATTGGCGTGCACCTGCCCAACACGCCGCAGTACGTGATTGCCCTGGTGGCGGCCTCCAAACTGGGTTGCGCAGCCTCGGGCGTGTCGCCCCTGCTGACGGCCGATGAACTGGCCTATCAGGTCGACAACGCCGGCATCCGGTTCCTGGTCACCCTGGATCAGCTGTTCAACGGCGCGGTGGCCCCGATCGACGGCAAGGTGCCGGGCCTGGAGGCGGCTATTGTCGCCGGCCCCATCGACTTTCTGCCCGGCTGGAAGAAATTCCTCGCGCGGGTTCTCAAGAAAGTGCCGAAAGTCGATATCCCGGCAACCAAACAGTTCCGCACCATCGACTACTGGCCGGCCGTCAACGGCGCGTCTGCGGATCGTGTTCACACCGAGGTCGCGCCAGACGACGTGGCGCTGATCCAGTACACCGGCGGCACCACCGGCAAGCCAAAGGGGGCGCAGCTCACCCAGCGCAACCTGCAGGCCAACGCCGTGCAGAGCGAGGCCATGGTGACCTACAACGTGGGCGACGAGACATTCGCCTCGGTCTTCCCCTACTTTCACGCCGCCGGCCTCGCCGTGTGCCTGATGGGCCTGCGCCAGCGCGCCAAGCTGCTGGTCGCGCCCGACCCGCGTGATCTCAAGACCTTCTGCAAGGCCATGCAGGCCCATCCGCCGACACTGTTCGGCAACGTGCCCACGCTCTACCAGATGCTGCTGGACGAGCCCGAGTTCAGGAAGGTGGATTTCTCGCGCCTGAAGATGGCCATGTCAGGCGCCGGGCCGATGCCGGCGGATGTGATCCCGAAGGTCGAGGCCATCGTCGGCGAAGGCAAGTTCTGCGAAGCCTACGGCCTGACCGAAACCAGCCCCATGCTCACCACCAACCCGCCGGGCCGCACCAAGCCGGGCACCGTGGGCGTGCCGATTCCCGGCACCGACATTCGCATCGTCGACGCCGAGAACGGCGACAAGGAAATGCCCTTCAACGAACCGGGCGAGCTGATCGCGAACGGCCCGCAGGTGTTCGGCGGCTATCTCGGCCTGCCGGAGGAATCCGCCAAGGCCCTGCGCGAGTTCGACGGCAAGACCTTCTTCTACACCGGCGATATCGCGAAGATGGATGAAGAAGGTTACATAACTATCTGTGATCGCAGTAAGGACATGCTGATCGTCGGTGGCTTCAAGGTGTTCTCGGTGGAAGTCGAGAACAAGCTCAAGGCGCTGGACGACGTGGAACTGTCCGCCGTGATCGGCACGCCGGACGAAAAGCGACCCGGCAACGACGTGGTGAACCTGTACGTCCAGTTAACGGAGTCCGGCAAGGCCAAGTCCGTCGAGCAGGTCAAGGACGAGATCCTGGCCTTCTGCCGCGAACACATGTCCGCCTACAAGGTGCCCAAGCACATCCACATCGTCGACGAGATTCCGCTTACCCCGGTCGGCAAGGTGGACAAGAAGGCCTTGCGCTGATCGAATGATATCGAAACGCCATATAGTGATATCATTCAATACATGATTCGAACCATCATCAGCCTCGAGCCCGACGAAAAGAAGTGGCTGGACCAGCAGGCACGGCGTAGCGGCCGGACCATGACATCGCTCGTCCGGGAGGCCTTGTCGCAATACCGTGAGCGGGAACACGCACAGGAGTTACCCTCACAAGAGCAGTTGCTGGCGCTTACGCGAGGGCTCTGGAATCAGGGCGATGGTCTCGCCTGGCAGCAGCAGTTGCGCGAGGAATGGACCGAGCGGTGACGGTATTGCTCGATTCCGTGATCATCATTGATCACCTGAACGGAATCCCTGCCGCGACCGCATTTCTCGAGCAACAGCCCGAAGCCGCCGCCATCTCCGCCGTTACCCGGGCGGAGGTGCTGGCTGGCTGCAGCGAAGAGAACGTCGAACCAGTCGGCGCATTACTGGCCAGCTACGAGTTCGTGGCGATGGACGCAGTAATCGCCGATCGGGCCGCTCAGCTTCGACGGGAGACCCGCCTCAAGCTACCCGACGCTATCCAGGCGGCATCGGCCGTTATCCATGGGCTGAAGCTGGCGACCCGGAATACGCGCGACTTCGACTCGGCCGTCTTCGATTTCGTACAGGTGCCCTACCGACTTTGACAGTCCAATGGCGTCATGCCCGGCTACCGGTAATGCGTTAACCCGTGTCGGCGACAATGACCAGCCGACCCGCGTGCGAAGTCCGGTTAGGCCGGCCCCTAGTCCCCTGTCAGTAAAAGCCTGATTCAGATGACGAAACCCATGCCAGCAAACATCCCGCAGACCATGACGGAAGTCGCCATCACCCAGCCGGGCAATGCCGATGTGCTGCAACCACGGGTGGTCGACGTGCCGACGCCCGGCCCCGGCGAACTGCTGGTTCGGGTGGCTGCCGCCGGCGTGAACCGCCCGGACATCATGCAGCGCGAGGGCAAATACCCGATGCCCCCGGGCGTGAATCCGACGCCCGGGCTGGAGATCGCGGGGGCAATCGTGGCCGTCGGCGGCCAAGCAACGACCCATACGGTGGGCGATCGGGTCTGCGGCCTCACCGAAGGCGGCGGCTATGCGGAATACTGTCTGCTGCCGGCCACCCAGGCCCTGCCCGTCCCCGATGGCCTGTTGCTGATCGAGGCCGCCGCCCTTCCTGAGACTTACTTTACCGTCTGGGCCAACCTGTTCGACACCGGTGGCGTGAAACGCGGCGATACCGTGCTGATTCACGGCGGCACCAGCGGCATCGGCACCACGGCGCTGGCCCTGTGCCGGGCATTCGGCGTCACCGCCCTGGCCACCGCCGGCAGTGACGACAAATGCCGGGCCATCGAAAGCCTCGGCGGCATCGCAATCAACTACCGCGAAACCGACTTCGGCGAGGCGGTCGCCGCGCACACAAATGGTCAGGGTGTCGATGCGATCCTGGATGTCGTCGGTGCGAAGTACTTCAGTCGCAATCTGGCGGCGCTGGCCCGGGACGGCCGGCTGATCGTCATCGGTTTCATGGGCGGCACCACCGCCGAGCAGGTCGACCTGATCAGCCTCGTGCTCAAACGTGCTCACGTAACCGGCTCAACCATGCGGGCGCGCAGCCGTTCCGAAAAGGCGGCGATTGCCACGGCATTGCGCGACCAGGTCTGGCCGCTGCTGGCGTCGGGCGACTGCACCCGCCCGATCATCCACAAGACCTTCCCGCTGGCGGACGCCGCTGCGGCGCACCGTGAAATGGAGAGCGGCCGGCATATCGGGAAAATCGTGCTCGAGGTCAACGCCGAGGTTGCTGGCACGTCGGACGTCGCATCTGTCCATCACGGTGCCGGGCAATGACTTGAGAGGCAACCAAAAGAAAACCATAATGCAACCGTCGATTCCCAGCGGTTTGCCGCCATGCCCGCGATCACCATCAAGAACATACCGGACGAGCTCTACGATCAGCTCAAAACATCGGCCCACGCCCACCATCGCAGCATCAACAGCGAGCTGATCCACTGCTTGGAAACAGCCCTCATGCCTCGACCGGCGAGCCCGCGGGAACGGCTTGCCGCGGCGCAAGCGTTACGGCAGCGGGTTCGAGCCGAGCGAATCGATGCAGATGACATCCAGGCCGCCAAGGAGCAAGGCCGCACATGATCGTGGTGGATACCAACACCATCACGTATCTCTACCTGCCCACGAATGACACGCCGGACGTGGAGAAGCTGCTTGCGCGGGCGCCGGACTGGGCCGCCCCGCTACTCTGGCGCAGCGAATTCCGCAACATCCTGGCGCTTTACCTGCGAAAGGGGCTTGTTGATCTCGAAACCGCCTGTCTGATGCAGCGTCAGGCGGAAGCCCTCATGACCGGCGGCGAGTACGAGGTCGATTCGCTTTCCGTACTTGCCAACGCGGAGGAGAGTCACTGCTCGGCTTACGACTGCGAGTTCGTGGCCCTGGCGAAAAGCCTGAACACAACGCTGGTCACCGCCGACAGAAAGCTGCTGAAAGCCTTCCCGGGTCTGGCATCCACCGCGCGGGCGTACATTGCGAGCCGTTAACCGTCGGCCTATTCCGGTCAACGCTGCCTCCCATGCCTTCATACACCGGGCTCAAGAGAACAAGCCCCCTGGTCAGACGAGAATACCTCCCCCTTTATAGCGCTGCCCGAAACCGTCGCCGGTCAGGAATCACCAACCCAGTTGGCCAGCCGCAAGCGCGGCACGCGGCGGAACTCGCGTTCGTTATTCGTCACCAGCACCGCATCCAGCGCCAACGCGTGGGCGGCGATAAGCTGGTCCAGCGCACCGATGGGCTGACCCTGTCGCTCCAGATGGCTCCGGAGTTCGCCGTATTCCCGCATGGCGGTCTCATCAAACGGCAGAACCACCAGGGGTGCCAGGAACTTGTCCAGCGCGTCCCGATTCTTCCGGGAGCCGCTCTTGGCTACACCGAAGGTGAGTTCCGCGCCGGTAATGCTGGAAATGGCAACCTCGCCGACTTCCCGACCGGCGAAGTGTTCGAACACTTCCGGCGGGCGCCGATTGATGATGTAGATGCAGGTATTGGTATCCAGGAGCGAAACCGAATGCCTCATTCCGGCCAATCCGGGCGGGTCTGCTGGGCCGGCTGCTCACGCTCGATCTCGAAGCCAGGCTCGAACTCGTCCAGCGCCTCCCGCATGATTTCCCAGGGCGCATCCAGCGGCAGCAGTAACACGCCGTTTCCGAAACGCTTGGCAATGACTTCCGTGCCCTCGAATCGCAATGCCTTGGGCAGGCGCACGGCCTGACTACGTCCCGATTTGAAAATTTTTGCCGCAGTCATGACTTATCCGACACATCAGTTGATAGCTACCAATGGTATTTATCGGCATAGCCAGCGTCAATATCTCGAATGCCTGGATTACGCCGACAATGGCGCCAAGCGGCGCCTCAGGCCAGCTTGTCATCCGCCACCCGATAGCGCGGGTCTTCGTGGTAATCCACGATGATCATGCGCCGGGCCTTGTCCATCAGCTCGGTGCAATCCCGGCTGAGGTGGCGTAACGATAGGTGCTTGCCGGCCCGCTGATAGCGTTCGGCCAGGGCATTCACGGCGTCGATTGCCGAATGGTCCATCAGTCTGGCGTTACGGAAGTCGATCTCTACCGTGTCCGGATCATCACGCGGCACGAACTGCTGCTGAAAACCGGCGACCGACGCGAAGAATACCGTGCCCTCCACGTCGTAGATCTTGCGGCCGTCCGGCCCCTCGCGGCTGCTCACACGCACCTGCTTGGCGTGCTCCCAGGCGAATACCAGCGCCGAAACGATCACGCCCACTACGACCGCCGCGGCAAGGTCCACCACCACCGTGACGGCCGCGACCAGCAGACCCACCAGTACATCGGCCCGCGGTACCTTGCCGAACAGCCGGAAGCTGCCCCACTCGAAGGTCTTCTCCGCCACCACCACCATCACGCCGATCAGCGCGGCCAGCGGAATCGCCTCGATCAGCGTGGATCCGAACATGATGAACGACAGCAGAAACAACGCCGTGGCCACGCCGGAAATCCGGTGCAACGCGCCGTTGCCCACGTTGATCATGCTCTGGCCGATCATCGCGCAGCCGCCCATGCCGCCGAAGAAGCCGGTCACCACATTGGCCGCCCCCTGTGCGGCGGAATCCTTGTTCGGCCGGCCGCGCGTCTCGGTCATGTCGTCGATCAGATTCAGCGTCAGAAGCGACTCGATCAGCCCGATCGCCGCCAGAATCAGGCAATACGGCAGGATCACGCGCAGCGTCTCCAGATTCCACGGCACCTGCGGCAGATGGAAGCTGGGGAAACCGCCCGCAATCGAGCCCAGATCCCCCACCGTCCGGGTATCGATGCCCAGGCCCAGCGTCAGCAGGCTCACCGCCACGATGGCCACCAGCGTGGCCGGCAAGGCCCGCGTCAGCCGCGGAAACAGATAGATGATGGCCACGGTCAACACCGTCAGCCCCACCATCGTGTACAGCGGCATACCGGATAGCCAGGTATGCCCGCCATCCGGTCCTGCCACCTTAAAGTGCTGGAACTGCGCCAGAAAGATCACGATGGCCAGTCCGTTGACGAAGCCCAGCATCACCGGATGCGGCACCATCCGGATGAATTTGCCCAGCCGACAGGCCGCGAAAACCAGCTGGAAAAGCCCCATCAGCACCACCGCGGCAAACAGATACTCCACCCCGTGCGTGGCTACCAGACTGACCATCACCACCGCCAGCGCGCCGGTCGCTCCGGAAATCATCCCCGGCCGTCCCCCGAACAGCGACGTGATAAGCGCCACGATGAAGGCCGCGTACAGCCCGGCGAGCGGCGACACCTGCGCCACCAGCGCAAAGGCCACGGCCTCCGGCACCATCGCGAGCGCAACCGTCAAGCCGCTGAGAACATTGATTCGGAACACGGCCGGGGAAATCATCCGGGTACTTTTCTCCAGGAAAAACGGGGTTGCCTCGGCGACGGGCGTCGTCGAGCCAGAAGGAAAACGGGAATGCGATCGGCGGGTCAGCGCACCGGCGCGTGGGGACGAACGATTGTCGCCCCATTCATCCCGTGCTGCGATGCACCATTATCCATGAACCGGGGGTGTGCGTCTACGGCAGAATCACCCGACCGAAGCAGCAATTAAAGCGTTACTGCTTAATCTGGAGGAAGCCAATGAAGCAAAACGCAAGACCTGGCCCTGAGCTCGATCGAGACAGCCTCGCTGGTCGACCATCCCCAGCAGCAACGCCTGATCGAGGTATTCGACAACGGCGAGGGCACCGGCACCATCCGGGCTTCCATTCTCGGTCATGACTTCGAGCGCAGCTAGGAACTGGCGGCCGCCGATGACCGCTGTGCCCTCTACCTGAGTGATCCGGATGCCGTGGCGGCAGCCGTCTCCGAGGCCGACCTGGCGGTGCTCTGCCAGCAGGGCGGCACCCGGACGAGCGAAGCCGGCGATCGCAACGTGGAACTCGGGTTCGCGATGCCCGACTTCCGCGCGCCGTAGACCGCGGGAACGGCCACCGCGGTCATTCGGAGGCCCTCTCAGGGCATCTGGAATTCCTCGACGATCACGGCGTTGGCCTCCGCAGCGGCGTGGCGCTCACCGACCACGGCCTGATACCCGCCCGAGTTGTACCAGTCGCGTGCCGCGGCCACCGAATCGAATTCGAGGATCACGGTGCGTGGACCGTGCCACTGCCCCTCGATTACCTCCGGGTCATCCTGAATCACCAGTGGCTTGCCGCCACACTCGATGATCGTGGGCAGGGCTTTCTCGACATAGGCATCGTAAGCCGCCTGATCGTTAATCACTTCAGTGAATATGACGTAGCCTTTCGACATGGCGCTCTCCTCCATCTCATGGTTGCGCTGTATTGCGTCGCCCACCCTACGCGAGATACGCCAGATGATCCCTACCCGGCATGGCTAATAATCATTGCGCTTTTATCCCGTCTGCATTGCTTCGCGCGAGGCGCTGACTTACCCCATCACGGTTATGAACCAAGTGGCGAAAGCTGACGAGGTGGCGGTCTCGCTCAGCGGCACTCGAAGAACCTGAGTCGCGAATGCGGCGCCGCCGCCGACAAGGTAAGCCGGATGGGGACGACCCCGATTCTTCCAGTCATAGGCGAGCGTCGCCAGGATCAATAAAAGGGCTGCATCTTCGAGAAAAAACGCTTTGGTCAGCGGTCACCCGTCACCGTATTCGAACGCGGCTTACCACGAAGATGAGCCGCGCCAAAACGACTCAGATGCTGACCACCCGCGGCGGCGCGTCAGCGGGCTGCTCAACCAGCGCCGCCACGGCCTCGGCTTCCAGCGTCGCAGCTTCGCAGGCGCGATCCTGCGTCGCAGCGCCAGCCGTCCGCGGGGTCCGCAGGCCGGCGTCGGCGAAGGCGCGGCGGATGCGCTGGCAGAAAGCCGTTGCCCCGTCGACACCGGTGGCCGGCAATAGCACAGCCATTCGGCCGCCGTGCAGATGCGCCGGCGTGTCCGAATGCAGCCGCACGGTGCCGCGCAGCAGGCGGGCTGCATGCTGCAGCGATGCCGCCGCATCGTCACCGGTATCGAGGAGCACCAGTGCCGACCAGCTCTGCTGGCGCGTGGCGCGTCCCAGCTCGCGGACAATACGCGCCCGCAGAAAACGACCCGTAAACAGTCCCGTGTCGGGATCGAGGCGCAGCAGATCAGGCCCGGCAACCGCGTCCGGATAGATCCAGCGCCGTGCGTGCTGTGCCACGGCAACCGCAAGCAGCAGCACCCCGAGCAGCGTCAGCGCGCCCAGCGGCGCGCCAGGGCCGTACAGCGCGAAACCCGCGCGCAGCTCACCCGTGGGGTGAATCCACATCAGCTGCTGCATGGCGATCACCGCCGCGAACCCGGCCAGCAGATAGGCTGCCAGCCACCAACCGGCGCGCCCGGGCAGCAGACTCAGTCCCGCAATCAGCAGCACGGGCGGCAGGGCGAGCAGCGGCCCGTGAAGCCCTCCGCTGACATGAAAGGCATAGAGCAGATGCAGGCCGAGCCACGTCAGTACGGCCAGCTGCAGCCAGCCGACGCGGTGCTCGGCGTTGCGCGGGATGCGCTCGAACCAGTCGCGCCGCAGCAGCAACGCCGTCAGCACCATGGTGTTCGCCGCGAAAACGCCGAGCAGCGCATTGAAGGTCAAGGAGAAGCCCGCCCGCTCCGGCCAGTCGAAGCCGGCTGCGGCACGTAGCCAGAATTGCGCCGCCAGCTGCCAGATCAGCAGCAGCCAGGCGAACACGACAAGTCGCCGCAACAGGTGCAGGCGGTCTTCCAGCAGCATGCGCGGCATGGCGGGCACGGAAGCCTTCATCGCTCGTTCTTCCTCGAATGGTCGCAAGCCGTTACCGCGCGACGCAGCGTGTAGTCAGTGAGGCGAACCATCACCGGGTTCCCCTTCTGGATCCATTGCCCGAATTGCCCGGCGCATTACCGGAGTTACCCGGTGCATTGCCGGAGTTGCCGGGCGCATTGCCGGAATTACCCGGCGCATTGCCGGAGTTGCCGGGCGATCCACCACTACCAGGATTGCCACCCGGGTTCCCGCCGGAATTGCCCCCCGGATTGCCTCCGGGGTTACCGCCGGAGTCCCCGCCTGGTGGGTCTCCCGGCGGCGCATTGGCCCCTTCCCGGCAGTTAGCGGGGAGGTAGTTTGGCGGCAGCGTCGAACTGCACTGCCAAAGGATACTGCGATCGCCGGAGGGCGTCAGCGTCAGCGTCTCGCCCTCGATCATCGGGTCGCCGAAGGTCGCCTCGATGGCGCCGCCGGGGCGAATTGCCACCGAGCGTACATGACGCCCGCCGATCTGCTCCGGCGCACTGACCCCGGCCTCCGCGTTCGAGTCCGGATAGCGGCCGTCGACCATCAGCGACTCGGCCACCGCGGTCTTCAGGCTGCCAGCAAATACGTAGCCTTCGGCCACCTTGGCGCGCACCACGTAGCTCTGGTAGCTCGGAATGGCGATGGCGGCTAGGATGCCGACGATCGTCACGACGATCATCAGTTCCAGTAGCGTGAAGCCCCGTTGCCGCCGTGCGTGTGCGCGCCGTGGATGGTCTCCGTTCATGGACGCCACCCTAGCCGAAAGCGGCGGGCCAGTGATAGGAAACGTGCGGACACAAGCAGATCAGGCCCCGGCACCCGCGGCAGGTATCGGGCTGCTGAGGACCGCCGAAGCCGTCATCCAAAACTGTGGCGCCTTACCATTTATTAAGAGTTCTTTCTTACGACCATTTTCACTGTTCGAAGTCTTTCTAGGACGACCTCGACGAGCTGGCCGCCGTCGCCGGTTCATCCACTGTTCCAGACGCACCAACTCGGCCCCATCTGGTGTGGATAGAGGTCCCGGCCTAATGCGCGGGACCAGATGCCGATTCGATCGGATATCATCATTGCGTTCGCGTGAAAGCTAAAAGCGATTAGACGGAATTTCGCGATATTGCAGCTTCATGATTCCCCGATGACACCGAGCCGGATATCTCTCTCGCGTCGAATTTATGCGGCGCTGCTCGTCGTATCCTGACTTCCGCTTTTCGCTCACGTGCTCACCCCGCCCTGTTCGTCAGGATGACGCAAACCGCCCGAACCGCAAGAAAACCGACGGCAGAATCAGCAGATTGAGTATCGTCGACGACACGAGCCCGCCAATGATGATGGCGGCCATCGGCCCCATGATTTCCCGGCCGGGGTTGTCGCTGCCGATGGCGATGGGGAGCATCGCCAGGGCGGTGACCAGCGCGGTGACCAGGATGGCGGTGAGGCGTTCGCGGGCGCCGCGGCGGGCGGTTTCGGCATTCCAGGGCAGGCCCTCGTCGGCCACCAGGTGCTGGTAGTGGGAGGCCAGCATGATAGAGTTGCGCACGGTGATGCCGAACAGGGTGACGAAGCCCACGAGCGAGCCGATGGACAGCCAGCCGCCGGTGAGCCAGGCGGCCACCACCCCGCCGACCAACGAGAACGGTAGGTTCAGCAGCACCAGGGCTACGTTGCGCAGGCTGCGCAGGGCCACGAAGATCATCACCAGGATGCCGCCGCCGGCCAGCAGTGAATGCAGGATGAGTTCGCGGCGGGCTTCGGCCTGTTCCAGGGCGGCGCCGGTGAATTCGGGGTAGGTGTCGGCGCTGAATTCCACGTCCGCCAGCACCCGGTTGCGCAGGGCGTCGAAGAACGAGGCCAGGTCGCGGCCGTCCACGTCGGCGGTGACGGTCTGCACGCGCTGGGCGCCTTCGTGCAGTACGTTGTAGCGGCCGGCCACCTGTTCCACCCGGGCCACGTCGTCCAGCGACCGCAGCCGGCCGTCGCCGTCGGCCAGGGGCAGGTTGCCCACGCTGGCCGGATCGCGGCGGTGTTCCGGGGCCAGGATCAGGTTGACCTCGCGCCGGCGATTGCCCTCGTAGTAATGCCCCACCACGTCGCCCCGGTAGGCGGTGCGGATGGCTTCCACCGCGTCCAGTGGCGGGATGCCGTACATGGCCAGGCGCTGGTTGTCCAGACTGACGTTCATCAGCGGCACGTCCGCCGAGGAACGCACCTGCACCTCGGCGGCGCCGGGCACGTCGCGGATAACGTCCGCCACCTCGGCGGCCAGGCGATCCAGCTCGGGCAGGTCGTGGCCGAAGATGTTGACCACCACCGGCGAGGTGTAGCCGGAAATGGTCTCGTCGATGCGCTCGGTGAGAAACGTGTTGGATTCGTAACTGATGCCGGGAAAATCGCGCAGCACCGCATTCAGGGCGTCGATGACTTGCTGCTGCTCGGGGCCGGACAGGCCCTTCTCGAAGTCGATCTCGTATTCGCTGTAATGGGTGCCGTAGGTGTCGGCGCCCCGCTCCGCCCGGCCGGCCCACTGCGACACCGAACGGATGCCGGGTATCTCCCGCCACTGTTCGGTCAACTGCTTGCCATGGCGGATGGACTCCTCGAGCGAGGTGCCCGGCAGACTGGTGGTGTGGACGATGTAATGACCTTCGCGCAGTTCCGGCAGGAACGACCCGCCGAACAGCGGCAGCAGGGCCACCCCGCCCGCGCTCACGGCCAGCGCCGCGATCAGGGCCATCCGAGGACGGGTTTCGATGCGGGCCAGCACCCTTTCGTAGCGGGGTTTCAGCCAGCGGGTGACGGGTGGCTCGTCGGCGCTTTCCCGGCGGCCGGTGAGCAGCATGGCCGCCAGTGCCGGCGTAATGGTCAAGGCCACCAGCAGCGACACCAGAATGGCCAGGATGTAGGCCAGACCCAGCGGCGCGAACAGCCGCCCTGCCACCCCGCCCAGGGTGAGCAGCGGGACGAACGCCAGGATCACGATGAACGTGGCGTAGACCACCGAGCCGCGCACCTCCATGGAGGCGTCGTAGATCACCGGCAGGAACGATCGCGGCTGCGCCAGCGCGCGGTTTTCGCGCAGCCGCCGGGCGATATTCTCGGTGTCGATGATGGCATCGTCCACCACCTCGCCCAGGGCGATGGCCAGTCCGCCCAGCACCATCACGTTGAGATTGATGCCGAAGGCCAGCAGCAGAATGGTGGCCCCCAGCAGCGACAGCGGGATGGCCAGGGCCGAAATCACCGCCGCCCGCCAGTTGTACAGGAATACCAGCAGCACGATCACCACGAAGCCGGCGCCGATCATCAGATGCCCGGCGATGCTGGCGAACGAGGCCTCGATGTAATCCGCCGGCCGGAACAGATGATCGTGCAGCTCGATGTCGTCGGCGGCCAGCACCACCTCGAGATCGTCCAGCGCGTCCTCGATGTCGCGGGACACGGTCAGGGTATTGGCCTGGTA
Organism: Salinisphaeraceae bacterium; assembly: GCA_965216055.1. Taxonomy (GTDB): domain Bacteria; phylum Pseudomonadota; class Gammaproteobacteria; order Nevskiales; family Salinisphaeraceae; genus Spectribacter. The sequence continues at coordinate 2,497,771 of OZ244134.1, forward strand.
CTGGCCGATTACCATCATCACTACCGCCGGCTCGCCCATGATCTGAGCGGCACCGAAGGCCGGCGCGGCGGCCTCCTCGACGGTGGCAACGTCGGCCAGTTGCAGGCGCCGCCCGGTTGCCGGCGCCGCCAGCGTGACCTCGCGCAGGGTATCGGCGGTCTGCGGCGTGCCGGTTACCGTTACCGGCAGCTGCTGGTTGTCGTTGGCCAGGAAACCCGCGCCGCGCACGCCCGTGGCCCGCCGCGCCGCGGTACGCACCTGGGCCAGGGAAATGCCGTGGGCGCGCAGGGCATTCGGGTCCACCTGGATCTGCAGCTGGCGGATGTCGCCGCCGAACACGTTGACGTCGGCCACCCCGGGCACGCTCAGCAGTCGCGGCACCAGCGTGCCGTCCACGGCGTCGCGCAGGTCCATGAGCGAGGCGCTCGGCGAGGTCACGCCGATGGTCATCACCGTGGCCGAAGACGACGACAGCGGCACCATCACCGGGGCCTCGGCCCCAGGGGGCAGCTGGTTGCCCACCGTGCCCAGGCGCTCGGCCACGATCTGGCGGTTGCTGAAGGTGTCGGTGTCCGGCTGGAAGATCAGCGTGACCACCGACAGCCCCTGCATGGACTGGGAACGGATCAGCTTCAGACCCATCAGCCCGGCCAGGGCATTCTCGATCGGCTGGCTGACCTGCACTTCCACCTGCTCGGCGGTCAGACCGGGGGATTCCGTCTGGATCACCACCTGCTTGGGCGAGAACTCCGGGAAGATGTCCAGCCCGGCCTCGGTCAGCATCCAGCCGCCATAGCCGAACAGCATCAGCGCCAGCGCCAACACCACCCCGCGCAGGCGCAGGGACAGGTCGATGAGAAAACCCAGCATCAGGTTTGCCCTGCTCCGTCGGTGCGACCCATCAATCGTCGTCCTCTTCCGGAATGCTGGCGCGCCGCTCCTGTGCCAGCATCAACTGGGCGCCGGAGACGACCACCGCATCACCGGCCGAGAAGTGCGTCTCGACCAGCCAGTCGCCGCCCGGCGCGGCCCGGCCGATCACCGGGCGTCGCTCGAAATCGTCGCCGCCGGCGTGCACGAAGGCCCAGGGCTGGCCGGCATCCCACACCACGGCCGTGGCGGGAATGCGGATGCGCCGCCATTTGGTGCCGTTCACCGGCACACTGGCGGTGAGGCGCATGCCGGTGCGCAGCGGGCCGGCGTCGGCGCGGGCGTACCAGGTAGCGCCGCTGCCGACGGCGCCCAGACTGGGGGCCGGGCCGATCAGGGTCGCGCTCAGCGTGTCGTCATCGGTGATCAGGTCGATCGCCGCACCGGAATCGGGCTGGCCCGCGCGCCGGGGCAGACTGACCAGCAGCAGAAGCTGGCGACGGGCCCGCAGGGCCTGCCAGGCGTCCGGGGGCTTTTCCGCCGTGGCCCAGTCGAACAGGGCATCGCCCCACTGATCGCGGAAACCGGCCTCGCGTCCGGCCAGCGTGGCCCGGGCGGCATCCAGCCGAGCCGCATCGGCGCGCTGTTCGGCACGGGCGGCGGCCAGCTCTCGTGCGGCCACGTTGGCATTGCCCCCCTGCAACCGTCGCAGCCGCTGGTAATTCTCGTTGCTGACCTCGCTGCGCGCGCTGGCTGCCCTGACATCGGCGCGGGCCTGCAGAACTTCCGCCTGTTGCACCAGCAACGGCCGCAGGCTGAGGACCTCGGCGCTGGCCGTGACGGTGGGCACGCCGGTCTCCGCCTGGAGTTCGCCCAACTCGATACCGGCCAGACGCCGGACGTCGTCTTCCATCGTGACCCGCAGCGGGCCGTCGTCATCATCATCGGCGTGAACCGGCCCGATCAGCAGCAGGGCCAGGACAAGCGCAGCAGGGGTTTTCATGGGCCGGACTCCGATTGCCGGTCGATGGTGGACTGATTGACGAAGCGCCGGATGGCCGGCTGCAGGTCGTCATCGCGGGCCGGCACGGTGGTCTGGGCAATGGTTTCCAGCCGCACCCGAGCCAGCAGGGCGTTGCGCCAGGCATCCAGCTGGGCACGGCGGGCGGCCAGCGTTTCGATCTGGGCGGTGAGCAGATCCAGGCGGTCGACATAGCCGGCGGCGTGGCGCTGGCGAACCTCGGATTCGTAATCCCGCTGCTCGGCCAGTAGCTTGTTGGCGGTTTCCAGCACCCGGCGCTGGCCGCGGTAATGGGCGATGGCCTGATCCAGTTCCCCGATCACCCGCGCCTGCAGGGCCCGGAAACGGGCAGCGGCGGCGTCGCGGCGCGCCCGGGCGGCGGCAATCGGCCCGTCGTTGTAGCCGCGCAGCAGCAGCATCCAGGACGCCTCCAGCAACCAGACGGCGTCACCCTGATCGTAGATAAAGCCCGGCGCCAGGGTCACGTCCGGATACTGGGTGGCCACCACCCCGCGCAACTCGGCATCGGCCGCGGCGAAGCCCGCCAGTTCCCGCTGGATGTCGTAGCGGCCGGTCAGCGCACGGCGGCGCAGGCGGAGCTCGTCCACCGCCGGCAGGCCCCCGGCCGGCTCGCCGAGACGATTGCGGATGGCCTCGATGGCGTCGGTGGGTACGCCCATGGCGGCGGCCAGCCTCATTCGCGCGGTGATCACCTCGTTGCGGGCGGCCACCTCCTCCAGCCGAGCCCGCTGGTCGCGCAGGCGCATCACGCTGACTTCCAGGCCACCGGTGACCCCGGCGCGCTGGCGTTCCAACAGCAGCGTGGTAGCCTGATCGGCGGCCAGCCGCTGCAGGGCCGCCAGGCGCACCCGGGTGCTGCGGTCCTGCCATTCGACGTAACGGCGCAACACCCGCTCGCGCAGCTGCCAGGTGGAATGACCCAGCTGCTGGCGCGCGGCATCGATGCGGGCGCGGGCGGCGGCGATGCGGGCATCGCGCTTGCCGGGGGCCTCGAAGGTCAGACTCAGCAGCCCACCCAGAGACCACTTCGACGCACCCTGCTCCTCCGGATCGGTATCGTATTCAGTCTGCAGCTGCACGCCCGGCGGGGGGCGCCGGGCCGCGGTTTCGCCCTCGGCCCGGCGGACCCGCCATTCCGCCCGATGGACGGCGAAATCCGGGTGATGGAATAACGCGGCGAAGAACAGCGACCGTCCGTCCCAGCGCGGCGGTGGCCAATCCGCTCGCTCGGGGTTCAACGCGGCAACGAATTCGGCCAGGGCCGGGGCATTCAGCCGCTTGTCCAGAAATTGCTGCGCATTGTCAGCCGGGTCGAGTGGCGCGGGTTGGTACTGCTGGGTCGCACAGCCGGCCGCGAGCAGCACCGGGACGGCGAGGCCGAGAACCCGTGCCGGAAGCCCCATCACCGCCGAGCGTGCGGGGCTTCCGTGACAAAACTGGGAAGTTTTCCCGACCATGTCGGCAGTATAGCGGTCGCGTTGCCGCCCGCAGCAAATGGGATTGGGTACCCTAGCGCCTCTCCGACGCCTCGATCCCGATTTCCCAGTGCTCGACCGAAGTCTCGAGAATCTCGCCGGTCACCGCGTGAACCTCGATCTTGCGTTCAACGCCGTCGCTGTCTTCGATATCAAGCTCGAAGACCGGGTCGCCGTTGGCGTCCACCTCGTATTCCACTTCCAGAACCCGGCCCGGCACCAGGGCCAGTGCCCGCGCCTCGGCGTCGGCCGTGGTCAGCTCTGCCATGTTGGCAAAACGGGGATCCTCCGGTCCGGCAACCTCGCTTTCGATTTCGTAAATGGCCCCGGAACGGGCGTCGCAGCTCAATTCCCAGGACTCGCCGGCCGCGTTCCTCACTTCGATCACGAAGGCCGGCACGCCCTCGGCGGACGGGTCCAGATATTCCACCTTGGCGAATTCCCCGGGCTTGACCGCGGCGGCGGCATTCAGACAGTCCGTGATCGGAACATTACCGGCGGCCACGGCCGCCATCGAAGACAGCATGATTGCCAGTCCGGCGGAAACCGCGCCCATGGTCCCTGCCCGACCTGGCGCGACGCAAGCATCAGCCGCCGGTGCTGTGGCGGCATCGGAAACGGGTGATAGCTCCGGCTCGATCATGAGCCGAATGCTATCAGGCGGATCGGCGTCCGGCTCAGTCCAGTTCGCTGATGCTGTGTGACAGTATCTGGCTGAGCACACTCAGAGGCTCGTCGGTTTCCTCCGCCCAGTCATTGAATATGGCCTGCACGTCCCTTTGGGCGGTCTTGGACTTGAAAGGCCCCGCGTGTGCCTGCCACTGGCGCAGCCCGGCCATCACCCAGTCGGTAAGCAGAAAGGTGTCCTTGCCGGCCATGCGCAGGAAGGCCGGGCCGGAATTGCCGCCGAGCTGGGAAAAGCGCTGATTCAGCTCGAACCAGAGTTCCACGATTTCGTCCTCCGGCCACCGCGCCAGCCAGACGCCGAAACTGCCGAATTCCTCGCGGATCGCCTGCATGGCAATCGCGTTGGCACGCACGGCGGCAAGCTTGCGCGGATGACGGATCAGGGATTCGTCCCGGGTAAGGCGCTTGATGTCGGCGTCATCCAGCGCGGCGGTCTGGTCGAGATCGAAACCGTTGAACGCGGCCTCGAATGCGGGCCATCGAGCATCAACCATGCGGTGCTGCAGGCCCGCCCGGAAGATGCGGCGCGTCATCAGCGACAGGTAGCGGTCGTCGCCCACCATCGCCAGCCCCTCGGGCGGCTCGGGCTGTTTCAGGTCAGCTCGCAGGGAGGCCTCATCGCCGGCACGGGCCACCGCCGCGGCAAGAATCGGCGCGAATGTGGTCACCCGGCGGCCCCGCTTTCCTGCTTCAATTCCTCGATGCGGGCATTCTTCTCCCGCCACAGGGCGTCGACCCATTTCTTGAGTTCGCCGCGGAAGGCCGGATCTCCGGCGTAATCGCCTTCGAACAGCGGCGTGGGAATGCGCACCTGGTTCACCTGGATGATCACCCGGCGCATCTGGCCGGACATGAGCTGCCACAGTCCCCTTGGCGCCCCGTCCGGATAGACGATGGTCACGTCCAGCATGGCGTCCAGGCGTGGCCCCAGCGCTGACAGGGCGAAGGCGAAGCCGCCGGCCCGCGGGCGCAGCAACTGCGGATACGGGGATGCCTGGCGCTGATGCTTGGCGGGGGTGAACCGGGTGCCCTCGAGAAAGTTGAGAATGGTCACCGGTTGGTTGCGGTACTTCTCGCAGGCGCGTTTGGTGGTTTCAATATCCTTGCCGCGCAACGAGGGATTCTTGGCGATCTGGGCCGCGGAATAACGTTTCATGAACGGATAATCCAGCCCCCACCAGACCAGTCCCAGGATGGGTACCCAGATCAGTTCCTGCTTGATGAAGAACTTGAAGAATGGCGCCCGCCGGTCGAAGGCAGCCATCAGCATGGGGATGTCCACCCATGACTGGTGATTGGCGATCACCAGATACTGCCCTTCGCGATCTAGATCCGAGACACCGCGAATCTGCCAGTCGATATCCAATAGTCGTCGCCAGACCCAGACGTTGATTGCCGCCCATTGCTGGGCGGCGCTGGCGATCCACCGCGACACCCGATCCCGCGCGGCGCCGCGCACCAGCAGCTTGACAAGGATCAGCGCGTAGACCGGCACCATCCACAGGAGCAGATTGATCAGCAGGATCAGCGAGGTAACGGCGCCGAGAATCGGCGTGGGCAGCCACTGGAGCATGAATCGGATTCAGGTGCGGAACAACGCGAATTCTAGCGCGGATTGGTGGCGGATCGGGGCTCGGCAGGCCGGATGACTCCGGCCCTACCGGGCTGCGGGGAGATATCCATGGCGCCAGACCGTAGAGCGGAATTCATTCCGCTTACCACCCGGCCAGCGCGATCCAAAAAAAGGAAAGGTATAATTCCTGAATCATGCATCATGGATGCCGCAGTGCCCGCAACGCCCTACCCGAACCTCCTGTCCCCGCTTGACCTCGGCTTCACCACCCTGCGCAACCGCGTACTCATGGGTTCGATGCATACGGGGCTGGAGGATTTCTTCTGGCATTACGACAAGCTGGCCGTCTATTTCGCCGAGCGGGCGGCCGGTGGTGTCGGGCTGATCGTGACCGGCGGGATCGCACCCAATCGGGCTGGCTGGGTGTCGCCGCTGGCCGGCGAGATGTCGAAGCGCTGGCATGTCTGGCCACATCGCAAGATCACGCGCGCGGTGCACGCCGAGGGCGGGAAGATCTGCATGCAGATACTGCATGCCGGGCGCTATGGCTATCATCCATTCGTGGTGTCGGCTTCGGCGAAGAAGTCCCCCATTTCTCCCTTTACGCCGAAGGCCCTGACGGCGAGCGGGATCGAGCAGACGATCCGCGATTACGCCCGGTCCGCGGTGCTGGCGCGTGATGCCGGCTATGACGGCGTCGAGGTGATGGGTTCCGAGGGCTATCTGATCAACCAGTTCCTGGCCCCGCGCACCAATCAGCGCACCGACGACTGGGGCGGCAGCGCCGACAACCGCCAACGGCTGGCGGTGGAGATCGTCTCGCGCATCCGCGAGGCCGTGGGGCCCGATTTCATCCTGATCTACCGGCTGTCGATGCTGGATCTGGTCGAGGACGGCCAGACCTGGGAGGAAATCGTGTCGCTGGCGAAAAAGGTGGAAGCCGCCGGCGCCACCATCATCAATACCGGCATCGGCTGGCACGAGGCGCGTATCCCCACCATCGTTACCCGGGTGCCGCGGGCCGGATTCGCCTGGATCACCCGGCGGCTCAGGGACGAGGTCGCCATCCCGCTGTGCACCACCAACCGCATCAATGCACCGGATGTGGCCGAGGGCCTGCTGGCCGACGGCGTGGCGGATATGGTGTCGATGGCCCGGCCGTTCCTGGCCGACGCCGAGTTCGTGCGTAAATCGGCGGACAACCGGGCCGACGAGATCAACACCTGCATCGCCTGCAATCAGGCCTGTCTGGATCACACCTTCAAGTGGAAGCATGCCAGCTGCCTGGTCAATCCCCGTGCCGGCCGGGAAACCGAGCTGGTCTACACGCCGGCCGAAACGCCGAAGCGCATTGCGGTGGTGGGGGCTGGTCCGGCCGGCCTGGCTGCGGCCACGGTGCTGGCCGAACGCGGGCACCAGGTGACGCTATTCGAAGCCGGCGCCGAGATCGGCGGCCAGTTCAACATGGCCAAGCGCATTCCGGGCAAGGAGGAATTCCATGAAACCCTGCGCTACTACGCCCGGCAAATCGAACTGACCGGCGTGGATCTGCGACTGAAACAGCCCGCCGTCGCGGCGCGGCTGGCGGAGGCCGGGTATGACGAGATCATCGTGGCCACGGGCGTAACGCCCCGCACGCCGCCGATCCAGGGCATCGATCATCCGATGGTGCGCAGCTACGTCGACGTCCTGCTGAACGGCGCGGATATCGGGCCTCGCGTGGCGGTCGTCGGCGCGGGAGGCATCGGTTTCGATGTCAGCGAATTTCTCACCCACGACCGCTCGCCGGCCATGGATGCCGACCTGTTCAACGCCGAATGGGGTGTGGATGTGTCGCTGAACAGCCGCGGCGCGGTCGGCGAACCGCGGCCGATTCCTTCCCCGCGCGAGATATACCTGTGCCAGCGGACCGACGACAAGCCCGGCCGCAAGCTCGGCAAGACCAGCGGCTGGGCGCATCGGGCCTCGCTGCAGCACAAGGGCGTCACGATGCTCTCGGGCGTCGAATATCAGGGCATCGACGACCGGGGCCTGACCATCGTCCGCGACGGCCAGACGCGCTGCCTGGCGGTGGATAACGTGGTGACCTGCACCGGTCAGGAGCCGCGTCACGAGCTTGCCGACGCCCTGACGGAAAGCGGTTGCAGGCCGCATGTCATCGGCGGCGCCCGACTGGCCGCGGAACTGGATGCCAAACGGGCGATTCGCGAGGCCAGCGAACTGGCGGCGCGGCTATAGCGGGGCGTTACTCCACCAGCCCGAGGTGCTGCGCCGCACGAATGGCCGGTACCCGTCCACTGACCCCGAGCTTGCGGTAGATGTTCTTGAGGTGGAATTTCACCGTGTTCTCGGACACGAACAGCTCACGCGCGATATCCGCGTTGCCGGCCCCCTCGGCCAGCCGCGCGAGCACCCCGCATTCGCGACTGGTCAGTACCGGCGCCGTATCGCCGACGGTTTCGGCATCCGGGGAATCGTCCGTTTCCGCCCGGCCGGCGACGAAGAAGCGCTCATCCTGCAGGGCCCGCTCACGCCACACGCTGGGCGGCATGCCGTGCCGGGCACGAAAGATGTGACTGAAGCGGGCGGCATCGCAAAAACCGAACTCGAAGGCAATGTCGGTGATCGTCTGATGCCCCCGCGCCGGGTCGGCCAGCGCCCGTCGGCAGCCGGCCAGCCGCATGTCGGTGATCAGCCGGGCCGGTGTGAGTCCGTGACGCTCGAGCGCCAGATACAACCCGCGCCGCGATAGCCGTACCGCCCTGGCCAGCGCCCCGGGTGACAGATCCGGTTCATGCAGATGGCGCCGGATGTAACCGTAGATGTCGGCAATCACATCGCCGGCACTCTGGCGTGCCGTCCCGGCATGCCGGGACGCGGGCATGGCGGTACGCTGCAGCGAATCGCAGAGCATCGTCTGCACCGAGTTCACGACGCCATCGATCGCCGCGGTATCGCCGTCCGCCGGTTCATGACGCATCGCAGACATCAGCGCCGATAGCGCGGCGCGGGCGGTGATCTCGTCCCGCAGGCGTGTAGCCACCAGATCGTCAGCAATCCCGGGCCAGCCGGGACAGGCATCATGCGGAAGCAGCAGCACGGCGAAGTGGGCATCGTCGCTTATCCGCAGATCATAGCCCCGCGCGGTATCGCAGACGGTGGTATCGCCGGGGCGCATGATCACGCGCTGCCGGCCCTGTGCCAGCTCGGTCATGCCGGATAACTGCCAGAAGAACTTGATGTAGGCATGGCCGTCTGCCTCGGCCCGGCGTTTCGGCCGCGTCACGTGCAGTCCGTCCATCCGCAGTTGCACGGCCAGATGCTGCATGCCGGCGTAACCGGTGGCCTCGGCCGCAAAGTTCGTCCGGCGCGAGCCGTCGAACTCCAACCAGGGAAACGTGAGGTTAACGAACTCCTTGAACGGACTGAATCGCCGAAAGCGGTGCGTGGCAAGCGCGGTTTCAGCAGCCGGTCGATTGATCATCTCTGCCATGGGTCAGCATCCCGAAAAGGGCCACTGCACGATGCCGGCCTTGCACTGCAACGCAACTGCCAGTGCACCGACGCGCAAGCCGGGCGGGCCGTTTTTCACTACCCTTAAGTGTGGTGGCCCCCTGACGGGGCGTCAACAACAGAACTACCCGTGGAGGAGCAGCATGCACATTCGCAAATACGATTTCGACTACGGTCGCCGAATGCTCATGGAAAAGGCCGCCAAGGGCATCGGCTCGGCCGGCGTCCTGACAAGCCTCTGGCCCATGATCACCAAGGCCGACACGCCCGACATCAAGATGGCCTACCCGGAGGAGCTGACCTCCATCGAGGCTCACACCAAGGGCAAGATCAAGCCCGGTGACGTGATCACGGCGGATAATCTCGAGCACGTCGAGCATCTGCTCGATCCGATCGAGGTGATCGAGATCCGCGAGGACGGTCGCCGGATCAAGATCCAGGAAACCACCACGGACATGACCGACCTGTTCGAGGACCCGTTCCTGGAAGCCACCCTGCGCAACCAGGGCCGCGCGATCGTGGACAGCGACGGCAATATCTGGGACCAGAAGAAGGGCAACCCGCTGCGCGGCGGCCTGCCCTTCGTGGAGCCGGATGACGGCTATCAGGCCCAGGCCAACATCAACCTGAGCTGGGGTCGGCACAATTACCAGCAATACGGCGTACGCGACTGGGATCTCGGCCCCGATGGCGAGCTGCAGTACCAGTACGATTTCGTGTGGGCCGAACTGCAGGTCAACGCCCGGCCGGACGACACCAGCTGGAACGGCGAAAAGGACATGCTGCGTTATCAGTCGGTGTTCTTCACCGCCCCCAACGAGCAGTCCGGTACGTCATTCCTGAATACCTGGCCCTACGATCAGCGCCAGTTCCCGGGCCTGATCGGCTATCTGCCGGCATTCAAGCGGGTGCGTGAATACCCGACCAACCAGCGCTTCGAGCCGCTGGTGCCGGGCATTACCGTGTTCCTGTCCAACGCCTGGGCCGCCGGCGATCCGCTGGCCACCTGGGGCAACCACAGGATCGTCGAGCGCAAGCCCATGCTGGGCGCCGCCCGCGGTGCCTGGGCCAAGGATGATCCCAACTGGGAACCGGGCGTCCACGGCGGGCCGCAGGGTCAGACCTACTGGGACAGCGTGCGGGAACTGGTGCCGGAGACCATCGTGGTCGACCTCGAACCCACCGGTTACCCGCGGTCACCGGTGGGCAAGCGCCGCACCTGGTTCGACGCCCGCAACTTCACCCATGTGCTCAGTGTCGACTACGACCGCAAGGGCAAGGTGTGGAAGAACTGGGATGCCGGCTACTCGAAATACGAGGGCATGAAGACTCCGGACGGCCACACGCCCTGGAGCTGGGCCTACGTGACCAGCCACGACATCCAGAGTGGCCGCATGAGCCGCTTCCATCAGGCCAAGGAAGTCACCGGCGGCTACAAGTCGGAATGGGGCACCGATGGCGATGCCGCCTACGACAAGTATCTGACGACCCAGGCGATGCGGCGACTGGGTGCCTAGCAAGTAAGCGAGAACTCCGGCCGGTCCGATTCTTGACCCCCTTTCGGGCCGGCCGGTTCCGGGGATGTCAGCTACGACGACCTGGCCGGTCCATCAGAAGCTCCCTGGGGCTGATGCCATAGGCACGCCGGAAAATCTTGCTGAAGGTGGCAGAGTCCCGAAACCCCCACCTCAGGGCGATGTCGGTAACGCTCTGGCATCGCTCGCGCCGGCTGCAAAGGTCACGCCGGCAACGCTCAAGACGCTGTTGACGAATCCATCGCGCCGGTGTTGTGCCCTCGCGGGCAAACAGGCGATGAAGATGGCGCTCGCTGATCTGATGGCGTGCTGCAACCCCTTTCGTATCCAGAGCAGGATCATCCAGGCGGCGCATGATGTCCTCCATGATGCGCTGCAGGAACATCAGGCTAGCTCGATCACGATCCGGTCGTGGTAACGACGCGCTCAACGCGGCCGCCAGCAGTTCGGTCGTGGCATCGAGCACATGACAGGCATCGCCTCGCGGCAGCTCGCCGAAGCGGGCATCCAGTGCGAGGACATGGTCGGCGAACAGGCGGCTGACGCCACTATCTGCGTCGATGCGTTTGCCGACGAAATCGTCGACCCGGGGCAGAGTCCGGCGCAGCCGGTCCTGAGGTACGCCAAACGTGATTTGGCGCAGATCGCTGCCGGTCACGAAGGTCATGGGGCGAGTGGTGTCCCACAAGGCAAAACTGCCGGCCCGCAGCGCGGCCTCACGATCATTCATGATCAGGGAGATCGACCCCTCGGCGATGTAGATGAGGTTGTAGAGCGCCTCATCATCCTTGGCAATCTCGCTTCGGCCACGTTTGCCCACGATGTCACCCTTGCCGGCGGTCAGGTGGGTCACGCGAAAACCCTCACAGCGGCCCTGCCGGATGAATGCCGGGAAACGGTCACAACGAATCGGCGGAATGTGCCAACGCATATGGGCGTCGGCCACGAACTCCCGCCAATAATCGAACTGGCGGTGGGGCGCAACACGGGTAGTGCTCCAGGCGTCGGGGTCATGCCAACGCGCGACGAGCGACGGCGTACGCGGTTCCATAGAAGTCCTCCAGCCCGCATCAAGGCGGGGTCGTGCACGTCTACGTGGACGTGCATCGTTGTCGTCTTCTACCCCCGACCGTTACATTCCGCAGCATTCATCCGGCGGTGCGCATCATTATGCGGCAAGCCAACCCGGATGCAAGACGGGCATTGATCGGTACGGGAATCCGGTCAGGTCTGACCAGGTGACAGGTCATGTCTGGCCATGCCCCGGAGCCTGGGAACGGCTAGGTTGACGGCAGGTCGCGCCCTGCAGGGCGCCCATCAGCAAAGTCGACCATCGAGGAGGACGCCATGCTCGTCAATGCCCTTTCCAAGGACGAACTATCTCCGTACATGCGCGAAATCGCGGACGATCTGTACCCGCGCGTGGATCCCGAGTTCATGCCCCATTTCGAACGCTACATGGGCCTGCTCGGCAATGTGCCGGAACATGCCGAGCGATTCTTCCCCTACTACTTCGGTATCTGGTTCGATAACAAGCTGGGACCGAGGCTGACCGAGCTTGCCCGGCTGGCCATTGCCCAGGGAACCCAGTGCCCGCTGTGCCTGGCGGTACGCTACACCCCGGATGTAAGCGAGGATGACGTGGCCGCCATACCGGGCATCGATGCGTCGAAGCTCAATGATCAGGAGCGCGCCGTCGTGCGTTTTGCCGCCGCCTTCGGCGATAACCATCACACCATTACCGACAACCATTTCGAGGAACTCAAGCAGCACTTCAGCGACGAGCAGGTCACGGAGCTGCTCCTGTGGTGTGCCATGGCCCTGGGCCTGGGCAGGATCCTCAAGGTCGCGCAGATCGTCGACGATGCCTGCCCCCTGCCGGACACCGCGAATCAGAAGAAGACCGCAACCGGCTGAGCTGTACCACCACTAGGAGAGTCCGCATGCTCGCCGAAGTCCTGCCCATCGTTTCCCCCGAGGAGGTGACGCCCGAATGGATGACGGGTGCCCTGCACCACAACGGCATCGACGCCACGGCGGCCTCCCTGGACATGGAAGCCGTCGGCACCGGTCAGCTGGGTGAAACGCGCCGCTATACCATCCATTACCGTGGCACCCCGCCGCCGGCGGCGCCGGCATCGCTGGTCGGCAAGTTCCCGTCGGCGGACAAGACAGCGGCCGACAGCGGCAAGAACATGGGGTTTTACCGTTCCGAGCTCATGTTCTATCGGGAACTGGCCGACCAGACCGACATTCGCACACCGGACGTATATGTCGCCGAACTCGACGACAACAACGATTTCGTCCTGCTGCTGGAGGATCTCGCCCCGGCCTGGTGCGGCGACCAGATGCGCGGCTGTAGCGTCGAGGAGGCCCGCAAGGCCCTGGTGGAAGCAGCACTGCTGCACGCCGCCTTCTGGAACGACCGGGAACTGATGAACCAGGATTGGTGTTACGTGCCGGAAGGCGCCCAGGGCTTCTACACCACCGAACTGATCGAGCAGTCCTGGGATCACGTGCGCAAGACCTATGACGGTCAATTGAGTCCGCAGGTGATGGATGTGTGCGCGAAGTTCGTGCGCAACCATGCCTGGTGGAATCGACCACGTGATTTTCCGAAATGCTTTTCCCACAACGACTTCCGTCCCGACAACATGCTGTTCGGGGGAGCTGACGGCCGGGTCGCCGTGGTGGACTGGCAGACCAGCAATTTCCTTGGCACCGGCATGGACCCGGCCTACCTCCTGGGCGCGATATTCGATCGGGAGACCCGCCGCGCCAATGAACGGCCGCTGCTGCAGGCGTATCACGATCAACTGGTGCAAAACGGGGTCGCGGACTACAGCTTTGACGACCTGCTGCGAGACTACGCCCACTACAGTTTTGCCCAGATCGCGGTTGCCATGACCGCGACCATGATCGTCAAGCGAACCGGCCGCGGCGACCGCCTGTTCATGCACATGATTACCGGGGCGGCGCTGCAGGCGCTGGACAACAATGCCCTGGACGACCTCCCGGACTGAAGGGCCGCATGCGTCTGGCAAAACCGCATCTCGACATCGGCCTGTTCACCGCAGACATTCAGGCACAGGGCGCCTTCTGGCGCGACGACGCCGGGCTGCGCCTGGATCACGAGCTCGAGCTGCCGCTCTCGGTGGCCCCGCCGGCCGCACCACAGGCGGAACGCTGGGTTCAGCATCGTTTCGATGCTCACGGCTCGGTGGTCAAGGTCAATCACTGGCGCGGTGAACTGCCGGCAATACCGCCATCGGGCTATACCGCTCTCACCATCGCGCGCGACAACCCCTCGACCTGGGAAGGCCGACACCCGGACGGTGGCCGGGTCCGGCTGGTGCCCACCGGCACCGACGGGGTGCAGGGCATCGCGGTCACGGTGAACACGCCCGATCCCGAGCGGATGATGACCTTTTACTGCGAGGCGATGTCGTTCGATCACCTTGCCCCCCGGACCGCACGGTGCGGCGATACCCTGCTTTTCGTGCAGCCGGGTGACGGTGGGGGTATCGACGAGCACTTCATCGGTCCCGGGTTCCGCTATCTCACCATGCAGGTCTTCGATGCCGACCAGGCCTGCGAGTCGATCGTTGCGCGCGGTGGGCGGCTTGCGCGCGCCCCGTTCGGCGTCGGCGACATCGCGCGCATTGGTTTCGTCCAGGATCCCGACGGCAACTGGATCGAGATATCCGCCCGCACGTCGCTGACCGGCCAGCCGCCGGGGCAGTGACGCTCATCACGCCAGGGATCCAACGATGACCGACTACACTGACGTCGAGGAGGCGATTGACCTGCCGGGGTTGAGAGTGGTGCTCACACCCGGGATACCCGGGCCATGGAGCGAGTCCGCCAAGGCCATCCTGCAGGTCAAGGGGCTCGAGCATATCGCAGCGCGTCAGGATGTGCTTGGCCCCAACCCGGCGCTGCGCCGCTGGTCGGGCCAGACCAGCGCCCCGGTGGTTGCCTGGGAGGATGAGCCACCGCGGTCCAACTGGCTGGAACAGCTCTACCTGTTCGAGCGGCTGGCCCCCGAACCGCGTCTGATACCCGCCGATTTCGATGCCCGGGTCGAGATGCTGGGACTGGCCAACGAGTTGATGGGCGACGACGGCTTCATCGCCGCCCGGCGGCACATCATGGTCCGCGATTTCACCCAGCCCGAGCAGGACCCGGAAACCCGGGAGATATTCACCGCGCTCGGCGACAAGTACGGTTACAGTGCCGAGGCGGCGGCACAGGCACCGGGCCGGTGCGCGGAAATCCTGCGGCACTTCGCGGCGCGGCTGAATCGGATGCGGAACCACGGCGGAAACTACCTGATGGGCAACCATCTGACAGCGCTGGATCTGTACTGGGCCGCCAGTGCGGCCCTGATCGAGCCATTACCCCAGGTCAACTGCTCCATGACCCCCCTGTTCCGCGCCGTCTACACGAATACCGATCCGGTGGTCGCGCAAGCGACGGATCCGGCTCTGATGGAACATCGCGATTTCATCTACGACCAGCACCTGGTCCTGCCGCTGCAGCTCTGACGCCGACCCGCACCGCACCGGCTACCGCCCGTTTGCGGCACTTGATTCGACCCGGCGGCCGGCGAGACACTGCTGCCACCCGCGGCGCCAACGAAGTGAACCACCACGACCCGCCCTTGAGGTGGCCTGATGCGTGTAACCACCCTGCTGTTACTGCTGCTCCTGCCCGCAGCGGCTGCATCAACCCAGGAGCCCGCCGAATCCCGCGGCGACATGTTCGCAGCCGTCGAGAAACTCATCGAGCGAACAGCGGATGAGACTGGCGTCAGCAGCCTGAGCGAGCCGGTGGCAGATGCCGTGCGTACCGTGCCCCGTCACCATTTCGTACCGGATAAGCAGCGCGACAACGCCTACCGCAACCGGCCGTTGCCGATTGGCTACGGGCAGACCATCTCGCAGCCCTACATCGTGGCGCTGATGACCGAGTTGCTCGATCTGCAGCCTGGCGATCGTACCCTGGAACTGGGTACCGGCTCTGGCTACCAGGCCGCATTGCTGGCGGCAATCGTCAATCATGTCTATAGCATCGAGATCGTGCCGGAGTTGGCCGAACGGGCAAGCAAGACCCTGCGGGACAACGGCTTCGAGAATGTCACCGTGCGCCAGGGGGACGGGTACCACGGGTGGCCGGAACACGCGCCTTTCGACGCCATAGTCGTCACTGCGGCAGCCGACCACGTGCCGCCAGCCCTGATCCAGCAACTCGCGCCGGGCGGACGGCTTGTCCTGCCGCTGGGCAATCCCTACGCGAACCAGACATTGACCGTGGTCGAGAAGCTGGAGGACGGCAGCGTCCGCAACCGCCAGATCCTGCCCGTTCGCTTCGTGCCATTGACCCGCGGCGGCGATTAACCGGATGCGGGCGCCCGCGTTTCGGGGCCGACCCATTCCCTACACCGCTGTCGGCCTGACCGGGGGCCTCGGCCTGGCCTACGAAGTCCTGCTGCTGCGCCTGTTCGCAGTTGCCGAGTCACACCACTTCGCCTATCTCGCGATCAGTCTTGCCCTGCTAGGGTTCGGTGTCGCGGGCACCCTGTTGACGCTGGCTGGCGGCAAACTGGTGGATCGCGAACGGGCCGCATTCGCCATTGCCGCCCTGGGATTTGCCATCACGGCACCTTCCGGCTGGGCTCTGGCGCAGCGGCTACCGCTGATTCCAATGGCGATCTACTGGGATCCGCTGCAATGGCTGTGGCTGGGCTGTCAGTACCTCTTGCTGATACCCCCATTCCTGTTCATCGGCGCCGCGGTATGCATTGCATTGCAAGCCGCGCCCGCCCGCGCAACGCATACCTATGGTGCCGACCTGGCCGGCGCCGGCCTCGGCGCGGCCACGCTGGTGGCCCTGCTGTTCTGGCTGGATCCTGCGGCCAGCCTGCGTTTGATTGCGGTACTCGGTGCGGTTGCCGCGTTTCTGGTTGGCCGCCGCGGCCTGCGTGTGACAGCCGTCATGACCGCGCTGGCAATAGCGACAGTACCGGCCGCCTGGCTGGCACCACAGCCCAACCAGTACAAGCAGATCAGCCAGCAACTCAACGCGCCGGGTGCCGAGGTAATCGACCGGCGCCACGGCCCCCTGGGGTTACTGGAGCTGGTTCGCAGCCCGCAGGTGCCGATCCGGCACGCGCCCGGCATGAGCATGGCCAGTCCCCACGCGCCCCCGGCACAACTGGCGCTGTTTACGGACGGCGCCGGCAAGACCGCCGTACTCGAAGATGCAGACGAGGCGCCCGCCTACCTGGACTGGTTGACTTCGGCCCTCCCCTACGCCCTGCTGGACCGGCCGGCGACGCTGATTCTGGGCCTCGGTGGGGGTACCGATGTCTGGCAGGCCAAGTACCACCAGGCGCGGGCCGTGGACGCGGTCGAGGTCAATCCGGACAGTGCGGCGCTGATCCGCCAGTACGGCGGCGAGGTGCTGGCGGGCACGGATCTGCACATCGCTGACGCACGCGCCTTCGTGCGCCGGACGGACGATCGCTTCGATCTGATTCAAATGGCATATCTGGGCGCACCGACCGGCGCCACGGCCGGCGTTGGCAGCCTGCGAGAAGCTTATTCCCATACCCGGGAGGCCTATGCCGACTATCTGGATCGCCTGCGACCGGACGGGCTATTGGCGGTGACGTACGCGATCAATCTGCCGCCACGTGCCACCATCAAGGCCCTGGCTACGGCGATCGACGCACTGGAAGGACGCGGCGTGCGCGAACCCGGCCAGCACCTGGCTCTGGTGCGAGGCTGGAAGAGTGCCACTCTGCTGGTCAAGTTGACCCCGCTGACGGCGGAGGATATTCAGGCGGTACGCCGATTCGCCGATAAGCGGTCGTTCGACCTTGCCCATCTTCCCGGATTGGCAGCCGACGAGGTCAACCGCCATAACCGCCTGGACCAACCATGGTTCCACGAAGCAGCCGAAGCGTTGCTCGGCGACGGCAGGGAGGACTTCTTCCGGCGCTACCCCTTTCACGTCAACCCGGCCACGGATGATCAGCCCTACTTTTTCCACTTCTTCAAATGGCGCCAGCTCTCCTCCCTGGTCGAACAGCGCAGCCGCGGGGCGCTGGGCCAGGTCGAAACCGGCTATCCGCTGATATGGGCTGCCTTGCTGCAGGCCGGCACCATCGCGGGCCTGCTTATTCTGGCACCAATGACGGTGCGTGCCGGCGCGCTGCGACAAACCCGGGCAGGCCGTGCCCGGTTACTGACCCTGTGCCTGGCGGTCGGTCTGGGTTTCATGTTCGTGGAAATCGCCTTCATCCAGCGGTTCATGCTGATTCTGGGCCATCAGGTTTACGCCGTGGCCGTCGTGCTCGCCGGATTTCTGATCTTTGCGGGTGTGGGCAGCGTACTGGCGAGCCGCCTGGGTGACAGCATCAATCGGCCGGTCGCCGGTATTGCCATCCTGTCGGGAATCTACCTGACCCTGTTGCCGGCGGCTTCCCCGACACTGGTCGCCCAGCCGGTACCGATTCGCGTCGCCGCATGCCTGACGCTGATCGCGCCGCTGGCAACCTGTATGGGGATGCCTTACGCGCGGGCCCTGCGACGATTGGGGCAACGCGACCCGGCGCTGCTGCCCTGGACCTGGGCGATCAACGGCTTTGCCTCGGTGGTGGCGGTAATCCTTGCAACCCTTCTGGGTGTCCATCTCGGATTTACCCTGCTCGTCGCCATCGCCGTGGGCCTCTACGCAATCGCAGCAATCGGTTATCGATTCTGACCATCTACCGCCGAGCAGCCAGAAACCTATCGAGTTCGTTGGCGAAAGCCTGGCGTTCGGGTTTACCCAGCGCCGCCGGGCCGCCGGTGTGGATACCGCTGCCGCGCAGCGTGTCCATGAAATCCCGCATGTTCAGGCGCGCACGGATGGTATCCGGCTGATAGCGTTCGCCGCGCGGGTTCAGGGCGTGTCCTCCCTTCTCTATAACTTCCGCGGCCAGCGGGACATCGCCAGTGATCACCAGATCACCCGGGTTCAGCCGCTGGACGATGAGGTTGTCGGCCACGTCGAAGCCGGCGGCGACCTGCAACGTGTGGATATGCGGTGAGCGCGGCACGCGCAGGGGCTGATTGGCCACCAGTGTGACCTTGATACCGGTGCGTATGGCGGCTCGAAAGAGGATGTCGCGGATGACCGCCGGGCAGGCTTCGGCGTCCACCCAGATCGCCATCGTGGATTCGGCGTCAGCCACTAATCCGCGACCTCGGCAAGCCCCTCAATCATCTCCGCGAGAAAGTCGCCGCCGTAGGACTCCAGCTTCTTCTGCCCGACCCCGTCGATTGCCAGCAGGGCCTGTTCGGTGGTTGGCTTGTGGGTGACCATCGCCAGCAGCGTGCGGTCGTGGAAGATCACGTAGGGAGGCACTTCCTGGGCCTCGGACAGCCGCTTGCGCAGGTCGCGGAGGCGGTCCCAGAGTCGGCGATCCGCGGCATCCAGATCTTCTGCGGCACTCCCGGCCGCCCGGCGGGCCGGCCGGTCCTCGGTGCGCAACTGGCGCAGCTGCAGGCGGGTTTCGCCCTTGAGAAGCGCGCGGCAGTTGTCGCCCAGCCGCAGACCGCCGTAGCCATCGACATCCATGGTCAGATAGCCCAGCGCCACGAGCTGCCGCAGCACGGCACGCCATTCCTTGACCCCCAGCTCATTGCCAACGCCGAAGGTGGATAGCCGTGTATGGCCCTGGCGTTCCGCGCGCTCGTCGGACTGACCCCGCAGATGATCGATGACGTAGCCGGTGCCGAATCGCTGACCGGTGCGGTACACCGCGGACAATGCCTTGCGCGCAGTATCGGTGGCATCCCAGGTCTGTGGCGGGTTGAGACAGGTATCGCAGTTGCCGCAGGGCTGGTCACGACTTTCACCGAAATAGGCCAGCAGGTGCTGGCGACGGCAGCTGGTGAGTTCGCAGTATGAGAGCATGGCGTCCAGCTTGTGCCGCTCGACCCGTTTTCGCGCCTCCGGGGCATCGCCCTCCTCGATCATCCGGCGGCGTTGGACCACATCCTGCAGGCCGTAGAGCATCCAGGCGTCCGCCGGCTCGCCATCGCGGCCGCCGCGACCCGTTTCCTGATAATAGGCCTCGATGCTGGCGGGAAGATCGAGGTGAACCACGAAGCGCACGTCCGGCTTGTCGATGCCCATGCCGAAGGCCACGGTGGCCACCATCACGACGTTCTCGCCGCGCTGGAATCGGGCCTGATGTGCGGCCCGCCGCTCGCGCTCCAGACCGGCATGGTAGGCCAGCGCATCGATGCCCTGCTCGCGCAGCCAGGCCGCGATGTCGTCGGTCTTGCGCCGCGACAGGCAGTACACGATACCGGCCTGGTCGGGATGTTCGTCCCGCAGGAAGCGCAACAGCTGCGATTTGGCATTGCCGCGCTCGGCCACCCGGTAGCGGATATTGGGTCGGTCGAAGCTGTGCACGAAACCGGCCGCCCGCTGCAGGGACAGGCGCTGGCGGATCTCCTCCCGGGTACGGGGGTCGGCGGTGGCGGTCAGCGCGATGCGCGGTATCCGGGGAAAGCTCTCCGCCAGCCCGGAGAGCTGCATGTACTCGGGCCGGAAATCGTGACCCCACTGAGAGACGCAGTGGGCCTCGTCGATGGCGAACAGGGCCAGATCGCAATCGGCCAGCAGAGCCAGCGTGCGGGGCTGCATCAAGCGTTCCGGCGCGATGTAGACGAGGTCCAACGCACCGGCCTGCATGTCCCGTTCGATCGCGGCCTGATCGTCGGCGGCAAGACTGGAATTGAGCACTGCCGCGGCCACGCCGAGCTGCCGCAGCGCCGCGACCTGATCCGCCATCAGGGCGATCAGTGGCGATACCACCACGGCCAGTCCCGGCCGCAGCAGCGCGGGAATCTGGTAGCACAGTGACTTACCCCCGCCGGTCGGCATGAGCACGAACGCGTCATTACCGGCCGCCACCGTGGCCACGATTTCGGCCTGACGGCCGCGAAAGCTTTGGTAGCCAAAGGTCTCGTGCAGAATCCGGTCAGCATCGGGATGGGCCGGCGTGATTGGGGTGGATTCGTTCAAGACGGCGGACAGCGCAGACACGGGAAACAACAGCGGCGAACTGTAGCGCGTTCTGCCCCGGACAATCGAATCGACCACTTGAAAACGGTCAGCGATTCATACCCCAACAGGGCCGGGCCACGCCATCGCGGCCACGACCCCGCAGGCGGTCTGCAACGAAGCGGGCCGGAGGAATGCCCCGGCCCGCCGAATCAACCTGTGGTCCCGCTAGCGGTTATGCGCTTTTTTCGGTGGGCTGCAGCTGCAGATAGCTCGTGACCGGGTTGGTCATGGGCTCGACCGGCCAGATATTGCCGTTGGTCCAGGTCACTTCGCCGTCGCGGTTCATGACCTTGGCCCGCAGGGCGTACTGGCTGTCGTCTTCGAGTTTGTTTCGGTCGACAGCGATCTCGTAGGGGACCTGTCGATCGGAAATGCCGTCGAGATCCTTGGTCGCAATGGGACTCGGGTTCTCATACTCGCCGCTGACCCTGACCAGCATGAGTTTGGCCGTCGAACCGTCTGCAATCTCGGCATCCTTGGGCATCGTCAACTCACCCTTGAACCGGGCCATGTCGGCACCGGCGGCCGTGACGGAAAAAAGCAGAGTCGCCAGCGAGAAAACGCCGGCGCTGAAAAACTTCGGCGCGTTGCGGAAAACGTTCATCTGCATCGCTCCGGGTTGAAATGTCGTCGGGTCGGCAGCGCCTGTTGCGTCGCCGCCTGGTACGGAGACATGCCGATGTCGATCATTGTTCCCGAGCGGCGTGCACCTCAGTGCTGGCGTCGGCAATCGGTTCGATGCGCACCAGAAGCTGGCGGGCGCCGACCTGATCCCCGGCGGTGACCGCCACCTCGGCGATCTCGCCGTCGACGTCGGCCGCCACCTGGAACTCCATCTTCATCGCCTCGAGCACCAGCAGGGTCTGGCCGTGCTCGACTCGATCGCCGGCGGCCACCCGGACCTCGATGATCCTGCCGTCGCTGTTGGCAATGATCTCGCCGGAGCCCTGGACGTCGCCACGGGTTTCGGCGGCTGCGAGCGTGACGTCGTGGTACGCCACTGTCAGGCCGAGCAGATCCAGCCAGAGCGCGTCATCGCAACGGGTGTAGCGGGCCCGGTGGTCGGCGCCGTCGATCCGGCAGCGCAGGTGGCGATCAGCCAGCTCGTCGAGAGCGATTTCGTGGTCGACGAACTGCTCGCCGTCGCCGATGGTGACGCGGTATTGTCCCGGCCCCTGGGCGTGCACCCAGAGGCGAATCTTGTCCTGCGCCCGCCCGGCGCGGAGCACCAGTGGCGCCGGACTCGGATTGGCGCTGTGCCAGGTCAGCAGTTCCTCGCCGAGCCGCCGTTCGCGGGCCAGACGCCGGACGTCGTCATGGAAACACAGCGCCGCAGCCAGCGCGGCGTGACGGGTATCCGCGGCCGGCAGGCACGCGGCGACATCCGGGAAATGGCTGGGCACGAACCCGGTATCGAAGGTGCCCGCAGCGAAGGCCGGGTGTGCCAGGGTCAGCCGCAGAAAATCCCGGTTGCTGGCCACGCCAAAGAAGACGGTGTCATCCAGCGCTCGCAACAGCCGTTGCCGGGCAATCTCGCGAGTCTCGCCGAAGGCGATGATCTTGGCCTGCATGGAGTCGTAATGCGGGCTTACCTCGCCCCCGTCGCGCACGCCGTGGTCCACGCGAATGCCCTCGCCGGCCGGCGGTTGCCAGGCGAGTATCGGCCCGGTCTGCGGCAGGAACTGGTTGGCGGGCTCCTCGGCGCACAGGCGTACTTCGATGGCATGACCACAAAGCCGGATATCATCCTGGGTCAGGGTCAGATGCTCGCCGTTGGCCACCCGCAACTGCCAGGCCACCAGATCCACCCCGGTCACCAGCTCGGTCACCGGATGTTCGACCTGCAGACGGGTATTCATCTCCAGGAAATAGAACTTGCCGTCGGCATCCAGCAGGAATTCCACCGTACCGGCACCGCGATAATCGATCGCCTTCGCCGCGGCGACAGCCGCTTCACCCATGGCTGAACGCAGCTCGGGGGTTGCCGCCGGGCAGGGACTCTCCTCGACGATTTTCTGGTGCCGCCGCTGGACGGAGCAGTCACGCTCGCCCAGGTGAATCACATGGCCATGAGTATCGGCCAGCACCTGAATCTCCACGTGGCGGGCGCCGGTGACTGCCTTTTCGATAATGATCTCGTCGTTGCCGAACGCGCTCTTCGCTTCGGAGCGGGCGGACTTGATCGCTTCGGCCAGGCCCGCAGCCTCATCCACCAGACGCATGCCCCGGCCGCCACCACCCGCTGCCGCCTTGATCATCACCGGCAGGCCGATCTCCCCGGCTTTCGCCGCGAGTTGCTCGACGTCGTCGCTGCCCTTGAAACCGGGGATGCAGGGCACGCCCGCGGCTTCCATGCGTTCCTTGGCCGCCCGCTTGTTGCCCATCAGGTCGATGGCCTCGGGCTGCGGGCCGACGAAGATCAGACCGGCATTCTCCAGCGCGCGCGCAAAGTCGGCGTTCTCCGCGAGAAAGCCGTAGCCGGGGTGCACGGCATCGGCGCCGGCGGCGCGCGCCGCCTCGATAATCGCCGGAATCGACAGGTAGGAGTCGCTGGCCGCCGGCGGCCCGATGCGAACGGCCTCATCGGCCACGCGGACATGGCGGGCGTCGGCGTCGGCATCGCTGTAAACGGCCACCGTGCGGTAGCCGAGACCTGCCGCACCCTGCAGCACGCGGACGGCAATCTCGCCACGGTTGGCGACCAGTATCTTGTTCATGGCGTACTTCCCGATGCTTTAGTAACCGCAGGCCACGCAGAAACGCTCTTGGCCGGTGTTTCCACGTTGCGTGCCATGCGGCTGGTCACTCTGCCCAGCCCGGCAATCGTTTCTCGATGAACGCCGCGGTGCCCTCCTTGCCTTCGTCGCTGCGCACGCATTCGGAGAACTGCCGCGCGGCATCGTCCAGCAGGGGTTCCAGTGCCTCGTGGCCCGCCCGCAGCATCAGGGCCTTGGTGATGGCGTTGGCGTTGGGCGCGCAGCGGCGGATCTGGCCCAGGATTTCCTCCAGCCGCGCCGCCACGGCCGACTCATCCGGCTCGCAGAAATGCACCAGCCCCAGGCGACGGGCCTCCTCGCCATCGAAGCGGCCGCCGCACACGCCCAGGCGGCGCGCCTGGGTGAGGCCGATGCGGGCGACCACGAACGGTGCGATCTGGGCGGGCGGCAGGCCGAGTCCGGTTTCCGGCAGGCCGAATTTTGCGTCCTTGTGGGCGATGGCAACGTCCGAGATACAGGCCAGCCCGAAGCCGCCGCCCAGCACCGCACCTTCCAGCACCGCAACGACCGCAGCACGAGTCCGCGACAGCGCGGTGAGCATGGTCCCGAAGCCGCGGTTGTAGTCGGCCGCCGGGTCCCCGCCCCCGTCCGCCTGGCGGATGCGGGCCATGTCCTTGATGTCGCCGCCGGCGCAGAAATTGCCCGCCGCACCCCGGATGACCAGTGCCCGGACGTCCGCGTGATCGTTGGCGATGCCGGCGAGTTCGGTGAGCTCCCGCACCATCGCCACGTTCATGGCGTTACGGGCCTCGGGTCGGTTGAGCGTGGCGTGGAGTACGCCGTTATCGGCAGCCAGGGTCAGCGTTTCGTAGTTCGGCAAATGCATGGCGCTAACGCTTGCCGCCGGCCATGCCCAGCCGCTTGCTGATGATCGACAGCATCACCTCGTCGGCGCCGCCGCCGATCGAGTGCAGCCGCAGGTCACGGTAGAACTGGGCCACCTGGTTGTCCCACATGAAGCCCTGGCCACCCCAGAACTGCAGGCAGTCATCGGCCACGTCGCGGGCAACCCGCGCGCTCTTGAGCTTGGCCATGGAAGCCAGCAACGTGACGTCCTCGCCGGCCAGAAGCTTCTCCGTGGCCTGATAGACCAGGGCCCGGGTGGCTTCCACCTCGGTGGCAAGTTCGGACAAGCGATAGTGCACGTACTGCTGGTTGAGCACCGTGCCGCCAAAAGCCTTGCGCTGGCCGGCGTACTCGGCGGTTTCCGCGATGCAGCGATCCATGGCCGCCAGGATGCTGGCGGACAGGAACAGGCGCTCCTCCTGGAACTGCTGCATCTGATAGACGAAACCCTTGCCCTCCTCGCCGATCAGGTAGCGCGCCGGCACCCGCACGTCCTCGAAGAAGATGATGGCGGTATCCGAGGAGCGCTGGCCCAGCTTGTCCAGCTTGGTCTTGCGGTCGATGCCCGGCGTGTCCAGCGGCACCACGATCAGCGACTTGTTGCCGTGCCGGTTGCCGTCGCCGGATTCGCCGGTGTTCACCAGCAGGCAGATCCAGTCGCCCTGGACGCCGTTGGTGATCCACATCTTCTGCCCGTTGATCACGTAGTCGTCGCCATCGCGGCGGGCGGTGGTCTTGATGCTGGCCACATCCGAGCCGGCGCCCGGTTCGGACACGCCGATGCAGGCCACCTGCTGGCCGGCAATCGCCGGCATCAGGAAATCCCGCTTGAGTTCGTCGGAGCCGTAGCGCGCCAGCGCGGGCGTTGCCATGTCGGTCTGCACGCCGATGGCCATGGGCACACCGCCCACCCGGCAATGGCCGAGGGCCTCGGCGAACAGGATCTGGTAAGAGTAGTCCAGCCCCAACCCGCCGACGGTCTCGGGCTTGGCAATGCCCAGCAGGCCGAGATCGCCCATCTGCCCGAGAATGTCGTGAGCCGGCCACATGCCGGAGGCTTCCCAGTCATCCACATGCGGATTGATCGTTTCCTTGACGAACTTCCGGGTGGTGTCGAATATCTGCTGATGCTCGTGCGTAATTTCCATCTTGAAAACCTGAAGAAGAAGAACTAACCGCAGATTTCGTGGATGAACGCAGATGGCTGGTTGCTCTGAAACGTCACCTTTTCAAATCTGCCCTGATCTGCGAACTCTGCGGTTCCTGTCTTAAAAGCGCGCCACCCCGAAACTGCTGGGCTGCAGCTCGCGCGTCTCGGCGTCACGACAGACCGAGAGCGTGAAGGCCAGCACCCGGCGCGTGTCGCGCGGGTCGATCAGCCCGTCATCGAACAGCCGCGCGGTGGCGGCCAGGGCGTCGGACTCGGCGTCGAACTGGTCGATGATCTTCTGCTTCATCGCGGCCAGCTTGTCCTGGTCGACCGGCTGGCCGGCCTTGGTCATCTTCTCCTCGGTGATGATGGCCATCACGCCGGCGGCCTGTTCCCCGCCCATCACGCTGGTGCGCGAATTCGGCCAGGCAAAGATGAAGCGCGGGCCGAAGCCGCGGCCGCACATGCCGTAGTTGCCGGCCCCGAACGAGCCGCCCATGACGATGGTGATCTGCGGCACGCTGGCATTGGCCACCGCCTGGATCATCTTGGAGCCGTGCTTGACCATGCCGTTCTGCTCGGACTCCGTGCCCACCATGTAACCGGTGGTATTCATCAGGTACACGATGGGCGTATTCGACTGGCAGCACAGCTGAATGAACTGGCCGGCCTTGTTGGCCCCCTTGGTGGTAATCGGCCCGTTGTTGCCGATGAAACCCACGGTATGACCCTCGATCCGCCCGCGGCCGCAGATGGTCTGCTGGTCCAGGTCGGCCTTGAATTCCATGAATTCCGAGCCGTCGACCACCCGGGCAATGACCTCCCGGCAGTCGAACGGCTTGCGGTAGTCCGCGGGCACGATGCCGCAGAGTTCGTCGATATCGTGACGGGGCGGCGTGAAGGCGGGCGCCGCTAACGCTGCCTGTCGCTCGTTCCAGCCCAGCCCGGCCACGATTTCCCGGGCCAGCCGGATGCCGTCAACGTCGTTCTCGGCCAGATACTCGGTGGTGCCGGCCTGGGTGCCGTGCATGTCGGCCCCGCCCAACTCCTCGTCCGTAGCGACTTCGCCGGTTGCGGACTTGAGCAGCGGCGGGCCCGCCAGGAACACCTTGGCGTTACCGCGCACCATTACAACGTGGTCCGACAGCCCCGGCATGTAGGCACCGCCCGCGGTGCTGGAACCGTGCACCACGGTGACCTGCGGAATGCCCATGGCGGACAGCCGCGCCTGGTTGGCGAAGGTCTTGCCGCCGGGAATGAACAGCTCTGCCTGATAGAGAAGATTCGCTCCGCCGGATTCGATCAGCGATACCACCGGCAGCTTGTTCTCCATGGCGATCTCCTGGCAGCGCAGCGTCTTCTGCACGCCCCAGGGGGTCATGGTGCCGCCCTTGATCGCGCTGTTGGAGGCCACGATCAGGCAGCGCACACCGGTGACGTAACCGATACCGATGATGGTGTTGCCGCCGGCCAGGGAACCGTCGGTATCGTCGTGGTGGCCGTAGCCGCAGAGGGTGGAAATTTCCAGAAACGGGGAGCCGCGATCCAGCAGCAGGCTCACCCGTTCACGCGGCAGGATCTGGCCGCGCTCGTCGTAACGGCCGCGCCGGGCTTCCTCGCTGGCCCGGACCTTGTCTTCCACGTCACGGAAACGCTGGATGCAGGCCAGCATTTCCTCGCGATTGCGGACGAACGTCTCGCCGCTGCGGTCAACGGTCGATTCAATCAACGGCATGGGAATCTCGCGGGTGGATCACAGTCGTGCCCGGGTCAGGGCGTGTGGTCGAAATGCAGGGCCGGACTTTCACCGCGACGCGGCACCTTCGCGGGAATGATGAAGCCGTAGTCGTTGGCGGCATGACAGGCAATACATTCCCCGCGCATGCTCTCGAAGGCGGCTTCGAAGCGATCCCAGTCGCGGCTTTCCACCGCCTCGGTCAGATCGGGATAGACGCGGTCGACGAACCCGGCCGCGGTCTTCGCCCGCTTAGTCCGTGCCAGCGGCACGGTCTCGTCCAGCAGGCCGTGCAGCTTGTCCGCCTGGTAGGCCGCGAACTCCCATTGTTCCAGTTTGGCCGCCCAATAGAGATTGCGATAGCGCTCGGCAACGTCGAGCATCCAGTGCGAGGTGCCGGGCAGGATTTCGACCAGCGTCTCGATCTTTTCGTCCGTATTCGCGGTCTTGCGCCAGTCGGCACCCGCCGTGGTGGCCGTCAGCATCAGCAGCAGAACAAGAACGCGGCGCATGGCTTACTCCCCGCCGACCAGCGCGGCGGGCGCCTGATAGCGGTGAAAGCCCTGGTAGGGGCGGGATCGGCCATTGTCGGTCAAAGGATAGGTCCGGCTGTTGCAGGGGGCGCCCCCGTCAACCCGGATGCAGGCACCGGAAATGAACGCGGCACCGGGACTCAGCAGAAAGCAGATCGCCGAGCTGATTTCGGATTCCGTGGCCAGGCGCTGCAGCGGCACGCTCTCCTTGAGTTTCGGGATCATGGCCTTGATCGCCGGATCCTCGTAGGTATCCAGCCCACTGGACGCCACCCAGCCCGGGGCTACCGCGTTCACGCGCACGCCGGCACCGCCCCACTCCACCGCACAGGTCTCGGTGAGATTCAACATGCCGGCACGCGCCGCGCCCGAGTGACCCATGCCGGGCATGCCGCCCCACATGTCGGCGATGATGTTGACGATGGCGCCGCCGTTCCGGTTCATGTGCTGGTTGAACACCTCGCGGGCAACCAGGAAGCCCCCTGTGAGGTTGGTGCGCACCACCGTCTCGAACCCTTTCTGGTTGATCCCGGCCAGTGGCGACGGGAACTGGCCACCGGCGTTGTTGATCAACCCGTCCAGCCGGCCGTGCTCGGCAAGTATCTCGCCGACGACTCGCTTGACGTCGTCTTCCTGACGGATGTCCAGCGCATGGCAGGTGGCCTGACCGCCATCCTCGGCAATTTCGGCCGCCACCTCGGCGAGCTTCTCGCCACGCCGACCAACCAGCGCCACGATCGCGCCAAGGCTGGCCAGCTCGTGGGCCACGCAGCGGCCGATACCACTGCCGCCGCCAGTCACGAGAATGCGCTGGCCGGCGAACAGATCAGGCTTGAAGATCGAGTCGTATTGCACTTTTGCGCTAATCCTGAAGAACTGGAACCGCAGATTTCGCAGATGGACGCAGATGATTCAAAGGAAGCTCTTGTACGCCGTGGTTGTGCATTTCAAGTCGTGCATCCGCAGAAACAACTGACACTGCTCCGGCACAATTGGCTCCGAGGAATACACCTTTACGCCTCTCATTAATAATCTGCGAAATCTGCGGTTCCTGTCTTGATCTTCCAACCACCGATCTATTTGCCGACCGCCTGTTCCAGCTCCGGCAGCACCTTGAACAGGTCGCCCACCAGACCGAAGTCGGCCACCTCGAAGATCGGCGCCTCTTCGTCCTTGTTGATGGCGACGATGGTGCCGGCATCCTTGATGCCCGCCAGATGCTGGATGGCGCCGGAAATACCGAAGCACATGTAAAGCTCGGGGCTGATGATCTTGCCGGTCTGACCCACCTGCATGTCGTTGGGCACGTAACCGGCGTCCACCGCCGCGCGCGAGGCGCCGACCGCCGCGCCGATTTTGTCGGCGAAGTCGTAGATGACCTTGAAGTTCTCTTCGCTGCCCACGCCACGGCCGCCGGAGACCACCTTGCCGGCGGTCTGCAGATCGGGCCGGTCGGAGCTGCTGGCCTGGAGTTCGACGAACCGGGTGTGGCCCGGAAGCTCGGCGTCGAGACTCAGGGCTTCCACCGCGGCACTGCCGCCCGCGCCCACGGCGCCGTAGGAGGCACAGCGGACCGAGGCCACCAGCGTCTGGCCGTCCGGGGCTTTGACGGTGTTCACTGCGTTGCCGGCGTAGATCGGCCGGTCGAATTCATGCGGGCCGTGAACGGCTGCAATGTCGGTGACCATGGCCACGCCCAGCTTGGCCGCCACACGGGGCATGAGGTCCTTGCCGAAGGTGGTGTTGGGGCCCAGCACGTGGGTGTAGTCGCCGCCTTGCGCCGCGGCGGCGATCTGCGGGGCGTAGATGGCCGCCAGCGGGTGGGCGTTCTCGGCCCGCTCGACCGTGAGTACGCGGCTCACACCGTCCAGCCCGGCTGCGGCCTCGGCGATGGGGCCGGCATTATCAGCCAGCACCAGGATGTCGATATCACCGCCGATTTCCGCGGCACAGGCCACGGTCCGGGCGGTGGAGCTGTTGAGCTGACCATCGAGATGATCGGCCACAATAAGAATCTTGCTCATGGGGATGAAATCTCCGAGAAAGTTCGGCGTTTCGCCTTGAAAACGGTTAACCGCAGATTGCGCAGATGGGCGCAGATTCCTGCGGACCACCCTCTTCGCTTTCCTTCAATCAGCGAAATCTGCGTAATCTGCGGTTGCTGTCCTGGGATCAAAGCAATCCCTTGTCCTTGAGCTTGCCGACCAGGTCGTCGACCGACTCGACCATCACGCCGGGCTCGCGCTCGGGCGGCGGTGCGGTCTTGCTGACGGTGATGGCGGCAGCGGCCTCGACGCCCAGTTCGCCCAGATCGGTTTCATCGAGCGGCTTTTTCTTGGCCTTCATGATGTCCGGCAGCTTGAGATAGCGTGGCTCGTTGAGACGCAGATCGGCGGTGATCACGGCCGGCAGGTCGACGTCGATGACTTCCAGGCCGGCGTCGATTTCGCGAGTCACCTTGGCGCTGCCGTCGCCCATGTCGATTTCGGAGGCGAATGTGGCCTGCGGCCATTCCAGCAGCGCGGCGGTCATCTGGCCGGTCTGGTTGTTGTCGTCATCGATGGCCTGCTTACCCATCAGGAAGACGCCGGGCTCTTCCTTCTCGGCCAGTGCCTTGAATACCCGGGCCGCGGTCAACGGCTGGACTTCCTCGTCGCTGGCGACGTGAATCGCGCGATCGCAGCCAAACGCCAGCGCCGTGCGCAGGGTTTCCTGGCTGGCCTTGGGACCGATGGTCACGGCCACCACTTCGTCGGCCACGCCGGCTTCCTTCCAGCGGATTGCCTGCTCAACGGCAATCTCGTCGAAGGGGTTCATGCTGTGCTTGACCCCGTCGGTGACCACGCCGGAACCGTCCGACTTGATCTGGATGCGCACGTTGTAATCAATCGCGCGCTTCACCGCTACCAGTACTTTCATGCCTTTCCGTCTCTTGTCGTTGATCTCGAAAACTTAACCGCAGATTACGCAGATGGACGCAGATTGTAAGAAAGTGGTCGGGTAAGGCGCTCCTGATGCCAGTCCGAGCTTTCCGGCCGGGAGGGTCGCCATCCGCCTACCTCTTGCATCTGTGTAAATCTGCGTAATCTGCGGTTCCTTTCTTCCCCGTTTCACATATTCGAGTAGTTGGGCCCGCCGCCGCCCTCCGGCGCCACCCAGACGATGTTCTGGGCCGGGTCCTTGATGTCGCAGGTCTTGCAGTGCACGCAGTTCTGGGCGTTGATCTGGAACTGCGGCTGACCGTCATCACCGTCGACCACCTCGTAGACACCGGCCGGGCAGTACCGCTGGGCCGGTTCGGCGTACTTCGGCAGGTTCTGCTCGATCGGGATGGACGGGTCCTTGAGCTGCAGGTGCACCGGCTGATCTTCCTCGTGATTGGTGCTGGAAATATGCACCGAGGACAGCTTGTCGAAGCTCAGCTTGTTGTCGTGCTTCGGGTACTCGATCTTTTCGGCCTGGTCCGCCGGTTTGAGCGTGGCGTGGTCCGGGGTGCGGTCGTGCAGATGCCAGGGTGCCCTGCCCCGGAACCAGTTCTGCTCGATGTAGTTGATCGCCCCGCCCCGTAGCGCGCCGTACTTGTGGATGGCGGGTCCGAAGTTGCGGCTGGCATACAGCTCCTCGTGCAGCCAGCTATTTTCGAACGCCTTGGTGTAGCCGTCCAGCACATCGTGGGCGCGGTCCGCAGCCACTGCCTCGAATGCCGCCTCGGCCGCCAGCATGCCGGACTTCATCGCGGTGTGATTGCCCTTGATCTTGGCAAAGTTCAGCGTGCCCGCATTGCAGCCAATCAACGCCCCACCGGGCATG
Organism: Salinisphaeraceae bacterium; assembly: GCA_965216055.1. Taxonomy (GTDB): domain Bacteria; phylum Pseudomonadota; class Gammaproteobacteria; order Nevskiales; family Salinisphaeraceae; genus Spectribacter. Next base: position 2,529,445 of record OZ244134.1, read on the forward strand.
ACCATCTTCGGCAGGGAATTCAGGCCACCCTTGCAGATGGCACGCGCCCCGTAGGAAAGCCGTTTACCACCCTCCAGATACTGCGCGATCTTCGGGTGATGCTTGAAGCGCTGGAATTCGTGAAACGGGCTCAGCCAGGGGTTTTCGTAGGACAGATCCACGATCAGGCCCACGGCGACCAGGTTGTCGTCGAAATGGTAGAGAAACGAGCCCCCGGGATTGGCGTTGTCCAGCGGCCAGCCAGCGCCATGAACCACCAGGCCGGCGTCAAATTTGGCCGGATCGATCTCCCACAGCTCCTTCAGCCCGATGGCGTAATGCTGGGGATCGGCCTCTTCATCCAGCCCGTACTCGCGAATCAGGCGCTTGCCGATATGGCCGCGGCAGCCCTCGCCGAACAGGGTGTACCTGGCGCGCAGTTCGATGCCGGGGGTGTGCATGCCATCCTTGGGCTGACCCTGACGGTCGACGCCCATATCGCCGGTGACAATGCCCTTGATCACACCATCCTCGATGATGGCGTCGGCGGCGGCGAAACCGGGGTAGATTTCCACCCCCAATTCCTCGGCCTGATCGCCCAGCCAGCGGGTGAGCTTGCCCAGGCTGATGATGTAGTTGCCGTGGTTGTGCATCGGCCGCGGCACGAACGGGCCCGGTGTCTTCACGGCCTTCGACTCGCTGGTGAAGAAATAGACGTCGTCGCGGGATACCGGCGTGTTCAGCGGCGCGCCCTTGTCCTGCCAATCCGGAATCAGTTCGTTCAGGGCCCGCGGCTCGAACACCGCGCCCGAGAGAATATGGGCGCCGACCTCGGAGCCCTTCTCCACCACGCACACGTCGATCTCGCGGCCGGCTTCCGCCGCCATCTGCTTGGCGCGGATCGCCGCCGACAGGCCGGCCGGGCCGGCGCCGACGATGACGATGTCGTATTCCATGACATCGCGCTCGATTTCATTGCTTTGGTCACTCATAAACGCTCCGCCAATGCCCGGGGAACCGGGATCGGGTGATCCAGCAACATCTGCCCGTAGCACTTGCCCTGCGGGTCGACCCGCAGGCTGGCAATACCGCCGCCGCCGAGCACCCGGGTGAGCAGGAAGTTCAGTCCCCCGATACCCGGCAGTTCGAAGCGAAACACCTCGCCCTCGAGGTAATGCCGGAAATAATCGGCCACCGCCGCCTCGCTCAGTGCCGCGCGAATGTAGGGCAGATAGTCGCGCTTGCGCGCCATGATACCGATGTTTGCGTTGTCGCCCTTGTCACCGCTGCGCGCGATGGCCAGCCGAATCAGGGGGACGCTGACGCTGTCGTCGCCGGCACTGGCGGTATCGCCGGGGGCATCGGAGGCCAATGCCGGGGCCTGGCCGCCGCCCGTCGGGATATTGATATCACGGGCATTTCCGTCCACGTCGAGACGCACCGGCAGGGCCTGCTTGTCCACCAGCGCGGAATACAGCCGGATCACCGGACTCGGCCGCGGGCGTCCGCCGGCATAGCCGGTGATACCCGGCGACATGGATACGGCAGCCTGCGCGATCTCAGTGCCGAACAGCTTCAGCGCCTGGTCGGATTCATGCGTCAGCGCCAGCCAGACCATCACCTCGCGGGCCGCCCGTGCCCGCCCGTGCGGCCCGTACATGGATTCGCCGCCGATCACCTGCACGCTGGTGCGGGTGAAGTCGCCGAAACCCGCCTGCCGCAGCAGACGCCGGTTCTTGGCAATCAGCGCCTGCCCCACGCGCTCGGCCTTGGCTACCGCGTCGATGCCGCCGATCACGAAAGTCGCGGTTAATCGGTAGCCCTCGGCGTAGGTGGCCGACACTTTGTAAGTATCGGTCGGCGGCAGACCTCGGGCACCTGTGATGCGCACGCGATCCTCGCCCACCTGCTCGATCACCACGCCACTCCAGTCGCAGGTGACATCGGGCAGCAGGTAGGCCTTGGGATCGCCGATTTCGTAGAGCAACTGCTCGGCGGCGGTGCCCACGCTCACCAGTCCACCCGTGCCAGGCGGCTTGGTCAGTTCGAAACCACCGTCGGCGTGGCACTCGGCGATGGGGAAGCCCATGTTGTCGTAACCGGGCACCGACGCCCAGTCGGTGTACAGGCCGCCGGTACTCTGCACCCCGCATTCGAGCAGATGGCCGACCAGGCTGCCCGCCGACAGGTGATCATGATCGTCCGGGGACCAGCCGAATTCATGCATCAGCGGCCCCAGCGCCAGCGCGCTGTCCACGCAGCGGCCGGTGATCACCACGTCCGCCCCGTCATCCAGGGCGGCGGCAATCGGCAGCGCCCCGAGATAGGCATTCATGCTCAGGAACCGATCCGGACGGGGCTGTTCCGGATCCAGCGGCTGAAGCCGGTCAACCGCCTCGCCGGTCGCCCAGCCGCTGAGATCGTCGCCGGTCACCACGGCGATGCGAAGATCCACGCCCGCCTCGCGGGCGGCGGCGTGCAGGGCATCCCGGGCACCGGCGGGATTGACGCCACCGGCATTGGTTATCACGCGGATGCCCTGGCGCTTGATTTCGGGGAGCAGTGGCGCCAGCACCGGCACCAGGTCCCGGCCCCAGCCGGCGTCGGGGTCGCGCATGCGCTGGCCGGTGAGAATCGACATCGTGACCTCGGCCAGGTACTCGATCATCAGGTAATCGAGCTGCCCTTCGGCCACCAGCTGGGCCGGCCCGGTTCGGGTGTCGCCCCACATCGCGGCGCCTCCGCCGATGCGCACGGTCTTTGGCATGCTTCTCCCCGACGTTGCTGAATGCGCCCGGCCACGGGACGCCGATTGTATGACAATCAGCCTAATGCGGACGGTGACTGGTTGTTACCACTCTATCGAGTAGTGCCGGCCTTTCTGCCGAGGCCGGTCATCCTGCTGACAGCCGCCGGCCGCGGGCCGGCTCGAACCGGCGTCCCGACGGTTTGATCAGCGCCCGGGGCGGAGACAATCCGGCCCCGGGCGAAGATCGGCGTCAACCGTTGGCGGCCCGGGCCATGGTCACCGCGTCGCCGCGACCCTGACGACTGCGGTAGTACTCGTCCTCGGAGAACACATCGACCTGGATCGCCTCCATCCGCGCCGCCTCCGCATTGCGGATGGTCTCGGCCTCGGCGGCCGTGACCACACCTTGGTCCAGCGCCTCGGCTAGTGCCGCCGCGGGGTCACGGGTCGTGATCTGGCCCTGCTTGATCGCCTTCATGATTTTGCCCTGCGCCGGCCGGGCCTCGCTGACCAGACGCCAGGCCTTGATCAGTCGGCCCATGCCGGGCTGACTTTCGTCGGACATGTACAGGCCATCCACGATCCGGTCGTACTGGGCGCCCGGTACCTGGATGGCGTTGGCCACTGGGCGGTCGAGCTTGTCGGACGGCCCGGTGGACAGCGGATTGGCCCGCAACAGCAACCGGCCGGGATAGCGCAGCAGCCAGCCCACGACCGGGGCATCGAAGTTGGCGTAAATGCCCTCGAACGCGTCCTGGATCTGCTTGAGGCTGTATTCCAGCGCCCACTGGACCACCGGCAGGTCTTCCGCCTGCCGGCCCTCGGCCTCGAAACGACGCAAGGTCGTGAACGCAAACAGTTGCCAGGAAAGCGCATCCGCAAAGCGGCCCGACAGCTTGCCCTTCTGCTTGAGCTTGGCGCCCACCAGGAACAGGGCCAGATCGGTGAGGAAGGCAAAGCGGGCCGATGCCCAGCCCAGCTTGCGGTAGTAGCGCGCGGTCGGGCCCTTTACCGGGCTGCGGAAGCTCCAGCCGCGGGTAAGGCCGCGGACCAAGGTGCGCAGCCCGTTCATGGCAAAGCTGCCCATCCAGCCGAGCACCGCCGACTTGAAGGCCGGCACGTCGTCGTCTTCCAGCGACCGCAGCGTCTTGAGCGCGTAGGGATGGCAGCGCACCGCCCCCTGCCCGAAGATGATCAGCGTGCGGGTCAAGATGTTCGCCCCTTCCACCGTTACGCCCACAGGTGCGCCGATGTAGGCGCCGCCGAGGATGTTGTTCGGCCCCTGCATGACACCGGCGCCAGCCATTACGTCCAGACCGTCGATCACCAGGCGCTGGCCTATCTCGGTGGTGTGCTGCTTGAGAATGGCCGAGGTCACTGGCGGCTGATGGCCGTTGTCCACGCCCGCACACACGTATACCCGCGAGGATTCCATCGCGTAGGCCATGGCCGCGATCTTGGCGATCTTGGCTTCCGGGCCTTCCATGTAGCCGATCGGAATATTGAACTGCTGACGGACCATGCTGTAGGGCCCGGTGGCCGCGGCGGCCAGCTTGCAGTTGGCAATGCCCCCAGCCGGCAACGACACCGCACGGCCGCCGGACAGCTGCTCCATGAGCATGCGCCAGCCCTCGCCCACGTTGCCGGGCCCGCCGATGACGTTCTCGGCCGACACCACCACGTCCTTGCCGATGATCGGGCCGTTATCGAACGCGGAAATCGGCAGATGGTGATCGCCCAGCTCCAGCCCCGGCGTGCCCTTGTGCACCAGCAGCACCGAGATACCGGGATATTCGCCCTTGCCCAGCAGATTGTCGGGGTCGGCGATGCCGGCAGCAACGCTGACCAGATTGGCCACCGGTGCCAGGGTGATGTAGCGCTTGGCAAAGTTCAGGCGAATCTTGATCTCGCCGTCGTCGTCCTTGAACACCACGCCCTCGGCCTTGATCGACGCGGCGTCCGACCCGGCAGTCGGCTCGGTCAGGCCGAAACAGGGAACGTATTCACCCCGGGCCAGCTTGGGCAGGTACTCGTCCTTCTGCGCCTCGGTGCCGTACTCCATCAGCAGCTCGGCGGCACCCAGGGTATTCGGGATCACCACCAGGCTGCCCACGGCGCCCAGGCCGCTGGTCTTCATCATCACCGCCGCGCGCCCCAGGGTCGACATGCCGAAGCCGCCGTATTCCTTGGGCACGATCAGGCCGAAAAAGCCCTTGTCGCGCATGAATTCCCACACTTCCGGTGGGACTTCGCGGGTTTCCTGGGTTTTCCAGGTATCGACCATCCGCCAGAGCTCTTCCACCGGGCCGTCGAGGAACGCCTGCTCCTCGGCGGACAGCTTCGGATAGGCCTCGGCCAGCATTGACGTGAAATCCGGGTTGCCGGAAAAGAATTCCCCGTCCACCCACACCGAGCCCGCTTCCAGGGCTGCCCGCTCGGTATCCGAGATCTGCGGCAGAAGCCGGGCTTCCTTGATCGTTTTCAGCAGCTTGGCAAACATTGTTGAGGTCCTCGCTGACGGCTGATTGGAGCGCTATACGCGATGCGCATGGCGGTTATCGGCCAGAATACCGTAATTAACTCGCGTCGAAGCGGTCGCCGGATTCGGCCATCTTTTCCAGGATGGCGGCCGGAGCAAAGCGGTCACCGTAGCGTTCGGCCAGTTCCCGGGCACGGGACACGAAGGCGGCCGGGCCACCCACGCTGTTGGTGAACTGCAGGGTGCCGCCGTGGAACGGCGCGAACCCCCAGCCGAAGATGCTGCCGATGTTGGCGTCGGCCGCAGTGGTCACCACACCCTCCTCGAAGCAGCGGGCGGTCTCGTTGGCCTGCGCGTAGAGCAGACGGTCGATCATTTCCTGCTGTGAGAGCTGCTCGTCGGCCAGCGGGAAGTGCTCGGCCAGGCCCGGCCACAGCCGTTTCCTGCCACCTTCCGGATAATCGTAGAAGCCCTTGCCGGCCTTCTTGCCGGGCCGGTCCAGTTCCTCGACCATCTTGCGGACGGTGGGCTCGGCCGGATGCGGGGTGTAGGGCTTGCCCTCGGCCTCGAAGTCCTTGCGGGTCTGGTCCATCACGTGAAGCGACAGCGACAGCGACACCTCGTCCTCCAGCGCCAGCGGACCCACCGGCATGCCGGCCTTCAGGCCCGCCTGCTCGATCGCCCGCGGGTGCTGGCCCTCGGCCAGCATCGCAATGCCCTCCATCACGTAGGTGGCGAAACAGCGCGACGTGTAGAAGCCGCGCGAATCGTTGACCACGATCGGGGTCTTGCGGATCTGCTGGACGTAGTCGAACGCACGCGCCAGGGTCTCGTCGCTGGTCTTCTCGCCGACGATGATCTCCACCAGCGGCATCTTCTCGACCGGCGAGAAGAAATGGATGCCGATGAACTGGTCGGGCCGGCTGCTGCGGGTGGCCAGGCCGGTGATCGGGAGCGTGGAAGTGTTGGACCCGAAGACACCCTTCGGGTCCATCACGCCTTCCGTCTCCTCCGTCACCTTGCCCTTCAACTCCCGGTCCTCGAACACCGCTTCGATGATGAGGTCGCAACCATCGAGGTCGGCGACATCAGCCGTCGGCTTGATCCGATCGAGAATTGCCTTCTTCCTGTCCGGCGTGCTCCGGCCACGCTGGATTGCCTTGTCTTCCAGCCCTTCGGAGTAGGCCTTGCCCTTCTCCGCACCAGCCTGGTCGACATCCTTGAGCACTACCTCGATACCGGCCTTGGCCGACACATAGGCAATACCCGCCCCCATCATGCCCGCTCCCAGCACGCCGAGCTTCTTAACCTGGCCGGGTTCGACACCCTGCGGCCGGGATTCACCCTTGTTGATCTTGTTGAGCTGGTACCAGAGGGTACCGATCATGTTCTTGGATTCCTGACTGACCACCAGCTCCGCGAAGTAGCGGCCCTCGATCTTGAGCGCGGTGTCGAAATCCACCAGCCCGCCCTCGTACACGGCCGACATGATGTTGCGCGGCGCCGGGTAATTGCCGCGCGTCTTCTGGTTCATCATCGCCGGGGCGATCGGCCACATATGGCCCTGCGACGGATGCTTGGAATCGCCGCCGGGGAACTTGAAGCCCTTCTGGTCCCACGGCTGGGTGGCCGGCTGACCGGATTCGATCACGCCCTCGATGAACTTGCGGGCACGGCGCATCATGTCGTCGGCATCATCCGCCAGCTCATCGATGAAGCCCTGCTTGGCGGCCTTTTCCGGCGACAGCTCCTTGCCCTCGGTCAGCAACGGCAGCGCCGCCTGGATGCCGATCAGACGCGGCAGGCGCTGGGTTCCACCACCGCCGGGCAACACACCCAGCTTGACTTCCGGCAGGGCCATCTTGGCCTTCGGGTCGTTGATGGCAATGCGCCGGTGGCAGGCCAGCGCCAGCTCCAGCCCGCCGCCCAGGGCGGACCCGTTGAGCGCGGCCACCACCGGCTTTCCGCAGCATTCCAGCCGCCGCAGCATGGCCTTGAAATCGCCGGCCATCTGCAGTGCCACCGCCGGGTCGGTCACGGCGAACAGGCCGTCGATGTCGGCCCCCACCATGAAGTTCTTCTTGCCGGAGGTAAGGATCACGCCGGTGACCGAGTCGTCGCTTTCAATGCGTTCGATCAGGGCCGCGAACGGCACCGAGAACTGTTCGTTCAGGACATTGGCCGAGCGGCCCGGCATGTCCAGCGTGAGGGTGAGAATGCCCTTGTCGTCCTGTTCCACGCGGATGGCGTCGCCGCCGAGGTCCGTGTGTTCTTTCATGTTGGCTGCCATGACTGCAGGTCTCCTGATGATGGCTGGCCGGCGGCGATGCGCATCGCCTGCCGTCCGGCCCGGCCGTTTGCCGGGGCTGTGTATCGGTGATTCAGACGCGCTCGATAACGGTGGCAATGCCCATGCCGCCGCCCACGCACAGCGTGATCAGCGCGGTCTGCTTGTCCTGACGCTCGAGTTCGTCGAGCACGGTGTTCATCAGAATCGCGCCGGTGGCGCCCAGCGGATGGCCCATGGCGATGGAACCGCCGTTGACGTTGACCTTGTCGATGTCGATATCCAGATCACGCACCGCGCGGAGCACCACGGCCGCGAACGCCTCGTTGATCTCGAACAGATCGATATCGGACGCCTTCATGCCGGCCTTGTCCAGCGCCTTCTTGGAGGACGGACCGGGGCCGACCAGCATGATCGTCGGGTCGGTGCCGGTGACCGCGGTCGACACGATGCGGCCACGCGGCTTCAGACCCAGGGCCTTGCCCTTGTCCTCGCTGCCGATCAGCACCAGCGCCGCGCCGTCGACGATGCCGGAGGAGTTGCCGGCGTGGTGGACGTGGTTGATCGATTCCACCGTGGGGTACTTGGCCAGCGCGGTGTCATCGAAGCCCATCTGCCCCATCTGCTCGAACGAGGGCTTGAGGCCGCCCAGCGCCTCGGTACTGCTGTCGGGACGAATGGTCTCGTCATGATCTAGCACGACCAGACCATTGACGTCGCGCACCGGGATCAGGGACTTGCCGAAGCGGCCGTCCTCGCGCGCCGCGGCGGCCCGCTGATGGGACCGCACGGCAAAGGCATCCACGTCATCGCGGGAGAAACCCTCGATGGACGCGATCAGATCCGCGCCGATCCCCTGAGGCGCAAAGCCCATGGCGTCGTTCACGCGCGGGTCCATCGCCATGGCCCCGCCGTCCGAGCCCATCGGCCAGCGCGACATCGACTCGACCCCGCCGGCGACCACCAGATCCTCCCAGCCGGAGCGCACCTTCTGCGCGGCCAGATTCACCGACTCCAGCCCGGAGGCGCAGAAACGGCTCTGGGTGACCCCGGCCACGCGCTCGTCCCAGCCGGAGTAGATCACGGCGGTGCGGGCGATATCCGCGCCCTGCTCGCCCACCGGGGTGACACAGCCCAGAACCACATCGTCCACCTGACTGGTATCCAGTTCGTTGCGGGTCTGCACCGCGTCGAACAGGTTCTTGAGCAGGTGGACAGGGCTGACCTCGTGCAGGGAGCCGTCCTTCTTGCCCTTGCCACGGGGCGTGCGGACAGCGTCGAAAATTAGCGCTTCGGACATCGCTTGATTTCCTGTAATAAGTGTTACGTTTGCGCCGGCAGAGCAGCCGCGCCAGATACCGGAAAGAAACCTAATCAAAAAGCCGGCAAAAATCAACTCGCTTGATCCGCCGATCACCAGCTACTTTTCACGCTTCTGTCATCGCGGTTATCATGGGTTGCCCCGGGATGGCGCCCGGTAATTTCTGTTGTCGAAAGGTATGGACATGGATCAAGTAGACCCGCGCCTGTTGTCGATCGCGGACATGGATGACAAGACCCGTGAACGCATTGAAGCCGCCGTGCTGGCGCTGTTCTCGGAGCAGGAGTACCACCGCGTCAAGCTCATCGATGTGGCCACCATGGGCCGCGTGAGCCTGCAGACCATTTACAAATATTACGGCGGCAAGGAAACCCTACTTTTTTCCAGTCTCGATTCCTGGCTGAGCGAACTGGCCAGTCGGATGATCGATCATCTGAGCGGTATCGAGAACTACAAGGACCGCCTGCGCAAGGTGTTCTGGGTGATGCTCGACTACTTCGAGCACAACCCGCGGGTCGCCCAGATCATCATGAGCTCGGTCTACCTCAACACCTGGCGCCGCGACGACACCTTCCGGCAGCCCGAACTGATGTCCATCTTCATGAAGGTGCTCGGCGAAGGGCGCGAACAGGGTGTGTTCCGCGAGGATGTGGATGAAAAGGATCTGCTCGACGTATTCCTGGGTGTGGCCACTCGCAAGATATCCATGTGGCTGGTACGCGGCCAGAGCGAGCCGCTGACCGAAAAGGCCCCGGTCCTGTTCGACATGATCTGGGCGGCGATGAGCCGGGAGAGCTCGAGCGAGCCGCAGGCCGTTCGCGCCAGGGCGTCCTGATTTCGGAGTCACGCTCCTCGGCCGGCAAGCGCTAACCGGAGAGAAGAAGCGACCACATCCGGCCGCGGCAACCTTTCCTTATTCCCGTCGGGACGAGCCCTTTGGACAGGGATGTCCAAAGTGGCCTTACGCGGCATGGATGCCGCGCTAGACAAATAAGTACGCACTGCAGGGCGGCGAGGTTCCCGGCCCGAAGGGGCGCGCCCAGGACGGGCGCGCGGTTTTCGCCAGTACAAGGATGTACTGTCGGAAACCCCCTCGCCGACCGAAGCGCACAGGGCATCCTGCCTCGAACCGCGTTCGAGGCAGGACTCGCCCGCCGGAAGCGCTTCTTTGGTGACTTTCTTGTCGCACAAGAAAGTTACCCGGCCCGCTTTAGCGGGGCGGAATCCTCTTCATTCTTGAAGTTCTGGAAACGCTGAGTTACCAGGAAGGTTCGAGATTGCCGCCGCCCCTGCCGGGACTTCGCAACGACGTTTCTGCGGGGTTGGGTGGTCCGTAGATTCGGGCAGGCGCCATGAATGGCGCCCTACGGCCGGCATCGCTATTGGGCCGACCCGATTCGCGATAGGGCCGCATTCATGCGGCCGGTCTGGTCGGCGACCTCCCGCCTGGTGGGCGGGCTACAGCGTATTGGTCGCCCGCGCCGACTCCAGCGAGCCGGCCAGCAACGACTCCAGCTTCTGCTGGGTGGCACCGCCGTCCTGTGACGAAAACTGTACCCCGATCCCGGGCTGGCGCTGACCCTGCGCGCCGCGCGGCGTGATCCAGGCCACGCGGCCGGCGACCGGCAGGCGTTCACCGTGCTCGACCAGATTGACCAGCAGGAATACTTCGTCGCCCATGTCCAGTTGCTGGCCGCGTAGCTGGCTGCGGGGCACGAACAGGCCGCCATTGTTGAGAAACGGCATGTAGGCGGCGTAGAGCGCCTGCCTGTCGGCAAGTTCCAGCGTGATGATGCCCGGCTGTGCGGCGGTTTCGGCACTCATGCGGCTCGTTTCTCCCGGCGGCGGCAATCCAGAAAGGCAATGGCCAGCGATTCCAGCGTGAGCTGACGATCGACGCTGGCCTCGAGCAGGCGGCGGGTACGCGTGAGCGTCGGCGGCAACCGGCGCAACGCCTGCCCGTCGAGCAATTCTGCCATGCGCTGCAGTTCCCGCGCACGATGCCGGAAAACCAGCGTGCCATCGGGCGCGCCCGCGGTCAGCTTGAGCAGGTCGGCCACCACCCGGTAAAGCCAGTCCACCACCCAACCGGGTTCGGTCTTCTGCCACTCGGCGGCGATAGTGACCGGATCGCGCCGGGCGGCCAGCAGACCGGCCAGACCCTCGAACAGCGTGCCCTGCTCCGTGACCACCGGGGAATCGGCCAGGGTCAGGGCCTGCAGCGGCGCGTTGCGGGCCAGTGGCATGGCATCGGCAACCGCGGCCGGCATGGTGGCCAGCCAGTCGGCCACGCCCGCGGGGTCGGGCCGGTCCACCCGCCACATCTGGCACCGGCTGCGAATGGTGGGCAGCACGCGATCGCGCCGGTCCGTGAGCAGCAGGATGCGCGAGCTTGCCGGGGGCTCTTCCAGCGCCTTGAGCAGACTGTTCGCGGCCGGCACGGTCAGCCGGTCCGCCGGATCGATCAGGCCGACCCGGCCGCCGGCAAACTGGGGCGTGGTATAGAGCCGCCGGCAGAACTCGCGCACCGCGTCGACCCCGATGGTCTTGCCGGGTTCCGGCGGCGCCAGCCGGGAATGATCGGGGTGCGAGCCCGCCGCCACCTGGATGCAGGCGCGGCACTGGCCGCAGGGCAGCCTGGATGCGTCCGGCTGTTCGCAGAGCAGCGCCCGCAGGATCACCCCGGCCAGATGCCGCTTGCCGATGCCCGGTGCCCCGGTCAGCAGTAGCGCATGGCCGGCACGCTCGCCACGCAACACCGGTGCGAACCGGTCCCAGACCGCCTGCTGCCAGGGATAGAGCTTGTGGCCGGCGGGTTCGGTCACAGCATGGCCCTGATCAGCTGCCGAACCTGCTCGGCAACGGCGTCGCTCGGGGCCGCGGCATCCACCCGCCGATAGCGGTCGGGATCGGCCTCGGCACGGGCGGCGTAGGCCTGACGGACCTGTTCGTGGAACGCCTGCTGTTCGCGGTCGAAGCGGTTCGACACGCCGCGCCCGTCAACGCGACCGATGCCGACCTCCACCGGTAGATCGAACCACAGCACCCGGTCCGGACGCCGTTCGCCCTGCACCAGCCGTTCCAGCGTGGCCACCGCGTCCGCGCCGAGCCCGCGGGCCGCGCCCTGGTAAGCGTAGCTGGCGTCGGTGAAACGGTCGCAGATCACCCAGGCCCCAGCTGCCAACGCCGGCTCGATGAAGTCGCGCAGATGCGAGGCCCGGGCGGCGAACATCAGCAAAAGCTCGCTCATGGCCGGCATCGGCTCGCCGTGATCGGCCAGCAGCACGCCGCGGATGGCTTCGGCCAGCGGTGTGCCGCCCGGTTCGCGGGTGACCACCACCGACTGCCCGGCCTGCTCCAGAATCTCGCGGATGATCGGCACGGCGCTGCTCTTGCCGGCGCCCTCGGTGCCTTCGAGGGTGATGAAGCGGCCGCTCATTGCTTCAACTGGTATTCGCGCACCGCGCGTTTATGCGCTTCGTAGGTGCGGGAGAACACGTGCGTGCCGTCGCCGCGGGCGACGAAATACAGCGCGTCGCCATCGGCCGGCTGCACCGCCGCCTCCAGCGCGGCCCGGCCCGGCAGCGCGATCGGCGTGGGCGGCAGTCCCGGTCGCTTGTAGGTGTTATAGGGCCCGTCGGCCTCGAGATCGCGCCGCCGCAGATTGCCGTCGAATTCCTCAATGCCGTAGATCACTGTGGGGTCGGTCTGTAACAGCATGCCCTTTTCCAGCCGCCGGATGAACACGCCGGCAATGCGGTCACGTTCGCCCGCCTGTCCGGTTTCCTTTTCGATGATCGAGGCCAGAATCAGGGCCTCCTCGGGCGATTCCAGTGGCAGATCCGCCCGGCGATTGGCCCAGACATCGGCCAGTGTGGCTTCCATCGACTCGAACGCCCGCCGCAGGAACTCGACATCGGTGGTATCGCGGGGAAACAGGTAGGTGTCCGGCAGGAAGCGGCCCTCGGGATGCAGGTCGGGCGCGCCGATGGCCGCCATGATCTCGGCGCCATCCGCATCCGCCATCGTGGTCCGGATCGCCGGATGGGCCTCGACCGCGGACCGCAATTCCCGGAACGTCCATCCCTCAACCACCGTCAGCCGGTGCTGCACCGTCCGGCCGCGCACCAGCGCGTTCAGCACCGCCGGCGGGCGCAGGCCCGGCTCCAGGGCGTATTCGCCGCTCTTGATCTGCCCGGTCACGCCCCGCAGCCGGGCGTAGCCGATCAGGTAGTAGCGTTCACGGGCATGGCGGAACAGACCGGCCTGATCCAGCCGCGCCACCACCTGCCGGAAACCGGCGCCCGACGGAATCTGCACCGTGGCGGTCTCCGTCGCCGGTACCGGAGAATCCAGAAAGCGCCAGACATCGGCCGCCAGTGCAGCGCCGGCCAGCACCGCAAACAGCATCAGGCTGATCAGAAACCCGCGCATGCCGCCGCCAGTTGCGCCTGACACCACCGCGTGAACGGCCCCACCGGGTAATGCTGCTCCGCCCACTGCCGCACCGGCCAGATCTCCATTGCACTGTTACAGACAAACATTTCCTCGGCCCGCGCGAGCGCCGCCGGATGAACATCCGTTTCCAAGACCGATCTGCCGGCCGCGCGGCAGGCGTCGATCAGGCGCTGCCGGGTGGCGCCGATGACGCCGGCATCGACAATCGCCGGGGTCACCACCGCGTCGTCGACGACCGCGAACAGGTTACTCATGGTGCCACAGACCAGCCGCCCGTCCGCCGTCCCCATCAGCGCTTCCGGCCAGCCCTGATCCGCGCATTCCCGGCGCGCCAGCACCTGCTCCAGCCGGTTGCAGTGCTTGATGCCGGCCAGCGCCGGCTGGCAGCCAAGCGTCACGCCGGAATGACCGAGGATAATCCCGCTGTCGGCATGTTCGGGCGGATGGGCGGCCGGGCCAAACCGGTACAGGCGGCAGCAGGCCTCGGCGCCCGATGGCGGGGTATAGCCGCGTCCGCCCACGCCGCGGGTAACCAGAATCTTGAGGATGCCGTCGCCGCCATCGGCGAACAGCGACGCGACGTCGGCGGCCAGGGCGTCCGGGTCAAGTGCGGGCAACCCGATCCGCTCACAATCATGAACCAGCCGGGCCACATGAAACGGCCAGGCGATCGGCAGCCCGCCCGCCATGCGCAGGGTGCGGAAAACGCCGTCGCCGTAATGCAGGCCCCGATCCATCGGGTCGACCGCCTCGGGCGTGCCGCCGTGCACCCGCATGATCGGCCCGCTCATGCCGCCAATCCCAGCGCCAGCAGCATCCCGCGCGCCTTGGCCCGGGTTTCGGCCAGCTCCTGGCGCGGGTCGGAGTCGGCCACGATGCCGGCGCCGGCCCGCAGGCTGATCGCGTCGCCGCGCTGGGCCAGGCTACGAATCAGGATATTGGTATCCAGCCGGCCGTCGCGCCCCAGATACCCGAACGCGCCGGTGTAGGCGCCCCGTGGCTCGGCCTCCAGTTCGGCGATGATCTCCATGCAGCGCACCTTGGGACAACCCGTGATGGTGCCGCCCGGAAACACCGCCCGCAGCGCCGCGCCCGGTCCCACCCCGGGGCGAAGACGGCCAGACACGTTGGACACGATGTGGTGCACGTGGGCATAGGACTCCACCGTCATCAGTTCATCCACGGTCACGCTGCCATAGCGGCAGACCCGGCCCAGGTCATTGCGTTCCAGGTCGATGAGCATCACGTGTTCGGCCCGTTCCTTGGGATGGGCCATGAGTTCCCGGGTCATCGCGGCGTCGTCCCCGCGCCGGGGCCGGGTGCCGGCAATGGGGCGGGTATCGGCCCGGTCGCCGGCCAGGCGCAACAGACGCTCCGGCGAGGAACTGATCACCGACGCGCCGTCCCAGGTCATCAAACCGGAGAACGGCGCCGGATTGGCCCGCCGCAGCGCCGAGTAGAGGTCGGCCGGCCCGGTTTCCGGCGCCAGCCGCGCCCGCCAGGCGCGGGACAGGTTCACCTGGAACACGTCGCCCGCCCGGATGTACTCGCGGATACGGCTGACATGATCCAGATAGCGTTCGGGTTCGTCCTCGTCCCAGTCCCGCACCGTGACCGGCCGGTCCGGCGCGCTGGCGCAGGCCGCCAGATCCGCTGCCATGTCATCGAGACAGGCCTCGGCGTCGGGTTCGGCCACCGCGAACACCGCCTGCTCGCGGCGGTCGTGAATCAGAGCGGCCGGGCAGCGAACGGCCAGGGCCCGCGGCAGCACCGGATCGGGTTTCCAGGGCAGATGCGGTTCCACCTGGCCGGCCAGCTCATAGCCCAGGTAGACGAACCAGCCCCCGCTGAAGGGCAGTTCGCCGGCCGGCAGTGGAGACACCTGGCTGCGCCACTGGTCCAGGGCGGTGAGAAAGTCACCGCCGGCCCCGGCGGCGCCCGGGCCGTCGAGGTGACGGCCGTCCAGGCAGAGCGCCGCGCCGGGAAAGGCGAAGACGATGTCGTAGCGCCCCTGGGCCACTGCGCCGGCACTGGATTCCAGCAGGAACGGATAGCGTTCGGGGTTGTGCCGGTGCAGGGCCAGGGCGTCGAACCCGGCCGCCGGCATGGGCAGCGCGCGCACCCGGCAACCGGCCGGAGCCGAGATTGCCGTGTTCATCACCGATGGACTAGAGAGTGCGGAAAACGAGGGTGCCGTTGGTGCCCCCGAAGCCGAAGGAGTTGCTCAGCGCCGCGGTCATGCCGTGGTCGCGGGCCTCGCCGGGCACGTAGTCGAGGTCACAGCCCTCGTCGGGGTTGTCCAGGTTGATCGTCGGCGGCAGCACCTGGTCGCGCAGGGCCAGCAGCGTGAACACCGCTTCCGCTGCACCGGCCGCTCCCAGCATGTGACCGGTCATCGATTTGGTCGAGGACACCGGCAGCGAATCGGCATGATCCCCGAACACCGCCCGGACGGCCCGGGTTTCCTCGACGTCCCCGGCCCGTGTGGAAGTGCCGTGGGCATTGACGTAGCCGATGGCATCCGGATTCAGGCCGGCATCCTTGAGGGCGGCGTTCATGCAGCGCACCGCCCCGCCCCCGCCTTCAGCCGGGAGGGTGATGTGGTAGGCATCGCCGCTCATGCCGAAGCCGACCAGTTCGCCGTAGATGGTGGCGCCACGCGCCTTAGCGCGTTCGTATTCCTCCATCACCAGCACGCCCGCGCCGTCGGACAGCACGAACCCGTCCCGATCGGCGTCCCAGGGGCGGCTGGCCGCTTCCGGGTCATCGTTGCGGGTGGAAAGCGCCCGCGCGGCGCAGAAACCCGCCATGCCGATGGGGTTGCAGGCCATCTCGGTGCCACCGGCGAGGATCACGTCGGCGTCACCGTACGCAATCATGCGCCCGGCATTGCCGATATTGTGGGTGCCGGTGGTACAGGCGGTGACCGTGGCCACGTTCGGGCCCTGCAGGCCGAACTGAATGGACACCTGGCCCGAGACCATGTTGATGATGCTGCTGGGGATGAAGAACGGCGAGACTTTCTTGGTGTTGTAGTCGTTGGCGTAGAACTTCTCGCAGGTCTCTTCGATGGTGCCGATGCCGCCGATGCCGGAGCCAATCGACACCCCGATGCGGGTGAGGTCCTCGGCCTCGAGGTCCAGCCCCGAGTCCTGCACCGCCTGGCCGGCGGCCGCCACACCGTAATGCACGAAGGCATCGTACTTGCGGGCATCCTTGGGGTTCATGTAATCCGCGACGTTGAAGTCACGGATCGGCCCGCCGAAGCGGGTGGGATAACCGGAAATGTCGAACGTGTCGACCGGTCCGATGCCGCTACGGCCCGCGAGAATGCTGTCCCAGCTCTCCCGGACCGTTAGCCCGACCGGGGACACCAACCCCATTCCGGTGACGACGACGCGACGCTTGCCCAAGTTGCCCCCTGACCTGCCGATGGAACCGCGAACGAAACCGCCGGGCGATCAGCTCTCGGCGTGCGACTTGATGTAATCGACCGCGTCCTGCACGCACACGATCTTTTCGGCTTCCTCGTCGGGAATGTCGATTTCGAATTCTTCTTCCAGCGCCATTACCAGCTCGACCGTATCGAGGGAGTCGGCACCCAGGTCATCGACGAAGGAGGCTTCGCTGGTGACCTGATCCTCACCCACGCTCAACTGCTCGGCGATGATCTTCTTAACTCGTTCCTGCACACTGCTCATGCTTCTGCTCCTGCGGTATCGGGCTGGTTCGCCCTTGAGTTGTTGCGGGGTCTTTCCGGCAATGGCGCGCCATTTTAGGCAAAAACCCCGGTCCAGGCTACAAACGCCAGACCGGCTTCACCCCATGTGGAGTCCACCGTTGACGCTGATGGTTTCGCCGGTGATATACCCGGCGGACTCGGATGCGAGAAATCGTACGGCCGCAGCCACGTCGTCGACCGCGCCCAGCCGTCCCAGCGGCACCTGGCCCAGCAGCGCCTCGCGCTGGGTATCGGGGAGGTCGCGGGTCATGTCGGTATCGATGAATCCGGGGGCCACCGCGTTGACGGTGATGCCGCGCGAGGCCACCTCGCGGGCCAGCGAGCGGGTCAGGCCGATCACCCCGGCCTTGGCGGCGGAGTAGTTCACCTGCCCGGCATTGCCCATCTGGCCGACCACCGAGGTAATACTGACAATGCGCCCGCCGCGCGCCTTCATCATGCCGCGCAGCACCGCCTTGCAGCAGCGGTAGACGCCGGCGAGGTTGGTGTCGATCACCGCGTCCCATTCCTCGTCCTTCATGCGCATGACGAGATTGTCGCGGGTGATCGCGGCGTTGTTGACCAGGATGGTCGGGGTGCCGAATTCGTCGGTAACGTCCTTGACCAGCGCCGCCGGGTGCGCCGGATCGGCCACGTCCAGCACCCGGCCGGCGCCCTGAATGCCGGCCTCGGCCAGCGCCTTGTCGATGGCGGCTGCGCCCTTTTCCGAAGTCGCGGTGCCGATCACCGTGGCACCCGCTTCGCCCAGGGTTCGGGCTATCGCTGCACCAATGCCCCGCGAGGCACCGGTGACCAGTGCAATCTGCTCGTTCAAGAGAGTCCCCCGTCGTCTGTCTCAGGCGGCCGCGGCGGCCAGTCCCGCTGTCAGCCCGTCCGGGTCCTGCAGCGCCGTCGCGTCGATGTCACGGTCGATTCGCTTGTTCAAGCCGGTCAGCACCTTGCCGGGCCCGCACTCAAGCATCACCCCGATGCCCGCGCTACGCAATGCCCGAATGGTCTCGGTCCAGCGTACCGGCCGTTCCAGCTGGGAGACCAGCGCCTTGCGGATGCCGTCGACATCCTCGCGCTGCTGCGCATCCACATTATGCAGGACCGGGATCGACGGGGTGCGCAGTGGAATCTCGGCCAGGTGGGAGCGCAGCCGTTCGGCCGCCGGCCGCATCAGATCACAGTGCGACGGCACGCTCACCGGCAACCGCTTTACCATTTTCGCGCCCTGCTCCTTGGCCAACGCCATGACGCGCTCCACCGCGGCAGTTTCGCCGGCAATCACGACCTGACCAGGAGAGTTGAAGTTGGCCGGGGCCACCACGTCGCCCTCGCCGGCGGCCTGCTGGCAGACCTCGGCGATGGCGTCGTCATCCAGGCCGATCACGGCGGCCATGGCGCCTTCGCCGGCCGGCACGGCATTCTGCATTGCCTGGCCGCGCAGCTCGGTCAGCCGCAGGCCGTCGCTGAATTCCAGCGCGCCGGCGGCCACCAGCGCGGTGTACTCGCCCAGGCTGTGGCCGGCCATCGCCGCCGGCATGGCGCCGCCGCGGGCCTCCCAGATACGCCACACGGCGATCCCGGCGGCCAGCAGGGCCGGCTGCGTCTTCTCGGTGCTGTCCAGCGACTCGGCCGGGCCTTCCCGGACCAGCGTGGCCAGATCGTAACCGAGCACCTCACCGGCTTCGCGGAGGGTCTTTCCCACTTCGGGAAACTGCTCGGACAGTGCCGACAGCATGCCGACGGACTGCGAGCCCTGACCGGGAAAGAGCATTGCGAAACGGGCCATTCGGCACCTTGGAGTCCAAAACCGGCGCCAATCATACGCACCCCTTCCGCGGTTGACCACGTTCGGCCAACGGCCGGTGTTTGGTATTATTGCGTGTCGATATACCGCTCATCGAACCCACCCGCGACGGAGCGCGCCGTGATCACGCCCGAACTGACCGTCGCTGCCCTGGTCGAACGCAACGGCCGCTTTCTCATGGTGGAGGAAGTGGTCCGCGAGCAGACCGTGCTCAATCAGCCCGCCGGCCACGTGGAGTACGGCGAAACCGCGATCGATGCGGTGGTCCGCGAAACCCGCGAGGAAACGGCCTGGGGCTTCACCCCGACCGCGGTGGTCGGGGCCTATCTCTGGCGGATACCCAGCGCGACCCGACACGTGATGCGCATACTCTTTACCGGCGACGTGGCCGACCACGACAGCGACAGCGAGCTGGACGACGGCATCATCGCCACCCACTGGATGGACTATCAGGCCCTGCAGGCCGCGCAGGACCGACTGCGCACGCCCCTGGTGCTGCACGGACTCGACGACTACCTGGCCGGCCGGCGCCTGCCGCTGGATACCCTGCGTTGCTTCGACTACACCGGAGCCCCGCGATGAGCCGCCACGTCATCGTCGGCCTGTCCGGGGGCGTGGATTCGGCGGTGGCCGCCCTGCGCCTGATCGAGGCCGGCGACCGGGTGGAAGGCCTGTTCATGTTCAACTGGGCCGAGGATGAAGCCGGCCGCTGCCAGGCCGCGGACGACTTCGAGGCCGCCCGCGCGGCGGCCGATGTGCTGGATATCCCCCTGCATCGGGCCGATTTTTCGGCCGAATACCGCCAGCGAGTCTTCCAGCCGTTCGTGGACGGCTATGCCGCCGGGCGCACGCCCAACCCGGATGTGCTGTGCAACCGCGAGGTGAAGTTCGATCCATTCCTGAATCATGCCCGGCGGCTGGGGGCCGACTGCATCGCCACCGGCCATTATGCCCGCGTGGAGGCGCACGGCCCGGGCTGGCGGCTGCGGCGCGGCGTCGATCCCGGCAAGGACCAGTCCTACTTCCTGGCCGCGGTCCCGCAGGCCGCACTGGCACAGACGCTGTTTCCCCTCGGCGATCTGCATAAACCGGAGGTGCGCGAAATGGCCCGGGCCGCCGGCCTGCCCAACCACGCGCGCCAGGACAGCACCGGCGTGTGCTTCATCGGCGAACGGGATTTCGACGGTTTTCTGGCCGGCTACGTGGACGCCGCGCCTGGCCCCATACGAGTGGCGGACGGCCCGCTGGCCGGCACCGACATCGGCCGCCATCGCGGGCTGGCGTTCCACACCATCGGCCAGCGCCGCGGGCTGGGCATCGGCGGTGTGCGCGGCGCGCCGGACGCGCCCTGGTTCGTGGTGGACAAGGACGTGACCGACGACGTGCTCTGGGTCAGCCAGAATCCGGATCATCCGGCCCTGCGCCCGCGGCTGGTCGATACCGCCGCACCGCAGTGGATCGGCCCGGCCCCGGCGCTGCCGCTGACCTGCCGGGTGCAAGTGCGCTATCGCCAGACCGATCAGCCCTGCATGGCCACCAGCCGGGAGGATGGCCTGCGGCTGCATTTCGACGAACCGCCATTCGCCGCGGCCCCGGGGCAGTACGCCGTGTTCTATGACGGCGATGTGTGTCTGGGCTGCGCCGAGATCGACCGCGTGCCGGTCGCCACCACCGAGGCGGCATGAGCGGCATCGACAATGCCACCCGCGACCAGGCGCTGGCCCTGGCCGGCATTGCCCAGTTCGTACTGGACGCCCACCGCCTGGCCGATTCCGGCCGGGTGGACCGCGTGCCGCTGGCCGCGGCCCTGCACGTGATCTATGCCACCAGTCCCGATCGCGCCGAAGACGTGATCGGCGATCCGGCGGTCGTGCGCGACGGCGCGGCCTTCCTGCGCCGGCAGTTCGGGCGACAGGCCGGCGGCGGCGACGATGCCCCGACCGCCCGCGCCATCGGCCTGGTGGTGCGCCTGGGCAAGCGCCTGCTGGGCCGGGACGAGGCCCTGACCCGGCTGAGCGGCGCCATCGGACGGGCCCGGCTGGCCGAGGAACACCGGGTGCCCGAGATTCTGGACCAAGCCTACCGCGAGATTCTCAGCCCCATCGGCCCGCGCATCATGGTCCGCGGCAACCCCGAGCATCTGCAGAACACCCGGGTCACCGAGCACGTCCGCACCCTGCTGATGGCGGCGGTGCGCTGTGCGGTGCTCTGGTATCACTGCGGCGGCCGGCTGTGGCGGCTGCTGGTATTCCGCAAGCGGCTGCTGGCGGCGCTGGATGATCTGCCGGGGACCGCCGGCGCGGCATGACGCGCCGCAGCACGGTACAGCCGAGGCGCGCAATCCGTTATAATGCGGGTTCGCATGTCGCCCCGGACGTGTTGTCCTGGCGGCGACTCCCCGGCCACCGAACACTCGTCTTGGAGAGGACGCGATGACGGACAGTTTCAATGTTCGTGCCCAGCTTGATGCGGGCGCCAAACAATATGACTACTTCAGCCTGAAAACGCTGGAGGAGACGTTCCCCGAGGCGGCAACGCTGCCCTACTCGCACAAGATCCTGCTGGAGAATCTGCTCCGGCACGAGGATGGCGAGGATGTCACCAAGGCTGACATCGAGGCGCTGGCGAAATGGGATTCCAAGGCCGAGCCGTCGAAGGAGATTTCCTTCACCCCGGCCCGCGTGGTCCTGCAGGACTTCACCGGCGTGCCGGCAATCGTCGACCTGGCCGCCATGCGCGACGCCATGGCCAAGCTGGGCGGCAACCCGGAAAAGATCAACCCGCTGTCCCCCGCCGAGCTGGTCATCGACCACTCCGTGATGGTGGACGAGTACGGCAGCGACCAGGCCTTTGACCTGAACGCCAAGCTCGAATTCAACCGCAACAAGGAGCGCTATGCGTTCCTGCGCTGGGGTCAGGGCGCGTTCGACAACTTCAAGGTGGTGCCGCCGGATACCGGCATCGTCCATCAGGTGAACCTGGAATACCTCGCCCGCGTGGTATTCGGCAACGACGACAACAACCTCGCCTATCCGGACACGCTGGTGGGGACCGATTCGCACACCACCATGATCAACGGCGTGGGCGTGCTCGGCTGGGGCGTCGGCGGCATCGAGGCCGAGGCCGCCATGCTGGGCCAGCCGATATCCATGCTGATCCCGCAGGTGATCGGCTTCCGTCTGACCGGCAAGCTGGCCGAGGGCACCACCGCCACCGACCTGGTGCTGACGGTCACCGAAATGCTTCGCGAGAAAGGCGTGGTGGGCAAGTTCGTCGAGTTCTTCGGCGACGGCCTGGCCGATCTGCCCCTGGCCGACCGCGCCACCATCGCCAACATGGCCCCGGAATACGGCGCCACCTGCGGCATCTTCCCGGTGGACGGCGAAACCCTGCGCTACATGGAGCTCACCGGTCGGCCGCAGGAGCAGCGCGACCTGGTCGAGGCCTACGCCAGGGCCCAGGGCATGTGGCGCGAGGACGGCGCCCCGGATGCCAACTACACCGACGTGCTGGAACTGGACCTGGGCACCGTGCAGCCCTCGCTGGCCGGCCCCAAGCGCCCGCAGGACCGCGTGCTGCTCAAGGACATGCAGGAAACCTACCGCCGCGAGGTCCAGCCGTTCGTCGATCAGCGCAACGGCAAGAAGAGCGAGGCCGAAGCCCGCATGGAAGGCGAAGCCGGCCTGCCCAGCGGCACCGAGGACGGCGTGGCCAACGTCAATTACAAGGATACGGACTTCCAGCTGAAGGACGGCGCGGTGGTGATTGCCGCGATCACTTCCTGCACCAACACCTCCAACCCGGCGGTGATGATCGGCGCCGGCCTTCTGGCCCGCAACGCCATCAACAAGGGCCTGAACGTCAAGCCCTGGGTAAAGACTTCCCTGGCCCCCGGCTCCAAGGTGGTGACCGACTACCTGGCCAAGGCCGGGCTGGACGATGATCTGGAAGGCCTGGGCTTCCATCTGGTGGGCTACGGCTGCACCACCTGCATCGGCAACTCCGGCCCGCTGCCGGAACCGATCAGCGCCGCGGTCAACGAACACCACCTGAACGTGGCGTCCGTGCTGTCCGGCAACCGCAACTTCGAAGGCCGCGTCCACGGCGACGTGCGCATGAACTTCCTGGCCTCCCCGCCGCTGGTGGTGGCCTACGCCCTGGCCGGCACGGTGGACATCGACCTGTCCAACGACCCCATCGGCCAGGACCAGGACGGCAACGATGTCTTCCTCAAGGACATCTGGCCGAGCCAGAAAGAGGTGTACGACACCATCGGCAGCTCGCTGAACTCGCAGATGTTCATGGACAGCTATGGCGACGTGTTCGCCGGCGACGACCGTTGGCAGAAGCTGGACGTGCCGGAAGGCGAAATCTACGAGTGGGACGAGGATTCCACCTACGTCCAGAACCCGCCCTACTTCCAGGGCATGAGCGTGGACGTGGCCGACATTCCCGGCATCACCGGCGCCCGCTGCCTGGCCCTGCTGGGGGATTCGATCACCACCGATCACATCTCCCCCGCCGGCGCCATCAAGGCCGAGACCCCGGCCGGGCAGTACCTGATGGAACAGGGCGTCAAGCCGGCGGACTTCAACTCCTACGGCTCGCGGCGCGGCAATCACGAAGTGATGATGCGCGGCACCTTCGCCAACGTGCGGCTGCGCAACCAGCTTGCCCCCGGCACCGAGGGCGGCTGGACCACGTTCCAGCCCGACGGCGAGCAGATGTACATCTACGACGCCGCCATGAAGTACCAGGAAAACGGCACCCCGCTAGTGATCCTGGCCGGCAAGGAATACGGCACGGGTTCCAGCCGTGACTGGGCCGCCAAGGGCACCAAGCTGCTGGGCGTGGAGGCGGTCATCGCGCAGAGCTACGAGCGCATCCACCGCTCCAACCTGGTGGGCTTCGGCGTGCTGCCGCTGCAGTTCAAGGACGGCGACAACGCCGAATCCCTGGGCCTGACCGGCACCGAGACCTTCGACATCGAGGGCCTCACCGCCGGTGCCAAGACGGTCACCGTCAAGGCCACGAACAAGGATGGCAACACCACCGAGTTCGAGGCCCGAGTGCGCATCGACACGCCCAAGGAATGGGACTACTACAAGAACGGCGGCATCCTGCACTACGTGCTCCGCCAGCTGGCCAAGGCCGCGTAAGCACCGGCCGACCCGCGAAACGGGCCCCGCTTCGGCGGGGCCTTTTCGTTGGTGATGGCAGGCCGCTGAAGCCGGCATCCAAGCCTGTAGGGCGATGGCATGGACCCGCCCCCTTTTTCGGCGTCGTGATGCGCCAGACTGGGGATTCCAGTACAGCAATGGAGGACGGATCCATGCGTAACCAGATTACGAGTCTTGGCATTGACCTGGCAAAGAACGTATTCGAGCTGTGTGGTCTGGATGCTGGCCACGCGGTGGTGTATCGCCGGCGCGTGCGGCGAGGCCAGTTACTGGCCACCCTGGCGCAGCTGAACGTCGAGGTGGTGGGTCTGGAGGCCTGCGCGGGCGCGCATGACTGGGCGCGCCGTTGTCGGGAACTGGGGCATGAGGTGCGGTTGCTGGCACCCCAGCACGTCAAGCCCTTTGTTCAGGGCCAGAAAAACGACCGTCAGGATGCCCAGGCGATTGCGGTGGCCGCCACCCAGGGGCACCTGCCCACGGTGGCGATCAAAAGTCGGGACCAGCAGGACATCCAGAGCCTGCATCGGGTGCGCGAGCTGCACAAGCAACAGCGCACCCAGCTGATCAATCAGGCGCGAGGCTTGCTGCACGAGTACGGCCTGGTCCTGCCGGCGGGGGTGGCCGGCTTTCGCCGCGGCGCGGCTGCTGCGCTCGACGATGCCAGGCTCAGCCCGCTGTTGCGGCAACTGCTGGCCGATCTGCTGGCGCGCTACCGGGCCACCGACGACCAGGTCCGGGCCTACGATCGTCAGATCGAGGCGCTGGGCCGACAGCTGCCGGTATGCCGGCGGCTGCAGGCCATCGAAGGCATTGGTCCGCTCACCGCCACCGCCCTCTACGCCCACGTCGGCGACGCCCGGTACTTTGCCCGGGGCCGCCAGTTCAGCGCCTCGCTGGGTCTGGTGCCCCGGCAATACTCCAGCGGCGACAAACGCCGGCTGGGCGGCATCAGCAAGCGCGGGGACCGCTACCTGCGCACGCTGCTCATCCATGGGGCCCGAGCGGTACTCACCCGGGCCCAGCATCTGTCGGGGCGACGCGGGGCCTGGTTACGCCAGCGCCTGGCCCAGCAGGGCGCCAACCGGGCGGCGGTGGCCCTGGCCAACAAGAATGCCCGCATCGCCTGGGCGCTGATGGCCCACGACTGCGACTATCAGCCTGCCTGAGTCACATCAGGCCACCGACCGACTCATAATCACCCACCCCAGAGGGCACCGTCGCGGTGATGGTCAACAGGTCAAACCGACGCCGACACAACGCTGATGAAGCCTCGGGCCGACACAGGTCGATAGGGCGATGAGCGGTACGGCGTGCGCGAATTCCATCAGGGCCCGGGGCCGACAACCTTGCCCCAACCCAAGGCCGGATATACGGATGCCACCTGTCCTCCTGACCCGCACAGCCGACACTTGCACCATCCGGGCGGGTCCATATACGGACTTCAGTCCGCCATTTCGGCGATCCGAGAAGGACAGGGTCAACCATCAAGATCAGAGCCTCTGCATCCCTGCCCCGGCACTCACCACGACCGCCCGCCCGCACCCTGCCGACAGGGGCGCGAGCCTGTTATATTCCGCCCTTTAGCGACATCAACAAGACAAACTCATGATCGGACGCGCCATCTTCGTCATCCTGCTCAACGCCATCTTCCTGGTGGGCGTGCTGCTGTATCTGCCGCTGGACGGCCTGCTGGAAATGCGCGGCTACGACGAGTCGCATATCCAGGCGATGAAGGATGCCCGCGCCGAGGATGAAGAATTCGAGGCCGAACTGGCCGCCGAGGAGGAAGCCGAAGCCGCGGCGGCAGACGACGCCGACAACGAGGCCATGGAAGCCCTCGACCCGGTCGCCGATGACGCGGCCGCTGACGAAGAAACCGACGAAACCGACGAGGAACCGCCGGCCCGCGAGCAACTGGTGGCGACCGGCGTCATCAACGTCCGCAGCGGCCCCGGCACCGATAACGAGCAGGTCGGCCAGCTCGACGCCGGCGAAACCGTCACCGTGCTGGAAGACAACGGCGACGACTGGATCCGCATCGAGTTCGAAGACGCCGACGCCTGGGCCTACCGCCCCCTGTTCGAGCAGCCGTAACGCCTACCTAATCCCCAGACCAGGACGAGCCATCCCCTCTCCCGCCAGCGGGTGACCCAGGGTGAGGGAAACCGGCCTCATGCACCAAGGCCTGAACAAGACGCAGACACCAGTACCGGCGTCATCCAGACCTCACAACCAATCCATCGGACTCACCACCCCCTGCCCGCCCCGCTGCAGCACATGGGTATAGATCATGGTCGTCTGCACATGCTGATGGCCCAGTAACTCCTGCACCGTACGGATATCGCTGCCGCCCTCGAGCAGATGCGTGGCAAATGAATGCCGCAGCGTCTGGCAACTGGCCTTCTTCCGGATACCCGCCTTCCCCAGGGCCGACTTCACCGCCCGCTGCAACCCCTTCTCGCTGACATGATGACGCCCGGTCTCCCCCGAACGCGGATCCCGCGACAATCGCTTCGAGGGATACACGTACTGCCAGGCCAGCTCCGTCGCCGCATTCGGATACTTCTGCGCCAGGGCAAACGGCAGGTAAACACGCCCATACCCCGCGTCGCGGTCTTCCGCGTGCAAAGCGGCCACCGACTCGATCTGCGCCTGCAGCGGCTCAACCAGACGCGCCGGCACCGGCACCACCCGCTCGCGACCGCCCTTCCCGTCCCGAACCACGATCTGGCGATAATCGAAATCGACATCCTTGATGCGTAACCGCACAGCTTCCATCAGTCGCAGCCCGGAACCGTAAAGCAACCCCGCCAGCAGCCAGTGTTGTCCCTCAAGATGGGCAAACAGCGCCCCCACCTCCTGCCGGCTCAAAACCTCGGGAATCCGCGCCGGCCGTTTCGCCCGGACCACGTCATTCAGCCACGGCAGCTCGATACCGAGAACATCGCGATAAAGGAAAAGAATGGCCCCCAGTGCCTGATTCTGCGTGGAAGCGGCTACCGAGCGCTCAACCGCGAGATGACTAAGAAAGGCTTCGACTTCCTTTTTGCCCATATCCCGCGGGTGGCGTTTGCCGTGAAAAAGAATGTAACGTCGAATCCAGGCCGCATAACTCCGCTCCGTACGGAGACTGTAATGCTTTACCTGAATCGCCCTGAATCGCCCCGA
This sequence comes from Salinisphaeraceae bacterium, assembly GCA_965216055.1. GTDB lineage: Bacteria > Pseudomonadota > Gammaproteobacteria > Nevskiales > Salinisphaeraceae > Spectribacter. The sequence continues at coordinate 2,556,603 of OZ244134.1, forward strand.
CTTTCCCGGAGGCTCGTGGGTTTGAGTCATGCCGCTGCGGCTGACTCATTGAGTGTGGCATAGAAATGTTGTTCGGCTTCGGCCGGTGGAATGTGGCCGATCGGGCCGAGCAGCCGCTGATGATTGAACCAGTCGACCCAGTCCAGGGTGGCGAATTCGACGGCTTCCAGATTCGGCCAGGGGCCGCGTCGCCGGATGACTTCCGTCTTGAACAGGCCAATCACGGTCTCGGCCAGCGCATTGTCATAGGAATTGCCGACACGGCCGGCCGACGGGGTGATGCCGACATCGGCCAGTCGCTCGCTGTAGCGAATCGACAGATACTGCGACCCGCGGTCAGTATGCTGAATCAGGCCGGCCGCCGGCCCCGGCTGTCGATCGTGGATGGCCTGCTCGAGGGCATCGAGCACAAATGCGGTGTTGGGCGCACTCGCCGCCCGCCAGCCCACGATGCGCTTGGCGAAGGCGTCGATGACAAAGGCGACATAGACGAAGCCGCGCCAGGTCGCCACATACGTAAAATCCGCCACCCAGAGCTGGTTGGGCGCCTCGGCGGTGAAGTCCCGCCGGACATGATCGTCGGGCGCGGCTTGGCGGGGGTCCGCCTGTGTGGTGCACGGCGGCTTGCCGCGCGTCACGCCACGCAGCCCCATCTCCCGCATCAGCCGCTCGACGGTGCAACGGGCCACGGCCCAGTGCTGGCGCTGCAATTCGCACCAGACCTTGCGGGCGCCATACACACATCGGTTGTCCTGCCAGACCTGGTCGATGACCTCGGATACCGCGGCGTCACGCTGGGTGCGTGCCGAGCGCCGCGCCGGATCGGCCTGCTGGGCCTTGGCGTCGTGGTAGGTCGACGGTGCGATCGGCAACACCCGGCAGATCGGCTCGACACCGTAGACCTTGCGGTGATCGTCGATGAAATCGACCATCACTTGCCGCGGCGGTCGAGCTCCGCCTGGGCAAAATATGCGGAGGCCTTGCGCAGGATCTCGTTGGCCCGGCGTAGCTCGCGCACCTCGCGCTCAAGCGCCTTGACGCGTTCACGCTCTTCGGTGGTCTGGCCATCGCGCAGGCCGCGATCGCGCTCGGCCTGGCGTACCCAGTTGCGCAGCGTCTCGGCCGTGCAGCCGAACTTGCCGGCAATCGAACCGATCGCCGCCCACTGCGAGGCGTACTCGCCCTGGTGCTCGAACACCATCCGAACCGCCCGCTCGCGGACCTCCGGGGAATATCGTTTGCTTTGTCTCATGGCTCCAGTCTCTCAAGAGTTGGAGCCTCCGACGAACCCGGGGCGATTCAGTTTGAGGTTGCCGGCGCGGGTATGGAAGGCCACTGTCGCAGGCAGCATGCAGGAGGACTTTTCCGGACAGCTCGGCCGCATCAAGGCGCCGAGTCTGCTCGTTTGGGGCGATCAGGACGAAATGACTTCCCAGAGTGACCAGGAGGCGCAAATAGAGGCCATCGTGGGCTCACGGCTCGTCACGTATGAGGGTACGGGGCACGCGGTTCACTGGGAGGCGCCCCAGCGCTTTGCATTCGATCTTGCGGCCTTCGTCAAAACCGCTCATGCGCCAAAGGCGTAGTTCCGGCTGCCGCATGGAACGCTTGCCCCGCAAATCATTGAAGCGGAACTTTGGCGACGCTTGCTGCGCCGGCTCCGCAAAGGCCCCTCCACTCAGGTGTTAGCCCTCTCTTCCAGGCCATGAAACTCCCCGACTCACTAAGAACATTGACCCACGCATTCGGCCGGGGTGTTTTCCCGCACCAACTGTCGTGGTTGCTCGACCTTCCCGGCCGCGGTCTGGTGATGTCGGCACGCACGGTGGCTGAGCGATTGCCGATCAGGCCGGATGCGCAAGTGCTCGAGGTCGGCTCAGGGTCCGGTTACTACAGCGTGGAGGTGGCCCGGAAAATCCCGGACGGTAGGCTGACACTTCTCGACATCCAGCCGGAAATGCTGGCGAAGTGCGCCGAGAAGCTAACGTCAGCTGGACTCGGGAATTTCACGACCAGGCAGGCTGACGGCAAGTCACTTCCCTTTGACGACGGATCGTTCGACGCCCTCTTCCTGGTGACGGTCTTCGGGGAAATCGAGGCGCGTGACGCGTTCCTGCGGGAAGCCGATCGTGTGTTGAGGCCGAACGGTCTGCTTTCTATCACGGAGCACCACCCCGACCCGGATTTCGAGCCTGCCCACGAGGTTGCGGAATGCCTCAAGGCACACGGTTTCGTACCCTTGCAGACATTGGGCTGGCGCTGGGCCTACACGCTCAATGCGTCGAGGCGTTCAGATAACAGCTAACGTTGGCGGCGAACGGAAAGGCGGTGTCGCCAGAACCGGGATAAGCAAAGGGAGAGACGCATGGCCATCTCCGACGACGTGATTGCAACGTATCAGGCGTTTTTTGAAAACCTTACCGATGAAAGGGTCGAAGATTTCCGGAATCTGGCGGCGGATGAAGTCAGGTATCGGGATCCGCTCATGGATTCAAGGGGTATCGACGCGGTTGTTTCCTCCATGCACAAGTGGTTCCAGGACATGGACGGGATTCAGTTCAGGATGATGAAGCATGCCCAGACCGATCTCGTGCTTTTTCAGCACTGGGTCATGACATTCCGGATTCGGAAGCTGCCCAAGCGCCTGTGGGAGCTGGAAGGCGTTTCCCGGGTAACGTTCGATACCGCCGGCAAGGTGGTCGACCAGATTGACTACTGGGATACCGCGCCAATGTTTGAAAGCGTTCCGGTCCTGGGCCGTGCGGTTCGGCTTATCAAGCGCTTGTTCACGTAGCAACACCTGGCCCGGCGTGCGATTGCCGACCAGCCCGGGCCTCCGGCGGCACGAGGAGCACCAGTCATGCACCAGATCCTGGTTTACGCGGACTCGCTAAGTTGGGGCATCATCCCGGACACTCGCAGACGGTTCGAATTCGAGCAGAGGTGGCCCGGCGTTCTGCAAGGCCGGCTTCTGGATGCCGGGCTTTCCGTCCGGATTATCGAGGATTGCCTGAACGGCCGTCGCACCGTCTGGGACGACCCGTACAAGCCGGGCCGCAACGGACTCGAGGGCCTGGAGCAGCGAATAGAGATCCATTCACCGTTGTCGTTGGTAGTCATTCTCCTGGGCACCAATGATTTCCAGTCCATGCACGACCGCAATGCCTGGGAATCGGCACAGGGGCTGAAGGCGCTGGTCGCGGCGATTCGGCGCGCGCCGGTCGAGCCGGGCATGCCGGTACCGCCGGTCATGCTGGTGGCCCCACCCGAAATCCGGAAGGCCATGGGTAATATCGCACCGAAGTTCCAGGGTGCCGAGGACAAGGCGGTTGGACTAACCGCCGCAATAGAGGCCGTGGCCGATGAATGCGGCTGCCGGTTTTTCGATGCCGGTTCGGTGACGCCGACCAGCCGGGTTGATGGGGTGCACCTGGACGAGGACCAGCATCAGATCCTCGGGGTAGCGCTGGCCGGGGCGATCCAGCCGTTGCTTTCGTGATGTGGCGTCACCGCCCCCGATAAACGCGCCGCACGCTGATCGGACGCTGTCGCAGGCGCAAAGGAGCCTGCGGGCGGCATATACTCGGGTAACGTCCGGATTCATGGCTAGTGGTGCTGCGGGAATGACCGCGCAGCGTCCCTGAACCATCGCGTTAGGGGTCAAAGCTCATGTTCTTCACCCTGCTAATCGTCACCCTGCTCGTTGCCGCCGGCGTTGCCGCCGTGACGGTCTTGCTGTTCAACCGCCCCATCGGCGCGGTGCTGGCCCGGATCGTGTCCGCCGAGCTGTCATCGGCCTGGCACCGCTACATCAAGTTCGCGGCGTTCGTGGTCGGCATTTCGGGCGGGGTCCGGGTGCATCAGCTCGAGCGCTACATCAGCGCCCCGCATGAAGGCGCGCAGATACTGGCGCTTACGCCCGAGCGCTGGACGCTGGAAATCTACCGCACGGTGATCGAGACGCTTCAGAGCATGGCGTGGTTGTTCCTGATCGTGTTTCTGGTGGCCTTGATCGCCTATGTCATCGTGCGCGGGTTCGAGTTGCGGCGACACCCGCCGGACAGAACCGGTGATTGATGCCGCCCAGGACACATTGTCAACGCAGAAAACCAGGGAGCTCAGAATGTCTCAGCCCGTTTACGCCCTCAACCTGTTCAACGTCGCCGATCGCGATGAATACATGGCCTATTCCCGGCGCTCGGCCAAGGAAGTGGCGGCGCACGGCGGCCGGGTGGTGGCGCTCGGCAAGTTCCGGGAGTCCGCCGCCGGCGAGATCGAGCCGCGCAACGTGATGATCGTGGTGGAATGGGAATCCCGCGAGGCGTTCGAAAGCTACTGCAATGACCCGGCCCTGGCCGATCTGCATCCGCACCGCGAGAACGGCACGGACGGCTACGTGTGGCATCTCTTCGATAAACTCGAGGACCTGCGCCCCATCCTCAAGTAGCCGCATCGTGACTGATCAGGCCCTGCCGCGATTCAGGGCTCGGGTTGGCCGGCTGGACGGCCGGGTGCCGGCGTGCCCGGCGCCGGAAACCGGCGTCGGCGGGCCGGCGGCACGGCTTGGGTGCCGGCACGGATGACCTTGCTGCTGGTCGCCGCCCTCACCGGCGCCGGTCTGGTAACCGGGCTGCTGTTCGCGTTTTCCAACGTGGTGCTGCGGGCACTGGCCGCCCTGCCGCCGGCCGAGGGCATGGCCACCATGCAGCGCATCAATGCCTGGATTCTCAATCCGCTGTTTCTCGGCCTGTTCCTGGGCACGCCGCTGCTCTGCCTGCTGTTGCTGCTGGGCGCGGTCACCGGCTGGTACGCGGCGATGAACTGGCTGGTCGTCGCGGGGGCGTTGCTGTACCTCGCGGGGCCGTTCGGGGTGACGGTTCTGTTCAACGTGCCGCTCAACAATCGCCTGGCCGATGCCACGCCCGAGCAGGCGGCATCGGTCTGGCCGGCTTATCGCCGGAACTGGCAGCGCTGGAATCATCTGCGGACCGCAATGGGGGCGGCTGCCATCGCCCTGCTCGCCGCCGGGCTGGGCGCCGGCTGAAGGCGACCGACCGCGCCAGCCGACATGCTGACCTACCACCAGCTTGCCTATTTGCATCTCGCCATCGTGCTGCCGGCCTTCGTGCTCGGCACGATTCTGATGATCGGCGGCAAGGGCACACGTTGGCACCGGCGGCTGGGCGCGGTCTATCTGCTCCTGATGCTGCTGACCGGGGTGCTGACGCTGTTCATGCCGGCCACCGTGGGACCGCGCCTGCTGAATCACTTCGGCTACCTGCACAGCCTGAGCCTGCTGACGCTGGTGACGGTGCCCACCGCGTACTGGGCGGCCCGGCATCACCGCGTGATGCTGCACAGCTGCAACATGATCGGGCTGTACGTCGGCGGGCTGATGATTGCCGGCGGCTTCGCCCTGATGCCCGGGCGTCTGCTGCACGGCTGGCTATTCGGCGGCTGACACGAAAACGCCCCGCCGGACTGGTTTGTCCGACGGGGGTGCTTTCCGGACGGGGAGGCCGGTGATCTATTCCCGGGTCACGGTACCCAGATCCACCGGCTGATCCTGGAGGCCGTAGTCCACGCTGCGGTCCTGACCGTCGCGGATGTCCGCACCGCTCATGAAGACTTGGCTGCTGGCGGGCGTGGCACCGCCAGCGCTGTTGCCGTTACCGTCGCCGCCGCAGGCCGTCAGTACGACGCTGCCAAACAGGATCGCGCCGATCGCCTTCTGCCGCCGCGTGAGGCCACCGCCCGCCGCCAGTAGCAGGAGCAGGCCGCCGCCGAGACCGGCACCCGCCATCGCGATCTGCTGGCCGTCGAGTACCACCGACACGCTCAGTTCCAGGCTCTCGCCCGGTTCGATCACGATCGCGGTTTCGGCCGCGCAGAGGTTGTTGGCGGTGATGTCATCACCGCAGTCCAGCGTCTGATCAGCCGCGGTGACCTCCATGCGGCGCAACAGGCCGGGCTCGGTGAGCTCGATGCTGACGCTCTGCAGGCGATGCGGTTCCATGCTGTTGTTGGTCAGCGCAAACCGCCCGGCACCCAGCGTTTCGCCCGCCCCGCCGGCAATCTCCACGCGCTGGTTCGCCTGGGCGATACCGCCGGCATTGTTGTCGGTGGCGTCACAGGCGTTGCCCAGGCCGTCCGCGTCGTCGTCTTCCTGGCCGGCGTTGGGTGCGAACGGGCAGTTGTCGTTAGCGTCGGACACGCCGTCGCCGTCCGGGTCATTGCCGTCCAGGCCGTCGCAGGCGTCGCCTCGGCCATCGCCGTCCTGGTCTGCCTGGTCGGGGTTCGGCGTAGCCGGGCAGTTATCGTTGGCGTTGCTCACGCCGTCGGCGTCGATGTCGGTGACATCGCTGCTGTCACAGGCGTCGCCGGCGCCGTCCTGATCGCGGTCGTTCTGGTCGGGGTTGGGCGTGTACAGGCAGTTGTCCTGGCCGTTCTCCACGCCGTCGCCGTCGGTGTCGCGGTCGTTGATCGGGTCGCAGACGTCGCCGATGCCGTCCTCGTCCAGGTCCAGCTGATCGGGGTTGAAGGCGGTCGGGCAGTTGTCGCCGCCATTGGGCACGTTGTCGCCGTCGGTGTCGTCGTCCGTCACCGCGTCGCAGGCATCCCCGATCCCGTCCTGATCGGCGTCCGCCTGATCCGGGTTCGGGTTTTCGGGGCAGTTGTCCATGCCGTTTAGAACGCCGTCGAAATCGTTGTCCATGCCGTCGTCGCCGCCGAACAGATCACAGGCATCGCCCGCGCCGTCGCCGTCGGAGTCGGTCTGGGTGGGGTTGAACGTGGTCGGGCAATTGTCGCCCTCCGCCGTGTTGATGCCGTCGTTGTCCGGGTCCAGATTGTTGACGGTGTCGCAGGCGTTGCCGGCACCGTCGTTGTCCACGTCGGTCTGGTCCGGGTTGGGCACGGTCGGGCAGTTGTCGTCGACGTTGTCCACGCCGTCGCCGTCCGTGTCATCGGCATTGAATGGCGTGCAGAGATTGCCCTGCCCGTCGTTGTTGCTGTCGGTCTGGTTCGGGTTGGGGGTATCCGGACAGTTGTCGTTGTCGTTGAGCACACCGTCGTTGTCGCGGTCGTCCGTCGAGCCGTCTGGCATCAGGTTCAGGTCGACGATGATGGGATCGTGATCCGACGACCGGAAGGCGTTGACGTTGTACAGCGAGTCGATCTGCGATTCGCTGCGGATCTGGCTGCCGAAACGCAGGATGTTGTAATCCAGCGCGTCGGCCTCGTCGGCATTGATGTGCCAGGCATCGATACCGGTGACCTGGCTGACCAGGGTGTCGCTGGCCATCGCGTAGTCCAGGGTGCCGAACTGGCCATCGAACACGTAGGAGTAGACGTCGGTTCCGATCAGGCTCTGCAGCAGGTCGGTATAGCCGGCCATTTGCAGCGTTCGGATGGGGTCTTCCATGGCGTAGGCGTTGAGGTCGCCGATGATCAGGCGGTCATCGTCGTCGCTGCCGGTGGGGTTGCTGGCCAGCCAGTCGGCTTCGATCTGCGCGGCCTGGGTACGGGTGCCGTTGCAGTTGCCCTGGCCGTCGTCGGCATTGGGATCGGCCACGTCGTCACAGGCCGAGCCCTTGGACTTGAGATGGTTGACGGCCACCGTCACCACGCCGCCGCCGTCGATATCGCGGAAGGTCTGTGCCAGCGCGGGACGGTTCTTGGATTCGAGATAATCCGGGTCCACGGAGTCATCCAGGATCGCTGCCGGGCCCACGGTGGCGGCGGTGTCGGTGCGGTAGATGAAGCCCACCGCGATCTCGTCGTCCCCGATCTGCGGCACCTGTGGGTCAACGAAGGCGTAGGTTACCTCATCCGGCGTGGCGGCATTCAGGCCGTTCACCAGATCGGCAATGGCGCTGTCCGGGCCGTAGCCGTCGTTCTCGATCTCGATCAGGCCGACCACGTCGGCATCCATGATGCGCAGCGCCTCGATGATCTTGTCGCGCTGGCGGGTGAACTCCTCGGGCGTTTCGGCGCCGCGGGCCGTGGGGAAGCCACCGCCCTGCCCGTCGCCGTTGAAGTAGTTCAGCACGTTGAAGCTGGCGATGCGGAAGCTGCCCGGGCTGGGCGTGGGGGCCGGTGCCGGGTGATCCGAGCGCGGATTCTGGCTGACGAAGACGGGCATCTGCGTCGGCTGGATCTTGTAGTTACCGAAGGTGAAATCGTACACGCCGGTCAGGCCGGTGACGGTATCGCCGCCGCGTAGCGGATTCTCGTCGGTGAGTTCGCCGTTGGGGTAGATGATCGGGTCCGGGAAGGATTCGCCGGAGGCGTCATCCAGGCGCACGCGGCGCAGATCGTTGGCGGCCTGGCGATCGTTGGCCGGCATGCCCGGCATCACCACCTGGGTGGGATTGAACAGGCGGCCGCCGGACGCGAGCACGATCTCGCCGAAGTTATCCAGCTCGAAGTATTCGGAAACGCTCAGCGGCTCGTTGAAGGTGAGCAGCATGTGCTCGAGCGACTCGCGCTGATCCGGGCTGGCGAAGGGCAGATCCACCGCCAGCGGTGTAATCGGCGTGGCCGCACCGCAGACAATCACGTCGGTCACGCTGCTGATCTGGGTGGCGTCGAAGAATTCGTCCACATCGCCAGTCACCCGTACAAGCTCGCCCACGGCCACGGCAACGTCCGAGCCGCCCTGGAACACCTTGATACCCTCGGACGTGGCGTCGTCGCCGTCACTGTCGGCAGCTTCCTCCTGCAGAAAAAAGGCGTTGAGATCGCCATCCTGGAAATCGGCGGTGACCACGGCTTCCACGGTGACGGTCGTGCCGTCCAGCGGGGAGCTGGCGCCGTCGCCCTGGATGGCGCTGATCAGGGTGGCATCGGCACCACAGGCCAACGGATCGCCGCCGGGGACGCCCATGCCGAAGGTCTGGCCCGGGTTGATGCTGCCGAAACTGGCCGTGGCCGGGTCCTGCCAGGTGAAATCGAGGTATTCGGTGCCGGTGCCGGTCAGGCGCAGGGACTGATTCGCGCCCGTGCTGCTGCCCTCGGCAACGCCGATATCCTCACAGGTGACGCCATCCGCCACACCGCCGCTGCCGGTGAAGTCGCCCTCGTAACAGAGGAACTGAACCAGGTTGCCGCCATCATCGGCAAGAGCGATGCCGTCCGGCGCGCCGTTCTGAAGGCCGCTGAAGGAAAAATCCAGTGCGCCGAAACCGCTCGCCTCATCGTCGATCGTGCCGCTGAGCGTGATGGAATCGTACTCGGTGCCGTTGCTGCCCGTGTAGCCGACAACGGACCAGCCGGACAGATCGGTTCCGGCCGGTCCGGCAATCTCGACCGCTTCGTTTACATCGCCACCATCGTTGTCATAGTGAATCTCGTTGATGAAAACCGTCTGTGCGGTGGCGGTGGCGGACAGAAGCAGCGCGCTCAGCGCGCCCGTGATTTTCAGCAGGCGTCGAGATTCAGGCATGACGTTCCCCAGGGTGGCTCGATGGCAAGGTCGCCGCAGCGCGCGGCAGGATTCATACGCTAGCCAGCCCTTGTTAAGCGGATATGCCCGAGCCATGACGGGACGCTTTCAGTTTCGCGGCCCGGCGATGACAGCCCCCGGCCGGGCACCCGACGGTGCGATGCCGGCCCGCCGGCATGGCAGACTTGCCGCTGCGTGGGAGTGCAGCGAACCGGGATGACCAGACACCGCCTGATCCTGATCACGAGCCTGATTGCCCTGTCGGGCCTGTTGATCGCACTCGGCCCACGGGTGCCGATCGACACCACCCTGCATCGCGCTCCCCTGCCCAGCAATCTGGATGCCTATCTGAGCGAGCGCGAGGCCGCCGTGCCCGATCTGGTGCCGGGCACCGAGAAACGCATCGTCTGGGCCGGCGAGCCGGGCGCGCGAACGGATTGGTCGGTAGTGTATCTGCACGGTTTCTCCGGCAGCCGCCAGGAGGCCGCGCCGCTGGCCGAGCGCGTGGCGAGAGCGCTGGGGGCGAACCTGTTCTACACCCGCTTTACCGGCCACGGGCGCAATGGCGATGCGCTGCTCGAGGGCAGCGTCAACGCCTGGCTCAACGACGCCTACGAGGCCTACCGCATCGGCGAACGGCTGGGTGAACGGGTGCTGCTGATGGGCACGTCCACCGGCGGCACCATCGCCACCTGGCTGGCGACCCGGCCGGACACGGACGCCCTGGGCGCGGTGGCGCTGATGTCGCCCAACTTCGGTCTGCCGGACCCCAAGGCCGCCATCCTCACCTGGCCCTGGGGCGGCCTGCTGGCGGAACTGGCGATCGGCGAAACCCGGCGCTGGACGCCACAGAACGAACGCCACGCCCGCTACTGGACACCTCGTTACCCCACCCGGGCGCTGCTGCCGATGGCGGGGGTCGTGGAACTGGTCGAAAACACCGATCTCGGCCGCGTGACGATGCCGTTTCTGGTGATCTACTCGCCGGAAGACCGGGTAGTCAGCCCGGCGGCCATCGAGCGGACGTTCCTGCGGCTGGGCAGCCAGCCACGCCGGCTGGTGCCCTATGGCGGCGCCAGCAACCCGGCACAACACGTGCTGGCGGGGGACATCCTGGCACCGGAATCAACCGGGCATGTGGCCGATGTCATTCTCGATTTCGTCGCCGATGTGACGCCCGCGGCCGGTCATCCGGGCCAGTGAGCCCGCCTCGGCCTGGCCTCAAATCCAGCCGCCGAGTTCCCGCCGGACGATCTGCGACAGCGCGTCGATGTGATCGTCGCGATCATTCAGGCAGGGCACGTAGGTGAAGCCCTCGCCCCCGGCCGCCAGGAAGCTGTCGCGGATCTGCATCTGGATTTCCTCCAGCGTCTCCACGCAATCGGCCGAGAAGGCCGGCGAGATCACGGCGATGTGCTTGTGCCCGGCGCGCGCCAGTTCCGCCACGTGGTCGACGGTCGGCGGGCCCACCCATTTCTCGGGGCCGAACTGCGACTGGAAGGCGGTATCGATTTCGTCGCTCGCCCAGCCCAGTGCCTCCCGCAGCAGGCGGGTGGTCTTCTGGCAGTGGCAGTGGTACGGATCGCCCTCGAGCAGATAACGCTCCGGCACGCCGTGATAGCTGGCGACCAGTTTGGTCGGCCGCGGTTCGACGCCCGCGCAGGCATCGGTCACCGAGGCAGCCAGCGCCCGGACGTAGGCCGGGTGGTCGAAATAGGCCGGCACCGTACGGATGGCCGGCTGCCACTTCATCGCCATCAATGCGCGGAACGCCTCGTCATTAGCGGTGGCGGTGGTGGGCGAGCCGTACTGCGGGTAGAGCGGGAAGAACAGGATGCGCTCGCAGCCCTTCTCCCGCAGGCGCTGCAGCACGCTTCGCGTGGCGGGATTGCCGTAGCGCATGCAGAAATCGACTTCCACCGCATCCCCGTATTCGGCCTCGAGGCGCTGGCGCAGCTTGTCGGTCTGGGCCCGGGTGATGGTCAGCAGCGGGCTCTCGTCGCTCTCGGTATTCCAGATGCTGCGGTAAGCCTCGCCGGAAGCAAACGGCCGCCTGCTGAGAATGATCAGCTGCAGCAGCGGCTGCCACTTCCATTTCGCATAGTCCACCACCCGCTGATCGGACAGGAACTCGCTCAGATAGCGCCGCATCGACCAGTAGTCGGTACCGTCCGGCGTGCCCAGATTGGCTACCACCACGCCGATTCTGGCCGGTGTCACCGCCGGGTGATCGGCTGGCGCATTTGTCAGACGCCCGGCGCCGGGCTGATCCTTTTCCACCTTCGAAATCATATCTGCTCATTGTGCGAACGCGCGCCAAGTATACTGATCGGGCGTTGAAACCGATGCGCAATCCGTACCGGAGACCGAGCCGATGGAAGCCTCCCGTGCTTGATACAGACAAGCCCCTGTCGGTAATCGGAAATCGGCCGAAAACCTCCGGTGGCAAATACCGTCGCGTTTGTCGCCCAATCCATTGATAACCAGGCAGAGGATGATGCCCAGACGGCGGATCGCGAACCTGCTCCGGCGACCGGCCGTTCGCTATGGCTTGCTCGGTCTGTTGGTTGCGTTGATGACCTGCCTGTCGCTGCTCGGGGCCTGGAGCAGCTATCGCGACGAGAGTGCCGCGCGCAATCGCCTGGTCGAGCGGCATGTTTCCGAGATCCGCAATTCGATCAATGACCGGATGCTGGATTATTCCCAGGCGCTGCGGGCTACCGCCGGCTTGTTCCATACCTCGTCATCCGTGGATCGAGATACCTGGAACCGCTTTATCGACACACTGGATTTGCACGCGGCCTATCCCGGCATTCAGGGAATCGGCTTCGCGCGCTTCCTGACATCCGGGGAAGTAGCGGACTTCGAGCGACGCGTACGCAGCGCCGGTTTCCCGGATTTCCGGGTGCACCCCTCAGAACCTGCCCGTGCCGAGTTGACCGCGATCGAATATCTGTCGCCCCTGGACGAGCGCAACCGCCGTGCGCTGGGTTACGACATGTGGTCGGAACCTACCCGCGCCGAGGCGATGGAAGCCGCATGGGAAAGCGGCGAACCGGCCTTGTCCGGTCCGGTGACCCTGCGGCAGGAATTCAACCGCAATACCCAGGCAGGCACCCTGCTGTATCTGCCGGTTTATGCCGACGATGCCCCCGGCAACAGCGCCGACAGTCCCCTGACCGGTTTCGTCTACGCCGTTTTCCGCATGGGCGACCTGCTTCAGACCCTGCTGGTCAGAAGACTCGAGGATTTCCATGTTCGAGTGTTCGATCAGTCCGGCACCCTGTTGTTCGACTCCCTTCCCCATTCGGCACCAGAAAGCAGCCTGACCCGCACCACCACGGTGACGGTCGGCGGTCGCGACTGGCGGATCACGATCAGGCCCCTGCCCGCCTTCGGGCGTGGCCTGACTGGCGCTTACTGGCTGGTTCTGGTCGCGGGGCTGTTGATGACCGGCCTGGTCTTTTCAACGCTGTGGAATCTCTTGCGCTCGGAACGCCGCGCACTCGAGGCTGCCGGCCGGCTCAGCCGTGCCTATGCCGACTCCGAGAAACGCCAACGCGCCATTGTCGAAGCCACGGTCGACGGGATCATCACCGTGGACGAGGGCAATCGGATCACCAGCTTCAGCGCCGGCGCGGAACGCATCTTCGACCGGCGGGCGCAGACCATGCTGGATACCGACATGATCACGCTTTTCCCGCGCGCCGAACACGACCGGATACAGGCGATTGCCCGGGATTTCTTCAACGGGGGCGGCCCGGACGGGGATGCGCTGCGCTTCGAGGCCGACGCGGTGGACGCTCACGGACGGATTTTTCCGGCCAGTATCGCAGTGAATGCCATGAATACCGGCGACGGCATGCAGGCCGTCGCCCTGGTCGCGGATATCTCGGAGCGGCGCAAGGCGGAAGAAAGGATCCAGCACCTGGCGTTGCATGACTCGCTGACCGGGCTGGCCAATCGCCGCCTGTTGCAGGAGCAGCTCGAACAGGCCGTCAGGGATGCCGGAGAATCCGGCAAGCCACTGGCCGTCATGATGATCGACCTGAACCGGCTCAAGCGGATCAATGATGCGCGCGGGCACCATGCCGGCGATGCACTGCTCCGCCGGGTCGGCGGACGCCTGCGCCAGGCGATTACCAAAAATGACTTCGTGGCACGCATGGGGAGTGACGAATTCGTCGTGCTGATACCGGATGCTCAGGACGCTTACCAGGTAGGGAGACTCGCCGACGAATTGCTGTCGCTGATCAGTCAGCCGATGACAATCGACGGCGAGCGGCTATACCCGCGGGCCAGTCTGGGCATCGCCATGTATCCCGACCACGGGCGCGATCCGGAAACGCTGCTGCGTCATGCCGATGCCGCCATGTACAACGCCAAGCGCGACAAGGCCGATGGCCACGTCTGGTTCAGCCAGGCCCAGGTCAACGAGGACCCGGACACGCTGCGCCTGGAGACGGACCTGCGGGAGGCGCTGTCCGCCGGTGACCAGCTGTTCCTTCGCTTCCAGCCGCAGTTCCGGTTGAGCACGGCGTCGCTGATCGGCTTCGAGGCCCTGGTGCGCTGGCAACATCCGGTCCGCGGCGAATTGTCGCCGGCCGAGTTCATCGACCTGGCCGAGGACGCCGGCTTGATGACCGCCCTGGGCGACGCGGTGGCCAACCTGGCCTGCCGGGAATTCGCCCGTCTGCGCGCGGAAGTCGGCATGGACCTTCCGGTCGGCGTGAATATCTCGCCGCGCGAACTGTTCGCGGAGCGCTTCGTGGAGCGTATCGTCGGCCGCCTGGCGCAATACGGACTGCCCGCGTCAATGCTGACGCTGGAGATCACCGAAAACGTGCTGATAGAGAACCCGACCATTGCCGCCGAGGCACTGGCCCGCTTGCGGCAACAGGGCATACGCATCGCGATCGACGATTTCGGCACCGGCTACGCCAGTCTGTCGTATCTCAACCGGTTCCCGGTGGACGTGCTCAAGATCGACAAGCAGTTCGTGCGCGACATCCTGCACGACCACAACGACTGCGCCATCGTCAACGCGATCATCGGCATGGCCCACAACCTGGAACTGGAGGTGGTCGCCGAGGGCGTGGAAAACGCCGAGCAGATGAGCCTGCTCAAGTCGCTGGGCTGCGACACCCTGCAGGGCTATCTGCTCGGCCGACCCATGCCGGGCAGCGAGATCGCCGCATTCCTGCACACCGCCGAACGGCTCTCGATCCAGATCGAGGCGGCCTGACGAACCGTTTTATTCCGTCGGCTCGTAACCCAGGTTCGGGCCGATCCAGCGCTCCGCGGTTTCCACGTCCCAGCCCTTGCGCCTGGCGTAGTCCTGCACCTGATCCTTGGCGATGCGGCCGACCACGAAGTAGCGCGACTCGGGATGGCTGAAGTAGAAGCCCGACACCGCCGCCCCGGGCCACATGGCGCGGGATTCGGTCAGTTCGATGCCGGTGGTGTTTTCCACGTCCAGCAGCTCCCAGATGTCGTCCTTCTGGGTGTGCTCCGGGCAGGCCGGATAGCCGGGCGCCGGGCGAATGCCGTCATATTTTTCGGCGATCAGGTCCTCGTTGGGCAGTGCCTCGTTGGCGCTGTAGCCCCAGATTTCGGTGCGCACGTGCTTGTGCAGCCACTCCGCGAAGGATTCGGCCAGGCGGTCGGCCAGCGCTTCCACCATGATCGCGCTGTAGTCGTCGTTGGCAGCCTTGAATTCCTCCACCTTGGCGTTGGACCCCAGGCCCGCGGTCACGGCAAAGCCGCCAACCCAGTCCGGCTTGCCGCTGTCCTGCGGCGCGATGAAGTCGGCCAGACAGCGATTTGGCACGCCCTCACGGTGCTCGGCCTGCTGGCGCAGGTTGTGAATGGTGCGCAGGGTCTGCGAGCGATCGTCGGACAGCACCGCGATGTCGTCGTCGTTGACCGTGGCGGCCGGGAAGATGCCGGCCACACCATTGGCGGTAAGCCATTTCTCGTCGACGATCTGCTTGAGCATCGCCTGGGCGTCGTCGAACAGCTTGCGCGCCTCGGGACCCTTGTTCGGATCATTGAGGATATTGGGATAACGCCCCTTCATCTCCCATGACATGAAGAACGGCGTCCAGTCGATGGTCTCGATCAGCGTCTCGATCGGGAAATCCTCGAACACGTACATGCCGGACTGGGCGGCGCTGTTCGCGCCGGCGGCCGCAACCGCCTGCCCCGATTCCGCCACCGGCTGGCGCCGGGCGTAGTCGGTAGCCTCGGGCAGCAGCGGCTGCGGCGGGTCGTAGTTGTCCCAGTCGAGCTTGACCTTGTTGGCCCGGGCGTCGGCAAGGGACAGGAATTTCTGCTGGCGCTTGCTGGCGTGGCGCTCGCGCACCTCGTCGTATTCCTGCTTGAGCTCCTCCTGCATCGTCTTTCGCGAGTCGGGCAGCGCCAGCTTGGCGGCGACCGGCACCGAGCGGCTGGCGTCCTTCACCCAAACCACCGGCTGGTCATAGGTCGGATCGATCTTGACCGCGGTGTGGGCGCGCGAGGTGGTTGCGCCGCCGATCATCAGTGGCTGCGTCATGCCTCGGCGCTGCATTTCCTTGGCCACGTTGACCATTTCGTCCAGGCTCGGGGTGATCAGACCGGACAGGCCGATGATGTCGGCCTTTTCCTCTTCCGCGGTGTCCAGAATCTTCTGCAGCGGCACCATCACGCCCAGGTCCACCACCTCGAAGTTGTTGCACTGAAGCACCACGCCGACGATGTTCTTGCCGATGTCGTGGACGTCGCCCTTGACCGTGGCCATGATGATCTTGCCGTTGTTGCTGCCCTTGTCGGCCTCGGCCTTTTCTTCCTCGATGTAGGGCAGCAGGTGGGCAACGGCCTTCTTCATCACGCGGGCGGACTTCACCACCTGGGGCAGGAACATCTTGCCGGCGCCGAACAGGTCGCCCACCACGTTCATGCCGTCCATCAGCGGCCCCTCGATCACGTCGAGCGGGCGGGTGGCCGCCTGGCGGGCTTCTTCGGTGTCATCGACCACGTAGCTGTCGATGCCCTTGACCAGTGCGTGCTCGAGGCGCTTGTTGACCTCGAACTCGCGCCAGGCCAGGTCTTCCTGGCTGGCCTTTTCCTTGCCGTCGCCCTTGAACTCCTCGGCCATGTCGAGCAGCACTTCGGTGGCGTCAGGGTTGCGGTTGAGGACCACATCCTCGACCGCATCCCGCAGTTTCTCCGGGATCTGGTCGTAGACGTCCAGCTGGCCGGCGTTGACGATGGCCATATCCAGGCCGGCCGGAATGGCGTGATACAGGAACACCGAGTGCATCGCCCGGCGCACGCCCTCGTTGCCGCGGAACGAGAACGACACGTTGGACAGCCCGCCGGAGACATGCACGCCCGGGCAGGATTCACGCACCCGCCTGGTGGCGTTGATGAAATCCACCGCGTAGTTGTTGTGCTCCTCGATGCCGGTGGCGATGGCGAAGATGTTGAGGTCGAAGATGATGTCGTGCGGCGGGAAGTCCAGCTTCTCGCGCAGCAGCTTGTAGGCCCGCTCGGCGATTTCCACGCGGCGGTCCTCGTTGTCGGCCTGGCCGTCCTCGTCGAAGGCCATGATCACCACCGCGGCGCCGTAGTCGAGGCACAACTGGGCCTTCTCCAGGAACGCTTCCTCGCCTTCCTTGAGGGAGATCGAGTTGACGATGCCCTTGCCCTGGATGCACTGCAGGCCGATCTCGATGACCTCCCACTTGGAGGAGTCCACCATCACCGGCACCCGGGCGATATCCGGTTCGCCGGCGATCAGGTTGAGGAAATGCCGCATGGCCTCGGCCGAATCCAGCATCCCCTCGTCCATGTTGACGTCGATGATCTGGGCGCCGTTCTCGACCTGCAGACGAGCGACTTCCAGCGCCTCGTCGTAGCGATCTTCCTTGATCAGCCGGCGGAACTTGGCACTGCCAGTGACATTGGTCCGCTCACCGACGTTGACGAAGATATTGTTACGTTCCATAAACTTTACTTATCCGAAGATTTCGGGAATTTCCAGGAAAGACGCGTAACCGCAGATTGCGCAGATTGACGCAGATTTCAGGTGCGCTAGTCAGGCGGCCGGGACCTAGACAGGACGAGTCGCCTGTGTTGCAGACTGGACTCCCCGAAGTTGATCAGCAACGCGCGCTCAGCACCAGTGGCTTGCAGGTAGTTGATTACCTGCGCCTGTTCATTCCGGGTTATGCGTTCAATAGCCTTGATCTCGACAATGACCTCGTTGTAGCAGATGAAGTCGGCTCAGTACGAGCACGCCAGCGGTTGCCCCTTGTAACGAATGTCGACCCGGCACTCTTGCTGACAGGGAATATCGCGGGCCTCGAATTCCAGAGCCATGGCTTCCTGGTAGACAGCCTCCAGGAAGCCCGGCCCCAGGACTCGGTGCACTTCCATGGCAGCACCGAGAATCGCGTATGTCTGCGGGTCCCTGCGTTCCTCCAAAACAATCTGCGCCAATCTGCGAAATCTGCGGTTGCCTCTTCTAGATTCAGGCAGCCGAGATAGTAAAAGGCTCCAGCCCCGACAGCCGCATGGCCGGCTTGATGTCCGGTATCTGGCGCGGGTTGGCGCCGGCCACCGCCTCGGCGATGGCGCCGATGTGTTCGGGGGTCGAACCGCAGCAGCCGCCGGCGATGTTGAGCAGACCGGATTCGGCCCACTCGCCGATGTGCTTGGCCATCTCGTCCGGCGCCAGGTCGTACTCGCCGAATTCGTTGGGCAGACCGGCGTTCGGATAGGCGTGGATGTAGCAGGTGGCGATGCGGGACAGTTCAGCAACGTATTCACGCAGCGCGTCCGGTCCCAGGGCGCAGTTCAGGCCCATGGTCATCGGCCGCCCGTGGGCCACCGAGTTGTAGAAGGCTTCGGTAGTCTGCCCGGACAACGTGCGTCCGGAGGCGTCGGTAATGGTGCCGGAGATCATCAGCGGCACATCCTCGCCACGCTCGCGCATCAGCTTGCGGAAGGCATACACCGCGGCCTTGGCGTTGAGCGTGTCGAAGATGGTCTCCATCAGGATGATGTCGACCCCGCCGTCCAGCAGTGCCTCGGTGGCTTCGCCGTAGGCCTGCGCCAGTTCCAGAAAACTGGTGTTGCGTTTGCCGGGATCGTTCACGTCGGGCGAGATCGACGCGGTCTTGTTGGTGGGCCCGATGACGCCGGCCACCCAGCGTGGCTTGTCGGGAGTGCTGTATTCCTCCGCCACTTCCCGAGCGAGGGCCGCCGACGCCTGGTTCATTTCCACCGCCAGCGATTCCATCGAATAATCCGCCTGGGCGATGGTGGTGGCCGAGAAGGTATTCGTGGTGATGATGTCCGCGCCCTGCTCGGCATATTGCGCGTGGATGTCCTTGATCAGGTCCGGCTTGGACAGGGTCAGCAGGTCGTTGTTGCCCTTGAGGTCACTGTCCCAGTCGGCAAACCGCGCACCGCGGTAGTCGTTCTCGTCCGGGTCGTGGTTCTGGATCATGGTGCCCATGGCCCCGTCGATGACCAGAATGCGTTCGGCCAGTGCCGCCTTGACGTCGCTCATGACTCTTCTGCTGTCGAAACATGTTTACGGAATTATATCCGCTTATGCGGATAGGCGAAAAATCGAGCCTGTTCCCGGAACCCGCAAAAACCGGCGCCAGGCGGGTCATGACGGGCGGTTCCGGCGATATCGCGGGCGCCCCGGAAGTTGACCCGGTAGCCCGGCCCGCCTACTGTTCGCGCCCTGCAGGTGCGCTGCCGCCGATGGCGGCGGCGTGAAACGGGAAGCCGGTGCGTGGCGGTATCGAGACCGCGACCAGTCCGGCGCTGCCCCCGCAACGGTAGGCGAGTCATGGGTGTCTGCAACCGCCACTGGGCCGGATGGTCCGGGAAGGCGCAGGCCCCGGCAAATAGCCGCTCGCAAGCCCGGAGACCGGCCTGTGGTGATCGATTCTGGCGCTGCGGTGGGCGGCGGTCCGGCTGGCGGTATCCGGGCGCCCCTGCCCGTGCGGCCAACCTGTCCCCGACCCTCCCCGCCTGAACGGCGCGCCGCCGGCGCGCCGGCAATATGACGGACAAGGTGGACCCGATGGACACGGACGACAGAACCCGCCGGCACAATGCCGCGATGGAAAAGCAGAAGACCTGGGTGGACGCGGGTATCGAAGCCGCGGACACCGAGCGCGGCGTGCTGGTGCTGCTCACCGGCAACGGCAAGGGCAAGTCCAGTTCCGCCTTCGGCATGGTGATGCGGGCGCTCGGCTACGGACAGCGCGTGGGCGTGATCCAGTTCATCAAGGGCGTGCAGCTTTCCGGCGAGGAGCTGTATCTGCAGCAGCACTGTCCGCAGGTGGATTTCCACCAGATGGGGACCGGCTTTACCTGGGACACCCAGGATCGCAGCGGCGACATTGCCGCGGCGCAGGCGACCTGGGCCCTGGCCGAGCCGATGCTGGCCGATCCGGCCTATGATCTGGTGGTGCTGGATGAACTGACCTACATGCTGGGTTACGACTATCTCGACACCACGCAGGTACTCGATGCCATCGCCAGCCGGCCGCCGGCACAGTCGGTGGTCGTGACCGGGCGTGGCGGCGGCCGCAAACTGCGGGAACTCGCCGATACCGTGTCCGAGGTGAAGGACATCAGGCACGCCTTCGCCAGCGGCATCAAGGCGCGCCGCGGCGTGGACTACTGATCCGCCGCGATTCCCGATGACCGCCACCACCCTCATGGTCCAGGGCACCGCCAGCAATGCCGGCAAGTCCACGCCGGTGGTCGCCGACAACAGCGAAATCGCCGTGACCCAGTCGGAGCAACCGCTGGCCTGGGCCGGTCTGCCCGACGCGGCGGCGGCCAGCCAGCACGACATCCGCGAAGCCGAGCTGAACGGTCTGGCTGACGCGATCGAAGCGGCCATCGACCTGGACCGGCTGCCATGACGGGTCTTCGCCTGACCCTGGGGCTGGCGGTGCTGACACCCGCCAGCCTGATCGTGGCGATCATGCTGGGCGCCGTGTCCCTGCCGGCCACCGAGGTTCTGGGCTCGCTGATCGGCATCCGTGATGACGGCCGCACGGCCCTGATCGTGGAGGCAATCCGCCTGCCGCGGGCACTGCTGACCGGCCTGGTCGGGGCGCTGCTGGCCATGTGCGGGGCAGCCATGCAGGGACTGTTCCGCAATCCGCTGGCCGACCCCTCGCTGATCGGCGTGACCGCCGGCGCCTCGGTCGGCGCCAGCCTGATGATCGTGTTCAGCGGGACGCTGGCCGGCCTCGCTGGACTGTCGCTGATTTCGCTGGGCGCCTTTGCCGGCGGTGCCGGCGCGGTGGCGCTGGTCTACCGGCTGGCCACCGGGCCCGGCGGAACCTCGGTGGCCACCATGCTTCTGGCCGGCATCGCCATCGCCGCGCTGGCCGGCAGCGCCGGCGGCCTGCTCGAGTTCTATGCCAGCAACGAGATGCTGCGGCGGATCAGCCTGTGGCAGATGGGCGGCCTCGAGGGGGCCAACTGGCCGCGGGTGGGCATTGTCGGGCTGATTGCCGCGGCGGTACTGACCATGCTGCCTCGCCAGGTCGGCGCCCTGAATGCCCTGCTGCTGGGCGAGTCGGAAGCCCGGCATCTGGGCATCCCGGTGAATGCGGTCAAGCGCCGGCTGATCCTGCTGACGGCCGCCGGGGTCGGTGTATCGGTGGCCGTGGCCGGGGCGATCACCTTCGTGGGCCTGGTGGTCCCGCACATCGTGCGCATGCTGATCGGCCCGGATCATCGCTGGCTGCTGCCCGCCTCGGCCCTTGCCGGGGCCGTGCTGTTGCTGTGGGCGGATATCCTTGCCCGCACACTGGTGGCGCCCACCGAGCTGCCGGTGGGACTGCTCACGGCGCTGCTCGGCGCGCCCTTCTTCATTTCGCTGCTGCGCCGCCGCCACGAATACGGCATGGACTGATGACGCTGTCGATCCGCAATCTGAGCCTGGTCATCAACGCTCGCTCGCTGCTCGACGACATATCGCTCGAGGTCGCGCCAGGCGAGGTGCTGGGGGTGATCGGGCCGAACGGGGCCGGCAAGACGAGCCTGATCCACGCGGTGATCGGTGATCTGGCCCCGCATCAGGGAGAGGTCCGCTTCGGCAACCGCCGACTGGCCGACTGGCCCGATCGCGAACGGGCCTGCGCGGTGGCGCTGCTGCCGCAGGCCTCGACCCTGGGTTTTCCGTTCTCGGTGCGCGAGGTGGTGCGACTGGGCCGCGGGCCCCATGGCACCGGCCGACGGGTTGACGAGGTCATAGTCGACGAGGCCTGCGCCGCCACCGACATCGCGCATCTGCGCGAACGCGCCTACACCCATCTGTCCGGCGGTGAAAAGCAGCGGGTGCAGCTGGCGCGGGTGCTGGCCCAGATCTGGCGCGCCGAGGATGCGCCGTCGCGGCTGCTACTGCTCGACGAACCGGTGGCGGCGCTGGATATCGGGCATCAGCAGCTGGTGACGCAACAGGTGCGGCGCTTCGCCGATCAGGGCGTGGCGGTAATCATGGTCCAGCACGACATCAGCCTGGCGGCCCGTTGTGCCGATCGCCTGATCGCGCTGCGTGACGGCCGCCATATCGCCGAGGGCCGGCCGGCGGACGTGGTGACCGAACCGATTCTGCGCCGGTTGTTCGATGCCGACGTCCGGGTGATCGCTCATCCCGATACGGGCACCCCGGTGGTGCTGCATGGTTAGCCGGCGCGTGCTGGCGCTGGCCTTGGCGTTCCTTGCCGGCCTCGCCACGGCCGAATCGGCCGTCGTGGTGACGGATTCGATGGACCGCGAGATACGGCTGACGCAGCCGGCCGAGCGCATCATCGCGCTGGCGCCGCACTTGGCGGAAAACCTCTACACCGCCGGGGCCGGCGACCGGCTGGTGGGCACCATGGCGCACAGCGACTACCCACCCGAGGTGCGCGAACTGCCCGAGGTGGGCGGCTATGGCGGCATCAGCCTGGAGGCCATTGCCGCGCTGGAACCGGATCTGGTGCTGGCCTGGGCCTCCGCACCGGGCGCCTCGGACGCCAGCCTGGACCGGATGCAGTCGCTGGGCATTCCGGTCTACGTGAATCAGCCGCGAACGCTGGATGACATCGCGCAAACCGTGATCGACCTCGGTCGCCTTGCCGGCACCGCGCAAGTGGCCCGTGAGGCGGCCGCGGCGTTCCGCGGCGGTCTTGCCGCGCTGCGCCAGCGTTATGCCGATCGCACACCGGTGACCGTGTTCTACCAGGTCTGGAACGACCCGCTGCAGACCATCGGCAGCAAACACGTCATCGCCGAGGTGCTCGAACTCTGCGGGGCGCGCAACCTGTTTGCCGATACCCGCAGCCTGGCACCGCGAATCAGCCTGGAAGCCGTGCTGGAACGCGATCCGCAGGTGATCGTGGCCGGCGGCGCGGGCTCGGCGCGCCCGTCCTGGCTGGACGACTGGCGGCGCTGGCCGTCGCTCCAGGCGGTGCGCGACAACAACCTGGTGCACGTTCCGGCGGATCTGCTGCAGCGTTCCAGCGTGCGGATTCTGGAGGGCGCCGGGATTCTCTGCCGCCGGCTGGACGCCGTACGCGACGACGCCAGCAGTGCCGGGCAGGCATCGTCGCCCGTGCCCGCCCGGGCTGACGCCGCCGATTGATACCGACCGCGTCCGGGCATTCGCCTCAAGGCGCCGCGGTCGCGAAATCGATCCCGCTGGGCAACAGACCGCTGCCGGTAGCGATGGAATCGCTGATCATGTCCATGCCCGGTTCCAGCAGATCGATGCGCGGATTGCCGGTGTCCGCATTGGCGATCCACAGCTGACCCGCCGGACCCACGGCCAGGTCGCGCAGATCCAGCGACGTCAGGCCGGCGACAGGATCGGGGTCGATCTCGCCGGTGGCCGGGTCGAAACGGCGCAGGTCGGCAATGGTGACGAAGCTGTCGTTGGTGCCCCGGTAGCCGATGAAGTAGCCGTTTTCGTCGTCCACCACGGCCACGTCGTCGACAATGCCGGTCGCGTCGGTAGCGGTGACCAGCGTGGAGACTTCGTAAGTGTCGGGGTCGATGATATCCACGCCGGAAAATTCCGTGTTCACCGGGAAGGTGTCGCCCGCGTTCTGCACCAGCAAGCCGATGCCGGGCTGGAACTGGATATCGGCCGGGTTGCGGCCGTTCAGCGCGATCCCGTCACCGCAGGCGTCATCCGGCGTGTCGTCGGTGGCAACCGGCTGGTTGTTGGCGACATCGAAGACCGCCACGCAGCTGGTGTTGGCCGGATCGAAGGCGGCATCCAGCCGCTGCAGGGTGATGAACAGGCGTCCGTCCACAATCACGCCGGCGGACATGCGCGGTGGCAGTTCGCCATCCGGCGAATAGGCGGACAGATCCAGCTCACCGGTCTTGAACTCGCCCTCGGTGTCCGCCGAGGGGTCGACGATCCAGGCATCGGGCTTGCCGTAGCGCAGCAGATAGGCCTTGGTGTCGCTGGCGAATACCAACTGATAGGGGTTGGCGGAGCCCTGTTCGCCCTGATCCAGCGCCGAATAGCCGGCCTCGCCCCAGATTTTTGTGTTCGGATCAGCCAGGCTGAATTTGTTGATGTTATCCGCCTGGAACTGCTCGATGCGGTAGAAATCGCTGCCGTTGGTGTCCACGGCGATGCCCGCATCGGTCCTGGTGTTCGCCAGGGGCATCGTGCTGGTATCGCCCTCGCCGCTGAGATCCACCAGTTCGATCTGATTGCTGGCGAAATCGCTTGACGAGGTGGCGATCACGGCGGTGTCGGCCGTGATTGGTGCGCCGCCGCCCGCCGAACCGCCGCCGCTGCCACCGCAGGCGGAAAGCGTCAGGGTGGCGGCCGCGACGGTGATCAGCCGACCGGACACGATCCGTGCCGGGCGGTTCAGGATGGGTATTGTTGGCATGATGGAATCTCCCTTCTTGTGGATCAGAACTGCTGTTGCAGCGTCACGAAATAGCTGCGTCCCGGACTCGGGAACCGGCTGAAGTCCTGGTAGAGCTCGTCGGTGGCGTTGCGGACCTCGAGCGTCATACTGGTCCGCCGTCCGTCGGACCACTCCCGCGCCCAGGCGAGCCTGCCGCCGAGCGTGCGGCGGGCGTCGGCCGGCAGCAGATTGGCGGCGTCGTAGAACAGACCGTCGTCGTAGCGGTAATCCAGTGCCAGTCGGAAATCGCCCAGCGTCCAGGCGCTGGTGAGCCGCGCGCTGTCGTGGTAGACGCCCGGCAGTTGCTTGCCGTCGCGGTCGGCGATGCCGGGCGAGTCGTTCTCGGAATCTTGGGTGCTGGCGCTGACGGTCAGCGTCCACCAGTCCAGCGGGCGATAGCTGGCCTCGAGCTCGACGCCGACCACCTCGGCGGCGATGTTGACGAACCGGCCTACGCCCCGGGCGTTGTAGACCGCCACAATCGCCGGGTCGAGGTCGCGCCGGAAACCGGTGAGTTCGACATGACCCCGGCCGTAGGCGGCGCGGGCGCCGATCTCGGCGTTCAGACCTTCTTCCGCCTCCAGGCCCGCGTTGCCGACGAACAGGCCGCGCTGGCCGAAGCGTTCCAGCAGTGTGGGAATCCGGATCTGCCGGGCGACGTTGGCGTAGAGCCCCAGCCATGAGGTTGCAGCCAGGCGCCCGCCGAGCTGCCAGCCGAGATGATCCTCGTCGCTGTCGTCGCGGCGCCCGCCGCCGGCCGCGTCGATGTCGTCGAACATGTCGAACCGGCGCAGCGCGGCGTCGGTAGTCAGGAAACCGCCGGCGCTGCGCCATTCATGACTGAGCACGGTTACCAGTTTGACTCGCTCGCGCCGCAGGACGCCTTCGGCATCCAGGGCATCGTCCTGACGCTGCGCGGAATGGGAGGCATCCACCGTCAGGCCGAATACGTGTCCGCCATGCAGCCAGCCCAGGCTGCTGTTGCCGCCGATCCGGCGGGTATCCGTCTGCACGTCCTGTCGCCCGACACCGACCCGGCCACCCCGGTCCTGATAGCGCTCCTCGATATCCGACCAGACCAGACGGTGGCTCTGGTGCAGGCGGCCGGCGAATGCGCCGATATCCTCGAAGTGCAACTGCACACGCTGATTACGGGTGTCCAGGCGCGCCCGGTTGTCGCGGAAGTTCTGGATCGTGGGCACGCCGCGCTCGGTATCGCGCCATTGCAGCAGCGCGTCCAGCCGGCGCTCGTCATCCAGCCGGTAGCCCAGCTTGCCGCTGAGCTGGTGCTGATCGAAATCGGCGTTGCGACGGGTGGTGGTGTCGCCGTCGTTGGGATTGAACCAGGCGGCCCGGTTGGGATAGGTGAAGTCGTTGTCGGCGGCCTGGTGATCATAGGACAGCCAGTAGCCGAGATCGTCCTCCCCGCCGCTGTGGAACAGTCCGGCCCGGCGCGCGCCGAACGAACCGGCGCCGAGGGTGGCGCGGGTGAGCGGATCGCGACCGGTGGCCAGGGACGTGAGCGAGACGACCCCGCCGACGCCGGCCTGCGCGAAGCGGGCCGGCGGGCTGCCGGGATAGGTGCGGATGCGGGCGATATCCGCCAGCGAGAACAGGCCGAGATCCACGCCGCCGGTGACCGGATCATTGAGCCGCATGCCGTCCAGGTAGACCTGCACCTGCTTGCTGGATGAGCCCCGGATGGAGATGGCCGCGGGACTGCCCAGCCCCCCGGTGCGGCGAATCTGCACGCCCGTCTCGCCATCCAGAACGCCGGCCAGATCGATGATTCGGTTGGCGAAGCGCTCGCGCTCGATGGTTCGCACCGCGCCCGTGCGCCGTGCCGCTTCGGTGGTGTCGGCCGCGTTGAGCGGGCCGGCGCCGACCTCGATCGGTGCCAGTTCGGCGGTGTCGGTATCGGCGGCCCGGAGCGTGTCGCTCGCGGCCCACAGGCCTGCCAGCATGCAGCCGGCTGCCAGCGCCCTGCCCGGCGCGGTTTGCGTTCGAATCATCTTGTCCCCGGATAACACCACCCGCGCTGCGCCATGGCGCTGCACAGGCGTTCCTGTTGCAAACAGCTATCAGAGGGACGGCAAGAAAGGTATGCCCCACGCCATCGCCCACCGCAATGACGTTGATAGCCGATGGCAGGCCGGTCTCCGGGCTCTCGACCGCAGGGTCGATTACCGTTGCGGGGGCAGCGTTGGTTTCGCACCAACTTCCCGTTTGCTTTTCCGTTTATCCGCGCCGCTCGGGGCGCGGCGGAAACACCTGCCACGGTTAAGTCTTGATCGCCCCCTAGTCTAGGAGGCCTCGCGCCGAAGTCAAACCGCGCGCAGTAAACTCCCGCCTCATGACCATGAGCGAAGCCGGCCGCGCGTGCCGGCACAGGGGGAAACCCGCATGACCCTGGAGGCGGCCGGCGCGGCCACGCTGGTACTGACGATGGCACTGCTTTCCGCCGTACCCGGCCCGGCCGACGCGGCGATTCTGGCCCGCTCGATCAGCCTTGGCTGGCGTCACGGGATGATCCTGGTGCTGGGTATCGTCGCGGCCGATGCCGTGCTGATCGCGGTGGCGCTGGGCGGGCTGGCGATGGCGGCCGACGCCCACGCCGGACTGTTCACCCTGATCCGCTACGGTTGCGGCGCGGTGCTTGTGGTCATGGGCATTCGGGCCTGGCTTGCCTCGCCATCGACATCCACCGGCCGCAACGGGGGCGCCCGGCTGGCCGGCTTTGGCACCGGTTTTCTGCTGACCCTGGCCGACCCCACCGCGCTGGTGTTCTACTTCGGGCTGATGCCGGCGGTGCTGGCGGTGGAACAGGCGGGCATTGCCGACGGTCTGGTGGTGCTGGCACTGGCCACCGGGGTGATCCTGGCGGTCAAATCCGTCTACGTGATGGCCGCCGAACGTGCCCGTCGCTGGCTGAGCGCGCCCCGCGTCCGGCTCACGCTCGACCGCCTGGCCGCGCTGCTACTGGTCGGACTCGGGATGTTCGTGGCCGCGGGGTAGTCATCCTCGGCCAGTCGTCGGACAATGCGCGACCTTCCTGACTCCGGGGCTGCCCGCCGATGACTATTGTTTCCGTCTACGCCGCGCTACTGGCGTTGCTGTTCATTGCGCTGAGCTTCAATGTCATCCGGGTGCGGCGCGCGACCAATACCGCGCTGGGGGATGCCGGTGATGCCCGTCTGCTGCGAGCCATGCGCGTGCACGCCAATTTTGCCGAGTATGTGCCGCTGGCGCTGATCCTGCTGTTTGCCGCGGCCGGGCTCGGGGCCGGCGCGATCTGGTTGCATCTGCTGGGCGCCCTGCTGCTGGCCGGCCGGGTGAGCCATGCCTGGGGCGTGGCCCGCACGCCGGAGAACCTGACATTCCGCATGGTCGGCATGGTGGCGACATTCTTCGTCCTGGCCGCCGCCGCCCTGACCCTGCTGGTGCTCGCCCTCGGCGGCGCCATCACTGGGTAGGAGGCGCCCATGCACGCTGCGCTTGCCGGCATCGAGCTCGTGGTATTCGACCTGGATGGCACACTGGTGGACTCGGCGCCGGACCTGGCAGCCGCCACCGACGCCGTACTCGCCGAACTGGGGGCGCCCGCCGCAGGTGTGACCAAGGTGCGAAACTGGGTGGGCAACGGCACCCGCAAGCTGGTTGAACGCGCCCTGGTCGACGCCGGGCTGGACCCCGCGCGTACCGAGGCCGTGCATGACCGCTTCCAGGCGCTGTATGCGGCCGCCCCCTGCGTGGAGTCGCGCCTGTTCGACGGCGTTCAGGATTGCCTGACCGCGCTGGCGGAACGCGGCATGCCCATGGCGCTGGTCACCAACAAGCCGGCGGCCTTCCTACCGGCGATTCTCGGTGGACTGGGAATCGAGAGCTGCTTCCGCTGGACGCTGGGCGGCGACAGCCTGCCGCAGAAGAAACCCGATCCCGCACCGCTGCTGCACTGCGCCGAGCAGGCCGGCGCGGCACCGGCACGGTGTCTGATGGTGGGGGATTCACGCCACGACGTGCAGGCCGGGCGGGCCGCCGGATTCCCGGTAGTGGCGGTAACCTACGGCTACAACCACGGCGACCCGATCACCGACAGCAGCCCGGACTACGCCCTGGATTCGCTGGCCGAACTGGTGGCCTGACTACTTGCCGCCGCCGTTGTCCGGGCAGTTGTCGGTCAACGAGGCCTGCGATATCTGACTGTCCGCCGGTACGCTGCGGGTCAGCCAGACATTGCCGCCGATGGTCGAGCCGCGGCCGATGGTGATGCGGCCGAGAATGGTCGCCCCGGCGTAGACCACCACATCGTCTTCCACGATCGGGTGCCGCGGCAGGCCCTTCTGCAGATTGCCGCTGTCGTCGGCCGGAAAGCGCTTGGCGCCCAGCGTCACCGCCTGGTAGAGCCGCACGTTCTCGCCGATCACCGCGGTTTCGCCGATCACCACGCCGGTGCCGTGGTCGATGAAGAAGCCGGGCCCGATCTGCGCGCCGGGATGAATATCGATACCGGTGGAGGAATGGGCCAGTTCCGCGACCATCCGCGCCAGTAACGGTACCGCCAGGTTGTAGAGCGTGTGCGCGAGCCTGTGATGAATCATGGCCTCCACGCCCGGATAGCAGAGCAGGACCTCGTCCACCGTCTTGGCGGCGGGATCTCCGCGGAAAGCGGCCAGCACGTCGGTGTCCAGCAGGCTGCGGATGCGCGGCAGGTCCGCTGCGAATGCGCCCACGATGCGTCGGGCAGCAGCTTCCGGGTCGCCTTCGTCACAGGGCTGGCCGCAGTGCCGGGCCATGTAACGCAGTTCCAGGCGCACCTGTTCCAGCAGCAGGTTGAGCGCCGTATCCAGGGTGTGGCCGACGTAGAAATCCTCGCTGCGCTCGCTCAGCGCCGGCGGCCCCAGCCGCATGGGGAACAGCGCCCCGCGCAGCAGATCGAGGATTTCGGCCAGATCCCGCCGCGAGGGCAGATCGCGGCGGCCCAGTTCCTGCAGGCGGCCGGTCTCGCTACGCCAGTCCATGCGGGTGGAACGCAGGTCGGCGGTAATCCGCTCCAGATCCCAGGCCGTTCGGGTGTCGGCCGCTTCGGACCGTGGCGGTACGGCTTCGGGTTGATTCGGCGTCATGGCACATCTCCTCGTCGGTTTTCGCGGCCGCCTGGCGACCCGGTCAGGGCGTCACGACCTTCATTTTGACGAATACTAGACGACTGGTCTAATATTGTCGACATGAGCCGCAGCGAAACACGCGCCCTGTTGCTTCGCACGGGTGCGGAGATCATTGCCACCCAAGGCTACAACAACACCGGTATCAACGCCGTGCTTTGCGCCGCCGGGGTCCCCAAGGGGTCGTTCTACTACTACTTCGACAGCAAGGACGCATTCGGCCTGGTCGTGATCGACGCCGTGGCCGAGACCCACGCCGCGGACCTGGACCGGGTTCTGGGGGATTCGACAACCCCGCCGCTCCAACGACTGCGGCAGTACCTCGAAGCCGGCGCCGACGAGGTCGAAGCCCATGACTACTGTCGCGGGTGCCTGATGGGCAATCTCGGTCAGGAACTGGCCGCCCAGCAACCGGCGTTCCGCGAACGGCTGGAGCGCGCCTTCGCCAACTGGAGCGAACGCCTGGCCCGTTGCCTCGAGGAGGCGATCGCGTTCGGCGAGATCAATCCCGAGGACCACCCCCGCGAGTTGGCTGAATTTCTTCTCATTGGCTGGGAAGGGGCTATCCTGCGAGCCAAGATCGCCCGCTCACGCGAGCCGCTGGACGCCTTCATCCGGATGTTCATGACCCGGGTGCTGGGCGCTCGCTGAGCCGCTGTCCGTCTTCCCCGTTTGCCCGTCCCTGGTGCCGTGATCAGGCCGGCAGGCGGCCTGACCCCGCCGCCGCTCCGCAGCGACCGGACCTACTCATCGGAGCGCGTGGCACAATCCCGCGCATCCGACCGCCAGGCCGACCCTCATGTCCACACTCCGCCCGCTCTATCCCGACATCGAGCCCTACGATCAGGGCAAGCTCGCCGTCTCCGACCTGCACACGCTGTATTACGAGCAGTGCGGCAACCCGGCGGGCAAGCCGGTGGTATTTCTGCATGGCGGTCCCGGCGGCGGCTGCAATGCACGCAGCCGGCGGTTCTTCGATCCGTCGATCTATCGCATCGTGCTGTTCGACCAACGGGGCTGCGGCCGCTCCCGGCCCCACGCCAGTCTCGAGGCCAATACCACCTGGGACCTGGTCGATGATATCGAGCGGCTGCGCACGCACTTGGGCATCGATCGCTGGCAGGTGTTCGGCGGCTCCTGGGGCTCGACACTGGCGCTGACCTACGCCCAGGCATTCCCGGACCGGGTCACCGAACTGGTGCTGCGCGGCATCTTCATGCTGCGGCAGCAGGAAATCGCCTGGTTCTATCAGTCGGGGGCCAGCAACCTGTTCCCGGATGCCTGGGAGACCTACGTGGCGGCGATTCCGCCCGAGGAACGCGATGACATGGTGGCCGCGTACTACCGGCGCCTGACCGATCCCGACGACAATGTACGGCGGGCGGCAGCTCGAGCCTGGTCGGTATGGGAGGCAGCTACCAGCTTCCTGCACGCCAACCCCAACGCGCAAGCAGCATTTTCCAACGACACCTTCGCCCTCGCCTTCGCCCGCATCGAATGCCACTACTTCATTCATCGCGGCTTCTTCGAGCGCGATGACGAACTGCTGCGCGGGGTCGATCGCATCCGCCACATTCCGGCGGTGATCGTGCACGGCCGCTACGACGTCGTGTGCCCGCTGCGCAATGCCTGGGACCTGCACCGGGCCTGGCCGGAGGCCGACCTGCGCATCGTGCCCGACGCGGGCCATTCCGCCTTCGAGGCCGGCAATCGCGACGAGCTGCTGGCCGCCACCGACCGCTTCGGGTCCCGTTGACGCCGTCCCGTCTCGCACTGCTGGCGCTGCTATGGTTCACCGGCGTGTACCTGCGCGTACCGGTGCTGGTGGCCCCGGCCCTGGCGCCGCAGATCGGCGGAGAACTGGGTCTCGGCGCTGCGGGCGTCGGCGCGCTGACCACTCTGCCGGTCCTGATGCTGGGCCTCGGCGCCCTGCCCGGCGCCTGGCTGATCGGCCGGCTCGGCGCCCGCCGTGCCCTGGTGATGGCGGTGGCGCTAATGGCCCTGGCCTCGGCCGCCCGCGGCCTGGCACCACCCGCCGCGCTGCTGTTCGCCGCCACCGCGGTCATGGGCTTCGGCATCGCGGTGATGCAGCCGGCGCTGCCCGCGATCGTGGCCCGCTGGTGCCCGGGATTCACCGCGCTGGCGGTGGCGGTCTACATGAACGGCATGCTGCTGGGGGAATTCCTGGGCGCCGGCTTGACGCTGCCGCTGATCATGCCGCTGACCGGCAACGACTGGCGCCTGACACTGCTGGTCTGGTCCCTGCCGGCCCTGGTCATCGCCGGACTGCTGACCCGGCCGGGTGACCGGGCGCCGGATGCCGAGCCGGCTACGCCGGGCTCGATCCTGGGCGGCGACCCCCGCATGTGGTCCTTCGGGCTGATTCTGGGCGCGGCGTCCACCCTGTTCTTCGGCACCAATGCCTACATGGCCGATCTGCTTGCCGCGCGCGGTGAAGCCGAGCGGCTGGCCACCACCCTGTTCTGGTTCAACCTGAGTCAGGGAGCGACCTCGCTGGCGATGGTGCCGCTGGCCCCGCGCCTGGTGGCGCGCCGGGTTCCGGTGCTGGCGACCGGGCTGATGGCGATAACGGGAGGCCTGGCATTCCTGTGGCTGGACGGCAACGCCGCGCTAGTGGCGGCGGTGCTGCTGGGCGGTGCCACCGCCAGCCAGCTGATCCTGATGGTGGCAGCCGCGCCGCATGTGGTGGCGCCCGGCGATACCGGCACCTTCTCGGCCGGCATGTTCGCGGTGGGTTACGGCATGGCGTTCGCGGTGCCGCTGGCCGGCGGGCTGCTAGCGGAACTGTTCCAGCGGCCGCAACTGCCGATCTGGCCGATGCTGGCCTACGGCCTGCTGGTGCTGCCGCTGATCGCGCGGATGGATTTTCGCCGGCGCACGGGCTGACCCCGCGGGCGGTCCGCAAGAACGGGCTTGACCGCCGCCCGATGTTGGGCCAATGCTGCGCTCTGTTGCAGCGATGGTGGAGGAGCCATGAGCCGACTATACGAAGAACCACATCGGGCCTTTCAGGACCATTTCGGTACCCGCGGAATCGCGGATCGGGTGGAGGACGTGGCCATGGCCACCGAGATCACCCCGGAGGCGAAGGCCTTCATCGAATCCCGCGACATGTTCTTTCTGACCACCATCGATCCCAAGGGGCGGCCGACCGTGTCCTACAAGGGCGGGCCAACCGGATTCGTGAAGGTGCTGGATGACCAGACGCTGGCCTTTCCCAGCTACGACGGCAATGGCATGTACTACTCGATGGGCAACATCGACAGGTGCGCCGAGATCGGCATGCTGTTCATCGACTTCGAGACGCCTCACCGCATTCGCCTGCAGGGCCGCGGGTCGGTGTGCGCCACCGATCCGTTGCTGAGTGAGTGGCAGGAGGCCGAGCTGGTAGTGCGCGTCGGGCTGCACGAACTGTGGCAGAACTGCCCTCGTTATATCCACCGCTACAAGCAGATCAAGCAGTCCCGTTATGTGCCCGCCGCGGATCGCGAAACCCCGGTGGCCGGCTGGAAGCGCATCGACGGCATGCAGGACGTGCTGCGCCCGCACGAGCGTGCAGCGGTCGAACAGGAAGGCGAGATCACCCTGGATGAATGGGCGGAAAAGATCGTGACCGGGGATGAAAAGGCATGAGCACGGCCCCCATTCCGGCCGCCGGTGGTTGCCTTTGCGGCGGCATCCGCTACACCGTCACGGAATCCCCGGCGGTGTCGGCCGTGTGTCACTGCCGCAACTGTCAGCAACAGAGCGGTTCGGCCTATTCGGTAATGATCGCGGTGCCACTCGCGGCACTCAGGTTCGATGCCGGCCAGCCCCGCTGCTATCGCGACACCGGCACCAGCGGCGAGCCGGTGGACCGGTACTTCTGCGGGGATTGCGGCTCGCCGCTGTACTCGGACGTGGCGGTGCTGCCGGGCATGGCCTTCGTCAAGGCCGGCACGCTGGATGATCCGGCCTGGGTGGAGCCCACCCAGGCGCTGTGGTGCGACTCGGCCCTGCCCAGTGCCCGGCTGGGCGACGACATCACGCGGTTACCCGGCAACCCGCCGGTCTGACTATCAGTCCAGCCCGAGCAACGGGCTCAGGCCATCGTATTCGAGCTGCCAGCGGGCTGACCAGGCCCGTTCGCGACGCCGCAGCAGCAGATAATTCCGCTGGTTGCAATAGATTCGCCGCTGGCCCGGTACCGGCCGCATCCGGATGGGGTGCCCGGGCAGCGGTGACGACCCCAGTCTGGCCAGCGCCCCCAGGGCGCGGGCATAGCTGGTGGGCGGCGGCGGATGGGCGATGCCCGAGGCCACCAGTTGATGCAGTGGCACCGTACTGGCGGCCAGTTCGCCGCGGGTGGCCAGATGGATTTCGCCCGAAAGCAGCGTGACCCGCTGATCGTCGCGCTCATGCACCGCCAGGAGGAGCTCGAGAAACCGGCGCCATTCCTCGCGATGCGCCCGGCTCTGCCACTGGTCACGCAGATCATCCTCGTACTTCTGCGATCCTGGCCAGAGACCGAGCAGCGTTTCCACCCCGGACAGGCGCGGCCCCAGCCCCGGCACGCTGGAAAGTACCAGCACCCGTTCCGCCGTTGTCGCGGTCAGCGACCGCGTCAGCGCCTGCCAACCCGACGGCGCCAGTACGCGATCCGGCCGACGCTGGGAGCGCAGATCCGGTGCCACGATAGCCACGCCGGGTAGCGCCACCCCCAAGCCGACATGGTCACCCCCGGCATCCCACATCGGTGTCGGCAGAGGCTGGTCCGGATCGGCGCCCAACTGAAACAGACAGAAGGCCCGGCGCGCCACCGAGAACACCAGCCGCCCCACCGGGTGGTCCAGGCGTTCGGCGGGCAGCGATCCCCAGCCATCGCAGATGTCGTGGTCATCCCACATCATCAGCGAGGGCACGCGGGAGATCAGCGCCGCAATGCCGGGCTGCCGGTAGAGATCACAGTAGCGCCGAACCATGTAGGCCAGCATCTGCCGGTCAAGATCGGCGGGAATTTCGTCGGCGGCCGGCAGCGGCGCGTCGGGATCGGCCCACGCCCGCAGAACCGGGTCCAGCGACAGCAGCTCATCCGCATAGAGCTGATCACCACCGTGGAGCAGCAGGTGCAGCGGGGAGTCCCGATGCAACGCCGCGAGGTGCCGCCACAGCGCATTGCGCTCGGACAGGTCCCGGCGGGTATCTCCCTGCTCGCGGCCGTTGCAGGCAACGAATGCCAGGTCCAGATCGCTGGTGAGATCGGCTCGCACCGGGTACCAGTGATCGCCATAGTAGTAACCGGCATCCGACCTGGCCGACAGGCGGAAATCGAAACGCCAGATTGCGACCCCGGCAAGCCGGGCCAGCACCAGCGGCTTGACCGACCGCAGGGGCGCGCGCAGCCGGGCAGGCCGCTGTTCGACCGGGGTGATCACCAGCGCAGCCAGGCTGATGAAGTCCCGGTCAGCCGCGCGCATCAGCAGCAGCGGACCAACGGTGGTATCAGCGGCCGGAATGTCGACGGTGTCAGCCAGGGGGCGGCTCATGCGGTGACTCGATAGCAGGAATGCGACACACCGCCGGCGGTGGAACCCGGCAGCGCATCGCGCGTAAATTTTTGAATTCTCCCGACGATTTCTTTAGGTTACCCGACCTTGCTGCGCGTCGTCGCCGACTTTCGCGCGAGCAGTTGAGTCCAACCGGAGCACCCTATCGTGGCCGATACGATCCGTATTCGTTCCCTTGGTTTTGTCCTGCTGATACTGGCCGGCATGGCACCGTTGCTGGGACAGCCCGCGCTGGCGCAGGGCGACACCGCACCCTCCGGAGAGGCGGAGGTTTCCTATGCCACGCTGGCGGACCTGCTCGAGGATGACGCCGCCCGCGACAAGCTCATCGCCCAGCTGCGCGACATGGCGGGCCAACCGGCCGCGGCCGACGAGGGGAGCGCTCCGGTCGACGAGGCGGCGGCGGATACGCCGGCCGTGATACCCGCCGAGAAGGTATCCCTGCCCCGGCGGGTGGCCCGCACCACCCAGGCGCTGGCGGAAGATCTCGGCGCCCAGGTATCCGCTGCAATGGCAGCATTCCGGGACAACCAGTCCTCGCGCGCCGCGATCGACTGGCGCGCCCTGGGCCAGGGGGCGTTTTCACTGGCGGTGATCATCGCAATCACGGTGGCGCTGTTCCTGGTGCTGCGGCTGCTGGCCCATCCGTTCTATGCCCGCGCCGGTCGGTGGGCGCAGACCACCGAAACCGGATTGTCCGCCCTGATCCAGCGCGGCTCCATCATGGTGCTGTCGCTGGGCGTGGACATCCTGGTGATTCTGGCCGCCTGCGCCGGCGGCTACGCCGCGGCCCTGTTCGCCTTTGGCGACGCGGGCGCCATCGGCACGCGCGAATCGCTGTTCATCAATGCTTTCGCGCTGATCGAGATTTTCAAGGCGCTGATCCGGGCGCTGTTCTCGTCGCGCTACGAGGGATTGCGCCCGCTGCCCATCGACGGCCACGTGGCCGACTGGTGGAGCGTGCGGCTGCGCTGGTTCAGCGGCTACATCGGCTATGCGCTGATGCTGGTCGTGCCCATCGTCAACGTGGAGCTGTCGCGCGCGGCGGGGTCCGTGGTCAGCCTGCTCGTGATGGGAACGGCCTATCTCTACGCCATTACCGTGATCCTCAAGAATCGCGACCTGATCCGTGAACGCCTGGAGAACCAGGCCCTGGCCAGCGAAGGCGCCGTGGCCGGGATTCTGCTGCGCATTGCATCGAAATCCTGGCACGTCATCGCGCTGGCCTATTTCACCATCCTGTTCGTGGTCAGCCAGCTGCGCCCCGAAGAGGCACTGCCGTTCATGCTCAAGGCCACGCTGCAGACGCTGATAGCGGCTGCCGTCGGCATGATGGTGCTGTCGGCGATGTCACGCCTGATCGGCCGTCGGCTGCACCTGTCCGGGCGCATCCGCGACCGCCTGCCGCTGCTCGAGGATCGACTCAACGCCTACGTGCCGAACCTGCTGCGGGCGGCCCGTGTACTGGTGTTGATCACCGTCACGCTGCTGCTGCTCGACGCCTGGCGGGTGTTCAACCTGGCCCAGTGGCTGGCGTCGGATGCCGGCGCCTCCGCGATTGCCATGATGGTTCACGTGATCATCATCCTGCTGCTGGCACTGGCCTTCTGGACCGTTTGTGCGAGCGTGATCGAGGCCAAGCTGGCCAGCGGCGAGGCCACCGCGCGCAAGACCACCCTGCTGACCCTGTTCCGCAATGCGCTGGCGGTGGTAATCGTCACCTTCACCGCCATGATCGTGCTGTCGCAGATCGGGGTGAACATCGGCCCGCTGATTGCCGGCGCCGGGGTGCTGGGCCTGGCCATCGGTTTCGGCGCCCAGACCATGGTCCAGGACGTGATTACCGGCGTGTTCATCCAGATCGAGAACGCCATGAACAAGGGCGACGTGGTCACCGCGGGCGGTGTCACCGGCACCGCCGAACGGCTCAGCATCCGATCGGTGGCGATCCGCGATCTGTCGGGTACCTACCACATCGTACCGTTCTCCTCGGTGGGCGTGGTGTCCAACTACATGCGCGACTTCGCCTACCACGTGGGCGAGTACGGCATTGCCTACCGCGAGAACATCGACGACGCCATCGTGGCGCTGCGGGCGGCGTTCGAGGATCTCAAGGCCGATCCCACGCACGGCGTGAACGTGATCGACGACATCAACGTGGCCGGGGTGATCGCGCTGGCCGACAGCTCGGTCAACATCCGGGTGATGATCAAGACCAACCCGGGCTCGCAGTGGGCGGTGGGCCGCGCATACAACCGCCTGGTGAAGATCCACTTCGACGCCGCCGGCATCGAGATTCCGTTCCCGCATCTCACCATGTACTTCGGCGAGGACCGCCAGGGGCATGCCCCGCCCGCGAACCTGCGGCTGGTCGGCAATGGGGGCGGCGGCAACGTGATCGAGGATCACGGCGGACCCGACGGCGCGTCCGGCGGTGACAACAGCCGCCCGGATCAGCGGGCACGTACCAACGCGCCGTCGGATCGGGATTTCGACGAGGCGGACAGCTAACCGGCTTCGATCGCGCCGGCTGGCTGCGGCTCCAGTCGGCCGGCGCAGTTCCGCATCACCCGCGACCAGTGGGTGTCGGTACCCGACCGCAGCAACATGGTGAACTCGATGCTGGGCGCCGGCGGGGCCAGCGGCCGGTAGACCGTCCCCGGCACGCACTGGTGCTGAAGCCGGGCCGAGATGGTGGCAATGCCCTCCCCCGCGGCAACCATGGCAATGGCCCGGCTGCGTGGCGTCACCTGGTGATCGATGCGCGGGCTGAAACCGCTGGCCATGCAGCACTCGATCATGCGGTCGTACAGACGGGCATTCACGTGGCGCGGGAACAGGATGAAGCGCTCGTCGCGGAGGTCGGACAGCGACAGACTCGCCGCCGTCGCCAGCGGATGGTCGTCCGGCAGTACCACGCCGACCGCCTCACTGGGCAATGCCACCCGGTCCAGCCGCGGGTCATCCGGCGCGCTGAGGCTGAATCCCACATCCATGCGGTTCTCGGCCACGCCGGCCGCGATCTCGTTGGATGTGGCCTCGATCAGCTCGATCTCGCAGCCGGCGCATTCGCGTTTGACCTGTCGCAGCAGCGGCGGCAGGAAGCTCGACATCGCCGCCTCGGAAAATCCCACACGGATCGCCCCCGCCAGGCCCAGTGCCGCCTTGCCCGCGTCGCCGAGCGTCTGATCCAGTTCCGCCAGCAGCGCCGGCAGACGCGCCACCAGTAGCTGGCCCGCGCGGGTCAGGGTCACGCTCGCCGAATTGCGCTCGAACAGTCGGCAGCCGAGCCGGTCTTCCAGCTGCGCGATCTTGCGCGACACCGAGGGCTGGGCCACGTGCAGGCTCTCGGCCGCACGCCGGAAACTTCCGGCATCCGCCACTGCCAGCACCGCACGCAACGCCCCCAGGGACACCTGACTAAGATACGTATAGGACATCGCCTAATCCGCTATTGATATTGGAATTGCATCATTGTCTCAGGCATGGTGCATGGCATACCAGCGCCCCGGATGCGACTGCATGGCGGGGTGTCCGCATCCCAAAAGGAGACGGCATGTACAACTCGATCAAACAAGCGCCAATGGCCATCGCCCTGACCCTGGCCGGCGCCGTCCTGACCCCCGGCGCCGCCGCCGCAGCCTCGATGGATCAACGTCTGGACCAGCTCGACCTGCCGCCGGGCTTCCGGATCGAGGTATACGCCGAAGTCCCGGGTGCCCGGTCGCTGGCATTCGGTCAGTCCACGGGCACGGTGTTCGTGGGCACGCGCGGCAAGAAGCTTTTCGGCGTCGTGGACAAGAACAAGGACCGCAAGGCCGACCGGGTCGTCACCCTGATGGACGACCTGAAGGTGGGCAATGGCGTGGCCATGCACCAGGGCAATCTGTACGTGGCCGAACAGCATCGCATCACCCGCGTGGGCGGTGCCGGCTTCGATCTCGACCTGCCGTTCGAACAGATGCGCGAGGAGATCTTCACCGATCTGCCGGACAAGGCCCATCACGGCTGGCGTTACATCGCCTTCGGGCCGGACGGCAAGCTCTACGTCACCGTGGGCGCGCCCTGCAATATCTGTGACCCGGAAGGTATCGAAGCCACGGTGATCCGGATGAACCCGGACGGTTCCGACATGGAGGTATACGCCCGCGGCGTGCGCAACTCGGTGGGCATCGACTTCCAGCCCGGCACCGGCACTCCCTACTTCACCGACAACGGCGTCGACATGATGGGCGACGAGCGGCCCGCCGGCGAGCTCAACGCTGCGCCGGAAGCCGGCATGCACTTCGGATTTCCCTACTACGCCGGCGGCGACGACCGTCAGAGCGACTGGGAAGACAAGGAACCGCCGCAGGAAGTGACCTTTCCGGTCACGAAGTTCCGCGCGCACACGGCGAATCTCGGCTTTCGCTTCTATACCGGTGAGATGTTCCCGGCTGAGTACCAGCACGATGCGATCGTTGCCCAGCACGGCTCCTGGAACCGCTCCGAGCCGATCGGCTATCGACTGATGCGGGTAACCTTCGATGAAGAGGGTAATGCCACCGGCAAGAAGGTCTTCGTCGACGGCTGGCTGCAGGACGGCGAAGCCTGGGGCCGCCCGGTCGACACCCTGCAGATGCCCGATGGCTCCCTGCTGGTGTCCGACGACTACGCCGGCGTGATCTACCGCATCAGCTATCGGACCGACGGCGAATCGGGCAGTGCAACCAAGGCGGACACCGCAACGGATTTCGCCATGCCGGAGTCCGTGGTTGCGCACGCCGACGGGCGGCAATTCGTCACCGAAATCGGCGAATTCGGCAAGGACGGCGACGGACGCGTGACCGTGATCGACCCGGACGGCAAACGCCGCACCCTGGCCGAGGGAATGGATGACCCCAAGGGTATCGATCTGTGGCGCGACTCGCTGTACGTGGCCGACAACACCCGGCTGCGCCGCGTCGGGCTCGACGGCGACACCAGCGTGGTGGCGGATACCGATGATTTCCCGGGCACCGCGACGTTTCTCAACGACGTGGAAGTCGACGGCAAGGGCCGGGTCTACGTCTCCGACAGCGGCAGCGAGGCTGGGGACAACGCGGGGATTTATCGCGTGTCGCCCGAGGGCGAGGTCGAACTGGTATTCGATGCGACGGAAAGCGATGCCATGAGCCGGCCCAACGGCCTGCTGATGGACGGCCCGCATGCGCTGCTTGTCGCGGACTTCGGTAACGGCCGCCTGTTCCGGCTGCAACTGGACACCGGCGAACTCACCACACTGAACAACGGCTTCGGCGGTGCGGACGGCCTCGTCCGTGACAGCCACGGCAATCTCTACGTGAGCGACTGGAACAACGGCCGCGTGTTCATGCTGCACGACCTGCGCGCCACCCCGATGCTCATGCGCGACGGCTTCAAGGCCGCCGCGGACATCGCCCTGAGCGCGGACGGCCGCAAGCTGCTGGTGCCGGACATGAAGGCCGGCTCGCTCCTGACACTGCCGCTCGACTGAGCAGCAGTCACACCAGGCATCCCTTCTGCCCGGGTTCGCCCGGGCATTTTTTTGGTGTGATATCCATAACGAACGCGGCCTTGCCGCCCGCCGCGGATATCTCTAGCCTGCCGGGCTGGACAATCGAGTACCCGCATGAGTCAGCCCGAACCCAGCGCCCGCATCGAAAAGCATGCCGCCGGCGCGGAATACGATTTCCGCGAGGGATGCGCCATCACGGAATGGTGGAACCATCCGGCCGATGACGCGGTGTCCGTGGTCCGGGCCCGGGTGGCTGCCGGCGGGGTAACACGCTGGCACCGCCTGCGCGGCACCACCGAGCGTTATCTGCTGCTGGAAGGCACCGGGCGCGTGGAAGTCGGCGATCACCCGCCCGCGTCGGTCGGCCCCGGGGATACCGTGGTCATCCCGCCGGGTCAGCGACAGCGTATAACCAACATCGGCAACGCCGATCTGGTATTCCTGGCGGTGTGTACGCCACGCTTTCGCGACGACAATTACGAAGACATCGACTCATCCGGCGAGTGCTGAAACCGGTGGGCGGACCGGGGTCGGCCTCACCCTGCAATCTAGGAATCAACCCATCATGAGCAACCCCACCCTGCGCCAGGTCTCCGGCCTGTCCGACGATCCGGTCTCCCTGCGTGACGCCGCGCTGGTCATGATCGACTGCCAGAACACCTACCGCGAGGGCGTGATGCAGCTCTCGGGCGTGGAGGCAGCCCTGGATCAGGCACAACGACTGCTTGCGCGTGCCCGCGACGCCGGCATTCCGATCTTCCACATCCAGCATGATGCCGGGCCCGGGTCGCCCTACGACCTGACCACCGACATCGGCGCCATTGCGGACAAGGTTGCTCCACGTGACGGCGAAGCCGTCATTACCAAGACCCACCCCAACGCCTTCGTGAACACCAGCCTGCACGATCAGCTGCAGAACATCGGCGCGAGCAACCTGGTGCTGGCCGGCTTCATGACCCACATGTGCGTC
This sequence comes from Salinisphaeraceae bacterium, assembly GCA_965216055.1. GTDB lineage: Bacteria > Pseudomonadota > Gammaproteobacteria > Nevskiales > Salinisphaeraceae > Spectribacter. The sequence goes on from OZ244134.1 coordinate 2,598,210, forward strand.
AACTCCACCGCCCGCGGCGCCTTCAATCAGGGTTACGCCCCCACCGTGGTGGCCTCGGCCACCGCCACCCGCGACCTGCCGCGCGGCGGTTCGGTGATCGACGCCCGGGCCCTGCACGAGGCCAGCCTCGCCGCGGTGGCCGACCTGTTCGGCGTGGTGGTCGATGGCGTGGACGATCTACCGGACTGACGCCGGCCGGTCCGCGCCGCGTTGAACTTCCTGGCGCATCTCTATCTCGCCGATCGCACCGGCACCTCCCCGGCCGGCGCGATCCTGGGCGATCACACGCGGGGCCGGCTCGAGCCGGATACCCGGGCCGGTGTGCGCAGCGGTATCGTGCTGCACCGGCGCGTGGACAGTTTCACCGACCGTCACCCGGCAGTGCTGGCACTGCTCGCTACGTTTCCGTCGCGCTTCCGGCGCTACGGCGGCATTCTGGTGGATATTCACTTCGACCATCTCCTGGCCAACCGCTGGGCCGAGTGGCACGACGAACCGTTGCCGGCATTCGCCGAGCGGATAATCGCCGCCACCCGGGCGGAGTGGCCGGAGTGGGCCCCGTTTGACGGGGACCGTCTGGCCCATCTGCCGGGAATACTGACCGGGTACACCGAGCCGGCAGGCGTGGCGCGGGCGCTGTCGCGGGCGGATGCTCGCCTGCGCCGGCCCAGCCCCCTGCCGCAGGCCATGCCGGTGCTCGAAAGCCATGAAACCCTGCTGGCGCAACAGTTCGATGTCTTCTTCCCGGCGCTGGTCGACTATGCGCAGGACTGGGTCAATCGCCGGTTTTCCAGTTGATTCCCCTTCCCCGCGGGGCGCAGGTCGGGATCAGGGATGCTTAAGGCCAGTCGGCCGTGTTGTCGGGATACCAGACGGTGGTAGCGCTGGCCTATTCAGAGCAACAGCGTCTCCCCGATCGCCGGCACCCGGGCGACGTCATCGGCGAAGCCCTGGTCGGCCATCGCGGCCCGCCAGCGGCCCGGCGGCTCGAACGGGGGCTCGTCGGTCAGCACGATGGTGCCCCAGTGCATGGCCACCGCCGACCGGGCGCCAACGTCGCGGCACAGGGCCGCTGCCTCTTCCGGGTTCACATGCACCTGGCGCATCACGCCTCGCGGTTCATAGGCGCCAATCGGTACTAATACGGTGTCGATCGGGTCGAATGCGGTACCGATTTCCCGGAATACCGGCGCATAAGCCGTGTCACCGACGAAATACAGACGCCTGCCGGCGGGTGTTTCCACCACATAACCGCACCACAGGGCGGTGTTGCGATCGAACGGCCCGCGCCGCGAGAAATGCACCGCGGGCACCGCGGTGATCCGCAGACCCCGGCAGGTCACGGTCTGCCACCAGTCCAGCGCCCGCACTTGCGAGTAACCCCGTCGCCGGAAGAAGCGATCCAGCCCGAGCGGGACCACCACCTCTGGGTCCGAGCGCTGCCGCAGGGCACGGATGGTGGGCGCATCGAGATGATCGTAGTGCGCGTGGGAGATCAGCAGCAGATCGACGGGCGGCAGTTCCGCCACCGTTAGCGCCGGCGGCACGAAACGGCGCGGCGCCGTCAGCGGACGCGGGGCTGCCACGTCGGACAGGAACGGGTCGGTCAGCAACGTCCGGCCGCCCAGTTCCAGTAAAAAAGCCGCATGGCCCAGCCAGGTCAGGTGATCGCGGCCGGCGCAGGCCTGCCGGCCCGCAGCGATGGCCGCTGGATCGAGACAATGTCCCGGGGGTGGCACCGGCACGCGGCGATCGGTGACCCGGCCCCACAGGAACGTCGCCAGGCCGCCGGGCCCGCAACCCGGCTGGTGCTGGTCCGGTGGATTGGCGAAACGCCCGCCGACCCGTTCGGCCCGGGTACGCCCGGCGGCCGGGCCGGTGTCGTTCAAGTGGCGATCCCGTCGGGGCCGGCAGCGACCAGCGCCCGCTCGATGGCGGTGAGTGCCGCGGCGGCAGGCATGGCCAGATGGTGATCGACGACGCCGGACAACGCACTGGCCACCGGGTTGATGTCGACGGTGGGAATGCCCTCGCGCACCGCCTGCCGAATCGGTTCGGCGATGTAGGGAAACACCGCGGTGGTGCCAATGCTCATCACCATGTCGGGGCCTTGCGCCAGCGCCTGCTCGTAACGCGCCACGGCGATATCCGGCAGCATCTCGTCGAACAGCACCACCCGCGGGCGCAGCATGCTATCGCAGCCCGGACAGACCGGTGGCATCGCCAGACCGGCAAAGTCGGGTACCTGCTCACGGTGATCGCAGGCCGGACAGTGCAACTGGTGCAAGTTACCGTGCATTTCGATCACGTCGCCGCTGCCGGCCCGGCCGTGGAACCCGTCTACGTTCTGGGTGACGATGGTCACCCGCCGGCCGGGTTCCTCCAGCCGGGCGAGCACCTCATGACCGGCATTGGGACCGGCGCCGCGGCAGGCCCTCTCGATCTGGCTGATGTACTTCCAGGTCAGGGCCGGGCGCTGCGCATACATGCCACCGGACAGCGCCATTTCGATTGGAATGCCGTCGTCGGTAGCGCCATCGTTGTACAGACCGCCGACGCCGCGATAGGTGGGCAGGCCCGAATCCGCCGACATGCCGGCGCCCGTAATCACCAGCAGGCGCTCGGCCCGTGCCAGGCGTTTCGCCACCGCCGCGACTGCCGCCGACTCGTTATCATGCCCCGCCATCAGGGTATCGTCGGCGATGGCCGGCGCCGTCGCAACCGCTTCAGGAGAGTCCCATCATCAGTCCGCGCCATCTCGTTCTCGTGCTGGGGGATCAACTGGATCGCCACAGTGCCGCCTTCGACGGCTTCGACCCCGGTCGCGACGGCGTCTGGATGGCCGAGAACGCCACCGAGGCCACCCATGTCTGGTGCCACAAGCAGCGACTGGTGCTGTTCTTCAGCGCCATGCGCCACTTCCGCGACCAGCTGCGCGAACGCGACATCAACGTGGCCTACCACGCCCTGGAGCCGGACGGTCGCCACGACAGCGGACCGGATTTCGCTAGCATCCTGGCGGCCGACGTACGGCGACTCGGGCCGGAACGCCTGATCGTTCTCGAACCCGGCGACTGGCGGGTATGGCAGATGCTGCAGAACACGGCCGACGCGCTCGGCCTGCCGCTGGAAATTCGGTCCGACCGGCACTTCTACTGCGGCATCGAGGAATTCGGGGACTGGGCCGCCGACCGCAAGCGGCTGGTGCTGGAAGATTTCTACCGCCACATGCGCCGCACCCACGGCATTCTCATGGAGGGCCGTGGCCCGGCGGGCGGGTCCTGGAACTACGATGCGGACAACCGCGAAAGCTTCGGCCGCAACGGACCCGGCGAACTGCCGCGGGCAGTCCCGTTCGCGCCGGACGCGTTGACCCGCGAGGTGATCGAGCTCGTAGGCACCCGCTTCGGCGACCACCCCGGTCGGCTGGAAGGCTTTAATCAGCCGGTCACGGCCGACCAGGCCCGCCAGGCGCTGGCCGATTTCATCGCGCATCGGCTGGCCGGATTCGGGCCCTGGCAGGATGCGCTCTGGACCGGGGCCGATCTGGTCCATCACTCGCGGCTGTCGGCGGCGCTGAACCTGCATCTGCTCGACCCGCGCGAGGTGGTGGACGCCGCCGTGGCGGCCTGGGAGGCCGGCGAGGCGCCGCTCAACAGCGTCGAGGGCTTCGTGCGCCAGATTCTCGGCTGGCGGGAGTTCGTGCGCGGCATCTACTGGCAGGAAATGCCGGACTACATCGAGCTGAATGCGCTGGACGCGCAACTGCCGGTGCCGGCCAGCTACTGGGACGGCGAAACCGAAATGGCCTGCATTGGCGACGCCATGCGCAACGTGGGTGACAACGGTTACGCCCACCACATCCAGCGCCTGATGATCCTGGGCCTGTTCGCCCAGTTGGCCGGTGTGCATCCGCGGGCGTTCCACGACTGGCACATGGCGATGTATCTCGACGCCATCGACTGGGTCAGCCTGCCCAATACCCTGGGCATGAGTCAGTTCGGCGACGGCGGCATCGTCGGCACCAAGCCCTACTGTGCGTCCGGCAATTACGTGAACCGCATGAGCAACTACTGCCGCGGGTGCCGGTTCGACTACCGCCGCGCCGATGGCGACAATGCCTGCCCCATCACCACGCTGTACTGGGATTTCCTCGACCGCCACGACCAGCATTTCCGCGGCAACCGGCGCATGCTCTTCCAGGTCCGGAACCTCGAGCGCAAGCGCGAGAACCCGGAAACCATGGCCGGCATCCGGCGTCAGGCCGCCGATCTGAAAATGCGCATCGCCGCCGGCGAACGTGTCTGAGCCCACTATCGTCACGCCATGCAAACCATGAACGATCTCACCCTGGTCTGGCTGCGCCGCGACCTGCGTCTGGCCGACAATCCCGCCCTGGCCGAGGCCGCCGCCCGGGGGCCGGTGTTGCCGGTGTATATTCACGCGCCCGACGAGGAAGCTCCCTGGGCACCCGGCGGCGCGCAGCGCGTGTGGCTGGACGACAGCCTGCGCGCGTTGCAGGCCGCGCTGGCCGAGGCCGGCCTGCCGCTGATCATCCGCAAGGGCCCGAGTCTCGACGCCCTGCGGACCCTGATCGGCGAAACCGGCGCCAGCGCGGTTGCCTGGAATCGGCTCTACGAACCGGCGGTGATCGAACGCGATCGGCAGATCAAGCAGGCGCTGCGGGATGACGGCCTGACGGTGAGCAGCCACAACGCCGCCCTGCTGGCCGAACCCTGGGAGGTAGCCACCAGGGCGGGTGACCCTTATCGCGTCTACACGCCATTCTGGCGTGCATTGTCGGCACAGCGGATGCATCCGCCGGTGGCCGTGCCGGATCGGCTTGCCGGGCCCGGGCAAGTGCCGGCATCCCTGACCATCGAGGATCTGGCGCTGCGTCCGACAATCCGCTGGGATGCCGGCATCCGGGCCGCCTGGACCCCGGGCGAAGCGGGCGCCCAGACCGCCTTGCAGGACTTCCTCGATGCCTGCGTGAACAGCTACGAGCAGGACCGCGACTGGCCCGCCCGGCCGGGCACCTCCCGGCTGTCGCCGCACCTGCATTTCGGCGAGATCGGACCGCGGCAGGTCTGGCAGGGCGTGCACGAATGGCTGGACGGGCGCAGCCGGGTCGGCGCGGATACCTTCCTGAGCGAAATCGGCTGGCGTGAGTTCGCTCACCATCTGCTGTTCCACTTTCCGGACACGCCCACCCAACCGCTCGATCGACGCTTCGATGCCTTCCCCTGGGACGACGACGAGCAGGCCCTGAGAGCCTGGCAACAGGGGCAGACCGGCATTCCGATGGTGGATGCCGGCATGCGCGAACTGTGGGAAACCGGCTGGATGCATAACCGCGTGCGCATGGTGGTGGCGTCGTTCCTGACCAAGAACCTGCGCCAGCCCTGGCAGGCCGGCGCCGACTGGTTCTGGGACACGCTGGTGGACGCAGACCTGGCCAGCAACACGCTGGGCTGGCAGTGGACCGCCGGTTGCGGAGCGGATGCTGCCCCGTTCTTTCGCATCTTCAATCCGGTGCGCCAAGGCGAACGTTTTGATCCTGAGGGGAACTACGTGCGCCGCTGGGTCCCCGAATTGGCGGCACTGCCGGACAGGCAAATCCATGCGCCCTGGGAAGCCCCCGCCGACGCTTGCCGGGAGGCCGGCGTACGGCTTGGTCGGAACTATCCCGCGCCGATCGTCGACCTCAAGAACTCGCGGCAGGCGGCGCTGGACGCCTTTGCCCGGATCAAGAACGCCTGAGCCGCCGGTGCGGCGGGCAAAAAAATGCCGCGGCCGGAGCCGCGGCATCGATCGACTCACGCCTTGTCGGCGTTTGTCTTTCTATTGCTGCTTTTTACGGCAGCGGCAGATCACCGGGACCGACGGGGGCGCCGCTCTCGAGCTGCGCAATCAGGCCTTCAAGCAGCGCCTGCAGCGCGGCCGGATCAGCCGGGAGGTCGCCGCTGCCAGGTAGATCACCACCGCCGGGCAGATCACCCGGGCTCGGCAGGTCCCCGCCACCGGGCAGATCGCTCAAGCCGGGCAGATCACCTGGGCTCGGCAGGTCCCCGCCGCCGGGCAGATCACCCGGCCCTGGCAGTGGCGGCAGGCCACCACCGCCGCCGCCACCGCCATTGGCGATGTCGTCGGCGAACCCGCCAGCGGTGTTGGCAACGCCTTCACCCACAGCGGTCGTCACCGCACCGGCCGTATCGCCAAGGTTCTGACCGCCGGCACCAACGAGGTTATTGGCGACATTCTCCTCGGTTGCCTCGGCAGCGCCCACGAGGACATCGCCACCTTCAACCAGCGGGTTGTCACCGTCACCGGCGCCGGCTTCGATGCTTTCCTCGATCACCACCTGGGCGTCCGAGGCACCCTTTTCGAGAATGCGCTGGGTTTCTGCGGCCCCTGCGGTCAGAGCAGCTTCCCCATCAGCCGCGCCCTGCTCGAGCGTTGCTTGCCCGATGGCCAGGCTGTTCTCGACGGAGGCCTGTCCGGTGGCCAGACCGGCTTCCGGATCCTGCGAACCATCGCGGATGGCCTGCAGGCCGCCGCTCAGCCCCGTGGGCTGTGGCTCATTGCTGCCGAACAGCGCATCACCGCCACCGTTCAGGCCGTCCTGCAGCGCGGAGCTACCGGCGCGAATGCCATCGGCTGCGGCTGCACCGCCGGCCTTGATGCCGCCGTCGCCGTTGCCCTGGTCCTGCAGGCCGGTGCCCAGCGCTTCGCCGCCGCGGCGCAGCCCCACGGTAAGACCATTTTCACCAGTGCCGCCGCCCGGCTCGGGCTGAAGGCCCTGAAGCTCCCCGGCAGCACCTTCCAGGATCCCCTGCTGTACTGTGGCGAACTCCATTCCGTCGGCCTGACCCTGCTCAAGCCCCATCTGCAGGGCCTCAGCAACGCCAACCCCCGTACCCAGCAGCGCGTTAATACCGTTGGACGGGGTGTCAGGCGGCGCCGGCGTTTGCGCGAGCGATGCGCCCGAAAAACCAACGCATACCGCGCCGGCTATCAGTATTTGTTTATTCATGAGGAACTCCTTCCGGATTGCACAACAACATTATTACCCCGTCTTCCTGACGCGGGTTTTCTTTGGCAGGTTCCCTCCTGCCGACTTCGAAAATTAGCGTATCAAGCCGACGTGTCATCTGGATTACCGGACGGCGATTGCTCGAACAAATCAGCCTCCCGCAATGGCGCGCTCAAGCGACGGTCATCGGATTCCGGCTGTAGGCAGTCCTGTCGAACACCCGTGCCCGCGTGCAGGGGCTCGCCATCGTCCGGAGCATCCTGCCAGGGAAAGCCTTCTCTGAAGAACAATGGGCCGCATGCCCGGGCCAGTGCGCGCGTTGAATCATTGCTGCCAGCGCTGCCGCCATCCGCCGGGTCATCGGAGCCTTCGCCCGGTTCCTGGCCCGGCAGATCATCGCCAGGGCCATCGGGAACAATCCCCTCGGCATCGAGCAGCCTGGCCAGCGCATCGGCGGTATCGTCAATGGCCTGTTGAACCGTCGCGACATTATCCTCGGCGGTATCAGTCGCAGCCTCGCCGGTGGCTTCGATCAGGGTCGCAGTCTCGTCGGCTGCGTTCCCGGTAGTATCGGCAACCACTACCGCGCCACCTTCGGCATCACCGTCCGCTGCTTCGTCGCTACCCGCGGCAAGGCCTTCGCCGAGGATAGCGCTGGTGTTTTCGACCGCATCGGCATCGGCGTCCAGTATGCGCCCCGTGCCCGACACGGTGGTCGTGGTGATAGTCTCGCTGCTACCCAGAAAAATGCCGCCCATGTCTTGCGTGAAGGTGATCACGGCATCTTGGGCGTGGGCAACCGGCAACAATGCACTGGCGCCTGCCAAGGCGGCCGCCGCAGCCAGCCTCGCCCGCCAGGGCATCAGTCGCCGGCTAGCCTTCTTCTTGTAGGAGAATTCCTGCACCCCGCGTCGCCTCCTTCTTACCACCAGCTGACGGTACCACGATGGTGGGGTTGAGCAAAGTTGTAAATTGGCAACAGAATGCGTCAATCTTGCGCGCGCAAACACTCACATCGATGCCAGCCACAGTTGGCGCTGAACAGGGAACTCCCATCCATGCCGCTCGACCTTCCGCCGCCCCTGCCGCCACAGCAAGCCGAGGTTGTCACACTGGAACAACGCCACGCGGGCGCCCAGGCCAGCGGCGACGTCATCACGCTGACAGTTGGCCAGTACACCCTGCTGGTGTCCGGCAACACCTACCTCACCGAGCAACGCATCCGCGATGTCACCGGGGCGGGCAGGACACCTTCACAAGTGGTTCTGTTGCTCAACGCCCTCTATGCGGCGGAAGGCTACCCACTGGTCAACGTGCAGTACGCGCGCGAGGGGCAAAGCGAGACCATCTACGTCCACGTCAACGAAGGCTATCTCGCGGAGGTGGACGCACCGCCTTCGATCACTCCGTTTTTCGAGCATTTCGAGGGGCGTCGGGATCTGAAGGAAGCCGACTTCGAAGCCATGCGGGTGCTGGCCGAACTCAAGTCCGAGCGAGCCGGCTATAATATGTCCGCTTCTTATAACGTACGCGAGAGCGACCCGGCCGCATTCACCCTGGTCATCGATGGTCAGAAGGACCCAGAACACGATCCATTCAACCTGACCGCCGCCTTCGGCAACCCGGGCAACCGATTCCTCGGTCGTTACTTCGGGCTGGTCAACGGCAAGTACTCCCTGCCCAACGGGGATCGCATCGGCCTTGGGTATTCCCACGGATTCACCGGCATCGGCACCGACCGGGGCGGCGAGGATTACGATCGGGTCGACCTGAGCTATTCCACCGTCAATTCCTACGGCCTCTACGGGTTTTCAGCCGCCTATACCGAATACGCAGTATCCGGCCTGTTCGAATCGGGGCCCATCACCAGCGGCAACACTCAGTTCACCTTCGAGGATGACCGCGAAGAAGCGGAAATCATCGACGTGAAGCTCACCGGCAACCAGCTGCTGTACGCCCGGGATGACTCCCGCTGGCTCCTGGAGCAGGAACTGGGTTACATCGACTCCACCATCGACATAACCCAGGGCCGGCTGGTCGCAACAACCAACAACGGCGACGCCGGCAACCAGACTGGTGCCGACCCGCTGGACGTGCTGCTCGGCGAAAACACGCTGCTGGGCGGCATTCTTGGCGGACTAATCGACCCGGCGGCCCCCGGACAGGGTGGCGGGCAGACTCAGCCCGGAGCGGGCAACACCACCTCCGAGTCATCTTCCCTCGCCGGGCAATCTATTCAGGATGAGCGGTACGCAACCGCCCGTCTGGGTACCAGCTATTCGGACGGCTGGCGCCTGGGCGACCGCCGCGGCAGCCTCAACCTCGGCCTGGGCTACAAACAGGGCTTCGCCGGCGACATCGATAATCCGCTCACTGATTCCGAACGCAGCGATGAATTCGGGCTGTTCGATGCCAGTGCCAGCGCGAAGTACCGGCTACCGCTGGAAATGCTGGTCTCGTTGGACATCAAGACTCAGGTGTCGGTGAACGACCGCGTTCCCCAGCAGCAGCAATGGGTTCTGGGCGGCCCGGACAATCTCAGTGCCTTCCTACCCGGCATTCTGGTGGGTGACACCGGGGCCTATGGCAGGCTGCAATTGCAGCTGGCCCGTTGGCAGTTCTTTTCCCGCCCAATCCGTTTCTCCTTGTTTGCCGAACACGGCATGGCCCAATTCGAAGGCGATAACAAGCCTCTCGGCCGTCAGGAAACCCAGCGCGCCAGTGACGCGGGCATCAAGCTCGAGTTCGCGCCCTTCGACTGGTTACAGCTCACCGTCCACGCCGCAGAGGGGTTCTCCGAGAGCGGGCTGTCCGACGAAACCATCAATGATCTGGAGTCCGACATCTATTTCAATTTGAGAGGCGAGTTCTAACCCTTTTCGGTCGCGCCGCTGGCACCGAAGTTTCGTAAAATCCCCGACGACACCAGCATCAGACAGAAACGGGGCAGTTCAGAAAGGAAAAGGCTGCGCCCCGAACCCGGCAATACGCGGCACAAAGCCGCCCGACATATCGCCTGTACGGTTCAGTCGGATGATTGTGAACCCGTATCTGCCCTGCCAGGCTGACGCAAGGCTGGGTCTACAGTACGTCGCCGGATTCGGGGCCGACTGATATCCCCAACTTGGGCATAATGCTTCGCATGATCCGTCTGCTGTCTCGATGCCGCCTGCCAGCGGTCTGTCTGTCTGTTGTGTTCAGCTCGGCCGTGGTTGCCCAGCCCACCGATATCGAGGTGGAGACGGTGGCCTCGAAACCCTGGGTGCAGCTCCTGCCCCTGACCGGCACTCTCACGTCACCCGCACGGGCCGCCCTGGCGCCGCGCATGGCCGGCCTGATTACCGCCGTGGCAGTGGATGCCGGTGATCGCGTCAGCCGCGGCGATACCCTGCTGGAAATGGATGCCACGCTGGCCGAACTGGAAGTGGCCACGCTGGAGGCTTCGCTGGCCGAGGCCCGCAGCCGGCTCGCGGAAGCCCGCCGCGTGCGCAACGAACGCCGGCCGCTGGCCGAACGCGGCACCATCCCGCGAACCGAGCTGGAGTCGGCCACGGCCGAGGTCCGCATCGCCACCGCGGCGGTCGACCGTCTGGAAGCCGAGGTCGCGCTGCAACGCGAGCGGCTGGCCCGCCATACCCTGCCGGCCCCGTTCGACGGCGTGATCGCCAGTCGCACGACCGATATCGGCGAGTACGCCGCCAGCAGCGATGTCGTGTTCGAACTGGTCGCCACCGACCAGTTGCGGCTGGACGTGCAGGCGCCGCAGGAATATTTCGGACACCTGGCGCCCGGTACCCCGGTTCGCGTGCAGGTCCACGACGGCGGCGGTGAACCACGGTCGGCAGAAGTCAGCACGCGGGTGGACGCGCTGGACGCCACGGCCCGGAGCTTTCTCGTGCGGGTAAGGCTGGACAACCGGGACGGCCGACTGGCCCCGGGCATGTCGGCGGAGGCGGAGTTCCGTGTCGAGAGCGACGGGAACGTGATCTCGATGTCGCGTGACGCGGTCCTGCGTTCCCCCAACGGCGATACCCATGTGTGGGTGGTAGCCGATGGCGATGACGGCCCGGTGGCCCGCCGGCGCCAGATCACCCTGGGCCGCAGCGACCGCGGCCGGGTCGAGGTGCGTCGCGGTCTGTCTGCCGGTGACCGGGTGGTGGTCCAGGGCAACGAGGGGCTGCGCGACGGGCAACGTGTGCGGATCGAGTCCGACTCGTGATCACCGGTTGCCTATGTCATCGCCGGCGGTCCGGAGCGACTACCCATGCTTGAGGGACTGCTGCGCCGCCCGACGCTGCTGGCCATCGGGGTACTCATCATCTGCCTGTTCGGCATCGTGGCCGCCTTCCGCGTGCCGGTGCAGATGATCCCGGACCTGGCGGTACGCACCATCACGGTGGAGACCGCCTGGCCCGGCGCCACGCCGCAGGACGTGGAAAAGGAAATCCTGATCGAGCAGGAGGAATACCTGCGCAACGTGCCAAGCCTGCAGCGCATGGTTTCGGTGGCCCGGACCGGGGCGGCCGAGATCCAGCTCGAATTTCCATTCGGCGTCGACGCGAACAACGCGCTGCTGCGGGTTTCCAATGCCCTGTCCCAGGTGCCGGCGTACCCCGAGAACGTGGACGAACCGCGGTTGTTCGCCACCTCGTTTTCTCAGAACTCGTTCATGTACTACCGCATCGCCCCGCTGCCGGGGAACCCGATGCAGGTGGACATGGACATGATGCAGGACTTCATCGACGACCGGGTCCGGCCGCTGATGGAGCGGGTGCCCGGCGTCGAGCGAGTCGAGGTCGGCGGCGGCGCGGCGCGCCAGATCCAGATTCATGTCGACCCGGCGCGGCTTGCCGCCCGGAATCTATCGCTTACCGACGTGCGGGCCGCGGTACGAGAGCGCAGCCGCGACATCACCGGCGGCGATATCGACAGCGGCAAACGACGCTATCTGCTGCGCACCATCGGCCGCTTCGCCGATGTGCAAGCGCTGGGCGAGGTCGTGCTCGACCGCCGCGGGGACGCGGTAATCCGCCTGGCCGACGTGGCGGACATCCGTCTGGATCACGCGGAGATCCGGGAGGAATCGTTCTATAACGACAAGCCCAATATCTCGCTGTCGGTGCGCCGCGAGACCGGCTCCAACGTGATCGAGATCAAGAAGGCCATGACCAGGGCCATCCCCGGCATCAACGAGCAGGTGCTGGAACCGGCCGGCATGGACATTCAGCTGATCAGCGACGATGTGCGCTACGTGCAGGCCTCGGTGGCCAGCGTCTGGCGCAATCTGCTGATCGGCGCGATGCTGGCCACGCTGGTGATGTTCCTGTTCCTGCGGTCGGTGCCGGCCACGCTGGTGGGGGTGATCGGCATCCCCATCTGCACCATCGCGGCCTTCCTCGGCCTGCTGATGACCGGACGCACCATCAACGTGATCTCGCTGGCCGGTGTGGCATTTGCCATCGGCATGACCCTGGACAACAGCATCGTGGTGCTGGAAAACATCGAACGCGCCCGCCAGCGTATCAGCGACCGGTTCGCGGCGGCGCTGACCGGGGTGCGCGAGGTATGGCCGGCGGTGCTGGCGTCGACCATGACGACGATCCTGGTGTTTGCCCCGGTGCTGTTCATCGAGGAGGAAGCCGGCCAGCTCTATTCCGATATCTCCATCGCCATCGCCTCGGCCATCTTCGTGTCGATGCTGGTAGCCATCGTGGTGGTCCCCACCGCCAGCGTCCGACTACCGCTGCGCGGCGTCGTCGCCGATCGGAGTCCGCGCTGGCAGCAGCGGGCGCTGTCCGGCGTGGCGTGGCTACTGGCCAGCCGCGCCCGGCGCTTCGGGTGTATCGGCGTTATCGTGGCGGTGATGGCCGCGGTGATCGGTTTGCTCACGCCGCCCGCCTCGTATCTACCCGAGGGCGAGGAAGCCAAGACCTTTTCCAGCATGATCGCCCCGCCCGGCTACAACCTCTCCGAGCTGTCCGGGATCGGTGAGGAAGTGCGCGAACGGCTGGTGCCGCACCTGAACGGCGATCCGGCCCGGTACGAGGCCGGCGAGACCGATATCCCGCCGATGCGCTACCTGAACATGCGCATCAACGCGGAAGGGCTGCGCATCATCAGCGAGCCGGTGGACCCGGACCACATCGACGAGCTGATGAACGCCTACAACGAGATATTCCGCAGCTACCCGGGGATGCGGGCGTTTTCCACCCGCGGGTCCATCATCACCAGCAATGACGGCGGCACCCGTAGCGTGACGCTGGATATCGGTGGTCCATCCCTGGCGGAAATCTACCAGGTCGCGACCAACGCCTACGACCGCGCACGCACCGTGTTCGACAATCCCCAGTTGCGGGCCGATCCGCAGACTCTGACGCTGGCCCAGCCCCTGCTGCGGGTGGAGCCGGACCATGCCCGGCTGGCCGAGGTGGGCATGGATACCGAGGCGCTGGGCTTTTCCGTAGCGGCGCTGGCTGATGGTGCGTTTGTCGACGAGTACATCCTGGCCGACAACAAGGTGGACATCTACCTCTACGACAATCGCGGCCGCAGCACCGACATCGACGCCCTGGCCGACCGTACCATCCACACGCCCCTGGCCGGCAGCCAGCCCATCACCAGCCTCGCCGATTTCGAGCAGACCGTGGATACCGATGTCATCCGGCGCCTGAATGGTCAGCGCACGGTCACGCTCTACATCATTCCGCCACCGGGGGTGGCGCTGGAAACCGGCGTCAATACGGTCGAGGAGGACATCATCCGCGCCATGCGCGACCAGGGCGAGATTCCGGCATCGGTCAATGTCGATATCTCGGGCGCCAGCGATCAGCTCGACGCCACGCGGGCGGCGCTGTCGGACAATTACGTCATCGCCCTGCTGTTGAGTTATCTGCTGCTGGTCGCCATCTTCACCCACTGGGGCTATCCGCTGCTGATCCTGGTCACGATCCCGCTGGGCGTGGCGGGCGGTATTGCCGGGCTGGCCATGATGAACCTGGTGGGAGGCTGGCTGCCGCTGCTCGGGTTGCCGGCCCTGAGCCAGCCCTTCGACATGATCACCATGCTGGGCTTCCTGATCCTGATGGGCACGGTGGTCAACAATCCCATCCTGATTGTCGATCAGGCGCGGCTGAACCGTGGCAGCGGGATGCCGGTCGTGGACGCCGTCCGCGAAGCGGTCGCGACCCGGCTGCGGCCCATCCTGATGACCACCATCACCACTACCTTCGGACTGGCCCCGCTGGTATTCCTGCCCGGCGCCGGCACCGAGCTGTATCGCGGCGTCGGGGCCATCGTGCTGTTCGGGCTGCTGTTCACGATGGTGATTACCGTCACCTTCCTGCCGGCCCTGCTGGTCAGCGTGCTGCAGGTGGGCGAACGCCTGCGCGGCCCCGCCCGCGCCGCGGCCTGAACCGGCGTCGGCGGTGATCGCGGCGCGGCTGCTGCCGATCCGGGCCGGGGAAGCGCCGGCCGCGGCATGGTCATTCGTCTACTTCTTCTGCGTGCTGGCCGCCTACTACCTGCTGCGGCCGGTACGTGACGCCCTGGCCATCAGCGACGGCACCGGCGACCTGCCCTGGCTGTTCACCGGCACGTTCCTGACCATGCTGCTGGCGGTACCCGCGTTCGCCTGGCTGGCCGCTCGCTATCCACGCCGGCTGCTGCTGCCGCTGGTGTACGGCTTTTTCATTCTCGATCTGCTGCTGTTCTGGGGCTGGCTGGCCAGCGGCCGGGGAGCGGCGCTCGCCGCCGGCGCATTCTTCATCTGGCTCAGCGTATTCAACCTTTTCGTGGTGTCGGTGTTCTGGAGCTTCATGGCGGACATCTTCTCCGCTGCCCAGGGCAAGCGCCTGTTTGCAATGATCGCCGCCGGTGGCAGCGCCGGTGCCATATCGGGCCCGGGCATGGCCGCCCTGCTGGCCGGGAAACTGGGCGTGCTGGGGCTGCTGCCGCTGAGCGCCTGCCTGCTGACCGCGGCACTGGGCTGCATTGTGGTCCTGCGGCGCTGGGCGGTCCATCAGACCGAGGCCGACCGCAGCCGGCTGGGCGGCGGCGCCTGGGAGGGGCTGCGCCGGATTACCGATTCCCGCTATCTACAGGCGGTGGCGCTGTTCATTCTCTGTTACACGACGCTGTCGACCGTGCTCTACTTCCAGCAGGCCGAACTGGTCAGCCGGCTGTTCGACGACGATGCCCGCCGCACCCAGCTATTCGCCGCGGTCGATCTGGCCACCAACGTGGTGACCGTCGGGCTGCAGCTGTTCGTCACGCATCATCTGATCCGGCGACTGGGGCTGGGGACGGCGCTGGGCAGCCTGCCCGCCATCAGCCTCCTCGGCTTCCTGGTGCTGGGGCTGGTGCCGATAATCGCGGTACTCGTGGTATTCCAGGTGCTGCGCCGCAGCGCCAATTATGCCGTGGCCCGCCCAGCGCGCGAGGCCCTGTTCAGCGTGCTGCCGCGCACCGACAAGTACAAGGCGAAGAACGCCATCGACACCCTGGTTTACCGCGGCGGTGACGCGCTCAGCGGCTGGGCCTATACCGGACTGACCAGCCTCGGCCTGGGGCTGACCGGCATGGCCTTCGCCGTGCTCCCGATCGCCACCGGCTGGCTGTTGTTGAGCGCATGGCTCGGCCGCGCGCACACGCGGCGGTATCATGATGCCGCCCCGGAATCCTTCGCTCACGGAGAGCCGCCATGACCTACCCGACCCGTTTCCATCAACGCCGCAGGCTGCTCCAGGGCGCGCTGGGAACCGCCGCGCTGGCAGCCTGGCCGCCGGGCGTCATAAGCCGCGAGGGCGGGCTGCCGCCGCTGCCGGACGACATTATCCTGCGCACCATCCCAGGCACCGGCGAGCAGGTACCGATCAGCGGCATGGGCACCGCACGCACCTTCGACGTGGACCCGAATGACGTGGCGGCCATGGTCCAGCGCCAGGATGTGCTGCGGGCATTCGTGGACAACGGCGGCCGGATGGTGGATTCCTCGCCGATGTACGGCCAGGCGGAAACCGTGCTGGGCCGGGCGGCAACCGCCATCGACGCGTCCGATGCGCTGTTCACCGCCACCAAGGTCTGGACCCGCGGCGCCGAGGCCGGCAAGACCCAGATGCGCGAATCCGCGGAACGCCTGCAGACCGCCACCATCGACCTGATGCAGGTGCACAACCTGCTCGACCTGGAGACCCACCTCGATACGCTCCGCGCCTGGAAGGAGGAAGGCCGCATCCGCTATCTGGGCGTCACGCATTACACCGTGGCGCAGCACGCCGCGCTGGCCGAACTGGTGGCCCGGGAGCCGCTGGATTTCGCCCAGTTCAATTACAACATCGCCGAGCGCAACGCCGAGACCCGCCTGCTGGATGCCTGCGCTGACAACGGCGTGGCGGTGGTCATCAACGAGCCGTTCGAACGCGGCACGCTGTTCGCCCGGGTGCGCGATACACCCCTGCCGGACGTCGGCAAGGACCTGGGCTGCAAGAGCTGGGCCCAGCTGTTCCTCAAGTACATCTTCGGCCATCCAGCAGTGACGGCGGCGATACCGGCAACCTCGGACCCGGAGCACGCCGCCGAGAATGCTGCCGCCGGCCGCGGCGCCGTGCCTGACGAAGCACAACGCAAGGCCATGCGCGCCGCGTTCGAGGCGGCCGGCTGAAACCGGGCGCGACCTGTTGCGTGCCAGGCGGTGAGCGCGTAAAACCACGCTGCCATTCGCCTACCCGATTGATCCGAGCATGACCCAGCCGTCCCGCATGATCGTGCGCGCTGCCACCATCGCCGACCTGTCGGCGATCCGGGCGGTGACCACTAAGGCCTATCCCGGCATGGCCGCCTATACCCGGGACGAACTGCGCGGTCAGATCAACAACTTCCCGGAAGGGCAGCTGGTGGCCGAGTACGAGGGCAAGGTGGTGGGCTACTGCGCCACCCTGTGCCTGCCCGAGGAACAGGTGCTGGCCCCGCACACTTGGGCCGAGATTACCGGCAACGGCTACGGTTCCACCCATGACAGTGACGGCGACTACCTGTACGGCTACGAGGTCTGCGTGGACCCGGACTTCCGCGGCATGCGCATCGCCCAGCGCCTGTACCGGGAACGCTTTGCCCTGTGCCGCAAGCTGGGACTCAAGGGGGTGGTGTTCGGCGGCCGCCTGCCGGGCCTGCGCCGGCGCTTCAAGAAGGCCGGCAGCGCGCAGGAATACGTGGACCATGTCACGGCCCGGCGCTGGCGTGATGCCGTGCTTACGTTCCAGCTCAACAACGGCTTCGAGGTTCTTGGCGTGCTTCCGGATTACATGCCGGATGACAAGCCCTCGATGGGCTATGCGGCGCACCTGATCTGGCGCAATCCCGAGCACGAGAACCGCCAGCCGGTGCCCGGCGACAGCCACGTGCATTTGCAGATGCCGGTCACCGTGCGGGTGGCGACCGTCCAGTATCTGCAGCGCCAGATCAGCTCGCTGGACGAGTTTCGTCAGATTGCCACCTATTTCGTACGCGAGGTGGCCGACAACCGCTGCGATTTCGTGGTGTTTCCCGAACTGTTCACCGTCCAGCTGCTGTCCATCGACAACGAGGAGCTGGAACACCGGGAAGCGATCCAGCAACTGGCCGATTACGAGGTGCCGTTCCGCGAGATCATGCAGGATCTGGCGGTGCGCTATAACATCAACATCATCGCCGGCTCCCATCCCACCTGGGTGGGCGACCAGCTGCAGAACATCGGCTACATCTATCTGCGCGATGGCTCGGAGTATCGCCAGCCCAAGATCCACCCGACGCCCGGCGAGCGCTACTGGTGGAACATCCGCGGCGGGGACTCGCTGAATGCAATCGAAACCGACTGCGGCCCCATCGGCGTGCTGGTCTGCTACGACAGCGAGTTTCCGGAACTGGCCCGGCACCTGACCAACCAGGGCATCAACCTGCTGTTCGTGCCCTTCTCCACCGAGGACCGCAGCGGCTATCTGCGGGTACGCTACTGCTCGCACGCCCGGGCGGTGGAGAACCAGATCTACGTGGCCACCGCGGGCAACGTCGGCAATCTGCCCCGCATCCACGCCATGGATATCCACTACGCCCAGAGCGCCATCATCACGCCCTGCGATTTCCCGTTCGCCCGCGACGGGGTGGCCGCGGACACCACCCCGAATGTGGAAATGGTGGCGATCGCCGACCTGCGCCTGGACATCCTGCGCGACTCCCGCACCAGCGGCACGGTGCAGAACCTGCTGGACCGGCGCCACGATCTCTACCGCGTGCAGTGGAAACCGCCCCGCTCCCGGCTCAAGTAGCGTGCGGTTGGCCCCGCGGGTCCACATCGCCTAGGCTGAGGATACGCAACGAGGAGGAGACCCCATGATTCGCGTATCCGCTGTCTATCCGCATACGGAAGGCGCCCGCTTTGACCACGATTACTATCGCAACAGTCATATGGCGATGGTGCGGGACCGGCTCGGCGCCCGTGGCATGGTCCGCGCCGAGAACGACAAGGGCCTGGCCGGCGGGGATGGCGGCCCGCCCCCGTTCGTGGCCGCCGCGCACCTGTATTTCGAATCGATCCAGGACTTCCAGTCCGCCTTCGACGCCGAGGGCGAGACGATTCTCGCGGACATCCCCAACTACACCGACATCCAGCCCCAGCTGCAGATCGCGGAAATCGTCGACGGCGGGTGACCGCCTTCAGGGCCGACTGGCCGCCGGCTCTGGTTGCCGAGATCACTGCCGCACGGATGGTGGCAGTGCTTACCGGCGCCGGGGTGTCGGCGGCGTCCGGTATTCCGACCTTCCGCGAGGCGCAGACCGGACTGTGGGCGCAGTTCCGGCCGGAGGAGCTGGCCACCCCGGAGGCCTTTGCCGCCGATCCGGATCGCGTCTGGCAGTGGTATCAATGGCGGCGGTCGCTGATCGCCCGGGCGGAGCCCAACGGGGCCCACCATTCCATCGTACGACTGCAGCGGTACCTGGCTGATTGCCGCGTGATCACCCAGAACGTGGACGGCCTGCACGAACGAGCCGGTGCCCGGGTCGCGGCCCTGCACGGCAATATCTGGCGACAGCGCTGCCATCAACGTTGCGGACACATCGAGACCGCCGTGGCACCGGATGCGCGTCCGCAACCCCCGGTGTGCCCGGATTGCGGTGCCCCGGTACGACCCGACGTGGTCTGGTTCGGTGAATCCCTGCCCGACGAAGCGCTGGAGGCCGCCGCGACAGCCGTGGAGCAGGCAGATGTGGTGCTGGTTGCCGGTACCGCGGGGATGGTCTATCCCGCAGCCGCCCTGCCCGAACAGGCCGTAGCGCTGGGCCGGACCGTGGTCGAGATCAATCCGCAGGACACGCCGCTGAGTGCTGCGGTTACATACCGCTGCCGGGCCGCCGCCGATATCGCCCTGGCCGCTCTGTGCGAGACACTCTCGCTACCCGCCTGACCCGCCCGGGATGAAGCCGCGGCTCGACGCTTACCGGCGGAATGGCTAACATCGAGCCGTCAATCAACCAATCCGCAGGAGCGTCAGCCATGCGCCGGGTGGTGTTCAATCAGAAAGGCGGCGTGGGCAAGACCACCATCGTCTGCAACCTCGCCGCGATCAGCGCCAGCCGGGGCCGCAAGACCCTCGTGGTCGATCTCGATGCCCAGTGCAACGCCAGCCAGTACCTGCTTTCCTCGGGGGAATCGCAGGCCGAGGCGGGCACCGCCGACTTTTTCGAAAACACGTTGAAGAAAGGACGGCAAAGCAATGATCTACAACCGTTCATCACGTCGACACCCTTCGACAACCTGTCCGTCATGGCCGCCCATCCCGACCTCGAGGAACTGCGGGTCAAGCTCGAGGCCAAGCACAAGATCTACAAGCTCCGACAAGCGCTGGTAACCCTCGAGGGTTACGACGCGATCTATTTCGATACCCCGCCGGCGCTCAATTTCTACTCGCAGTCGGCCCTGATCGCGGCCAGCCACTGCCTGATCCCCTTCGACTGCGACGATTTCGCCCGTCAGGCCCTGTACAACCTGTTCGACACCATCGCCGAGATCAAGGATGATCACAATCCGGAACTGAGCGTCGACGGCATCGTAGTCAACCAGTTCCAGACCCAGGCCAAGCTGCCGGCCCGCCTCATCGCGGAGCTCAAGGAGGAAGGCCATCCACTGCTGGACACCGCCATCACCAGTTCGATCAAGGTACGGGAGTCCCACGAGGCTTCGGTGCCGCTGGTGTATTTCGCCCCGAGTCACAAGGTCAGCAAGCAGTACGCGGAGCTCTACGATGCGCTCGGCCGGAAACGGGGCGGCAAACGCCGCTAGACGGAGAATGGCCCGCGTGAGGCCAGGACTGGCCGCCTGCCTCCTGGCCCTGGCGGGTCTCGCCCCGGCCGCGGCATCGGCGCAGGTGATCGAACTGCGCATCGAGGGGCCGATCGGCCCGGCGACGAGCAATTACGTGAGCAGCGGGCTGGACCAGGCTGCGGCGGAAAACGCGACGCTGGTGCTGCTGACCATCGACACGCCGGGCGGGCTGGACACGGCGATGCGCGAAATCGTGCAGGCCGTCCTGGCCTCGCCGGTGCCGGTGGCCGGCTATGTCACGCCTGGCGGTGCGCGGGCGGCCAGTGCCGGCACCTACATTCTTTACGCCAGCCACATCGCCGCCATGGCACCCGCCACCAATCTGGGGGCTGCGACACCGGTGCAAATGGGCGGCGGCGGACCGTTGCCGGGCGGCGAGCCGGCGCCCGAGAGTAGCGAGGACGATGAATCGGCGGAGAACGAAGCCACGGCTGCCGATTCGGACACCGCGAAGCGCCGCAAGGTGGTCAACGACGCAGTGGCCTATATCCGCGGCCTGGCGGAACAGCGCGGCCGTAACGCCGACTGGGCCGAGCAGGCGGTACGCGAGGGCGTGAGCCTGACGGCCAGCGCCGCGCTGGAACAGAACGTGATCGACCTGGTGGCGGACAGCCGCCAGGCATTGCTGGCAGACATCGATGGCCGCGAGGTCACCACCCGCGCCGGCACCGTCACCCTGGCCACGGCCGATGCCGCCATCGACCAGCGCGAACCCGACTGGCGGGACCGATTGCTGGCCATCATCACCAACCCCACGGTGGCCTACATCCTGATGATGATCGGCATCTACGGGCTGATCCTGGAGGGCTACAATCCCGGGGCGCTGGTGCCGGGCACGGTGGGCGCAATCTGCCTGCTGGTGGCCCTGTTCGCGTTCCAGATCCTGCCGGTGAATTTCGCCGGGCTGGCGCTGCTGGCGCTGGGCATCGCCCTGATGGTGGCAGAGGCGTTCGCCCCGAGCTTCGGCATTCTCGGACTGGGGGGTGTCGTCGGCTTCGTGGTCGGTTCGATCATGCTGATGGATACCGGCGTGCCCGGCTACGAGATTCCCCTGGCCATCATCGGCGCCACCGCCACGGCGGCGGCCCTGCTGATGTTCCTGATCGTCTACCTGTTCGCCCGTTCCCGACGGGAACGCGTGGTCACCGGCCGCGAAGGCCTGATCGGGGCCACGGCCGAAGCCAGCGAGGATTTCGACCAGCGCGGCTGGGTCCTGTTGCATGGCGAAAGCTGGCAGGCCACAACCAGCAGCCCCGTGCGATCCGGTCAGTCACTCCGGGTCACCGGCGTGGAAGGACTGACTGTTACGGTGGTTCCGGCCGACCCGGAATAATCTTCACAGCGCTTATCAGGAGTCATCGCCATGTTCTTCAATTTCGGAATCATTCTCGTCGCGCTGATTCTGTTCATCCTGTTCAGCGCGATCAAGATCCTGCCCGAATACGAGCGCGGCGTGGTGTTCACGCTGGGCCGGTTCACCGGGGTCAAGGGGCCGGGCCTGATCCTGCTGATTCCCTTCATCCAGAAGATGATCAAGGTGGATCTGCGGGTGGTGGTGATGGACGTGCCCACCCAGGACGTGATCTCGCGCGATAACGTCTCGGTCCAGGTCAACGCGGTGGTGTATTTCCGGGTGGTCGATCCGGACAAGGCGATCATCGAGGTCGAGCACTACTACGATGCCGTCAGTCAGCTGGCACAGACCACGCTGCGCTCGGTGCTGGGTCAGCACGACCTGGACGACATGCTGGCCGAACGCGACAAGCTCAACGCGGACATCCAGGCCATTCTGGACAAGCATTCCGATGCCTGGGGCATCAAGGTGGCCAATGTCGAGATCAAGCACGTGGACCTCGACGAGAGCATGATCCGGGCGATTGCCCGTCAGGCCGAGGCGGAACGCTCTCGGCGGGCCAAGGTGATCCACGCGGAAGGCGAAATGCAGGCAGCGCAGAATCTCCAGGAGGCCGCGCGCACGCTCTCCGAACAGCCGCAGGCGATCCAGCTGCGCTATCTGCAGACCCTGGTGGATATCGCCGGGGAGCACAACTCCACCATCGTGTTCCCGCTGCCGATGGATCTGATCAAGCCGCTGATGGAGGCCGCCGGCAAGGGCGACAGTTCGGCGTAGTCGTCGCTACTCGAAGTCCTCGGGCTCCGCCAGGAATCCGACCACCAGGGCACCCGGGCCGAGATTGACGCCGCCGGTAGTGGCCATCATCGAGGTCATCACCTGCACGTCGTGGGCGCGGGCGGCCTGCACGAAGCGGTCGTAGCCGGGCATCTGCTTGATCGCTTCGGCATCCCCGGCGTAACTCACGCATACGGTGGGGGCCAGCAGACCACGCTCGATGCGCTTGACGGTGTAATCGAAGATGCGCGCCACCGCGGCATCGAAATGCCGCACCTTGGCCACCGGAAAGGTCTGGTCGTGGCGGCCGCAGAGAATCGGCTTGATGTCCAGTGCCGAACCCATGAAGGCGCCCAGCCAGCTGATGCTGTTATCGCCCTTCTTGCGCGCCCGTTCCCGTACGTAATACAGATCGGGAAAGGTGCCGTAGCCATGCGCCTTGGTGGCCAGTTCCTCGACCCGCTGGCGCAGTTCGTTGACCTTGACCCCCGACTGGATCAGACGGACGGTTTCCACCGCCAGCGCCGCCTGGCCGGCGAACAGGGACTGGCTGTCGATTACCCGCAGGGCGAACGGCCCTTCCACCCCGGCGGCCTTGCGTACCGGCTTGTAGGCGCGAAGGATTGCGTGCGAGGCATCGGTGGCATTCTGGAAGATGGGGCTGCGGCTCTGGGCGATGGTCTGCACCAGGGCGTAGTCGTAGTTGGTGACTACCTTGCTCAGAAACAGGTCCCGGATCTGTTCCATCGAGAACGGCACGGTTTCGGCATCCTGGCTCTTGTCCAGGGCCTGCCGGCGGTAGAATTCCGTGGTCCGGTCCGGGTCCCGCTCATCCACGAACAGCTCGTCGCCGATCCGGATCGAGATGGGCAGAACCATGATGTTGTGTTCGTCGATGAACGACCGCGGCAGATCACAGCCCGAGTCCACGACCAGTCCGATTCGCATCCTCTCCCCCTTTCGCACGCCGGGTTGACCCGGTTCACGGTTGGCTGCGCGATGCGTGTGTCGCGCCGGTGTCGACAGTCTAGCCCGAAACATTCCACCGGGGCGACGGGCCGGGCTACCTAAGCCGTTGAAAGCATGACCTTGTCCCGGCCGGTATCCGGAACCCCGTCAGGCGGATGCGGACAAGCGCTGAGCCATGTGATGCAGAATGCCGGCGGTGACCCCCCAGATGAAGCGGTGCTCGTGGGTCAGGGCGTAATTAGGCAGACGCAGGCCGTCGCGATCGAACCAGCGCCGGTCGTAATTACCCGCATCCAGAAGTCGCGCGAGCGGCACTTCGAAGATTTCGGCCACCTCGCGGCCATCGGGCTGGTAGCAGCAATCCTCGGGCAGACATCCGACCACCGGCGTTACCCGAAAGCCCGTGGTGGTGGGGTAGTCATCCAGAAAACCGATTACGTCCACCTGCGTCGCGCAGACGCCGATTTCCTCCCGGGTCTCGCGCAGGGCGGTGGCCACCGCATCGGCGTCCGCCGCCTCGGCCCGGCCACCCGGCAGGCTGATCTGGCCGGGGTGATGCCGCAGTTCATCGGTACGCTGGGTCAGAATCACCCGCGGGCCATCGGCACGCTCCACCACGGGGACCAGCACGGCCGCCGGCCTCAGCCCGGCCATGACGGATTCGTCCAGAACATGCGCCGCCGACGGGGGCAGCCCGAGGTCGACCAGCGCCCGCGGGGCGGCCAGATGGGTCGTGCGCAGGGCGGCAGCGAGACGTTCGATCAGCGGGTGACGGGTCGCGACGGTTATGACGAACCTTCCGTTTCCCGCTTGAGCGCGTCCGCGTGCCGCCGCGCCGCCTCGTGGAAGCGCGGCGTGAGCCCGGCATCGGCATAGATCGGGTCGCCTTCCTCGTCCCGCGCGGCTACCTGGTCGCCCTCGACGTAGGCGAAGGAGGCACTCAGATCGTCAAGTGCCGCCGACAGCAGGTCGGTAAGAATGCGCTCCTCGGTCAGCCCGGGAAACAGCTCGGTCAGCGCCGCGACCTTGGCTGCATCGTAGACCGGCAGCCGCAATCGGTATTCGCGGGCCGCGCGGGGCTCGCCATCCCCGGCACGCCAATGTTCGATCAGTTCGGTGACTTTCATGTCGCGTTCTCCGCCCTTCTCCGTCGGCTTGCGAAAAAACCAATCTGATCAGCCAACTATAAAGACTCGGGAAGACCGCGTCACGCCCTGGCCGGGGGCGATTGACCCTCCCGGGAGCCGGTGATAGCTTGCCGTTCTCCGCCTCCCCCGGCCCCTGCCCTCATCCGTTCATGATCAAAGCCGAAAAAACCTGGAGCCTCAAGGAGATCGACGAGGCGAACGGATCGACCAAGGGCACCGCGTTCCTGGCCTTCAAACAGCTCAAGGACGGCTTCGACGAGGGGCGCGACTTCTACTACCTCAGCGCCGAGCAGGACCACCGCGAAATCGAGCGACTGCGCACGGCCGGCCGTATTTACGCCAGTAGCGTCAACGCGGTTCTGCTGACCGAGAGCGGCTACAACGCGGTCGTCGACTTCATGGAAGGCTGACCCGCGCGCAATTCCGGCGGTAATCCCCGTAGGCCGTTCAAACCCGGCCTGGCCAAGCACCTTTCGTAAAAGACAATTTTCCGAATATCTCCGTTACCTGTAGTCAACCACCCCGCGGGCATGGATGATATTGCGCTTTCATGCATCCGCGTATTGCACGCCAACAAGGGAAGACGAACGATGAGTAATGCCAAGGCCCTGATCGAGATGATGCCGCAGGCGTTCGATGCCGGCGCCGCCGGTGACATGAGCGCCACCGTCCAGTACGCCATCTCCACGCCCATGCACATGGTGATCGACAACGGCAGCTGTCAGGTGCAGGAAGGCGAAACCGACAAGGCCGACGTCACCCTGCGCATGGATGACGACGATCTGGTGGCCCTGCTCACCGGCGAACTCAACGGTATGACCGCCTTCATGACCGGCAAGCTCCAGGTCGATGGCGACATCATGCTGGCCCAGAAGCTGACCTCGCTGTTCGACGCGAATCGGCTCCAGTAGGCACGCCGCTGATTCGATCGACGTGATCGGCCTGTGGGCCGAGCCCGGCGTCGATCCCGGCCGGCTGGCCGGCCGCATTACGGTCGAAACACTCGTCGAGCCGCCGGCCAGCGGGATCTATCTGGCGCTTACCGCCGCCGGCTTGGAGCTGCGGGTCGCCGGGATGCCCTGGCAGGGGCTGCGCGCGGACTGGCTTGACCCCGGGCTTGACCGGCGCGCCCGCGAGGGACGCCGCGCCCTGATTGCCCGGTCACTGGGCCTGCGGGGTATCGCCACCCCGCGCATCCTGGATGCCACCTGCGGCCTGGGCCGGGACAGCGCCCATCTGTTGCGACTGGGTTGCCGGGTCACCGCGATCGAGCGCTCGCCGGTCGTGGCCGCCCTGGTGGCGGACGCCGCCGAGCGTGCTGCCACCGCCGGCGTGGCCTGGATCGGCGGCTGGCAGGGCGTCACGGTCGATGATGCCCCGGTGCGGTTGAACGACCTGACGGCCTCGGATTTCGACGCCATCTATCTCGATCCCATGTTCGGCGGCGATCGTCGTTCGGCCCTGCCCAAGCGGGAGCTGCAGATGCTGCGGTGCGTGGTCGGAGACGATCCCGATGCCGGCGCCCTGCTGAAGGCTGCCCGCGCCACCGGCCTCCGGGTGGCGATGAAGCACCATCCGCGCAGCCCGGCGCTGGCGCCGCCCGACCACCAGGTTCGTGGCGGCCGGACCCGCTTTGACGTCTACCTGCCGGTTTCCGGGTCGTAGACCCGCAGCTGCTCGCGAAAGCGGCGGCCGTTTTCCACGTAATGCGCGGCCCCGTGGCGCAGCATCTCGATGTGGCTGTCCTCGAGTTCCCGCTTGACCTTGCCGGGCGATCCCAGAACCAGGCTGTTGTCCGGGATCTCGGCGTTTTCCGGAATCAGCGCCTGGGCGCCGATCAGGCAGTTGCGGCCGATCGTCGCCCCGTTGAGGATCAGCGCCTGGATACCGATCAGGCTGTTGTCGCCGATATCACAGCCATGGATCATTGCCTGATGCCCCACCGTAACGCCGCGGCCGATGCGCACCTGGATACCCGGGTCGGTGTGAATCACCGCCCCGTCCTGGATATTGCTTTCCTCGCCGATCACGATGCGATCACAATCGCCGCGGATCACCGCCTGGAACCAGACGCTGGCGCCCTTTTCCAGTACCACATCGCCGATCACCGTGGCATTGTCGGCAATGTAGTAATCCCCGTCCGCCGGGAGTACCGGCGTCTTGTCACCGAGTGAATAAATCATTGCGCCACTATCGTTTCCCCACCGCATTATTGCAACCGCTGCTCCTGGCGCTGGTACTGGCGGGTTGCGGTGACGCGCCATCGCTGCCGATGCTGGCGGGTGATGCCACCGTCCTGGCATTCGGTGACAGCCTGACCCACGGCACGGCACCGAGCGTGACAAGGCCTATCCGGCCCGCCTGCAGGCACTGACCGGGCGGCGCGTGATCAATGCCGGGGTGCCGGGCGAAACCACCGCCGCGGGGCGGCAACGGCTGCCGGCGACGCTGGCAGAGTACCAGCCGGACCTGGTCCTGCTCTGTCTCGGCGGCAACGATTTCCTGCGCAAACGGGACCCGACGGCCACCCGGGCCGATCTCGCCGCCATGCTCGAGACCCTGCGAAAGCGTGATATTCCGGTGCTGCTGATCGCCGTGCCGGAACTGACGCTACTCGGCGGCGACCACGCGCTGTATGCCGACCTGGCGGATCAATACCAGGTGCCGCTACTGAGGGGCGAGCTCAACCGGATTCTGCGAGACGCCGAGTTGAAGTCAGACCGCGTCCACGCCAACGCGGCCGGTTACGCCGAGCTGGCCGAGGCGGTGGCGGCACGGCTGCGCGAGGCCGGCGCCCTGCCCTGACTGTTCATCGCCGACACGCGGCCGCCGCGGCTACTTGCGGACAGAAACCCGACGTAGGGCGGCATTCATGCCCCCATTTCGAGATATCGAGACGAATCAAGCAGGCGCGATGAATCGCGCCCTACCGCTTCGTATCAGCGACGTTCTTGGATCGGCCTGAGGAGACGAACCCGACGTAGGGCGGCATTCATGCCGCCGCGCCGCGATATCGAGACGGATCCAATCAGGCGCGGTGAATCGCGCCCTGCCGAGGCGTATCAGCGACGTTCTCAGGCCGGCTTTCGCGCCACCTGATCACGCACATAGACCGGGGCGGCGTCGGCCGCCGATCCGGCCTCGCCGCGGGCTACCCGGGGAACTGCAAGCCGTGCGATATCCAGGGCGTGGGGGTACTTGACGGCGACCGGACCCATCGCCGCGGCCTGCAGGGTCGCCAGCACATCCGGATAGGCGGCCCAGCCGTTGCCGGCGGGATGCCAGTCGCCCGTCGGGGCAACTACCGCGGTCGGCGGCGCCACCTGCTCCTCGCCGAGACACCGCGGTTCGTCCGCGTCGTTGACATCGTAGGCGGCCCAGTAGACCTCCTGCATGCGGGCATCGTTGACCACCAGACAGCGCTCGATGCCCGCGGTACGCCGCGCCCCGGCGGCCAGGGCCGCCAGATCCGAGATGCCGAGCACCGGCAGGTCCGCCCCCAGCGCCAGCCCCTGGATCAGGCCGGCGGCAATCCGCAGACCGGTGAAGGCCCCCGGCCCGCGGCCGAACGCCAGGGCATCCAGGTCGCGGAGCGACCAGCCGACCTCGGCCAGCAATGCCTCGGCCATGGGCAACAGCAGGTCGGCATGCCGGCGCGGCGCGACTTCGAACCGGGACAGGGCCAGATCCGGCCCGATCAACGCCGCCGAGCAGGCCTCGGTGGCGGCATCCAGCGCCAGAATTCTCATGCCGGCACCGCCGCCCGCAGGAAGGCCTCGGCCTCGTCGCGGGACCGGGTGATCGGCAGATCCGGCAGGCTGGCCAGGAATATACGGCCGTAACCCTTGCCGGTCAGACGCGGGTCGCAGATCGCCAGCAGCCCCCGGTCGGCGTGATCCCGGATCAACCGGCCGACGCCCTGCTTGAGCGTGATCACGGCCTGCGGTACCTGGTAATCGGGGAACGGTGCTTCGCCACGCTGACGCATGGCATCAACCCGGGCGGCGAGTACCGGGTCCGAGGGCGAGGCGAAGGGCAGCCGGTCGATGATCACCAGACGCAGGGCCGGCCCGCGGACATCCACGCCTTCCCAGAAGCTGCCGGTGCCCACCAGCACGGCGTCGCCGTGGTCGCGGAACTCCGCCAGCAGCGCCGCGCGGCCCTGCTCCCCCTGCACCAGCAGCGGTCCCACGCCTTGCTGACGCAGGCGGCCGGCCACGGCATGCAACGAGCGGAAACTGGTGCAGAGCACGAATGCCCCGCCCTGACTGGCCTCGACCAGTCCCAGGACCTGCCCGGCGAATGCGGCATCGAAGCCACCGTCGCTGGGCAACGGCATCGCGGCGGGCAGATACAGCAGGCTGTTGTTGCGGTAGTCGAAGGGGCTGTCGAACACGTGCTTGGTGGCATCATCCAGGCCCAGACGACCAGCAAAGTAGTCGAGCGAGCCGTTGACGCTGAGGGTGGCGGAGGTGAACACCCAGGACCCGGTGTGCGCCTGCAGCGCCCGCTCGAACGGCGCGGCCACATCCAGCGGCGTGGCATGCCAGAACCAGCCGCTGCCCCGCCGTTCCACCCAGCGAACCTCGGCCTCGGATTCGCGCAGCAGCGCTTCGGCCCGCTCGCCCAGCTCGGCGACACGATGCCCCAGCGCCGCCAGCGCGTCGGCACGTTCCGCCACGTCCGCCAGCGCATTAGCCAGGCCGTTCAACGCGGCCACCAGCCGGTCCGCCGCCGCCTCGGCCCCGTGCCGCGCGGCAAACGCCTGCCATGCGAGCGTGTTGTCGCTCTGAGCAAACCCGTCATTGACCGCGCCCTCGGCGGTGCCCAGTTCCTCCAGCGCGGCGGTCAGATCCGGCATGTCCCCGCCGGCAGCCTTCGCCTCGGCATGCCCGTCCCGGATCACGTCGCGCACCCGGCGGCTGGACAGGCTGTGGCCGAAGAACTGTCCCGCGATATCGGGCAGGCGATGGGCCTCGTCCAGGATTACCGTATCGGCGCCGGGCAGCAGTTCGCCGAACCCCTGCTCGCGCAGCGTAAGGTCTGCGAACAGCAGATGATGATTGACGATGACCACTTCGGCTGACTGGGCCGCACGGCGGGCCGCCACCACCCAGCAGTCCTCGAATTCCGGGCATTCGGTACCCAGGCAGTTGTCCACCGTCGACGATACCCGCGGCCACAGCGGCGAACCGTCGTCGATGTCGCCGATTTCGCTCAGATCCCCCGTACGGGTTCGCATCGACCAGTCGCGCACCCCGCGCAGCCGGGTCCGCAATGCGGCGCTGCGCAGATCGCCGCCGGCTTCGGTCAACGCCAGCCTGTGCCGGCAGAGATAGTTGGCGCGGCCCTTGAGCAGGCGCACCCGCGGCCGTATGCCGAGCGCTTCCGTGACCACCGGAATGTCGTTTGCGTAGATCTGCTCCTGCAGATGGCGGGTCGCCGTGGACACGATCACCTTGCCCCCGGCCGCCAGCGCCGGCAGCAGGTAGGCCAGCGTCTTGCCGGTGCCGGTGCCGGCCTCCACCACCAGCCGATCGTCGGTCCGGATGGCCGCAGCCACCGCTTCGGCCATGGCCACCTGGACCGCCCTGGGCGCATAACCCGACAGCTGCGCCGCCAACGGACCGTCGGCGGCGAACAGATCCGCCATGGTCACAGCGATTGGCCGGCGTAGTAATCCGCGCGGCTGAGCGCCGCATCGGCACCGACGGTATCCCCGCGGGCCCACCGCGCTCGGGCGATCAGACGCCAGTTGGCCGCCCGCAACGGCGGGTTTCGCCCGGCCAGACTATTGGACTTGCGGGCAAAGGCCTCCGCCTGCTCGGGTTGTCCCTGATCCAGGTAGAGCGCGGCCAGCCTTTGATACACGAAGGGATTGCGAGGCTCGACATCCAGCGCCCGCTCGGCGGCGGCAGCGGCGCGATCCGGCTTGCCCGAGCGCGCCAGCTTTTCGCTGGAATTCAGCAATGCCACCACGGCCGGGCCGCTGACTTCCGTCAGCGTAGGCGCCGGGCGCGCCGGTGCATCGGAGGTCGATGACGGGTCCGCGGACCTGTCGTCCGACGGCAGTGCCGGTTTGGTCCGCTCCTGGGTATCCGGGGGGGGCGGTGGCGGATAGGCGGCTCGCGGCGCGCAGCCGGCCAGCCAGAGCATCCCCATCGAGACGGCCAGCGGCAGGAGCAATCGCTTCATCGGAACAGATCCAGGAACCAGTTGGAATCACGATCCTCGGCTGGTTCGGAATCGGGCGCAACCGGGGCATCGCAGGGCGCCAGGCCATCGGGCACGAAACCGGCGATGAACGGCACCTGGACCGCCTGTTCACAGTCGCGGCCAACCGGACGGCTGTTGTCGCCCGCGGACAGCCGGACCGGCAGGGTCTGAATACCCTCCGGACGGGCCGGTTCGAAACTGGTCGGCTCGATATCGCGCATCATGCGAGACCACAGCTGCAGGGCCCCGGTCGCACCGCTGAACGAGGTGGGCTGGTTGTCGTCGCGGCCAACCCAGACCACGCCGACCCGGTCACCACCGTAGCCGGCAAACCAGCTGTCGCGAAGTTCGTTGGTGGTGCCGGTCTTGCCGGCCACCTGCAACCGATCCGGCAGGGTGAGATAGGCCGATCGGGCGGTGCCTTCCCGCGTTACCCGCTGCAGAATCCAGTTGAGCAGGTACACCGACTGTTCGTCGAAGGCACGGCGCAACTGCAGGGGATAGCGGTTGAGCGGTTCCCCCTGACGGGTGGTGACCGCCCGGATTGCCAGCAACGGCGTGTAGTAGCCGCCCGCCGCCAGCGTGTTGTAGATCTGCGCCACTTCCATCGGCGACATTTCCACCGCCCCGAGCGCCAGCGCCGGCACCGGGATCGGGTCGCCGGGATAACCCAGCGCCTTCAGCGTTTCCACCACCGACGGCAGACCCAGGTCCACCGCCAGACGGGCGGTGGCCACGTTGTAGCTCTTCGTCAGCGCTTCGTACAGTGGCACCGCGGCGCCGTGGGACCGATTATCGTAGTTCGCCGGTTCCCAGACATCGCCGTTGGCCAGCTTCACCCGCAAGGGCCGGTCATCCAGTGGTGTGAGCAGATGGTACTGGCGCGGCTGATCCAAGGCGGTCAGGTAGACCGCCGGCTTGGCCAGCGAGCCGATCGGGCGCTGTGCGTCCAGGGCCCGGTTGAACCCGGCACCGCGGGCCTGACGCCCGCCTACCAGCGCCAGAACACGACCGCCCTCGACCGAGGTCACAACAGCGGCCGCCTGCAACTGACCACGCTCGACGCCTCGGCTGCGCTCCAGCTCGTCAAGTCCCTGGGCTACCTGCTCGTGGGCGGCGCGCTGAACATCCGGATCCAGCGTGGTGAAGATGCGCAGGCCTTCCTCGGTAAGATCCTCGTCCTTGTACTGGCCCTTGAGCTGGCGGCGGACCAGGTCGATGAAGGCCGGATACTGACTGGTGCCGCGATTGCCGGCATCCGTGACCCCCAGCGGCCGTCCACGGGCGGCCACCGCCGCCTCGCTATCGAGGAAACCCGCTTCCTCGAAGATGTCCAGCACCAGATTGCGGCGTGACTCCGCCCGTTCCGGGTGGCGTCGGGGGTCGTAATAGCTGGGCCCCTTGACCATCGCCACCAGCAGCGCGATCTCGTGGGCCCGCAACTCCTCAACCGGCTTGGCGAAGTAGAAATAGCTGGCCAGCCCGAAGCCGTGAATCGCGCGGGCACCCTCCTGCCCGAGATACACCTCGTTGAGATAGGCCTCGAGAATGGCCTCCTTGCTGTAGTGCGCATCCAGCAGGATCGCCATCACGGCTTCCTTGGCCTTGCGCACCAGGGTCTGCTGGTTGGTCAGATAGAAGTTCTTGACCAGTTGCTGGGTGATGGTGGACCCGCCCTGCACCACCCCGCCGGCGCGCAGGTTGGCCACGGCCGCGCGCAGGATCGCCTTGGGGGACACGCCGAAGTGGTCCATGAAGTTGCGGTCTTCCACCATGATCAGACCCGCCGGTAACATGGGGGGTACCTCCCCCAGCTTGACCAGGATCCGGTCCTCGCCCTTGCCGGAGGGATAGATGCTGCCGATGAGCATCGGATCGAGCCGCATCAGTGCCGGGTCGTCGCCGTTGTCGAGCGCGGTCAGCGACTGGATGCGGCCACCGCCGAAGGCCAGCCGCAGCCGACGATCGGGCTGATGCCCATCCCAGAAGTCGAAGGCCCGGGTGTGCAGGTCGACACTGGCGCCGCCCGCGCGGAAGGTGCCGGCGGCGTCGATATCCCGGTCCCGTCGATAGCCCTGACGGGTAAGATCGGCAACCACCGAAGCCGGCGTGGCTTCCTGGCCGATATACAGCTCCACCGGGTCGGCGTAGACCTTGGCGGGCAGCGTCCAGCGGGCGCCCTCGAAGCGGCCGCGTACCTGCAAATCGAGATAGACGGTGTAGAGCGCGGCCACGGCCATGACCGCGCACAGGATCACCGCAACCGGTATCAGCCAGCGGCGACGCCCTCGTGCCGGGGATTTACGACGGGATCGGGCCAATGAGGAATCGTTTGACGCGGATGATCGGGGCTGCGAATCCGCGAGTCTACCAGATGGGCGCCCCCCCCCGGCCCGCGCCGCGGCCGTTCAACGGCGGTGTCCGACCAGGTCCTGCTTGGGGCGCGGGTCGGTTACCCGTTCGCCCGTGGTCAGAAACACGATCTCCTCGGCGATGTTGGTGGCGTGATCGCCGATGCGTTCCACGCTCTTGGCCACGAACATCAGATGGGTGGCCACGGTCGCATCGTGTCCGCCGGCGTGCCGGTCGTCCATGAGCGACTCGAACAGCTGTCGATACAGGCCGTCCAGCGCCGCATCACTGGCCCAGAGCTGCCGTGCCGCCTCGCTGTCTCGCCGGACGTACGCCGACATCACACCGATGAGGAGCTCGCGCGCCCGTTCGTACAGGCGCCTGATCTGGAACAGGGACGCGCTCTCCAGCGGCCCCCGGAGCAACAGCACCCGCTTGGCAATGCTGCCGGCATGATCCCCGATGCGTTCGAGATCGGCAGCCATCCGGCCGGCGACGAGGATTTCGCGCAGGTCCCCGGCCACCGCCGCGTGCTCGGTCAGGGCGTGCAGCAGGGCGTCGTCAACCGCAAACTGCATCAGATCGATGTCGCGATCATTGTCGATGACCGCCTCGGCAGCCGCCCGGTCGTGCTCGGCCAGCGCCGCCACCGCCGCATCCAGTGCCGCCAGTGCGCGATCACCCATGCAGCGGATATCCGCCCGGAGGCTGTTCAGGGCCTCGTCAAAGCCCTTGAAGGTGTGATTCTGGGCCAAGACAGCCCCCGGCTCAGCCGAAGCGGCCGGTGATGTAGTCGCTGGTGCGCTCGGAACTCGGCGAGGTGAAGATGGTGTCGGTCTGGTCGTACTCCACCAGTTCACCCAGATGCATGAAGGCGGTGTAGTCGGAGATGCGGGCTGCCTGCTGCATGTTGTGGGTCACGATCAGCACGGTGATTTCGCTGCGCAGATCGGTGATCAGATCCTCGATCTTGGCAGTGGCGATCGGGTCCAGTGCCGACGTGGGTTCGTCCAGCAGTAGCAGCCCCGGTTCGGTCGCCAGCGCACGTGCGATGCACAGCCGCTGTTGCTGGCCGCCGGACAGGTCCAGCGCCGGGGTATTGAGCCGGTCCTTGACCTCATCCCACAGCGCGGCCTGCTTGAGCGAACGCTCCACCGCGTCGTCCACCACGGCGCGCTTGCGGATGCCGCGAATCTGCAGCCCGCTGGCGACGTTGTCGTAGATCGATTTGGGGAACGGATTTGGCTTCTGAAAGACCATCCCCACGTGCAGCCGCACCCACATGGCGCTGACACCGGGGCTGATGATGTTCACGTTTTCCGGCTGGAGATTGATCTCCCCCTGGTAACGATTGCCGGGATAGAGATCATGCATGCGATTGAAGCAGCGCAGAAACGTGGACTTGCCGCAGCCGGACGCACCGATCAGGGCGGTGATCTGCCGGTCCAGAACCGGCAGCGAAATCCCGGACAGGGCCTGAAACTCGCCGTACCAGAAGCTCAGGTCACGCACCTCGGCGCGGCAGCGCTGGGCGGTTCCGGCGGTGGCCTCATCGGCGGACGTGGCTTCGGCGGCCACCGCGTTGTCCGGATTGTCCATGGCACTTGCCTCTTGTGTGCTCGGTGCGCTCATGTCGACTCCATCATGGAAGTATTGCAGACACGCCGGCGCATTCGTGTCGTCAGCGCTGACGGCGAACGCGATAACGGATGTAGACGGCCACGGCGTTCATCAGCAGCGTCATCGCCAGCAGCACCACGCCGGTACCCGCGGCGGTGACGTGAAACTCGGCCTGCGGGCGCGACACCCAGTTGAACATCTGAATGGGCATGACCGTGAACGGGGTATTCAGCCATTCGAAACTCAGAAACGGAAACCCGCCCTGCACCGGCGACGGCGGCAGGAAGGCGATGAAGGTCAGCGCGCCGATGGTGATAACGGGCGCGGTCTCGCCGATCGCCCGGGACAGGCCCACGATGGCCCCGGTGAGAATGCCGGGCCGGGCCGCGGGCAGCACGCACAGGCGCACGGTCTGCCACTGGTCGGCGCCCAGGCCATAAGAGGCCTCGCGCGTTTCCTGAGGAATGCTGCGAATGGCCTCGCGGGTGGAGACGATGATCACCGGCAGAATCAGCAGCGCCAGCACCATGCCGGCCACCAGGATGGTCTGCCCGAGGTTCAGGCCGTAGACGAACAGACCCAGCGCCAGCAGACCGTAGATGATCGACGGCACGCCCGCCAGGTTGGTGACGTTGATCTCGATCAGGTCGGTCAGCCAGTTGCGCGGGGCATATTCCTCGAGGTACAGGCCCGCCATCACGCCCAGCGGAATGGACAGGAAGGCGGTGACGATCATCACCGCAGTCGTTCCCACCCAGGCCGACAGAATCCCGGCCTCGCCCGCATTGCGGGACGGGTAGCTGGTGAGAAAGTCCCAGTCGATCACCCGGGCCCCGGTCACCGCCAGATCCAGGATCAGCGCCAGCAGCGTGAGTACCGCCACCATCAGCACCACCAGGCCCGCGCCGGCACAGATCAGGTCCCAGCGCCGGTTGCGCCGGATCAGGCTGTCATAGTCGATATCGCGTATGCCGTCGGCCATGGTCAGTACACCTCGCGGAAGCGCCGGCGCAGATAGAATCCCAGCACGTTGAAGCCGAGCGTGATCACGAACAGCGTCAGGCCGGCGGCGAAGATGGTCTGGTACCCGATCGAGCCATGCGGCAGGTCGCCCAGGCTGACCTGCACGATGTACGCGGTGATGGTGGCCGCACCCTCGGTGGGATCGAGCGTGAACTTGGGGTTCTGGCCCGCGGCAATGGCCACCACCATGGTTTCGCCCACCGCCCGCGACATGCCCAGGATGTAGGCGGCGGTAATGCCGGAGAACGCCCCCGGAATCACTACCTTGCGGGCCGTCTGCCAGCGGGTGAAGCCGAGCCCGTAGGCGCCCTCGCGCAGCTGGTTCGGCACCGCCCGCATCGCGTCCTCGGACACCGAGGTCACATAGGGCAGGATCATCACGCCCATCACCAGCCCCGGCGCGAGCATGTTGAAGCCGGACAGGCCGGGGATGAAGGTCTGCAGCAGCGGCGTGACGAACAGCAGCGCGAAATAGCCGTAAACCACGGTGGGCACGCCCTCGAGCAGCTCGAGAAACGGCTTGATGATCTCGCGCACGCGACTGTCGGCATATTCGCTCAGGTATACCGCGAGCAGGGTACCCGCCGGAATCGCCACCAGCAGCGCGATGCCGGCCACCACCATGGTGGCGGTCAGTAGCGGCCAGATGCCGTAATTCGCGTTGGTGAACAGCGGCGTCCAGGAGGTGGAGGTCAGAAACTCCACGATCGAGACGTTGGCGAAGAACACCACCGACTCGGACACCAGGATGTAGACGATCGC
This sequence comes from Salinisphaeraceae bacterium, assembly GCA_965216055.1. Classification (GTDB taxonomy): domain Bacteria; phylum Pseudomonadota; class Gammaproteobacteria; order Nevskiales; family Salinisphaeraceae; genus Spectribacter. The sequence goes on from OZ244134.1 coordinate 2,634,818, forward strand.
CACGGTGACGAACACGGACAGGCTGGCGGCGGCGAACAGCAGCCAGCGCACACCGCGATCCACCAGCCGGCGCCGGCGCAGGAATGCCTCGCTGGGCTGCAGCGATACCCGTTCTCCGGTTACTGCCACGTGGTTTCCATCCCCTCGGTTACGAACCCGTCCGGTAATCGGTGACTAGCGTTTCTCGGCCTGGAGCAGGTCCTCGATCGACACACCCACCTTCGCCCCGTCCGCAAACGCGGTGCCCGTGCGTCGTTCGGCCACGTTCTCCTGGGCCAATTGGTAGGCCTTGGCCGGCAGCGGCACATAGCCCACTTCCTTGACCAGCTTGGGCGCCCGCTCGGCATCGAGCATGAACTCCACGAACTGCCGAACCGCTTCGCTCTCATTCAGCGACGACACGCGGGCGTAGACGAACAACGGGCGCGACAGCGGATTGTAGATACCACTCTTGGCGGTCTCCAGCGACGGTCCGATGCAGTCGCCATCGCTATTCTCGACCTTCAGCGCCTTGAGACGCTCGCGGTTCTCTTCGTAATAGGCCAGCCCGAAGTAACCCAGGGCGTTGACGTCGTTGGCCACGCCCTGCACCACCACGTTGTCGTCCTCGCTGGCGGTAAAGTCGCCGCGAGAGGCGCCGCTGTCGTGCATCACCGCTTCGGTGAAGTAGTCGTAGGTGCCCGAATCGGTGCCGGGGCCGTAAAGGGACAACGGACGATCCGGGAAGCTGTCGCGCACCTGCTGCCAGTTGGTGATCTGACCCTGGGCTTCGGGCTCCCACATGGTCTTGAGTTCGGTCGGCTTGATGCAGGCGACCCAGTCGTTGTCCGGGTGCACCACCACGGTCAGCGCATCCAGCGCCACCGGCAGTTCGATGAACTCGATACCGTTGGCCGCGCAATCCTCGCGCTCGGACTCGCTGATCGGGCGCGAAGCGTCCGACAGATCGGTCTCACCGCGACAGAATTTCTTGAAGCCGCCGCCGGTGCCGGACACGCCGACGGTAACCCGATAGGTACCACGGTTCTCCTTCTGGAACTCCTCGGCTACCGCCTCGATCACCGGAAACACGGTGGAGGAACCATCCACCTTGACCGTGTCCATGCCACCGCCAGCGCTGCCGCCGTCGCCGCAGCCGGCAAGGGCCACCAGCGAGGCCGCCATCGCGGCGCCCAGGAAACGGGTATGAAGATTCGCCGACATGCGTGTTGACTCCTGACTTCGATTCGAATGATTCAAGACAATCCGGGGCCGCCCGCCCGTCACTTGCCAGCGGACCCGTGACCGTCGGATGACAAGAGAAATCCCGGGCGCACCCGCGCCATGACGCCTGCCGGATGATTCTCCCGGCAAGGTAACGACGGATGATGACAGTCCCGTGACATCGCGGTGACCCGCCGCCTTACAGCGGGCGCCGCCGCTCCTTGGCCGCAAGAACCTCCCGTTCCATGGCCTCCAGCGTGGTGTGGCGCACATCCTGACCGTGGACGAAATAGATCACGTATTCACCGATGTTGGTGGCGTGATCACCGATGCGCTCCAGCGCCCGGACCGCCCACAGCACGTCGAGCATCTGCCGGATGGTGCGCGGGTCTTCCATCATGAAGGTGATGCACTCGCGCATGATCGATTCGTACTCGCGGTCGACCTGCTGATCCTCCTTGGACACCGACAGCGCCACATCCGCGTCGATACGGGCAAAGGCGTTGAGGGCGTCATTGACCATGGAGCGCACGTGCCGCCCCAGCAGCTCGATCTGCTGGAATGCGCCGCGCGGCGTCACCTGGCTGGACAGCTGGGCCGCCAGCCGGCCGATCTTCTCCGCCTCGTCGCCGATGCGTTCGAGGTCGGTAATGGTCTTGATGATGGCGGTGACCAGACGCAGATCACCGGCCTGGGGTTGCCGGCGGGCGAGAATGCGGGTGCATTCCTCGTCGATCTCGACTTCCAGGCGGTTGACCTCGAAATCCCCGCGGGCCACCGCCTCGCCCAGTTCGCCGTCCCCTTCCACCAGGGCGCGCACGGCGTTGGTCACCTGCTGTTCGACCAGGCCACCCATGTTGAGCACATGCTCGCGCACGTCCTCCAGGTCCTCGTCGAACTGCTTCGAGGTGTGTTTGTCGAGGCTGACCTTGTCCACGCGAATATCCTCTGAATACGCGATGTGACCCGCGAGTTTACCAGTTGCCCCTGCGTCAGAAGGCGAACTGGGTACGGAAGGTGAACACATCGAGGTCGTCGGGCTGCCCGCCGTCGATATCCCGCAGCGGCGAGTCCTCGACATCGAGAATCCGGTTGTAGTCGAGCATCAGCCGCACGTAGTCGTTCATGTACCAGTTCAGCGCCAGACTCGCGCGACTCTGTTCACCGCCGATGACATCGCGGTCGGTGAGATCGTGCTCGTCGAAGCGCAGCGCCAGTTCCCAGGCACCCCAGTGGCCGTCGTCCGGGCTGAAAGCATGCCGCGGCTGCAACCGCTTGAACTCACCATCGCTGCCCTTGTAGCGGCGCGACTCTCCGGTCAGTACCCAGCCCATCTGCAGATAATAGCCGGAGAAATCCAGGCTGGGCAGACCGTTGTCGCGGGAAACACCGACTTGCGCGTACTCGCCCTGCAATGACCAGGAACCGGCCACGGCGGCCAGTTCCAGGCCGGCGATGGTGGCGCGGTCGATGGCGTCGATCGGGCCGGTATCCGTCAGCGCCACGTTGGAGAAATTCGTGGTATCGGCATTGAAGGCAGGGGACTCGTTGTTGATGCGGCCGCTGTCGGCGGGCTCGCGCACGCCGGCGGAGGCGCCCAGGTGCAGCACCCGGCCGGTGTCGTTGATCGGCGCCCAGGTCAGGCGCGTCGCCAGCCCATAGCCCTCGTCGGATTCCCGGTCGCGGTCGTTCGGGGCGGCGGAGTCACCATACAGACCGATCTGGGCCGACCAGTCGCGGCCCGATCCCTTGGCGTTGATGCCGATGGCCCGGTCGAACAGGGTGTCGGTCAGCGCATTGAGCAGCGACCGCTCGGTGAACATGATGTCATTGGAACTTTCCTGCAGCTCCATGCTGATCGCGTGCTTCTGGTGGCCCACGGTGATTTCGAGCGGATCGAACCCGGTGTAGACCAGAAACACGTCGGTAATGGCAATGTCGTTACCGGCAAAATCGAACTCGGTGAGGTACTCGAAGTCCTCGCCCAGGTTGCCCGACATGTTGAACCGGGCGCGGCGGATATCGGTGCCGCTGGCGGCGTCCACCGGCTGACCGTTACGGGTCAGATCATCATCCTGGTAGCTGTACTGGGCGTGCAGCCGGCCGCCGGGCACCATCGAGAACTCGCCGCTTTCATCGGTGAGTTCCAGGGCGCTGTCGCCGGTCTCGGTTGCGACAGCGGCCTCGCCGCCCTGGCCCGCGGCGTCGTTCCCGGCATCCTCGTCCACCGGCCGGAAGCGTCCCAGCCTGACCCGGCCCGGCCCCGGCTCGGCAAATATCTGCTTGGTCTCGGTATCCATGTAGAGATCCAGCGCCCCGTCCTCACCGCCGGCTGCCACGGCAGCACCGGCTGTCATGAGGAAGGCCGCCGCCATCAGCCGGGTGGATCGCCATGTGATTCCGGTGCGCATTCGCTTGACCTCGTCTCGTCGGGGTGGCGCCCGTCGCCGGATTGCGCGGGACACCCGAAATGGAGGCGCGAGTTTGTGACAGAAATATTACAGTTTTATGACAGACGCGCATGGTGATGCTTGCGGGCCGGTTTTGAGCCGCCGCCGGAATGCAATACGGGAACCTTCAGGCGGCGTTGGCGAGGTGAGCGCGCTGGCGCGGAAAGCGGCAGATGAAGGTGGAACCGACACCGGGCTCGCTGTCCACCGACAGTTCGGCCTCGTGGTGCTCCAGGCAGTGCTTGACGATGGCCAGGCCCAGTCCGGTGCCGCCGGTGGCGGTGGAACGGGCGGCATCCACTCGATAGAAACGCTCGGTCAGACGCGGCAGGTGTCGTTCATCGATACCGATGCCGGTGTCACTGACAGACAGATTGACCGTGTCCGCCTCCAGCCACCAGCGCACGGCGATCTCGCCGCCTGCCGGCGTGTACTGCACCGCATTGGCGATCAGGTTGCCGGCCACGCTTTCCAGTTCGCCCGGGCGCCCGAACAACGACAATCCCGCCTGCAGATCGATGTCGATACGGTGGCCAGCGGTATCCCGGCGGCGGGCATCCGCCACCAACCGCTCGATCAGCGCGGCCATGTCCACCACTTCCTGACGTTGCTGCAGGCCTTCTGCCTCCACCCGTGCCAGCCGCAGCAGGCTCTCGATGATGCGGCTCATGCGCAGGGCCTGCTGCCCCATTTCCCGCACCGGCGCCTGCCACTGTTCCAGTGCCCCAGCCTTGCCGGTTTCCTCTTCCATCATCTCCAGGTAACCGCGCAGGACCGTCAGCGGTGTGCGCAGCTCGTGCGACGCGTTGGCGACGAAATCGCGGCGCGTGGCCTCCATGCGTTTCTGCTCGCTCACGTCGCGGGCGATCAGCAGGCGCTGGCCGTTGCCGTAGGGGATGATGCGCAGCATCAGGACGCCGTGCTCGCTGATCGGCGACGGCACCTCGACTTCGCCCGGTTGCGCGTCGGGGGCGTTGATCAGTGTGGAAAACCGCGGGTGGCGCACCAGATTGGCGATGCGCTGACCCAGGTCCTGCGGGGCGCGCAGTCCGACCAGCGCCGCCGCCGCCTGGTTGAACCAGACGATGCGTCCCTGCCCGTCCAGCACCACGGCCCCGTCGGGCAGCGCCGCGGTGGAGGCCTGGAATTCGTTGACGATGCTCTTGAGCCGCTTCTTGCGCTTGCGGTTGCGCTGCTTGAGGCGGTTGAACTCGACGAAGATGTCCTGCCAGACGCCCAGCCCTTCGGGGGGCTCACGATCGTCGTTGACCAACCAGCGATGCAGGCGATGGGTATAGGCCAGATGCATCAGCAGATACACGGCCAATCCGCCGAAAGCCGCCCACAGGGCGTAACCGAAGGCGGCGCCGATCAACGTCCAGGCCGCCAGCCAGACCGCCAGCACCAGCACCTCCCGGCGCCAGGCGGATACCACCGCGGCCGACCGCATATTCACCTCAAATACGGGTCATCCCGCCCGGCTGGAAAAGCGATAACCACTGCCGCGCACGGTCTGGATGAAGCGGTCGAAACCGAATGGTGCCAGCGCCTTGCGAAGCCGGCGGATGTGTACATCCACGGTGCGTTCCTCGACGAACACATTCTGCCCCCACACGCGATCCAGCATCTGTTCCCGGGAATATACCCGTTCCGGATTGCTCATGAAAAAGCGCAGGAGCCGGTATTCGGTCGGTCCGAGACGCACCGGATCATCGCCGGCGGAGACCCGCTGACTCGCGCCGTCGAGCCGCAGACCGTCTACCTCCAGGGTTTCGGCCTCGCCGCCGGGCAGCGTGCGCCGCAGAACCGCCCGTACCCGGGCCACCAGTTCGGAGGAGGAAAACGGCTTGACGACGTAATCGTCGCAGCCGATGTTGAGACCGCGGACCCGATCATCCTCCTCGACCCTGGCGGTGACCATGATCACCGGAATGGCACTGCTCAGGGATTCGCGGCGCAACTCACGCACGAACTCCGCGCCGGACACGCCGGGCAGCATCCAGTCCATCAGAATCAGATCGGGCCGCTGGTCCGCGATTGCCAGCCGGGCGGACTGCGCGTCCTCGGCCTCGTGGACGTGGAACTCGGCCCGTTCCAGCCCGAAACGGATCATGTCGCGGATGGGGGCTTCGTCTTCGACGACCAGAATATGCTTGTGCTGCATGGTTAGCTTCGTCATGCGCTTTCTTGACCTGATCGCAAGCCTATTAAGCTTACATGACACCACTGTGACAACGCCGGCAACGCTGTCACCGGCGCATCCCGCCTAGTCCGGCTGATCAAGCGCCCGCGTCACCATTTCGTAAACATCGGGCGACAGGGACGCCCGGGACAGCATGGAAAGCTGCTCGCGCATTGCCGCGCCCCGCGGGCCGGCCACCCGGCCCCATTCGGCCAGCGGACCGACCAGACGAGCCGCAATCTGCGGATTGAGCTCGTTGAGCTGGCGAATATGGCCGGCCAGCCAGGCGTAGCCGGCGCCATCCGCCTGATGGAAACCCGGCAGATTGCCGCGCGCGAAACTGCCGATCAGGGCCCGCACCCGGTTGGGGTTGGTGGCATCGAAGCGGGAATCGGCGTCGAGTTCGGCCACGCGCGTCACCGCATCCGGCAGCCGGCTGGTGGCCTGCAGGGCGAACCACTTGTCCAGCACCAGGGCGTGATCCCGTCCCCGTTCGGCAAACGCCGCCATCGCCTCGTCCCGGGCCGGTCCCGGCCGATCACGCAGGGCCTGCAGGGCGGCCATGCGGTCGGTCATGTTGTCGGCGTCGTGATAGAGCGCCAGGCAACGGGCATCAATGCCGGGCGCGTCCCCTGCCGCCAGGTAATCCAGCGCCACGGCGTTGAGCCGCCGCCGGCCAACCTCCGCCGGCTCGAAGCGATAGCCGCCGGCCGGTGATTCGCTCAGCAGGGCCTCGAAACGGCTTGCCAGGGAAACGGTCAGCTGCTGCTTGACGTGACCATGGGCGGCGACGACCGCGTCCACATCGAACTGTGAATACTGGTCGGCCAGCCGCCGCTCGGTGGGCAGCGTGAGCATCTCCGCCAGCAGTTCGTGGTCGGCCGGCGGATCGGCCAGAAGACGTGCCACCGCCTCGATCAGCGCCGCCGGAGCCGGCAGTGCCTCGCCCGCCTGATACGCCGATACCGCCGCGCGCATGGCCGCCAGGGCGAGTTCCTGCCCCGCCTCCCAGCGGGCGACCGGATCACTGTCATGGGTCAGCAAATGGGCCAGATCCTCGGTTCGGTGGTCGTATTCCACCCGCACCGGGGCCGAGAAGCCGCGGAGCAACGAGGGCACCGGGCGGGCGGACAGGCCCTCGAAGGTCCAGCTCTGTTCGGGCTGATCCAGGGTCAGCAGCGACCGCTCGCCGAGATCGACGGCCCGGCCCTCGGGGTCGAGCAGGCCGAGGCCGAAGGGAATATGCAGCGGCGCCTTGTCGCTCTGCCCGGGTGTATCCGGGGTGTGCTGGGACAGCGTCAGGTGGTAACGGCCGTCCGCGTATTCATCGTGCACCGTCACCACCGGCGTGCCGGCCTGGCTGTACCACAGCCGGAACCGGGCCAGGTCCGCTCCATTGGCGGTTTCCAGCGCGGTGACGAAGTCCTCGATGGTCACGGCCCCGCCGTCGTGTTCGCTCAGGTAATGCTGCACGCCGCGGGTGAACCCCTCGTGGCCGAGGATCACGTGCAGCATACGGATGATCTCGGCGCCCTTCTCGTAGATCGTGATGGTGTAGAAGTTGTTCATCTCGATGTACGACTCGGGCCGCACCGGATGGGCGTTGGGGCCGGCATCCTCGGGGAACTGGATATCGCGCAGCATCCGCACCTGTTCGATCCGCGTCACGCCGGGCGAGCCGTGATCGGCCGCGAACTGTTGCTCGCGGAACACCGTCAGGCTTTCCTTGAGGGAGAGCTGGAACCAGTCGCGACAGGTCACGCGGTTGCCGGTCCAGTTGTGGAAATACTCGTGGGCCACCACGTCGCGCACGCGGACGTAGTCGCCGTCGGTGGCGGTATCCGGGCTGGCCAGCACGCAGGACGTGTTGAAGATATTCAGCCCCTTGTTCTCCATCGCCCCCATGTTGAAGCTGCCCACCGCCACGACCATGTAGGTGTCCAGATCGTATTCCAGGCCATAGGCCTTTTCGTCCCACGCCATCGCCTGCTTGAGCGAATGCACCGCGTGCTCGAGCTCGTTCTCGCTGCCGTGATCGGTATAGAAGCGCAGCGCCACCTCGCGCCCGCTGCCGGTGCGGTAGGTATCGGCCACCTCGGCCAGGTCGCCGGCCACCATCGCGAACAGATAGCAGGGCTTGGCGAAGGGATCCTCGTACACCGCGAAATGGCGGCCGTCCGGCAGGTCGCCGTGGTCCACGCGATCGCCGTTTGACAGCAGCACCGGATAGCGGGCTGCATCGGCCTCGATCCGGGTCCGGTACGTCGCCATCACGTCCGGCCGATCCGGGAAATAGGTAATGCGGGAGAAGCCTTCCGCCTCGCACTGGGTGCACAGGATCCGGCCGGAGCGGTAGAAGCCCTCGAGCGCGGTATTGGCATCGGGGTCGATATCGACCTCGATCGCCAGTTCGAAGCGCGCCGGCGGCGCGGCCAGCGTCAGGCCCTCGGCATCCACCGAATAGCCGGACTCTGGCACCGGTTCACCATCGATGCGCAGCGCCTGCAGCTGCATTGCCCGGCCATCCAGGCGCAGCGGCGCATCCGCGGCCGCGGCCGGGTCGCGCGCGATGCTCAGCCGGGAACCGATCCGGGTGACGCCCTCGCCGATGTCGACATGCAGATCCACATGGTCGATGCGGTAGGCGGACGGCTGATAATCGCGGCGGAACTTGGGTTGCGGCGCGGGGCCGGTCATGCACGCCTCAGCACGACGCTGCCGGCGGAATAGCCGGCGCCGAAACCGCACATCACGGCGAGATCGCCGCTGGCCAGGTCCTCGTGATGGCGATGGAACACGATCACCGGGCTGGCCGAACTGGTGTTGCCGAATTCATGCAGCACCGACGGCATTTCCTCGGCGCTGGGCTCGTGCCCCAGTACCCGCTTGGCGATCAGGGTATTCATGTTGATATTGGCCTGATGCAGCCACAGCCGCCGCAGACTTTCCGTATCCAGTCCCAGGTCAGCGACGTGGCCGGCGATCAGCTCCGCCACCATCGGCCCGACATCCTTGAACACGCGACGCCCGTTCTGCACGAACAACCGGTCGTAATCGGGCCGCGGCTGATTCTCGGATGGGTTAAGAAATCCGAAATTGTTGCGGATGTTGTTGGAGAACTTGGTGATCAGCCGGGTGCCCAGCACGTTGAAACCGCGGCCCGCGGACCGTTCCTCGGATTCGACCAGCACCGCGGTGCACACATCGCCGAAGATGAAATGGCTGTCGCGGTCGCGGAAATTCAGGTGGGCGGTGCAGATTTCGGGATTGACCATCAGCACCGAGTCGGCACTGCCGCCCTCGATCATGTTCACCGCGGTCTGGATGCCGAAGGCCGCCGAGGCGCAGGCCACGTTCATGTCGAAGCCGAACCGCCCGGCGCCGAGATGTTCCTGCACTTCCACCGCCAGCGCCGGGTACGGCCGCGGCAGATTCGAGCAGGCCACCAGCACCGCGTCCACTTCACCCGGCTCGCGGCCGGCGCGTTCGAGACATTCCCGCGCTGCGCTGATCGACATCTCGCACATCAGCGAGGGTTCGTCGTTGCTGCGGGTGCGGATGCGCGGGCGCATGCAGGACGGATCCAGCACCCCGGCCTTGTCCACCGAATAGCGGCTTTCGATGCCCGAGGCCTTGACGATGAACTCGCTGCTCGAGGGCACCAGCGGTTCCCGGTCGCCGGCGGCAATCTCCGCGGCATGGGCGTCGTTGTACTCCGACACGTACTGGTTGAACGACGCCACCAGCTCATCATTGGAAATCGCATCCGGCGGGGTGTACAGCCCCGTTCCGGTAATCACCGCTTTCGTCACGCTGTCTCCATTCGCCATGCCGCGGGCCAGTTGCACCGCCGCGCTATTCTCACGTCTGCGCCGGCCGCAAACAACCGGCGGCGTCCGCTGTCGGCGGCGCGAGCCCGCTCCGGGACAGGCACTGTTCAATGAATGTCTGGACCGAGGCCTCGCGCCGGGCACTCAGATGCGAGCCGTGATACCAGTGAATCGGCGCCCCGCCCCAGTGGTCGGCCAGCCGCGTGGCCTGGCCCGGCGGCACCAGTTGATCGCCGGTGGCGGCGAACACGAACCGACGATCCGCCGCCACACGGCAGGGCAGCCTCAGCGGTGAGACCGGCGCCAAGGCCGCCCGGGCCAGGGCCGGGGTCACGCCGGCGGCCTCGATGTAGCGCAGATGCAGGATCGGCAGATGACGCCACACCACGTCCGCCATGTCGGCCAGCGGAATGCCGGCGATCACGCAGCCGAGTTCCGCCTCGAATGCGGCAAGCAGGGCTGCATTGTAACCACCCAAGCTGTAGCCGAGCACGCCGACCGTCGCCCGGGGTTCCACCTGCCGCAGCCACGCCAGCGTGCGCCGCAGATCCCACAGCGCCTGGGATTCCGCGTGGAAGATATCCGCCATGTGACCATCGAGAAAACCGCTGCCGCTGCGGGCGTGGACCTTGCGCTCCCCGTGCAGCGGCAGAATGGGCATCAGGAGGTTGTAACCCAGTTCCCGGTGCAACCGCTCGACCTGGAACAGGCTGAAATCGATTGCCGGGCGCCCCATGCGGTAGCCGTGGATGCACAGCAGCCAGGGCCGTGGCGCGCCCGGATGACGGAACACCCGCACGGCCATGCGCTGATTGGCCGCCTGCGCCTGCCAGCGTTCGGCCCCCGGCAGGGCCGGATCGGGGCGGTAACCGCTATCGAAACGCAGCAGCAGGAAGCGCTGCCCGGCAACATAACGATGGCCCAGGGTCGGCGCATCCGGCGCGGGCGGCACCGGATGCAGCCGGTCCGGTTCGGCCAGCCAGCCACGCTGTTCACCCAGGTCCCGCAGACGCGCCAGTTCCCGCGCGTCCCCCGCCACCTGCTGGCCGGTGGGCACCCGGGCGGTCCCCACGAAATAGGCCAGGATCGCCTCGTCCCAGGCGGCCTTGCCGGCCAGACGCCAGTCCAGCCGGGGCACCGGCACATCGGCGCCGGCGGCGGCCTGGAACACGGCGGTGTAGCCGGCCACGAAGAAGCACAGCAATGCCAGCAGTGCCAGTCCCAGCACGGGAAAAACGCCCAGAAACGGCCATAACCCGGCGGATAGCAGCATGCCAGTGAGTGCACCGAATGCCAGGTAATGAGAAATCTGGCGGTCCCCGGGGAACAGCAGCAGCGCCAGCCCGGGCGCAAGCATCAGGGCGCCGGACGGGCTCATCACCAGCCCGGCAATCAGACCCGCGCGCCAGCCCACTGCCAGCCAGAACAGCCCAGCCACCACCGGCACCAGCGCCGGCCAGAACCAGCGGGGCTGGGAGCGCATGCGGGCCGATGAATCGGTCATGCCGGCGCCGCCAGCAAGGTAACCACCACACTGACGACCAGCAGTATCGCCTCGAGCGGCCAGCGCCAGGGACGACGGTGGCGTATGCCATCGAGGGCCAGCGCTGCGATCACCGCCGGCAGGGCCACCAGACCGGTGCGCTGCAGGACGGGGCCGATCTCGGCGCCGATCCGCGCTCCCAGGTCGGCATGCACTGCGAGCATCAGCGCCACCACGGCGGATACGATGGCCACGCTCGCACTGGCCAGCAGAATCACCCAGTTAACGAACTGAACCGCCCTCAACGCGACCCGCCGCGTCCTCGCAGCGCGTCCAGGTAGGTCAGCAGACCGGGGGCGATCTCGCGATAGAAGGCGGGACTGCGGATCGCCACCTGTACGAGTGTGGCGGCAAAAAAGCGCACGATGCGGTTGCGGTACTCGAACACGCTGCCAACCATCGGTACCGACGCGTCATCGAGAATGGTCAACCGGTCCTCGGGCTCGGGACCGGTTCGGACCACAAGGCTGACCTCGATCCGCAGGGGCTCGCGCTGGCGGCCACGACCTTTGCCACTGCCAGCCACGGCGGTCAGGTTCCTGTTGCGCCACGAGTCATGGCAGGAGTATCCCCTACTCGCCCCGGTGCTGACCACCGGCGTAGCATGGATGCCCACGTTATCGACAGGACAGAACGCCATGTCCGGCAGGCAAGTGATCTTCGCGCACGGCAAGGAAAGCGGCCCCTGGGGCACCAAGATCCGGTATCTCGCCGATCTGGCGGTGGCCGCCGGCTGGTCGGTGGAAAGTCCAGACTACAGTGGCCTGGACGATCCCGAGGCGCGACTGGAAAAGCTGCTGGCAACGCCGCGCGATGCCGAGCGGCTGGTGTTGTGCGGCTCGAGCATGGGCGGCTACGTCAGCGCCATGGCCTGCCAGAGGCTGCAACCCCATGGGCTGTTTCTGCTGGCGCCGGCGCTGTACCTGCCCGGCTATCCGGGCGAGCCCGAGGATTGCCCATCGGCGACGGTGGTGGTGCATGGCTGGCAGGACGACGTCGTGCCGCCCGCCCACGCCATCCGGTTCGCCGAATCCCGCGGATGCCCGCTGCATCTGCTCGACGACGGCCATCGCCTGGCCAACAGCCTGGACTTCATCGGCCAGCAGTTCAGCGCGTTGTTGCGTTCGCTGGGCTGACTGGTTCCTGCAGCGCGCGGGCGCATTCGGCGACCAGCCCCGGGCCGCGGTAGATCAGGCCGGTATACATCTGCACCAGGCTCGCGCCGGCCGCGAGCTTGGCGCGCGCCGCCTCGCCGCTGTTGACGCCGCCCACGCCGATGACTGGAATCTCTCCGGCCAGGGCGCCGGCCAGCGCGGCGATCACCTCGTTGGCCATCGCCGCCATCGGCGCGCCGCTCAGCCCGCCCTGCTCATCAGCCAGCGGATGCCCCGCAAGGCCGGGCCTGCTGATGGTGGTGTTGGTGGCAATCACCGCATCCACCCCGGCGCGGCGGAAACTGTCGGCCATGGTCTGCAGCGCGGCCGCGTCCAGGTCCGGCGCCACCTTGACCGCCAGCGGAACGTAGCGACCGTGCCGCTCCGCCAACCGCCGTTGCGCGGCTTTCAGATCGGCCAGCAATGCATCCAGCACCTCGCCCGCCTGCAGATCACGCAGGCCCACAGTGTTTGGCGAGGATATGTTGACCGTCACATAATCAGCCTGCGGGTAGACCCGTTCCAGCGCCCACAGGTAATCGTCGGCAGCCCGTTCCAGCGGCGTGGTCGCGTTCTTGCCGATGTTGATGCCGAGGATGCCGCGGTAACGTCGCCCCGCCAGGCGTTCGAGCATCGCCTCGACGCCATCGTTATTGAAACCCAGCCGGTTGATCAGCGCCCCGGCCTCGGGCAGCCGGAACACCCGCGGCCGAGGGTTCCCGGGCTGCGGGCGCGGCGTCACCGTGCCGATTTCCAGAAAGCCGAATCCCAGCGCACCGAGCCCGTCCACGCAGCGGGCGTCCTTGTCCAGCCCGGCAGCCAGACCCACCGGGTTGGCAAAGGTCAGCCCCATCACCTGCCGCGGCGACGCCGGCACCTGCCGCCCGAACAGACGTGCGTTGAACGAGGCGGTCCGCGCCAGACTCGCCAGCGTCAGGCCATGGGCTTTTTCGGGATCGAGCGCAAACAGTGCGCGGCGGGCCAGTCCATACATGAGCGCATTATGCCCGACGCCCGCGACACACCCGGATGACAGCGGCGACCCGCCGGTTTAACATCGGGCGCAAACCAGACGCAGGACAAGCAACAATGCGAATCGATGCCATTCTCATGGTGCTGGGCATCGCCGTGATGGCCGCCGGCACCTTCTTCGTGCTGGAAACCACGGTGGAAACGCCGGGACCGCAGTTGAAGTCGGTCACGCCGGAAGAGCCGCCGGTGGTCGAGGAAAGCAACGCCTAGACGCAATGCCGTCCGGGACGCGCTGGCCCTGGCCGGCGCAAGGCCCTGGTCCACATGATCGGGTGTACGCCCGGGCCCGGTTCATCCATTCGCTGCTGTTGCCATGGCCTCGCTCCCGGAGGGCGGGTCCGCTACGCCAGTTCCACCATGACGTATTCACCCATCGACAACCGCGAACATCGCCTGTGCGTTGCGCCGATGATGGCGTGGACAGATCGCCATTGCCGGATGTTTCACCGGCAGTTGACTCGTCATGCGCGGCTGTATACCGAGATGGTGACCACCGGGGCCATCCGGCACGGGGATCGGGACCGGCTGCTGGCATTCGATGCCGCCGAGCAGCCGGTAGCGCTGCAGGTCGGGGGCTGCGACCCGGCGGACATGGCGCTGGCCGCCCGGGCGGCAGCGGACTACGGTTACGCCGAAATCAACATCAACGTGGGCTGCCCTTCGGACCGGGTCCAGAACGGGGCATTCGGCGCCTGCCTCATGGCCGAGCCGGCGCGCGTGGCCGATTGCGTGTCGGCAATGCGGGCGGCGGCGCCGTTGCCGGTCACGGTGAAAACCCGCATCGGCATCGATCACCAGGACGATTACGCATTCCTGCACGGGTTTGCGGGCGAGATGGCAGACGCCGGTTGCGAGGTGCTGATCGTGCATGCGCGCAAGGCCTGGCTGTCCGGCCTGTCGCCCAAGGCCAATCGCGAGGTGCCGCCGCTGGATTATGAGCGGGTCTACCGCCTCAAACGCGATTTTCCAGCCATGCGCGTGCTACTCAATGGCGGCATCGACAATCTCGACCAGGCAACTAGGGCCCTTGAGAAGGTGGACGGCGTCATGATCGGCCGGGCGGCCTATCAGCGCCCATGGCTGCTCGCGGGCGTCGATCGGCAGCTGTTCGGCGAACAGGGCGAGCCGGTTACCCGTCACGACGCCGTCCGGGCATTGTTGCCCTACGTGGAGCGCGCCATGCATGATGGCGCCGAACTCAAGCACATCACCCGCCATCTGCTGGGGCTGTTCCACGGCTGCCCTGGCGGCCGGCGCTGGCGACGCTTGCTGAGCGAACAGGCCCATCGTCCCGGCGCCGGCATCGATATTCTGCTGGCCGCGCTGGCCGAGGTCCCCGAACAATCCACCGCGGAGGTCGCCTGATGCGCACCCTGTCCCGGCTCGGTGCCGGCCTGCTGGCCGTCGTCGTGTCCCTGTCCACCCATGCCCAGGAGACCAATCCGATGGTCCGAATGGATACCAGCCTCGGCGAGATTCGCATCGAGCTGTTTGCCGATCAGGCGCCGAAAACCGTCGACAACTTTCTGACCTACGTGCGCGACGGGTTCTACGACGGCACCATCTTCCACCGGGTGATTCCCGGCTTCGTGATCCAGGGCGGCGGCTTCACCGAGGATTTCGACCGCAAGTCCACCCGTGAGCCAATCCGCAACGAGGCGGACAATGGCCTTGATAACGAACGCGGGACCCTGTCGATGGCACGCACCAGCGATCCGAATTCCGCCACCTCCCAGTTCTTCGTCAACCTCAGCGACAACAAGCCGCTGGACCAGGGCCCCGGCAACGCCGGCTATGCCGTGTTCGGGCGCGTGGTTGCCGGCATGGACGTGGTCGACAAGATCGCCGCCCTGCCCACCGGCGCCGCCGGACCGTTCCGTCAGGACGCCCCGCAGGAAACCGCGTTGATCGAATCGGCGGAAGTCATCGAGCCCTGACGCGGATACCGGCAGCGTGGCGCTGCATTTTATTGCCGACCTGCATCTGGAACCCCGGCGACCCGGGCTGACCGGCGTCATGCAGCGCTACCTGGCCGGCCCCGCCCGCGCGGCCGACGCGCTCTACATCCTCGGCGATCTGTTCGAGTACTGGGTGGGCGACGACGGTGGCCTGCGCACCCACGCCGACACCGTCGCCGGCATCCGGCGGCTGGCCGATCAGGGCGTGCCGGTCTACTTCATGCGCGGCAATCGGGACTTCGCGGTGGGCAACGCGTTCGCGGACGCCGCCGGACTCACCCTGCTGGACGACCCGGCTGCCCTGGATCTCGACGGCCGTCGGGTGGTGCTGTCGCACGGGGATCGGCTGTGCACCGACGATCTCGCCCACCAGCGTTTCCGCGCCCGCTATACCGACCCCGACTGGCTCGACCGGATGCTGGCCCTGCCCCTGTGGCAGCGGCAGTGGATCGCCCGCTATGCACGCTGGCGCAGCCGGCTGCGCGGGCGGCGCGGGGATCCCGAAATCATGGACGTGAACCGGCATACCGTACGGGCGTTCATGGCCGAGCAGGAAACCCGGCTGCTGATCCACGGCCACACCCACCGCCCCGCCGATCATGAGCTTACGGTCGACGGCGAAAACGCTCATCGGCTGGTGCTGGCCGACTGGCGGGAGAATCGGGGGGAGGTGCTGGTACTGGATCGGACCGGCTGGCAACGCCACGCCCTGGACTGAACGCCAGCGCCGACCGGCGCCCCTGTCACGAGCGCAGCACATCACCTAGACTGCGCGGACAGAGGTAATAGACAGCGATCCGCCGAGCTATCACGCGGCGGACCGCTTGCCAGGAGCCCATCGCCATGGCCATCACCGCAAAAGAAGCCGCCCGCCAGATCATCGAGCATCTGCCGGATCAGGCCACCTGGGATGACATCATGTACGAGCTGTACGTGAAGCAGAAGATCGAGGCGGGACTAGCCGACGCTCGGGCCGGACGGACCGTACCGCACGATGAAGTCAAGGCGGAATTCCTCGGTAATGCCGATTGAGTGGGCGCATGCGGCGCGAGAGGATCTGCGAGCTATAAACCGCTACATTGCGCAGGATTCCCGGCATTACGCGCGACAATTTGCCAACCGGCTAATCGCTCACACCGAGCAACTCACCGCGTTTCCCCGCATTGGACGCGAGGTCCCCGAGGCCACCAACTCTGCCGCGGAAATCCGCGAGTTACTGTTTCGGGATTACCGGATCATCTACCAGCTGAAGCCTGACGATCAGGTCCAGATACTGGCGGTCATCCATGGCGCCAGAGATTTGACTGAGGATAACGGCAGCCCCTGGGAATAGCGTGGCACTGCCCTTCACCGGGCGTTACCCGCCGTCGCGGGCACGCAGATAATCCAGCTCCGGCTCCGCGAATCCCGCCCGGCGGCGATCCGGGAAGTTATACGGGCCGGGCGGCCCGCCGTTCATGTAGATCTCGAGCAGGTGCGGAAACAGCGTGTCCGGATCCTCGCCACGCTGCTCGCAGCAGTACCGGTACCAGCGGGTGCCGATGGCCACGTGCGGCACCTCCTCTTCCAGGATGATTTCCAGGATGGCCACCGTTTCCCGGTCGCCGGCTCCGGTGAGGCGCTTGATCATCCCCGGCGTGACATCCAGCCCGCGGGCTTCGAGCACGCGCGGGACCAGCGCCATGCGCACCAGTACATCGTGAGCTGTTTTTACCGCGGCTTCCCACAATCCGTTGTGGGCATCGAAATCACCATAGGCGAATCCCAGCGCGCCCAGCCGCTCGCTCAGAAGTCGGAAGTGCCGCGTCTCGTCCGCGGCGACCCGCACCCAGTCGCGATAGAAGTCGGCCGGCATGCCGGTGAAACGCCAGGCGGCGTCCAGTCCCAGATTGATGGCATTGAACTCGATGTGCGCAATGGCGTGAACCAGCGCGGCGCGGCCCTCGACCGACCCCAGGCCGCGCCGCGGCAGCTTCGCCGGATGCACCAGCTGCGGCCGCGACGGCCGCCCGGGCATGGCGATGACCGGCGATTCTTCGGTTTCGCCTGCCAGCACGCCGGCATCCGCGGCCGCCAGTTCGTCGACCCGGCGACACTTGTCTGCCGGATCGTCGGCCATCAGGGCGGAATGGATATCGTCACGCGTCAAAGCGCGGCCAGCCCCGGCTCCAGATCGGCAATGATGTCCTCGACATTCTCCAGGCCGGCCGAAATCCGCACCAGTCCATCTCCGATGCCGGCGCGGGCGCGTTCCTCGGCGGAAATCCGCGAATGCGTGGTGCTGGCCGGGTGCACGATGGTGGTCCGGGTATCGCCCAGATTGGCCGTGATCGACAGCATCCGCGTGCCGTTGATCACCTGCCAGGCCGCGGACCGGCCGCCGGCCACCTCGAACGCCAGAATGCCCCCGAAGCCGGTCTGCTGACGGCTCGCCAGCTCGTGCTGGGGATGCGACGCCAGCCCGGGGTAATGCACCCGTGTGACGCCCGGTTGTGCCTCCAGCCAGGTCGCCAGCGCATGGGCGTTCTCGCTGTGGGCACGCATGCGCACTTCCAGGGTTTCCAGCGCCTTGTGGAAGATCCAGGCATTGAACGGGCTCATCGCCGGCCCGGCCGTGCGCAGGAAGCCGAACACCTTCTCGCCCACGGTCTCGGCGTCCCCGATCACCGCCCCGCCGAGCGCCCGGCCCTGACCATCCAGGAACTTGGTGGCGGAATGGATGACGATATCGGCGCCGAATTCGAAGGGTTTCTGCAACGCCGGGGTGCAGAAGCAGTTATCGACCACCAGCCAGCAGTCATGCTCACCAGCGATCTGCGCCAGCGCGGCGATATCCACCACCTCGGTGAGCGGATTCGATGGGGTCTCCACGAAAAGCATCCGCGTGTCGGGCGTGACCGCATCGCGCCAGGCGTCGACATCCGTGGTGGCCACGTAACTGGTGCGAATGCCCAGCTTGCCCAGGTAGTTGTTGAACAGGCTGATGGTGGAGCCGAACAGGGTGTTGGCGGCCACGATGTGATCGCCCTGCCCCAGCAACCCGAGGCAGGTGGACAGGATGGCGGACATGCCGGACGACGTGGCCACGCAGCACTCGCCGCCTTCCATCGCCGCCAGCCGTTCGCCGAAGGCACGGACGGTAGGATTGGTGAAGCGCGAGTAGATGTTGCCCGGCTCGTCGCCGGCGAACCGTGCGGCAGCCTGATCGGCCGAGTCGAACACGAAGCTGGAGGTGGCGAAGATGGGTTCGCTGTGCTCGCCTTCGGGCGTGCGGCTACGGCCGGCCCGCACGCCGCGGGTGGCGGTGCCCCAGGTAGGTTGGTCGTTCTCGTTCATTTCGATCACCCGTTACAACACGATAAGACATTGTCTGCGGGCACAAAAAAACCCGCGTGCGAAGCGGGTCATGCCCGACTTAGCAGTATTTATTACGCGCCCGCAAGCTGGTCACAAATCGGCGCACTTCGCGGTAAAAGATTAGCCCTGCCCCGACAGCCGGGTCAAGTTGACCCGGGTCGGGCTCAGCGCGCGTTATGCAGTTCGATTACCGCCCCCGGGGCGCTGCGGCGCTGTTCCTTGGCCGAGTCGGAGCGGAACAGCTCGAGTTGCGACAGATAGTCATCGTTGATATCGGCGGTGACGTAATCGCCGGTGAATACCGAATCCTCGAACCGCTGGATATGTGGATTGCCCTTCTGCACCGCCCGGCGCAGGTCATCCATGTCCTGGTAGATCAGACGGTCGGCGCCGATGATGCGGCAGATCTCGTCCTCGTCGTAGCCATGCGCCACCAGTTCGCTGGCCGAGGGCATATCGATGCCGTAGACGTTGGGGTAGCGAACCGGCGGGGCGGCGGAAGCAAAGTAGACCTTGTTGGCGCCCGCCTCCCGAGCCATCTGGATAATCTGCTGCGAGGTGGTGCCGCGGACGATGGAATCATCCACCAGCAGCACGTTCTTGCCGGCGAACTCGAGATCGATGGGGTTGAGCTTCTGGCGCACGGATTTCTTGCGCTGCTGCTGCCCCGGCATGATGAAGGTCCGGCCGATGTAGCGATTCTTGATGAAGCCCTCGCGGTACTTCACGTCCAGCTGGGCCGCCAGTTCCACCGCGGCGGTACGCGAGGTGGAGGGGATCGGGATCACCACATCGATATCGTGGTCGGCCCATTCCCGCTTTATCTTGTCGGCCAGGTAGGTGCCCATGCGCAGCCGCGACTTGTACACGTAAACATTGTCGATAACCGAGTCAGGACGCGCCAGATAGACGTATTCGAAGATGCAGGGCGACACCACCGGCTTTTCCGCGCACTGGCGCACGTGGAGCTGGCCGTCGAGCGTGATCACCACGGCCTCGCCCGGCTGGATGTCGCCGATCAGCTCGAACCCCAGCGCATCCAGCGCGACGCTTTCCGAGGCCACCATGTAATCGGTACCGGTTGGCCCGGTACGCTTGCCGTAGACCACCGGCCGGATGCCGTTCGGATCACGGAATGCCACCAGCCCGTAGCCGGTGATCATGGCCACCGCCGCATAGGCCCCGCGACAGCGGCGATGCAGGGCCGCCACCGACTCGAACACATCGTTTTCGTTGAGCGTCAGCCCACCGCGCAGCATCAGTTCGTGGGCGAACGCATTGAGCAGGATTTCGCTGTCGGAATCGGTATTCAGATGGCGGCGGTCGGCGCGGAACAGGGCCTCGCTCAGCTCGCCTGCATTGGTGAGGTTGCCGTTGTGCGACAGGCAGATGCCGTAGGGGGTGTTCACGTAGAATGGCTGGGCCTCGGCCGAGGATTCCACCCCCGCCGTGGGATAGCGCACATGCCCGACCCCGGCGTTTCCCTGCAGGCGCACCATGTGCTCGGTACGGAAGACATCCCGCACCAGCCCGTTGTCCTTGCGCAGATGCAGACGGCCGTCCTGGGTGGTGATGATGCCGGCGGCGTCCTGCCCGCGGTGCTGCAGCACGGTCAGCGCGTCGTAGAGGTCCTGATTGACCGGCCCCTGGGCCACCATTCCGGCAATTCCACACATGGTCAGGCGTTGTCTCCCGTGTCGTTGGTTGGCGCAGTGTCAGTGGGCGCCGGCGGGTCGAAGCGGATTTCCGAGGCCAATTCCGCCGGCAGCCAGTCCCGCAGCCAGACAGCGCCGCGCTCCAGATGCGCGACGAACAGGGACTGGTCCCACCAGTCATCGCGTGGCACCGGCGTGAGCCCGGCAATGAGCACCAGCAACACCAGCAGCGCGGCGCCGCGCAGCACCCCGAACAGTCCACCCAGGCCCCGATCGGTGCCGGCAAACCCGGTACGGTCGACCAGCCCAGCCATCAGGTGATTGAGTACCGCCCCGACGATGAGCACCGCGATGAACAGCACACCGAAGGCCACGGCCAGACGCACGGAACCCACGGAAATCCAGCCTTCGAGCATGCCCGCGGCCGGCGTGGCAAAGCGGAACGCCAGCCAGAAGGCCACGATCCACGTGGCCAGGCCGATCGCCTCGCGGAAGAAGCCGCGGAAGAACCCGACCATGGCCGAAATGGCGATCACGGCCAGAATCGCGTAGTCGATCCAGATCACCGGCGGCTACCGCTGCGAAGGCGTCATGACGCGGATGTTACCAGACCGGAGGAACGGCCGGCCTACTCGGCCGACTGTACCTGTGGCTGGTGCCCGGCCCCGCGCAGCTTGACGGCAGCGTGTTCGGCCTCGGCCTCACTGCCGAATGGACCAACCCGCACGCGGTAGAAGGTACGTTCACCCACGGCGGCCGGCTGGTAGAACGCCGGAAAATCGGGATTCAACTCCGCCGCCAGGCTGCGCGCGTTGGCCTCGTCGCTGAAGCTGCCAACCTGGACAATCCAGTCGCCCGCGGGTGTCTGCTCGCGGCGCAGATTCGATGGTTCCGGCGGCGCCTCAGCGGGCTTGCTTGCGGGCTCGGGCGCGGGCTCGGGCTCGGGTGCCGGTTCCGGTTCCGGCTCGGGTGCCGGTTGCGGCTCGGGCTCGGGTGCAGCGGGCGTCTCCGGCTCCGGTCGCGCTGCCAGCGGCTCTTTATCGGCAGGCTGGTCCTGCGCGGGTGCGGGCTGCGCTGGCGGCGTGTCCGTCGGTTCCGTCCGGGACGACGTCTCCTTCGCCGGAGCCGTCTCATCCTCGTCCACCGGCACGGTTTCGCCGGACGGGCGAATCTCGAACACCCGCACCTCTTCCCCCTCGCCGGGGCTGTCCGGTTGTGCCAGCCAGACCAGCGTGGCGGGAATCAGCACCCCGATGCCCAGCAGTACGGCCGCGCCCAGCAGGCGCAGTTTGGTCACGTCTTCCACGGGCTATCCTCCAACAGAGTCATGACCTCGCCCACGGTATAGAACGACCCGCAGACCAGGATGCGATCGCCGGGCTCGGCCCGGGAGCGGGCGGCCGCGAATGCCGACCCGATGTCCTCGCAGGCCGAAGCCGGTCCCGGCAACTGCGCCGACAGCGTCTCGCCGTCCAGGCCTCGCGGTCCGCTCAGACCGCCGGCGAACCAGGCCGTCACGACATCGGCCAGGTGAGCGGTCGCGCCCGCGATCGGCTTGTTCGCGAGCATGCCGATGACCGCCAGCGTCCGCCCGGGCACCGGGTGCTTCGCCAGCCACTCGCGCAGTACCGCCATGGCCTCGGCGTTGTGACCCACGTCCAGCACCAGGTCCACGGCCCCTGCCAGTCGCTGGCGGCGCCCCGGCACCGCGAACCCGGCAAGCCGGGCATCGATGACGGATGCATCCAGTGGATAGCCGGCGGCGCGAAGCGTGGCCAGAGCCGCCGCCAGATTGTCGGGCAGCAGGCCCGGAACCGGTTGCAGCGCGAATTCGGCCCCGGTCCAGTCATGCCAGTACCAGTGTTGCGCCCCGGCCACCAGGTCGTAATCGATCCCGATCCGGCGCAGCAGCGCGCCAGTCTTCGAGGCGGCCGCGGCGATGCTGGCCGGGGGATCGCGGTCGGCACAGACGGCGGGCCGTTCGGCACGGAAAATCCCCGCCTTCTCGCGGCCAATGGCCTCGCGGTTATCGCCGAGCCAGTCGACATGATCGAGGCCGATACTGGTGATCACCGAGGCCGTCGCATCGAAGGCGTTGACCGCATCCAGCCGCCCGCCCATGCCGACTTCGAGCACTACCTGATCGACGCCGGCCTGTGCGAAGCAGTGCATGGCCGTGAGCGTGCCGAATTCGAAATAGGTCAGCGGAACCTCGCCACGTGCCTCGGCCACGGCCCGGAATGCGGCGACCAGCCCGGCATCGTCGACCGGTTCGCCGTCGATGCGGATGCGCTCGTTGTAACGGACCAGATGCGGGGAGGTATACACGCCGGTACGGCCCGCCAGCAGCCGCTCCAGTGCCAGCGCGCAACTGCCCTTGCCGTTGGTCCCCCCAACCGCCAGGATCGGCGCCGGGAACGGCTGCAGGCCCATGCGGCCACCGACATCCACCACGCGGGCGAGATCGAGATCGATTTCCCGGGGGTGAAGCGTTTCCTGCCAGCGCAGCCAGTCGTCGACGGTAGCCGGGGTCGGCGACAGTACCGCGCTCATTGAATCTCGGCGGCGCGGGCTTTCTGGTGGGTCATCATCGCCAGCAGATTGTGCACGCGGTCACGCAGTTCGCGGCGGTCCACAATCATGTCGATCGCACCGTGCTCCAGCAGGAATTCGCTGCGCTGGAAGCCCTCCGGCAGCGTCTGCTGCACCGTCTGCTCGATCACGCGTGGGCCGGCAAACCCGATCAGGGCCCCCGGCTCGGCCATGTTGATGTCGCCCAGCATCGAGAAACTGGCGGCAACACCACCCATGGTGGGATGCGTGAGCACCGACACGAACGGCTGCCCGGCGGCGCTCAGGCGGCCGAGGGCCGAACTGGTCTTGGCCATCTGCAGCAACGAGAACAGACCTTCCTGCATGCGTGCGCCCCCGCTGGCGGAGAAGCAGACCAGCGGGCGCTTGCGTTCCGCGGCATGCAGCGCGGCGCGGGCGAACTTCTCGCCCACCACACTTCCCATCGACCCGCCCATGAAACGGAAGTCCATGGCGCCGGCGACAATGGCCAGCCCCTTGACGGCGCCGTCCATGACGATGATCGCCTCGCGCTCACCAGTGTCGCGCTGGGCCTGCTGCAGTCGTTCGCGGTACTTGCGGCTGTCGCGGAACTTGAGCGGATCGCGCGGCTCGATGCCGGCGTAAAGCTCTTCGCGCGGATCGTGGTCGAGAAAGCTGTCCAGCCGCTGGCGGCCACTGAGAACCTGGTGCGCCCCGCACTTGGGGCAGACCTGGATGGTGCGCTCCATTTCCGCGCGGTAGAGCACCGCGCCGCAGTCGTCGCACTTGGTCCAGACCCCCTCGGGGACGTTCTTCTTGCCCTCGGCGTCGCGGTTCATCTGCGAAGGCATGATCTTCTCGAGCCAACTCATGCGCTTGCTCCGGCCGCGGCAGTGGCTTCATCCATGGCCCGGCGCATGGCCGCGAGCGTGGCCGGCACCTCGGTGCAGAGCCGGTCGCGATCCGCGCCGATTTCACCGATCTGGCCAACCAGGGCGCTGCCCACAACCACCCCGTCGGCCACCCGCGCCACGGCGGCCGCGGCTTCCGGGGTGCTGATACCGAAACCCACGGCCAGGGGCTGATCGGCATGACGGCGAATCATCGCCAGCC
The DNA here is from genome assembly GCA_965216055.1 of Salinisphaeraceae bacterium. Lineage (GTDB taxonomy): Bacteria > Pseudomonadota > Gammaproteobacteria > Nevskiales > Salinisphaeraceae > Spectribacter. The sequence goes on from OZ244134.1 coordinate 2,658,848, forward strand.
GGTCGTCCAGTGCGGCCACATCCAGTGACGCCGCCCCGGTTACGCCCTTGAGCGATACGTAGTAAAGAAAGCCACTGGCGTGTTCCGCTACCCGGGCCAGCCGGGATTCGATGGTGGTCGGGGCGACCAGGCAGACCGTGTCCAGGCCGGCCTCGGTGAACAGCGGGGCCACGTCGCCGGCCTCGTCGGCACCCAGGTCCACGGCGAGGATACCGTCCACGCCCGCCTCGGCGGCCGCGCGGGCGAACGGCTCGATCCCCATCGACTCGAGCGGGTTGAGATAGCCCATCAGCACGATCGGGGTGTCGGCATCATCGCGGCGGAAGGCGCGAACCATCTCGAGCACGTCGCGCAACGACGTTCCGCCCGCCAGCGCCCGTTCACAGGCCGCCTGGATCACCGGACCATCGGCCATCGGGTCGGAGAACGGCACGCCCAGCTCCAGAATGTCCGCCCCGGCCCCGACCAGACCGTGCAGCAACGCCACGGTACTGTCCGCATCCGGGTCACCAGCGGTGATGTAGGGAATCAGCGCGGTGCGGCCGGCGGCGGCCAGGGCCTCGAAGCGGGTCCGGATTCGGCTCAAAGCTCGGCTCCGTCGAATTCCGCCACCGTCGCCACATCCTTGTCACCACGGCCGGACAGATTGATCAGCACATGCTGATCGGTACCCATGTCCGCGGCCAGCTGCATCGCATAGGCCACGGCGTGCGCGGTTTCCAGTGCCGGCATGATGCCTTCAACGCGAGTCAGCTCGTGGAAGGCGGCCAGGGCTTCGCGATCGGTGACGCTGCCGTAGTGGGCACGGCCGATATCCTTGAGCCAGGAGTGCTCGGGTCCGACGCCGGGATAGTCCAGCCCGGCGGAAATCGAGTGGGTGGCCGAAATCTGGCCGTTGTCATCCTGCATCAGGTAGGTGCGGTTGCCGTGCAGCACGCCGCTGCGCCCGCCGGTCAGGGGAGCCGCGTGGCGGCCGGTCTCGATGCCGTCACCACCGGCTTCCACCCCGTGCAGGGCCACCTGCTCATCATCCAGGAACGGGTGAAACAGACCGATGGCATTGGAACCCCCGCCCACACAGGCCACCAGGGCGTCCGGCAGCCGGCCGATACGTTCCTGCATCTGCCCCCGGGCCTCGCGGCCGATCACCGACTGGAAGTCCCGCACCATCGCCGGATACGGGTGAGGCCCGGCAACGGTGCCGATGATGTAGAAGGTGTCATCCACGTTGGTGACCCAGTCGCGCAGGGCCTCGTTCATGGCGTCCTTGAGGGTGCGCGAGCCGGATTCCACCGGCCGCACCTCGGCACCGAGCAGCTTCATGCGGTAGACGTTCGGGGCCTGGCGCCTCACATCCTCGCTGCCCATGTAGACTACGCACTGCATGCCCAGCCGGGCGGCGACGGTGGCACTGGCCACCCCGTGCTGACCGGCGCCGGTTTCGGCGATCACCCGGCGCTTGCCCATGCGGGCGGCCAGCAGCCCCTGGCCGATGGTGTTATTCACCTTGTGGGCGCCGGTGTGGTTGAGATCCTCGCGCTTGAACCACAGCTGGGCACCGCCGACCTTCCGGGACAGCCGTTCCGCGTGGTACACCGGCGAGGGCCGGCCCACGTAATGCTGCAGGTCGGCATCCAGTTCGGCCTGGAATTCGGCGTCGTTGCGCAACCGATCGTAGGCCTCGCGCAGTTCCTCGAGCGGCGCCATCAGGGTTTCGGCGACGAAGCGCCCGCCATAAGGCCCGAAATGGCCCCGTGCATCGGGCATGTCACGCCAGGCGTGAAGGTTGGTCATATCAGTCGCGGTCGACACGGTAAATCGCCTCGATGAATTGCTGCATGAGTTGATGATCCTTGATGCCGGGCGCGATCTCGACGCCGCTGCTTACATCGACACCATAGGGTCGCATATCCCGCACTGCCGCACCGACATTGTCAGGCTGCAGCCCGCCGGCCGCAATCACTGCTGGACCGTCCGGCAACACGCCCCGCTGCCAGTCGAAGGTTTCGCCGCGGCCGCCGGCCTCGCCCGCACGGTGGCTGTCCAGCAGCAACGCGGCGGCATCGGGGAAACGCTCGGCCCATTCCACCGGGTCGGCGTCACCGCCCATCGGCACCGCGCGGATGTAGGACACCCCGAAGGCCTGACAGAACGCCGGCGCCTCATTGCCGTGAAACTGCAGGATGTCCGGGCGCAGCGCGTCAATCACCGTTTGCACGGTGGCGGCGGCCGCATCCAGGAACAACGCCGTGACCGCCACGAATGGCGGCAACGCCCGGCAGACCTCGCGGGCCTGCTCGATGGACACGTAACGAGGACTCTGATCATAGAACACCAGGCCGATCGCATCGGCGCCGGCCATGGCGGCGGCCCGGGCATCCTCGGCGCGGGTGATCCCGCAGATCTTCACGCGCGTTCGCACAGCGACTCCCTCGGTAATCGCGCCGGCCGGAGTTGCCGACGTGACCGACAGTTTACCAGCCGCCGCCCCCGGCAATCAGCGCCGACTCGGCCGGTGCGTCCGGCAACCCGTAGGATTTCGGATAGCCGACCGCCCGCAAATAGAGTCCGTCCGCCGGCGCGGTCGGACCCGCCACCGTGCGATCGCCACCGGCCAGCAGCCGCGCCGGCCAGCCGGCATCCCGCTGCCCGCGGCCCACCTGGATCAGAGTACCCGCCAGATTGCGCACCATATGGTGCAGGAAGGCATTGGCCTGCACCTCGATGACGATCAATCCCTGGCGGCGCTCGACGCGCAACTGCTGGAGGCGTCGCCACGGCGTGCGGGACTGACAGCCCGCGGCGCGAAAGGCGCTGAAATCATGCTCGCCGAGCAACGGCTGGGCGGCCGCATGCATGACATCCGCATTCAGCCGGTACCGGCTGTGAGTGACACGCCCGGCGGCAAGGGCATCGCGGGCGGGATGATCGAACAGCAGGTAGCGATAGGCGCGCCACTCGGCGGCATACCGGGCATGGAAGTCGTCGGGCACCAGCCGCGCCCAGCGCAGGCTGATATCCGCCGGCAGACGGGTATTGCCGCCAAACACCCAGGCCCGCGGCGGCCGCGGCGACGGTACATCGAAATGCACCACCTGCCCGGCCGCGTGAACCCCGGCGTCGGTGCGCCCGGCGCAGACCACCCGCACCGGCGCATTCGCCACCCGGCTCAGGGCGGATTCGACCCGGACCTGCACCGAGTCCGCATGGGGTTGCGCCTGCCATCCGGCATAGGCGCTGCCCAGGTACTGGACGCAGGCGGCGTAGCGTGGCATGGCGGGGCAGTCGCCGGGCGGGCCTTACAGGCGTTCGAGCAGGTCTTCCGCCTCGCGGCGCTGATCGGCCGTGCCCTGGTCGCGCACCTCTTCCAGCAACGAGCCGGCCATGTCGGGCTCGCCCATGTCGAGGTAGGCCCGGGCCAGGTCCAGCTGAATCGCCAGGTCATCGCCACCGGCTTCGCCGGCCGGTGCATCCAGGCCCATGTCATCGTCGATCGGACCCGAGGCGTCGTCGGGTGCCAGCGTACCGCCGGTCTCGGGTGTGACAGCCGCCGGTGTTTCGGCTTCCGTCCCCGGCGCAGTACCGAAGGGGTCCCTGGCGCCGTCGGCCTGCCCGGGGGTTGCGTCGTCGACGCCTGCCGGCGTCGCATCGTCGCCGAACGCGGCCCCGGCGGTTTCGTCCGTGGCCGGCGCATCGAGGTCGAATTCGTCATCCAGCCGGAAACCATCGTCGCCCGCAAGCGTGTCCGACTCGAGCGTCGGGCCATCCGGCTGATCCGCGGTGGTATCCGGTGTCGAGGGTTCGGGCCATGCCGGTTCCTCGGACCGCGAGAGATTGTCATCGCCGGACCATGCCGGGGCATCTTCGTCACCTGACGCCTCGGGTGCGCCTTCCGGCATCGGCGTCGTCGCCGGACGCCAGTCCTCGTCCAGATCGATATCCAGGGCCTCTGGCTCGCTTACAGCCGGCTGATCCGGTTCACCGGGGGCGACGCCCGGCTGTTCCCCAGCCACATCCGTTGCGTCGAACGACAGACCGCTGTCATCAAGCGTCGACGGCCCGCCGGCTGCCGCACCGAGGGCGTCATCCGGATGGTCGCGATCGGCGGGCGCCGCCGAAGCCGTGTCGCTGTCGGCGAAGGGGTCGGCAAACTCATCAAGGCCGCCCTCGGCCGCTTCGGGCGCCTCGCGTGCGGTCTCACCGGTCTCGCCAAGCCAGGGCTCGTCATCCTGCGCGGCGTCGTCGACCGAGAGATCGCCGATATCAAACGCCAGGAGGTCCGAGCGCACCGCATCATCGCCGGCCGCGGGCTGAACCGTACTGCCGGACTCGAGTTCGAAATCGAACTCGTCAGGATCGAGATCGATGCCGCTATTGTCGGTGTCGACTGCGGGCGCCGATTCCGGCTCGCGAGGTGCGGGCCCGGGGATGTCGCCGGCGTCGAAGGACGCCAGCATTGCTTCGAATTCTTCATCGGTCGACGGGGTCAGCTCATCGTCGTTTCCGCCTTCCGCCGCGGCAGGCTGCGGCGCGGTTGCCGCGGCCGGTGTCAACCAGGATTGCGGGGAATCGACTGGTTCGGACAGGCCGTCCGCCGGCTCGCCAGCCACCCGGGTGTTGGCAGCAAAATCGGTTTCCGTCGATTCGGCCGCTTGCTGAGACGCCGGCGGCGGCACGTCGACGAACAAATCCTCGTCCGGCGCCAGTTCACGACCCATGGCCGCGGCCTCGCGCCAGCGCTCGTCCTCCGAATCGGGCCGGGGGAAAATATTGCGCGCGTCGGCAATGAAGGCATCGCGCTCGCCGGCCGCGTACAGCACTGCCAGCGTGCGGTCCTGCAGCCGGGGATCGTCAGGGTGCTGCTCGCGGCCCATCGCCAGTACCGACAGGGCCTCATCAAACAGCTCGTTTTCCTCGTGGAAAGCGGCATCGGCCAGCACCTCGTCGACATCGGGCGCGGGTTCCGGCACCGGCTCGGCTGCATCCGCCGCCGCGGCGGCAGATGCCGGCGGTGGCGTGGCGGGCGCTGTCAGCGGCGGCTCTTCCTGATCGAGGCCGCTGAAATCTGCCGGCATCGGCTTGTACTGCCGCCGACGCAGATAGGCAAACAGCGCCACCACGAGCAACAGGCCAGCCAGTGCCAACAGCAGTTGCCGGGCGGTGAACAGGCCGGCGGCCGAATCCGGCACCACCGATTCCACCGGCGTGATCGGCGCGGCAGCATCGGTTTCCGATCCGTCGTCGGCCTCGGCGGTGGAATTCCTGCCGGTATCGCTCCCCGGTTGCGCGTCCGCCATCGTTGCACCGGCCTCGGCATTGCCGTCGGCGCCGCTTTCATCGCGCGCGTCAGCGGTCGATGAGGCCTGGCCACCCGTTGCATCGTCCGCGCCCGGATCCAGCCCGGCAACCATGTCACCGTCGCCGGATTCGTCCATGGCCTCGCCGTTGCCCGATTCGGCGGTCAGGGAATTCGCTGTATCGGCCTCGCCATCGGTCGTCTTGTCATCAGCACCCGCATCCGCGGTGCCATCGTCGTTCCGGCTGTCGCCGACTTCGGCGCCATTCGCCGTGACGTCGGCATCCGCCGCGCCGGTTGCCGATGCGTCATCATTCGTCGCGCCGACTTCATCGTCTTGCGTTGCCGCATCATTGTTGCCGGCGGTCGACTCGCTCGGCGCCGTTTCAACGCCGTCGCCGGCCGCATTTGCGGCGAGGGCACCCAGTGCTTCACCGGTATCGCCGGCACTATCATCGTTCGACGCGGCGACACGCGTGGCTGTCGCGTCACTGTCGGCGGATTCCTCGGCAGCTTCCAGTCTCAGCTGGCCGGCGGCGGCACGGCCACCGCTGTCGGCAATGCGCGTCTGGCTCGAGGACCCACCCAGCTGCTCGAACGCACGACGCTGCTCGGCCACCAGTTGCGTGGCTTCACGGCGACTGATCGCGCGGATATCCTCGAGTGACGGCACCAGCAGCGTCGCACCCTTCAGCATCAGATTCATGTTGCCGTCGAAGGCCTGCGGATTACTCCGGTAGAGCGCCACGAGCATCTGGTCCATGGTCACCGACCCGGACGGCCGGTTGTTGCTGGCCAGACTCCAGAGCGTCTGATTGGCCTGGATCGGGCCGATCCGGCGTGGGCCCTCGGTCACCGTCCCGGTTTCGCCATCGCCGGCGGGCTCGTCGTAGGCCGGTTCCTCGAACGCCGTCCCGGCGACCGCCTCGTCACCCGCAGACCGAGACGGCGCGGCGCTTGCCTCCGGTTGCGATTCGGGCCTGGGCGTCGCCGCGTTGTCGAACTCTGCGCCCGCCGGTACTGGCGGCGCAGCCTCCGGCTGTGGCGCCTGGGCGGTCGGCGCCGACGCCGGCGGGTCCAGGAGAATGGTGTACTCGCGCAGCGCCCGGCGTCCCGACCACGTGGCTTCCACCAGGAAGGTCAGGAATGGTTCGCGCACGCTGCGGGTCGAGCGCATGCGGACCCGCAGGCGACCCGTTTCCGCGCCATCCGAAAGCGTCAGTTCGACCTCGTCCAGGAGGCCGACGCGCTCGATGCCGAAGCGCTCGAAGGTTGCCCGCGAGGCAATCCGCACGACAATGTCGTCCTGCTCCTCGGGCTTGACCCCGAGTAGCGGGAACGAGGCGCGCAGGGGCTGGTTGAGAGCCGACTCGACACGAATGTCACCGAAACCCAGCGCATGCGCCGGGCCGACAACACCGGCCAGCATGACCAGAACGGCCGCAATGGCCAGCTTGCATCTCATGAAAATCCGTGTCTCCCGCCTCGGCACGTGCCAACCGTTATACGTCAGCCATCCGGGTGCATCAATGCGTGGCGCTGGGCCGGACGCCCGGCATCAGGGCTTTCCACCGTTATCGACCGATACCCGGCGAGCACCAGCGGTTCGCCTGCACTGCGCACCGGCATGTCCGATCAGAGATAGTCGCTGATCAGCCGTTCGGCGATCTGGATGCTGTTGAGCGCCGCCCCCTTGCGGACGTTATCCGCCACCACCCAGAGGTCGAGCCCGCGCTCGTGGGAGATGTCCTCGCGAATGCGACTGACGAAGACCGCGTCGTTGTTGGCCCCGTCCGTCACCGCGGTGGCGTAGCCGCCGTCCTTGCGTTCATCGATGACGGTCACGCCGGGTGCCTTGCGCAGGATTTTCCGGGCCTGCTCGGCGGTGAGCTTGTCGCGGGTCTCGATGTGTACTGCCTCGGAATGGCCGAAGAATACCGGCACGCGTGCGGCGGTCGGGTTCACCTGGATGCTGTCGTCCTCCAGGATCTTCCGGGTTTCCCACACCATCTTCATCTCTTCCTTGGTATAGCCGTTGTCCAGGAAGACGTCGATGTGCGGCAGCGCGTTGAAGGCGATCTGCTTCGGGTAGGCCTTGGGCGGATCGATATCCTTTCCATTCAGTAACTTGGCCGTCTGATTGGCCAGCTCCTGGATGGCCGAGGCGCCCGACCCGGATACTGCCTGGTAGGTCGCCACGTTGATGCGCTGGATGTACGCCGCATCATGCAGCGGCTTGAGCGCCACGATCATCTGGATGGTGGAGCAGTTGGGGTTCGCGATGATGCCCCGGGTGGTATATCCGGCCAGCGCATGCGCATTGACCTCGGGCACCACCAAAGGAATATCCGGTTCGCGGCGGAACTGCGAGGTGTTGTCGATCACCACGCAGCCGGCCTCGGCCGCGCGTGGCGCGTAGACCTCGGAAATGGAGCCGCCCGCCGAGAACAGCCCGATCTGCGCCTTGCTGAAATCGAATTCGGCAAGGTTCTCGATCCGGATCTTGCGGTTGCGGAACAGAATCTCCTTGCCCGCCGAGCGCTCGCTGGCCAGCGGATAGAGGTTTCGCACCGGGAATTTGCGCTGTTCCAGGATGCGGAGCATGGTCTCGCCGACGGCGCCCGTAGCGCCCACAACGGCTACATCGAATTCTTTTGTCATGACGGGCGTTTTGCCTAAATTATTGAAGTGTCACTGCAGCATGTCGATGACCGCACCGCCCATTTCGCCGGTACTGGCCACCTGCTTTTCGTCGTCCATGATATCGCGGGTGCGCAGGCCGCGGTCCAGGGCATCGCCCACCGCGTGCTCCACCCGTTCGGCCAGATCCTGCCGGTGCAGGCTGTGCCGCAGCATCATCGCCACCGACAGGATGGTGGCCAGGGGATTGACCACGCCCTGGCCAGCGATATCGGGGGCGGAACCGTGCACGGGCTCGTACATGCCGCGGCCCTGCTCGTCCAGCGCCGCCGAGGGCAGCATGCCTATGGAGCCCGTGAGCATGGCGGCGATGTCGGAGAGGATGTCGCCGAACAGATTGCCGGTGACGATGGTGTCGAACTGCTTGGGCGCACGCACCAGCTGCATGGCGGCGTTGTCCACGTACATGTGGCTGAGTTCGACGTCCGGGTATTCCTGACCCACCTCGATGACCACATCCCGCCAGAGCTGCGAGACCTCCAGCACGTTGGCCTTGTCCACCGAGCACAGGCGCTTGTTGCGGCGGCGGGCGATGTCGAAGCCGACCCGAGCGATACGCTCAATTTCGCCCTCGGTGTAGAGCATGGTGTTCACCGCCTGGCGCCGGCCGTGGGTATCCGTGCGGGTGCTGCGGGGCTGGCCGAAATAGATGCCGCCGGTGAGTTCGCGCACGATCATCAGGTCCAGACCCGCAACCACCTCGTGGCGCAGGGTGGAGGCGTGGGCCAGCTGCGGATACAGCATCGCCGGACGCAGGTTGGCGAACAGGCCCAGTTCCGATCGCAGCTGCAGCAGCCCGCTTTCCGGACGCAGCTCGCGCGGCAGCTCATCCCACTGGGCACCGCCGACGGCGCCGAACAGAACCGCATCGGCCCCCCGGGCCTTTTCCAGGGTCTCGGCCGGGAGCGGCTCGCCGGTGGCCTCGTAGGCCGCGCCACCAACCAGATCCTCCTCGAGCTCGACATCGAGGCCATGATCCCGCTGCAACGCTTCCAGCACGCGCGTAGCTTCACGGCAGATTTCCGGTCCGACGCCATCGCCGGGTAGCACCAGTATTCTTGCAGTCATCATTCTTCCTTGGTCGTAAAAGCTTTGTTACCGCTCACAATTCGCGGAACAACCAGGGTTTGGCCTCGCGCCGGGCCTGTTCATAGCCGCGGATGGTCTCGGCGTGCTTCAGGGTCAGGCCAATATCATCCAGTCCTTCCAGCATGTTGTGCCGGCGGTAGGCATCGATCTCGAACGGATACGCCTGCCCGCCGGCGCTCACGGTCTGCGCCACCAGGTCCACCTGTGCCATGGCGGGGGCCTGATCGGTGGCGACCTCGAACAGTGCATCCATGATCGAATGATCCAGAACAATGGGTAATACACCGTTCTTGAAGCAGTTGCTGAAGAATATATCGGCAAAGCTCGGCGCGATCACCACCCGAAATCCGGCGTCCGACAACGCCCACACCGCGTGTTCGCGGGAGGAGCCACAGCCGAAGTTGTCCCGGGCCAGCAGAATGCTGGCGTCGCGGTAGGCCGGCTGATTGAGCAGGAAATCCGGATTGGGACGGCGCGTGGCCGGATCCACGTCCAGGCCGCCCGGATCCAGGTAGCGCCAGTCATCGAACAGATGCGGCCCGAAGCCGGTGCGCTTGATCGACTTCAGATACTGCTTGGGGATGATGGCGTCGGTATCCACGTTGCCGCGGTCCAGCGGCGCCATGATGCCTTCGTGAGTCGTGAATGCTTGCATGAGTCTCTTTTCCTGACAGGATCAAACCGCGAGGGTCGCCAACGGAAACGCTGACGCGATTCCCGTTCAAATGTCGCGGACGTCCACAAAATGGCCCGCCACCGCAGCCGCCGCGGCCATTGCCGGACTCACCAGATGGGTGCGACCACCCTGCCCCTGCCGACCCTCGAAGTTGCGATTCGAGGTCGACGCGCAACGCTCGCCCGGCGAGAGCTGGTCGGGGTTCATGCCCAGGCACATCGAGCAGCCCGCATCGCGCCATTCAAAGCCGGCATCGGTGAACACCTTGTCCAGCCCTTCCTTCTCCGCCTGCAGCTTCACCAGACCGGAGCCCGGCACCACCATTGCCAGTTTGATGTTGTCCGCCACCCGGCGCCCCTTCAGCACCGCCGCGGCCGCGCGCAGATCCTCGATGCGTGCGTTGGTGCAGGAGCCCAGGAACACCTTGTCCAGCCGGATGTCGGTGATCGGCATCCCGGGCACCAGATCCATGTAGGTCAGCGCATGGCGCCAGGATTCGGCCCGCGTGGCGTCTTCACAGGCTGCCGGGTCGGGCACGGCGCCGTCCACCGGAACCACCATTTCAGGGGAGGTGCCCCAAGTGACCTGCGGGCGGATCGCCGCCGCGTCCAGGACCACGGTCTGGTCAAACGCGGCATCCTCGTCGCTGACCAGCGTGCGCCAGTAGGCTTCGGCCTCCGCCTGATGCTCGCCTTCCGGGGCGTAGGTCCGGCCGCGCACGTACTCGACGGTCTTGTCGTCCACCGCGATCATGCCGGCCCGGGCACCCGCCTCGATCGACATGTTGCATAGGGTCATGCGCCCTTCCATCGACAGATCGCGAATCGCCTGGCCGCCGTACTCCAGCACGTGGCCGGTGCCCCCGGCGGTGCCGATCTTCCCGATGATGGCCAGCATGATGTCCTTGGCCGTCACGCCCGGACCGGCCTGGCCGTCCACGCGGATCAGCATGGTCTTCGCCTTGGCCTGAATCAGCGTCTGCGTGGCCAGCGCGTGTTCGACCTCGGAGGTGCCGATGCCGAATGCCAGCGCGCCAAAGGCGCCGTGCGTGGAGGTATGGGAATCACCACAGACGATGGTCATGCCTGGCTGGGTCGCCCCCTGCTCGGGACCGATCACGTGGACGATGCCCTGACGCGGATCGTTCATCCCGAACAGGCGGATGCCGAAGTCTGCACAATTCTGCTGCAGCGCTTCTACCTGGGCACGGGAGATCGGATCCGCGATGCCGCGCAGCCGATCGATGGTGGGGACATTGTGGTCCGGCACCGCCAGGTTGGCACTGCGGCGCCATACGTCACGCCCGGCCAGCCGCAGGCCCTCGAATGCCTGCGGCGAGGTCACTTCATGGACCATCTGCCGGTCGATATAGATCAGCGCGGTGCCATCGCCGTTGTCGCGCACCACGTGTTCGTCCCAGATCTTGTCGTACAGGGTCTTGCCGCTCATCACGCACTCTCGGTCTTCACTGATGGTGCGGACTATAGGGGCGCACGTTCAATAACTCCAATGAATTGTTTTTATATTTACAAGTCGCATCTGGAATGTATCATGCGGCCATCAGCCATTCGCTCCGCCCCATGCAACTGGCCGCCATCGAAGCCTTCGTGACCATCTGCGACACCGGCAGTTTCCGGGCGGCGGCCCAGCGGCTGCATGTCAGCCAGCCGGCGGTGAGCAAGCGACTGGCCAACGCCGAGGCGCGTCTGGGCTTCGCGCTGTTCGACCGGGTTGGCCGCCGGGTGATTCTCACCGATGCCGGGCGGCAGTTCCTGCCCCATGCGCGGCGCTTGCTGGCGGCACTGGAGGACGGCCGCCGGGCGCTGGATGAACTGTCCGACCGGGTGATCGGTCATCTGGCACTGGCGTTGTCCCATCACGTGGCCATGCACCGGATGCCGCCGGTGCTGCGGCAGTACGTCAAGACCTTCCCCGGCGTGGACCTGGACATCCATTTCCTGGGTTCGGAAGACGCCTGCCATGCGGTGGCCCGCGGCCAGGTGGAACTGGCCATCGTCACTCTCCCGGACCCGCCCATCGCCGGGCTGGATCAGCAGGGGGTCTGGGCCGATCCCATGGTGATCGCGGTGGCCGAGGACCATCCCCTGGCACAACACCCCGAGGTCACTGCAACACAACTGCGGGACGTACCCGCCCTGTTGCCGGAGCCGGATACCCAGACCCATGCCATCGTCGCCGGTGCGGTAGGTGGCCGCGAAGCCGGGATGACCGTGCGTCAGCACAGCAACAATCTGGATACGCTGAAGATGCTCGCCGAAGTCGGCCTGGGCTGGACCGCCCTGCCGCCGGCGATGCTGGCCGGCAGCCGGCTGTGCGAGCTGCGCCTGCCCGGCGTGTCGCTGACCCGGTCGCTGGGCACCGTGCGGCACCCGGAACGTCATCTGTCCGCCGCGGCGGCCGCCCTGCTGTCACTGCTGGCATCGTAGTCCGGCGCCGAAACCATCCCCACACCACGCAACCCCAGCCAGGCAATCAACCAACCCAGCGCCGCGGCGGCCGCGGCCATCACGAAAACCCAGGGATGCGGCAGTACATCCCACAGGAAGCCACTGCTCAGCGCCCCGGCCGCGCCGCCGGCACCGAAACCCAGACTGCTGTACAGCGCCTGCCCGCGTCCCTGGAGTGGACCCTGGAACAGACGGTGGATCAGGCTGACCGCCACGGCATGATAAAGCCCGAAACTGGCCATGTGCAGCACCTGGACCAGCACCACCATCGCCAGCCGGTCGGGCGCGGCAGCCAGCAGGGACCAGCGAAGCACCGCCAGTGCCACCGCGGTGAGCATGAGTTGACGCAGGGTCGTCCGGGTGACGACCGCCGGCAGGAAGGCGAACACCAGCACCTCGGCCATCACCCCCAGCGCCCACAGGCCGCCGATCAGGCTGCGCCCATAGCCGTGATCCTCCAGGTAGATGGAAAAGAAGCTGTAGTAGGGCCCGTGGCTGAACTGCACCAGGAAGCACACCGCCAGCAGGCTGGCCACCTGCGGGCGGCGCAGCACCGTGAGCAATGCGTCGCCGCCGGAGGTTTCGCGGCTGCCGGGTGCGTCGGGCACCGTCAGGCTGACCAGGAACAGCGTCACCAGCGTGGCCAGCATCCACCACACCACAAGGCCTGACCCGCCGGCATCCACCAGCGGCCCCAGGGACGCCACCGAGGCGATGAACCCCACCGACCCCCATAGCCGAATGCGGCTGTAGCCGGCCGAGCGACTGCCCAGATGATTGAAGGTAAGCGCCTCGAACTGCGGAATGGAGGCGTTGGAGAAGAACCCGTACCCCGCCATCAGCAGCGCCAGTGCCAGAAAGCCGTCGACGAACGGCACCCACAGAAACATCAGCGCGGCACTTGCGGTGGCCAGGCGAATCACCATCACCCGGCCGCCATAGCGGTCCACCAGCCAGCCCCAGACGTTGGGGGCCACCACCTTGGTGCCCAGCAGAATCCCGAAAATCAGCCCGATGGCCGCGGCGGAAAAACCGCGGTCGCGCATGTACAGGCTCCAGTAGGGCAGCAGTGCCCCGAGCCCGGCGAACCAGAAGAAATAGAAGCCAGACAGCCGGCGCCGGGGCAGGAGATCGGTCACGCCTGACCTGTGGTCTTCAGTAACTGACGGGTGGCGTCAGACGCGATTCATCCCGACGGCCGACGCCATTGGCGGTTGCAGCCCTCATAGGTCGCCCGGAATCGGCGGCAGTGGCGGTGTCACGTCGGCGTTCTGTGCCCTGTGACGCAGCCAATGATCCATCAGCACGAGCGCCAGCATGGCCTCGGCGATGGGTGTGGCCCGCAGACCCACACAGGGGTCGTGCCGGCCGGTGGTGCGCATTTCGGTGGCTTCGCCCGCGACATCCACGGTGCGTCCCGGAATGGTGATACTCGACGTAGGCTTGAGCGCCAGCGCCGCCCGCACCGGCTGGCCGGTACTGATGCCGCCGGCCACGCCGCCCGAATGGTTGGCGAGAAAGCCCTCCGGGCTGAGTTCGTCGCGATGCTCGGAGCCGCGCTGGCACACGCACTCGAAGCCGTCGCCGATTTCCACCCCCTTGACCGCGTTGATGCTCATCAGCGCCGCCGCCAGGTCCGAATCCAGCCGCTCGAACACCGGCTCGCCCAGGCCCGGCGGCACCCCGGTGGCCTCGACCACGATGCGCGCGCCGATCGAATCGCCGTCGCGCCGCAGTGCGTTGATGGCGTCCTCCAGCTCGGTCACCCGGTCCGGGTCGGGACAGAAGAAGGGATTGTCGTTGACCGTCTCCGGCGCCACGCAGTCCAGGTGGATGTCACCCATCTGGGCCAGCCAGCCGCGGATCTCGATGCCCAGGCGCTCGCGCAGATACTTGCGGGCAATCGCCCCGGCCGCCACCCGCACCGCGGTTTCCCGTGCCGACGAGCGGCCGCCGCCGCGATGATCGCGCCGGCCGTATTTCTGGATGTAGGCGTAGTCCGCGTGATTGGGACGAAACACCTGCTGGATCTTGCCGTAATCGCGGGAGCGCTGATCCTCGTTCTCGATCAGCACGGCAATGGGCGTGCCGGTGGTCTCGCCCTCGAACACCCCGGACAGAATGCGGGCCTGATCCGGTTCCCGGCGCTGGGTGACATAGCGGGACTGCCCCGGCCGGCGCCGGTCCAGATCAACCTGCAGATCGGCTTCCGTCAGCGCCAGCCCGGGCGGGCAACCGTCCACCACGCAGCCGATGGCCGGGCCGTGGCTCTCGCCGAAACTGGTTACCGTGAACTGGCGTCCCCAGGTATTGCCGGCCATGGACTATTCCCCCGCCGCGCTGGCCGCGATTTCGTGGCAGTGAGCCACCCAGGCGTCCAGATCGTCGGCCTCGAGCACGCCCACACCCAGACCGCCGCGCTCCAGTTCAACCCATTCGATCGGCATTTCCGGCCAGCGCTGCTCCAGCGCAAAGCAGGTGTGACCCACTTCCAGCACGAACAACCCGCCCGGCGCCAGATGCGGCGGCGTGGCGAATATCAGCCGCTCGACCAGATCCAGCCCGTCTCCGCCCCCGGAAAAGGCAATCGTGGGTTCGTGGCGGTACTCGGGATCGAGCGTATCCATCTCCTCGCCACTGACGTACGGCGGGTTGGTCACGATCAGATCGAACGGCGCCTCGTCTTCCAGCCCATCGTAAAGATCGGCAATGCGCCAGCGCATACGCGGCGATACCCCGTGACGTTCGGCATTGCGACGCGCTACCGCCAGCGCGTCCTCGCTGACATCCGTGCCCACCACCTCGGCATCCGGAAACGCCATGGCGCAGGCAATGGCTATGGCACCGCTGCCGGTGCCCACGTCGAGAATACGCAACGGCTCACGATCGTCCAGCCAGGGCTGGAATTCCGCCTCGATGATCTCGGCGATCGGCGACCTTGGCACCAGCACGCGCTGATCGACAAAGAACGGCAGCCCGGCGAACCAGGCCTCGCCGGTGAGATACGGCGCCGGCTGACGCTCATCGATGCGCCGCTGCAGCAGGTTCAGCGCCGCCTCGGCTTCCTCGGGCGTCACGTGGGCGGACAGATAATCATCGGCCACGTCGACGGGCAGCGCCAGCGAATGAAGCACCAGATGACGCGCCTCGTCCAGGGCGTTGTCGCTGCCGTGGCCGAAGGCAAGCCCGGCACGATTGAATGCCGAACCACCCCAGCGGATGAGGTCCCGAATGGTGGTCAGGTGCGCGGCGAGCCGAGACGGTTCCATGAATGCTTTCCGGCGGGGGAATGTAACGCCGCCCGGCCGTATCGCCGGGCCGGTCAGGCCACGGATGGCGGGCGACAGAGGCGCCACATTATGGGCTAAACTCGCCCACAATGCACCGATTTCGCTTGCTTTTCGGCGGTTGCACCTGCCCGTTCCGCCGCCGGCAAGTCATCTCCATCGCGCCCTGATCCACGCCATGCACCCATTCGCCCTGTTCCAGCAACTGCTTCCCACCCGCCTGCTCTCGCGGCTGATGCACACCATTGCCGGCAGCCGCTACCGGCCGTTCAAGAATCTGTTGATCCGGGCCTTCATGAAGCTGTTCCGGATCGATCTCAGCGAGGCGGTGATGCGGGATCCGCTGGCCTACGAGAGTTTCAACGCCTTCTTCACCCGCGCGCTGAAACCCGCCGCCCGGCCGCTGCCCGAGAATCCGGCCGGCGTGGCCAGCCCGGTGGACGGCACCCTCGGCCAGTTCGGCGAGCTGGACCGCGATCGGCTGCTGCAGGCCAAGGGCATGACTTATTCGGCCGCCGAATTACTCGGCGACGCCGACGCCGCGGCCCCGTTTCTGGGCGGTCGATTTGCCACCATCTACCTCGCGCCCACCAACTACCATCGTGTGCACATGCCACTGACCGGCACCCTGCGACAGACCCGCTATGTCCCCGGCCGGCTATTCGGTGTCAACCCGATGAGCGTGCGCGGTATCAGCCGGCTTTTCACCCGCAACGAACGCCTGGTGTGCCTGTTCGATACCGCCGCCGGACCGATGGCGGTGGTGCTGGTGGGCGCATTCTGCGTCGGCGGCATGGAGACCGTGTGGTCGGGCACGGTCACGCCGCCACACCGGCGCCGCGGCGGCGTGACCGACTGGCCGGTGGAAAACACCGCCACCCGCCTGGGCCGCGGCGACGAGATGGGCCGATTCAACCTGGGCTCGACCGTCATCCTGTTGCTGGGCGCCGGCGCCGCCGACTGGGCGTCACACCTGACGCCCGGCGCACCGGTGCGCATGGGACAGTCCCTGGGTCACTTGACCCCGGGCGCCTAGGCGCGGTCAGCGGCAAACGGCAGCGCCGGCGCCAGCGCGTCGAACCCGAGCAGCAATGCCAGCAGCCGATCCACACCCAGCGCCACGCCGGCGCAGTCGGGCAATCCGGCATCCATCGCGGCCGGCAGCGCCCGGTCGACCGGCGGACAGGGCTTACCCAGCGCCCGGCGCGTGGCGGCATCCCGGTCGAATCGCTCGCGCAGGGCGGCGGCGTCGGTGAGTTCGGTGCCGCCATTGGCCAGCTCCACCCCCTGCCAGTAGATCTCGAAGCGTTCCGCCACCGGCATCGCCCCCGGCCGGATACGGGTGAGCCCGGCCAGTGATGGCGGCCAGTCGCAGACGGCGCACGGTGCCGACTGGCCAAGATCCGGCCCCAGCACCAGCCCGACCAGAGCATCGAACCAGAATTCGAACCGCCGGGCGTCATCCAGGCCCGCGGGCTCGGATTCCGGGGCCAGACCGGCCCGGGCGGCACGCTGCTGCAGCTCGTCGACGCCGGCCCGCCGCCAGTCGAGGCCGGTCAGCCGGGTGAACACCTCGTCGAATCCGACTCGCGCCAGCGGCGGCGCTCCGAGTTCGGTCAGCAGTGCCTCGGTCTCGGTCAGCACGGTCGGATAAGCCCAGCCCGGGCGGTACCATTCCAGCATGCTGAATTCGGGGTTGTGCCAGCGACCGGTCTCGCCCGCCCGGAACACGTGAGACAGCTGATAGACCGGCCCGATGCCGGCCGCCATCAGGCGCTTGAGACCGAATTCCGGCGAGGTATGCAGCCAGCCGGCGTCGCCGCAGGCCAGGCTGTCCAGTTGGGGTTCCTGGGCCGCCGCGGCCGATAGCGCCGGCACGTCGGCCTCGAGCACGTCACGGCGTGCGAAGAAAGCGCGGATGTCGGCCAGCAACTGTGCACGCCGACGCAATGTTTCCGGCGTGGCGGAGGGCTGCCAGGTGGATTCGGTCACGACGGCGTCGCAATGGCAGGCGCCAGCGACGGTGCCCGACAATCAGGCGCGGGAGACGTACTCGCCCTTGCGGGTGTCCACCTTGAGCACCTCGCCTTCCTCGATGAACAGCGGCACCCGGATCACCGCACCGGTTTCCAGCGTGGCCGGCTTGCTGCCACCGCTGGAGGTGTCGCCGCGCACGCCAGGGTCGGTCTGGCTCACGGCCAGGTTCACGAAATTCGGCGCTTCAACCGACAGCGGCTCGTTGTTCCAGAGGATGACCTTGCATTCATCCTGCGGGCGCAGCCACTGGCCGGCCTCGCCCACGACGGCGTCCGGGGCCTGGTGCTGTTCGAAGCTGTTGGGCTCCATGAAATGCCAGAACTCACCGTCCGAGTAGAGGAACTGCAGATCCAGTTCCATGACGTCGGCCGCCTCGACCGTGTCGCCCGACTTGAAGGTGCGCTCGATGGTCCGCCCGGTCTTGAGGTTGCGGACCTTGACGCGGTTGAAGGCCTGACCCTTGCCCGGCTTGACGAACTCGTTCTCCAGAATCGTGAAGGGATCGCCGTCGAGCAGGATCTTGAGGCCGCCCTTGAACTGGTTGGTGCTGAAAGTCGCCATCTTGGGTAGTCCGTTGACAAAAGTTTTGGAGACACGCCGGCCGGCACTCTACACTGCCGTCATGCTCACACAAGACGCCCCGTCCGCCGACAGCCGGCCGCGTAGTCTATCCCAAAGCCCGCCCGCCTGGCAGCGGGAAATGGCTGCCGCGATTACCGATCCGCGGGAGTTGCTGGCGATGCTGGGCCTGCCCGCGTCCGGGCTCGCCGAGGCCGCCACCGCGGACCAGCTGTTCCGGCTGCGCGTACCCCGACCGTTCGTGGCCCGGATGCACCGGGGCGACCCGGCCGATCCGCTGCTGCGTCAGGTCTGGCCGCTGGGCGCGGAGGGGGACGACGTGCCCGGTTATGACCTGGACGCCGTGGGCGATCTGGGCAGCCTGCGCGGCGACGGCATCATCCACAAATACGCCGGCCGGGCGCTGCTGATCGCCACCGGCGCCTGCGGCGTGCATTGCCGCTACTGCTTCCGCCGGCATTTCCCGTATGCCGACGAAAACGCCGCCCGGCGGCAGTGGCGCGGGGCACTGCAACAGCTGCGCGCGGACACCACTATCCGCGAGGTCATCCTGTCCGGCGGCGACCCGCTGTCCCTGGCCGATCACAAACTGGCGGAACTGGTCCGGGCGCTGGACCGCATTCCCCACATCCAGCGACTGCGCCTGCACACCCGTCAGCCGATCGTGATCCCGGATCGCGTGGACGACGCATTGCTGGCCTGGCTGGGCGGTACACGACTGCAGACGGTCGTCGTGGTGCACGTCAATCATCCGCAGGAACTCGACGCCGATACCGGCCTGGCCCTGCGCCGAATGCAGGACACCGGGGCCACCCTGTTCAATCAGGCGGTACTGCTGGCCGGCGTCAACGATGACGCCGAGGTGCTGGCCACGCTGAGCGAACGGCTGTTCGCGCAGGGCGTGATCCCCTACTATCTGCATCTGCTCGACCGTGTTCGGGGGGCCGCCCATTTCGACGTGCCGCTCGATCGGGCGCAACGCCTCTACCGCGAGCTTTCCGCCCGCCTGCCGGGCTACCTGGTGCCCCATCTGGCGCTGGAAGAAGCCGGCCGGGCCAGCAAGACAATCATCGGCATGGATGCCGAACCGGGAGAAACTGCCACGTGAGTGCCGCGCCATCCGCCGCCCCGTCATCGACCACCATTCTGGTGATCGCCCCGCGGGAAAACAGCGCGGAAACCCTGCGCAACGCCCTGCGGGCGGCCGGCGAGAACGTCACCGTAGCCTGGCTCGAGCAGGCCGGCGCGCTGGGTGATCAGCTCACCCATCACGACCCCGCACTGATCGCCTGCGCCGCCGACGATTCGGCCGCGCTGGACCGGATTCTGGGGCTGTGCGTCAACGCCGCGCCCCGCGTGCCCCTGATCGCCCTCGCCGACACAAGGCGCCGGGCCGAGCTGCTGCGCGCCGGCGCCCGCGACGCGGTCGACCCCGCCGACCCGGATCTACTGGAACTGGTGCTGACCCGCCATCTGCGCGAGGCCGAACGAGTGCGCCAGGCAAGTGTTCTGCAGGCACAGCTGGCGGACTGCCGCGGGCGTCTCGATGCGCTGATCGCGGACAGCCGCGAGGCCCGGGCATTAATCGACGACGGCATCTTCGAGCAGGTCAACGGCGAATTTGCCAGCCTGTTCGGCTTTCCCGATACCGAGGAACTGGCGGGCGTGCCACTGATGGATCTGGTGCACCCGGACGATCGGGCGACCGTGAAGCAGACGCTCAAGGAGTGCGCACAGGGCACCAGCGCGCCGCCGCCGCTCACGATTACCGGCCAGCGCATGGACGACAGCCCCGTCACCCTGTCCGTGCGCTGTCGACCCGCGACCGGCGATACCCCCGGCCGGGTGGAGTTGCTGGTGACGCCGCCGGATGAAACCGCCCCGGTTCCGCGCGATCCGATCACCACCGGCCGGCAGGCGCTGTATCAGGCGCTACAGTCCCTGCGGCCTCAGGACGCCGGCATCCCGGGCCTGCTTTGCCTGCATCTGGATGACTTCGCCGGGCTGCAGGACCGCCTCGGACCGGCCGCGGCCGATCGTATCGCCGACGAGGTGTTTGCCTATACCCTCAGCCTGATCGGCGACTCCGACCACGGCTTCCGACTGGCGGCCGCCGGGCTTGCGCTGCTGATGCATCGTCAGGACGACGACGCCCTGACCGAACAGGCGGAAACTATCCGTGAAGCCATCGCCGGGGAAGCCTTCGGTGAGGACCAGCAGACCGCGTCGGTGACGGCAAGCATCGCGGTGGCCGCACTGGCCTCGGATGGCGACGATGCCAAGCGCTTCCTGCGAACCACACGACTGGCAATGCAGCTGTCCGACCGCACCGGCAATCAGGTGGAACGGCTGGGCAAGCGCGCTTCAGCGCCGGCCGCCGGTACCGATTCCGAGCAGCCCACGCCCGTGGCGGATCACACCGAAGCCCTCCGCGCAGCGATCGCGAACGATCAGTTGGCCCTGGCCTACCTGGATATCACCAGTCTGGAAGGCGATACCGGGCCTTATTATGACGCTCTACTGCGCTGGAACCGGGCCGACGGTCGGCCCCTTCGCTTTGACGAGTTTCGCGAGAAGGCCGAGGCCGCCGGGCTGCTTGCCGATATCGACCGATGGGCCACCGCACAGGTGCTGGTTCGCACGAACGGCGATGCCGCGGGCGAGATATTCGTGCCGCTATCGGCGGCATCGGTGCAACAGGCGGAGGCCTTCGCCAGATGGCTTGCCACGCAGGTAAAAGGCCGCGAAGGCGCATCCGGCCAGGTGTGGTTCGTGCTGCAGGAAACCGACGTGGCGGCCGCGCCGCGTCAGGCACAGACACTCGCCCGGGCCTGCCAGTCGTTGGGGCTGGGTATAGCCGTCGACGGTTACGCCACCGATCCCGGTGCGAGCAAACTGGCCGCCGATCTGCAGGCAGGTTTCGTGCGTCTGGATGCCGATCAGACGGAAACCCTGGTTGGCGACGGCGATGAAGCGCTCACCCAGGCCGTCGCGGCCGCCCGGGAGGCCGGCATGCGGATCGTGGCCGGCCATGTGCATGACGCCAATAGCATGGCCCGACTGTGGCAACACGGCATCAACTTCATTCAGGGCCGTCGCGTTTACGAACCGGACGCTGCCCAGGCCTGATCGCCGGCGTAACCCCCTGTCAGCCTAGCCCTGCTTCAGGGCCGCAATCCGCTGCTCAAGCGGCGGATGGCTGGCAAACAGCTTTTTAAGGCCCTGCCCCAGCGTGCCGGAGATGCCGAACGCGGCCATTTCCTTGGGCATGTCGCTCTGGCCATAGGTCTTCTGCAGCGACTCCAGCGCGCTGATCATCTTGCGCCGGCTGGCCAGATGGGCACCGCCCGCGTCGGCCCGGTATTCGCGGTAACGCGAGAACGCCGCCACGATGATGCTGGCCAGCAGCCCGAACACGATCTCCAGTGCAATCACCACGCCGAAATAGGCCAGACCGCCGCCGCGCTCGTCGCGCATGAGCATGCGCGCCACGATGTGGGCGAAAAAGATCACGAAGGTATTCAGCACGCCCTGCAACAGGCCCATGGTCACCATGTCGCCATTGGCGATGTGGCTGACCTCATGGCCCAGCACAGCTTCGACACCGTCGCGGTCCATGTTCTGCAACAGGCCGGTACTGACCGCCACCAGCGCGTCATTGCGGCTCATGCCGGTGGCAAACGCATTCATCACCGGTGACTCGAACACGCCGACCTCCGGCATGCCGATGTCCGCCGCCCGGGCCTGGCGCTGGACCGTCTGTACCAGCCACTGCTCGGCGGCATTGGACGGGTTCTCGATGACGCGCACGCCCATCATGCGCTTGGCCATCCACTTGGATATGGCCAGCGAGATGAATGACCCACCCATGCCGAACACCGCGGCCAGCACGAACAGCCCGGTGGTATTGCCGATGCCTTGCGCCGCCAGCCACTGATCCAGACCGAAGATCTGAATGAAGGCCGACAGCACCAGCAGGATGGCAAGGTTGGTGCCCAGGAACAGCAGGATGCGTTTCATCGTGAGAAAGTCTCCGGGATGACGAGCTGGAGGTTAGATAGCGGCGGCAAGCGACAGTTTCAAGACACCGCGCCGGCACTTACGTGACGACTCCTGGCCGGTTGGCCAGGACGATTCATGTGATAAACATCACGGCAAGCGACGCGCTAAGCTGCATTATCCCCGAATCGACGCGAGGTACCGCACGTGGCAATCGACTTCACCCTCACCCCCGAGCAGCTCAAGCTGCAGGCCGACGCGCGGGCCTTCGCGCAGAACGTGCTATCCGGCGTACGCCCGGCCATGGCGGGGCACGACCGGCCGGAGCAGCGCTTCTTTGCCACCAAGCCATTCTTCGATCAGGTAGCCGAGGCCGGCTTCATCCACGCCCTGCTGCCCACCGAATACGGCGGTGCCGGCTTCCCCAACATCGACCTCGCCATCGCCGCCGAGGAACTGATGGCGGTGGACGTGAGCGTGCCTTCGACGATGCTCGCGGTCGGCCTCGGCCTGCAGCCGCTACTACTGCACGGCAGTCACGAGCAGAAACAGCGATTCCTGCCCGACTTCGTTGCCGACCCGGCCAACCGGCTGGCCGCCCTGGCCTTCTCGGACGTCGGCGGCGCCGCCAACTTCGACTGCCCCGACCCCGGCGCAGGCATGCGGACCTTCGCCCACCGGAAGGGCGACGAGTGGGTGATCAATGGCAGGAAGCAGTACACCACCAACGGCAGCGGCTGGGATGGCCGGGGCGCGCACCTGTTCTCGGTGGTCTGCCGCGCGGATGAAGCCGGCAATCGGAACGTGCCTCCCCAGGAATCCCTGGCCATCATCATGGTGCCGGGCGATACCCCCGGCATCGAGATCGTCGGCTATCACGACTCCCCCGGCCACCGCGGCGTGGTCTCGCCGATCATGCATTTCAACAACGTGCGCGTGCCGCTGGACAACATCCTGGGCCAGCCCGGGGACGGTATCGAGATCAAGTACAAGACCTTTTCCTGGACCGCCGGCCTGATCGGCGCCGCCTGTGTCGGCGTCATGCGGGCGGCCTTCGAGTTCGCCCACGACTTCTGCACCACCCAGAAGCGCGGCGGCGCCGTGCCGGTGATCGACCACCAGAACGCCGGCTACATGCTGGTGGACATGAAGACCCGGCTGGAAGCCTGCCGCTACATGGCCTGGAAGGCCTGCGTGGAACTCGACCGCACCCACGGCGCGGCCGAGGAACTGCCCACCATGACCAAGATCTTTGCGTCGGAAACCTGCGTGCAGGTGGTCTACGATGCCATGCGTCTGGTGGGCGTGGACAGCTACACCGATACCACGCCGCTGGCCGGCCTGCTGCAGGACGCCCTGTGTTTCCCCGTGTACGACGGCGGCAACATGGGCATCCGCCGCCGGCGACTGCACGAACTCATGCGCCGCGACGGCTACGACCCGATGGCGACGGTTCTGGGCAGGGCCTGAGGCCCGGCCTGAGGCCCGATGTCAGTCGAACAGTTGCGCTACCAGCCAGTTTGCAGGCCAGCGGGCCAAGCGATTCAATCAAGAAAGCCCTTTGCGTCCTTGCCTCTGGCGGCAGCCTTTGCCGCCCGCTTTTCCTTCAGGGTGCGCGTCGGCTTCTTCTTCTCAACCTTCTTGCGATCCATGCCCTTGCTCATGATGCTTCCTCGGTTGTGTCCGGCACACTCTCGGGCGTCTGCCGCCGTTCGAGCCGCTTGATACGTTTCTCTTCCTGCGCGCGGCGCTTGTCGGCTACGCGCTGCTGCTTGTTGAACTTGTAATTGACTCTGGCCATGCCACCTCCCGTGGTTTCGATCCAGTCTAGTCGCAATCAGAGCGGTAAAACGGTGCCAGCGAAAATAAAC
The DNA here is from genome assembly GCA_965216055.1 of Salinisphaeraceae bacterium. GTDB lineage: Bacteria > Pseudomonadota > Gammaproteobacteria > Nevskiales > Salinisphaeraceae > Spectribacter. Next base: position 2,682,850 of record OZ244134.1, read on the forward strand.
CGTGATACCAAGCCGCACCGTTGTTGTTCGAAACCAGCCCGTGATGGCTGGGTGGCTACGCTCGCGCCTACCGAGTCGCCGCCACTGGCGGCCGCGCCTTGCGAGTTTCGGTTGTGCCCATCAACCAAACGCGGGGGTTTGCCGGTGTACTGCTTCGCTGACCGAGGATTTCGACGTGCCGGGTTGAAGCTGCATCGACCGAGAAAAGCAGACAAAGAGTGGTGCCCTGGAGTGGCTCTTTAGCTTGCGGAAGCATTCGGCCACCGCACGGGAACCTGGCGGATCACGCGGGTACGCATGATCCGCGGGTGGCACAACAGCGAGTCAATCTTGATACCGTGGCGTGGATTGCGCTCTGCGCGCCGCATAACCGGCTCGGGCGCCGTGTCGCAGGAGGCAACTCCTGCCCGAATAATATGTTCGATTACGTTGAAGGGGAGAACCTGATGATTGGTGCGGACGAGACATTCAACGGAACCTGGCCATTCCAGCCGAATTTCACCGAGGCGCCGGGCTTTCGGATGCATTACGTTGACGAGGGCAAGGGGGAGCCCATTCTGTGTCTGCACGGCGAGCCGACGTGGGGCTATCTTTACCGGAAGTTTATCGGGCCATTGTCCCGAACGAATCGCGTCGTCGTGCCCGACCACATGGGGTTCGGGAAAAGCGAGACCCCGCAGGATCGTATCTACACGCTAAGGACGCATGTCGAGAACGTAACCGCACTCATCGACGAACTCGAGCTCGACGATATCACCCTGGTTATTCAGGACTGGGGCGGCCCCATGGGCGGCGCATTGCTGGCAACGATGCCCGATCGGGTGAAGCGCGTATTCGTCATGAACACGCTGGTCTATCCGTTCTGCGATACCACGCCGCACTTCGATAAGCTGATGAGCTCCGACTGGTTCCGGTTCGTGAACAGCGATATCCACGAGCCGGTTCTGAGAAACCTTGGCTATACGACGTTGAGCGTCATGAAGCTGATGGGATTCCAGAGCGGTTCGACTGTAACCGACGATTGGGTCAGAGCCTATTCGGCGCCGTTTGAATCAACGGAAGAATGCATCGGTGCCGTCGAGTTTCCGCTTGATATTGCAACCGGGCGATTCCCGTATCTGGATCAGCCTAGCGAAGAATTGGTTGAGAAGGTCAAGGCGAAGCCGGCCATGCTGGCGAACGGCATGAAAGACAGGGCAGTTCCACCGGAAGTATCCATTGGCACGTTCCGGGAAGCCTTCGGAGACCAGCCGGTCGTAGAGCTTCCGAACGCCGGGCACTTCTGCCAGGAGGACGCACCGGAAACGCTGATTGCACTGATCCAGGAGTTCGTGCAGAGCCGTTAGGGCTGCAGGTCCGCCGTCGGTTGCCGAAGCTGACTCGGGCGGGCGCCACGGCTATGGTCGGCAATTTTCAAGATATACCGAGACTCGACTTCCCTACCTCGTCCTATCGGCTATCGGCCCGCGCGGCCTGCACCTGCCGAAACCCCCGTGGCAGGAAGCGACCACGGCTTGCCCGCGCGCCGCGGTAATCCCCACGGTCAACGGGCTTCACGTTCAAATGTCGCTTGCCGCTGTAAAGCACCAGGGTGGCGTCGGCGGGTAGCGCGCACCAGGCAGTGACGGTGTCGTCGCCTTTAACCGCGATCAGTTTGTTGCCCTTGCCCTTGGCCAGTTCGGGCAGTTCGTCGAGGCCGATGCAGAGCATGCGGCCTTCGGCGGTAATCAGGCAGAGTTCCTGATCGCCGGCATCGATGGGGCCTAACGGGGGCAGGACGGCGGCCCCCTTGGGCACGGAAAGCGCGGCCTTGCCGGCGCGGTTGCGCGACGCCAGTTCACCCAGCCTGGTGACGAAACCGAAGCCGGCATTCGAACCCAGCACGAAACGTTGCTCGGCGTCGCCCATCATCACCCCCACGAAGGTGGCGCTGTCCGCGGGGCTGAGCCGGCCGGTCAGGGGTTCGCCCTGGCCGCGGGCCGAGGGCAGCTTGTGCGCGGCCAGGCTGTAACTGCGGCCGGTGGAGTCGAGCACGGACAGCAGTTGATTGGATTTCCCGCGCGCGGCGGCCAGGAACTCGTCGCCACTCTTGTAGCTCAGCGATTCGGGGTCGGTCTCGTGTCCCTTGGCCGAACGGATCCAGCCCTGGTGTGAGAGCACCACGGTAATCGCTTCGCTGGGCAGCAGGTCGGATTCATCCAGGGCCTTCGCTTCGCCGCGTTCGACAAGTTGCGTGCGGCGGTCGTCGCCGTACTTCTCGGCCGCCGCCTCGATTTCGCCGGCAATCAGCTTGTTGAGCTTCGCTTTCGACCCGAGCGTTGCCTCGAGTTTCTTGCGCTCGCTTTCGAGCTCGTCGCGTTCGCCCTGTATCTTCTGTTCCTCCAGGCGCATGAGGTGACGCAGGCGCAGATCAAGGATGGCGTCGGCCTGCACGCCGGTGAGCTCGAAGCGGGCCATTAGCGCTTTTTTCGGGTCATCCTCGTAGCGAATGATGGCGATGACTTCGTCGATGTTGAGATAGGCGACCAGCAGGCCTTCCAGCACGTGCAGGCGGTCGATCACCTGATCCAGCCGGTACTGCAGACGCCGGCGGACGGTTTCGGTGCGGTAGGTCAGCCATTCCGTGAGTACGTCGCGCAGGTTCTTGACCTGCGGGCGGCCGTCCAGGCCGATCATGTTGAGATTGGTGCGAAACCCCTTTTCCAGCGCCGTGGTGGCAAACAGGTGCGCCATCAGCTGGTCGGCATCCACCCGCCTGGAGCGGGGCACGATAACCAGGCGGGTGGGATTTTCGTGATCGGATTCGTCACGCAGATCCGTAACCATGGGCAGCTTCTTGGCTGCCATCTGCCCGGCAATCTGTTCCAGCACCCGCGCGCCGGACACCTGATACGGCAAGGCGGTGATCACGATCTCGCCGTGTTCATTGGATTCCCATACCGCACGCAGGCGCAGATTGCCGTTGCCGGTGCGATACACCTCGCGTATTTCCTCGGCCGGGGAAATCAGTTCGGCGCCGGTCGGAAAATCCGGCCCCTGGATGTACTGACACAGGGTGTCGAGATCGGCCCTGGGCTCGCGAATCAGATGCACGCAGGCCGCCGCCACTTCACGCAGGTTGTGCGGCGGCACGTCGGTAGCCATGCCCACGGCGATGCCGGTGCCGCCGTTGAGCAGCACGTTGGGCAGCTGCGCCGGCAGGGTCATGGGTTCGTCCAGGGTGCCGTCGAAATTCGGCGCCCAGTCCACCGTCCCCTGTCCCAGCTCGGACAGCAGCAGGCTGGCGTAACCCGACAGCCGCGACTCGGTGTAGCGCATGGCCGCGAACGATTTGGGGTCGTCGGCGGTGCCCCAGTTGCCGTGGCCGTCGACCAGCGGATATCGGTAGGTAAACGGCTGGGCCATGATCACCATGGCCTCGTAGCAGGCGGCGTCGCCGTGGGGATGGAACTTGCCGATCACGTCCCCCACGGTGCGCGCCGCCTTCTTGGGCTTGGAGGCGGCCGACAGGCCCAGTTCGGACATTGAATAGATGATGCGCCGCTGCACCGGCTTCAGGCCGTCGCCGACATGCGGCAGCGCCCGATCGAGAATCACGTACATGGAATAGTTCAGGTACGCCTTCTCGGCGAAGGCCTTGAGGGCCTGGCGTTCGGCTTCGTACTCGCTCTGGTCGGTCATGGCTCGGGTTGTTTGCCTCAGTCGAGGAGTTCGGCTTCGTGGCCCTTGGCCTCCAGCCAGGTGCGGCGATCGCCCGCGCGCTTCTTGGCCAGCAGCATGTCCATCAGTTCGTCCACATCCGCGGATTCCACCGTCAACTGCACCAGCCGGCGGGTTTCCCGCGCCATGGTGGTTTCACGCAGCTGCAGCGCGCTCATCTCGCCCAGGCCCTTGAAGCGCGTGACGCTGACCTTGCCCTTGCGCTTTTCCGCGCGAATCTGATCCAGCCGGCCCTCCCGTTCCTCGTCGTCCAGGGCGTAGAACACGTCCTTGCCGACGTCGATGCGATACAGCGGCGGCATCGCCACGAATACATGGCCCTTTTCCACCAGCGGCCGGAAATGCTTGAGAAACAGCGCACACAACAGGGTGGCGATATGCAGGCCGTCGGAATCCGCGTCGGCCAGAATGCACACCTTGCCGTAGCGCAGGCCGGTCAGATCCAGCGCGCCGGGATCCACGCCCAGCGCCACGGTAATGTCATGGATTTCATTCGAGGCCAGGATGTCGCCGGGGTCCACCTCCCAGGCGTTGAGAATCTTGCCGCGCAGCGGCATCACTGCCTGGAAGTCTCGGTCCCGGGCCTGCTTGGCCGAGCCACCGGCGGAGTCGCCCTCGACCAGAAACAGTTCGGTGCGGGCCGGATCATCGGACACGCAGTCGGTGAGCTTGCCGGGCAGCGCCGGGCCGGACACCACGCGCTTGCGGGTAACCTTCCTGGCCGATTTGACCCGCCGCTGCGCGTTGCCGATCACCAGCTGAGCGAGCGCCTCGCCGGTTTCCGAATGTCGGTTCAACCAGAGTGAAAAGGCGTCCTTGACCACGCCGGACACGAATGCCGCGCAGGCGCGCGAGCCCAGACGTTCCTTGGTCTGGCCCGCAAACTGCGGGTCGGCCAGTTTCACCGAGAGCACGTAGCTGCAGCCGTCCCAGACGTCCTCGGGCGTGATCTTGAGCCCGCGCGGGGTGAGGCTGCGGAACTCGCAGAATTCGCGCAGCGCCTCGGTCAGCCCGGCCCGCAGGCCGTTGACATGGGTGCCCCCGCCGGCAGTGGGAATCAGGTTGACGTAGCTTTCGAACAGCCCTTCGCCGCCTTCAGGCAGCCAGGTCAGGGACCAGTCCACGGCTTCGCGTTCGGCCTCGAAACTGCCGCCGAAGGGTTCATCCGGCAGACGCACGGCCTCGCCCAGTTCACTGGTGAGGTACTCGGCCAGGCCCTGCTGATAGCACCAGGTCTGCGTGTCGCCGGCCGCCTCGTCGGTGAAGCTGACGGTCAGGCCGGGGCAAAGCACCGCCTTGGCCCGCAGCAGATGAGTGAGACGCGGGATCGCGAAACGCGGGCTGTCGAAATAACCCGGGTCCGGCCAGAAACGCAGCGCGGTACCGCGCCGGTTGCGGGGCACGGTGCCGGTTTCGGTCAGCGGGCTGGCCGGTTCGCCGCCGGCAAACCCGATGGCGTAGGCCTTGCCGTTGCGCCATACCTGCACCTCCAGCCGGGTGGACAGGGCGTTGACCACCGACACCCCCACCCCGTGCAGACCGCCGGCAAAGCGGTACTGCTTGTGCGAGAACTTGCCGCCCGCATGCAGCCGGGTCAGGATCAGTTCCACGCCGGGCACGCCGTGGTCGGGGTGCAGGTCCACCGGCATGCCGCGCCCGTCATCGGTAACCGACATCGACCCGTCGCCGTGCAGCACCACGTCGATACGTTTGGCATGGCCGGCCAGCGCCTCGTCCACGCTGTTGTCCACCACCTCCGCGGCCAGATGGTTGGGCCGGGCGGTGTCCGTGAACATGCCGGGCCGCTTGCGCACCGGATCCAGGCCGGAGAGGACTTCGATGGCGGCGGCGTCGTAGCTGTTGGTCATGACAGGCGCGTGGGTTGACTGGCGCGGGACGTTAAGCCAAGCCCGGGCGCGCGGCAAGCTCGCCCTCCCCCGGCGCGCTTCGCAACCGTTACAATTCGCGACACACCACCCCGATACATGCCGCGCATGACCGATCCCGAAAGCCCGGACCAGAACGACGACCTTGCGGCCTTCGAGACCGCGATGAACGAGCTCGAATCCCTGGTGGAGTCGCTGGAATCCGGCGAGATAGGGCTGGAGGAATCCCTGGCGCGGTTCGAAAAGGGTGTGGCGCTGGCCCGCCGCTGCCAGGCGGCGCTGAAGGGTGCCGAGTTGCGTGTGGAGCAGCTGCTCGAGAATGATCAGGGCGGCCATCTGGGCGCGTTCGAAGACCCGGAAGACTGATGTCGTTCGCCGACGCGGTAGCCGACTACCGGCAGCGGCTGGATAACGCGGTCGACGGCTGCCTCCCGCCTGCCAAGCAGCACCCCGCCCGCCTGCACGAGGCCATGCGCTACGCCATGCAGGGCGGCGGCAAGCGTCTCCGGCCATTACTGGTCTATGCCACAGCCCGGGCCGTCGGGGCGACGGACGACAGTGTCGATGCCGCCGCCGCAGCGGTGGAGATGGTCCATGCGTACTCCCTGGTTCACGACGATCTGCCGGCCATGGACGACGACGATCTCCGCCGGGGCAAGCCCACCTGTCACCGGGCGTTCGACGAGGCCACCGCCATTCTCGCGGGGGACAGCCTTCTTACACTGGCCTTCCAGCTGCTGGCGCAGGACGAAACCGCAGAGCCCGCGGTGCGTGCCGCCCGCGTGGCGCGCCTGGCCGTGGCTTCGGGTTCCCGCGGGATGGCCGGCGGGCAGGCCATGGACCTGGCGGCAACCGGTCAGAGCCTGAATCTGGCCGAAGTCGAGGCCATGCATATCCACAAGACCGGCGCGCTGATCCGGGTATGCGTGCTGCTGGTCTGCGAGGGCGCGGCGCTGTCACCCGAGCAGTTTTCCGGCCTGGATCATTATGCCAAGTGCCTGGGCCTGGCATTCCAGATTCAGGATGATGTGCTCGACGAGCTTGGCGACACCGGCACCCTCGGCAAGCAGAGCGGCGCCGACCGGGCGCGCCAGAAACCGACCTACCCGTCAGTGGTCGGCCTATCGGCGGCCCGTCAGCGGGCGGCGGAACTGGTCTCGGAAGCGCGGGCGTCGCTGGCCGACCTCGACGAGCGGGCGGACGGCCTGCACTGGCTGGCACAACGGGTGATCGAGCGCGACAACTGACCGGCGCGTGTCCCTGCGTGGAACACGGGAAACCTAATCAGCGTGGTCTCTGGTCGCGGCAACGATCGAAATCCAGTCGAACACCCTCCTTGCCCTGCCAGTTGTTGGCATAACGGGCGGGAAAACAGGCCAGTGGCGCGAGACCCCAGGTCTCCGGATTCGCCGGCCGGGCTTCCAGCCGCTTCTCGGTGGCATCCGGCAGACCGGGAAAGAAATCCAGACCGGTTCGGGCCTCGATCTCGTCAACGGTGGTCAGGAACTGGTCGAGCCGTTCATCGCCCCGAACATCCTGTGGCACCAGCAGCGCCAGGGCACGCAACCCCTGGTTAGTGCGATCGAGCCAGATGCGGTAGAACGCATCCGGCACATCCACGCCGGAGTCGGTCCAGGTCCGGTCGGCATCGAACACCGGACCCACGGTAACGTTCAACTCGTCCCAGCGCGGCGCCAGATGATCGGCCTCGATTTCCTCCAGCCGCTGCCACACCAGCTGGTTGAGCCGGGGCCGCTGCAGAACGATATTGGTCATCAGGAACGATTGCCGCTGAGCGGCCGGGCCGTGGAGATTGCTGATCAGATAGTTCGGCGCGAGGTGGCCCCGGTCGAAGCCGGTATCCGTGAAATCGTGATACTGGATTGGACGTTTGACGCGCGGGTCGGCCTCGAATCGCGGCCGATCCAGATGCCGCCGCTCGCCGATCGGTCGGGCCTGGTAGACCACCCATACCGGCGCGCCCCGGTGACCGGCATACCCGACCACGAATCCGCGATTATTGAGAATCTCCACCCCGCCGGTAACCCCCGGTGCCTCGGGAAGCCCGCCCGGCAAACCGGGCCCCGCCAACGCCTCCCCACCCTGGCCGCAGCCGATGGCGGACAGAAGCAGGCCGACGCCCAGAAGCCGCCGTGAACCCCCGCGGGCAAGCGCGGTCAGACAGCGTAATGAAGTTACCATCGCGTGCACCCGGTAATGGTATCCTCGGGTGCAACGCAATACGACGAGGAACTGGAAACAATGGCTAACGAGCGCTTGGCGTCACTCGGACAGGTACAGGCTTCCCCGGAAGCCGCGAAGGTCCTGCGCAACACCTACTGGCTGCTGTCGCTAACGCTGCTGTTCTCGGCAGCGGTGGCCGGCACCGCAATGGCGATCAGCGCACCGCATCCGGGCCTGATCATTACCCTGGTGGGTTACTTCGGTCTGCTGTTTGCGGTGGAAAAGACCAAGAACAGCGGCTGGGGCCTGGTCACCGTGTTCGCCCTGACCGGTTTCATGGGCTACACCATCGGGCCGATTCTCAACGCCTACATGGGCGCGTTCGCCAACGGCGGCGAAATCGTCATGACGGCCATGGGCGGCACGGGCGCCATCTTCCTGGGCCTGTCCGGCTACGCGATCGTCTCCGGTCGCCGCTTCAACCAGTGGGCCGGCGCGCTGTTCGTGGGCATCCTGGTGGCGTTCGTACTCGGTCTGGGCGCGGTGTTCTTCCAGATTCCGGCGCTGTCGATGGCCGTGTCCGCGCTGTTCGTGCTGCTCATGTCCGGACTGATTCTCTATCAGACCGGCGAGATCGTGAGCGGCGGCGAGACCAACTACATCAGCGCCACGGTCACACTGTTCGTGTCCATCTACAACCTGTTCCTCAGCCTGCTGCATCTGCTGGGTGCGTTCATGGGCGAAGAATAATAGACCGACGCATCTCATTGCGATCAAAAGGCCGGCGTTTACGCGCCGGCCTTTCTTATTCCGGTATCGAGGCTTCCGGCCGTGGTCACCCGCCAATGCCGTGTGGCGACAAGCGGCCGAATGAACGCCGTACTACCCTGAGTCGTGGCCCGCGAGCGAATATAGTAAACAGGCCGTGGGGCGCCATTCATGGCGCCAGCCCGGGCAGCGGTAATCGTTATGAGCGCTCGACGCCGGATCCAGAGTCGCGCTTGTGGTCGAACCAGTCCAGCTGCGCCCGCAGTTGCACCACCTGCCCCACGATCAGCAGACTCGCGCCGCTCACACCGGCGGCTTCCACCGCCGACGGCAGCCCGGTCAGGTCGGCCTCGATCACGCGCTGGGCCGCGGTTGAACCGTCCTCGATCAATGCCGCCGGCCAGTCGGGCGGCAGGCCGTGCTCGATCAGCCGGGTGCAGATCGTCGGCAGCGTGTTGCGAGCCATGTAGAACACCAGCGTCTGATCCGGTCCGGCAAGGCAGGGCCAGTCCAGTGGCAGCGCGCCGCCGCTCTGCTGATGCGCGGTGATGAACTGCACCCGCTGGGCACAGTCGCGATGGGTCAGCGGAATTCCGGCATAGGCGGCGCAGCCCTGCGCGGCGGTCACGCCGGGGACCACTTCGAACGGAATGCCGGCGGCCGCCAGTTCGGCGATCTCCTCGCCGCCGCGGCCGAACACGAACGGATCCCCGCCTTTCAGTCGCAACACCCGCTTGCCGGCCAGGGCCAGTTGCACCATCAAACCGTTGATACGATCCTGCGGCAGAGTGTGGCGGCTGGCCCGCTTGCCCACGTGGATACGCTCGACATGCACCGGTATTTCGGCCAGGAGCTCGGGCTGGATCAGGCTGTCATACAGCACGACATCCGCCTGCGAGAGCAACCGCGCGGCCTTGCGCGTCAACAGATCGGGATCGCCGGGCCCGGCACCCACCAGCCAGACTTCACCTACCTCGTTCATGCGTCAGACGCAGCCGGAGAGCCTGTTCGGAATGTCCCGCAGTCAATCAAAAAGAGAATAACCATATTGGCCCAGATAACCTGCAGGTATATTATACCGCCATGAAACTGCGCCAACTGCAATTCATCCACGAGGTCGCCCGCCGCAACCTCAACATCACGGCAGCAGCCGAGTATCTGAATACCTCTCAGCCCGGCATCAGCAAGCAGATACGGCTGCTGGAGGAAGAACTGGGCGTGGAAATCTTCGCGCGCAACGGCAAGCACCTGGACCGAATCACCCCGGCCGGCGAGGAAATCCTTAAGGTGGCTCGCCGCATGCTCCACGAGGCCGACAATATCCATCGGGCGGCTGACGAGTTCCAGTCAGCGGACAGTGGCGACCTGTCGATTGGTACCACCCACACGCAGGCGCGTTACGCCCTGCCGGCCACCATCCAGGGCTTCAAGAAGCGCTACCCGCGGGTATCACTGCATCTGAATCAGGGGTCGCCGCCGCAAATCGCCCAGTGGGCCGCCGACGGCGAAGTCGATTTCGCCATCGCCACGGAAGCCATGGAGCATTTCGAGGAGCTGATCATGCTCCCCTGCTACCACTGGAACCGCTGCGTGCTGGTCCCCCCGGACCATCCGCTGGCCTCGGCGGAAAAACTCACCATCCCGGCGCTGGCCGAGTACCCGCTGATCACCTATACCTTCGGCTTTACCGGTCGCTCGCAGCTCGACCGCGCCTTCATCACCCGCGGCGTATCGCCGGACGTGGTGCTGACCGCCGTGGACGCGGACGTGATCAAGACCTATGTGCGGCTGGGCCTGGGCATCGGCATCGTGGCCAACATGGCCTATGACCCGGACGAGGACAGCGACCTGGTTCGCCTGGACGCCAGCCACCTGTTCGAGTACAGCACCACCCACATCGGCTTCCGGCGCAATACCTATCTGCGCGCCTACATGAGCCGTTTCATCGGCATGTTCGCGCCGCACCTGACGCCGGATGTGGTCGAGCGCGCCATCGAGTATCACCCCGGCGACCGCTACCGCCGCCTGGTGCAGGAACTGCAGCCGGAGCTGCCCCGGGAGTAGCCGGACTCAGCCGTCAGCCTCCGGGGCCAGCCGCGTATCGCCGCCCATGTAGGGCTGGAGTGCCGCCGGAATGGCGATGCTGCCGTCCGCCTGCTGGTGATTTTCCAGCAGCGCCACCAGCGCACGACCGATGGCCACCCCGGAGCCGTTCAGCGTGTGCACCAGCGCCGGCCTGCCGGTCTCGGGATCGCGGTAACGGGCCTGCATGCGGCGGGCCTGGAAGGCCTCGAAGTTGCTGCAGGAGGAGATTTCCCGGTAGGTCTCCTGACTGGGCAACCAGACTTCCAGATCGTAGGTCTTGGCGGCCGACGCCCCGAGATCGCCGCCGCACAACGCGACCACCCGGTAGGGCAGTTCCAGCGCCTGCAGCACCGCCTCCGCGTGGCCGGTAAGCTGTTCCAGTGCATCATAGGAGCTGGCGGGATCGACCACCTGTACCAGTTCCACCTTCTCGAACTGATGCTGGCGGATCATGCCGCGCACGTCCTTGCCGTGGGCCCCGGCCTCGGCGCGGAAACAGGGGGTATGGGCCACGAAGCGCAGCGGCATCGTGTCGGTGTCCAGAATGCGGTCCCGCACCAGGTTGGTCACCGGCACTTCCGCCGTGGGAATCAGGTAGTAATCCTCGGGATCGGTCAGCCGGAACAGATCCTCCCCGAACTTGGGCAGCTGGCCGGTGCCGCGCAGACTTTCCGCCGACACGATGTAGGGCACGTAGACCTCACGGTAGCCGTGCTCACGCGTGTGCTTGTCCAGCATGAACTGAATCAGCCCCCGATGCAGGCGGGCCAGATCGGCCTGCAGCACCACGAAGCGCGCGCCGGTGACCCGGGCGGCGGCCTCGAAATCCATCATCGCCAGCCCGGCGCCCAGGTCAACGTGATCGCGTGGCGTGAAGTCGAACTGGCGCGGCTCGCCCCAGCGGCGCTGCTCGACGTTGTCGTCTTCCGAATCGCCCGCGGGCACGCTTTCATGCGGCAGGTTCGGCAGCGCCCAGCGCAGCTCGTCGAGCTCGGCCATCAGGGATTCCAGCTCGGCCTTGGCGGCGTCGAGCTGATCACCCAGCCCAGCGACCTCGGCCTTCAGGGGCGCGATATCCTCGCCCGCCGCCTTGGCCTGCCCGATCGCCTTGGAGCGCCGATTGCGTTCGGCCTGCAGCTCCTCGGTCCGGGTCTGCAGGTCACGGCGCTTTTCTTCCAGCGAGCTGAGCCGCGCCACGTCCAGGGTAAAGCCGCGACGCGCCAGGCCGGCGGCCACCTGATCGGGTTCCTGGCGCAGCAGACGGGCATCGAGCATGATCGGTTCGGACAGTTGCGGGATCGGCGCGCATTATAGGGGCACAGGCTGTGCGCTGCAGTGTGGACCTGCCGGGCTCACGGGCTTACGCTGGCGGCATGACACCCCGCACACTGGTCTTCGACGTCAACGAAACGCTGCTGGATCTGGCGGCGCTGGACCCGGTGTTCGCCGACCTTTTCGGCGACGCCGGGGTCCGCCGCGAGTGGTTCGCGCTGCTACTGCGCTGGTCGATGGTGACGTCATTGACGGGGGCCTTTCGCGACTTCACCGCGCTGGGTGCCGCAAGTCTGGCAACGATTGCAGACAGCCACGGCCGCACCCTGTCGGCCGACGACTACCGGGCGGTGTCGGCCGCCATCCGTGAGCTACCACCCCACCCCGACGTGGCGCCGGGACTGGCGCGCCTGGCTGACGCCGGCTTCCGGCTGACGGCGCTGACCAACTCGGCCCAGGCCGCCGTCGACGAGCAGTTGCAGCGCGCCGGTCTGAACCGGTATTTCGAGCACATCCTCTCGGTAGACGCCGTGCAACGTTTCAAGCCACACCCGGACGTCTACGCCCATGCGGCCGACACCCTGGCGGCGGCGCCGGCCGATCTGTGCATGGTGGCGGCCCACGACTGGGACGTTACCGGCGCCATGCGCGCCGGTTTTGCGGGCGCATACATCAGCCGGCAGGAGACGATCTGTCACCGCGCCGGCGAGACCCCCGACCTAGTCGCCCGGGATCTCGATCACCTGGCTGATCAGTTGCTTCGGATCAACTGAAGAGCTGGGCCGCCTTGGCCAGCGTCTCCAGGACTCCCCAGCCCATCGGCACCAGCACCAGCGTCCACACTGCCACCAGCTGCCAGGTCGGTGTTGTCGTCGAATTGGCCTTTCGCGAACTCATGAGCGGCTCCCGCCGGTGTCGGGCTCGCCATGGTGATGGCGGCTGTCCACCGCACGAATCAAAGCATTGCAGATCAATCCCAGGAACAGCAGCCCCACCATGATGTACATGGTCACGGTATAGGCCTGCGCCTTGGGTACCCCGGCCTCGATCTGGAACTCGCGGATATAGTTGATCAATACCGGGCCCATCACACCGGCTGCAGCCCAGGCCGTAAGCAGGCGACCATGAATCGCACCCACATGCATGGTGCCGAACAGATCCTTCAGGTAGGCCGGCACCGTGGCGAAGCCCCCCCCGTACATGCTCATGATCACGCAATAGCAGAGCACGTACAGCACGACGCTGCCCATGGCCGCGGCTGGCGGCACCGCCGCATAAAGCGCCATACCGAGGGCGAAGAAAACCAGATAAGTATTCTTGCGCCCGAGATAATCCGAGGCCGATGCCCAGATGAAGCGACCGGCCATATTGAAGATGCTGAGCAAACCGACAAAGCCTGCCGCCGCCGCTGCCTCGATCTTGCCGGGCATCATTTCCTGCGACATCGCCGAAGCTTGCCCGAGCACCCCGATGCCGGCACTCACGTTAAGGAACAGCACCATCCAGACCAGGTAGAACTGCGGCGTCTTTAGCGCTTCGTCCACGTGCACATGAGCAGTCGTGATCAGCTTGCCGGACTCGGCCGGTGGCTGATATCCCGCCGGCAGCCAGCCTTCCGGCGGCAAGCGCACCAGCAGCGCACCGATCGTCATGAAGGTGAAGTAGATCAGCCCCATGGTCACGAAGGTCGGCGCCACTCCCACCGACTCGGGCCCGGAGAAAAACGCCATGAGTCCGACCGCCAGCGGCGAGCCGATCATGGCGCCACCGCCGAAACCCATGATGGCCATGCCGGTGGCCATCCCGGGACGGTCGGGAAACCACTTGATCAGCGTGGAAACCGGGGAAATGTAACCGATTCCCAGGCCGATACCGCCCAGCACGCCGTACCCTAGGTAGACCAGCCAGATGACGTGCAGCCAGATGCCAAGGGCGGATACCAGGAAGCCACCACCGAAACAGGTTGCCGACAACAGCATGGCCTTGCGCGGCCCCACTCGTTCGAGCCAGCTCCCCGCAAATGCGGCAGCCAGGCCCAGACAGACGATGGAAATGCTGAAAATCCACCCCAGCGTGGTCAGTTTCCAGTCACCCGGGGCGGATTCGGTTATTCCGATCAGCCGAGTCATCGGCAGATTGAAAACGCTAAAGGCGTAGACCTGACCGATGCATAGATGAATGCAAAGCGCGGCCGGCGGTACCATCCAGCGATTGAAGCCGGGCCCGGCCACCGTTCGCTCGCGATCCAGAAAACCTGCCATCGGCTGCTCCCCCTGTTGGATCTTGTTTGCCACGGCCGGCTACCCCACGCGCATCACTGCGCCAGCGGTACCGCCGTCGGTCGTTAATCTACGTTATCCTCGCTGCTCGCGCCCTCACCGCGCAACGTCGCCAGCTTGGCGCGGATGCGGCCCTCGAGGCCGCGGTTCACCGGCTCGTAGTATCGGCTGCCGATCAGTGCCGCCGGCAGGTAGGTTTCACCTGCCGCATAGGCTCCCGGCTCGCTGTGCGCGTACCGATAACCGGCCCCGTGACCCAGATCCTTCATCAGGCCGGTCGGCGCATTTCGCAGATGCATGGGCACGTCCAGGCTGCCGTGCTCAGCGGCGGCGCCCAGCCCGGCCTTGTAGGCGTTGTAGACGGCGTTGCTCTTGGCCGCGCAGGCCAGAAAGATCACCGCCTGGGCAATGGCCAGTTCGCCTTCCGGGCTACCCAGCCGTTCGTAGGTTTCACAGGCATCGAGGGCCAGCCGCAATCCGCGCGGATCGGCATTGCCGATATCCTCGCTGGCCATGCGAACAATCCGGCGCGCGAGATAGCGGGGGTCGCATCCACCGTCGATCATGCGGCAGAACCAGTAGATGGCGGCGTCCGGGTCGGTGCCCCGCACCGACTTGTGCAATGCCGATATCTGGTCGTAGAAGGCATCGCCACCCTTGTCGAAACGCCGCAGGCCTTCGCGAAGAACTTCCGCCAGATCGGCCTCGGTGATCGTGATCCGTCCATCCACATCGGTGGCGATATCGGCGGCGAGTTCCAGCAGATTCAGGGCCCGACGGGCATCGCCGTCGGCACGCGCGGCCAGCTGATCCCGCAGTGCCGGGGCCATCTCGACCCCACGTGCGCCGAGTCCCTGCTGCTCGTCGGTCAGCGCCCGGTCGATCAGCTGGCGCAGGTCCGCGTCAGTCAGCGAGCGCAGCACGTAGGTGCGCGAGCGCGACAGCAGCGCGTTGTTGACCTCGAACGACGGGTTTTCCGTGGTCGCGCCCACCAGCGCCAGTGTCCCATCCTCCACGAATGGCAGCAGACCATCCTGCTGAGCCTTGTTGAAGCGATGGACTTCGTCGATGAACAGCAGCGTGGGCGCATCACCGTCATCCAGCGCTGCCCGGGCATCGGCAACCGCCGCCCGAATGTCCTTGACCCCGGCCATCACGGCCGAGATCTGCCGGAAACGGTAACCGGCCTCGCCCGCCAGCAGTCTGGCCAGCGTGGTCTTGCCGGTACCCGGGGGACCCCAGAGAATCATGGAATGAAGACGGCCGGCGGCCAGCGCCCGCCGCAGGGGCTTACCCTCGCCCAGCACATGCGCCTGACCGACCATGTCCGCCAGTTCGCGCGGGCGCATGCGGTCCGCCAGCGGCCGGCCGGCCGTGTTATCGGCGGCGTCGCTCACTCAGCCCTCTTTCCAGTCCAACCATCACGCGCTGCATGCCGGTGCTCAGTAACAGAATACCCAGCACGATGCCGGCAAGATCCGCCAGCAGATCTCCCCATTCGGGAAGACGATTGGGGGTCAGGCCCTGCAGCAGTTCGATCAGACCACCATAGGCCAGCAGCGCCAGGCTGATACAAGGCAGCGCGTCACGCCGCAAGGCCCCGAACCATCCGCCAAGCAGCACGAACGCCGCGAGGTGACCGGCCTTGTCGCCGTAGGTGAAAGACGGCCCCGGGGTACCGGGCGCAAGGGCCAGCACAAGAAGCAGGCCGCAGCCGGCGAGCCCCAGCCACCACCAGACAGCGCCAGGTCGGTCGGTAGCGTTCACTGACCCTCGCCGCGCCCGTCCACCACGGTTGCGTCATCGGGAATCTCGAGCGTGAACCTGGCCGGATCAATCTCGGCACCCACCACGACATCGGTAAAACGGATTTGCGTGGTCTGGCCCAGTTGATCGTCGAGCTCCATGCGGGCCGGGAGGTTGCCGTCGAACCCGATGCGGATTTCGGTGAAATCACCATCGCCATCGCGCGGCGTGAGGGTCACCCATGCCAGTCCGTCGCGACGGCCGGCTTCCTCGATCCGGAACGCCGATTCCAGCGCCTTGCCGCCCGCCAGCAGCTGGGCCGGCGTCGCACGCAGGCTGCGGTCCACATCACGCACCGTCACCTGCGACAGGCCCACATCGTGGAAATAGAACGCCTCGCCATCACTGACGATGATCTGTTCATAGGGCTCGCGGTAGCTCCAGCGAAAGCGGTCCGGGCGGGCCAGCAGAAACTCACCGGCGGTACGCTGGATCGTTGCGCCGTCCTCATCGACCTGGATCTGCTCGAAATCCGCCCGCAGTGTGTCGACGGACTGATAGAACGCCTGAAGCGCGTCCTCGCCTTCGCCGGCATGGGCGGGCATGGCCACTGCCATGGCCGCCAGAAAAACTAGGCGCAGGTATCGCATCAACTCACTCCGGGATAAATCGATGGCGCTCAGCGTACGCCGATGATCTGAACCAATCCTGAACAGCAACCTCAATCCTTCGGCGGTGGCGGAGCCAGGACCTCGCGGCTGCCGCCGCCCTCCACCGGACCCACGATGCCGGCCACTTCCATCTGCTCCACCAGGCGGGCGGCCCGGTTGTAGCCCACTCGCAGGCGCCGCTGCACGTAGGAAATCGAGGCCTTGCGGCTCTCGGTGACGACCGCCACGGCCTGATCGTAGAGCGGATCCTCTTCCGCGTCGCCGCCGTCGATGCCGCCCCCGTTATCGTCAGTCTCGGCGGCACCGCTGAGGATCGCCTCGTTGTAGTCGGGATCACCCGTCTGCTTGAGAAATTCCACCACCTTGTGCACCTCGTGGTCGTCCACGAATGCGCCGTGGACGCGGGTCGGCAGACCGGTACCCGGCGGCAGGAACAGCATGTCGCCATGTCCGAGCAGGCTTTCCGCCCCCTGCTGATCGAGGATGGTGCGGGAATCCACCCGGGAGGCCACCTGGAAGGCAATGCGGGTGGGGATGTTGGCCTTGATCAGACCGGTGATCACGTCCACCGACGGGCGCTGCGTAGCCAGGATCATGTGCAGGCCGGCCGCACGGGCCTTCTGGGCCAGGCGGGCGATCAGTTCCTCCACTTTCTTGCCCACTACCATCATCAGGTCGGCCAGCTCGTCGACGATCACCACGATCGCCGGCATCGGTTCGAGCTCCGGGGCCGTTTCGCCCTCGTCGCCGTTGAACATCGGATCGAGGATCGGTCGGCCCTGCTTGCGGGCCTCTTCCAGCTTGCGGTTGAAGCCGGCCACGTTGCGCACGCCCAGTGCCGCCATCAGCTTGTAGCGGCGTTCCATTTCCGCCACACACCAGCGCAGGGCGTTGGCGGCCTCCTTCATGTCGGTGACCACCGGCGCCAGCAGATGCGGGATGCCCTCGTAGACCGACAGCTCCAGCATCTTGGGGTCGATCATGATCAGCCGTACCTGCTGGGGCGATGCCTTGTACAGGACCGACAGGATCATCACGTTGATCGCCACCGACTTGCCCGACCCGGTGGTGCCCGCGACCAGCAGATGCGGCATCTTGCCGAGATCGGCCGTCACCGGCCCGCCACCGATGTCCTTGCCCAGCGCCAGGGTGACGCCCGACACCGAGGCGGTGTAGCGGGTGGACTCCAGAATCTCGCGCAACGCCACGATTTCCCGCTCGCGGTTCGGGATTTCCAGCCCCACGACCGACTTGCCCGGGATCACCTCCACCACGCGCACACTGGTAGTGGACATCGCCCGCGCCAGATCCTTGGCCAGATTGGTGAACTGGTTGACCTTGACGCCCGGCGCCGGATCCAGCTCGAAGCGGGTGATCACCGGCCCCGGCTGCACGCCGACCACCCGGGCCTGAACCCCGAAATCGGCAAGATGCTGCTCCAGCTCTTCCGACAGACGCTGCAAGGCGGCCTCGTCGTAGCCGGACACCGCCGCCCGCGCCGGATCCAGCAACTGTGGCCCGGGCAGCGGATCATCACGCTCGGGATCGAAGCGCACGGCCGGCTCATCGTTGTCCTGCTCGTCCATGGGCAGGTCCAGCTGCGTGCTGTCCGGTTTCGATTTCGACGGCCCCAGGCTCGGCGCACGCCGGGGTCTGGCCTTTTTCGGCGCCGGTGGCGTGACGGGCGGCGCCGGCGGCTGGCGACGACGTGCCTCCTGCCATTTGCGAAAAGCCTGCCACAGGCCCGCCATACCGGCCGCCACCCGTCCCGCCGCCGACTGCACCCAGCGCCCCACCCGCTCGGTCACCGTCAGCCAAGAAAAGCCCAGCCCGGTGGACAGGGTGATGATGAACAGGGTGATCAGCAGCCAGGCGGCGCCGGCGGTATTCAGAACCGCCTGCAGACCCCCGGCGACCGAGGCACCGAGAATGCCACCGCTGCCCTGTGGCAGGCCCGCACCGCCGGCCAGCGACAACGAGGCCAGGCCGCAGCCCGCTGTCAGCCACAGCATCAGGGACACCGCCCGTACGGTGATGCTGAGCGCATCGCCCACCGGCTGGCGGCCACCGGCATAGGCCAGCCACCCGGCGTAGAGGATCAGCCAGGGGAACACGAAACCCAGGTAACCAAACAGGCTCAGCAGCACATCGGCGAACCAGGCGCCCGGGCGGCCGAAGACGTTGCTGACCACCGTATCGCCGGCCAGTCGCGACCAGCCCGGGTCGGTGGGGCTGTGGCTGATCAGCGCGGCGAGCAGGAACAGGGTGCAGGCGGCGGCCAGAAAAAGCGACGCCTCGCGCAGCAGCCGCCCGAGCCGTTGCCGATACCAGGACTGATCGGCCGGCTTGGCCGGCGCCGGGGCCTTGCGGTTGCGGGACCGGGCCACCATCACGTGCCCCGGCGGCTTCCGGCCTGCCGAACCGGCAACATTGAAGGGCGCGATCCCATGCCGTTAATTATAACGTGCGGCGGTGGCCTTGCCTTGAACCGTCGTACAACGGGCGCATATTCAGGGCATGAGTGTGGTCACAAACCAAGGTGAATCGACCATGGCAACCCGACATTACCTACTGGACCCGGACGGCCGGGTGGACGAGTTCTCGGAGCAGGAGGCCGCGCGCGTGGCGAGCGGCCTCAGACCGCTGCCCCAGTATGCCGACAAGGCATTGCGCTATCTGCAGGTCGCGTATGACGACAGTCAGCCGGCGCAGGGCGAGCTGCGCGTGTATACCACTGGCGCGCTGATCCGTTTCGATGGCGACGGGCGCATGACCGAAGCCGACGCGCTGGACAACGATACCCACCGCGTCAGCGCCTTTGAACACGAAGCCTGTGTGCAGTTCGCACTGCGCCACCAGGTACCCGATCAATACGTGCTGAATTGATTTCGGTCACCCGTCAGGGTTAGAAACGGGGGCATGTCCTGCCATGCCCCCGTGTCCCTGCGACGCCTCACTTCCATTCGCGACGTCGATGCCGACACCTGGAACGGTCTGGTCCGGGCAACCGGCCACGGCGACTATCCCTTCATCCAGCACGAATATCTGCGGGCGCTCGAAGATTCCGGCAGCGTCGGTGCCGGCACTGGCTGGGCGCCCGAACACATCATTCTGGAAGACGACAGCGGGCTGGTGGCGGCCGCGCCGGCCTACCGCAAGGCGCATTCCTACGGCGAATTCGTGTTCGACTTCGCCTGGGCGCAGGCCTACCGGCAGTGCGGCCTCGACTACTATCCAAAGCTGGTCTGCGCGATTCCCTTCGCGCCGGTGGAAGGACCCCGGCTGCTCGCCCGCCACGAGGCCGGTCGCGCGGACCTGGCGGCGGCCCTGGACGAACATATCCAGTCCGGCCCGCAGGAGGCCTCGTCGCTGCACGTACTGTTCGGCCACCACGACGATCTCCACGCGCTGGAAGCCGTCGGCGGCCTCCGGCGGCGTGACTGCCAGTTCCAGTGGTTCAATCACGGCTACGCGGACTTCGATGGATTCCTGACCGTCCTGCCGGCCCGCCGGCGCAAGGAAATACGCCGGGAACGCCGCAAACTGCACGAGGCCGGACTGGTGGTGGAGCGCTGGCATCCCGATGATATCGACGAGGAACTCTGGGACTGGCTCTATGCGGCCTATGCCCGCACCTACCGCATTCGTGGGCAACTGCCCTATCTCACGCCGGCGTTCTTCCGCCAGCTGGCCGCCGCGATGCCGGATCAGGTGCATTACGCCATCGCCCGGGTCGGCAACCGGCCGCTGGGCATGGCCTTCATGATGCGCGGCGGCGATACGCTCTACGGCCGCCACTGGGGCTGCGTCGAGGATATCGACGGCCTGCATTTCGAGACCTGCTACTACCACGGCATCGACACCTGCATCCGGGACGGCCTCGCGCGGTTCGACGCCGGCGCGCAGGGCGAGCACAAGATCCGGCGCGGCTTCGAACCGGTGGCAACCTATTCCGCCCATCTGATCCGTGAACCACGGCTGCGCCAGGCAATTGCCGATTTCCTGCAGCGGGAACGCCGGATGATGGCGGACTACCATGAGGAACAGCGCCGCCGCTGCGCCTTTCCCGATGCCGGGCAGCCGGCGGCATGACCAACCTGCGCCTTTACTGGCTGGATCCCGCCGACCCGGACGCCGGCTTTCCAGACCCGGCGCTGGCACTGCGTCAGCCCAACGGACTCCTGGCCATGGGGGGCGATCTGTCACCCACGCGACTGGTCAACGCCTACCGGCGCGGCATCTTCCCCTGGTACAACCCGGAGGAATCGATCCTCTGGTGGTCGCCCGATCCGCGGGCGGTCTTCGCCACCGAGGCGGTCCACGTCAGCCGGCGCCTGGCCCGAATCATTCGCCAGGCCGACTTTGCGGTAACACTGGACACCGATTTCAGCGCCGTGCTCGACGGTTGCGCCGCGCCTCGTGGCCACAACCCGGGCACCTGGTTGGGCTCGGACATGCGCGCCGCCTACCGCGCGTTACACCAGCGAGGTCTGGCCCATTCCATCGAATTCTGGCGCCACGGGCAGCTGGCCGGCGGGCTCTACGGCGTGGCACTGGGGCGGGTGTTCTACGGCGAGTCGATGTTTTCGCGCTACCCCAACGCCTCGCGCATCTGCCTGACGCTGCTCGCGCGGCAGCTGGTCCGCTGGGGCTTTCCTATCATCGACGGCCAGGTGGGATCACCGCACTTGTACCGAATGGGCGCGTTCGACATGCCGCGCACGGAATTCCTCGATCTGGTGCGGCGCTATGGCAGTCAGCCCATGCCGGCCGGGCCCTGGCAATTCGACCTGAGCGTGCCCGCTGGCCGCGTCCACCTGCCCGATCATGCCGTAAATGATTGAACCGCGGCGCGCTTTGCCGGATAATCGCGCGCTTTCCCGGCATGAATCAGACGAGGCAATGGCGAAGGAAGAACACATTGAAATGGAAGGCACGGTCGTCGAGACCCTGCCGAACACCACCTTTCGGGTAAAGCTGGAGAACGGTCACGTTGTGACCGCGCACATCTCCGGCAAGATGCGCAAGCATTACATCCGCATCCTGCGTGGCGACAGCGTGACGGTTCAGCTCACGCCCTACGACCTGAGCAAGGGTCGCATCACCTACCGCGGGCGCTGACACGCGCCGCCCCCGGCGGATACAGCACTCTCAGGCGCTGACCGTCTCCCGGGGAATCACTTCCAGATCCAGCTGGTCGTCACGCTCGTGCACGACCACCCTGCCGCCGCCGGTCAGCTGACCGAACAGCAGTTCCTCGGCCAGAGGCTTCTTGATGTTGTCCTGGATCACGCGCGCCATCGGGCGAGCCCCCATCTTCGGGTCATAACCGCGCCGGCCGAGCCATGCGCGCGCGTCGGCATCGACTTCCAGCGTCACCCCGCGGCTTTCCAGCTGGGCCTCCAGCTGCAGGATGAACTTGTCCACCACCCGGCCGATCACGTCGTCGCCCAGCGCGCGGAACTGGATGATCGAGTCCAGCCGGTTGCGGAACTCGGGCGAAAAGGCGCGGCGGATCACTTCCATCGAATCGGTGGAATGATCCTGCTCGGCGAACCCGATCGACCGGCGGGCCATGTCCTCGGCCCCGGCGTTGGTGGTCATCACCAGAATCACGTTGCGGAAATCCGCTTCCCGACCATTGTTGTCGGTGAGCTTGCCGTGGTCCATCACCTGCAGCAGCAGGTTGAAGACATCCGGGTGTGCCTTTTCGATTTCATCAAGAAGAACAAGCGAGTGCGGCTGCTTGGTAACAGCTTCCGTTAACAACCCACCCTGATCGAAACCGACATAGCCCGGCGGTGCGCCGATCAGCCGCGACACCGTATGCCGCTCCATGTACTCGGACATGTCGAAGCGGATCAGCTCCACGCCGAGATGCAGGGCCAGCTGACGGGTGACCTCCGTCTTGCCCACGCCGGTGGGCCCGGCGAACAGGAACGAGCCGATCGGCTTGTCTGGATTATCGAGTCCGGACCGGGCCATCTTGATCGCGCCGGACAGGGTATCCACCGCCTCGTCCTGACCGAAGATCACCAGTTTGAGGTCGCGGTCCAGCGTCTTTAGCACGTCGCGGTCGGAGCGGGATACGCTCTTCGGCGGGATTCGCGCGATGCGGGCGACCATGTCCTCGATATCGTGCACCTGCACGGTCTTGCGGCGGCGGGTGCTCGGGCGCAGACGCAGACGCGCACCGGCCTCGTCGATCACGTCGATCGCCTTGTCCGGCAGATGCCGGTCATTGATATGGCGCGAGGCCAGTTCGGCGGCCGCTTCCAGCGCGGTGTGGGTGTAGCGGACCTGGTGGTGCTCCTCGAACCGGGGCTTGAGCCCGCGCAGGATCTGCACCGTGTCGGGCACGCTGGGCTCGGGCACATCCACCTTCTGAAAGCGCCGCGCCAAGGCCCGGTCCTTCTCGAAGATGCCGCGGAATTCCTGATAGGTGGTGGCGCCGATGCAGCGCAGCTCGCCCGAGGCCAGCAGCGGCTTGATCAGGTTGGAGGCGTCCATCACCCCACCGGAGGCCGCGCCCGCCCCGATCACGGTGTGAATCTCGTCGATGAACAGCATTGAGCCCTTCTTGCGGCCCAGCTGTGCCAGCACACCCTTGAGGCGCTTCTCGAAATCGCCGCGGTACTTGGTGCCGGCGATCAGCGCGCCCAGGTCCAGCGAATAGATGGTGCCGTCCGCCAGGATCGGCGGCACCCGGTCCTCGATGATCAGGCGCGCCAGGCCTTCGGCGATGGCAGTCTTCCCCACGCCGGCCTCACCCACCAGCAGCGGATTGTTCTTGCGGCGCCGGCACAGCGTCTGGATCACCCGCTCGATCTCGTTCTCGCGGCCGATCAGGGGGTCAATGCGGCCCTCGGCGGCCTTGCGGTTGAGATTGGTGGTGTACTGCTCGAGCGGACTCTTGCCATCTTCCTCGGCGCCCTCGCCTTCCTTTTCGGCCGCGGCTTCGTCGCCGTCGCTTTCGGAAC
The DNA here is from genome assembly GCA_965216055.1 of Salinisphaeraceae bacterium. Classification (GTDB taxonomy): domain Bacteria; phylum Pseudomonadota; class Gammaproteobacteria; order Nevskiales; family Salinisphaeraceae; genus Spectribacter. The sequence goes on from OZ244134.1 coordinate 2,706,441, forward strand.
CGATCTTGGAAATGCCGTGGGAGATGAAATTGACCACATCCAGCCGCGTGGTGCCCTGCTCGTTGAGCAGATACACCGCGTGCGAGTCCTGCTCGGAAAACATCGCCACCAGCACGTTGACCGCGCTGACTTCCTTTTTGCCGGAAGACTGAACGTGATAGACGGCCCGCTGCAGCACCCGCTGGAAACCGAGCGTGGGCTGGACTTCATGGTCCTCTGCGTCGCTGACCACCGGCACGTGGGTGTCGATATAGGCGCGCAGCTCCTGCTCCAGCCGCGTCATGTCCACGCTGCAGGCCTGCAACACCTCGACCACACCCGGGTTGTCCAGCAGCGACAGCAGCAGGTGCTCGATGGTGAGCATCTCGTGGCTGGCGCGCCGCGCGGTCATGAAGGCCGCATCGAGGGCGGTTTGTAACTCCTGGCTCAGCATTGCGGGGAATCCTTGCGCGGTTGGCGCATCCGGTTCAAGCCTTCTCCATAGTACACAACAGCGGGTGCTGGTGGGCACGGGCGTAATCGTTGACCTGGGCGGTCTTGGTTTCGGCAATCTGGGCTGAAAAGGTACCCGCCACCGCCTTGCCGCGGGTATGCACAGTGAGCATGACCTGCATCGCCTGATCGCGCGATAGCTTGAAGAAACCCTGCAGGACTTCCACCACGAATTCCATCGGGGTGAAGTCGTCGTTGTGCATGACCACCTTGTAAAGCGGCGGCTGCCGGGTTTCCGGCGGCGCCTCCTCGACGTCGGCACCGACGTCGCCGTCGGGTTGCTTCGGCGTGCTGTTGCTCATGAGCAGATGGCAGGATTCTAGCGGCTTCGGAACAGGCCCGTATTGTATCAATCGCGGTGGCGCGGTCGGGCGTTATCACGCGATATTGGACGCGCCGCGGGCGCAAACGTTCCGGACCGCTACTGAATGGCTTCCGCTTCCTCGCCCAGCACCGAGGCCAGCAGGTTGCTGATACGCCGCGGCACCGAGTTCTTCACCTCGAGCAGGGCCGTTTCCAGCGCGCTGTGGAAGGCAATCGCATCGGCATCACCATGCGACTTGATCACGATGCCCTGCAGTCCCAGGAAGCTGGCACCGTTGTAGTTGCGGGGATCAACCCGCTTGCGGAATGACTTGAGCACCGGCATGGCCGCCAGGCCCGCCAGCCGCGTGCCCCAGTGTCGGGAGAACTCTTCCCGCAGGAACTGGGCAATGAGCTTGCCAAGACCTTCACTGGTCTTGAGCGCCACGTTGCCGATAAAGCCGTCGCACACCACCACGTCGACGTCGCCGACGTAGATGTCATTGCCCTCGACATAACCGATGTAGTTGAGCTTGCTGCCGCTGAGCAGCCGACCGGCCCACTGGATCTGGGGATTGCCCTTGATTTCCTCGGCGCCAATATTGAGCAGGCCGACACGCGGGTTGTCGATACCGTGAACCGCGGAAGCCAGCACCGACCCCATGACGGCGAACTGGAACAGTTGCTCGGGGGTGCACTCGGAGTTGGCGCCCAGATCGAGCATCAGGGTGTGCCCGTTGCGCGAGGGAATCGGCGAAATGATGGCCGGCCGGTCGATGCCGGGCAGCGTCTTGAGCACGAAGCGTGCCGTGGCCATCAGCGCTCCGGTGTTGCCGGCCGACACGCAGGCGCAGGCGCGCCCGGCGTGGACCAGATCCACTGCCACGCGCATCGACGAATCCTTCTTGCTGCGCAGCGCCTTGGAGGGGGCCTCCCACATGTCGACCACCTGCGACGCATGCTGGATTACCAGCCGGTCGGACGTCTTGACCTTGTGTTCCGCCAGCGCGCGCTCGAGCACTGCCTGGTCCCCGACCAGGATCAGGGACAGGTCCGGATGCTTGTCGAGACTGCGCAGGGCAGCCGGGACCGCGGCCTTGTAGCCCTGGTCCCCACTCATGGTGTCGACTGCGACGGTGGTGCCGGCGCTCATGATTCAGGGCGCCGGCACGGATACCGGCGCGCGCGATCCGCGGCTCAGGCCTCGTCGCTGCGCTGGATCACCTGGCGGCCACGATAGAAGCCATCCTTGGTGATGTGATGACGGCGGTGGGTCTCGCCGCTGGTGGGATCGACCGACAGCGTCGGGTTGGTCAGCGCGTCGTGGGCGCGCCGCATGCCCCGCTTCGAGCGGGTCTTTCGATTCTGTTGGACGGCCATGGCTCTATCTCCCGAATTCAGTTGCCGCGTTTCCAGTCCGCCAGTCCGGCGAACGGGTTGTCCGGGCGCTTGCCGCCTTCGCGGGGCGCCGGCTCGCTGCGCGAGCAGTCGTTGTTGTTGCAATGCGCTGCCAACGGCAACGCCAGAATCATTTCGTCGTCGACCAGCGCGCCCACCGCCAGACTGTCGTCGTCCAGCACCAGCGGCTCACGATCACGCGGCACCTCGGCCGCCGCCTCATCGTCACGCACCATCGTCAGTCGCACGGTGACATGAATCGGCCATGCCACGCTCGCCAGGCATCGCTGGCAAGCCAGCGGCACCGTGGCGGAAAGCTGGCCATCCATGACCACGCGCCGCTGCTCGTCCTCGCCGAAATCCAGCACCAGCCGGGCGTCGGCCGTATCAGCCGAATCCCGGGGCCAGTACAGGGATGACGCCAGTCGCGGCAGATCCGCCAGCGGCCAGTACCCCTCCAGCCGGGCCTGAGTGGCGGCCAGTCGCCGCGGATCCACGCGGTCCGGCAGGCGCGAGGAGGTCGTCATGGCGCGCGATAATAGACGTCCAACCACCCGAAGTCAAAGCCATCCACGGCTTGACAGCGCCGCCACCGCGCCGTTGACTACGTGCCCCACGCACTGCCCCCGACTCCGACATGACGGCGCCGCTGATCCTGGCCTCCGCCTCGCCCTTTCGCCGCGAACTCCTGGCCCGGCTGCGCCTGCCATTCACCGTCGAGCCGGCGGACATCGACGAAAACGCCCAGCCGGACGAAGCGCCCGCCGACCTGGTGGCCCGGCTGGCGCGGGAGAAGGCCGAGACCGTTCATAGGCGTCGGCCGGACGCGGCGGTGATCGGTTCCGATCAGGTGGCGGATCTGAACGGCCTGGTGCTCGGCAAGCCCGGCAGCCGCGAACAGGCGATTGCGCAGCTTCGCCAGCAGGCGGGCCGAACCGTGATTTTCCGCACCGGACTATGTCTGTTGGTACCCGATGCCGCGCCGCAGACCGCCGTGATCGATGTGGAAACCCGTTTTCGTGCTCTGGATGACGCGGAAATTGCCCGTTACGTCGATCTGGAAGCGGTGACCGCAACCGCCGGCAGCATCAAGGCCGAGGGCCTGGGCATCAGTCTGGTGGAGCACATTCGCAGTGACGACCCCACCGCCCTGATCGGCCTGCCGCTGATCACGCTCTGCCGCATGCTGCGGGCGGCGGGTTATACGCCCGGCGCGGACCCGACCGCCGTCGTCTGATCATCGCCACGCGCGCCGAGCCAGGCCGGCAACGCCGCCACATCCGGAATCACCGCCAGCGCGCCGGCCGCCATCAGCCGGTCGGTGTCATGCACGCCGCAGGCCACCCCGACCGCATCGACCCCGGCGTCGCGGGCCATGCGCATGTCGTATTCCGTATCACCCACCATCAGCGCCGCATCCGGCATGGTGGCGGATTGCAGAAGAATGTCCTCGAGCATGTCGGGCGCCGGCTTGGGCGTGGTTTCGTCGGCGCACCGGGAAAAGCGGAAATACTGTCCCAGACCGGTCTCCCGGAAATTGCGGTCCAGGCCGCGGCGGCTCTTGCCGGTGGCCACCGCCAGCCGGTGGCCACGGCGGTGCAGATCGGCAATTGCCGCCTCGGCGCCGGCAAACGGCCGCGACTCCCCGCCCGGCGCGGTGTAGCGCCGGCGGTAGGCGGTCAGCAGCGCCTTGACCCGGTCGACCTCCATATCCGGAAACAGCCTCGCCAGCACGTCGTTCAGGCCCAGTCCGATCAGCTCGCGCATCCGGTCGGCATCGCGTTCGGGCAACCCGATGTCCTGAATCGCCCGCTGCATCGACATCACGATTTCGGCCGCGGAGTCCATGACGGTGCCGTCCCAATCGAAAATGATGAGTTCAGGATGCGTCATCGCGGGCACTCAATTGCTGAAGGAAGGCGGCCAGATCCTCGGGCGGCGGTAGCGTCCATGCATGACCGGTATCCGAGCGCCGCAATTGCCAGGCATGCAGACACAGCCGTGGCAGCCCGGCCGTGCGCAGTGCGCGGTTGGCGGGGCGATCACCATACTTGTCATCGCCGGCCACCGGATGCCCGATATGGGCCGCGTGCACCCGAATCTGATGGGTACGGCCGGTGCGGATGTGCACGGCCGCCAGCGTGGTGTCGGCAAACTGCTGCTGCGGCACGAACCGACTGTGCGCACTGCGGCCGGCCGCATCGACCGCGCTCATGCGCTCGCCGCCCTGTTCCCGGTCCCGCACCAACGGGGCATCCACGACCCGCTCGCCGCCACGCCAGGCACCGGCAAGCAGAGCCAGATAGGTCTTGTCGACGGCATGGTCGCGCCAGGCGGCCCGCCAGTCGTTGAGTGCCCGCCGGTTCCGGGCCAGCAACAGGCAGCCGCTGGTATCCCGGTCGAGACGATGAATCAGCTCGAGCCGTGGTTCGTCGCGGGCGGCGCGCAGCAACTCCACCAGGCCGAAGCGGATGCCGGTGCCCGCATGCACGCTCAGGCCCGCCGGCTTGTTGAGGAGCAACAGATCCCCGGTTTCCTCGGCGATCGACGAAACCGCGGCCTGCATCAGCCGGTCCGGCGGGCGCCCGGGGTCGTTTCGCTCAGGCACGCGTACCGGTGGAATGCGCACGTCATCGCCGTCATTCAAGCGGGTGGCGGGCCTGGCGCGGCCCCGATTGACCCGCACCTCGCCGCTGCGAATGATGCGGTAGATATGCGATCGGGGCACATCCCGCAGGCTGCGCATCAGGAAGTTGTCGAGCCGCATGCCGGCGTCTTCGGAATCGACCCGCGCATGTTGTACTTGAGGGGTTGTCGCTTGCAGATTACACTCCCCCGGTCAACCGCCCTGCCTCGCGCCGCTGGCATGCCGCCAACGGCTGCCGTCAAGAGGTTCGGCCAGGTGACCGTGATTCGATCAAGCGCCGCTGCCGCGCACTGGCGCCGCAGTCCCGCAAGACTAGCATGGCGCGCTGCTGATTCAGCCGCGTCCCGTGCTCAAACGAAAGACAACGAACGTAATTTTCATGCGCTCCCCCTGTGCACCAAAACGCCTGGCCGCCGCCCCCGAGGGCAACGTGGTCGGCCGGGCGACTGATTTTCAGACTCGGGGTCGAGCGCCGACCGAGACCCGCTTTCATGAAACGTATTCTGATCAACGCCACGCAGCCCGAAGAGCTGCGCGTGGCCATCGTGGATGGCCAGCAACTTCGTGACCTTGATATTGAAGTAGGCTCGCGCGAACAGCGCAAGGCCAATGTCTACAAGGGCCGCATCACCCGTGTCGAGCCCAGCCTGGAGGCCGCGTTCGTCGATTACGGCGGTGACCGGCACGGTTTTCTGCCCCTGAAGGAAGTGGCCCGCGGCTACTTCAAGAACGACCCCGGCAACGGCAAGGTCGAGATCAAGCAGGTTCTAAGCGAAGGGCAGGAGCTCATCGTCCAGGTCGAGAAGGAGGAACGCGGCAATAAGGGCGCCGCACTGACCACCTTCGTGAGCCTGGCCGGCCGCTACCTGGTGCTGATGCCGAACAACCCGCGCGCCGGAGGCGTGTCCCGCCGCATTGCCGGCGACGACCGCACGGACCTCCGCGAAGCCCTGTCGGAGCTGGAACTGCCCACCGGCATGGGCGTGATCGTGCGGACCGCCGGCGTAGGCCGCTCGCCCGAGGAGCTGCAGTGGGACCTGGACTACCTCGCGCAGTTGTGGGGGGCCATCGGCAAGGCCGCCGAGGAGAAGAAGGCCCCGTTCCTGATCTACCAGGAATCCAACGTCATCATCCGGGCGCTGCGCGATTACCTGCGCGACGATATCGGCGAGGTGATCGTCGACCAGCCGGAAATCTACGAGAGCGGGCGCGAGTTCATGGAGCAGGTCATGCCCCAGGCGCTGCCCAAGCTCAAGCTCTACAGCGACGAAACGCCGCTGTTTTCCCGCTTCCAGGTGGAATCCCAGATCGAATCCGCCTTCCAGCGGGAAGTGCGGCTGCCCTCCGGCGGCGCGCTGATCATCGATCACACCGAAGCGCTGACCAGCATCGACATCAACTCGGCCCGCTCTACCGGCGGCGCCGGGATCGAGGAAACCGCGCTGCACACCAATTGCGAAGCGGCGGATGAAATCGCCCGGCAGTTGCGACTGCGCGACCTGGGCGGTCTGATCGTGATCGACTTCATCGACATGGACGCCAACAAGAACCAGCGCGAAGTCGAGCGCCGCCTGCGCGAAGCCGCCACGGAAGATCGTGCACGGGTCCAGTTCGGCCGCATCTCGCGGTTCGGCCTGCTGGAAATGTCGCGCCAGCGCCTGCGACCCTCGCTGGGCGAGTACAGCACCCTGCCCTGCCCGCGCTGCTCCGGCCAGGGCAACATCCGCAGCGTCGAATCCCTGGCACTGTCGATCCTCCGCCTGGTCGAGGAGGAAGCGATGAAGGGCGGCACCGGCCGCGTCATGACCCACACCCCGGTCTCGGTGGCCAGTTTCCTGCTCAACGAGAAGCGCAGCGACATTGCGGATATCGAAAAGCGCACTGGCGTCGAAGTCACCGTGGTGCCCAATGCCGATCTGGAGACCCCGCATCACGAAATTCGGCGTGTCCGTTCCGACCAGTTGTCCGAGGACGGTAACGACGCCCGCAGCTACAAGCTGGAGACCGAAACCCCGGCCGAGCCGGCCAACGAACGCATGACGCGGGACAAGGTTGCCGCCCCGCGCGCCGAACCGGCGGTCAAGCGTCTCGTCCGCGCTGCGGCCCCGGCCAGTGCCGCGCCGAAGCCGACCGCCAAACCAGCCGGTCCCGGCATCTGGCAGCGTTTCGTGACCGCTCTGAAAAGTCTTTTCAGTGGCAACGGCGAGACGTCGAAGGGGGATAACAAATCCCGCGCGAGCGGCAAGACCAGTGCCGCCTCCTCGCGCGGCCGCAGCGACAGCCGGGATAACCGGCGGCAGCCGTCCCGCCGTGGTGCCAGCGATGGCGGACGCGACCGCAGCAGCAACGATCGACGCGGCCAGCAGAGCCGGCGTGGTGACAACAAGCCGCGCGGCAGTGGCAGCGGGCGCAAACCGGGCACCGCGCGCAAATCCGACAGCGGCGATGCCAGCAGTGCCGAGGACAACAAGCGCCAGAGCAGTCCCGCCAAGGACAATACCGCCCAGGACAACAACACCGGCGACAGCAACAAGGGCGACAGCAATGATCGCCGTCAGCCTCGGGGCAACAAACCCGAGGACGGCGAGGAAACCCGGAGCCGCAGCCGTCGCGGTCGTCGCGGCGGCCGTCGCCGTCGGGGCGGCCGGGGTCGCGGTAGCGGCAACGGGGAGGCCGGCAGCAACAACGCCAGTACCGGCGACAACACCAGCGACAGTAATAACGCCGATCAGGCCACCGATGGCGCGGCGAATCCCGCCGCCGGCGATAACGACACCCGCCAGCGCAATGATGGCGATCGCCGCCGCGACGACGCGAACCAGAATGAGACGCCGGTAACCACGTCAGCCGCGGACAGCAACGACACCATCGCTACCGGCAACCAGACCGCCGACATGCCGAATGAGACCGGCGCAGACGACGGCCGCGACCAGAAGCGCCCGGATAGCGTATCCGACGGCGACGATAGCAGCGCCGATCCGCTGAATGATGCCGTGAACACCACGCCCGACACCGCGGATGGTGCCAGGGCCGATCAGCCCGCCAGCGACAGCGACGCCAGCCCGTCCGAGAGCAACGAGTCCGGCAGCGACACCAAGCCACGCGGACGCACACGCCGCCCGCGCGGTGGTGCCCGCAACCGCCGAAAGTCTTCCGACAAGGAAGCCGCGGCGACGGAAGCGACCTCGGACGACACGTCGGCGGACGCCGCCACCAGCAAGGCGGCGTCCCCATCAGAGGACGCCACTCCGGCCGAGACGGGCGCCAAACGTGACGACGGCGAGGCCGCGGCGCCGGCCGCCGAGAAGGCACCTGCCAGGCCGTCCGCGGACGAACAGGCGGATGCCCCCGCGGCCGACAAGGGCAGCCACGACCACAAGCGCGACGCGGAACCGGCAAAGATCGATGCGGAAACTGCCGCAGACGACAAGCCGGCGGCCGAAAGCCAGCCGGAACCGGCGCTCAAGCAGGTCGAAACCCGGCCCGATGCGCTGGCCGACGGCAACGACGCCGCCGAAAAGCCGGAGCCGGCCGACAGCTCCACCCGCTGATCGTTTGCGAAACCGAGCGGACCGCCCACCCGGGCGGTCCGGCTCAGTCGGCGGGCCGCAGGCGCGCCTCGATATCGTCGAATAGCGCCTCGCAACCGCGTTGTACCGCGTCGAAGACTCGTTCAAAGCCATCACCCGCGCCGAAATACGGGTCGGGGACTTCCCCGCCGCCCGCATAGTCCAGCAGGCGGTGGATTTCTGCCGAGCCGCCGTGGCGGGCCTTCAGCGCCAGCAGGTCCTCGCGGTTGGCATTATCCATCGCCAGCACCAGATCGAACCGGTCGAGATCCGCGGCTTCCACCTGTCGCGAGCGCAGGCCGGTCAGATCCACGCCATGACGCTTCGCCGTGGCCGTGGAGCGGGAATCGGGCGATGCGCCGACGTGATAACCGTGGGTCCCGGCGGAATCGATCTCCACCTGCTCGACCAGCCCACGGCGGGCGCGAATCGCCCGGGCGACGCCCTCGGCAGTGGGTGATCGGCAGATATTGCCCATGCAGACGAAAAGAACTCGCATCAACGCAATCCGGGGTCCGGCAGAAATGGCGGGCCGCAGTTTACAACGGTCCGGTTTCAGTCCGGTTGTAGGTGAGCCACCACTCGCGCCAGGTCCTCGGCAGTATCCACCCCCGGCCCCGGTGTCTGTTCAGCCTCGACCACCAGCAACCGCATGCCCATCGCCAGCGCCCGCAGTTGCTCGAGCGATTCACACTGCTCCAGATCACAGGCGGGCGCGGCGGCAAACCGTGCCAGCGAGCCGACGCGATAGGCGTAAATCCCCAGATGACGAAATGCCGGCGACGGCGCGACGGTGGCGGCGCGACGGTGCGGAATCGGGGCACGACTGAAGTAGAGCGCCCGCCCCGCCTGGTCGCGAACCACCTTGACCACATTCGGATTCTCGAACTCGCCGGCATCGCGGATGGGCACGCAGGCGGTGGCGATATCCGCGTCCGGTGCGCCGGCCAGCGCCGATGCCACCTGGGCAATCAGCGGGCCCGGCATCAGCGGCTCGTCGCCCTGCAGGTTGACGACGATGGCATCGTCGGGCCACTCGAGCCGGGCTGCCAGCTCGGCAATACGGTCACTGCCCGCGGCATGATCCGCCGAGGTCATCGCCGCCCTGGCGCCGGCGGCCTCGGCCGCGGCATGCACCCGTGCGTCATCGGTAGCCACCCAGATGCCCTCGGCACCGGACTCCCGGGCCCGGTCAATCACATGGGCGAGCATCGGCCGCCCGGCAATCGGCAGCAACACCTTGCCCGGCAATCGGGTGGAGGCGAGGCGGGCGGGAATGATCACGCGAAAACTCATGCCAGCCACCGGTCCAGCAATACTTCGACGGCTGCGTCGGTTTCGTCGGTGAACGTCGCCGTCACCGGCACATACCACCAGCCCGGCCGGGCGAAGGCCGCGCATTTGACCGCATCCTTTTCCGTCATCAGCACCGGCATGTCGTCGTCGAAGGCCAGCTCCGCCGGTCGGAATGCGTGGTGATCGGCAAACGCATGCGGCATCACCTCGATCCCGGCCGCGGTCAGCATGGCGAAGAAACGCGCAGGATCGCCGATGCCGGCCACCGCATGGGCCCGCTGTCCCGAAAGCGATGCGAATGGTCGGTGTTCGTCCGCGCCGTCCACCCGGCGCCAATCGCCGGGGCGCAGGTGAAAGTCACCCACCTGCCCCTGGGTCAGAGTCATGTCCACCGAGCGCATGCGGCGCGCCGGTTCGCGCAGTGGCCCGGCGGGAAGCAGCCAGCCGTTTCCCTCGCCGCGGAGGCCATCGCGAACCACGATTTCGGCATCCCGGCGCAAGCGGTAGTGCTGCAGGCCATCATCACTGAGGATACAGTCCACGCCCGCATCCGATACCAGTGCCTCGGCGGCGGCAATCCGGTCCGGCGACACCATCACCGGACAGTCCCCGTGACGAGCAAGCAGCAAGGGTTCGTCGCCAACCACGCGAACATCGGCATCGGCGGTGACGCGCTGCGGCCGATCACCAGTTCGGCCGCCGTAACCCCGGGTCACGATGCCGGGTCGACGCCCCCGGCCCCGGGCCCGGGCCGCCAGCTCAGCCACCAGCGGTGTCTTGCCGGTGCCGCCAACGGTAATATTGCCCACGATCAGCACCGGCACACCGGGATGCCGCGATGCCAGCCAGCCGCGCGCATAAGCCGCCCGTCTGACGGCAACGACCGCGCCATACAGCCAGGCCAGCGGCAGCAGCAATGCGGTCCAGCCCGGGCCCGCGTACCAGGCTCGCTCGATCGCCGTCCGGATCACGTTTCTTCACGGAACTGCATGTCGTGCAGCATCCGGTAATGACCGTCACGGGCCATCAGGTCATCGTGCCGGCCCCGCTCGATAATCGCCCCGTCGTGCATAACCACGATCAGGTCGGCATCGCGGATAGTGGACAGCCGGTGCGCGATCACCAGCGTGGTGCGGTTGGCCATCAGCGCCTCCAGGCCCTGCTGGATGGCGCGCTCGGACTCGGTGTCGAGAGACGAGGTGGCTTCATCCAGAATCAATACCGGCGCGTCCTTGAGCAGCGCGCGGGCAATGGCCAGACGCTGGCGCTGACCGCCGGACAGCATGATGCCGTTCTGCCCCACCTCGGTGTCGTAGCCGTCGGGCAGGCCCTCGATGAATTCCGCCGCATGGGCCCGGCGCGCGGCCGAGATGACATCCTCGCGGTCATGCTCGGCCAGCGATCCATAGGCGATGTTGCGGGCCACGGTGTCGTTGAACAGCACCACGTTCTGGTCGACCAGGCTGACCTGGTCGCGCAGATCGCGGCGCCGGTATTCCTGCAGCGGCACGCCGTCGAGCCGGATCACGCCCTCGGTCGGGTCGTAGAAACGCGGCAACAGGGACAGCAGCGTGCTCTTGCCGCTGCCCGAGCGTCCGACAAAGGCTACCGTCTGGCCGGCCTGCACCGTGAGGTCGATGTCCCGCAGGACGTCGCGCCGGGTCCCCGGATACCGGAACCACACCGACGTCATGTCGAGATCGCCCCGGGCCCGCTCGGTCAGCGGGCGCTCCCCGCCGCTGTCCTCGGCGCTTTCATCCAGCAGTTCGAAGATAGCGCCGGCCGCGGCCACCCCCTGCTGGATCACCGCGTTGACGTTGGTCAGGCGCTTGATCGGCCCCATCAGCGCCATCATGGCGCCGAAGAAGGCCGCCAGATCCCCCGGTGACATCACCCCGCCGCCGCTTTCGTTGATGGCGAACCACACCACCAGGGATACCGCGATGGCGGCAATCAACTGGATCACCGGCACGCTGGCCGCCTGGGTGGTGGCCATGCGCATGGACATGCGCCGGTTGCGTTCGTTGGCCTGGGCAAAGTGCTCGCGCTCGTACTCTTCGCCGCCGAACACCTTGACCACCCGCTGGCCGGTGAGCACTTCCTCGCTGATGTGGGTGAGATCGCCCATCGAGGACTGGATGCGCATGCTGTAGCGCCGGAAGCGATGGCTGACCAGCCGCATGATGCCCATGATCGCGGGCCCCACCGTCAGCGTCAGCAGCGCCAGCGCCCAGTTCAGATAGAGCATCAGCCCGATGAACCCCACCACCCGCAGCGAATCCTGCACCACGATGGTGATGGCGCTGGTCGAGGCCTCGCGAATCTGCGCCGTGTAGTAGGTCAGCTTGGCGGTCATCTTGCCGGAGGCGTTGACGTCGAAGTACGCCACCGGCAGCCGCAGGAACTGATCGAAGACATCGGCCCGCATCAGGTAAATCACCTGATTGGCAACCCATTCCATGCCGTAGCGGGCAAAGAATCCGGCCGTTCCACGCGCCAGGAACAGCAGCAACAGGAATACCGGCATCCAGCGGATCAGGAACGGGTCCCGTTCCACGATGCTGCCGTCGAGCAGCGGCTTGAGGATGTATATCAGTGCGGTATCGGCCGCCGCGAACAGCGCCATGCCCACGCCCGCCAGTATCAGCCAGTGCCAGTAGCGCAGGCTGTAGCGCAGCAGGCGCGGATAGACCTCCCGGGTCAGATAGCGGGTTTCGATCTTCGGGGTCCCGCTCATGAGTCGTCATCCGATGGCTGCGGCTGGGTCGCGATGTCAATGCGGCCGAAACCGGCCGCGGCAGCTGCGTCCATCACCGTGACCACGCTCTGATGACTGGCACGGGCGTCGGCCCGCACCCGCAGCGCCTGCGATCTCTCCGCCATATCCGCAAGCGCGGCGGTCAGGGCCTCGCGGCTGGCCAGGCGATGGCCGTCCACGTGGGGGTTGCCGCTGGCGTCCACCACCACTTCCGGTAGCGCTTCGCTTTCAACCGGCTCGGCCCCGGCAATCGGCAGTTTCAGGGTCAGCCCGGCGTCCTCGACGAATGTGGTGGTCACCATGAAGAAGATCAGCAGCAGGAACACCACATCGATCAGCGGCGTCAGCCCGATCTGGGGCTCTTCCAGACGGCGGCGGGCGAGCTTCACGCGGAAGACGGCGCGCCGAGACGATCCGCCAGGCGGATCGCGCGGGTTTCCATGCGCATCACCAGATCGTCCACCCGGCCGCGCAGGGTGCGGTAGAGCACCAGCGCGGGAATCGCCACGCACAGGCCGGCGGCGGTGGTCAGCAGAGCCTCGGAAATACCCCCGGCCAGCGGCTGGGCATCCCCCACGCCGGCGGCGGTGATGGCCGCGAATACCTTGATCATGCCGATTACCGTACCCAGCAGCCCCAGCAGTGGCGCAACGGCGGCAATCGTGCCCAGCGTATTGAGATAGCGCTCCAGCTCGTGCACCACCTCGCGCCCGGCTTCCTCGATGCGTTCCCGGATGACGCGCGGGTCGTCACCGCGCACGGCCAGTCCGGCGGCCAGAATACGGCCCAGCGGGCTGTCCTCGTGCAGGGATTTCAGTTCGCCGGCGCTGAGCGGCCGGGCGGCCAGCGAATCCAGCCGCTGATCGATGCGGGCCGGCAGCACCAGCGACACGCGCAGCGCCCAGGCGCGCTCCAGCCCGATCGCCAGCGCGCCGATCGAGCACAGCAGCAAGGGCAGCATCACCCACCCGCCGGCGACCACCAGTTCCCACATCGTTATCGTCCCTCTTCCGATTGCACGCATGATAGTGACCCGGACCCGGCGCGACCAGCCGAGGCGCATAGCGGGCGATGCCAGAACCGCCGATAGCGGAGACGCCAGCAGCTGACATCCACCAGTTCGCCCGGCCGCAAATCGAATCGCACCGCCCCCACCCGGCCCGTATGCAGCACCCGGGCATCGGCCTGCCGATAGCGCGCCACCACCGCCGGGTCCGGAAATCCCCACCGATTGCGCCAGCCGGCCGGCACCACCGCGAATGCCGGCGCAGCCGCCTGCACGAAATCGGCCGTGGAGGAGCTGTTACTGCCGTGATGGGGCACGACCAGGATATCGGCCGCCAGCCCCTCGGCTTCACGATCCAGCAGCGCCTGCTCCGACGATGCCTCGATATCGCCGGTCAGCAACACGGAACCGCCGGTCCCCGAAATCCGCAGCACGCAGGAGCCGTCGTTATCCTCACCGCCGGGCGTGGCCGGATGCAGCATCCGGAATTCGACGCCGTCCCAGCGCCAGTTCTGCCCGGCCAGACAGGGGCGATCCGTTGCCGCACCCAACGCCTGCCCCACCGGCATCGCCGATCGGATCGCCGGCCACCCGCCGCGATGATCGATATCTCCGTGGCTGATCACCACGCGGTCCAGCCGGCCGATACCCCGCGACTTCAGATACGGCAGCACCAGGGCCCGGCCGGTATCGAACCCCGACCGATACCGCGGCCCGGCATCGAACAGCAGGGTGTGGCTGGCGGTTCGCACGACCGCGGACAACCCCTGGCCGACGTCCAGAACGGTCAGACTGAACGCGCCGGGGGCCGGGGCCGGCGGCGCCGTGAGCAACGGCAACAACCCGATGGCCCCGAGCCACCGGGCCGGGATACCACGCGGCGCCAGCCACCAGGCCAGGCCCGTCAGCGCCATCACCAGGGCCCAGATCGGCGGGGGCGCCAGTAAAATGTGTGCCACCGGAAGCTCGGCCAGCCATGCCAGGCCCTGCCAACCGGTCGCCAGCGAGGTTTCCACCAGACCCAGCAGCGGCGCGCCCGCGCCGGGCCAGATCAGCGTGAGAGCGGCGGTTCCCAGCACCGCCGGCACCACCAGCGCGAACGCCGGAATCAGCACTGCATTGGCCAGCGGTGCGACGATCGAGGCCTGGCCGAACCAGAACAGTGTCAGCGGCGTCAGCGCCAGCACCAGCGCCGGTTGCCACCATAGCCAGCGGTGCCAGCCGCCGCCCCCGAGCCGCCCGCGCAGCAGGTAGAGAATCCAGGCCACCGCCGCGAACGACAGCCAGAAACCGGGCGCCAGCACCGCTGCCGGATCGCGGATTAGAACCGCCAGACCGGCCAGGGCCAGCACCCGGGACGGCAGCACCGGGCGCCGCAGCACCAGCGCGACCAGCACCACCACCACCATCATCAGCGCCCGCTGGGTGGGTAGCGCGAACCCGGCAAAGGCGGCGTAACCCAGGGCCGCCAGACCGCTGCCGAACGCCGCCAGGGTCAGTACCGGCGGATTTGTCGCCGCGGGAAGCCAGGGCAAGGCGCGTTGCAGTGCCAGAAACGTGAGCGTCGCCAGCAATCCGATATGTAACCCGGAAATGGCCATCAGATGGCTGGTGCCGGTACGGCGCAGCACCTGCCAGTCCGCATCGGTAAGCGCTGACCGATCCCCCAGCGTCAGCCCCCGGATAAGCGCGCCACCGATACCCGCGTCCAGCGTCGCCGCCAGCTGCTCGCTGGCCGCCTGGCGCCAGCGGTTGACCGACCACAGTGCGTCGGCGTCACAGCGCCGGGCCGAATCCACATACCCGGTGGCATGCAACCGCTGTCGCCACAACCAACCCTCGTAATCGAAACTGCCGGGATTGGCGGAGCCCTGGGGCACCGACAGCCGGGCAGTAACCCGCCAGCAATCCCCCGCGCGCAGTAGCGGATGTTCGCCATACCAGGCCAGCCGGGAACGGACGGGATCGCTGTCGGCTTCGAACACGAAACGCGTGCGGATGGCATCGCGTTCGGGCAGTGACGCCACGCGGCCGGTCAGGGTTCGGGTCTCGCCCTCCGCGGCCACCGGCAGCCGGGCAGACAGGCGCTGGCCGGCGTCGACGATGGTCCAGCCCGCACCCAGCACCGCCGCCAGCCAGATGGAGCGGCCGGGCCAGCGAACCAGACCGGGCAGAAGCAGCGTTGCCGGCAGCCAGAGAGGCGGCAGCGTGGCCAGTTGGTGGACAGCCAGCACACCAGCCAGGAAGGCCAGCGCCAGCAGGCGGACGTCGCGGGCGCCGGTCAGTCCTCGGGCGGACCCAGCCTGCCGTCCTCCAGCGCCCATATCCGGTCCGTGCGGCCCGCAAGACTGCGGTCGTGGGTGGCCATGACCAGGCTGGTCCCGAGTTCGCGGTTCAGTTCAAGCATCTGCTCGAACACCACCACCGCCGTGCGGTGGTCGAGATTGCCCGTCGGTTCGTCCGCCAGAATGCAGGCGGGACGGGTTACCAGGGCCCGCGCCACGGCGGCGCGTTGCCGTTCACCGCCGGACAGTTCCGACGGCTTGTGGGTCAGGCGCTTGCCCAGCCCCACCCGGTCCAGCACCTGCTCGGCCGCGGCATAGGCCTGTGCCGCGGGTTCACGCCGCACCAGCAGCGGCATGGCCACGTTTTCCACCGCGGTGAATTCGGGCAACAGATGATGAAACTGGTAGATGAAGCCCAGTTGCCGATTGCGCAGCCGACCGCGCTCGGCATCCGACAGCGCGGTCATGTCGTGGCCGCCCACCTGTACCCGCCCTTCGGTGGGCTGATCCAGACCCCCTAGCAGATGCAGCAGCGTGCTCTTGCCCGAGCCGGACGCTCCCACGATCGCCACGCACTGGCCGCGCGCCACCGCCAGCGAGACATCATCCAGCACCCGGATCGGGGCCTGGACCTCGTCGAAAACCTTGCCCAGACCGGTGCAGGCGACCGCGACGTCATCACTCATAACGCAGGGCCTCCGCCGGCTGCACCCGGGCCGCGCGCCAGGCCGGATAGAGCGTGGACAGGAAACTCAGGACCAGCGTCAGCAGCGACACCTGAACCACGTCTTCGCTATGAAGTTCGCCGCGCAACTGACTGATGTAATAGACATCCGCCGATAAGAGGTCGGTGCTGAGCAGGCGTTCGATCAGGGGCACGATGTTCTCGATATTCAGCGACAGCAACACCCCCAGGAACACCCCGATCACCGTGCCGATCACCCCGATCAGGCTGCCCTGGATGACAAAGATCGCCATCACCGAGCGCGGGCTCAGCCCCAGCGTGCGCAGAATGGCGATGTCGCCCTGCTTGTCGGTGACCAGCATCACCAGCATCGACACGATGTTGAATGCCGCCACCGCGATGATCAGCGACAGGATGATGAACATCACCGTCTTTTCGGTAGCGATGGCGTGGAAGAAGCTGGCGTGCTGACGCGTCCAGTCGGAAATCCGCAGCCCGGGCGGCAGGCCGGCCTGCAGGCGGTCACTGACCCGCGGGGCATCGAACATGTCGTCCAGCTTGAGGCGCACCCCGGTGGCCCCGTCGCCCATGCGGTAGAGCCGGGCGGCATCGCGCATGTGGATCATCACCATGCCGCGGTCGTATTCGTACATGCCGACCTCGAACATCCCTACCACGGTGAATCGCCGGAACCGGGGCACGATACCGGCCGGCGTCGTGGTGGCCTGGGGAATCATCAGGTCCACGGTGTCGTCCATGCCCACGCCCAGCATGCGCGCCAGTTCGGCGCCCAGCACGATGCCGTACTCGCCGGCTTCCAGTGCTGACAGCGATCCCGCCGTCATGTGGGTGTTGACTTCCGAGACCGCGGATTCCTCTTCGGGGAGCACGCCGCGGATCAGCGTACCGCTCATGTCCCGGCCGGAACGCAGCATCCCCTCGCCGCTGACAAACGGTGCCACGCCGGCAATGCCATCACCGTGCTGGCGGACCTGCTCGGCCACCGTGGGCCAGTCCTCGATCACCCCGTCGCTACCGCTGACGGTGACGTGCGACGCCATGCCCAAAATACGATCGCGCAATTCAGTCTCGAACCCGTTCATCACCGACAGCACCGTGATCAGCAACAGTACGGCCAGCGCTATACCGCCCATGGAAATGGCCGATATAAAGGAGATGAAATGGTTCCGCCGCTTGGCCCGGGTGTACCGGAGACCGAGGTGCAGTTCGAGGGGACGCAACATGGCCGCGCATTTAAGCACAGGTGACGCCATCGCCGCAGGCGCGCGCCGCCCCGGGCGGGAAAGGCAGTGGTATATTCATGGGGTGATGCGGATTCTCGTGTTGTTACTGATCGGTGTGGGCGGCCTGGCGGCAGCGCCATGGGCCGTTGCCCAGCCGCCGGCGTCAACCACCACCGGCACTGTGGTGGCGGTACCCGGTGGCTCTGACAACGCGCAGCCGCCGGCGTTGCCTGGCCGCGGCGTTTCCATGCAGACCGTGCGTGAGCGCTTCGGCGCGCCGGAACGGCGACATCCGGCGGTGGGCGACCCGCCGATCACCCGCTGGGACTACGCCGGTTTCCGGGTATTCTTCGAGCACGACCGGGTGCTGCATGCGGTGGTTCCGGGGGACTTCCCCACCATCCGCCACCGCGACGAACTCGCCAGCGGTCGCTGATTCGGGCGTGACCGGTTACCTGCCGCCGGAATGGGCGCCGCAGGCCGCCACCCTGCTCGTCTGGCCACGTGCCGACGGCGACTGGGGAAATGGCCTGGCTGCCGCGCGCGAGGTACACGCGCGGATGAGCTCGGCGCTGGCGACCTGTCAGCCGGTGCTGCTGCTGGCCCCCGACCGGGAGGCCCGCACTGACATCCAGCAGCAAACCACCCTTGCCGGCCGGTCGAACATCCACCTCGTCGACTGCCCCGCCGACGACATCTGGATCCGCGATTACGGCCCCCTGACGGTTATCCGCAACGGCCGCCGGGTGGCCCTGGATTTCCGCTTCGACGGCTGGGGCGGCAAGTTTCCCGCCCGACGGGACGACGACGCCACCCGTCGACTGGCGCTCGACGGCTGGCTCGGGGATGTCACCCACCAGGCCGAAACGCTGGTACTGGAGGGCGGCAGCCTGGAAGTGGACGGCCGCGGCGCTCTGCTTACCACCCGCCGCTGCCTGCTCGGTGAGAACCGCAATCCCGGCAGCGAACAGGCGACCTTCGAGGCGCTGTTTGCCGACCGCTTCGGCGTGGACCGGGTTCACTGGCTGGATAATGGCGAACTGATCGGCGACGATACCGACGGCCACATCGACACCCTGGCCCGTTTCGTACCAGGTAACGGCATTGTGTATCAGGGCTGCGACGACCCGGCCGACGCCCATTACCCGTCGTTGCAGGCCATGGCCCGCGAACTGGCCGCGCTGCGCGATGCCTCGGGCCAGCCCTACGTGCTGCACGAGCTGCCGCTGCCGGCGCCGATTCACGACCCCGACGATGGCCATCGGCTGCCCGCCGGCTACGCCAACTTCCTGATTGCCAACGGCTGCGTCCTGATGCCGGTGTTCGATGACCAGGCCGATGCCGTGGCCCGGGCCGTGCTGGCCGCGGCCCTGCCCGGGCGGCGTATCATCCCCGTCGATTGCCGGGCACTGATCCGGCAGAATGGCGGCATTCACTGCGCTGCCATGCAGCTACCCGCGGCCCCCGACCATGACTGAAGCCATCCTGCGCACCGGTATCGTCCAGCACGCCTGCGTGCCCGACGCCGAGGCGAATCTGGCCGCCTCCATTGCCGGCATCGAGCGGGCCGCCGAGGCGGGCGCGCAACTCGTGGTGCTGCCGGAACTGCACAATCATCCCTACTTCTGTCGTGTGGAGGATCCCGCCCAGTTCGATCTGGCCGAGCCGATTCCCGGCCCCACCACCGAGCGGCTGGCCGCCGCCGCCCGCGACAATGGCATCGTGGTCGTGGGTTCGCTGTTCGAGCGCCGTGCCCCGGGGCTGTTCCACAACACCGCCGTGGTGCTCGACCGTGACGGCCGCCTGGCCGGGCGCTATCGCAAGATGCACATCCCGGACGATCCGGCCTTCTACGAGAAGTTCTATTTCACCCCGGGCGATCTCGGCTTCGAGCCCATCGATACCAGCGTCGGCCGGCTGGGCATCCTGGTCTGCTGGGATCAGTGGTACCCGGAAGCCGCACGGCTGATGGCCATGGCCGGGGCCGAGGTGCTGATCTACCCCAGCGCCATCGGCTGGGATGATCGCGACGACGCCGACGAACGCACCCGCCAGCACGGTGCCTGGCAGACGGTGCAGCGGGGCCATGCCGTGGCCAATCACCTGCCGGTGGTTGCCAGCAACCGGGTCGGCGTGGAGGGCGACGGCGACGCGCGCATCCGCTTCTGGGGCGCCAGCTTTGCCGTCGATCCCCAGGGCGGCCTGCTCGCCCAGGCCGGCGAGAGTGCGGAGACTCTAATCGTCGATCTGCCAGTGGGCCGCACCGAGGCACTGCGGCGCATGTGGCCGTTTCTGCGCGACCGGCGGATCGAGGCCTACGGCGACCTCACCCGGCGCTATCGGGACTAACCGCCGATAGCCTCGACGCCGGCCAGCGCCGCCGCCGTGCCGGCACCGGCCAGTCGCAGCAGCCGCTTTCGTCCGACCCCGAGTATTGATCCGGTAGGCGCGTCTTCCATGCCCGACGCCGCGGCAGGCGCCACCGTGGTTTCCGGCACCTGCGCATCCAGCCAGGCTTGCTCGGGCCCCGTAACGGCCGCGATGCGCCGCTGGTAGTACCGCGGTATCCGCTGCCATTTGTCATCGCGTGGCGGGCGGCCCGCCTCCCAGTTCGATGGCAATCCGTCAGGATCAACCCCGGCGCATCGACAAAGGAACTCCATGGAACGCCGGGGCTGGCGGCAAAGGTCCTCGTACCGGATAGCGGTGAAATCCGGTTGCCCGAACCAGTTGCGCCGCATCATGGCAACCGACTGCTTCCAGAGGTCGGCCCGGGCCAACAAGTTCCTTTCGATTTCCAACAGGTCCTGCGCCTCATCGAACCACGATGACCAGGACACCACCTGATTACAGCCGTGCCGGCCGATATAGCAATAGTGCGCATCAACCCCGGCGAGCGCGCGCCGCAGTAGATCCGGACAGAACAGCAGCCAGGGATTCTTGACCACGGTGAAGCCGGCGCCCCCGTCGCGCGAATCCAGGCGCGCCAGCCAATGGCGCCGGAACCAGGTCATTTCGGATTCGGTAAGGATCGGATTGTTGTAATAGCACCACTCGTCAACCGGCCGCTGACCTCGGCGCCGAAGGATGCGCTTCAACAGTCGCCGGGTATGACGTTCCTCGCAATTGGGCAGACGACCGGCAGCCCCGATGTGCGCCTCGCGGTGCCGGGCGAGCGTCTCGATCAGATGCGTCGAGCCACTGTTCCAGTGGCCGACAATAACCAGAACCTTCACGCGTTGCCCCTCAATATCGGATGACGTTTTGCCGCAGGGCAGAACCGCCATCCGCGACCCTGATCTGCGGGTGCAGAGGTGACGCGGGTGGACTGCAAGACGGCCGACCTGCTGCGACCGTCAATTCTGATGGCCGTTGTTGTCAACCCGATGACGGCCGGCGGCGGCACTAGTCGCGTCGGTTTTCGCGGTACAGAATCCGGGTCAGCGGCCCTCGACGCCGATGTACTTTGTGGGACAATAACCGTTTTCCCCGATGCACGACGCGCACCCCAACCCCCTGAAACCGCCGGTTCCGGCGCCCGGCCAGCGGGCTCGATGGACCGGCCTGCCCGGCTGCGCGCCGGCACTGGCCCTCGCCGGCCTGGCCCGCGACCGCGACGGCCCGGTGGTGGCCGTGGTCGCCGACGAGCATCACGCCTACACCCTGGAGGAAGAAGCCCGCTACTTCGCCGGGACGGCGCTGCCGATTGACCATTTCCCGGACTGGGAAACCCTGCCCTACGACGTGTTCTCGCCGCATGCGGACATCGTGTCAGAGCGGCTGTCGATCCTGCATCGCCTGCCGCGCGCCGGCCGCGGCCTGCTGATCGTGGCCGCCGACACCCTGCTGCAGCGGCTGGCCCCAGCCGAATATATCGATGGCCGCGTGCTGATCCTGCGCACGGGGGAAACGCTGGACCCGGTCGCCATGCGCACGCGGCTGGAATCCGCGGGATACGCGGCGGTCTCCGAGGTCCGCGCCCACGGCGAGTTCGCCCTGCGTGGCGCGGTGCTGGACCTGTTCCCGATGGGCCAGCGCGAGCCCCTGCGGCTGGACCTGTTCGACGACGAAATCGAATCCATCCGCCGCTTCGACCCCGAGACCCAGCGCTCTACCGACCGGCTGGACGAAATCCGTCTGCTGCCGGCGCGGGAATTCCCGCTCGACGACGATGGCATCCGCGCCTTCCGCCAGCGCTATCGCCAGCGCTTCGACGGCGACCCGTCGGCGAGCATGATCTACAGCGAGGTCAGCCGCGGCATCCCGCCCGGCGGCATCGAATACTACCTGCCGCTATTCTTCGATCAGACTGCCAGCCTGCTGGACTATCTGCCCGAACGCACCCTGATCACCGAAGTCGGTGACGTACCCGCCGCCCTGGATCGAGCCTGGCGGGAAATCGAGGACCGCTACGAACAGCGTTCGGTGGACAGCGAGCGGCCGCTGCTGGCCCCCGATCAGGCCTTCATCCCGCTGGATGACCTGAAGACGCAGCTCGGCGACCGCAGCGCCGCTGTCATCCGTCCGGACGACAGCGCCGGCGACGTGGTCTTCGCCTGCGAGCCGGTGCCCGCCATGGGCGGAGCGGACCAGGAACAGACCGGCCGCAACTTCATGCGTTTCCTGCACGAAGGCGATCGGCGCGTGCTGGTGTCCGGCGACTCCCCCGGCCGCCGCGAGGCCATGCACGACTGGCTGCGGGGCCTGGGATTGCGCCCGGCCCGGGTGGAGGACTGGCAGTCGTTCGCGGCCGACAACGCCGGGCTGGCGGTCTCCGCCGCGCCGCTGGAAGCCGGCGTGCTGTTGCCCGGCCTGGCGATCATCGCGGAACCGGAGCTGACCGGCAGCCGCCCGCCGGCCCGCAAGCGCCGCAAGGCCACCCGCGATCCCGAAACCGCGATTCGCGAGCTGACCGATCTGGCGCCGGGTTCACCGGTGGTCCATGCGGATCACGGCGTAGGCCGGTATCTGGGCCTGACCCGCTTGAGCGCCGGCGGCGTGGAAACCGAATTCCTGGCGATGGAATACGCCGAGGGCGACAAGCTCTACGTCCCGGTCACCTCGCTGCATCTGGTCCACCGATTCACCGGGGCCGACGCCGACACCGCGCCGCTGCACCGGCTGGGCGCCGATCGCTGGCGCAAGGCCCGCCAGCGTGCCGCGAAAAAGGCCCGCGACGTGGCCGCCGAGCTGCTGGAAGTGCAGGCCCGCCGGGCGGCGCAGCCGGGCGAGGCGCTGGTGCCGGATGCAGCGGACTACCGCCGCTTCTGCGACGGCTTCCCGTTCACCGAAACCGAGGACCAGTTCACCGCCATCGAGCAGGTGCTGGCCGATCTGGCCGCGCCCACGCCGATGGATCGGGTGGTCTGCGGCGATGTCGGCTTCGGCAAGACCGAGGTCGCGCTGCGGGCGGCCTTTGCCGCGGTATCGGCCGGTTTCCAGGTGTGCGTGCTGGTACCCACCACCCTGCTGGCCCAGCAGCACGCCCAGACCTTCGCCGACCGGTTCGCTGACTGGCCGGTGAAGGTCAATTCCCTGTCCCGGTTGCGCTCCGCCAGAGAGCGGGACCAGACGATGGCCGGCATCCAGGACGGTAGCCTGGACATCGTGATCGGCACCCACCGTCTGCTGCAGAAGGACACCCGCTTCAAGCGCCTGGGCCTGCTGATCGTGGACGAGGAGCACCGCTTCGGCGTGCGCCACAAGGAACGGATCAAGTCGCTGCGCGCGCAGGTGGACATGCTCACGCTCACCGCCACCCCGATTCCGCGCACGCTGAACATGAGCCTGGCAGGCCTGCGCGACCTATCCATCATCGCCACCCCGCCGGAACAGCGGCTGGCGATCCAGACCTTCGTGTCACGCCGGGACACCGTACTGATCCAGGAGGCCTGCCGGCGCGAACTGCGCCGCGGCGGCCAGGTCTACTACCTGCACAACGAGGTGCGCGACATCGAGCGCATCGGCCGCGAGCTCAACGAGATTCTTCCCGAGGCCCGGGTGCGCATCGCCCACGGACAGATGCGCGAGCGCGATCTGGAACAGGTGATGCTGGATTTCTACCACCGGCGATTCGACATCCTGCTGTGCACCACCATCATCGAGTCGGGCATCGACGTGCCCTCGGCCAACACCATCGTGGTGGAGCGGGCGGACAAGTTCGGGCTTGCCCAGCTCCACCAGCTGCGCGGCCGGGTCGGGCGGTCCCATCACCGGGCCTATGCCTACTTGCTCACCCCGCCGCGGGAAGCCTTGACTGCCGACGCCCAGAAGCGGCTGGATGCCCTGGCGTCGCTGACCGATCTGGGCAGTGGCTATGCGCTGGCTACCCATGATCTGGAAATCCGCGGCGCCGGCGAATTGCTGGGCGAGGATCAGAGCGGGCAGATGACCGAGATCGGCTTCGATCTCTACCACGAGCTGCTGCAAAAGGCGGTGGCCGCCTATCGCCGCGGCGAGGTGCCGGAACTCGACGAGGCCCTGTCCCAGGCCACGGAAGTAGAACTGGGCGTCAGCACGCTACTGCCCGAGGATTACATCCCGGATGTGCACGTGCGACTGGTGCTGTACAAGCGCGTCAGCGCGGCCGCCACCGAATCCGCCCTGCGCGAACTGAAAGTGGAGCTGATCGACCGCTTCGGCCTGCTGCCCGAGGAAACCGAGCACCTGTTCGACGCCGCCCGCCTGCGACTGCGTGCCACCCCGCTGGGCATTGCCAAGGTGGAGACCGGCCCCGACGTGGGCCGGCTGCACTTCGGCAAGGCCACCCGCATCGATCCGGCCAGCCTGATCGCGTTGGTGCAGTCAGACAGCCGGCGCTACCGGCTGGACGGCGACCAGAAGCTGACATTCTTCCGCGACATGCCGGATACGCAACAACGCATCGAGATTGTCGACGAATTGCTCAACCGCCTGGGTGCCGCTGACGAGCCGCAGCCCGCGTCCCGCAACGCCGGCTGATCAGGGACCGGCCTTCCGGGCGCTGACGATGCCGTAGCGCCAGGCCCCGGCCTGCAGGGCCCGGTACTGGCGCAGCGACGACAGCCAGTTGGCGTGGTGGTAGTCATTGTGCAACCGCAGCAGGCGGAAAAGCCCGGCCAGCGGCGCCGTCAACAGCCCGGTGCGATAGAGGCGCCGCGCAGCGGGACGGATGCGGTCGGTGGCGTCGTCGGCTACCACGTCGCCGAAACCGGCCCGGCGGGCGCTTTCTCCGAAGTCGTCCAACTCGGCCAGATCCGGCACCACCCACTGGCTGACCCAGGCCTGCAGCAGGGCTTCGCGACGAGCATCCATCGCGGCCTCGGCGCGGAAGAAATCCGACAGGATCAGCCGCCCGCCCGGGTGCAGGACACGCGCGGCCTCACGCAGGAACGCCGGCTTGTCCCCCGCGTGGCAGACGCTTTCCACCGCCCACACCACATCGAAGCTGGCATCCGCAAACGGCAGCCCGGTGAAATCCGCGAGTGCGAAATCTACCTGCCCGGCAACCCCGCGCTTGGCCGCCATCGTGCGGCCGATCCGGGCCTGATGTCGTTCCAGAGTCACCCCGGTGCAACGGGCGCCACGCTCGCGGGCCAGCCAGATGGCTGAGCCGCCCCAGCCACAGCCGGCATCGAGAACG
The DNA here is from genome assembly GCA_965216055.1 of Salinisphaeraceae bacterium. GTDB lineage: Bacteria > Pseudomonadota > Gammaproteobacteria > Nevskiales > Salinisphaeraceae > Spectribacter. Next base: position 2,731,745 of record OZ244134.1, read on the forward strand.
CGGTCGCCCGCGCCGATCCCGGCCTGATCGGCCAGCACCGCGTTGAGCTGCGCCAGCGACTGGGCGTGGCTGCGCACGCCCTCGTCCCAGTAGCCGTAATGCAGTGCCAGCGTGCCGCGGCCGCTCCAGAGACCGTAGTACTGCCACTGGGTCTGGCGGTAATAGGCCGCCACCGCCCGGCGGGCGCTGCTGGCGCTGTCGGGAACCGGCAGGGTCACGCCAGCCGCGGGACGGCGGCGGTGAGCACCCGGCCGAGCGCCTGCATCCCGTTGCGAAGATGGCGCTCGATCTCCGCATGGATCGCGCCATCGCCCAGACCGGCGGCGCGGTTGACCACCACCGCACAGCAGGCATAGGCCAGCCCCGCCTCCCGCGCGAGAGCTGCTTCGGGCATGCCGGTCATGCCCACGATGTCGCAGCCGTCGCGCTGCATGCGGCGAATCTCGGCCGCCGTTTCCAGCCGCGGGCCCTGGGTGACGCCGTGCACACCCGTACCCAGCGCATCCACGCCGGCGGCCTCGGCCGCCCGCTGGAGTTCGTCGCGCGCGGCGGCATCGTAGGGTTCGGTGAAATCCACGTGCTGCAGCGGCGCGTCGCCATCGGCGGAAAAGCTGTGCGCCCGGCCCCAGGTGTAGTCGATGATCTGGTCGGGAATCACCAGCCGGCCCGCGCCGGCCGCGTCGCTGATGCCGCCCACGGCCGCAGCCGCCACCACGCTGCGCACCCCGGCATCGGCCAGCGCGCGGATGTTGGCGCGGTAGTTGATGGCATGCGGCGGCAACTGATGCCCGGGGCCATGGCGGAACAGGAACACCACCTCGCGCCCGGCTAGGCGGCCGCGCCGAAGCGGACCGGAGGGCGGCCCGTAGGGCGTGTGCGCATCCAGGTCGCGAGCATCCTCCAGATCGGCCAGCTCCGCCAGCGCGGTGCCGCCGATGATCCCGACCAGCGCGCTCACGTGTCGGCGACGGCGTAGACCGCCGGCAACTGCCGGAAATAGCCCTTGTAGTCCATGCCCGCGCCGAATACGTAGCGATCCGGCACGGTGGTGCCCACGAAGTCGACCGTCAGCGCCGGATCACGCCGAGCATGCGATTTCTCCAGCAGAATCGCCGTGCGCACGCGGCGGGCGCCCTGGGCGGCCAGGGCCCCGAGGATGGCTTCCAGCGTGGTGCCTTCGTCGAGAATATCGTCGATTACCAGCACCTCGCGGTCGGCCAGGTCGATACCCGGGCTGACCTTCCACACCAGTTCCCCGCCCTGCGTCTCGCCGTGGTAGCGGGTGGCGTGGAGATAGTCGAACTCGAAGGGAAAATCCAGCCGCCGGGTGATTTCGGCGGTCGGCACCAGCCCGCCGAGCATCACGCAGAGAATTACCGGATTGGCCTCGGCAAGCACATCGGTAATGTCGCGGGCCATGCGGTCATAGATGTCGGCCAGCTGCGTGGCATCACACACGCAATCCGCGCGCTCGCGCACTGCCATGGCCTCGCGGCGCCGTTCATCATGCATCGTCATCGGTACTTCCCTGCTGTTCCGGATTCTCGGGTGCGCCAGTGCCCGGCCGACCACGCGCCATCTTCCTGTCGACCTCATCGCCATCATCATTGCGGGCAAGATGCACCGTCGTGGTCGGAAACGCCACCTCGGCACCGTGTCCGCTGATGATGTCATGGCAGCGGGTCAGCACATCCTGCTTGACCGCCAGATAGTCGCCCCAGCCGGTGGTCATCGTGAAGCAGTAGATGAACAGTTCAAGACTGGACGGGGCAAAGCGGTTGAAGTAGACCAGAATCGTCTGTGAGGTGTCGATGTCGGGATGGGATTCGATCATCTCGCGGATGTCGGAGACCACCGGCCCCACCAACGCCGAATCTTCGTAGCGCAGACCCACGGTCTCGTTGATCTGCCGATGGGTCATGCGCGAGGGGTTTTCCAGCGAGATCGTGGTGAACGCCGCATTGGGCACGTACAGCGCCCGCTTGTCGAAGCGGCGCACCGAGGTCGCGCGCCAGCCGATTGCCTCGACCACGCCCTCGATATCCCGGTCCGGCGAACGGATCCAGTCCCCCACCGAAAACGGCCGGTTGAGGTAGATGGTCAGCCCGCCCAGCAGATTGGCGATGACATCCTTGGCGGCGAAGCCGATCGCGATGCCCCCGACGCCACCAAAGGCCAGCAGGCCGGAAATGGACACACCGAGGGTCTGCAGCACTACCAGCGCCCCCGTGATCATCACCGCCAGCCGCAGCAGTTTGGCGATGGCGTCGGCGGTGGTTTCGTCCAGCGGGTCCCCGCGGCGCGCCGCATGCACCAGCATGTTCTTTTCCACCGCCGTGATCAGGCTCAGCACGAACCAGATGACGATGCCCGCATACGCCACCACACGAACGTCCGGCAGCCAGGTGCCGATGATCGACTCCGGATCGGGACTGCCGATGGTTGCCGCCAACGACAGCCCGCCCACCCAGACAGCCCCGCGCAGCGGTCCGCTGAGGCTTTCGTAGATGGCGTCGTCCCAGACGCTGCGGGTGTGCGCCACCCGCTTTGCCAGCTGCCGGAAGGCCAGCCGCAGGATCAGATTGATCACCACCACGGCCAGCACGATCAGGAAGATATCCGCGATCTCGCCCCAGCGGGTCCGGAACTCCTCCAGGGCAATCCACGCGTTGCCGAGGGTCTCTAACATTGGCCGTCTGCCGGTCGGGCCAGCGCTGTGACGCGCGATCGCGCCGCCACCAGCGTGGGGTTATCGATGGTCATGTCCTGACGACGCCGCAGGCGCATCAACGGGGCCGGATCGAAATCAGCGGGCCGCGGCAACTGCTCGACCAGCGAGCGAACGGCCTCGCGGTTGTTGCAGACCGGCAGCATCTGGCAGCCGGCGGCGAGCGCCTTGTGGGCGCGGGTGAGGTAGTCGCCGACTACCGCGGCGCCGCCCATGCTCAGATCGTCGCAGAACAACACACCGGTAAAGCCCAGTTCGCCGCGCAGTCGCTCGCCGATCCAGGCCGGACACAGGCTGGCCACTTCTTCAGAAACCGCCGGATAGCGCACATGCGCCATCATTACCGACTCCAGCCCCGCCTCGATCAGCGCCGCGAACGGCGCCATATCGGCCTGGAGATCGGCCAGCGGCCGATCGTCGATCGGCAGCGTCTCGTGGGAATCGGCCGCCACCGCCCCGTGGCCGGGAAAATGCTTGCCGGTGGCCGCCAGGCCGGCTTCCGCCATGCCGGCGCGAAGGGCGCCGCCGAGTGCCGCGACCACCCCGCCGTCGGCATGAAAGGCGCGATCACCGATCACCGTGGAGCAGCCGTAGTCGCGGTCCAGCACCGGGGCGAACGCCAGATCGATGTCCAGCGCCGCCAGTTCGGCGCCGATCACCCGGCCGCAGTCGGCCGCCAGTGCGCGCGCCGCGTCCGGATCCGCATCGTGTCGGGCGCCGATCGTCCCCATGGACGGAATACGCGTCAGACCCTCACGAAAGCGCTGTACCCGGCCGCCCTCGTAGTCCGCGGCAATCAGCAGTTCGGGGCGCTGTTCGCGAATCTCGGCGCACAGTTCGCCCAGTTGCGTCACCGAGACGAAATTGCGCGAGAACAGGATCACGCCGCCCACGAGCGGTTCCGCCAGCAGAGCATGGTCCGACGCGTCGAGCCGGGTTCCGGCCACGTCGATCATCAGTGGACCGGGCGCGCTCATGCATCGCCCTCGTGAATGTTCACCGCAATGCCAACCGGAATCCGGTCGAACAATTCGATGATGTCGGCGTTGTGCATGCGCACGCAGCCGATCGACCCCGGCCGACCCATCTGGACACTGTCCGGCGACCCGTGGATGTAGACGTAGCGGCGCATGGTGTCCACCGCGCCCAGGCGGTTGCGACCGATTTCCTCGCCACAGAGCCAGAGGATGCGGGTGAGAATCCAGTCGCGCCCCGGCTCGGCGGCGGCCAGTGCCTCGGAGTAGATCTCGCCGGTGGGCCGGCGTCCGCGAAATACCGTGCCCGGGGCCGCGCCGGCCCCGATCTTGGCCCGGATGCGATGCCGGCCGCGCGGCGTGCGGAAGCTGCCCTCCTGCTCGCCCGCCCCATTCTTCGAGGTGGAGACTGCGTAACGCGCCCGCACCCGGCCGTCGCCGTCGAGCAGGGTCAGCGCTTGCTCGTTCAGATCGATATCGATGCGTTCAGCGCTCATCAGGCGGCCAGTCGCGGTAGGGCGTGATTGCCAGCGCATGATTGTAATAGCGCCGCTGCTCGGTGACCTCCGGCCCCAGCCAGGCCGGCCTTTCGAATGGCTCGTCCACCGCACCCAGTTCCACCTCGGCCACCACCAGTCCGGCGTTGGCCCCGGTGAATTCATCGACTTCCCAGAGATGCGCGCCGTACCGCAGCAGATGCCGGCGCTTTTCCACCGGCGGATGCACGCACAGCTCGGCCAGCATTGCCCGGGCGTCGGCCAGCGGGATGGGGTACTCGTATTCGGCTCGCGCCGCTCCCTTCACCGCCGCCTTGATGTTGAGATTTGCCTGCTCGCCGTCGATCCGGACCCGTACCGAAGCCCGGCCCGGATCATTGAGATAACCCTGGCAGAGCATTCGCGAACTCTCCGCGTGGTCACGCCAGGACTCATTAGAGGTCAGAAACTTGCGCTCGATTTCGATAGCCATCGGCAAACTCAGTCCCGGGTGAACAGCGCCATCGCCTCGACATGCGCCGTGTGGGGGAACATGTCCACCGCCCCGGCCGCGGCCAGCCGATAGCCGAAATCATTGACCAGCGTGGCCGCGTCCCGGGCCAGGGTGGCCGGATGACAGGAGCAGTAGACGATGCGCCCCGGCCGGCCGGCCACCGCTGCCGGAAGGATTTCCCGGGCCCCCGACCGCGGCGGGTCCAGCAGCAGCCGGTCGGCCGGCGGGTGCAGCCAGGTGGCGCCGTCGGCCGGCTCGAACAGATCGGCCACGTGGGCTTCCACGTTGGTGAGCCCGTTGGCGGCCGCGTTCGCGCGGGCCCGCGCCACCAGGCCGGCCTCGCCCTCCACCGCAATCACCTGCCCGGCCCGCCTGGCCAGCGGCAGACTGAAATTACCCAGGCCGGCAAACAGCTCGAGCACCGTGTCCGCGGGCCCGGCTTCGAGCAACTGCACCGCCTGCGACACCATGCCGCGGTTGACCTCGGCGTGGATCTGCACGAAATCGGTGGGCTCGAAGGTCACCCGGACGTCGAACTCGGGCAGCTCGTAGGTCAGTGCCGGCGCCGGGGGCTGCAGCGGCGCGACGGTATCCAGCCCGCCGGTCTGCAGATAAATGACGACATCGTTTGCCCGGGCAAAGGCGGCAAGCTGCTCGCGGTCCGCGGCGGAGGGCGTGGCCAGCACCCGCAGGACCAGGGCGGTCACCCCGTCGCCGGCAGCCACCTCGATCTGCGGCAGCTGCTCGCGGATGGACAGGCCGTCGATCAGCGTCTGCAGTTCAGTCAGACGGTGGCCCACCGCCGGGACCAGCACGTGGCATTCATCCAGCATGGCCACGAACGGCGATCCGCGTTCGCGAAAACCCACCAGGGTGCCGCCCTTCTTGGCCACGTACTTCACCCCGAGACGTGCACGTCGCCGATAGCCCCAGCGGGCGCCGGTGACCGGCGGCAGGGTTCGATCGGGTATCACCCCGCCCACCCGGCCCAGCGTGGTCAGCACCTGCTGCTGCTTGAACGCCACTTGCGCCTCGGCATCCAGATGCTGCAGCGCGCAGCCGCCGCACAGGCCGAAGTGCGGGCAGCGCGGAGTGACCCGTTCGGGAGCCGCCTCAAGCACCGACTCGAGCAGACCCTCATCGTGCTGGCGGTGCTGCCGTTTGCGCAGGTAGGTGATGCGCTCGCCGGGCAGACAATCGGGCACGAACACGGTCTTGCCCGCATCGTCCCGGCCCACGCCGCGACCGTCTGCCGCCAGATCGGCCACCGTCAATTCGAACGGGCCGGCCGGCGCCCTGCGGGCGGATTTCCGGCTCATGGCCGGGCCAGCGCCGAGCGGCAGGCCTGCGCCTCGGCCGGGCCGATATCGCCGCGGGCCATCTGCAGTGCCAGCAGCGCATGGGCGGTATCCAGCGCTTCCTGCTGACAGGGCGCCGTACCTTGCGTCGCCATGAGCGGCGCACCGAGCACCGCCGCCCATTCGCGCAGCGGCGGCGCCGGACTGTCCCCGGTGGGGCCGAAACCCGCTGCCACATCCACCAGGGCCGGGAAACGGTCGGCCGCCGGCCAGAGCCAGGGCACGGCGCGCCCGTGACGCGCGGCGCGGGCGCGCAGCAGCGACCAGGCCCGGTCACCCTCCCAGGCCGCAACGACGGCGGCGTCGCTCAGCAGTGCATCCAGTCGATCCAGAAGCTCGGCTTCCGCTTGCACGCCGGCGACGCCCGCGGCATGAATCCGCGCTGCATCCGGCGTGACCGTGACCCAGGCGGCGGCATCCAGCCGTTGCAGATGCCAGGGCAAAGCCCGGTTGCCGTGGCGCTGCTGCCACAGCGTGGTGACCGCCCGCTCGATGCCGGCTTCGTCGAGACCGTCGAAATCGTGCAGGTAACTCGCCGCATCGGTATCAAGGGTGGTAGCCAGGGCCAGGGCTACCACCGGTGCCTGGGTCAAGCGTAGACCCCGGTGGACAGATAGCGGTCGCCGCGATCACAGACGATCACCGCAATCACCGCGTTCTCGGTCTGCTGCGCCAGCTGCAGCGCGGCCCATACCGCCCCGCCCGACGACGGCCCGGCGAAGATACCCTCCCGGGCGGCCAGATCGCGCATGGTGTTCTCCGCATCAGTGGCCTCGACGTCGATCACCTCATCCACCCGCTCGGGCTCGAAGATGCGGGGCAGGTATTCCTGGGGCCAGCGGCGGATGCCGGGGATACGCGACTCCCCGGCCGGCTGCACGCCGACGATGCGCACGTCCGGATTCTTCTCCTTGAGAAAGCGCGACACACCCATGATGGTGCCGGTGGTCCCCATCGAGGCGACGAAATGGGTGATCGCCCCGTCGGTATCGCGCCAGATTTCCGGGCCCGTACCCTCGTAATGCGCCCGCGGATTGTCGGGATTGGCGAACTGGTTGAGCACCATGCCCTCGCCGCGCGCCGCCATGTCATCGGCCAGATCGCGGGCGCCCTCCATGCCCTCGGCCTCGGACACCGACACGATTTCCGCCCCGAATGCCCGCATCACCGCGCGGCGCTCCTCGCTCATGTTCTCCGGCATGATCAGGCGCATGCGAAACCCCTGCATCGCCGCCACCATCGCCAGCGCAATGCCGGTGTTGCCGCTGGTGGCCTCGATCAGGGTGTCACCCGGCCGTATATCCCCCCGCTCGGCGGCGTAGCGGATCATGCTGTAGGCCGGGCGGTCCTTGACCGAGCCGGCCGGGTTGTCGCCTTCGAGCTTGGCCAGCACGGTATTGCCGCGCTCGTCGTCGACCAGCCGCTGCAACCGCACCAACGGCGTGTTGCCCACGCACTGTTCCAGAGTCGGGTAATTCATGAGCGCAATTCTAGCAGGGGAGCCGGGGGCTTAACTGCCCGAGCCGCAGCACCGTAAACTGCAGCAATGATGCGCTGGCCTCTCGGCATGGCCGCCACTTCGGCGGTGATCGTTACCGCCCTGCTGGTGGCAACCGCGACCGCGGCCTGGCTACTGCGCAGCGACGTACGCGATACTGCCCGGACGCAGCAGCGTCTGGCCGACAGCCAGATTCGCCAGCTGGCCCGGGCCGGCCACCTGGCGCTACTGGCCGGCGACGACCCCGAGCTGCGCCAGATCGCCCGGACCCTGTTCGAAGCCAACGAGTTTCTCGGCCGTATCCGCATCATCGATACGCCGGGGGAGAACCGCATCGACCTGGCCGCGGATCACCCGCCGGTCGATCCGTGGACCCGGCGGCTCGCCGGCTGGGCGCGTCTGGTGGCCCGGCCCTCGCTGACCACGGAATACGCGTCGGAAATTCCGCCGGCCGGCGAAGGCAGCGCGCTGGACCCGTTCGGCACCCCGCGCGCGGATATCGGACGCGCCCGCCTCACCCTGTCCGGCGCGGCCTGGCAACATTATCTCGCCAACTCCCTGCAGCAGGCCGCGCTGCAGGGGCTGGCCGCATTCGCGCTGCTGCTGGCCGCAGGCCTGGCGGTGGCCTGGACCACGGCCCGGCCGGTGTCCCGGCTGCAGCGCCGGCTGGGCGAACTGGCCGGCGCGACCGGCGACGACGATATCGATCGCAGCCTGGATACGCTGGGCGAACGCCTGACCCGCAGCGAGCACGAAGCCCACGCCGCCGCGGAAACGCTGAAGACCCGCGAACGCGAGCTGGCGCGCGCGCGTCAGCAGGAGCGTGACGCCACCCGCCTGCGGGCCGACCTGGTGGCCGGCATGAGCCATGAACTGCGAGCACCGCTGACTGCCATTCTCGGGCATGCCGACCTGCTGGACCGCGGCCGGCTGGACCGCGGCCAGCGCGAGCATGTTCACACCGTCCGCCAGTCGGCCCACAACCTGCTCGCCCTGATCGACGACGTGATCCAGTGGAGCGGCCTGGAATCCGGGCGCACCACGCTCAACGAAGTGGGTTTCAATCTGCGCGATATCGTCGAGGAGACCCTCAACCTGCTCGCGCCGCTGGCGTTCGAAAAGGACCTGGATCTGGTGCATCTGGTATTCAGCGATGTGCCGCATCAGGTCCGCGGCGATCCGCTGCGGCTGCAGCAGATCCTGACCAATCTGGTTTCCAACGCGATCAAGTTCACCCGGCGCGGGGAAATCGTGGTACGGGTGATGGCGGAAGACGAGGATGAGCAGGGGGTGGCGCTGCATCTCAGTGTCACCGACACCGGTCCCGGTATTGCCCCGGACCAGCAGGCTCGCCTGTTCCGGATGTACAGCCAGCTGCAGCCCCAGCAGCCGGGCGGGTCCGGCCTGGGACTGGCCATCAGCAAGCGTCTGCTCGACATGATGGGCGGCGAGATTGCGGTGGAGAGCGAGGAAGGGGCAGGCGCCACCTTCCACGTCCACCTGACGCTGGCCCGGGCAACCGGCGGTGATCAGCCGTCGGCGGTCCCGGCCGGCCTGGAAGGTATCGACGTGCTGCTGGCCGAAACCGGCACCGCCGCCGGGCTGGCGCTCAGCCATTGTCTCGAGGCCTGGGGCATGCACGTCCGCCGCGCCGAATCCATCCAGGCCGCACGGGATGCAATGGCGGGTCCCGACCGGCCGGGCCTGCTGATGCTCGGCCTGCGACGGGCCGATCTGCGCGAAGCCGCACCGGCCGATCTGCTGCAGGCGTCGCGGTCAGCCGGCGCGACCAGCCTTGTTCTGCTCACGTCCATCGACGAGATCGATCATGCGGCCGCGCGGGCATTGGGCGCGGACCGGAGTCTGGCCAAGTCCCTGCCCCGCTTGTCCCTGCATCGCGAACTGCGGGAATTGCTCGGGCGGTCGCCGGATGACGAGCCCGGCTGGCGGCATTTGCAGGTGCTGGTGGCCGACGACAGCGAGGCCACCCGGCAGCTGCTGGCGGCGACACTGCGGGAACTCGGCGCCAGCGTCGCCCTCGCCGGCAACGGCAGCGAGGCCGTCAGCGCCTGGCGCAAGGGCGGGTTTCCGCTGATTCTGATGGACGATCAGATGCCGGATCAGGACGGCCGCGACGCGATTCGGCAGATCCGGACACTGGCGGATCCCGCCAATCCGCCCCGCATCATCGGGATGACCGCCGACAGCAGCGGCACCGGCGCCCGGCACCTGACCGAGGCCGGCGCGGACATCTGCCTGGTCAAGCCCTTCGACGCCGCGGCACTGCAGCGGGCGATGGGGACCACCGGCCGGATCGGCGAGCCCGAACCCCGCCCGGCCAGCCACGCGGCGCCCGCCCTGGCATCGGATCCTGCCCTGGCGCGGCTGCTCGGCGAGGAACTGCCCCGACAACTCACGGCGGTGGAACAGGCCCTGGATACCGGCGAACACGAGGCCGCCCGCCGCGATATCCACACCCTGCACGGCACCGCCGCATTCTATGCCCTGACGTCGCTGCAGGCCGCGGCGGATGTCGTCGAGCGGGCGCTACAGGCGGGTGATCCGGTCACCACCGAGGCGCGCATGGCCCTGATTGAAGCCACTCGCGAGGCCATGGATCACCTGAACGAAACCACCCCGTAGGCCGGGATTCATCCCGCCTCTTCCGACAGGAGTCACCGTAACGGGACGAGCCGGCCGGATGAATCCGGCCATAGACCCTTGCGATTGCGGGCACCGGCGGTTAATCGCATCAATTTGCGGCCATAAACGGATTGCGGATCACCAGTTCCCCGAGCACACGGCCGTCCTGCATGTCCTCGGATATCAGCTGTTCGACACCGGCACGATGCGCGGCCTCGACAATCATCGCGTCCCAGAACGAAAAGCCTTCCTGTCGAGTCAGAGTAATGGCATCCATCACCAGATCGGTGGTGGCAGCAACCACGCTGAGACGGGACAGATCACGCACCGCACGTTCGGCGACATCCACCGGCACGGGCCGCGCCAGCTTTCGGGTAACGGCGACGTAGAATTCCTGCAGCACCTGTGTGCTGACCACCAGTTCTAGGTCACGCTGTTGCCGTTGGAGAAGATCCTGCGCTATCCGGCTTTTCTCGGGCGCGTCGCGATCGAACAGATACACGAACACGTTGGTATCGACAAAGACGCGCACCGTTAACGCTCGTGCAATTCATCGCGTTGCCAGCGCTGCCCGCCGCTGCCCGCGTCACTCGCGCGTGCAAGCGCCAGCAAGTCGGCCATGGCCTCACGCTGCGCGCTGCCGCGTCCGGAATAGGCTTCAAGGTATTCCCGCAGCAATGCATTCACGGAACGGCCCTCTGCCATGGCACGCATGCGGGCCTGCTTCAGGGTTTCCATGTCGATAGAAATGGTGAGATTCGCCATGACGATTTACCTCGTGCTACACGAGATAAGCGTAGCACGGAAAGAATCCGATTCCGGCGATGCTCGCGGGACAGCCCTCCGCTTGTAGGGTGGGATTTATCCCGCCCCTTCCATCGCCAGCCAAGGCACCAGAATGGCCCGGCCGGATGAAACCGGTCCCACGTTCGGCTATCGCGCCGCCTGCATCGCCCGATTCATCGCGGCCACGGCCTGTTCCAGGCCCATGAAGACCGCGTCCGCAACAATGGCATGGCCGATGTTAAGTTCCACCAGTTCCGGAATGGCGGCAACCGGTGCCACGTTGGCGAGATTCAGCCCGTGACCGCCATGCACTTCCAGACCGGCCGCGGCGGCCGCGGTAGCGGCCTCCCGCAATCGCGCCAGTTCCGCCTCGCGAGCGCTGGCGTCGCCGGCATCGGCATAGGCGCCGGTATGCAGTTCCACCGCCGGGGCCCCGGCCGCCATGGCGGCCTCGATCTGCGCAGGGTCCGGATCGATGAACAGCGACGCCCGGATACCCGCGACGGCCAGACGCCGGCAGGCCTCGGCCACCGCGGCGGACTGGCCGGCCACATCGAGGCCGCCCTCGGTGGTCAGTTCCTCGCGCTTTTCCGGCACCAGGCAGGCGTGCGGGGGCCGCAGGCGTTCGGCAATGGCCAGCATGGCATCGGTCACCGCCATTTCCAGATTGAGCACTACACCCGGCAGGTTCACCAGCGCCTCGACGTCGGCGTCCTGGATATGCCGACGGTCTTCGCGCAGATGCACGGTAATGCCCTGCGCGCCGCCGGCCAGCGCCGCGCGGGCGGCGCGGGCGATATCCGGATAGGCCGTGCCCCGCGCCTGACGCAGCGTGGCCACATGATCGATGTTCACACCCAGACGGATACTCATGACGGATTCAGGACTCCTCGGATTGAAATCGGCGCAATGACTGGAGCGTCCGCGACGACAGCAGCGGCCGGCCACCCAGATGCGGCGCCAGGGCGGCCGCAAGCAGACGACGCAACGCCGGCGCGACAACCGCATCGTCGACCTCGCCGGACGCCAGCGCCAGCAGTTCGGTACCCCTGACCGCGACATCGTCGGGCTGCTTGTCGCCCTGGTCGACCCGCAGACCCGCGCGCGGATTGAACAGGTACGACCCGGCCGGCGAAACCGCTTCACCCGTGGCCGATTCCGCGGTCAGAGGCAGGGCGTAGCCGAGGTCGGCCAGCAGATCACGCTCGAAAAGTCGCAACGCGGGCCCGGGATCGACCGCACCGGCCAGGGTTTCCAGCAATACGGCAAAACGATCGAAAAGCGCGACATGCGCATCGTCACGCGCAAGCACCCGCAGCACCAGCTCACAGGCGTAGAAACCCGCATAAAGCCCATCGCCCTTCCAGACCAGTCGGCCGCCCGCTTCGGTGCCGGCCAAGGTGTGCAGCTCGCCGCGGCCGCGCCACGACAGGCGCAGGGGCTGCATGGGTTCGAGCAGACCGCGGCCACGGGCGCGAGGCGAACGGGCGCCCCGGGCCACCAGGCCGATACGGCCATAGCCCCGGGTGAAGGCGTCAATCAGCAGCGAGGTGTCGCGATACGGCCGCCGGTGCAGGATGAAGGCCGGTTCCAGGTCAACGCGCATGGGACCGGTCGGCGCTCAATGGCCGAAGCCGCGCACGGCTGCCTCGTCATCCGGCCAGTGTTCGCGCACCTTCACCCATAGCGACAGATGCAGGCGCCGGTCCAGCCGCCGGGCCAGTTCCAGCCGGGCCCGCCGCCCCACTTCCTTGAGCGTGGCGCCACCGCTGCCAATGACGATCGCCTTCTGGCTGTCGCGCGCCACCCAGATAACGGCGCCGATACGCAGCAGGCCGTCCACTTCCTCCCAGGCATCCACGTTCACCGCCAGCGAATACGGCAGTTCCTGGTGCAGCAACAGGGTGAGCTTCTCGCGCACGGTTTCGGCCACCATGAATCGCAGGTCGCGATCGCTGAGCTGATCATCATCGAACAGGAACTCACCGGCCGGCATGAAGCGCTCGATCTCCTCGACCAGCGGCTCCAGATTATCCTCGCGTCGGGCCGACAGCGGCACCACGAACGCGAAATCATATTCGCGGCCGACCGACTCGATGAACGGCAACAGCGCCTCGCGCGGGGTCACGCGGTCCACCTTGTTGACGATCAGCCCCACCGGCACCCCGCCACTGGCCGCCACCGAGAGTGCCTGCGCATCCTCGTCGCGCCAGCGGCCCGCCTCGACCACCAGCAGCGCCAGGTCCACCCCGGCCACGCTGCCGGTGGCGGTTTCGTTCATCACCCGGTTGAGCGCGTGCCCGCTGCCCCGATGCAGCCCGGGGGTATCCACCAGACCGATCTGGGTGTCGCCGCGGGTGAGCAGCCCCACGATCCGGTGCCGGGTAGTCTGGGCCTTGTGCGTGACGATGCTGACCTTCTCGCCCACCAGGGCGTTGATCAGGGTGGATTTGCCCACATTGGGCCGACCCAGGATCACGGCCAGGCCACTGCGGCGGGGATTGTCACTCATGACCGGATTCCAGTTTTGCGAGCATCGCGCGGGCGGCGGCCTGCTCCGCCCGGCGGCGGCCGCTGCCCTCGCCGTCCGCGGTCTGCGGGGCATCGGCCAGGCTGCAGCGGGCCACGAAGTGGCGTTCATGATCGACGCCGGAGGTCGACACGATCTCGTAGCGGGGCAGTTCCCGCCCGCGACCCTGCAGGTATTCCTGTAGCCGGGTCTTGGCATCCTTCAGGCTGTCGGCCGAGGGCAGGTCGGCCAGGCGATCGGCGAACAGGCGCCGCACCAGGGCCGCCGCGGCCTCGAAACCGGCGTCCTGAAATACGGCGCCGATCACCGCCTCCAGCGCATCGGCCTGAACCGAGGCCCGCCGGGCACCGCCCGAGCGCCGTTCGCCCTGCCCCATCTGCAGACAGGAGCCGAGCTCGAGTTCGGTGGCCACCTCGGCCAGCGTACGCTCACGCACCAGACTGGCCCGTAGCCGGGACAGGTCGCCCTCGGGTGCATGCGGCCGGGCCTCGAACAGCGCGTGGGCAATCACCATGTTGAGCACCGAGTCCCCGAGGAATTCCAGCCGTTCATTGTCACCGCCGCCGGCACTGCGGTGCGTCAGCGCCACTTTCAGAAGGTCGGCGTTGGCGAATTCGTGGCCCAGGCGCCGGCTTAGGGCCGCACGCTGATGGTCGGCCCGTTCGCTCAAGAGCCGGGTGCCGGCAGGAACGCCGTCTCCCGGAAATCGAACAGCAGCGAAACTTCGCCGAACAGCGGCTCTTCCCGTTCGTAGGCGATCGTAAGTTCACGGCCGTTTTCCACCCGCTTCACCCGTACGTCGCTGCCCTTGATGTTGTCGACATAGCCGGAGTCGAAACGCCGCTGGATGCGGTTCTGGATTTCATAGGCCGAGGCGTCGCGAAGCTCGGGCTGACCTGCGGCCCAGGCCAGGGTGGACTTGATCTCGTAGTTGTTCACGTAGATCGGCACGCACTTGATCCCCACCAGGATGATCATTCCCAGGGTGCCCAGCACATAGAGCCAGCCCCAGATGGTCATGCCGGACTGCCGCGTCGGCGATGTGATCAGAGGAGCCGTCAATGGATGAGACTTCCCAGCCGGTCGAAACGCACGCGGAACGGGTCGAACGACACGCTCATCCAGATCATGAAGGCACGGCCCACCAGCATGCGTTCGGGCACGAAGCCCCATACGCGGGAATCGGAACTGTGGTCGCGATTGTCACCCATTACGAAATAATGGCCCGCCGGCACCTCGTAGCGCAACGCCGGCAGTTCGCGGCCGCGGGTGTTGAGCAGCGTGTGCGTGTGCTCGCCCAGGGTTTCACGGAACTTGACCGCCGATCGCAGCGGCGAGATGCCCGGACCGTTGTACTCGCCCAGCCGTTCCATCGGGATTTTCTCGCCGTTGATGAACAGTGTCTTGTCGCGGTAAAGGACCTCATCGCCGGGCAGGCCCACCACGCGCTTGATGAAATCCTTGCTCGGATCCTCCGGCCAGCGGAACACGATTACATCGCCACGCTCGGGCTCGCCGAAATCGACGAACTCGGTGTGCAGACCGGGCAGACGCAACCCGTAGCCGAACTTGTTCACCACGATGAAGTCACCTTCCAGCAGCGTCGGCACCATAGACGACGAGGGAATCCGGAAGGGCTCGACCACGAACGAGCGCAGAATCAGCACCGCCAGGATCACCGGGAAGAAGGAGCGCGAGAACTCCACCACCATGCCGGCGCCGGAATTCTCGGCCCGGCGTTTCGCCAGCCACCAGCGGTCGAGCGCCCAGATGATCCCGGTTACCACGGTGGCCAGTAACAGGCCTACCTCGAAATCAAAATGCAGGTCGTTCATCGAGGAACCTCTGATTCATGCATGCGCGGATCACGTTTGTGTCCCAAAAGCTTCGAATGCAAGGCGCCCGGCGCCGCGCCGTGGTAGGGACGACCCGAGCGGCGGAGCAGGGATTCCCGCGGCGAAGCCGTGGGATGCGACCCGCGGCGGGTCGGACCGTACGAGCTCCGTCCTCGGGTCTTTTGCCGCACGCCGGCGGTCGCATCCCGGCTTCGCCGGGAACCCTGCTCCTCGCCTCGCACGGCACGGTCAAGCCGGGCAACGCCGCAGTCGGCGTTTTTGGGCCAAACCTTCGCCGCGAGAGGCGGAGCGGGGCCCCGCCGCGCAGCGGTGGGGTGCGACCCTCGGCGGTGCGAACCGCCCGAGTGCCAGGTGGCGAAGGACCGCCCGCCGGCGGTCGCATCCAGTGGCTGCGCCACTGGAAACCTGCTCCTCGCCTCGGGCAGCCACGGGCCGGGCCTTTGCGCGCCCCTGGACGGCGTCATTCGTCGTTCATTTGCAATCAGCAAACCTCTCTCCTCATTCCTTGCCAGGAACGCGCAAAGACACCGGCGTGACCGTGCAGGCATGAATCAGAGGTTCCCTACCGCTCCCGTGCAGGGTTGCCCTAGTCCCGATCGCCGGTGGAAAGCACCGCCAGGAAGGCTTCCTGCGGAATTTCAACGCTGCCGAGCTGTTTCATGCGCTTCTTGCCCGCCTTCTGCTTTTCCAGCAGCTTGCGCTTGCGGGTGATGTCGCCGCCGTAGCACTTGGCGGTCACGTTCTTGCGCATGGCCTTGACCGTCGACCGCGCGATGATGCGGGTGCCGATGGTGGCCTGGATGGCCACGTCGAACATCTGCCTGGGCACGATGCCCTTGAGCTTGTCCACCAGGGCCTTGCCACGCTCATAGCTGCGATCGCGATGGACGATGTGGGCGAGAGCGTCCACCGCTTCGCCGTTGATCATCACATCCAGCCGCACCAGATCGGCGGCCTGGAAGCGCGCAAAGTCGTACTCGAACGAGGCAAAGCCGCGCGACACCGATTTCAGCCGGTCGAAGAAATCCAGCACCACCTCGGACAGCGGCAGCTCGAAGTTCATCGACACCGACTTGCCCAGGTACTGCATGTCCTTCTGCACCCCGCGCTTTTCCATGCAAAGCTGCAGCACCGGCCCGATGAATTCCTGCGGCATCAGGATGTTGGCCCGGATGATCGGCTCGCGGATTTCCGCGATCTTGCCCACATCCGGCAACGAGGTGGGGTTGCTCACCGACAGGGTCTCACCGGCGTTGGTGAACACCTCGTAGATCACGGTGGGTGCGGTGGTGATCAGTTCCAGCCCGTATTCGCGCTCCAGCCGCTCCTGCACGATCTCCATGTGCAGCATGCCCAGGAACCCGATGCGAAATCCGAACCCCAGCGCCGCCGAGGTCTCGGGCTCGTAGTTGAGCGAGGAATCGTTCAGGCGCAGCTTGGCCAGGGCGTCGCGGAAGTCCTCGTAGTCGTCGGTCGATACCGTGTAGACCCCGGCGAATACGCGCGGCTGGATCTGGCGAAAGCCCGGCAGGCGTTTGTCGCAGGGCGCATGGGCATGGGTGAGCGTGTCGCCCACCGGGGCGCCGTCGATATCCTTGATGCCGGCGATCACATAGCCGACCTCTCCCACCTCCAGCGATTTTCGCGGCGTCTTGCGGGGCGTGAAGATGCCGACTTCATCCACCTCATACTCACGCGTTGTGGCCATCACCTTGATGCGATCCTTGGCCTGCAACCGGCCGTTGACGATGCGCACCAGCGACACCACGCCCAGGTAATTGTCGAACCAGGAATCGACGATCAGCGCCTGCAGCGGCTCGTCGGGTGAACCGCCGGGCGGCGGGATGCGGCGGATGATGGCCTCCAGCACCTCGGTCACACCAATGCCGGACTTGGCCGACACCAGCAGCCGATCCGTGGCTTCCAGACCGATCACGTCCTCGATTTCCTGGGCCACCCGGTCCGGATCGGCCGCCGGCAGGTCAATCTTGTTGAGCACCGGCACCACTTCCAGATCCTGCTCGATCGCGGTGTAGGTGTTGGCCACGCTCTGGGCTTCCACCCCCTGGGAGGCGTCCACCACCAGCAGCGCGCCCTCGCAGGCGGCCAGCGACCGGGACACCTCGTAGGAGAAATCCACGTGGCCCGGCGTATCGATGAAGTTCAGCTTGTAGGTGTGACCATCGGCCGCGTGATAGTCGAGCGTTACCGCCTGGGCCTTGATGGTGATGCCGCGTTCACGCTCCAGGTCCATGGAGTCGAGCACCTGCTCGGCCATCTCGCGTTCGGTCAGACCTTCGCAGGCGCGGATGAACCGGTCCGCCAGCGTGGACTTGCCGTGATCGATGTGGGCGATGATCGAGAAATTGCGTATACGGGATTGCATCGGGTGGGCGCAGGCCCCCTGTTGAAACCGCGGGATTCAAAGGCGCGCAGTATACGCGACCGGCCACCCGACCCGTCCGCGGATCAGGCAAAAAGTTCTCAGCTGTGTGGACCGACCCTATTCGGGTGCCAGCGGCAGATAGAGCGCCGCGCCGCCCCGCACCACGCGCAGCGCCACCGGACCGTCGGTATCGGCCAGGCGCTGACGCAGATCCGACACGCTGGTGATGCGCCGCGCGCCCACCGCCACGATCACGTCCCCGGGCTGGAGGCCGGCTCGCTTGCCCGGTCCGTTACCGCTGACCTCCTCCACGCGCACGCCGCCACTGACGCCGAGTTCGGCGATTTCCGCGTCACGCAGATTGCGCAGCGTCAGGCCCAGTTCCTCGGGCACCGCCTGTTCGGCGGACGAATCCGCCCCCGCGACGGCCTCGTCGTCGAGTTCACCCACGGTGACCTCCAGCGTCTGCTTCTCGCCGTCCCGCAGGATGGTGGCGGTCACCTCGCGGCCGGGCGGTACCAGGCCAACCAGCGGCGGCAGCCGCGCGGCGGTGCTTACCGGCTTGCCGTCGAATTCGAGCACGATATCCCCGGCCTCGAACCCCGCCTTCTCGGCGGGTGAACCGGGCAGTATCTGCGAGATCAGCGCCCCTTCCGGCCGGGCCATACCGAAGGATTCCGCCAGCGCCAGGTCGACTTCCTGAATCTGCACCCCCAGCCAGCCACGACGGACCTTGCCGTGCTCGCGCAGCTGGTCGGCCACGTCCATGGCCACATCGATGGGAATGGCGAAGGACACGCCCTGGAAGCCGCCGTTGCGGCTGTAGATCTGGGCATTGATGCCCACCACTTCACCGTCCAGATTGAACAGCGGGCCGCCGGAATTGCCCGGGTTGATAGCCACGTCGCTCTGGATGAACGGCACGTACTGATCATCGACCAGGCTGCGCTGCTTTGCCGAGACGATGCCTGCGGTCACCGAGGTCTCGAAGCCGAACGGCGAGCCGATCGCCGCAACCCAGCTACCCACCTGAAGATCCTCGACGTCGCCGATGCTCACGGCCGGCAGGTCCTCGGCATCGACCTTGAGCAGGGCGATGTCACTGTACTCGTCACTACCCACCACACGCGCCACCATCTGACGGCGATCGGTCAGCTTGACCAGAATGCTGCCGCGCGAATCCACCACGTGACGGTTGGTGAGGATGTAGCCGTCTTCGGAGATGATGAAGCCGGACCCCAGCGCCGGACGGTCGGGCTGGCGCCTGGGCGGTCCATTGCCGAAGAAACGGTCGAACCATTCCGGCACCGGACCGCTGCCATCGCCCTCATCCTCGTCGCCGTTCCGGCGGGCGGGACGGGTCTCCGGCGCGGTGCTGATATTGACCACGGACGGCGCCGCATCGCGCGCCAGGTCGGTGAAGTCCGGCAGGCCGGAGGAGTCCTGACCGCAGCCGGCGAGAGCGACAACCACGGCCGCCAGACACAAACCTCGATACCGTTGTCGCATAAGTCGCCAGCTGGGTTGCGTGAAACTCGTCCCGACCATAGCGCAGGCCGCCGGGCGGCGGCCAACGCATCGGGTCATGCCCTACTTCCGTCGCTTACGCCGTGCGGACGCCGGCGGATGCCGTCATCGATCGGATGCCGGGGCATCGCTATCACGGCGGATGTTGTTGCCGATCATTTCCGCCGTGATGTGAGGCACCTCGCCCACCACCGTGATCTGGAAACCGTCCACTTCCCGGCCGAAGGCGTTGACCGCCCCCATCGTGGTTTTTCCCGAGAACGCCTTGCGTTCGGCCAGCGGGGCAATGAAGGCGGATACCGTCGCCACGCCGTCGGTGAACAGCATCTGGCGGGCCATCAGATTGTTGTCCACCTGTCGAACGCCGCTCTCGGCAAGGCTGAAACCCGGCGGCAGGTCGTCGATGCGCCAGGCCGGCGGCGGCTCGGCATCGTCGTCATCCCCGCCCGAGTCGGCGCTGCGCATGGGCTGGTGTCGCACCCAGCGGAAGCCTTCGGTATCGAAGGTCGGCTGCAGTTCGGAATCCGCGATGTCCGCGGCGAAATCGATATCGGTGAACATGAGCTGCTCGAGCACCTCGTCGCCCTGCAGCAGGTCCAGCTTGAGCGGGAGATCGGTCTTGGCGTCGATAAGCAGCCGGTAGCCATAGCGGTAGTCGTCACGCGGCTCGATCGCAATCGCCCGGCACTGGCGATCGGCCAGGCGGCGCTCGCCAAGATCGCGCACGGTGTAGTTTTCCTGCAGGGTGTCCGCCGACATGTCGGCCACGTTCGACAGCAGGCTCTGCATCGCATGCCTGGCCACCAGCACCACCTGCTTCTCGGGCAGAATGCAGTTGACCTCGCCGTTATGCCGGATGATCTCGCGCGGCTCGCCGGTCAGGGAAATCAACCGTTCGCGCTCGCTGCCCTCGCGATAGCGATGCACGACCCTCAGGGTGTCCATCTTGCCGTTACGCAGGTAGACCAGCGTACCGCGGTAGTCGGTGGTCCGGACGGCCTTGGATGCTCGGGTCAGCCAGGTGCTGTCCGCGTAAACAACGCCCGCGACCAGCAGCAGTACCAGCGGGAGAAGTCGCGTCACCGGCCCTCGCTCTGTCCGTAGGTGGCCACACGCAGGAAGCTCGGCGTGGCGCTGGACAGCCCGTAGCCGCGCGATACACCGTTGTGTTCAATCAGGTAGCCGTGCAGCTGATCGGCAACCGCCGGGTCGGACACCGACCAGTGATCGGCGTCTCGCTCGCGACGATCGTCGCGGGATTCGTTCGCCGCCACCTGGGTGATGTCGGCAACCGGGTTGGATTCGGTCACGTCGGCGCTCATCACCGGCGCCGCGGCGTTGGGGACATCCACATTGGCAACGGGCTGGCTGATCAGGACCGCCACCGCGGCCACGGAGGCCGCTGCCGCCAGCCCCGCGGCCGATCGCCAGGTACGGCGACGGCGCGAGCGCATCGGCACCACCTTGTCCGCCGACCCTGCGACCTCGCTTTCGATTGCGGCAGCCACCCGATCGGCAAAACCGGCGTCCAGCGGCGCCACGTCCCGTTCACTGCGCAGCGCGTTGCGCAGCCACAGCTGACGCTGCCAGGCCGCGCGCTGTGCCGGATCGCGCATCAGCGCGTCGGCAACTTCCGCGGCCTCGCGGTCGTCGCACTCGCCGTCCAGATAGGCTGAAACCTTTTCGTTGATCATGTGCTATCCCTCGTCCAGTTGCCGCAACTGTTCATCAATTGCCGCTCTGGCCCTGAATATTCGTGACCGCACCGTGCCCACCGGGCAGGTCATGGTCTCGGCGATCTCTTCGTACGACATCCCGTCAAGCTCCCGCAGCATGATCGCGGTGCGCAGATCGTCCGGCAAGGCACGGATGGCCGCGATCACTGTATCGCGAATCTCCTCGCTTTCCAGCAACGCATCCGGCGTGTCCTGCTCGGAGAACCGGTCGGTATGCCCGTAGGCTTCCGCATCCGCCACGTCGATGTCCTGCGCCGCCGGCCGTCGCGACCGGGCCACCAGGTAGTTCTTCGCGGTATTGATGGAGATGCGGTAAAGCCATGTGTAGAACGCACTGTTGCCCTTGAAACCCGCCAGCGCCCGATAGGCCTTGATGAAGGCTTCCTGGGCCACGTCGGAGGCATCGGCCGGATTGACGTAGCGCGACACCAGCTTCACGACCTTGTGCTGGTACTTTCGCACCAGCAGGTCGAATGCCCGGTTGTCGCCGGCACGCGCTCGCTCGACCAGTTGCTCGTCAGTCGCCTGTTCGCCCATCTGGGCCTGAATCCCCGTGTGAAGACCGGATTGCGACGGCCCGTCGGGCGACTGCGGCCCGTCGCTTTGCCGATCTTGCGCCACGAGGCGCCAGCAAAGTTGTAGACCAGTCCCGTCCGGATAAGTTCGCCGCGATACTGTGTATAGTGCATGTTGATGCCGTCGCGGTGATTCCATCGACGACCGCTGTGTCCGCGTTGCACCCGGTGCCGACGCCGGCATCCCCGGTAACCCGGCACCACAGTTTAGCGTCGACAAGCCTTCCCGTCATGCCAAACGAGTCCACAACGTTCTTCGATTGCCTGGTGATCGGCAGCGGCGCTGCCGGTCTGACGCTCGCGCTACGCCTGGCCGAGGCCGGACGTCGCGTGGCGGTGTTGTCCAAATCCCGCCTGTCCGAGGGCAGCACCCTGTACGCCCAGGGCGGCATTTCCGCGGTGCTGGACGACCGCGACTCGGTGGAATCCCATGTTGCCGACACCCTGACCGCCGGGGCGGGCCTGTGCGACGAGCAGGCGGTGCGCTTCACGGTGGAACGCGGCCGCCAGTCGATTGAATGGCTGATCGCGCTGGGCGTGGGCTTCACACCGGCCGAGGACGACACCGGCTACGCCTACCACCTCGCCCGCGAAGGCGGCCACAGTCATCGGCGGATCATCCATGCCGCCGATGCCACCGGCCGGGCGGTGGAAACCACGCTCGAGGCGCTGGCCCGGACGTCGGACGCCATTACCGTGTTCGAGCACCATGTCGCCGTCGAGCTGATTCGCGATGAACACGGCGCCCGCTGCCTGGGTGCCCATGTGCTGGATACGGTAAGCGGCGATGTGCACACCCTGGCGGCAAGGGATACCGTCCTGGCCTGCGGCGGCGCCAATCTGGCCTACCTGTATTCAAGCAACCCGCATGCCGCCAGCGGCGATGGCATCGCCATGGCCTGGCGCGCCGGCTGCCGGGT
Source organism: Salinisphaeraceae bacterium (assembly GCA_965216055.1). Taxonomy (GTDB): domain Bacteria; phylum Pseudomonadota; class Gammaproteobacteria; order Nevskiales; family Salinisphaeraceae; genus Spectribacter. The sequence continues at coordinate 2,754,252 of OZ244134.1, forward strand.
GGCGAACATGGAGTTCATGCAGTTCCACCCCACCTGCCTGTTTCATCCGCAGGCACGGTCGTTCCTGATCAGCGAAGCCCTGCGTGGCGAAGGCGCCCGGCTGCTGCGCCCCGACGGGCGCGCCTTCATGGCCGACCACCATGAGCTGGCCGAACTGGCCCCACGCGATATCGTGGCCCGGGCGATCGACGCAGAGATGAAACGGCTGGGTGCCGATCATGTCTGGCTGGACATCAGCCACCGTGACGCCGATTTCATCCGCAGCCATTTTCCCGCCATCCACGAGCGGTGCCTGGAACTGGGCCTGGACATGACGCGGGAACCGCTGCCCGTGGTGCCAGCCGCGCATTACACCTGCGGCGGCGTGGTCACCGACCTCGCCGGGCGCACCGACCTGCCCGGCCTCTACGCCATCGGCGAGACCGCCTGCACCGGCTTGCATGGTGCCAACCGGCTGGCCTCCAACTCGCTGCTGGAATGCATCGTGTTCGCCACCGCCGCGGCGGATAACATGCTCGACAGCCCGGGCAAGGCGGTTGCGCCGGAGAATCTGCCCGCCTGGGACGAATCGCGCGTCACCGATTCCGACGAGGAAGTCGTCGTGGCCCACAACTGGCAGGAACTGCGTCGCTTCATGTGGGATTATGTCGGCATCGTGCGCACCAACAAGCGGCTGGAACGCGCCCGCCACCGGGTGGAACTGCTGCGTGCGGAGATCCACGAGTACTACGGCAGTTTCCGCATCACCGCCGACCTGATCGAATTGCGCAACCTGGCCCTGGTGTCGGACCTGATCGTGCAGTCCGCGCAGCAGCGCCGGGAAAGCCGCGGACTGCACGCCAACCTGGATTATCCCGACCGTCTGCCCCAGGCCGCGCCCACCGTGCTGGTGCCGCCCCCGCGGCCCGACCCGGTGCAGGCCGCGGTGCGCTGACCGCCGCAATGAAGGCGGACGGGCGAGTCTGGCGACCTCTAGGCTTGGGCAGGCGCCATGAATGGCGCCCTACGCAAGATGAATCCGGGCTCGTGGATTCATCCAATGTGTAGGGCCGAATTCATTCGGCCAACACCCGGCCGGTAACCACGGGTTAACCCCGCGTCCGCAACACCACCCGCAGCCGGCGAAACATCTCCCCGTCGACGCTATCCGATGCCAGCGGCACGGTCACGGGAAGCCGCCATCGTCGATGCCGGAAATGCAGCAGCACGAGCCATGGCAGACATACGGAGGTGGGCGCCAGCGTCGCATCGGTCACGCTGCCGTCGCGGCGGGTCAGCCGCCACCGAGCCTCATCGAGGGGGCCACGCAGATGCACGACGGCATCGGTCCGCCGCAGCGACAACCGTCGCCATTCATGACGCAACGAAAACGCCATCAACGGCAGCAACAGCAGGATCAGCGGCCAGCGCAGCGCCAGCCAGACGACAAGCAGCACTGCGGCGACGTGGGCGATCACGCACAGGGCGCGAAGCCGACGGGATGGCCGGATGGGGATATCCAGCGGCGCCGGCTGGCGAGTCACACCACCCGGCGGTATTCCCGGATGCGTTCCGCCAGGCCCGCCGATACCGGATCGGCCGGCGGCTGGCTGCCGAGCAGCAGCGCATAGAGGTCGGGATCCTCGTACTCCAGCAGGCCGCGAAAGGCGCTGACCTCCTCTGCGCTTAACGCCTCGAACTCGGCCCGATAGAAGCGCTCGAGCAGCACATCCAGTTCCTTCATGCCACGACGGCACAGCCAGCGAATGCGGCCGGCTTCACTCACGCTGGAGCTTTCCGATTCATGCGGCGCCGACCGGCGCTATCCCTGGCGTTCCAGCAACAGCTTCTTGGTCTCGGCAATGGCCTTGGCCGGATTCAGGCCCTTGGGGCAGGTATTGGTGCAGTTCATGATGGTATGGCACCGATACAGCTTGAACGGGTCTTCCAGCTGGTCGAGGCGTTCGCCCATGCCCTCGTCACGCGAATCGGCGAGCCAGCGATAGGCCTGCAGCAATACCGCCGGGCCCAGGTAGCGATCCGGATTCCACCAGTAGCTGGGGCAGGAGGTGGAGCAGCAGGCGCACAGGATGCACTCGTAAAGCCCATCCAGCTCCTTGCGATCTTCCGGCGTCTGCAGTCGCTCGCGGGTGGGTGCCGGGGTATCGGCCTTGATCCACGGCTCGATGGAGGCGTACTGCGCATAGAAATGGGTCAGATCCGGCACGAGATCCTTGACCACCGGCATGTGCGGCAGCGGATAGATCTTGACCGCGCCTTTCACCTCGTCGATGCCCTTGATGCAGGCCAGCGTGTTGGTGCCGTCGATGTTGAATGCGCAGGAACCGCAGATGCCTTCGCGGCAGGACCGCCGGAAGGTCAGCGTGGGGTCCACTTCGTTCTTGATCTTGATCAGGGCATCGAGAACCATCGGCCCGCAGTCATCCAGGTCCAGATCATAGGTATCCATGCGCGGCGTTTCGCCGGCGTCCGGATCCCAGCGATAGATCTTGAACGTCCGGACATTGGTCGCACCGTCCGGCGCCGGGAAATGCTTGCCCTTGCCGATGCGGGAGTTCTTGGGAAGACGGAATTGAGCCATTGGATTCTCCGTGCGGCGTGAGGCGGGACCTGTGAGGCAATCCGGCTGACGCGATACCCGCGCCAGCCGCTTCACGGGTTACGCCTGACGCATCTAGTACGTCCGCTTTTTGGGCGGAATCACTTCCATGTCATCGGTCATGGTGGTCATGTGGACCGGCCGGTAATCGATGGTCACATCCTGCCCGTCACGCCAGGCCAGAGTGTGCTTCATCCAGTTCTCGTCGTCGCGGTCCGCGAAGTCCTCGCGGGCATGCGCGCCGCGGCTTTCCTGGCGATTGTGCGCCGAGCGCATGGTCACCAGCGCCTGGCCGAGCATGTTGTCCAGTTCCAGCGTTTCCACCAGATCGGAGTTCCACACCAGCGAGCGGTCGGACACGTCGACCTCGTCGAACGATCCCACCACGTCCTTGATCTTGTCCAGACCTTCCTGAAGCGTGTCGCCGGTACGGAACACCGCCGCGAAATTCTGCATGGTGTGCTGCATGTCGTCGCGAATACCGGCGGTCGGCCGGCTGCCCCTGGCATTTCGCAATGCGTCGAAGCGCGACAGCATCTTGTCGTCCACGTCCGCCGGCAGGCTCTTGTGCGAAGCCCCCGGCTTGATCGTCTCGACACAGCGGTGGGCCACCGCGCGACCGAACACCACCAGATCCAGCAGCGAATTCGAGCCCAGGCGGTTGGCGCCATGCACCGACACGCAGGCCGCCTCGCCCACCGCCATCAGGCCTGGCACCACGGCATCCGGATCGCCGTCGCGCAGGGTCAGCACTTCGCCGTGATAGTTCGCCGGAATGCCGCCCATGTTGTAGTGCACGGTGGGCAGCACCGGGATTGGTTCGCGGGTCACGTCCACGCCGGAGAAGATGCGGGCGGTTTCGGCGATGCCCGGCAGCCGCTCGTTGATCACCTCGGCACCCAGATGCTCCAGATGCAGATGGATGTGATCGGCCTTGGGCCCGACACCCCGCCCCTCGCGGATCTCGATGGTCATCGACCGCGACACCACGTCGCGGCTGGCCAGATCCTTGGCGTTGGGGGCGTAACGCTCCATGAAGCGCTCGCCTTCCGAGTTGGTCAGATAACCACCTTCGCCGCGCACGCCCTCGGTGATCAGGCAGCCGGCGCCGTAAATGCCGGTGGGATGGAACTGCACGAACTCCATGTCCTGCAGCGGCAGCCCGGCGCGCAGCACCATGCCGCCGCCGTCACCGGTGCAGGTATGCGCCGAGGTGCAGGAGAAATAGGTCCGGCCATAGCCGCCGGTGGCCAGAATCACCTGATGGGCGCGGAAGCGGTGCAGCGTGCCCTCGGACAGGTCCCAGGCCCAGACCCCGCGGCATACGCCCTCGTCATCCATGATCAGGTCGATGGCGAAGTACTCGATGAAGAAATCCGCCTTGTACTTCAGCGCCTGCTGGTACAGCGCATGCAGCATGGCGTGACCGGTGCGGTCAGCCGCGGCGCAGGTGCGCTGGGCCGTGCCCTCACCATAGTGCGTGGTCATGCCGCCGAATGGGCGCTGGTAGATCTTGCCTTCCTCGGTGCGGGAGAACGGCACGCCGTCGTGCTCCAGCTCGATCACCGACGGGATGGCCTCGCGGCACATGTATTCGATGGCGTCCTGATCACCAAGCCAGTCCGACCCCTTGATGGTGTCGTAGGCGTGCCAGCGCCAGTCGTCGTCACCCATGTTGCCGAGCGCGGCGGATACCCCGCCCTGCGCCGCCACCGTATGGCTGCGGGTGGGAAACACCTTGGTCACACAGGCGGTGGATAATCCCGCCTGCGCCAGACCGCGGGTGGCCCGCAGGCCGGCGCCGCCGGCGCCCACCACCACCACATCGTGCCGGTGTTCGATCACTTCGTAGGCTTGACTCATGCGGCGGCTCCCAGGGCAATCCAGAGCACGGCGAAGATCGATCCCACAGCCAGCACCACATGGATGAACTGCAGCAACGTGAGGGTGATCATCTTGAGGCCTTCCCCGTGCACGTAATCCTCGACAATCACCTGCAGCCCCAGCTGCGAATGGTAGAACGCCACCGCCAGATAGAGGCTCAGCAGCACCGCCACCAGCGGCGAGCCGATCCAGGCAATCGCGGCGTCGTAGCCGCTACCCGTGTGCGTGGCCAGCGAGGCCACGAACCAGAAGGTCAGGGGCACCAGCGCGACGGCCGACAGCCGTTGCGCCCGCCAGTGACCGACCCCGTGTTTGGCCGACCCCAGCCCGCGGGCGCGCGCCAGCGGTGAGCGAATCTGTTCCATTCGTGCGTCCTCTCCGATAATGGCGGCCCGGCAGTGCCCCCACGCGCCGGGTCATGTCTTCCGATGCCTGCGGACCGCCTCCACGGCCCGCGGGCGGCTCACACCAGCAGCCAGGCGCCGGCGGTGAGCAGAACAGCGGCAGCGACCGTCGCGTAGCCGGTCAGGTAAGCCGTGCGGATATCCAGACCCCAGCCGGCATCCCAGGCGAGGTGCCGGATGCCGTTGCACAGGTGATAGAACAGGGCGAAGCTCCAGAACACCATCAGCACCTGCCCGTACCAGGCAGCGAAATGATCATTTATCAGGGCAAATGTGTCGGCCCCGCCCGCCGCGGCAATCAGCCACAGCGCCAGCACCGCCGTACCGGCGGCCAGCGCTACGCCCGTCAGCCGGTGGCTGATCGAGAGTATGGACGTGAGCTGCGGCCGGTATATCTGAAGATGCGGCGACAGCGGCCGCTGGGAGGCATTCGCCATGAGTGTCGGTCCCCGAAAAACGCGTTAGAAGTCGATGCAGCGCCCGTTCTTTTCCCAATCACCGTAGCGGGTCGGTTCCGGACCCTTGCGGCCACCGAGTTCGCGCGGCCGGGTGGTTTCGGGTTCGCGATCAGCGGGCGGTGGAGACGGCTTGCGCGGTTCAGTCATCGCTCGAAGCTTAAACGGTCGGGATGTTGCATGGCAATATACGGGCATGATTCGAGAACAGATGAACCCGGGCGCGGATGCCATTTCCGACGCCGAAATCTGGCCCGACGACGGGATCCGGCTGCCGCATATCGGTGCCATCGAAGTGGCCGGCGACGACGCCGACTCGTTCCTGAACGCCCAGCTCACGGTCGACACCAACCGCGTCAAGGCCGGCCAAAGCCGCCCGGCCGCCTGGTGCGATGCCCAGGGCCGCACGCTTGCCGTGTTCCAGGTAATACGGCTCGAGCCCGGGCGCTTTCTGCTGCTTTGTCCCGCCGATCTGGTGGCCGAAACCATCAGACGTCTGCAGATGTTCGTACTTCGCGCCCGAGTCACACTCACAGCGTTACCCGACAGGTGGGACCGGCGCGGTTACCCATTCCAGAGCGCGATCCAGCCACTTGCCGAGGCGGGGCTCCCCGCGCCGGAAGAAGACAATGCCGTGGTCTGCAATGACGGCTGGCTGGCCCTGCGCCTGCCCGGCCAGCCGGCGCGCTGCCTGCTGGCGCGGCGCGGCGCGGCCGATGACGAAACCACGGCCGTTGATGACCCCGGGCACCTGGCTGCCTGGCGGCTGGCCGGCATCCGCGCCGGGCTGCCCGTGATCCACACCGCCACGCGCGCCCTGTTCGTGCCGCAAATGCTCAACCTGCACTGGCTGAACGGGCTCGACTTCGACAAGGGCTGCTATCCCGGCCAGGAAGTCGTCGCGCGACTACAGTTCCGGGGCAAGCTCAAGCGCCGGCTGTTCCGCGGTGCCACCACCGCAGCCTGCCAACCCGGCGACGCCGTTATTGATGCCGATGACGGGAATGCCGGCACCATCCTCGATGCGGCACCCGATGGCAATGGCCGGAATGAGGTACTGGCAGTACTCAAGCTTTCCGCCACCGAGCAGTCACTACAGGTGAATGGCGAGGCGATGGTGTTGCGGGAACTCCCCTACGCCACCGATCCACCATAGGGCCGAGTTCATTCGACCTGTCCGATGCGATGGCACTAGCCGGCTCCGGTGCCAAGCGCGATGAGATAGCCGCAGCGCTTCGCGCCTCGCCATGACAGGTCAGGCCACGAAACCTACGCCGACGACCGCGGCCGCAGCTGGGGAAACAACAACACGTCGCGGATGGCGGCGCGGTCGGCCAGGAACATGACCAGGCGATCGATGCCGATGCCGGCGCCGGCGGTGGGCGGCAGACCGTATTCCAGCGCCTCCACGTAATCGGCGTCGTAATACATCGCCTCGTCATCGCCGGCGTCCTTGGCCCCGGCCTGGGCGCGCAGCCGTTCGGCCTGATCTTCCGGATCATTGAGCTCGGAAAAACCATTCGCCACTTCCCGGCCGGCAATGAACAGCTCGAAACGCTCGGTCAGCTCGGGGGCGTCGTCACGCCGGCGGGCCAGCGGTGACACCTCGGCCGGGTAATCGGTGATGAAGGTGGGCTCGTGCAGCCGGTGCTCGACGGTCTTCTCGAACAGCTCGGTCTGGCGCTTGCCGCGACCCCAGCCCGATTCCGGGGTAATGCCGTGGTCACGGCACAGTCGATCGAGACGGGCGTCGTCGTCCAGGTCCGCGCGCTGGATATCTGGGTTGAACTCGACAATGGCCTCGGCCAGCGGCAGCCGCCGGTACGGACCGGCCAGGTTGATGGCTTCGCCCTGATACTCGATCTGCGCGCTGCCCAGCAGTTCGGTGGCCAGGCGCTCTATCAGCCCCTCGATCAGGCGCATCAGATCCTCGTGGTCGGCATACGCCTGATAGAACTCGAGCATGGTGAACTCGGGATTGTGCCGCGTGGACACTCCCTCGTTGCGGAAATTGCGGTTGAGTTCGTAGACGCGGTCCATGCCGCCTACCACCAGCCGCTTGAGAAACAGCTCCGGCGCGATACGCAGATAGAAATCGTGATCCAGGGCGTTGTAATGCGTCACGAACGGCCGCGCGGCAGCACCGCCGGGGATCGCCTGCAACATGGGGGTTTCCACCTCAGCGAAGCCGGCGTCGTCGAAGTAGCAACGGACCTGACGCATCAGCCGGCTGCGCAGCGTGAACACCGCCCGCGACTCCGGATGCATGATCAGATCCAGATACCGCTGGCGATAGCGCGCTTCGGTATCGGACAGCCCGTGCCACTTTTCGGGCAGGGGCCGCAGCGACTTGGTCAGCAGCCGCAGTTCGTCCACGCGGATCGACAGCTCGCCGGTGCGGGTGCGCATCAACTGCCCGGCCGCGCCCAGGATGTCGCCCACATCCATGGCCTTGAACGCGCGATAGGCCTCTTCGCCGATGGCATCCCGCTGCACGAACAATTGAATCCGGCCGCTGCCATCCTGCAACTGCGCAAAGCTGGCCTTGCCCATCACCCGTTTGGCCATCAGACGCCCAGCCACGGTGACCGGCTCGGCGGCTTCCAGCGCCTCGTCCCCGGCCTCGCCGAATGTCTCCGCCAGCGGCCCGGCCTGGTTCGCAGGCCGGAAATCGTTGGGAAACGCCCCGCCGGTCTCGCGCCAGGCGGTTAGCTTGTCCCGCCGGGCCGCGATCAGGCGGTGTTCATCGCCGGAATCGTCCGGATTCTGATTATTCGCGTTATCACTGCTCATGCTGCTGCCGTATCAACCGTGTCAGATGCCCTGCTTCAGGCTTTCCTCGATGAATCCGTCCAGGTCGCCGTCGAGCACCGCCTGGGTGTTACCCACTTCGTGCCCCGTGCGCAGATCCTTGATGCGGGACTGATCCAGCACGTACGAACGAATCTGGCTGCCCCAGCCGATATCGGCCTTGCCGGCCTCGGTAGCCTCCGCCACTTCCTTGCGTTCGGCCAGTTCACGCTCGTACAGCTTGGACTGCAACTGGGCCATCGCCGTGGCCCGGTTGGCGTGCTGGGAACGGCTGTTCTGGCACTGCACCACGATGTTGGTGGGCAGATGAGTGATGCGCACCGCCGATTCCGTCCGGTTGACGTGCTGGCCGCCCGCGCCGCTGGCCCGGTAGACGTCGACCCGCAGGTCCGACGGATCGATCTGGATGTCGATGTCGTCGTCGATCTCCGGCGACACGAACACCGCCGCGAACGAGGTATGCCGCCGCGCGCCGGAATCGAACGGTGATTTACGCACCAGCCGGTGCACGCCGGTTTCGGTGCGCAACCAGCCATAGGCATGCGGGCCTTCCACCCGCACGGAGGCGCTCTTGAGTCCCGCCACATCACCGGCCGAAGCTTCCAGGATTTCGGTAGTGAATCCGCGTCGCTCGCACCAGCGCAGGTACATGCGCAGCAGCATGTCCGCCCAGTCCTGGGCTTCGGTGCCGCCGGACCCGGCCTGGATGTCCACGAACGCGTTGCGCTCGTCGGCCTCGCCGGAAAACATACGGGCGAATTCCAGCTGCTTGACCAGCGCCTCGACCTTTTCCAGCTCGGTACCGATATCCGCCAGCACGCTGGCATCGTCCTCGTCAGCAGCGAGCGTCAGCAGTTCGGCGGACTCGGCCAGGCTGTGATCGGCCTTCTCCAGCGGACGGACGATGTCCTCGACCCGGGCCTTTTCCTTGCCCAGGCTCTGCGCGCGATCCGGGTCTTCTACCCAGATTTCGCCCTGCGCCAGCTCGCCTTCGATTTCCTCGAGGCGTTCCTTGCGTTCAGCGTAGTCAAAGATAGCCCCGCAGGTCGCTGACGCGCGACCGCAGGGCATCCATGCGTGATTCCAGGTGTGCGGGTTCGATCGATTCCACGATTTTTCCTTGGTCGTGCCTATCCCGACGCTGGCCGCCAGCCGGGTCGAGGGCCGCGGATGATTACAGTTTCATCGCAACGGGACAACATGGCGAACGCCGGGCCTCGCTCGGCGTCGCGGCTCGTACGCGCGCCGGGAACGCGTCATCATTGCCCCCGCACCCGAAGCGGCCCATAATGCGACGGGGTGCGATGCCCGGCGCAAGCCGAGGCGATGAGTCCAGGGGGCCAAACGAGCCCGCCACCGCTATTGCAGGGAGAGAACGACGATGCGACTAACATTTGCGACAGGGCCAGCGTTGCTGGCGGTGCTGGCGTTCGGTGTGTCCGCCACCGCGAGCGCCCAGAATGAAGATCCCACGGTCGACAAGCGCTTCTACGTGGCGCCGATGTACAGCTTCGGCGACTTCGACGACGCCTCGTTCAACAACGGCAACGAGGTGGACTTCGACGAGACCGACGGCTACACGGTCGCCATCGGCAAGACGCTCAGCAAGATGTTCGCATTGGAAGTCTTCGCGTCCGGCTTCAGCGGCGTGGAAGACCTCAACAGCAACGGCGAAGCGGACATCGATGCCTACGGTGTCAGTGGTCTGATCTTCCCCTACCGGGATTTCTTCCCGTTCTTCCTGCTCGGCGGCGCCGGCACCGGTGACTACGAGTTCGATGGCATGGTCGGCGGCACCACGCTGAACGACGGCGACGGCAACTTCTACGAATTCGGTGGCGGTTTCCTGTTGCCGATCCCGGATCTGCTGGACTTCGGCTACGGCGTGTCTCTGCGTGCTGAATACCGCGTTCGCAGCGTCGATGTGGAAATCCAGGGCACCGACGACCTGTCGTTCACCGACAAGATCGCCTCGGTCGGCCTGTCCATCCCGCTGGGCGCGCCGCCGGCACAGCCCGAGCCGGCACCGGCCGCACCGCCGGCACCGCCGCCCCCGCCCCCGCAGGATAGCGATGGCGACGGCGTGAACGACGACAACGACGAATGCCCCGGCACGCCGGTGGGCACCGAAGTCGACGCCAGCGGCTGCCCGGTCGAGAAGGATGAGCCCATCGTGCTCAAGGGCGTGACCTTCGAGTTCAACTCGGATCGGCTCACCGCCGAAGCCGAGAAGCGGCTCGACAACGTGGTCAACGCGCTGATGACCGCCGAGGACATCAACGTCCGTGTCGAAGGTCATACCGACAACATCGGCAGCGACGCCTACAACCAGGAACTGTCGCAGGATCGCGCGGATTCCGTGAAGCGCTACCTGGTCGAGCACGGTATCGAGCCGGGCCGCCTGACCACGGAAGGCTTCGGTGAAAGCCGGCCGGTGGCCTCCAACGAGACCGAGGCCGGTCGTGCCGAGAACCGTCGCGTGGAGCTTCACGTCGCCGAGTAGCAGCAAATGCCCGTGGTTCCCGGCCGTCTGATTGGCCGGGAACCATCGGGTTGGTGATTTCAGTAACCGATGAGCGCGATGAGCCGCGATTGCAACGTCATGAAAGCTACCCCCGGATTCAGCAAGACCGTGCTGGCCATTCTGACCGGCGCCATCTGCATGGCGGCGAGCCTGTCCACGCAGGCGCAGGATGACGCGCCCGGCTTTGATGACCGTGTCTATCTGGCACCGCTGGCATCCTGGCGGTTCATTGATGAAGACCAGGACCGGGTCGATCCGGATGACGCGTTCGGCGCGCACCTGAGCATCGGCAAGCCCTTCAACCAGTACTTTTCGGTTGAACTGTTCGGCTCGATCACGCCGGATTCGGACCTTCAGAACACCCCGGCCGGCGATCTGGAAACTCGCGAATACGGCCTCAGCGGGCTGTATTTTCCGGTGCCCGATACGGCCCCCATCTACGGCGTTGCCAGCGTCGGTACCGGTGACTACGAATTCAACCGAACCGGCAATCCGGCACTCGAGGGAAGCCAGGATGGCGACTTCTTCGACCTTGGCATGGGTTTCGTTCTGCCGCTCAACGCGCTGGGCATTCCCGACAATGTCGGCCTGTCCATCCGCGGCGAATACCGGTATCGCAAATCTGACGTGGATGACGTACTCGGCGGGCTCGAGTTCGACGGCCACCTGATCCAGATCGGCCTGCAGATTCCGTTGGGCCCGAAACCCGCGAGTAACACGACGCCTACGCCGGAACCAATCGTCGCCGGTCCCGCAGACAGCGACGCGGACGGTGTGCGTGATCCGGACGACGACTGTCCGGGTACACCCACCGGCACCCAGGTCAATGCCAATGGGTGCCCCGCCGAGAAGGACGCGCCCATTGTTCTGCGCGGCGTCACCTTCGCTTACGACACGGCGACGCTGGACGAAAACGCGAAGGATCGTCTCGACAATGTCACTGCCGCACTCAAGGCGGCGGACCGAATCAACATCCGTATCGAAGGCCATACCGACAGCATCGGTGGCGCCGAATTCAATCTGCGCCTGTCGCAGGATCGCGCCGATAGCGTAAAGGACTATCTCGTCGACCACGGCATCGACGCGGACCGCCTTACAACCCGAGGCTTTGGCGAAACCCGACCGGTGGCACCCAACACGAATCCCGACGGCTCCGATAATCCGGACGGCCGCGCGGAAAATCGACGCGTGGAACTGCACGTCGAAGACGAATAACCGCTCGCACCAGCGATCGGATATGTTTCAAAGCCCCGGCAAATGCCGGGGCTTTTTTACGCCCACATCCACGCATTTATAGACCGGACCGGCCGAATGAATTCGGCCCTACCCGGCCAGAACCAACAGACCGTAGGGCGCAATTCATTGCGCCTGTGACGCCAGGCACCAAATCATGGATTCAGGCCACACCGCCCGCCCCGTCTCCTCTTTTTTATCTGCACCCGAATCCAGACACCGGTAGGGCCGAATTCATTCGGCCTGTCGAATGCACAGCCAGAAACTGAACTCGCATCCGGCCTAATTTCTGACCAGAACCGGCGGCAGGAACACCGCCCTACCGCCCCGGCTGAACTACCTCCCACACCTCATCGGCGCCAACGCGATCTCGCCAGTGCTGGTGCATGTAGCCGGGCAGCGCCCGGTCCGAATCCAGAAAATCGCGCCGCAGGTTGTAATTCTGTGTAGGTTCCACCAGGAAATCGGGCCGCAACACGTTGCGATTGCCGGGACCGTCGATCACGGTTCCCGTCGAATACTGCCAGCGCGGCTGACCGGTCACGGTAACGCCATTCCAGGGCTTCATCCCCACCCGCGGCGTCAACGGCAGGCTGACGGAGAGGCCGCCAAACTGCTGATCATCCTCGTCGCGGAGGTAGAACAAACCAACAACCACGTCGCCGATGTAACGACGAAGAATGACCCGCCCGCCACGGTCTTCACCGAAGAACTGGCCGTAGGAGAAGGACAGACTCAGGTCCTGCTCCCACCACCAGAACCGGTAAGAGCCGATCGCCAGATCCTGCGCCTCCAGACCGGACAAATCCTCGTTCTGGTACCGCGCCAGATGCGCATGAACCTGATGACGTCCGGTCGGCGAATGGAGCAACGCCTCGTAATCGATAACGCTATGGTCGTCCTGCCCGATGCGCTGGATGCCCAGCGAGAGCTGTCCCAGGTAGCTTGATAAGGGACGATGAGTCCACTGGGCGAACGCCTCATCCAGCCCGCTATCCTGCTGCCGTCCGGCAAATGCGCCGCCATCGCGGTAGGAATCCGAGCGAGCACCTTCCACCAACCCTGCGACATGAGCCGAGAGCCCGCTGCCGAACATCAGGCGCAACGACGACTGCAGCGCCACGTCGTAATCGAACACGCCGAAATCGGTGGCCGTGGCGCTGTCGAGCACCGGCTCCAGACGCAGTTCGGCGCCAATCGCCGGGCTGGCCGATTCCGCCAGCCAGTCGACCCCGGCCGGGTCATCCGAGCCCCAGGCGATGCGGCGCGCATTGGCGTTCTCGTCCAGCAACACCGCCGAGCGCGGAACCCCATTGCGCTGCTCGAACAACGCCCAGCCCTCGGGCCGGAGGCCCGTCCGGCGCAACACGTCCCGCACCACCTGATACCCGTCCAGATGATTGTGCAGAAAACGCCGGTTTTCGAATTGCACGATCACGCGGGCCTCGTCGTCCCGGCCCACCGACACATCGGATAACCCCGCCGCTGCCAGCTGGTCGGCCACGCGGCTGGCCTGACCGGCGGTGAGCGGCGTATCCGACGACACCTCGCGCACCGTGTCGGGTGACGGCGACGCGTCCTGCACCGGCCCGGTTATCGGCGCCGGTGACTTGCCGAAGGCAAAGCGCAGCGACAGCCCGGCCGCGAAATCCTCGCGTTCGTCCTCGCTGTAGAGCTTGGTCGACAGCGCCACCATGCCGCGGTCGGAGAATTGATACCGGGCGCCCAGCCCGGCGCGCACGAACTCGCCGTCGTAATCAGCCACCACCCGGCCCCAGTTGCCGATGTTCCAGGCCAGCCCGCCGAATTCCGATTTCAGGCGATCCGGCCCGTCGCCATAGCCCAGCGTCACGTCCAGCGGACCGAGATGCCCGGTCGCGACCGCGTAGCGGGCCTCTACCTGCTGGGCATCGCCGGCGAAATCCTGCAGGCCCACGGCAAAATCCAGGTATTCCGTATCCAGCGGCCGAACCTTGATGTTGCCGGACAAGTCATTTCGGATGCGGCGGCCGCTGGCGTCGTAATTGGTCAAGACCCGCCCGCTGAGTTCCACGAATGGAAACGGCGCGTAACCCAGCACGTAATTGCTGGCGCGATCCAGATCGCGTCCCTCCGATACGAAGTCGTTATTGGCGTGGATAACGACTTCCTCAGCCTCCAGCAGGCCCGCATCTGGCACCGTGATCAGCCCGGTCTGGCCCTGGAAGCTCATCCAGCCCTCGGCCGCGGCCGTCACCGGCAGCAGTAAAACCACGGCAAACACACCACGCCATCGCGGCGCGCGTCGAAGATTCATGCAGCCGGACTTTTTCATATCCTCAATACGTTTCCACCGTCGCACCCTGGCGGCATGAATGAATCGCCCCGACTTTCCCGGAGGCTCGTGGGTTTGAGTCATGCCGCTGCGGCTGACTCATTGAGTGTGGCATAGAAATGTTGTTCGGCTTCGGCCGGTGGAATGTGGCCGATCGGGCCGAGCAGCCGCTGATGATTGAACCAGTCGACCCAGTCCAGGGTGGCGAATTCGACGGCTTCCAGATTCGGCCAGGGGCCGCGTCGCCGGATGACTTCCGTCTTGAACAGGCCAATCACGGTCTCGGCCAGCGCATTGTCATAGGAATTGCCGACACGGCCGGCCGACGGGGTGATGCCGACATCGGCCAGTCGCTCGCTGTAGCGAATCGACAGATACTGCGACCCGCGGTCAGTATGCTGAATCAGGCCGGCCGCCGGCCCCGGCTGTCGATCGTGGATGGCCTGCTCGAGGGCATCGAGCACAAATGCGGTGTTGGGCGCACTCGCCGCCCGCCAGCCCACGATGCGCTTGGCGAAGGCGTCGATGACAAAGGCGACATAGACGAAGCCGCGCCAGGTCGCCACATACGTAAAATCCGCCACCCAGAGCTGGTTGGGCGCCTCGGCGGTGAAGTCCCGCCGGACATGATCGTCGGGCGCGGCTTGGCGGGGGTCCGCCTGTGTGGTGCACGGCGGCTTGCCGCGCGTCACGCCACGCAGCCCCATCTCCCGCATCAGCCGCTCGACGGTGCAACGGGCCACGGCCCAGTGCTGGCGCTGCAATTCGCACCAGACCTTGCGGGCGCCATACACACATCGGTTGTCCTGCCAGACCTGGTCGATGACCTCGGATACCGCGGCGTCACGCTGGGTGCGTGCCGAGCGCCGCGCCGGATCGGCCTGCTGGGCCTTGGCGTCGTGGTAGGTCGACGGTGCGATCGGCAACACCCGGCAGATCGGCTCGACACCGTAGACCTTGCGGTGATCGTCGATGAAATCGACCATCACTTGCCGCGGCGGTCGAGCTCCGCCTGGGCAAAATATGCGGAGGCCTTGCGCAGGATCTCGTTGGCCCGGCGTAGCTCGCGCACCTCGCGCTCAAGCGCCTTGACGCGTTCACGCTCTTCGGTGGTCTGGCCATCGCGCAGGCCGCGATCGCGCTCGGCCTGGCGTACCCAGTTGCGCAGCGTCTCGGCCGTGCAGCCGAACTTGCCGGCAATCGAACCGATCGCCGCCCACTGCGAGGCGTACTCGCCCTGGTGCTCGAACACCATCCGAACCGCCCGCTCGCGGACCTCCGGGGAATATCGTTTGCTTTGTCTCATGGCTCCAGTCTCTCAAGAGTTGGAGCCTCCGACGAACCCGGGGCGATTCATGAATGCCGCCCTACGGCCTTTCTAGAAATCCCAAACCGTAGGGCGTGATTCATCACGCCTAACACCACAAACCGGCCCCTGCCGCCGCAAGCCGGCGGCATGAATGCCGCCCTACCCTGCATTTCATGATTCGCTGTCATGGCCTGACCCAAACGAAGAATGCATAACCAAATCCCCGCTACAAAAAAGGCGGCCAGACAAATCGCCTGGCCGCCTCGTTCTGCCGATTGCAGTTTGGTTGCGGCTAATGGCTACCGCTTGGCAGAGGGAGGGCCTTAAATGCCCCCGCCACCACCGCCGCTGCCACCGGTTCCGCCGGTGCCGCCGGTCGGGTCGTTCTCGACGCCGCCAGCATCCACGTCGTTGTTATCCGGCGCGGTATTGGCCGACGCTGCTACAGCATCGCCATTACCCAGCTCCATGGCTGCATCCTCAATAGCGGCCGTCACCAGGTTCACATAGTTAGCCATATAGGGCGCATTAACCGACATGCCCCCGTTCATACCGTCAATCACGCCATCGCCGGCATCTTCACTCAACGCGCGCAGCACGGCGAGGGCGCCGCCGCCGCCACTGTCCTGGGCAACGACCGACAGGCCAGCGAGGTAAATCGCATACAAATCCGGCTCGCCGTCGCCTAGAGAATTATCAGCCGTGTTCTCGTCAACCAGCGTGGGGACCGTCAGAATGCTGGAAAGGCCCGGCGCGAGCGAAGCACGCACGATTTCGTTGATGCCTTGCACAGCACCCGTCGTAATCGGGAAAAGGCCCTGGGCAACGGCTTGCTGATAGGCAACCTCGGTCAGCGGTGTCACGCCAACAACGCCGCCAGTACTCGGGACGATGGCGTGCATCTGCTCGCCGGCGGGGAAGTCCTGGTACTGGTCCGTGGCCTCATCGAAATACCGCGCATCGTCGTCATCACCGACAATTTCCACGACGACGGGGCCATCGTAGCTACCTGCCGGCACCTGGACTGTTCCGCTCGTCCCGGTATCGCCACTTCCAATCAGGGTGGAATCGTCGGCCTGAAAAAAGTTGACCGTCGCGTTCTGAATAAGCCCCAGAGAGCCGGTGCCGCCGGCGGTTGTCTGACCGCCACCACCACCGCCGTCACTGCCGCCGCAAGCGCTAACCAGCGCCAGCGATGAGCAAGCCAGCGTCACCTTCATGAACTGCTTCATAAATCACCCCGAAAACCATCGAATTCTGAATGGAAAGCTATCAGGCGAGAATGCGGCTACGAACGGATTCGCACGGATCAGACTCGCTCCCAGCGACAATGACGTCACTATCTCTCGCACCCTACCGGACCGATATTTGATGTCAAATCAATAGGCCTGCCGTCGGGACTCAGCGGCCATGATCGGCCGCATGCGCCCGGTAACGCGAGAGGTCCACCCACCGCCATATACCAACCCCGAATGCCGCATAAATAACTGCAACGGTGACAAACGCGTAAAACAGCACACTGGACGGCACCGCTGCGAGATGACCGCAAAGACCAACGCCGATAAAAACCGACGCCACCGCATTCCAGGCCAGCGCCGTCTGTCCGGGACGCAACCCGAGACAGAAAAGAAAATGGTGAAAGTGGCGACGGTCCGCCGCCAACGGATTCTGCCGCCGCCACGCGCGTGACAACATCAGGAAGACGGTATCCAGCAACGGCAGGCCGAAAAGCCAGACCATCACGATTGGCTTGACCGGCCGCTCACCAGCCTGTGTCAGTCCGACTGCGCACCAGGTCAGCACCAGCCCCAACATCAGGCTGCCGGCATCGCCCATGAACACGCTCGCGCGTCGACGCCATGGCACACGCAGGTTGAATGCCAGGAATCCCAGAACAACGGCCATCACTATCGGTAATACCCGAGGCACGACACTGGCAGCGTCGGCAGCCAGTAACCCAAGCGCCAGGAGCAACTGCACGGCAAAAAGCCCGGCCAACCCATCCACGCCATCCACCATGTTGATGGCGTTCATGACGCCGACACACGCAACGAGCGTGAAAGGCACCGCCATCCACCCGAGCCTGACGGGCCCGGCTCCCGTCAGGTTGCCGAGCCGGTCAATCGTCATCTCCGGCACCACAACGAACGTGAGCATCACGATTGCCCCCTGAAGGGACAGTCGCCATAGCGCGCTGACGTGGGCACGGTCGTCAAGAACACCCAGGATCGCGATCAACGCAATACCGAGATAAAGGCCCAACAGGTTGAATTTTTCCGTGCCGAAGGACAGCGGCAGCACCACGAGCAGCGCGCCGCTCATCGCAATGCCGCCCACCACCGGCACGACACCCTGATGACTCTTGTGCCCACCCGGATGATCGACGAGGCCGAACCGCGGTGCCACCGGTCGACAAACCCACACCAATCCGACGCACACCAGAAATGCCGCGACGGCAGAAAATGCCGTACTCATTGGAAAACTAGCCCCGATTACTGACCCTCGCCCACTGTCGCTTGTAGCGTCTTATGTTTTTGAACGCAAACTATCCCGCGGGCTGCATCAGACCGTAGGTGTCCTGAAACGCCCGTGCCGCGCCAATCTCTAGGCCACAGGCACGCCTGCGATATTTCTATACAACGCACGCCAGGCAGTCATTGCGCGCTCGAAATCCGCCTCGCGCACCGCAAAATCGCGGGCGTTATCCGCCAGCCGCTGATACCGAGCCGCGTCATCACGCAGCGCCAGCAAACACGTCGCCAGCGCCTCGCCCTGCCCCGGCGCTACCGTCACGCCGCAATCGTTATCGGCCAGCAGCCTGGCCACTTCACCGTCCGGATCGCCCACGAACACCACCGGCCGGCCTACCGCGAGCACCCCATACACCTTGCTGGGCACGATCAGCCCTTCCACTTCCGGACGCAGGCAAACCAGGTGCACGTCCGGCACGGCCAGGCTTTCCCGCAGACGCGCCGCGGGCTGGTAACCGGAAAAATGCCAGTTGCCAATCCCCGCACCGCGATCCCGCAACCTCTCGTAGCCATGCCCGCCACCAGTCCACAGCCAGGCGATATCTGGCTCAGCAGCCAGGGCGGAACCCGCAGCCAGAAAGGTATCGACCTCATGGGCCCGGCCCAGGTTTCCGGCATACCCCACGATGAATTCCCCGCCGAAACCAAGTTCCTGCCGCAGCGGATTACGATCACGCGCCAGCGGCGTCAATGCCCCGGTATCGGTCCAGTTGGGGATCAGTTCCACCCGTGCCTGCCGCGGCACTTCGGCCCGCATCAGATCGGCCATGCGCCGACCGATGACCACAATCACCCGGGACTGGCGCAGCGATAGATTCCGCAAGGCCTTCAACAGCCGGAACAATACGCCCGACACGCCGCGCACCCCCAGCCGGTGCGCCACCTCCGGAAACACATCCTGCAACCACTGCACCAGGTGCGCGCGCCGCAGCCACACCGGCAGCAGCAAAGCCACCCCGAGCAGCGGCGGATCGGTTTTCGCCACCACCACATCGCCCCGGCGGCAATACCGCCAGACCCGCCACGCCGCCGAGGGGTAGAAACTGAGATAGTCCAGCAGCCGGCCGACAAGCCGCCCCCGCCCGAAACGCGAGGTGGCCACCCGGAAAACTTCCACGCCATTCAGGTTCTCGCGGGCGGCAAGCCGATCGCCCTGCCCGTCGTACCGCATCCGGCTGGCGATCACCGTCACCGGTACGCCTTCCCCGGCCAGACCCTCGGCCAGCTGGGTCAACACCCGGGCGGTGGCGGATTGGTCCGGTGCGTAAAACCGGTTGACGAAAATCAGCCGCGCCATCAGGCGCCGGGGCCGTGCTCGCGATACCAGGCGTAGGTTGCCGCAATGCCGTCGCGCAGACCGGTCCGCGCCTGCCAGCCCAGCGCATGCAGACGCGACACGTCCAGCAGCTTGCGCGGCGTGCCGTCCGGGCGGGTCGGGTCCAGTTCCAGCTCGCCTTCGAAGCCAACCACCTCGGCAATCAGGCCGGCCAGCTCCCGAATGCTGATGTCCTCGCCCACGCCGATGTTCAGCGGCATTTCGTCCTCGTAATGCGCCATGACGAACAGGCAGGCATCCGCCAGGTCGTCCACGTGCAGGAACTCGCGGCGCGGCGTACCGCTGCCCCACAGCACCACGCTGTCCTGCCCTTCGCGCCGGGCTTCGTGAAACTTGCGGATCAGCGCCGGCAGCACGTGCGAGGTTTCCAGATCGAAATTGTCGCCCGGGCCGTACAGGTTGGTGGGCATCACGCTCACCGCGTTGAACCCGGTCTGCCGTCGGTAGGCCTGGCACAGCTTGATGCCGGCAATCTTGGCGATGGCGTACCACTCGTTGGTGGGTTCCAGCTCGCCGGTGAGCAGGCAGTCCTCCGGCATGGGCTGCGGAGCGAACTTCGGGTAGATACAGGACGAGCCCAGAAACAGCAGCTTGCGAACGTCATGTGCCGCGGCGGCATCGATCACATGGGTCTGGATCAGCAGGTTGTCACGCAGGAAATCCACCGGCTGGGCATTGTTGGCCTGAATGCCCCCTACCCGCGCCGCGGCCAGGAACACGTAGTCCGGCCGGGTCTCGGCAAAGAACGCGTTGACCGCCTCGCGATTGGTCAGGTCGAGCTCATCGCGGCCCCGGGTGATGAGGTTGGTATAACCCGCCCGTTCCAGCCGCCGGACCAGGGCAGAGCCAACCAGCCCCAGGTGACCGGCCACGTAAATCCTGGCATCCCGTTCCATCAGAACTCACTTACACAACAATGAAGGTCAGACACACCGACAAACCCTTGCGACAACCATCCCCTCTCCCGCCTGCGGGCGAGGGCCAGGGAGAGGGCGTACAAAACAGGCGTCCTATCGCGCGAGATGATCCGCAACCGAATCAAGACCCCTCAGGCACGTTCACCTGATAGCCATTGGCGCGGAGCGTGGCTTCCCGCCGTGCCCCTTCCATATCCGCAGCCGCCATCTCCGCCACCAACTCGGCAAAGGATACCTGTGGCTGCCACCCCAGCTCGCGCCGCGCCTTGGCGGGATTGCCCAGCAGGCTTTCCACCTCCGTGGGCCGGAAATAGCGCGGGTCCACGCTGACTACCACCTCGCCGGTATCGTCACGCCGCGCCTGCTCGTCCAGCCCCTGCCCGGACCAGCTCAGCGGCAGTTCCAGCCGGTCGGCGGCCAGTTGCACGAACTCGCGCACGCTGTGCTGTTCGCCCGTGGCAATCACGAAGTCGTCCGGTGAATCCTGCTGCAGCATCAGGTGCATGGCGGCCACGTAGTCCCGGGCATGGCCCCAGTCCCGCAGCGCGTCCAGGTTGCCCAGGTACAAGCGCTGCTGAAACCCCAGCTTGATGCGCGCCAGCGCCCGCGTGATCTTGCGGGTGACGAAGGTTTCCCCGCGTAACGGCGATTCGTGATTGAACAGAATGCCGTTCGAGGCGTGCATGCCGTAGGCCTCGCGGTAGTTCACGGTCATCCAGTAGGCGTACAGCTTGGCCGCCGCGTAGGGCGAGCGCGGGTAGAACGGCGTGGTCTCGTCCTGCGGCACGGCCTGCACCTTGCCGTACAGCTCGGAGGTGGAGGCCTGGTAGAAGCGGGTACGCTGCTCCAGGCCCAGAATCCGCAGCGCTTCCAGCAGCCGCAGCGTGCCCAGGGCATCGCTGTTGGCGGTGTACTCGGCGGTTTCGAACGACACCTGAACGTGGCTCTGCGCCGCCAGATTATAGATTTCGTCCGGCTGCACTTCCTGCACGATGCGGATCAGGTTCGTGGCATCGGTGAGATCCCCGTAATGCAGCACGAACCGTTGTTCCGACTCGTGCGGGTCCTGATAAAGATGATCCACCCGCTCGGTATTGAACAGCGACGCCCGCCGCTTGATGCCGTGGACCTCGTAGCCCTTGCCGAGCAGCAGTTCGGACAGATAGGCGCCGTCCTGGCCGGTGACGCCGGTTATCAGAGCGCGTCGTGTCACAGTAAGCTTTCCAGCATCAAACCTGCCTTTATCAAGCTGCTATTGAGGGTTTCCGCTCGATCAAATAGTCGCCAAGAACCAGAACATCCATATTCGTGCGCAGGAAACAATCCAGTGCTTCCTGCGGGCGACATACAACCGGTTCGCTCTCATTAAATGAGGTATTCAACACCATCGGGACACCTGTCTTTTCCTTGAAGGCCGTAATCAACCGGTGGTAACGACCGTTCTGGGCCTCGGTTACCGTCTGCAATCGGCCCGAGCCGTCAACGTGCGTAACCGCGGGAATCTGCTCACGCCTGTCTTCGCGAATCTGAAAAACCTTCTGCATGAACGGTACGTCAGCGTCCGACTCGAACCACGTCGAAACCGCATCTCGCAGCACCGAAGGCGCAAACGGGCGAAAGGACTCCCTACGCTTTATCTTTCGATTCAATATGTCCTTCATGTCGGAGCGCCGGGGATCCCCCAGAATCGAACGATTGCCCAGCGCGCGCGGGCCCCATTCCATGCGCCCCTGAAACCAACCCAAGACGTGTCCTCCAGCGATCACATCTGAAGCGCGGTCGGTCAGCTCCGCCTCATCGATTGGCTTTATGACATTGCAATCCGCACGCGCCAGCGCCGATGAATATTCACGCAACACCTCGCCAATGGAGCCATCGTCATATGCGGGTCCCCAATATGCGTGAGGCATCCGTATCCTTGTTCCCCCGCCCTGTTCAGCCCACACCGACAGCGCCGCACCCAAAGCGCCACCCGCATCACCTGCAGCGGCTTGCACATATATCTCACGGAACGGCGTATGCACATGAATCTTGCCGTTGGCAACGGAATTCATGCCGCAACCGCCAGCCACCGCCAGCGCATCCACTTTATGACGCGCATGCAGCGAGGTGAGCATGTGGAAATAGGCTTCCTCGAAACGGGCCTGCACCGAACGCGCCAGGTCCATGTGTTTCTGCGCCAGCGGTTCCTCCGCGGCACGGGTCGGGCCAAGCAGAGCTTCTAGCTCATGCGAAAACAGTCGCCCAACCTCCGGCGACGTATCCTTCCAAGCATAGGGGATATTTGCCCGATGATGGCGGAAATACCGTAAGTTCAACCGAAACGAGCCATCCGGCTGCAAACGCACCAATTCGCGCATGGCGTTCAGAAAACGCGGTTCACCATACGGCGCCAACCCCATAACCTTGTATTCATCCCCGTAGGACCAGAAGCCCAGATACTGAGTAAGTGCCTGGTAGAAGATGCCCAGCGAGTGAGGGAAAAAGACTCGGCCATCGATATCAATGCGCGAGCTCTTGCCGATGCCCCAAGCCGCGCTGGAGAAGTCGCCAAACCCATCGACAGACACCACCGCAGCCTCATCATAGGGAGAAGCCAGATAAGCTGAGGCCAAATGGGCACGATGATGTTCCATATAGTGCGACGTCCCATGAAAACCCTCACCACCCAGGGCCCGGGACAGTCGATCCACCAAACCAGTCCTCTCGCTACGGTTTTTCCATCGAGACCATAGGAAGCGTGGGTCCGGCCGCCGCGCCAGGGCGTATCCGAGCTTGCGCAGCATATGAGCATTCGGTGCACTGTTAATCGCGAGATGGTTCACGGCACCCAGTGTTACCCCACCTTCTTCAAGGCAGTAGCGGATCGCCTGGGTCGGAAGTCCAGCCCAATGCTTGCAGCGTCGAAAGCGCTCTTCTTCTGCCGCTGCAATGATTTCGCCATCGCGCAGCAGCGCTGCCGACGAATCCGCGTGGTAGGCATTCACCCCCAGAATCAGCATTACGTTCCACCTTTAAACACGCGACCCGACCCAAAGAGCATGGTGACCATAACCCCGGACGAGTCAGAATCGCAGAGTGCTGTGTTCCTTAGCTGAAATGCACGCAATCTGGAGCATGCCCGCCATGCAGTACCCAGTCGTATACTTCAAGCATCCGTTCCGCAATGCTATCCCAGCCGAAATCCCTCTCCATCCAGGCGCGTCCTCGCTGCCCCATCTCGATTAGCGTTGGTCGTGGTATCGCTGTCATTTTGAGCAACGCCTCGCGAAGTGCTTCGTTCGTCAGCTCAATCCACTGCCCACATC
This sequence comes from Salinisphaeraceae bacterium, assembly GCA_965216055.1. Taxonomy (GTDB): domain Bacteria; phylum Pseudomonadota; class Gammaproteobacteria; order Nevskiales; family Salinisphaeraceae; genus Spectribacter. The sequence goes on from OZ244134.1 coordinate 2,777,877, forward strand.
GATGCTGCTTAATCCCCTCCCACGGCGCGTTACGTGTAGTTATGACCGGAACGCCATAAGCCAGAGCTTCGGCAATGACCAGGCCGAAATTCTCCGCGTAGGTTGGCAAGACGAACAAATCCGCACTGCGGTAAAGATCGGATTTCTCTTCACCGTGGACCGAATCAATCCAGTGGACCCGGGGTGCACCCAGCCGGACAGCAAGCCGCTGCATCTCCGCCTTGTGATTTACTTCATCCGGCCCGGCAATCAAAAGCTCCCACTCGGGCCGTTTCGAGGCGATTGATACCCAGGCGTTGAGCAGAAATCGCAGACCCTTCTTGGGGTGCAGTCGACTCAGAAACAACAGCCGACGCACTGATCCTTTGTCCCTCTCACCAGCCGATCGGGAAGGAATCTCAACACCATTCGGCACGACAGCGATCGGATTACGTAGTCCGAAGGTGCGAAAATGTGTTGCCTCCATTTCAGCCGTTGCTCGCAGACAGTTGGCGCCCGCCAGATGCGCATCCTCAAACCAAAGGCGTACGGTTTTCTTTTTCCACCATGACCGCGAGCGAGCCCACGGATCCAGCATGCCGTGGGGGGTGATGATATACGGCGTGCCATGACAGCGATGGTGTCGCAGATTGGCTAAGGAGCTATAGGTCCAGAGGCCCTGTACGTCAATTATCTCTGGCATTAAACGGGCAAGGGTTTCGCGCATAGTTGGCGCAAATCCGAAAGCATGGGGCCCGAACACCGAATGAACGTGAACATGCGCTCCCCTCGGCACTTCCGCCCCAAGATCACCTGGACCCTCAACACCGACCACTTGTACATCTCTGGTTCCCGCTCTTTCAATTCCGCGCGCTAGTTGGGACACACTGATGGGCAGACCGCCGCCAGCAGCCGACAACCTGTTGGTCAATAGAAGGTGGATATTGTCTCCGTACAAAATCGACAAATAAACTCAATCAATGTACCTGTAAAATCGCAGCATATCCTCTGACACTGATTCGAAATACTCTCTGTACGGCGAGTTTTCGGGCCGCTGATGTATACCAACCGTTTGGGTGGAGATTTTTTCTTTTAGTCGTTTGTGTTCGTCTCTACCCGCATATTTTGTACGGGAGTAGCTAGAAGGTTCAGCTAACTCTCTCGAAAATGCTAGACCGCAGTGACTAAATAAATCCTCTAACACAGTGTATGGATTTGCGCATAGGTCTTCGTATCGCAGGGAATAAACCCTCTCGTCGTGCTGCAAATTCGCCAATGCGAACATTGAGTCTCTCCATAGATGCGGGTAATTTTGCCCAATTTTGGCGCGGATGTCTGGATGCCTTAATGCGGATAAATAGGCATCTCTTCCGTCTCGGTAAATAAATATAATTTTAGAGTTAGGGAAAATCTTAAGTATTTTAGGCATTACCAATGCATGCTCAGGTGACTTCTCTAAAAACCTTTGGTTATCAGAGGCAATCTCGCCCGCAATAAGATCAAAATACTCTGCAACTGTCTTACTTTTTAAGAACAAAGTCCGCATAGTCTCACGAGGTATTTCTGGCACCTGTACGGTATCAAGGCGCCGCTTGATAAAAAAGAACGTTTCCGTGTCCGCATCGGCTATCCTCGGATGGTTTGCGAGCAGTTTCTGAACGAGAGTTGTGCCGTTACGAGGCGGGCCAACAACAAGAATATGATCACTAAACGATTTTCCTGGATATATACCAAACTTGAGATTTTTAAAAAGGTCGTAAAAGGTCAGATTCTTCGCGAGCGCGGGCCTTTTTCGGAAATACTTATATGTAGGTGACCGTATCATCGCAGTCGTTCCGAATAGAGTGCAATGACAAGCCCTGCCACGAGCCATACCAAGAAACCGCTTAAAGGTGAATGCGTAATCTGCCCAAACGCAATTGGATAAGCACAAAAACCCGCCAACGGTAACGCCATAAGTTCGGGGCGACGGGCCAACCGCAACGCATGTATGACTAGCCATGCCGCCGTCCCAAAGCGAAGAGCCAGCATAAGAATGCCCATGATAAGGCCTAACTCATTGATATTTCGTTGCGTATCACTCTCACCGAACTTCAGCGCAGAAAGGTCCAGCATCCGCGCCACGCCAGGCGCCCCCGCACCAATGCCCGAACCGAATAGCGGCGCGGTGAATAACGGCTCCATCCAAGCAATGAGACCGCCGAACGCCCGGCTCCATATCGAACCCTCGATCATCGCGGCACGCGTGAAGCGACCCACCATCGCCTCCAGCATGTCCGGAAATACCAATACGAACATTGCAGCAGCAAGTCCCGTGAATCCCAGAATCCCGAGTCCACGCCGCAAAGTTCGCGAGGAAGGTCGGGCCAGGAACAGCCCCAGCAATGTCAGGCCGACGATCATCCCGGCAAGAAAATAGATTGAGCGGCTTCCCGTGAGCACAGACATGGCCCCTACGGCCGCGCCGCTCGCAAGCAGAAACAAGGCCCGCCGCCGGATTGGCACATCGCCCACGTAGAACGCCACGAAAATGGCAATCATCGCCGCGGTGAACTGGACGTTGGGCCCGGTGTAGGTGAACAAACCGAAGGGGCGCAGAATGCCATCCCCAACGCCAACTGCCTCGCCCTCGTCCGCGCCAACACCGAGATTGATGAGCGCATTCGGCGGCGCATCATACTGTGCTGCCACCAGCAGCGCGTACGGCATTGCAATCCATAAATTTAGCCGGATGAAGCTATGAATATCGCGGCGTGTAAACGTACTGGCGACGATAAAGGCCAGCGGCATGTATAGCCAGTAGGTCCGCACGCCCAACATCCATCCCCAGATTGGCAGGCCCGCCGATTGATACTGCCACAAGCCCAGCATACTGCTGAAAAAGGCGAACCAGAGCCAGAGCGCGGCTATGCCTCTGGTCAGAATGAAGCCATGCACGAAACAATAAGCATAAAGCGCCAGCGCGAACGGGTCGCGAAGCAGTGTCAGGATTTGGGCATACTGCGGCAGCAGCCACTTGCGCAGTGGCCCCTCGACCAACGACAGAATGAAGATGAAGAATACGGCCTTCACCACGAAGCGCCGGCGCGTCTCACGCCTGACGCCGGTTATCACTGGACCACGATATGCCGGCGTCGCTATGGTCATGCCGCGCGAGTCCATGCCGTCACCAGATCGGCAATCTGCGCCTCATAGCATTGCCAGCTAACCTGGCGGGCTTTTTCGCGCGCGGCGTTTGCCATGGCCTGACGCTGCAACTCATCCTGCGCCAGCCGTGTGATCCGGTCTGCCAACGCCTCCGGGTTGCGAATCGGCACCACAAAGCCATCCACGCCCTCCGACAGAACATCGGGACCAGCAGTGTTCGGCGTGGTTACCACTGGTAAGCCGGCGGCCAGTGCTTCCGTGATCACCATGCCGAAGCCCTCGACAATGGACGGGAAAACGAAAACATGCGCCTGCGCCATGTGTTCCAACAGCGTGGCATGAGGCACAACACCCAGCCAGTTGCAACGCGAATCCGCCAGAAACTCATCCAGCGCTCGCGGCGCCCGGCTCGGCCTCGGGCCTGCCATCGTGATTCGCCAGTCAATCTCAAGCAGCTCGAGTGCCGCAATCAGATCGGCAACGCCCTTGCGCTGGGTCAGATGACCGGCAAACAGCAATTTGATCGGCTCCTCCTCACTACGCCTTGCAGGCGAGGATGCGGCAGGCGGCGGGCAACCGTAGGGGGTTATGTACACCTTCAGATCACTGAAGCTCTCGCGCAGGCTATCGCGTGTGAAGCTGGAGGCGACGATCACATGGTCAGCCAGCTCGATTTCGGCATCCTTGTGTTCATGCTTCGCGGCGCTATCGCGCAGTCCTTCCATGGTCGGTGCCCAGGCGGGCAGCCGTTCCGCCTCTTCTTCCAGGAGTCTTCGCAATAGCCGCCAATGGGCGATGGGCAGGTCGTAGATGCAGTGTCGGCCGGTTTCCTTCGCAGCCAGAAAGGTTTCGCGGGCGCCGTCTTCATAGGCATAGGCCGCCGTGACACCACAGCCGGGCCGCAGCAAGCGCCGCGCTACTGATCTATCGAGGGCATGGTAAACCGCATCGACCGAGGCCCAACCGGTTTCATGTCGTGTTAACGAGTCCAGCTTCAGCCTTCGAGCAAACAGACGCATGGTTTCGCGGAACGGCCGCATATGCGTGCTGGCCCACGCCGCTTCGGGAAAGCTGCGCTGCCTTAATCGGCGACGTGTCTGCTGCGGCAACCATGGCGTACCAGTCAGCGCGGCAGGCAACCCCACCGTCGTCCAGAACTCGCCAAGTAGGTCCGCCCTACTCAACCCGCGAAGCACTGCGCGCACGTTAGCGTTTCCAGTGGGATGACTAACGAGCACGTTCATCGGCTTCGCAGTAGCGCGCGTGGACAGCATTGGCCCGGCGAAAAGTACGACGCAATCTCGGCGACCTCGAAAGTGCCGCGTCGAAACGTGCCGAAAGGGTCTCCTTGATGCCGTCACGCAGTTGATTGGGCATGGCGTGCCAACCCAGTTCGGGTTGTGGTGTCATAGCGATAGGCTCAGCGTGAAAGGTAGTGCCAAAGCGTTCATTCACGCGTCGAACGAGCTCATCCACATCTCGACGTACATGCTCGAATCGAGCGATCACAATCCAGTGGCGTTGCTTTTCAACGGACTCGTAGAACGCGATATAGGCGTTCAGTGCATCCCCGAAAGTCAATTCGGACGTTGCCGAGCGGTTGGCCCGCTGCCGCGCCTCGGCTGCCAGCGCCAGTAACGACAGGCAGGCGCCACGAGGCTCGCGGATCAAGACGACCACCGGCCGCCGCCAGCTCACCCCACGGAGAATTTGCGCGGCATGGTGCTTATGATGTGCGACGCGCACAGGGCAATGTTGACGTTCGAGGAAACGGTGCACCGTGGTGCTGTTGGCCGACCGCGGAAAGCCCTCGATGACGATATCAGTATCGGGCTTAAGACACTGATTATCCAACCGGCCCACCAGCTTGCGGGCGCCGAAGTAAAGTGCTGGCCGTGTCGAAAGCCAGGTTACGACACGGAAGCGCACACGGCAGAACAAGGCAACGAGTCGATTCATTACCGACTCCCCAGATGCCGCTCGAAAACTTCGATGTAACGCTGCGCCACAGCACATGCTCGGCATCGCGCCAGATGCGCCTCTACACCGATCAATCGTGTCCGGGCTGTTTCGATATCACGGAGCACCTCGTGCAGCGTATCCGCTAGCACGGTGGCATCACCATTCGGAAAGGTGAAACCATGCCCTCCAATGGCATCCGTCAGCCCACCATGCTCGGAAACAACCGGCACGCACCCGCTCGCCAACCCCTCGAGTGCGACGATCCCGAATGGCTCTTCAAATCGAGACGGGATTACGTGCACCCGGTGCCGCGACAACTCCCGTGCAAGCGCCTGACCCTTCACGCTTCCAAGAAAGCGGACCTGCTCCGCCAATCCAGAAGCAACAATCTGTCGCTCAAGGCTCGGCCGATCCGGACCGTCCCCAATAATCGTCAGACCCGGCCGCAGCCCCTGCCGTGCGAGCTGAGCTAGCGCATCGACCAGGGTGTCACAACCCTTCTGGGAAACAAGCCGACCCAGAAAGACGAGATCGAGATCCTTTTCTCGCTGGTTCGGTGCGGTTCCAAATGTCTCATCGTCGTAAGCATTGAAAATTACATTTTCCGCCCCGGTCTTCAAAGCGGTATAGGTGCTGTTAGCTATGCCCGGCGTCGCGGTCGCAAGTCGCGTCTTCACGACGTCTGTCAACCGCCTTGAACCATCATCGCGCTGATAGCCGCTGTTGTGTTGATAAATCGTCTTTCGCGGGATAACCAGCCAGACCCACGCCGCCTTGAGTGACACGTTTGCCTGAACATGCACATCACACCATGTCAGCAGTCGCCGCATCCGGCGGAAGCTTGGCTGCCGCACCACAGTAAGTGGAAACCAACCGGTTTCATCATCGCTACTGCTGGTTTCCGTGGCTACGACCACTTCGTGACCAAGCGCAACAAAGTGGCGGCAAAGCATTTCCACCAGGGCTTCAATGCCGCCGACGTTGGGCGCAAATACAGTGCTATAGAAGAAGATCCTCACTTAGCAACCGCTTGACTCGCCACTTCACGATAATCATTGGCATCAAGCGTATCGATACGTTTCGGGCCACGGAATACACGGAACAACGCAATGCCGAAACCAACGGCAGCGCGCCCTGCGTTATGAAAAAACAGGAGTGGATTCCAGCCCACCTGGGGGTTCTTAAGAAGCGCAATCGCGATATGGCGCAGTTCCAGAAATATTCCTCGTGCCCCGAGCGTGCGGTCGACAAGGATCCGCAACAGGAAATACCAGTGACCAACAATATGGTGCATCGGAACTACTCGCCGCACATGCCCCCACATCCGCGAGCCACCACCAGCACTGAGGTGTGTCAGCCCCGCCTCAGGATCGAATATGAGCGGGCCAAATCGCCGGGTATAACGAAGGTTGAACTCGGTCTCTTCGCGGCGCGCACCCTTCTCAAACCAGGCATCCATGCCGCCCACCGCAAGGGCCCACTCGCGGCGGACAGAAAGATTGCCGGAACCTCCATTCCTGGTCCGGCAAGGTCGAGCGTAATTCGCCGGCAAGCTCATCCAGCCGCAATCCGTTTCCATGGCCGACGGTTCCGGCATGTACACAGGCTTTTCGTCCACCTCAAGAACCTGCCCGTAGACACCACTAACGGCCGAGTCAGCATAATGGCGCAAGTGATTGCGCAGGAACTCAGATTTTTTGATCCGCACATCGTCGTCGAGAAACACAACGACCTCCCCGGTCCCGACACGCAAACCAATATTGCGTGCCAAACTTGCATTGGCTAGGTTTGACCGAACGATTCGTACGCGCAGCGAGTGGCTTCCCAGAAACTTCGGGCAGGGGGCCTTATCCACGGAGCCTTGCAGCACAATGATCACTTCGTCCGGTCGGATCGTCTGCTCGGCCAAGTCCGCTATCGCATCATGCAAATATTGCAGCCGGTCAAGTGAAGGAATCACGACGGAACACGGGATGTTCATCGGTATACTCCGCGCATACGTCGCCGTAAACGAGCTGCCAGAACTTCTTTTCTTGCTAGTCCAAGCGTCGAGGCAATGACGAGATGTGCTGGCGAACCTGGATGTCCGCGCAACCCCAAGCGCCTGGATTCAGCGAGCCAACGGGTACCTCGATCCTTCAAACCGGCCTTGAACGCTGCACGCGCAACCGAGTAGCAAAAGTGGGCCAATGCGCGCTCGATCCGCCGGGCATTACGGCCTCGTTGTACATCACACCATCGGCGGACCATCGCATGCAGATACCACTGTGCGTCGACGAATTCGTCGGCGGGTCGCCGCGTGACGCGATACTCCGATTCATGTTCCCAGTAGATTCCAACGCCGAGATCTGATGTTGTGGGTTTGCAGCCATATAGCAGAGAGCGAATAAGGACCTCCCCATCCTCATTAGTGGGGATTGCTTCGTTCCACCCCCCCCCTGCAATCAACGCAGTTCGGCGCCATACAACGCTACACGTGCCGCTTCCAACACGACTGTCACCGCTCAGTTTCAATGCCGCGCTTTCGATAGCGTCTAGCCGTGATGGGTTAAGGATATTTTCGTCGCGCCCACTGTCGCTTGCGCGCACCATTGGCCCAAAACCAATATCCGCCGCATCGGCGTCCATCGCGTCGACTAGACCGGCCAACAACGGCCCTTCGATAAAGTCATCAGCATCCAAAAAAAGTAGATAGTCACTCTCGGCTGCATGCAACCCTATATTTCGGGCGTAAGCCGCGCCGCCGTTTACCGAGGATGAGATAAACCGAACATCCGGAAAGCGAGACACTACCGCCCGTGTGTCATCAAACACCCCGTCTTCCACAACTACAATCTCGGCATCTACGCCCGGCTGGTCTAAAACAGATTGAATGCACCGCGGCAACCAGCCCGCCGCGCGATAGGCTGGGATGATGACCCCAATGCGCGATGCTGAATGCTCGATATCTGGTATGTCGTTCAACATAGAACTCATGAATAGACGATTTAGCGAGTGCGATAGAAGCGAGAGAGCGCACTGGCACAACGCACGTCAAGTCGCTGTATCAGGCGCCTATTCGCGGAGAGGACTGGTATCGGCTCGTCCAAAAAGTGCGAGTAATGCCTAGTATATAAATCAGGCGCCACGCCCCGTTTGATCAAACGCGATATAGCGCTACCCCGCCAAGGCTTCTCGCCTGTCGGATGCAACATGGTGCAGGGCACCCCGGTAAAGCCGAATGACTCACAACCCAATGTGCAGATAGGGGAATTCGTCGTCATAAGCGCCGCAGACAACAGATCCTGATCCGTGCCCTGAAAAGCGTCCGTCATCCGATCACCTGGCTTGAACGCGAACTTCACATCCGGGCGCCGCGCATGCAATCCCTGCGTCAAGCGCCACCAATTGTCTACAAGCTCACGATAAGCGCGTGGAACGCCGCAAAAAGCCGATATGTAATACTCCTCCCGAACACGAGAGACCGGGAGTCCAATTTCCGCGCACAGCGATTTCCACTCGGCTCGCCATGGATGGTTTTCCGAGACGAGATCAAACACGTAATCTTTGACCAACACCACGCTGCTGGCGACCAAGGCTTCAAAGTAGCGCCAGGCCGCGATTACCAAGGCGTCTGCGTCGAAGAAGAGTACCGATGTTGCAGCCAGTTCGGTGTCGTCCAGAATCCGCGCCATTAGATACGGTTTCTGCTGATGCACAGCGATATCCGGCAACACCTCCCAGAATACAACACGAAATCCGCTTCCGTCGGACCAATGCCAAGTGCCGCAAGCACTGCGCTCTGCCCAGGATGGCAACGCTCCTCTGTAACCAATGACAAGAAGCCCGCGGAAACCTGCACGATAGAGCGAATTTGCAAGCGCCCCCGTGCCATGGACGTGATCCCCTTCGTACAGCGTGCAGCAGACCGCTGCCATTAGTTCCCCCGGTCGACGTAGATAGAGCCCGCAGCCGACCGCGTTCGGCGACCGTTTCGCACATAAACCAGTGCATCAGCCAAGGATTGTTCCAGGTCTGCGCATTCATAGCGAAACGAATTAACCCTAGCGTGGCTATCAATCTGCTTCAGCAGCACCTCCATATCACGCTGCCCTCGAATTCGGAATTGCAATTTGTTTGGATTGGTCGTGGTGGAGAGATAGTCACGAAACTTGAAGTCGCCGCCCACGAGCCGATTCGATAGCGACACCCAGACGTTTGGTATGCCGTAAGCATCGGCGACTATGAGGCCGTGAAGCGAAGACGACACAACTAAGCGACACGACAGCAGATCCGATAGGACCGTTTGGACCGAGCCGCGAAGATCGATGATCTTGATGCCGTCATCAACAGCGCAGTCGGCCAACGCTTGATGCGCCTGATCCATTAAATGCGGGACGATACCGACCCAATGCCGTTTCGCAACCCCTTTGCCGGTCACATAGTTTGGCAGCAGCAATGCCGGATCACCAAGCGGATAAACCGCGTGCCGAGAATGTGCTGAACCATCAATCAGTTCGCGAGTTTTTTTGCCGCGAACCGCGAATACTTTATCTGGATCAAGGGATGGGTTGACCGTATTGTCAATCGCGCCCGAGCCCCATATTGCGCTCTTCGCTCTGGCCATCCAGAGAATGCTACCGATACCGAGCAAATGCCGGTACTGCGACGTTCGAAGTTGATAAATCGACTTTCCTGATATAGCCGGAAGGAGAAACCCATTGAGATCATCTCCGAAATTCTGGAAATCAGTGTAGGAGTAATATCGAACCGGAATATGATCCTCAGACCGAAGCCATGCACCCAAGTCGCGAACTCCCGCCAGCCCCCGCCTAGCGAGTTGTCGCACTAACACGTCCGGCCCTGCAAACTGTTCGGAAAGTAGAGTTGCAAGTATTCTTCAGACCACTCCGCGAACGAGCACGATAGTCGCTGCGGATACGGTGATTGTTCGGATATCGCGAGCATTACCAGCTGTGTGTACTCGTTTACGGAGCCGGTCTCCGCCATCAGCACACCGGGCCCAGAGATTTCCGGCAGGGAGCCTTTATCTGAACAAACGACCCATGTGCCGCAGAGCTGTGCTTCAACAACTGGAAGCCCGAAGCCCTCGTAATACGACGGAAATAACAGCACCGCGGCGGTACAATAGAGTGTGCGCATCTCATCTGACGACACATGCTCCAATACGTCTAAGCAATCATGAATTCCAAGCCGCCATGCACGCTCACGCAACTCGGTTGTCAACTCACCAACGACGACAAGACGAAGATCGGGTTTATATCGTCGGACCTCAGCTGCGATCTCCAAGACCAGTTCGCGATTTTTGTAGAAGCCACGACCGACATGAAGGAGTATGGGCGCAGCCTGCGGTAAGCCGCGGTGCGCGCGAAACGCCGCACACGTCTCCGCCGACTCCGGATACATCGGCTGAAAAACGGCATTTTGAATAACGCTGACCCGCGTCTCCGGAATATCAACGTAGGAGAGCAGGTCCCGCTCGGTCGCGTGAGAGACACAGACAATCTGGTCCACCGTGGCGAGTATCGTAGTGATGCGATTCATCAACCAGCGACCAGCCCGTGTTGGAGAAAAGCCGGGCAACTTCCCATCCCTGGCGAGGTACGGGATCATGTCGTGCACCGTCACGATGGAGCGTTGGTGGCGAATGAGCGGCAGATAGACAACGTTACCGGGATCGACAACATGCACAATATCCGCACGACGGCCCAGGAACTTGATTGGCGTCAGAATAAAGCGGTCAAGGTTGTTGGCAATCTTGCGAATCCGACCTCCGATTCGCCCTGGTAGCAAAGCTGCCAGAAGCGAAGCAGGCCGGAATTCCATTACCTCATAGCCTGTCGACTGCGCCGCTTCCAACAGTAGTTCGCCGTAGCCAATCATTGACCGCTGATCGGCCGCACGGGCATTAGTGAGGATCGCAAGAGTGGTAGCTCGCATCATGATGACGCGAGTAGCACTTTGCTGAGGACAGCCCGACGCTCATCCGGACAGAAGATGCATGTCCGGATTCCCTGTAGTCCGGAAAGCTCGGCTATTTTTGATTCTCTTAACGAGCAGGCCGACTTACCGACGGTCAGAAGCAAGGCTTGATAGCCAGCGGGCATTGTTTTCGAGAAAACGGCCGAAGACGTCGTCCCCCTCTTTTCGTAAAACCAGTTGTTGATCTCCGTAAAGATAATCGGACGGTCTTGCTGAAGGTACTGCTGTGCGCCCGCCAGAAAATAGTCCTCATGGCCCTCAATATCGACTTTCGCCACCGGCAGATTCCCCAACATATCGCTGGCTCGGATATCGTCGAATCGACAGCAAGGCACCCTGGTTCGTGCTAGATCACGATCAGCTTCTTCTGAAATTGCCACTGACGCATTGCCGGTTTCAGCGCCACCGGCAAAGTCCTCTCTAAGGATGAGATCGGCTTCGCCCGATTTATCCGAGAGCGCAAACGCATAGGTATGGACGCGGCCGCCTAGTTCATTCAGCTCGATGTTCTCGCGAATTCGCTGAACGTTGTGAGGCTCGGGTTCAAAGCAAATGGAGCACTGACTGGATTCAAGCGATGCAGCCACTCGGATCGCATACATTCCGATATTCCCGCCTACGTCGAGAAAATCTCCCCCGGTGCTAACCAGGATTCTCTGAATCAGGCGTATTGAGACATCGTCATAGCTACCGGAATAGAACGAGTACCATTCGGTCTGGGATCGCAGGTCGATGAGAAATCGAGTCCCGTCACGCATATTCGTGGTTTTGATCGGCGATATCCCGTTTCCGAGAAACCAGCGGTTTATTGGGCGACAGAGCCGCCCTGCCCCTCTGATTGTCGCCATCGGACGGAACACACCGGAAAAAGCTCGATGCATGCTTTCGGGAAAGCTCATTTAGCCAGGCTCGCAACGGTAATCCACCGCCGATGACCCTGGAAGATCTGGTTGCAGTCCAGACTCACGATCAAGCCACCTGCGCCAGGGCCCGAAATACGACATTGTCTTCAGCGAGCTCGCCCCAGGATCCCACACCAGCAACTAACCCTCTCTCCAGTACGACAACCCGGTCGCAGACTTTTACGGTGCTAAGCCGATGGGCGATTATCAGAATGGTCTTGTCGCCGGGGAGCGCCTCGACGGCCGCCATGACTTCACGCTCGGTCAGGTTATCGAGCGCACTGGTAGCCTCATCGAAAACGATGAGATCAGCGTCGTGGTACAACGCACGGGCAATGCCGATGCGCTGACGCTGACCGCCGGATAACCGCACACCCCGCTCCCCGACCTGTGTATCGTAGTCACGCGGCAGCTCCTTCACGACGAAGTCGTGAATCTGGGCAATCCGAGCGGAGCGCCGGATGCGGTCTCGGTCAATCTCCTCGGGTGCCACACCCAGGGCGATGTTCTCCGCTACGCTTGCATCCGTGAGGAAAATGTCCTGCGGCACGTAACCGACCGTCTGTTGCCAGGCGCGCAGGTTATCTTCGGTAACCGCCGTGTCATCCGTCGTCAAGTGACCCTCGTGCGGCCGCAGAAGCCCGAGTACGACATCCGCCAGCGTGGTCTTGCCCGCGCCGGTGCTACCGACGACGCCGATTTTCTCGCCCGCGCGAATCTGAAGATCCACGCCCCAGATGCCGGCATGGTCCGCTCCCGGATAGCTATAGCTGACGTTGTGCAGTTGCAGTTCCTGTTTCAGGCCGAGTGGCGCGGGCGGTGTTCGCGGCAGACCTTCCGGCGTTGCCTTGCCAACCAGGTCGCGATATACCGTATCCACGGCCGCTGTGCCGTAATTGAGTTGCGTTAGCCCCCGATAAAGCTTCGAAAGCTCAGGCAATAGTCGTTGCCCGGCAAAGGCGAAAACGCCGAGGAGCGGCAGGATGCCGCCCAAAGCCGCCCCGGAGGCCAGGCCGGCGGGATCAAGCAGGACGAGGCAAAGCACGATGATGCCGCCGAATCCGACGGCCTGCATCACATATTGGGGAATTTCGCCCAGCAACTGAACGGCGATGAGCGAGCGGGCCATGCGCCCGGACGGTACGCTGTAACGATCCACATAGGCGGCCTCCCGGCCCAGCAGCTTGACGTCCTTGATGCCGCCCAGGGCCTCGTTGGCCAGCCGGAACCGTGCGCGGTTGGCTTCCGCCCTAACGAGCCCCTTGCGCGCAATCTGCCGACGGCTGACCAGAAACGTGCCGCCGTATATGCCGCCGATGACCGTAAACGCCACCAGCGCGACGGTGGGGTTGATCAAGAGCAGAACGGCAACAATCGCGATCACGGTCAGCAGGGCCGCCACGACCTCCCCGGCCGGGCGGAAGAACTGCGCAACCACTGCCTGACTCTCCGAGAGAATCTGGGTGCTCATTTCCCCGGTGTGGTGATCGAGGAAGAATTCGTAGGGCTGCCGCAGATAGGTAGCTAGAAGCCGGTGGCTGAGCGTGTGCATGCGCATCAGCGCAAAGCGGGCGACCGCCCAGGTACGAAGTATCTGCAGCAGATTCGCCACGACAATGACCAACAGCGAGGCAGCACCAAGGGCGACCAGGAACCCGTAATCGCTGGTGAAGCCGCCTAGCTTATAAATGTCAGCCAGCAAGGCAACATCACGAATCCGTTCCGGGTCCGCGAGTACCGACAGGAACGGCATGACCGACCCCACCATCACCGCGGAGGAAAGCGCGGCGACCATCAATATGCCCAGCACCACGAACGCATTTCGCCGTTCGCGTTTGTCGAGTAGCGCCCAGGCTTTTTTCCAGTTCGTGAAATCGAGCAATTTGACTCTATTTCCCGGTGGCCGAGCTGGCACCCTTGTAGCGATAGGTGGCATAGCCGTACTTGCCGTAGGCATATCGGGATACGCCGGGCCGGTAGTCGTTGAAGATCACGCCCTGGAGATTGCCGCCGGTTTGCCGGATGCGTTTCGCGGCGGTTTCGATTTCATGCATGCCGGTGTGGTTGTAGCGGGCGACCAGGAAATTCACGCCCGCATGCTGGGCCACTATGGTGGCGTCGGTGACGCTGAGTACGGGCGGCGTGTCGATGAGAACCAGGTCGAAATCGTTCTCGGCCTCTTTCAGGAATTCTGCAAAGCGTACGTTCAGCAACAGCTCGGAGGGGTTCGGTGGAATCGTGCCGCTTGCCACGAAGTTCAGCCGGCCCTCGTTGCGACGATGAACCGCCTCGGCCAGCGAGGCCTGCCCGGCGATGATATCCGACAGGCCCGGCTGCCGATCAACACCCAGTTGGCGATGGATATGACCGCGGCGCATGTCCGCGTCAATCAGCAAAACGCGCTTGTCGAGGTCACTAATCAATCTCGCCAGGTTGGCTGCGACAAAACTCTTGCCCGCCGAGGGTGTGGGGCTGGTAATGGCCACCACCGGGCTGCCCGCTTCCAGGAGTGCGAACTGCAGGCTGGTGCGCAGGCTGCGAAGCGCTTCTACCGCAACATCATCGCCCTCGCCATCCGCAAGCAGCAGATGCTTGCGTCGGCGCGCGTTGGTCAGGCGGCGCTGTTCCCGGCTATGCGGAATGGTGGCGTACAGCGGCAGGCCGGATCGCTGCTCGATGGTTTCCGGATCGCGGATTCGCAAGCGTAGTGCATTGCGCAGGAATGCCAGCCCAACCCCGAGTAACACCCCGACCAGGATAGCGATGAGCAGGATTCTCATCCGTTCGGGGCCGGTTGGTGTGGGTGGCGCATAGGCGGCATCCACGATATGCACGCTTGCGGTGGTGCCGGCCTTGGTTACTTCCAGCTCCTGCGAGCGGTTGAGCAACTGCACGTACAGTTCGTTGGCCACTTCGGCATCGCGCGACAGCTCCAGGAACTTGGCTTCGCGTTCGGGTAGCTGCTTGAGTTGCTTTTCCAGCTTGCGGCGTTCCTCTTGCAACTGAGCGCGCGAACGTCGCACTGACTGCACCGTGGGGTGTTCCGGGGTGTACTCCTGCAGGAGTTCGGATTCCTTGAGTTCCAGTTCGGAAAGTTTGCGTTCGATGTCCGAGACCTGTCCGAGCAGGCCCTGGGCTTCCATGCTGAGGTCGATGGAACCCTCCTGCTCCTGATAGTCGCTCAGTTTGCTCTGGGCGGCGTCGACTTCTTTCTTGAGTTCCGGCAACTGCTCTTTCAGGAAGGCCAGCGTCTTCTGGGCTTCCTGACTCTGGCGCTCGACGTTCTGCTGCAGATAGGTCTCGGTAATGGCTTTCAGTTGCGTCTGGGCGCTGGCGGCAGAGGTGGCGGTGTAGGTGACGTCGAGCACACCGCTGCGCTGGCCGGTTTCGGTCACGCCGAGTCGGCCCCGCATGCTTGCGGCGACCGCGCTGGCCGGCCGACGGACCACGGAGAACTCGGTGCCCGGTCGGGCAACCAGCGATGCAACGAACAGTCTGACCTTGCCGGCGTCGATTTCCCCGCTGGCGGGCTCACCGACCCGGCCTTCCAGAATGTGCGTGCCGGCGGGCGTTGACAGGGAATACCGGCCACCGGGACCGGCCGTCAGCCGCAGGCTGGTGCCGACCAGCGCTTCTGGCACCTCAAGCCGGTCAAGCTGGATGGATTCGCCGCCCCAGGCGTAGGCATTCAGCCAGCTCGTCGGCAGGAACGGAAGCCACTGCAGCGGCGGCTGTGCCGGCTCACTGCCCTGGCACCCTCGGGCCATTGCTGCGCCCAGCGAGCCCAGATGATCGGGATGCGCCTGAACGGTCAGGCCGACTTGCTCTGCCGCCGCGGCGAGCACGGAGCGCGACTTGAGGATTTCCACCTCGGCACTGCCCTGGGGCTGCTGCGCGAGTAGCGGGGAGGTTCCCTCGAACAGGCTCTGCTGCCGCTCGACCTTGATCAGCGCCTGGGCGCGATACACCGGTGGGGCGGTATAGGCCGCGTAGAGCCCGACTACGGTGGCAATCGCCAGCGCCAGAACCACCCAGAGCCAGTTCTCCAGCACGATGCCCAGCATTTCGCGCAGGTCGAGCCCGTCCTCGTCGTCCAGGATTGAGTCACGGCCCGGCGCCGCATTCATTTCCGCCATGTTGGAGCGCTATCAGTCCCGTGCCCGGTCGTAAATGAGGAAGCTCTGGAAGAGCACGTTGAGGGAAGGCGTGATCTGGTTCAGGGCACGGTTGAAGTTCACCACGCCGGCCGCCGAGGCGTAGACCACATCCCGCGGACGCAGTTCGAATTGATGCGCCAGGATCAGTGCCTGGGGCGACGACGCATCGAGCTGGTAGGCCACGGGCCTGAGCTGGGTGCGAACTTCACCATTCTCCACCGGCTGTTCTTCGATCAGCCCGCGAATCACGTAGATTTCGCTGGCATCGGCCGAGTCCAGGCTCAGACCGCCGGCCCCTGTGACGGCGTCCGCCAGTGTGATGCCGTCATAGCCGACCGGTATCGCCAGTTGCTCTTCGAACTCGCCCAGCAGGAAGACTTTCTGGATGTTCTCGTCCAGCACCAGCCGGTCACCCGACTTCAGCCAGAACTCGTTGTCGCCCTGATGCAGCGTGGCGAGATTGATCGGGTAGGTCTGCCCGTCACGCACCAGGCGCAGGGCCTTGCCGGTGTACAGGCCCGCCACGTCGTTGGTGCCGGCCAGGGTCTGGCACTGGCTCAACGCTTCGTCCACGGTCAACGGAATATCGGTGATGGGCACGCGGCATGGCGTGCTGATATCGCCGGTGACGTAGACCTGCTTGCTGCGGAATTCCAGCACCCGCACGTCCACCTGGGGATTGCGGATGACGCGTTCCAGGCCATCGGCGATGCGCTCGCGGATTTCCTCGGTGGTCAGGCCGGCGACGTTGATGTCGCCGATGAAGGGGAAGTAGATCTTGCCGCGGGCGTCGACGACACGGCCCGAGGAGGCTACCGATTCGGTGGTGCCGGCCGGGTTGGTCAGCTCCTGGTGGCCATAGACAATGACGCTGAGGATATCGCCCCGGCCGACGCGGTATTGCGGGTGTCCATACTCATTGGTTTGCGGCAGACGGGTGCCGGCGGAGGGCGTGGATTGTTCACGCTCGGCAAGTCTGGCGATCACGGAAGGCGTAATGCGGGTGACTTTGGCCTCGTACTCGGGATATAGCGGTTCACCGCTGTCCGCGCTGCGCGGATCGCCACTGTTGAACCAGGTGCCTTCCTGCTCGTCCCCCAGCCCCACGCGCATGCCCGGGAACGAACAGGCCGTGATCAGCAAGAGCGCCGCCAGGGACGCTATCAGTCGACTCATCTCTCGCCCCGCGAAGGATGTAACTCAAGCGCGCCCTGCACCGGGGACCGGACCGGTATACGCACTGCGAAGCCTTGTGACCCTAATGGTTTGAGATTCCCATGTCCACGACGCGGCCGGAGTTATAGGCGATGCAGGGCTGCCGAATTGCGCCAGGAACGCGATGTTGAGGGGATATCAAGCCCAGGCTGGCCGAATGAGTTCGGGCAGGCGGTTATCAACGGCACCAGACCGTGGGGCGATTCATCGCGCCTGACGCCGAAGTTGACCAATGTTGCCGCCCCGGGAGGCCGAATGAATGCGGCCCTACGCCCATCGCCGGGGCCCGGACCGGCCGAATGATTCGGCCCTTTGCCGACCCTCACCCCCCGCCATTCAGGGTCCGGACGCGATCGACCCAGTCCTGACCATAATCGCGGATGCGGGCAAAAGCCTCGTCGAAGGCTTCGCGTGGCTGCTGAAAAGGATCGGCCACGCTGGCCCGGTTGCGCCACTGGCCCAGCAGGAAGATTCGGCCGGTAAGCGTGGGATGGTGGCGCTTGAGCCAGGCGACATGTGTGTCATCCATGGCGAGAATCAGGTCAGCCGCGCTCACCAGCGCAGCATTGATCTGGCACGCCTTGTGGGCCGATAGATCCAGTCCCGCGTCTGCCGCCACGGCCTGCGCGTTGGGTTCGGCGCCGTGCCCGACCAGCGCGCCGACGCCGGCGGATGTGACCTGCAAATCCGGGAGCTGTGCTTGCAGCCAGACCTCGGCCAGCGGGCTGCGGCAGATGTTGCCGGTACAGACGGTGAGAATGCGTTGAATCACGGGTATGGCGGCATGCAGGCGTTGTGAGCGGCGTGAGCGTACCAGCCCCGCGTCATCCGGCGGGGCCAGGTGAATTCGGCCGGGCCTAATTCATTCGGCCTGTCCGGGATTGGCATCGTTGGCCGGTTCGGGCGTCAGGCGCAATGAATTGCGCCCTACGGCGTGGTGGCGTTGATCGTGGTACCGCCCGGTCCATGGGTTGGCGTAGGGCCGAATTCATTCGGCCTGGTCAGGGTCGGCGCCGTTGGCCGGTTCGGGAGTGAGGCGCAATAAATTGCGCCCTACGGTCTGGTGGCGTTGATCGTGGTACCGCCCGGTCCATGGCTTGGCGTAGGGCCGAATTCATTCGGCCGGTCAGACAAATGTACCCATGAATCTTTTTACTGTATTTTGGAATACATACCTCATGCGGGTAACCCAATGGAAGCCATAGCCACCACAAACGAGGCCCCCGACGGCATCAGCCGGAAGGAACGCGCCAGCCTGGCCAAGATGTGCGTGCGGCTGCTCGAACTGTGGGGTCTGGATCGGCGCCAGCAGGCGGTGATGCTGGGGTTGTCGCCGCGCACGCGCAGCACGCTGCGCAACTACGCCAATGGCACGCCGCTGCCGGAGCAGCGCGATATCCTCGATCGTGCCGGGCATCTGATGGGCATCATCAAGTCGCTGGAGCTTCTGTTTCCGGAGAATCCGGAGCTCATCGAGGCCTGGGCGAGCACGCCCGATCAGGCGTTGGGGGGTCTGACGCCCTATCAGATGGTGGCGCGTGAGGGGCTGGCCGGGTTGCGGGACCTGCGGGCCTATCTGGATTTCCTGCGGGGCCAGTGATGGCGGCGGGTCTGCCGGATGCACTGTTCGACCATCCGGTCCACATCCAGGAGGACGCGTTCCGCAACTTCGTCAGCCTGCGGCGCAGCCGCGACCTGTTCCACCGGCTTGCTGACAGTGACGAGGATTCAGCGGCCGCGGCGAAGGCCGAGATGCGCACCCGCGGCCGCAAGGATCAGCCGCTGATCAATCGCCCGTTCGAGCCCTGGTACGGGGTGGTGGGATTCCCGTTCGACCATCGCAACTGGGCGCGCAGCCGTTATACCGACGGCAGCTTCGGCGTGTGGTACGGCTCGCGGCGCGTGGAAACGACGGTGGCCGAAACCACCTACCACTTTGCCCGCGAGCTGGCCGGCCGCAGCCAGGACCGGCACGACCGGCCGATCATCCGCGAACGCTGCGTGAAGACGGCCCATGTGGATGCGCTGGTGTTCGACCTGTGCGGCAAGGAACGGGACTTCCCGGCGCTGGTGGCCAGTGACAGCTATGACTTCACGCAGCAGGTCGGCCGCGCGATTCACGAAGGCCATCACCCCGGTCTGCTGGCGCCCTCGGCGCGCCGTGCGGGCGGCGTGAATGTCGACATCTTCAGCCCGAAATACCTGCGCAACCCCCGGGATTACTGCCATCTCACCTACCGCTTCCATCCGGACGACGGCCGGATCGAGGTGGAGCGCGAACCGGGCACGGTGTGGATGACGCTGCGGCCGCTGGGGTGAACGGGGCGTCCTTGCCCGGCCGATAACGCGGAATGCGGGGCAGCCAACCTCGACTTGGCGGCTCCGGCACTGGTGGGGCAATCCGCCCGCCCAGGCCTTTACACATAACCGTATTGCCGTGGTGCGGGAAAACTACGGAATGCCGTAGGACAGTCGATAACACGTTACCGGGCACATTCCAGCCGTAACCCACCAATTAGCTGATTCGTCACCGATAATCTTTCAACGAGAAACCCTCATGCGTCGACACCTGTTCGCGGCCCTTGCTTCGTTTGCCATGCTCGTGACCCCAGTCATTGGCGGCGCGGCCACAACCAGCGATACGCTGACCGTCACCGCCACCGTCGTGGATTCCTGCTCGTTATCGACCAGCACTCTGGCTTTCGGCACCTACGATCCGGCTTCCGGGACCGATACCGATGCCACGACGACCATCGATGCGTCGTGCACCACCGGGACCACCTTCGATATTGCGCTGGACGGCGGTTCGTCCGCGAATATCAGTGCCCGCACGATGAGCGACGGCACCAATTCGCTGGGCTACCAGATCTATACCGATACCCTGCGCACCACCATCTGGGGTGACGGCACCACCGGCAGCACCGCGGCCGGCACGGGCCTGGGCCCGCTCACACCCGTGACCCTGACCGCCTACGGCCGCATCACTGCCGGACAGAACGTGCCGGCGGGCGCCTACTCGGATACGGTCAACGTCACCCTCACCTTCTGAGTGTGGCCCCGGAACACGCCCATGCGACGCTGCTTGCGCGTATTGCTCCTCGCCTGGCTGGCAACGGCCGGCTCGGCCGCCGCAACCAATCTGCAGGTGTCGCCGGTCAAGCTGGTGCTGGCGCCCGGGCAACGGGCGGTGCAGTTGAACCTGACCAACACCGGGGATCGCTCGCTGCTGGTCCAGCTCGATGGTTACGCATGGTCGCAACCCGAGGGTGAGGACGAGCTCGCGCCCACCCAGGCCCTCGTCATCAGCCCGCCGGTGGTGGATATCCCCGCCGGCAGCCAGCAGGTGATCCGGGTGGGGCTGCGCCGTGACAAACGTTCCTCGATCGAGCAGACCTACCGGGTGATGGTGACCGAAATCCCGACGGATCAGGACGCCAACCGGACCGCCTTGCGGCTGGCCGTGCGGCTGAGCCTGCCGCTGTTCGTGCAGTCCCCGGAAAAGACCGAACCGGCACTCGATGTCACGCGTGCGAAAGACGGCTTGCGGCTTCGCAATGCCGGCACGGCACATCTGAAATTGCGGTCGTTGCGCGTACAACCCGATCGCGGTGCCTGGCATGACGTGCCCTTGCCACCGGCCAGCTACGTGCTGCCGGGGGCTGAACGCGTCCTGCCCCTGCCCGATGCCTCATGGGTCGATCAGCAGCTCCAGGTCGAAATCCGGGCCGAGAACGACAGGCCGCTGACGGCCGTCGTACCCGTTGCCCGATGAATGGCATCACGAGCTGTCACGAGGGTATTGCTGGTGGGCCTGGCCTGTCTGAACCTGCCGCTGCCCTCGCTTGCCCAATCGGCGAGGGATGAAACGACGGTAGCCCTGCTGTCGGCGGATTTGCCGTGGCCACGGCTAAAGTGGCTGCGGGTAGAACTGAACAACATGGAAGTGGCCCGCGACGCGCTGGTGATGCGCCCGCGCCCGGGGGCCGGCCTGTGGCTCGCCCACGAGGATCTGCAAGCCTGGCGCCTGTCCCCGCAGGCCTCCGCGATCATGGCGTTCGAAGGCGCCGATTACGTGCCGCTGGCGGCCATCGCGGGGCTGACCTATGACATTGACGAACGCGCCCAGCGTCTGCGGCTCAACGCGCCGGCAGAGGCCTTCACCGCCACCCACGTGGGCCGGAAGGACGCCCGGAACCCGGCATTGAGCCCCCGGGCTTCCGGCGCGTACCTGAATTACGACCTGACCCAGCGCCGGGCGGCGGGCGAGACCGACCGGTTCGGTTTCTTCGAGGCGGCGCATTTCAACGCATGGGGCGTGGGCCTGACCCGCGGCATTGCGGGCGCCGGGCCGGACGGTGACGACACCGTGCGCCTGGACAGCGCCTGGATCCACGACCGGCCGCAGGCAATGACGCGGTTGATCCTGGGCGACAGCATTTCGCGCGGGGGGATGCTGGGCCAGAACGCGCGGTTCGGGGGCATCCAGTTCGGCCGCGACTTCAGCCTGCACCCACACCAGCGGACGTTCCCCGTCCCCAGCCTGAGCGGCGACGCCAGCGTTCCCTCCACCGTGGACCTGTTCATCAACGATCAGCGCCGCCAGCGCACGCCGGTGCCCGCCGGGCCCTTCCAGTTCGACAACCCCCCCGTTATTTCGGGTGCGGGCGAGGCCATCATTCAGATTACCGATCCGCAGGGGCGCACACGCCTGGTGACCGAGTCGTTCTACGTGGACCCGCAACTGCTGCGCCCCGGTCTCAGTGACTACTCAGTGGCACTTGGCGCCCGACGGCACCGCTTCGGCCAGACCAGCAGCGACTACGGGGGCCTGCTTGCCAGCGGCCTCTATCGTCGCGGCCTGAATGATTGGCTGACCGGCGAGCTGCACGGCGAATTACAGGACGAGCTGTATCTCCTGGGCGCCGGCGCCACGCTGATTCCGGGCTTTCCGGCCAGCCTGAATGTCGGCCTGGGACTGGCCGGTTATCGTGGTCAGCAGGGCTGGCTGGCCGAACTGGGCCTGCAGCACATGGGGCCACGCTTCAACGCCGCCGTGCGCGTTTCCGCCAGTGACGCGGCGCTGACCGATGCGGCCGCGGACGGGCTCATCGCCCGGGCGCGGCGTGATCTGGTGGTCACCGCGGGACGCCAGTTCGGCCGCAATGGCGTCAGTCTGCTGGTTCTCGACCGCAAGCCTCTCGTGGGCGCGGACTTCCGCCTGCTCGATGTCGGGGTCACGCGCAGTTTCAGGTGGGGCGGCCTGATCCGTCTGAGCGCCTTCCGGCGCGATGCGGATGGCGCCGCCGACACGGAAAACGGGCTGCGCCTGACCCTATCGTTACCGCTTGGCAATCGCATGACCGCCAGCGGCACGACGGAAGCGATTTCCGGGGGCGCCTCTCAGCATTCGGTGCAACTGCAACGCAGCCAGCCCTTCGGCCGCGGCACCGGCTATCGACTGCGCCATGAGGAAAACGAAATCGGCAATCGCAGCGTGGCGGAAGTTCAACACCGCAGCGCCATTGGCAACCACCGCCTCGGCATCGCGGACAGCGACCAGCAGACCGCCTACGAGGTCGGCACCGGCGGAGCCGTGGGCTGGATCGGCAACACCCCGTTCGCTACCCGGCGCGTGGATGACGGCTTCGCGCTGGTGACGCTGCCCGGCTTTGCGAATGTGGATGTCTACCGCGAGAACCAGCAAGTCGCCACCACCAATCACCACGGGCGGGCGCTGATCCCGGATATGCGGGCCTATCAGACCAACCGGCTGCGCCTGGACGGGCAGGACCTGCCGCTGGACGCCGGCGTGACGTCGCTGCAGCGCGAGGCGGTACCGGCGTTTCGCAGCGGCACGGTCGTCGAATTTCCGGTACGCAAGGCGCGTGGTGCGGCCTTCCGGTTGCGGCTGCCGTCCGGACAGCCGGTGCCGGCGGCCGCGGCCGTCCGGCTCGCGAGTGAACAGAGCTTGTTCCGGGTGGGCAATGAAGGGCGCGCCTACGTGGAAGATCTCGCCACCGGCGCCAACCGCTTGACCGCCCGCTGGCCGGGCGGCAACTGCCGGGCCGAGGTCGTGCTGCCGCAGGATGCGCCACCGCTTCCGGAACTCGGCGATATCATCTGCCACCAAACCGGGCCGCAAGGCGAATGAGCATGCACACACGAACCACCCGGACCTGCCTGCTTGCCGCCCTGCTCGCCTGGCCGTTCACGGCCCATGCGGCAACCTGCAACGTATCCGCTGTGGGCGTGAGCTTTGGCAGCTACGATGCGTTCTCGCCGCTGACCACGGACGCCACCGGCGACGTCATCGTGGACTGCGGGCCATCCACCACGACGGAAGCCCTGGTCGGGTTTTCGGTCGATTATGTCGCGGCCCTGGGCCCGGGTAGTGCCGGTACCTTCCAACCACGGCGGATGCAATCCGGCGGCAGCGTACTCGATTACAACCTGTATCTGGATTCCGCCCGCTCGGTGATATGGGGCGATGGCAGCGGAGGCACCGACACCGCGAGCGGCAGTCTGGGCGCCCTGTTGCCTCTGGGCCAGACCGTGGGTCGCACGCACACGGTCTACGGCCGCATCTTTCCACAACAGAACATCCCGGCCGGCGCCTATACCGACACCCTGACGGTGACACTGACCTTCTGAACCGGACTTTGCAGGATGCGATGACTCACGTCGGGCACCCGGACTTCCCGGCGGTTCCATGCGCGGGCCCGGCCCGCCATCTCACCCATCATAATCCAGCGTGACCTTTTCGCTGGTCGGCCGCGACTGGCAGGTCAGCACGTAGCCGGCATCGAGTTCATCCGCGTCCAGCGCGAAGTTCTGCTCCATCTCGACGGTGCCGTCGCACAGCTTCGCCCGGCAGGTCCCGCAAGCCCCGCCGAGGCAGGAGTAAGGCAGGTCGTCGCGTTGCCGCATGCCCGCGTCCAGCACGGTTTCGCCTTGCTGGGACATCTCCAGCTCGGTGGTCTGGCCGCCCGCCTTGAGCGTCACGGCGGATACCGCCGCGCCTTCCACCGGCGTCGCGGTCCCCGGCTTGCGGCTGGGCGCGGCAATGAACAGCTCATGGTGGATGTGGTGATCGTCGACATCGCGCTCGTGCAGCAGGCCTTCCACATCCTCGACCAGGGACTGCGGGCCGCACAGGAACCATTCGTCCACCTCCTGCGGACTCATGAAGCTTTGCATCAGACGCTCGACCTTGTCGCGGTCGATGCGCCCGGCCAGCAATTCACGATCGAAGCGGCCGTAGAATTCCTCCCGCTGCAGACTGCCGTTCATGTCGGGATCCCCGGGCTTTGCCTGCGAGAGCAGATGCAGGACCTGAAAGCGCTCGGGATAGCGATCCTTGAGCGCCTGCAGCTCGTCACGAAACATGATCGATTCGACATCGCGGTTGCCGAACAGCAGCACGAACTTGCTCTCCTGCTCGACCTCCAGCGTGGTCTGGAGGATGGACAGGATCGGGGTGATACCGCTCCCGACCGCAATGGCGACGTAGTATTTCGCGTGCCGCGCATCCAGCGTAGTGTAGAACCGGCCGCTGGGGGGCATGACCTCGAGTGTCTCGCCCGGTTCGAGCCGCTCCATCGCGTAGGTCGAGAATGCCCCGCCCGGGATGTGACGCACGCCGATGCGCAGCGTCTCCGCGGAGACCGGCGCGCAGATCGAGTAGTTCCGGCGCACCTCGCCCTCGCCGCACTGGGGGCAGCGTAGCGTGATGTGCTGGCCCTGGGTGTAACGGAAGGTCTCGCGCAGATCGGGCGGAATCGCGAAGGTGATGGTGACGCTGTTCGGCGTCAGCCGCTCGATCTTGTCCACCGTGAGGTGATGGAAGCGGGCGCGGGCGCTGGCATCGGCTTCCCCGTGCTCGCCGGGCTCGGTCAGCGGCGGCAGGTCGCGCCATTGCAGGTACTCATCGGGCGTGAGATCGCGGCCCCAGACCGTGGATACGGCTGCACGCCGCGCCATGTAGGCGGTCTCGTTGCGGCGCCATGCGCGAACGTAGGCGTAGAACGGAATGGACGGGTGCAGGTGATGCACCAGGTGATAGTTCTGCGACAGCATCAGCGGCGTGAACAACCATTCCATGCCCACGCGATTGCGTGTGGCGCCGAAGCGGTTCTCGCGCGCGGTGTCCTCCAGACCATGGTGCGGCAGGTAGTCGAACCACCAGGCCAGCACCGTCAGCCCGATTCGCTGCGGGATCAGATACAGCACCGCGGCCTCCATCACATACCCGGCGCTGATTGCCCAGCCCAGCACCGCGAAGGTCGCGCCTGCAAGCGCCACGGTCTCCAGCACCTCGTCGAGCGGCCGCTGGCGGATGCGTTTAAGCCAGAAGATCGCGTAATACACATCGATCGTCGCCCAGCGAAACGGGTGCTGCCATGCGGGCCCCTCGCTACACCAGAGATCCGGATCGTGACCGCCGCCTTCGTTGGTATTGCGGTGGTGCTCGATATGGATATAACGGAAAAACGAGAACGAGCCGTAGGTCACCACGAACAGCATGGAGAGTCGGCCGAAGAGCTCGTTGAGCGCGTCCGAGCGCCCGATGGTGTGATGCGCGGCGTCGTGCAGAACGGTGAACATCACGAATGCCACCACAGCATTGAGCGCCACGACGACCACCGCCGGCAGCGTGCCTGCGAAATAGCCCACCACGCTTGCCACCAGCAGGGCGAATGCGCCGACAAATAGCCCCAGGGTCGGCCAGGCGACCCGCGGCAGGGTCTCACCCGGGTTGGGAAGCCCCTGGTTGCGTCCCTTACCTGCTCGTTGGGCCCGGGTAGCTTGCAGTTCGGTCATGGCGATCTCCCCCGCTCTCGTTCGTGCACAAGTTACGTGTGCTTCTCAGGCTCAAGAATGGCACAACGCGCCACATACCTGGCATTCGATAAGCGGCAGGCACCGCCGAAGGGCGAGCGCCATGGAGGGCGCGAGTCCACCTACGACCTTCGGCCACCGGAAGGCGGCTGGGCCGCAATCGGCAACTAAGCAGAAGTGGGAGTGGTCGGGGTAGCAGGATTTGATGAACGCGGCAGGACCGCCGCGCTGACGGCGCCGTCAGGCGCCGCCCGAAGGGTGTTCGCCAAGGACGGCGAACATCAACCTACGACCGGGAAGCGCGTGAGCGCTTCAGTGTCAGCTTCACTCGTCGGGAACGGTAAGCTGACTGGATATGGTCGGGGTAGCAGGATTTGAACCTACGACCTTCTGCACCCCATGCAGACGCGCTACCAGGCTGCGCTATACCCCGACGGGAGTTGCATGATACCGGAAGGCATCGGCGGTAAAAAGATGCTATGACGTGATACGGCCGATTTTTGTTGGCACCGTCGGCAATCTCCTGATCGGCGTAGGGCCGAATTCATTCGGCCGGTTCGGGGTGGCGCCGTTGGGTGGTTCCGACGTCAGGCGCAATGAATTGCGCCCTACGGTCGGGTGGCGATGGATGGGTTGAACCCGGGTGTAGGGCCGAATTCATTCGGCCGATACGGGATGGTGGCGTTGTTCGGTGTGGGGGCGGTGGGTGTTCAGCCCTTTTCCAGGTCGGCGATGATGGATTCCAGCTCGGCGCGGATCTTGGCGAGCGAGTCGCTGGCGCTGCCGGGCGGGGCCACGGACACGGCCTTATTCTTCTCCCGAAGCTGGGCGCGGGCGCCGTTGATGGTGAAGCCCTGTTCGTAGAGCAGTTCGCGGATGTCGCGGACCACCATGATGTCCTGCTGCTTGTAGTAGCGGCGGTTGCCGCGGCGCTTGGACGGGCGCAGCTGAGGGAATTCCTGCTCCCAGTAGCGCAGGACGTGGGGTTTGACCAGGCAGAGCTCGCTGACCTCACCGATGGTGAAGTAGCGCTTCTCCGGGATGGGGGGAAGCTCTCTAGCTGTCAGTGCTGACACTGGTTTCCACTCGCGCCCGCAGCTTCTGACCCGGCCGGAAGGTCACGACGCGGCGTGCGGAGATGGGTATTTCCTCGCCGGTCTTCGGGTTACGTCCGGGACGCTGGTTCTTGTCGCGCAACTCGAAGTTGCCGAATCCGGAGAGCTTGACGTACTCGCCGCTTTCCAGCGTGGTACGGATTTCCTCGAAGAACGAGTCGACGAAATCCTTGGCTTCACGCTTGTTGAAACCGAGTTCCTCGAACAATGCTTCGGCGAGTTCTGCTTTTGTAAGTGCCACGTTACGAATGCCCCCTGACCTGCGCACCGCAGTCGTGATTGAGCGCTTCGGTGATGCGGTTCACCGCTTCGTCCACGCCCTCGTGGCTCAATGTGCTCGTTTTATCCTGAAAAATCAAGCCCAAAGCGACGCTCTTGAAACCCGTCTCAAGGTCGCCGCCGCGGAAAACGTCGAATACGCGGATAGCGGTCAGCCAGGGCTGGTCCAATTGCCGGATGGTTGCCAGCAGATCGCCAACCGCCTGTTGGTCGGGTACCGTCAGCGCCAGGTCGCGGCGGACTTCCGGGTACTCGCCAACTGGTTCGAAGCGCGGCACGACGGCGTGGGCAATCGCTTCATAATCCAGTTCAAATACGTAGGGCAGATGCTTGATTTCGAGCTCTTTTGAAAGATCGGGATGCAACTGGCCAACGCGTCCGATGGGCTTGCCGTCCAGCCGGATCGTGGCGCTCCGACCGGGGTGCAGGCCGGCCGGCTGATCGGCAGTCCACTCAAGTCGGTCGGTTTGACCACCGAACAGCGATTCGATGTCGCCCTTGACGTCGAAGAAGTCGATTGCCCGGCTACCGCCGTCCCAGTGCTCGGGCGCGGCTGTGCCATCAACCAGGCCGGCCAGGGTGGACGTCTGGCGGATATCGTCGCCGTTGCCGCGCTCGAAGCGCAGCCCGACTTCGAACAGCCGTACGCGATGCTGTTGCCGGCGCCGATTGTGCAGCCAGCAGGGCAACAGACTGCTCCACAGCGTGGTGCGCATCTGGGCGTGCTGGGCGGCGATGGGGTTGTCCAGGTCGATGGCCCCCTGCCCGGCGCCCAGCGCGTTCTGCAGCTGCCGGTCGACAAAGCTGTAGCTGATGGCCTCGTCATAGCCCCGCTGACACAGCACATCGCGGATGCGGCTGATGGACCGCCGGGATTCGGGCTGGGTTGTGATCGGCGCGTGCACGGGGCGCGGCTCGGCCGGCAGGTGGTCATAGCCGTGGATGCGGGCCACTTCCTCGATCAGATCGGCCTCGAGCGCGATATCGTAGCGGTGGCTGGGCGGCGTGACCTGCCAGACCCCCGGCTCGCCGCCGGCCTCCACCCGCATGCCCAGGCGTTCCAGGATGTCCGTGATCTCGGCATCGGCCACGGCGGTACCCAGCAGCCGGGCCAGCCGATCGGCGCGCAGCGTCACTTGGGCGGGATGGGAACGGGCGTCGCCGGCCAGGCTGACCGGACCAGCCTGTCCGCCGGCGATCTGCTGGATCAACGCGGTGGCGCGCTGCAGGGCCTGCGGCGCCAGCATCGGATCGACGCCGCGCTCGAACCGGTGCAGTGAGTCGGTATGAA
The DNA here is from genome assembly GCA_965216055.1 of Salinisphaeraceae bacterium. Lineage (GTDB taxonomy): Bacteria > Pseudomonadota > Gammaproteobacteria > Nevskiales > Salinisphaeraceae > Spectribacter. Next base: position 2,806,744 of record OZ244134.1, read on the forward strand.
GCTTGTAGCGCCGGCCGGTGCCGGCCACGGCGCTGGGCGTGAAACAGGCGCATTCCAGGAACACATCGACCGTGCCCTCGCCCACCGCAGTACGGGCACCGCCCATGACGCCCGCCATCGCAACCGGGCCGTCGGCGTCGGCAATGACCAGCGTGCGGTCGTCCAGGGTGACGGCCTGCTCATCCAGCAGGGTCAGTGTTTCCCCGTTTGCCGCCCGGCGAACCCGAACCTCGCCCTGCAGCGTCTGCTGATCGAAAGCGTGCATCGGCTGGCCGAGTTCCAGCAGCACGTAGTTGGTGACGTCCACCACCGGGAAGATCGGCCGGATGCCGCCTCGGCGCAGGCGCTCGCGCATCCAGTCGGGGGTGCGAGCGGCCACATTGATGCCCTTGATCACCCGCCCGGCGTAGATGCGGCAGTCCGCTTCGGCCTCGATGACCACCGGACGGGTGTCGTCCGCGCCCGCCTCGACCTCGGTGATATCCGGCTCGGTCACCGGCAGACGGTTCCAGACGCCAACCTCGCGGGCGATGCCGCGCAGGCTCAGGCAATCGCCACGGTTGGGGGTCAGGTCGATATCGATGACGGTGTCATGCAGCGCAAGATGATCGGCCAGCGGCTTTCCGATCGGGGCATCGGCATCCAGCGCCATCAGGCCCGCGGCATCGTCGCTCAGCCCCAGTTCGGCCGCGGAACAGAGCATGCCGGCCGAGGCCACGCCCCGGATTTTCGCGGCTTCGACCGCCAGGCCGTTGGGTAGCGCCGCGCCCGGCAGCGCCACTGGCGCAACCAGCCCGGCCGCCGCGTTGGGCGCGCCGCAGACGATGGTCGCGGGTTCCGCCGCGCCGGTGTCGACCTGACAGACGCTGAGCTTGTCGGCATCCGGATGCGGGCTGACGGCCTGAACCCGGCCGACCACCACGTCATTAAGCGCCGGCCCAGCCGGGGCGGTTTCATCGACTTCCAGGCCGGCCATGGTGAGCTGCTGGCAGAGTGCTTCCGTGTCTACCGCCGGGTTAACCCAGGATCGCAGCCACTGTTCGTTGAATTTCACGTAGCCCCCCAGCTATGCGAACTGGCGCAGGAAGCGCAGGTCGTTGTCGTAGAACAGCCGCAGGTCATCCACGCCGTAACGCAGCATGGCCAGGCGCTCGACTCCCATACCGAAGGCGTAGCCGGTATAACGTTCGGTGTCGATGCCCACCGAGGCCAGCACGTTGGGATGGACCATGCCGCAGCCCAGGACCTCCATCCAGCCGGTCCCGAGATTCAGGCCGGCGCGGTCGATATCCACTTCGGCCGAGGGCTCGGTGAACGGGAAATAGGAGGGCCGGAAACGCAGGGTCAGTTCGGTCTCGAAGAAGGCTTCGAGAAACGCCTGCAGGTCGGCGCGCAGCTCGGCGAAGCAGACATTCTCGGCCACATACAGCCCTTCCACCTGGTGGAACATGGGGCTGTGGGTGCGATCAGAATCGCAGCGGTAGACGCGGCCCGGGGCGATGATGCGAATGGGCGGCGGCTGGTGCTCCATCACGCGTATCTGCACCGGCGAGGTGTGCGTGCGCAGCAGGCGCGAGCCGCCGTCGACATAGAAGGTGTCCTGCATCGCCCGGGCGGGATGCTCGGGCGGCACGTTGAGGGCCTCGAAGTTGTGGTAGTCGTCCTCGATCTCCGGGCCTTCGGCGATGGCGAAGCCGGCCCGGCCGAGAATGGCTTCGATGCGGGACATGGTGCGGGTAATCGGATGCAGCGCGCCGGGGCGTTCGCCACGGCCCGGCAGGGTGACGTCCACCGCCTCGGCGGCAAGCTGTCTATCGCGCTCGGCCGCTTCCAGGTCCGCCTTGCGGTTGTCGATGGCCTCGGCCACCGCCTGCTTGACCTCGTTGATGCGCTGCCCGGCCTCGCGGCGCTGATCGGCGGGCAGCTCTCCGAGCGTCTTGAGCTGCTGGGTGACGCTGCCCTTCTTGCCCAGGTAGGCCACCCGAACGCTGTCCAGCGCCGCCAGATCGGCGGCATCCGCTACCTCGGATCGTGCCTGTTGCAGCAGGCCTTCCAGATCAGCCATCGGGTATTTTCCGTCTACCAAAACAAACAGGGGAAAGGCCGGCGCGGCCTTTCCCCTGCACGATAACCGGCGGCCGCGCGATCAGCGCGCGGCCGGGACGCGTCAGGCCAGCGCGGCCCGGGCCTTTTCCACCACCGCGGTAAACGCGGCCTTGTCCTGGACGGCCATGTCGGCCAGCACCTTGCGGTCCAGCTCGATACCGGCCTGGTCCAGCCCGTGGATCAGGCGACTGTAGGACAGCCCTGCTTCCTTGGCGGCCGCATTGATGCGGGTAATCCACAGCGCCCGGAACTGCCGCTTGCGCTGGCGGCGGTCACGATAGGCGTACTGGCCGGACTTGAAGACCGCCTGCCGGGCAACGCGATAGCTGCGGCTGCGGGCACCGTAGTAACCCTTAGCCTGCTTGAGAACCTTCTTGTGGCGCGCCTTGGCGGTGACGCCGCGACTGACTCTTGCCATGATCGACTTCCTGTAAAAACGCGAGCGTTACTGGTAGGGCATCAGCCGGTCGAGCGACCGCTGATCGGAATCGGCTACCACTGCATCCGTCGCCAGACGGCGCTTACGCTTGGCCGCCTTCTTGGTGAGAATGTGGTTGGCGTTGGCATGATGCCGACGCCACTTGCCGCTGCCGGCGCGCTTGAAACGCTTGGCGGCACCGCGGTTGGTCTTGAGTTTGGGCATTATCTGTTCGCCTTATTCGCTGGTGGCTTTGGCCTTGGCGCCCTTCGCTGTCTTGAGCGGCGCCATCACCATGGTCATCAATCGGCCCTGCATTTCCGGCTTCTGCTCGACGGAGGCCATGTCCTCGAGATCGTCCCGAACCCTGTCCAGCAGTTCGAGCCCGAGTTCCTGGTGGGCCATTTCGCGCCCGCGAAACCGCAGGGTCACCTTGATCTTGTCGCCCTCCTCAAGGAATTCGCGCAGCTTGCGCAGCTTGATGTTGTAGTCGCCCACGTCGGTGCCGGGGCGGAACTTCATTTCCTTGAGCTGGGTCTGCTTGGTCTTCTTGCGCGCGGTCTGCTGCGATTTGCTCTTGTGGAAGACGTGCTTGCCGTAATCCATGATCCGCGCGACCGGTGGCAGCGCGTTCGGGGAGACTTCGACCAGATCCAGTTCGTACTCGGCCGCCTTGGCCAGGGCATCTTCGCGGCTCAATACGCCGATCTGTTCCCCGTCCGGCGCGATCACCCGTACTTCGGGCGCGGTTATGTCCTCGTTGCGCCGATCCTTTTGTCCTGAAGCGATATTCGCATCCTCCAATAACGAAAAAGCCGGCCGCTCGGTGTGCCGGGCTGCCGGTTCCTGTCGCTACCCGCGCTCGGCGACTTCCCGAACGAGCCGATCGGTGAGTTCATTCAACTCGATGGCGCCGAGATCCTCGCCTTCCCTGGTGCGTACCGCAACGGTACGCGTTTCGACTTCCCGATCGCCAAGGACCAGGAGGTAGGGAATGCGCTGAAGCGTTTGCTCGCGGATTTTATAACCGATCTTCTCGTTTCTCAAGTCATTTTCAACACGCAGGCCCGCGGCGGTCAGGGTTTCGGCCACTTCGGCGGCGTAATCGAACTGCCGATCGGTGATATTGAGCACCACCGCCTGCACCGGCGCCAGCCACAGCGGCAACGAACCGGCGTGGTGTTCGATCAGAATGCCGATGAAGCGCTCCAGCGATCCGAGGATGGCGCGGTGGATCATCACCGGGGTGCGCCGCTCGCTGTGTTCGTCCACGTATTCGGCGCCCAGGCGCTCCGGCATGGCGAAATCCAGCTGCACAGTGCCGAGCTGCCAGACGCGGTTGAGGCAGTCGCGCAGGGCGAATTCGATCTTGGGCCCGTAGAAGGCGCCCTCCCCCGGCTGCAGCTGCCAGTCCAGCTTCTTGGCATTCAGGCTGGCTTCCAGCGCGGCTTCGGCCTTGTCCCAGACCTCGTCCGACCCCACCCGCTGCTCCGGCCGGGTGGAGAGCTTGACCGAGACGTCCTCGAAGCCGAAGTCGGCGTACACCTCGTAGACCAGATCGATGAAGGCGGAAACCTCGTCGGCGATCTGTTCCTCGGTACAGAAGATGTGGGCGTCGTCCTGAACGAAGCCGCGCACCCGCATCAGCCCGTGCAGCGTGCCGGAGGCCTCGTTGCGGTGGCAGGAACCGAATTCCGCCAGCCGGATGGGCAGGTCGCGATAGCTGGTGAGGCCGCGGTTGAAGATCTGCACGTGGGCCGGGCAGTTCATCGGCTTGACCGCGTACTGGCGATCCTCCGACCCGGTCAGAAACATGTCGTCGGCGAACTTGTCGGCATGGCCGGACTTCTGCCATAGCGACAGGTCGATGATGCTGGGGGTGTGCACCTCGCGGTAGCCGCGGGCATCCAGCTTACAGCGGATGTAGTCGGTAATGGTCAGGTAGATTTTCCAGCCGCGGTCGTGCCAGAAGACCATGCCCGGCGCCTCTTCCTGCAGGTGGAAGTAGTCCAGCCGGCGGCCGATGGCGCGGTGATCCCGCTTCTTGGCCTCCTCGATGCGTTCCAGGTAGGCCTTCAGATCCTTCTTGTTGGCCCAGGCGGTGCCGTAGATGCGGGTGAGCATCTCGTTGTTCGAGTCACCGCGCCAGTAGGCCCCGGCCAGACTGGTCAGCTTGAAGGCGCGCAGATGCCGGGAATTGGGCACGTGCGGGCCCTTGCACATGTCCGTGTAGTCTTCATGGTGATACAGCGCAATGGTCTCGCCGTCCGGAATCTCGCGGACGATCGCCTGCTTGTAGGGCTCGTTGCGCTGCTCGAACGCGGCCAGCGCCTGCTCGCGGCTGACCACTTCGCGAATCACCTCGTGATCGCGTTCCGCCAGCTCCAGCATCCGGGCCTCGATGGCCGCCAGATCCTCCGGCGTCAGCGTCCTGTCCAGCGCTACGTCGTAATAGAAGCCGTCCTCGATTACGGGCCCGATGGCCATCCGGACGTCCGGATACAGCGTCTTGAGCGCCTGCCCCAGCAGATGCGCACAGGAGTGGCGGATGATGTCGACACCGTCGTCGTCGCGGGGGGTGACGATTTCCAGGGACGCGTCGCGGTCGATGGCCACGCAGGCATCGACCAGTTCGCCGTCCACACGGCCCGCCAGCGTGGCCTTTGCCAGCCCGGGGCCGATGGATTCCGCCACCTGCATGACGGTAACGGGATGATCGAAGGATTTGGTGGAGCCGTCAGGCAGGGTAATCGTGGGCATGAAGCCTCCAGTCAGTGGCGACCGATACGAAGGGCCGCGTGTTTAAAAAATGTGTGGAGCCGCGTTGTGCGCGGCGGCGCGCATGATAGAGGAGAAGCCCGGCCGGAGCCAGCCAATATCGGGCCGGCGGGTTGAAACCCGCCCCACACCGATATCGCGTAGGCCCGAATTCATTCGGCCTGTCTGATTGCAACGGACCAGCCGAAGGAATCAACCCGGCAGGTTGAAACCCGTCCTACATCAGGTTCGAACTGGTAGGCGCGATTGGATTCGACCGCTTTGTCCGGAACAAAGCGGCGCGAGCAAAGCGAGTCCGGAGGACGCGGCTCAGGGATGAGCCGCGCACCGTTCTGTCCGGAACAGAACGACGCGAGCGTAGCGAGCCCGAAGGGTGAGGCCCAAGGATGGGCCGAACAACCAGCGACCAAGGTTGTTGGTGAGAAGTCGAACACCGCTAGCAAATTTGACGTGCTGCCAATTTACTAGGAGGCGAATCTGGTAGGCGCGATTGGATTCGACCGTTTTGTCTGGAACAAAACGACGCGAGCGAAGCGAGCCCGGAGGGTGCGTCTCATGGAAGAGACGCACAACCAACGACCCAAGTCGTTGGTGAGAAGGCTGATTGGAAGCAGGCGCTCCGACATGCCACCCGGCTAATGCGGGAGGCAAACCTGGTAGGCGCGATTGGATTCGAACCAACGACCTCTACCATGTCAAGGTAGCGCTCTAACCAACTGAGCTACGCGCCTATCGGTGGCGGACAATACCGCAAGCGCTTGCCCCGCTCAAGCGGGGAGGTTCTACCCACCGGTCATATCGAAACGCTGGTCCGGCGAAACCATTCCGCTATGTCGGATTCGGATACCTGGTCGTCGGCAAGCGCGACGACCATCGACACAACATCCGACTCCTCTGTCTCGTGCCGAAACCCGTTGTTCAACAGGAACACGGTGGCGGCAGCATGGGCCGTTCGCTTGTTGCCGTCATGAAACGCATGGCCCTTGCAGACCCCGAAACAATAAGCTGCTGCGAGATCAAACAGGTCCGGAGGGGGCTCGCCATACGCCCACTGATTGAGCGGGCGCGCAATCGCCGCTTCCAGTAGCGCGTGATCACGGACTCCGCCCGCCAGGCCGCCGAACGCCGACACCAGCTGGTGATTGATGAATTCGACCTCGCGGGTCTCGAGCCAGACTGGCTCCTTGCTCATTTATCCGCCAGTTCCCGGTACGCGTTGCGGTAGCGCCGGATCACCTCGTCGGTGCTCTGCATCGTCTGCGCGAACTTCGGATCGGCAGCCGTCACCATGACGCCGCCGGGCGTCTCGGTCAGATAAAGCGACTCGCCTTCACCCACCCGCAAGCGGTTCAGCACTTCGCGCGGCCAGATGGTGCTCAGCGAATTTCCCGTCTTGCGTAGTTTGAGTTCCATATCCTGCTCACACGGCTGACTGAATATTGCCGAATTATAACGAACGTTATTACTTTCGTTAACCCACCTTGGCCGGCAACTCGAACGCGCTGTTGCGGATCTTGTGGATCTGGTCGCGCAGGCGGGCGGCTTCCTCGAATTCCAGATTCTCGGCGGCCTTGAACATCTGCTTTTCCAGCGCCTCGATTTCCTTGGCCAGCTTGGCGGGCGACATGCGAGCGTAACTGCCGCCCTTCTCCGCCACCTGGCGCTGCTTCTGGCCGTCGTCGTATTCCTCGTAGCCGTAGCGCATGACGTCGGCCACGGCCTTGCGGATGGTCTGGGGCGTGATGCCGTGTTCCTCGTTGTGCGCCACCTGCTTGGCGCGGCGGCGTTCGGTTTCCTCGATCGCCCGGTTCATCGAGCCGGTGCGCACGTCGGCATAGAGGATGGCTCGACCGTTGACGTTGCGGGCGGCCCGGCCGATGGTCTGGATCAGCGACCGTTCGGCGCGCAGGAAGCCTTCCTTGTCGGCATCGAGGATCGCCACCAGCGAGACCTCGGGGATGTCCAGCCCCTCGCGCAGCAGGTTGATGCCGACCAGCACGTCGAATTCACCCAGGCGCAGGTCGCGGATGATCTCGCTGCGCTCGACGGTATCGATATCGGAATGCAGGTAGCGCACCCGTACCCCGTTTTCGTGCAGATACTCCGTGAGGTCCTCGGCCATGCGCTTGGTGAGCGTGGTGACCAGTACCCGCTCTTTGCGGGCGACGATGTCGTGCACCTCGCCCAGCAGATCGTCCACCTGGTTTTCCGCCGGCCGGATCTCCACCGCCGGATCCACCAGGCCGGTGGGACGCACGACCTGCTCCACCGTGTTGTCACCGTGTTCCAGCTCATAGGGGCCAGGCGTGGCCGACACGTAGATGCGCTGGGGCGCAATGCGTTCGAACTCGTCGAAACGCAGCGGGCGGTTGTCCAGCGCCGAGGGCAGACGGAAGCCGTACTCCACCAGGGTTTCCTTGCGGGCGCGGTCGCCCTTGTACATGCCGCCGATCTGCGGAACGGTGACGTGGGATTCGTCCAGCACCAGGATGGCGTCGTCGGGCAGGTAGTCCAGCAGACAGGGCGGCGGCTCTCCCGGCGCCCGTCCGGACAGGTACCGGGAGTAGTTCTCGATGCCCGAGCAGAAGCCGATTTCCTGGATCATCTCCAGATCGAACAGGGTTCGCTGCTCGATGCGCTGGGCCTCGATCAGCTTGCCGGCCTGCTCGAACTCCTTCTTGCGGACCTTCAGCTCTTCCTTGATCTCGCCCATCGCGGAAAGCATGCGCTCGCGCGGTGTCACGTAATGGGTTTTCGGGTAGATCGTCAGCCGCGGCACCTTGCGGTTGACGGTGCCGGTGAGCGGATCGAAGTACGACAGGCGCTCGACCTCGTCGTCGAACAGCTCTACCCGGACGGCTTCCTCGTCGGCCTCGGCCGGGAAGATGTCGATCACCTCGCCGCGCACGCGGTAGGTACCGCGCTCCAGCGCCATGTCGTTGCGGGTGTACTGCAGTTCGGCCAGACGCTTGACGATGTCACGCTGGCCGATGCGATCACCCTCGTCCAGATGCAGGACCATGGAGAAGTAGGCCTTGGGATCGCCCAGGCCGTAGATGGCCGAGACCGAGGCCACGATGATGGTGTCGCGCCGTTCCATCAGGGCCTTGGTCGCCGACAGGCGCATCTGCTCGATGTGGTCGTTGATCGACGAATCCTTCTCGATGAAGGTATCCGACGAGGGCACGTAGGCCTCGGGCTGGTAGTAGTCGTAGTAGGAAACGAAGTATTCCACCGCGTTGTCCGGAAAGAACTCGCGGAATTCGCCGTAGAGCTGCGCGGCCAGGGTCTTGTTGGGCGCCATCACCAGCATGGGCCGGCCCACGCGCATGGCGACGTTGGCCATGGTGTAGGTCTTGCCGGAGCCGGTCACGCCCAGCAGAACCTGATGGGCCAGGCCGTCGGCAAGGCCTTCCACCAGGCCGTCGATGGCAGCCGGCTGGTCCCCGGCCGGGGGCCAGTCGGCCTTGAGTGCGAAATCCTGATGCATGCGCTCATCCTGGGGCCGATCATTGGTAAAGGCAACGGCCATTGCTTATCATTCGACCGCGTTTTCCGGCCCTACTCACAAGGATTTCCCCGTGGCGACCAAGCTTTCCCAGCGCGTCCAGCGCATCAAGCCCTCCCCTACCCTCGCGGTGACCGCGCGCGCTGCCGCGCTGAAGGCCCAGGGGCAGGACATCATCGGACTTGGCGCCGGCGAGCCGGACTTCGACACGCCCGACCACATCAAGGATGCCGCCAAGGCGGCACTGGACCGCGGGGCCACCAAGTACGCCCCCGTTCCCGGCACGCCCGGCCTCAAGAAGGCCATCGTCGCCAAGTTCGCGCGCGATAACGCGCTGACCTACAGCACCGATCAGATCCTGGTATCGGTGGGCGGCAAGCAAAGCTTCTACAACCTGTTCCAGGCCACCATCGACGACGGCGACGAAGTGGTCATCCCCGCGCCCTACTGGGTGTCGTACCCGGACATGGTGCAGCTTGCCGGCGGCGAACCGGTGATCGTGAAGACCGACATCGACACCGGTTTCAAGATGACGCCGGATCAGCTCGACGCGGCCATCACCGACCGCACCCGCTGCGTGGTGATCAACAGCCCGTCCAACCCCACGGGCAAGGCCTACACCCGCGCCGAACTGGCAGCCCTGGGCGAGATACTCGCCCGGCACCCGGACATCATCGTGGCCACCGACGACATGTACGAGCACATCCTCTGGACCGAGGCGCCGTTCGTGAACATCGTCAATGCCACCCCGGCCCTGTTCGATCACGCCATCGTGATGAACGGCGTGTCCAAAGCCTATTCGATGACCGGCTGGCGCATCGGTTACGCCGGCGGCCCCACCGATCTGATCAAGGCGATGAGCAAGATCCAGTCGCAGTCCACGTCCGGGGCCACCACCGTGTCGCAGGAAGCAGCACAGGTGGCGCTCGACGGCGATCAGGGCTGCGTGGCCGACATGGTCAAGGCCTTCAAGGAACGGCATGACTTCGTGGTGGCCGCGCTCAACGACCTTCCCGGGGTGCGCTGCCTGGAATCGGACGGCACCTTCTACAGCTTTCCGGACTTTTCCGAGGCCATCGCCCGCAACGGCGCGGATGACGATCTGGCGTTCTCCGAAATGCTGATTGAAAAGGCCGGGGTGGCTCTGGTGCCCGGCTCCGCCTTCGGCGCCCCGGGCTATCTGCGGCTGTCGTTCGCCACCAGCATGGAGAATCTGGAGAACGCCCTCAATCGTATCCGCGATATCCTGAAATAGGCCGAAGACGTCGACGGCGGGAACGCCGACCGGTGACGACGGTCTCAAGCTGTCGTCACCATGCGATCGACTTTCCGCCACTCCGTTTCCGCGCTCGCCGGCATTTTCCTGCTGTCGACGGCGGCCGTTGCCGCGGCGGAACATACCGTCCATGTGGGCGGCGCTGAAATCCGCGTGACGTTCGGCAACGGGCGGCTGGCCGTGGGCCGGGACGACGTCATGTCCTGGGTCCGCGAAGCCGCACACACTGTCAGCGCCTACTACGGCGGATTCCCGGTCTCCCGGCTGGATCTGCGTATTCGACCCGTGATCGGGGATGATATCGGCGGCACCGCCTACGGCTGGCGGCGCGGCATCGACATCCGCCTGGGCGGTAACGCCAGCAGCGATGACCTGGCCGACGACTGGGTCCTGGTCCACGAGATGCTGCACATGGGACACCCCCAGGTCGGCGATCGGCACAAGTGGTTCAAGGAGGGTCTGGCGACCTATGTCGAGCCGATTGCGCGTGCCCGGGTGGGCGATCTGGCCGCCCGCGACGTGTGGGCGGAACTGGCGCAGCAGCTGCCACAGGGCCAGCCCCGTTACGGCGACCGCGGGCTCGACCACACGCCGACCTGGGGTCGCGTCTACTGGGGCGGTGCGCTCTACTTCTTCGTCGCCGACGTGCGCATTCGCCAGCGTACCGACAACCGCTTCGGCCTGCAGGATGCCCTGCGCGCCATCGTCGAGGCCGGCGGGACCCTGGACCGGCGCTGGTCGCTGCGCAAAACGCTCCGGATTGGCGACGAGGCCATCGGCGAGTCCGTTCTCACGGGCCTTTACGAACGCATGGCGGACCAGCCCGTCACCGTTGACCTCGATGCGCTGTGGAACGAGCTCGGTATTCAGCGCGGCCTGATCCGCACAGAACTCGACCACGACGCACCGCTGGCCCATGTCCGGCGTGCGATCACCAGCGAATCTGCCGAGAACACCCCCGACCATCACGCCGGTCGCGGCTTGCACGCCCCCGGGGGTTAAATTACTATGCGCGCCGTTGCCGGCCAGCCCGGCAACGTGTTCCCCGGTAGCTCAGTTGGTAGAGCGGGTGACTGTTAATCACTAGGTCGGCGGTTCGAGCCCGTCCCGGGGAGCCAGTTTCGCGTACTGGGAACCGCGCTGCTAGCGCGGTTCGCATTTACAAGCCGCTCAGGTTTGTATTCTATACGAGCCCTTTCTCCGCCGATATGCACGGCGTCGATGAAGGTGCTAAAGAATCCCCTGATCTTTTTCGGATTCGCTGCCTGGCGGAGAATGTCCCGTAGCGCACCGGCAACTGCCGATACCTCGGAGTCATCCAGGTGAAAGTCCGGGGCCGACTCGGCATCGACCCGCGCCAGCTCATCCTCGAGCGCCCGCAAACGGGTATTGTGCTCACGCAACCGCCTGGTCAGATCACCAAGGTGTGGCGTGTCCCGCCCGTGCTCCTCGAATAGCTCGTAGATCTTCCGGGCCCGGTCCTCGGTCTGGGTGATGCTGGCCACGATGCCTCGCCGCCGGTTTTCCCGATCGCGTGCCCAGCGCCCCACGGATTCATTCAGCTGCGCGCACACCTCTCTGAGGTTGTCGACGGTGAATATGCGACTGCTGATCAGGTCGACCAGCCACTCGTCCATCTCGCGCGCTGGCAGCCGGCGGCCCGGGCACTCTGAATTCGGCGTGGCAGCGTCAGCACATCGATAATAGTAGTAGCGCCGAGACCGCCCTTTCGCGCTTTCGATCTGCATCGGCGAGCCGCAGTCACAGCGAAGAATCCCAGTGAACAGGTGGGTGCTCTTGGCACTCCCGCTGGATGCGTTCAACGCATCGCCATCCATAAATTTCTGTGCGCGTGACCATGTATCCAGGGGGACGATCGGCTCGTGGCTGTCGACGATGATCCAGTCAGATTCCGGTGCGCGGCGCCCAGTGTGTCGATCGGCCTTTTTCCCGAATACGGTCTGCCCAATTACAGCGCGACTTCTGAGAACCGAGCCCACAGCTTTGGCCTGCCAGGGCCTGCCGCGGTGATCGATACCTGATTCCGCAAGCTTCGCGGCGATGACCCTGGTGCCCAGGCCTGACAACTTCATGTCGAAAATCCGCTGCACTATCCAGGCCTCGCCCGGGTTCGGCTCAAGCTTTTTACGCCTCGGGTCCTCGTCGGCCTTGCGTGGCTGGAACCCGAATGGCGGATTGCCGCCATTCCAGTAGCCAGCCTTGGCGTTGCGGATCATCGACCGCGTGGTATCCGATGCTGTCTGGCGCGACTGAAACTCGTCCAGCAGCTCCATCACGCCCTCGAGCAGCCAGCCGCCGTCACTCTTTCGATCTATATCCACGGAGACGTAGACCAGATCGGTGCCGGCGCGCTGCAGGCGGACCTTGTACGCGCCGGCGTGGACCTTGTCCCGAGCGAAGCGGCTGGTCGACCAGGTGACCAGGTAGGTGGGCGCGCAGGTTTCGCAGAACTCGATGGCCCGCTGGAACTCCGGCCGGTTCTCGTCACGGCCGGACACGCCGGGGTCGACAAACCGGGCGACAACCCGGGCGCCAAGCTCCGCGGCCTTGGCTTCGCAGCGTTCCATCTGGCCCTCGAGCGGTAGATCGTCCGCGGCCTGTCGCGCCGTCGAGACGCGAGCGTAAATCGCCGCCGTTTTTTCCTCGCCGCTGAAAAAGACCATGTTCTAGGTGCACATTGGTAGGTACCCACCTCGGGTCCGGCGGCCGTCCACTACGGCTGCCGACCCCCCACCGTACCCCGTGGCCCGGTTCTGGTGCTCGCATTCTGTGATCCGAACTGCGCCATTCACATCTGTGGCCATTCGCAAGTCGCTGATCCGCCGTAGCTGGCCCTGCTCCGAACTGCGCGTTTCTACATAGGGCGCGGTATGTAGTTGCGATGGGCTTGACGATTTAGCCCGTTCTGAAGGCCAGTTGCAGCGATAGGTGCCCTCGCCCACCAGCAGCGGGATATACCGTGGTGCTGGGTTGACGCTACATGAGTTGCGATAGCCAGGTGGGGCCGGGAACGCGCGCGTTATCGGTGTCATGGCGGGATCAGCCCAGCTGCTCGACCAGGTCGGAAAGCGGCGTCTTGATGCGCTGGAACGGGCTCGACTTCTCCAGGTCTCGGCGCAGCTTCCTGAATGCGATGTGGCTGTATATCTCGGTGCTCTTGGGGTCAGCGTGCCCCAGCAGCTTCTGGCGGATGATGCTGTCCACGTCCGCCTCGGCCAGCTCCTGCCCGAACAGATGCCGCAGCGCATGGGGATGCGCGAACTGCTCGGGGATCTTCGCCTGGTCCGCGTATCGCCGAATCATCTCCTGCACGGCCCACACACTCAGCCGGCGTGACTCGCCGTGATACTCATGCTGCGGCACCATCCGATTGCCCAGTGACACGAACAGCACCTTGTTACCCTCTGGCGTGCGGCGGTCGATCGTGTCCAGCTCACGGTGTCCCAGGTAGGCACGCACCGCCAGCCTGGTTACCGACGGCGCCGGCACCATCCGCTCATGGTCGCCCTTCTCGCGGATCCGCAAGATCAGATGCTCGCCCTTCTTGTCCTCGGTGAACCACAGATCCTGCTCATCCAGCGCCACCAGGCCACTGACCCGCAGACCACAGCCCAGCAGCACCGACAGCATCGCGCTGTCCCGCACACCCTTGAACGTGTCCAGATCCGGCGCCCACATCAGCGCCTCGGCATGCTGCAGCGGCATCGCCACCGGCAGGCTGCGCCCTGACTTGGGATAAGAAAGCCCCGCCGCCGGCGACGTCTGCACCACACCGTGGCGCAGCAGGTAGGCGTAGAAGTCCCGCAGCGCCGCGATCGCATTGCGTCGCCCATTGGGCTTCAGGCCCTGGCGGTGCAGCTCCGGCCCACTCCAGGCCTCGAGCTCGTCCGGCGTCGCACGGGACAGCGGCTTGCTCAGGTGCGCCGCCAGGCGCCGGACGTGTGCCACGTAATGGGCCACCGTGCTGGGCGCAGCGCCATCGTTGTAGCGCTTCCAGGTCGCGTACCGCTCGATCAGATCCGCATCAGACATCGCTCCTCCTCTGACCCCCAGGGGCAGAAAAACCCGTGGAACCGTGGGAGCCTGTGGATAACCCGATTAAACCATTGATTGCAGGGGCCCGTCACCTCCACGGGTTTCCACGACTCAGCATTTTTTTCCGTGGAAACCCGTGGAGACCTAGAATTCACTTTAAGTAGACATGTGGGAGCGACTGCGCCTGCTCTCCCTTGCCCTCCCTGTATATTCTTATTCTTTAACAACAACATAAGATAGATAGATAAGAGGGGGTGGACCACAACGGCAAAAACCGCCATGTGGGGCAAACAGGCCGACCCGTGGAGAAAAAAGGCCGACCCGTGGGAAATCGGCACCGACTTGTGATCAAATCCCTTTAGAACATCAACCACTTACGAGCACAGACCCCCGGAATCCACGGGTCAGCCGCGGTGTCCCTGCCCATCCATGGCGGCGCCAATTGCGCAAACGTCGGGCTTCTCGGCCTCTGTTCGGTGGCCAGGCGGGCCCGCCGCTGCGTTGCGTCGGCGCTATAGGTACAGTGCGCCCATGGCCGACGATGATCTGGAACGCAGGCTCGATCAGATAAAGGGTTATGCGGACGAGCTCGTAAAAGGCTATTGGCAGATGCACAGCCGCTCCGAGCTTATGGGACCCCTGCTTCACTGCCCGGAAACCCAGGAAGCGCTCCGGCAGAAGCTAAAAAACAGTGAAGGTGCGCACGCCTACAATCAGATCGTGCCGATGCTCGCGATCGATCTCGCCCGCGATCTGGGCAGACTTGTACTGGACAAGCACAGCAACGTCGCCAGTCTACGGAACCTGGTTAGAAAAGCCCGGGCAAGGGATTTACTGCGCCGGCTACATGACACTTATGTCGAGCGTGTGGGCAGGTTTGATGAAAGCGCCTGGGAAGATCAGCCGTTACCTAGAGAGATAATCGATCGAATCAATGATCGAAGGCAACGACAGGCGTCCGATGCGTTTTGCCGAACATGGGAGCATGCATCGACCCAAGCCCAGTCTTTATGGGAAGGCGATACGGCGGTCGCAATCGGAAAGCTTCGCGACAAATATGTTGCCCATCTGGAAATGCAACCGCTCCACCGTGAGCCAAAGCCATTCGACATCGATGATCTGGGGATCACTTATGCGGACCTGCTTCGGCTTCGTGATGAATCGCGGGAACCAATCTTCGAGCTGTTCCGCATTATCACGGGCCACGCATACGTAATAGACGACTTCCTGGAACTACATCACCGTCGCGCCCAGCAGATGTGGAAGATCCTCTCACAGTAGCGGCCAGCGCTGAAGCAATGCCGTGTGTGTGTGCGGGCTCGCCCACTCACCCCTGCAAACTCACCCAGATTTCACGTACGCGGCCAACGCCAAGGCCCATCAGTGACTGATCGCCACATCATCGTCGTAATCGAAAGCCGGCTGCGCCGGCGGCTGCGGCCCGCCGAAATTATCCTGCGGCACCGGCACGCTGAGCCCGTAGGCCTCCAGCCGGTCCACCGAGAACGCCACGGCATGCGATAACCGCGCGCCGTTCACGCTGCGCTCGATATCCTCGGCCGCGAACAGCCCGGCGTCGCGGCACTGGGCCTTGAACACCCGGTCCGACTTCACCGGCAGGGATGACCAGCGATCGCGCAGGTGCGGGCTGGTCTGGATGTGATACATCACGCTCGAGGTCCGCACCACCAGGCAGTGGTGCTCGGTGCCCTGGGCATCGTCCACGTAATCCCAGGCGAACAGCTGGTCGAACTTCCTGGCCGCGATCTCGTTCAGGAATATCTCCAGGATCCACACGAACGGATCCCGCTCGTGGGCCGTCTCGCTGATGTGCAGGTTCATCTGCTCCACCAGGCTCTCGCGGAAGCCGCCGGCGTCGGCCGGCAGCCGCGCGAAGTCGGCCAGCAGCTCCCAGGCGGTCAGCAGCGCCGCGTAGTTGTGCACCATCCGCGCCGCGCCCTCGTCCTTGCCGGTGGCCCGGCTCACGCTCACACAGAAGTCCTGCATCGCCTGGAACCGCCGCAGCACCTCGCCCGGCGCCAGGCCGGCCAGGTAATCCAGCCAGGCCCGCACCGGGAATTTGGGCAGATCATCCGGCAGCAGCGGCCCTTTGCGCCCACTCAGGTCGCACTTCACCAGCTTGCCCTGGATGTGCTCCACCCCGTACATGTCCTCGCCCACCAGCAGCACCGGCGCGCACAGCAGGAACTTAACCTGGTCGCTGCCCCGGCGATGCTCGGCGTGGTCATAGCACTGCTGCAGCAGCTGCACCGCCGAGCCGATCGCCTTGTCCGAGCTCGTCGATACCTCCTCCCAGCCCACCGGGTGGCTGGTGTGGCTCACGGTAGTCACCTGTCGGTATTCGGAGTTGATCGATTGCGAGCTGAACACCCGCATCGCGGTGGCCTCTTCCAGTCGCTTAACTAGGGTCGATTTGCCGCTGGCCTTCTTTGCCTGCATCTGCATGTGCGGCCAGAAACCGAGAATCGCCTTCAGGTGCGCGCCCAGCACCCACGTCAGTGACAGCGCCGCCGCGTTGTCGCGGAACGTCGACTGGAACGCCTGTAACACCCGGTTTGCGTGCATCGCCGGCCCACGCGGAAAAGTCAGGCTGTGATAGGGGCACTGTTGGTCAGGCCTTACGAAATAGCAGTCTGAGCCTTCGTTCACATGCAGCTTGCCCTGGCGCCAGCACAGGCCCACGAAATTCGCCGCCACAATGGCGTCCAGCTTGGCCGTGCGCTCCAGGATGCTGATCAGCCGCGCGAAAGGCTTGGGCTCGAATACCGGGCCGAATTTCGTCCAGCGGCCCAGGTTGTGCAAATCCTCATCATCGAATACCCGCCGAACCAGGTCATTCTCGTGGCGGGCCACCTGCACGCTCACCGCGAACTGCACATTGGGTTGGGCATCCTCCCCGCCGGTCATCGTCGCCGGCGCGCTCTGGATCTGCACCCGGCTGATACCGGCAATCCGAAACCCGGCTAGCGCGACAATATCCTCCTTGCGCTCACCCTCGTCGCTAGCACTGGTTCGCTCCACGTAGCTGGTGTAATCCTCCTGCGCCCGGTATTTCCAGTACACCGCGTAATCGTAGTGAGGCAGGAATATCCGCTGCTTTTCGTGGTTCTCACGCACCGTCGTCAGCCCCGGGATTGCACCGCGATCAAGCCGCTTCAGCCACTTGCGCAGATCCTCTGCCCCCAGAGCCAGCAGCGCGTCATTCACATCATTGATATCGGCCTCGAGCCAGGGCCACTCGTCCACCAGGAACGCCGCAATGTTCTGGCCGGTCAGGATCTCGTAAAGCCGCCACGCCGCCTGTGGTCCCGGCCGGGCGCCGCGCTCGGTGGTGCGGTCCACATCCATGCAGATCACCACCTGCTTGCCCGCCAGCACCCGCCAGTCGGTTTCCTCCACTGTCAGCCCCCGGGTGGCAATCGCCGCCGTCGCCGGCATCGCGCAGGCCTCCACGCTCAGCGCATTGATGGCGCTCTCCACCACGTACACGGTGCGGGCCCGCTCCACCTCGCGCCAGCTGCTGGTCCAGGGCGTGCCCACCTTCTCGCCCAGGCTCTTGGTCTTGCCGCCGGCCGTGTCCGGGTCGAAATAGCGGTAATCCACCGCCCGGATGTGCCCGGGGTTGGGCGTGCGCACCACGAAGGCCGCCCCCGGCCCGCCGTGGCCGAACTCACCCGGCTGGCGCTTGGGGTTGGTCCAGTCGTCATAACCAAGGCTGCCCGCCTGCCAGGCCGCGCGCGACACATCCTCCGGGATGCCGCGCTTGTCGCGCAGCCACTCGATGCCCGCCTCCGGCGCCTTCAGGCACCGCGCCGCCACCGACTCCTCCAGCGTCGCCGGCCGCGGCGGGCCCGCCTGGCGGGTCTCCCGCTGCAGCCCGAACGTCTCGTGGATCCAGTCCACCGCCTCGCGGAAATCCACCCCTTTGCACCACATCACCAGATCGATGCAGCTGCCGGCCGAGCCCGGCTCGCCGTCCGCGCTGTGATCCTTGAACATGCGCCCGCCCTTGAATACCGCCAGCGACGGGCTCGAGTCATCGTGGTGCGGCGCGTGGTACAGGCACGTCTTGCGCGCCGGGTCGTGGCCCTTGCCGCGCACCAGGCCCAGGGCGTCGGCCATGTCGTGACAGGAAATCTGTGTCTTCAGCTCCTCGGCGCTTGCCATCAGGCATCCCCCGCCAGGCGCTTTTCCAGCTGGTGATCCACATCCAGGGCAATGGCCGCGGCCAGCCCGGCATCCGGCGCCGTCTCCTGCTCGGTGCCCAGCCGGGCCACCCACGGCCGGCCGCCCTCATCGTGGCGGTACATGAAGATCTCGCCGGCGTGCGAAATCACCCCCTCCCATTGCCTGTCAGCCATTGCCATCCTCGAATCGCTCGCATGCCGGCATCCGCCGGCGAATATCCGTCTCCGGCCCGGGCGTCCACGCCACGCGGCCGCACTTGAAATAGCCGCGGCCGCGGATCCGCCGCGCCACGAAATGCCGGCAGTCCCCGCACGTCCGCCCCGCCGGCCCATCGCCCGGCGTGCCGGCATAGGCCTGCGGGTTGCGGCACACGCGCACCGGGCGCGGGCCGGGGTCTAACAGATCACCCGGCACAGCGACCCCCGCCGCGTGTGCTATACATCCGTACAGCATTCGCACCACTCAGCCACCGATGTCCGACGACTTCATGCGCCGCCAATTCGCCCGCGACTACCTGGCCAGCGACATGCGCTGGCGCATGACCTGGACCAACACCCGGAAACGGGATCTCGAGCGCCTGCTCCAGGCCTACGGCTTCGCGCTTGAGCGAGTCCTGGATGGCCACGGCAGCCTGTCGGAAATCGAGCAGGCCCGTGATCACCTGCTGCGCCGCATGGATTACATCCAGGAACGGGCGGCGGCAGTGGTTACAGAAAAACGACGCCGCTAGGCTCACGCCTTGCCCTCCAATCGATCTAGATACCGGCAAAGCGTACGAGTGATGTCCGGGGCCAGGGTCAGTTCCACGCCGGCGTCAGGGGCGCGGATAGTGAGGTGGCCGTCGGACCAGAGGGCGGCGGTAGCGTCGGCGCTGGTCAGGCGCAGCGGGGCGTCGAGCGCTTCGCCGGGCAGGCTGGCTGTGAGGCGGCGGATGCCGTCTGGCACGTCGGCCTCGGATTCGGGTGCCCCGGTGCCGGCTTCACCCGCCGGGGCGTCGGGTGTTGGGGTATCGGCAGCGTTGGGGGGTTCGCTGCCGGCGTCGCCGGCTGACGTGGGAGAGTCTGCCGCTGTGCTGGCACCCGCCGCGGCCGCAGGTACACAAGCCTCGGCGGGGGAGACCGGGGAGTCTGTGCCCGCCGACACGCCGCCAGCTGGCGATTCACGCTCGGCGCTTTTGCCTGGTTGGCGGTCGGGCTTGTGCCAGCCGCCATCGTCGTCACGATCCAGTCTGCCAAGTTTGCGCGCCCTGTAAAGGGCGTTACTGACTTGTTGCAAGGTTTCCCATGTGTCGTCGGCGGCGTAGATCTCGGCACGGGTCATCTTGCGCATGCGGCGCGTGACGATGTTTACGGCTAGGTCGACGGGGCTGGTGGTGGCGTCAGGCATGGTCGCCTCCGTGCCGCGCCTGCTCCCAGGCCCGCTGCACCTGGTCAAACGCCTCGGCACTGCCGTCCGGCCGATCCGGATGGGTGCGGAACGCGGCGCGGCGATAGGCCTGCTTGACCTCGGCGGCATCGGCGTCGGGCTCGCACCCCAGCACCACATGCCAGGGCGTGCCGCCGGCGGACTCGGGCGACGGCAGCGCCGCGTGCTGATAGGCGCGGCGCACGTCCACCACGCCCCAGCGGGCCTTGCCGCGGTCGGCCTCGATGGTCTTGGCGATCGCCGCCAGGTTGTCCGCGACCCGCGTCCACTTGTCGCAGGGCAGGCAATGCCAGTGGCCGTCCAGGCAGAAGTACACCGCCACGCCCGGGTCATCCGGATCGCGGGCGTTGCTGTAGGGCAGGCCGTCAGCGCGGGTTCGGATGTTGGTGCTGATCACCATGGTGGCGGCATCCGGGCGCCAGTCGCGGCCGCCGCCGGTCAGCCGCTTGACCTCATCGATGACCCGAGCACGGGCCTCTGCGATGGTCAGGTTGCGCCGGCCGAATCGGCTCCCGGCGGCGGTGCCGAACTGCGCGTGCTCGCGATCCGCTGGCGCCATGCGCGGCAGGCCGAGATCGTGGGGCCATTGCAGCGGATAGGCTTCAATATCCATCGCCGAACTCCCATCGCCCCTTGACCCCGGCCGCATTCACCCCGTAGCTGTTGGGCTCGCGGGCCAGCAGCCCGCTGGCGTGGCGCACATACACCGAAACGCTCGCCCCCAGCATCTGCCGCCGGAACGTATAGCCCGCTTCCACGAAGCCGATCGGGCTGCCCAGGGTCACGCGTGGCGCCGCCAGCGATCGCGCATACGCCATCGCCCCGATCTCCACATAGGGCTGGGCACCAGCCAGCGCGGGCGCCAGCACCAGGGCCGCTGTTGCAAGCCGTCGCATCACTCGCACCCCCGCCCGATGCGCCCGGAATCATCCGGCGCCACGAATTCCCACCAGGGCCGCCAGCCCCATTGGCACCAGAATCCCCACTCGCGGACCTTGGCGCCGGTGTGGAACAGCGTGATCACGCCGCGCTGGTCGATCAGCTCAACCCGGTAGGTGTCGTGTGCCGCCCGATGGACCACGTCACCCTCCCGGCGCAGGATCTGGCGCGTGGGCCCGGCCGGGTCATCCGGGTCGGCCGGCACGTGCTCGATGTACTGGCCGGACAGGATGATCGTGGTCCACGGCCACGGGTGGTCGTGCAGCGCGCGATCGTCATCGCTGCGCAGGAACTCGTGCACGAACAGATTGCCGCCGCCGGCCGAGTCGTCCCGCGGATCCTCCTCGGCCAGAATCCGGCGTCGCTCTTCAGGCAGCAACGACAGCCAGGCCAGGCCCTTGCGCACCACGAACCAGCGCTGCAGGTACGGGTCCCGAGGGCTGCCGATCACGAAATCCGGCGGGCGCTCGGCATAGTGGTACTGCAGCGCGTCGGTCAGCAGCTGCCGGCGGGTTTGTTCGTCCAGGCGCATGCCACTCATGCCGATTCGCCGGGTGATGCCGGCGGCGCCACCGGGTTCTCGACGCTTGGCAGCTGCGGCTGCATCGGCGTGTGGAATGTCAGCACGGCGAGGTATAGCCGCCCGGTCCAAAGCATCCGGAAACGCTCGCGCCAGGTCAGCCGCCAGCAGCTCACCACCTGGCCATCGTCGTCACGGTGCGCCGGCAGGTCGCGGTACTCCTCCTGGCCGGCCCCGAACACCATGTTGTAGCCCTCGAATGTCACAGGGTCCATCAGATCTACTCCTTGCGTTGCCCCATCCGCCGCAGCTTCGCCGCCCGGGCATGTCCGCCGCGCCGGCCCATGTCCGCCAGGTAGCGGCGGATGATGTCGGCCTCTTTCTCGGCGTCGTGGTGGGCCTTGCGGCAGGTGCCGCTGCAGAACCGCTGCCAGTGCTTGCGGGGCGCGAACGGCGTCTCGCACCCCTCGGCCTGGCAGATTCGTGTTGCGCCCTCAGCCATGCGTGCCACGGCTCAGAACGGTGCCCGGTCGCCGGCGGCCGGCACCGGCATGGCGCCGAGCTCGGCATTCAGTTGGTCCCAGTCCCGATCCCGCGCCCCGGCGTAATGCCAGCACTGCAGCGACCCGCGCCGGTGCGGGAACCACCAGCCCGCGCAACGGCAGCGGCTGCGCCGGTGGTCGGCCTGTTTCCAGCGGTCAAGCCGCAGCGAGTCGCGGCCGCAGGCCGGGCAGACCGGGTCGCGTACATAACGCTCGATCGGCCGTCGCAGCGTCACCCGCTGCCGGCACCCGTCCCGGCTGCACCGATAGGGCCAGCTCATCGCCCGCCCGCCTCGTCCGGATACGCGTACTCGCGCGGCACGTGCAGGCACACCCGGCCGAAGGCCGCGGCCATCGCCGGCATGTCGGTCTGCAGGCGCGCGGCCAGCTGCGGGTCCTCGGCCTTGAGCCGGCGCCAGGCGCGGTTGGCCGCGGCCGGGTCGGTCTCCTTCAGCGCCGTCAGATTCACCGCGTCGGCCTCCCAGGCCTCGGGCACGTCCACCGGCCACGGCCGGCGGTCGAAAATGGAAGCCGCGGTGCCTGTTACACGGGTGGAGTGCCCGTGCGGGTCTGCACCGCGATGCGCCACGGCGGCGCCCCTTCCCGGTTTTTGGCGGGCGACGGCCGGCCCCGTTAGGTTAGGCTGCCGTCGCGCGCTCACGGCCGCAGCCCGGGAGCCGGGATACCCATTGCTGCGGTCCATCGACATGGTCACGCCACCGCCAGCCGATGCGACTCGGCCCGCTGTTTGACGTCCTCCATGATTTCTTCGAGCTCCTGCTTCAGGTGCTCGAGCTCGTCCTGGTCGCGGGACTCGGCGATCAGATCACCGAGCACCCCGCAGATCTCGTCCACGCGCCGGGTGTAGTCGCGGCGGGGGCTCATGAGTCACCCCCGTCCCGCAGGTCCTCGACACGGGCCAGCGGATAGGCGATTTCATAGGTCTCGTCCGCCCATTTTGGGATGTAGTTCACGCGATCGCCGGCCTGAAGCGATTCGTTGATCACCCGGCAGCCCACCCAGACCCACTCCTGGAACGGCTGGCAATCAACGACGTATCCGTCTGCGTCGATCTCCCAGGTCAGGAAGTCCTGGTGGTGATCCTCGAACGTGATGCGAGTGACTGCGGACCCCAGAGCCGGGCTTTGAGCGTGATGGGCGGCACTCATGCGCCCACCTGCTGCATCGTGTCCGCCAGGTCTTCCTTGCTGGCCCGGGTATAGATCCCGGTGGAGCTGATCGACGCATGCCCCAGCGCCGCCTGGGCCACGCCGCGCGGGTCGGCGGCGGTGCTTTGGCGCATGATCCGCACGCCCACGGTGTGGCGCATCCAGTGCGGGGTAATGGCCTCGTCCAGCCCCGCCACCTGCCGCCAGTGGGCGAACCGGTCCTGCACGCTGCGCACCGCCAGGGCGTTGCCCTTGCGGGACACCAGCAGCGGCGCCTCGTCCATGTCCGCGTGCCCCTGCTCGCGGCGCACGAACAGCAGCGCCCGCAGGGCCTGCTGCGCCTGCCGGTTGCAGAACACGGTGTAGCCGCGCCCGCCCTTGCAGATGCCCGGGCGCAGCGCGATGCGCCGCTCGCGGATGCCGGCCCGGGCGTCGGCCACGGTCAGGCCCACCAGCGTGCCGACGCGGATGCCCGTATTCCGCAGCAGCCGGGCCATCTGGTAGTCCCGCCGGGCGATCACGCCGGCGTGGGCCTTGATGGTGCCCAGCAGCTGGCGCTCCTGGGGCTGGGTCAGATATCGGTCGAATACAGCCATGGGTCTGGTCACCTCTGTGGATGTGGTTGAATCAGGCGCCCTCGAACATCGAAAGCAGCACCATCCCGGCCACCAGCAGCAGCCCTGCCGTGGTCAGCCGGCGGTCCAGGTTTCGGGTCAGGCGCCGCTGGCGCCGGCGGCGCTCGGCGAATGCCGCCCAGTCGCGGTCGCATGCGGTTCGTTGCATCGTCGTCTCCTCGTGGGTTGTCATTGCAGGTCCAGCACCAGCCGGCTCGGCCAGCGCCCGTGTCCGTCGAATACCGCCGCGCGGTAGGTCAGCCGCCGGCCGCACAACTCGGCGCTGCCGCCCAGCCGCAGCCAGCACCAGCTCACCGGCCGGCCCGGCGGCGTCAGCTCCACCCGCAGCTGGTGGCAGCGGGCCAGCGCCGTCACGCGCAGCCCCGCCTCGTCCCGGCAGGTCTCCAGCTCCGGCAGTACCACCAGTTCTTGGTCCAGCCACAGCGCCACCCCGGGCGCCGCGTACAGCCGCCGGCGCCGGCGCAGATCCACCGCCGTCCAGTCCTGGAATCCGGTCACAATCAGTTCGGCCATCCCCTCGCTCCGCGTTTGGTCCTGTAGGGATAGTCCTGCAGCCCCGGACAAAACCGATTCATCGCTGCGCCGCCATCAGTTCCAGGCAGCGCCGCACCGCCGGCGCCGCCAGCGCCTGCTGGAACGAAAGCCCCTGGTGTCCAAGGTCCGCGCGCTGGTAGGCCTGAAATAATTCGTCCTCGTTGGTCGCGCACAGCGAGCGTTGCCACGGCGCCGGCTTCCGGGGCGCCGGCTTGGGCGCTTTCCGGCTGGCTGGTTCGTGGGCCGACAACCGCTGGCGCAGCTCCTCCCCGAACAGGTCCACGATCGCCCCGACTGGCGGGCGCACGCCCTGCCCGGCCGGCACGTTGTCGGTGGCGCCGGTAATGCCCCGGCGGGCCAGTGCGGCGGGCACCTCAGTCACGGCTGATCGCCTCGATTCGGCTGAGCAGTTCCAGCGCCGCCTCGATGTCCTCGTGGATCTCGCGGCGGATGGTTGCCACCCGCTCGCGGCCGATCTCCCGGCCCTCAAGCGCCTGGCGGATGGCCCCGCTGGTCTCGCCGATCTCCTGGTGCAACCGGGCGTACAGCTGCAGCAGCTCCACGTCGCTGGTGTCGCTGAAGTCGCCGTGGGGAATCACCGCATGCCCGGTGGCCCGGGCCAGCGTGCGCAGCACGCGGTAGTCGCGGCTGGCCAGCATCATCGCCAGCGCCTCGCGCACCGCGAACTGATGGGTCTCGCAGCCGGGGTCGGCCTTGTTGTGGATGGTGCCGGTGGCCCGGCCCAGGCGGGTGGCCAGTGCCGGCACCCCGCCGGGGAAATCGTGGGCCGTCTCGTACAGGGCCCTGTCAACGTCGGTCGTCATGTGACGAAACTCCCTGGTCACACATGCCAGGGGTTCGGGCGGGGCATAAGCTCGGGAAAATGAATCGCGGTCGGCGCTATCCTGTTCCCGAGGCCACGGTCACCAAGCCACGCCTCGAACCCGGCCCCGGCAGGTGCTGCAACACCCGCCGGGGCCACCCTTATGCTGCCGGCGTGTCAGCCGGCCGTTGTTCCCGCTCCGTCAGTGCGTCGTGCAACAGCACCTCGATCATCCGGCTCTGGCTGCGATGCTCATCGGCGGCCATCGCCCGCAGGCGCTGGGCCAGTGGCGCCGGCAGCCGCGTCATCACGGCCACCCGTTCTGCCTGGTCCCCGGTGTTGTCGGTCCTGTCTGTCATCGGCTCGCGTTACACTGTGCTACGGACCGTTACAGGTATAAACCCGGAAAAGTGAATCCGTCAACCCTAAAACTCGGAAAAGCGAATACCCTGTCGTTCCGGGAGCGCCTGCAGTACATTGCCGCGGACCGGAAAATGACACCGTGGTTAAGGGGTTACGGTCTCGGCGGCGGCACCGTCGACGACGTGCTGAATAATGACCACATCCCCAAGGTGGACTTGCTCGTGCCGCTCGCGCGCGCAGAAAACGCCAGCCTCGAGTGGCTGCTACGCGGCCGCGGGGCCCCGTTCCTGGTCACGCGGGCCTGCAACGAGGCCGAAGCCCAGCAGTACCTCACGTCGCTGGGCGATGAATCCGGCTGGCGGGGGGTGTGCTACACCGACGGCCATGCCCACGTGCTGGTGCTGACGCAGCCCGCCGAACAATCCGTCAAGCAGAAGATGAAGCCCTATACCGCGCTCGAGGTCGTCAGCGGCGCCATCAGCCGGCTGGCCCTGGCTCAGTTCGATGAGGTGGCCCCCAACGCCCGCACCGTGAACATCGACAGCGCCGGGCTGCACCGGCTGGCCACCGGGCAGACTGCCGGCACCTGGTGGCTCACGCGCGCGCCGGATCTGCCATTCCAGGTAATCGAGGCGAACACCCAGCCGCCCGGCGTCGCCGAGGCCGGCGCGGATTACCACGGCCTGACCGCCGAGGAGGTCTCCCTGCTGCGCACCTGGCGGGATATCCCCGACGCCGACCGCCAACAGGCGATGGCGGTGCTCGCCGCCTTCCGGCGTAAAGAGGCCTAGCGCTTCAGCTCGGTCACGATGATGTAGCTGTCCATGATGTTCATCTGCGCCCCGGTACCGCCCCCGAGCTCCACAAACGCTTCCAGCTCGTAATCGGCATCCCCGTCCGGCGGGGCCGGGTCGATGAACGCAGTGGAAAAATAGCTGCCGGCCGCCTGAGCCGTTGCCACCGTGGAGCCATTCGGCTGTGTGTCGGACACTGAAGAGATCGTGAACACATCATCGTAGGTGCGCTGAATCACCCCGTCGCGCAACAGCCGGAAACTTGCACGCGAGGTCCCGAACCCGCTGTCTCCATCCAGCCGCGCCCCGACCTCGATGATGCAGGGCGAATTACCCGTGATGTTGATCGTCGCCGCCGCCAATACCTCCCACGCGGCTGTCGGTTCCTCGGTCGCGGCGTGGAAGTCCGCCGACACCTCGCTGACCGCGGCCTCCTCGATGTCGTTGGTCTGCGCCAGTCGCCCGCCCTCCTGCACCGGCCCCACGAACGCCCCGCGCACCGACCCGCTACGGCTCACCGACCGCACCCAGTAGTAGCGGCTGGTGGTGTCGCCGGTCTCGTGGAAGTACAGCGGGCCGGCGGTGGTCGCCAGCAGCGTGGCATCCTGAATATCGCTGGTGTCGGATACATGGATTTCCACCGCCGCCACCGTCGCCGGCACCGGGTCCCAGTAGATTTCCACCCCCTGCACCCGCTCCCGGGCGCCGGGGTTGGCCGGGTCCGGCAGCGTCAGCGTATCGCCCTGGATGTCGTGCGTGGTAATCGCCGTCCAGGCCGAGGCCACACCCCGCTCGCTCACCGCCCGGGCCCGCAGTTCCACGCTGTCGCCGGGGCCGTACCCCGGAATGAACGCCTCGCCCCGGGCCGGCGTCTCCCCGGCCTGCCGCTCCCACGCCAGAAAGCCCTCGGTGCGCGCCTGCACCTCCACCAGCGACGCGCCCACCTGGCCGCTGGGCACGGAGAAGGCCACCACTACCAGGTATTCCAGGCTGCCGTCGCTGTTGCGGCGGGCGGCGGTCTCGTCGCTGCGCACGTTGTCGATGACCGGCACCGGTGGCGGCAGCGCCTCGCGCTCCGCCGGCAGGGTGATGCCGGGCTCGAACGCCGGGATGGTGCCGGTATCCGCCGAGTAGATCGCCTCGTTGTACGGCACCGCCACGATGTGCGCCTGCAGCTCGTCCCCCAGCGGCCGCACCTCCTTGACGATGGCGTCCAGGGTTTCCAGCCCCAGCTCGCCGAAGGCCCACAGATCGCCGGCCACGCCAGCGATCACCGCGTCAGCCACCACCACGGTCTGCTCACCGGGATCATTGACCACCTGCGCATAACCCTGCGTGCCATCGGGCAGCCGCACGCGGATGCCGTAATCCTTGCCGGCCGCCATCGTCACGGGATGGTCCAGCGACAGACTGGTCTGCCCGCCGCCCACCGAACTACCCGTCAGGCGCCCACTGCCCAGCCCCACCGCCAGGCAATCGTGCTGCACGCGGATCCGGTCGCCCCGCCGGCAGGCCGCGTACTCGATGTCGGTGTCGAACTCATAGGTCTCCGGCCGCAGCTGGCCCACCGCCATGTGATAGCGGCCGTCCTTGAACGCCTGGTCGGCATCGGTCACACCGAACAACTGCAGGGTCTCGAACCGGGTGGCGTTGTTCTCGTCGTAGCCGTCGGCGTACACAATCCGCTCGGCCTCGCGCCAGTCCGCCTCCGGATCGATATAGCGCACCTTCAGCGCATGCGGCGGGTGGCGGAACACCTTGCGCCCGCGAAAGCCCCAGCTGTTATGCGGCGTGAACATCTGCGTGGCCACGCTCTGCGACACGTCCCGCACCACCGAATACTGACCCTGATCCAGCGAGAACGCGGCCCGGCCCACCGCCGCCACGTCCGCCGCGGCCCGGAACACCGTGGTCGGGTCGATCGGCGCATTGAACGCCCGCCCGTTGGCCTCGCACTCGGCCGCCCATTCGATCAGCGTGGCGTCGTCCATGCGGCTGGTGGCCAGCGCGCGGCCATTGGCGCTGCCGGTGAGGATGTCGCGGTATATCCACGCCGGGTTGCTGGTGGGCTGCTGGATGAACGCGCCCTCGCCGCTGTCCCAGACCGGCAGGATCGAATTCACCACGCAGCTCACCTGGTCCAGCACCCCGTTGAGCTGGTCCGTGGCCTTGATCCGCAGCCCCAGCAGCGCCAGGCCGCGGCCCGCCACCGGCTGAATCGGGTCGCCCGTGGTGATCGAGCGCAGCGCGGTCCAGAACGTGTCGTCGAATACCTGCGTGCTCGCGTTGTCGGCCGTCAGCCGGCGAATGCGCACGTCATACTGCCCGGGGGAGGGCACCGCGAAGCGCTTGCTGTCGCGCACCGTCGTCGTCTGGTTGCCCTCCAGCTTGAACGGGTCGATCAGCGCGCCAGCGCTAACCGCCACCGTGGTGCCGTCGATCGACGGCACAAAGTCCGACGACCCGCCCGACCGGTCGAATAGCAGCTGGGTGCGTCGGTCAACCAGGTTTTCCAGATTGCCGTTGATCGGGTCGAAGTCGACCGTCGCAATCGGGTATTCCGTCGATGGCCATGTGGCCCCGCCCACGCCATAGCCCGGGAAGTAGTTCACATAGCGCTGCGCCTTGACCTCCCCCGTCGCCTTGTCCAGGCCGATGCGATAACGGCGCGTATCGAAACGGAACGAGCCGCCCGGGTCAAGCGACACCGTATTCTGTGCCGAGATCGCCTGCGTGCTATTGCCGATCGTCCAGTTGCCCGTCCCGGTGGGCGCGTACTGGATGTCGAACTCCACCGTAATCGGGCTCTTGTTGCCGCTGTTGTCGAACGCCACCAGCCCCTGCGGCGCCGTCAGCTCCACCACCAGCTCCGTGGTATTGGCCGCGGTGGTGCGCACGCTGAAGCCGTCCGCCTCGTTGAGCTGGATGTTCAGCGGCGTCTCGCCGATGGTTTCAGCGAAGATCGTCAGCGGCGCATCGTCGTCGAAGCCCTCGCGCCACTCCAGCTCGACGCCGTCGAAGTTCGGGTCGCCGTTTTCGTCGAACACCGGCGTGTCGCCAATGCGCAGCGTGTCCGGCTCGAACTGCAGCGGCCCGTAGCCGAAGCAGAACACCTGCCGCAGGAACTGCTGGTTGTCCTGCGCCTCTGTTACCGGATTCACCGCCGCATCCGGGAACGCCCGGAACCGCCCGTAGTAGCGCGGCAGCGCCCCGAACGGCCGGGCCCGGTTGCGGGTGTTGCTGATGCTGGGCAGCCGGTTGGGCGTGCCGCCGAAGCCGGGCACATCCTGCGCCGGCGGCGGGATCAGGGCGTTGATTGCCAGGTTCCCGGCCAACGTAATGCCCGTGGCCAGCGCGGTGCCGGCAAATCCCAGGGAGCCCACCGTGGTGCCCAGCACGCCGGCCGCCGCATACGGCGCCACCACCGCCAGCGTCAGCGTCGCCACCAGCCGCAGGATGCCCTTGTCGCCGCCGCCCTCCGGCACCGCCCGCAGCACCACCATGGTGCCCGCCCGCGGGCGCACCCGGGGCCAGAACTCGCGCGGTATCAAATCGCCGTTGACGAACGCCAGCGCCTGCGTATCGCCCAGCATGTCCACCAGCGTCGCGCCCTCGGGGATCACCCCGTGCACCCGCTCGGCGGCCAGCGGGTGGGGGTAGGCCGTCACACTGAACGTCGGCACCGGCCGCGCCTCGCGCAGCGGCACCAGCGGATAGCGCGCCGGCTCAGGCAAGCGCGTCATGGCGATATATCCCGGCCACGCGGTGGCGCCACGTCGCATCACTCATGCGTTCAACGCAACACCGCGCGCCGAACAGGATGTGCAGGAACCTTTCCCCGCCCAGCGCCACGCCACAGTGCATGCGCCGCCCCAGAATCCGGAACACGATCACGTCGCCCATCGCCGCCACCCGCTGCCGGTGCCAGGCCCGGCACTCGCGGTCGATCACCGCCTGGATGCCGGCCCCGTCCGTGCTCGCCGCGTAGGCCTCGTCATACGCCGGCACCGTCACCCCGAACACGTCGCGGTACACCGCCCACACCAGCCCCCAGCAATCGAACGCCACCGGCCCGCGGCCGATGTCGGCATACGGCGTGCCGATCCACGCATCGGCCCAGGCGTCGGGCGCGCCACCGGCTTGCGCATCAGTCCCGATCATGAAGGGCGCCCAGGAAAATGTCGTACCGAGGCGAGGGGCAGGGCTCCCGCGGCGACAGCCGCGGGATGCAACCGCCGGCGGTACGACGGATATTCCGGGCCACGGCACCGACGCTCATGCCAGCACATGGCGCTATCCTCGGCATGCAGGGCCATCAAGCAAACAACCCAGGAAAATCCCGCGGGTTGTACGTCCCTGCCGGAAACCCCTCGTTCAGGATGTCCTCGTAGGCCAGCGTGCCGCGCACCACCAGCGTGTCGTATTCAGCATCCTGCAGCTCGAAGGCGAACGGACCCAGCTCCACCGTGTCCGGGTCGGCGCTGGTCACCACTTCGAGCGTCACCGTCGGCGGCGAGTCCAGCCCCCGCAGCTCGGCCACCAGCGTGCGGTCCACGTTGTCCACCTCCAGCCGCACCTGCGCCAGTTCCTCCCCGGAGTCCAGCGGCAGCTCCGGCCGGAACCAGGCGGCCTCGTACGTCTCGCCGCGGCTGGTGATCGCCGCGGTATTCCGCACCACGCGGATCGGCTCCACCATGTCCGGGTGGTCCAGTGTCACCAGCACCAGCGGCACCAGGTCGGTGTTGGCGGCGAACAGCCCCTGCAGGACGGCGGCGGAAAGCGGCATGGCCTAGCGCGTGGTCTCGGTGGTGGCGCTGTCGGCCTCCAGCCGCTGGCGCACCGTGGTGGCCGACTCCGGCTTCTTCCGGCACTTGATGCCCGGGCACCCTTTCTTCATCAACGCCCGCGCCAGCTCCCGGCCGCTCTTGCTGCCCACGTCCGTGATGTCGACGCTGGCCTGGCGGATGTACTCCACGAGCAGCGCTTCGTTCTCGATAACGGGCTGGTCGTCGTGTAGTTCTTCTGCAGCAGCATCTATCGCCGCTTCGTCTTCCAGCAACACCACGTCGCTGGGTCGCTTCTCCGCATAGGCTCGATACTCTTCCAATGCAGCGTCGTCAGCGGTAACCCGTATCTCCCATCCTGTCTCGATGTTCTGCATGAAATTGATGAACCGGACGTCTTTTTCCCGCACGCGGCCACCGTCCACAACCAATAGCGGCGTC
Source organism: Salinisphaeraceae bacterium (assembly GCA_965216055.1). GTDB lineage: Bacteria > Pseudomonadota > Gammaproteobacteria > Nevskiales > Salinisphaeraceae > Spectribacter. Next base: position 2,838,064 of record OZ244134.1, read on the forward strand.
GGACGCCGACCCGTTGATTTATCAAATCGTTGCTTTATTCCCTTCATCTCTGGCCTCACTACTCGTAAATGGCGGACGACCCGCCTATGCCGTGAGCACCGGTTCCGGGTGCGCCAACCGACAGCAGCACGGTTTCCATGTCGTCGACATCAATCTCCCGAATTACCTCATCCGCGCTATCTGCCATCCAGAAGCGGTACTGATCGCCGCCGGTGCCACGCTGGGCATTACCGACACGGGTGGCAGCGAGAATCACTGACAGATCACTGGCATCCAGCTTGAATTGCCCGTCGCTGCCGCCGGTACCGGAGCAGCTATAGGCAACGACGTCATCGCCGCCGGCACCGTTGTTGGCGTCCCCTGGCGGATTGGTTGACTGGAGAACCGTGGTCAGGTCGGTGCTGAGCCGGTACAGCGTGTTGTTGACGTTATTGGATGCGTACACGGCCAAGTCGTTGCCGCCGATATCCTGCGCGTTGTTGCCGCCAGGACCGGGCTCAGCCACTAACAAGGAGAAGTCGGCAGGGTCTCTCCGCTGCACTTCATCTGTCGACGCATCTGTTGTGTAGAGTCTATTGGCCGACCCTCCGCAGCCCCGGATATTGCCGCCCGGCGCATTGGATCGCAGCACCGACATGTCCGCTGGATCCAGTTCGTAGATCGTCGTATTGTTCATGTCGCTGTGCCAGAGCGTTGCAGGCGAAACCAGGAAAAGCGTTGAATCCGCCGACACGGCAATAGGCGCTGCTACCCCTTCCTCGGCAATGCCCAGCGAAAGTGCCGGGGCAGCGCTACCGGCATCCACCGCGGCCTGACCTGCCTCTTCGGATACGCCAGTTGAGAACCTCGGTGCATCAGCGCTGACTGCCAACACTGATGCGCCCGCCTGCTGTTCCACCCCGGTGGAAAAATCAGCGGCATCAGCAAGCATGTCCGCAGGCGCATGCCCCGCCTGCGCGAGGATCCCGACTGATGTGCCCGGCAGCGCTGCCGTAACCAGAACAGCGGCGTCATTGGCGACGGAAGAAACGCCGGTTCCAGATGAAGGGGCACCCGCGTAAAACATAAGCGGCGCGGTCGCCGCCTGATCCGATACCCCAGTCGAGAACGCCGCCGGCTCGCTACTCACGGCCAGCTCGGCCCCGCCTGCCTGCGTGACCAGGCCAGTCGAGAACAGGGCAGAATCCGACACTATCGCCACAGCTGCGCCGCCGGCCGCTGCCGATACACCTATGACGCTGCCCGGTGCATCGGCGTCTGCTGGCAACTCAGCGCCCGCAACTTCTAGGGATATCCCAACCGCCATGGCGGCTGAATCAGCCTCCACATTCAGGGACGCGTGCGGCGCGATTTCAGCGAAGCCGGTTAAGAACACCGGCGCGAAAGCGGATACCCCAAGTCCTGCGGGACCAGATATAGCTGACATGCCGATGACAGCCTGGCTCGCATCAGCGGTCACCCCGAGCTGGGCCTCGTCGCCCAGAGCCGATACCCCAATTCTGGCTGTTGGCGATTCGGCAACAAGATCCAGCGGCGCGGCGCCCGCCGGCTCCGATACCCGCGTTTCTATGGTCAGCAACGGCGCATCGGCACCGATCGGTATCGCCGCTGCCGTCGCCTGCATTGAAATGCCGACCCCGACGTCAGGCGGGCCCGCAAACACGTGAAGCGGGGCCGGCTGCCCGATGACCGAGATCCCGCGGCTATGCCTGGAGGGTTCCGGCTCGAACGGGATCAAGGCGCTCCCGGGCAGTCCCGACACCCCGACCCCTACCGATGAGGCGTCCGACGAGGCGGTCAAGTCAGCCGATGCCGCGGAGACGGCAATACCGATACCGCCGACCGGCGCATCCGCCTGCACTGGCACAAGCGCGCCGGTACCCGCCAGTAATTGCCCCGCGGATAATGCGGGGGCATCCGCCCCGGCCGGGACCGCCGCAGCGGACGCCGCCGGCGAAATACCAATGGATAGCATCGACCCATCGGCCAGCACCGGCAGAAACGCCTCCCCGGCCAGCTCGGCCTGGCTTGGCCGTGCTACCAGGGTCACGTCGAACGCGACCCTGCGCAGAAGCGTGACGCGCGTTTCGTACACGCGTCGGGTCAGTCGGCCTGCCCGACGTAGAACCAGCCCGTGGACGGCTCGGCCAGATCGAAATCGTTGTTCTCGCTGCTCTTCTCAGCGCCGAGGTCTACGACCCCGATCACGATGTCGGCATCAGCGAGATTCAACGAGCCGGCGGCGCAGTGCACGCATGCGAAGAACCGCGCAGTCAAGGTCACGTCGTCGCCAAAGTCGGCGGTGTCGGCGTGGTACTCAACAGCGCCAGCAACTGTGGTCACTGTGCGATTGCTCACGGCTTGACGCACATAATCCGTCTGCACCGTGTCATCGATCTCGTTGGCCTTGATATCCAGCCAGGTAGTGTCCGCGTCGCTCTGCGTGTAGGCGTTATCCAGCAGCACCCACACGAACTGGGTGGTGCCGTCGTCCCATTGCGCGCCGCTGGCGCTGGCCAGGTGCTCGAGCGCAGCATTATGAAGTTGAATCGGATCTGCCATTGGTTTGCCCTCCTCAGGACAGTCGGTGGATATACCCGTAGGACACGGCAAACAGATTGCCGCCCAGGGAAATCGTGATTTCGTAGAACGTGGTGGTGGGCCAGGCCGCGTACACGCTGGTGGCGATGTCCACGGTCAGGGTGTTGTTGTCGGCGAACGTCAGCGTGGTACCGCTGTCGCTGTTCGAGTCGTGCAGGACGGTGCCGCCGGGTTCGTCGCGCACTACAAGCCGTGGGGTGTAATTGCCCACCTCGGGCTCGGTGCCGTCCGGGTTGAGCAGGTTCCACTTGCCGGCGAACGCCACGCCGTCGTATACGGTGAAGTCGCGCCGGGCTACCGCCGCCAGCGGCGTGGGCGGCTTCGCCTGCAGGAAGTGACGCAGATCCACCTCGGCCACGGCCGGGAACACGGCCACGCCCTGCAGCAGGGTGATGCCGTTGCGTACCGCCTGCACCTTGTAATGACTGTTACGCTCGCCGGCGCTGTTCGGCCACAAATCCACACTGGTCAGGCCGTCGGCATCGGCTATCGCCTGGTGTGTTTCCGGCACCACCACGCCGTTGGCGAAGTCGTAGCGATCCAGCGTGTAGCAGATCAGCGCGCCCTCGGCCGGGTCGCCGTCCTGATCGTACAGCCGGGCCCGCACGGTGATGGTGTCGAGTGCCACGGTGCCTCCTACGCCGGCAGCGCCAGCAGCTCCAGGTCGAACAGCCAGCGGGTAGCCCCTTCCGGCCGGTACCGCGGCGGCGCGGTGAACTGCAGCTCGTCAAAGCTGCCGCTGAGGCGGTCGGTGAGTTTGGCCCAGGTGAAACGCAGCGCACCCTGGGCCAGCGTGGTGTCGTGGAAGGCCATCAGCGTGTCGCGCTCGGTCTCGCTGCCCACCTTCACGCGGCAGCTCACCCGTACCAGCGCCGCCGTGGAGCGCGGCCGCTGCTTGGCCGGGCCCAGCTCCACCGGCGCCCGGGCGACGTTGTCCATCGGCGCCACGGTGAACCCCTGGCGCAGCGGGTACTGCGGCAGGCTGGCGGGCCAGGTGCCGGCGCTCATCGCCGCGCCCCGCTGCGCTGCAGGTTCGGGTAGGTGTTCTGCATGGTCCGCGCGAACGGGCCGTTGCGCGCCAGGTCCCGACTGATCTCCCCGACCATCACGTCGACGATGCGGCCCTGCCCGCCGGGCCCGGTCCGCTCACGGGTTTCCACCGGCTCATTGCCGGCGGTCATCACGTTCACCGTCACCGGCGCCTGGTTCACCTCGTTGACCGGGGCCAGCGCCCGCATCTGGGCTTCGGTAAACACGCCCTCGCCGCGCCGGCCGATCATTGCCACCTCGTCGCCGGCGATGCCGCCCGAGTGGTAGCGCCGGGCCCCGGCGAACGCCGCCTCGCTGATCGAGCGCATGGCGAACGAGTCGGCCCCCAGCACCCCGCCGGTGTGGGCCACCGGGACCGGGGAGGCGTTGACGCCGGTACCGCCGGGCGTTCCTGGCAGCGTGGCCCCGAACAGATTTCCCAGCAGCGGCAGCGCCGCGTCGTACAGCGGCCGCGTCACATTCTGCTGCAGCGCCAGGCGCGCCAGATCGGCGATGATTGCCTCCACCATGTCGCCGATCGCCGCCTCGCCGTTCAGCGCCGAGTTGATGATGGCGTCCTCCATGGTGCCGAACGCATCCCGGGCAGCGAACGCGATGTCGCCAAGCGAATCCTCGAGGTCGGCCAGTGACCGCGCCTGATCCCTGGTCCCGCGCTCCGCGATATCCTTGAGCCGCTGCTCATGCTCGGCGGCCAGGCGTTCGCGCAGCTCCTCGTAGCTGTAGATGCTGTCCAGCTTCTTCGCTTGCGCCTCCTTCAGGATCTCGAGCTCGCGCTGGTGCCGACGGTTCTCCAGTTCCACCGCGGTGGACGCCGTCCGCTCGATCGCTTGCAGCTCACTCTCGAGGGCCTCGCGCTTGGCCTTGGCCTGCTCGCGCCGGATATCGGCCTGCTCCTGTGCCTCCTCGGCGCTGATCTGCGCGTCACGCTGCTCGGCCAGCAGCATGATCTGCTTGCGCTGTGCCGAGCTCAGGTCGCCCAGCGCCCCCAGCTGGATCAGGGCTGCCGCCTTCGCGGCCTCGGATGTCGCGTTGTGTAGCGCGATCTCCTTCTCCAGTTGGCTGATCAGCTTGTCGCCGGCCTTGCTGGCCTCCTCCGCGGCCGAGGTCATCAGGCCGGCGCGCAACGGCCCCTGGCGCAGCAGCATGGAGCCGGGGTCGTTGGCGGCAGGTTCCCGCAGCGAGGGCGCGTAACGGCCGATGTTGTCCAGTGCCCCGGCGCCGCGGCGGTCAGCTTCATCCTGCTCGCGCTGGATCCGGCCGCCCTTGCCCAGCAACTCGAACAGGGCCAGCCCGCCGGTGGTCGGGTTCACGATCGCGGCCAGATCCGCGATCATGTCGAACGCGCTTTCGTGGCGTGTCACCGCCTCCAGCGACTCCACGAACTCCGTCATGGCGCCGGCCAGGCCCTTCATCGCCGCCGTGCTGCCGCTTTCCTCGCTGACCGCGGCCGCCAGCCGCTCGCTGGCGTCCACCAGGTTCGACCATTTGCCGGTGAGTGTGTCCATCTGCCGCGCCATGGCACCGGCGAATTCCACCTCACCCAGCTCCCGCAGATAGCCCTCGATGGCCGCGGCGCTGTTGCGCACCGTGGTTTCCTGGCCGCGGAAGATGAACCGGATATTGTCGCCCTCGGTCCGGGCCTTGATGCCGAACTCCTTGAGGCGCTCGAACTCGCCGGTCACCGCATCGGCCACCGCTTCCACGAAATCGTTGAGCTGCTTGCCCATGCTCGAGGCGGTATTGCCGTAGCTGATGATCGCCTCGCGCGACGGCTCCAGGCCGAGGTTTTTCAGGCGAATGAATCCGTTCACCACCTCCCGTAGCGCGAACGGCGTCTCGCGGGCAATGCGTTGCAGCTCCTCCATCGCCGCCGTGGCGCCCTGCTGGCTGCCGGTGGCAGTGATCAGCTGGGCGTTGAGGGTCTCGAACTGGGCCGCGGTCTGGATCACGAACCGCCCGGCGGTGAACACCCCGTAAGCCGCGGCCAGGTTACGGATGGTGCCGGCGTAGTGGGCCACATCGGCCGACGTTCGGCGGGTGGTCTGGCCGAACTGCTGCGTATCCTTTTCGACTCGGCTTAGCTCCGAGGAATACTGCTGGCCGTCCGCCTCAATCAGTACCCGGATCTTCTCCGCCATCACCCGCCCCCGAGCGGTCGAGCACCGCGGTCTCGATCGCGTTCAGTAGTGGCAATGCCACATCCAGATCCCAGCGGCGCGACTCCATCACCGGCAGGAACACGCCCATGTCCAGGCCCACGGCGCCCGCCATGCCCACGCGCCACTGCCGGCTGAGCAGTGAGTACAGGTCCAGCACCGGCCGCTCCCATTCCAGATGCGGACCGTAATCCTCGGGCTCGGGCTGGTACCCGAAATCGATCAGGTCCTGGAGCGCTGTGGGGCCGCCGTCCAGTAGCCATCGGACTCGCGCCGTCAGCCTTTTTTTGCCGCCGATACCTCGGCAGCCAGGTGAATGTCGAGCGACTTGACCTTGCGGAAAACGAACTCCTCGGCGGGCTCGATCAGCATGAACTGCTCCACCGCCTCGGGCGTGCACTCCACGGCATTGCCATCCGGGTCGATCACCCCCGGGCCGCGCTCGCCCTCCTTGTCCGGCAGGCCGCGCCAGCCCTTGATGCAGTGCCGCCCCACCTTCTGAGCATAGGTACGCACGTCCCGCTTGATGTCCACCAGGCGGCCGTTGTCATCCAGTACCCGCTCGGTGGTCGCCTCGATCAGGGCCTGATCGACATCGCGCGGCAGCGGCACCAGGTCGAGCTCGATGCCCGCCTCTTTCCACTTGACCGTCTGCTGGCCGGCGTTGAGATAAAGCATCAGCCCTCCCGCGTGAATTCGTGCCTGGCGTCCAGCTCGGCCTGGGCCGCCGCGTCATCGGTGGTCACCCGGCCGTTGACCACCTGCAGGCGCTGGCCGCCGGCATGGACGAACCGCCGGCGATAGGCGTGGTCCCGGTAGATCACCGCCGGCACCGTCTCGGGCGCCTCATCCGTGCCGGCCTCGGCCGCCGGCGCCTTGCGCTTACGTGGCATAGCTGGCCACCGAGTTGCTCAGGGTGATGGTCGGCGCGCTCTCCCCGGGGGTGGTGAACGCACGCCAGTTCATCGTGTGAGTGATCCCGCGGCTGCTTTCGATGGTCTGCTTGGGCTCGGAAAGCTCCGTCTCCGGCAGCGTCAGCGTCAGGCTGGCACTGTCGTCTGCGTTGCGGCTGGCCAACGTCAGCGGCACGGTGTCGTGGGCGCGGGCCTTGTCGGCGGCCCTGTCGTTGGCGAACAGGGCCCGCAGCTCGCCGGTGATCGCCGGCTGGCCCAGCAGGTAGCAACCCGGGCCTTCCTTGTTGTCGGCCAGCATCTGCGGCTCGAAGTCGTTGGTGATGTTGACCGTGGCCCCGGCAATCTCGCCCAGCGGATCCCCGCTGCCGCCGGTCTCGAACACGTGCCCGCCCTTGGCGCAGGCCCGGGCCTTCTCAAACTCCGAGTAGCCGTCATCGAAGATGCTGTTGGGCCGCGGCAGCACCTCCTGCGCCCCGAGCAGGTTCACCGTCATGTTCTGCGCCGCGGCCACCACGTCCCAGCTCATGCTGTTGCACACCACGCCCAGGAACCGGTTGAACCGCACGTCGCCATAGGCGATCTCGAGCAGCGCCGTGGGCCGCTGGTCGAGGTTCAGCGTCCACACATGCTCGTAGGGGCCGGCGCCGGAGGTGGTCGGCGGGCCCCACAACAGATACAGCCACCACCCGATCGCGTTGAGGTCGAACCGGCAGGTAAACGAGCCGTCCACCATGCTGTCGGTCTCGTCCTGCTTCTGGGCCAGGGCTTCGCCGTTGAGAGTCGGGTCCTCCTGGCGGTCCGGCGCGCGGCCGAAATCGCTGGTGGAGAACGGCATCCGGAACGCCGCCGGCGTGCCCGGCGCGGTCCGGAAGGTGTCTTCGATCTGCAGCAGCAGTTTCGCGCTGCGCCCGTGAATCACGTTCATTTCGGCATCCTCAGTCGATTTCGGCGTACACCAGTTCCGCGCGGAACCAGCCGTAGGGGGTTTCGAGCTGCCCGGAAAACGCCACGGATTGCAGTTGCAGCGGGCACAGCCCGGTGCCCGGGGCCAGGGCGAACGCCCGCAGCTCGGCGAACATCGCCAGTTCGGCGTCCTCCACCTCGGCGCCGCTGGCGCCCTCGTCCAGCTTAAGCTGGCCCGCAATCACCAGCTGCACCTGGCCGCTGATGTCATCCGGCATGCCGTCCAGCTCTGTAGCGCCCAGCGTCAGAATCGTGAACACGCCGGCTCTCAGGTCGGAATCGCCGCCGTCGCGCTGGTCGAACGCCACCAGCTCGCGGGTAACCAGCCGATCCGGCTGCGCCGCGGCCAGCGCATTGGCCACTGCCGGCGCCACTGCCGCGATATCCATCACGCCAGCCCCGCCTTGCGGATACCGCGCTCGGTGCCCAGCATCACCAGGCGTTCCAGCCGGGCGCGCTTGCTCTCCAGCGACGGCTCGAGATACGGCTGGGGCTCGATGCCCTGGGCCGCAATCTTCCGGGCAATCAGAAACGCCAGCTGGCCCTCGGTGGTCTCCGGATCCCGCGGCTGGATCCGCCGCACCCGGATCCAGTCCAGGATCGACTGCACCGGCGGCATGCCGCCCGGGCCCCGGCCCTCCTCCACGTAACCGCCGTACGCCACCCCGGGGGCCACGGCCCAGCGCAGCGGCCGTTCCCGCAGCGCACGGATGGAGTTGGTCAGGGTGGAAAACGCTTTCGCGGCATCACGCCGGGCCACTCGCGCCACTTCGTTGGCGCCACGCCGCAGTGACTTGTCGATTTCCTGCAACACAACCACGCGCCCGCGCTTGAGCCCGCGTACCGCGTCGTCGATATCCGCCCGGAACCCGCGTGCTGCCATACCTGCTCCGCGCACAAAAAAAGCCGCACACCCCGGGCCTGGGGTGTGCGGCTTTCGCTGGTCAGCGTTATGCCGTTTAGGGCTCCAGCATACGCCAACTCTGTTTTTGGAGTCTAGAGACTCAGTCGGTCAGGATTTCCCGCATCAGGCGCAGGCGCGCCACCAGCGGGGCCACCAGGAAGTACACATCCCGGGCCGCGCCCTCGGCCGAGGCGCACACGTTCTGCCGCTGTTGGTACGAGCCTGTTTATCCTGATGAGCTCTAACCCCTGCACCTTGGACCATTAGCGAGCGGACCAGCCAACCACCTCTCCATTCTCGAAATAGATGTAAGTATGTCCGGTCGGGCGCCCCCTCACTCCGTAAACAACCGTCTCGACCCTGACGCCGCGGTAGTAGTCCTCGCCATTGCCGTAACAAAGCAGACAGGGGGAGCCCCAAGAGGCGCGCACCTCATCCTTTGTCATACCTTCGAGGATCGACCCGCCCATGATCGCGGTCCGCATGTCGTAGTCGAGATCGGGATGGCTCTTGACGTATTCCAGCTGGCGCGCATCGGCACGCGGCCCCTGGCCAAGTGGGGCAAGCCCCATACCCTCGAGAAACCAGGCGCAGCCAGTCAACAGCGAGAAGGCGACGAGCATGACGAGCAGATTTTTATCGCGCATAGGCCACCGCTGGTTCGATAGGCTGAATCCAGCCTAACCCATGCGTTCAACGCAACACTAGACCGCGTCCGCCGCGGAGTTATTGAGACTCGCCACCCGACGCCTGCGCCCTAAGGTCGTGCCTTAGCCGTTCGACCAGATTCATTGCCTCTTGCCCCGTCACGCTGATGGTTTCAGCGTGACCGTGCTCGATGTGCTCATCCAGGATGTAATCGGCGGTGACACGTTCTGCGCGTAGCGTGTTCAGCATTTCGCCGAGCCGTATACACTGCGCCCGGCAGCCGTAGTCCATCCGGGCGGGCGGGTTCTTGAGCCGCAAGATGTGAAGGTTGTGCGAACCTGGGGCATGATCGCCCGGCGGCAGCGGCAGATCCTGCTCGTCGGCAAGCAATCTGCCGGCGTGCAGACAGCCATAATAGATGCGGCTGATCGCCGCGCGGTACCCCGCCTCGCAGTCCGCATTGGCGAACAGCGCCTGCCCATAGCCGTGGGTTTCCTCCGGCGTCACGCTCATGCCGCAGCCCGGAATGTCAATGAGGCGAACGCACCGACTCGCTCGGAAAGCTTGTTCTCGGCCACGGCGCTGGCAAAGCGGATGTTGGCCATGGCCACCCGCGCCGGCGGCGCGTCGATCCGGAAGCCGAAGGCAATCCAGACGCTGTCCTCATCTTCCAGAAGCCGGGGCATCATCTGCCGGATGGGGCAGCTCTCCTCGGCTGCCACGCCGGCCGCGGCCTGCACATAGGCGGGTAGCGCGTCGAGCGCGTCCTCATCGAAGCCACCACTGTCGATAACCAGCATGGCGGCGTCGATGCTATCCGCATACGGGTGCTGCTCGTCCGGCTTTTCCCGGCGCCACTGCTCGAGCCAACCCTTCGCCTCCCTGATATGGCCGCTGTCGTAGGCGCGTCGAACCAGGGTGCGCAGGATGGCCACGTTGCCCTCGCTTATCGTCCAGGCCGCATTGCTTTCCTTATAGGCCTCGATCGGGCGCCCGAAAAGCGCCAGCGTGGTGGAGTGGTTGTCGCGGATTTCGGGATGCCCCGGGTAGGTTGCCACCAACTGCCGATAGGTGCCCAGCGCATCGCGGTTGCCGTCCATCGCCTCGAGAATGCCCTTCGCCGCCATGGCGCCAGGCTCGGCCCCGACCTGCTGGATGAGTTTCGACACCTCCTGCCGGAGGCGCCGGTGCATCAGCTCGTCTCGGGCGTGGGTATTGGCATAGTCGGCGACGCGTGACAGCAGGTCGGCGGCTTTGCTCTGGGGTTGGGGCATCGGTTCGCCAGTGCGCGAAGCGGTGGCTCAGTATGCTTACCCCTTGCGTTCAACGCAACACTAGACCGCGTCCGCCGCCGCCTTCTCGAACCAGTCCATCAGCATCTTGTGCAGGGCGCTGGGCGTGGTGTTGGACGGCGTGACACCCAGGCTGCCATTGCGAAATGTCACCGGCTTGCCCACGCCGCGCAGGGCCAGTTCCTTCATCGCTTCGGCCTGGGCGCGGGCCAGCAGCAGATGCTCGTCGGCCTCATCGATCGTGCACTCGGCTTCCGAGTCGGTAATCACGTGCTCGCTGTAGTAGTGCACGGTATGGGCCGCCCCCACCACCTGGATGAACTGCCACGTCGGGGCCGGGGACAGCTGCAGCTCGCGCCCGCCGCCGGCGGACACCCGCACGCTGGCCACCGGCGGGCGCAGGCCGGACGGCACGTCCCAGGGCTGGCACTGGCGCCACTTGTCCACCCAGGTGGCGGTGTGGAAGCGCCGGGCGTCGGCCGGCAGTTCGTAGCCGGACACGTCCGCGGCCAGGGTGATCGAACCGGCGCGCACCCGTGGCCGCACGCGCGACAGATCCAGCGCCGCGGCCTTCACGTAGCGGGCCAAGGCAGCGGGGTCGTCGGCCAGCTTGTTGCTGGCGTCCCGCAGGCTGGTGCCCAGCATCTTGGTCATGTGACTGAGGGTCACCGGCATCAGAATCCGCCCATGCCGTAGCCGCCCGCCGCGGCGAGCACGCTCACCACCAGCCACAGCACATCCCGCAGCCAGCCGCGGTCGACCTTGCTGCCGGACATTTCGGCGGTGACCTCGGTGCGCAGCTCGCTGACGGCGCGGTTGGTCTCGCGGTGATGATCCCACAAGGCGCCCACATCGCTGGCCAGCTTTTCATGCTCCGCGCGGGTGGCCATCTGCTTGAACAGCTCGTCCATGCGGCCGTGCACCTTGGCCACATCGGCGCTGAGCGAGCCCATCGCCTCGCTCACGTGCCGGACGTTGGCTATCAGTTCACCGTATTCGCGCTGGTCCACATCGCTACCGTTCGGCATGCCGGCCGTCCCTCGTACCACCAATCACTTCGCGCGCCCCTTGAGCTTTTCCACCGTGCGCATGGTGCCGAGCCCCAGCAGACCCATGAGCACGGTCATCAGGTGTTCCATCGCCAGCTCGGGCGGGACCGACACCGCGGGCGCCCAGATCTGCAGCGCCCAGGCGATCATGTCGCGGACGATGAACGAATAGGCCAGCGCCACGCCGCACACCCAGCCGATGAACGGCCGCCAGCCGGCCACGAATATGCTGCGGTGCTGGGCCTCCACGCGGTTGATCGCGGCCTGGGCCAGCGCCGGCTTCTGGGCGATGCGGGTCAGCAGCGCCTGCTTGTCCAGCTTCTCGTCCTGGCTGGTCCAGACGTTGTCGATGATCTCGCCGATCGCGTCGATCGGTTCCGCCACCGAGCCGCCGATCAGCTTGTCGAGGATTCCCATGGCTAGATATCCACCCGGGCCCGCAGCCAGCCGTAGACGAAGGTCTCGAACTTCTCGCCGCCCTCGGCCAGACCGATATAGTCAGCGCCCTGCAGGCAGTTCAGGGCCTTGAGCAACACGTGCTCGCCTTCGGCACCACGACACTCGAGAAATACCTGGAGCGCCGCCAGGGTGTGATCTCCCACCCGGCCGTCGATGCGCAGGTCGCGGTAAAGCTTTGCCTTGAGGTTGAAGACGTTCAGGCACCGCTGCAGGAAGGTGCCGGCGTCGGCCTGGCCCATGTTCACACCGGTGTCGACCAACTCCTCGGCCACCGGCCAGGACAGGGCGCCCACGTCATCGAAGCGCGGATCCTCCACGTACTGGGCGCGATACACCCGCCGGGCAAAGGCCACCGGCATGTCGCTGATGGCACCGTCATAGCCATGCCGCCGGGCAACCGCCTCGGTAATGCCGTGGTTGGTCTTGCCGCCCGGGTCGTCCGGGTCGTCGACGTAGCCGCCCTCGCGTTCGATGAGCTCGTCGATGATGCGCTCGATTCGCGTACTACTCATGCCGGGACTCCCGCCGCTCAGCCAGCAGCGCCGCCACGTCGGCCGGCTCCGCCTGCACCAGCAGGTCCAGCGTCAGGCCTATCACCTCGGCCACCTGCGCCACCGACAGCGACTGCGCGCCGCCCTCGGCCAGGGTGACGCGGCGCGCCAGGTCCTTGAGGTCGAGCGTGCCCCGGCTATTCTTCGCCGGCGCCGTCATCGCCGCCGCCTTCGTCATCCGCCGCGGCACGCCGAAGCCGCTCCTCGTCAATACCCTCGAGCACGCCCTTGCGCGGCTTGTCGTCGGCCCGTTCCAGCTGCTCGAGCTCGTCCAGCTGCTCGTCGGCCAGCTGTTCCAGCTTGGCGACGATGTCCTTCACGCTGTCGGAGCGCAGCGTTTCCATGTCGTCCTCGGCCGGGGGCGCGGTCGGCGCCGGCGCGGCCTTGGCCCGGGCGCCGGGGACCATCGACGCGTCCACCAGCCGGGTATCGCCCGGGTGCAGCAGCACGCCGCCGATCGTGGTCGGGTTGGGGGCCGAATCCGGGTGGGTGTAGGGAATCTTTCGCATGCTCGTCTCCTGATCCGAAAAGGCCCCGGTACCGCGCGGGCACCGGGGCCGGTATCAGCCGAACCCGGCCCGGCCTACGCGCCGCTGCGGGCGGTGGCCGAGTAGGCGATCACCGAGGTCAGGCGGTCCTGCACCGGGTCGGGCACCTTGATGGCGCTGTATTCCTCGCCGTAGGCGATCTTCTCGCCGGTTGGCTTGCCGGTGGCCGAGTCGAAGGCCTCGAACGGGGTGCCGGTCTGGAACGCCTTGACCACCGTGTAGCCCAGGGTGCCGCGCTCGCCCAGGATGAACCGCTCGTCACCCAGATCGATGCCGGGCTCGTTGGTCATCCAGGCCGGAATGCCCTTCATGGTGCTCACGTCGCCCTCGTTGCCGGCGCCGGTGCCCATGCGCATGCCGTGGGCGGTGAACTGCTCGGCCTCGCTGGCGGTCTGGTTGAGCGTGTGGCTCGACAGAATGAACTCCGGCCGCACGAAGCGCTCATCCGCCAGCATCGCCTTGCGGCGGCCGATGCGGTGCAGCAGCCCGTTCAGGTGCTTCTCGCGCTCCTCGCCGCTGGGCGTATCGAGGTCGAACTTCACCACGTTGGTGGCGTAGCTGTAGTCGATGGTGCAGGTGGTGGTATCGGCCGGGGTCACGGCATCGCCCGCCTCGTCCACGAACTGGATCTGCCCCAGATTGATCGAGGCGATACGGTAGTAAACGCCCGCGCTCTGAGAGCCAGTGCCGTCGTACTCGTCGATCGGGTTGCCGTCATAGGTCACCGTGATCGGGTGCGTGGCACTGCCCACCGCGTTGCCCTGCAGGTCGCGCTCCTGGTGCGGGCGGACCAGCGGCCACTGGGCCAGGTTCACCACGCTGGTGCTGCCGTCGAACTGCGGCTCCAGATCCTCACCGGTGATGTCCATCGACAGATACGAATCCGCCGCCCGCTGCATGGTGTTGGCGATGTCCGCCGCCACCAGCTCGCGCATCAGCCGGGAATTACTCGAGATGTTGCGCGCCCAGGCATCCCAGTCGATGCGGCTGGTGCGCGAGAAGTGGATCATCTCGTTGCTCATCAGCATCGCAATCTTGCGCGGGATGACGTAGGCGATGTCCATGCGCTGGCGCACGCCGGCGCGGTTGATCGGCTGGCCCTCGTAAACGCGGCCGCCGTTGCGCACGTTGGACAGCTGGCGCTCCTCGTACGGGATTTCGGTGGTGGCCTGGGCCTGCGGATCCACGTTGGTGTTGGCCAGCTCGAGGATGCGCAGGTCCGACAAGGTCTCGAGGATCACCTGCCGCTGGGCGCCGATCGGGAAATCGCCGTCGGCGATGTTCACGCTGCCGTCGCCGGCCAGGCGCTTGCCCTCGTCGTGCAGGCGCTGGGCATTGCGCCGGTCGAAGTCCGACAGCACACGCCGCACGAACGCGGAGCACTTGGATTCCTCCGGGAGCGCCAGACGGCCCTGGCTGGCGGCGGACTCGCCCAGGTTTTTGCGCATGGTCTCGCCCAGGCGCTGGCCGACCGGCTCGTCACCCATCTGCAGGTGCACGCCGGCGCCGCCGAACTCGTAGCCCATGTCGGCCAGCTTCTTGTTCGCCTCGATCTGGTCGCCGGCCTTGACCACCTTGTCCGCGAGCGCCTTGACCTGGTCCTCGGACATGTCGGCCGACAGCATCGGGCCCCACTCCTTGCGCAGATCCTCGCGCGTCGGGTCGGTCAGGCCCTTGGCCTCGTCCAGGATTCCGTCGAACTGCTTCTTGACTTCGCCCAGCTTGCGCTCGGTCTCGGCCTTTTCCTTCGCCGCCTTTTCCTCGCGGTCGTCCAGCATCTTGGCCAGGCGCTTGTCGATTTCCTCGTCCGACAGCTGCTTGCGCTTGTCGCCGTGATCATCGTCATCGCGCTTGGGGTTCGGCTCGAGGCCGTCCAGCTTCACGGTCACCTCGCGGTCGCCGATTTCCTCGGCCAGCTTGGTGCCCATGGTCTCGTACACTCCGTACGCCGATTCGAGGGCCTTTTCGTCCTCGCCCAGCGTCTTGGCCTGGGCCTCGAAGGCGGCGAGGATCTGCGTGATCACGCCCTCGGCGAGATTCAGTTTCTCCAGCTTCTCGCGGAGCTTCTTCAGGAACTTGTTCATGTCGCCAGCCTCATGGAGTTTCAGGTAGTCAGGAACGGCCAGGCCGTCATCCGAGAAGAACATCCGGCCCGGCCCCTCGGTCGGGCGCATGCGCTTGACGAAGGGCCGCGTCACCAGGCCGGCGCCGAACAGCGTCGGGCCGTGCTTCTTGCCGGTCTCGCGGTCCTCGTAGTCGTCGTGAAAGTCGATGCTGAAATAGCGGAATCCGTCTTCCTTGACCGCCTTCACGCCCTTGGGCGTCCACTCGATCTCCGCGAGTAGCGCGTCGCCCTCGGTGTACAACCGCTTGATCTGCCCGGCCGCGCCCTGGTCAGGCTTGTGGCCCACATCGATGAAGATCTGCTGGCCGTAGGTGTCCGCGTTGAAGTTCTCGATGAACTTCGCGAACGTGTCCTGCGTCAGTTCGACCGAGCCGTAATCGCGGTGCTTGGCGCTGAGGGTGCGCGCCAGCTGCTCCACCGACCGGTTGTTGCCGTCCGGCCCGTTGTCGATCGACGCCAGAATCCGATGCCGGCCGCGATCGCCGCCATCATCGAATTGCATCCGTCCGCGCTGTAAAGCCATCGCTACCTCGGCCAAAAAAAAGCCGGCCGCCCCAGGGGAGGCGGCCGGCTTATCGCGTAGGGGGAGGAGACCCTGGCGTTATACCGTTAGCGCGGAGTCTGGCCCTGTTTTCGGGGCCGTGTCAACTACGGGCCCCGTTATCTGAATAGGTGAGCGGCACCGGCACCCAGCGCTTGCAGCGGCATTTCGCCTGCGCACCGCCGCGCGGCAGCACCCGCACCACCCGGGATCGCACCACCAGGCCGTCGAAGATCTCGCGGCCGCACTCGCAGCGCACCGGCGGGCGGGCCGCCACCGGCGGCGCCTCGGCGGTGTCCACGTAGTGCAGGGCGGCGCTACTCGTCATCGTCGTCCACTTCGATCACGTCGCCGTCGCTTTCGCCGAGCTCGATGGCCAGCACCACCTCGGCCTCGGCCTCGGTCAGGTTGAGGTCGTCCATGATCTGGCGCAGCCGCAGCCGGCGCTCGCTTTCGCTTATTTCCGCCATCCGATTTTCACCATCAGGTTGTCGACTGCCTTGGCGATATCCTCGAAGTCTTTCGGCTCCCATTGCTTCGGATACCATACCGGCGCGTCCAGCGCGCGGCCCACCTGGCTGTTGACCTGCTCGATCATCCGACGATCCCCGCTGCGCTCGGCAATGTACTGCGCATAGCTGCGGGCCCATATTTCCCGGGTATCAAGCAGATACCTCAGGTGTTTTTTCTTCACAGCGTGTCGACGGCCCTGGTTCGGCAGATCGATCGTCGCGGGTCCGGATTGCAGAGCGCGCAGACGCTGTATGGCCTCTGACCGATCCGCTGCCGCACGCCATTCCGCAAAATCATCGTGGCGTATCGAGGAAAATTCACTGCGGCGCCCGTGCCCGTGATGATCGAGGAAATGCCCGATCTCATGAGCTAACGTCAATTCCTTGTGATCCCCGTGCTCGCTGATCTGAATTCTTAGAGGATCGCCGGAGCCCTTCTTGAAACTGTATATGCCTAGATTCCGGCGCCCGCGGTAATTCTCGATCGGTATCGTCGGTAGATCCCCATCGCCGTGCACTTTCTTGATCTGCAGCAACGCGCGCCTGGCTGCGTCTTTCTGGCCCCGCACCATCAGCGCGTCCTCGATCGGTCGGCCCAGCGGGCGCAGGGCATCCACCGGCGGCCCCAGATCCGGCGGCGGCACCGGCGGCGGGTCTTCCAGTGGCGCCAGGTCGATGCCCTTGCGCTCGTACTTGCGCTTGAGCACCCGCCAGGGCGTGCCGATCTCGTTCTCGCGCAGCACGTCCTGCTGCAGCGCCGCCACCTTCTGCTTCGACTGCAAAACGCCGTACTGGATCCCGGCGGGCTGCTCCTTGAGCCAGCCGATGCGCTCCTCCTCGTTGAGCCGGTCCTCCTCGGTGACCTCGTCCTCGTAGACCAGCTCCTCGAATGACAGCGTGTTCGGGTGGGCCGGCCATGGCGAGCGGTCGCGCGGATACACTCCCGGTCCCAGCCCGTGCCGGTTCACCGTGGCGTGCATGTCGCAGATGTCCGGCGCCGGGTGCCGCGGCGACAACAGGAACCGGGTGCCGATCACGTCCGGATCCTCGAACCCCGCCGCCTTGTAGGCCTCGCCATGGGCGCGGTTGATCTCGGTGCGGAACACCTGCAGCGCCTGGGCGTAGGGCGCGGCCTCGCCGGTCATCAGGTTGGATGCCGCCTGGCGTGCCAACCGCCCGGCCCCGGCCCCGGCGATCTTGCTGCGCAGCTCCTCCGGTACTGGCTCGCCGCGATCCAGGAAGTCCTGAGCAGCGCGGCTGGCGGAGTCGCCCTGCACGATGGCGGATTCGATCTGCGTGGTGATCGACTCCCGCGCCCCGCGATCGATGCGCCACAGCCGGTCGGATAGCTGCAGCCCGTCCTCGGCCACGAAGTTGCGCACGAACTGCACCGCCTCGGTGGCCACCCGCTGCAGATCGGCATCGACCTCGCCCATTAGCGGCCAGATGCCGATACGCGCCGCATCCTCCAGGCCGCGCCCCAGCAGCCGGTCGCGGCCCTGGCCGAGGTTGTCCAGCACCCCGCCCACCTGTCGGCGGACCTCCTGGATACCGGCCAGCCGCAGCTCGTCACTCGGCCCGCCCAGCCCACGGATCCGCTCGTCCAGCTCGTCCGCCGCCCGCTGGTAGATGTCCCGGAGCTCCTCGCGCACACTGGCGTCATACCGACGCAGATCCCGGCGGCCAGCCTTACTGGCGCGCTTGATGCGGGTTTTTCGGCCGAGGCGGCTAATGCTTTCTTGAGTTACTGCCACACTGTAACCTCGGAGTTACCTCATTAACCTATAAACGCGAATGTCCAAAAACACTCATGATATTCCTGACTTCGAAGACCTCGGGAAATACCAAAGAGTCTTATTTTATTTTCTATGCCGGGCTCAATTGATTGAAAATGTACTTACCACTGCCATTAAGTATCAGAACACCTTGATGAGCATTTGTGTAACTGGATTCCTTGATCTTGAATGGAAAAAACAGGACATAAACAGGAGCGGAATGGGGGCAAGTGCTCGTTTATTTAAAAGCAGGACGAGCAATAAGGCTCTTGCGCAGAAGTTGATAAGCCTCGCTGATGATAGAAATAAAGTTGCACATTCAGGTGTACTTGAATTTGTTCCAGGATTTTCAAAGACAGTTAGAACTGAGAGCTCTGAGGAGAAGATAAAGAAACTTGATGACCTCAATAATCGAGCCAATGAAGCGCTACAAGAACTAACTGCTGAATGCAAATACCTGCATAAAAGTATAGAAACTGTGAGACAAGCAAAAGAGAAAGCGATTAGTAACCTTAGAGAATAACCTCACGTAGTCGTCGAAACATTCGTCGCACTCTCACCTTTCCGGGCATTCCCTGGCGTCACCGAAACCCGCGGCGTGCCTACCGGCGCATTCACGCCGCCGGCATCGGGATACGGGTTGTTTCGCTGATCCTCGTCCTCCTGGTAGCGCTCCACCACCTCGGGGTCGAGGCCAGCCGTCCGGTAGAGAAGCGGCGCGGGCACGCCCAGGGCCTGGTGCTTCAAGGCCAGATCGGCGCGCTGGTTGGGCGTGTCGGTGCGGCGCTCGGCGAACTGCACGGTCATCTCCTCGGCATCCGGGTTGATACCGCGTAGCAGCAGCTCCAGGCGGAAGCCGAACTCGTAGCCGAACGCGACGGTGTCCTGGATAGCGTCCAGCTCGTCGTAGTAATCCCGCTTGAGGTCCTCGAGGATGTCCCGGCTCAGGTCGCCGGCGTATCCGAACAGCCCCTTCGGCGCCGGCGCACCGGAGAAGAACGTGTCCAGCAGGTGCTCCACGTCCGCGATCTGCCACATGTTCTGGTCGCCGCTGACAGCCGTGACACCGCCCTTCTTGTTCTGAAAGAAGTCGGTGGTGATGTCCGCCTGGTCGCCGTAGATCCGTTGCTCGTAGGCCTTGAGCTCATCGAGTGTCGCGCCCTCGAGCACGTGCGACATCCGCTGCGGCGCCCGGACGTGCCGGCGGATGACCATATCCTTTTCGGTCATCTGAAGCTGCCGCCAGATGGTGCGGCTGGCGTCCAGGTACGGCCGCCCCAGGCTGCCCCAGTTGTCGTAGTTATCCGGCCGGACGCGCACGACGGTGAGCTGCCATAGCGCGAAGTCGGCCATCTTCCTGCTCGCCATCCAGTCCCACTGCTGATAAGCAGACTGGTTGTTCTGGAACCGCCCCTGCGGGGTGACCATGGGCTTGATGGTTTCGGTGGGCAGCCGCACGCAGCCGACCACCTGGCGGCTGTTGCGGTCCACCACCCATTCCATCGGCACGTTGCCCTCCATGAGCGCGCCGCGGATGTCGCTTTCCAGCTTCTCGCGCCGGTTCAGCTCCAGGCGGCGGACGTAGTCCCGCCAGAGGCGGTGCAGGCGCTTGGCCTTGGGGTTGGCCTGCAGCAGCAGACCACCCTTCGCCGCGGCCCGCGCCGTGCGCTCGTGGATCTTCTTCACGCGCGGGTCGCGCTTGTCCATATCGCGGATCTCGACAATCACGTGCCGCAGTTGCAGATCCACATCGAAGATGCGGTATAGCTCGCGCATGCGCTCCTCGGGCGTCATGCTGGACCCGGCAGACGTGGTCCCGCCCGGGTTGCGTCCGAACACGCCGGGCAACCCGGCATTGGTGTCGCGCCCCGCGAACATCTCGCTGATCTGTTGCTCGAATGTCGCCATCACATCACTCCGCTGTAGGGGTGGTCTCGCAGCAGATCGTCGCGCGAGACCTGGTGCGTCACGATCGCCGACTTAACGTCGCCGGTGCCGCGGGTATCCAGTGCGTGCGCCGCCACCATGAACGCGTCGAAACCGTCGTCGCCGACCTTCTTCTCGGACATCTGGTAGCTGTTGTAAGCCTTGCTCGGCGCCGGCACGGCCACGACGTTCACCAGCTGGCGCTGCAGCTCGAGCATGTCGCGCTCCGCGCGGTCCTCGGTCTGGTCGTTGGGCACGTGGGCCAGTACGACGCCGCCGTTCTGGAACAGGGAACGGGTGCGCTGCGCCATGACGTGCTTGGTCATACCCTCGAACCGGATCGGCGAGAACGGCCATTCCGGCCAGGTGCTGGCGGTGCTGTCGCCATCGCCCACCGCGCGGCGGTCCACGGTCACCAGGCCATCCCGGTATAGCTCGTCGTTCAGCTGGGTAATCATGCCCACGCCGTAGGCGTCGCCCATGCCGTAATCCGGCCGGAAATAGCGCCAGAACGCCTTGATATCTTCCTTGACCCGGCCATCGTCAGCGCCCGCCGGCCAGTATTTGACGAACACCGGGCATACGAAGTTGAGGATCTGCTCCAGCACCACCAGGCAGTGCCGCGAGCTTTCCGGGTTTTCACCGTGCCCGCCGGCGTCGTAGCCGAAGGCGATCAGCCCGCGCTTGCGGTATTCCGCGCCGGGCATGGGCTCCTCGATGCCGATGCGCGTACGGATGCCGCGCTGGATCGCCTCCCGCAGCCAGGCGGTCCAGATCAGGTTCCGCGAGCTGACGTTCCGGCACAGCAGCTGCCGCAGGTATTCCTCCTTGGGCAGCGCCTCGCGCATCTCGTCCATGAAGCCCTGGTTGAGGATCCCCATCTCGATGCCGAGATACACGTCGATGGTCGGCAACACGTGGTAATCGCTGCCGTCGATCATGTCCGACAGGGTCGACGCGCCCTTGAATACGCCGGTGATCCGGATCCGCGGCTTATTCTGGCTGCGCTTGCTCGCACCCAGCCGCCGCGACGAGCCCAGCATCAACAGGAACCGGGAATAGAGCCGGTCCCGCGGCATGTCGTCCACCTCCTCCAGGCTCGCCACGGTAAGGTCGCCGCCATCCACCTGGGCCATGATCCCGTAGGCCCGGCCGATCGAGCGATTCAGCAGCTGGTAGCGCGAATCCGACAGCTGCTCGCGCCCACCCTTCACCATCAGATAGGCGGACAGGATGGGCGAACGGCGGATCGCATCGAGGTGATACGTCAGGTTGTTGATCGACTGCGCCTCGCGCGGCGCGACGATGCCGAGCTCCTGGTCACCCTGCAACGCGTTGTGCTCGAGGCACCACAGCTCCTTGGTCGCGGTCTTGCCCGTCCGGCGGCAGGAGAAGTCGATCGAGCTGGCGTGCTGGTCCATCAGCTCCATCTTCAGGATCTGCATCGGATCCAGCTCGACGTTGTGAACGTGCTTGTGCCACAGGTAGTGATCGCCGCGGTAACGCTCGATCTCGCGCTCCGCCACGTTCTGCAGCTTGACGCGACGGGCCGCGCTGATGCGCTCACCGGCCATCGTCGTCCTCGGCTTCCTGCTCGAACTCGCGCAGCACCGGGTCATCCGCCTGGCGTTCCTGGCTACGGGCGATCAGGGATTCCAGTTTCTTCAGTGAGCCGGCTGCCCTCTCACGGGTATCCCGGGCATGTTCCCGATCATCCTCCTCGGCCTCGACAAATCCCCGGATCTCCTCGGCGTCCGCCTGGGCCCGCACGGTCATGTTGCTGTCGGGCAGCGTCATGCCGAACCGGGCCATCATATCGGTGAGCGGCTTGAGCAGCGGGTGGGCGTTGACCTCGTAGATCAGGTGCTCGACCTCCGGATCGTCCTGATCCCGATACGACGCCAGGTGGAACCCGCCGTCCTTGTCGTAATACCACTCCGGATTCCGCAACGTGACCCCGTCCCGGGCCACCGTCATCAGCATGTCGGTGATGATCGCGTGGACCGCGCCATGCATCTCCGACTGCAGGGTGAGCAGCATCTTCGGATCCTGGGCATCCCAAGCAATCTGATGCCGCATGAACAGCTCTGTGCGCTTCAGGCAGGCCGGCGGGTTCTTGTGCCCCGGCTTCTGCATCCACGGCTCATTGCACCCGTTGTTCAGGTACTCGCAGCCGTCGCAGATCGCATACTGTCCAGGCTTGGCCGGGTAATAGGTCGCGGTCCGGGCAAATGCCCCGTGCTTCATCGCGTTGAAGCGCGTCCGCTTGGACTCCTCCGGCGTGGGGTGGCCGACTAAGTTGCCCGCCGTCGCCGCCTTGCCCTCATCGGTACGCGGCCCGGTCGCATGCTGGTGCGCCTTCCGCAGGTTCCGCGACCACGCCTGCTCCGCCACCTCCTCGCCACACTCGGGACAAGCAGTGAAATACCGGTACGGATTCCACTCCAGCTCCGGCGCATCCTCGATCCGCCCGGGCTCACCCCGCCAGCCATACCGGCAGACCGAGCAATAGAACGGAACATCCGTCAGCGCATCCTTCATGCCGCCTTCCTGGCAAACCGCGGCGGCAGCGCTTCAACAACGGAAACAGTCCATGATATGTTTCCGCCCATGGTTCCCAATACGGGACTCCCGGGGAGCCATCCTTATTTCTCGAAGCCTTCCTCCGGCTTCGAGATATCTCCAGATATTCGCTGTCGATCGGCTCTCACCGCCGACTGCGTCGGGGTTGCGCGGCTCTTCCTGAGCCGCGTCCTCCGGACTCGCTCCCGCTCGCGCGAATTTGTTCCTGACAAATTCGTCAAGCCCGTCCCGGGGAGCCATCCTTATTTCTCGAAGCCTTCCTCCGGCTTCGCGACACCTGCAGGTATTCGCTGTCTGCGTTGGTGTTGTTCGGCCCATCCTTGGGCCTCACCCTTCGGGCTCGCTTTGCTTGCGTCGTTCTGTTCCAGACAGAACGGTGTTCGGCCCATCCTTGGGCCTCACCCTTCGGGCTCGCTTTGCTTGCGTCGTTCTGCTCCAGAAGAACGGTGTTCGGCCCATCCTTGGGCCTCACCCTTCGGGCTCGCTTTGCTTGCGTCGCTCAGTTCCCGACAGAACGGTGTTCGGCCCATCCCTGGACCGCACCCTTCGGGCTCGCTTCGCTCGCGTGAAGCCGTTGGAGCGTTACGCTATTTTTGAGGTAACAGCCCCGGGCGGATGAGGACGGCGCGGGCACTGATTTCCTTGTCGGCCCCGGTTCAGCTTACTGCCTGCATCATCGCTGGTTGCGGAGTTGGGACATCAGATCGTCGGCCGTTACAACCCACCGAGACGATACCGGGTAGCCCGCCCGCTCCAGGCCTCGCGCAACCCACGTATTGCATGTATTGAACAAGTGGAATCTGCCCTGACCGGCGTACAGGGCTGACGATGAATACTCGGGCGCCGTCAGAAGCCGCGGCCTTCCATTGACAGAGCGTTCAAAGCTGTCGGCCATGAAGTCGAGCAGCGCGTGGTAGCCCGCCTCGCTCAAAGTTACCGTCACCACCTCGTTGATCTGGTAATACCTGGACGGTGATTCCGGCAAGGCAATCAGATGCAAGGCGCTGTCGGTCGGCCAGAGCACGGCGCGCAGCGCTAATGCGGATCCCGGGGCCCGGACCTGCTGGTATTGCGCATCGCCCCAACCAAATTCGAGATACTCGCCGGTCGGCAAGTTCGCGGCCAGCTGCGGCATCGCGTCAACAACGGCAGACCGAGTGACGGCCAGCCCCGTGTGCCGACCATGGTTGACCACAGAGGCCGTGTATTCAGCCGCGTGATCCTGCTGAATATGAACCTCCGGCACCGAAGCGCAACCAACCGCCATGGACGAGCAGATCGCCGTTGCCAGAAGCAAACGTTCGAGGAAACAGTATTCCAAGTGTGATGCCATCAAAAAGGCTTGAGAGCGACACCGACCGCCGGGCGCATCGGGCTCGCGGCGGGCTTCTGCCGCGGACCGCGCCGGCAGTGCCGCCTTGGGCCCGGCGAACCAGGACCCGATGCCCGCCGCCCGGTTCTCCTGACGGTTGAAAATGGACGTCCCGCGACCAGTGTCGTGAATAGACATTTGGATACAGGATCATCATGTTACGCAATCTGGCGAAACTCGCAGCCGGCTGTAGCTTGGCCGTGGGTGTCGCCGCGCCGGCCCAGAACGTTGGCGTTGGTGGCGATGCGGCCTACGTCCAACAGCCGATGACGGTACTGGACACCAACAATGACACCAAGATTGATTTCGGTGAATTCAAGATGGGTTTCGATGCCCAGCGCTTCTTCGACGACTGGGATCGCAATGACAACGGGCGCATCGAGGAAGACGAATACGTTTCCGCCCATTTTTCGCTGATCGATCTCGACCGCGACGGCGTCATCACACGCAATGAGTGGGAATCCAGCGGCCGTTTCTGGCTGGAAGACGACTACCCCGTTGGCTTCAGCCACTGGGATATCGACGGTGACGAGCGAATCAACCGTGACGAGTTTGCCCGCCGCCTGGATACCAACACCGTCTTCCAGCGCTGGGATGCTGATTCCAGCGACTCACTGAACAAGGAGGAGGTCATGGCCGGTATCCATGGCAGCTGGGATGCGGACGACGACGGGCTAATTGATCAACAGGAACAGCAGCGGGGTGCCGCTGGAGACTCCGCTGACTGAGGTCGCCACTGGATCGTCCAACGGCCCGCCCGGACGGGGCTGGTGCCCCGTGTGGTCCGATGAAGCCATTGCCCAAGCTGGCCTCGGGGCGCTGCCCAGCCCGGCGTTTGTACCGTTAGCTACAGATGCCAGGCCAGGCGAGTCTGGACGGCATCGTAGCGGGCGTCGTCCAGATCCTCGCGGACCGAATGCACATAATTGATGCCCAGTTTGATGTGCGCATTCAGATACCAGTTGAACCCCAGGGTGTAATTGGTGACCTCGGCGCCGCGGGTGTTTAGCCCGGGGAATGCACCGCCCTGGAACTCCTCATCCGTCAGGTCCAGTCGCGAGTAGCGCGCCTGGATCTCGAAGGCGCCGTATTCGCCCTCTCCGGGATCGATTCGCGGTTCCGGCGTCACCGGCCCGTTAAGCGCCAACGGCGAGAACACCGACTGTTCCCCGGTCAGAAAATAACCTGCCTCCACATAGAAGCTGTCGAAGGACAGGTCCGGGGCCTGATCACGACTGGTCTGGTTGTAGACATAGTCGGACTGCATCCAGAAAGGCCCTTCCGCGAACCGGAACTCGAGCACTCCGAGCACCGATTTGCTCACGTCATCGACGGTCACGAGCGGGAAGAGTTCGGGATTATCGGTGAAGATCTCGGG
This sequence comes from Salinisphaeraceae bacterium, assembly GCA_965216055.1. Lineage (GTDB taxonomy): Bacteria > Pseudomonadota > Gammaproteobacteria > Nevskiales > Salinisphaeraceae > Spectribacter. The sequence goes on from OZ244134.1 coordinate 2,863,411, forward strand.
GTAGAAGCCAAAGGTGATGACGTCGTCATCAGGCTTCAAATAGGCGCCGGAGAGGCCGAAGTGCAGCATGTGCCGCCCGCGCTCGCGGTAGCGGGGAAACCAGGAAAGTCGGCCGTGGATCAGCCCGTCGCCCTCGCCGCGATCGACATCGATGGCCTGGAAGCCGGCAACCCGCTCCTCGGTGGTGTCGCGGGCAATGCCCAGCGCCCAGCTAATCCGGCGATCCATATCGATATCGAAAGCAGTGATGCCCAGCAGCGGCCCGCGATAAAAGGCATTGACCAGCGACGGCTCCAGCATCAGACGGTGCCGTGGATAGGCGGCCCAGAGGTCCAGGCCATATACCGGTTGCTGCAGACCGATTAGCAGGTTCTGGACGAACGGCAGGTTCTGGATGCCAAGCGCGCCCCAGTCGATCCGTGCATCCCCGGTACCGCGACCGGTGTCCTGAAAGTCCACGCGGAAATAATAGAAGAAATCGTCGGTGTACTCGCCATGCAGCTCCAGGCGCGCGGTGCGAAGGCGGCTATCGCCCTCGATCTCGTCCAGGCCCAGGGGCTCGGCCAGTTCGTCATTGGTGACGAAGGTATTATCGAACCACACGAATAACCCGAGCGTCAGCTTGTGCTCCTCGTCCGGGCTCGTGTAAGTCGGGCCGTAGACGCCCAGTGAACTGTACTCCCAGTCCAGGGTGCCGAAATTCGTGTGCGAATGCGGCGACGCAGGCTCGTCGCTCTCCGGGGCATCCGAAAGCTTCGACGCGTCGGCCTCCGGCGCGGACTGCGACTCGTGCGGATGCGCGGCTGCCAGACTGGCGAATATTGCCAGGACCAACCCGCACACGGCGGCCATGACGCCGTAAACGGCATGGCCGGCTCCCGGTCGGTCGGCCGATCGCACATGGCCGGGACAATGAGGCTGATCGTCGCGTTGCATGGATTATCCCCCTCTCGCCATTGTCTTTCGGCCATTCTTCCCCGTGGCCGATCAACCATGCTAGGCGCGCAAGAATCCGAGACGCCCCCTCCCAACAGGTAGGCGTCGGAATGCGATCATCTCAGACCTGCTGTTGCTGAGCTTGTCGTTGCAGTTGCCACATCGAGGCATACCGGCCGTCCACCGCCAGCAACGCGGCATGTCGGCCGCGCTCGACCACCCGACCATGGTCGAGTACCACGATCTCGTCGGCGTCCACCACGGTCGACAATCGATGAGCGATGACCAGCGTCGTGCGATCGGCGGCCACATCCCGCATGGCGTCGAGAATCGCCCGTTCAGCGTGGCTATCGAGCGACGAGGTAGCCTCATCGAATATCAGGATCGCCGGGTCCTTGAGCATGGTCCGAGCGATGGCAATGCGCTGCTTCTCACCGCCCGACAGCTTCAGGCCACGCTCGCCCACCATGGTGTCGTAGCCCTCCGGCAACGCGGCGATGAAGGCGTCCAGGTGGGCCAGCCGCGCCACGCGTTCCACCGCGTCCCGATCCGCATCCGGCCGGCCGTAGCGGATGTTGTATTCGATGGTCTCGTTGAACAGCACGGTGTCCTGGGGCACCACACCGATGGCCGCGCGCAGACTGTCCTGCGTCACCTCGCGAATATCGGTGCCATCGACGGTAATCGCCCCCGCATCCACGTCGTAGAACCGGAACAGCAGCCTGGCCAGCGTGGACTTGCCGGCGCCGCTGGCACCGACCACGGCGATCTTGTGACCGGCGGGAATCTCGAGGGAAACGTCGCGCAGAATCGGCCGGTCCGATCGATAGCCGAAACTGACGTTGTCGAATCGCACGGCAGGCTGCGCCACGGCCAATGGAGTCGCATGCGGGGAGTCGGCAATGCCGGGCTCAACATCCAGCAGCTGGAACATGCGGCTGATATCCGCCAGCGCCCGCTTGATCTCCCGGTAGACGAAACCCAGGAAGTTGAGCGGCAGAAACAGCTGCAGCATGTAGGCGTTGATCATCACCAGATCACCCACGGTCATCGCGCCATCGACCACCTGCCGGGCGGCCAGGATCATCATGGCGGTGATCGCGGCGCCGATGATCAGCGCCTGCACCACATTCAGCAGCCCAAGCGATAGCCGGCTGCGGCGCAGGGCCTGTTCCCAGGAGACCAGGAAGCGATCGTACTGTCCGGCCTCGAATCCCTCGTTGCCGAAGTACTTGACCGTCTCGTAGTTGAGCAGGCTGTCCATCGCCCGCGTGTTGGCCTCGGAATCCAGCCGGTTGGATTCGCGTACATGCCGCGTACGCCACTCGGTGAGCACGGCGGACGAGACGATATAGAGCACCACCGACAGCAACACGATCGCGGCGAAGAACCAGTCGTAGTAGAACAGCAGAATGCCCACCACCAGACCGATCTCCAGCAGCGTGGGCAGGATATTGAACAGCATGAAGCGCAGCAGGAAGCTGATGCCCGCGGTACCCCGCTCGATGTCCCGGGACAACCCGCCGGTACGCCGGGCCAGGTGAAAATCCAGGTTCAGCCCGTGCAGGTGCTCGAACGCCCGCAGCGCCAGCCGGCGCATGGCCCGCTCGGTCACGCGGCCGAACACCAGGTCCCGCAGCTCGCCCAGCAGCACGGTGCTCAACCTCAGCACGCCGTAGACCACCAGCATGGCCAGGGGCAGGACGATGACCTCCTGCTGACTGGCATCCAGGCTGTCGACGATGCGCTTGAGCACGATCGGCAGTGTGACCGTGGCCAGCTTGGCCGCGACCAGGAACGCCAGGGCGATGGCTACACGGCCGCGAAATTCCCACAGATAGGGCACCAGCAGGCGCAGCCGCCGCCATTCGCGATGGGTGGGATCCGAGGCGCTCAAGTCCGTCCCTCCGGGCATAAGGGGCTACGGGGAAGCGCGCAAGCTACCAGAAAGCCGCGGCGCTGGGGGCGAAACTCAGTGCCCGATTCCGCAGGGGAACAGGCAGGCGCGATGACGACCGAGCGCTAGTCGAATCCTCGATTGTCGGTGTCGATCCGTACCACACGGCCGTTTTCCAGGATAACCTCGCGCAACAGCCGGCGGCTGCCGAAGTTGTAGATCCAGGTCTCGCGCCGGATCTGTTCGGCCACGCCGTAGCGAAAATGCCGGGAGGACCGCAGTATCACCCGGCTGTCGCGCTGTGCGGGTGAGCCGCATGCCGATAGCAGCCGATACTTGGTCATGCCGGGGACGATCTCGGTGGGGCCGCAGTCCGCATTTACCCGGTCCGCATCGAAGCCGTAGCCGTCGCTGTCGATGCCGATCACGCGTCCATTGCGGAAACGCAGCACATACAGCAGGTTGCCGCGCCCGAAATTGTATGTCCACTGGGTGACGTCAGGCACGACCACGCCGGCCGGCAGGGTGCCGGCGGCCCAGTCATCGCGGAAATCGGGCTCGCCACAGGCATCCAGCACTTCGATCTGCAGGTCGCCGCGGTCGACCAGTCCTCCGTCGCAGCGAATGCCCGCCGCCTGCGCCGTTCCGGCGCCGACAATCAACAACAGCGCGATAGCCAGGCGATGCATCGTGATCTACTGCGGCGCCGGCAGCCGGAACCGCAGGCCCTGGTGGTTGAGAATGGCGCCTTCCTCGTCGATGGATTCCACCGCCGGGCCCGCCGCGGTGCGTTCGCCCTGGTGATAGCGGCGTCCGTTGATGAGCACGAAACTGCGCCCGGGAATACTGCTGTAGAGCAGACCGTTCATGTCGAGATCCGGCAGCCGCTGCTGCTGCGCAGCCGGCAGGGCCCGGCGCGTGGGCACGGTGTCGTCATTCCGGTCCGACAGCGCCGGCGCGGGTTCGGCCGGCTCGGCAACGGGCGCCGGTTCGGGCGTGGCCCGCGCAACCGGTTCCGCGGGGGGCGGCGTTACCCGTTCGACCGGGTCTGCACTCACCGCGAAATCCGCCGGCGACGCCGGCATGGGCGCGATCTCCTCGGCCGCCGAGGACGACGCGGATGCGGGCGGATCGGCCGACCAGACCCACCACATCGCCGCCATGCCACCCAGATTGACCGCCACCACGACTCCGATCAGCCAGAACACCCATACCGGCAGACCGTTGCCATGCGACGCGGTTCCATCGGCAATCTCGGTGCCCAGGTCCGGCACCTCGCCCAACCGTCGCTCCCGTTCGGCCTTGCGCAGGGCATCCAGCAGATACGACATCTCAATCTCCGCCTCTGGCCACGGTCAGGCTGGGCGTATTGGGCGCCGGCTCGAGATTGTTCAGCAGGATCATCGTGCGGGCACCGACGATACCGTCGGGCGTCACCCCCTGGCGCAACTGGAATTCGCGCACCTGCGTTTCGAGGTCCTGGTCGAATATCGGTGAAGGCCGGCCGGCACGGTTGTCGGGGTTGACGCCGTCGGCGATGGCCAGTCGCCGCCGCACCCACACCACGCCCGGCCCCACCGACCCGCGGGACACGCGCCGCGTCGGCGCCTCCAGGCGCCAGAGCAGCGTGAATTCGCCGGTCCAGAAGCTCAGCAACGTCTCGCGAGACCAGGTCTGCTGGCCGTCCGAGGTGACGATTCGCACCATGTCGTCATCCCCGATGCCGCTCAGAATGATCTCCCGAACCTGATCGCCATCACGCAGCGTCAGCAGGGCGGGGAGATTGAATTCACGGAGTTCATCCAGCGTCGCCTGATCGCTGAGACAACGCAGGCCGTCAGCCGGATACGCCTCGCAGGGCGGCGCGGAATCCTCGAAGATGCCCCACATGCGGCGCAGTTGGGCCAGGTCCGCCCCCTGGTCCGGCAACGTGGCTACCTCGGCGACTTCGGGTCCCGACGGTGACGCCGGCGTTTCGTCATTCGGCGGTGGCTCGGCGTCGACACTCGTCGCGGGCGGCTCTTCCGGCGGCGTCGCTACCGCAGGCGTGACGGTCTCAGCGCCGGACGCGGTTCCGGACGGGGCCTCGGCCGAGCCCGTCTCGGGGGCAGCCGCCGTGGTATCGGCTGCTTCCGTGCCGGCGGGACGATTGACGCCGAGGTAGATTCCCAGACAAAGCGCGCCAATGACCATCGCGACGGCCCCGGCCACCCGGTACGCGGGTCGGGCCTGCCAGATCCGCGATGGCTCATCGGCAAGCGACTCGCGGGCTGCGCGCTGGACCATGGCCGTGGTGACCTCGTCCTTGCCCAGGCTGTAAGCCCCCATGAGCGCCCGGTCGCAGACCGTGTTGATCAGCCGGGGCACGCCGCCGGTGACGCGGTGCACGCGCCGACAGGCCGTGGTGCCGAAAATGCCGGCGTTGCCGCCGGCCACCACCAGGCGATGACGGATATAGGCCCGGGTCTGGGCGGCATCCAGTGACGGCAGGTGGAACCGCGCGGTAATCCGCTGTGCCAGCTGGCGCAGATCCGGCCGGCGCAGCAACTCTTCCAGTTCCGGCTGGCCCACCAGGATGATGCGCAGGAGCTTGTGCTTGCTGGTTTCCAGATTGGTCAGCAGGCGTAGTTGCTCGAGCACGTCCCGGTCGAGATTCTGCGCCTCGTCCACGATCAGCACCGTGCGCCGGCCATCGGCATGGGTAGCCAGCAGGTGCTCGTTGAGCGCGTCGACCAGTGCCTTCAGCGTGGTACCCGCGCGCTTCGGGCGCTTGGCACCCAGCTCGTCACAGATCTGCGCGACGAATTCGTTGACCGTCAGCTGGGGGTTCAGACACAGGGCGACATCGAGATTGTCATGTTCCTGTTGCAACAATGCGCGGATCAGCGTGGTCTTACCCGTACCCACTTCGCCGGTAAGCTGCACGAAGCCGCCGCTTTCCCCGGTGCCGTAAAGCAGGTGGCCCAACGCTTCCCGGTGGTGCTCGCTGAGAAACAGGAAGGTCGGATCCGGCGTCACCGCGAAGGGATAGTCATCAAATTGAAAGAAACGCAGGTACATTAGAGGCGCATTCCGCAGTGTGCTTTTGCCGGCCGACGCAGTGTCTGCCGGCGCTTCCCGAGCTGGCTGCTCGTCCGGATCAACATCCTCAGTCTTGTATCATCGCAGCGCTTAACGCGCTTGCTCCTATGCCTAATCAGATTACGCAACAGCTCAAACAACTGCTTCCCTCGCTGCAGGGATGGTTCAACGTGGTCATGGCCCTTCTGATCGGCTGGACCCTGTCCGGCCTGTTCTGGGCCACCTGGCCGGATGCCGCGGGCCAACCAGTGAATATCGAATCTCCGGCAACGTCCACGCAAGCCGGCGGCGCGCCCTCCACCGTCAACATGGACGCGTTACTGGCGCACAATCTGTTTGGCCGGAAAGCGCCGGATGACAGAAGCGATGCCGAGATCCTTAACGCCCCGGAAACGCGGCTCAACCTCACCCTCACCGGCATCGTGTCAAGCGACCGCACCCCCCACTCGCGCGCACTCATCCGTACCGATGACGGCGATCAACAGCCGTACGCGGTGGGAGACACTATCCGGAACAACGTCAAATTGCATGAAATCTACGCCTCCCGGGTGATCCTGGATCGCGGCGGCCGATTCGAGACGCTCACACTGGAGCGGGAAAAGGCTGCGGTGCGTCAGCAGGACCAGCCGGAAAGTGACGGGGATCTTTCCGAAGCGGTCACCTCATCGCTGAAGAACGTTCGCGAGGAGATTCTTGCCAATCCGCAGAGAATGGCAGACTACGTTCGTTTCCGGCCGCAGCGGGAGAACGGTGAGCTGAAGGGATACCGGATCTATCCCGGCAGCGACCGGGCGCTGTTCCAGCGCGTCGGACTGCGGCCGGGCGAGCTGGTTACGGCCGTGAACGGTGTGCCGCTCAACAACCCCAGGGACGCAATGCAGGTACTTCAGAATCTGACCGAGGCGCAAAGTCTGACCGTGACTCTGGAGCGCGGCAACGAGCAACGCTCGGTAAGTGTGAGCTTCGAATGACAAATCATGTGACAACACTTGCGGCGGCACTGTTACTGCTGCTTGCCGGCACCCCCTCCGTGGCCCAGAACGGCAGTCAGGGTCTGGAGGCCACAGCCGGCGGCGAAGCCTTTACGCTGAATTTCAAGGAGGCCGACATTACCGCGTTGGTCGCCACGGTCAGCGAGGTCACGGGCCGCAATTTCGTGGTGGATCCCCGGGTCAAGGGGCAGATAACGGTGCTGTCGGCCGAGCCGATGACGCCGGACGAGCTCTATGAAACCTTCCTGTCGGTACTGGAAGTGCATGGCTTCGCCGCGATCCCCGCGGGCGAAGTCACCAAGATCGTGCCCCAGGTCAACGCCAAGCAGGACGGCGGCTTCGGCGGGGATACCGCCACCCGGGAAGACATCATTACCCGGGTCATTCAGGTGGATAACGTCCCGGCCGACCAGCTGGTGCCCATCCTGCGCCCGCTGGTGCCGCAGTACGGGCATCTGGCGGCCTACCCGGCGTCCAATATCCTGATCATTTCCGACCGCCAGACCAATGCGGACCGATTGACCCGACTGGTCGACCAGATTGACCGTGAAGGCAACCGTGGGATCGAGCGCATCCAGCTGAAGAACGCCAATGCCACCGAGGTGGTTCAGGTGATCAGCCAACTCAAGGGCGAAGCCGCCAAGGAGGCGCCCAGCGCCTCTTCATTCAGCATTGTGGCTGACGAACGAACCAACAGCGTGATCATCGCCGGCGACCCGTCCAGCCGGCTTCGGCTGCGGGCGATCATTGCCGACCTGGATACCCCGGTGGACCAGGACGGCGGCACCCAGGTGATCTATCTGGATTATGCGGATGCCGAGACCCTGGCCCCGATCCTCCAGACGTTCGCCGAGAACCAGTCGCAGCAAGGCAACCGCGGCGGCAACAATACTGCCAGCCAGTCGAACAGCATCAATGTCATCGCCGAGCCTGGCGCCAACGCCATCGTGGTCAACGCCCCTGCCGACGCGATGCGCGAGATCCGTTCGGTAATCGATCAACTCGACATCCGCCGCGGGCAGGTGCTGGTCGAAGCGATCATCGCCGAAGTCAGCATGGACAGGTCGCGCCAGCTCGGCATCGATACCGCCGTATTCGACGATAACACCGCGGTGGCCGGGAGCATTCTGGATAACAGCACGCTGGAGGCCATTCCCGCACTGGCCAGCAACGGCACGCCACTGGGGCTGATCCAGCAGGGTCTGAATTTCGGTATCGGCGACCTGAACGAGAATGGAACCAGCTTCGCAGTGCTGCTCAAGGCCCTGTCCGGCGATTCCAACACCAATGTGCTCTCCACCCCGTCGCTGCTGACGCGCGACAACGAGGAGGCCGAAATCCAGGTGGGCCAGGAAGTGCCCTTCATCACCGGCAACTTCACCAATACCGGCACGGGCGGCGGCACCGGCGGCAGTCTCAACCCGTTTCAGACGGTGGAACGCCGCGACGTGGGCCTGACGCTGACGCTGACGCCGCAGATCAATGCCGGCAATACCATCCAGTTGACCCTGGCCCAGGAAATTTCCAGCATCGCCCAGGGCACATCGGGCGCGGTGGATCTGATCACCAACCAGCGCACGCTCAACACCTCGGTCGAGGTCGAGAACGGCCAGATACTGGTGCTGGGCGGCCTGATCGACGACAACCTCACCGAATCCGAGCAGAAGGTGCCGATCCTCGGCGACATCCCGCTGCTGGGGGCGCTGTTCCGATCGCGTGAGGTGGAGCGCAGCAAGCGCAACCTGCTGAACTTCATCCGCCCGACGATCCTGCGCGGAGATGGCGCGGCCGGCTACTACACGCGCAAGAAGTACAACTACATGCGCGAACTGCAGCAGGAGCAGCAGAAGACCGGCATTCCGCTGATGCCGGATGATGCGCGGCCGCAACTCCCGCCGATCGAGCGCTACGAGGATGTCCCGGTGTTCCCGGGCGACGGTGGCACGGAAAGCAGCGTGCCGCAGACTGGCAACGATATCCGCTAGACCATGAGCGAACCCGTTCCCCACCTGCCGTTTGCCTTCGCCAAGCGCTACGGCCTGATGTTCGGCCGCGATACCGACGAGGGCCTGGAACTCAACTGCATCAACGATGCCGACCCGGTCGCCATCGCCGAGGCCCGCCGCGTCGCGGGCCGGCCGCTGCATCTGCTGCCGGTAGCGCGGGATCAGTTCGATTCCCTGCTGCAGGCCAGCTACGAGGGCAATGCCAACGAGTCGATGCAGATCGTCGAGGGCCTGGAAGACGATGAAATGGACCTGTCCAGCGCGGCCAAGGCGCTGTCCGAACCCCAGGACCTGCTGGAATCCGCCGACGACGCGCCGATCATCCGCCTGATCAACGCCCTGCTCACCGAGGCCATCAAGGAAAACGCCTCCGATATCCACATCGAGCCGTTCGAATCACGCCTGACGGTGCGCTTCCGCGTGGACGGGGTGCTGCGCGAGGTGCTGCATCCGCCCCGTCAGCTGGCGCCGGTGCTGATTTCCCGCGTCAAGGTGATGGCGCGGCTGGATATCGCCGAAAAGCGCCTGCCCCAGGACGGCCGCATTTCCGTACGCATCGCCGGCCGGCCGGTGGACATCCGGGTGTCCACCATTCCTTCCGGCAACGGCGAACGGGTGGTGATGCGCCTGCTCGACAAGCAGGCCGGGCGACTGGACCTGCCGCAGCTCGGCATGCCCGAGAATACCCTCGCGGACATGGACGCCCTGGTGCACAAGCCCCACGGCATCATCCTGGTCACCGGCCCGACCGGCTCGGGCAAGACCACCACGCTGTATGCGTCGATCACCCGGATCAACGACCGCACGCGCAACATCATGACGGTCGAGGATCCGATCGAGTACTACCTCGATGGCATCGGCCAGACCCAGGTCAACACCAAGGTGGAGATGAGCTTCGCCCGCGGCCTGCGCGCCATCCTGCGCCAGGACCCGGACGTGGTGATGATCGGCGAGATTCGCGATCTGGAAACCGCCGAGATCGCGGTGCAGTCGTCGCTGACCGGTCATCTGGTGCTGTCCACCCTGCATACCAACACCGCGGTGGGTGCGATTGCCCGGCTGCGCGACATGGGGGTGGAGCCGTTCCTGCTGGCTTCGAGCGTGATCGGGATCATGGCCCAGCGTCTGGTACGGGTGCTCTGCCCGGAATGCCGGGTGCCGTATACCCCCGACCATGCCGAATGCAATCTGCTGGGCGTGGACCCGGCCGACCCCCCTCAGATCTACCATCCCGGCGGCTGCGATCACTGCAATAACAGCGGCTTTCGCGGACGTACCGGCATCTACGAACTGGTGGTCGTGGGCAACGAGATGCGCACCCTGATCCACGACGAAGCCGCCGAGCACGTGCTGGAACAGGAAGCCCGCAAGCACACCGACAGCATGCGTGCCGACGGCCGGCGTAACGTCCTCAAAGGCGTCACCACCCTCGAGGAAGTCCTCCGGGTGACTCGTGAAGAGTAACCGCGTGATGTCCCGGCACCCCGGCACGCGCACGCTCTGACCATGGCAGCCTTCGAATACACGGCCCTGGACGCACGCGGCCGGGAGAAACGCGGGGTGCTGGAAGGCGACGCCCCACGGGCGATTCGTGCCCAGCTCCGGCAACAGGGCATGACCCCGCTGGACGTGCGGGAAGTTGCCGACCGCGCCGGCAAGCGCCGGCTGTTCCAGTTCGAACGCGGCATGCGGGTCACCGAACTGTCGCTGTTCACCCGTCAGCTGGCAACCCTTGCGCACGCCGGCATGCCGATGGAGGAAGCCCTCAAGGCGGTGGCCGAGCAGACCGACAATGCCCGGTCGCAGCGCATCATCATCGGGGTGCGCTCCCAGGTGGTGGAGGGTCAGACGCTGGCGGCCGCGCTGGAGAAATTCCCCGGCAGTTTCGACGAACTGTTCCGGGCCACCGTGGCCGCGGGCGAGCAGTCCGGCCGTCTGGACGAAGTGCTGGAGGGTCTCGCCGACTACGTGGAAGACCAGCAGGCCATGCGCCAGAAGATCATGGGCGCCCTGCTCTACCCGGCGTTCCTCAGCGTGGTAGCTATCGGCATCGTGATCGCCCTGCTGGCCACCGTGGTACCCGACCTGGTGCAGGTATTCGAAAGCATCGACGCCGATCTGCCCGCGCTCACCCGGATTCTGATCGCCATGAGCGATTTCGTGCGGGCCTGGGGCTGGCTGATGGGGATTGGCGTGGGCGCCCTGGTGGTCGCGTTCCTCTGGGCAATGCGCCGACACAGCTTCAAGCGACGCTTTCATGCCGAGGTTCTGCGGCTCCCGCTGATCGGACGCTTTGCCCGCGGCGTGAACACGGCACGCTTTACCCGCACCCTGTCGATCCTCACCCGCAGTGGCGTGACCGCGCTGGACGCCATGACCATCGGTGCCGAAGTGGTCAGCAATATTCCCATGCGCGAGGCCATCAACCGGGCGGCGCGCAAGATCCGCGAGGGCGAGGCCATCCACAGGGCGCTGGGGGCGGAACGATTCTTTCCGCCCATCACCCTGCACATGATCGCCAACGGCGAGCTGTCGGGCGAACTCGAGACCATGCTGGCACGAGCTGCCGATCACCAGGAACGCGAGGTGGAGACCTTGCGCCAGGGTGTCATGGGCATTCTCGGGCCGATGGTGATCCTGCTCATGGGCGGGCTGGTGCTGATGATCGTGCTGGCGATCCTGCTGCCGGTATTCGATCTCAATCAGCTGGTGCAATAGATTCGGAACACGCCCGCGCGGGCATGGTCCGTACGCACAAGCACGGTAACAACGCGCCGGTTTGCGGCGCCATTCGGAGTCAATGATGCGCAGACAACTTCCCGCCCGCATGGGCCGGCAACAGGGTTTCACCCTGATCGAGATCATGGTCGTCGTGGTCATCCTGGGAATTCTCGCGGCGATTGCCGTGCCCCGGATCATGGACCGGCCGGACGTCGCCCGGGTGACCAAGGCCAAGCAGGACATCCGCGTGATCGAAAGCGCCCTGCAGCTCTACCGGCTGGACAACTTCCAGTACCCCACCACCGAGCAGGGGCTGGAAGCGCTGGTCGAAAAGCCGACCACCCAGCCCGAGCCCCGCAACTGGAAGTCCGGCGGTTATCTCGACCGCGTGCCCACCGATCCCTGGGGCAATCCCTATCAATACCGAAATCCCGGCGAGCACGGCGAGATTGACGTGTTCACGCTGGGCCGGGACGGCCGCCCCGGCGGCGAGGAAATGGACAGCGACATCGGCAACTGGAATGCGGACGAGGCCTGATCAGGGCCGGCTCGGAATCCACCGATGATGCGCCAACGCGGTTTTACCCTGCTGGAAATTCTGGTGGTGATGTTCATCATCAGCATCATCGTGGGCTTCGCCGTGCTGTCGATCGATGGCCGCGGCGGCGAAGACCGGCTCCAGCGCGAAGCCGAACGCATGGACGCGCTGCTGTCGCTGGCTGCCGACGAAGCCATCCTCTTCGGCAGCCAGATGGGGGTGGATTTCACCCCGGAGGGCTACCGCTTCCTGCGCCTGCAGCAGGAAGGCTGGGTGCCGCTGGCCGGGGGACAGACGCCGCTGCGTCCGCGCGAACTGCCCGAAGGCATCCGCCTGCGCTTGCTTGAGGCCGAGAGCAACAAGGACCGCTTCGATCCGCTGGCGCCCGGCGGGGCGACAGACGAATCGGCCGACGAAGACGACGAGGATAGCGAGGAACGTCGGCGGCCCGATCTGCTGTTGCTGTCCAGCGGCGAGGTGAGCCCGTTCCAGTTCGAGTTGTCGTCCGAAAACGTCGCCGCCCGTTACCTGTTCGAAGGCAAGATCACCGGCGAGATCGAGATGCGGCGGGAAACGCCGGCCGGCACATGAGGCGGGGCCAGACCGGTTTCACCCTGGTGGAAGTGTTGGTGGCCACCGCGGTGCTGGCGCTGGCGCTGACCGTATTCATCACCGGCGGCACCCAGTACGCCGGTCATGCCCACTATATCCAGGAAAAGACCCTGGCCCAGTGGGTAGCCCGCAACCGTATGGTGGAATACGACACCGATCCCCAGTGGCCCGATACCGGCCGCGATGACGGCACGGTGGAGATGGGCGGTCGCGAGTGGGAATGGCAATCGGAAGTCGAGGAAACCCAGGATCCGGTCGTGCGCCGAGTCGATATCCAGGTGTTTCCCATCGATGCCGACACCGGCGATGCCGCGGATTCCCCGCTGACCACCCTCAGCGGTTTTCTCACCCAGCCCGCCGGCACGGCCGGCGCCACGACCACCACCCGGTGATGCGCAACACCCGCGGTTTCACCCTGGTCGAACTGCTGGTCGCGCTGGCCGTGTTCGGCATTATGGCTGCCATGGCCTATGGCGGCCTGACCAGCGTGATCGACACCCGCGAGGGTATCGACCGTTCGCTGGCACGCACCCAGGCGCTGCAGACCACCCTGTTCCGCATGCAGAACGACCTGGAACAGACGGTCAACCGGCCGATTCGCGACGCCTACGGCGACCCCCAGCCGGCCATGGTCGGGTCGGCCGACACCGGCATCGTTTTCACCCGGACCGGCTGGTACAACCCGCTGCAGGTACCGCGCAGCGATCTGCAGCGGGTCGGCTACCGCGTCGACGAGGACGACAACCTCATCCGCGTGCACTGGTCGGTGCTGGATCAGGCCCAGGACAGCGCGCCGGTCGAACAGACCCTGCTCGAGAACGTGGACACCATCGAATGGCGCTATCTCAACGCCAATCGCGAATGGGTCGACCGCTGGCCGCCGCAGTCCGCCGCCGGCAGTCTTGCCACCGGGCAGGACCCGGACGCGCCGCTGCCGATTGCGGTGGAATTGCGGCTGGACACCGACCACTGGCAGGACATTCGCTTCCTGTTCCAGATCCCCGGCGCGGCATCATGAGACGGCAACGCGGCGTGGCGCTGCTGACGGCCCTGATGGTGGTGGCCCTGGTGGCGATGCTGGGTGCCGGCATGCTCACCCGCATGAACATCGCCATGCACCGGGGCGGCAACCTGTGGCTGGATCAGCAGGCCCTCTGGTACGCCGTCGGGGTGGAGAGCTGGGTGGGCGAGATCCTGCGCCGCGACCGCGAGAACAATCAGACCGACACGCTCAAGGAACCCTGGGCCCAGCCGGTGGACTATCTGCCGATCGAGGGTGGCGCCATCTCCGGTCAGGTGATCGACTTGCAGGGACGGTTCAACGTCAACAACCTGGCCGGTGGACAGGCCCAGCAATCACTCGACCAGTTCATCCGCCTGATCCAGCTGGTGGGCGAGACCGACGCCGTCACCGCCCGCGCCGTGGCGCAGAGCGCCCGCGACTGGATCGACGCCGACATCCAGCCGACGCTCCCGGATGGCGCCGAGGACGATTACTATCTCGGCCTGTCGCCGGCCTACCGCACCGCCAACCGGCCGATGACCGACGTATCCGAACTACGCAGCGTTCGCGGAATGAACGCCGAACTGTTCCAGCGCCTGGCGCCCTATATTACGGCCCTGCCAACCGCGACTGCCGTTAACGTCAATACCGCACCGGCGCCGGTGCTGGCCTCAATCGCCGACGGCATTGATCTGGCCATGGCCACCGACCTGGTCGAACAGCGCGAGGAAGCGGCCTGGGACAGCGTGGAGGCCTTTCTGCAGAACGAAACCCTGGCCGGGCGCGAGATCAATGCCGAGAACCTGAGCGTGGCCAGCAGCTATTTCATGGCCAGCGGACGCGTATCGGTGGACCGGGTCAGCGTTTCCTTCGCCAGCGTGTTGCAGCGCGGCGACCGCGGCGGCACCCGGGTCATCCGGCACCAACGCAATGCCCTGTAATCGGCAACCCGGGCATGTGGCCGCGACAGACCTTACGTCCGGTCGTCGACGGCCGCCGAACAGTCGGTTTCGGGTAGAATCGCGCCCGTGAGCGAATCCCAGGCCATTCTCGTAGACGCGCAGGGGCAGCTGTACGCGGCGCAGGGCGACGGGCTGGTGCCGGTCGAACCCGCCGACCTGCCGGCGGACCTCGGCCTGATCCTGATCGTGCCCGGCGAGGACGTGTTGCTTTCGTCCGTGGACATCCCGCCGGTCCGTCAGGCCACCCGCCGCCGGCAGGCCGTGCGGTTTGCGCTGGAGGATCGGCTGGCTCAACCGATCGACGAACTCCATATCGCCATCGGCCCGCGGACCCCGGGGGGCGAATTCCCGGCCGCCATCGCCGCCCATGACCGCATGGAATCCTGGCTGGCCGCGATCGGCGAGCGCGCGCCACAGGTGGTGGCCATCGTGCCCGACTACCTGTGCCTGTCACTGCCCCATGAAGGCGAGGCCGCCCTGTATCTTGGCGACGATCGTGCGCTGGTCCGGATTGGCCCGTTCCGGGGATTCGCCTGTGAGCTCTCGCTGGCCCCGGCCCTGCTGCGGCGCGGCGACGAAGACATCCCTCTGCATGTCGCCACCGACGGCAGCGAAGCAGCCGACCAGGTCATCGCCCGGCTGCGCGATCGCGGTTTCACCGTGGAAATGGCTGCAACCACGGTTCCCGCGGCCGGTGCTGCCAGCCTTCTGCATACCGCCTCGATACGGCCGCCGATCAACCTGCTGCAGGACATCTATGCACCGCGGTCGGCCAGTGACGAGTGGCTGCGCCCTCTGCGGCCGGGGCTGATCATGCTGGGCCTGTGGATCGTGCTGCTGCTGGCAGGCCAGGCCTTGGAATACCGCGAGCTTGCCCGCGAACACGAACAGATGCGGGCCTTTGCCGAGGAGCAGTTCCGGGCCGCGTTCCCGGATGTGGAAAACCTCAATAATCTTCGCCTGCAGGCTGAAAACGAGATCCGACAGCTGCGCGCCCGCGAAGGCACCGCCGGCCTGTTCCCGTTGCTACAGGCCGCGGCCGACGCGGTCGGGCCGACCTCGACGCTGACCATCGACTCCTTCCAGTTCCGCAACGGCGAACTGTTCCTTAGCCTGCGTGGTGACGACGTGCAGAGCGTGGAAGCCCTGCGCAGCGGCTTTGCCGACAATCGCGTGGCGCAACTGGAAATCCAGAGCGCCGATGCCGGCAGCGACGGCGTCCAGATACGGGCGCGGGTGAGCCCGGCGGCGTCATGAAGCAGTGGCTGAACAGTCTCGCCCCGCGCGAACGTCTGCTGGTACTGGGTGCCGGGCTGGTAGTGCTCGGGGCGGTATTCTTCCTGGCGATCTGGGAGCCGCTGTACCAGGGCTCGGCGGAACTCGAAGACGAAATTCAGCGGGACCGCGAGCTGGCCGCCTGGGTGGCGGGCCTCAAGGACGAGGCCCAGCGTCTGCGCCAGCAGGCCAGCCGACAGTCCATCCAGGGCCGGGACGACTCCCTGCTCTCGGTCATCGATCAGACCAGCCGTGCCAGCGACCTGGGCAACAGCATCCAGCGCATCCAGCCGGAAGGCGATGACCAGGCCGCGGTCACCATCAGCAACGCGGACTTCAACTCCCTGCTCCAGTGGCTGCGCGAGCTACAGCAGCGCTACGGCGTGACGGTCGCGGCACTCACGGTCAGCCGCGCGGATGAGGGCAACAGTATCGAAGCCCGCATGACCCTGCAGCGACCCGACGCATGAACTGGAAACACGTGATTCTCGCCGGGGCGTTTTCCCTGGCGGTCGGCCTCATCTGGCGCCTGCCCGCGCCCGTGGCGGCAGGCTGGGTCCAGTCCGCGGTGCCGGGACTAACGTTGTCCGGCACCAGCGGGACAGCGCTGGCGGGTAACGCGGCGCACGTGCTGTATGAGGACATCGCCCTCGAGGACGTGTCCTGGCAACTTAAGCCCCTGCAGTTGCTGATCGGCCAGATGGCCGTCCAGCTGTCCACCGCCACCGACGTCGGCCGTATCGAGGCCTCGCTGCGTCGCGGACTCGGCGGCGGTATCAGCGCCGGCCCGATCGACGGCCAGGCGTCCCTGGCCTGGCTGGCACGCCGCGCCGGATATACCTTCGTGCCGCTCAGCGGCAGCCTGATCCTGTCGGTCGACAACGCCGAGGTCGATGGCGCCGGTGTCGTGCAGGCCCTGTCCGGCCGCGTCGAGGCCCGCGGGCTGCAATGGGATTTGCTCAAGCCGCCGGCGCCGATCGGCAACTTCGTCGGCGTAGTGTCGGGCGAGGCGGGCGACCTGAAGCTGACCATCGAGGAAGCCGATGGCCCGGTGGATGTCGAGGGCCAGGCCACCCTGGCCGCCAACGGCATCTACCGGCTGGACCTGCGGCTTCGGGCCCGGGCCGGCGCCGACGACCGGCTGAAAAAGCTGATCGACCAGCTGGGCCGCCCGGACAACCAGGGCTGGTATCCGATCGTGGAGCGCGGCCAGCTGTAAGCTTCCGACTCATCTGCCGGTCTGCATGGTCATGTCATTTTCCTCGCCGGTCCATTCCGCGGGCACATATTGCGGGCCAACCGATCGCTCGCGTGGCCGACGCTGGCGCAGCGGCCTGCTCATGGTCGCTCTGCTGGCCCTGGCCGGTTGCGATCAGAGCGGCAGTAGTCCGGCCAACAAGCTGCTGGTTGCAGGCTCCTCGACCGTCGCGCCGCTGGTCGCCGAAATCGCCTGGCGCTTCGAGACCGAACATCCCGGCACCGAGATCGACGTCCAGGCCGGCGGCTCCTCCCGCGGCATTGCCGACGTACGCCGCGGCCTGATCGATATCGGTGCGGCTTCCCGCGCTCTCGGTCCCGATGAGACAGGGCTGACCGAACACGCCATCGCCCGCGACGGCATCGCCCTGATCGTGCATCGATCCAATCCGGTCAGAACACTGGACGCGTCGCAGGTACGCGCAATCTATACCAGCCGCATCGATGACTGGGCGGCACTGGATCTGCCCGCCGGCCCCATCACCGTGGTCAACAAGGCCGATGGCCGCGCCACCCTCACCCTGTTCCTGGCCCATTTCGATCTGGACGCCCCGGACGTGGTCCCGGATGTCGTCGTGGGCCACAACATGCAGGGCATCCAGTCAGTGGCCGGCAATCCGGGGGCGATCGGATACGTATCGATCGGGGCCGCCGAGCAGGAAGTTGCGCGCGGACAACCGATCCGGTTGCTCCCGATGGCGGGCGTCAGCGCCGACAGCGATACCCTGCGCAGCGGCCAATACCCGCTGTCGCGGCCACTCAACCTGATTACAGTGGGGCCGCCCGCGGGGCTGGCCCGGCGCTTTATCGATTACGCGCAGTCACCAGCGGTCCATGACCTGGTCCGGCAACTGCATTTCGTGCCGGCCGAACAGCCATGACGGCTGACCGCCTGCTCACGATGGGTCTGCGAGCCGGCGCCGCACTGGCGGGGCTGCTGGTGGCGCTGATCTTCGTGTTCATGCTCAAGGAATCCGCCCTCAGCCTGCGGGAAATCGGTGTGTGGCGATTCGTCAGCGACGCCGGCTGGCATCCGACCAAGGAAGCCGGCGCGGGCCGCTTCAATCTGCTGCCGATGCTGATCGGCACCCTGCTGACCACGGTCGGTGCCATTGCCATCGCCGCGCCGCTAGGGCTGCTCTCCGCCCTGTTCTGCCGTTTCTACGCCCCGCCAGTTCTCGGCTCGCTCTACCGTCGCCTGATCGAGCTACTGGCGGGGGTCCCCTCGGTGATCTACGGCTTCTGGGGGCTGGTGGTTCTGGTCCCGCTGATCGGGGCCTGGCAACCACCGGGCGCGAGTCTGCTGGCGGGCATGCTGATCCTGGCGATCATGATCCTGCCCACGGTTGCACTGTTCGCCGACGCGGCGCTTGGCGCGGTGCCCACCGATCATCTTCGGGCCGCCGCCGCGCTGGGCATGAGCCGGGGCGCCATCATTACCGGGGTACTCCTGCCCACAGCCCGGCCGGGCATCGGCACCGGGCTGCTGCTGGCGGTTGGCCGGGCAGCCGGCGAAACCATGGCCGTGCTGATGGTCTGCGGCAACGTGGTCCAGATTCCGGCACAGCTGACCGAGCCGGTCCGCACGCTGACCGCGAACATTGCGCTGGAAATGGCCTATGCGCTAGGCGACCACCGCGGCGCGCTATACGTGACGGGGCTGGTGTTGTTGCTGCTGGTCACCCTGCTGGTGGCCGCGTCGGCACGCCTGCAACGGGCTCATGCCTGAGGTGGATATCCGGATCGGCGGGGCCGCCGCCACGGGCCGCGACCGCTGGCTGGCCGGCGGTGCCTGGATCAGCGCAACGATGGTCGCTGCGGTGTTCGTCTGGCTGTTAAGCGATCTGCTTCGCCAGGGGCTTGGCGAGCTGTCCTGGTCGTTTCTCACCGGCCCGGTGCTCGATGCCGGCCGCGACGGGGGCATCGGTCCGATCATCGTTTCCAGCCTGCTGATTCTGGGTGTGTGCCTGGCGGCGGTGATCCCGCTGGGGCTGGCCGCGGCGATCTGGTTGGCCGAATACACCCGCCGGGAGGACCGCGCCGGCGCCGCGGTCCGTCGCAGTCTGGACGTGCTGGCCGGGGTGCCCTCCATTGTCTTCGGCCTGTTCGGCAATGCGTTTTTCTGCGTTTTCCTGGGCATGGGTTACTCGATCGCCGCCGGCGGCCTGACCCTGGCCTGCATGGTGCTGCCGCTGTTCATCCGGGCTACCGAACAGGGGCTGGCGGCGGTACCGGACAGCTATCGCGCGGCTGGTGCCGCCGCCGGCCTGCGGCGCCACACGCTGCTGCGGGTCATTCTGCTGCCGGCGGCGATGCCGGGCATGGTGGTCGGACTGGTACTGGGCATCGGGCGGGCGCTGGCCGAAACCGCGGCCCTGCTGTTCACCAGCGGTTACGTCACCCGCCTGCCTGATTCACTCGGCGACTCCGGCCGCGCACTGTCGATTCATATCTATGATCTGTCAATGAATGTTTCCGGCGGTCTGGATCAGGCCTTCGGCACCGCCCTGGTGCTGATCAGCCTGCTGTTGATCATCAATCTGGCGGCGGGTCTGGCGGGCCGCCGCCTGCACCAGCGCGCCCTGGCCGTGCAATGAACCGTACCGCCACCATCGACACGAGCAACGGATGGCCCGTCCGGGAGGCGGCCGGGAGCCCCGCAACCACCATCATCGAAACCCGGCAGCTCAGTGTTCGATACGGCGCGCGAAAGGCGTTGACCGGTGTCGATATGCAACTGCGACGGGGCCGTATCACCGCCATCATCGGACCTTCGGGCTGTGGCAAGAGCTCGTTTCTGAACTGTCTCAACCGGCTGACCGACCTGATTCCCGGCTGCGAGGTCGGGGGGGATATTCACCTGGAAGGCGAGCCCATTGGGGGCGACGCCGTGGATCTCATCTCCCTGCGCCGCCATGTGGGCATGATCTTCCAGAAGCCCAATCCATTCCCGCTATCCATCGCGCGCAACCTGGATCTTCCGCTCAGGGAGCTGGGCCTGCGCAAAGCCACCGATCGTCGCGACCGGGCGGTCTGGGCGCTGGAACAGGCCGGCCTGTGGGCGGAGGTTTGCAACCGGCTGGACGCCCCGGCGTTAAGCCTGTCCGGCGGTCAGCAGCAGCGGCTATGCATCGCCCGGGCGATTGCCCTGGCCCCGGCAGTACTGCTGATGGACGAACCCTGCAGTGCCCTCGACCCCATCGCCAGCGAACGAATAGAGGCCCTGATTCAGGAATTGAGCGGCCGCTACACGGTGGTCGTGGTCACCCATAACCTGGCCCAGGCCCGGCGCATCGCCGACGACACCGCTTTGTTCTGGTTTCAGGACGGGACGGGCCGGCTGATCGAGATGGGGCGCACGGCGCAAATGTTCGAACAACCCCGTCACGAACTGACCCGTGCCTATGTCAACGGCCGCTGTTGCTAGGCGGCAATCCGGCTCGCGCTCGCCGGCCCCGGCCTAGGCGCTGACGGAAAAGCGCGACTCCGGGAGTCCGGGCTGGTAGAGGTAATCGCGGGCAAGCGGCACGCTGTCATTGGCATCCGCCATCTGGCACTGGAACACCACCAGCTCGCCCCAGGTGAACAGCGCTTCGCAGGCCTGCAGGTAGAACTCCCAGGTGCGGCAGAAACGTTCGCCCAGCCGGTCGCGGAACTCACCGCGCGTCGCCTGGAAACGCTCGTGCCAGGCACGTAGTGTCAGGGCGTAGTGACGCCGCCAGACTTCCAGATCAGACAGCACCAGCCCGCTGCGCTCCAGCGGCCCGGCAACCTCGGACAACGCCG
This sequence comes from Salinisphaeraceae bacterium, assembly GCA_965216055.1. Taxonomy (GTDB): domain Bacteria; phylum Pseudomonadota; class Gammaproteobacteria; order Nevskiales; family Salinisphaeraceae; genus Spectribacter. The sequence continues at coordinate 2,884,477 of OZ244134.1, forward strand.
GGATGTAACCACCGGGAAAGACATGCCGGGAAATCCAGCTGTCGCTGCTCACCGGTGGCCCGGAGCGGCCGATGGTATGCAGCAGCACCCGGCCGCCGTCGGCCAGCATGTCGGCGACCCTGTCGAAAAATACCGGATACTGCGGCCGGCCGACATGTTCGAACATGCCCACGCTGACGATGGCGTCGTAGCAGCCACGGTGCTCACGGTAGTCACGCAGGAAGAACTGCACCCGCTGCTTCAGACCGCGCTCGGCCACCCGCCGGCAGGATTCCCGATACTGGTCATCGGACAGCGTCAGACCGTCGACATGAACGTGCCGGGTCTTGGCAAGGTAGCAGCCCAGACCACCCCAGCCGCTGCCGATATCCAGCACCCGGTCACCCGGCCGCAGACACAGCTTGCGGGCGATATGCTCGCACTTGGCCTGCTGCGCGGCTTCCAGTGTCATGCCGGGGCGCGGGAAATAGGCGCAGGAATAATGCAGTTCGGGATCGAGAAAGCGCCGGAAAAGCTCGGCATCCAGGTCGTAATGCGCCTGCACGTTGCGGCGGGCCCGGCGGCGGCCATTGCGTTCCGCCACCCAGCGATGCAGACGCCCCAGCAGGCGGGCGCTGTAGCGGTTGCGGTCGCTACCCGAGGCGTTGAGAAAGTAGAGCTGGAACAGGGGCAGCAGGCCGTGCCCCTCGGGCCACCAGTCGCCGTCGACGTAGGCATCGCCCAGGGCGAACTCGGGATCGCGCAGCACCCGGCCGAGCACCCGGCGATCCCGCATGGTGAGGGTCACCGCCGGCTCGCCCTCGCCCAGGCAAATGGTCTGCCCCTGCTGCTGCAAGTGAATGCGCAGACTGCCGCGCTGAATCAGACGTTGCCACCAGTCCAGACGCATGACGTCGTTTCCGTGCCGATTCTGATATTCACTACCCGCAATCGAAAATACCATGCGTTTTCGACGACCGCCACCAACACGCATTGCGTAGAATGAGCGCGTACTTACCGGGAGATTCACCAGCATGATAGGCCGTCAATCCATCGCGTTATGGTTGGTCGCCGCCGCCGGCTTCGGCCTGATCGGCTACGGCGGCTATCTCTGGCTCAGTCACGAGCCGCTCGGCCAGGGCGGCGTGGATCTGGCCGTGGAGTTCGCCTACCAGGCCGACCTGGCCCGCATGCAGCAACAGGTGGAGGATTTCGAGGCCAGCGATCAGTGGGAGGAAACCCGCCGCGCGGCCCTGCGGGAAGAAGTGCTGAACTCCGTGAACGAACCCCGGGCGCGCGGCCAGTCGTTCATGATCGCCGGCGTCGGCGCGCTGATCTTCAGTCTGGGTCGGCTGTTCCTGGTGCCGTTGGCCCGGCGTCCGGATTCGGGCTGAACGCCCGCCAGCCACTCAGCATGGGGTAGTAGAGCCCCAGACGGACCGGCCGGTCCTCTAACGCGGCAAACAGCCGGGCATAGTCCTCCAGCTGCTGCCGGTAGCGCTGCTGTTCGCGGTCCAGAAAGGCTTCGGTGTCGCCGCCCTCGTGGGCGCCGGTCTTGTAGTCGACGATCCAGCGCACGCCGTCGGCGACGAAACAGCGGTCGATGACCGCGTGCACCAGGCGGTCATCGACCAACCCCGACAGCGCGAACTCGCAGCGGGCCTGCTCGTGGTCGCCCAGTAGCCAGCGGCCGCACTCGTCGGTCAGCGTGGCTGCCAGCGCGGCGTGCACCCGCTCGGCGAGCTTGCCGACACGGTCGCGGGCGATGCCGGTTTCCGCCAGCGCCGCCGCCATGGCCGCGCGTTCCGCATCCAGGCGCGAGCGATCCCAGTTGCCGAGGCCGGTCTGTACGATCCGCTGCAGCCAGCGATGCACGATGGTGCCCACATGACGGGCCTCCTGGCCGGCCCAGTCGAAGGTGACCACCCCGCCGGCGGCGGCCCGATCCGGCACCGGCACCGCTCCCACGGTCAGTCCGGCCGGCGGGTCCGGCAGCTGCCAGTCCGCCACGAGCCGGCGCGGCGGTGGCACCGCTCGCTCCCGGTCCGTTGCCGCGGCGCCGGGTTCCACGATCGCGGCAACCTGGTCCGCCAGCGCCGGCCACAGCCGGGCGAGCAGGCTGCCGCTGGCGGGCTTGCCGGCCTCGCCATTGACGTGGCCCAGCAGATGCAGCCGCTGGCGGGCGCGGGTTGCCGCGACGTAAAGCAGCCGGGTGTCCTCGAGGCTGGCCTTTTCCCTGTCCAGCCCCCGCAGATAATCGGCGATCGGGTCACGGCGCTGATCCACCCCGGCGATCGGGGCCAGCAGCAGCTCGCTGCGGCCCTCGCCGTCCAGCGGATCCCCGGGCAGTTCGGTCCAGGCCAGCAATGCCGGGTCATCCTGGCCGGTGCGGCGCCCCAGACCCGGCACCAGCACCAGATCGAACTCCAGGCCCTTGGCCTTGTGCAGCGTCATCACCTGCAGGTTCGGATCGGCGGCCGGGTCCGGCGGCGCGAACAGGCGATCCACGCGCTCGGCCAGCCGCGCGAAATCGGCAATATCGCCGCCCTCGTCGAGGTCGTCGAGCAGATCGAAATAGGCCCCGGCCGCGTCCAGCGCCGCATGATCGGCGGCGGCGGCCGGCCCGCCCAGCGCCAGCCAGGTGCCTTCCACCCAGCGCCGCAGGCCGCGCCGGCCCCGCTCGGCCAGCGCATCGGTCAGCACCGCGGCGACCCGATCCGCGCGCATTTGGCCGGCCGGCGGCAGGGTCGCGCGGGCATCGGCATCCAGCAGACGGGCGGGCACGCTGGCGTCGTCATCGCCCGGCGTCAGCGTGAGCAGATCGGTCAGGGACAGCCCGCACCACGGCGCCCGCAGGACGGACAACCAGCTGAGCCGATCCGCCGGATGCAACAGCGCCCGCGTAAGCGCCTGCAGATCCCGGACCACCGGCCGGTCGGCCAGCGCATCGAGCTCCACCGCCTGGGCGCGCAGGCCCGCCGCCGCCAGGCGCGGCATCAGCCGCGCCACATGCGTGCGCCCACGCACCAGCACCGCAATGCGCAAGGCCGAATCCGCCAGCCGGGCGGCGCGGATGATCTCGGTCATGCGCGCTGCCTCGGCGTCCGGATCCCGCGCATCGAACACGTGCAGCTGCACCGCATCGCCCGGCAACGCCGGCTGCTGCGGCTCGGCCGGGGCATAGGCCACCGCCCCGGCGGCGGCATTCTCCTCGTCCGGGCCCGGCATCAGGTCGGGAAATACTTGATTCACCCAGTCGATCACCCCCGCCTGCGACCGGAAATTGGCGGTCAGGCGGCAGAAACCCAGGGACACGCCCCCCAGCCCCTGCGCAGCGGCCTGCAGGAACAACCCGACTTCCGCCTGCCGGAAACGGTAGATGGACTGCATCGGGTCGCCCACCAGGAACAGGGTGCGCCCGTCGTCGGGCTCCCACCCGGCGACCAGCTGTTCCAGCAGGCGGAACTGGGTCAGCGAGGTGTCCTGGAATTCGTCCACCAGCAGGTGCCGGATGCGATGATCCAGCGCCAGCGCCAGATCGGTAGGCGCCTCGGGGCTGCCCAGCGCCCGCTGGGCGCGCAGGGTCATTTCGATGAAATCGACTTCGCCACGTTCGCCGAATACCAGCTGCAGATGCCCGGCCGCCAGCTTCAGCAGCGTCAGCAATGCCTCGATCAGCGACCACTGCGCGTCGGTGTAACCCGCCGGCGGCAGGGCGGGCACCGCGGCCAGGGCGTCGCCCAGGCCGGGAACCGCGGCGAGTTCCTCGATCAGGGCCGTCATCCGGGCCTTCATGTCCTTCGCCAGATCCGGGTCCGCCGCGTCCTTGGGCGCGACGAAGCCAGTGTTGCGATCTACCCGTTTTCGCCAGACGCCATCCCTGGTCATCAGCAGACCGCACAGTCCCTGCCACAGCAGCAGGCCCTCCGGATCGGCTTCGGGCAATCCACGCAGGCCGCGCAGGGCCGCCACCGGATGGTCGCCCTGCCCGCCCGCATCCAGGTTGGTCGCGGCATAGCGGGCCAGTGTCGCCAGTTCGGCCACGCAGGCGCCGGGTACCCGATCGACCACGCGGTCGAGTCCCAGGCAGAGTTGCCGCCGCAGCCCCGCCTCCAGCTGCGGCCGGGTCAGGCGCAGGTCGGTCTCGTCGGCCACCAGCCGCAGCCACTGATCGCGGCGACCCAGCATGGCGGCCAGCAGGCCTTCGACCCGGTCAAGGTCATTGCCCAGGTGGGTGAGCAGCCGGGCCACCGCGTGCCGCCATTCGTGGCCGCGTTCAAGCTCGCCCAGCAACCGGCGGGCCGCCTCGTGATAAAGCTCTGTCGGGGCGTCGGTAATGCCCGGCTGCGCGCCGAAGGCGGACAACATCGGCATCTGGCGGGTAATGCCCGCGCACAGGGCGTCCAGGGTCTGAATCCGCAACCGCCCGGGATACGCGGCCAGGTCCCAGCCGCGTTCATCACTGTGCCGAGCGGCGGCACGGGCCAGGGCCTGCGTCCGGCGATCGTGCTCGGCGGCGGGTTCCGGACCGTCGGCCGCCTCCATGGCCGCAATCAGGCGCTGGCGCATTTCTCCGGCGGCCTTGCGGGTGAAGGTCAGCGCCACCACCTCCTCGGGCTCCTCGACCGTGGTCAGCAGCGCGAGAAACCGCTGAATCAGCAGCGCCGTCTTGCCCGACCCGGCCGGGGCCTGAACGATCAGGCTGCGGGTCGGATCAATGGCGCGGGCGCGTTCCGCGGCATCGGCCGTCATGCGCCCGCCTCGGCAGCTTCCGGGTCGTCTTCCCCTGTACCCGCTTCGTGAATTCGGCAAAGCGTGGCGAGATCACAGGTGCGGCAGGTGGCGCTACCGTTTTTCGGGTCCACCGCCGCGTCGCCCTCGCGGAATGCCGTGGCCAGGCGGGTCAGCACGACCTGCCAGTCGTCGAGCTGCTCCGCCCAGTCCTCGGCCGATCGATGCTGGGCTCCCGCCGGCCCTTCATCGCCGCAGACCATCCCGCAAAAGCCCGGATCGTCCGCCCGGACGCGCGCGACCAGAACCCCGGTGACCGGGGTATCCGCCACCAGGGCATAGACCGGCAGCTGCGGCTGATCCGGACGATCGCCGTCTAGGAACGCATTGCCGGCGATGCGCCCGGTCTTGTAATCGATCACCAGATGGCTGCCATCGGCCAGGCGGTCCACGCGGTCCAGCCGCAGGCTGATCGACAGGCCCGCCAGTTCGATGGTGCGGGGCTGTTCGCGCGCCGCCACCGTGAACGGCGGCCGTTGCTGTTCCTGCGCCAGCCAGGTTCGCAGCAGACGCTGCAGGGTATCGGCCTCCACCGCCTTGAGCCGATCGGTGTAGGTGCGCGGCCGGCGCCGGGCCAGCCGTTCCACCGCATCGGCCACGACATCGGCGATCAGCCCTTCCAGTGCCACGCTGTCGCGCGACAGCAGCGTGCGCTGATCCCCCAGCTGACGCCATAACCGTTCCAGCGCCTGGTGGACCAGCTGCCCGCGATCGCGGGCGTCCGGCCCGGTGCGCGGCTCCTCCAGGGCCCGGGCGCCGAGACGATAGCGCGCCACCGCCTGGAATGGGCAGGCCGACTGCGATGCCAGCATCCCGGTACCGCCGTCGGCCGGTCCGGCCGGAAATCCCGGCACCCGGTCATCGCGGAATGATTCGGTCGCCTGGCAGGCATGCACGAGATCCCGAAAATCCAGCAGACCCGAGTCATGCGCCGGGGATTCACGAACGGGCCAGTGCCGGATCAGCGGGCTGGGCCCGATGGCGCGATCCTCGCGCCGCGCCGGATGACTGGCTACCAGATGCGTGGCCGAATCCTGCAGGCGGGCCAGTTGCCGGCGGGCATAATCCAGTTCCCGCGCCGGGGTGGCGTGGGGCATGTCCGCCTGGCGCTGTCGGTGCAGCGGCAACCAGGGATTGGGCCGCGCGGGGGCCGGCCAGCGCTCGTCGTCGACCCCCACGACCCGGAGATAATCGAACGTCTGACCGGCGGCTTCCAGTGGGCCCAGCACCTGGATAGGCCGGTCCGGCTGGCGCGGCTGGAACGGCAGCTCCGTCGCCATCCTCTGCAGCCGGGCCAGGGCCGGTTTGACCGCCATCGGTTCCGCCACCGGGTCCAGCGACGCGAAGCGGTCCAGCAGCCCGCCCCAGGCCTCGGTGATCTGGAATTCCTCGCTGGTTAGCGGCCGTTCCCCCGGCCAGCCGGCGGCGGTCAGACACTGCGAGAACCGGGCCGCCCAGGCGCCGGGTTGCTGACGTCCTGCCGATTCGCGGTGATGCACGAACAACCGTTGCAGCAGGCTCACGAAGTGCGGAGCCACCGCCTGGTCGGCGGCGTCGGTCTGCGCCCGCGCCATGCCCAGCAGGTCCGACAGCCAGATTTCCCGTTCCCCGCGCCGGCGCAGGCGCGCATCCAGGCGGGCCCGGGCGTCTGCCTCGGCCAGGCCGCCTTCCAGGTAGGGCGAACGCAGCAGCGTGCCGAGTTCATTGCAGTCGATCACGCCAGCCATCAGCCGCAGGATGTTGAACGCCCCGCGTACCAGCGGATAGCTCGCCAGCGGCGGACCCAGCGAGACGTTGAAGGCGCGCTCGCGGTGCGGCTGGCCCGGCAGTACCCGGCCGGGATGGAGGATATCGGCGAATACCCGCATCACCCGGCGTCGCTGGGACGCCAGATCGCCGACCACCACCCCGACTCGGGCCGCCGGATCCGCCTGCAGACAGTCCCGCGCCCAGGCGGCGGCGTGCGCCAGCTCGGCCGCCTCGTCGGCAAGCACCAGCCTCTCGGCGGACTGGTTGCGCCCGGCCGGTTCATGCCGGCTGACGGTCACACCGGCGCGGGTCATGGCGTTGAGCAGACGCTGCTGCTGCGGGGTGAGTTCGTCGAAACCGGCCAGGATCACGGTGATCGGCAGGATCAGCTGATCGCGCTGGATGCGTTCCGCCAGCGCCGTCGGCAGCCGCGCCTCGTCCAGCCAGCCATGCCGGCCGCACTGCTGTTCGAAGCGACGCGCCCAGCGGCCGAAGGCCCGCGCATCCTCGCCAACCGGCTCGTCGGGCGCCGGAATCTCGATCTCCCAGTCGCGGGCCAGCTGCCAGGCGTCCGCCACCTGGGCCGCCGTGCTGCTGATGCCGAGCAGGCCCTCACCGATGCCGGATTCCCGGATCACCCGTTCCCAGACCAGGCGCATCTGTGTGACGTCCAGCAGGGTTCGCGGCGAACGCTCGGCGTGGCTGCCCTGCCACAGCGATATCAGCCAGGCACTCCAGGGCAGGATGGTCGGCGTGGCCCAGGCAACCCGGCCCGCTGACTGCTGGTTGCGGGCGTGATCATCCTGCAGCGCCCGGGCCAAGCGCCGGTTGCCGGTCACCAGCACCGCGCCGTCGTCCAGGGCTTCGAGCAGTTTCTGATCCATCGCAGGTCCGGCGGGTAACCGCTCGAGTCTATCAGCCGGGCGGTCGCTGGCCGATGCGTTAGTCTGTACCTACCGATACCGCCGGATCCGCTGCGCACTGATTGCCGGAACCCTGCACGCGATCACGGGGTCCGGCTTCAGGGCACGGGGCGCTGGGGTCCTGCCTTCAACCGGATTCGCCCAGACGGGACCGCAATCGATGTGCATGACTGATGACCGCGACCCGGCCAGGGTCGACCTGCATACCCATTCAACCGCCTCCGACGGCACACTGACGCCGGCGGCGCTGGTACGGGCTGCGCATGCCGGCGGGGTCCGTACCCTGGCGCTGACAGATCACGACACCGTTGCCGGTCTGGGCGAGGCGAACGCCACCGCCACCGAGCTGGACATGCAGTTGGTACCCGGCGTCGAGATTTCCGTCACCTGGGAAAAGCGTACGCTGCATGTTGTCGGGCTCGGCTTCGACACCTCGCATCCCGGCATGCGGGAACTGCTTGCGGATCTGCAGCAACGGCGAGCCGCCCGGACAGACGCCATGCTGGAACGCCTCGAACGAATCGGCGTGGCGCACGCGCGGGAACGGATCGAAGTGCTGGCGGCCGGCGGCCAGATCACGCGGGCTCATGTGGCACGGCTACTGATCGAGGACGGGCGCTGCCGCACCGTCAAGCAGTGCTTCAAGCGGTTTCTCAAGCCCGGCAAGCCGGTCCACGTCGGCGTGACCTGGGCGGAACTCGAAGCGACCGTCGCCAACATCCATGCGGCGGATGGCGTGGCGGTTCTGGCCCATCCCCTGGCCTACGACATGACCGGCGCCTGGCTACGACGCATGCTCGACGCGTTCCAGAGTGCCGGCGGCCGGGCGATGGAAGTGGTCTGCGGCAACAGCTCCCCCAACGGCATTGCCCGAATGGCCGAGGCGGCGGCTGACCGGGGGCTGCTCGGCTCGGTGGGCTCCGACTTCCACAGCCCAGATCAGCGCTGGCTGCGCCTGGGCCGGCCGCTGCCCCTGCCCGCCACGGTCACGCCGGTCTGGACCGATCCGGCGCTGGCCGGTTGATTGAGCATGAGCTAGGTGAAACATTTATCCGACACCTGCTGCCCCTGAGTTGATGCAGTGGCGGCGGCCACCTAAGCCAGCCTACCAATCCAATTCGATTCAGATTATCCCGAATCGCCCTACGGGAGGGGAGACTGGCTGCCGATATCAGCGCTGAAACCCTTTCAGCCTCCGCCAGCCATTAGGTCCAGCCAAAGCCGGTCGCGCTTGCGACCCCGAAGATCTGCCACCCCGTATGTACCCCAGCGCTCGATAACCTTTCATTAAGCCAGACAAGCGAAAATTGCGATCGTATTGCCTAGTATTTGCCCACATGTCGGCGCGTAGCGTCGCGTCGCGAGGGCCCAGAAGGTGACCCAACAGCACTTGCCAGCTCCGCATGTGCGGACCAGGCCCTTCTATGTGCCGGTGAAATACAAGCTGGTGCTGGCGCTTGTCGGCGCGTTCGGATGGTGCGGATTCAGCGCGTGGTTGGCGCTGCCCTGGATCACGGACCTGGCGGAACTGCTTACGCCTTTCTGGGCCTGGCTGATCGTCGGCGGCATCGCCCTGCTGCCCGGATTGGCCAGCGCCTTCGTGCTCGCCGGCCTGCTTCTGGATGCCCGTCCATACTACCTGGAGGTCACGCAACTCCATCAGCTGCCGCGTCTATCGATTCTGGTCGCCGCTTATAACGAAGCCCGCAGTATCGACGAAACCCTCTCCTCACTGACCCTGCAGGCGTACCCGGCCGATATCGAGATCCTGGTGATTGACGACGGTTCAACCGATACGACCGCGGACCGGGTGCGCAACTTCCAGGCCCGCGGCCACTACGATCCGGCCAGATTCAGTATTCGGTTGCTGCAGGTTGAACGCAACGGCGGCAAGGCGCGGGCCCTGAATCTGGGGCTGGCTCAGGTCAGTCACGAGCTGATCGTCACCGTTGACGGGGATAGTTATCTCTATCAGCACGCCTTGCAGAACCTGGCCGCCAATCTGATCTACGGACCGCCCCGCACTGCGGCCGTAGCGGGAACGGTGCTGGTCCGCAATTCGCGCCACAACCTGATCGCCCGCCTTCAGGAGTGGGACTATTTCCACGGCATAGCCATCGTGAAGCGCACTCAGTCGCTGTTCCAGGGCACGCTGGTGGCGCAGGGCGCATTCTCGATCTATCGCCGAGAAGCCCTGGTTGAGGTCGGCGGCTGGCCGGAAACGGTCGGTGAGGATATCGTTCTCACGTGGGGGCTGCTGGAGCAGGGACAGCGTATCGGCTACGCCGAGAATGCCTTTGTCTTCACCAACGTCCCGGAGACCCTGGGCGCGTACTACCGGCAGCGCAAGCGATGGGCCCGGGGCCTGATCGAAGCGATCAAGGCCCATCCACGCATCCTCACGCGGCCACGCCTGAACACCCCGTTCATTTACATGAACCTGATGTTCCCCTTTATCGATTTCGCCTACCTATGCTTCTTTCTGCCGGGCGTCATTCTGGCGGCGTTCTTCGGCTTCCACGCCATCGCCGGGCCCATGACTCTGGTTCTGCTGCCGCTGGCATTCGTCAGCAATGTGGTGATGTACGTCAAGCAGCGGCACATATTCGAGGAGAACGGGCTCAAGGTACGTCGCAATTATCTCGGCTGGTTCCTGTACGCGATTGCCTACCAGCTCCTCTTGTCGCCGGCGAGTCTCGCGGGCTATTTCACAGAGGTTCTGGGGGCGAAAAAGAAATGGTGATCAATAGAATATGCCTCTCCGGCGCATTGCTGGTGGCCTTCATCGCTTTGCAGGTGAATGCTGAGGTCGGCCGGGTCACGCTGGAGAGCTACGCGACCGACGACAGCGACGATGCCAGTCAGTTTCGCCAGATCGTGAGCTTCCGGCACTCTGGCGAGCAGGATGGTCTGATGCATCGTCTCAGCCTCGGACTCGGAGGCTGGTGGTTCGATGACCCTACCGGCGAGACCGATTTTTCCGTTCTGGACCTGGGCTACGAGGTCGGGCGCGCGGACACCAGCGCCCAGTTCCGGCTGCGCCAGCTCGACGGCAACGGCTGGGACCCTACCCTCGGCAGCGCCCTGCTGACGCATCGCTTCAACGAACGCTGGTACGGCGAGCTGTTCGCCGAGCGCGTCCTGGTCGACTCGGTGCCGGCGATCGCGAACGAGTTGATTCTGGAGAGCGGTGGCTTTTCCTTAGACTATCGGATTCTGCGGTCACTGACCCTGGTGGGCGCAGTTCTGCTGCAAGGCATCAGCGACGGCAACAATCGCGAGGGCGGCGTGTTCCGCGTGGTCTACGATGTGCCGGGCGTGTCCGGCCTGACATTGCAGACCAAGTCGCTGCGCCTGGATAGCGATTTCGACGGGGTGGGCTATTTCAGTCCCGAAAAGCGCGAGGAGCACCTGCTGCTTGCGGGCTACGCGCGACCGATATTCGGCAAGCGCTTCGTCGTTCGCGCGCTGGCGGGGCCGGGCAGGCAGCGCCTGGAGAACGGGTTCGGGGATGTCGTCCGCAACGACCTGTTGTATATCGAACTCGAACTCGAGGGGTGGTTCACCGATCATTTTGGCCTCGAGAGTCGGGCCATTTGCAGCAACACGGGCGGCCCTAACACCGGCGCACCCGCCGACAATTACCGCTACTGCAGCGCCGAACTGTCGATTATCGCCTCGTGGTAGGGCTGCGACAGGATCACGACCGATGTAGGGTTCGTTGTGCTGCTGAGTCGGCACCTGCCGCAGATATTCCTCCGGTGAAGCAACGGGTCATCCGAATCGCATTGTCCGCACTCGCTCGACGGACACCCGACAGGGATCAGAGGGGCCTCTGGAGTTCCCAAGGTTTCTTGGACACGGTAACGCTTAACGCCATAAAGCCCGAGGTGGGATGTACCCAGGAAGAACGGATCCGGTGACGTTCGTCGCAAGTACGAATTCATCAAGGCCAACCATGGCAAGTACAAGATTCGCATGATGTGCCGGTTGCTGGACGTGGCACCAAGCGGGTACTACGCATGGCTGAATACCCCGATCTCAACCCGTGACCGGGAAGACGCCCGGCTGCTGCGTTTGATTCGAGCGTCGTTCAAGGAGAGCCAGGGCGTGTATGGCGCACCTCGCGTCTTTCTCGACCTCCGAGAGGCAGGGGAGACTTGTAGCAAACATCGCGTCGCAAGGCTCATGCGGGAAAACAATATGCGAGCACTGGCCGGCTATCGCATGGGGCGATACGTCGCTGGCAAGCCATTCGAGCTGATTCCGAATTCGGTCAAGCGAAACTTCCAGGTGTCGCAGCCTGATCGCGTCTGGGTGACCGACATCACCTATATCCGTACGTGGGAAGGCTAGCTCTACCTGGCCGTCGTCCTGGATTTATATTCCAGAAAGGTCATCGGATGGGCGACGCAGCAAGCCATTCGTCGTGAACTCGTGCTGGATGCCGTGCTGATGGCGGTGCGTCAGCGTCACCCTGATAAGATGATCGTGCACTCCGATCAAGGGTCGCAGTACGGCGGCAACGACTGGCGGCGATTCTACCGAACGAACAAGCTTGAACCGAGCATGAGCCGTCGCGGCAACTGCTGGGACAATGCGGTTGCGGAGTCCTTCTTCGGCAGCCTGTAGAAGGAGCGCACCAAGAAGCGAATCTACAAAACGCGTCAGCTAGCGGCTGAGGATATCTCTGATATATTGAGTCGTTCTACAATCGAACGCGGCGGCATCCGCATATCGCCGAGGTCAGTCCAAACGATTTTGAGACGGCTGCGAACCAGCCGAATCCAAGCGTCCACTAAATCCTGGGAACTCCAGGACGGGCTTGGCAACCTGCGACGAGCAGGCCAAACAACCACCCGAGCCAGTGAGGTATTGGTGGGGCTAGCAGGATTCGACGGATTCGTCCGGAACGAATTCGGACGGCCGCAGGCCGGCCCGAAGGGCCAAGCCCATGGACGGGCTTGGCAACCTGCGACGACCAAGCCGATCTACCACTAGAGCCAGTGAGATGTTGGTGGGGCTAGCAGGATTCGACGGATTCGTCCGGAACGAATTCGGACGGCCGCAGGCCGGCCCGAAGGGCCAAGCCCATGGACGGGCTTGGCAACCTGCGACGACCAAGCCGATCTACCACTAGAGCCAGTGAGATGTTGGTGGGGCTAGCAGGATTCGAACCTGCGACCTACGGCTTAGGAGGCCGTCGCTCTATCCGGCTGAGCTATAGCCCCGGCAACAGGGGAATATCCTAGCAGCAGCCGCACCGCATTCCGATCTCAAAGCCTGGCGCCAGATGGTTTCATCACCTCAGGCCTGCGTCAGCCCGGTGCGAACATGTCAGGCAGGCCATCCGCCAGCCTAGTCATAGTTGAACCGCAGGTCATGTCGGTTTGCAGCGGGGTGACCGAAATGGCGTTCTCGGCGACCACGGCCAGGTCAGTGCCGGGCTGATCCGGCGCCGGGCCGTAATCCAGACAGATCCACCAGTAGGGCACGTCACGGCCATCGATGCGGCGCTCCGGCACGAACGAGGCCGCGGCCCGCTGACCCTGCCGTGCCGCACGCAGACCCGTGACCGAATCCGGGGCACAATCGGGGAAGTTGACGTTGTAGTAAACCCCCGCCGGCCAGGCCCGGGCCAGTAGGGTTTCCAGCATGGGCACCGTGAAGCGTTCCGCGGTGGCCCAGGGCACGTCCTGGCCGAAGGTGAATATCTGGCTCAGGGCCACCGCCGGAATGCCGCACAGGGTGGCTTCCAGGGCCGCGGACGTCGTGCCGGAATAAGTCACGTCATCGCCCAGATTGGCGCCGCGATTGATGCCCGATACCACCAGGGTGGGCGGATCATCCTTCATGAAGTGCCGTCGCGCCAGAATCACGCAGTCCGTCGGCGTGCCCTGGATGGCAATGCGCCGGGGCGCCACTTCGCTGGCGCGGATCGGCACCGTCACCGAGATGGCGTGCGCCGAACCGGAGCGTTCGCTGTCCGGCGCGATCACCCATAGTTCGCCGCACAGAGGTTCGAGCAGTCGGGTCAGCAGCTGCATACCGGGCGCGTTGATGCCGTCATCATTGACCAGCAGCACCCGTTCCTGGGCAAGTCGGGACACGGCGTTTCCTCATGCCGGGTCGGCGCTCAACCACATCCCAGTGGCAGTGCCGAACGTTGATCGGGTTGCGTAGGGTTACACAATATTGTACTACAATCGATATAAGAACCGATCGGCGGCCGGCGCCGCGGCAAGGTGCCCGGACGAGACCGCCGACAGCCATTACGATAATCGGGCAACCGGCCAGATGGAGGAGACCATGGCACGTTTACCCCTAGACGCCGACAAGTTCGGCGACCAGACACCCTCGGCCGTGGCTGACGCGTTTCATGGCGCGATTCACGATCTGATCCGCGAACGGCTTGATGCCAATGGCGGCGACTGGTCGGCCCTGGTGACGGGCGATGCGGCTTCGACGTACAGCGCCGAGGATTTCCACGCGGTGGAACAGCAACTGCTGGACACCGGCCACCGCTTCGACTGGTCGGCGGCGATCTCGCCCCAGGAACGCCCGGATGCCTACCAGCCGGCCGCCGGTGTGACCGACGACGATCTCAAGACCTTCTGCTTCCAGCATCCTGACGCGCCCACCGGTAAACCCGACGCCGACGGCCGCGAACAGCGCGGTTGCGGTGACAACGTGGTCAAGTACGGCGACAACCTCACCGGCACGGCCCGTTACGTTCGCTCGAGCGCCCGGGTCCTGCAGTGGCTGACCGAAGGCGTGCCGGACAATACCGTTGCCGTCATCGACGATTCCGGCGGCACGCTCACTGCCCCCATCCTGGAACAGTTCGCCGGGGTGATCTGCGCCGGCGGCACGGTCCGCTCCCATCTGGGCATTCTCACCCGCGAATACGGGATTCCCTGCCTGATGAATGCCAGGGTCGACGGCATCATGGAAGGCGACATGGTGGAGATCGAGGTCTCGGCCAAGGCCAAGACCGCCGACGATTACCAGAGCGGGCGGGAAGTGACTGCCCGCGTCTGGCGGCTGAACCAGTAAGGAGCACGCGCGATGTCCCGAATCGAGCTCGACTACCCGCAGTTGCTGGAGACCAACAATCTTCTGCAGATCAACGGCGACGAAACCTACTGGCTGTGCGTGACCCGCACGGTGCAGGAATCCAAGCTGTTCCCGGTGCCGGCCTACATGCTGCTGTCGTACGCCATGGCCTTCTACCGGTACCCCTCGCTGCTGGCCAAGATCGAACGTCACATGAAGGCGGAAGAAATCGGCGACCGCATGCGCAACATGGGCATTCGCTGCCAGGCAGTCGCCATGTGGGGCCTGCCCTGCTTCTACCTGCTGGGCCGGGAGTGGATGATCAACATGGGCGTGATCCGGCCCCAGGATGCCGCCGAGGACGTGGCCTATGTGCTGGATTTCTGGAAGCGGTTCCAGCTGTCCTGGCGACGCAACCACGGCCACCTGACCGCCGCCCAGGCCGGTCACCGGGCGCAGATCCTGCCCGAGCGCCAGCTCCAGGTCTTCCATGCCGACCTCTACGACTGCGCCGAGGGCGACGAGCTACACGAAGCCGCCCACACCTTCGTGGCCTCGGCCTCCCAGTACGCATTCCTGATCGCCTGCGAGTCGCGCATCAGCCTGCACAACCACGGGCCCTACAACCTGGGCGAGAAGGATGGCAAGAAACGCGAACTCCTGGTGCGCGATTTCATGGACCTGGCCGAATGCGACCTGCCCTGGCTGGACGGCGTGGCCGCCGACGTGCCCTACAACAATCTGACCGTGACCATGGCGGTGCAGGATTGCCACTTCAATATTCTGGACGACTGGGGCAGCTTCGAGTCGGAGCCGGAGTTCCGGTCGCACCACCTGTGCGGCGTCGGTCTGTACACCTCCGATTCGCTCACCGACGGCTACGTGCCGGTGGGCATGGGCAGCGCCGAGGAACTCACCGCCACCTTCCGTGAGCTCAATGACCGGGTGAAGGAAGCCACCGCCAATCTCTGGAAGCGCTTTGCCGGCTATTCCCGCGACCAGATGCTGGATGCCGGGGCGATGACCTACTACGGCATCATCAAGGATCTTGCCCACGTTGCAGGCTGCTACGACCCGGATGACTGGATGAAGGTGGACGAGCGTGCCGAGCGTTTCCGGCCGCTGCTCAACGACGAATACAGCCGGGACATGCTCGGCACCATCTGCGTGGGCGCCGGACCGAGCCATCAGTTCAGCGAGTACACGATGATGCAGCACTCGGATCTGCCGCAGAAAATCTATTCACCGATCTCCTGCCAGCAGATCCTGCGCGACGGGGATTACGTACCCAGCGTCGGCGACATATCGGCCGGCGTGACCTATCTGGACCCGAAGCAGGACCGCTATCAAACCAGCGCCGGGGTCATCGGCTACGAGGAATACAACCGCCGCGCCCGCGAGAACACGCCGCCGACCTGCACCGACGAGTTCCGCTTCATGGACGAGACCTGGGTCAAGTACAACCACGACTCGGAAGCGGTGGAGCGCCTCTACAAGCTGCAACAGAAAGGCTCGCGCAACCTCCAGGACAAGGGCGCCGGACTCAAGCGGGATGATGTCGAGAAACTGCGCAAGCCTTAAGAAAGGCAGTAACCGCAGATTACGCAGATTTTCACAGATTCTCTCAAGAAGGGTATATCCACAGATGCAACCCGATAAAGGCAGATTTATTAAGAAAACCCTCTTCGGATCATCTTCGTTGTTCCGGTTCTGGCCGCGGACGATTTTCCATTCTTTCTAGTCGTAAATCTGCGCAATCTGCGAAATCTGCGGTTCCTTCTTCTTTTTAGCGAATTACTTTCCCTTGAGTGCATCCTGAAATGACACCAACCGCCAACGCCATGCAGATTGGCAGCCTGATCCGCCGTGCCGCACAGCAGTTCGGGGATGCGACCTGTCTGACCGAGGGCGAACGCCGAATCAGCTTCGCCGAGTTCGACGCCGCCACCGACCGCCTGGGCAACGCGCTGCTGGCGCTCGGACTGACGCCGGGCGAACGCGTCGGCGTGCTGATGCCCAACAGCATCGACTGCCTGATCGCCTATTACGCACTGGCCAAATGCGGACTGGTCCGCGTGGGCCTGAACACGCGGGAGACGCTCGACGATCACCGTTACAAGCTCGGCGAAAGCGGAAGCAGGGGTGTCATCCATGCCGGCATCGACGGGCTGGGCATTGAAATCGATATCGGCCCGGACCGGCTGACCCGGCTGATTGCCGAGGGCGACGCGACGCCCTGCGCGGTCGACCGCCCCCTCGACGCACCCTACCGCCTGGGCTTTACCGGCGGCACCACCGGCAAGCCCAAGGGCGTGACGCTGACCACGGGTGGCGAGCTGTGGGAGATATCGTCGTTTCTATCCGACCTGATGCCGGACATGCGCGAAGGTGACACCTTCCTGCACGCCGCGCCCATTGCCCACGCCTCGGGGGCGTTCTTCCTGCCGGCCATCGTGCGCGGGGTGCACTCGCTGATCATGCCGAAGTTCGATGCCCAGGAATTCGTCGAACTCGGGCACGCCAGCGGCGCCACGCTGACCTTCCTGGTACCGACCATGCTGGCGATGATTCTGGAAGCCCCCGGGGTCGACGGCGCGGATCTCCGATTTCGCCGCATCGCCTACGGTGCCTCGCCAATCGCCCCCCGGCTGCTGGAGCGCGGCGAGACTCGCTTCGGCCGAATATTCGCCCAGGTCTACGGGCAGGCCGAATCGCCGATGGTCATCAGTTGCCTGAAGCCGGAGGATCACGACCGCATCGGCTCCTGCGGGCGGCCGTTCCCCTGCGCCGACGTGGCGGTGTTCGACGACGACGACAATGCCCTGCTCCCCGGCGAGGTCGGTGAAATCGTCACCCGCGGGCCACAGACCATGGCCTATTACTGGAACCGCCCCGAAGCCACCGAAAAGGCGTTCAGAAATGGGTGGCTGCACACCGGCGACGTCGGTTCCATGGACGAGGACGGCTTCTTCTACATCCTCGACCGCAAGAACGACATGCTCATTTCCGGTGGCTTCAACATCTATCCCCGCGAGGTGGAGGATGTACTGCTGGCCTTCGAGGGCGTAGTGGAGGCCGCGGTCGTGGGGATGCCGGACGAGAAATGGGGCGACCGGGTACACGCCGTGGTCGCCGGCCGGCCCGATCTGGACATCGACGCCCTGCTCGCCCACGCGAAGGAACATCTGGCCAACTTCAAGCGACCCCGGGGCATCGACGTCTGGCCGGAGCTGCCCAAGAGCGGCGCCAACAAGATCCTGCGCCGCGAAGTCCGCGAACGCCTGATCGCCGAACGAGAGGAATAAAACCCCATGCAAGCCAAGCATCTGGTACTGCACGGCATCGCCATCAAGAAGCACGCCACCGTGGACGAGGTGGCCGGCATCACCGGCCTGGACCGGGACGTCGTGCAGCAGATTGTCGACGACGCCGTTGCCGCCGGCCGGGTCCAGCGGGCCGGCGACAAGGTGATGCTGGCGCCGGCCGCCCAGATGGCGCTGAATGGCGAATACCGGAAGGCCTTCGGCGATCTGCGTGAAGACGACGCGTTCCTGGCCGCCTATCAGGACTTCGAGAAGATCAATGTCGATCTCAAGCAGGTCATCACCGAGTGGCAGACCATGACAGTGGGCGGCGAGCAGGTCCCCAATGATCATTCCGATTCCGCGTATGACGACGCGGTCATCGACAGGCTCGGAGACGTGCACGAGCGGGTGGAAGGCGTACTCGATCGGCTGGCAGCCAAGCTCCCGCGCCTGTCCCTCTACAAGGACAAGCTGCTGGCCGCGCTCGAGAAGGCCGAGGACGGCGACACCGCCTGGGTCAGCGACGCGCGCACCGAGAGCTACCACACCGTGTGGTTCGAACTGCACGAGGATCTCCTGCGCATCACCGGCAACAAGCGTTCGGAATGAGCGAGCCCCGCTGGACAGTCATCCTCGACGGCAGCGCTCCGCCGCCGCGCGAACGCATCGGTGGCAAGGCCTGGTCCATCGCGCGCATGCGTTCGCTCGATCTCCCGGTGCCGCCGGCGTTTGTGGTGACCACCGAGGCCTGCGCCGCCTACCAGGCCGAAGGCGACCTGCCATCGGGCCTGACGGACGAGCTGGCCGCGGGCATGGCCTGGCTGGAGGAACGCACGGGTCGGACGTTCGGGTCCGGACCCTCGCCGCTGCTGATCTCGGTACGTTCCGGCGCGGCGATTTCCATGCCCGGGATGATGGACACCATCCTCAACCTCGGCATCAACGAAACCACCATGGCCGCGCTGGCCGCCGAAGCCGGCGACGAGCGTTTCGCCCGCGACACCTACCGGCGGTTTCACGAACTCTACGCGGGCATCGTGCTCAAGCTGCCCGATCCGGATCTCGACCCCGACAGCGAACCGGCTGAGTGGCGCGCCTCGATCGAGCAATCCGCGCCGCAGGGCGTGCCGCAGGACGTGCACGAGCAGCTAGCCGCGGCCGTGCGCGCGGTGTTCGATTCCTGGCAATCTCGCCGAGCCAAACGCTATCGCAAGCACCACGGCATTCCGGATGATCTGGGAACGGCGGTCACGGTTCAGGCCATGGTGTTCGGCAATCTCGACGACACCAGCGGCACCGGTGTGCTGTTCACCCGCGACCCGCTAACCGGGGAGCGCAAGCCCTACGGCGAGTATCTCGCCCGGGCCCAGGGCGAGGATGTGGTTTCCGGACGATTCACCCCGCAGCGCATCGAGGAACTGGCGACGGCGTTGCCCGCGATCCATGACCAGCTGATGCAGGCCGGCGACACGCTGGAGGCCGAGAACGGGGACATCCAGGACATCGAATTCACGGTGCAGCACGGCACGCTCTATTTATTGCAATCGCGGACCGCCAAGCGGGCACCGGCCGCGGCCGTGCGTGCCGCGGTGGAAATGGCAGTCGAGGGTCGCATCAACCGTCGGCAGGTCCTCGAGCGCGTCACGGCTTCCCAGGCCCGCAGTCTGCTCAAACCGCATCTGGCCGAGGGCGTGGCCGATCGCGCAGAAACGCTTGCCGTCGGCCAGGGCGCCTCGCCCGGTGTTGGCGTGGGCATCGTGGTGACCGATTCCGACGAGGCCGAACGGCGACATGCAGCCGGCGAGGCGGTGGTACTGGCCCGCGCCACCACCAGTCCCGACGATGTTCACGGCATGCTCTCGGCCACCGCGGTTGTCACGGAACAGGGCGGTTCCACCTCGCACGCGGCAGTGGTCGGGCGCTCACTGGGCCTGCCCTGCGTCGTCGGCTGCGGCGACGCCGTCACCGCCCTGGCCGGCCGAACGGTTACCGTGGACGGAGCGGCGGGGGCAATCTACGCCGGCGCGCTGGATGTAGTGGTCCCCGACGAACGGGCCGACAAGCGCCTGGCCCAGTTGCTGACCTGGGCGGCCGAGGCCAGCCCGCTGGCCGTCTACCGGCCCGAGGATGCGCCGGCGGACACCGACATCCTGGACCTTGACCGGATCGAGGGCGGCGAGGATCCCGAACGCCTGGCCGAGCTGCTGGCCGGCCATGCCGCGGCACGCGGCGGCGCCATTGCCAGCGACGAGGGCGTGGCCGCGGCACTGACCGCCGGCCTGACATTCATCGTCGCCGACCCCACCCTGCCGCCACTTCTGGCGGCCATTGCCGCCGAGCAAGACGGGCGTACCGACACTCGCCCGGCATCGGAACAAAAGACCTAGGGCCGTCTTCAACCGGCCGTCCGCAAGACAGCACATGAGCGCCATCCAATGACCGAGCAAGACAAACCGGCGGGCCTGACCGCCGACGACATCAACCATCTGCTGGAACAGTTCGAGGCCTCAGACTGGCGCGAGCTGGACCTGCGGGTGGGCGATACCCACCTGTTCGTCAGCAAGGACGGCCAGGCCCGCGGCATCGACCGGGGACCGTCCGCAACGCCGGCCCCGCCATCCGCTGCCGCCGCGTCCGCGCCCGACCCGGCGACTGCCGCGCCATCCGCGCCGGCGCCACAGACTGCCGCCGGCGTGCCCGATCACTGGGTCGCCGTCAGGGCGCCGAATCTGGGTACCTTCTACCGGTCGCCGAAACCCGGCGCGCCGCCCTATGTGGAAGAAGGTCAGGCCGTGGAGGCGGATACCGAGGTCTGCCTGATCGAGGTGATGAAACTGTTCACCCCGGTAACCGGCGGTGTGGCCGGTACCGTACGCCGCATCTGCGTGAGCGACGGGGAGATGGTCGAGCACGACCAGCCACTGCTCTACATCGAGCCCGCGTAGGCGGACCGAGTACGAGTCATGCCCGTTCGTCGCCTGTTCGTTGCCAACCGTGGAGAGATCGCCCTGCGCGTGATACATGCCGCGCAGAGCCTGAACATCGAAACCGTGCTGGGCGTGTCCGCCGCCGACCGCGAGGGCGTGGGCGCCGACGCCGCCGACCGCGTCGTGGTACTCGGCCCGGCACCGGCGGGAAAGTCCTATCTTGATACCAGGCTGGTGGTGCACGCCGCGCTGGCCACCGGTTGCGACGCCGTGCACCCCGGCTATGGCTTTCTGTCGGAACGCGCCGAGTTCGCGAAGCTGTGCGAGGATGAGGGGCTGATCTTCGTCGGCCCCCGGCCCGAAACCATCGATCAGGTGGGCGATAAGCTCCGCGCCCGCGAACTGGCCGAGCGCAACGGCGTACCGCTGGTGCCGGGCAGCCCGCTGCTGACCGACGCCAACGACGCCACGGATGCCGCCGACGAGCTAGGCTATCCCGTGGTCATGAAGGCCTCGGCCGGCGGCGGCGGCAAGGGCATGTTCGTGGCCCGCAGCCGCAACGAGATTGCGGCCTCGTTCGAGCGCGCGTCGAACGAGGCGCAGGCGGCGTTCGGCGACGGCTCGCTGTACCTGGAACGCTATATCGAGACCGCCCGCCACGTGGAGGTGCAGATCCTCGGCGACGGCGAAGGCGGGGTCTGGCACTTCGGTGAGCGCGACTGCTCGGTGCAGCGCCGCTACCAAAAGGTGGTAGAGGAAGCCCCCTGCGCCGCCATGCCCGACAACGTACGCACGAAGCTGCACACCGCCGCGGTGGACCTTGCCGCGGGCGTGCACTACCGCAACGCAGGGACGGTGGAGTTCCTGTACGACGTCGACCGCCAGGATTTCCACTTCATCGAGGTCAACGCCCGCATCCAGGTCGAACACCCGGTCACCGAGATGGCCACCGGCCGCGACCTGGTGGCCTGCCAGCTACGGCTGGCCGGTGGGGAGGATCTCGGCTTGTCGCAGGATGATATCCGCATCGACGGCCACGCCATCGAGGTCCGCATCAATGCCGAGGACCCGAGCCACGATTTCCGGCCCTCACCCGGCCGGATCACCGCCTGGCGGCCGCCAAGCGGCGAGCATGTCCGCCTGGACTCCCACTGCACCGCGGAGAGCCTGATCCCGCCATTCTACGACAGCATGATCGGCAAGCTGATCGTGCACGGCGCCGACCGAAGCCAGGCGGTCGAGCGCCTGCAGCAGGCACTGGCGGCCTTCGAGATCGAAGGCATCGCCACCAATCTGCCGCTGCAGCGCTTCATCGCCGCCCATCCGGATTTCGCGGCCAACCGCATCGACACCCGCTGGCTGGAACAGACCGGCCTGCCGGCGTTCGCCCAAGACAAGGACTCCTGAAAGCCATGGCCCATATCGACTTTCTCGACTGCACCTTCCGCGACGGCCAGCAGAGCCTGTGGGGCATGCGCATGCAGGCCGGCATGGCGCTGCCGATCAGCCCCATCCAGGACCAGGCCGGCTTCCGCGTGATCGACCTGACCGGCTCGTCGATGTTCGAGGTGCTGATCAAGTATTGCCGGGAAAATCCCTGGGAGGGGTTGGACCTGCTGGTCGAGTCCATGCCGAACACGCCCATCCGCGGTGGCATGCGTGCCAACGCCTCGGTGACCTTCGGGGTCACGCCGGACGCGCTGATGGACGCCTGGATGCGCCAGCTCAACGTGCACGGCTGCCGCTCGTTCTGGATCTACGACGTGCTGTTCAACATCGACAAGATGCACCGGCTGGCGGGTGTGGCCAAGGAGTTCGGCTCCGAGGTCGCCGGCTCGATCATGTTCACCATGAGCCCGGTGCACACCGACAAGTACTACGCCGACAAGGCCGACAAGCTCTCGGCCTGCGACGACATCGACACCATCCTGCTCTACGACACCGCCGGCGTGCTCGAACGCAGCCGGATGGAAACGCTGATCCCGGCAATCAAGGCCAACGCCCGCGGCAAGCCCATCGAGTTCCACTCCAACAATATCCTGGGCATGTCGGCGCGGGCGTATATCGATGCCATCGATCTGGGTGTGGACATCATCCACACCGCCTCCAAGCCGCTGGCCAATGGCGCCTCGGTGCCCTCCACCGAGATCATGGTCAAGAACGTTGAACAGCTGGGGCATACCCACAACATCGACAAGTCGAAACTGGCCCCGGTGGCCGAGCACATGGAAGCGGTGGGCAGGGCGGCCGGTTTTCCGGTGAACCAGTACTACGAGTACGATCTGCTGGCCGCCCAGCATCAGATTCCCGGCGGCATGCTCGGCACGCTCAAGGCGCAGCTGGTGCAGCATGGCCTGTCCGACCGCTTCGAGGATGTGCTGGAGGAAACCGCGATCGTGCGCCGGGAGCTGGGCTATCCGGGCATGGCCACGCCGTTCTCCCAGCTCGTGGGCACTCAGGCAGTGCTCAACCTGGTTACCGGCAAGCGCTATAGCACCGTGCCCGACGAGGTGATCCAGTACGCCGCCGGTTTCTACGGCGACCCCGTCGCGCCGATCGACGCAGACATAAAGGACCGCATTCTGAACGCGCCACGAGCGCGGGCGGTGCTGGCCAATCCGCCCGAACAACCCTCCATCGAGGAACTGCGTCAGCGCTATGGCACCAGCAACGACGACGAACTGATTCTGCGCGCCCTCGTGCCCGAGGCGGACCTCGAACGCATGTGGGCCGCCGGCCCGGTCAGGCGCGACTTTCCGCTGCTGTCGTCGCCGGAACTGGCCCAGGCACAACACCTGATGAAGACGGCCCGCTCGCCGCTGGTGCAGATCCAGTCTGCGGCCATGGACTTGACGTTGCGGCGCTGAATCCGGTGTCGACGCGCATGGTGCCCAACCTGCAACCCTCTCCCCTGACCCCTCTCCCGCAAGCGGGAGAGGGGAACGAGGAATCGGCATTGTCACTCCCCTCTCCCGCTTGCGGGAGAGGGGCCGGGGGAGAGGGCCCATGACCAAACGCCAACAGGCAAGACAGCTTCGCAGCAACCAGACCGACACTGAACAGCACCTCTGGTACCACCTGCGCGCCCATCGACTGCAGGGGCTGAAATTCAAGCGGCAAGTCCCCATCGGGCCGTACATCGTGGATTTCGTCTGTTTGCACGCCGGAGTCATCGTCGAAGTCGATGGCGGCCAACATGCCGATGATGCGACTTACGATGGCAAACGCGACGATTTTCTCACCAAGCGCGGCTTCACTGTGCTTCGGTTCTGGAACGATGAAGTGCTGAAACAAACAGAAGCGGTACTGGCGCGGATCGCGGACGCGACCGGCGCCCTCTCCCCTGACCTCTCTCCCGAAAGCAGGAGAGAGGAACGTGCAAGCCAAGGTTCAAACCCATGACCCGCCGCGCCGTTATCATCGACCTCGTCCGCACCCCCTTCGGTCGAGCTCGCCCGGACGGTGCGCTGGCGCCGATGCACCCGGTGGACCTGTACGCCCATGTGCTGGAGGCGCTGGTTCAACGCAACGACTTCGACCCGGCGCTGATCGAGGACGTGATCACCGGCTGCGTGCTGCAAGTGGGCGAACAGGCGGCCAACATCGGGCGTCAGGCGGTTCTCGCCGCCGGCTTGCCGGAATCGGTGCCGGCGGTGTCGCTGGACCGCAAGTGCGGCTCGGCCCAGCAGGCGGTGGATTTCGCCGCCCAGGGGGTGATCGCCGGGGCGCATGATCTGGTGATCGCCGGCGGTGTGGAGATGATGAGCCGGGTGCCGATGAAGGCCAATCGTCTGGACCGGGACAATCTGGGCCCGCGTTTCACGGCACGCTATCCCGACGGCCTGGTCGGCCAGGGCATCTCCGCCGAGCTGATCGCGGCACACTGGAACCTGTCGCGCGACGACATGGATGCGTACGCCCTGCGTTCGCACCAGCGGGCGGCGGCCGCTGAAGACAATAACTCGACGGCGCGCGATATCGCACCGGTCGATGTGGCCGGCAACACGGTTGACCGGGACGAGGGGCTGCGCCGCAACAGCACATTGGAAAAGCTCGGCGGTCTGCCGCCGGCGTTCGAGTCCGAACGCATGCAGGCCCGCTTTCCCGGCATCAACTGGTCGGTGACCGCCGGCAACAGCAGCCAGGTGACCGACGGGGCCGGCGCGGTGCTGATTGCCGAGGAGAGCACGGCGTTGCGGCTGGGCCTGACCCCGCGTGCGGCGGTGACCCATTTCGCGGTGGTCGGCGACGACCCGCTGATGATGCTGACCGGTCCGATTCCGGCCACCCGCAAGCTACTGGCCAGGGCCGGACTGGCACCGGACTCGGTCGATGCGTTCGAGGTCAACGAGGCCTTCGCCTCCGTGGTACTGGCCTGGCAGAAGGAACTGGGCGTCGATCCCGAGCGGGTCAACGTATATGGCGGCGCCATCGCCCTGGGCCACCCGGTCGGCGCATCAGGCACTCGCCTGCTGGGAAACCTGCTGCGGGTACTGGAGGAAACGAACGGCCGCTACGGCCTGCAGACGATGTGCGAATCCGGCGGCATGGCCAACGCCACCCTGATCGAACGCCTCTAAAACCCTCTGACTCATTCTCCGCGACCTGCATTCGCGTGCCGAACGGCTTCGAGGCCGGACGGAACAAGTCAATGGGTCCTCAGGCCATCAGATTGGCGCCACCGTTGACGTAGACCACCTGGCCCTGGATATAGGCCGCCGCATCGGAGGCCAGCCAGTGAATGAGGCTGGTGTAATCATCGTCGGTGACACCGCGCCCGCTCGGGTTGCCGGCGGCGGCCTGGTCTACCAGCTCCCGCGCCTGCTCGCCGAACAGGGTGGTCACTGCGCGGGTTTCGACAATACCGGGCGCCACCGCATTGATCCGGATGCCGCGTGGAGCGAGTTCCACCGCCAGATACCGCATCAGGCTCTCGGCCAGCGCCTTGGCCACACCGACGGCGGCATAGTTCGGGATCACCACCCGGCCCCCGCGGCTGGTCAGATAGATCACGCTCGAGCCACGGCGCATGTGCGGCAGTGCCGCCTGCACCAGGTACATCAGGCTCATGCCATTGACCTGGACGGCGGCGCTGAAGGCATCGGGGTCGGCCTCCAGCACCGGGCCGGGCAGCGGACGAACCGCACAGTGCACGAGTTGATCCAGCGGCTCGCCGGCGCCGGCCACAGCAGCGAGAAGCGCCGCACAACCAGCCGGCGTGCCGACATCAGCAGCAATCGCTTCAGCGACCGCACCCTGAGATTCCAGCACGGCCACCGCAGACTCGGCAGCGGCCCGATCTTCCCGGTAGTTGACGAATACCCGCCGACCCGGCTCCGCAAACGAGCGCGCCACCGCCAGCCCGATACCGCGCGTACCACCGGTAACGAGGACGCTCATCCCTGCACGCCGTCAGCGTTCGGCGGCCGCATAGGCTTCATCCGGCAGTGCGATCAGGCTGACCCGCCGGCGCCTGAGATGCAGGCGGGTGGCCCGTTCCGCCCGCTTGGCATCGCCAGCCAGCACGGCATCGGCGATGGCACAGAGTTCCTCGTACTGGTTTTCGTGCTGCTTGCGGGTGATGTAACCCTGAAACTGCAGCCGCAGCAGGCTGATCTGCATCTGGGGCATGATGCGACTGAGCTCGCGGTTGTCGCCAATCGCGATCAGCAGATCATAGAAGGCGCGCCGCTCCGCCAGGAACGCCGCCGTCTCGCCGGTGTTTTCGTACTGACTGATCCGTTCACGGGCCTGTTCCACCTGTTCCCGGCATCCCGGCTCGTCGATGCGGCGAGCCGCCAGCTTCGCCGCCAGCCCGGTGAGCGATTCCAGAACGATCAGCGTGTCCCGCACTTCCGCCCGGGTCTGGGCGCGGATGAAGGCACCCCGATGCCGGGTGATGGTGAGCACGCCCTCGCCGGCCAGGCGCTTGAACGCCTCCCGCACCGGGCCGCGGCTGACGCCGAGTTCCCGGGTCAGATCGGCCTCGATCAGCCGCTGGCCCGGAACATACCGGCCATTCTCGATGCCACGGGTAATCGCGGTCATCACGCGGGCCGGCGAACTCTGTTTATCCGCCGGGTTCAAGCACCGCCCCTCAGATTCTTGCCAGCGTCCCGCCGTCGATCACCAGCGTGGTGCCGTTGACGTAACTGGCTTCATCCGTGGCCAGGAACAGGCAACCCTGGGCGATCTCCTCCGGCTGGCCGGGACGGTGCATGGGACATAGCCGGTCCGCCACCGCTTCATCGTCAAACAGGCTGACGTGGCTGGCGATCATCGGCGTATCGATGAAGCCGGGCGCCACGCAGTTGGTGCGGATGCCGTCAGCCGTGTAGGTGGCGCACATCGAGCGCGTGAGGTTGATGATCGCCCCCTTGGCTGCCGTGTAGGCATGGGCATCCGGGTTGCCGACGAAGCCCAGCACCGATGCGATATTCACGACCGAGCCGCTGCCCTGTTTCTGCATCGCCTGGATCGCCAGCCGCGATACCAGATAGACCGAATCGAGATCGATGGCCATCACTTCGCGCCACTTGTCCGGCGGCGTATCCGTCACCGACCCCATCGAGCCCTCGGACTCGTTGGCCCAGGAATATCCCACGCCCGCGGCATTCACGAGCACGTCGATGCGCCCGTACTCGGCCAGCGTCGCGTCGATGAGTTTCTGCGCCCCGGCTTCGGACGACAGATCCGCCGCCACCACCATGCCCTTGCCGCCATCGCCGGTCACCAGCGCCAGTGTGTCGTCGAGATTCTTCTGGGTCCGCGAGCAGCCCACCACGGTGGCCCCCTGCGCGGCGAAAAGCTGCATGCAGGCACGGCCGATGCCCGTGCCGGCGCCCGTGATCACCGCAATCTTGTTCTGAAGTCTGCTCATGCCTCCTCCTGCACCATGTCGGATTTATATCAGCTTGCGAAACCGAGTCTAACGCGAACGATCAGACAATGTTGTCCTATAATTTCGCAGAGACAGCAAGGTGGACGGGCACGGAAACAGACCAGGGATTAGCGCGAGACGGGCCCCAGCGGATCGCTATCGGCGAACGTCGCATCGTCGACCGGCACATGCAGCGCCTGCCGCGGGGAAATGCTTTCGATGCTGTCGTAACGGTCGTAGAGGAATGGCTCCAGCTTCCTGCCGATGGCCGCCGTCGACAGACCCTCGGCAGGGTCCAGCCGAACGACCGGGACGCCGGCGGCCTGACAGGCCTCCTTCAGGAACGCATCACCGCGCCGGGCATCATTGCCCGTGTCGACCACCACCTGTGGTTCACCGTTGCCGACATGGCAGATCACGAACTCGAACCGCCGCACCGCCAGCCGACCGAAGGTCTGCTGCCACTGGCGGCGGGGCATGCCCTTGCGCGGCAGGACCACCGACGCCGCCTGCACCCGGGCGAACACCTGCCCGCGCGACCCCACCGCCTCGACCAGCTGACGGTAGAACGCCCGGTCGTTTTCGCCCAGCAGCGCACCGGCGCGTTCGAAGTCCGGTGCAGACCCGGACCGGCCGGACCAGTGCCGTCGGAGCCGTAGCAGCAGCCAGAGCGCAAGCAGAACTACAAGTGAAGCAGCCAGCAACCGCAGCGTAAGCGATGCCGACCAGAAATCCGGAAAAATTGCGTCCATGCCTGCCGTTCGCGAGAGAAACTGCCCGTCGGGGTCGGACCGCGTACTTTAGCGCCATGCCCCGCCGGGAACCAACGGCAGGTGCGACATTCTGCCGCATGGTCAGTTCCGCCGGGGCCGCTTAGGCTTCGCGGCCATCGTTGTCATGCTCTCGGGAGATACCTGCCATGGCCCGGCTTACCGCCCTCATCCTGATGCTGTTCGCAGCCCCCGCTTTCGCCCATGACGGCTTTGCGTTTGCCGGGCCCGACGGCCATGCCCCGATCGGCGTGCATGGTGATCACGCCCACGAGGCCGGGGAATGGATGTTCTCCTATCGCTACATGCGCATGCACATGGACGGCAACCGGCTCGGCCGCGACGATATCAGCCCGGTCGAGATCACCGACCCGGCCGGGCAGGGATTCACGGTCGCGCCGCTGGAAATGACCACCGAAATGCACATGCTGGGTGCCATGTTCGCCGTCAGCGACCACCTGACCCTGATGGCGATGCTGCCCTACGTCGAGAAGGAAATGGACCACCGGGTGCGCAACGGCACGCGCTTCACCACCGAATCGAGCGGCATCGGCGATGCCTCGATCGGCGGCATCCTGCGGCTGCATGACACCCCCCGGCACAGCCTGTTGCTCAATCTGGGGCTCAGCCTGCCCACAGGCTCCATCGACGAGCGGGACGACACCCCCCGCTGCCGGATGATGGGCAACTGCCCCGCGCAGCTTCCCTACCCCATGCAACTGGGCAGCGGCACCTTCGACCCCCGCATCGGGCTAACCTGGCGCGGCGATACGGGCATCTGGAGCTGGGGTACCCAGGTCCTGGCCACGTTCCGGCTGGGACGCAACGCCAACCATTACTCGCAGGGCGAACGGTTCGAGGCCAGCGCATGGCTGGCCCGCCCGGTCAGCGAGGGCATCAGCCTGTCCGCCCGGCTGGCGGCGCGCGACTGGACCGATTACGACGGGCAGGACCGCGAACTGGCGGTGGCCAACACCGGCTTCATTCCTACCGCCGAGAGCGAACTGCGCGGCGGCACCCGTGCAAATGTTGGGCTGGGCATGAACTGGCAGGCCGGCGGCGGGCTGGCGGGCCACCGCTTGGCGGTGGAACTGCTGTATCCCGTCTATCAGCGGCTCGACGGGCCGCAGCTGGAAAGCGACGGCATGCTGGTCGTGGGCTGGCAGTACGCGCCCTGAATACCGCGGCCGGCAGGCGGCATGGCATGATCGGCCGCCATGGGCGGACGCCGTATCTTCTACATGGATGTCGCTGGCCGGCAATACCGGCAAAACGGGATCGCCGACCCGAACGCTGACTGGCGCAACTCTTGAGCGCCCCGAATACTGCCAGCGATGCGACAAGTGCACCGGCGTTTTCCGCCTCGGTGCGCGCGTTCTGCGCCTTCGTGGCCCGCCGCGGGGATCTCGACCACCGCTTTACGCCCTCTCCCACCGCCGCCCAGGGGATGGCCGGTCACGCCGCCGTCGCCAGACGCCGGCCCGGGGATTACCGCACCGAGGTGCCGATCACCGGGATGATCAACGGCCTTCGCCTGAGCGGCCGGATTGACGGGGTCGCGGCCAGCCCGCCGGCGATCGAGGAGATCAAGACCTTCCGCGGCCGTTACGACCGGATACCGGAGAATCATCGGGCCCTGCATCAGGCCCAGCTGGAAACCTATGGCGCCCTGTACTGCCGGGAACACCGGCTGGCCCGGATCGAATTGCGACTGGTGTACTACGACGTGGATCGCCGCCAGGAGCATGCCGAGCCCTGGGTGGCCGACGTCGACGCGCTCGAGGCCACATTGATCGAGCAGGCGGACGGCTACCTGAAATGGGCCGCCGCCCAGGCCGACCATGCCCGGCGTCGCAATGCCGCCCTGCGTGAACTGACGTTCCCCCATGCCCGACCCACGGCCGGCCAGGCCCGGCTGATGACCGCCGTGGATACCGCCATCCGTGAGGAATCCGATCTGCTCGCCCAGGCGCCGACCGGCGTGGGCAAGACGCTGGGCACGCTCTACCCGGCGCTGACCGCACTCGGCAACGGGCGGCTGGACCGGCTGTTCTATCTGACCGCCAAGACCTCGGCTCAGCAGGAGGCGGTCAAGGCGCTGGACAGCCTCGCGGTCGATGACCGGCCGCTGCCGCTGCGGCGGCTGGTGCTCACCGCCCGCGATCGCGCCTGCGAGCATCCGGACAAGGCCTGTCACGGCCAGTCCTGCCCGCTGGCCCGGGGTTTCTTCGACCGCCTGCCCGCCGCCCGGCAGGCCGCCTCGGAACACCATGAGCTGACGCCGCTGCGCCTGAAGACCATCGCCGCGGCGCACCGGGTCTGCCCCTATTATCTGGGTCAGGAAATGGCGCACTGGTCGGATGTGGTGATCGGCGATTACCACTACTACTTCGATCAGAGCGCACTGCTGCACGCGCTGACCCGCGAGTACCGCTGGCGGGTAGCCGTACTGGTCGACGAAGCCCATAACCTGATCGACCGCGCCCGGACCATGTACTCAGCCGCTCTCGACCAGGCCGAACTGCGCGCGGCGGCCGCCGGCCTGCCCGGCGCCGTACGGCCCGCGTTGCAGGCGCTGGACCGGGCCCTGTCCACGCTGGAGCCCGGCGTGGAAGACGACACCAACGTCGACACCCGGGCCCTGCCGACCCAGGTCTGCCAGACCCTGACCAGCACCGCCGCCGCGATCACCGCCTATCTCGCCCACGACCCGGACGGGGCGGACCAGGCGCTGCTGGATATCTGCTTCGCCGTGCTGGCCGTGCTGCGACTCACGGAAGCCTTCGGCCCGCATTCGTTCTGCGATATCACTCGCGCCGAACGGCAACAGGGTCTGTTCCGGGAAAACCTCACCCGGGTGACCATCGACAATGTGATGCCGGGCCCGCATCTGGCGCCGCGACTGAACAGCGCCGTCAGCGTGATCGCCTTTTCCGCCACCCTGTCGCCGGTATCGTTCTACCAGCGGATGCTTGGTTTCGCAGCCGATGTCCCGGTATGCGACGCGCCCAGCGCATTCCGGCGCGAGCAGTTGCAGGTGCGGCATGTGACCGACATCCCGACTGCCCCGGCTATGCGCCATGCATCCGCCGCCCCCATCGCGGCCCTGATCGGCCGGGCCGTGCGCCGCCGGCCAGGCAACTATCTGGTGTTCTTCAGCAGCTTCGCGTACCTGCGCACAGTGGCGGATGCCTTCGAACGGGACTGTCCCGACGTTTCCTGTCGCCGACAGACGCCGGCGATGTCGGACCGGGACCGCAGGCACCTGCTGGCGGCATTCGAACCATCCGCGCAACAAGTGGTGTTCGCCGTGCTCGGCGGCGTGTTCAGCGAGGGCATCGACCTGCCCGGCGACCGGCTGGTGGGGGCGTTCATTGTCACGCTGGGACTGCCGGCATTCGACGATCGCAACCAGCGCATGGCCCGACGCATCGAGACTCTGATGGGCGCCGGCGAGGGATACCGATTCACCTATCTGTATCCGGGCCTGCGCAAGGTGGTGCAGGCAGCTGGCCGGGTGATCCGCTCGACCCGGGACGAGGGCGGCGTCTGGCTGATCGACCCGCGGTGGCGAAATCCGGATATCCGGCGCCTGTTGCCGCCCCATCTGCAGACGAGCGATCCATGATCCGGGCGGCGGGAACGACAAGGGCCCGCGTGCGCGGGCCCTTGCCGAAAACGAAACGTGGTGGAGCCGGCCTCAATTTCTGCGGCGTAACGGTACGTATCATGTAGTGTCTTTCCCGATTATCGTCAGACCTTTACCGGCGTTTCTTGTGTAACAACGTGTCGCGTCAAATCGCACACAATGTTATTATTTATGTTGGGTACGTTGTGGAGTACTCAGCGACCGCCGAATATGGTGGAGGCATCTGACAAACGGGAAAGACGCCATGCCGAAGAAGGCCAGAGAGCTGAGCGCGACCGAGGTTCGCCGGCTCACGAAACCGGGGTTGCACGCTATCGGTGGCGTCTCCGGACTGCTGCTGCAGGTTACCCCATCGGGGGCGCGGTCCTGGATCCTGCGCACCATGGTCGGCGCCAAGCGACGGGATATCGGGTTGGGCGGTTTCCCGGACGTTCCGCTGGCTCAGGCGCGCGAGAGCGCCAGGGAGATGAAGGCCAAGATTCGTGAGGGGGTCGACCCGATAGCGGAACGCCGGGCGGTGCGTGAGGCGCTGGCGGCCGCGCAATCGAAGCGGCTGACCTTCGCGGAAGCAGCCCGGCGCTGCCATGCCGCCAAGGAGAGTGAGTTCCGCAGCGAAAAGCATCGCAAGGATTGGCTCTCCAGCCTCGAACGGCATGCGTTCGATGCCATCGGGGACGTGCCCGTGGCGGATATCGACCTGCCTCGAGTGCAGCAGGTTCTCGACCCGATCTGGAAGACACGAACGGAAACAGCCACCCGCGTGCGTCAGCGCATCGAGACCGTGTTGAACTGGGCGACCGTCTCCGGTTTCCGCCAGGGCGAGAATCCGGCCCGCTGGCGGGGCAACCTCGAAGCAGTGCTGCCGGCACCGACGAAGATCCGCAAGGTTCAGCACCAGCGCGCCCTGCCCTGGCATGAGGTGCCCGCGTTCATGTCGGACTTGAAGCAGCGCGAAGGCATGGGAGCCCGCGCTCTGGAGTTCATCATCTATACCGCAGCAAGGTCCGGCGAAGTGAGATTCGCGACCTGGTCGGAAATCGACCTCACCTCGAAGGTCTGGACCGTGCCTGCGGACCGCATCAAGGCGGGCAAGAAACACGACGTGCCGCTATCCGATGACGCCGTGGCCCTGCTGCGATCGCTGCCGCGGTTTGAGGGATCGCCCTATGTGTTTACGGCCTCACGCGGTGGACCGTTGTCCGACATGTCCATCAGCGCGGTGTGCAAGCGCATGGAGATCAATGCGACGCCGCACGGGTTCCGTTCGTCATTCAAGGACTGGGCCCGCAACCGGACCTCTTTCGCCGATGAGGTGTCCGAGCTGGCGCTTGCGCATGTGAACTCGGATGCGACCCGCGCCGCCTATGCGCGAGACGGGCTGCTGGCGCAGCGGGCACGCCTCATGGCGGAGTGGGCACGGTTCCTGACCGAAGGTGACGTGACCGGGGATGTAGTTCCGATCCGAGCGGGCACTGCATGAAACCCCTCCACCAAGCTCTCGGCAAAGAGTCGGTGATCCAGCGATTCATAACGGAAACCGGGCTATCCATCGACTGGCTGTTGTCCGAAGTCAGGGTCGAGGTGCCGTCCACCGATGACGCGGAGCGTTCAGGCAACACGGACTGCTGGGCCATTTTCTGGCCGTCAATCGATCTGGACCCGAAGCATATTCCCTTGCTCCGCGAGGCTGCTCTGCTTGCCTGGTTCTACTCCGACGCATCGAACGATTGCTCCGAAGAACAGCGGAACGCTGTCGCACGGGCCGTTCACAAGGCAGCGCTCGGCATAGAGTTCGAGACTGCACAAGCATTCCGGCGAGCTCAGTCCGAAAAGGGTCGCAAGCGTTGGATCAGCGCCAGCGAGGCGCGGAACGTCGCGGACTCAGGGACCGAACAGCTTGCGCGGAAACGTGACGAACTGGGCGATCCATTACCACCTGCAGAGCTGTGGAGCGAATTGTTCTCGTGGCTAGATGATGCTGGTCTTGATCCTCGAGAGACGGGGACCGGTCTCGACGCTCAGATTTCCTTCGGCGAGAACGAACGAAAGACCTACCAAGCATTCAGGGCGCAAATACAGAGGCACCGCCGACCCAGTTAGTGCGACATAGCCCGGCTAGAAGTGAGTCGGACGTTGTAATCCGTTTGCACACTACAAGTAACGGACTGCAACAATGCAAAGGAATCGATTCCCTGCCCCGGTAAAGCTGTCGCCACGCTGCACCCGATGGCGTCTTTCTGACCTAGAAAGCTATGAGAATCAGCAACTGGACGGAAAGCCGTCTGTTGCGACAAGTCCCGACGAACGCTATCTGACAGACAAACAGGTAGCCGCCCGCTACGGGGTCTCACGGCAGACCCCCTGGCGGTGGGCCGAAGGCCGGGGGGACGCACGATGAATCATGCTCCCCTGACACCGTTCGAGTTCAGCCGCGACGGCCATTCGAACCGCCGTGACGCGGACGCCGAGCCGCGGGTGCTTGTTACCGCGATCACGGGCCCGACAATCAATTTCCATTGCGCCGGCGATACGTATTTGCGGACCGCCAACGTCGTGGACGCCGTGGATGACACGGACTTGATTTCAGGAATGCAGCCAGGTGACTCGCTGCGCCTGGGGATCGCGGTAGGCCGTCTTCTAGCCGGGGGCAGCGGATGAGGCCGGCAAGAAAAAGCCCCGCCCCGGCGGCCACCGGTGGCGAGGCTCAGCAAAGGTCTACGCAATGTAAGAGTAACCCCGCCGACCTGCTCTTGTCACGGCTCGACGGGGTGCGAGAAACCGGCCCCGGTCGCTGGCTTGCGCGATGTCCTGCGCACGATGACGGGCGACCATCGCTTTCTCTGAGAGAAGCTGGCGATGGCACGCTGCTGGTCCACTGCTTTGCGGGCTGCGGCGCTGGTGATGTCGTGGATGCCGCCGGCCTCGCCCTCACGGACTTGTTCCCTGACCGTCTGCCCGATCGTCAGCCGCAACGCCGCGGGCGGCGCCAGATCCCGGCGATCGACGCTCTTGCCGCCATTGATCATGAGGCTCTCACCGTCGCCGTGATCGCCAGCGACATGAGGCGGCATCGCGAGATCGACGACACCTGTTTCGAGCGGCTTGCAGAGGCCGCCCGGCGGATTGGCGTGGCGCGAGAGGTTTGTCGGTGAGTGAACAGGCCCAACGAGTGGAAAATGAGATCGGGCGTCTATCCGATCCAAACGAACCGCCTGCCGAGCCAATATCAGATCCTTATGCGATCGGGATCGGTGACCTGCTCGATGCCGAGCCACCGCCGAGGCGATGGCTTCTGTCTGATCTGATGCCCCTCGGGGTCGTTGGCCTGCTGGCCGCCGGCGGCGGAACCGGTAAATCATTCCTGACCCTGCAGCTGGGTATCGCAATTGCCACCGGCCGACCGTTCCTAGGTATCGACGTCGCGGAACCCGGGGGTGTCCTGGTACTAGCTGCTGAGGATGAACGGGAAGAGCTACATCGTCGGCTTTTCCGAATCGTTCGCCGCATGCGCGACGACGGCGACCTAGACGACGCGGCAATCGAGCTTATGCGGGAGCGGCTGTTTCTTGCGTCTCGCGTCGGCGAAGACAACCGACTGACGGCGGAATTCGACCGCGAAATCATCCGCACGGGCACGGGCGACCGCATCGCCGCCCTGGTCGAGCAATTACCCCCGATCCGACTGATAGTTCTAGATCCGGTGAGCCGATTCCGGGCTGGCGATGAAAACGCAAACGACGCGGCAACTAGATTCGTCGAGGCCGTCGAGGCGCTGCGGTCTGCGACCGGGGCAACCATCCTGCTGCCACACCACGTCAGCAAGGATGGGCTCCGGGCTGCCACCGACGCGCTATCGATGGAGATGTTGCGCGGAGCGTCGGCCTTAGTGGACGGCGTTCGGTGGGCCGCTGCCATGGCCACCCTGCGGAAAGATGCGGCGAGAGACTACGGGGTGGAGCCCGAGCATGCCAGCCGATACGTCCGGCTCGATGCCGTGAAGAACAACTATGCCCCGCCCTGGCCCGGGATGTGGATGGAGCGAACAGCGGGCGGTGTGCTGGTACCGACGACGCTCGAGCGCACCCGCAAGAGGCGCGACGAATCCCGAGCAGAAGATCGCTACCAAGAGCTGTGGCCGAGGCTGCAAGGCCTGGTTCGCCAGTATCAGGAAAAGGGCACGCCCCTGACCCGCAATCGCCTGCGGGACTTCGCTGGTAAGGAGGGCATGTTCGGCATCGGCGACCAATCGCTGCGCGGCGTGCTGGAGAGGGCCATTGCCGAAGGCCATGTGGCGGAACGAGACACCGGCGACCGTAAACGCGGCAAGGAGCTGCGGACATGGAAGTAGCCGGGTGCCGGGTTTTCAGTCGGGTGGTTTTGGGGTGCCGGGTGCCGGGTGAACCACCCGACTCAGCAGATTTACCCGACTCGAATGCCCGCCGCGCAATGGATACGGAGCGCCAGTCGGGTAAATGGCAAATCACCCGACACCCGACTCGAAGCCATTGCGGCACAAGGCCGGATGCCGGGTGGTCTGCCCTCCCCTACGGGGACAGTCCGGGGGCACCCGACTGCCCC
Organism: Salinisphaeraceae bacterium; assembly: GCA_965216055.1. GTDB lineage: Bacteria > Pseudomonadota > Gammaproteobacteria > Nevskiales > Salinisphaeraceae > Spectribacter. The sequence continues at coordinate 2,921,084 of OZ244134.1, forward strand.
TCGGGCGGCAACGCTCATTGCCCGGCCAGGGTCGGGAGGGATCTTCCCTGGTAGGGGGATGGGGATGATCGCGAATCCAGATCGGCCCAAGGGCTTTTTTGCCTGGCGCTCGAATCGGCCCTGTTTGACTGGCGAATTTGCGCAAATGGTGGAGCCTCCCTCCACCAAGTTAGACGCATGGCGTGCGCTCCCGTGTCACGAGTTGCAATACCCAACATCCTGGCCACCATTGGGCTTGCCACCTTCGCACAAACTGGGCAACTGAGAATGCAGGAAACTAGCAGCGGCAACGCGGCGAACTCGCAGACCGGACGGGCACCGGATACGCAGAGCTATGCGCGCTCCAAGCTCAGCAATGGTGGCGGACTGTTTCTCGCGGACGTGGACGGCCGGAGCCGCGAGGCCCGGCGATACCGCGACGTGTTCGCCGATCTGGTCTCTCACCTTGGCGGCCAGGACTACGCCAGCGAGAGCCGCAAACACCTCGCCAAGCGGGCCACGGCCTTAATCGTTTGGTGTGAGGTGATCGAGGCGAAGCTGGCGGCCGGCGAGGATCTGGACGTTGCGCCCTACACAACCGCGACAAACACCCTGCGCCGCCTGCTGCTGGACCTCGGACTCGATCCCGCCTCGCGCAACGTGACGCCCGACGTGCGGCGATACCTCAATGGCTCCGACAGCCCGGCAGCCGGCGAATTCGCGGGGGCCAACTGATGCTCGGCTTGTTCTTCAACGGCAACAAGGGGCCGAACGACATCGCCGGCATCGAGCTGGACGTGACCCTGCGCGAGACGCATGAGCGCTCGGCCCAGATCACGGATCACCCGGTCGAGGGCGGGGTCCAGATTCAGGACCACATCAGCAACGACCCCCGGCGGCTGACGCTGGAGGGCTTCATCACCGACACGCCGCTGGTGATCCTGGGCCTGCAGGGTGACCGGGCGCAGGACGGGTTCGACGAACTGGAACGGCTCTATGACGAGCGGGCCATGTTCACCGTGACCACCGGACTGCGGGTCTACCGGAACATGGCGTTCGAGTCGCTGAGCATTCCCCGTACCCGGGAGTCTGCGCTGCGGTTCACCGCGACGATGAAGCAGATCACCACGGTGAAATCGGAGCGGGGCGAGGTTCCGGCCGATGGCGTGGCTGAGGATGCCGGCGGCGGACCGGTCGGCGGCAGCACCACAGAGACGCGAGACCTGGCCAGCAGTGAGGTCGATGCCGGTCGACAGCAGGGGGCGGCAGCCAGTGAGGATCAGATTCAACGAGCCAGCGTGCTCTACGAGATATTCACGGGCGGGCGATGATCATCGTTCCTCGGATCGACACGGCTAACTGGCGGCAGGAGATCAGCCACGACGGCCAACAACCCTTCCTGAAGCGCCTGGGAGACCGGGTCACGGAGGCCGAAGCCAATGCAGTTTGATCGTATCGCCGAAGTCCGTTTCGGCCAGCCCGGTGAGCAAGGCCCGAAGATCACGGACAACCGGATCGTGTTCCGCGTGCTCAAGACCGAAGATGCGACGGCCAACGAGCTGGACGTCGACATCTACAACCTGAACAAGGCGAGCCAGGCTGAAGCCACACGGGCAGGCGCCGTGATCTCACTGGCAGCCGGCTACGCGAAGAGCGTGTCGTCAATACTGGGGATTGGGGATATCACCAGGGCCAGCACCGACTACCCCGCCCCGGACGTGATCACGCGAATCGTGGCCGGGGACGGACTCCGGGCCTTGCGGGATACGCGCGTGACGCTCGCTTACCGAGGTGGCGTGACCGCCGACCGACTGATCAATTCGATTGCCGAGCAGATGGGCATCGGCGTACGCCAGACCGACGCCGATATGACTGGGTCATACCGGCAGGGCTTCGCGTTCCTGGGCACGGCCCGGGAGGCGCTGGACAGCGTGACCTCGCGATTCGGTCTGGACTGGAGCATTCAGAACTTCGACCTGCAGATTCTGGAGCGCCGCACGACCAGCAGCCGGCAGCCGGTGGTGATCACGCCCGACACCGGGATGCTCGGAAGCCCGGAACCGATCGACGACCTGGGAACCAACCTTCTGGATGACAAGGCCCGGCCGGGCTACCGTGTTCGGTGCCTGCTGAACCCTCGGATCGAGCCCGGTATTCGTGTGGTCGTGGCGTCCCGGGATGTACCCGAAAGCACGTTCCGCGCAATCACGGTGGAACACTCCGGCGATACCCGTGGGCTCGATTGGCATTCCGTGGTCGAAGTGGCTGAGGTCTCCGAGCGTGAACCTGCTTGAGGCCACTCATGACCCGGCGCTGTTCGGCCCGTGGTTCGACCGCGGCGACTGGCGGGCCTGGCGGGCGTTCCTGGCCGCGATATTCGCGTTGCCGATGGATGCCGAGCAGCAGGCCATCTACCGCAAGCACACCGGCCGCAGCGCGCCCCCTCAGGCGCTCAGCAGCGAGGCATGGCTGGTATGCGGCCGCCGGGCCGGTAAGTCGTTTATCGCTGCCCTGATCGCGGTGTGGCTGGCCGTGTACCGCGACTACCGCGGCTGCCTGGCACCCGGGGAGCGAGGCACCGTGCTGATCCTGGCGGCGGACCGCAAGCAGGCGCGTGTGATCATGCGCTACGTCAAGGGACTGCTGTCCGGGATTCCCATGCTGGCCGTCACCGTGGAGCGCGAGACCGGCGAATCGATCGACATCAGTACCGGGATCACCATCGAGATCGGCACGGCCAGTTTCCGGGCCACCCGCGGTTACACCATCGTCGCGGCGCTGTTCGATGAGGTGGCGTTCTGGCGCTCCGATGATTCCGCCAACCCGGACAGCGAGATCCTGAATGCGGTACAGCCGGGCATGGCCACGATTCCCGACGCGATGTTGATCGGCCTGTCGTCGCCGTACAGCAAGCGCGGTGTGCTCTGGGATGCCTACCGCCGCTACTTCGGCCAGGACAATGCGGACGTGCTTGTCTGGCAGGCGGACACCCGGGCCATGAACCCGTCGGTTCCGCAACGCTTCATCGATGCGGCCTACGAACGTGACGCCGTTGCCGCCGCCGCGGAGTATGGCGCGCAGTTCCGGTCCGACCTCGAGGCATTCATCAACCGCGAGTCCGTCGAGGCATCTCAGCGGCCCGACCCTATCCGGATACCACCGGCCAGGGGTATCGGATACACCGCATTCGTGGACCCATCGGGTGGCCGGCGCGACGCCATGACGCTGGCTATCGCGCACCACGATTCCAGCGCCAAGCGCGTGATCGTGGATGCAGCGGTCGAGCGGCGCCCGCCGTTTTCCCCCGAGGATGTGGTGGCGGATTTCGCCGGCATCCTGAAGGAGTACCGACTGACCCGGGTATCGGGGGACCGGTACGCCGGCGAGTGGCCGCGGGAGGCGTTCAAGCGCCACGGCGTGACCTACGAGGTGGCGACCAAGGTCCGCTCGGAGCTGTACCGCGACACCCTGCCGCTGTTCACCTCGGGGAAGCTGGAGCTGCCGCCCGGCCAGCGTATCGCCCTGCAGTTCGCGTCCCTGGAGCGTCGAACATCCCGCTCCGGCCGCGATTCCATTGATCACCCACCCGGCGCTCACGACGACTTGGCGAATGCGATCGCCGGCGTTGCCGTGATGGCCGGCCAGCGTAGCGACCTGGAGCGCTATGCCGCACTCGCGGAGTTGTAACCATGAACACGACACCCAACCGACTCGACAATGGCCCCAACGGGGCTGCCATCCGCTTCGACGATCCTGACCTGGACCCCGCACCGCCAGCCAGGGCGGCTGCCCCGGTCAAGCCGGCCCCGGCCTGCGACGACGCGGCAATCCGCCAGACGGCCCGGGCTCGGGTCGAGCTGGAGCGCCGGGCCGGCCGCATCCTCGGCAACCGGGACGGGCTCGAGTCCCTGACCGATCGCCAGTTGCTGGAACGGGCGATGCGACACCTTCATCCCGGCATGGATACGAGCAAGCGCAGTGACACCTATCTGCGCGGCCGCCTGGATGTGATCACCGCCAACCTGGAGACCAACCCATGACCAGCGCAACCAGCCGGCGCGATGAAGCGATCGCCGGCGTGAAAAACCAGTACCGCCAACCCACGGCCACCCAGCGCAAGCGGGACATGCTCGCTCAGCAGCGTCGCGACCGCGGGCCGGTGCAACAGGCAAACACCGATGCAGATACGCACCAGCAGCATGCGGAGACCGTAACGGCCGCCGATGCCGCCGCGTCCATGCTCAACCAGTGGAGACAGTGATGACCGATGCAATCAAGGAGTTCGATGCGCTCTGGGAAGAGCATCAACAGGCCAAGGCCCGCATCGTCGAGCTGAGCCGGGAGTACGAGGAAACGGTGAAGGCCGGCAACGACGAAGACGCCGAACGCCTGGAGGCCGACATCGAACAGGCCCGCAAGATCGAGCGGCGCCTGCAGATCCGGCTAGAGCCTGCGGGAGAAGCGGCAGACGCGGAGAAGAAGCGGCGCCAGAAGGCCGAAGCGGACCGTCTGGCCGGCGAAGCGAACGCCGCCCGGGACCATGCACAGGCCCGGCTCGATCGTGCCGCGGAACTCGCCGCACAGTTCACCGCCGCGGTGGAGGCGATCGCGGATGAAGACGCCCATGCCTGGCGCCGTTTGCGCGATCAAGCAAGCAAAGCCGGTGCGCAATGGGATGACATGAAGGCGCCGGCCGTAACCGTGGATGTCGGCAAGACCATGGCCGCCGCGAGGCGAATGTCGGGCGTGCAGACCCTATTCCAGCAGTATGCGACACCCCCTGCGCCGAAGAGACAGCCGATGACGCCGGAAGACCGGGCACGCCTGAGTGACGCACAGGAACGCTTCCACAAGACCGGCCATATCTGAATCCCTCGTGGTGGGGGGTTGCCCGAAGCGGATTCGGGCCCTTTTAAACTGGCGCCGCCGCAATGAGGCGGGGCGCCTGCCGGAGGCATCGCCATGGCTATCAGTGAAGCCCTGATACAGAAGATCAAGGCCCGGGCGAATCAGCAGGGCGGCCGCCAGCGCCTGCAGCGCAAGGCACCCGTCTGGCAACACCCGGATGGCGTGGAACGGGAATACCGGAGCTACCTGCTGCGGGAGGTCGTCGGCCGGTTTCGGGATGCGGTCGAGGGCCGGCTGCTGGACGCGCTGCCCGCCCTGGTCGATCAGGCCCGGCGTTCCCGGCCGGATGCCCGCGACGACCAGTGGGGCGATGACGTGGAGCGTCTGATCGACGATATCCGCAAGGCCACGGACCGCACGCAGCCGCAGCACCTGGAGCGCTCGACAGAGATCGCCCGAGGTGTGAGTGACTTCAACCGCCAACAGTTCCAGCGAATCGCTCAGGCCACGCTCGGCGTGACGCTCAAGCTCAACGAGCCGTACCTGTCCGAGCAGCTCGACAGCTTCGCCCGGGAGAATGCCCGGCTGATCAAGAGCATCCCCGGCGACGAGCTGGACCGGATCGAGGGCTTGGTACAGCGCGGCCTGCGTGCCGGCCGGGGTTATGACGACCTGGCCAAGGAGGTCCGCCACCGGGTGGACGTATCCGAGTCGCGGTCCCGGCTGATCGCCCGCGACCAGACGCAGAAGCTCAACAGCAACCTGACAGAGCTTCGCCAGAAAGAGGTGGGGGTACGCAGCTATATCTGGCAAACGTCGCGTGACGAACGCGTGCGGAGCCGTCACGCGGCGAATCAGGGCAAGGAGTTTCGATGGGACGATCCGCCGTCGTCAGGCCACCCCGGGGCCGGAGTGAATTGCCGTTGTTATGCCGCGCCGGTGCTGGAGCCGATATTCGAGCAGGCGGGCATTGAGCCCACGGCGGGCAGCACCTGACGGGCCTGAGAGAACCCTGCATCGCACACTTGGCACAGGGAACTTCTGGACGAGCAATTTATCAAGGCTACGGCACGCGGATTATCACCGTGTTGCATGTGCCATGAGGAGTAACTCGCCTGCGTTTGCTCATGGGTGTCCCTGGTCAGCGCCGCAAAGCAACGCTTCGGGCAGAGTGATATCTTATGCATCCGGCTGCGTGTGAACGCGGCCGCTTCTGTAGCGGACGGGCAGAGCGATGAAAGGAGTTGCCAGAGAAAACGTGATTGCCGCTTTCAGTGAGGAACAGGTCGGATCTTTGACCGGACTCACGAAGGGGAGGCTTAGATATTGGGATCGGACCCGGTTCTTTCAGCCGAGTTTCGGATTTGAGAACCGCAGGGTTGCTTTCAGCAGAATATATTCGTTCAGGGACGTGCTCGCTCTCAGGACCCTCAAGGTTTTGCGAGATCAATACCAAGTATCTCTCCAGCATCTTCGCCAGGTCGGAGAGAAGTTGGTTCACCTTGAAGATGATCTCTGGACCTCGATACAGCTCTACGTGCTCAATCGCAAGGTTCATTTCGTGAACCCAGATACTGATCGCGTCGAAGAGGTGATTAGCGGGCAATATGCCCTGGGCATTCCGCTGCAAGTGATCGTCGAACATACCAATCGTGACGTGACCAAGCTTCATAAGCGCGAAAAGGCGGACGTTGGTAGGATCGATCGCACTCGGGGCATTCGCCACAATGCATGGGTGATTTCTGGGACCCGCGTATCTGTCGGAACGATCAAGCGGTACGCCGACGCGGGCTATTCCATTAAGGAGATACAAGGCGAGTATCCCCACCTGACCCAACGGGATATTCAGGCTGCGATCCATTATGAGGGCGATGGCGCGGCTGCGTGAGCAATAGTGACTCCGTACTGCGCGTCTTCTTAGACGAGGGTGTCCCGGTTTCGGTCGAAAAGGTTTTCTCCGAAGCGGGGCATGACGTGATCCCGTTTCGCGAAGGTGCTACTCCCGGGTCGCCTGATCCGCTTGTCTGTGCGGTCGCCGAAGCAAACGACGCGATCCTAGTTGCCCTAGACGGTGACATGAAACAGATTGCTCAAGGGCGCGGCGTTGGCAGTAAAAGATTCAGGCGGTTAAGTCTGATCAAACTCTCTTGCAATGAGCCAAGAGCTGCGGAGAGGCTGCGTGCAGCGATGACCCTGATCGAGCACGAATGGCGATATTCCTCAGGCATGCAAGAGGGCCTGCGGCGCCTTTTCATCGAAGTCACGGACAGCACTATTCGCACGCATCGTTAGCCGCTCAACGTGCGACGGTTGACGGACACGACCGCATCCGACATTCTCAACGCACGGGGCTAGCTACCCCAACATAGGCGGAAGCCGCGCCCGAAAGCGCGGTTTTGCATGCCCGAGTTATGGCCGGGTGTCCAGGTGAATACAACACCTTCGCGGAAATAGCCTGGGGCCGTCCTATGTCGGCTAGCTAGCACCCGGCCTCCCCCTCAAGTGGGGTCTGTATAGCTAACGACATAGGAGAAACGGATATGCCAGCTATAGCATCCGATCCGAAGACGATGGCGCGCTATGCGCCTGAATCGATGACCGCGGTGATGGGCGACAGCTTGAGTAATGCCCGCGCCCTGCTTTCCACCCTTAGTGCGACCCTCGAATCCGATCCCGACGCCCGAGCCGAAGATTGGGAATGGGGCTGCGTGCTCACGCTCCAAACCGCACAGGCCCTGATCGCGCATAAAGAGGTCCGGGCGCAGTCGGGGCCGGCAAAGCCAGAACCACAGCCGGCCGAACGCCTGGCGCCTGTAGCTGATCAAGCTCCAGCCGACCTGATCGAGACCGCCACGGGGAAGCTCCAACGCGCAGTGCTGTCCGCACAGTACATTCGCAACATGCTGCGTGATGATCTCAAGGGGATGAGCATTCATCCGGAGCTTGCTGCGGCTAACCTGCTGCAGGATATCGACGCAGCGCTCGCGGCGATTTACGAGCTACCGGCCCTGGAGGCCAACCATGAGTAAGACCCGAGCAACAGACAGCAAGCCGAAGGTCTCAACCCATTCAGGGCTCCCCGCAGACGATCTGGTTGATCTCGCGCACGAGCGTCTACAGAAGGCGCTAGTGATGCTCGCCTACCTCGAAGACTATTTGCGAAGCAGCGGGACAAACAAGATTCTCAGCCCGGAAACGGCCGCAATGCACGCGTATTCCGACATCGAGGCGGCCTATTCCAAGCTCGGCGAATATCAGAGCATGGGGAGTCAACAATGATCGAACGTAGCCGTATTAGAGTCTGTACTTTCGAGGTTGAGCGCGGGGTTATCGATGGGATATGTGATGAATGCATCTTCCCTGATCTGCGCGTAGCTCAAATGACGCTGGAACGAAACGGCATGCCAACGAAGCTCGCCCGCAGGCACACGTCCGTACTGGCGGCGCAAAGGATTAAGTCGCTCGAACGCTCATGGGCGCCAGTAGCAGATTATCTAAGCAAGATGGCGAGATCCTAGAGGCGCACAAAGAAGAGCACCCGCCAGCAAAGGCGGGTGTCCCGCGGCGCGATCGCAGCGAATCATGCCCCGCCTTGTGCGGGGCTTTTATTGGCGTGACCGGTGGACGAGGTATTCGCCAACCAGGGAATCCTGGCGGGTGTTGTCCCGCCGAACGCCGCCGAGCAGCTCAAGGTGACTGACGACCGATTTTCGCAGGCATGGTCGCGGGTCAACTGGCGATATCGCGCCTCAGAACACGCGCTGGGCTAGCCCGACTGGTCATTGGCAGTTTGAGACGCGAGCCGATAGTCTCCGCACTAGGGGAGAAATAAATAGGACACCCATGCGAGTCAGTGTCAACGCGAGCCAAGTTAGCTCGACGGACAACGTTTATGTGCTTCGGGCTGGGCAGAAGGCCCGTCACAAGTCCCATTTCAAGGAAAATGCTGTCGCATTTCTTGAAATCACGGGAGTCACTCTACCCAGACAGCCAAATAGTGAGCATGCGCAGGTCGATAGCGCCGAATTCCGCGCGCGGTGCCTAATGGGTAGAGCGATCGCAGAATGGCACCTCGGCTACAAAACTCATGAGGAACCGTCGCGGAATATCGGTGAATATTATGAGCAAGCCCGCGACCGCCGTCGAGCAGGAATCCTCTGTGGAGAAGTTAGAAGGCTTTATTACGAGGCGAACAAAGGATCGGTAATAATTGTTCCGCCTGGGTCAGATCAATTCGAGGAGGTCCTCATTGGTGTGTTGGCGGACGAACCTGGAGAAAGTGTCCCGGTAACCATTGGACGGGGGGAGGCTTCATCTGTTTACCGCGGAAGAAGAGTGGTTTGGCTCCCCGGCAGCCAGGAGAAGCGCTTCTTTTCTAAAGAACTGTACAAAAACCTCTCGACCCAGCGTGCCTTGATCACTCTTCCAAATGACCTCAAAAAAGAGGTCTTTGATGCAGCCTTCGGAAGCTACTCCCTCGACGATACCGCTGCTGCCGATATCCGCTATAGCAGCGAAGTGGTCAATCCGTTTCGCTTCAGCCAGAGCATGAGGCTACTCGAGTTCTTCTCTGCGATTTACTCAGCAGTCGATAATGAACGTGCGGCGGATCTACGGGATCTAACCTATGAACAGATTCTGAGCGAGTTCGGAGACCGGGAGGCGTTTTATGATGCGGCGATACAACTTCAGTCTCCGGGCTGGCTCCGAATATGGTCAGAAGACCGCGCGAGAGCCTATTTCGTCGTAGTCATGCTTGCCATAACGTCTAGTGGCGCGGCCCTAGGCGATGATACTGTCTCGGTGGAAAACCGAGCCGAGGTATTGCCGGACGATTGCATTGTCGAAGTCGATAGAAAAACCCGTGAAGCCTTGCGTTATATGCACGTCGACACTTGGGAACAAGCCTGTCAAGACGCTCTCGAAAGCGTCGATACCACAGGCCTTAAGGTCGACGCAGAGGTGGATGACGGCTGAGTCGTTCACCAGGAGGGTTAAGCAATGTCCATGAAGCAGAAGCTTTACGTACTAATGCGGAGATATGCCCTGCCCGCGTTCTCCATGGTATTGGCGGCAGTCGTATCATGGGCCACTTCCTACCATGTTTCTCGAAGCGTTAGCGACAGAGCGTTTCAGCTGTCGCAGCAAGAAGATAGGATTCGATCTTTCGAGGTCACTGCTTCGGCCTTTGACGCCCAGTTTCAGCGGTATGCGCACTTAGTAGCGCAGAGAGAGAGCGTACCCAAACCCGTCAGGGCGGAGCTACTGAAACTACTGACGGAGCAAGGTTCGAAGCTTCAATCAATTCGCAGAGAAATCCCGGACCTTGAAGACGAGGCTGAGCGGCTGGATCAAAAACTTCTCAGTGCACAGGCCGCTATCGCATCCCGCGATAATTTCATGGAGATGAAGAGCGTATATGAGTCGGTAGGCGCTCTCCTAGTCGCGCGCCAGGATTTTCTATCCAAAGCGGGACGGACACTTCCGTAGCGTTAAACAACAGCCGGCCCTGGAGGTTAATTGGTGCCGGCGAGCACCCCACAAGAGCCGATTCCCGAATGGGACCAGTTTTGGTTGGTGCTGCAACTCTGGCCGACGCCAGCGTAGACGAAAAGCTGCCGATGCGGGCGCTATACTCGCCCCAATGTGCGGACGCTACGAGCAGCATCTAAAGCTAGCCCACCGCTGGACCAACATCCTGCGCGACTGGCCGCAGGACCGCGCCCCGCAATTCAACGTGAAGCCGACGCAGGTATCCGGCACCTACGATGCTGAGGGATTCCGGGAGCGGTCCTGGTGGCTGATCCCGCCGTGGTCCAAAGAACCGAAGATCAAGTACCCCACCTTCAACGCTCGCGCCGAAACCCTGACGGAGAAACCGGCATTCCGTCATGCGTGGAAGCATTCGCAGCGGTGCATCGTGCCCGCGTCATGCTATTTCGAATGGACCGGCCCCAAGGGCGCCAAGCAATGCCACGCCATCGAGCGCGGCGATGGCGAGCCCCACCTGCTGGCCGGGCTGTGGGAGACGTGGAAGGGCGAGGGCCACACGGTCGAGTCATTCACCATCGTCACCGTAGCCGCTGCCCCGGCAATCGACTGGCTGCACCCGCGCATGCCGCGTGCGCTACAGGATGAAGGCGAGGCGGATATCTGGCTGCATGGAGCGCCGGAGGATGCAGGCAAGTTGCTAGCGCCCCATCCCGTCGATTACGTTGCGTCCGAAATCCGGAGCCCCGAGGCGCGGGTGATCTAATAGGCCCGCTGCCGCCCTTCCCGTTCGCCCCGTTTCTGCTCTAGCTCTAACTGCTCGCGCTCGAACATTAAGGCCCCGACCTGTGGATCGAGACTGCCGCGCTCTATCTTTTCGCAGATGCCAATGCGCAGCGCATGGAGCCGCTGGAGCGGTACATCTTTCGGGTATTTCTCGACCATCGCGCGCCAGTCCTGCGCGCTTTCCTGATCCTCGCAGTATTCCGTGGCATAGGCGCTGCCGACGCACCCCATCGCCACGGCAATCGCTATCAGCATGCGCATAAGCGCCCCCGTGCTGCCTTGGATAGGGTCAGCATCGAGTCAGGGGGAATGGAATGCAAGAGGTCGCCATGATGCGATGCAGCGCGCAGATATACAGGCGACCGCCCCCGCGATAACGGCATTCTTGCCACTAGAATGCTGTCGCAGGAAAGCCCGTTTGGAGCGCTTGAAAGATGTTGGGTAATAAAAAGGGCAGCCCGTGTGAGCTGCCCTAAGTTATTGTTTTTATTAGATGTATGGTGGAGCCGGCCGGAATCGAACCGGCGACCTCAGCAGTGCGATTGCTGCGCTCTCCCAACTGAGCTACGGCCCCGACGGCGGCGTATTCTAGCACCGATGCAAATCGCGGGTTCAACAATTCCTGCCCCGGCACCGGGAAACGGCCATGGCTGAGATTCTCATCTTCGCCCGGGCACCGATACCCGGTGCCTGCAAGTCGCGGCTGGCCCGAGGCATCGGCACGGTGCGTGCCGCCCGGGTGTACCGGGCCATGCTCATCCAAACGGTCGAAACGGCCGTGGGTACCGGCGCGACGGGCGTTCATCTCGTGTGTGCCCCCGACACCCGTCATCCCCTGTTTCACCAGCTCCGGCGCCGATTCGGCTGCTGCCTGCACCGCCAGCCACGGGGGGATCTGGGGCAGCGAATGCACCGCGCCCTCGCCGGGCGACTTCGCCGAGGCGCCGGGCCCGTTCTGCTGGTTGGCAGCGACTGCCCGAGCCTGACCGTGGCTGATCTGGACGATGCCCTGGCGGCGCTGAACAGCGGCCACGATGCCGTACTCGGTCCCACCGAGGACGGCGGCTACGCGCTGGTGGGCCTGCGCTCACCCGCCGCGCGCCTGTTCCGCGGCGTGACCTGGAGCACGCCACGCGTGATCGGCCAGACACGGCATCGCCTGCGCCGGCTGGACTGGCGCTGGCGGGAGACGCCGCCGCTGGCCGACGTCGATCATCCGCGGGACTGGTACCGGGCTCGCCGTGCCCGCTGGTTCGATCGCCCGGACCCAGTCACTCACGTGCCCACCCGGATGCGATAAAGTCGCGCGAATACTTGCGTCTCACCAGGGATATCTCATGGAGCTTCTCGCCGACCCGAACGTCTGGATCGCCTTCCTGACGCTGGCCGCGCTGGAGATCGTGCTCGGCATCGACAACATCGTGTTCATCTCGATTCTGGCCGGCCGGCTGCCGGTAGAGCAGCGTCAGAAGGCCCGCATGATCGGCCTGTCGCTGGCCCTGGGCATGCGGGTGCTGCTGCTCCTGTCAATCACCTGGATCATGGGGCTGACCGAGCCCCTGTTCGCGCTGGGCGGGTTCGAGGTGTCCTGGCGGGACATCATCCTGATCGTGGGTGGCCTGTTCCTGCTCGGCAAGAGCACGCTGGAAATCCACCACAGCTTGGAAGAAGGCGGCGAATCGGACAGCGGGGCCGCCAAGGCCACGGCCACCATGGGGGCGGTGATTGCCCAGATCGCGGTGCTGGACATGGTGTTTTCGCTGGATTCGGTGATTACCGCGGTCGGCCTGGCCGAGCATGTGCCGGTAATGATCGCGGCAATCGTGGTGTCCATCGTCGTGATGATGGTGGCGGCGGGGCCGGTCGGCCGCTTTGTCGATGATCATCCCACCGTGAAAATGCTGGCGTTGTCGTTCCTGATCCTGATCGGCGTGACGCTGATCGCAGAGGGGCTGTCCTTCCACATTCCCAAGGGCTACATCTACTTCGCGATGGGCTTTTCGCTGGGGGTGGAAATGCTCAACCTGCGCCTTCGCGCCAGCCGCAAGCGGGCGCCGGTGAAGCTACACAACCGCTATCGCGAGGGCGAGCCGGAGTAAGCGCGGCTCAGGTCAGCCGCCCGAGGCGCGTTCCTCGCGGCGGCGCTCCGCCTGCCGTACATGGGGCGCGATACTGCGGTCCAGCCACCGAGTGAGATCCCGCCACATGGCCCGGGCCTGATCCGCGTCCGGCATGCGGGTGGCGTGGGTGAGCTCCACCGTCACAACGGGAATATCCAGATACCGCGCGCCGTAATTACCGAGTGATCCGGGAAACACCCCGAGACGATTCAGCTTGAGCGGGCCCAGGCGCGGGGGCGGCGCCGGTTCGCCGTCGTAATCCAGAACCCCATAGGGCGCATGGAGGGTGACGATGACATCCGGCCTGTAGTGCTCGATCTCGTCGACCAGCCACCGGGTTTCCGGCTCGCTGGCCGCGGCATCACCGGGGAAACGCCGCTCGCTGCGGCCGGTGTCACGCCAGTAATCGCGGCTGGCGGTTTCCCATCCCGGCGTGGGCAGATTCCGGTTCAGATCAACCCCGTTGGCGTTAACCCGCTGCGCCGGCCGGGCGAACAGCCCGTCCGGATTCATCGCCGGGATGATGCGCCAATGATAGGGGCTGCCGGCTGCCTCCAGCCAGGACAGCCACCAGAACACCAGACTCACGGACGTGAGTTCGTCCCCATGGGTGCCGCCGATCAGCAGCACCCGGCCCCGGGGGGTCTGCGCACTGGCCGGCACCGGCCGCACCGTGATCGGCCGCCCGTGCACGGATTCGTGGCCGGTCAGTTCGAAGCCACTGGCGCAATCGGCTTTGGACACGCTGTGCAGGCGATCGGCTAGTGCCGCGCACCAGTCGTCGAGCGCTGCATCGGCGGTCACGCCGGCAGGTTCCGTATGCGCCTCGGCGAATGCCAGCCCGCTACGTTCATGCGGCAGTGTGACGGGCGGTGCCTCTGGAACAGGCACATCCGGCAGCTTGCGTTCGAATGCCGCGTCACGACTGCACGCCGCCAGCGCCAGCAGCGTGGCGCCGATGAGCGCCGCGGCCCGATGAGCGCCGTTACGCCTCGGGCTCGACATCCGGAAGCGCGTCACGCAGCACCTCGAAAGCCTCGCTGACGTGGTCGACCATGTGAATCAGCTCGCGGTCGTCCCGGCTGATCAGGCCCATCTCCACGAACACGTCGAAATCGATCAGACGCCGCCAGAATTCGCTGCCGTAGAGAATCACCGGCATGCGGCGTTGCTTTCCGGTCTGGATCAGCGTCAGCACCTCGAACAACTCGTCCATCGTGCCGAAGCCGCCGGGAAAGATGATCAGCGCGTGCGCCACGTTCATGAACCAGAACTTGCGCATGAAGAAATAGTGAAACTCGAAATTCAGCGGCTCGCTCAGATAGGGGTTGGCCGACTGCTCGTGCGGCAGCGAGATGTTCAGCCCCATGGACAGCGAGCGGTCGACATCGGCAGCACCGCGGTTGGCGGCCTCCATGATGCCGGGCCCGCCCCCGGTGCAGATGAAGTAGCGCTGTCCCGGGGCATGCGTATCGATGGTCCATCGCGCCAGACGGGCGGCGAGTAGCCGGGCCTGATCGTAGTAGTCCACGCTCTCGTTCACCGGATCGTGCCGGCCGGGTTTGAGCCGCGCCGAGCCGAAGAAGATCAGCGCGCGATTCACCTGCTGGGCCTGCAGCCGTTCCTGCGGCTCCAGGTATTCCGCCAGGATCCGCAGCGGCCGGGCCTCCGGCCCCATCATGAATTCCGGGTTCTTGTACGACTTCGTCATCGATTACCTCGGTCGCGATCGTTTTTCGTGTCCGGCCCCGCTTGAAAGCCCGGGCCGCGCCCGCAAGTTATCCACAACTGTAAACGGCGCCCGGCGCCGGTACCCAATTGCGAGGACGCACCACATGCGAATGGACAAACTCACGAGCAAATTCCAGCAGGCGCTGATGGAAGCGCAGAGCCTGGCCGTCGGCCGCGATCATACCCAGATCGAGCCCGCCCATCTGATGCTCGCGCTGCTCGATCAGCAGGGCGGCAGCGTACATCAATTGCTGGATAACGCCGGTGTGGACGTCCGCCGGCTGCGCGCCGGACTGCAGCAGGCGCTGGAGGATCTGCCCACGCTGGAACAGGCTACCGGCGACGTCGGTGTCAGCAGTGAGCTAAACCGCCTGCTGAACCTGACCGACAAGGCCGCCCGGCAGCGCGGCGATGCCTACATTTCCAGCGAACTGTTCCCGCTGGCGGCGGTCGACGACAAGGGCACGCTGGGCAAGCTCCTGCGCGATGCCGGTGCCGGCAAGGACAACCTGAGCACCGCCATCGACAAGGTCCGCGGCGGGGAGGCCGTCAACGACCCGAACGCCGAGGAACAGCGCGGCGCCCTGGACAAGTACACCATCGATCTGACCGAGCGGGCCGAACAGGGCAAGCTGGATCCGGTGATCGGTCGTGACGAGGAAATCCGTCGCGTCATTCAGGTGCTGTCCCGCCGCACCAAGAACAACCCCGCGCTGGTAGGCGACCCCGGCGTGGGCAAGACCGCTATCGTGGAAGGCCTGGCCCAGCGCATCATCAACCTCGAGGTGCCCGAGGGACTAAAGGACAAGCGCGTGCTGTCGCTGGACCTGGGCGCAATGCTGGCCGGCGCCAAGTACCGCGGCGACTTCGAGGAGCGGCTCAAGGGCGTACTCACCGACCTGTCGAAACAGGAAGGCCGGATCATCCTGTTCATCGACGAAATCCATACCCTGGTCGGCGCCGGCAAGGCCGAGGGCGCCATGGACGCGGGCAACATGCTCAAGCCGGCCCTGGCCCGCGGCGAATTGCACTGCATCGGCGCCACCACGCTGAACGAATATCGCCAGAACATCGAAAAGGACGCGGCGCTCGAGCGGCGCTTCCAGAAGGTGCTGGTCGATGAGCCGGACATGGAGGACACGGTCGCCATCCTGCGCGGCCTCAAGGAACGCTACGAAGTTCACCACGGCGTTGATATCACCGACGGCGCCATCATCGCCGCCGCGCGGCTGTCGCAGCGCTACATCACCGACCGCAAGCTGCCGGACAAGGCGATCGACCTGATCGACGAAGCCGCCAGCCGTATCCGCATCGAGATCGACTCCAAGCCGGAAGAACTCGATGTACTGGACCGGCGGCTGATCCAGCTCAAGATGGAGCGGGAAGCGCTCAAGAAGGAATCCGACGAGGCCTCGAAGAAGCGGCTGGAGAAACTCGAATCCGACATCGAGCAGGCCGAACGGGAATACGCCGATCTGGAGGAAATCTGGACCGCCGAGAAGGCGACGCTCACCGGCGCCGCCAGCCTCAAGGAAGAGCTCGACCGCGCCCGCCACGAAAAGGATGCCGCCCGCCGGGCCGGCGATCTGAACCGCGCGGCGGAGTTCGAGTACGGCCGCATCCCGGAACTGGAAAAGAAACTCGCGGAAGCCCAGGCCGCAGAGGCCGATTCATCCGGCAACCGCCTGCTGCGCAACAGTGTCACCGAGGAGGAAATAGCCGAGATCGTGTCCAAGTGGACCGGCGTGCCGGTCGCGAGGATGCTCGAAGCCGAACGCGACAAGCTCCTGCGCATGGAACAGGCACTGCACGAACGGGTGATCGGCCAGGACGAGGCGGTTTCGGCCGTATCCGACGCCATCCGCCGGGCCCGCTCCGGCCTGTCCGACCCCAACCGGCCGATCGGCTCGTTCCTGTTCCTGGGCCCCACCGGCGTGGGCAAGACCGAGTTGTGCAAGGCCCTGGCCGCCTTCCTGTTCGACACCGAAGAGGCCATGGTCCGCATTGACATGTCCGAGTTCATGGAACGCCATTCCGTGGCGCGGCTGATCGGTGCCCCGCCCGGCTATGTCGGCTACGAGGAAGGCGGCTACCTGACCGAAGCCGTCCGCCGCAAGCCCTACGCGGTAATCCTGCTGGACGAAGTCGAAAAAGCCCATTCGGAAGTCTTCAACATCCTGCTGCAGGTGCTCGACGACGGTCGCCTGACCGACGGCCACGGCCGCACGGTGGACTTCCGCAACGCGGTGATCGTGATGACCTCCAACCTCGGCAGCCAGCTGATCCAGGAACTGGCCGGTGAGGACGACTACGACGCCATGAAGGAATCGGTGATGGAGGTCGTCGGCTCGCACTTCCGGCCGGAGTTCATCAACCGCATCGACGAGACCGTGGTATTCCATCCACTGGGCCGCGAGCAGATCCGTTCGATCGCCCGCATCCAGATGCAGCATCTGGAAGCCCGGCTGGCCGAGCGCGACCTCCGCATCGAAATCACCGACGAAGCCCTGGACAAGCTGGCAGAAGCCGGTTTCGACCCCGTCTATGGTGCCCGGCCGCTCAAGCGGGCTATCCAGACGCAGGTCGAAAACCCGCTGGCCAAGCGCATCCTGGCCGGTGAGTTCGCGCCCGGTGAAACCATCCGGGTGGACACCGACAGTGACGCCGGGCTTGCCTTCACCGAGGCAGCCTGAGCGTGCCAGGCCGTTCCCCACCGGTCCGTACCTGTCGCGGATCGTCCGGGTGTCTCGCCAGCCGCCTTGCCGGCGGTCCTTGAGTAGTTCTGCTCAATACAAGCGGCATTAGCTCTGCTCCAATCCGGTTGGCGAGGCCATAGTGGGACCGGAGGTTTGCCGTGACGGAGCAATCGATATTCTCGAGGCGGCTGGGCGTTGCCGTGACGGTACTGGCGAGTCTCGCGGCAGCACCCGGCTGCGGCGGTGGCGGCGGAAGCGATGGAGATAATGGCACCGCGCAGGCGCCGCCGGCCTTCACGCAGTTCGCGGCACCAGACGATCCGACACTGCTCACGGCCGAAACGCCCGCCGGCGCACGTACCACCTTCTACGGACTCAAGGACGACGAGGGTCTGACCACGGCATTTCGTTCGCTCCGGTTCCAGAGCCCCGAGCAGGTGGATGATGGCACCGCCACGTGGGTCCATTTCGCCGACGACGGCCTGATCCGGCGCTTCGAGGGCGCGGGTGGCAGCATCATCGACTTCGAGCGGCTCAGCGCTACCGAATACCTGGTATCCGCAGTAACGCCGGACGGCAAAGTGCAGGCCAATACCGTGGTCGATATCACGCAGCCGCCCGCCCGACGCGCCACCGTCCCACTACGTGAGGCGCGGCACCCCGGCCAAACCGCTCCCGACGCCGCCATCAACCGTGGCCCGCGCGGCGGGCGCTCGATTTCCCTGACCACGGATTACAGCCGGGCCTGGCGGGCAAAGCAACCCGGCAGCAGCCTTCAGACCGCCGGCGGTAATACGGCCCCGGTCACGGCCATCGTGACCGAATGCAATGACGGACGCGGCGTGGCGGATGCCGAAGTTTTCTTCAGCGCGGGTACACCGGGAGACTCATTACCGCCCACATATCTTGGCATCGAGGACGGCACCCGCAGATATCGAGCCTCGATCCCGCTGGGCAACGAGCCGCTGTCGGCCGAATCCGTGCGCGACGCCTGCCTGAGCACCGGCACTCTTCTGGGAACAGCCTGCGATGCCAGCGCCGGGCTACGCGAGGCCGGCGCCCCGGTATTCTGCGCCGCTGCGGCTGGCGCGATCGATACGCTGCTGGGCGGTCCATCCGGCGAAGGGGCATTCATATTCGCTGAATGTCAGGCCGGTTTCTTTGCGGTGGAAGGCTATTGCACCAGTAACGATGCAACCCCCAACGGCACCGCCGATTTCATCTGCAGCAATATCGGTGAGGCGGTCGTGAGCCATCCCGGTGTGCGCAGCGAACTGGACCGTAATCAGCTGACCGTGCGAGCCCACGCCAACCTGCCGGGCCGCGGCAGACTGACCAGCGAACCGGTGACGCTGAATCCCTTCACCGAGGAATATCCGACGTTCTTCGTCGATTACGGCGGCTCAATCGCCATCGATGAATTGACGACGGCCCCCGCCGCGCCCGAGGTCGGCGACAACTATGTTGTCACCGTGCAGCTCGCGTGCAGCACCGGTGCCAACGTGACAGTCCGGATTGAAGGCGCCGACGGCTATCGTGACACCGCCGAATTCATGCCCAGCAACGATGAGCCCCTGACGGTAGCGGTTCCGGGCGGCCGTGATTCACGCCGCGACGTGATTCGGGTTCTCGCGGTGTCGCCGGAACCCGGACCCGGCGGATTCCTGACTGCCTCCCGCGACACGGTGGTGGTCTTCGAAGAGGAGGAAACGACGCCCGAGCCTCCCGATGACGGGCCCGACGATCCGACTTTCGATTTCAGTCAGGTCCGAATGGCTAGGCTGGCGCTGCGCATCGGGGTGGAAGGCACCTTCTTCCCGGACGACGGCGACCCCGTGTCTGCCACACGCCAGCTGGACGAGCAGGACGAGCTGCCGCAGCAAACCCCGCCCCCGGGTACCGAGTGTCCGCGCATGACCTTCCAGCAAACTCCTAACAACATCTGGCCGTTCCAGTTCGCGGACGAGGAGTTCCAGATGCAGGCGGAGGGGGTGGCGGCCGGCGGCATCGGGATGTTCGTCGACCCGGAGACTTGCCTGACCGCGAGCCTGATCGGCTACGACTTCCAGTTACAGGACGAGCCGGGAACCACCGCGAATGTGTTGCGACGAATCGGCATCGATGTGGAGGACATCGCGGTGCGGGCCGCGCAGGTAAGCGATCAGGAACTGGTCTACCGACTGACCGGCCCGGCGCTTTGTACCGCCATCACGGATTTCGATTTCTTCCAGGAGGAAGGCAATGGCAGCTTCAGTGATGATGCTCCCGTTTGCGACGACAACAGTCTGCTGGAGGTGAGGTTTGCGCCCTGAGCCGGCACGTTCCAGTTTTAACGCGGAAATCGAGGGCGCGCGTTCATGCCGCAGAATCCAGGTTTTCACGATCCGCGCGGTGTTTTCACCGTCCGCCTGCTCAGGGCTATCCCACCCTGCAGGTCGCGGGATGCGCCCCCCCCCCCCGATGGCCTGAGTAGTTCTGCTCATGACACCCGGGGGCACCGCTGCTTTACTCACCAAACAGGGAACCCTGATCGAGCAGAGCCGACGATGCGCATGCAACCCTCGACGAACGGACGCCGACCGCAATGGTCGGCCTGCCTGCTGCTTAGCCTGACCCTGGCCGCCTGCGGCGGCGGGGGCTCATCGGGCGGTGACGGCGGCGACTCTATGCGCGGGCCCGTTAGCAACCAGCCGGAATTTACGCCGATCGCCAACAATACAGTCGGTCCAGAGGGCGGAATGGTAACCAGTGATGATGTCGTCTTCGATGTACCCGGCGGTACATTGGATACGCCGACTGAACTGACAATTGCAGTCGCGGACGATATTGGGTTCGGAGACGCAGCCGCGACACCGGCATTCCGTCTGGAAGGCCTACCCCTCGAATGGCATGGATCTTTGGGGGTTCGACTGACTCTGCCCGAGGATGCCCCGGAGGGGATTCAAGCCGTAGTAGGGCTAGAGGGGTCTGCGCTGGAAACTCAAACGATCGATATCGGCAAAATCTACGTTGACTCACAGCGGGACGGGAATGTCTTGACCTTCTCCTTACCAGTTCCGGACACATCACAGTCAGCACAATCCCCAGCCCATGCAGCCAGAAGGGTACCGGCAGAAGATGAAGACAGGGTGCAATTTCGTCCCGTCGTAACTGCCTCAGAAGGAGCCACCCTCGTTAGCTCGAAAAGGCGCTTCAAGATTCATTACACACAAGACGACTTGTTCGACCAGGCCACCCTATCGGCCGAACTATTGGAAAATGTGTTTGATAGATTCGCTCAGGATTTCGGCTATGACTTGAGTGGTCGCGATACTGAAGCCTTTCCGTACAGCGTGACACTAGCTTTTCTTGAAAGAGATAACCTGTTTGGAAGAGCAGTTCTTTCATGGTATAGCGTTGACTACGACACCATGGAGTTGAACGCCAGTAATGTGGCGGATTCAGATGAATTCCATGCAACTGTGGCACACGAAGCATTCCACCTGGTTCAGTCCATGCTGGATCCTCGGGGGCGTTTGGCGAGGCCTTTCGAATCACCCAGGGATTGGTTGGACGAGGCAACAGCCGGCTGGATAGAGGAGTTTTTCGTATCCTCATCGGATTATATCCCGATAACCTACTTCGACCCGGATGATCCCAACAAGCGGAATGATTTTAGAGTTTTCCATGGCCCTGAATCGGATAACAAGGAGGAAAACGTACAAGGCTATGAATCGCCCCGACTTTCCCGGAGGCTCGTGGGTTTGAGTCATGCCGCTGCGGCTGACTCATTGAGTGTGGCATAGAAATGTTGTTCGGCTTCGGCCGGTGGAATGTGGCCGATCGGGCCGAGCAGCCGCTGATGATTGAACCAGTCGACCCAGTCCAGGGTGGCGAATTCGACGGCTTCCAGATTCGGCCAGGGGCCGCGTCGCCGGATGACTTCCGTCTTGAACAGGCCAATCACGGTCTCGGCCAGCGCATTGTCATAGGAATTGCCGACACGGCCGGCCGACGGGGTGATGCCGACATCGGCCAGTCGCTCGCTGTAGCGAATCGACAGATACTGCGACCCGCGGTCAGTATGCTGAATCAGGCCGGCCGCCGGCCCCGGCTGTCGATCGTGGATGGCCTGCTCGAGGGCATCGAGCACAAATGCGGTGTTGGGCGCACTCGCCGCCCGCCAGCCCACGATGCGCTTGGCGAAGGCGTCGATGACAAAGGCGACATAGACGAAGCCGCGCCAGGTCGCCACATACGTAAAATCCGCCACCCAGAGCTGGTTGGGCGCCTCGGCGGTGAAGTCCCGCCGGACATGATCGTCGGGCGCGGCTTGGCGGGGGTCCGCCTGTGTGGTGCACGGCGGCTTGCCGCGCGTCACGCCACGCAGCCCCATCTCCCGCATCAGCCGCTCGACGGT
This sequence comes from Salinisphaeraceae bacterium, assembly GCA_965216055.1. Classification (GTDB taxonomy): domain Bacteria; phylum Pseudomonadota; class Gammaproteobacteria; order Nevskiales; family Salinisphaeraceae; genus Spectribacter. The sequence goes on from OZ244134.1 coordinate 2,943,133, forward strand.
GCAACGGGCCACGGCCCAGTGCTGGCGCTGCAATTCGCACCAGACCTTGCGGGCGCCATACACACATCGGTTGTCCTGCCAGACCTGGTCGATGACCTCGGATACCGCGGCGTCACGCTGGGTGCGTGCCGAGCGCCGCGCCGGATCGGCCTGCTGGGCCTTGGCGTCGTGGTAGGTCGACGGTGCGATCGGCAACACCCGGCAGATCGGCTCGACACCGTAGACCTTGCGGTGATCGTCGATGAAATCGACCATCACTTGCCGCGGCGGTCGAGCTCCGCCTGGGCAAAATATGCGGAGGCCTTGCGCAGGATCTCGTTGGCCCGGCGTAGCTCGCGCACCTCGCGCTCAAGCGCCTTGACGCGTTCACGCTCTTCGGTGGTCTGGCCATCGCGCAGGCCGCGATCGCGCTCGGCCTGGCGTACCCAGTTGCGCAGCGTCTCGGCCGTGCAGCCGAACTTGCCGGCAATCGAACCGATCGCCGCCCACTGCGAGGCGTACTCGCCCTGGTGCTCGAACACCATCCGAACCGCCCGCTCGCGGACCTCCGGGGAATATCGTTTGCTTTGTCTCATGGCTCCAGTCTCTCAAGAGTTGGAGCCTCCGACGAACCCGGGGCGATTCACTACGGTTACGGCATGTCTGCTTGGATTAAATATTTGGCCAATCGTTTCGGCACGGACATCGTCCGTCGGACTTACGAAGCGCTAATTGCGGACACAGACTTCCTCGGAAATCCTGACAGACATCCCATGTCGGCGATTGATATCGTAACGACCGTGCCTGTTTCTGAACTGTGGCGGGATTTTCTGCCGGGCTTGGCGAACGGAGACGGTTATGGGCTGAGCATGCGATCGTTCATAGCACCCGACCGCAGATTAGAACTAATGCTGCCGGATACAACCGAGGCTTCTACCCAATTCGAGGATGATGTCTCAGCGCTTTGGGATATGAGCGGGCGGATAATCAGGCTAAGAATTCAAAACCTGGAGGAGCTAGCGGAAGAAGACAGCCTCTCCCTGGTCACAGACCTTCCGCATACGCAACTTGCTGTTTTTGGAGTGACCAGCTCCCAAGAGCCCGGTGTGCTTTTAGAGCGCGCCACAGGCGAGATTCAAATTCCTCGCATTAAGTCTGTTATGGAAGACAACGGCTTTATTTCCATCAGCACAATCCTGGCGCACGGCCTCGCGATTGACCCCCGGACCGATACCGAGTCGTATGGCTTCGACGGAAGGACCCCTGTCGAATTCACCGCGAAAATTAATATCGCGGATGCACCGGAGGGCCTTCCGTTCGAGCCGGAAGAGGCACGGTTTTTCGTACGGGTACTGGGGGAATTCGACGATGGCAGCACCAATGCGGTAGACATTGAATCGCCGCTGCTACCGGGAACACTTAGCGGCAGGGCGTTCGAATTCAACGGCACCTCCGATATCACGGATTCCAACGGGGTTCGCCAACAGAGGCAGGGGTCGATCAACGGCACATATGGCGCCGATTTCCAGACAATTGAATCAGCAGTTTGGCAGGACGCCAATCAGGTCACGTTCAACGGCTCTCCCGTGCGGTCCGGTTCGTCCACGGTGCGGATACGCAACCTACCGGAAGATGTGCGCCTTGACTTTCGGGCGTCTTACGTTGTCCGGGGAGAGTCCGCTTGCGATCACATTGAGGAACTTCGATTTACCGATACCGACGGTGGCGATACCAGGACATTAGTGGATTTCTCCTGCGACCTGAGCGACCCCTTCGTAAGTATTTCGATAGAGGGAGAACCAAAGTGAAGTGGCGCTTATCGAATCGCGCCACCGCCAACCTGACCTGCGTCGCCTGATATTCCGCCGCAAGGAAACGCCTGATAGATTCCGTCGTGTCGGATGAAACGGTGCACCGTTCCGCCGGTGTCGCGGATAGGCTTGCCACCAATACTGCTAACTGATCAGACCACGGTACTCCAGCGCGAAACGCAGCAACGCATTGGCGCCGTTCAGGCCCAGCTTTTCCACGATATGCGCACGGTGGTTTTCTACGGTACGGAGACTTAAACCAAGCTCTTCGGCCAATGCAGTGTTGGTGCCCAGGGTCGCCAAGTGCGCAAGCACGCGGCTCTCTGCCGGCGATAATGTGTCAAGCCCGCGAATCAGATGCTCGGCATCCGGTAGCCCCAGCAAGGCCGGCGTCGTGTACAGACCGCCGGCAGCGATTCGATCCAGGCAGGTCAGCAGCTCCACCTCCGCGTTTTCCTTGAGCAGATACCCCCGGGCGCCAAGGCTGGTGGCGCGTGCCAGATAGAGTTCGTCGTTGTAGATAGTCAGCATCGCAACGATAGGCGACTGCGCCCGATCCGCCAACCGACGCAGTACACCAAAACCGTCCAGGCCCGGCATGTTCAGGTCCAGAATCAGCAGATCAGGCTGCCGTGTCTCGCAGAGCGCCAGCGCTTCAATGCCGTCACCGGCTTCCGCGATAACCCGGTAGTGGGTCTGATCCCCCAGGATATCGACCAGCCCGCGCCGGAAAATGCCGTGGTCATCGGCAATCACGACGGTGTGGGTCACGATGCGTCCACTGTTGCAACAAGGACACGAATCAGGGTGCCGTCGTCGCCGGACTCGATGGTCAGCAGCGCATCCATGGCGCGGGCCCGCTCTCGTATTCCGGTCAAACCAAGACCGTCGTACCGGGATTGCAGTTCGAATCCCCGGCCGTCGTCGCCAACCTCAAGTCGAATGCTCGAGCCCTCCATTTTCAGACGTATATTCACATGTTCGGCATTCGCATGCCGCCAGGCATTGTTCAGTGCCTCCTGCGCAATCCGGTACAGATGCAACGACGCCTCCTGACCGATATTGCCAATGTCATCAATGTCGATTGTCAGGCGCGGACAATCGGTACCCTGCATATGTTCGGCAATTGCCTGCAGCGCTGCACTCAAACCCAGCCGGTCAAGGTGGTGCGGATGCAGCGTATGAGCGAGATTGCGCACGTCCACCAGCGTGTCGGTCGCCAGCCCGGTCAGATCCTCAATCTCAGTCATCAATAGGGAGTCGCTATTCTTTCGCAAGCGTGCCAAGCGATTGGCTATTGCCGCCAGCCCCTGCCCGAGCCCGTCATGCAGCTCCAGGGCCACCCGCTGACGCTCCATGTCCTGGGCTTCCAGGAGACGTCGGGAGAACATCTCCTGCTGGCTCAGCGCCTGCTGGCGCGCCATCAGTGCTGTGGATTGAGCGCTATCTCTCTGTTCTCGCAGCAGCTTTATGCGATCCGCCAGCGCAAACGATAGCAACATCGCTTCGGCTGCCGTACCCATTTGCAGCGCATGTCGAATGCCGATGCCGGACTCCAGGATTTCGAGGTAATGCAGCACGAGAAGCAAACCCCCCGGCAGCAGGGCGACATAACCCAGCACCAGGAACCAGGCCGGCCGATAGCCTCGTCGCAGTGCGATGACGATGGGCCATGGAAACAGCAGCAAGCCGACTAGCGCTGTAACCAGCGTGGCGGCGAGCGCCGCTGTATAACTGACCCATACACCGGGAATCGGCAACAGGGCCAGACTGGCCAGCCCCAGCATCAGACGCGATAAACGCGGTGCATACGCGCTGGTGTTGGCCATTTCACGGACGAACATCAACCCACCGGCCAGCGTCACGGATAGCAGGCTGACCGCGGCAACGTCGTTCCATGCTGGCCATGCCGGCCAGAGGTAAAGGCCCGCGTGGCCTTCCAAAGTCATCTGGAACAACAGCATGCCGCCGAGATAAATGACGTAATACAGGTAGCTTCGGTCCTGTACAACGGCGTAAAGGAACCCGTTGTAGATCACCATCGCCGCCAGAAACGCGAAGTAAAAACCCAGCGTCAGTTGGGTCTGCGCGGTGTGTTCGATCAACGCGTCCGCACGCCAGACTTCGAATGGCGTCTGTAGCGAGCCATCGGTTTCAAGCCTTATGAATAATTCGACGGCGCCGCCCCTGGCGGGCAACTCGAATAGCGGATAAGGGTAACGAAAACGATCTTGGTCGAAAGTCAGCCGGTCTCCCGCAGCCTGGGAAATCCAGTGCCCCTGCGGTCCGCGATAGAACAGGTTGACCCGGTCGATCTGGGTATATTTCAGAAGCAGCAGGTACCTGTGCTCGCCAACCCTGGGAAGATGAAGGTCTAGCCGTACCCAGACCGCCGTGCGTTTCAGGTCGCCGCCAGCCGCGGCCTCGGGATCCGCCGAGAATCGTTGCCTTAACGGCGGGGAACTAACCTCGTGAATGGAGAGCTCGCGGCCTGCCTCGGACAGATATCGCAGAGTTTTCCCAATTGCATGCGATTCAACTCCCCGCGGAATTTCGACAATCGCTGACACCGCGCCCGGCAGACCTGCTGCGGCTACCAGCAACCAGCCCCATCGGCCTATCCCGCCCATGCCCATGCCCCCACCCCGCTCGGCCCATCCCTCGACGGATCCTAGTGCCGGCGCCTGAAGCCCTCGGTCAGTAGTTAAGCCATGGCGGTACGAGCGTCAAGTCGACCGGGCAGCCGCGCGACTTTCGGCAGCCCGGCGCCTATTAAGCAATCCGGCCACCGCGGCGGCTTGACATGATCAGGGGCAAGCGTCGGCGTCGTGCAGCAGTGCCCGTGCTCGCGCGACCGCGATTGACGCCGTACTCGTTTGTTGCTCTTGCGCCTCGGCAAGAATCCTCGCCAGCGTCTGCTCGATGGCCATCACCCTGTCCCGAACCCGCGACGCGGAATAGCCGCCATGCGCGAGTTCATCCCCCACGTTGATCACGCCGCCGGCGTTGATCACGAAATCCGGGGCATAGACGATGCCGCGTGCTGCCAGACGATCGGCATCGGCATCGGTGGCCAGCTGGTTATTGGCGCCACCCGCCACGGCACGGCAGCGCAGTGTCGGAATGGTGGACTCGTTGAGCACGCCGCCAACCGCGCAGGGGGCCAGCACGTCGACTTCGGCTGTTAAAATCTGGTCGGTATTCACGATATCGGCACCCAGTTCGCGGGCCGCGGCGACGCCGTCGGCATCGGTATCCGCTGCGATCACGCGAGCGCCGGCGTCAATCAGATGCCCGATAAGACCCAGCCCCACCTTGCCGCAGCCCTGTACGGCGACGGTCAGACCATGCATACCATCGCCCAGCCCGGCAGCGCGCACCGTGGCACGCATGCCCACGAACACGCCCAGCGCGGTATGCGGCGACGGATCGCCCGACCCGCCGGCCTCGCGCGACCGGCCCACGGCGAACTCGGTCACCTCGTTGAGCACCGCGATGTCGGCTTCGGTCATGCCCATGTCCTCGGTGGCCACGTAACGGCCGCTCAGTCCCTGAATGATGCGGCCCATGGCCAGGAACGCGGCGCGGCGATCGCCCGGTAGCGGCGCCAGAATCACCGCCTTGGCGCCACCGAAATCCAGGCCGGCGCAGGCATTCTTGTAGCTCATCGCCTGGGATAGCCTCAGCACGTCGTCGACGGCATCCGCTTCGCTGTCGTACTCGCGGATGCGGATACCCCCGAGTCCCGGCCCGCGAGTGGTGTTGTGAATGGCGATGATCGTACGCAGTCCGGTGTCGCGGTCGCGGGTGAACAGCAATTGTTCGTGGTCGGATGCCTGGATGCGCTCGAGTATTGCCACCGTTTGCCCTCTCGGTTCGGAAATGCCCTGATTGTGGCCATGGCCAGCGACCGGTGTCGACTGGAACCGTCGGCCGCGGGGCCTGTCTTGACGTAGACTAGGGCCTGGAATACCGAGGTACGGGCTCGCGGGATCTTGTCGGCCTGCTCAAGGAGTACCACCATGCCCATTCATCGTCTGCTGACCGTCATCGCATTTCTGCTCTGGGCCGTTTCCGGCACCGCCGAGGAATCATCGTCCGACCAGCCTGTCGCCGATGAGCAGGCGCCCGTGATACCGGCCGAAGCCGACGACGCGGAAGACAGCCCGGCCCCCGACCGCGCGGAGGGGCGCTCGCCGAGCGAATCGGCCGCCGCAACCGACAAGCCCATGGGCGATACGCAAGGCGATGACGCCCCCCGTCAGGTCCGACTGGAACTGAACAAGCTCTCCGCCCTGGATGACGCCTGCCGAGCCTATGTCGTGGCCCGTAATCAGACGGATACGGATTTCGACCAGTTGCGCGCGGATGTGGTGATGTTCGATGCCGACGGCATCGTCAACAAGCGCCTGGCGGTGGACCTGGCACCGCTGCCCGCCGGCAAGACCAGCCTCAAGGTATTCGACATCGGCGGCCTGGCCTGTGACGACATCGGCCAGATGCTGCTCAATCAGATTCTGGATTGCCGCGATGCCGACGGCGACCGCGAGGACTGCCTCGCCGATATTTCAGTCAGGGCCCGTGGCCCGGTACCATTCATAAAATAGCGTGGCGTACACGGCGGATGCCGGCAGCGCGCACCCGCGGCAATCGCTTTTCCGCCTGGAGGGGGCATGAACGATTTTCTGAGCCTGGCCAAGACCTGGGCAGGTGGCGTCCTGGAGATGATTGCGCTGGGCGGTCCGGTGGTGGCGCTGCTCATTGCCATGTCGATTCTTGCCCTGACCATCGTCCTGCTCAAGCTGTGGCAGTTCTCGGTCATGCGTGTCGGCGACCGTCGTACTGCAACCAGCGCTCTCAAGGTATACCGCGCCGGCAGCGCGGGTGACGCGGCCGCCATCGCGGGCAAGTCGCGCAACCCGGTCGCACAGGTTCTGGCCCGCGCCATCCGCGGCAAGCACCGCGTGGACCTGGCCGATGAACTGGTCCGTGAGGAAGTGCTGCGCTATGGCGCGGATCAACTGGAAACCCTGCGCAGCCATTTCCGCCCGCTCGAAGTGATCGCCTCGCTGGCACCGCTGCTGGGCCTGTTCGGCACCGTGCTGGGGATGATCGAGGCGTTCCGGGACCTGGAAGCGGCGGGCAGCCAGGTCAACCCGGCGATCCTGTCCGGGGGCATCTGGCAGGCGCTGCTCACCACCGCGGCAGGTCTCGCGGTGGCCATGCCGGTGATCGTGGCCCTGAACTGGCTGGAGCGGGTGGTGGACCGGTTGGCCCACGACATGGACAACGTCGTCACCCAGGTATTCACCATGGATCTGTCACGCGGCCCTGCCGTGCACGGCCATGAGCTCGACCCCGAACGCGTTGAAGTCCGCCCGCTTGGCGAATAGCCCGGCGCGCCGCCGGCCGCTGGTGGGGCTGACACCGCTGATCGACGTGGTGTTCATCCTGCTGCTGTTCTTCATGCTGGCTTCCAGTTTTCTCGATCTGCATTCGATCGCGCTGGACGCGCCCAGCCGTGGCGGCGGGCAACCCACCATGGAGGGCGCGCTACTGGTGGAAGTCCGCACCGACGGCATCCGGCTTGGCGGACAGTACGTCACGCCCCAGGGCCTGGCACGGCGGGTCGGCGCGCGACTGGAAGACAACCCCGAGCAGCGCGTGCTGGTGCGGCCGGCCGAGGGCGTTTCGCTGCAGGACACGGTATCGGTGCTCGACCGACTCACCGCCGCCGGGGCGCGCAATCTCTCCATGCTCGGGGGCGGCCGATCGCGATGAAATTCCCCCGTTCCCGCCGGCCGCGCAACGAGGACGAGCGGATTCTGCCGCTGACCAATATCGTGTTCCTGTTGCTGATCTTCTTCATGCTGGCCGGTCGCCTGGCCACCCCCGACCCGATGCCGATCGAACCGCCGGAATCCGAGAGTGAAGACCCCGCGCGCGCCGAGGGCGTGCTGGTCCAGATGATGGCCAATGATCGGGTGGCCATCGACGGGGATATCGTACCGTTGGCGGAACTCGCCGAGCGGGTCGGCCGGCAGCGCGCCGGCGACGATGCCCCCCGGGTGCGGCTCAAGGCGGACGGGGCCCTTGCGGCCACCCGCGTGGTGGCGGTGATGCAGCAACTGCATGACGCCGGCGTGGATGAGCTGCGTCTGCTGACCACCAGCGCCACGCCATGACGGCGCTGCCATTGCCCCGGCACTGGCTGGGCGCCGGCCTGCTGGCCGCCCTGCTCCATGCCGGTATTGCCGTGCTGATCATGCTGCTGGTACCGCACTCGCCCAGCGCCCTGGTGCCGTCCGAACAGGGCGTGAAGATCAACCTGCAATCGATGGGCAACGCTATCAGCAGCGCCGCCACCCCGGCACCGGAACCGGTCGAGGCGGTCGAGCCCGACGTCCCGGTACCCGACGTAGCGGAGATCCAGAACCAAGACAATCCCGTGCCCGAGGCCGACGAACAGGAGGTGCTTGCCGCGTCCACGGCGAATCAGCCAAAGGCAGAGGCGGCCGACCCGGCCGTACCCACGGAAACGGTCGAAGCGCTCACGATCACCCCCGATGTCGCCCCGGCGCCGGACACCCGCGAACCGACGCGTGGCGGCGGCGACCCCACCGAAGCCTACATCGACACCGTGCGCGGCTGGCTGTCGGACAACAAGCGCTATCCGGAACAGGCGCGGCAGCGCGGCGACGAGGGCGTCGTGCGCATCTATTTCGTGGTGGATCGCGAGGGCAACATCCTCGAATACCGCATCCTGGAAAGCTCCGGCATCGCCCTGCTCGATCGCGAGGTCGAGGCGCTGCTTGACCGGGCCCAGCCTCTGCCGGCGATGCCCGATGACCTGCGCCGGAACCGCATCGAACTGACCGTGCCGATCGAGTTCAGTCTGAACTGAAGTCTCTCGCCGCGGCGTTACCAGACCACCAGTTCCACCCGACGGTTGCGGGCGCGGCCATCCGCGTCGCTGTTGCTGGCGGCCGGCGAGGTGAACCCCACGCCCCAGGGCTTGAGACGGCTGCGGGTCACGCCCTGCTCTCTGACCAGCGCTTCCACCACGGCCTCCGCCCGCCGTCGTGACAGATCGATGTTGTAATCGAAAGCGCCACGGGTATCAGTATGCCCGACCACCAGCAGACGCAGCTCGGGGCGCTGGCGCATCAGCTTGCCGATCTCGGTCAGCGTGGGGTCCGAGGCGTCACGCAGCCGGGCACTGTCGGTATCGAAATAAATGCCGTACAGCGCGACCCGGCCCTGCTCGTCCAGCCGCCGACCCATTTCCTCGGCATCCACCGTGATGGCGGAAAGCTCACGCGGACTGGCGTCAATCACGTCAACGAGCGTGAACACTCCGTCACCGGCGGCCGAGGCGCTACTCTGCACCGCCACGAACCGGTCGCCGCCGGGCCTTTCGAGACGGGCCGCCAGGTAGCCCACCGCACCAGCGTCCAGGATGAAGCGCTCGGCATCATGCCGGCCGCCAGGGCTGGCCTGCAGGAACGCGGGCCCCCCACAGGCCTCATCGGCACAGCGGAATTCAATCTCGAATCCGGCCTCGCGCAGGTCCCGGGCCATGGCATCGAGCACGGCCTCGGGCGACTGATCGCCCGGTGACCGGTAGACGCGCCGGGATAGGGGGCCGTCCACGGTCCGGGTCGCGGCCAGATTAGCGTCGATGCCGCCCGGATCCTCCGCCGGCGCAATGATCAGATCATAAGTGGCTTGCGGGCGGGACTCCCCGCTGACCGTCTCGGAGGCCCCGGGCACGGACACCACCCCGGCCGACTGGGCCCACGCGGTGCCGAACATGCCGAGCAGCAGCCCGAATCCGGTAACAAGCGGCAGCGTCGGAAACAAGCGCATCGAGTCTCTCATTGCCAGAGCAGGATTGACGGCATTATGACAGCGGCCAGGCCGACAGCGTAGCCGGAGACGCCGGGGATCGCATCCGGGTGACGTGACGCGCGGTAGATTCGCCAGCGGATGATCCGGCGCGGACACCAGATGCATTTGCTCGCTGGAAAGCGGCGTCCAGGCCAGGTCGCCGGACGCCCGGCGGCGCCGGCGCAAGAGTCACGAAAAAGCCCGCATGGCAGACGCCACGCGGGCTTATTCATGTCGACGATAGACCGTTCGGCGATCAGTTCACGCGTTCAATCACGGTGGCAATGCCCTGGCCCATGCCGATGCACATCGTGGCCAGACCCAGATTCGCATCCTTGTCCCGGAGAATGTGCGCCAGCGCGCCGGTGATACGGGCGCCGGACGTGCCCAGCGGATGGCCCAGCGCGATCGCGCCGCCGCGGATGTTGATCACATCCTGGCGATCCTCGAGCCGCATCTCGCGCAGGACCGCCAGGCTCTGGGCGGCAAAGGCTTCGTTGAGCTCGAAATAATCCATGTCGGCAAGGGACACGCCGGCCCGTTCCAGGGCCTTCTTGCTGGCCGGGACCGGACCGCGGCCCATGATCGAGGGGTCGCAACCGGCCACCGCCATGCCGCGGATGCGGGCCATCGGGGTCAGGCTCAGAGCCCTGGCCTTGTCGGCGGACATCACCAGCACCGCTGCGGCGCCGTCAGAAATGGCGGAGGCATTGCCCGCGGTCACCGACCCTTTCGGATTGAAAGCCGGCCGCAGGGCGGCCAGCGATTCCACGTTGGCGTCAGCCCGCACCACTTCGTCCGCGTCGCATTGCTGCGCAAAGCCATTCGCATCATGACCGGCCATCGGCACGATCTCGTCGGCAAAGCTGCCGTCCTGGTTGGCCTGATGCGCCCGCTGATGCGACTGCACCGCGAATGCGTCCTGCGCCTCGCGGCTGACGTTGTGCATGGTGCCCAGCATCTCGGCGGTCAGCCCCATCATGCCGGCGGCCTTGGCGGTATGGCGGGCCAGCTGCGGGTTGAAATCGATCCCGTGGGTCATCGGCACATGGCCCATGTGCTCGACCCCGCCGCAGATATACACGCCATCGTGGCCGCTCTGGATCGCACCGGCGGCGGTATGGATGGCCTGCATCGAGGAACCGCACAGCCGGTTGACTGTCTGCCCCGGCACCTCGTGCGGCAGGCCCGCCAGCAGCGCGGCGTTGCGGGCGATGTTGAAACCCTGTTCCAGGGTCTGCTGCACGCAACCCCAGATCACGTCCTCGACGGCATCCGGCTCGACCGCCTCGTTGCGGGCCAGCAATGCCTTGATCAGATCGGCCGACAGCGTTTCGGCCCTCACGTTGCGGAACATGCCGCCCTTGGAACGGCCCATGGCGCTGCGAACCGCGTCGACGATGACTACATCTTGCATGGCTTTACTCCGTAAAGCAGTTGCGAGTTTCGTGTTTCCGGTTTCGGGAATGCGGCTCCGACACCGGTTCTGACGTCACTCGAAACGTGAAACTTGAAACCTGGAACTTAGTAGTAGGTCTCACCCTTGTCCGCCATCTCGCGCATTCGCGCGGTCGGCTCGTAGAGCTTGCCGAGTTCGGCATAGGCGTCCGCGCGCTCGACCACGTGCGCCAGACCAAGGCGATCGGCGTACTTCAGCGCCCCGCCCCGGAACGGCGGGAAGCCGACGCCCAGCACCAGCCCCATGTCCAGTTCGTTGGGGGTAGCGACGATACCTTCCTCGAGACAGCGAGCCGCCTCGATGATCATCGGAATCATCATGCGCTCGACGATCTCGTCGTCTCCGGCCTCGCGGCTGCCGTCCGGCTGGACCTTTGCCACCAGTTCGTAGGCAGTCTCGTCCACCGTCTTCTTGGGCTTGCCCTTCTTGTCCTGCTCGTACTTGTAGTAACCGGAGCCGGTCTTCTGACCGTAGCGGCCCGCCTCCACCATCACGTCCAGGGAAGACTGCGACTGCGCCGTCATCCGGTCCGGGTAGCCCGCCGCCAGAACTTCCTCGACATGCTGCGAGGTATCCATGCCCACCACGTCGGACAGGTAGGCGGGGCCCATGGGCCAGCCGAACTTCTCCATCACCTTGTCGATGCGGGCGAAGTCCACGCCGCCGGACACCAGCGCCTGAAACCCGAAGAAGTACGGGAACAGGATGCGGTTGACCAGGAAGCCGGGGCAGTTGTTGACCACGATCGGGGTCTTGCCCAGCTTGGCGGCATATGCGACTACCGTGGCGACGGCTTCGTCGGAACTCATGTCACCCTTGACCACTTCCACCAGCGGCATGGCATGCACCGGATTGAAGAAATGCATGCCCAGGAAGTTGGCGGGCCGCTTGAGCCCGGCCGCCAGCTCGTCGATCGAGATCGACGACGTGTTGGAGGCAATCACGGTATTCTCGCCGACCGCCTCCTCGGTTTCTGCAAGCACCGACTTCTTGATCTTGGGATTCTCGGTGACCGCCTCGATCACCATATCCACGTTGCCGAATTCGGCGTAGGACAACGTGGGCCGGATACGACCCATGCCGGCGGCCATCTCGGCGGTGTCCATCTTGCCGCGGGAGACGCGCTTGTCGAAATGCTTGGCCGCCTCGTCGAGACCCTGCTGCAGCGCATTCTCGGCGATGTCCTTCATGGTGATCGGCACGCCCTTCAGCGCCGACTGATAGGCGATGCCGCCACCCATGATGCCGGCGCCCAGCACGGCCGCCTGATTGACATCCCGGGCGATCTTGCCGTGCCCCTTGTTCTTGCGCTTGATCAGCTGATCGTTGAGGAACAGCCCGATCAGGGCATCCGCTTCCGGCGTACGGGCCACCGCGAGAAAACCCTTGCCCTCCTCGGCGAGCGCGTCGTCGCGAGTCATGCCGGCCGCCGCCTGGATACGCTTGACCGCCTCCACCGGGGCCGGGTACTGGCCCTTGGACTGCTGGGCGACGTACCCCTTGGCGGTCTCGAACGACATCATCGCCTCGACCTGGTTCAGCCCCAGTGCCGCCTTCTTCTGCGCGTTACGGGCCTGCCAGTCGAAACGGCCGGCAATCGCCTTGGCCAACAGATCGCGGGCAGCGGCCTCGACCTGGTCATCCGCCACCACCGCGTCCACGGCGCCCAGCTTCAGGGCGGCATCGGCACGGTTCTGGTTGCCGGTACAAATCCATTCCACCGCGTTGTCAGCACCCACCAGCCGCGGGAAGCGCACGGTGCCGCCGAACCCCGGAATGATGCCGAGCTTCACCTCGGGAAAACCGACCTGTGCGGACTGCGCCATCACGCGATAATCGGTGGCCAGACACATCTCGAAACCACCGCCCAGGGCCAGGCCGTTGATGGCGGTCACCGTGGGCACGCCCAGGTCCTCGATCGCGTTGAACACGTCGTTCGATGCCTTCATGCCGGCCAGGAATTCGTCGTCCGGCTGCTTGAACATCTCGCCGAACTCGGTGATGTCGGCACCGACGATGAACACCGGCTTGCCGCTGGTCACCACCACGCCCTGCAGACCATCGGCCTGCTTCAGCGCCGCGGCGGCCTCGCCCAGCTCGCGCACGGTGGCCGCATCGAACTTGTTGACGGATTCGTCGGCGGCGTCGAACCGCAAATCGGCGATGCCGTCAGCCAGCGTGACCGACAGCTTCGATCCCTCATAAACCATGATTGCGTCTCCCGCGAGTCTGTATGGATAACCGGGCGCAAGCGCGCCGGGCGGGCCCGGTTGTCACGGGCCTCATCGTGGTGCTTTTTCGCGAACCATACTCTAGCGTATTGCGGCAGCGCACACAATCAGGCCGCCAGCACCTCACCACCGGGCGCTTCAGTGTTCGCGTCCAGCCAGACACGGTTGATTGAACAATCGTCCGATCGCATGCGCCCGCGGCACCGGCCGGCAGCCACACCCGGTCCGAAGGAAGGTCGACTGACGTATCCATGGCCACCATTCACGGTGCACGAGCAAGCTTTTCCGGCCGGCAACAGGCTCCCCTGCGGAGCCGGAACTGGTCCGCCGGTGATCGTTCAGGGCTTGATTTCACCGGCTTTTGACAGCGTCCGGGGGCCGGCCTACACTCAAATCGCACTTACCACGCCGGGAGACAGGGCTGATGGCAAAAAAAGAGAGTCGCGCAACGCAGCTTCGCAAGGAAGTCGACAAGCTGCGCAAGAGCTACACGAAGGCGATGACGTCGACCAACAAGGCAGTATTCGACGGCATCGAGCGCTTGGCCGAGCACGAGCTCAATGCCATCAAGAAGCACTACGAGGAAGCGCTCAAGAACATCAAGTCGCTGCGCAAGGGCGGCGACCCGCGCGACATCGCGACATCCCAGCTTCGGCTGATGCAGGACACCATCGACCGCATCATGGCCAATGCGCGCGAAAGCCTGCAGATTCTCGACAAGACACGCCAGCAGATCAACGAGGAAATCCGCAAGAGCCTGAACGACACCGGCCAGGCGGCCAGCGGTGCCAAGAAGGCCGCCACTGGACAGTCCACGGCGGCCAAGTCTTCCGGGACCCGTTCGACCGCCCGCCGGAGCGCGGCGAAATCAACAACGAAGTCGACCACCCGCAAGACCGGCACCGCCGCCCGCTCCACCGCGAAGCGCAGCACCGCCGCCAGCAAGACCGGCAGTACGGCTCGCAAGAGTCCGTCCACGGCCAAGCGGTCCACCACGGCCCGGAAGCCGGCCGCCCGCAAGACCACCACCGCGCGCAAGTCGACCACCGCCCGCAAGACCGGCACTGCGGGCAAGAGCGGCAGCGGCACTTCGGGCACCAAGTCAAGCAGTTGAAATCGACAGGCTGACTTGCTTTCGTTGCCGGGCCGCCTCGCGCCTTGCGAGGCGGCCCGTTTCGTTCCAGACAATCCACTTCGCCAGCACCCTTGCTAGATCTCGAACATGGTTCCCAGCTGCTCCGTCTTATCGGTGAGCCCACGCGCCTGCGATTGCTGCTGATCCTGGAAGCCGAGCCACTGACGGTGGCCGAGCTCACCGCCGTCACCGGGCTTTCGCAAAGCCGCGTTTCCACGCATCTCGGCCGCCTGCGCCGGGGGGGACTGGTCAAGGAATACGGCCAGCGCACACGGGCACTGCTGACGGTGGATCCCGCCTCTTTCGACGACCGGGCGCGTCAGCTCTGGCAGGTGCTTGCCGAGAACATCGACGACGCCCGCCTGCACCAGGACCGGGAGCAGGCCCGCGAGATCGCCCGCCGCCGCCAGGTTCGCCCGTCCTGGGCCGAGTCTGCGGCCGGCAGCATGGAACGCCAGTACTCCCCCGGTCGTACCTGGGAAGCAACCACGCGGGCCCTGATCGGGCTGCTCACCCTGGGCGACGTGCTGGACGTGGCCTCGGGCGACGGCGTACTGGCGGAGTTGCTCGGCAATCAGGCCCGCTCGGTGACATGCCTGGACTACAGCCGTCCGGTCCTCGCGGCGGCCCGGCGCCGGCTGGCGCAACGCGAGAACGTCCGCTTCGAACTGGGCGACATGCACAGCCTGTCCATGCCCGATGCCTCCTTCGATCAGGTCTTCGTGATGCATGCACTGACCTTCACCGATCAGCCCGGACGGGTAATCTCCGAAGCCGCACGTGTGCTCCGACCGGGCGGCGATCTGGTACTGGCCACCCTGGCCGAACACGAACATGGCGCCACGGTGGCCACCTACGACCACGTCAATCTCGGCTTTTCCCGCGTCGAACTGCTGGACTGGGCTGGCGAAGCAGGGCTAAGCGTTCGCTACTGCGACCTGAGCTCCCGCGAGGCGCGGCCACCCTATTTCGAGGTACTGACGCTGATTGCGACCAAACCGGCATGATCGGTGTATCCGCCCGGACCAAATGGATCGCCGGCCTGGTGTGGCTGCTGGCGCTGGCCGCGGGCCTGGGCTGGGGCTGGTCGCGGGGGCTGTCCACGCCGGAAATCCTGGTCGCCGTGCATCAGGTGGTGTCCACCCATCCGCTGGCGCCGCTGGTGTTCGTCGTGATCTATACGCTGCGGGCATTCACGTTCTTTCCCGCCATGTTCTTGACCATTGCCGCGGGCAGTCTGTTCGGCTTCTGGGTGGGGCTGGTGGCGACACTGTTCGGCGAGAATTTCTCGGCCCATACCGCCTACGGCATTGCGCGCTTCTTCGGCACCGGCAACAACGATGACAAGGCGGCCGGACAACGACTGGCGCCGTTGCGGCAGGCCCTCCGGGTTCACGCCTTCCCCACCGTACTGACCCTGCGGGCCAGCTACCTGCCGTTCGATCTGGTGAACTTCGGCTGCGGGCTGCTGCGCGTTCCCTGGCCGGGCTTCGCACTGGGCACGCTGATCGGGCTATTGCCGCCCATGATCACATTCGTGAGCTTCGGCGCATCGGTGGAATTCGAGGCCTTTACGGCCAATCTCGATGAATTCCGGCCGGCCAGCCTGTTCGATGAAACGCAATTGCTGGTGTCGGTCGCGCTGCTGGCTGCCAGTGCCCTCATCGTCTGGTTCGCCAGGGCGCATCAGCGGCATCTGACCCGGCACTGATGCCGCGTTGACGCGCCCCCGCCTGCTGGCTACAGTCGCGGGCTTGCGATGCATCCGGGGGAGCGGCGTCAAGCCGGCATCATGCAGCGATACAGTGTCAGTCTCGGCGCGGTTCTGGCAGGCCTCTGGCTACTGCTGTCCGGGCATTATTCCGCCCTGCTGCTGGGCTTCGGTGCCGCCAGCTGCCTGCTGGTGCTGTGGCTTGCCCGCCGGATGGGCGCCGTGGACGCGGAGACCCAACCGCTGTACCTGATGCGGCATCTTCCCGGCTACTGGCTGTGGCTGATGGTGCAGATTGCCCGTTCGAATATCGACGTCATCCGGCGGGTGGTACGTGGCCGCGACGCCATCTCCCCCACCATGGAGACGGTGCAGGTGTCCGGCCGCACCGAACTGGCACAAACCATCCTGGCCAACTCCATCACCCTCACGCCGGGCACGGTCTCGGTGGACGCGCGGCGCAACACGATCACCGTGCACGCCATCTCGGCCGAAGGCGCGGCCGACCTCAACGGCGGCGAGATGGATCAGCGCGTGCGATCCCTGGAGACCCGCGAGCCGGGGTATCGCCGCTGATGTTCGCTGCCGCCATGGCCGGGGTCGCGGTCACCATGCTGCTGCTGCTGATCCGCGCGTTGCTGGGCCCCACGGTGTACGACCGCATCCTGGCGGTGAACGTGTTCGGCACCAAGACCGTGCTGCTGATCGCGGTGCTCGGTTTCCTGGACGGTCGTCCCGAGTTCCTGGACGTGGCCCTGGTCTACGCCCTGATCAACTTCATCGGCACGGTGGCGGTGCTCAAGTTCATGCAGTACGGGGATCTGGGCTGGGGCGAGTCCGATCACCCCGACGGGGACGTGTGATGGCGCTGCTGCTGGACATCGCCAGCTGGCTGCTTCTGCTGAGCGGCGCGCTGGTCGCGGTGATCGGCGGCGTCGGCATGCTGCGGCTGCCGGATGTCTATTCCCGGATGCACGCGGCCTCGGTCACCGACACCGGCGGCATGATCCTGATTCTCGGTGGCCTGCTGCTGCAGGCGCCGCACTGGCTGGTGGCGGTAAAACTGCTGCTGGTGGCGCTGTTCCTGCTGCTGACCAGCCCCACTGCCGCCAACGCCCTGGCCAACGCGGCGATCCAGGACGGCATCAAGCCGTTGCTGGGAGGGCGGCGGCGTGGATGACCTGATGATCGAAGCTCTCACCCTGGTTCTGCTCACCCTGCTTGCGGTGACCGGCCTGGCGATCGCCCGCCTGCGAGATCTGTTCGCGGCCGCCATGCTCACCGGGCTGTTCAGCCTACTGTCGGCCAGCGTCTTCATGGCCCTGGATGCCGTGGATGTGGCATTTACCGAGGCGTCCGTGGGCGCCGGCATCACCACCGTCCTGATGCTCGGGGCACTGGCCCTGACCCGTGGCCGCGAGAAGACCGTCACCAAGATGCGCACGGCCCAGGCGCTGCTGGTGACCGGTGTCACCGGCGCGGTGCTGGTCTACGCCACCCTGGATATGCCGCATTTCGGTCAGCCCGACACGCCGGTCCAGCAGCACCCGCTGCGCGCGCATTATCTGGAAGCCAGCGAGAAGGAAATCCATATTCCGAATGCGGTGACGTCGGTGCTGGCCAGTTATCGCGGCTATGACACCCTCGGCGAGGTCACGGTGATCTTCACCGCCGGAATCGGCGTGTTCGTGTTGCTGGGTACCGCCCGGAGGCGCCGGCGATGACCGAACACACCATCCTGCGAGTGGTCGCCAAGCTGACCATTCCCTTCATTCTGCTGTTCGCGCTGTACGTGCAGTTCCACGGGGAATACGGCCCGGGCGGCGGTTTTCAGGCCGGCGTGATATTTGCCGCCGGCATCATTCTCTATACCCTGATTTTCGGGCTCGACGAGGCCCGCCGCGTGATTCCGCCCTGGGTGGTACGCGCGCTGATATCGGGCGGGGTGCTGATCTACGCCGGCACCGGCGTGGCCTGCATGCTGCTGGGCGGCGACTTTCTCGACTACAACGTGCTCGCGCACAAACCCGCGCACGGCCAGCATCTCGGCATCATTCTGGTAGAGCTGGGCGTGGGCGTCACCGTCACCGGCGGCATGATCGGCATTTTCTTCGTGTTCGCCGGGCGCGGCCGGCGCCGGGAAAGGGCAGCCGAATGAGCACCTTCCTCGGGCTCTACAACTACTGGATCGTGATCCTGCTGATGATGATCGGCTTCTACATCGTCATCGGTCACGACAACCTGATGAAGAAGCTCATCGGTCTGAACCTGTTCCAGACCTCGGTATTCATCATGTACATCAGCGCCGGCGCCATTGACGGCGCCACCGCGCCGATCCTCGGCAACGTCGACGCCCCTTACGCCCACCCACTGCCGCACGTGCTCATCCTCACCGCCATCGTGGTGGGCGTGGCCACCACCGCGCTGGGGCTGGCGCTGGTGGTGCGCATCCACGAGGCCTATGACAGCCTCGACGAGGGCGAGATTCTCGCCGCCTGCGACACCGGCGAGGACCCGTCGGGCGAGCACTGCGACAAGGCATGATCGCGCAATTCTTTGACCAGCTGCCGGCACTGCCGGTAATTCTGCCGCTGCTGGCCGCCCCGCTGTGCGTGCTGCTGCGCCACGCCACCCTGGCCTGGCTGACCTATTGCGCCGTGAGCCTGGCGGTATTCGGCATCAGCCTTCTGTTGCTGGTTCAGGTGCATGTCGGCATCCCCATTTCCTACGCCATGGGCGGTTGGGCGCCGCCGGTAGGCATCGAGTTGCGCGTCGACACCCTCAACGCCTTTGTCATGGTGCTGGTATCGGGCATCGCCGCTGTCCTCGGCCCCTACACGCGTGCCAGCGTGGCTTCGGAGCTGGAACCCGAGCGCGCCTATCTGTTCTACGCGCTGATGCTGCTGACCCTGTGCGGCCTGCTCGGCATCACCATTACCGGGGATGCGTTCAACCTGTTCGTGTTCCTGGAGATATCCTCGCTGTCGTCCTACGCACTGATTGCGCTGGGCACCAGACGCCGCGCCCTGCTGGCCGCCTTCCAGTATCTGGTGATGGGCACCATCGGCGGCACCTTTCTGCTGATCGGCATCGGCCTGCTCTACATCATGACCGGCACGCTCAACATGGCCGATCTGGCCGCTCGGCTGCCGGCCGTGGCCGACACCCGCACGGTGGAGGCCGGGCTGGCCTTCATCGTGGTGGGCGCCAGTATCAAGCTGGCGCTGTTTCCGCTGCATGCCTGGCTGCCGGACGGCTATGCCTATGCGCCGTCGGCGGTCAGCGCGTTCCTGGCGGCCACCGCCACCAAGGTGGCGGCCTACGTTCTGATCCGCTTCATCTTCACGGTGTTCGGTGCCACTTATGCGTTCGGACAGCTACCGCTGGGCGAGATCCTCTCGCTGCTGGCGGTGTCGGCGATGCTGTACGGGTCACTGGCCGCCATCTTTGCCAGCGACGTCAAGCGACTGCTGGCCTGGTCGAGCGTGGCCCAGATCGGCTACATCGTGCTGGGCATCGCGCTGGCCACGCCAGAGGGCCTGACCGCCGCCATCCTGCACATGCTCAATCACGGCGTGATCAAGGGGGCACTGTTCTGCGCCGCCGGCGCCCTGTTCTGGCGACTCCACCGCAGTGACCTGGCCTCGCTGGCCGGGGCTGCCCGCGCCATGCCATGGACCTCGGCGGCCTTCCTGGCCGCCGGCCTCGGCCTGATCGGCGTGCCCGCCACCGCCGGTTTCATCAGCAAGTGGTATCTGTTGTCCGCCCTGTTCGAGGCCCAGCAGGGCTGGCTGGCCGCGGCGGTGCTGGTCAGTTCGCTGATGGCGGTGATCTACATCGGCCGGGTGGCCGAGCTGCTGTACCTGCGTCCGGCCCCGGACAACGTGCCCCCGCCGACCGAGGCGCCCACCGCCATGCTGGCGGCCACCTGGACGCTGGTACTGGTGAACATCGGCCTGGGGCTGTACAGCGCGCCGGTGGTTGATGTGGTCCGGTCCGCGGCTGCCGGGCTCACCGGAGGCGGCGCATGACCATCGCCCTGCCCTGGCTGATGGCGCTGCCCGCCGCCGGCGCGCTCGGGGTGATGGCCCTGGGCCGCTGGCCCAATCTGCGCGATGGCCTGAGCGTAGTCACCGCCCTGCTGCTGTTCACCGCGGTCTGCAGCTGGCTGGGGCCGGTCCTCGACGGGGCGCGCCCCGCCGTCACGCTGATCCCGATTCTGCCGGGTCTGTCGCTGAGCCTGGCGCTGGAACCGCTGGGCCTGCTGTTCGCGCTGGTGGCCTCCGGCCTGTGGATCGTCACCGCGATCTATGCCATCGGCTACATGCGCGGCAACAATGAGCACAGCCAGACTCGCTTCTTCGCCTGCTTTGCCCTGGCGCTGGCGGCGGCCATGGGCATCGCGCTGGCCGGCAACCTGCTGACGCTGTTCCTGTTCTACGAGATGCTCACCCTGTCCACCTATCCGCTGGTGGCGCACAAGGGCAACGACGACGCCCGGGCCGGCGGGCGGACCTATCTCGGCGTGCTGCTGACCACCTCCATCGGTCTGCTTCTTCCCGCGATCATTCTCACCTGGGTGGTGGCCGGTACGCTGGATTTCACTCCCGGCGGCATCCTGCAGGGACACATTGCGCCGGCCGCCGCCGCGGGCCTGTACGCGCTCTACCTGTTCGGCACCGGCAAGGCGGCGCTAATGCCGTTCCACCGCTGGCTGCCGGCCGCGATGGTGGCCCCCACCCCGGTGTCCGCCCTGCTGCACGCAGTGGCGGTGGTCAAGGCCGGGGTATTCGCGGTACTCAAGATCACGGTCTACGTATTCGGCATCGACTTCGCCGCTACCGGCGACATCACCACACCGATGATGTGGGTCGCCGCCTTTACCATCCTGGCCGCGTCGGTGGTGGCGCTGACCCGTGACAATCTCAAGGCCCGGCTGGCCTACTCAACCATCGGGCAACTGGCCTACATCGTGCTCGGCGCGACCCTGGCCAACGGCATGGCCATCGCCGGCGGCGCCACCCATATCGTGATGCACGCCTTCGGCAAGATCACGCTGTTCTTCTGCGCCGGGGCGATCTACACCGCCGTTCACCGCACACGCGTCAGCGAGCTGGACGGCCTCGGCCGGGTGATGCCCTTCACGATGGGCGCATTCTTGGTGGCTTCGCTGTCGATCATCGGCCTGCCACCGCTCGGCGGGGCCTGGAGCAAGTGGGCGCTGATGGTCGGGGCCGCCGATGCCGGGCAATTGCTGATGATTGGGGTGCTGGCGATCAGCTCGCTGCTGAATATTGTCTATCTGCTGGATATCCCGGCCCGGGCCTTCTTCCGGCCGGGATCGGACCTGCCCGCCCGTCGTCAGGAGGCGCCGCTGGCCTGCGTGGTGCCATTGTGCGTCACCGCCGCCGGCAGTGTGGTGCTGTTCTTCGCTGGCGGCCATATCCTACAACTGCTGGCACCGGTGACCGGATCATGAGCAAGAAGCCGACATCCACCGGCTGGCTGGAACGGGCCGGCACCGTCAACGGCATCGTCTATACGCTCTGGGTGCTGTGCGCGCTGCTGATCGCGGCCGAGTTCGTCTACCACAAGCATCCCTACTTCGGCTTCGACGGCTGGTTCGGGTTCTACGCGCTGGCCGGCTTCGGCGCCTACTGCGTGATCGTGTTTTCGGCCAAGGGTCTGCGCCGCCTGATCGCGCGCGACGAAGCCTACTACGGCGAGGACGACGATGGCTGAGTGGCTGCTCAATCCCGCGCTGGTAGTGATGGCGGGCGGTCTGCTGGCCGTGGTGGTCCCGCGTGCCTGGCTGGGGGCGCTGGCCGTGACCCTGCCGACGCTCGGGCTGATGCTGCTCTGGCAGCTGCCAACCGGCACCTACGCGCCGGTGACGCTGTTCGGGCTGGACCTGATCACCATCCGCATCGACGGCCTGAGCCGCATCTGGGCCACCATCTTTCACATCGCCGGGGGGCTGGCCGGGCTTTACGCCTGGCACGTGCGGGATCGACTGCAGCATGCCGCGGCCCTGGTCTATGCCGGCGCCGGCATCGGGGCGGTGCTGGCCGCCGATCTGGTCACGCTGTTCATCTATTGGGAACTCACCGCCATCGCCTCGGTGTTCCTGATCTGGGCCCGGGGCACGGCGCGGTCCTATCGGGTGGGCATGCGCTATCTGGTGATCCAGATCATTTCGGGGCTATTGCTGATGGCCGGTGCTATCGTCCATTACCGCGCCACGGGCTCGCTGGCGTTCGATCATCTGGGGCTGGACACGCCCGGCGGCTGGCTGATCTTCCTGGCCTTCGGCATCAAGTGCGCCTTCCCGCTGCTGCACAACTGGCTGCAGGATGCCTATCCCGAAGCCACGGTCACCGGCACGGTGGTGCTGTCGGTGTTCACCACCAAGCTGGCGGTCTATGCCCTGGCACGGGGGTTTGCCGGCGAGGAAATCCTGATCACCATCGGGGCCACCATGACCGCGTTCCCGATCTTCTTCGCGGTGATCGAGAACGACCTGCGCCGGGTGCTGGCCTACAGCCTCAACAACCAGCTGGGGTTCATGGTGGTGGGCATCGGTATCGGCACCGACATGGCGCTGAACGGCGCGGCAGCGCACGCCTTCGCGCATATCCTGTACAAGGCGCTGCTGTTCATGTCGATGGGCGCGGTGCTGTACCGCGTGGGCACGATCAAGGCCAGCGAGCTGGGCGGGCTGTACAAGTCGATGCCGCTGACCGCGGTGTTCTGCATCATCGGGGCGATGTCGATTTCCGCGTTCCCGCTGTTTTCCGGTTTCGTCACCAAGTCGATGATCCTCACCGCCGCCGCGGTGGAGCATCACTGGGTCGCCTGGCTGGTGCTGCTGTTCGCCTCGGCCGGCGTGCTGGATCACTCCGGCATCAAGGTGCCGTTCTTCTCGTTCTTCCACCACGACGTGGGGCATCGGGTGCCGGAAGCCCCGTGGAACATGCTGGCGGCGATGGGAATCACCGCGTTCCTGTGCATCGCCATCGGTGTGTACCCGGCCCCGCTGTACGCGATTCTGCCCTTCGCGGTGGACTACGCACCCTATACCGCGGCCCACGTGATCACGCAGTTGCAACTATTGCTGTTCGCGGCGCTGGCGTTCACCACGCTGTTTCGCAACGGCTGGTATCCGCCGGAAATCCCGGCCCTGAATCTGGATACGGACTGGGTCTACCGGCGGCTGGCGCCGATGCTACTGGCCCGCGTCCGGTCAGTGACCGGCGACTCGCTGGATACCCTGGGCCGCCTGGCGGCCGACGCTGGCCGCCGCGGGCTGGCCCTGACCCGCCGCGTGTACCAGCCGAATGGCGTCCTCGCGAAGCCCTGGGGCACCGGCATCATGACGCTTTGGGTGGCCGCCCTGCTGGCGGCCTACCTGCTGTTTTACTTCGGCTAGCGATCCGGGCAACCGGCGGGCGCCCGCCTCGGTACTGGCGGTGGAAACAAGCGAGCCCTATCAGAGCATGCGACGTCGGGTTTCCACCAGGCGCATGATCATGGGCGTGAGGATCAGCTGCATGGCCAGATCCATCTTGCCGCCCGGAATCACGATGGAGTTGGCCCGCGACATCCAGCTGCCGTGCAGCATGCTCTGCAGGTAGTTGAAGTCGATACCGCGCGGGTTGCGGAAGCGGATCACCACCATCGATTCATCGGGCGTGGGAATCCAGCGGGCGATGAACGGATTGGACGTATCCACCGTGGGCACGCGCTGGAAGTTGATATCGGTTTCCGAAAACTGCGGGCAGATGTAGCGAATATAGTCGGGCATGCGCCGCAGGATGGTGTCGGTGATGGCCTCGGTCGTGTGGCCACGAGCCTCGCGGTCACGATGCAGTTTCTGCGTCCACTCCAGGTTGATCACCGGCACCACGCCGATCTTGAGATCCGCGTGACGGGCCACATCGACCCCGTCGGTGACCACCGCGCCATGCAGCCCCTCGTAGAACAGCAGATCGGCGTTGTCGGGGAAGTCTTCCCACTCGGTGAAGGTGCCCCGCGGCGCGGCATACATTTCCTCTTCCTCGGCATTGTGGATGTAATGCCGGGTGCGCCCGGTGCCGTTCTCGGAAAACTGCCGGAACACCGTTTCCAGATCCTCCAGCAGATTGGCTTCGGGACTGAAATGACTGAAGTGATCGTTACCCGCCGCTTCGGCATCGGCCGTGGCCTGCTTCATGTCGGCCCGGTTGTAGCGATGGAAGGCGTCCCCCTCGATGAAGGCGGCATTCACCTTTTCACGCCGGAAGATGTTCTCGAACGTCTGCTTGACGGAACTGGTGCCCGAACCGGACGAGCCGGTGATGGAAATGATCGGATGCAGAGCAGACATGAAACCTCCTAGACCCGCAGAAGGCCGCGGTGCGAGAACAGCGGCGACCGGGTGAAATCGTGGCTGGGATCGGTGTGGTATCGCACCACCCGTTCGACCTTGTCGGCAGACCCGAACACCAGCGGCGTGCGCTGATGCAGGTTGCGCGGCCGGATATCCAGAATCCGGTTGACGGTGTCGGTGGCCGCCCCGCCGGCTTCCTCGAATATCAGCGCCATGGGATTGGCTTCATACAGCAGCCGCAACCGCCCCTGCTGATAGCCCCGCCGCTCGTCGCCGGGATACAGGAAAATACCGCCACGCACGAGAATCCGGTAGGCGTCGGCCACCATCGAGGCAATCCAGCGCATGTTGAAATTGGCGCCCAGCGGGCCGTCCTCGCCGGCCAGGCAGTCGTCGATATAGGTGCGCACGCACTCGTCCCAGTGCCGATAGTTCGAGGCGTTGATGGCGTACTCGGTGCGTGCGGGATGAATCCATACATCCTGCTGCGCCAGCAGGAACTCGCCACGGGCCGGGTCCAGGGTGAAGATGTGGGTGCCCCGGCGGACCGTCATCACCAGCGATACCTGGGGCCCGTAGATGATGAACCCGGCACCCAGCTGCTCGCGGCCGGGCACCAGGAACGAGGCTTCGCCCGGCTCTCCGGCGCGTGCCGGCAGTATGGAGAAGATGGTGCCGATGGACACGTTGGTGTCGATGTTGGACGAGCCGTCGAGTGGGTCCATGGCCACGGCCAGCGGCGCGTCGGCATCCAGCGTAACCGTGCTGTCGGACTCCTCGGAAGCGACCAGCGCTACCGGGGCCCGGCGCAGCGCCTCGGTGAACGCGTCATGGGCGATCACGTCCAGAGCCTTCTGCTCATCGCCGTCGGCATTGCGCTCACCATGGGCGTCACCCATCCGCCCGGCGAGCGTGCCCAGCTGAATGGTCGCGGCAATCTCGCGCGACGCCTCGGCCATGACCGTCACCACCTGGTCGACGGCCGGATCATCGGCCCCGTGGGCAGCCAGGAAGGCCTGCAGGTTCATCGGTTCCGGCATGCCGAACCTCCTCTATCGGGACTGTTCATGGTGCAGTCCTCGTGATCGAACCCGCAAACCCTAGCGAGCGGTTTTTGTTAAATCCAGTTTAATCTATTTGACAGTTCGCCAAATTTTATTTGTTATTACTGCATGCGCGGCATGACCCTCAAGCAATTCAGCGGCATCGAGGCCATCGCCCGGCATGGCCGCATCACCGGGGCCGCCGGGGAACTCCATGTCACCCCGGCGGCACTGACCGCCCGGTTGCGGCAACTCGAGGATACGCTCGGTCTGATGCTGTTCGACCGCACCCGTCAGGGCCTGAAACTCACCGAGGCCGGACGGACGGTGCTGCAGGCAGCCGAACAGGTGCGCGCCACGCTCACCGAGTGCACTGATCGGCTGGCCAGCCTTCGGGGGGTGGCCAGCGGCCGGGTTCGCATTGCCGTGGTCTCCACCGCCAAGTACTTCGCGCCCTACGCGATTGCGGCATTCGGACGCCGGCATCCGGGGCTGGACATGCAGCTGCATGTGGGCAACCGCGAGGAAACGATTGCCCGGCTGGCCGACTATTCC
Source organism: Salinisphaeraceae bacterium (assembly GCA_965216055.1). GTDB lineage: Bacteria > Pseudomonadota > Gammaproteobacteria > Nevskiales > Salinisphaeraceae > Spectribacter. Next base: position 2,969,315 of record OZ244134.1, read on the forward strand.
GCCGACATCGCGGTCATGGGACGGCCGGCCCGGGATTTCCCGGTCGAACATCTGGTCATCGGCGACCATCCGCTGGTCCTGGTGGCCGCGCCGGGTCATCCCCTGGCCCACCGCACGGTTCTGCCGATCGATCAGCTAGGCAAGGAAACCTTTCTGGTGCGCGAGCCGGGATCGGGCACCCGTACGGTGTTCGAAGCCCTGGCAAGACGAATGTCCCGGCAGCCGACCATCGCCATGGAAATCGCCAGCAACGAGACCATCAAGCAGGCGGTGATGGCCGGACTCGGCATCGCACTGCTGTCGGCCCACGCGGCGGGCGCCGAAATCGCGGACGGACGACTGGTGATCCTGCCGGTCGAGGACCTGCCGATCCGCCGTCAGTGGTACGCCGTGCGTCGCGCGGATCGCCATGCCACCCCGGCGACGGCGGCATTCTGGGCGTTTATCGCCGAACAGCGGGATGCGCTCCTGCCACAGATGCTGGTATAGCCCCGACGGGCGCGGATCAGCCCGCCAGCAGTTTCGCGACGGCGGGCTCCATCTTGGTCAATCCGTGCGAACGGCCAAGGGCCAGAGCCGCATCCGGTGTCTGCCCCTCGAGCCAGCCGGCGCGCAGGGCGAACAACGCCCCTACCCGATTGCCGCTGGCGCAATGAACCAGTGCGGATTCGTCACCGACCTGATTCATGATCTGATCGAACCGCCGCACGTTGGCCTCGTCGAGGTCATCCGGGCCGGCGATCGGCAGGTGGTGATAGGTGAGGCCGATGGCGGCGGCCGCCTCGGCTTCGTTGAAATCCGGGGTTTCCGCGTCGGGCCGCAGATTCACCACGTGACGCACGCCCGCGTCACGGGCCTCGGCCAGAGCCGTTTCATCCACCATGCCGCCGCAGTAGCGATTAGCGGCAGGCTGTACCAGGTTGGGTATGCGATCGCTCAAGGACATAGGTATTAATCACTCCATCGTGCGGGGTTCAGGGTTCAGGCGCGCTCGAGCGACTGCCAGAGACAGCGATCACCGCTGGCTTCGGACAGTCGCCGGAGATAGTCATCGTGCGCCGCTCGTTCCTCGTCGGAGGCCGCCACCACTCGCGGCCGGCCTTGCGCCGCGGCAAGTATGGCCGCCACATCGGCATGATGCTGGTGGCTCTGCTCGGCGTTCTCAACCGCGAAGCTGATCGCGGTCTGGCCGCCACTCATGAACAGGTACACGTCTGCCAGCAGTTCCGCATCCAAAAGCGCGCCGTGGCGCTCGCGGGCGGAGTCATCCACCCCGTAGCGCTTGCATAGAGCGTCCAGGCTGTTGCGCTGACCCGGATGCAGACGCCGGGCCTCCACCAGCGTATCCAGCACGCTGACCTGCGACTGCAATCCGGGATACTCGGGCTGCAGCCGGCGGAACTCGGCATCCAGGAACCCGAGATCGAACGGCGCGTTGTGGATTACCAGTTCCGCGTCCCCGAGATAGGCCCGGAGCTCGTCGGCAATCGCCGCGAAACGGGGCTTGTCGGCCAGAAACTCGTTGGTGATGCCGTGCACCTCGATGGCGCCCCGCTCCACCGTCCGTTCCGGATTGACGTAGAGATGCAGATTGTTGCCGGTGGGTCGACGGTGCAGCAACTCGACGCAGCCGATCTCGATGATTCGATGTTCGCTCGGCTCGAGGCCGGTGGTCTCGGTATCAAGGACGATCTGACGCATGTGGCTCGGTAACGTGATTCCCGGGTCGAGAGCATGTGCAACCGGACGCATATTGGCAAGCGGGCCGGCGTGGCGACGGCGGTTTCAGCGGCTGGGCAATTCGTCGATGCCGCGGTTGGCCAGCGCATCCGCCGCCTCGTTGCCCGGGTCGCCGGCATGACCCTTGACCCAGTGCCAGGTCACCTCGTGCTTCTGATTGAGCGCGTCCAGCTGCTGCCAGAGATCGGCATTCTTCACCGGCTTGCGTCCCGCGGTCCGCCAGCCGTTCTTCTGCCAGCGCGGCAGCCAGTCGGTTATTCCCTGGCGCACGTAATTGGAATCGGTGTAGAGCTGTACCCGGCAGGGCTGACGCAGCGACTCCAGTGCCCGGATCGCGGCCAGCAACTCCATCCGGTTATTGGTGGTGTGCGCGTCCCCGCCACAGAGTTCCCGCCGATGATCGCCGTATACCAGCAGCGCCCCCCATCCGCCCGGCCCGGGATTGCCGCGACAGGCACCGTCGGTATGCACCACGATCTCCTTCATGCCGCGTCCCGGCGCGAATGATCGCTACGGGCGGTGGGTTCCGGCATTCCGCGGCCAACCAGCGCGGGGCGCCGGACGCGCCAGCGGTTGGGAATCGGTCGGACCGGAACCACGCGCTTGCGCGCGGTCACCAGATACGCCGGTGCCAGTCCCGAAATCAACCAGTAGGCAGCCGGCGGCAGTGCCACCCCCGAACGCGGGAGCCAGGGAAAGCCGGGACCGAACCGTCGCATCTCGGTGATCTCGAAATCGAGCAGCTGCAGCCAGTCCCGGACCCGTCCCAGGGCGATCAGCCGATCGGCGGCCGGATAGCCGCCGCCGCGCCGGCGCAACCGCTGCGCCAACGCCCAGGGACCGTAGGGATTGAAACCCAGCAGCAACACCTGGCCGCGATCGGAGAGCACCCGGTTGACCTCGCGCAACAGGCAATGCGGATCGGGCATGAGTTCCAGGCTGTGGGGCATCACCACGGCGTCGAGGCTACCGCTGGCCAGCGGTAGCGTTCGGCCGTCAAAGCGAATATCCACCGGCGCACCCGGCTGACTGTCGGCAACCCAGCGGCACAGCATCGGGCAGGTCGCCAGCGTATCGTCGGGAACGCCCCAGCGACCGATCTGCAGGATGCGATAGCCCGGCACCCGATGCAGGCAGGCCTGCAGCCGCTCGGTCTCGAGCGCAATCAGGTTCCGGGACCGTTCGCCCTCGAGCCAGGACCGGATACGTGCCGGCGTCGCGTGCTGCAATTGATTTTACCTCGGCCGGTTGGCAACATCCCGGGCATGCCAAACGTGTTCGCAATCCCGGCCCTTGCCGACAATTATATATGGGCGATCGCCGACGATGACAGTCGCCGCGCGGTGATCGTCGATCCCGGCGAGGCCCAGCCGGCAGCTGCCTGGCTTGCCGAGCATGGCCACACCCTGGCTGCCATCCTGATCACGCATCACCACCCGGATCATACGGCCGGCGTGTCTGCACTGCTCGATGACACCAGCGTGCCGGTCTACGGACCCGAGGAAGCCACCCACGCCTGCGCGATTACCCGGCCGATTGCCGACGGCGACCGCGTCACCATCGACGAGCTGGGCATCACGCTGGATGTGCTGTCCGTGCCGGGCCACACACTCGGCCACATCGTCTACACCGGCCATGGCTGGCTGTTCAGCGGCGACGCGCTGTTCCGCGGCGGCTGCGGCCGCCTGTTCGAGGGCGATGCCGGCATGATGCGGCCGGGGCTGGCACGCCTGCGGGACTTGCCCGGCGACACCCGGGTATTCGGCGGTCACGAATACACGGTCAAGAACCTGAGCTTCGCGGCGATGGTAGAACCGGACAACGCGGCGGTAACCGGCGCGCTCGAACAGGCGCGTGCCGACCGGGAGCAGAATCGCCCGACCCTGCCCTCCACGCTGGCCGATGAACGGGCGATCAATCCCTTCATGCGCTGGGATCAACCGGATGTGATGGCCGCGGCTCGGGCACGCGACCCGTCGGCCGACGGGCCGGATGCGGTTTTCGCCGCGATTCGCGCCTGGAAGGACAGCGCCTGACGGTGCCGTCTTCCCGAACGCATTGATGACAACCCAGGGTCCCACCCGGGTGTTATACGCGGCACTCGGGCTGATGCTGGTGTCGCTGGCGCTCGCCGGCTGCGCGTCCCGCCCGACGCCGCCGCCATCGGCCGTCATGGTCGCGCCGGAACCCATGGGGCCACCCGCCCCGGCAATCCGCCCGGTGGTCTACAACGACATCTGGGCGCGCATTCGCGAGGGCATGGCCCTGGCGGGGCATGAGCAGCGGCCCGAAGTGCGCGAGTGGACCCAGTTCTACGCCGCCCGCACGCGACACATCGAGGAGGCCGCGCAGCGCGCCAGCCCCTTCATCTGGCATATCGCGGAGGCGGTAGAGCAGCACGACATGCCGCTGGAAATCGCGCTGCTGCCGATCGTGGAAAGCGGGTTCGACCCGCGTGCCGACTCCCATTCCAGCGCCGCCGGCCTCTGGCAGTTCATGCCACTTACCGCGACGCGCTTCGGGCTGGAGCGCAACTGGTGGTACGACGGCCGCCGGGACGTGCTGTCCGCCACCAGCGCCGCGCTTGAATACCTCGGATTCCTGCATCGCCGGTTCGATGACTGGCTGCTGGCCCTGGCCGCCTATAACGCCGGTGAAGGCCGCGTCGGCCGTGCCCTGGCCAGGGCCGAGGCGGCCGGGCAGCCGGGTGATTTCTGGCATCTCGACCTGCCGGCCGAAACCGACGATTACGTTCCCAAGCTGCTTGCGCTGCGGCGCCTGCTGCAGACCCCGGGCGCATTCGATCTGACGCTGCCGACGATTCCCGACCGTCCTCTCACCGAGGCGATTCAACTCGACACGCAGATCGACTTTGCCGTGGCCGCCGACATGATCGACCTGCCGGCGCAGACACTGGCTGACATCAACCCGGGCTTTCGCCGCTGGGCAACCCACCCGGAGGGCCCCCACCGGCTGCTGGTGCCGAGCGAGCGATCCTGGCAGTTCCGCACCGCGCTGGCCCGTGCCGATCCGGCACAACTGGTGACCCGGCGTCGGCATCGGGTACAGGCGGGAGAGGTGCTCGGCGGCATCGCGGCCCGCTACGGCACCACCGTCGCGTTGATCCGCGAAGCCAACAACCTGCAGGGCTCGCTGATCCGGCCCGGTGACGATCTGCGCATCCCCACGACTCGGGCGCAGCCCCGGCTGCAACAGACGGAATCCGTCACTTATCAGGTTCGTCGCGGTGACAGTCTCTGGCAGATCGCCCGCGACCGCGGGATGCGCATCGATGAACTGCGGCGTCTCAACGGCCTGACGTCCGATGCCATGTTGCGGCCCGGCCAGACCCTGCTGCTGCGGCAATCGCGCACTGCCGAAGCACCCGACTGGGCGATGGCACGCGCCCATGCCGTGGCCACCAGTACCGGCCGGGCCGGGGACCCTGCAGGCGCGCCGGGAACGTCGGCGGCGCGGTCGCGCGGCGCGGTGATCTACTATGATGTGCAGCAGGGCGACTCCCTGTGGTCGATCGCGCGCAGCTTCGAGGTCACCATCGAGGCGCTGCGGCGCTGGAATCGCCTGGACAGCAACCGGTTGCAGCCGGGACAGCGCCTGCGCATACACACGGCCGCGGCCATCTAGATTACGACCGGCCACCACGCCGGCTCATTCAGGAAGGATTTATGGGTTTTCTCGACAGCAAGAAGGCATTCATCACCGGGGTGGCCAGCAACCGTTCCATCGCCTGGGGCATCGCGCGCGCCATGCATCGTGAAGGCGCGACCCTGGGGTTTTCCTACCAGGGGGAGAAACTCGGCCCCCGCGTGGAGAAACTGGCCGCCGAGCTGGACAGCGATTTCGTGGTGCCGCTGGATGTATCCAGCGACGACGATATCGATAACGCCGTGGCAGCCATCGAGCAACGCTGGGGCCAGCTCGATATTCTGGTGCACGCCATCGGCTTCGCCCCGCGCGAGGCCCTGTCCGGCAGCTATCTGGACAGCGTCACCCGCGAGGCGTCATCAATCGCCCACGACATCAGCGCCTACAGCTTCGCGGCGCTGGCGCGGGCGGCCCGGCCGCTGCTGAGCGACCAGGCTGCGCTGCTTACCCTGACCTATCTCGGCGCGGAACGCGCGGTACCCGGGTACAACGTGATGGGTCCGGCCAAGGCCAGCCTCGAGGCCAACATGCGCTTCATCGCCGCCGATCTTGGCCACCGGGGCATCCGCGCCAACGCCATTTCCGCCGGGCCGATCAAGACGCTGGCGGCCGCCGGCATCAGCGGCTTCCGTACCATGCTCGGCCACGCGGCCGGCAACAGCCCGCTGGGACGCAACGTCACCACCGAGGAAGTCGGCAACACCGCCGCGTTTCTGTGTTCCGACCTGGCATCGGGCATAACCGGGGAAGTGGTCTACGTCGACGCCGGCTATCACATCATGGGCATGAATCCGGCACACGAAGACGCCGACTAATGGTGCCGCTCCGGCCGGGCGCCTAAAAGAACAGCGCGTAGACCCAGGGCAGCAACAGGGCCGTCGCCAGCCCGTTGAGGCCGATGGCGAGCCCTGCGAAGGCCGCCGCCGCCGCCGATTCCTGTACCGCCCGCGCGGTACCGATACCATGCGCCGCCGCGCCCAGGGCAAGTCCCCGAGCATGGGGATCACGCACGCGGATCAGGTCCAGCAACGGCGGCCCGACCATCGCCCCAAGAATGCCGGTCACAATCACCAGCACGGCGGTCAGCGATACCAGCCCGCCGCCGTATTCGGCCAGACTCATGGCAATCGGGGTGGTGACGGATTTGGGGGCCAGGGAGGCCAGCACTGCCGGCGTGGCGCCCGCGGCCCATCCCACCAGCAGCGCACTGGCAATGGCGGTGGCCGAGCCGCAGGTTAGCGCCATGGCAATGGCCCCGATCGATCGGCGCACCGCCCGCCATTGGCGATAGATGGGCACGGCCAGGGCGACGGTTGCCGGTCCCAGCAGGAAATGCACGAACTGGGCGCCCTCGAAATAGGTCCGGTAGTCGGTTCCGCTGAGCTTGAGCAGGCCACCGAGCAGCAGCACGGCAATCAGCACCGGATTGCACCACGTGCGGCGGCCGCTGCGCTGGTAAAGCCACAACCCGGCCTGATAGGCCAGCAGCGTGAACAGCAGCGCGCTGAGCGGACGCGCGGCCAGATAGACCCAGAGCGATTGCAGATCCATCGCGTCAGTGCCGCTTGCGCATCAGGCGCTGCATGACCCAGCCGGTAACCAGCACCGTAGCCATGGTGCTCACCAGTAGCGCGGCGGCAATGGGCGGCCATTGCGCCCGCAGCAGCGCGAGGTGGGCCACGACCCCGACGCCGGCCGGCACGAACAGCAGCGCCAGGTGATCCAGCAGCCCGTCGGCAACCCGGGCCAGATCCGGGGGCTCCTCGCCCCGCCACAACAGGAACGCCAGCAGCAGGATCATGCCGATCACCGGTCCCGGGACCGGCAGTCCGGACGCCGTGGCAGCCAGCTCGCCCAACCACTGACAGAGCAGCAGCACCGTGATCCAGTACAGCATCGCGCGGCTCAGTCCGCGTCCACGTTGCGCCGCCCGAAATATCCGATGCCCAGTACCAGGCTGGCCGCCAGCAGGACCACCATGACCGCGAACAGCGGCCAGGGCCCGAAATGGTAGATCACGGGCAGGGCCAGTCCGGTAATCAGACCACCGCCGAAGAATGGTTCGAATACCAGCTGCTTGTAGCCGAACGCCTCGTAGGCAGGCGAACGGCCATCGGGATCGGCAATCTTCATCAGGATCAGCCCCGTGGCGGTCACGCCCATGGATTGCCCGAGGTCACCGATGCCCCGTTCGAACCAGTAACGCGGAATCATGCGCGGCGCCACCCAGAGGAACATGCCGACGTTCCAGGCCAGTCCCACGCCGGCTAGCAGCAGGAACGGCCCCAGGTTGGCGGCAATCACGCTCAGCGACAAACTGGCAATGGCCGCGGCAATCAGAACATCCAGCGCCAGCCCCTGCAGCCGCAGGGTGGTGCCGCGGTCCAGCAGATCACCATAACCGGTACGATTGAGCCCGATCTGGACCAGCACACCGCCGATCATCGCCAGCGGGAACAGCGGCACCGCTCCGAGCAGTGCCACGCCGTCGGGGCCGCCCCAGGTCACCGACTCGATCCAGCGCAGAAGCGACAGCAATCCGTACCCGATCAGGATCGCCAGGCCGGCCAGCCCGGCGTGCAGGGTCAGGGGCTCGATGGATTCCGGGCGCACTGTCATTTCGCCGGCATACCGCGGCCGCTCGTGCGCGTCGACCAGGCCCCGGCGTTGCGCCAGCGGCATGCCTGCGACAGAGGAATCATGCACCTCGGTGTGGCCGCGTCGAATGCCCCAGTTCACCAGAACGATGCCCAGCGCCATGCCGCCGACCACCCCCACCGTGGCCATGCCGACCGCCAGATCCGCGCCGTCGCTGAAGCCCAGTTCCGCGAATACGGGCTGCAGCCCGGCGGCGGTGCCGTGACCGCCTTCAAAGCCGATCTCGATCAGGGCGCCCGCCATTACGGGCAGACCGAATACCGGCACCAGCACGGCGACCGCCAGCAGAATCCCCAGCACGTACTGCCCCGAGGCCAGACTCAGGCCGAAGGCCAGCTGCGGGCCGGCCAGATGCCATACACGCCGCCAGCGTGGCAGCGGCACGCCGAGCAGGAGAGTGGCAAACACCACATTGATCATCAGTCCCGGGAGGCTCGACCAGACTCCCAGGACATCGGCGGGTATCAGGCCGTCGGCCAGGGCGTGATCGCCGCCGACGATCAAGGCCGCAAGCCCACCGAGGATGTCCGGACCAAGCGCCAGACCGATCGCGCCGCCAAGAATCGAGGCCGGAAGGAACAGGTTCTGGCCAGCGCGCCAGTGCAGGCGCACCAGCTTGCCGGCCAACAGCAGCAGTGCCAGGCCGATCAGTGCGGTACCGACCTGCCCGGAGGTCATCAGTTCAGGCGGTTTTCGTAGATTTCGACATCGTAGTCCGCCCGGATCGCGCGGCGCATCACGGCATACTCGAGACCAGCCAGCCGTCCTTCGATGCGGCTGACCAGCGTCCCGCGGGTCGACTCGTCCAGGTTGTCGGGCACACGGACGCCACTGACCGAGACCACCGCATGGCCGCCATCACCGAGCGCCACCAGCCGTCGGGATACATCGCCTTCCCCGGGCTGCGGCAGGCTGAAGGCCGCCTCCCGGATGGCGCCGCTGACGGCACTCTCGCCGTCGCGTGCAATCCAGCCGGGCGTCATCAGTTCGCCGGCGGACTGTTCCGCCAGAGCCTGGAGACTGCTGTGGCCGCTTTCCAGTTGATCCAGCGCATCCTGCGCGCGCTCCGCTGCCAGCCTGGCCGCGGCTTCGTCGCGGATTCTTTCACGGATCTGGTCGCGCACCTCGGCCAGCGGCAGCCGTGCCGCCGGCTCGTTGTCGGCAACCCGCACCACCACCAGGCGGTCACCCGAAAGGGAAATGGGGGTGCTGTTCAGACCATCCTTGAGGACCGCATCGGAAAAGGCGGCCTCGACCACCGCATCATTGCTGGCCAGCCCGGGACCGCCGTCGGGCGTCACCCAGCCGGTGGTCTGAATCTCCAGATCCAGCTCGTTGGCGATGGTATCCAGGGACTGCGGGGCCTCGAACGCCAGGGCGTCCAGCTCCTCACTCAGCTGCTTGAAACGTTCCTGGCGCTCCTGCGAACGATAGAGTGACAGCAATTCATCCTGAACCTCGGGATCGTCGAACGGCTTGATTTCGGCCGGATCCACCTCTTCCAGCTTGATCAGATGCCAGCCGAACTCGGTCTTGACCGGATTGGATACCGATCCCGGTTCGAGCTCGAACAACGCCTTCTCGAACGGCGCCACCATCGAGCCGCGAGTCACCCAGTCCAGGCTGCCACCGTCGTCGGCCGTGCCCTGGTCATCCGAATGCTCCCGTGCGAGATCGGCGAAACTGACGTCGTCCTGTTCCAGCTTGTCGGCCAGGGTCTGGATCTTGGCCCGCGCGGCTTCGGCATCGGTGTCGCCATCCTCGCGAATCAGGATATGCCGTGCCTTGCGACGCTCCGGCGACTTGAAGCGCGCGTCCTTCTCCTGCTCGTAGAGGGTGCGCAGGAATTCTTCGTCCGGGGCCTCGGCAACCTCGAGTTCGCTGCGATCCAGCGACACATAGGCCAGTTTCACCCGCTGGTCGCGCATGAAGGCGTCCGGGTGATCGCGGTAATAGGCCTCGACCTCACCGTCCTCGATACTGACCTCGTCGCGAAACGCGTCCGGTGAGAACGACAGATAGGACAGCTCGCGCTCCTGATTGCGCAGCCGGTGGGCCCGCTGCACCATGGGATCGGTCACGAAGCTGGTGGCCAGTACTGCCTCCCGCAACTGACTGGACTGCAGTTCGTTACGGACCCCCGCCTCGAACGCGGCCGCGCTGATACCGGCCTGCGACAGCAGGGCGCGATAACGATCCGGAGAAAAATTGCCATCCACCTGGAAACGCTCGTCCCCACGCAGCGCCTGTAGCAGTCCCTGATCGGTGACCCGAATCCGGTTATCCCGGGCGTACTGGACCAGCAGTTCCTGCTGGATCAGGTTCTCCAGCACCGTACGCCGGAAGCGCTCGGGCTCGATCACGTTGTGGTCGAAATTCTCGCCCATCAACTGTTGCAGACGCTGGTAACGCTGGTCGTAGGCTCGTTGCAGCTCGTACTTGGTGATGTCGGTGCCGCCGACCGTTGCGACCGCGGGATTGGCCGACTGGGTGAAGTAGGACCCCACCCCCCAGACACTGAACACCAGCGCGATCAGGCCAACGATGGCATAGGCGATCGGGCCGCTGGATTTATCACGGATACGTTGCAGCATAACGGCTCACATTCCTGGAAACGCCCTTCGATCAGGCGGCGTCAAACGAAAAAGGGCGCCCCGTTTTGAAGCGCCCTTTCGGATCGGGCGCAGCCTGCGGCGGCGCCCGTCAACTGATGTCAGGATGGCGGAGCGGACGGGACTCGAACCCGCGACCCCCGGCGTGACAGGCCGGTATTCTAACCAACTGAACTACCGCTCCGCGAAATGGTGGGTGCTGACGGGTTCGAACCGCCGACATTCGCCTTGTAAGGGCGATGCTCTACCAGCTGAGCTAAGCACCCGTGGGTACCGCTCATATGGCGTTGAGCACCCGCGAGGTGCGCTAGTTTACGGCATCCTTGAGCGCCTTGCCAGCCTTGAAACCGGGTGTCTTGCCAGCCGGGATGTTGATGCTCTGCCCGGTCTTGGGATTGCGGCCCTGACGGGCGGCACGGGTGCGTACGGAGAACACGCCAAACCCGACCAGGGAAACCTTGTCTCCCTTCTTGAGCGCGTCGGTAATCGCATCGATGGTGGCGTCCACGGCCTTGGCGGCGTCTGCCTTGGAAAGGTCCGCGTCGGCGGCGACGGCATCGGTGAGTTCTGATTTATTCATGCTTGTCATCCCCTGTCGGTCGGAAGTCGGAAAACGAGAATGTCCACCCCCCGGAAATCTTGAAATGCCGATTCGGCAAATCCGCACACCCGGCGAGACCATAAAAACGGCTCCGCTGGCTTCACCGCTTCGAAGCAGGTTTAAGCGCCAGCGACACCGTTTTATACCAAGGCCGTCTCAAGCCGGTCAACCGCCCGTCTGACGGGCATTTCCGGCAGATGGCCCGGCTTGACAAGCCGGCCACGAAGCTCTAGTGCGCCCGAATCTCCCCGGCCTCGCCGGCGGACTTGCCATCCGCGGCCAGATCCGGCTCCGGCAATGGCTCGGGCATGCGGCTGAGCGCGATCTCCAGCACTTCGTCGATCCGGCGCACCGCGCGTATATCCAGCTTGTTCTTGATATTCGCCGGTATCTCCGCGAGATCCTTGACGTTTTCCTCCGGTATCACGACCACCTGAATACCACCACGATGGGCCGCCAGCAGCTTCTCCTTGAGCCCGCCGATCGGCAGCACGTCGCCGCGCAGGGTGATTTCACCGGTCATGGCGACCTCGGCGCGTACGGGAATTTCGGTCAGCGCGGACACCAGCGAGGTGCACATTCCGACGCCGGCAGACGGGCCGTCCTTTGGGGTTGCGCCCTCGGGAACGTGCACATGCAGGTCCGACTTGGTCATGAAATCCTGCTCGATGCCGAGCTTGGCCGCGCGGCGGCGCACAACGGTGAGGGCCGCCTGGATGGATTCCTGCATCACGTCACCCAGACTACCGGTCAGCAGGGGCTTGCCCTTGCCGGGCACCACGGCCGATTCGATGGTCAGCAGTTCACCGCCGACCTCGGTCCAGGCCAGACCGGTGACCTGCCCGACGCGATCGGTTTCATCGGCCCGCCCGTAGCGATACTTGGGCACGCCCAGATAGCGATCCAGGTTGCGCTGGGTGACACGCACCTGCTTGCGCCCGGGTTCGCTGATCAGCTCCTTGACCACCTTGCGGCAGATTTTGGCGATGTCCCGTTCGAGATTTCGCACCCCGGCTTCGCGGGTGTAGCGCCGGACGATTTCCCGCAGTGCGTTCTCGGACACCTGCAACTCGCCGTCCCTGAGACCGGATTCCTCGATCTTCTTCGGCACCAGGTACTTGGTGGCGATATTGACCTTCTCGTCCTCGGTATAGCCCGACAGGCGAATCACCTCCATCCGGTCGAGCAGGGCCGGCGGGATGTTGAGCGTGTTCGCAGTGCAGATGAACATTACCTCGGACAGGTCGTACTCGACCTCCAGGTAATGGTCGTTGAAAGTGTTGTTCTGCTCCGGATCCAGCACCTCGAGCAGCGCCGAAGCGGGATCGCCACGGAAATCCATGGCCATCTTGTCGATCTCGTCGAGCAGGAACAGCGGGTTCTTGACCCCCACCTTGGCCATGTTCTGCACGATCTTGCCCGGCAGCGACCCGATGTAGGTGCGCCGGTGACCGCGGATTTCGGCCTCGTCCCGGACGCCGCCCAAGCTCATGCGCACGAACTTGCGGTTGACCGCGCGGGCAATCGAGCGGCCCAGCGAGGTCTTGCCCACGCCGGGGGGACCCACGAAACACAGAATCGGTCCCTTGATCTTGCGCACCCGGCTCTGCACGGCAAGGTTCTCGACAATCCGTTCCTTGACGCGTTCTAGGCCGTAGTGATCCTCGTCGAGAATATCCTGCGCCTCGTCCAGCTTGATGCGGGTCTTGGTGCGCTTCTTCCAGGGCACGTCGACGATCCAGTCCAGGTAGTTGCGCACCACCGTGGCCTCGGCCGACATCGGCGACATGGTCTTGAGCTTGTTGAACTCCGTGGTCGCCTTCTTCTTGACCTCCTTGGGCATGCCCGCCTTCTCGATCTTTTCCTCGAGGTCGTCGAGATCGTTGGGGGCATCGTCCAGGTCACCCAGTTCCTTCTGGATGGCCTTCATCTGTTCATTGAGGTAATACTCGCGCTGGCTCTTCTCCATCTGCTGCTTGACGCGGCCGCGGATGCGCTTTTCGATCTGCAGCACCTCGATCTCGGCCTCGACCTTGGCCAGCACGTGTTCGAGCCGCGCGCCGGCATCGTCGATTTCCAGCACGTCCTGCTTTTCATCCAGCTTCAGATTGAGATGGGCGGCGATGGTATCGGCCAGACGTCCGGCCGAATCCATGCTCGACAGCGATGGCAGCAGCTCGGCCGGCACCTTTTTGTTGAGCTTGACGTAGCCCTCGAAGGTGGACAGCGTGGAACGCATCAGCGCGTCGAGCTGGGCGTCGTCGTCACGATCGTCCGCGTCGCTCAGGGCCACATAGTCGGCCACCATGTAGCCGTCCTCCTCGCCCAGATCCGCCACGCGGGCACGCTCGCCGCCCTCGACCAGCACTTTCACGGTGCCGTCCGGCAGCTTCAGCAACTGCAGGATGCTGGCCAGGGTGCCGACGCGGTAAATGTCGTCCGCGCCCGGGTCGTCCACGTCCGCGGCCTTCTGGGCCACCAGCAGGATGCGCTTGTCGTCGGCCATCGCGGCTTCCAGCGCGCTGATGGACTTTTCGCGCCCTACGAACAGCGGAATCGCCATGTGGGGGAAAACCACCACATCGCGCAGGGGCAGAACCGGAGTGCGGGAAGAAGAATCGGCCATGATGCAGCCTCGAGTACGGGGGCGACTACCGAGGGGTATCGGCAGCCGCCGTCAAAAACCTTGCCTTGAAGCTGCGGCCGGGCGGCCGCCTTTTCAAGCGCTCGGGCGGGTCGTATCGGCTGCGGCGCGGGCAGGCGCGGCGTTTTCGTAGACGATGTAGGGCTGGGCGTCGCCTTTCACCACGGCCTCGTCGACCACGATCTTGGCCACGTTCTCCATCGAGGGCAGGTCGTACATCACGTCCAGCAGAATGCCCTCGAGAATGGTTCGCAGGCCGCGGGCCCCGGTCTTGCGTTCCATTGCCTTGGTGGCAATCGCTCGCAGCGCGTCCTCGCGGATTTCCAGCTCGCAGTCCTCCATATCGAACAGCTTGCCGTACTGCTTGACCAGCGCGTTTTTGGGGTCCCGCAGGATCGAAACCAGCGCTTCCTCGTCGAGCTCGTCGAGCGTGGCCACCACCGGCAGCCGGCCCACGAACTCGGGAATCAGGCCGTACTTGACCAGATCCTCGGGCTCGACGCCGCGCAGCACCTTGCCGATTTCCTCGATCTGATCGACGCTCTTGACCGCTGCGGAAAAACCGATGCCGGAGCGGCCGGCGCGGTTGGCGATCACCTTTTCCAGGCCGGCGAACGCGCCGCCGCAGATGAACAGCATGCCGCCGGTATCCACCTGCAGAAATTCCTGCTGCGGATGCTTGCGCCCGCCCTGGGGCGGCACCGACGCCGTGGTACCCTCGATCAGCTTGAGCAGTGCCTGCTGCACGCCCTCGCCCGACACGTCGCGGGTGATGGAGGGGTTTTCCGACTTGCGCGAAATCTTGTCGATTTCGTCGATGTAGACGATGCCGCGCTGCGCCTTGTCGACATCGTAGTCGCACTTCTGCAGCAGCTTCTGGATGATGTTTTCCACATCCTCGCCGACGTAACCCGCTTCGGTGAGCGTGGTGGCATCGGCGATGGTGAAGGGCACATCCAGCAGCCTGGCCAGGGTTTCGGCCAGCAGCGTCTTGCCGCAGCCGGTGGGCCCGATCAGCAGAATGTTGGATTTCTGCAGCTCGACGCCATCCTCGGCAGCCGCCGCGTTGAGGCGCTTGTAGTGGTTGTACACCGCTACCGCCAGCACCTTCTTGGCCGGCTCCTGTCCGATCACGTACTCGTCGAGAACGGCGTTGATTTCCTGCGGGGTGGGAAGCCCCTTGCGCGCCGGCTTGGCGGCAAGCTCCTCGCGCATGATGTCGTTGCACAGCTCCACGCATTCATCGCAGATGAATACCGAGGGACCGGCGATGAGCTTGCGGACTTCGTGCTCGCTCTTGCCACAGAACGAGCAGTAGAGGGTGCGCCCCTGGTTGTCATTGCCGCGTGCGTCGTCAGTCATGATGCGCCTCTCGAAAACGTTACCCCGATACTACAACACAGATACGGCCGTCGGTGGTCCGCCCGATGCCGGTCAGGCGTAACGGCTCTGATCGGGCGTTATTTATCGTCTCCGCCGGCCATTGCGGCACGCGAGGACATCACCCGGTCCACCAGCCCGTATTCGCGGGATTCCTCCCCGCTCATGAATCGGTCCCGCTCGGTGTCGCTGGCGATCTTGTCGATTGGCTGACCGGTGTGGTGCGACAGAATCTGGTTGAGCGCCTCGCGGGCCCGCAGGATTTCCTTGGCGTGAATCTCGATATCCGTCGCCTGACCCTGAAAACCACCCAGCGGCTGGTGGATCATCACCCGCGAATGCGGCAGGCAGTAACGCTTGCCCTCGGCCCCGGCGGCGAGCAGCACCGCGCCCATGCTGGCGGCCTGTCCGAGACACATGGTGGACACGTCCGGCTGGATGAACTGCATGGTGTCGTAAATCGACATGCCGGCGGTAACCACGCCGCCCGGCGAGTTGATGTAGAGCTGGATGTCCTTGTCCGGATTATCCGATTCCAGGAACAGCAGCTGTGCCACGATCAGGTTGGCCATGTGGTCGTCGATGCCGCCGACCACGAACACCACCCGCTCCTTGAGCAGGCGCGAGTAGATGTCGAAGGCACGTTCGCCACGGGCGGTCTGTTCGACCACCATCGGCACCAGGCCGAGATCGCGGGTGCGCATATCATCGCCGTCGTGACTCATGCATTAACTCCAGCGTTGCGTTAGGCGCCGGCGCCGCCGGCGTTGTCGGGATTCATCAGCGCATCGAGGCTGCTCGCCTCCTCGGTGACCGTGGCCTGCTGGATCAGGTCATCCACCACCTGCTCCTCCATGACCATGGCCTGGATACCCTGCATCATCTGCGGCTGCGAACGATAGTACTGCTTGACCTGCTCGGCTTCACCGTACTGCGCCGCAATCTCTTCTAGCTTGGCATCGACCCGGGTGTTATCGAGTTCGAGTTCCTTGACCTTGATCACCTCCGCCAGCAGCAGTCCCAGAGACACCCGGCGTTTGGCGTCGTCGCGCAGCATGTCGTCCGGGATCAGCTCCCGCAGCTGCTCCGGATTCTCCTGCATCTGCGGGGGCATCCGGGAGACCGCCTCCTGGCGCATTCGTTCCATTTCCTCGCCCACCATCGAGCCCGGCACCTCGATCGGATTGGCCTCGAGCAGGCCGTTCATGACCTGGGTCTTCACGCTCTTGGCGATGGCGTCATCGGCCTGCTGGCGCAGCGACTCGCGCACCTTCTCGCGCAGGGCCGCTTCGCCGCCCTCTTCGATCCCCAGCTTGGCCAGGAACTCGTCATCCAGCTCCGGGCGGCGCGGCTCGGTTACCTGCTTGAGTTCCACCGAGAACTCGGCGGTCTTGCCGGCCAGGTCCTCGGCGCCGTAATCCTCGGGGAAGCTGACCGGCACCTCGAACGTTTCGCCAGCCTTGCGTCCCACCAGCGCCCGCTCCAGATCCGGCAGGAAGCGACCCTCGCCGAGCGTGACCTCGATGTCCTCGCCGGAACCGCCCTCGAAGGTCTCGCCATCGATGCGGCCCACGTAATCCACGGTCACCTGATCGCCGTCCAGGGATTCCCGTTCGACCGGCTCGAACGTCTTGTGCTGATCGCGCACCTGCTCGATGGTCTTGTCGATGTCCGCGTCGGTGATCTCCACCGTCGGGCGGGTCACCGACAGCTTGTCCAGTCCCTGAAGCTCGATCTCGGGGTAGACATCGAATTCGGCAGTGAAGGTCAGGCCCTGGCCTTCGGCCTGGTCGGCCAGTTCCACGCGCGGCTGGCCGGCCGGCTTGAGATCGACCTGAGCCAGGGCCTCGGGATAGGCCGACTGGATGATCTCGCTGGTCACTTCGTGGCGGGCACTCTCGCCGTAGCGTTGATGGAGCACCTTGAGCGGGATCTTGCCCGGCCGGAATCCCGGCACCTTGGCATGCTGGCCCACGCGCCGGACCTTCTCGTCCACCGCCTGCTCGACCCGCTCCGACGGAATCTGCACCCGGATGCGGCGCTGCAATCCCTCGGCACTCTCGACACTGACTTCCATGAATGACCTCGTTGCGCTTGAATTCTGCCGAATTCGTCACCTAGCACGTCTGTCGCAGGCCACGATCGCGCAATCTGCACGGCCGAAGCGTGACGAAAATGGCATTCCGGAATGCCCCGGCCGGGGCGGCCGACCGACGCGGGCGGGGACGTAAAAATGGTGGGCCGTGAAGGACTCGAACCTTCAACCAATAGATTAAGAGTCTACTGCTCTACCAATTGAGCTAACGGCCCGGCTGTTTTTCAGCGCGGTATTGTATCTCGACCGGCGCCGGGAAGCACGTCCATGCTTGCCGGGCCAGGCTGCGCCGGATTCCTGTCGGCCGGAAGTGGCTTCAGCAGCCCCACCGGACGGCTTGCCGTTCGTCGCGGATGGCCGACCTGCTGCGGAACCCCTCTCTCGGTCTCTCCCGGTGGGAGAGAGGACGGAGAACGGGCCGCTCGCGCGGCCCGTGATTCTATATGGGGTGGACGATGGGACTCGAACCCACGACGACCGGAATCACAATCCGGGGCTCTACCAACTGAGCTACGCCCACCATTGACGACACACTTCCTTCGATGGCGCCCCGGGAGGGAATCGAACCCCCGACCCAGAGCTTAGAAGGCTCTTGCTCTATCCACTGAGCTACCGGGGCCTGAAGCCGAACCCGCATCGCGAAAACCGCCCAACACCAAGCCATCCCTAACATGCCCGAGTGTCAAGGCGCCGGAACCGGTTCGATCCGATGGTCGGGGTAACAGGATTCGAACCTGTGACCTTCTGCTCCCAAAGCAGACGCGCTACCAGGCTGCGCTATACCCCGGACGCCGAACACACTCTAAACCGGCTGGTCCGTCTTCTGCCACAACCTCGCGTCTGCCCTGCGAGCAGTCTGTTTCCAGGTTCGACTCCTGTCTCACCAGGAAACCCGGCCTCGGGCCTCCTGCCCTCGGCGCGTCTCGCCATGCGAGCCGCCCCAAAGCAGACGCGCTACCAGGCCGCGCTATACCCCGGACGCCGGACACACTTTAAACCGGCTAGTCCTTCTTTCGCCACAACCCGGCCTCGGACCCACCGTCTTGCGGCCGCGAATCATAATCCCGCGGCCGGAGGCGGTCAATTTCCGGGTAGCCCCGGAAGACGGAAGAGCCATCAGCTACGCCGCCGCCATGTCGTGCCTTCGGGGCCATCCTCCAGCGTTACTCCCGCCGCCGCGAGTTCGTCGCGAATGCGATCGGCCTCGGCAAAATCCCGCTGTTCACGGGCCTCCCGCCGGCGGACGATGGCCTGCTCAATGTCGGCGGCGTCCGGCCCCTCGCCGGCATCATCCTGGAAGAACGCCGCCGGGTCGGTCTGCAGCAAGCCGATGGTGTCGCCCAGTTGCACCATCAGCCCTGCCAGCGACGCAGCCCGAGCCGGCTCGGCATCAGCCAGCCGATTGATCTCGCGGGCCAGGTCGAAGAGCACCGCGATGGCGCCAGGCGTGTTGAAATCATCGGCCATCGCCGCATGAAAGCGCGCTTCGAACTCGGTATCCGCCGCCGGCGGCGCCGACGCGTGACCGCGCAGCGCCTGATATAGCCGCGACAACGCGGACGCCGCCGCGTCGAGCTGCGGCCCCGAATAGGCAAGCGGGCTGCGATAGTGGCTGTTGAGGATGAAATAGCGCACCGTCTCCGCGCGATGCATGGCCAGCACGTCGCGAATGGTCAGGAAGTTGCCCAGGGACTTGGCCATTTTCTCGTCATCGATGGTCACGAAGCCGTTGTGCATCCAGTAGCGCACGAAGGGATGCCCGGTCGCCGCCTCGCTCTGGGCGATTTCATTCTCGTGATGCGGGAATTTCAGATCCATGCCGCCGCCATGGATATCGAAGGTGTCACCCAGACAGTGGGTGGACATGGCGGAGCACTCGATGTGCCAGCCCGGCCGCCCGCGACCCCAGGGAGAATCCCAGGCCGGTTCGCCCGGCTTGGCCGCTTTCCAGAGCACGAAATCCAGCGGATCGTCCTTGGCCTCATCCACCGCGACGCGTTCCCCGGCCCGCAGATCCGCCAGCCGCTTGCCGGACAGGCGCCCGTAGGCCTCGAATCGGCTGACGGCGAAATACACGTCGCCGTTGCCGGGGGCATAGCCGTAACCGCCGGCCACCAGCCGCTCGATCATCGCGATGATCTGGCCGATATGGGCCGTGGCTCGGGGTTCGGCATCGGGCCGCGCCAGACCCAGGGCGTCGGTGTCTTCGTGCATCGCGTCCGTATAGGTCCGGGCGATGCTGTCGGGGTCGGTGCCGGATTCGGCTGCCCGCTTGATGATCTTGTCATCGATATCCGTGACGTTCCGCACCATCGTCACCCGCCAGCCCGCGGCGCGCAGATAACGGGCTACCATGTCGAACACCACCATCGCCCGAGCATGTCCGAGGTGGCAGAAGTCGTAGACGGTCATACCGCAGACGTACATGCGGACATGGCCGGGTTCCAGCGTTTCCAGGGGTTCCTTGCGGCCACTCAGGCTGTTGTGGATTCGCATCATCGTGCGCGGCTTCGGCAGGTTCGGAGGCGCGTAGTGTATACGCCCCTCCCGGTCCGGCTCATCCATGGCTGGGGTCCGGACAGATGGCGACGATATAATGGGCGTGATGAGCAAACGACGATCTTATCGCCGACCGCTGTTCCTGCTGATCTGTCTGGTGATCAGCGGCCTCAGCGCGCTGGCCGCCGCACCGCGGATGGACACCCTGTGCCTGCTGCAGCAGGGTCTGCACGCCGGCGACCCGGCCTTCAAGGGCTGGAGCTGCCTGCATCACGCCGCTGCCCGCGGCGCCACCGGCGTTATCGACGAGATGCTGGCTTACGGCAGCGATATCGACGAGCGCACCGCCCAGGGCCTGACCCCTCTGGCGTTGGCGGCCCGGCGGGGCCACATCGAGGCCGTGGATCGTCTGCTCGCGCACCATGCCACGCTCACGCCGTCCGACAATGTCCGTGGCTTTACCCCGCTGCACGAGGCCGCCGAACATCAGCATCCAGCCGTGCTGCGGCGCTTGCTACAGGCGGGCGCCAACCCCGATGCCCGCAATCAGTGGCGGCAGACGCCATTGTGGCAGGCTGCCTGGCAGGCCTGGCACGAGAACACCCAGATCGCCCGCTTGCTGGTGGCCTTCGGCGCCGAGATCGACCTGCCGGACAACAAGGGCCGCACGCCCCTGCACATGGCCGCGCGCAGCGGCCACACGCCGCTAGTGGCCTATCTACTGGAACAGGGCGCGGCGGTAGACCACGAAAGCGACCGCGGACGCACGCCCCTGTATCAGGCCGTGGTCGCGAATGCCCGCCCTGCCGCCCGGCTGTTGCTGAAGCACGGGGCCGATCCGAACGTGAGCATCGAGGGCTGGACGCCGTTGCGGCTGGCGCTGCATGAACAACGCTACCGGCTGGCCGACATGCTGGTCGAGGCCGGTGCCAGCGGCTACGAGCGCTACGCCGCCGAAGCCCGCGTCCAGCAGGGCCGGCAACTGCTGGAACAGACCCGTTTCGAGCAGGCCATCGTGGCATTCGACAAGGCCATCGCCATGGCTCCCGACCAGCCCGAAGGCTACTACGGGCGCGGCGTGGCCCTGGCTCGCAGCGGGCGTATGCAGGAAGCCGCCGTGGAGCTTCAGCGGACCCTGGGCATCAGGCCCGATCACCCTGGCGCGCTGGAATGGCTGGGCGTTGCCCGCGCCAAGCAGGGCCAACACGAACAGGCAATTTCCCCGCTGCAGGCCCTGACCCGTGCCCGGCCGGACTATGGCCGCGGATGGTACCTGCTGGGCCGGAGCATGGCCGCGCTGGGCGATACCGAAAAAGCCGGCGCGGCCGAAGCCACGGCCTGCCAATTGGGCTATCAGCCGGCCTGCGACAACGGATAGTCACCGCGTTCGGTCACCAGCACCCACTGGGCCAGGTGCAACAGCACCAGCCGCAGCTGCCGGCTCTGCTCACCAGTATCAAGGCCATGAGAAATATCGGCCCGCCGCAGCAGATTGCGGGCTGCCTGCAGACTGTCGCTCGCCCCTACCCCGGGCAGCAGCACCGCTCGCCGGCACAGACGCGACCACTTCGCCCGCGTCCGGCCGTCCCGGCCCATGATCAGCCAGCGCCGATCGAAACCACGGTAAAGCCCGGCGTAGCGAGCCAGGCCATCCGCCGCGGCACCGATTTCGAGCCCGGCGACGGGCGCCGCAACCCGTGTCACCCGGTGGCAGCCGAAGTCGCGCACCAGCAATCGCCAGGCCAGTGACCGATGCAACGGTTCTAGCGCCGCGCGCACCGTGGCGGGGGCGAGTCGAACGCCTTCGGAGGCCAGGGCAAAACGTGCGGTGAGACGGTCGTACAGCGGGTTCGGAGCGCCATCCGGCCCGGCGGCCAGATAGGCCTCGATAGCGGATCCGTTGCGGGCCAGAATACGCGGCTCGATACGACCCAGCTCCGGCGCCTCGGGTAACGCGCGAGAACTGGGCATGCCCGCGCGCAGCCAGCCGGCAACCCGACTACCAAACCAGCGCCGGGCGTGCGTCAGGCGGCGGGCGTATGCGGCCCGATGCGCGGGGCTGGGGCGCGCCTGCAGCCAGTCCAGGTCGGCCAGCGCCGCCATCACGCTAGCCGTATCGAAGCTGGGACAGGCAGGCGCGTTTGGATCGGATGCCGGCCCGACCACGACGAACCCGCCAGGCTGCACCGCGTTCGGCCGCGCGGTGGGCGCGGCCGCGTGTTCCCGTCCGGTGTGGCGCATGGCGAACCTCTCGCTGCCCAACCTGTTTGCTGAACGCTGCCAGCTAAAAGATTAGCAGGCTCACGCCCACCGCGATGGTCACGACTTCGTAAGCCCGCTTGACCAGCCGGTTGCCGCGGTCGATCGCCAGATGCGCGCCGAGATATCCGCCCAGCAGGCTGCCGGCCAGCAACGCGGGCAGCCAGTGCCACTGCACCTCGGCCATCCAGCCCAGCGCCAACGCCCCGACCGCGTTCCAGAACAGCCCCACCATCACCAGCGTGTAGGCCACCGCCCGCTGGTAGTCGAATCCGAACCAGCGCACCAGCAACAGCGTTACGAACAGCCCGGTGCCCGAGGCCAGTCCCCCATTGACCACACCGATCAGGAACAGGCCGAGCCCGCCGAACAGCATGCCGATCCGGCCACGGTGCCGCGGCTGGAAATGCTGACCAAGGCCCGGCGAGATCAGCGAGTAGAAGCCCAGTCCCAGGGTCAGCAGGCCCAGACCGATCTCGCCCGCGCGCTGGGGCATGACCACCGCCAGCCGCGAGCCCACGAGCACCCCCGGCAATCCGAAGGCCAGCATGAAGGCGGCAAACCCCGGGGTCAGCCGGTTTTCCCGTCCGTGACGCAGGGTCGCGCCCAGCCCGAGCGCCACGGAGGCAATCTTGTGGGTGGCCAGTGCCACCGGAAACGGCAGGCCGAGGAAGATCAGCGCCGGAAACTGGATCAGCCCCGCCCCACCCCCGGCGAGCGCTGAAAAGGTGTTGGCCAGCAGCGCAATGGCGAACAGCGCCAGCTGGAAAAGCATAGCCCGACCTCAGCCGCGGATCGGGAAGTGGTCGTAACCGGCACCCTGCCAGGCCTGGATCGAGCCGTCCGGCCTGACCAGACGCAGGCCGGTCTCGGCCTCTACGCGGCCAACCACGGTCAGCCCATCCGGACATTCCTTCATCGCCGCGTCAGCCACCGTCGGCGGCAGACACACGCAGAGTTCATAATCATCGCCGCCGCTCAACTGGGTCGCCGCACGGTCGGCATCAGCCAGCCTTTGCCGAAGGGCCGCGGATGCCGGCAGGGCCGCCGGATCGATTGCCCCGCCCACGCCGCTGGCGGTGAGCAGGTGCATGAGATCAGCCGCGAACCCGTCGGATACATCCACCGCGGCACTGGCCCGGTCGCGCAGCCATCGGCCCGCTGCCAGCCGGGGTGCGGGCCGGGTCAGCCGGTCCCGCAGAAACCGGTCGTGTTCATCCACCGGATGACGAGCAGCCAGCCAGTCGGCCAGGCCCTGGGCCGCGTCTCCCAGCGTTCCGGTCACCGCGATCCGGTCGCCGGGCCGCGCGCCGTTACGACGCAGGGCACGCCCGGCGGGCACCAGCCCGGCCGCCTGGATGCTCACGGTAAGCGGACCACGGGTCAGATCACCGCCCACCAGCGCCGCACCGCTCACTTCGAGCAGCGGGGCGAAACCCGCCATGAAGCCGGTCAGCCAGTCGAGATCGCGTTCGGGCAGCACCAGCGCCACCGTAATCCAGGCGGGTTCCGCCCCCATCGCGGCCAGATCGCTCAGGTTGACGGCCAGGGATTTCCAGCCGATATCAGCCGGTGGTGTGTCGGCGGGAAAGTGCCGGCCGCTGACGAGCGCGTCGGTGGTAAGCACCAGCTCCTGGCCGGGCGGCACTGCCATCACGGCCCCGTCGTCGCCGGGGCCGACCACCACATCGTCGCGCCAGGTTCTCGCGCCGGCGGTCAGACGCCGGATCAGATCGAATTCGCTCATGCGGGTTCCGACCGCGCGGTGGGCGTCAACCGCGGGCGGCTGCCTCCGCCGGCCGCAGTTCGCGCGCACAGCGGTCCAGCACGCCGTTGACGTAACGGTGGCCCGCCTCGGCGCCGAACTGCTTGGCCAGCTCCAGTGCCTCGTTGATCACCACGCGGTAGGGCACTTCCAGCCGCTGGCGCAGTTCGAACACGGCCAGCAGCAGCAGGCTGCGCTCGACCGGATCGAGATGCTCGGGCTGACGATCCAGGTAGGGCGCGATCAGTGCTTCCAGGCCGTCCGGATCGGCCATGACGCCACTCACTAGTGCACGGAAATAGTCCCCGTCCGCGCCCTTGAGATGCCCGGCGGCCTGGAACTGCCGGAACAGGTCCCCGCTTTCAGTGGCAGAAACCAGCCACTGGTAGACGGCCTGCAGCGCCGCGCGGCGGGCCACGCGCCGGCTGCCGCGGCGCGGTGGCGCCGGCTCGTCGGACGTGGCCGGGGCGGAATCACTCATCGATCTGGCGCAGGATGCCGACCATTTCGACCGCGGCGCTGGCGGCCTCGATGCCCTTGTTGTTGTCCTCGCCCGGACGCGACCGGTCCTCGGCCTGCTCCATGGTGTCCGCCGTGATCACGCCGAAGGTCACCGGGATGCTGTTTTCCACCGCCACCGCGGCCAGGCCACGTGCGCATTCTCCGGCGACGAAATCAAAGTGCGGGGTTTCGCCGCGGATGACGGCGCCCAGGGCGATGACGGCATCGTAATCACCGGAATCGGCAAGCCGGTCGCAGACCAGCGGCAACTCGAAGGCCCCCGGCACGCGAATCAGCGTGATGTCGGCGTCATCAACGCCGGCATCGCGCAGCACCTCGAGCGCGCCGTCCACCAGCAGATCCACGATGGCGTCGTTCCAGCGGGTGGCCACGACGGCAAAACGCGCGCCGCCGGCATCGAATTCGGCTTCGATGGTTTGCATGACTGTGTCCGGGCAGAGGGTATGACAGGCACGATTATGTCATGCCGGGGAGCACGGAATGTTCCTTAATCGTGGACGTAATCCACCACTTCCAGGCCGAAACCGGAAATCGCGTGCATCCGCATGGGGGCGGACAGCACCCGCATCCGCCGAACCCCCAGATCGGTGAGAATCTGCGCGCCGATGCCGTAGGTACGCAGCACCCGGCTGTCCTCGCCGTCGCCGTTATCCAGGGTATCGTCAATCTGCTCGGCCTCGCCCTCGAGCACGCGGATGCGCGAGATCAACTCGCGCGGCGTTTCCGGCTTGCGCAATATCACCACCACGCCGCTGCCGGCATCGGCGATCCGCGCCAGGGCATCGCGCAGGGGCCAGCCGAATTCGGGGTGGCGAACACCCAGGACATCGGCCAGCGTATTGCGCACATGCACCCGCACCAGGGTGGCCTCGTCGGGGTCGATATCGCCCTTGACCAGGGCCAGATGCACCACCTTGTCGACCTCGTCCTCGTAGGAGAACAACCGGAACGGTCCGAATTCCGTGTCGACCTCGGTTTCGGTAATGCGGGCCACGGTGCGCTCGTTGGCGATGCGGTAGCGGATCAGGTCGGCAATGGTGCCGAGCTTGATGCCGTGGGTGGCCGCGAACTGCTCCAGGTCCGGCAGGCGCGCCATGCTGCCATCCTCGTTGAGGATTTCCACGATCACCGAAGCCGGTTCCATGCCGGCCAGCCGGGCCAGATCGCAACCCGCCTCGGTATGGCCGGCCCGCGCGAGCACGCCGCCCGGCTGGGCCATCAGCGGGAAGATGTGGCCCGGCTGCACCAGGTCGGCCGGCCGCGCATCGGCCTTCACGGCAGCACGCACGGTCTGCGCGCGGTCGTGGGCGGAGATGCCGGTGGTCACCCCTTCCGCGGCTTCGATCGAGAGCGTGAAATTGGTGCGCCCGGGCTCATCGCCGGTGCCCACCATCAATGGCAGATTCAGCTGCTGGCAGCGCTGGCGGGTGAGTGTCAGGCAGATCAGGCCGCGCCCGTAGCGAGCCATGAAGTTGATGTCCTCGGGGCGCACGCATTCGGCGGCCAGAATCAGGTCCCCCTCGTTCTCGCGATCCTCGTCGTCGAGCAGGATGACCATGCGGCCGGCCTGCATGTCCTTGATGATGTCTTCGATCGGCGAAAGCGCCATGTGCGGTCTCCTATCCCCTGGCCTCGAGCAAGCGTTCCAGGTAGCGCGCCACCTGGTCGATTTCCAGATTCACCCGGTCGCCCGGCGTGCGGTCTCCCAGATTCGTGCAATCCACCGTGTGGGGCACCAGATTCACGTCGAATACGTCCCCGTCGATACCGTTCACGGTCAGGCTTACCCCGTCCACGGTGATCGAGCCTTTCCGCGCCAGGTAGCGCGTGAGATCCGCCGGCGCCCGGTACCACACCCGCCAGGAACGGGCATCGGCCTGCCGATCCAGCAGCGCCCCCATGCCGTCGACATGGCCGGAAACCAGATGCCCGCCCAGCGGATCGCCGGCCCGCAGCGCCGGTTCCAGATTGACTCGCGAACCGACCGCGCGGTCACCAAGCGTGGTCAGTGCCAGGGTTTCACGCGACACATCCGCCGCAAACCTGCCGGCCGAGAAACTGGTCGCCGTGAGACAGACCCCGTCCACGGCAATGCTGTCGCCCAGCCCGATCGTACCCAGATCCACGCCTTGGGTATCGATGTGCAGGCGGACGTCACCGTCACGTGTCTCCTGTTCCGCGATGCGTCCCACACCGCGGATGATGCCGGTAAACATTTGTCTTCAGCCTCTCCCTGGGTCCGCGGTATCGGCCGGTCGGGCTGTCACCCGCCAGTCGCCACCGACAGCGCGCATGTCGACGATCGACAGCGCTCGCCGGTCGGCGAACCGGGTCAGCCCCGGCATTGCCAGAAGCGGCCGGCCGCCATCGCCGATAATCGACGGCGCAAGATACACCACCAGTTCGTCTACCAGGCCGGCCTCCAGGAAGGCGCCGGCCAGCGTTGGCCCGGCCTCCACCAGCACATCGTTGATCTGCGCCTCGGCAAGCCCCGCCATCACGGCAGCCAGATCCAGCCCGCCGGTGCCGGCGGGCACCCGTTCCAGCGCGGCGCCGGCCACCGCCAGCGCATCCCAAGCGGGGCCGGCGGGTGCCGCGGTGAATACCAGCGTGCGGCCCGGCAGCCCCAGCATGCGCGCCGTCACCGGCAGCCGCAGTCGGGTATCCAGCACTACCCGCAGTGGCTGACGCCAGTCCCCCGGCAAGCGCACATTGAGCGAGGGATCGTCGGCCAGCACGCTGTCAATGCCGGTCATTACCGCCCCGCTCTCGGCGCGCAGGCGGTGCACATCGTCCCGGGCCGCCGGCCCGGTAATCCACTGGCTCTGCCCGTCCGCCCCGGCGGTTCGGCCATCCAGGCTCGCCGCCATCTTGAGCCGGACGCGCGGGCGTCGATACCGCATGCGGCAGACAAACCCCGGATTGAGTGCGGCGCAATCGTTCTCCAGTACCCCGCTCTCGGTGTCGATGCCCGCCGCCTGGAGCGTGGCGAGCCCGTTGCCGGCCACCTGCGGATTGGGATCGATCATGCCGGCCACGACCCGCCGGACGCCCGCCTCGATCAGCACGCCGGTACAGGGGCCGGTCCGGCCGTAGTGACTGCAGGGCTCGAGCGTGACGTAGGCGGTTGCACCGGCAGCGCCGCCCGCACGGGCCCGGGCATCTTCCAGCGCGTTGACTTCGGCATGGGCCTTGCCGGCCGCGGCGTGCCAGCCTTCCCCGATGACCTCGCCGTCCCGCACCAGCACACAGCCAACCCGGGGATTGGGCGGTGTGCCATGCCATCCCCGGCGGGCCAGCCCGATGGCCCGGGCCATGTGCCGGGCGTCGTCCGCCGCCGTCACTTGCCGGAATCGGAGCCGATCAGCGACAGCTGGGCGCGGGCGGCTTCCGGCCCCGGGGTCGCTTCCAGCCGCTCGATTTCCTCGCGAAAGGCGTTGACATCCTCGAACCGGCGGTAAACCGATGCAAAACGCACGAATGCCACCTGATCAAGCTCCCGCAGCTCTTCCATCACCCAGTTACCGAGGCGCCGCGAGGGCACGTCGCGCTCGCCATCGGTACGCAGCCGCTGGCGAATACGGCTGACCGCGGCATCCACCGCCTCGGCGCTCACCGGCCGCTTGTAGAGGGCACGATCAATGCCCCGCCGCAGCTTGGCCTCGTCGAAGGGTTCCGGCGTGCCATCGTTCTTGGAGATGCGCGGCAGTACCAGTTCCGCATTCTCGAACGTGGTGAAGCGCGAACCGCAATCCGGGCATTCCCGACGCCGACGCACCTGGCTGCCCTCGGCCGCGAGGCGCGAGTCGACCACCCGGGTCGCGTCGGCGTGACAGAAAGGGCAGAGCACGGGGTGTTGCCGGGCGATCAGCCGGCGGCGGCCTGGTCCAGTTGCGCCAGCTGCCGGTAGACCGGGAAGCGCGCGCACAGCTCTTCGACCTTGCCGCGGACGCTGTCGATGGTGGCATCTGCACCATCCTCGGTGGCCAGGGCATCGACCACGTCGCAGATCCAGCCCGCCACGCTGCGCATTTCCATCTCGCGGAAACCGCGGGTGGTCGAAGCCGGCGTGCCGATGCGCAGCCCGCTGGTGACGAACGGCGAGCGCGGGTCGTCGGGCACCGCGTTCTTGTTCACGGTGATGTGCGCCCGGCCGAGTGCCTCTTCCGCATCCTTGCCGGTGATGTCGCGACTGATCAGCGACAGCAGTGCCAGATGGTTGTCGGTGCCGCCGGAAACGACGTCGAGACCGCGCTCAAGGAACACGTCGACCATGGCTCGGGCGTTGGCCACCGTCTGCGCCTGATCGGCGCGGAAGGCATCACTCAGCGCTTCCTTGAAGGCCACCGCCTTGCCGGCGATGACGTGCATCAGCGGGCCGCCCTGCAGACCCGGGAAGACCGCCGAGTTGAGCCGCTTGTAGAGCTTCTCGTCACCCTCGGCGGAGAGGATGATGCCGCCCCGCGGACCGCGCAGGGTCTTGTGGGTGGTGGAGGTCACCACATGGGCATGAGGCACCGGGCTGGGGTACTCGCCGGCCGCGACCAGCCCGGCCACGTGGGCCATGTCCACCAGCAGCCAGGCGCCGACGCTGTCGGCGATGGCGCGCATGCGCTGCCAGTCGACATGCCGCGAGTAGGCCGAGAAGCCGCCGATCAGCATGGCCGGACGGTGTTCGTCGGCCAGCGCCTGGACCTCGTCGTAATCGATCCGGCCGGAGACCGGGTCGATGCCGTACTGGACCGCGTTGTAGTGCTTGCCCGAGAAATTGGGCGCGGCGCCGTGGGTAAGATGTCCGCCGTGGGCCAGGCTCATGCCCAGCACCGTATCGCCGGGCTTGACCAGCGCCATGAACGCCGCGCCGTTGGCCTGGGCCCCGGAATGCGGCTGCACGTTGGCGTAGTCGCAGCCAAACAGCTCGCAGGCACGCTGGATCGCCAGCGTTTCGGCCACGTCGACATGCTCGCAACCACCGTAGTAACGCTTGCCGGGGTAGCCCTCGGCATACTTGTTCGTCAGCACCGATCCCTGGGCCTCCATGACCCGCGGGCTGGTGTAGTTCTCGGAGGCGATCAGCTCGATGTGCGCTTCCTGGCGCGACTGTTCGGCGGCGATGGCCGCAGCGAGCTCGTCATCGAAGCCGGCGATGGTCTGAGACGGATCGAACATGGAAAGGTGGGCTCCCCGTTCAAGTGAAGAAGCCCGATATTGTACCGCAACAAGCGGGCGGACCCCAGATATGGGGCTGGCCGTGGCCGGGGCTAGGCGGTGATTTCCAGCATCAGATCCAGCGCCGCCCTGGCCTCACGGGCCTCGTCGGCCGGCACCCGGATGCGGTTGACCACGTTGTCATCCACCAGGTTCTCCATCACCCAGGCCAGATGCTGGGGGTCGGTACGGAACATGGTGGAGCACATGCACACCACCGGCGACATGAACTGCACTTTCACGCCCTTCGGCGCCATTTCGTTGTGCAGGCGGTTGACCAGGTTCAGCTCGGTGCCCACCAGCCAGTGGGTGCCGGGTTCGCTGGCCCGCACGGTCTTGAGGATGGTCTCGGTCGAACCGACCACGTCGGAGGCCTGGCAGACCTCGAAGGCGTTTTCCGGATGCGAGATGACGCGACCCTCGGGGTGCTGCTCGCGGAACTTGACGACGTGGTTGGGGTGGAACATCTGGTGCACCGAGCAGAATCCCTTCCACAGAATGATCTTCGCGTTCCGGATGTCCGCTTCGGTCAGGCCGCCCATGGGCTTGTCGAAATCCCAGGTCACCATCTCGTCCAGACCCACGCCCATGGCATGCGCGGTGTTTCGACCCAAGTGCTGATCGGGGAAGAACAGTACCTTGTCGCGCCGCGACCAGGACCACTCCAGCACCCCGCGGGCGTTGCTGGAGGTGCACACGATGCCGCCGTGGCGGCCGCAGAACGCCTTGAGATCGGCCGCGGAATTGATGTAGGTGACGGGCGTGACCTGCTCATCCGGGTCCAGGACTTCACCCAGTTCGCGCCAGGCCCGTTCGACGTTGCGCAGATTGGCCATGTCGGCCATCGAGCAGCCGGCGGCCATGTCCGGCAGGATCACCTGCTGCTCCGCGCGCGACAGAATATCGGCCACCTCGGCCATGAAGTGGACGCCGCAGAACACGATGTACTCGGCGTCACACTCGGCCGCCTGCTTGGACAGCTTGAGTGAATCACCGGCGATATCCGCGTGCGCGAACACCTCATCGCGCTGATAGTGATGACCGAGCACCACGCAACGCGATCCCAGCGCGGATTTCGCCGCCCGGATACGCGCATCACAGGCCTGATCGTCCAGTTGGGCGAAATCCTGCAGGGCCAGAGCGTTAGCGGTCATCGTGACAGTTCCTTCATGCGGTCGACCCCCGAAAATATCACAGTCACCCGTGTAATCGGGCCACATGCGGCGCCGCGAGGGTCAAATGGGATACCATTCCCAGTGTGAGCGAGTCGCCCCGAACCTGGATTGCCCATGCCTGCCACCGGCTGCTGCGCCCGCTGGTAAGGGTATTGCTGCGCCACGGGGTGGCCTATGACGACTTTGCCGAAGTCACCAAGAGTGTTTACGTGGAGGTGGCGCGCGAGAGTTTCACCCCGCCGGGCAAGCGCCCCACCGACGCCCGCACGGCCATCGTCACCGGCCTGACCCGCAAGGAAGTCAAGCGCCTGCGGGAACAGACCGATCCGGTCTATGCCGCCCGCGACTGGGGCGGGGCCAACCGCGCAACCCGGGTACTGTCGGGCTGGCATCGCGACCCGGCCTTTACCGATACCGAGGGCAAGCCGCGGCCGCTTTCCCCGTCGGATTCGGAAACGGGCTTTCCCGCGCTGGTACGCCAGTACAGCGGCGACATCCCGGTCAGCGCGATCCTGGCGGAACTCGAGCGGGTGGGCGCCATCACTCATCGACAGGGCATGCTGGTGGCCCGGCGCCGCGCCTTCGTGCCCGAAGCCGGGGATCCGGAAGGCACCCGCATGCTGGGCACGGCCGTACACGACCTGCTGAGCACCATCGAGCACAACCTTGACAGCGACGGCAGCCAGCGGCCCCGTTTCCAGCGCAGCGTGTTCAACCCGCGGGTCGACGTGCGCGCCCTGCCCGTCTTCCATCGGCTGGTCAGCGAGCACGGACAGCAGCTGCTGGAAATCCTCGACGACTGGCTGGACCGACACGAGATGCCGGATAACAGCCGCCCGGCCACCCGCGTGGGCGTGGGCATCTACTATTTCCAGGATCCCGACGACTCCGAAGGTGATACATGACTGGGCATGGGCGAACGACGGCACGGCGCACGGGCGGTTTGCTGCTGGCGCTGTTGATCACGGCCTGCGGGGGTGCGGGTGATGTGCTGCTGGCCGGGATCGAGGGCACCGGCGTGGTCACCGGCTTTGGCAGCGTGTTCGTGGACGGGGTCGAATTCAGCACCGATGAGGTGACCATCCAGATCAACGGCGAGTCCGGCGACGAATCCGACCTGCGGGTCGGGGACGTGGTCACGGTGTCCGGTCGCACCCCCACCGAGGGTGCCGCTATTGCCGATCGCATCGTATTCGACCGGGCCATCGGCGGCCCCGCGGAGGCCGTTTCAATTATCGGCGACAACGGCGAAATACGCGTGCTGGAGCAGACCGTGCAGGTGGACGGCAATACCCGTTTCATTGGCACCCATGCCGATACGCTGGCGCCTGGCGATCTCGTGGCAATAAGCGGCCTGCGCCGGGGCGACACCATCCTGCGCGCGACATTGATCGAACAGCTGGCCGACAACGGTATCGCCCGCAGGTTCGTGCCAGGCGACACCGTGCTGGATGTGGAAGGCCGGGTGAGCAATCTCACCAGCTCGACTTTCCAGCTCGGTGACCTTGTCGTGATGCGGGATGCCGCAGCCGTGGAAAACGAAGCCGCCCTGGAAGACGGTGCGCTGGTCGAGGTAACGGGCACCCGCGCCGACGCAAGCAGTGGACCGCTCATGGCCACCCGCGTGGAAGTCCGCAGCGAGTCCACCGATGACCGTAGCGGATCGGCATTCGTCGAAGGCGTGATTACGGCATTCAACAGCGAGGAAGACTTCCGGGTCGACAACGTGCCGGCAGACGCGGGATCCGCCTCCCGGCGGGACAATTCGAGCGTGACCAGCCTGCAGGCGGGCCTGCGGGTATCGCTGCGCGGCGAGTTCGTCGACGGCCGCTTGGTGGCTGAATCCCTGCAGGTGGAGCCCGAGCCCGATCGCCGGGTCACCGCGCGCGTCACCGAGGTCATGACCGACTCGTCCGGCGTGCGTGTTCTGGGCATCGAGGCGGATGTGCTGCCGGACACGCTCTATGTGGACGCCCGCGAGGGCGCTGACCGGGCCCTGCGCATCGATAATCTGGACGCCGGCGACAACGTGGAACTGACCGGCTACGCCGATCGTGAGGGGGGATTCGTGGTTACGCGCCTGACCCGGATCAGCGATTCGACCACATCGAGCGTGCGCGGCCCGGTGGAAAGTCGTGACAGCAGCAGTGGCGAGTTGGTTGTCGGTGGCGTGCGTGTCAATACGGACAGCAGCACCGACTTCCGTGACGAGACGGGCCGCACGCTGTCACGAGATTCGTTCTTCGAACGGGCCGAACCCGGGGTGCCGATCACCGCGACCGGACCGGACAACGCAGCGGGCATCGACATCGCTACCACCGTGCAATTCGCGCCGACCGCACCGCAGGCGGACGACGCGCAATAAAAAGGGCCGGATCAGGCGATGCCCGATCCGGCCCCGGTCGTCCGTGACGGTTATTCAGTCATCAATTGTCGTTGAACTGAATCCCCACGCCACGTACCGGCAGGCCGTCGCCGATGAGGAAGTCATCGGTTGACGCGGCCGGCGCGTCAAGCGTAATGGCCACGAACCGAAGATCGGCGGGTGCTTCGTCATCACCCGGCAGGTTGATGAAACCGCCGCCATCACTGCCGCCGCAGGCTGCCAGGCCCACCGTGGCGACACCGATCGCCAGCACCCAGCGCAGGCGCCGGTTCAGGCCGCCCACGCTGAACAGCCCGAGTAGCGCCAGCAGCGTGCCACCGGCAAATACCGGCGTCTGCCAGCTAGTCCCGGCCATGCCACTAACACTGCCGCTGAGCGCCACGGTCACGACATAGTTGGTGCCCTCGCCTGGCTCGAAGGCCTGGCCCCCGCTGCCAAAGCTGACGCGGAAGGTGCCGTTGGCGTTCACGTCCACGTTGCCGATCGGGCTGTTGCCGTCATCGGCCAGCCCGTTGCCGTTGTCGTCGACGTACAACTGGGCGTCGACGTTGGCAAAGTCCAGCGGCTGAGCCGGAATGCGATCGACCTCCAGGATGCCCGACACACCACCGGCCGTTACCGACTCTTCACCGTTGTTGGTCACACCGAAGGCCAGCACGGGAAACACCGTCTCGTCGTCCGAGCCGACGACGATCTCACCGGTATTGTTGTTGGATACGCTGAGCACCGGATTGCCGGCCGCCTCGAACGCGCCGATATCACAGGCATCGCCACTCGGCCGCAATGCCCCGCGCTGATCGCCGGTCAATGGCATGCAGGTGCCCGGACCACCGTCGACGGCCGCACTGCCCATTTGCAGGGGATGAACACCGGTGGCCGTGACGGTCGGGCCGCCGTCGCCGATACCGTCGAGCGGGCCGTCGAACCGGCCGCCGAACAGCTGGAGATCGTCGATACCGGCCATGTCGCCGACCAGGGCGTCGCCGGTCATGGCACCGGGGCCGCTCACGTTCGCGCCCATGCCGTCAGCGCTGTTCTCGGCAATCAGGGTGCCGTCGTCGGCGTCGATGGTCTGACCTTCACCCGGGGCCGACACACCCCCGCCGTTGCCGGCGGTCATGTTGCGCGCCACCGTGGTGAACTGCAGCGAAGTCGTGCCACTGCCCTCGCCGGGCTGCTGGAACACGCCACCACCACCGCCCGCTTCCGGGTTCATGGCCTGGTTGTTCGAGACGGTGGTATTCCTCACGGTCATAGTGCCGCTGTTGAAGTTCCACAGACCGCCGCCCTCGTTGGCCACGTTGTAGCCCACCGAGGAATCAACCACCATCGTGTTGCCCGCACCGGTGACGTGAAGACCACCGCCGTTGCCGGGGCTGACGCCGGCATCGTTGCCCTGGGCCATGCTCAAACCGCCGAGAACAACACGGGTCAGGTTTACCGTGGCCGTGTTGCTCTCGATACCACCGCCGGCACGGCTGGCGATGTTGGACTCGATGCGGGTGTCGAACACATTCACCGTGCTACCGGTATTGGCAAAGATGCCGCCGCCGGAGCCGGCGTCGCCGCTCGCCACATTGTCGGCAATGCGGGACAGACGGATGTTGACGGTGCCATTACCCGTGCCGTCGCCATTGTTGTTGAACACGGCACCGCCGCCGTTGGTGGCTTCCTCACCCAGGGCGACATTGCCCACCAGGGAGGTGCCGCTGATGTTCATCACGCCGGTGTTGTTCCACAGGCCGCCGCCTTCGGCTGCCGCTTCGTTGCCGCCGACGAAGGAATTGACCACGTCCACATTACCGTCACCGGAGACGTGCAGGCCGCCACCGTTGCCGGGCATGGGGCCGGTGGTGTTGCCGGACAGATCCACTATGGTCAGCGTCACCTGGGTACTGCCCACGGTTTCGATACCGCCGCCGGCCCGCCTCGCATCATTACCGCTGATGCGGGTGTTCGTGACTTCGAGCGTACCGCCGAAGTTGTTGAGGATGCCGCCGCCGGAGCCGGAGCCCACCGACGCCCTGTTGCCGGTAATAATCGAGTTGGTCACTACAACGGTTCCACTACCGCTCTCATCGCCACCGGCATTGTTGAAAATGCCACCGCCGCCGTCCTGAGCACCCATACCGTTGGCGAAATTACTGCTCACGGTCGATCCGTCGAGGGTCATGGTGCCGGTGTTGTTCCAGAGACCACCGCCTTCCGTGGCTGCCGTATTGTTGATGATCTGGGACGCCGTAATATCGACGTTGCCATTGCCAGTCACATGCAGACCGCCGCCGTTGCCGCCACCGCCACCGGCGGTGGTATTGGCAGTATTGTCATCCAGCGACACCTGGTCGAGCGTGGTGGCGGTACCGGCCCGCGTCTCGATCGCCCCGCCGGCCCGGTTGGCCGTGTTGCCGGTGAACGAGGACGTGGAAACCGACAGCGTCGTACCCTCGTTGGCGAATATCCCCCCGCCTGAACTGACGGCACCTGTCGCCATGTTGCCGGCAAAGGTGCTGTCGGTAACGGTCAGCGATCCGGCGCCGTTCTGGGCGAAGATGGCGCCGCCGCCCTGACCGTCCGCGTCGCCGGCATCAGCGTCGCCACCGGACGCGGTGTTGCCGGTAAACGTCGCGCCATCGACCGTCATCGCACCCTGATTGTTCCATAGCGCCCCGCCTTCCACGGCCATGTTGCCATCGAAGGTGCCGCCGGAGACAGAAACGCCACCGCTGCCGCTCACATGCAGCACACCGCCGTTGCCGGGATTCATGCCGGCGTTGTTGCCGCTGAAATCAACGCCGTTTAGGGTCACGGCATTCATCTCGTTGGACTCGTCCTCGATCGCGCCGCCAGCCCGATCCGACGTGTTGTTGTTCATAGCGCCGCCATTGACCGTCAGGACGCCGCCGCTGGTGTTGAGGATGGCACCGCCGGAACGGTCGCTGGCCGGCGCGCCACCACCGGCCGTCATCCCGTTGATCAAGGTGAGGTTCACCAGCGTGGTGTTACCGGCATTGGTAAAGATGCGACTGGTGTCATTCGCATCGATGGTAACCGGCCCCGTGATGGCCAGTGGGCTGGTCGCCAAGTCGCCGAGCTGCGGCAACTGCGAACCACCAAGCGTGATCGTTTGGCCTTGAATACCCTCGGCGAAGACGATGTCATCACCGTTGAGCGCCTCCCCCGCTTCGCATCCGTTGGTCGGACTAATCGGGTTGGTATTGGCGTTGGTGATCGCCTCCCGGAGCGTGCATTGATCGTCAGCCATACCCGGATCGGCCAGACTATCCACGGTAATGGTAGCGGCCGAAGCCGGCAGCATCATGGCGGCAAGAAAGCCCGCCCCAACCCGGCCGGCCCGGCGGCCATGCGCGCCTCGGCCTTGTTGAAGTTTCCATCCCAGCATCTCGGTTCCTCCTGCTCACTGACGCGGTAGGCGCGCCTCCTGTCATGCCGATGGGACATGAATCCCATTCGCATGGGAAAATATTCCCCGCATTGGGCGAGCAAGTCAAACCGTTCGCGGACCAAGGACAATCACGCCGGCGGAAGACTCAACGAAAAAAGGCGCCCCGCCGAAACGGGACGCCTTTCAATCATCGCCGACCGGACCGTTGCCGTCGGCACTCCGCGCTAGGCGGTGCCGTCGCCGCCCGTCTGACGCAACCGAATACCCAGTTCCCGCAACTGCCTCGCGTCGGCATCGCCGGGCGCGCCGGTGAGCAGATCGGTGGCGGTCTGGGTCTTGGGGAAGGCGATCACTTCGCGGATGGAATCGGCCCCGGCCATGAGCATCACCAGCCGGTCCAGGCCGAAGGCGATGCCGCCATGCGGCGGCGCCCCGTATTTCAGCGCCTCGAGCAGGAAGCCGAATTTCTCCTCGGCCTCTTCGGCGCTGATGCCCAGCACCTCGAATACCCGGCTCTGCACCTCGGGGTTATGGATACGAATGGACCCGCCGCCAACTTCGGTGCCGTTGAGGACCAGATCGTAGGCCCGTGACATCGCCTCGCCGGGGGCCTCGGCCATGGTGGCCGCGTCGTCGCCGACCGGGGCGGTAAAGGGATGATGCAGGGCCGCCCAGCGCTTTTCGCGGTCGTCCCACTCAAACATTGGCCAGTCGACCACCCACAACGGCTTCCAGCCGGCCGCCACGCGATCCAGGTCATGCCCCAGGCGTACCCGTAGCGCCCCGAGCGCGTCGTTGACCACGCCGGCCTTGTCGGCCCCGAAGAACAGCAGATCGCCGTCGGCGGCGTCGGTGCGGCTCATGATGCCGGCCACGGCCTCGTCCGACAGGAACTTGAGAATCGGCGAGGCCAGGCCATCCCGGCCGGCCGCCGAGTCGTTGACCTTGACGTAGGCCAGCCCCCGGGCGCCGTAACGGCCGACGAAATCGGTGTAGTCGTCGATCTGCTTGCGGGTCAGCGCGCCGCCGCCGGGTACCCGCAGCACCGCCACGCGGCCGGCAGCGTCGTTGGCCGGACCGGAGAACACCTTGAACTCGGCATCGGCCACCAAGTCGGCGATGTCCACCAGTTCCAGGTCGATGCGCAGGTCCGGCTTGTCCGACCCGAAACGGCGGATGGCCTCGGCGTAGGCCATGCGCGGGAACGGCTCGGGCAGTTCCTCGTCCAGCACCGATCGGAAAAGCTCGCGGATCATGCCTTCGTTGAGATCGATGATGTCGGCCTCGTCGACGAACGACATCTCGATATCTACCTGGGTGAATTCGGGCTGGCGGTCGGCGCGCAGGTCCTCGTCGCGGAAGCAGCGGGCGATCTGATAGTAGCGGTCCATGCCGCCCATCATCAGCAGCTGCTTGAACAGCTGCGGTGACTGCGGCAGGGCGAAGAACTGGCCCGGATGGGTACGGCTGGGTACCAGATAGTCGCGCGCGCCCTCGGGCGTGGCCTTGGTCAGGATCGGCGTCTCCAGATCCAGGAAGCCCCGCTCGTCCAGGTAGCGGCGCAGCACCCGCGTGGTCTGCGCCCGCATCTGCATGTGCCGCTGCATGCGGGGCTTGCGCAGTTCGATGTAGCGGTAACGCAGTCTCGCCTCGTCGCCCACGCCATCGGCGTCGTCCAGCTGGATCGGTGGCGTTTCGGAGGCGTTGAGCACGGTCAGGTCGGTGCCCAGCACCTCGATCTGGCCGGTGGCCAGCTTGGGGTTGATGGTGCCCTCGGGCCGGCGGCGCACCCGGCCGGTGGCGCGAATGCAGAATTCGGGACGCAGGCGCTCGGCCTCGGCAAACAGCTCGGCCCGGTCCGGGTCGAAAACCAGCTGCAGCAGACCTTCACGATCACGCAGATCGATGAAGATAACGCCGCCATGGTCCCGACGTCGGTGCACCCAGCCGCAAACGGTAACCTCGCTGTCGATCAGGTTTTCGTCGACTTCGCCGCAGTAATGGGAACGCATGGGGTGTCGGGCTCCGCGCCAGTGTCAAAGGCGCGCAATACTAAAGGAAGCGGGCCCGGATGCCCACCGCAACGGTTAGCGCGCAAGCGTCGTGCGACTATCGTCGGGCACCGCCTCGGCGCCGGATTCGGGTGTGACCACACCCAGGGAAATCACCATCCGCAGCCCATCCTCCACCGACATGTCCAGCGCGATGATGTCCTCCCGGGGCACCAGCACGACGAAGCCGGAGGTGGGATTGGGGGCGGTGGGGATGAAAACCGTCAGCACTTCCTGGGCGGTTTTCGCCTGCACTTCGCCGACCGGGCTGCCAGTCTGGAACGCCAGGGTCCACATGCCGCGCCGCGGGTATTCCACCATCAGCACCTGGCGAAACGACGAACCCTGGTCCCCCAGTACGGTTTCCGCCAGCCGCTTGACCCCCGAGTAGACCGTTCGCACCAGCGGCACGCGACCCAGCAGCGATTCGGCCCAGCTCACCAGACGCCGGCCGAACAGATTCGCCGCAAGCGCCCCGGTGGCCAGCACCAGAACCAGGCTGAGCAGAATGCCCAGTCCCGGTATCGCGAAACCGAGCAGCGCCTCTGGCCGCCAGGCCGGCGGCACCAGCAGCAGCGACCGGTCGAGAAAGCCGACCAGCAATTGCAGAACAACCAGGGTGGCGACCAGCGGCAGCCAGACCAGCAGGCCGGCGATCAGCCACCGGCGAAACATCAGCCGGTGCCAGTGGCGGTACTGGTCTTCTTGTCCTTCTTGTCGCTTTTCGCCGTGCTGTCGGACTTGCCGGCGGACGAGGACTTGCTCTCGCCCCCGCTGTCGGACTTGCCGCTATCGGCCTTGTTCTCGGCGCCGGCGAGATTGCGCTTGCCGTCCTTCTTGAAATCGGTCTCGTACCAGCCGCTACCGGCAAGCCGGAACCCGGCCGCCGAGATCTTGCGCTTCAGCGACGGCTTGTCGCAGTCAGGGCAATCTTTCAGCGGGTCCTCCGCCATTCGCTGCAGACGCTCGATCTCGGCGCCGCAGGACTCGCAAACGTATTCGTAAATCGGCATGTTGCTTCCACCCAGGAGCGGGGATTCCCGCATCACCCGCCCAAATTAAGGCCACTGCCGGGAAAAGCAAGCCCTCGGGTCAGGCTTCTGACGGTTTTTCCGCTGCGCGACCGATACCGTAGTAGGTGAATCCCTCGCGCCGCAGATAGTGCGGCTCGTAGATATTGCGCCCATCCACGATAACCGGCCGGGCCATCAGCGTCTTGAGCTCGTCGAAATCCGGACTGCGGAAGATATGCCATTCGGTGACGACGACCAGGGCGTCCGCACCGCGGGCGGCCTCCGGCGCGCTGTGACACAGGGCAAGATCAGGCCGGTCGCCGTAGATGCGCCGTGCCTCGTCCATGGCTTCCGGATCGAATGCCCGTACCGACGCGCCGGCGGCCCAGAGCGCCTCCATCAGTGTCCGGCTGGGCGCCTCCCGCATGTCGTCGGTGTTGGGCTTGAATGCCAACCCCCAGACCGCGATGGTGCAACCGGCCAGATCGCCGAAGTGCGCTTTCAGGCGTTCGAAAAGCACCTGTTTCTGGCGGGTGTTGACACCCTCGATGGCATCCAGCAGCGCCGGTTCATAGCCCTGCTGTTTCGCCGTCCAGCCCAGTGCCCGCACGTCCTTGGGGAAGCAGGAGCCACCGAATCCGCAGCCGGGATAGATGAAGTGATAGCCGATCCGATGATCGGCACCGATGGCCGTCCGCACCCGCTCGATGTCGGCGCCCACGCGATCCGAAATCTGTGCCAGTTCGTTCATCATGCTGACCTTGGCGGCCAGCATGATGTTGGCGGCGTACTTGGTCAGCTCCGCAGAGCGGATATCCATGACCATGCAGCGGTCACGGCTGCGGTTATAGGGCGCGTACAGCGCGCGCAAGTGGTCCGCGGCGCGCTCGTTGTCCACGCCGATCACCACCCGGTCAGGCTTCATGAAATCCTCGATCGCGGCCCCCTCTTTCAGGAACTCTGGGTTCGAGGCCACATCGAATTCCGGCGAGACGTCACGCGTGTCGAGCGCGGCGCGAATCGTGGCGCGCACCTCATCGGCCGTGCCCACCGGCACCGTGGACTTGGTAATGACCAATCTGTATTCGGTCATGTGGCGACCAATCGTGCCCGCCACCTGATGCACGTACTGCAGGTCGGCGGCGCCACTCTCGTCCGAAGGCGTGCCGACCGCAATGAACTGGAGCCTGCCGTGAGCCACGGCCGCTTCCGCATCGGTGGT
The DNA here is from genome assembly GCA_965216055.1 of Salinisphaeraceae bacterium. Classification (GTDB taxonomy): domain Bacteria; phylum Pseudomonadota; class Gammaproteobacteria; order Nevskiales; family Salinisphaeraceae; genus Spectribacter. The sequence goes on from OZ244134.1 coordinate 3,010,214, forward strand.
AAACGACAGACGTCCGGCGTTCACATTACCCGTCACCAACGCGTCGAGGCCGGGTTCATAGATCGGGACTTCGCCGCGCGACAGTTGTGCGACCCGGTCTGCGTCAATGTCGACGCAAACAACGTGATTGCCCGTTTCCGCAAGACAGGCGCCGGTCACCAGACCGACATATCCGGTTCCGAAGATCGTGATGCGCAAGGGTTGAATCCTTCAGGCTGGCGCGGCGGTCGCAGCGCGATCCGCCCGTGTCATGGCCCGGAAAGATTAACAGGGGATTTATTGCGCTGGCATGACAGTCGGCTTCTGCACCAGCCGGGCGCGAGCTGTAGGCGGACGCGACGGTGGCGTCGGCGCGCAAAACTCATCGATGGCGTCCCCAAGGGGATTACGGCCTGCGTTCCTGCAGGCCGCCCTTCGGGCCCGCTTCGCAGGCGAAGCAGTTCCGATTCGTTCCGTACGAATCGGTCGAACCGGGGTTCGAATCGCTCGACCAAAACCAATCCAGACCGCCCGTAGATCCGGGCGGTCTGGATTGGCGTCCCCAAGGGGATTCGAACCCCTGTTACCGCCGTGAAAGGGCGGTGTCCTAGGCCTCTAGACGATGGGGACGTATCGAGTCGTTATCGCTGCCGGAGACTGGTGGAGCCAGGGGGATTCGAACCCCCGACCTCAACACTGCCAGTGTTGCGCTCTCCCAACTGAGCTATGGCCCCGGGTCTCGTCATCGGCCGCGAATTATAGGGGGCATGGCGCTCGGCCACAACCACTAATTGCCGAATCCCTAGGTCAGCGCGGCTTTCAGGGCCGCCACGACTTCATCCTGCTCCGCCTCGGTCAGATAGGGATGCATGGGCAGGCTCATCACGCGCTCGGCCGCGGCATCGGCCACCGGCACGGGATCATCCGTGTACAGCGCCGGCTGCTGGTTGAGGGGGACCGGATAATGCACGGCAGTGGGCACACCCGCGTCCTTCAAGCGCGCCTGCACCGCATCACGCTGATCGACCTGGACCGTGTACTGGGCGTAGACGCTGGTGTTGCCCGCGGCAAGATGCGGCGTCTGCACCAGATCGGCCAGTGCCGCCGAATAGCGGGCCCCGAGCTGCCCCCGAACCTGCACTTCATCCTCGAAGATTTCCATCTTCGCCAGCAACACCGCTGCCTGTAGCGTGTCCAGCCGGCCGTTGATGCCCAGACGCGGATGGTGATAGCGGCGGTCCTGCCCGTGATTGCGCAGCTCGCGCATGCGCCGGTCGAGGTCGGGATCGGTGGTGAATGCCGCGCCGCCATCGCCATAGCAGCCCAGGGGTTTGGCCGGGAAGAACGACGTGGCCGAGAGGCTGGACAAGCCGCAGGAACGCCGGCCATGGCGGGTGGCGCCGAAACTCTGGGCGCCGTCCTCGATTACCGGCAGCCCGTGTTTCTCGCCAATGCGGGTGAACGCCTCCATGTCCGCACACTGGCCATACAGGCTCACCGGCACGATCGCCCGGGTTCGCGGCGTGATCGCGGCTTCCACCAGCTCCGGATCCAGGTTGTAGGTGACCGGGTCGATATCCACGAACACTGGCTTCGCCCCCAGCAGGGCGATCATTTCCCCGGTGGCAATGAACGTGAACGGCGTGGTGATCACTTCATCGCCCGGCCCGATATCCAGCGCCATCATGGCCACCAGCAGCGCATCGGTACCGCTGGACATGGCCACACAGTGCGGCACGCCCACGTAGTCTGCCAGGCGCGCTTCCAGGGCCTCGATCTCCGGCCCCATCACGTACTGACCGTGCTCGAGCACGGCGCGCATCCGCGCATCCACGTCCGCCTGAATCCGGCGGTACTGGGCCTGGAGATCAATGAATTGCATGAAATCGCTCGCTTGAACCAGTCATGCCGGCGGGTGGCCGGCCGGCGCGTAGTCTATCATCGCGCCCCCGCTGTCCGGCGCTGCCGCGCCCCATTCGTGTTCATCCGCAAGCGAGTTGCCATGCCCGTGCCCGCCGCCTTCGTCATCGTCGTGCTGGTGTGGTCTACCACACCACTGGCGGTGAAATGGAGCAGCGGCGGCGGCGTGACGTTTCTGGAAGGCGTGGCGCTGCGCATGGTGGCCGGCGCCCTGCTGGCCTCGCTCCTGATCCGCGCCTTCGGCCTGACCCGCGATTACTCTGCCGCCGCCTGCCGTATGTATGCCGCGGGCGCGCTGGGCTTTTTCGGCGCCATGGGCCTGCTCTACTGGGCCGCCCAGTTCCTGCCATCCGGACTGATCGCAGTCGTCTTCGGTATGGCGCCGCTGTTTGCGGGCCTGTTCGGCAACCTGCTTCTGGGGGAGCGCAGTCTGACGCCGCTGCGCCTGTGCGCGCTGCTGGCGGCCCTCGCCGGCCTGGCCACCATCTACCGCGGCGAAATGGCGATCAACGCCGATTCCGCGCCGGCCATTGGCGCGCTGGTCATCGCCACCACCTTCTATGCGCTGAGCAGCGTGCTGGTCAAACGCCACAGCGTGGTGATGCATCCGTTGTCCCAGGTGGGCGGCGCGCTATGGATTACCGCCATCGGCTTTACCCTGGTCTGGGCAATCACCGATGGACAACTGCCGAGCGAGGCGGCACCGCGCACGCTCGGCGCCATCGCCTACCTGAGCGTGTTCGGCTCGGTGCTGGGCTTCATGCTCTATTTCCATCTGCTGGCACGGCTGCCGGTCGCTACCGTGGCGCTGATTCCGCTGATGACCCCGCCCACCGCGCTGACCATCGGCTGGCTGGTGGCCGGCGAACCGCTCACCCGGCACGCATTGCTCGGCGCGGTGCTGATCGTGACTGCCCTGGCGATCTACCAGTGGGGCGACGGGCTGTGGCGACGAGCGTTCAGCCGCTAGATCTCGTTCTCGCGCCCGTCGGCCACGGCCTCCAGCATCTCGTAAAGCGGCACCCGGGCCTCGATGCCGCGCAGCAGCCAGTACATGCCGCTGAGCGTGCGCATCACGAATACCAGCTCCGGCGCCGGCCGGAAACGCCGCCAGTGCCGCAGATCGGCGCGGACCTCCGCGCGCAGGCGCGTGATCACGCTGCCCTCGGTGAAGTCGTAGAACGGCTCGGCCTTGACCGCATCGATCGCGGCGTGATGGTGCCGCTGATAGATGTCGGCGAACACATCGGGTTCGTCGGCAAACGCCAAGGGATTCACGATGCCCAGGTCTGCCAGCCCGGCGTGCACGCCCTCCCAGTCCTGTGCCAGGCTCGCCGCCAGCACCCGCCGCATGCCTTCTGCCTCGGCCGACGCCACCCGCTTGACGCAGCCGAAGTCGTACACCGCCACCCGGCCATCCGCCGTCAGCCCGTAGTTACCGGGATGCGGATCGGCATGCAACAGCCCGTGGGTAAAGACCTGCCGCGCCAGATTGGCCACCAGCGCCTCGCCCACCCGGTCCCGCGCGGCCTGATCGGCCTCGCGCAGACCGTCCAGCCGCTCGGCCACGATCTCTTCCATGACCAGCACCGACTCGCCACTGAGCGCGTCCACCGCCGCAGGCAGGACAAAGCCCGGCAGGTCCAGCGCGCGCATCGCCACCAGGTTGTCGCGCTCGATGCGGTAGTCGGTTTCCTCCGCCAGACGGTCCCGGACCTCGGCCAGCACCTCGTCCAGGCGCGAGGCATCGATCGGCAGCAGCCGCGACCAGCGCAGCAGACGGCCCAGATTGGCCACATCCGCATCCACCGACCCCGCCACCTCGGGGTAGCGGATCTTGACTACCACCGCGCGGCCGTCCGCTAATCGGGCGCGATGCACCTGCCCGATGGAGGCCGCCGCCATCGCGGTCTCATCGATGGAATCCACCTGTGCCCATTCATCCGGCCCCCAGGCGGCATCCAGCACCGTGCGCATCTGCTCGAACGGGCGTGGCTGGGCATCGCGCTGCAGGCGGGCCAGTTGCTCGGTCAGTTCCGGCGGCAGCAGGTCCTGATACTGGGCCGCCACCTGTCCCAGCTTCATCGCGGCCCCCTTGAGATTGCCCAGGGTGTCGAACCAGTCCAGTCCGCTCTGGGTCCAGTACTGGGCCCGATCGTAGCCCGGCAGCACCCGCCGGGCGCCCCGCCCCAGCGTGCGCAGCCCGGCGCCGAACAGCTTGCGCCGGCGGCTGCGCTGATCGCGTTTGTCGTCGCTCATGCCACCGCTCGCTGTAGCCAGACAAGCAGTCGATCGCGCTGCGGCGCCGTCACGGCCGTGCCGGGCAGAATCGCTTTGGGGCGAGGCTGACGGTCGAACCAGAACTCGCCGGAGCGCCCCGCCACCAGTGGACTGCTGGCAAGCCAGACCATGGTGTCCGCACCCATGCGGGCATCACGCAGACGCCCCTTCAGCCGACGATTGAATGCGGGCAGCGACTTCGCCACCCCCGGTGTTGCCGCCCAGCCGGGATGCATGGCGTGAATAGCCACCCCGGCAAGCCTGGGAGACTGCGCCCAGTACTCGGTCAGCGCCACCAGGCCCCGTTTGGCACGGGCATACGCCTTCGCCCCGTCGAATTCGCCCTGCTCATAACTCATGTCATCCAGCGCCAGTGCCTGGGTGTACATCCCGCCGCTGGCCACATTCACTACCCGTGCCCCCGCCTGCCCGAGCGCCGGCGCCAGCGCTTCGGTCAGAACGAACGGCGACACCAGATTGATCGCCATGCTGCGCTCGATGCCGTCCTCGGTGAGCGCCCGCTCGCCGAACAGTGCGCCGGCGTTGTTGATCAGCCCATCGATCGACGGCAGATCGCGCCGCACGCACGCGGCCAGGTCGCGCACCTGGGTCAGGGACAGCATGTCCGCCTGATACGTCCGGATCGCTTCCGTCTCGATGCCGGCAAAGTCCGCAATCGCCCGGCGGGCCGCCGCCAGCCGTTCGGCATCCCGGCCGGTGATGGTCACGCTGGCACCCAGCCGGGCCAGCGCCTGCGCCGCGGCCAGCCCGAGACCGCCGGTCGCGCCGGTCACGACCACCACCCGGCCGTCCATGAAATCGCACAGCCCCTTGTCCGGCATCGCCCGATAACCGCGCCGCGTGAACTGCACCATGGCGGGCAGCAGCGTCCGGTGCGCGAGCACGCCCACCGGGTGATCGGACGGCTCAGGCCCCGGCGACAGCGCGGTCCCGAGACCCGCCACGGCCCGGCGACCCATGCGGTTGAACCAGGGACGCAACCAGCGCACGATGTGGCGACCGGGGCCGAGAAAGCGAATCGCCGAGCGGTAATCGATAACCGTCCCGCTCCCAGAGGCCACAAGTTCGATCGTGTCAGTGACGCGAAATCCGTCACCCCGGCCGCTCAACACCAGCCGGCGATCGGTCACGACCTCGGACAATTCATACGTCATCGGCACCGACCGTCCGGCAAACGCCAGCGTCAGATCGAAGCGCGTACCTACCCCCGGCGCCCCGGGTGTCACCTTGCGTGCACGCTCGACCCCCGGATCCCACTGCTCGCAGGTGGAAAAATCCGCCAGGTACCGAAAGCAGTCGGCGACCGACCTCGGTACGGTCACGCGTTCTTGCAAGAGCATGGGCAATGTCCCGTCAGGTTTGCACGCAATACGCCAACCGCGGCCGCAGGTATGCGCCCGCGCGTTGACGCTCATCCGAGCGCATCGTATATTGCGCGCCCGATCGGGCGGTTAGCTCAGCGGTAGAGCACTGCCTTCACACGGCAGGGGTCGCTGGTTCGAACCCAGCACCGCCCACCACCTTCTCCCTCCCCATTTGTCCGATCAGGCCGCCAGATGCGCCCGGAACCAGTCCCGTTGCTGCGGCGCGGAGATGGCGAAGGCCTCGTCGACATAGGCGTCGAAATGACCGCCCGGCAGCGTCACGAACTTCTTGGGCTGCAGCATCTTTTCGAACACCGACGCGGTCACGTCGAACGGGGTGAGCACGTCGCCAACCGCCGCGGCGACCATCACCGGCGTCGGGCTGATCAGCGGGGCGTAGAAGCCCGGCTCGTATGACGCGAACAGATCCACCGACCGCAGGGTGCATTCGTTGCGCCAGTGCCTGGTGCGCTCCGGCGGAATCTGCATGAAGAACTCGGTGGAATCGGCGGTCGGCAGCACGCAGGGATCGCCTTCCTTCTCGGCCACCACCGGCACCATCGCGGGCGCCTCGCCGTTGTAGCGGGCCACGCGGTCGGCATCGCAGTTGCGGCGCAGTTCGCGCAGCAGGTCGGCGCGCACCAGGCGCGAGGCGTTGATGCCGCCGTGCACGAGCGGCACCTGTGACACCACGCACTTCACCCGCCGGTCCATGGCCGCCACCATCAGCACGTGACCGCCGCTGTAGCTGGAACCCCAGATGCCGATGCGCTCGGCATTCACGTCATCGCGCTGGCCGGCCCAGGTAATGGCGTCGCGATAATCGCGGACCTGCATCCAGGGATCGATCTCGCCGCGCGGTTCGCCGCCGGATTCGCCCAGGCAGCGGTTGTCGTACACCAGCACGTTGAGGCCGGCCTCGGCGAAAACTTCGGCGAAGCTGTCGAGATACATTTCCTTGGTGGCGGAAAAGCCGTGGGCCATCACCACCGTGGCGCCGTCGCCGTTACCGGGATACCACCAGCCCCGCAGGGTGACGCCGTCTTCCGTGTTGAATTCGATGTCCTGTCTCATCGCGATCTCTCCTCCGTTGATTATTGTGTCGCCGCCCCTGGATCAGCCCGCCGCCAGCATCGCCGGCGACACCGACAGTACCGGTGTGAATCCGTTGGCCACGACCCGGGCATGGGCGTGCAGCCGCGGCATGACCTGGGCGGCATAGAACGTGGCGGTTGCCACTTTCTGTTCGTAGAACGGCCGGTCGTCGCCGGCCTTATCAAGGGCATCGCTGGCCACCATCGCCTGCCGGGCCAGCAGCCAGCCACCGGTGACCGTGCCCACCAGCATCAGATAATCGAAGGCATTGGCGGTGGCCTGTTCCCCGGACAGCTTGCCGGTTTCCAGCAATGACTCGGTGGCGGCGCCGAGCGCCTCGATACCTTCCGACAGCGCCGTGCGAATCGTGCCCAGCTCGGCATGCGCCGCCAGCTCGTCGCGGGTGGCGCTCATGTCGGCAATCAGCGCCTGCATCGCCTCACCCTGATCCCGCAGCAGCTTGCGGCCGACCAGATCGATGGCCTGGATGCCGTTGGTGCCTTCGTAGATCGGAATGATGCGGGCGTCGCGATAGTACTGGGCGGCGCCGGTTTCCTCGACGTAACCCATGCCGCCGTGTACCTGCACGCCCAGCGAGGCGATCTCGATGGCCGCTTCCGTGCACCAGGCCTTGACCACGGGGATCAGCAGATCCACCCGCGCCTGATGGCGGCGGCGATCCTCGGCCTCCGGCGCGCGGCCAGCCCGGTCCATGTCCGCGGCTGTCACGTAACACAGCGCCCGCATGGCGTCGATCTGGCTTTTCATCAACAGCAGCATGCGGCGGACGTCGGCATGGTAAGCAATCGGCGCGTTGGCCGGGGCCTCGGGGTCGGCCGGTCGGCCCTGTACGCGGTCGAACGCGTAGGCCCGGGCCCGCTGGTAGGCGCGATCGGACAGGCCCAGCGCCTGCACGCCCATCTTGTGGCGGGCGGCGTTCATCATCGTGAACATGCAGCGCAGACCCTGGTTTTCCGGACCGACGAGATAGCCCACGGCGCCATCGGCCTCGCCATAGACCATGGTGCAGGTGGGGCTGCCGTGAATACCCAGCTTGTGCTCGATGGAGGCCGCGCGCATGTCGTTGGCCGCACCCGGTTCGCCGTTGTCGTCGAGCAGATAACGCGGCACCAGGAACAGGGAAATGCCCTTCACGCCGGCGGGTGCATCCGGCAGCCGCGCCAGTACCAGATGAATGGTGTTGGCGGCCATGTCGTGCTCGCCCCAGGTAATGTAGATCTTCTGGCCGAACAGCCGATAGCTGCCGTCGCCGGCCGGTTCCGCGCGCGTGCGGATGGTGGCCAGGTCGGAGCCGGACTGCGGCTCGGTCAGGTCCATGGTGCCGGTCCATTCGCCGCTGACCATCTTCTCCAGATAGGCGCCAGTCAGCGCTTCGTCGCCGTGATTCTCCAGCAGCTTGATCGCACTGGCGCTGAGCAGCGGACACAGGGCGAAGGCCATGTTGGCGGCATTCCAGATTTCGTGCGTGGCGCTACCCATCAGCGTGGGCAGGCCCATGCCGCCAGAATCCGGGGTGGCGGTCAGCCCGTTCCAGCCGCCGGCCACGAAATCGGCATAGGCATCGGCAAAGCCGGGCGACGACAGCACGCCTTCGGCCGTCCAGCGGGCGCCGTCGCGGTCACCGGTCTGGTTGAGCGGCGCCAGGCGCTCGCTGCCGAAGCGGCCGGCCTCGTCCAGCACCGAACTCAGCAGGTCCGGCGTGGCCTCCTCGTAGCCGGGCAGTTCGGCCAGCGAGGCCGCATCGGCCAGATGGGTCATCACGAACAGCATGTCCCGCACGGGGGCGTGGTAATCCGACATCAACAACTCTCCAGTTCCATGAAACAGCTCGTGGCACCGTCCGCCAGCATAGGCGGCGGCCGGCGCCTGCCTGCCACCCGTTAGGGCGGGTTTGCCCTGTTGCCAGTCAGCAAGTCGGGCACCTCGCGCAGCGTTCGCGCCAGCGCGCCCCGATGGTCCTCGACGACCCGCTCGGCCGCCAGACCTGCCTGCCGGCGGCCGGCCGGATCTGCCAACGCCTCGGCCGCGGCGGCGGCCAGCGACGCCGCGTCCGTCACCGGACAAAGCGCACCGGCCTCAATCAGCCAGTCGGCCACCGTCTGCCAGCCGCCCAGATACGGCCCGGTCATCATCGGCAGGCGCAACGCCGCCGGCTCCAGCAGATTGTGCCCGCCCACCCCCGACACCAAGCTGCCGCCGACGAATGCCAGGTCAGCCGCCGCGTAGAAATGCAGTAGCTCGCCCAGCGTATCGCCCAGCATCACCGCGATATCCGCGTGCACCGCCTCGCCACGGCTGTGGCGGGCGCAAGCCAAGCCCTGCTCCTGCGCCAGCTCTGCCACGGCCTCGAAGCGCGGCGCATGCCGCGGCACCAGAATCAGCAACGCCTCGGGCAGAGACTGCCGCAGGATCGCCTGCGCTTCCAGCACCATAGCTTCCTCCCCGGCATGAGTACTCGCCGCCACCCAGACCGGCCGGGCCTCGGCCTGCCAGCGTTCGCGCAGGGCCTGCCCCCGGGCGAGAACGTCGTCCGGCAGGGGCAGATCGAATTTCAGATTGCCGGTGGTATGGATGCGGTCCACCGGTATGCCCAGTTCTGCAAATCGGTCGGCGTCGGTCTCGCTGGCTGCCGCCACGCGATCGATTGCCGTGACCGTTTCCGCCATCAGAGTGCGCAGCGGCCATCGCCGGTAACGTCGAACCGACCGATCGCTCAACCGGGCGTTGGCCAGCATCACCGGCGCGCCATTCGCGCGGCAGGCGGCCAGCATGTTGGGCCAGAGTTCGGTTTCCACCACGATCACCAGCCGCGGCTGGTGGCGTACCACGAACCGCCGCATGGCGCCGGGCAGGTCGAACGGCAGGAACCGCACCTCAGCGATATCTCCCAGTACCTGCCGGGCCCGATCGCAGCCGGAGGGGGTGAAGGTGGTCACCAGGCGCGGCAGCTCGGGATGGCGTTCGACCAGGCCCCGCACCAGGCCGGCGGCCACCTGGACCTCCCCGACCGATGCGGCATGCACCCAGATGGCGCCGGTGGCCGCCGGGCGGCCGAACCCCAGCCGCTGGCCCCAGCCGCGCCGGTAACCGGGTTCGCGCAAACCGCGCCAGGCGAAGCCGGCTAGCACCAGCGGCAGCAGCAGAATCAGCAGCAGACTGTAGACGTGGCGCCAGATCATGGCCGGGCGCCCGCCGTCATCCGCCCCTGGCCACGCGCTCGACGATGCCGGAGGTGGAATGGCCCTCGACGAATTCCAGCACTCGCACTTCCCCGCCGGCGGCCAGCACGGCATCGGCGCCGGCGATGTCCTCGGGGCGGTAATCGCCCCCCTTGACCAGCACATCCGGCAGCACGCGCTCGATCAATGCGGCAGGGGTATCCTCACCGAACGATGTCACCCAGTCCACCGCACCCAGACCGCGCAGCACTTCCATGCGATCGGCCAGGGTGTTGATCGGGCGGCCATCGCCCTTGAGGCGCTGTACCGAGGCGTCGTCGTTCACCGCCACAACCAGCCAGTCACCCAGTTCGCGGGCGGCCTCCAGGTAGCGCACGTGCCCCGGGTGCAGCAGATCGAAACAGCCGTTGGTCATCACCACCCGTTCGCCGTGGGCGCGGGCTTCCTCCACGCGCTGCTGCAGTTGCCCCGCGTCGAGCACGCCGGTGTCCTCGTCCGCATGCCGGGTGCGGGCAGCCCGGCGCAACTCGGCCCGACTGACCGTGGCGGTGCCCAGCTTGCCGACCACGACTCCGGCACCCAGATTGGCCAGATTGGCGGCATCGGGCAGGGCCAGCCCGGCGCCCAGACCGGCGCCGAGCAGTGCGATCACGGTATCCCCCGCGCCGGTGACGTCGAACACCTCGCGGGCCAGCGCCGGCAGATGGGTATCGCCCTCCCCGTGGAACAGCGTCATGCCCCGCTCGCTGCGCGTGACCAGCAACGCCTCCAGCGCCAGCGATTCGCGCAGCGACGCGGCACGGGCGGCCAGGTCCTCGTCGGAAGACGGTTCGCCGGTCACCGCGGACAGTTCGGCCAGATTCGGGGTAATCAGCGTGGCCTGACGATAACGGGCCCAGTCGGTGCCCTTGGGGTCGACCAGCACAGGCTTGCCGGCCGCGCGTGCCGCGGCAATCAGTTCACCTACCCGGGCCAGCGTGCCCTTGCCATAGTCGGAACAGATCACTACGTCCCAGTCGGCCAGCGCCTGCTCGTAGCGCGTACCCAGTTCGTCGATGTCGGCCGCCGCCTGCTCGGCAAAACTCTCCTCGAAATCCAGCCGGATGAGCTGCTGATTGCGGCTGACCACCCGCAGCTTGGCGATGGTCGGGCAGGAGCGGCTGACCACGAGACCGGTGTGTACCCCGGCGTCCGACAGCATCCGTTGCACGCGCTGGCCGGGTTCGTCGTCGCCCACCACGCCGATCAGGTTCACCTGCGCGCCCACCGCGGCCAGGTTCAGCGCAACGTTGGCGGCCCCGCCCAGGCGCGCCTCCTCACGCGCGATGCGCACCACCGGCACCGGCGCCTCCGGCGAGATCCGACCGGTATCACCGTGCCAGTAGCGGTCGAGCATGATGTCGCCGATCACCAGTACCCGGGCCGGCTCGAAACTGGGAATTGTCTGCATGCCTGTTGCGTGGTTGAGGGTTGCGCGTGGCGGCGAATCCCGCATCATAGCCGCCCGGATATGCTGCCGGACCGACGCTGTCACGAATCCGTCCGGTCGAGGCGCATTGTAATCGCTCGCACCGCGACGCGCCCGCTGTTGGCAGGCAACTCGATGAAACATCAAGGATCACTGTTCGCGCCCCGCCACTGGCTGACCTGGTTCGGCATGGGGCTGGGCTGCCTGCTGGGCTGGCTGCCCTACCGGCTGCAGATGTGGCTGGGTCGGCGCCTGGGCGACCTGGCCTGGTGGATCGTGCCCTACCGCCGGCACGTGGCGGCCACCAACCTGGCGATGAGTTTCCCGGAACTGGATGCCCACACCCGCCGGCGAATGCTGCGCGACCATTTCCGTTCCGTGGGCATGGGCGCGATGGAAACGCTGATCTGCTGGTGGGCACCGGCGGGCAAGATCGAGCGGCTGACCGACATGGAGGGCCTGCAGCACCTGGAGGCAGCCGCCGCGCGCGGTCAGGGCATGCTGCTGCTATCCGCCCACTTCACCTCGCTGGAACTGGGGGTGCGCATGGCCCAGCTGTATCTGAAACGGCTCGGGGTTCGCACCACCGCCATGTACCGGCCGCCGCACAACGCCGTGGTCGACACCGTGATGCGCAAGCGCCGGGAGTATCACATCGGCGGTGCCAGCATTCCGGACAGCGACGTACGCGGTCTGCTGCGGGCGCTCAAGCGCGGCGATGCCGTCTGGTACGCGGCCGATCAGAAAGCCAGCAACCAGTTCAGCGCGGATCTGACATTCTTCGGCCAGCCGGCCCGCACCAGCCTGGCCACCGGGCGTCTCGTGGCCCGCGGCAACGCCGTGGTAGTGCCGTTCTTCACCCTGCGGCGGGCGGACAATCGCGGCTATCGCCTGCTGGTGCAGCCGCCGCTGGACAATTTTCCCAGCGGCGACGACGAGGCAGACGCCCAGCGGCTGAACGACATGATCGAGGCGGCGGTACGCGAAGCCCCCGCGCAGTATTTCTGGCTGCACCAGCGCTACAAGCGCGAGGGGGTTGACCCCTATCGCGACGCGCTACAAGACCCGCCCGGCTAGCTCAGACGAACGCCAGCCATTCGGCGTGATCGTCACGCCGGCCCATCACCTGATCGAAATAGCGGCTCTGCAACTGCTCGGTCATCGGCCCGCGCCTGCCGTTGCCGATGGACCGGTTGTCCAGTTCGCGGATGGGCATGACCTCGGCCGCGGTACCGGTGAAGAAGGCTTCGTCGGCCACGTAGATTTCATCCCGGGTCATGCGCTTTTCGCGGATGGGAATACCCATCTCCTGCGCGTAGGTCATGATCGTGCGGCGGGTGATGCCGTCCAGCGCCGAGCGTAGATCGGGGGTGATCAATTCACCATTGCTGACGATGAACACGTTCTCGCCGCTGCCCTCTGCGACATAGCCGTCGGCGTCCAGCAGCAGGGCTTCGTCGTAGCCGTCGGCCGAGACTTCGTTGACCGCCAGCATCGAGTTGAAATAGTGGCCGTTGGCCTTGGCCTTGCACATGGCCGAGTTGACATGGTGCCGGGTGAAGGACGAGGTCTTCACGCGGATGCCGTTGACCATGTTGTCCTCGCCCAGGTAACTGCCCCAGGTCCAGGCCGCCACCATCACGTGTGCCTTCAGGCCGTCCGCATGCAAACCCATGCCTTCCGAACCGTAGAAGCACATGGGGCGGATATAGGCCGAGTCCAGACCGTTTTCCCGCACCACCTGCTTCTGGGCGGCGTTGAGCGTGTCCGCATCGAACGGCATCGGCATGTTCAGGATCTTGGCGGAACGGAACAGCCGCCCGGTGTGATCTTCCAGGCGGAAGATGGCCGGGCCGCGATCGGTGGCATAAGCGCGAACGCCCTCGAAAACGCCCATGCCGTAATGCAGCGTATGGGTGAGCACGTGTACCTTGGCCTCGCGCCAGGGCACCATTTCACCATCCAGCCAGATCAGACCGTCGCGGTCCGCCATCGTCGCCATGCCGTTCTCCGTCCCGTATTGCGCCGCCGCCCGGCGCCAAAAGTCCGCTATTTCACCACAGGCGGCTAGCTACCGGCCAGCATTAACACGCGGGGTCGGAACCGGCGCCAGCCGGGAGGGTCTGTCAAGCGGGCAGGCAGGCCAGCACATCCGCCACGCCGATACGTGTCAGGCACTGGGTATGGCCCAGCGGGCAGCGCCGCTCGAAACAGGGGCTGCAGGCCAGGTCCAGGTGCAGAATCCGGGCCGCATCGGACAATGGCGGCGTGAACCCGGGCGTGGATGAGCCGTAAATGGCGACCAGTGGCGTGCCCACTGCGGCGGCCACGTGCATCAGGCCGGAATCGTTGGTCACGGCGGTATCGCAAAGGGCCAGCAGGTCGATGACGTCGGCAAGCTGCGTCCGACCACACAGATTGACCGCCGCATCACCGGCCGCGCCAACGATGGCGCTGCCCGCCTCGGCATCCTTGGGCGAACCGAAGATCAGCACCCGCTGCCCGCGCCGCCCCAGCGCCCGGGCCAGCGCGGCGTAATGCGCCACCGGCCACTGCTTGGCGGGTCCGTATTCCGCGCCGGGCATTAAGGCCACGAAGCTTTCGTCGCGATTCAGACCCAGTTCATCAATCAGAATCGTCTGACGTTCGCGGTCCACGGTCAGGGTCGGATGGGGCACGGGCGGCGGCTGGGGAGTGTCCGGCGGCAGGCCCAGGGCCACATAGCGCTGCACCGTCTGGGGCAGGCGCTCGGCGTTGAAGGGCCGGCGGTCGTTGATCAGCCCGAAACGGGATTCCCCCAGATACCCCGTGCGCCGCGGGATGCCCGCAAACCACGGCACCAGCGCGGACTTGAGCGTACGCGGCAGTACGATGGCCTGGTCATAGCCGATCGCTTTCAGTTGCTCGGCCACACGTCGGCGCTTGCCCCAGCCCAGCTCGCCGTGGCCGGTCGGCAGGTCGAAGCCCTGGTGCGCCTCGGGCATGCGCTCGATGATCGGCAGGCTCCAGCCGGGGGCAAGCACGTCGATCACAACGGCCGAATCATGCTCGTGCAGGGTCTTTAGCAGACTCTGGGCCATAACCATGTCGCCGACCCAGGAAGGGCCGACGACCAGTATCCGGCGCGCTAACCGCGCGTTGCCGGCTACCACAGGGCCTTCGAATAGTGAGCGTGGATGGCGGCGTCCTTGGTCACCAGCGGTGCATTGCGCGCCGCCGCCTGGGCAACGATCAACCGGTCGAACGGATCGCGCGTCCAGTCGTCAGCTTCCGCGGCGAGCACCACCTCCGCAAACGGTGTCCGGCAAACCGATAGGCCCAGACGAGCCGACAGTTCATCCAGTACCGGGGCCGCCGGGCGAGCAACCCGCCCGATTTCGTAGAGATACTGCATCTCCAGCCGCACCATGGGCGAGATTCGCCGATCCTCCGCCGCTCTTATGCACGCCGCCGCAGTCTCCGAGATACCGTCGGCCCCATGCTGGTACAACCACACCATAACGTGCGTATCCAGATACGCTACTCCCGCCATTCCCGGCTCCAGTCCATATGGACGAGGTCCTCCGGGTCGCCGCGGACATAGTCCGGATGCGGCTCCAGTGTCGACAGACCATCGGTATCGGACAAGCGGCTGAGCCGGACGCGATGTTCACCGCGCCGGACCTCGACCGGCTGACCGCTGGCAATGACGCGATCCACGATTCGATACAGATTGGCGCGCAGGCGTGAAATGCTCAGGTCGGACATCGTACGGTACGTCTTAAATAACGTACGATACGATAACACTTACTCCTTCCGGTTGTCGTCAACCGGCGGTTCGACATCCCGTGTCAGGCGCATGATCTCGTCCGTCGACAGGCAGGTGGTTGCCCGGCCTCGCATCCGGGCGATCAGCCTCTCGCCCCGCATTCCAGCGTCCGGCCTCTGCGCGGGTTTTCGCCGCCGGGACCACATATCAGTCCGTCCGCCCCATCAACCAGTCCAGATACCGCGGCACCCCCTGCTCCACTGTGGCGAATTCATGCGGATAACCAGCCGCACGCAGGGCGGTCAGGTCGGCTTCGGTGAAGCTCTGGTAACGGCCCTTGAGTTCGTCCGGAAACGGGATGTAGCGCTTCTCACCCGCCCCCCGCCAGGCGATCACCGCATCGGCCACGTCGTTGAACGGCTGGCAACGGCCGGTGCCGCAGTTGTAGATGCCGGCGGTGCCGGATTCCCACAGCCAGAGATTCACCGCCACGCAGTCCCCGACGTAGACGAAATCACGCCGCTGCTCGCCGTCGCCGTAACCATCAGACCCGGCGAACAGATGGCATTCCCCGTCGGCGGCTATCTGGTTGTTGAAGTGCCAGGCCACGCTGGCCATCTTGCCCTTGTGCTGCTCGCGCGGCCCATAGACGTTGAAGTAGCGCAGGCCGGCCACCTGGCTCTTGAACGCCCCCTGCCGGCTGCGTACGTGCTGATCGAAGGCGAACTTGGAGAACGCGTACATGTTCAGCGGGCGTTCGTGGGCGCGGTCTTCCTTGAATGTCGGGCCGGCGCCGTAGACCGAGGCCGAGGAAGCGTAGATGAACGGAATGCCCCGCGCCTGGCAGTAGTCCAGCAGATTGACCGAGTAGCGGTAGTTGTTGGCCATCACGTAACGGCCATCCCACTCGGTGGTGTCGGAGCAGGCGCCCTGGTGGAATATCGCCTCGATGCCGAGATCCTCGCCAGCCAGCAGCCGCGCCTCGAAATCGTCGAACTCGAAGTAGTCCGCGAAGTCGAGATCGGCCAGATTCAGGGACTTGCGGCCGTCGCGCAGATCGTCCACCACCGCGATGTCGCGGCGGCCCCGTTCATTCAGGCCGGCCACCAGATTGCTGCCGATGAAGCCGGCGCCGCCGGTGACTACTAGCATCTTCAAAACCCGTTGGTGAGCGCGACCGCCAGTACCGGGCCGCGAAAGAACCGATAGCCGTGAATTGTACCGCTCGGCGTCAACGCTGTCCCCGGCCGGGCCGCCGCTTGCGGCGCTGTGGGATAATTCCGCCATGGATCAGCACGCGGGCGACAACCGGACCTCGGCCAGGCCAGGCCCGCATGCCGACCCGGTTGAACTGACGCCCGATCTGCTGGTGGCCCGCGGCCATCATCGGGCCTGCTATGTCCACCCGCGGGACCCTAACGCCTGCATCAAGGTCTATCACCGGCCCGATCCCAAGGACCGGAAGCGCGAGCAGACCGCCTATCGCGTTCTGGAGCGGCACGGCGCGGACTGGCGCCTGCTTTCACGCTTCTACGGCGAGATCGATACCAACCTCGGCCGCGGCTACGTGTTCGAACTAATCCGGGACCACGACGGGCGCATTGCCCGCACGCTGGAGCATTATCTGGACCCAGCCACCGACGAGACGATCCACCCGGCCGAGCTGACGCCCGCCCTGCGCGAGTTGCGCCGTTTCCTGATCGACAACCGGGTGATCTCGCAGGAAATCGCGCCGCGCAATCTGGTTTTTCGCCGGCGCGCGGTCGGCGGAGGCGACCTGCTGATGATCGACGACATCGGCAACCGTGACTACATTCCCATCCGCAACCACCTCGCCTTCATGGCCCGCAACCGCATCCGCCTGTACTGGGCGCGGTTCGAGGCCAGGCTGCGCGACGTCTACGGGCTGGATTTGGGCGCCACATCGGGTCCGGCTTCCGGCTGATCATCGGCCTTGCCGATCCAGGCCTGCCAGGCGGCGCACACGGCATCGCGCTCGCCCTGCAGTTCCGTGTCCCCGATCATCGCCCGTGACTGCTGCAACGCCCCGGCGTGCACGCGCATGCGGTAGGTGCGGTAGGCGTCGGTCAGCTGCTTGGTGGTGTCGTAATCCAGCAGCTGTGCCGACTCCAGCGTTTCCAGAATACGGATGGTGTCGGAAAAACGCAGCAATGGCGGGCAATCGCAGGCATGGCGCAGCACCGCGAACTGGGCCAGGAATTCGATATCCACCAGCCCGCCCGGCGTCTGCTTGAGGTCGAGCTTGCCCGGCTCCCGCCGGGTGAGATTGTCACGCATCTTGCGGCGCATGCCGGCGACCTCCCGACGCAGCTTGTCGAGATCGCGCGGAGCGCCGAGAACCTCGGCCCGCACGGCACGGAAGGCTTCACCCAGCGATTCGTCGCCGGCCACCGGCCGCGACCGCACCAGCGCCTGATGCTCCCAGGTCCAGGCCTGCTCGCGCTGATAGGCGGCGAAGGCATCGATATGGCCGACCAGTAGACCCGACTGGCCGCTGGGCCGTAGACGCATGTCCACCTCGTAGGCCCGCCCCGCACCGGTCTGGGTGTTGAGCACGTGAATCAGCCGCTGCGCCAGCCGCAGGAAGAAGGCCTGATGGGTCAGGTTGCGCCGATCGCCGTCGGTTTCCTGTTCCCCCGGGCTGTCGTGAATGAATACCAGATCGAGATCAGAGCCATAGCCCAGTTCGATGCCGCCCAGCTTCCCGTAGCCGATCACGGCGAACCGCGCGACCTCGCCATCGCGTTCGCCACCGGCAATAACAGGCTGACCGTAGCGCGCGATCATCTGAGACCAGGCCATATCCAGCGCGGCGGCCAGAATCACCTCGGCCAGTTCGGTGAGGTGGTCGCTGACGATCATCAAGGGCATCGCGTCGCTGACATCGGCCGCGGCCACCCTCAACAGCGCCCGCTGCCGGAAGCGCCGCAGCAGGTCCATGCGGTTTTCCAGGTCCGCCTCGGGCACGGGCGCCAGTTCCTCGGCCAGGGCCGCGGACAGTTCCGACTTGCGCGGCGGGCGATAGAGCACCCGCGGATCGAGCAGGCTGTCGAGCAGAACCGGTTGTGCCTTGATCTGCTCGGCAATCCAGAGACTGGCCGCGCACAACCGCACCAGATGCGACAGCGCCGTGGGATGCTCGACCAGCAGCGCCACGTAGGTGGTGCGCCCGGTCACCGCTTCCATTACCTGCAGCGAGCGCTGCATGGCCAGGGACGGCTCCGGCGTGGCCGCCGCCGCCCCGAACAGCAGCGGCAGCAGTCGCGTCATCCAGCGCTGCCCGCGATCGGCCAGGGCGCGGTAGAGGCTGTCCTCGCGCAGGCGCGTCACCGCCGCCAGTACCGGCTCGGCGTCATCGATGCCGTAAGTCGCCAGCAGTTCGGCGGCAGAGCCGGCGTCCATGTCGCCCTCCCAAAGGGCCAGAATATCGTCGTCGGCGTCGTCGCCGGATTCTTCCGTCTGCGGCGACACGAACACCTGCTCGAACGCGTCATGGACCCGCCGCCGCCAGTCCGTCACCGCCTGCGACAACGCTTCCCAGTCGTCGAAGCCCATCGACACGGCCAGGCGATGGCGCCGGTCATCGTCGTCGGGCAGATCATGCGTCTGCTGATCCGCCCAGGCCTGCAGACGATTTTCCAGCCGACGCAGAAAACGATAGGCACGGTCCAGATCCGTGGCGACGTGCGCCGGAATGTGGCCCTGCTCGCCCAGCCGCGCCAGGGTGGGGAGCAGGCGGGCATCCTGTAGGGCCGGCTCGTGACCGCCACGGATCAGCTGGAAGGCCTGGGCGATGAACTCGATTTCGCGGATGCCGCCGCTGCCCAGCTTGATATTGTCTTCCATGCCCCGCTGGGCCACCTGACGCTTGATCAGGGCCTTCATGTCGCGGATCGATTCGAACGCGCTGTAATCGAGATACCGCCGGTAGACGAAGGGCCGGAGCATGTCGATCACCTGCTTGCCGCCCGCCATGTCACCGGCCACCGGGCGCGCCTTGATCCAGGCGTAGCGCTCCCATTCGCGCCCGTGGGTCTGGTAGTACTGCTCCAGCGCCGGCAGGCTGGCCACCAGGACCCCGCTGTCGCCGAACGGTCGCAGCCGGGTATCGACGCGGTACACGAAGCCATCGGCAGTCTGCTCGGCCAGTAGCTGAACCAACCGGCGGGCGACCCGCTTGAAGTATTCCGCCGCGTCCAGCGGCCGGCTGCCGTCGGTTTCGCCCGCGCCCCGGTGGGCAAAGATCAGGTCGATGTCCGAGGAAAAGTTCAACTCGCGCCCGCCGAGCTTGCCCATGCCGAGCACGATCAGCCGTTGCGGCCGGCCCTGGTCGTCGAGCAGGCGGCCATGCCGCTCGGCCAGTTCGGTTTCCGCCCGGGTCAGGGCCGCCTCGAGACAGACGTCCGCCAGATCGGACAGCGACGTCAGCGTTTCGTCCAGGTCCGCCTGATCGGTCAGGTCCCGCCAGGCAATGCGGAATAGCCATTCATTGCGTAGCTGCCGGCAGGCCGCCAGCCAATCCGCCGCCTCGCCAAGGGATCCGGCGGCCGTATCCAATTCGGCCCGGTCCGCTGGCGTCGTCAGCGCCTCGGCCGCCACCAGTTCCGCGAAACGCTCCGGCCGGGCCAGCATCCATCGGCAAGCGAACTCGCTGGAGGTTGCCACCCGGTCGACGGTAGCCGAGGACACGCCCGCCGGCGCGGCGGGCTGATCGGCGCTCATACCGCGTCTCCGGTCGCGGGGGCCGCGGATAGAAGCGCGGCGAAATGGGCTTCCAGACGGTCGTAGTGCGCCTCTGTCGAGAAGCGATCAGCGGCGTCATCGCCGGCCCGGCGGGCCAGTCGTTCGCGCTCGGCCGGCGCATCGACGAGGCGTCGCAGATGTGCCGCCAGCGCGGCATCGTCGCCGGGGGCGTAAAGCAGACCGTTGTCTGCATCTTGCAGGATTTCCGTCACGCCACCCGATTCCGCCGCGATCACCGGCACCCCGACCCGCATGGACTCGATGATCACCAGCCCGAAGGTCTCGATCTCGGCGGCGTGCAGGTTGACATCGCAGCGCGCCATCTCCGTCTGGGGATGATCCAGAAAACCCAGATACTCGATCTGATCGGCCACCGCCTCGGCCTCGGCCAGCGATTGGAGGGACTGGAAATACTCCCGGTCATGCACCTGGCCGGCCAGCGCCAGCTGCACCGGGTAGCCCTCGCGCTTCAGCCGGCCCAGCGCGCGGATCAGGGTGTCCTGCCCCTTGCGCGGTTCGATGCGGGAAAACGATCCTGCCCGCAGGCAGTAGCCACCGCGATCCACGGGCGGCGGCGGGCGATCGAGCCCCGGTGCCCCGGCATGCAGCGCCACGATGCGCCCGGACGCCAGCGGCAGCACCTCGACCGCGGTTCGCCGGATGCGCTCGGTTACCGCAACGAGCAGGTCGACCCGAGCATAGAGCTGGCGGTGATACCAGTCCTTCTTGGGCGAGGCGGGCAACTCCATATGCCGATGGTAGACCAGCGCCGGCCGCGCCCGCCCGACCAGCCGGCAGGCCAGCGAGCACAGGGCGAAATCAGCACGATGATGCAGATGCAGGATGTCCGGGCGGAACTCCCGCAGCGCGCGGCGCAACAGCCGCCAACGGGACCAGGTGCCCCCGCCGGCCAGCCAGCCGGGCTGCGAGCAGCGACGGGCGAATAACGTATCCTCGGTGGCCAGTGTCAGCACGTCGTGACCGCGCGACTGCAGCGCCACGCTGGTATGCGCGGCATACAATTCCAGGCCACCGCTGCCATCGGCAAAACAGACTTCCAGAATCCGCATCCCCAACCCGTGATCTCCCGTGCCCGCTACCGTTGACCGACTGCCCGAAGGCCCGATTCTACTCCTGCGTCCCGACCGGCTCGGCGATGTGCTGCTGACCCTGCCCGCGTTTGCCGCGATCAAGCAACACTGGCCCGATCGGCAGGTTATCGCGGCGGTATCCCGTTACACCGCGCCCATCGTATCGGCCTGCCCGCTGGTCGACGACGTGTGGGCGCTGCCGGTGGTCGACGGCCGCGGCCGTTTCGGCCGCGACAGCTGGGCCGGCCGGACGTGCCCGGCGGCGGTGATCAGTTATTTTTCCGACTTCCCGAACGCCTTCGCCCTGTGGCGGCAGCGCATTCCCTGGCGGCTGGGGCCGGCGAGCAAGCTGGCGCAGGTGTTCTACAACCACCGGGTGCGCCAGCGCCGGTCGGCGTCGATCAAGCCGGAATGGGCCTACAACCTGGATCTGTCCCATGACCTGATCCGGCAGACCGGCGGGGAACCGGGCCCGATTCCCCGCGCTCCCCTGCTGCAGTTCCGCGACCCGGCTTCTGACAGCCGTGCCGCGTTCGCGGCCGAACACCAACTGGAGCCGGCGCGTCCCTGGGTGTTCATCCACCCCGGCAGCGGCGGCTCCGCCCCGGCGCCGACGCCCACCGACTACGCCCGCGTCGCCGGCGAGCTAGCCGTCACCCGCTGCCGCTTCGTGATCACCGCGGGGCCGGATGAACTGCCACTGGCCCGCCAGCTCGCGACGGCCATGGCCGACCTGTCGCCGGTGATCTACCACTCGCAGGGCGGCCTGGTCGAGTTCGCCGCCAACCTGCGCCATGCCGACCTGTTCATCAGCGGCTCCACCGGCCCCGCCCATCTGGCCGGCTCCCTGGCCGTGCCGACTGCCACTTTCTACCCCAGCCTGCCCACCGCCGGGCCGCTACGCTGGCAGACGCTGGCCCCCAAGGACCGTCGCTTTACGCTCACCCCACCGGATGACGCCGACCCGTTCGATATGGCGTCGATCGACTACACGGCGGTTGGGCGTCGTTTGAGTTCGTTCCTGGCAAATCGGAGCGAGCGCTGATCGTTCGGGAATACCATCAGGTCTGGATATCGAAGTCCGCGTACTTGCCACGCAACTCGGCGGCCGCCTGCGCCGGCGTGGAAACTTTTTCGAATTCGACACAAAGATGCCCGTCCACCAGCAGGCGCGGATCCAGGGCCAGCTTGAGCGTTTCTCGGTAGACGGCGCGTTTGCGCTCATCATCCACCTCCGGCCGCTTTCGCATGGCGCGGCGGTATGCGGCCAGGTTGCTCAGCAGAATGAACGGGTAGCACAGAACGAGAAGCGCCAGCGACGTGTGGTTGACCCGGAGGTGATGAATCTTGCGGATTCGGAACCCGGACAACCGAGCCAGCAGACGCAGCTTCTGGATACCCAGCAGGAAGATATGCCCGTGATACACCTTCTCGCTGCGCCCGTCGGCAAACCAGATGGAATCCAGTTCATTGGGCGGCATCAGCTTGCCGTAGAACTCGGTTTCACCCAGCAGGTAGCTCAGCCGTGCCCGCAGCATCCCGTAGTTGGGCGTGGTTATCAGCAGCGTTCCGCCGGGCCGGGTGATTCGGTTGAGCTCCGCGAACAGATGCAACTGATCCGGCATGTGTTCAATGCCTTCCTGACAAAGCACGTAGTCCGCATGTTCGTCCGGCAGGGGCAGCCGGTCCGCCAGGTCGGCGTAGCCGCAGGAAAGCCCTTCCACGTTGAAGAACGCCGGGAACAGATCGAGCGCCTCCACGTTTGCCCCGAGCGATTGCAGGATGCGGCTCGAATGACCCGAACCGGCGGGCACATCCACCACGGTTCGTCCATCGAGTTCCCGGCGGCGGGCGTGCAGTACCCGCTCGACATGCACCTTTATTTCCTTGGTACCGAAAAGCTTCAAGCGAGATTTTCCTTGTGGACTTCCCCGACAGACATCGGATGTTGAGTCAGGCCCTGCTCTGCCCAGACGCGCGTTCTCTTGAGCGTCTGATAGGGGCTTTCACTGTAAGGCAGTCGGTCCGCGATGGCACTGGGGCGATCGCCGGAAGCGGGTTCGGGCTCCAGGTGGAAGCTCTTGGCCGCATGGATGGCGCTGACGGGGCGGGCGCCGTAGAGATTCATGCGGCAGCGCAGATCCGAATCCTCCCCGCCGAAACCGTTGAACTGCTCGTCAAAGCCGTTCACACCGAATAACACGCCGCGGTCCACCGAGAAATTGCCGCCGTGCAGCAGGGGCCGATTGAATTTCCGGATCAACGCATACCAACGGGCCTTGAGGTCGTGACGGCGAAACCAGCGGTCGTAACCCCGATGCCGGCAGAGCTCAGCCAGCCGCGATGCCACGTTGTCGCCATGAAACGACCGGCTCTCCTGCAAGCTCAGCCGGGCATAACTTCCCACAACGTAAGCGCCGGTGCGAAACCGCGACCGATGCGCCTGCAACCAGTCGCGCGCCGGCAGCACATCGCCATCCAGAAAAACGATCTGCTGCCCACGGCTGGCCCGGATGGCGGCGTTGAGAATGGTGGCCTTGCGAAAACCCAGATCTTCCTGGGTCAGCACTGCGGTCAAGGGTAGGCCGTATTCCCTGGCCCGGGCCCGAACAACCGCTGGCGAGTCGTCCCGGGAGCCATCGTCGGCCAGAATCAGTTCGTCCGGGCGTACGCTCTGGTTTGCCAGCGCCAGCAACACCAGTGGCAATACTTCGCGCTGGTTGTAGCTGGTCAGGACGACGGTCGTGGCCACCGTTCGCCGCTGCAACCGGCGGCGCTTCACGTGTCACCACCCGGCGGGTTTTTTGCCCTGTCACGCGCCTGCCTGGCCTCCAGCGCAAAGGCGTATTTGAGAAACGCCGACATCACGGAACTGAACGCCAGCAGCAGCCCCCGCCAACCGTCGCGCCAGCCCTGCTTGAGAAGATACAACCGGATGAAACGCCCCAGCGGCGAGAAGACCAGCTTGGATACCGGGATACGCCGATCGCTCGCGGCCAGTTGCCGGCCCGACATGCGGGCATAGCCGATCGACTGCTGCATGTGGTGTTCCAGATCCCGATAGGTGTAATGCAGCAGGTGGCCACCCAGCCGGCCAACCGCGCCATCTACCGACAGCAAATCGTGTCCGTTGTATTCCCGCCATGCCGCCCGGTCCCGGCGAACCAGCCGCAGGCGCCATTCCGGGTACCAGGTGTGGCGCACCCAGTCGCCGAGATACCAGGTCAGACGATTGATCTCGTAGCCCGAGTGACCCGGCTCGTTGTTTCCGGCGAACAGGGCCTCGATCGCCGCCCGGGCAGCCGGTTCCAGGGCCTCGTCAGCATCCAGAGACAGCAGCCAGGGCTGCTGGCACTGGTCCATTGCGAACTGCTTCTGCGCCGCAAACCCGGTCCAGTCTCGGCGAATGACACGCGCACCGTACGCCCGTGCAATCTCGCAGGTCTCGTCGGTGGAACCGGAGTCCACGACCACGACCTCGCACACCAGTCCCGCCACGCTGCCCAGGCACCGCCCGATATTGTCAGCTTCATTACGGGTGATCACTGCACAGGCCAATGGCAATACCCCGGCGACCGCCGCGGCGCCGGGTGGGGCCTCGTAGGGATGAGCGTGTCGCGGCGCTTTCACGGGTAGTCGACCTCGAAGAATCCAGCCGGAGACGGACGGCGTCACGCGCCGCCCGTCAGCCTGGGAGAATACCGGTGCCCCGGCCCGCCGGCTATCCCGACCAACGGAATTGGATCGGCCGGGGTACGTCCATCGCGCTGCGGCGGGTATCCTTGCCCAATGCGAACGCGCCCCCGCAACACCGAACGATACGGCTCATGAGCATGGCCACCGTCATCGGCCGAAGCCTCGGCCACAGGCTGGGGTTGCGTCGCCGCAAGCTGCCGCTGGCTGCGCCACCGGCAACCCTCTGCCTGCTGCGCCTGTCGGCACTGGGCGACTGCTACAACCTGGTCCCAGCCATCCACACCCTGCGGCACGAGTGGCCCGATACCCGCATCACCTGGGTGATCGGCAAGGCCGAATCCGCCCTTCTCGGCGACCTGCCAGACATCGAGTTCATCGTCTATGACAAGCGGGATCCGTCGCGCAACGCCAAGCTGAAGCGCCAGCTCGGCGGGCGGCGCTTCAACGTGCTGCTGCACGCCCATCCCTCCCTACGGGCCAACCTGCCCAGTCGGCACATCCGCGCCGATCTGCGCCTTGGCTGCGAACCGGCGCGCGCACGCGACGGACAACCCTGGTTTGTCGATGTGCTGAGCCGGCCGGCGCGCGGCCCGCACATGGTGGACGGCTATTTCGCGCAACTGGAAACGCTGGGAATCACCCGTCGGCAAATGGAGTGGTCGGTGCCGATCCCCGACGAGGCTCGGGAAGAAGCCCGACAACTATTGCCGCCCGGCCCGCCAACCCTGCTGATCAGCCCGAGCGCCAGCGACTTGCGGCGCAACTGGCCGCCGGAACGTTACGCCGCGGTTGCCGACTACGCCATCGAGAAACACAATCTGCGCGTTGCCCTGATCGGCGGCCCAAGCGACAACGAGCGACGGCTGGGCGAGGCCATCGCCAGCGCCATGCGCGGCGACGCGCTCGACCTGATCGGGCGCACATCCATCAAGGGACTGCTGGCAGTCATGGACCATGCCACTCTGCTGGTCACGCCGGACTCCGGGCCGGCCCACTTCACCAATACCGTCAACCTGCCGGTCATCGCCCTGCATGCGATAAGCCCGAGCCGCCGTACCGGCCCCTACTGCAGTCTCGAGTACGCCGTGGACTATCACGAAGCTGCTGCTCGCGATTACCTAGGAAAATCCCCGGACCAGATGCGCTGGCATACACAGGTCCGACGAGACGGGGTGGCTAACCTGATCCCGGTTGATGATGTCAACGAACGCATCGACCGGATCCTCGGCGAATCACCCACTGTCGCCTCCGAACGCGGCCAACCCGCCGGTCAAGGCCACCTGTAGCGGGCTCACACGGATGGCTTCGACCGATCTTCTCGCGATTCTGCCCTGCCTGCCCGTGCCGCTCGACTCCGGTCTGAAACTGCGGCTGCACAACAACCTGCGGGCGCTGGGCACGCTGGACCGGTATCGCAGGATCCACGTTCTCGCCCTCGGGTCGGCGCAACCACGATGCGAAAAACTCCCGGCAATCGGTGACTGGGAAGCGTTCGGTGACGACCATAGCGCCCTGCAGGCAGCGGTTCAGCGATACTACGCCCGGTCACCCGGAATCGCGCTGACCTTGCTGGAAGACCCAGCCCTGTACCCGCTGGTCGAAGCCGTGGCCGGCGTATCGAGCGGCGCGATCGTCGTCGACATGCACAACATCGAGTCGGAACTCGCGCTGTCCATCAGCCAAGCCTACCCGATATGGCGCTGGCGCCGCCGCGGCGACATTCGACGAACCGCGGCGCGCTATCGCGCCATTGAAGACAGGGTGCTGCGGAGTCCGGCACATATCTGGGTCTGCAGCGAGCTCGACAAGCACACCCTCGAAACGAGGCATCCGGGCCGCGGCCGGATCTCGGTGGTACCGAACATCATCTGGGACCGACCAGAGGCGCTGCCGCCGTTTAGCCCGGAGCGGCTGACCAAAGCGCTGTATGCGGGCACCTACGCCTATTATCCGAACCGCCAGGCGGCTAAGTTCATCTGCGAAAAACTCGCACCCAGGCTGGAACATGTACCGGGCATGCAGATAACCCTGGTCGGCAGCGGTCCCAAGCGTTTCATGCAACGGGCGGCAAAACGCCATCCGATACTCAAGGTAACCGGGCGAGTGCCCGATATGACACCTTATCTGGAAGCCTGCGGCATTCAGCTGATGCCGATTTTGCGGGGCGGCGGCACCCGGTTGAAGGCCATCGAGGCCAGCCTGCACGGCCTGATTATCGTGGGTACCGACAAGGCCGTCGAAGGCCTGCGCATGGAGCCCGGCGTACACTTCTTGCGCGCGCACACACCGCAGGAATACAGCGATGCGGTTGCAGCGGTGACACGCGACCACGATCACGCCGGTGCCATTCGCCAGAATGCCTTTAACCACACGGCCGCGTTGTACACCGCCGACGGGCTCCGGCAGAAAGCCCTCGACGCGATCGCAAGGACATTTCATGGGTAACAAACTACGCCACCGGCTCTTTCCAAAGCGCAAGAGTCGCCATCCACAGGCCGACCTGCCGCTGCACCAGGCGTGGGAGGTCGAACAGTTGCGGAAACTGTTCTCGGCCTACGGCATCGACTGCGTGTTCGACGTCGGCGCCAATCATGGCCAGTACGCCAAGATGCTGCGTGAACAGGTCGGGTACTGGGGGAAAATCCTTTCGTTCGAGCCCCATCCGGTTGCGGCCGACAAGCTAGGACAGGAAGCCGAAAGCGATCCCGACTGGCATGTCTTCGAAACGGGGCTGTCCGCCCGCGGCGGGGTGATGGACTTCAATCTCATGGCCGATTCGCAGTTCAGCTCGTTTCACGCGCCCCGGCATAACGAAGCCCCGCTTTTCCGCGAAAAGAACGCCATCGACCGCACGGTTGCGGTCGAAGTCGAACCATTGTCCCGCCTTTATCCGCGCCTGCAGAGCACGCACGGTTTCTCCAGGCCTTTCCTCAAGATGGACACCCAGGGCCACGACCGCCAGGTCATCGCCGGCGCCCTCGAGGTTCTCGACCAGTTCATCGGCCTGCAAAGCGAACTGTCAGTAAGGCGGATTTATCGCGACTCCCCTCGCTTCGACGAGTTGATCCGCTATTACGAGTCACTGAACTTCGTGCTTTCGGCCATGGTCCCGAACAACGCGGGACATTTTCCTTACCTGGTCGAAATCGACTGCATCATGCTCAACGCCGCGTATCTCGACGACCCGCCGCGGCCCTAGTGGGTGTACCGCTTGTCCTGTTTCCCTCGCCCGCTTGTATTCCGGCCGAGCCTTTTCGCCTTCCGGGCAAGCCAGTTGGCCAGCGACGTGGTGCGATAACGCCTGTCGATATAGCTGCGCAAACCGTCGGCATCCCGCTCGAACCCGAGTTCCCGCATGATGGCCAGCGCGTCCGGATACCGATCGAGCACGGAATCGTCAATGGCCGCGGTGGTTTTCTTTTCGTGCGCGTCCACCACCTCGCCGAAACCTTGTATAAACGACTCCCTTGCCGGCAGGCGCAGGAATTCCAGCAACCGACCGATACTGTGCGGATTCTTGTCCAGCAGGAGTTCCGCGTAGCTCACGGAGCACCAGGCTGTCTCCGGGAAGGACCGCTTCAGGTTGAGCGCATGCCGATTGATCTCGGTCCACCAGAACAAACATTTTTCAAACTCGGACAGGGCCGCCCAGCGCGAAGCCGGATACGCGGCCCTACCATCCCCCGTCGCCTCCGGCGTAATGCTCATCACGCGGGACCAGTCATCGCGGGAATAAACCCCGTGGGTGGTCAAGGACGCGGCCACCGACACCGGGTGGCGATACAGGTGAACCACGCGTACGCCGGGCTGGAACCGCTGCAGCAGAAACGGCAGGAATCCGTAGCTCGGCTACCCGGTTTCTATGTAAATCTTATCTCTACACAGACGCTCTATGCCGGCAATATGTCGCTCGAGCGCCGCATCGAGCTGGGGCAGCTCGTTTCGATAGTACTTCTTGTAGAAGTACACCGGCGCGTACGCCTGCTGGAGAGGTTCGTGCTCGACCACGGCCAAGTCCGAGTAGTGCTGCGCCAGTTTGTCGGCAAAAAACTGGGGCCCGCAGCGACCCGTTGAAATGAAGAACACCGGTGCCTGCATGGGTGAGTCCGCGCCTTCTCCGGCCTCCCTTGCTTTTTTGAAGTTCCATATCCTAGAGCACAGTGCCGGCCCGGGTCATCAAATGCGGGCTCGGCATCACCCGGCCAGGCACTACCGCGCGCGAGGGCGTGGGCAAACCACGCAACATCAGCAACCGCAGCAAAAAGGCCCCGCCGGACGAATCCGACGGGGCCTTGGGTCTGCGCGACTTGAGCGCGGACGGTTACTACATCATGCCGCCCATGCCACCCATGTCACCCATGCCGCCGCCGGGCATGCCGCCCTTGTCGTCGTCCTCGGGGACGTCGGCAATGCAGGCCTCGGTGGTCAGCATCAGCGCGGCGATGGAGGCCGCGTTCTGCAGCGCGGTGCGGCTGACCTTGGTCGGGTCGAGAATACCCATTTCGACCATGTCGCCGTATTCACCGGTGGCCGCGTTGTAGCCATAGTTGCCCTTCTTGGAGAGCACTTCGTTGACCACCACGGACGGCTCGGCGCCGCTGTTGTAGACGATCTGGCGCAGGGGCTCCTGGACCGCCCGACGCAGGATGCGGATGCCCGCGTTCTGCTCGGTGTTGCTGCCTTCGAGCTTTTCCAGCGCCTTGGTGCAGCGAAGCAGGGCCACGCCGCCGCCGGGGACGATGCCTTCTTCCACCGCGGCACGGGTGGCATGCAGGGCGTCCTCGACACGCGCCTTCTTTTCCTTCATCTCGACTTCGGTGGCGGCACCGACCTTGATCACGGCCACGCCGCCGGCAAGCTTGGCCACGCGTTCCTGCAGCTTCTCCTTGTCGTAGTCCGAGGAGGATTCCTCGATCTGCGCGCGGATCTGCTTGATGCGGGCTTCGATGGCCTTGTTGGTGCCGGCGCCGCTGATGATGGTGGTGTCTTCCTTGCCCACCTGCACCTTGGAGGCTTCACCGAGGTCTTCCAGCGTGGCCTTTTCCAGGCTCATGCCGAGGTCCTCGGAAATCACGCGACCACCGGTAAGCACGGCCATGTCTTCCAGCATCGCCTTGCGGCGATCACCGAAGCCGGGCGCCTTGGCGGCGGCAACCTTGACGATGCCGCGCATGTTGTTGACCACCAGGGTGGCCAGCGCTTCGCCTTCCACGTCCTCGGCGATGATCATCAGCGGACGGTTGGACTTGGCCACGCTTTCCAGCAGCGGCAGCATGTCGCGGATGTTGGAGATCTTCTTGTCGAACAGCAGGATGTACGGATTCTCGAGCTCCGCCTGCATGGTCTGCTGGTCGTTGATGAAGTACGGCGAGAGGTAACCGCGGTCGAACTGCATGCCTTCAACGACGTCCAGCTCGTTCTCGAGACCGGAGCCTTCCTCGACCGTGATCACGCCTTCCTTGCCGACCTTGTTCATGGCATCGGCGATGATCTTGCCGACCGCGTCGTCGGAATTAGCGGAGATCGAGCCGACCTGCGCGATGGCCTTCTCGTCACTGCAGGGCTTGGAGAGCTTGGCCAGTTCGTCGGTGGCAGCCTTCACGGCGGCGTCGATGCCGCGCTTGAGTTCCATCGGATTCATGCCCGCGGATACGGCCTTGATGCCCTCGCGTACGATGGCCTGGGCCAGCACGGTAGCGGTGGTGGTGCCGTCGCCGGCCACGTCCGAGGTCTTGGAAGCGACTTCCTTGACCATCTGCACGCCCATGTTCTCGAACTTGTCCTCAAGCTCGATCTCCTTGGCCACGGAGACACCGTCCTTGGTGACGGTGGGGGAGCCGAAGCTCTTGTCGATGACCACATTGCGGCCCTTCGGACCCAGCGTGACCTTGACGGCGTTGGCCAGGGTGTTGACGCCGCGCATCAGTCGCTGGCGCGAGTCTTCCCCGAATTTGATTTCCTTGGCAGCCATTTCTAGCTTCCTCTTTGAATTCGTTGGTTAAAGCGATTGCCCAGTAAAAAGCGGTGGGGGCGTTCTAGCCCAGCACCGCCAGTAGATCGTCTTCGCGCATCACCAGGACGTCTTCGCCGTCGAGCTTGATCTCCGTGCCGGAGAACTTGCCGAACAGCACGGTGTCACCCACCTTGACTTCCGGCGCGCGGGTTTCCCCGTTGTCGAGCACCTTGCCGTTGCCGACCGCGGTGATCGTGCCGCGCTGGGGCTTCTCGGCGGCCGAGTCCGGAATCACGATGCCTCCGGAAGTGGTCTGTTCTTCTTCAAGCCGCTTGATCACGACGCGATCCTGCAGAGGACGGATTTTCATACCACCCTTCTCCTCGTTGTCGATTGACTGAAATGTCTGGAATTCCCTTGGTCCGGCACCCGCCCGCGGACGACGCCGGCGCCGCAAGGGACTGTTAGCACTCCCTCGTGGCGAGTGCTAAGGATGGAGCCAAGCCAACGGGTTTCAAGGGGTACGGCGAAAAAACTTTGCGATCGGGTCGAAGTTCCGGCCACCTGCAACCACTGTCGGGCGATCCCGTGCACCGGCGGACAGCCCGTCATGACAATCAGACGGCCGTGGCAACGGAATAACCATCGTCCTGGCGGAAAATGCTGACCGGAGATTGCCGCCCGGCCTGATGCCCGCTCGTGATAGCGGGTCATGACGTATGCGGCGCCGTGGTCCATAGACCAGGCATCCTTTACGCTGCACGACATGCGGGAGTTTCTCGACTGGTTGCTGACCCTGGTCAACGGGGTGAACGCGGCGGTGTTCTCCGCCCCGGTACTGATCGCCCTGCTGGCGGTCGGCGTGCTGTTTACATGGTGGACACGTGCCGGACAGCTCAAGGCGCTGACGCACGGGGTGGCACTGATCACCGGGCGTTACGACACGGGCCGCGGCAGCGGGGCCATCAGCCATTTTCAGGCCGTGTCGGCTGCCCTGTCGGCCACGGTGGGGCTGGGCAACATCGCCGGGGTGGCACTGGCGCTGGAGTTCGGCGGCCCCGGGGCGATCTTCTGGATGTGGGTGGTGGGTCTGGCAGGCATGGCGATCAAGATGGTCGAGGTCACCCTGACCATGCTCTACCGGAACACCGACGATCCGGATAATCCGCACGGCGGCGCCATGTGGGTGGCCAGACGCGGGCTGCCAGGCCTGTCGGCCCGCCTGGCCCGGCCCGGCGCCTGGCTCGGCGGCCTGTTCTGCGTGGCGCTGATCACCAATGCCCTGGCCGCTAATGCGGTTTTCCAGTCCTGGAGCGTCGCGGATACCACCCGCAGCTATTTCGGCGTGCCACCGCTGGTCACCGGCGGCATGCTAGCCGCGGTGGTGGGGTTGGTCACGCTGGGCGGTGTCAAGCGCATCGGGGCGGTTGCCGGCTGGCTGGTGCCGGGGATGGCGGTTCTTTATGTCATGACCGGGCTGGTCGTGCTCGTCTTGCGGGCGGATGCGCTGCCAGGCGTGCTGGCATCCATCTTCCGCGGCGCTTTTTCCTACACCGAGGGCACCGGCGCGTTTCTGGGCGGCGGCATGGCGATGGCATTTATCTGGGGGCTCAAGCGGGCCCTGTTTTCCAGCGAAGCCGGCCTGGGTACCGCCCCTATTGCGCACGCCGCGGTAAAAACATCGGAACCGGTCAGCGAGGGCATCGTCGCCGGCCTGGAACCGTTCGTGGATACGCTCGTGGTCTGCACCATCACGGCGCTGGTGATCCTGTCGACCGGTATCTGGCAGCGCGATGCGAGCCTGCAGCTCGATCCGGCACCGGCCTGGGCGTCGACCGGGGACAACACCTGGTCGCTGGCCGACTCGGCGGTGCCGACCGCGGATCACGCAACCCTGGCGGCAGGCGACCGGGTCTTCGTCATCGCCACCGGTGACCAGGGCGAACGTCAGCGGCTGTTCGGCGAAATCCGCAAGGGCGATGGCGGGCCGGTCATCAACTGGCAGTCGCTGACGGCCGAATCAGCACCGACGCTGGTCGATACCGGCCTGTACCGGGACTACACCGGCGCCACGCTCACCGCCCGCGCCTTCGACACTGCCGTACCGGGCCTCGGCCAGTGGCTGATCACGCTGGCGATCTGGCTGTTCGCGGTGTCGACCATGATCACCTGGAGCTATTACGGCGAACAGGGGGTGGTCTACCTGGCCGGTGATGGCTGGGTGCCGCCCTATCGCCTGGGCTTCTGCGCCATGGTCTGGCTGGCCTGCGCCGGCTGGGTGGACGGCGCCCGGGAGCTGGATGCCGTGAGCGTATTCGGCGCCGCCCTGATGCTATGCATCAACCTGCCCCTGACCCTGCTGCTGGCCCCGCGGGCGATTGCCGCGTATCGGGACTACCTGACCCGCCTGCGCGCCGGGGCCCTGCGCTAGCCGCTGAAGCGGCGCAATGGGTTCGGCTACACTCGGATTGTACGCTGACTCACTCGTCAACCGCTGGGGGATAACCGCATGACCAGGGAGCACTGGGGCTCGCGCGCGGGCTTCGTGATGGCCGCCGCCGGTTCCGCCGTGGGGCTGGGCAACATCTGGAAATTCCCCTACGTCACCGGCGACAACGGCGGTGGCGCCTTCCTGATCATTTATCTGGGACTGGTGTTCCTGTTCGGGGTCAGCCTGGTAATGGCGGAACTGGTGATTGGCCGCACCGCCCAGCGCGACCCCATCGGCGCCTTTCGCAAGCTGGCCGGCGGTGCCTGGCCGCTGGTGGGCATGCTGGGCGTGTTCACCGGTTTCGTGATCCTGTCGTTCTACAGCGTGGTGGCCGGCTGGACCATGGCCTATGTGGGCTACATGGCGTCCGGAGCACTGGCGACCACGGACGCCGATGCCCTGGGTCAGGCATTCACCGACTTTATCGGCGAAGGCGTACGACCCGTGGCGTATGCGGCCGTATTCATGGTGCTGACCGCGCTGGTGGTGGTCGGCGGCATCGGCCGCGGGATCGAGCGTGCGGCCAAGCTCCTGATGCCGCTGCTGTTCATTCTGCTGATCGTGCTGGTCGTGCGCTCGGTGACGCTGCCCGGCGCGATGGAGGGCGTGCGTTTCTACCTCACGCCCGATTTCAGCCGGCTCGGCGCCGACGCCTGGGGCGCGGCCATCGGCCAGGCGTTCTTTTCACTATCGCTGGGCATGGGGGCGTTGATCACCTACGGCTCCTACATGTCCCGCCGGCAGGCCCTGCCCGGTTCGGCGATGAGCATCGTGGCACTGGACACCTCGGTGGCACTGCTCGCGGGCCTGATGATCCTGCCGGCCGTATTCGCCTTCGGCTTCGACCCCGGGGAAGGCGCGGGACTGGCCTTCGTCACGCTGCCGGCAGTGTTTGCCAGCATGCCGGCGGGCACGGTATTCGGCGTGATGTTCTTCGTACTGCTGACCGTGGCGGCGCTGACCTCATCGGTGTCGCTGCTGGAAGTGGTGGTGACCTATCTGGTGGACGAATGGTCGCTCAGCCGCCGGCTGGCTACGCTGGCCGCCGCCAGTGCGTGCTTTCTGGCAGGGGTGCCCAGCGCCCTGTCCCAGGGGGCCGTCGGCGGGCTAGTATTCGCGGACGTGTCCTTCCTGGACTGGATGACCAGACTCACCGATCTGCTGCTGCCGCTGGGGGGCCTGCTCATCGCGCTGTTCGTCGGCTGGGTGATGGGACCGGCCGCGGTGGCAGCAGCCACCGACGACGGCCGCGCGCCGCTGCCGCTGGCACGGATCTGGCTGTGGATCCTGCGCGTGGTCGCCCCGGCCGGTATCGGTTTCATCCTGATCAACACGCTACTGAGTTAACACCATGGCCACGATCACGAGCGTTCTGGAAACCCTGAGTGGCTGGCTGTGGGGACCGGTGATGCTGGCCCTGCTGCTGGGTACCGGTATCTACCTGACCCTGGGTTTGCGCCTGCTGCCCTGGCGCAAGCTCGGTTTCGGTGTGCGGCTGGCACTGTCCGGACGTCGCACGATTGCCGAAGATGCCGGCGACATCACGCCGTTTCAGGCCCTGGCCACGGCGCTGTCGGCTACCGTGGGTACCGGCAACATCGCCGGGGTGGCCACCGCCATCTTCCTGGGCGGCCCCGGCGCGGTGTTCTGGATGTGGGTAACCGCGCTGGTGGGCATGGCCACCAAGTACGCCGAGGCCGTGCTCGCCGTGAAATTCCGCGAGGTCAACGCCGACGGTGCCCATGTGGGCGGGCCGATGTACTACATCCGCAACGGTCTCGGGCAGCGCTGGGCCTGGCTGGGCGGTGCCTTTGCCTTCTTTGCCATGATCGCCGCCTTCGGCATCGGCAACACGGTGCAGTCGAACTCGGTAGCGCAGGTGTTCCACGAGTCGCTGTCCGTGCCCACCTGGCTGACCGGTGTGGTGATGGCAGTGGCCGTGTTCGCGGTGATCATCGGCGGGGTCCAGCGCCTGGCCCGGGTGGCGGAAAGACTGGTGCCCTTCATGGCGATCGTCTACGTGGCCGGCGCCGCGGTCATCCTGCTGGTCAACGCGCCGGCCATTCCCGGCGCGCTGGGCACGATCGTCACCGATGCCTTTACCGGCACGGCGGCCGCCGGCGGATTCGCCGGCGCCGGGGTGCTGATGGCAATCCAGTTCGGCGTGGCCCGGGGCATCTTCTCCAACGAGGCCGGTCTGGGCAGCGCCCCCATCGCCCACGCCGCCGCCCGCACCCGCGATCCGGTGCGCCAGGGCGTGGTGGCAATGCTGGGTACGTTCATCGACACCCTCATCGTCTGCACCATGACCGCGCTGGTGATCGTGGTGACAGGCGCCTGGCAGAGCGGCGAGACCGGCGCACAACTGTCCGCCACCGCCTTCACCCAGGGCCTGCCCGGCCCGGGCGGCTGGCTGGTGAGTTTCGGCCTGGTGATCTTCGCGTTCTCCACCCTGCTGGCCTGGTCCTACTACGGCGAACGCTGCGCGGAGTTCCTGTTCGGCTCGCGCGTGGTCATGCCCTACCGGTTGCTGTGGGTGGTGGCGGTGTTCGTGGGTGCGGTGGCCAATCTCGGCATGGTGTGGCTGGTGGCCGACGTGATGAATGCCCTGATGGCGGTGCCCAACCTGATCGCCCTGATCCTGCTGGGCCCGGTGGTGTTCCGGGTAAGCCGGCAGTATTTCGCCGATA
Organism: Salinisphaeraceae bacterium; assembly: GCA_965216055.1. Classification (GTDB taxonomy): domain Bacteria; phylum Pseudomonadota; class Gammaproteobacteria; order Nevskiales; family Salinisphaeraceae; genus Spectribacter. Next base: position 3,045,974 of record OZ244134.1, read on the forward strand.
ACCGCTGAGTACGCCCGATTTCTAATGCCCGGCCGCACAGGGTCGGGCGCAAGCCGTTACACTTTCGCGTTTTCCCCGCCCGGAGCACTATGGAAACCCTCATTTCGCTGGCCGCCGAGTACGGCCTGTTCCTGGCCAAGGCCGTGACCGTGGTCGCGGTGATCGGCCTGCTGGTGGCCTGGATTGCCGGCACCGTCCAGCAGTCGCGCCAGATCGGCGGCGACGGCCTGGAAATCCGCAACGTCAATCAGCGCTTCGACCGCATGGTCGACACGTTGCAGGACGAGTTGCTCGACAAGCCGGCCCGCAAGGCCCGCGACAAGCGCCGGAAGGCCGAGGCCAAGCAGAAGGCCAAGGCGGCCAAGCTGGGCAAGCCGGACAACAAGGGCCGGCTGTTCGTGATCGATTTCGACGGCGACATCCGCGCCTCGGCGGTCACCAATCTGCGCGAGGAAATCACCGCGGTGCTACAGGTCGCCGAAGCCGAGGATGAAGTCCTGTTGCGGCTGGAATCGGCGGGCGGTCTGGTGCACAGCTACGGCCTGGCCGCTTCCCAGCTGCGCCGGTTGCGTGACCGTGGCATCCGTTTCACCGCCGCGGTCGACAAGCTGGCCGCCAGCGGCGGCTATCTGATGGCCTGCGTGGCCGACCGCATCGTGGCCGCGCCCTTCGCCATCATCGGCTCGATTGGCGTGGTGGGCCAGATGCCCAACTTCAACCGGCTGCTCAAGGAAAAGAACGTCGACATCGAGATGCATACCGCCGGCGAGCACAAGCGCACGCTCACCATGTTCGGCGAAAACAGCGATGCCGGCCGGGCCAAATTCCGCGAAGAGCTCGAGGCCACGCACGGTCTATTCAAACAATTCGTGTCGGACAACCGGTCCGATCTGGACGTCGACCGCGTGGCCACCGGCGAACACTGGCACGGTACCCAGGCACTGGACCTGGGCCTGATCGACGCCGTGGGCACCAGCGATGACCTGCTACTGACCGCGGCAAGGGACGAACGCGCCGTCTACGAAGTGCGCTGGAAGACCCGCCAGAGCCTGCGCGAGCGGCTGTCCAGCGGGGTGGAGTCCACCCTCCAGCGCGTTCTTTCGCGGTTCTGACGGCAGGCTTGCGGACCGCGCGGTCCGCCCCCAGCATCCGTTATCCGTTTGGTCCATCAAGGGAAACGTCATGCAACTCGATACCCAGGCGTTCACCGACGGTCAGCCAATCCCCGACCGCTATGCCTTTGCACAGCCGGATGCTGACAACCATTTCCGGTTCTCCGACAATCACAATCCCGACCTGGCCTGGTCGGGCGTGCCGGAGCAGGCGCAGTCGCTGGTGCTGCTGTGCATCGACCCCGACGCGCCCAGCAAGCCCGATAACGTCAATCAGGAAGACCGCGAAGTCCCGTCGGACCTGCCGCGGGTGGACTTCTTCCACTGGGTGATGGTTGATCTGCCGGTCGATACCGGCGGGATCGACGCCGGCGCCTGCGCCAATGAGGTCACGCCCGGCGGCAAGCGTCAGCCCGCCGGCCCGGCCGGTGCTCGCCAGGGCCTGAACACCTACACCGACTGGTTCGCCGGCGATCCCGACCTGGGCGGACGGTACTACGGCTACGACGGCCCCGCACCGCCCTGGAACGACAGCATCCCGCATCGCTACGAGTTCCGGCTGATCGCCACCGACCTGCCGCGCTGTCCGGTCGAAGGCGACTTCACCGGCCCGGCGGTACTGGCAGCGCTGGACGGCCATGTCCTGGCCACGGCCTCGGTTACCGGCACTTATACGCTCAACCCGCGTCTGCGTTGAAACTAACGCGCGGCGTTGATGGTCAGACCCGGTAACTGACGCCCGTACCGCGGGTTTCATTCCACAAGCTTCAAGGATTCATCCATGACGATCCGTTCGCTGTTGCTGGCGGGGTTTGCCGCCACCGGCCTTGCCTTCGTACCGGTCGCCCATGCCGAGCTGCCTGCCGGGCTGAGTGGCGATCCACCCACTCTGGCGCCGATGCTGGAAGAGGTGATGCCCGCCGTGGTCGGCATCCAGGTCACCGGCAGGGCACGGCAGACCCCAGATCACCCGATGTTCAACGACCCGTTCTTCCGGCGCTTCTTCGGCATTCCGGACGAACAGCAGCCACAGCAGCCGCGCGGCGTGGGTTCGGGCGTGATTGTCGATGCCGACAAGGGCATCGTCCTGACGAACAATCACGTCATCCAGAATGCCGACGAGGTCACGGTACGGCTACAGGATGACCGGGAACTGGCCGCCGAGGTGGTCGGAACCGATCCCGATTCCGACATCGCCGTGCTTCAGGTGGATGCTGACGACCTCACCGAGATTCCCGTGGCCGACTCCGACAACCTCCGGGTGGGCGATTTCGTGGTCGCCATCGGCAACCCCTTCGGCCTGCGACAGACCGTGACCTCGGGCATCGTCAGTGCGCTTGGCCGTCACGGGCTGGGCAATCGCTACGAGGACTTCATCCAGACCGACGCCTCGATCAACCCCGGCAACTCCGGCGGCGCCCTGGTCAACCTCGAAGGCGAGCTGGTCGGCATCAACACCGCGATCCTGTCCCGCTCGGGCGGCAACATCGGCATCGGTTTTGCCATCCCCACCAACATCGCCAGCACCGTGGTCAAACAGATCATGGAATACGGCGAAGTCCGACGCGGTCGGCTCGGCGTGGTGGGGCAGAACCTCACCAATGAACTGGCCGAAGCCATGGGACTGGAAGAAACCCAGGGCGTGCTGATCGCACAGGTGGTGGAAGACTCCCCCGCGGACAAGGCCGGCATCAAGGAACGCGACGTGATCACCGGCATCAACGGCAACAAGATCAAGGACTTTTCAGAACTGGCCAATGCCATCGGGCTGCGCTCGCCCGGCGAAAAGGTGCGCATCAAGCTGTTGCGCGACGGCGAGACCCGCAACGTCACCGCCACGCTGAGCAAGGCCGACGATACGCAAGCCAGCACCACGCCCGGTGACAGTGGTTTCCCCGCCCTGGAGGGCGCGACGATCGGTGCCATTCCGGAGGATCACGATCTGGCCGGCCAAGTCGAGGGCGTGGCAGTTCTCGACATCGCGCGCGGCAGCCCGGCGGCCTCCTCGGGGCTGCGCCCGGGCGACATCATCACCTCGGTCAACCGGCAGCCGGTTGACTCCCTCGAGGCGTTCCGGGAACTGGTCAACAGCGACGCACAGCAGCTGCTGCTGCACGTACGCCGGGGCAACGGCGCGCTGTTCCTGCTCGTACGCTAAGTCGTCAGCACCCGACCGCCGACCCGGCCACGGCCGGGTCGGCATTTGCCCCGGCGGGGCGGCTCCGGTCTATACTCGGCGCATCGTTTACAGTCCTGCGGTCATGGCGGCGTTCGACATCTATCAATTCGAGGATCGGCTCACCGAGTTGCTGGCGGCCTACGAGAAACTCCAGGCCCGCCATCGTGAGCTCGAGAGCCGCCACCAGGCGCTGCGCGAACAGACCAGCCAGCGGCTGCGGTCCCTGGCCGAGCGGCTCGAGGCGCTGGAGGCCGAAGCCGAGGCCGAGGTGTCGGACTCATGACGTCCGCTTCCCGCGAACAGACCCAGCTCACCGTGCGCATCCTCGGGCGGGACTACCAGGTCGCCTGCCCCGAGGGCGAGCGTGAAGCGCTGCTGGCATCCGCCGAGTACCTCTCCCGCCGGATGACCACCGTCCAGAAAAAGGGCAAGACCCTCGGCATGGAGCGCATCGCAGTGATGACCGCGCTCAACATGGCGCGGGATCTGCTCGACATGGAACAGCGCCGCAAGCGCGCCCCCGTCGACGACGAAGCCAGCGACCGACTCTCCCAGTTGCAGCTACGCATCGAATCCGCGCTTGATGACAACCGCTAGCGGCGAGTAGCATAAGGATCGGCTCTCCTGCCGTGTTCGACGGTTGCCGGGTACCCCTTGAGCCTAAGTATTAAACCCGGGGTCATGAAGCATCGCTGGTGAGCAGGTCCGCCTCGCAGCGGAAAGCCTAAGGCGGCGTGGTTGGCCCCACTTGAGCGTTTGTCTCAAGGTCACAGGCCACCGACGGCACAGGCGGGAGATGCCGACTTTTCCAGACAGCCACGATCCCGACGCGCGTCAGCGCCTGCGGCGGTCGTTGCAAGCCGCCCGACGGCGGCTCGACCCACGCCAGCGACGGCAGGCCGCCGATCGCGCCCTGGCGCGGCTGTGCCGCCTGCCCGAATTCACCCGTGCTCGGTCCATCGCCATCTACCGCGGTGTGGGCGCCGAGATCGACCCCGCCCCGCTTGCGGACACCGACCCCCGCCGCCGGTACTTCGCCCCGGTCGTGCGCAACCAGATGCTGGTTTTCCGCCCCTGGCAGGCCCTAATGTGGCGCGCCAACAGCTTCGGTATTCCGGAACCCGTGGGCACCGATCACCCGGCCCGGGCCATGGATCTGGTAATCACCCCGCTGGTCGGCTTCGACCCGGCCGGCAACCGGCTGGGCATGGGCGGCGGCTTCTATGACCGCAGCTTCGCCTTTCTGCGGCACCGCCGCTGGCGCAGGCCGCGGCTGATCGGCCTGGCCTTCGACGTGCAGCAGGTGGACGCCCTGAATGTCGCCGAGTGGGACGTACCGCTCGACGCCATCGTCACCGAATCCGGGGTAATCCGGCCGCGGTAGAATCGAGCGCCGAATTCGCCAAGGAGTTTCCGTCCATGCGCTACTGGTTGATGAAGTCCGAGCCCGAGGAATTCAGTCTGGAGGATCTGCGCAACCGCCCCGGCCAGACCGAGCCCTGGGACGGCGTGCGCAACTACCAGGCCCGCAACTTCATGCGTGATGACATGAAAAAGGGCGACAAGGTCTTCTTCTACCACTCCAATTGCGCGGAACCCGGCATCGTCGGCATTGCCACCATCGCCCGCGAGGCCTACCCCGACCCCACCGCGTTCGATCCGGACGATAGTCACTACGACCCGAAGTCCGATCCCGACAACCCGCGCTGGTACCACGTGGACGTGGGATTCGAGCGGGCCCTCAAGCGCACGATCAGCCTCAAGGAGCTCAAGGAGCACGCGGATACGCTGGAAGGGTTCGCGCTGATCCGCCGCGGCAATCGCCTGTCGGTGATGCCGGTGGACGAGACCCACTGGCGCTACATCCTGTCGCTGGAGTAGAACCCCGGCAGGGGTGGGTACAGCCGGCTCAGTCGCCGGCCAGGAAAAAGCCGTAGGCAGGGTTGGCGGTCTCTTCCTCGTACTCGTAACCCAGGGCATCCAGCGACTCGCGACAGGCGTTGCGCTCGCCTTCGGGCACCTGCATGGCCGCCAGCACCTGGCCGTAGGCGTGACCGTGATTGCGGTAATGGAACAGAGAAATGTTCCAGCGATCCCCGACGTTGTCGAGGAAGTTCAGCAGGGCCCCCGGACGTTCCGGAAACTCGAACCGGAACAGCATCTCGTCCGCCACGCCGGACGTGCGCCCGCCAACCATGTAGCGCACATGCAGCTTGGCCATTTCGTTGGCGCTAAGATCGGTCACCGGATAACCCTCGGCTTCCAGCAACTGGATGATCCGGTCACGCTCGGCCGGACCGTCGGTCAGCTTGACGCCGGCAAAGATGTGCGCCTCGCCGGGCCCCGAGTAGCGGTAATTGAACTCGGTGATACCGCGCACCCCCAGCGCCTGGCAGAAACCGCGGAACGCCCCCGGGCGTTCGGGAATGGTCACGGCCAACAAGGCCTCGCGATGCTCGCCCAGTTCTGCCCGTTCGGCGATGTAGCGCAGCCGGTCGAAGTTGACGTTGGCACCACTCAGGACCGCTGCCAGCGACTGACCACTGACGCCGGTCTCGGCCACGTATTTCTTCAGGCCGGCCAGCGCGAGGCCCCCGGCCGGTTCGGCCAGGGCGCGGGTATCCTCGAAGATATCGCGCACTGCGGCCGAAATCTCGTCGGCCGTGACGGTAATCATGGCGTCGACGCAGCGCTGGGCCACGCGAAAGGGTTCTTCCCCGGCGCAGCGCACGGCCGCGCCGTCGGCGAATAGGCCCACATGGTCCAGGGTGATGCGCTCGCCGGCCTCCAGCGCGCGGGTCATGCTGGGGGCGTCATCGGGTTCCACCCCGATCACCCGGATATCCGGCCGCACGCTCTTTACATAGGCGCTGACCCCGGCGATCAGGCCGCCGCCGCCCACGCAGCAGAAGATGGCGTGGAGGTCATCCGGGTGCTGCTGCAGGATCTCCATGCCGATGGTGCCCTGGCCCGCGATTACTTCGGGGTCGTCGTAGGGGTGCACATAGGTGAGCGAGTCTCGGACCGCCAGTTCATTGGCATGTGCCGCCGCCTCGTCGAAACTGTCGCCGTGGAGGATGATCTCCCCGCCGAATGCACCCACCGCCCTGACCTTGATCGACGGTGTGGTCCGCGGCATGACGATGACCGCACGAATGCCCAGCTTCTGTCCGGAAAGCGCCACACCCTGGGCATGGTTGCCGGCCGATGCGCAGATCACGCCGCGGGCGCGCTGTTCGTCGCTCAGGCCGGCAATCTTGTTGTAGGCCCCGCGCAGCTTGAAGGAGTGCACTGGCTGCATGTCCTCACGCTTGAGCAGGACGTTGTTGCCCAGCCGGTCGGATAGCTGAACGGCGCGCTCAAGCGGCGTCTCGATGGCTACGTCATATACCCGCGCCGCGGCGATGCGCCGCAGGTATTCGGCGTCGCCCACGTCCACGGCCTGGGCCTCGGGACGGACGGAATCGGGGGTCAGGTCGGTTACCATGTCGGGGCGGAATTGGGCGCAGGCGCTATCGTAACAGGCAGCTCCCGCAGGCGGTGTGGGCAGGCTGGCAGGCCATCCAGTATCATGCCGCGCTGGTCCTGATTCACGATCTGGTATGCCCGACACAATCGCGTTCATCGGCGGTGGCAACATGGCGACAAGCCTGATCGGCGGGCTATTGGCCAGCGGTCACCCGGCCGCTGACGTGGCGGTCATCGAGCCGGATGCAGACAAGCGCGCGGCGCTGGCCGGGCGCTTCGGTGTCCGGACCGCGGCGGCGCCGGCGGAAGTGCTGCCGCAGGCCGCCACCTGGGTACTGGCGGTCAAGCCGCAGATCATGGCCGCAGTCGTCGGCGATCTGGCGCCGTTGGCAGGACAGGCGCGACCACTGGTGATTTCCATTGCCGCCGGGGTCCCGCTAGCGGCGCTCGCCCGGTGGCTGGACGCCGACCTGCCCCTGGTTCGCAGCATGCCCAATACGCCGGCGCTGATCGGGGCCGGCATCACCGCCCTGTTCGCCGGTGAACACGTCAATGCCGACCAGCGCGCCGCGGCCGAAACCGTGCTGGCCGGGGCCGGTGAAACGCTCTGGGTGGAACGCGAGGCGGACCTGGATGCGGTCACGGCCACCTCCGGCAGCGGTCCGGCCTACTTGTTCGCCTTCATGGAGGCGATGCAGGCGGCCGCCGAGGAACTCGGCCTGGACCGCGACACCGCGGCCCGGCTGGTGCGGCAAACCGCGCTGGGTGCCGCACGCATGGCGGTGGAATCCGGCGATTCGCCCACCACGCTGCGGACCAATGTGACGTCGCCCGGCGGAACCACCGAGCGGGCACTGACCATTCTCGACGAAGGCGGTTTCGACCTGCTCATGGCCGAGGCCATGCGGGCTGCCGCCGGCCGCTCGCGCGAGCTGGCCGCGCAGATCGCCGATCAATAGCCGAGGAGCGCCATGGCCACCGGCAACGCCAACAATGCCCTGATGTTCCTGGTGGACACGCTGTTCGCGCTGTACATCATCGTGCTGCTGCTGCGGATGCTGCTGCAGATCGCGCGCGCCGATTTCCACAATCCGATCTCGCAGTTCGTGTGGCAGGTCACCAACCCCCCGGTAGGCGTGCTGGGCCGGGTGATTCCGCGCTGGCGCAACATCGACCTGGCTGCCCTGGCACTGGCCGTGCTGCTGTGCGCCATCAACATCCAGGTGGATATCTGGCTGTACCCGGAGGCCATTGCCGCGCAACCGGCCGCCATCGCCTGGTGGGCATTGCTCAAGACCATGGTCATGGTCTGCAACCTGTTTACCTTCACCATCCTGATCCAGGCCCTGGCCAGCTGGCTGACGCCGGGCCATCACACCCCGGCCACGGCGGTGTTGTGGAGCGTGAACGAACCGCTGCTGCGGCCGGTGCGCCAGTACGTGCCGCCGATCGGCGGGCTGGATATCTCGCCGCTGGTGGTGATCATCGGGCTGCAGGTGATCAGCCGGCTGCTGCCGCTGCCGGGTCTGTTCCGGTAGGCCGCCGCATGGCACGCGCCCGGTCCGCCAATTCCGTCGGCATGGTCACGCCACAGTCGCTGCAGGTGGCGGAGCCGCTGCCGCTGGACTGCGGCAAGACCTTCGGCCCCTACGAGCTGGTCTACGAAACCTACGGCAAACTCAACGCGGATCGCAGCAACGCGATCCTCGTCTGCCACGCCCTTTCTGGCAATCATCATGCCGCCGGTTACCACAGCCCGGACGATGACAAGCCCGGCTGGTGGGACAAGTGCATCGGCCCCGGCAAGCCCTTCGATACCAACCGGTTCTTTGTGGTCTGCCCGGCCAATCTGGGCGGTTACCAGGGTTCCACCGGCCCGGGCGACCACAACCCCGCCACCGGCCGGCCCTACGGCCCCGATTTTCCGGTGGTAACGGTGGCCGACTGGGTGCGCTCCCAGCGGCTGCTGCAGCAGCACCTGGGCATCGACTGCTGGGCCGCGGTGGCCGGCGGCAGCCTCGGCGCGATGCAGGTTATGCAGTGGTCGATCGACTATCCCGAGGCCCTGCGCCACGCCCTGGTGATTGCGGCGGCGCCGCGACTATCGGCCCAGAACATCGCCTTCAACGAAATCGCGCGACAGGCCATCGTCACCGATCCGGAGTTTCACGGCGGCCGCTACTACGAATACGGCGTGGTACCGCGACGCGGTCTGATGCTGGCCCGCATGCTCGGCCACATCACCTATCTTTCCGACGAGGCCATGCGCGCGAAATTCGGACGCGATCTGCGCGGCGGCCGGATCAACTACGGATTCGATGTCGAATTCCAGGTGGAATCCTATCTGCGCTATCAGGGCCAGTCCTTCGTGGACCGCTTCGATGCCAACACCTATTTGCTGATGACCAAGGCCCTGGACTACTTCGACCCGGCCGCCCGGGCCGACGGCAAGCTGGCCCAGGCCTTCGCCCCGGCGCTGGCCCGCTTTCTGGTGATTTCCTTCACCTCGGACTGGCGTTTTTCGCCGGCGCGGTCGCGGGAGATCGTGGATGCCCTGGTCGATGCCGGCAAGCACGTCAGTTACGCGGAGATCACCTCCGATGTCGGCCACGATGACTTCCTGCTGACCATGCCCCACTACGTTCGCACCCTGAACGGGTACCTCGACCGGGTGGCCGAGGAGGCCGGCGTATGAGTACCGATCCAGCGGTGTCGGAAACCGGCGAGCTGCGCGCCGACCTGGACATCATCAGCCGCTGGATCGAGCCGGGCGCGCGGGTGCTCGATCTGGGTTGCGGTGATGGCACCCTGCTCGCGCGGCTGATGGCTACCCAGGGCGTGACCGGATACGGACTCGAGATCAACCCGGATAACGTCATCGCCTCCGTAGCGGCGGGCGTCAACGTCCTGCAGCTGGACCTGGACGACGGCCTGTCCCAGTTCGAGGACGACAGCTTTGACGTGGTGCTGATGACCGCGGCGCTGCAGGAAGTGCGCCGGCCCGACCTGCTGCTGGCGGAGATGCTGCGCATCGGTCGCGAAAGCGTGGTGACCTTTCCCAATTTCGGCCACTGGAAACCGCGCCTGTCGATCGCGCTGCGCGGGGTGATGCCGGTGTCCCGGGCCATGCCGGACGAGTGGTACGACACGCCGAACATCCATCTTTGCACGGTGCGCGATTTCGAGCGGTTGTGCCGCATGCTCGGCATCAACATCACGCGACGTCACATGGTCAACCATGCTCACCGCAGCACCTGGGGCATGCGCCTGCTGCCCAACCTGCTGGGCGAAATCGCGCTCTACCGGCTACGGCGGTAGTCACCGGGTAACGCCCCGGCGCCGGGGCCCGTCACGTGGCGTCGTTCTGAACCGCCAGCTTGGCCTGAATGAATTCCCGATGCGGCAGGTGCAGCAACTCCGCCAGATGCCGCAGCAGATGTTCTTCGTGCGCGTCCAGGTGGGCGTCGGCATAGGCAACGCGCCAGAGCATTTCCAGCACCCGGCGTTTGTCGTCCAGTTCCATGCCGTCATTGAGCACCTGGATGAAGCGGTGCAGCGAAATTGCCTCCCGCTGGGCCGGCCGCGCCGCTTCCAGCAGCTCGGCGACCTCGTCGTCGGTCAGGTGAAAGGTCTCGCGCAGCAACCGCCGTACCTCGTCCTGTTCACGGGGGTCGTGGTCATGATCTGCGTGTTCCATTTCCAGCAACAGCACGGCCGCGGCCAGTTCGCGCGTGTGTTCGGGGTCGGTATTCCGGGTGGCAGGATCGGCCAGCGTGGTCTTGAGTCGTTCCAGCAGATTCACGTCTAGTGTGTCCTTGTCGGGCTGTCGCTGAGGTAAATGTCGCCGAACCAGGCGCGACCGCGGCCGCCGTGATTGTCGCAGTCCACCATCAGGGCAATGCCGTCGATGTGGTCGGTGTCACGGTCGAAATGGCGACGAAAATCGGCCCGGACATCGCGTACTTCGTGCTGCCAGCCGCCGGGTCCGCTTTCGACCACGACCATCATGGCCTGTTCCCGGAAAGGATTGGGCCAGGCGGTGCCGACCGGTTCCCCACTGGCCCAGACGTAATTGATGGCACGGGTACGCCAGATGCGCCAGCCGCCATCGATCACCGCGTACACGCGGGCGGGGAAATCATCCCCGGCCCGGGTGCGCTCATCCAGATCGGTGTATACGTCGTCGACACGCCAGGACCAGTGCAGATACGGCGTGCGTTCCAGATCGATCTGCCGCTGGATGCCGAATACCGCGGCGGCATCATCACACTGCCCGAGCAGCACGCGCCGCCCGTGCTTTTCCACCAGTTGATAGTCACTGGCCGGAATATCGTCAAAGCCGTGCGTCTTCCAGCCGTCGGTATCGCCCTGCGAGAAGCGGCCGAGATCGATCCGCTCGGCTGCCGCCGGTGCGATCGCCAGCCAGATCAGCCCCGGGAGGAACCACCGCAAGGCACTCACATCGACTCCGCCAGCAGAAAGTCGCTGACCATCTGCTTGAGCTCGCCCAGACGGCCGTGGAAGAAGTGGCCGGCCCCGGGCATCCAGTGCATCTGCGGCGGTGTGATCAACGCGGTCAGCGCCGCGCGTGCAGCCGCCGGATCGGCGATCTCGTCCGCACTACCGTGCACCGCCAGCCAGGGACAATCCGGTACCGGCAAACCCGCCTCGAAGTAGCCGGCCGGCAGACCGACCGTCACCAGCGCCGCGGCGCCATCGGCGGCAACCACCCGCAGCGCGGTGGCCGCGCCGAAGGAGAATCCCATCAGCACGATTGGCAACCCGCCGAACGCGTCCCCGGCATGGTCGATGGCCGCCCGGCAATCGTCCTGTTCGCCCACGCCATGGTCGTGCTCGCCCTGGCTGTCGCCGACACCTCGAAAATCGAATCGCAGCGCATCAAGTCCGGCCGACCGGGCTGCCCGTGCCAGGGTGGTAACCACCTTGTTCTGGCGCGTGCCGCCATGCAGCGGATGCGGGTGGCAGATCACCGCCACACCATGCGGCGCCGCGGCAGTCGTTTCGATGGTGGCGGCCAGGTTTCCCGCCGGGCCCGGGAGGCTGACGTCCCGGCGCTGATTGCGATCGGGCCAGGCCATCAGTCAGGCGGTGGCCTGATCGCCGGTGTCCGCATCCTCGGCGCCTTCCGTGTCATCCGGCCGGGTGGTCTGAGACCGGCGCGGGGCGTAGTAGACGATGGTGTCCCCTGCGGCCGGGCGGTGACCGTTCCGGTAGGCCGGCCGGAACAGCAGGATGCCGTCCTGGTAGAGCACCGCGATCACGAAGGCTTCCGGGGGCAGATCGCGCCGGAAATCCTCGTAGCCGTACGTGTCGCTGAGCTTGCTCTTGAAAAACTGCCAGTTCTGGAAGTGCCGGCGCCACAGCTCTTCGTACTGTGCATTTTCGTGGAAGGCCGGTCGGCCGCGCAGCGGCTGGGCCACCAGTTTGGCCTCGTTGCTCTGGTCGGCGGCGTACATGGGCAACTGGAACACACGGTCATGCTCAAGGTTTTTCGAGAATGCGTTACACACCAGCGCGTTGTAGGCATCGTTGCTGGTGGCGGCCAGCAGGCAGGCGATTTCATTGAGTTCCAGGGACTGCTGGATCTGATCCGACAAGACCTCGCCGTAGAGCACCCGCACGCCGGCAAGCCGGGCCTGACGCAGCCGGTGCCAGCTGGAGTCCACCAGCAGGGTGGAGACGTTGAGTTCGTTGGTCAGCGCCCGGGCCAGTTCCGTAGTCCAGGGCGAGGCCCCCACGATCAGCACGCCGTGGGGATCCGCGGAAAGGCGCAGCCAGCGAGACAGCCGGCCGAGGGTGAAGCCGTGCAGGATCACGGTGGAGAACACCACCGCGAAGATCAGCGGCAGCAGCAATTCGGCACCGTCGTAACCGGCTTCGACCATGAATGGTCCGAACACACCGGCCACCGCCGCGGCCACGATGCCGCGCGGGGCGATCCAGGCCAGCAGCACCCGATCGCGCCAGTCCATGCCGGAGAACATGGTGGACAGCAGTACGGCCGCCGGGCGCACCACGAACATCACCGCCAGCACCAGGGCGGCGGCGTGCCAGTCCAGATGCGACAGCACCTGGGGATCGAGATCGGCCGTGAGCACGACGAACACCACCGCCACCATCAGGATGGTGATGTATTCCTTGAATCGGCGCAGTTCGACCATGCCGGCGATCTGCATGTTGCCCATCACCATGCCCATGACCGTCACGGCCAGCAGGCCTGCCTCGGCAAACACCATGTTGGCGAGGGTATAGATCACCAGCACCAGCGCGAAGGTGGCCGGTGCCTTGAGGTATTCCGGCACCAGCGTGCGATTGAATGCCCAGCCCAGCGCATAGCCGGTACCGGCACCCATCACCAGCGACACCAGCAGGGCCCAGCCCAGATCGACGAATACCTGGGCGCCGTTGCTGGTGTCGCCGGTTACCACGAAGTACTGGAATACCAGCACCGCCAGCAGCGCCCCGATGGGGTCGTTGATGATGCCTTCCCACTTGAGATACGAAGCCGTTCGCCGGTTGAGGCCGGCCTGCCGGAGCATGGGAATGATCACGGTGGGGCCGGTGACGATCAGGATTGCCCCGAAAACCAGCGACACCGGCAGCGACAGACCGCCGATAAAATAGGCTGCCGTGCTGGCAAAGGTCCAGGTCAGCACCGCGCCCGCCGTGATCAGCCGTTTTACCCCGGCCGCGGCTTCACGGAATTCGTGCCAGTGCAGGCTGAGCCCCCCCTCGAACAGGATCACTGCCACCGCCAGCCCGACCACCGGCCGCAGGATATCGCCGAAGTCGGCGCTGGGATCCACCAGCCCGAGCACCGGTCCGGCGAGCACGCCGGACACCAGGAACAGCACGATGGCGGGCATGCGCAGCCACCACGCCGCCCACTGCGAGAACACGCCCAGAAAGACGATCAGAACCAGGGTATGGCCAAGCTGATGTTCCATCGATGATCTCGATTGACGGCGCGGATGCAGCCGTGGGGAAGGGCCGCGCTAGATCGAATCCCAGCTATTGCGGGAACGCCGCCGGAACAGTGGCAGCACGAGGCCGAGCAACACGCCCGCCAGGAGGATGATCGCCCCCACCTTCATGCCGTCACGGCGGCTCTGTAGGGCCTGGTTCTCGTGGCGCAGGCGTTCGACCTCGCTTTCCATCGACAGGATCTGCTCGCGGAACTCCTGATTCTCGCGATTGATCCGGATGGCGTTGGCGGAGGCTTCCTTGATCTGACTGAGCTCCTGCTTGAGCGACTTGTTCTCGGCCACCAGCTCTTTTTTCAGCGCGCCCAGCTCGGACGAGCCTTCGAGGGCCTCGGACAGTTCTTCACGCAGCGCGGCATTACTTTTCTCCAGCTCCGCCACCCGTTCGCGCATGTCGGCAAGCTGGGTACGTGCGGCCGGTTCGTTCGACAGGAAACGGGTCAACACCCAGCCATCCGAGCCGCCCTCGGTCCGGATATGGCTCCAGCCGTCGCCGGTCTCGATCACTGTCACCGGTTCGCCAGCGTCCAGCAGCTGGGTAATGCGATAGTCATTGCCCGGCCCCCGGCGCAGATTGATGGAGAGCTCATCGCTGACATAGCGATCCGCCGCCGACGCAGCGGTGACCACGAAAACCAGCAACACAGCAAGAGATACGCGCGACGACATAAGCCCCATAGCCCAACAGACAGCCAAACGGAAAAGGCGCGAGATTGTAGCAAGTCACCGCGAGCGGCGAGCCGTCCCGGGACTATCGCCGGCCCCAGGACCCGCAGCCGGGTGCCAACCGCGTTCCGACAGTGCGTCTTGCCAGAGGTTCAGTGCGCCGCTAACCTCAGTGCCTGCGTGAATAAAACAGCTGCCGGTTCATGATCGGTCCGAGGGGGAGGGGAGCACGATGTGGAAACGCATGATCGCTGTCGGGGTCATTAGTCTCGGCGCATCCAGCGGCGCTGCCGCCGAGTTTGATTACGGCACCAATGCCTCGCTGTATATGAGCTTCGGCTTCGACGGCCCCGCCAACACCGACGCCGCCGGCCTCAGGTACGGATTGCGCCTGGACCACGACTGGCGGGTGGCGCGACAGGGTCGGGATGCCGCGCTGGTGGAATGGCAGATGGACGATGACGGATTCGACCACATCCGGCTCGGCGGTGCGCCGATCGTCTCGCGCGAGTTGATCCTGCGGCAGGATGACGAATCCGGCGGCGTGGTCGACTACCTCAAGAACAACATCGGTACCGTCGCGCTGGCAGCCAGCGGCGCGGTTCTGCTTTTCCTCGTGGTGGACGGCGCCATCGACGAAGGCGATCGGGAACCCGGCGGTACCGGCGCCCCCGCGAACGACATCAACTGCGACGGGCCGGATCGCCCGCCGGCGTGCCAGGGCCCCTGATCCGGGGCGGGCCGCCGCCACACCTGCCGGTCCCCCGCCCTCCACGACAGACGGGATACCGACGGCATGGACGACCTGATTGATATTGGCGCCAATCTGGCGCACGAGAGTTTCGAAGCCGACCTGGACGCGGTGCTCGACCGGGCCCGTGAGGCGGGCGTGTCGCAGATCGTGGTCACCGGCTCGGATGCGGCCAGTAATGACCGCGCGGCCGAGCTGGCGCGCACCTACCCGGGTCAACTGTATGCCACGGCCGGGCTGCATCCGCACCATGCCGATCAGGCGGACTCCGATCTGTACGCGCAGATCACCGCAGCGGCACGCAACGGCCGGATCGTGGCGGTGGGCGAAACGGGGCTGGATTTCTTCCGTGACCTGTGCCCGCGAGCCACGCAGGAACGCGTGTTCGCCCGGCAGCTCGAGATCGCGGCGGCTGCCGGCCTGCCCGTGTTCCTGCACCAGCGGGATGCCCATGACCGTTTCATCGCAGTGCTGCGGGAACACCGCGACGCCCTGGCAGACTGCGTTGTGCACTGTTTCACCGCCGACCGCCGCGCCCTGTTCGAGTGCCTCGACCTGGACTGCCATATCGGCATCACCGGTTGGATCTGCGACGAGCGTCGCGGTCGTCATCTGCTGGATATTGTCGATAGCGTGCCGGCCGAGCGGCTGATGATCGAGACCGACGCCCCCTATCTGATGCCGCGCAACATTCGCCCGAAACCACGTACGCGGCGCAACGAACCCATGTACCTGCCCCATGTACTGGCGCGGCTGGCCGAGGCCCTGGGAACTGCCTCCGAAACGCTCGCCCGCAGCACATCTGCAACCGCACGCGTCTTTTTCGGTCTGGGCGATGCCGAGGCTGAACGCAAGGCCTCGTAAGGCATCCGCCCCATTTCAGAGCAGACACGAAATTTTCAATTGTCTCCCAGCGTGATTGCCGATAAAGTCATCGTGCTCGCGCAAATAATACAGTGGAGGACTCATGGGGAATTGGACACTGGTCAAGGGATTCGCGGCGGTTGCCTGCTCGGGGGCCTTGATGGGGTTGCCGGCAACCAGCGCACTGGCGGACAACCACTCCGGCGGTGACGGCGCCTACTGGACAAACCCGGACGGTGAAGTCTGGGTGAATGCCGACGGTGAGTGCTGGTATACGCCGAACGCGCCCAAGGAAGAACCGCGCGAAGAATGCGGCGACAAGGTGGCGCAGGCCGAACCCGAGCCGAAGGATTCCGACGGCGACGGCGTGATCGACGCCAACGACGAATGCCCGGGAACGCCTGCCGGCACGGAAGTGGATTCGGTCGGCTGTCCGTTGGAAAAGGACGCGCCGATCGTGCTGAAGGGCGTGAAATTCGAGTTTGACTCCGCCACGCTGACTGTTGGCGCAGAAGACAGACTCGATAACGTAGTCAATGCGCTCAAGTCGGCACAGGACATCGAGGTCCGCATCGAGGGCCACACCGACAGCATCGGTTCCAACGAGTACAACCTCGAGTTGTCACAGGATCGGGCCGACTCGGTGAAGGCCTACCTGGTAGATAACGGCATCAGCGCCAATCGCCTGGTGACTCGCGGCTTCGGTGAGACCCGCCCGGTTGCGCCGAACACCCAGCCGGACGGCAGCGACAACCCGGCTGGTCGTGCCAAAAATCGCCGCGTGGAACTGCACGTCATCGACGAGTAGTCAATTACCGGTGGATTGATCAGGCCCGGTCCGCGCTTCGCGGGCCGGGCCTTTTCGTTGGCAGGCCAGTCAATAATTCCGACGGAAAATCAGTCGGTCACGGCACCCCGGCTGGCAGTGGACACCAGCCGCGCATACTTGGCCAGCACGCCACGGGTCACGCGCGGTGCCGGTGCCTGCCAGGCCGCGCGACGGCGCTCGAACTCGGCATCGTCGACCTCGAGCCGAAGCAGCCGGCGCTCGGCGTCGATGGTGATGGTGTCGCCCTCCTCGACCAGCGCGATACCGCCGCCCACGGCGGCCTCCGGCGCCACGTGGCCCACCACCATGCCGTAGGTGCCGCCGGAAAAGCGGCCGTCCGTGATCAGGCCGACCTTGTCGCCCAGCCCACGCCCGATCAGGGCGGAAGTGGGCGACAGCATTTCCCGCATGCCCGGTCCGCCTTTCGGCCCTTCGTAGCGAATCACCACGACGTCGCCCGCCCGGATGCGATCCTCCAGGATGGCACCCATGGCCTCCTCCTCGGAGTCGAACACCCGCGCCGGGCCGGTGATCGCGGCCTTCTTGAGGCCGGTGATCTTGGCCACGGCGCCTTCCTCGGCCAGATTGCCCTTCAGAATGGCGAGGTGGCCCGCCAGATAGACCGGGTCGCTCATCGGCCGGATCACGCCCTGCCCGGCCGGCGGCGCCGTCGGTACCTCGGCCAGCAACTCGGCCAGGGTCGCACCCGTGATGGTCTTGCAGTCCCCGTGCAGCAACCCGGCCTCTAGCAGCATCTTCATCACCTGCGGCACGCCCCCGGCGGCGTGCAGATCGACGGTGAGATAGCGTCCGGATGGCTTGAGGTCGCACAGCACCGGCACGCGACCCCGGATACGCTCGAAGTCATCGATGCTCAGTTCGACATCCGCGGCATGAGCGATCGCCAGCAGGTGCAGCACGGCATTGGTCGAGCCACCCAGGGCCATGATGACCGCGATGGCGTTTTCGAACGCCTCCCGGGTCAGCAGGTCGCGCGGCCGGATATCCTGTTCGATCGCATGGATCAGGGCGCGGGCCGAGGCGGCGGCGCTTTCGCCCTTTTCGTCGTCCTCCGCCGCCATGGTGGAGGAATACGGCAGGCTCATGCCCATGGTCTCGAACGCGCTGGACATGGTGTTGGCGGTATACATGCCGCCACAGGACCCGGCGCCGGGGCAGGCATTGCACTCCACCGCCCGCAGTCGCTCGTTGTCGATGGTGCCGGCCGAGAACTGGCCCACCGCCTCGAAGATCGACACCAGGTTGAGATCTTCCCCATCCAGCTTGCCCGGCTTGATGGTGCCGCCATAGACGAAGATGGCCGGGATGTTCATGCGGGCCATCGCAATCATGGCGCCCGGCATGTTCTTGTCGCAGCCGCCCAGGGCCACCACGCCATCCATGCTCTCAGCCTGGCAGGCGGTCTCGATGGAATCGGCGATCACCTCGCGCGATACCAGCGAATACTTCATGCCCGGCGTGCCCATGGAAATGCCGTCGGACACGGTGATGGTGCCGAAGGTCTGGGCCTTGGCCCCGCCGGTTTCCAGCGCCTCGACGGTGCGGTCGGTCAGCACATTGAGCCCGACATTGCAGGGGGTGATGGTCGAGTAGCCGTTGGCCACCCCGACGATCGGCTTGTCGAAATCGGCGTCGGAATAGCCCATCGCGCGCAGCATGCCGCGGTTGGGCGCGCGTGCCAGCCCCTGCGTGATCACGCTGCTGCGGCGCTTGCGCTCGTCACTCTGACCCATCTGGAAACTCCCGGTGGCGTGGAGAAAGCGGGCTATTATGCCCGCTTGACGACTGCCCACAAAAAAGGGGCGCCCGCGACGAGCGCCCCTGTCATCCCGCCACCAGGCCGGACGGCATCAGGCGGGTTGCCGGGTCACCCGCAGATAGGGCTTGAGCTCCTTCCAGCCATCGGGGAAGTGCTCGCGAGCCTCTTCGTCCGAAAGCGTGGGCAGAATGATCACGTCCTCGCCGACCTGCCAGTTCACCGGCGTCGCCACCTTGTGGCCGTCGGTCAACTGGATCGAGTCGACCACCCGCAGGATTTCCGCGAAATTGCGGCCGGCGCTCTTGGGGTAGGTCATGGTCATGCGAACCTTCTTGTTGGGGTCGATGACGAAGACCGACCGCACCGTGGAGGTGTCGCCCGCCCCCGGGTGGATCATGTCGTAGAGCTCGGATACCTTGCGATCCGGGTCGGCGATGATCGGGAAGTTCACGGCGCTGCCCTGGGTTTCCTCGATGTCACCCGACCAGGCGCGATGGTCCTCCACCGAGTCCACCGACAGCACGATCGCCTTGGCGTTGCGCTTGTCGAATTCGGCCTTCAGGCGCGCCGTCTCGCCAAGCTCGGTGGTGCAGACCGGTGTGAAATCGGCCGGGTGAGAATAGAAAACCACCCAGGAATCGCCGATCCAGTCGTGAAAACGGATGCGGCCTTCGGTGGTATCGGCTTCGAAATCCGGCGCGGTGTCGCCAAGTCGCAGTGCCATGGGATTACTCCATCGGTTGTATGTTGCTGCCCGGAACGCTGGTTTAAGGGCATATGCCGCGCTTTTCAACCAATGTCATGGTTATATCTTTAGTGACAAAGGAACCAGGGCTTTCTACCATCCGCGGCTACCCTTTCAACGGCAACAGGTTTAATCCGTGACCGAAACCCGCGATACGACGGTTTATATCGTCTACGTCACCTGTCCGGCGCCGGCCGTAGCCAACGAAATTTCGCGCACCCTGGTGGATGAACAACTGGCGGCCTGCGTCAATGTCGTACCCGGTCTGCAATCGGTTTACCGCTGGCAGGGTCAGGTAGAGGTGGACGAAGAGCTTCTGCTGCTGATCAAGACCACGGCGGCCCGCTTCGAGTCGCTGAAAGCCCGGGTGCTGGCACTACATCCGGACGAACTCCCCGAGATCCTAGCGGTCCGAGCCGCGAACGGACTGGACGGCTATCTGCAATGGGTCAAGGAGACCACGGAACCCGCATGAAGGTATCGAGAGCCGGCCTGGCGTTGCTTCTGCTGACGATCAGCGCCCTCGCATTCGGTCAATCGGGGCTGCTGCAGAACAGCGATCGCGACTTTCTGCCGGTGGAAGAGGCCTTCGTGCTCACGGCCGATCCCGCCGACGAGACGCTCACCCTGCACTGGCAGATTGCCGAAGGCTACTACCTCTACCGCCACGCGCTGGCGTTCGAACCAGTCGGCGATGGCGGTCTGCGTCTGGGCGAGCCGCGGATACCGGACGGCGACGTTCACGAGGATGAATTCTTCGGCGAAGTGGAAACCTACCGCCAGTCCCTGTCGGTGGAAATTCCGATCAAGGGCGACATCGGCGACAATGCCCGTGTGGCGGTCACCTACCAGGGCTGCGCCGATGCCGGCCTCTGCTATCCGCCGGAAACCCGCGAGATCTCGCTGGCCGCTGGCGAGACCGCCGCCACGACCGGGACCAACAGTGGATCGGCCAGCTTCCGGGCGGAACAGGACCGAGTGGCGGACCGGCTGACCGGCGACGGCCGTGTGTGGACCCTGGCCACCTTCCTCGGCCTGGGGCTGCTGCTGGCGTTCACACCCTGCGTGTTGCCGATGATCCCGATCCTGTCGGGCATCATCGTCGGCCAGTCGGGTACGGTCGGGCCCTGGCGGGGATTGTTGCTGTCGTCGGCCTACGTGCTGGCCATGGCGGCGGCCTACACGGTTTTCGGAGTGCTCGCGGCCCTGAGCGGCCTGAATCTCCAGGCCGCACTGCAGTCGCCCTGGGTGGTTGCCCCCTTCGCGCTGGTGTTCGTCGCGCTGTCGCTGGCCATGTTCGGCTTCTATCAGCTGCAGCTGCCGGCCGGGCTACAGGCGCGACTATCCGCCGTGGGCCGGGATCGCGGCGGCCTCGCCGGCGCCGGTCTCATGGGCTTCGTGTCGGCGCTCATCGTGGGTCCCTGTCTGGCCCCGCCGCTGGCCGGGGCCCTGCTCTACATCAGCACCAGCGGCGACGCGCTGCTGGGCGGCCTGGCCCTGTTCTGCCTCGGCCTGGGCATGGGTCTGCCGCTGATCGCACTCGGTACCCTCGGCGGTGGTCTGCTGCCAAGGGCCGGTCAGTGGATGCAGCAGATCAACGCGCTGTTCGGCGTGATCCTGCTGGGGGTGGCCATCTGGTTGCTCGGACGGATCGTGCCGGGCCCGGTTGAACTGGCGCTGTGGGCAGGGCTGTTCGCCGGGTATGGTGCCCATCTGGGGGCACTCCGCCGCACCGCCCCGGACCCGACCGGCACTGGCAGCCTGCGCCAGGGCGCCGGCCTGCTGGCGGTCATCTACGCAGGCGTGCTGATCGTTGGCGCCAGCGGTGGCGCGGGCGACCCGCTGCGGCCCCTGGCACCGTTCACCGGCGCCGCGTCCACGGCTTCTGCCGCCAATCCCGACGGCAGTCCATTCACGCGCCTTCAGAGCAGCGATGCCCTGCGGCAGGCGATGACGCAGGCTGCCGACAACCGCCGGCCTGCGGTGGTCGACTTCTACGCCGACTGGTGCGTGGAATGCGTGAACATGGAACACCGGGTATTCAACCAGCCCGAGGTCCGCGATGCCCTGGACGGGGTGGCGGCGCTGCAGCTAGACGTGACCGATTACACGGGCGGACATCGCGCCCTGATGCAGGAATTCGGGGTGGTCGGGCCACCCACCATCCTGTTCATCGGCGCGGACGGCGAGGAACGCCGCGATTACCGGCTGATCGGCGAAACCGACGCCGCCGGCTTCATCCAGCGCCTGCGCGGCGCACTGTCACCATGACGCGCCGGAGCACCAGCTGGCTGATCGGGCTGGCGCTGGTTGGCGGCGCCGGCGGCCTGGCCACCTGGCTGGCCCTGGCGCCCCCGCCCGAGCTGCCGGATGTCGCCATCGCCGATCTCGACGGCGAACCGAAAACCCTGGACAGCTGGGCCGGGCAGATCCGGGTGGTCAATTTCTGGGCTACCTGGTGCAAGCCCTGCCGCGAGGAAGTGCCCATGCTGGTCGCCGCACAGCGTGACTATGCGGGTCAGGGGGTGCAGATCATCGGGCTTGCGGTGGATGATGCCGACACCGCCGCCCGCTTCGCCCGGGATTACAACATCAACTACCCGGTGCTGGCCGACACCAGCGCGGTGATGCGGGTGCAGGATCAGCTGCGCGCCGGCCAGGGCCTGCCGGTGACGCTGGTGATCGACCGGCAGGGGCGCATCCAGACCCGGGCGGTCGGCGAAATCACCCGCAGCGACCTGGACGACATGCTGGCGCCACTGCTGAAAACGCCCTGAACCGATCGGCCAACCGGGCGGCATCTTGCCTCGAACGGACGTGATCTGGCGCGAAAACGGCCGGCTGTGTACATCACGGGCTCGTTGCGGCACAATCGACACAACT
The DNA here is from genome assembly GCA_965216055.1 of Salinisphaeraceae bacterium. Classification (GTDB taxonomy): domain Bacteria; phylum Pseudomonadota; class Gammaproteobacteria; order Nevskiales; family Salinisphaeraceae; genus Spectribacter. The sequence goes on from OZ244134.1 coordinate 3,068,255, forward strand.
TCGATCCGGGCGCATGCGTGGCCAAGATTCTTCTGCTCAACGGTCCCAATCTCAACCGCCTGGGACTACGCGAGCCCGGCCTCTACGGCATGCAGACGCTGGGTGAGATCGAACAGCGCCTGCAGCAGCAGGCGACCGGCGCCGGCGTCGATTTCGCCTGCCTGCAGTCCAACTCGGAAGCCGCGCTGATCGAACGCATTCACCAGGGCGCCGAGGAAGGGGTGGACATGATCCTGTTCAACCCGGCGGCATTCACCCACACCAGTGTGGCACTGCGCGACGCGCTGCTGGCGGTGGATACACCCTTCATCGAGATTCATCTGTCGAACATCTGGGCGCGGGAAGCGTTCCGACACCACTCCTACTTTTCCGACATTGCCGTCGGCGTGATCAGCGGGCTGGGCGCCCAGGGTTACGACCTGGCCATGCAGGCGGTACTGGCGCGACTCGGCGCCGACCGCGCCTGACCACAACAACAGGGGGAACCAGCGTGGACATACGCAAGCTCAAGAAGCTCATCGAGCTGGTCGAATCCTCGGGCATTGCCGAGCTCGAGATCAGCGAGGGCGAGGAATCGGTGCGCATCGGCCGTTATCCGCCGGCCGGCAGCATACCCGCCAGCGCACCGCCGGCGCCGCCACCTGCTACACCGGAACCGGCCGGCCAGCCTGCGGCGGCTGAATCGACCCCGACCGATGACACGCCCGAGGGCCATGTCGTGCGCGCCCCGATGGTGGGCACGTTCTACCGGGCCCCCTCGCCGGACGCGGACGCCTATGTCGAGGTGGGCGATCGTGTGGCCACCGATCAGACGCTGTGCATCATCGAAGCGATGAAGATGCTCAACCAGATCGAAGCCGATGCAAGCGGCGAGATCACCGCCATACTGGTCGAAAACGGGCAGCCCGTGGAATTCGACCAACCCCTGTTCGTGATCGGCTGAGCCCGCCATGCTGGACAAGGTTCTGATTGCCAACCGCGGCGAAATCGCGCTCCGCATCCTGCGGGCCTGCCGCGAGCTGGGCATCGACGTGGTCGCCGCCTACTCCACTGCCGACCGGGAGCAGAAGCACGTGCTGCTGGCCGAGGAAGCCGTATGCATCGGCCCGGCCCCCGCCGCCCAGAGCTACCTGAACATGGCGGCACTCATGAGCACCGCCGAGGTCACCGGCGCCACCGGCATCCATCCCGGTTACGGCTTCCTCTCGGAGAACGCGGATTTCGCGGAATCGGCCGAACGCTCGGGCTTCATCTTCATCGGCCCCACCGCCGAGACGATCCGGCTGATGGGCGACAAGACCTCCGCCATCCAGGAAATGCAGACCGCCGGCGTGCCCTGCGTGCCCGGCTCGGGCGGCCCGCTGGCGGATGACGACGCCGGGAACCGCCGCATTGCCAAGGAGATCGGCTACCCGGTGATCGTCAAGGCCGTGGGCGGCGGCGGCGGCCGCGGCATGCACGTGGTCTACGAACAGTCCGCGCTGACCGGGGCGATCGACATGGCGCGGCGGGAGGCGGCCAGTGCCTTCGGCAATCCGCTGGTCTACATGGAAAAATACCTGGAGACCCCGCGGCATATCGAATTCCAGGTGCTGGCCGACCATCACGGCAATGTCATTCATCTGGGCGAACGTGACTGCTCGGTGCAGCGACGCAACCAGAAGGTAATCGAGGAAAGCCCGGCCCCCGGCATCACGCCCGAGGAACGCGAGCGCATCGGTGCGCTGTGCGTGGCGGCCTGCCAGCGCATCGGTTATCGGGGCGCGGGCACGTTCGAGTTCCTGTACGAGAACGGCGAATTCCATTTCATCGAAATGAATACCCGCATCCAGGTGGAACATCCGGTTACCGAGATGGTCACCGGGGTGGATCTGGTGGCCGAGCAGCTGCGCATCGCCGACGGCCAGAAGCTACGCTGGTCTCAGGAGGACATCCGCTTCACCGGCCACGCCATCGAATGCCGGATCAACGCCGAGCACCCGGAAACCTTCGTACCCGCGCCGGGACGCATCGAGAAGTATCACGCCCCCGGCGGCCCCGGCATCCGGGTCGACTCGCACGCCTACGGCGGCTACACCGTGCCACCGCACTACGATTCCATGATCGGCAAGCTGATTGCCCACGGCGAGAACCGCGCCGCGGCCAGCGCCCGGATGCGCAACGCCCTGACCGAGATGGTGGTGGAGGGCATCCACACCAACATCGCGCTGCATCAGCGCATCCTCGGCGAACAAGCGCATATCCACGGTGGCGTGCATATCCACTATCTCGAACAGCTGTTACGCGGATCGTGATCGCGTCAGCGCCCGCATGGCTGCAGATCGAGGCCAGCGGGGCCAGTCCGGCCCTGCTGGAGGCGGTACTGGAAGCGGAAGGCGCGGTCGCTGTCACCGTCAGCGGTTCGGGTGACGAAATGCTGGTGGAAACCACACCCGGCCAGTCACCGGCATGGACGCAGGCCGCCGTCACCGGCCTGTTCCCCGGGGACCGCGATCCGGCCGAGCTCACCGCGGCACTGCGCGATGCCCTGGCGCCACGGTCGATCGACTGCCGTCCCGCCCTGATCGAGGACCGCGACTGGGTACGGGCCTGGATGCGGGATTACCGCCCGATGCGCTTCGGCCGGCGGCTGTGGGTCTGTCCGCACCACGCCGAGGTCGAGGCCGACCCGGATTCGGTGGATCAGGTGGTGATCCGGCTGGATCCCGGCCTGGCGTTCGGTACCGGCACCCACCCCACCACCGCGCTGTGCCTGGAATGGCTGGATGCCAACCCGCCCGCGGGCCGCCACGTACTGGACTACGGCTGCGGCTCCGGCGTGCTGGCGCTGGCCGCCGCCAGCCTCGGCGCCGACGGGGTGCAGGCGGTGGATATCGACCCGCAGTCGCTCGTCGCCACCCGTGACAACGCGGGCGCCAATCGACTCGAGCAACGGGTCGATGTGGGTCCCGTGGAAGCCGCGACGCCCGCGGATCTGGTGCTGGCCAACATCCTGGCAGCGCCCTTGATCGAACTGGCGCCCACACTGGCATCGCTGGTTCATTCCGGTGGTGACCTGTGTCTGTCCGGCCTGCTCGACGGCCAGGCCGCCGCGGTCCAGGCCGCCTATGCCGGGGACTTCGACTTCGTGGGCGGCGCCGCTCGTGATGGCTGGGTCCGTCTTGACGCCGTCCGACACTGATACACCGTATCCCCATGGCATCGCGACTGCTGCTTCTATGTTCGATTCTGGCCATGACCGGCGTCGCCGCGGCATCGCCAGCAAAGGATTTGCACCGGAATCACGGCCGCTGGCTCGCCGATACCGGGCAGCCGGCCCAGGCGATAGCCGCCTGGCGCGACGTCGCCACCCCGGCGGCGCCGGCCGCCAGGGCCTTTCTGGCACTCGACCTGACCGGCAGTGCCGGCAGGCATCTCGCCGATATCGACGACACCGCGGCAAGACGGGAAACCCGGACGGTACTGGCCAGGGCGCAACTATCCCGTGACCGCCCGCAACAGGTCATCGACACGTTGGCGGATGCCGACGACCTATCCCCCGAAGAATCACATCTGCTCGCCCTGGCCATGCTCCGCGCGGACCGGCCACGGGATGCCATCGACGTGCTGTATCGCCAGCGCGAGCAGCGCGACCTTACCCCGCTGGAACAATACAACCTGGCCGCCGCCTGGATGGCCATCGGTGCCGAAGAGGCCGCCGCCGAAATGCTGGACGAACTCGGCCGTTATGGTGGGCAGGAGGCCGAGCGCCGGCTGCTGGCCAACCAGGCCAATCTCGCGCTGGGCTACTGGCTACTGGAACGCGACCGCCCCAGCAGCGCGCGCGACGCCTTCCTGCGCATGGATACCGACACCGCGCTCACCGCCAAGGGCATGCTCGGCCTCGGCTGGGCGCAACTGAAGATGCTGGCACTGCCGCAGGTGCAAACCAGCACCGACCCGCGCAGCTGTCGACCCGGTCATGCCCAGCTATGGAAGGACGATGCAGCGCGCGATCCGGACAAGCGTTGGGAATGCCGTACCCGCCGCTACGACGAAAGTCGTCGCATGGTCAATTTCATGCGCATCCGCTTGGGCGACAGCACTCAGCGGGAGCGGGCACTGGTGGCCTGGCAGACCGCCGCGCAGAAGGGACCGCCCACGGACCCGGTGGTCGCGGAAGCGATGGCGGTCCTGCCCCATGTTCTGGCCGAATCCGGCGATGCCGACAGTGCGGAACGCGCCTACCGCGACGCAATCGAGACCCTCACCCGGGCCCGGGCCAGACTGACCGCCGACAATACGACGCTTCCCGATTCGCTGGCATCGCGGTTCCAGCGCCAGAGCCACCGGCTGGATGAGTTGCAGCAGACGCTGAATGAACAGACGGATCGCGCCGGCCGCCTCCACACCCCGGGTGCGGGTCGGCAACAGGTGCTGGACCGGCTGGGTCGGGTGTTGACCCAGCTCCAGCGCGGCGGCGACAGGTCGCTGCCGCCACGCTCGCCGAGCGCGGCGGAACGGGGACAGCTCAAGCTCGGCCTGGCCGCGCTTCATGCTCATGACCAGGCGCTCGCCAGCACCACCGCGCGGCGAGCCGAGGTGACCGAAGCGCTTGACCGGCAGGAAGCCGCGCTGTCGCGGCTCTCCCGCCGTTACGCCGACGCCGAAGCGGCCGCTCGCCAGACCCGGCGAGAGGCCACCGACCGGATGCTGGCCGCCTACCTGCAGCAGGCGCAGGCCGGGCTGACCGCATTGCTGGACCACTGAACACCCCGCGGTCATGAGGACGCTGCAGGGCCGACTCAGAGTGCTGCTGGTCGCGGCTGCCCTCGCCACAACCGGGCCGGCGGCCGGGCAGGCCGAGCGGCTGCACCGGGCCGATGCGCGCTTTCAGGCGGCAACGGACCGGCCGCTTTCCGCGCTGTCACGCTTACGGGCCCGGCAGTCCGACGATGGCCCGCTCGCCGCGCGGCTCTACGCCGGGGTCGGCCTGACCATGGCGGCCAGCGCCATTCTGGAACAGCACCGCGACGCGGACGCCGCCCACCTGGCTCTGGCACGCGCCAGGCTTGCCGTCGGCGACCCGGAAGCCGCAATCGACGCCCTTACCCGCATGCGGCTGCAGCTCGACCGCAACGCGGCAATAGCCCGGGCCCGGCTGCTCGCCCGGGCCCAGTTACGCCTGGGACGCGGCGACCCGGCCGCGCTGGCGCTGGCGGGCCAGCGCGAAATCCAGCCATTGCCGCGGCTGGCGCAATACCATCTCGGTCTGGCCTGGCTACAGACCGACGAACCCGAACGGGGTCTCGGCATCCTTCAGGCACTGGGCATATACAGCGGCCCCGACCCCGCCGGCAAGCTGCTGGCCGATCAGGCCAATGTGCTGCTGGGATTCTGGCTGCTGGAGCGGGAGCGCGGCAGCCAGGCGCGCCAGGCCTTTCTTCGCGTGCGCCTGGGTCGCCCCCTGAGCCGCAAGGCGATGCTCGGACTCGGCTGGTCGGAAATCAGCGCCGGCGCCCTCACGCAGTCGATTCTGGAGCGCCAGCTACAGGTCTGCCCCCCGGAGGATGCGGCACTCTGGGCCGACGCCGAACCCCTACATCAGGTCAGTCGCCGGAGCTGCCGCCGCCGCGAGTTCGAGGACGACCGGCGTCTGATGGATTCGGCTGACCTGCAGGCCACGGAATCCTCTCAGTACCGGCGCGCGGCGGTGGCCTGGCAGGCGGCAATCCGCGGTGGTGATCCCACCGATCCCGTGGTTGCCGAGGCCCTTGCCGCCCTGCCCCATGCGTTGTGGCGGGCGGGCGACGCCACCGGCGCCGAACAGGCGTTCCAGCAGGCCATCGGCCGGCTGGAAACCGCGACGGCGGAGGCAGCGCGTGCCGCAGAGCCCGACCAGTCTACCGCCACCCGGCGCGCACTGGCCGCGATCGCGAACCACCTGCGGACGATGCATCAGTACCTGAGCGTCCGCGGTATCCGCCTGTCAGAGCAACTGGCGGGCTTCGCCGACTCGGCGCCGGCGCAGGAACTGGCCGAGCTGCTGCTCGCATGGGGCGCAGATTTGGGCAGCGAATCCCCCCGGTTCCTGCTGCCACGCGGACGCATGGCCCTGTCGCTGCCATCCGTCCGGCCCGGTCCGCCTCCACGCGACACCGCCCCGAAAGAGGCGCGCCTGCAGCGCCTGACAGACCGGGTACGGGCGCTGTCGACCCGCCAAGCGGCGCTGGAACGACGCCTGGCCCTGGCGGTCGAAAAACAACGGCAACAGCATCGCGACGTTGTGACCGAGCAGTTGAATCGCTACCTGAGCCACGCCCGCAAGGGACTGGCAGCACTCTACCGGGCGGGCAATCCCGACGCGCCATGACAGTTTCCGCAACGGTTGTCTATACTCGGCACTCACGCGGCGACGGCTCAGGCCTTCCACCGAGTTCGCCGATGACCTCAAGCGACGAATCCCGCAAAAGCGCCTGTATGAATGTTCCTGCCCGACATATCCTCGGGGCCACCCTGGCCCTGACGATGGTTGCCGCCACTGCCGCCGAACCGGATGCCGAGAGCGAACTACGGGCGCTCGACCAGGCCACCCAGAATCTCAAACTGGAGATGCTCGATCTCGAGGCGGAACTGACCGACCTGGAACAGGACATCAATTATCCCGCCCCGCGTCGCTGGACCGTGTTCTTCACCGTGGATCCGGCCATGGACGATTTCACGCTCGACGCGGTGGAACTCAGCGTGGACGGCACGGTGGTCGCGCGCCATCGCTACAGCGATCGGGAACGGGCAGCACTGGCGGATGAGGGCGCCCAGCAGCTTTTCATCGCCGGCATCGATCCCGGCCCGCACCGGGTGAGCGTGCGCCTCGAAGGGCAATGGGACGATCAGCCCTATCGCCGGGAGCAGCGCTTCACCGTCGACAAGCCCGAAGGCCCGCGGCTGCTGGAACTGCGGCTGACGCCCGAGGTGACCGTGGACAACGCCGGCCGCGATAACGGCGGACCCGGACTGATCGCTCGCAGCTACGACGACCTGCCATGACGGTCCGCGGCCCCGCGGCCATCGGCATCTGCCTGGCCTGCGCCGTTGCGCCGTTCGGCGTTGCCCAGGCACTGCGGGCAGCCCCGGCACAGGAACTCCACGGTGCCCACGCCCGGTATCTGCAGCACACCGGCGCACCGCACGACGCGCTGCTACGGTATCGGGACACTCGCGCGGCCGGAGGGCTGACACATGCGCGGTCACTGCTGGCCGCGGGCCTGCTCTACCGAGCGCAGCAGACATTACAGGCGCTCGACGGCCAGCCGCCCGCCACCGAACGCACCCGGCTATGGTTCGAGCTTGCCAGAGCCTGGCACCGGCGCGGTGCGCCCGAGCGTGCCCTTGCTGCCCTGGACCGGGTGGTGATCATGATCCCGGAGGACATTTCCGATCGTCTGGGCGGTCTGCGCGGCCAGTTCCAGCTGGCGGCAGGCCAGCCCGAGGAAGCGGCGGCGACGCTGCGTCGCTGGATCGATGACCACGATGACGACCTCGTTGCGCGCTACAATCTCGGCGTGGCGCTGGTACGCGCCGGCCGGAACCAGGAGGGCGCCGGCGAACTCAACGAAATCGGCCGCATGGATGCGGATACGGCAAGCGCACGGGCACTGCGCGACAAGGCGAACCTGGTCCTGGCCTTCGGCTTTCTGGAACTTGGCCAGGGTGCCACCGCGCGCGGCCTGTTCAAGCGCATCCGCCTCGACGGTCCGTTTTCGGCCAAGGCCCTGCTCGGCCTCGGCTGGTCGGAACTGGCCCCGGACGGCGAACCGCAGGACCTGGTTCTGGTCCGGCGTATCCGCTGTCTCGAGGACCCCGCACGGCTGCTACCCGATTCCCTGCCGGTGCTGCGCCGGATGCCGCGCGAATCCTGCGGCCGTCCGCGCATGTTCCGCGACAGCGATGAATTCGAATGGGAGGACGGTGGTGAAACCGCCGAAGAACGCTACCGTCGGGCGCTGCGGCCGTGGCTCGAACTGGGTGCCCGCAACGCGGATGACGTTGCCGTGCAGGAAGCGTTGATGGCGACCGGCCACGCCTTCCAGCAACTGGGGGCCAATCAGCGGGCAGAAACCGTCTATGCCGAGGCGCTGGACCGGCTCCTGCCCCGGCGACAGGCCATCCGGAACCTGCTGGACCGGCTGTCCGGGTCCGCCACGGTTGCAGAGGCACGCCGATCGGCCGATACCGCTCCCGAAGCCCGGCTGCTCGAGGCACTGGATGTCGAACCCACGGCACTGCCGATACCCCTGGCGGACATTCTTGCCCGGCCGGACGTCCAGATCACCATCGCGGACATGAACGATCTCAGCAAGAACTTCGACCGCCTCGATCGCTGGCAACAGCAGATATCCGACATGGAGCAACCGGTCCAGCGGGCCGTGTTCCGCAAGGTGCTGGCATCCGACTCCGTGCCGCCACGCCTGGCACAACGCCGTGATCGCCTGCGTGCAGCCGCCAAGCACATTCAGACCACCCGAACACAGCTAACCGAGACCCTGAACCGACATGCCGACTTCCTGCGTGGGCAAACTCACCGTATCCTGAGTCGCCGCAAGGCGTTTCTCGACGCATATCTGGCCCAGATCCGGCGCGGACGGGCTGCATTATTCGACACGGCTGCTGCCGGGGCCTCGGAGGGGGGTGCACCATGACACGCTGGTTTCACAGTCTCGGCCTGGGGGTCGCGGTAAGCCTGACCACGGTACTAGCCCAGGCCCAGGACGAAGCGCCCACCACCCTGAAGAGCCTGGAGGAGCGCCAGATCGAGATCACCCCCTCGGAGCCGCGTGAGGCCAGTCTCGAGGAGATGCGCGAGAATTATCGCGAACTGCTGAAACTCACGCGGGATCCCAGCGAGCGCAACCCCATTCTCCGGCGCCTGGCCGACACCGAGCTGGCCATCGCCAGCCAGTCGAGCGATCCGCGGGAGCCTGCCCGCCGGGCGCTCAACATCTACCAGCGACTGGTCGCGGTGCAGAGCTACCGAGAGCGCGAAGCCGATCTGCTGTATCGCGCGGCACACGCGGCCGACCTGGCCGGTGATACCGCCGCCGGCATCACCGCGCTGACCCGGTTGATCAATAACTATCCCGATTTCAAGCTGATTCCGGAAGCCTACTTTCGTCGCGCCGAAACCCGGTTCGTCAACGGCAGCTACCGGTTGGCAGCCGAGGATTACACCTGGCTGATCGAGCGCGGCGAGGATGCCAACTTCTACATCCAGGCGCTCTACAAGCGCGGCTGGTCCTACTACAAGCTGGCGCGCCATGAGGACGCACTGTCCGACGAACTCGAAGTGATCCGACAGCTGGTCGGCGCCGACGGGATTGCCGAGGACGGCACCCTGGCGCTGGCGGACATTTCCCGCGCCAGGGCCGAACTCGCCCGGGACGCGCTGCGCAACATGACGCTCAACTTCGCGCTGCTGGGTGCGGAATACACGCCCGCCGACTTCGTTGATCAGCAACAGGCCCAGCCCTATGAATACCTGCTGACGCAGCGGCTGAAGGATTACTACCTGGAAAAGGAACGCTACACCGACGCATCCGAAACGGCGCTGGCCTTTGCCCGCCGCAATCCCGAACATCCCCAGGCCAAGTCGCTGGAGGTGGCGTCCATCCAGGCCCTCGAAGCCGGCGGCTTCGACAAGCCGGCGCTGGAGGCCAAACAGGCCTATGTCACCCGCTACGGCATCGACAAGCAGTCCTGGTACGGCAAGGATCCGCTCACCGTGGACGAGGTCCGCGAGCGACTGCAGACCTATCTGGACAGCATCACGGCGTCCCTGCACGCGGGCGCCCAGGAAACCGGGCTGGCCGTGGACTACGACGCCGCCGCCGAGTGGTACGCCCGCTACCTGTCCATCTTCCCGGAGACCCCGCGGGCGGCCGAACTGGCCTTCCTGCGCGGGGAAGTGCTCTACGAGGCGGACCGCTTCGCCGACGCCGCCACCATGTACGAGCAGGTCGCCTACGACATGGCGCCCAATGAAAAGGCCGCGGAAGCCGGCTACGCGGCGATCCTGGCCTGGCGTGAAGCCGCCGGCGAGGCGGCCGCAACCGATCCGCGGGTGCTGGAATCCACCCGGCGCTTCGCCGAAAAGTATCCCGCCGAGCAGAATGCGATCGATGCCCTGGCCCGTCTGGCCGAGGACCGCTACCGTGCCGGCGAACTGGATACCGCCAACCAACTGGCACAGCAGTTGATCGACCATCAGCCGCCGCCCAGCAACACCCAGCTGGCCAATGCCTGGCGCATACGGGCCGCCGCCGCGCAGGACGCCGAGGCCTATGCCGACGCCGAAACCGCGCTGCGCTGGCTGCTGAACAACGCCACCCCGCAGGAAGGCGAGAATTGGGAACAGCAGCTGGCCACGGTGCTCTACAAGCAGGGCGAAGTCCTGGTGGAAGCCGGTGAGGACGAGGCGGCGGCCGAGGAATTCCTGCGACTGCGCAGCCTGGTGCCGGCGGGTGTCGCCGAGGACGTGCGTGCCACCGCGCTCTATGACGCTGCCGCCGCCCAGATCCGCGCCGAGAACACCGGCGCGGCCATCGGCCTGCTGGAATCCTTCCGCAGTGAATACCCGGCTAACGAACTGGCCGACGATGCCACCCGCAAACTGGCGGAACTGCATCTGAAAGACGGCAACAAGCTAGCCGCGGCCGACGAGTTCGCCCGCATCAGCCAGCAGGCCCAGCTGACGCCCGACCAACGGCTTGACGCCGCGATGCAGACCGCGAAACTCAGCGCCGAGGCCGGTTCCACCGGCGCCGCGATCGCGGCCTACGAAACGCTGCTCAACCAGCACAACCCCGACTTCGAAACCACTATCGAGGCCCAGTACGCACTGATCGAGCTGTACCAGGACTCGGGGAATGGCCCGGCCGCCGACGAGTGGCGCAACCGGCTGATTGACACTCACGCCGCGAACGCCGGTGCGGCCACCGAACGCACCCGGACGCTGGCCGCCCGGGCCTCGCTCAAGCTGGCCGGTGACAAGCGTGCCGCGTTCGACTCCACCCGCCTGGACCTGCCGCTGGAGCAGACCCTGCCCGCCAAGAAGGACCGGCTCCAGGCGGCGCTCGACGCCTACGGGCGGGCCGCGGAATACGGCATTGCCGAGGTAACCACCGCCGCCACGTACCACATCGGCGATTTGTATTACGATTTCGGGCAGGCGTTGCTGGAATCACCGCGCCCGCCGGAACTGTCCGGCAACGAAAAGGCGCAGTATGAAATCCTGCTGGAAGAGCAGGCCTTCCCCTTCGAGGAGGATGCCATCGGCATTCACGAGGCCAATGTCGAACGCATCGACGATGGCATTTATAACGAATGGGTACGCAAGAGCCTGGCGCAACTGGCGAAATTGCTGCCCGCCCGGTACGCCAAGACGGAGCGCATGAGCGATGGCATTGTTACGGTTGAGTAAGTACCTGGCACTGGTTGCCGGCGTGGCGATGCTGGCCGCCGGCTGTGCCGTGGCCCCGGGTCCCGGGCCCGACCAGGACGGCACTGCCAGCAAGCCCGCCCGCACGACCGGATTATCCGACGAGCAGGCGGCCCGGTTCGCGAGTGGTGCCAGCGCGCTGCGCGCCGGCAATGCCGAGCGCGCGGCCGAGGTGTTCGAGGCGCTGGCCCGCGAGGTGCCGGGCCTTGCCGAGGCCCATGCCAACCTGGGCACGGCGCGCATGCTGCAGTCGCGCGACGACGAAGCACGCGCGGCCCTCGAAAAGGCGGTGGAACTCGAACCCGGCCTGACCGAAGCACTGGTGCGTCTGGGCGTGCTTTACCGGCGCGACGGCCAGTTCCAGAAAGCCGAGCAGGCCTACAAGGCGGCGCTGAATGCGGAACCCGACAATCGTTACGCGAATCTGAATCTCGGCATTCTGTACGACGTGTATCTGCGTCGGCCGCAACAGGCCCTGACACACTATGAGCGCTTTCAGGCGCTCTCCGAACAGCCAGACGACGAGGTGGCGCTATGGATCGCCGACATCAAGCAACGACTCTAGCCGCGGGGCTGATGCTGGCCGTCAGCAGCGCGGCCATGGCGCAGCCGGCCGGACAGCCGGCTGCCGGGCCGGAGGGCGGCAGTAACATCTTCGGTTCCCAGGAACTGCCCAAGGGCCTGACCATCGTGCCCTGGAAGAAGGGCAGCGTGGGCGACCTGACCAGCGAGCCCACCCGCCTGGTCGAGGAGCCGCTGGAACCGATCGATCCCGACGAATTCCAGCGTCGGCTGGACTACTACGAACAAGCACAAGGGCAGTAATCAGGGCCCGCGTCGGTCCCGCAGGCCCGCACCGGCACCGGGCGCCGGACCGGGGCGCATACAAATCAAGGAGATTATTCAATGGAGGCCTACAACACCATCGTCAGCTTTTTCCAGAACGGCGGGCCATTCATGTTCCCGATCGTGTTCATTCTGGGACTGGGTCTGGCGATTGCACTGGAGCGCTGGTGGCACCTTCGCCGCACCGAAATCCGCAATCGCAAGGAATGGGATCGCCTGAGCCCGATCCTGGCCAGCGGCGACTACGACCGCGCCCAGTCCGCCACGGCGGATTCCAAGGCCGAGATCGGCACCATCCTCAACTACGGGCTGTCGCGCCTGCGCACCAGCCACCGTCGCGAGGACGTCGAGATGGCCATGGAGGAGTCGCTGATGGAGACGGTGCCCAACCTGGAACGCCGCACCCATTACCTGGCGACGTTTGCCAACATCGCGACCCTGCTGGGTCTGCTGGGTACCATCATCGGGCTGATCCAGGCCTTCACCGCAGTGGCCAATGCCGACCCGGCGGAAAAGGCCGATCTGCTGTCCGCCAGTATCTCGGTGGCCATGAACACCACCGCCTTCGGGCTGATGGTGGCAATCCCGCTACTGCTCATTCACGCCCTGTTGTCCACCAAGACCACTCACGTGGTGGATAGCCTGGAAATGGCCTCGGTGAAGTTCCTCAACACGGTGCCGGCCCAGCAGCCGCGGGACGGGCAGACAGTTTGATGCGTCGCCGCTTTTCCTCCCGCCGGCGTGACAAGGACGTCGGCGAGCTCAATATCACCGCGTTCCTCAACCTCATGGTGATCCTGGTGCCGTTCCTGCTGATCACCGCGGTGTTCACCAAGCTCGCGGTGCTGGAACTCAATCTGCCAAGCGCCAGCGAACAGACCGAGCAGGAGGACAAACTGCGGCTGGAGGTGATCGTGCGCGATACCGCCCTGATCGTCGGTGACGGCCGCCGACGCGTGGCAACCGTCGAGCAGACCGACGACGGCAGTTTCGACTACGACCGACTCTCGGAGATCATGCAGGCGATCAAGGCGAAAAACCCGGAAGTCACCGAGGCCAGCGTGCTGCTGGAGCCGGACACCAAGTACGACATCCTGGTGAACGTGATGGATGCCGTGCGCATCGCCAAACAGCCCGATCCGGACAACCCCGGCAAGTCGGTATCAACCGAACTGTTCCCGGAAATCGCGCTGGGAGATGCGCCATGAGAACCTCGCGCCGCGCCCGCCGCATGGAGCGCCATCACAGCCGTCAGAACCGGCGGCCCACGATGAACCTGGTGTCGCTGATGGATATCTTCACCATCCTGGTGTTCTTCCTGCTGGTGAATGCCTCGGATGTGCAGACGCTGCCCAGCCCGAAGGATCTGGACCTGCCCGAATCAAGCGCGGAAAAGCAGGCCGAGGACACCATCGTGGTGATGCTCACGCGGGACCGGATCATGGTGAACGGGCGCGAGATCATCGACCACGAGAGTGCGATGGCCGGCGACGAGGCCACCATCCCGGCGCTGGCCGAGGCCCTGCAGCGCAGCGCGCTGGACGATCCGCCACCGGCCAAGGAAGGCGAGGCGCCCGTCGGCCGCGGTCAGATCACCGTGATGGCGCACAAGGAACTGCCCTATCGCCTGATCCGAAAAGTCATGCTCACCGGTACCGCCGCCGAATTCGGCCGGGTATCGCTGGCCGTCCTACAGGAACCGCAGGGATGAGTGCGATCGCCCTTGGTCCACAGCTGCCGTGGAGCGCGGATGACCGCGCGGACCGCCGGTTCTCCGGCATCCTGTTCGGTATCCTGCTGCCGATCCTGCTGCTGTCGCTGCTGATGCCGCTGCTGCCGCTGTTCGAGCTGCCCGAGGACGAGCAGGAAGACGATCTGCCGCCGCGCCTGGCCGAACTGGTAATCGAGCAGCAGGAGGAACCGCCGCCGCCACCTCCGCCGGAGCCCGTTCAGCAGGAAGAACCACCGCCGGAGCCGGTACCTGAGCCGGAACCCGAACCGGTACCGGAGCCCGAACCCCAGCCGCAGCCCGAGCCCGAGGTGGCCGAACCTGCCCCGCAGCCCAGGGCGCGGGAATCGGGCGTGATGGCCTTTGCCGACCAGTTGCAGGACGTGCGCAACAATCAGGCGACGCAGTCCGTGCGCTCGCAGCGCGACCTGTCCGCCGGCGCCGCGGCCAACACCAATACCCGCCGGTTGATTACCAACAATCTGGGTGAGGGCAGTACCGGCATCCAGTCCCAGGTGGGATCACCCGGCGAACTGGGCGGCGGTACCGAACTGGCCGGCCGCAGCACCACCCGCGTGGAGGGGCCGCCCGGCGGTGGCCAGGCCGTGGGCGGCGGCAGCGGCCGCAGCGGTGGCGGCGGCCAGGCCGTCAGGTCGATCGAATCCATCCAGGTGGTATTCGACCGCAACAAGAGCTCGCTGTTCTCGATCTATCAACGGGGGCTGCGCACCAACCCGGGTATGCGCGGCACCGTGGTACTGAAACTCGAGATCCAGCCCTCCGGCGAAGTGAGCTCGGTATCGATCGTGTCGAGCGACCTGAACAACCCGGAGCTCGAGAACAAGATTCTCAACCGGGTGCGCCTGATCAATTTCGGTGCCCAGGACGGTGTACCCGTATGGCGCGGCAACTATCCGATCCGTTTCTTCCCGTCCTAGACGCATGAGTCACCGGATCGACGGGTTTGCCTGTTTCCAGCTTGCGGTTATAGTGTTTGGCCGCTTACCGCTGACGCGCGTGCGCCGTATCGCCGATGACTGACCGCCGCCCGGACCAACCGATCCCGCTGAGTCGCCACGTCAGCGACAGCCTGGATGAGTACTTCCGCGCCCTCAATGGCTGCCAGCCGCCCAGCGACCTGTATCGGATGGTGCTGGAGCAGGTGGAGAAGCCGCTGTTGTCGTCGGTACTGGAATACAGCGCCGGCAATCAGTCCCGGGCCGCCGAGGTACTGGGGATCAACCGCGGCACGCTGCGCAAGAAACTGAAACAGTACGCGCTGGACCGCTAGTCCGGCGCCCAAGTCCCGAAGGAGTTAGAACATGGCCGATGCCGGGCCCGTGCGTCGCGCATTACTGAGTGTTTCCGACAAGCGCGGGCTGGTCGCGCTGGCCACCGGCCTGGTCGAACAGAACGTGCATCTGCTATCCACCGGCGGCACCGCCCGGGCGCTGCGGGAGGCCGATCTGCCGGTCACCGACGTCAGCGAGCATACCGGCGCCCCGGAGCTCATGGACGGGCGGGTCAAGACTTTGCATCCCCGCATCCACGGGGGCATTCTCGGTCGCCGCGACTTGGACGGCGCGGTCATGGCCGAACACGGCATCGAGCCAATCGACCTGGTGGTGGTCAACCTCTATCCGTTTACCGACACCATCGCACGGCCCGACTGCTCCTTCGCGGACGCGATCGAGAATATCGACATCGGCGGGCCAACACTGATACGCGCGGCCGCCAAGAACCACGCCTTCGTCACCGTAGCAGTGGACCCGGACGACTACCCCGCCCTGCTCGACGCCATGCGCGCCCACAGCGGCGGCATCCCGGCGGACCAGCGAGTGACGCTGGCAGGGAAGGCCTTCGCCCACACTGCCGGCTATGACGACGCCATCGCCGACTACCTCGGCCGCATCTCACCCAATGGCGAACGCGAACCCTTTCCGGCCACCTTCAACCGTCAGTATCAGCGGCAGGCAATCCTGCGCTATGGCGAGAATCCGCATCAGGCGGCGGCGTTCTATCACGATGCGAAGCCGGCGGCCGGCAGCCTGGCCAGCGCCGAACAACTCCAGGGCAAGGAACTGTCCTACAACAATCTGGCCGATGCCGATGCCGCGCTCGCCTGCATTCGTGCGTTCGACGGCGACGCCCCGGCCTGCGTGATCGTCAAGCACGCCAATCCCTGCGGCGTGGCCAACGGGCGCGACCTCGAGGACGCCTATCGACGCGCCTTCGCCACCGACCCGGTATCCGCCTTCGGCGGCATCATCGCCTTCAACTGCGAGCTCGACGGGCCGGCCGCACAGGCCATCGTCGATAACCAGTTCGCCGAGGTGATCATCGCGCCGGCGGTCGACGAGGCCGCCCGCCAGGCGCTGGCGGGCAAGAAGAATGTGCGCGTGCTGCAAACGGGCTGGCCTGCCACAACGGCGGCGGCGCTGACCTTCAAGCCGATCAGCGGCGGCCTGCTGGTCCAGGACGACGACATCCCGCTGCTGGACGAAACCAACCTGCAGACCGCCACCACCCGCGCGCCCACCGAACAGGAACACGCCGACCTGCTGTTCGCCTGGCGCGTGGCCAAGTACGTCAAGTCCAACGCCATCGTCTACGCGCGCAACGGGCAGACCGTGGGCATCGGCGCGGGACAGATGAGCCGTGTGGATTCCGCCCGCATCGCCGGCATCAAGGCCGGGGAGGCGGGCCTGGAAGTCCCGGGCGCGGTGATGGCTTCCGACGCCTTCTTTCCCTTTCGCGACGGCATCGATGCGGCCGCCAGGGCAGGCATCAAGGCCGTCATCCAGCCGGGTGGTTCCATCCGCGACGACGAGGTGATCGCCGCCGCGGACGAGGCCGGCATCGCCATGCTATTGACGGGGATGCGTCATTTCCGGCACTAAAGCCGGATGACACAAAACATTACCAGCCGGTTTCTCGGCTGCCTGACCGCAGCCATCCTCCTCCTGACCATCGCGGGCACCTCCGCGGCGGACGGAGATGCCCGCGTCTGGCAGATCCGTCCCTCACTGGATCGGCTGCCGCCGGCGCTGGACGGGCTGCTGGTAACGCTGCAGCAGACAGCGTCACCTCGCATCGCCGTGCATAACCTGACCGGCGACACCCTCGAGATTCTCGATCACGGCGATCAGCCATTCCTGCGCATCGGCCCGCACGAGACCACCGCCAACCTGGCCAGCAGCGCCTTTCACCGCAGCCGCTATGCCGAGGACCGGCAGCCGCCCGCCAGCGCTGCCGGCGAACCGCGCTGGCAACGCGTGGACAACGGGCCGGCCTGGGCCTGGTTCGATCCCCGCCTTCGGGTAGATGACCTGACAGTGCCCGAACTGCGCGAGTACGAGGACGAGGTACTGGTCCAGCGCTGGGCCATTCCGGTGCGCTTCCGCGGCAAAGAACACATCATCTCCGGTTACTTCCTCTACCGAGATGCACCCAACGGGCTCTACCGCACCCGCCCGGCCCCGGACCAGGCGCCCGCCGACAATGTCAGCGTCTACCCGCTGGCAGGCCTGGTACCGGGTGTATTCATCGCCAACCGCGGCAACGCCAGCTTCACCGTACTGGGGATCGAGGACGAGCCGTTCGTGCGCTTTATCCCCGGCAAGGTGCTGGTCAATCGCCGCAGCCCGACCTGGCGCATCGCCGCGCCGTCCGACTCGCCCGTCGGTCATGTAGCAGACGGCGGCGACGGCGCGAAATGGGCCGTCGCGTCAACGACAGGCGGATTCGGCTGGCGTGACCCGCGCGCCTTCCACACGGGGGACCCGCCCGCGGACCGGAGCAAGCCCGCCGTGGTCGGCGAATGGATGATTCCGCTGGATGTGGCGGGCGAACGGACAGAAATCCGGGGCAGCACCGAGTGGCTGCCCGGGCACGATGGATGAAACGAGCCCTGCCCGGCAGTCAGTCCGCCTGATCGCGGGTCACGGTTACCACGATCTGGCGGTCATGCCGGCCGGCACGGTGCTCGTAGAGATATACCCCCTGCCAGGTGCCCAGGTTCAACCGCCCTTCGGTAACCGGCAGCATCAACGACATTCCGGTCAGGATGCTGCGGATATGCGCCGGCATGTCATCCGGCCCTTCACTGTCGTGAACATGGCGGGCATCACCATCGGGCACCGCATCGGCCAGCCAGCGTTCCAGATCGTTCCGGACATCGGGATCGGCATTCTCGCAGATCATCAGCGACGCGCTGGTATGGCGGCAGAAGATGTGGCAAAGGCCGGTGACGACCCCGGCATCGGCCACCATTGTGGCCAGGTCGCCGGTGATATCCGTGGTGCCGCGGCCGCCGGTGATAAAGGAGAGCAGTTTCTGCGGCATGGGTGGTCATCCCGTCTCGGTGAATTACGGCGGCCGACGGTAGGCGCCCCCGGCCATCGGTGCAAGCAGATCAATCCGTCAGGAAATACTCCACCGTGGTCACCACCCGTACGCGCTTGACCTGGGGCGACAACCGATCACGGTCCTCGATCGAGAAATAGCCCTGGCGGGCCCGGCGGATACCGCCCACTTCGCTGCCGGAATCCTCGGCGAACTGTTCTGCGGCCTCGCGGGCGCTTTCCGTGGCCGCCGCGATCATGTCCGGCTTGATCTCGTTGAGCCGCGTGAACAGATACTCGGTGGGATACTCGTAGTTGCGGTTGAGCGTGACGCCGGCCGCGATCAACGCATTGGTTTCCTGCTGCGCGGCCTTGACCGCATCCACCCGGCCGGTGCGCACCAGCGTCACCGCCTGGGCTTGATAGCGATCGTCCGCATTGTTGTTGGAAAAGGCGTCCCGGTCGGTGATGTTGGGCGGCCCACGGGTGATTTCGTCCGGCTCGAAACCCCGTTCGGTCAGAAATGACGCGACGGCCTCGGCATCCGCATCCAGCGCCCGGTGCAGGCCTTCAAGATCATCCGCCGTGGTGGTGTAGGCCAGCGACCACAGTGCGAGGTCAGCCGGCACCTCGCGTTCGGCCAGCCCCTTGACCTCTACCACGCGGTCCGCCGCGCGCAGGGCGCGCGCCGCATCGGCCACGAACCAGCCGGCCATCGCCAGCCCGATGGCCACGAAAATACCGAGAATCGCAGCGCTAATCCGGCTCTGCATGTTCGTATCCCGTTGAAACAATCCTGATGCTAGCGCAACGCGCGGATCAGGGAGGCGTCAGCGATATTTCGTCGGAATAGGTGAACGGCAGGCTCACGGGTAACCCGCTGACGCGCAGCCCCCCCGCCAGGACATACGCCACCGACTTCCGGCCCTGCTTCTGCCATTCCCGATAACGCGACATACCGTCCAGAAGATCGCCCGCCACGCTGATCTGCACCTGGGTCGACCCACTGGCCGGCAGCGTGAATCCGTCGCTGGTAGCGCCGTCGGCCAGGGCCTGCCCGTCCACCAGCAACTCGTAATCGATACCCGCAATCGCCAGCGCGTAGGCATTGGGATTGGATACATCCAGGGTGACGTCGAGCACCTGTTCGGTAAACGAGAACTTCGCCACTTGAATGTCGGCCACCCGCACCCCCGGCGCTTCCGCCTGATAGGTCCGCAGCGCGGCGCAACCACTGATCAAACCTGCCAGCGCGATCCATGTCAGCCCGCGCGTCCAGCGGGACGATCGATTCATGCCTGCCATGCCATTACGCCTGTCGAAACTGTCGCCGTGAAGCCTAACGCATCTGCCCGGATTACAGTTGCTCAAACCAGCCGGATGGGCGCCCCGTCCCGGAAGGCCAGCAGATTCTCCGCGAGCTGCGCCACCAGCCGGCAACGGGCCTCGAGACTGCCCCAGGCGCTGTGCGGTGTGACGATCAGATTGGGGATGTCATCGGCGAGCAGGGGGTGATCGGCCGGCGGCGGCTCCCGCGAGAACACATCGATACCAGCACCACCGATCGTCTTGGCCCGCAGGGCCTCGGCCAGTGCCGTCTCGTCGACCAGCCCGCCCCGGGCGGTGTTGATCAGCAGGGCGTGATCGGGCATCCGCGCCAGGGCATCGGCGTCGATCAGCTGGCGCGAGGCGTCGGTCAGCGGGCAGTGCAGGGTGAGCGCATCCGCCTGTGCCAGCAGGGATTCGAACGACAGCCGCCCGGGCCGGATGTCGACCGCACCCGGCCGCTCGGCGACCAGCACCGTCATCCCCAGCGCCTTGGCCACCCGGGCCACGGCGCAGCCGAGGTCCCCATAGCCGACAATACCCAGCCGCCGACCCGCCAGTTCGGCAATCGGATAATCCAGCAGGCAGAAAGTCCCCGATCGTTGCCAGTTGCCGCGGCGGATCGCGGCGTCGTAGTCGTGCCAGCGCGTCGCCAAAGCGGTCAGCAGCGCGGTAACGTGCTGCACCACCGCCGGCGTGGCGTAGCCGCGACAGTTGCAGACCGCGATACCCAGCTCCCGGCAGGCGTCGAGATCGACGTTGTTGGTACCCGTGGCCATGACCGCGACCAGCTTCAGGCCATGGGCACCGGCCAGGGCATCCCGGTCAAGCGGCACCTTGTTGACCAGGGCGACGTCGAAACCCGTCAGGCGGTCCGCAACCTCGGCCGGCGCAGTCGCGTCGTGACACATCAGTTGATCGACTGCTGCCCGGATCGGGGCGAAATCCAGATCGCCTCGATCCAGCGGCAACCGATCCAGCATGACGGCTTGAAGATGCATGATGAGCGCGGCACCGGTTGGCAAGGGTCACACGGCACGTATGGTACGTCGACATGCGGCGTCCGCTGCGGCCGATACCGGCGAGATCAACCAGGCTGAGCCGGTCGACTGACTGGCGCCGAACACGCCGCGGCAACGCGAGCGGACGGGAACTCGCCGGTGACTATCGCCGGACCCGTCTCAGGATGCGTCCAGCTTGGCCGTCATCAGCTTGTTGACTTCCTTGGGATTGGCCTTGCCCTGGGATGCCTTCATGACCTGGCCGACGAGAAAGCCGACCACCTTGGTCTTGCCGGCCTTGTACTGCTCGACCTGGTCAGGATTGTTCGCGATCACCTCATCGACAAAGGCTTCAATGGCGCCGGCGTCGGTGATCTGCTTGAGACCCCGGGCCTCGATGACCTCGTCCGCACTGCGGCCCTCGCCCTTCCAGAGCGTATCGAACACGTCCTTGGCGATCTTGCCGGAGATGGTGTTGTCGTGGATGCGGGCGACCAGCCCGCCGAGGGCCTCGGCGCCCAAGGGTGCCTCGGTCAGATCCACACCGTCCCGGTTCAGCGCGCCGGCGAGTTCACTGAGCACCCAGTTGGCAGCCAGTTTGCCGCCGGCGCCGCCGGACGCGGCCACCACGGCCTCGAAGTAGTCGGCCTGCTCGCGGGTGGCAGTGAGCTGGCCGGCATCGGCCGCTGACAGACCGTAGTCGGCCGCAAAGCGTTCGGCCTTGGCATCCGGCAACTCGGGCAGACGGCTGCGAGCGGACTCGACGAAGGCGTCGTCGATCTCGACCGGCAGCAGGTCCGGGTCCGGGAAATAGCGGTAGTCGTGGGCCTCTTCCTTGCTGCGCATGGAACGAGTTTCGCCTCGATCCGCATCGAAAAGGCGGGTTTCCTGCACGATTTCGCCGCCATCCTCGAGAACGTCGATCTGCCGCTCGATCTCGAACGCAATCGCCTTCTCGAGGTTGCGGAAGGAATTGACGTTCTTGGTTTCAGTGCGGGTCCCGAATGCCTCGGTGCCTCGCGGCCGTACCGAGACATTGGCGTCCACCCGGAACGAGCCTTCCTGCATGTTGCCGTCGCAGATATCCAGGTAGCGCACCAGAGCGTGCATCTTGCGGGCGTAGGCGACGGCCTCGGCGGGCGTGCGGATATCCGGCTCGGACACGCACTCGACCAGCGGGGTGCCGGCACGGTTTAGGTCGATGCCGGTCATGCTTTCGAAGCCCTCGTGCAGGGACTTGCCGGCGTCCTCCTCCAGGTGAGCGCGGGTAATGCCAATCGTGCGTGGCTCGCCGCCCGCCTCCGCCACGATCTCGAGGCGGCCGTTGGCCACGATCGGCAACTCGTACTGGCTGATCTGGTAGCCCTTGGGAAGATCCGGATAGAAGTAGTGCTTGCGCGCGAACACCGAACGCGGGGCGATCTCGGCGTTGATCGCCAGACCGAACATCACTGCCCGCCGGATGACTTCCTG
Source organism: Salinisphaeraceae bacterium (assembly GCA_965216055.1). Lineage (GTDB taxonomy): Bacteria > Pseudomonadota > Gammaproteobacteria > Nevskiales > Salinisphaeraceae > Spectribacter. Next base: position 3,090,446 of record OZ244134.1, read on the forward strand.
GTTGATCACCGGCAGCACGCCGGGCATGCCCAGATCGATGGCGCAGGCCTGGCGGTTGGGATCGGCACCGTAGGCGGTGGAGGCGCCGGAGAAAATCTTGCTCTGCGTGCTGAGCTGGATGTGGATCTCCAGCCCGATGACGGCTTCCCAGTTCATGCCTCGAAGCCCTCCGGCCGGCGCGTGTGCCAGTCGGTCGCCTGTTGATAGGCGTGGGCGGCATTCAACAGCCGCCCCTCCTCGAACCAGGGCGCCAGCAGCTGCATGCCCACCGGCAGATCGTTCACGAAACCGCAGGGCACGGAAATGCCGGGCAGGCCGGCGAGATTGGCCGGAATGGTGTAGATGTCGTTCAGATACATGGTGACCGGATCATCCAGCTTCTCGCCCAGGCGGAAGGCCGGGCCCTGGGTGGTGGGGCTGGCAATGACGTCCACCTGCTCGAAGGCGCGGCGGAAATCATCCGCGATCAGGCGGCGAACCTTCTGGGCCTTCAGGTAATAGGCGTCGTAATAGCCGGCGGACAGGGCGTAGGTGCCGACCATGATCCGGCGCTGGACCTCGCGGCCGAAGCCTTCGCCGCGGGAGCGCAGGTACAGATCCTCCAGGTCGGCCGGGTCATTGCAGCGGTAGCCGTAGCGCACGCCGTCGAAACGCGACAGGTTCGACGAGGCCTCCGCCGGCGCCACCACGTAGTATGTGGGTACCGCCTGATCCGTGTGCGGCAGGCTGATTTCGACGATCTCCGCCCCGCGCCCTTCCAGTTCCTGGATGCCGGCCTCCACCGCGGCACGGGTGCCGGCTTCCAGGCCCTCGGCGAAGTATTCGGACGGCACGCCCACCTTCATGCCCTTGATATCGCCGGTCAGGGCGGCGGCATAGTCGGGCACCGGCCGGTCCACGGCGGTGGAGTCGCGCTCATCGAAGCCGGCCATGGCCTGGAGCAGCAGCGCGCAGTCCTCGGCCGAACGCGCAAAGCAGCCAGCCTGGTCCAGGCTGGAGGCGAAGGCAATCATGCCCCAGCGGGAGACGCGGCCGTAGGTGGGCTTGACACCGGTAACGCCGCACAGCGCCGCCGGCTGGCGGATGGAGCCGCCGGTATCGGTGCCGGTGGCGGCCGGGGCCAGGCCCGCGGCGACCGCAGCGGCCGAGCCGCCCGAGGAGCCGCCGGGCACGCAGTCCCTGTTCCAGGGATTGCGAACCGGGCCGTAGAAGCTGGTTTCATTGGACGAGCCCATGGCGAATTCGTCCATGTTGGCCTTGCCCAGCGTGACCATGCCGGCGGCGTCCAGGCACTCGACCGCGGTGGCGTCGTACGGCGGCACGAAGTTGTCCAGCATGCGTGAACCACAGCTGGTACGCACGCCGTTCGTACAGAAAATATCCTTGTGGATCAGAGGAATACCAGCAAGGGGGCCGGCGCCGCCGGCGAGTTCGGCATCGGCGGCTTCGGCCTGCGCCAGGGCCCGGTCGGCGCAGACGGTGACCAGCGCATTCAGATCGCCGTCGTGCCGTTCGATACGGGCCAGCGCCTCGCGTGTCAGTTCGACCGCCGAGACCTCGCGGGCGGCCAGCCGTGCGGCCAGTTCGCGCAATCCGCTCATTCGATCACCCGCGGTACCAGGTAAAGGCCGTCCTCGGTGGCCGGCGCAATGGCCTGGAATGCATCGCGCTGATCGGCTTCGGTGACCGTGTCCGGCCGCAGGCGGGCAGTCAGGTCCAGCGGGTGGGCCATGGGCTCGACACCTTCCGTGTCGGCCTGCTCGAGCTGATCGACCAGGCCGAGAATGCCGGAAAGTTCACTGGCATACTCGGGCACCCGGTCCTCTTCGAGCCGCAGGCGGGCCAGAAAGGCAACCTTGCGCACTTGTTCGGGTTTCAGACTCACGACGCTTCCGAGGGTTGTTGGGAGGCTCGGACTGCCGGCGCTCGGCGGTCTCGCGGCGCGACAAATTAGCATATTCACCGTCGCGGCTTAATCGCGGCACGGCAACAGCCCGGATTCCGGAAAGCCCTGCTTTCGCCTTGCTTGCCCGTGATTCAAGGCTCGGCTAGCATAGCCGGCAATCTCACCGCGCCATCGGTCCGCGTCACCGGGCCGCGGTTTTTGCACTGGATCGCCGCCGCGCTCCCCTCGGGCAACAGGGACTCCCAATAATATGTTCGATAACTTCCGGGGCCTATTCGTCAACGATCTGTCGATCGACCTGGGCACCGCCAACACGCTTGTCTACGCCCGCGATCAGGGCATCGTCCTCAACGAGCCCTCGGTGGTGGCGGTCCGTCAGGACGCCCGCGGCGGCAAGCGCATCGAGGCCGTCGGCCACGACGCCAAGCGCATGCTGGGGCGCACCCCCAGCCATATCACCACCATCCGGCCGCTCAAGGATGGGGTGATCGCCGACTTCACCGTCACGGAGAAGATGCTCCAGCACTTCATCCGCAAGGTCCACAAGAAGCGGCTGCTGCGGCCGATCACCCGGGTGCTGGTGTGTGTGCCCTACGGTTCCACCCAGGTGGAACGACGCGCCATCCGCGAATCGGCCTCCAATGCCGGGGCGCGCAAGGTCTATCTGGTGGAGGAACCGGTCGCGGCCGCCATCGGCGCCGGTATCCCGGTGGGTGAGGCACGCGGCTCCATGGTGCTGGACATCGGCGGCGGCACCTCGGAGGTCGCGGTGATCTCGCTCAACGGCATCGTCTATGCCGAGTCCGTGCGCATGGGCGGCGACCGCTTCGACGAGGCCATCGTCAATTACGTGCGCCGGCAGTACAACATGCTCATCGGCGAGGCCACGGCCGAATCGATCAAGCACCAGATCGGCACCGCCTTCCCCGGCCACGAGGTCAAGGAAATCGAGGTGGTCGGCCGGCATCTGTCCGCGGGCGTGCCGCGCTCGTTCACGCTGAATTCCAATGAGGTGCTGGACGCCCTGCAGGAGCCGCTGTCCGGCATCGTCGGGGCGGTCAAGACGGCGCTGGAGGCCACCCCGCCGGAGCTCGGCTCGGACGTGGCCGAGCGCGGCATCGTGCTCACCGGCGGCGGCGCCCTGCTTACCGACATCGACAAGCTGATCAGCGAGGAAACCGGTCTGCCGGTGATCATCGCCGACGACCCGCTGACCTGCGTGGCCCGTGGCGGCGGCATCCTGCTGGAGATGATCGACCGCAAGACCGGACAGATGTTCGCACTGGAGTGATTGCCGAGGTGTTCCTGCGTCAGGTCTGCAATGTGAACGGCCCTGACCATGAGCGCCGGCAGTGGGCGCTATCGGTGCCGCACGTCTCGCACCGCTCCCGACAGGCGGTCTGAACGCGGTGCGCGGCCTGGACGAAGACGAGAATCGGCTGTTCCTGCGCGGCCCGCCGCCCAGCGCACGGATCATCCTGGTGCTGGTGGTCTCGGTGGTGCTGATGATCATCGATCACAGCCGGGAGGACCTGTCCCCGGTGCGTGCCGGCCTGGCCACGGTGATCCAGCCGGTCCAGTCGCTGGCCGAGATGCCCTACGACCTGGCGGACACCGTCTCGGCCTATCTGGACCGCGGGCAACTGGCAGCCCGCAACGAATCCCTGGAACGTCGGGTGCTGCTGATGGAGCGGCGGCTGCAGAAACTGGCATCGCTGCAGGCCGAGAACGAGCGCATCCGCGGTCTGCTGGCCTCGGCGAAGTCGCTTCGGGAGGAGGTCCTGATCGCCGAGATCATGTCGCTGAGCCCGGACCCCTACCGCCACCACGTCAAACTCAACAAGGGCACGCTGGACGGCGTGTTCGAGGGGCAGGCGCTGGTGGATGCCAACGGCATAATGGGCCAGGTCACGGAGGCCAACCCCATGGGGGCCACGGCCATCATGATCACCGATGCGAACCACGGCATTCCGGTGGAGTTCAACCGCACCGGCCTGCAGACCATCGCACAGGGCACCGGACAGGCGGACACGCTCCTGCTGCCCTTTCTGCCCAGCAATGCCGACGTTCAGGAAGGAGACCTGCTGGTCACCTCGGGCCTGGGCGGCCGTTATCCACCGGGCTATCCGGTGGCCCGGGTGCGCCGCATCAGCCACGAGGCGGGCAACGAGTTTCTCACCATTGCCGCGGACCCCATCGCCAAGCTCAACCGGGGCCGGGAAGTGCTGCTGGTCTGGCGCAATCAGGAGGACGCCGGGACGGGCAACCCACCCGCCACCGGCGACGACGCCACGGACGCGGCGTCGGACCCGGGCGCCGCTGCCACGAATGACGCGGACGCCGATACCAACGTCGACGAACAATGACCGCCACCCTGCGTTCCAGTCTGCTGCTCATGCTGGGCAGCCTGGTGGTGGCCATGGTGCTGACGTTTCTGCCCCTGCCGCCCTGGGCAGCGATTGCACGGCCCGCCCTGTTTCCGGCCACCATCCTGTTCTGGGTCCTGCACCAGCCCCACCGAGTGGGCGTGCTCGCCGCCTGGTTCGCCGGCCTGTTGCTGGACGCCGCCTACACCACGCCGCTGGGTCAGCACGCCCTGGCACTGGCCCTGGCGGCCTTCATCGTGTTCAAGATGCGCGATCTGCTCTGGACCCTGCCGCTGATCCAGCAGGGCGTGGCGCTGCTGCCGGCCCTGATCGCCTACACCTTCACCCTGTTCTGGATCGACGGCATCAACGGGCGGCAGGTGGACCTCTGGTGGCGGTGGCTGCCGGTGGTCAGCACCGCCGTGGCCTGGCCGTTGTGGTCGCTGATTCTGGAACGGTTCGCGCTGGTGGAGGTCGATAGTTGATGACCTGTGGACTCACGGCAAGCGGGGTCGGGCGCTGACCCATGTCGTCGGATACCCCGATCAAGGACCACGGCGCGGAACGCCAGCTGTTCCTCTGGCGCACGGTGGTGGCCGGCGTCATAATGGCGGTTATGGTGGGCGGGCTGATTACCCGGCTGGCCTATCTGCAGGTGGTCGAGCACGGCTACTACACCCTGCGCTCGGACAACAATCGCACGCGGGTGCAGGTCGTGCCCCCGGTTCGCGGTCTGATCTACGACCGTAACGGGATTGTCCTAGCCGACAACCTGCCAGCCTACCGCCTGGAAATCATCCCCGAACAGGTGGCCGACATCGACGCCACCCTGGACCGGCTGGCCGACGTGGTCGCCATCAGCGAACGCGACCGTCAGCGCTTCTTCGAGCGCATGGGCAAGCAGCCGCGCTTTCGCGGGATCCCGATCCGCCTGAATCTGAGCCAGCGCGAGGTCGCCCGCTTCGAGGTCAACCGCCGCGATTTCCCGGGGCTGGAAATTCGAGCGGGCCTGACCCGGCACTATCCAATGGGCGAGGTTGCGGCGCATCTGATCGGCTATGTCGGGGGCATTACCGAGGCCGACCAGCGGGTCATCGACGACAAGCGCTACCGCGGCAGCACCCATATCGGCCGGACCGGGGTGGAAGCCAGCCACGAGGACAAGCTTCACGGGTACCCGGGCTCGCGGCTGCTGGAAACCAATGCCATGGGGCGCGCCCTGCGGGAACTGTCCTTTACCCCGCCACAGCCGGGCCGGAGCCTTTATCTCACGGTGGATGCCCACATCCAGCGGGTGGCCTACCAGGCGCTGGGCAACCACGCCGGATCGGTGGTGGCACTGGACCCGAAAACCGGCGGCGTACTGGCCATGGTCAGCAAGCCGAGCTTCCAGCCCGGCCTGTTCGTGGACGGCATCAGCCGCAAGAACTACCAGAAGCTGCTCGATCATCCGTTCCGCCCGCTGTTCAACCGCAGCCTGCAGGGGCAATACCCGCCGGGTTCGACGGTGAAACCGGTGATGGCGCTGGCCGCGCTCGACCGCAACAGCATCGATCCGGACCGGCGGATCTGGTGCCCCGGCTACATTCAGTTACCCGGCAGCGACCGCCGCTGGCGGGACTGGAAGCGCGAAGGCCACGGCTGGCTGAACCTGGAGGAGGCCATCTTCCGATCCAGCGACGTGTATTTCTACAAGCTGGGCATGGATCTGGGCATCGACGCCATGCACCGCTACGCCACCCTGTTCGGCCTGGGCAAGAAGACCGGCATCGATCTGCCCCGCGAGAACTCGGGCCTGATGCCTTCGCGCGAGTGGAAGAACGGCACCCGCCAGCAACCCTGGTTTCCGGGCGAAACACTGAACACCGTGATCGGGCAGGGCTTCATGAGTGCCACGCCGCTGCAACTGGCGCACATGACCGCCGAACTGGCCACCCGCGGGCACGCAAAGCAGCCTCATGTCCTGATGGCCAGTCGACGTGACAGCAACGGCAGTCGCAAGACCTACGAACCGCCGCCAGCGGAACCGATCCGGCTGGCCGACCGGAACGACTGGTCGATTGTCTCCAGCGCCATGGAGTCGGTGATTCACGCACGCCGGGGTACCGCCAACGTATACGTCGATCAGGGATTGAACTACCGCATGGCGGGCAAATCCGGTACCGCCCAGGTGGCGGCGCTGGCGCAGGACGAGGAGGCACCGGAATACGATGAAATCGAGCATCGCTTCCGCGACCACGCCCTGTTCATCGCCTATGCGCCGGCTGACAATCCCGAGATCGCCGTGGCAGTGGTAGCGGAGCACGGCGGCGGCGGCAGCAGCACCGCCGGGCCGATTGCCCGGCAGGTGGTCGATGCCGCGCTGGAGGGCCCCAGGCTGGTCCGGAGCGACAACGCCCGATGACCACCGCAGCCGAAGAACACGAATCCCCCCCGTCACTGGCCGGCTGGCTCGTCCGCTGGCGGCTGGACCTGCAGCTGCTGCTGGCACTGATGGCCTGCGGGGGCCTGGGCCTGTTCGTTCTCTACAGCGCATCGGGCGAGCAGATGTCGGTGGTGATTTCCCAGAGCATCCGGCTCGGCATCGGCTTTGCCGCCATGATCGTGGTGGCCCAGATCCCGCCGGACTGGTATCGCACGGTGGCGCCCTGGACCTATCTGCTCGGTCTGATCCTGCTGCTGCTGGTGCTGCTTCTGGGCGATGCCGCCATGGGCGCGCAACGCTGGCTGGATCTGGGCGTGGTCCGTTTCCAGCCCTCCGAGATCATGAAGATCGCGGTACCGCTGGCGGTGGCGGCCTTTCTGCATGAACGGGCCCTGCCCACCGGCTGGGAAGGCGTAATTGCCTCGACCGCGATCGTCGCGCTGCCCGTGGGGCTGGTGGCCATCCAGCCGGATCTGGGCACCGCGCTGCTGATCGTGATGGCCGGCGGCTTCGTGGTGTTCCTGGCGGGTCTTCGCTGGCGGATTCTGGCGCTGCTGCTGCTGATAGCCGCCGCCGCGGCGCCGCTGGTCTGGTTCAACATGCACGAGTACCAGCAGGAACGGGTCCTCACGTTCCTGAATCCGGCGCGCGACCCGGCCGGGGCGGGTTATCATATTACCCAGAGCAAGATTGCCATCGGTTCCGGCGGCCTGTTCGGCAAGGGCTGGCTCAACGGCAGCCAGTCGCATCTGAACTTCCTGCCGGAGTCGGATACGGATTTCATTTTCGCGGTGTTCGCGGAGGAAGCCGGTCTGCTCGGCGTGATTGCGCTGCTGGCGCTGTATGGCTTTCTGGTGGCACGGGGCCTGCGCATTGCGGTACGCAGCCAGGATACGTTCCAGCGCCTGATGGCGGGCAGTATCAGCCTGACATTCTTCATCTATGTATTCGTCAACATGGGCATGGTGATCGGCTTGCTGCCAGTGGTAGGGGTGCCCCTGCCACTGCTGAGTTTCGGCGGCACCTCGATGGTGGTGTTGCTGATGGGATTCGGCATACTCATGTCCATCAACACCCATCGGAAACTGCTCAGTTCATGACTCTGGCGTTGCGCGTGCCCGGCCTGCTGGCCGTCCTCATCCTGACCGCCGCGATCTCGCCGGCATGGGCCGACTACCGCAACCACCCGCGCGCCGGAGCACTGGTGAGCGAACTGGAACGCGAGCACGGGCTGGACCCGGCCTGGGTACGGGCCCGACTGGCCGAGGCCGAATCCCGCCCGCACATCATCGAGACCATGCGCAAACCCGCGGAGCGGGTCCTGCGCTGGCACGAGTACCGACAGATATTCCTCGACCAGCCGCGCATCGACGCCGGGGCCGCGTTTCTGCGCGAACACGCCGATATCGTGTCGCGGGTGGAGCGGGAATACGGCGTACCGGGCCCGGTGATCGCCGCAATCATCGGGGTGGAAACCCGCTACGGCGGCTTCATCGGTCGCGATCGGGTGCTGGATGCGCTGGCCACGCTGGGTTTCGACTACCCGCCCCGGGCCGACTTCTTCCGCCGCGAGCTCGGCGAATTCCTGGTGCTAGCCCGCGAGGAGGACATCGACATCGACACCGCGCTGGGCTCCTATGCCGGCGCCATGGGCATGCCCCAGTTCATCCCCAGCAGCTACCGTCACTATGCGGTCGACGGCGACGGTGACGGGCGACGCGATCTCTGGAACAGTCCCGCCGATATCATCGCCAGCGTGGCCAACTATCTGGCCGAGCACGGCTGGCAGCGGGACGGGCGCGTCGCCCTGCCGGGCCGCACCGAGGGCGGCGACCTGTCCGGCCTGACCCGTAGCAAGCGCAAGACCCGATACGAATACCGGGATCTGACCGCCGCCGGTCTGCGTGTTGCCGTGGATCCGCCGGCCGACGACACCGCGGTCGGCCTGGTGGAGCTGGCCGGCAACCATGGTCCCGAATTCTGGGTGGGGCTGCACAATTTCTTCGTGATCACCACCTACAATCACAGCCGGCTTTACGCGATGGCCGTTTCCCAGTTGGCCGACGCCATCTCTGCCGCCTGTTCCCGACAGGCACCTTCGGCATGACCGCGATGCGTTTTCTCTTGTTGATTGTTGGCGCCCTGTGGCTGGCCGGGTGCGCCAGCACGCCTACCGGCGATGGCACACCAGACAGCGTCTCCGGCGAGGCCCCGATCACCACGGACGGCCCGCCGGTAAAGGAACCACCGGTGGATGTCACCAAGGTCCCGCAACCCGAACCCAGGGGCGAACCGCTCAGCCGCCTCGGCAATCCCGACAGCTACGACGTCATGGGCCAGCGTTACCAAGTCCTGACCTCGGCCAGGGGTTACCGCGAGACCGGCACCGCCTCCTGGTACGGCCGCAAGTTCCATGGCCGGAGTACCTCCAGCGGCGAGCCCTACGACATGTACGAGCTGACCGCCGCGCACAAGGAACTGCCACTGCCCAGCTACGCCCGGGTCAAGAACCTGGAGAATGGCAGGGAAATCATCGTTCGCATCAACGATCGGGGACCATTCCATGGCGACCGCATCATCGACCTGTCGTATGCCGCCGCCGCTCAGCTGGGCTTTCTCGACAACGGCACGGCCAAGGTCAGGGTGGAAACCATCGCCACCGGCACCGCACGCTCGGACAACCCGGCCAACCCGGCGCTGTACCTACAGACCGGCGCCTTCTCCAACGCCCGTAACGCCCGCGGTCTGGCCAAGCGCCTGGAGGAGATGGGCCTGGACCGGGTCTTCGTGTCCCCGACCGCCAGCGATCCGCCCCTCTACCGCGTCCGGATCGGCCCCTATCCTGACGCCGAGGGCCTGGCCGACGCCCGCCAGCGTCTGGCCGAGCAGGGCATCCAGTCCAACACGCTGCGCGACTAGCCTCGCGCCACAGGATTCATACAACGTCGCAAACCAGAGAGACCAATCCCGTCATGATTCATCGCCGCCGCACCCTGACCATTGCTCTCACCCTGCTGCTCGGGTTGCTGGGGACACCTGCCCAGGCCCTGTCGCTGCCGGAACCACCGAGTGTGCCGGCCAAGGCCTATGTGCTGATCGATCATGACAGCGGTCAGTTGCTAGCAAGCGCGAATCCGGACCAGCCGGTGGAACCGGCCAGCATCACCAAGCTGATGACGACCTATATCCTCTTCGACGAAATCAAGAGCGGCAATCTAGCGCTGGATGACCAGGTCACGGTCAGTGAAAAGGCTTGGCGCATGGGCGGCTCCAAGATGTTCATCGAAGTCGGCAAGCAGATTCCGGTGATCGACCTGCTGCGGGGCATGATCATCATTTCCGGCAACGACGCCACCCTCGCCCTGGCCGAGCATGTGGCCGGCTCCGAGGAAAGCTTTGCCGGTTACATGAACCAGTACGCCAGCGATCTGGGACTGACGAACAGCCACTTCGTGAACGTGACCGGCTGGCCGGCCGAGAATCACTACATGAGCGCCCGGGACATCGCCACGCTGGCCGGCGCCATGATTCGCGACTTTCCGGACCTGTACGAGCGCTTCTACCAGCAGAAGGAGTTCACCTGGAACGACATCAAGCAGTACAACCGCAACTCGCTGCTGTGGACCGACGCCTCGGTGGACGGGGTCAAGACCGGGCATACCGAATCCGCCGGTTACTGCCTAGCCGCGTCGGCCGAGCGCGAGGGCATGCGGCTGATATCGGTGGTCACCGGCGCCAGCAGCAACAACGCCCGCAAATCGGCCAGTTCGGCCCTGCTGAACTACGGCTTCCGCTTCTACGAAACCTACAAGCTGTTCGACGCCGACAAGCCGATTACCGAAATCCGGGTATGGAAGGGAGACCGCGACCTGCTGCCGGTCAATGCCGGCGGGCCCGTCTACGTCACCGCGCCACGCGGCGGACGCGACCAGCTGGCCACCACCGCCGAGGTCACCCGCAATCTGGTGGCGCCGGTGGAAAAGGGCCGGGAACTGGGCACGCTCAACATCACCTTCAACGGCGAACCGCTGCACAAGCGTCCGCTGTATGCCGGCACCGACGTCGGCGCCGGCGGCTTCTTCCAGAGCCTGATCGACGAGTTCTGGCTGCTGTTCGAGTAACCCGCTGACCATGGATACGGCGTATCTCAACGGCCGCTTCCTGCCGCTCACCGAGGCGCGGGTCCCGGTCCTGGACCGGGGCTTCCTGTTCGGGGATGCGGTATACGAGGTTATCCCAGTCTATTCCGGACGTGCCTATGCGCTGGCCGATCACGTCCAGCGGCTTGGCCAGAGCCTGCGCGGCATCGGGCTGGCCGATCCGCTGGCGCCGGACGGCTGGACGCCCCTGGTCAACGACCTGATCGCGCGCAACGGCGGCGGCGACATGGCGGTCTATCTCCAGGTCACCCGAGGTGCGCCGCCACGGCGGGACCACCGGCCCGCCAGCGCCACCGGACCGGCCTCGGTCGTGGGGTTCTGCCAGTCACGGCCGCCGGTTGCCGCGTCCCTGCTCGAAGAGGGCATCGCCGCCATAGTACGTGACGATACCCGCTGGGCCCGCTGCGATATCAAGTCCACCGCTCTGCTTGCCAATGTACTGCTGGCCGGCGAGGCCCAGGCCAACGACGCCAACGAAGCCATTCTGGTGCGCGATGGCCGGCTTACCGAAGGCGCCTCCAGCAACGTGTTCGTGGTGAGCGAGGGCACGCTTGCCACGCCACCGCTCGAGGCCGCCATTCTGCCGGGCATCACCCGCGCCCGCGTCCTGTCCCTGGCGGCAGCCAATGACATTCCGGTCGCGCAACGGCGGATCGGGATCGGCGAATTGCGCGCGGCGGATGAAATCTGGCTGACCAGCTCCACTCGGGAAATTTTCCCGGTGACCCGGCTGGACAGCGAACCGGTCGGTAGCGGCCGGCCCGGAGCGCTGTGGACAAGGCTGCGGGCGCTGCTGCAGGCTGATACCCATGACTGATGATTCCCTGCTCGAATTCCCCTGCCGGTTTCCGATCAAGGTCTTCGGTGCGCACGATGGCCACTTCGAGCAGCAGGTATTCGATCTGCTAAAGCCGCATGTGCCGGAGCTCAGCCAGGACGATCTGACCTGCAATCCCAGCCGCAAGGGTAACTATGTGGCAATTACCGTCGACGTGATCGCCCGCGACCGGGCCCAGCTGGACGCGATCTACGAGGATCTCACCGCCTGCGCAGCGGTGCTGATGGCGTTGTAGAAAGCCGCCGGCGTCGGACGCGGTGTGCGAGTGCCATGCAGTAGCTCTGCGTTAAACTTGGGTCATGACCTCGCCCCCGATGCCAGCCAGTTCATCGTCACCGCCGGCGCCGTACGTCCGCACCATGCTGGACGCCCCGCTGGCCTACGAGCCCGTGTGGCGCGACATGCAGGCATTCACCGACGCGGCCGGCCCGGATACCCCGGATGAGTTGTGGTTCCTGGCCCATGAACCGGTGTTCACCCAGGGCACCAACGGTCAGCCGGAGCATGTGCTGGCGCCCGGCAACATCCCGATCGTGCCCAGCGACCGCGGTGGCCAGATCACCTATCACGGCCCCGGCCAGCTGATGGGCTATATCCTGGCGGATGTCCGCCGGCTGGGCATGGGCATCCGATCGCTGGTCGAGGGACTCGAACTGGCGGTGATCGACACGCTGGCTGGTTACGGCATCACGGCCCGGGCCCGGCGGGATGCGCCCGGTGTCTACGTGCCGGCCGCCGGCGACGCCAAGATCGCCTCGCTGGGGTTGCGGGTGCGCCGTGGCCGCTGCTATCACGGCCTGGCGTTGAACGTGGACCTGGACCTGGCGCCATTCGGGCGCATCAACCCCTGCGGATACCAGGGACTGGCCATGACCCGGATCGCCGATCTGACCGATCCCATCAGCCTGGATCGGGTTGCCGCGGATCTGGCGCCCGCGATCTGCCGACGGCTCGGGCTGCCGCTGCCCACGGCGCATGAGCCCCGGCTTGCGCCCGCGCCCGCGATGGGCTAAATCAGGTCTCGACCCGGGCCGCGCCATGACATTCAGGTACGGTTCAGTGTCCCGACAATAAGCTGCATCCACCTAATTCGGGCAAGGAGAAATCAAATGCGAACCTTCATCCGTCCACTGGCGGCGCTGGTATCCGCCCTGACGCTGGTCAGCACGCCGCTGATGGCCCGGGACGAAGTCTGCGAGCCGACCCCGCCCGCCGAGCTCGGCGAAAAGACGGTGAATACGGTGCTGTCCCAGCTCACCGAGCGTCGCGAAGAATTCAAGAAGAACCCGGAGGCGCTGTACGCCATGATCGAGCGCGAGCTGGTGCCCCTCGTTGATCTCGAGCGCATGTCGGAACTGGTGCTGGGCAAGCATGCGGACGACGCCTCGGAGGAGCAGATCGACCGCTTCGCCAAGGCCTTCAAGCAGATGATTATCCAGACCTACGGAAATGCTCTGTACGGATTCGACGACGAGAAGATCGAATTCCAGCCGCTGGATGCGCCCGACGACGCCACCGATATCACCTTCCGGGCGGTGGTCATCACCGAGGAAGGCGACCGCATTCCGGTGGACATGGACATGCACCTGGTCGACTGCCAGTGGAAAATCTATGACGGCAGCATCGGCAATCTGTCGTTCGTGACAAACTACCGCGGTCAGTTCAACGCACAGATCCGGGCCGGCGGCCTGGATGCACTGATCGAGAAGATGGAACGCCGCTACGGCGGCGGCGTGAGCGACCCCGCTCAGTAACCCGGCGGTGACGGGCGGCGATACCCGACAGCGGCTGCTCGCGGTCGTCCGCCGGGTGCCGGCCGGCTGCGTCGCCACCTACGGCCAGATCGCGGCGCTGGCGGGCCTGCCACGGCAGGCCCGTCTGGTGGGTTATGCCCTGCATAACTGCCCGGCGGATGTGCCCTGGCACCGGATCGTCAATGCCCAGGGCCGCGTATCGCTGCCTGCCGATTCCACCGCCGGCCTGGCCCAGCGTCGCCGGCTCACGGAAGAAGGCATTGCCATGATCGGCGGACGGATCGATCTGGCCCGATACCGCTGGGAACCGCCTTCAGACCTGACCGGGCAGGCCGATACCGGAGGATGATGATCGCACCCTGCCCTGCATGACCCCCGCGCAGCACGAACTCATTCGCGATAGCTGGCATCGTGCCGCCCCGGCTCGGGAACAGGTTATCCGCGATTTTTACGACCACCTGTTCGAGCAGGCCCCCGCCCTGCGAGAGCTTTTCCCCGCGGACCTCGGCCGGCAGAAGCGAAAACTCCTGATCACGCTCAATATCGCCGTCTCCCGCCTGTCCCAGCTGGAGCAAATACGACCATCGCTGCGGGAACTGGGCCGCCGGCACCGAGACTACGGCGCCCGCACCAAGTATTACCCCGTTGTCTGCGAGGCGCTGTTATGGGGCCTGGCGAACCACATGGGGTCGGACTTCGACCGGGCCACCGAATTCGCCTGGCGAGAGGCGCTCAGCATCATCACCACCGAGATGCTTGCCGGCGCACGCGAGAACCCGGACCCGGCGAGCTAGCATCCGCGTCGGCCCGATTTCGCCACGGCAACCCCGCCCCAGCCGGGCCGGATCGGCGTCGGAACCCGCCGATTTACTCCACACCGGGAAAAAAAGGCACAATCGGTTGTCGTAACAGGCAGCGATTTTCCTCGGACGCGTAGCTTTTGGCGTCGCGCGCGTAAGCGTCCGGGTGTTTCCAATCAAAGGTGTGACATGTCCAGATTCGTCGTTCCGTTCGCGTCCGCAATACTGCTGTTGCAGGCCTGTCAGGCCGGCAGCGTCGCCCCGAAGGCGGACACCACCGGCGAGTTCCAGCCGCTGCAGCCCGGCGATGCCCAGGTGCAGATCGACAAGCAGGTAGTCCAGCGGCTGCAGGACGAGCACTACAACCCGGTGGCGCTGGACGACGATTTCTCGCGCAAGATGCTCATCGACTACATCGAGGACCTCGACGGCACCCACAGCGTGTTCCTGGCCAGCGACATCGAGCGCTTCAAGCGGGAATTCGGCGACCAACTGGATGATGATCTGCGCGACGGGAAACTCGGCGCCGCCTTTGACATCTTCAACACTTACCAGCAGCGCCGGCTGGAGGTGAACGAATGGATGCTGGCCCTGATCGACAAGGGCGTGGAGAACCTCGATCTGACGGACGCGGAAAGCGTGAAGCTCGAACGCGATGACGCCCCCTGGCCGGCGGATAACGAGGCTCGCCGCAAGTTGTGGCGCCATAATCTCGAAAATCAGGTGATCAACCTGCACCTCAACGACGTCAAACCGGCGGAGATCCAGGACCGCATGACCCGCCGCTATGAAAGCGAGCGTGAACAGCTGCTGGCGGCCGAGCCGATCGACGTGATTTCCGCCTACATGGGTGCCTACACCCACCGCTACGACCCGCACACCGATTACTTCTCCCCCAGCCGCTCGGAAGAGTTCGACATCGGCATGAATCTGTCGCTGCAGGGCATCGGCGCCCAGCTGCGCGACCGCAACGGCTATACCGAGCTGGTACGGCTGATTCCCGGCGGTCCCGCGGCGAAGAGCGGCAAGCTCAGCCCCACCGACCGGATCATCGCCGTCGGCCAGGGCAAGGAGGGCGAGCTGGTGGACGTCGTCGGCATGCGCCTGGATCGCACGGTTCAGCTGATCCGCGGCGAGAAGGGCAGCATCGTCCGGCTGCAGATACTGCCCAAGGACAACTCCCAGACCCGCACCATTTCCCTGGTGCGCGACGAGATCGAGCTGAAGGATCAGGCCGCGAAAAGCCGTATCGTGCCGCTGCAGGACAATGGCGAAACCCGGCAGATCGGACTGATTACGCTGCCCTCGTTCTACAAGGGCACCGCCGACGATGTCGAGGCGCTGCTGAAGGAATTGCGCAAAACCGATGTCGACGGCGTGGTGCTGGATCTGCGCGGCAACGGCGGCGGCGCGCTGCGGGAGGTCACCAAGCTGGTGGGACTGTTCATGCCCTCGTCACCCTCGGTGCAGATCCGGGATGCCAGCGGCAACACCCAGGTACTGGGCGCCAACGGCGATCCGGTCTACCCGGGGCCGCTGGCGGTGATGGTCAACCGTCTGAGCGCGTCCGCGTCGGAAATCTTCGCCGGCGCCATCCAGGACTACGGCCGCGGCATCATTCTCGGCCAGCGTACCTTCGGCAAGGGCACGGTGCAGGCGCTGATGCCCCTGTCCAAGGGGCGGGTCAAGCTCACCCAGGCGAAGTTCTATCGCGTGACCGGCGCCAGCACCCAGGTGCGTGGCGTGGACCCGGACATCAGCTTCCCGTCACCATTCGACGCCGATGAAATCGGGGAATCCGCCCTGCCCAACGCCCTGCCCTGGGACAAGATCGACGCTGTGGCGCACCCGCAACTGGACACGCTCAGGCGGATACTGCCCGAACTGCGTGAAAGGCATGAGAAACGGGTTGCCAACGACACCGACTTCCAGTACCAGGTCAAGCGCATCGACCTGCTGCGCGAGCGCAGTCAGCGCGACTCCCTGTCGCTACAGCTCGAGGAGCGGCGCCAACAGCAGGCCGAATTCCGCGAGCAGAGTCTGGAACTGGTCAACGCCAAGCGGCGCGCCAACGGCGAAGAACCGTTCGAGGATTACCAGGCGTTCCAGGACAGCGAGGACGACGTTGCCACCCCGGAAAACCCCACCGGCGAGAGTGAGGAAGACGAAGAGCCCGACGCCTATCAGCAGGAAGCCGCCCGCATCCTTCTGGATACCGTGAATCTGCTCAAGGCGCGGGCGGGTGACCGGGCCATCTGACGCAGGCGTCAGCGCCTCCGCTTCGGCTATCCGCTGAAGCGGCGGGCATTGGCAAACAGTCTGGCCCAGGGGGCACGCTCGCCCGACCATGCCGCCGGCCGCCAGGCCTGCGTCACCGCCCGCGTCACGCGTTCCGGGTGCGGCATCAGAATCAGCACCCGGCCATCCGCGTTGCAGAAACCGGTGGCCCCGCCGGGCGAACCGTTGGGATTGGCCGGATAGCGCGCTGCCGGCTGGCCGGCGTTATCGACGTAACGCAGACCTACCTGCCCCGCGGCCATCAGCCGCTGCGAGGCCGCGTCGTCGGCATAAGCCACCCGGCCTTCCCCGTGTGCCACCGCGATGGGCACGTGGGCACCGGCCATGCCATCCAGCAACACCGATCGTGAGGGCAGCACTTCCACCGCCACCGTGCGGGCTTCGAACTGCGCCGACCGATTCTCCAGGAACTGCGGCCAGTCATCGGTGCCGGGAATCAGGTCGGTCAGGTGGGACAGCATCTGGCAGCCGTTGCAGACGCCGAGCGCGAAGTGCCGCTCGTCGGCAAAGAAGGCCGCGAATGCATCGCGCAGGGCCGGGTTGTTCAGAATGGTGCCGGCCCAGCCCCGCCCCGCGCCGAGCACGTCCCCGTAGGAAAACCCGCCGCAGGCCGCCAACCCCTGAAAGTCTCGCAGCGACGCACTGCCGGCCAGCAGTTCGCTCATGTGCACGTCGACCGCCTCGAAACCGGCCGCATGGAACGCCCAGGCCATTTCCAGATGACCATTCACGCCCTGCTCCCGCAGGATGGCAACGCGCGGCCGGGTCAGATTCAGATACGGCGCTGCCGGATCCTCGGTCGGGTCGAAACCCGGCGCCGCGGGCAATCCCGGGTCATCGGCATCCAGCAGGGCATCGTATTCCTCGCGGGCGCAGTCGGGATCGTCACGCAGCGCCTTGAGGCGGTAGCTGGTTTCCGACCAGGCGCGATGCAGGTCGATGCGGTCCTCATCCAGCAGGCGGTCTCCATCCCGATGGAGGCGAATACGCCGGTCCGCGGACACCGTGCCCAGTGCTGTCGCCGCGAGACCGGCCTCGCGGCATTGCCGGAGAATCGGCTCGGCATCGGCCGCCGACACCTGGACAACCGCGCCCGGCTCTTCGTTGAACAGCGCCGCCAGCGGCCCATCCGCCAGCCCGGCCAGGTCCACGTCCAGGCCGGTACGGCCGGCAAACGCCATTTCGCAGAGCGTGGCCCACAGGCCGCCGTCACTGCGATCGTGATAGGCCAGAATCCGTCCTGACGCGTTGAGCGACTGCACCATGTCGAACAGGGCCTGCAGGGTGGCCGGAGCATCCACATCCGGCGGCGGCCCCGCCTCGACACCGAAGACCTGGGCCAGGGCAGACCCCCCCAAACGGGCTTTTCCGCCGTTGGGCGCCAGCAGGATCAGCCGGCTGCCGGGCAACGGCCGCAGTTGCGGAGTCAGGGTGGCGCCGGCATCCACCACCGGGGAAAACGCCGACACGATCAGCGATACCGGCGCCCGCATGTCGCGGGACTGACCGTCCTGTTCCCAGATGGTGCGCATGGACAGGGAGTCCTTGCCCACCGGAATGGCGATGCCCAGCGCGGGGCAGAGTTGCTCGCCAACCGCACGCACTGTATCGAACAGGCGGGCGTCTTCCTCGGCGTCGCCGCAGGCGGCCATCCAGTTGGCGGACAGGCGCACGTCGGCCAGACGCTCGATGCGCGCGGCCGCCAGATTGGTCAGGGCCTCGGCCACCGCCATGCGGCCCGAGGCCGGCGCGTCGAGCACCGCCAGCGGCGTGCGCTCGCCCATGGCCATGGCCTCGCCGCTGGTGCCGGTAAAGCCGGCGGTGGTCACCGCACAATCGGCCACCGGTACCTGCCAGGGGCCGACCATCTGTTCCCGCGCCACCTGCCCGCCGATGCTGCGATCGCCGATTGTGATCAGGAAGGACTTGTCTGCCACCGTCGGCAGACGCAGGACCCGGTAGGCCGCGTCCTGCAGATCGATACCCTCGGGCAACGGCCGGCCGTCAACCGGCGCCGGGCGGCGCCCTTCGCGATGCATTTTCGGCGTCTTGCCCAGCAGCACGGGCATGGGCATGTCCACCGGGGCATCGGCCGCGTTGTCGCTGACCTGCAGATGGGGCTCGGCGATCGCCTCGCCCACCACCGCCATCGGGCAGCGCTCGCGCCGGCACAGGGCCTCGAATACCGGCAGGTTGTCGGCCGCGACTGCCAGGACGTAGCGCTCCTGTGCCTCGTTGCACCAGATTTCCATCGGCGACAGGCTGGCATCCGCGCTGTGGATGTCGCGTAACCGGACATTGGCCCCCCGGCCGTCGGCATCGATGATCTCGGGCAGCGCATTCGACAGACCACCGGCGCCGACATCGTGGATGGAGGCAATCGGATTGCTATCGCCCATCGCCCAGCAGCCATCGATGACTTCCTGACAGCGCCGCTCCATCTCCGGATTGGCCCGCTGGACGGAGGCGAAGTCCAGCGCCTCGGACGATCGGCCGCTGGCCATGGATGACGCGGCGCCACCGCCCAGGCCGATACGCATGGCGGGCCCGCCCAGCACGATCAGCCGTGCGTGCACCGACACCGGCTGCTTCTCGACATGGCCGCCGCGAATATTGCCCATGCCGCCGGCGATCATGATCGGCTTGTGATAGCCGCGCAGGCCATCCGGCCCGTGCTGTTCGAAGGTGCGGAAATAGCCGGTCAGATTCGGGCGTCCGAACTCGTTGTTGTAGCGGGCGGCGCCGATCGGGGCCTCCAGCATGATCTGGCGTGCGCTGGCCACCCGCTGCGGGCGACCGTGGTCAATCTCCCAGGGCTGCTCGTATCCCGGCAGGCGCAGGTTCGACACCGAGAAACCGCACAGGCCGGCCTTGGTGCGGGCGCCGCGGCCGGTGGCCGCCTCGTCCCGGATCTCGCCGCCGCAGCCGGTGGCCGCACCCGGATCGGGCGCGATGGCGGTGGGATGATTGTGGGTTTCCACCTTCATGACCAGGTGGACCGGTTCGGTTTCGCCGCGATAGCTACGATCCGCGCCGGCGAAGAAGCGCAGCGCCGTCGCCCCGGCCACCACCGCCGCGTTGTCCTTGTAGGCCGACAACACCCCGGCCGGACTCGCGGCGTGGCTGGCCTGGATCATCCGGAACAGGCTCGCCGGCATGGCCTGGCCATCGATGGTCCACTCAGCGTTGAATATCTTGTGGCGGCAGTGCTCGGAATTGATCTGCGCAAACATGACCAGTTCGGCATCGGTGGGCGAGCGATCCAGTCGCGCGTACTCGCGAGCCAGGTAGTCGATCTCGTCCGGCGACAGGGCCAGGCCCCAGTCCGTGTTGGCAGCCGTCAGCGCCGTCAGGGGATCGTCGCCCAGCTCGACCCGCCGCAGGCTGCCGGCCGCCGGTGTCTCGAACAGCGACGGCAACGCCGTCGCATCGGCCAGCACGCTCTCGGTCATCGGGTCGTGCAACTCGCATCCGGCGCCACCGGAGACCATGCCGCCGGAAGCCGCGTCGATCTGCCAGGCAACCCCGCACTCCAGCCGATGCAGATGCCGAAGACCGCAGTTCCGGGCGATATCCTCCGCCTTGCTCGACCAGGGCGAGACCGTCCCCAGCCGCGGGACGACGACCGGGCCGGGCGCGGATGCATCGGCCCAATCCGGGTGGCCGGCATCCAGCAGCGTCATCAGACGCACGGTGTCGTCGTCGGTCCAGCTGTCCTCGACGGCAGCCACGTAGAGATGGCGTGCTGCCAACCCGCTAACGTTCATCCCGGCCGCCTGAAGGCGGCGCTGCTGCGCCCCGATCCGAAAGGCGGAGAAGGCGGCCCGACCGGCCAGAATCAGAGTGCGACGATGCTGCGCCAAGACAATCCCTCTTGCTGATCCGCGGCGGCGACCCAGTCCCGGGTGCAGCCCAGCGCCTCGGCCAGGGCCTGACGGGCGTGGTCCGCGGTGTTGTTATTGCTGCTGATGTGCGTGGCAACCACATGCTGAAGCCGGTCGCAGCCGATCATGCCGAGCAGCGCGGCTGCCTGGCCGTTGCTCAGGTGCCCCAGGTCCCCGGATACCCGCGCCCGCACCGAGGCCGGATAGGGGCCGGCCGCCAGCATGGCCGGATCGTGATTGCATTCGAGCAGCAATGCGTCACAGTCGTCGATCATGGCCCGCACATGCGGCGTCGGCCGGCCGATGTCGGAGAGTACGCCCAGTCGCCGATGGCCATCCGACAGGATGAACTGACAGGGCTCGCGGGCATCGTGGGGCACGGGAAACGGCGCGATCCACAGATCATTGATGGCAAAGGCGTCGTGCGGGGAAAAACAGCGGACGGACAGATCCGGGACCGGCGCACAGGCCTGGCGGGTACCCGGGGTCATCCACACCGGCAGGCCATGCCGGCCCGCGAACCGGGCCAGGCCGCGCACATGATCGCCATGTTCGTGCGTGATCAGAATCGCATCCAGCGAGGCCGGATCCAGCGACAGCCGGGCCAGGCGTCGCTGCATGTCGGCCGCGGAAAACCCGCAGTCAACCAGGACGCGGGTGCCGCCGGATTCCACCACCAGTGCGTTGCCCCGGCTACCGCTACCCAGAAACGCGAATCGCATCACGCCGGTCCGGGGGCTTGCTCGTGCGTCATTGCCTCGGTCAGTTCCGGCCGGTGTAGACCGGAAACGGCATGACCTTGCCGTCACTCCCGCCGGCGTCCGTCACCTTGGCCGCGCCGCGCTTGCGCACCTCGTCGATGCGCACCACCGCATGCATGGGAATATAGGAGCGGATCACATCGGCGAATTCGCTGGCCAGTTTTTCCTCGGCCGGGTCGACCACCAGTTCGCTGCGC